>CAWBIR010000010.1:75000-1185794 GCA_963788885.1 uncultured Alphaproteobacteria bacterium | reverse complement strand
TATGCCGCGTGCTGCGCCTGACGCTTTTATCTCCCAAGATCACCGAGACTATTCTCTCCGGACAATTGCCCGACGGCATAGATCTGGCAAAGCTTCTGAAGCCGTTTCCGATCGAGTGGGAAAAGCAGCAAGACTTCTTCCAGACCAGGCAGCCCTCCCAATGAAATTTCGCTTCTATGTTGTTACCGGATGAAAACTGCGACGCATCCCACTCAAAGTGCTTGAAGAGCGGGTACCCTGGCCTCACCGCAGCTGACGGCGACACGTCAGAAAGCCATTGAGGTGCTGTACGAATGGCGAGCGGCGAACTCTACTTGAAGCAAATGGACGAGTATTCGAACTTGATGACCGTGGCGTCATTATGTCCCGACCGACGACCTTCGCGCCGCGATGGAGGTGGTGAGCACCGGCCGATGAAATTGCGCGCGAGCGATTGCAGAATTCAAAGGTAGCGAGCCTTGACCTTCGTAGGCGAGATAAAACGCTGACGAGCGAGCTTGGCTGGCCAGTATCTCAAGCAGAGCTTCGTTTGATCGAAGCCGATCTCATGGGCAATGATAGGCCGCGCGGCACATCCGCCATCCCTTTTCTAAAAACAACACAAATCTAACAGCAGGCTCACCAAACGCCCGCCGTAACTGTAAGGTCGGCCCGTTGGCTGGCGTGCGCTTTCCCGAGGCTGCTATTCGCCAACGAGAGATTACGTAACATGTCGGTCAGCGGCCGATATCAGCTCCTTCCTCGAAGCGATCTATTCAATCACCGCTAACGCCACTTACCTTCGAAGAGGCATTTTACCGGCAGCTTTCGTTAATTCAGCCCTTTCGTATCTTTCCTAGCTTTAGGCCAACTTGAAACTTGAGTTATTGACTATCGGAAGTGTCGCACGAAGCGTTTGACCGACTTCTAGGCCGCGGGCGTGCGGCAGACCAAAGAGAAACGATAATGCTACGATGCGAGCGCCGCGGGACTGCTGCCTAAGCACTGAAATCCGCTTAACAGCTCATGATCGCACCGATCTCGTTCAGGAGGAGGCGTGATGTCGAAGCCGAGATGGGCGCCGCGCCACGCGAAGTGGGGACCCGTCAAACCGGGCTTCTGGCCAATCTGGCACGCGAACAGGGACACGCTGCGGGACAACGGTTATTCCGTCCGCAAAAACGACGAAGGGCAATGGCAGTCCGCTACTTCCCTGGCACCCATAAAGGCTGGCCGCCTGTCAGAAAGCCGGAACCGATTTTTGTCCTGTCGGCATGAAGGCGTCGATTTGCCCGAACTGCGGACAAACAAGGGTTATCCCACGAGCAGAAGCCCACAAGGGTTGCGGCATCTGCGGCGATCGGATTCCGCCTGAAGGACAGTGATCTGCGGTTTAAAGATTCGGCAGTAATCGGCCGCTTTTCAGCATTGCGGCCTTCCTCGTCAAGCTTCTTTCGCCGGGCATTTGCGGTCGTGACGTATGAGTTGAGTTTGTTGAAATCGGAACTCGATGTCGGCAAATTTGGGCAGATCGGCCGGAACACCCGCGGCTTGATCGTGACCGGAGTACTTCGAACATCGGGTCATGCCGGCATACACCGCCTCGTAATCTGCCTTTTCGATGTGGGCGGCCCGCAATTGCATGGTTGCAACATTCGGGCGGAAGCGTTCGACCACACCAGCGAACAAGATCTCCTCGATCGTGTGCTCCCAGGTCTCGCGCATTTTGGTGTAGACACCGGTCACGAACGAGCGCTCACGTTCATCGGATTCCGAATAGCTGGCCTTTTTTGCTTTCAGTATGCCGTCGATGATCGGCAGCCTTTTCGTCACCTCATTGAAATCCACGGCTGCTGGCCGTCGTCGATAATGCCGAAACGGCCGTCGCCGTGCTTGGCGATCCATTCTTGCCGCAGCGGCACCTTCATGTCTTTGGCCGCTTCCAAGACGGCGTAATGGAAGAACAGGTTGTGCGTGAAGATGATCACTTGCCGGCCGGCGGACGCTTCCTTCACCAGCCGCTTCGCGACCGCCTCCATCCGCGCATGATCGAGTGACGACACCGGATCGTCGACGACGATGCCGTGCCTGACGCCGACCTCCTTCAGCTCGGCGAGGAAGCCTGCCAGGGCGAGCGCCCGTTTCTCGCCCTCGCTCAGGATATCGCTGTTCTTGCCGACCTTCTGCTGCGCTTCCAATCCAATCTGCACTTTGCTTTTGCCCACCTCGCCTCGATCGGAGAGCTTGAGCGGCAAATGTCCGAGATCGAGCGCGTCGATCTCGTCTGCGAAGGCTGTCTTGCAGGGTCGTGGTCAGAACCCTTGCGCGCATACGCGTGATCTGCGTCGTAATCTGCGCAACGGCGCAGGCGGCCGAGCAGGCCTCGGTCTTGACCAGCAAGTCGAGCGAGTTGCGCCGTGCCACGAAACGTCTCGATATCGGCGCTGAATTTCTTCCGCGCTTCGAGTTCGTCGAGCTCCTTTTGACGCTGTTGACGATTGGCGGCCTGATCCGGCGCCAGCGTTCAGGTTGTCGATCTCTTTCGCGATGACTGCGGCCTCTGCCACCAGCTCATCAACCACCGACCGATCGAGATCGGCGAGACCACCCAGACGCGCGTAGTCGATAGCGTTGATCGCTGCCACGACCAGGTCATGGCGCTCCTGGCACGCCGTGTAAAACTGCTCAAGCCTGTCCGCCATCGCCTGGCGGAGCGTTGACCCTTCCACGAAATTGACCAGCTTGGCCTTGACGTCCTGGCTGCTGGCAACTTTGAGAGCGAGGATCGCTTTGGCGGTCTCAGCGAAAAGCTTTTTGGCGGCCTCGGCGTCCGCATTGGCGCGGCCTTCGACATACGCGTCAAACGCAGCGAGGCGCGCTTGGGCTTGGCCATCGAGCGGCTGATGGCACAGCACACAGGTATCGGCGGTTGCCAGCTGGGGCTCTTCGAGGGTGGGGTACGCCTCCTTAGCGAAGTCGCGCGCGTACATGAGCATCTGCCGCCAGGTCTCGCTGCCAAGCTGCGGAACGGCGGATTCGGCCGCCAGAGCTGCAGCAGCAGCCTTGGCCGCGTCGCGTGTTGCCGCGGCCTTCTGTTGCGCGTCTTTTAGCTTTGCAACGCCGGCATTGCCGATCGCCTCGAAGATAGCGTTCGCGTCGGCAATCAAAGCGTCGACCGTCGACTTGGTCGCCTCCTTGACTCTTCTTGATCAGCGCCGGGTCGCTGCCCAGCTCCAGCTTGATCGCCTTGAAGGTGAGCCTCGTCCTTGTCGTTCCAGACCGCAAGCGCTCGCATCGAGGCTTCGCCCGGCAGCTGGTCGTCGGCCTTCAACGTCGCCAACAGCTGTGAAATCTTGGTCGCCTTCTCATAGCCCTGCGGCAATGGCGCCTGATGCGCTTTGACCAGCTGGGCTTCTTCGGCCTTGAAACGGCCATCCAGGGCGCGCACAGCCTCGGCGAGGTTGGTGAGCAACGCCAGCTCGAACGGCAGAAACTCGATGTTGCGTTCAGCGTCGACATAGAGCCCGGCCGCGTCACTGTCGAACACGGAGATTCTGCCCAGCTCTTGCGGTGGCGGATTCCGGTCGTCCCAGATCACCGTCTGCGCCTTGTCGCCATCGACGCGGAACATCAGTGTGACCTCGCGCGGATCGACCGATGCCGGCTCGAACACGTTGCCGCGCAGGGTCACATCGTGAAGGCAGTGGCATATGCGCTTGGCGATGCGACAGTAGCCGCTCTTGCCCGAGCCGTTCGCACCGAAGATCAGCGTGACGCCATTGATGGCGAACTTCAGCGGCGGCTGCTCCGCCGCCAGACGATCGATGTTGCGCAGCGGACCAATCGAGCCCAGAACGGTCACCGGCGCGTATTTGTTGCCCGCCTTCAGATGGGTTTTGGTCAAAGCCGGCCAAGCCGGCGGTTTTCCCGTGATGATTCCCGCCTCCATCCTCACGACTTGCTCAAGCTGGTCGAGTTCATCGGCGTCCAGCTTCGGCTTTGCGGTCAACAGCCGGATGGCTTCCTGCTGCCAAAGCGGACGCGCGGCGCACCAATCAAACAGGTCACTGTCGCTGGCCATGGGAGTTTCAGGTAGGATTGCGTGAAGGCGAATACAAAATCATTGATTGTGCAATGGATGTCCGTCGGGTTGGCTTGTCAAGCCGACCCTCTGTGGACACCGTTGACAGCCTGCCCGCAGCCAGGGCTCGGTCAATATTTGCGCTGATCTCGGCCTACCCAATGCCGAGGAACATCAACTCAAGGCCGCGCTCGTCGTCCAGCTTAAGCGGCTGATGGCGGAGCGCGAAATCACGCAAACTGAGGCTGCCAGACCGGTCGATATGAAACAACCTGACCTTTTCAAGCTGCTTCGGGGTCAATTTAAGCTGGTTTCGGTGGAAAAGCTGATGCGGATGCTGACAGCGTTCGACCGGGATGTCGAAATAACGGTAAAGCCGCACAGGAAACGTCGCGAGGCCGGCCGGATCACGTTCATTTCGGTCTGAGCGTACTGAGGGGGGTCATGACATTTAAAGCAACCGCGGCCGGCGCCGCCCATGAACCCACCCTGCATTGCCCCAACTGCGATCATGAAATCCGCCTAACAGAAGTCTCTAGCAGCTCCCCTCCTTGCGGAAACCCGCCAGCGCTTCCAGGAGCAACTCGCCAGCAAAGACGCCGAGGTCGCGCGCAAGTCCGACGAACTGCGTCAGCAGCGTGAGCAGCTCGACCGGGAACGCGAAACCATCGATGACCAAGTCAAGCAACGGCTGGCCGCAGAGCGGAGCCAATTAATCGCGGCTGAGGGCAGGAAGGCTCGAGAAGCCGCCGCCGCAGAATTGAAGGCTAAAGCAGACGAGACGGCTGAACTTCGCGGAGCGTTAGAAGCCAACAACGCTAAACTGGCGGAGGCGCAGCAAGCCCAGGCCGAGCTAATCCGCAAGCAGCGAGCGCTAGATGAGGAGAAGCGCGAACTCGATTTGACCGTTGAGAAGCGCGTCCAAGCGTCGGTCACCCAGATTCGTGAAAAGGCCAGGCAGGAAGCGGATGAAGCCGCTCGGCTCCGCGTCGCGGAAAAAGACCAGACCATCGAGTCGATGACGCGAACGATCGAGGAACTTAAGCGCAAGGCTGAGCAAGGATCGCAGCAATCGCAAGGCGAAGTGCTCGAACTTGAACTAGAGGAGTTTCTGAAGAGCCGTTTTCCGACGGATTCGATCGAACCTGTTGGCAAGGGTGAGCTGGGAGCCGATGTCATCCAACAGGTCAACGGCCAGATCGGCCAGCCGGCCGGCATCATCCTATGGGAGATCAAACGCACAAAAGCCTGGAGTGACGGCTGGCTCGCCAAATTGCGCGACGATCAACGCCGCTCCGGCGCCGATGTCGCGCTGATTATCTCCCATGCTCTGCCCAAGCATATCGAGCATTTCGATCTGGTCGACGGCGTGTGGATCGCTCATCCGCGTTGCGCATTGCCGGTCGCTGTCGCCTTGCGTCAGGGCTTGATCGACGTAAGCAGCTCACGGCTCGTCCAGCAAGGCCAACAAACGAAGGTGGAGCAGGTTTACAACTATCTGACCGGAACGAAATTCCGACAGCGCGTCGAAGCCGTGGTCGAGAAATTCAACGACATGCGCGACGATCTCGATAAAGAACGGAAGTTCATGGGTCGCCAGTGGGCCAAGCGGGAAATGCAGATACAAGCGGTTATCGACTCCACCGTCGGCATGGTCGGTGACCTTCAGGCCATTGCCGGCAAAGCCATGCCGGAGATTCCGAGCTTGGACTTGCCTCTGCTGGAGAACGATACAGGCACCGATAGAAAGGCCGGTTGAGCGAGTTGCGAACGGCCCGGTGCGGGGACTTGGTCGACGCTAAGCTCTTAGCCATCGATCGTGAAATCGTAAATACGATTTATCGCTGCGGCACATGTTGTAGGAATTGCATCGTTAGCGGCTCGTGCACTCTGCCGTCCTGCCAGCTCATCGTCAGCCAGTTGGTGGCTGTGCCGGGGTACGCTACGGCAATTCTTCCCGGCCGAAATTTCGCGCCGCGCACGAAGGGATACTTCTCCTCATCAGGCGGTTCAAGCAACAGAACAAAGCCTAAGCCAAGAATGTTCAGTGCCAGAGCCTCAATGTCATCCTGAGCGTTGGTCAAGGGTTGGAGCTGGAAGCGCAAATGATTGGTCGTTCGATCGCCCGTATTCATCGTGCAGTAGAGCCCAGCGCCCTCCGGCCAACCACGCGGGTCGTCGAGCATGTCCAAGATCGCCGAGTCTCGGGCGAACGCACCGGATAAGCGCTGCCGTCCCCTTGCGAGATTTTTCGACACCGCCATAGCTTTGGCAGTCTTGAGCAGCCATCGCTCGATGTCATGCCCGGAGACCAGCGCGTGTCGCAAGCCGGCATCGCTCTCTAGGTAAGACCGAAGCGATGTGAAGAAGTATTGAGCCGCATCATCAAGGGGGTGAAGCGCGCTGTTGTGCTTGGTGCAGAGGCAATTGGCCCGAAGACTTTGCGGAGGCAAAATCTTCTCTTCTCCAGCTTCCAGCCAAGGGACTCCCGATACTGAAAAGTCGCCGTCGGCCATCAGCACCCGAATGACGGATTTCAGAAATAAGGTGCTCACCAGAAATCGGGCCGACGCAAGAACCCAGCTCCTTCATGTAGCACTTGGCCACACTGGAGGATTGCGGAAATGCTTTCAGTCCAAGCGTAGCGGCTGGTTTGAGCCAATCGGTGCCGGTGAAGCAGCAAGACCGCGCTGGCTTGTTTAAGCCACACGGGCACGGGCCGTTTAAGACCGCTTCTCGTTTCCGCTTTGCTTCGCCCATCCCTGCTCACTTGATGCGGCTGTACAGCCGCCCAGCAAGAACTCGCTTGATCTGTCCGTCGTTTATGGAACCAATAGCGGTCTTGATTGATGCCAGATTATGGCCGACGGCGGCCAAGTACCAATTCGCCTCACCTTATCCGCGCTTAGGATTTGAACCTATGACCTTCAGGCTATGAGTCTGATGCACTTAGTTGGTTGAGGGAGAGGGATTCAAAATGGCTCACTCAGAATCCGTTGTTACATCGAGTAAATCGGAGACCAGACTTCGTACTGCGGTACGAAGCCTGTGGAGAAAAATGCATTCTCCAGCCCCTATCGAGAGCAACTGAGGCGGCCTCACCAAATTCTCCTGGGCGAAATCTTCGGTAAAATCCGCGGAATTCTCGCAGGTTTCGGGGCTCGCGGTACGGTTTGCTGAAATTTGGTGGCGGAGAGAGTGGGATTCGAACCCACGGTACGGTTTCCCGCACACACGCTTTCCAAGCGTGCGCCTTAAGCCACTCGGCCATCTCTCCGAAGAGGCCCTCTCTTGAAGGCGCGCGCGGACTTTTGCAAGTGACCCCTGCCGGCGGCGAGAAATATTTCCACAAAATATTGAAATTGTTAAATAATTTATATCGCGCGGCTTTGCGCTTTCATATCCTGAACCCTGGACTGCCAATCTGCGACTCCTAGATCGTACAACACGCGTGAAGGAGGAAGCGCCCATGACCATTCGCCGAGCAATCATGCTCCTGATTGCCCTGTCCACAGCAAGCTACGCGATGCCCGCGCAGGCTCAGCAGCACTGTCACCGCGAAGGCGTGGACGTGAGTTGTGATGACGGGCATCGCGGCGTCTGGTCGGGCGACGCCATCATCTGGGCCGACGGCACCCGATCGCGCTCCTCGCCACATCCGAGTGTCATCATCGGCAATAAATCATCGGTGACGGTCGGGCCCGGCGTTTTCGTCGGCCAGGGCAAGGGCATGGTGCCGCTCGACGACCCAAGCAAAGCACGATGCGTCATCCTCGATCAGGTATCTTACTGCAATTGAATCGCCATCGCCGTGTCAGCCGGCATTGACGGAGCGGAGCGGCCACAAGGCCGCCGGCGTCACGGTCGGCTGTGCCACGGCTTCTCTGTCAGCTCGCGCTTGCTGCAACGTCTCGACGAAGCTCGCAAACCATTGCTGGATCGAACGGCATTTGAGCTTCGCCATCATCGCTTCCCAGCGCATCCGCCGCTCGAGCAACGGCATCGACAACGCCATCGCGATGGCCCGCGCCATGCCGTCGATGTCGTGGGGATTGACCAGGAGCGCCGTGTCGAGCTCGTTGGCCGCGCCGGCAAACTTCGACAGCACCAGCACGCCGGGATCATCCGGATTCTGCGCAGCGACATATTCCTTCGCCACCAGATTCATCCCGTCATGTAGCGGCGTCACGACGCCGACCTGGGCGGTGCGGTAGAATCCGGCGAGTACAGTCTGGCTGAAACCCTTGTTGAGATAGCGGATCGGCGTCCAGTCGACCTCACCACGGAGGCCGTTGACCTCGCTGACGAGCCTTGCGAGCTCGCTTTGCAGATTACCGTAAGCTTCGATCGCGCCGCGCGAAGGTGTGGCGATCTGCAACAATGAAACCGTGCGCGCAAGCTGCGGGTGCGTCGCCCACATCCGGTCGAAAGCCTTGATGCGGTTGACGAGACCTTTCGAATAATCGAGCCGGTCGACGCCGATGGCGAGCTTTTCGCCATTCAGGCTGCGGCGCAGACGCGACACGTCGGGATGCGAAATCGACCTTATCGCCTGGCGTGCAAATTTTTCGACGTCGATGCCAATCGGAAACACCGCAATGCGGGTCGTTCCGTGCTGCGACATCACCACGCCATCCTCGACCAGGAGGCCAAGGGTGGACGAGAGATATTTTGCGAAATTTTCGCAATCATCATCGGTCTGGAAACCGATCAGGTCATAGGCCAGCATGGCCTCGACGAGTTCGCGATGATGCGGAACACCCTCAATGACATCGCGAGGCGCCCAAGGGGTATGCAGGAAGAAGCCGATCGGCTGGTTTACGCCGAGGTCGCGCAACTCCGCGCCCAGCGCCAGGAAGTGATAGTCCTGAATCCAGAACGCCGTATCGGCCTTGCGGAATCGCAGCAGCGCGCGCGCCATGAACGCGTTGACTTCACGATAGGAGACATAATCGCCCTGCGAGACGCGGATCAAATCCGCGCGCGAATGCAGCGCCGGCCACAAAGCCGAATTGGCAAAGCCTTCGTAATATCCGCCATAATGCGCTGCCGGCAGATCGAGCATCGCGAGCGCGCCGGCACCCAGCGCCTCGACTTCGGCAAAAGGTTCTTTCTGCAGGCCATCGCGAACGCGGCCGCTGGAACCGACCCAAATCGCACCTGATTTTTCCACAATCGGAAGCAATGCGGCGGCCAGACCTCCGGTGATCGGCTCATTGGCGGCGCCGCGGGTGATCCGATTTGAAACGACGACGAGGCTCACCCGGTTCCCCTCCTGATGCTTCGCTCGCGTGTTAACAACCGTTCATCAATATGGTTCCTGGTCAATTTTCCAATGAATTGAAACCGAATTCAGGCGATGCGGGGCCCGGAATGGGCATTCCCGCGACAAAATTCGTTCACGCGTGATTAAGCTGCATGAACAATTTTGTTCCGCCGGTTCAGGGCGCTGTCGAAGCTTTGCCACTATTGACGAGGCGCAACAGCCAGGCGCGGACATTGCTTGGCTCATCAAAGTGACCGGCCACGCCCTGCGCCTGACGGCCAACCGAAAAGGCCAGCCCGCCGAGATCCGGCATCGCTGCGAATACCGATTCATCGGTAACGTCGTCGCCGATGAAAATCGGGCGGCGGCCAGTGAACGGCTCGTGCATCATCAACTCACGCACGCCGCTCGCCTTGTCGAAACCTGATTGCTTGATTTCGCAGACGCATTTTCCAGGCAGGACCTCGATCGGCGCGTTCGGCAAATCGGCCCGGATCAACGACACGGCCTCATAAATCGCCTTCTCAGCGTGCGGGGCCAATCGATAGTGGAGCGCGAGCGAGTAGCCTTTGTCTTCCAGCAGAATACCGGGGCTCAACCGCGCGATCGCCGCGAGGCGGCGCTTCAATTCCTGATCCATCGGCGGGGCGTGCGTGGCAACCGCTTCGCTGTCGACCGAAAGCCGCATCTCGGCGCCGTGCCCGCCAACCGCCGGAAATCGAGCCGGCGCAAAGATCAGATCGATGTCGTTGAGCGAGCGCCCACTGACCAGCGCAAGCGCGCCGTTCGTTTGTTCATGCAAAGCGTGCAGCGTCGCCGCCAGTCCCGGAGGCACCCAAACCTCGCGCGGGGTCCGGGCCAGATCGAGAAGCGTGCCATCGATATCGAGCAGCATAGCGCAACTGTCGAGGCACTTTGCAAGCTTTTCCGCAATCACGTCCAGCGAAGACCCCTCCACCGGCCAAGCCTCTTCGCGGGCGGGAATCACTCGGCTGGCGAGACTTTCAATCATCCCATCACTCCACAAAGGCCAGCGGCTGCGCGACCGATTCCAGCGAGCGCCGCTCGGCCGCGACGGCATAACGCCATCCGACGGCCGCGGCGATCAGCATCAACGCGGCACCCAGCAAATAACCCGCAAACACGCTGCTGCGCGAGCCGGTGTCGATCAGCGCCCCAAACAGGATGGGACCGGCGACACCGCCAACACCTGTGCCGATCGCATAGAAGAAGGCAATCGCCAATGCACGCACCTCCAACGGAAAGGTCTCACTGACCGTAAGATAGGCAGCGCTTGCGGCGGGAGAAGCGCAGAAGAAGATCACCATCCATGCAATCGTCTGGGTCTTTGCGCTCAACGCGCCGATCTCGAACAGATAGCCCGAGATCGACAGCAGGATGCCGGAAGCGCCATAGGTCAATGCGATCATCGGCCGGCGTCCCAGCGTGTCGAACAAGCGGCCGAGCACCAGCGGTCCCAAAAAATTTCCGGCCGCGAAAGGAAGAATATACCAGCCAATCTGATCGGCAGGTATTCCGTAGAAATCGCCCAGTACGAGCGCGAAGGTAAAAAAGATTGCATTGTAGAAGAAGGCTTGCGCAGTCATCAGCACCAGCCCGACCAGCGAGCGGTCGCGATAGACTTTGAACAAGGTGTGGGCGACCTCCGACAGCGGCGTATGATCGCGCATCCGCAGCCGCAATTTCGGCCACGCGCGCGGGAGATTATCTCCGCCGGCCACCGGCTGCTCCTGGGTATGGCCGGTCGCCGAACGCTCGATATCGCGCATGATGGCATTGGCTTGATCGGGACGGCCGTGAGTGATCAGCCAGCGCGGGCTCTCCGGGATCCACATCCGCATCACGAACACGACGAGGCCGAGACAAGCGCCCGTGAGATAGGCAAGCCGCCAGCCGAGATCGACGTCGATCCAGTTGGGATCGAGCAATACGATTGCGCTGATGGCGCCAAACGCAGCCCCAAGCCAGAAGCTGCCGTTGATGATCAGGTCGGTCCATCCACGGTAGCGCGACGGAATCAATTCCTGGATCGTGGAGTTGATCGCCGTGTACTCGCCGCCGATGCCGGCACCGGTCAGGAAGCGAAACAGCGCATAGCTCCCAACACCCCAGGACAGCGCGGTCGCGGCGGTCGCGGCGAGATAAAGTGCGAGCGTGATAAAGAACAACTTCTTGCGGCCGATGCGATCGGTCAGCCAGCCAAAGCCAAATGCGCCGATCACCGCACCGGCCAAGTAGCAGCTATTGGCAAAGCCGACCTCGAAATTCGAAAAATGCAGCACCGGGCTTTGCTTGAGCGCACCGGACAGAGCGCCCGCCAGCGTCACTTCCAGCCCGTCGAGAATCCAGGTGATCCCGAGCGCCAGGACGACACGGGTGTGGAAACCACTCCAACGCAACGCATCGAGACGGAACGGGATGCTGGTTTCGACGATGTCATGATCAGTGGTTTGGCCGTCATCGATGGCTTGCGCAGGCTCGCGTGCAGCATCCAGATCGCCCTGCTGTCGCTGCAAACCCATGAAGCGCTGCCAATCAGGAATTACGGAAAAGCGAAGGTCCCTTTCGACGTCCGGGCGAAGAAGGGCCGCCAGCTGTCAACGTCTGTCACGGCCTCCGGGTTCCATCTTGGCGCAGAGGAACCGCGCGGCTTTCATGCCCGTTGGCGCGAGCGGCGGGCCAAGGCCGAACTAAAGCGGCAATTCGGCAGAGAATAACGACAATGGAGGACGCTCCACCGCCGTGAATCGCTGCGTGGGCTCACGCCGCGCGAATATTGGCCATGAAGCGGTCGAGCTCTTCGCGCAACCGCGAGCTTTCGGAAGACAACGAGCGCGCGGCTTCCAGAACATTGGACGAAGCAGAGCCGGTTTCGGCAGCGCCCCGGTTGACCTCCAGGATGTTCACGGCAGCCTCGCTGGTCCCTTCGGCGACGTTTTGCACGCTGCGCGCAATCTCCTGTGTGGCCGTGCTTTGCTCCTTGACCGCGCTCGCAATCGTCGAGGCAATGCTCGAAATCTGCCCGATGGTCCCGCCGATCTCCTTGATGGCGGCAACCGACTCCTGGGTTGCTCCCTGCATGCCGGCGATATGGGTCGAAATCTCGTCGGTCGCCTTGGCGGTCTGGCTCGCCAGCGACTTGACTTCCGAAGCCACCACGGCGAATCCGCGACCGGCGTCGCCGGCGCGGGCCGCTTCGATCGTGGCATTGAGCGCCAGAAGATTGGTCTGTTCGGCAATCGCCGTGATCAACTTCACGACGTCGCCGATCTCCTGTGCGGCACGCGACAGCTTGCCGATACGACCGTCGGTTTGCTGGGCCTGAAGCACGGCGGCTTCCGCGATCCGGTTGGATTCCTGGGCCTGCCGGCCGATTTGGTCGACGGACGCCGAGAGTTCTTCGGTCGCCGACGCAATCGATTGCATGCTGCTGGAAGCATGTTCGGAAGCTCCCGCAGCCTGGCCGGAGAGATCCTGGGTGGTCTCTGCCGTGCGCGTCAGCGTTCCCGCCGACGCTTCGAGCTGGTGGGCCGAGGCCGAAACACTGGCGACAATACCGCCAACGGCGGCTTCGAACTCGTCGGCGAAGCGAATGAGTTCGGAGCGACGGCCGGCAGCGGCCGCCTTGTTCTGGCTATCAAGTTCGGCCGCATCACGTTCGGCCTTGGCGACCGCTTGAATCTTGAATTCTTCGACCGCCGCAGCCATTTCGCCAAGCTCGTCCTTGCGGCCCAACCCCGGCAGCACGACGTCGAATTTGCCGCCTGCGAGTTCACGCATGGCTTTGCACATCGCAATCATCGGCCGCGATATGCCCGTGCCCAACAGCAGAGCCAACACGCCGCCCAGCACGATGCTCCCGATCGCAAGCATCACGATCAGGTGCTGCGTCTCGCTGATGGTGGCGCTGGACTCGGCATCCAGCCGTTGCTGATCGGCGAGCAGATCCGCTTTCATCGCGTTCGAGGCCTTCAGGATCGCGGTCGTCGAATCCGCCATCTCGATGGATAGCTCGTCGACTTCCTTTGCATTCTCGATCAGCCTGGTCAGCGCCTTGCGATACTCTTCCAATTGCACCGAGGCTTCCTTGATCGCCTGCGCGACCTTTGCTTCGTCGGCGGGAATGGCGGCAAGCGCGGTCTCGACGAATTTGAGACGCGCCACCGCGCTTGCGGCCACCGACTGATCGGAGTTGACCAGGAACGTATTGGCGAGCGCCGCCGCGGTCTGGAACTGCGCGGCGACCTTCTTGCTGGCCAGGGTGATCGCCGCCAGAGCGGAGTCATCCTCGACCCCGCTCGGCAGATCGTCGAGCTTGTAGCGCAGCAAATTGCCGCTGCGCATCAACTGGTTCTGGCTGGTCAGCTCGCTGTCGCGCTTGGTCTTCACGACATCGGCGAAAATCTTGGTGAAGGCATGAAATTCGCGGCCAAGCCGCGTCACCTGGTTGACGCGGGCCGGATTGGTCGTGCCCTTCATCGACTGATCGATGGCGTCCTTCAGCGCGGCTTCCGCCGCCAGTGCGGCCTTGGCGTCGTCTTCCTTGCCGGTCGCCACGTAATATCGGGCCAGCGCCCGATAGGAGAGAAGTTCGCGATCGATATTCTGGGAGAGATCGGACTCGGACACGCTCGCCCGATAGGCCGCGACACCATCCGAAACGCGCCCAAACCCGAGATAGGCAAAGCCCATACTGACGGCAGAAACCGCGAGCACCACGGCAAAGCCGAGACTGATTTTCCCGCGGAATCGCAAGGTGGGTAGCTTTAACGACGCCAATTGCGGCCTGACACGCTTAGAGAACTTCACCCCGCCCCCCTGTTCGCCATTGCGAAGCCGGGCCTCGTTGCGGAGTCCCGGTAGCCGGAAACCTAGGATAGAATGAATAAAAGGTCGTAAACCGCTAATGCGGCCCGGATCGGCCAAAGACCCAGTCGTAAGGCCGCAGCGGCTAGTGGTCCAATTCCAACATTCGCATCCCTTCTCAGCAGCCACTTTTGCGAATGTTGGAATTACGGGACCACTAGCAAATATTGGATCCTAGTGGAGTTTTGGATTTAACATTCGCTTAACAAATCGCGGCCGGGTGGGTAGCGAATGTTAAATCCACTCCACTAGCTGTTGACGGATATCGGCGGTTTGACGAACTATCGCGAAGCTGCTGATCCCCGCCCAATGACGGGTACATGGAAAACAAAGTGCCCGACGCTCCGGCTCATCAGAAATCGACGGCAGTCTCGGGCCCATTGACGGGTTTCCGCATCGTCGAATTTGCCGGCCTTGGACCCGGCCCCTTCGCCTGCATGATGTTGGCCGATATGGGCGCAGACGTCGTCACGCTCGATCGCCTCAAGGCCAGCAAGAACCAGCAATCGGCAACCGGGCGCGGACGCCAGATCGTCGAGCTCGATCTCAAGGACGACAACGCGCTCGCCCGGACGCTCGACCTGCTCGAACATGCCGACGCCCTGATCGAGGGCTTTCGGCCGGGCGTGATGGAGCGGCTCGGACTCGGTCCCGACGTCGTGCACGCGCGCAATCCGCATCTGGTTTACGGCCGCATGACCGGATGGGGACAAGAAGGTCCGCTGGCGCAGGCGGCCGGCCACGACATCAACTATATCTCCGTGACCGGCGCGCTGGCCGCGATCGGCCCCGCCGAGCGGCCGGTCCCGCCGCTCAATCTGGTCGGCGATTTCGGCGGCGGCGCGCTTTATCTGGTCGTCGGCGTGCTCGCCGCGCTGCTGGAGGCGAAGAAATCAGGCAAGGGCCAGGTGGTCGACGCCGCCATGTGTGATGGCGCCGCCTCGCTGATGACGATGTTCTTCGATCTTGCGGCCGCCGGCCGCTGGGGTGGAGAAAGGGAGAGCAATTTCCTCGATGGCGGCGCGCATTTCTATGGCGTCTATGAATGCGCCTGCGGCCGCTTCATCTCGATCGGATCGATCGAGCCGCAATTCTACGCGTTGCTGCGGCAGCATGCCGGCTTGTCGGATCAGGCGTTCGATGCCCAGATGGATCGCGAAGCATGGCCATCGCTGAAACATAAGCTGGCCGAGATATTCAAAAGCAAGACCCGCGACGACTGGTGCAACATCATGGAAGGCACTGATATCTGCTTCGCGCCGGTTTTGAGTTTGTCGGAGGCGCCGCTTCATCCTCACATGGCGGCGCGAAAGACGTTCGTCGAACGCCACGGCGCGGTCCAGCCGGCGCCGGCGCCGCGCTTTTCGCGAACCCCATCCGTCATCCGCGAGACCGCAAAATCTGATATTGTGGAGATCATCAACGCCTGGCGGGCGGGAAAATAGCTGGGACGACGATCATGGCGCTGCAACTCCGGCCAAACTGCGAATACTGCGACAAGGATCTGCCGCCGCATTCGCTCGATGCGCGGATTTGCAGCTTTGAATGCACCTTCTGTGCGGTTTGCGCGGCCGAAAAACTCGATAACGTCTGCCCGAACTGCGGCGGCGGATTTGTTCCGCGGCCGATTCGTCCTGCCCACGAATGGCGGCCGGGCATCTCGGTCGAACAACATCCCGCTTCGACCAAGCGCGTGCATCTCAAATACAGCCTCGACGATATCGCGACTCACTCCAAGCGTATCAGGGACATTTCGCCCGAGCAGCGGTGAGGCATCTCGTCACTCGGCGGGCAGGATCGTTCCTTCCACTTCGCCGAAGCCGACCCGATAGCCGTCGCCCTCGCACCAGCCGCGCATCACAAGCGAATCCCCGTCTTCGAGAAACGTCCTGACCACGCCGTCGGCCAACTCGGCGGGTTCGGTGCCGTTCCAGGAAATCTCGAGCAGGCTGCCGCGCTGGCTTTTCTCCGGTCCTGAAATGGTGCCGCTCCCTAAGAGATCGCCGACATTCATCGCGCAGCCGGAAGAAGCATGGTGCATCAATTGCTGCACCGACGACCAATACATGAATTTGAAATTGGTCCGGCAGATGCGTGCAGGCTTGTTCATCGAGGCGGCACGCAAGCCGACTTCGAGCTCGATGTCGTAGTTGTTGGCTTGCGTCTGCCGCAGATAGGCCAGCGGTTCGGGAATCTGTTGCGGTCCCTCGCGTCGAAACGGCTCCAGCGCTTCTGAGGTCACCACCCACGGGCTGATCGAGGTCGAGAACGCCTTGCCCTGGAACGGGCCGAGCGGGACATATTCCCATTGCTGGATGTCACGGGCGCTCCAGTCGTTCAGCAGCACAAAGCCGAAGATCATCGCTTGCGCCTGCGCTTCCGTCAGCATCCCGCCCATCGCCGACGCCTGCCCGATCACCACCCCCATTTCGAGTTCGAAATCGAGCCGTTTGCAGGGACCAAAGCTCGGATGTTCGGCGCTCGGCGGCTTCAATTGCCCGCGCGGGCGTCGCACCCTGGTGCCGGACGCCACGACCGTCGACGCGCGCCCGTTATAGCCGATCGGCATGTGCAGCCAGTTCGGCTGAAGCGCGTTGTCCTTGCCGCGGAACATGACGCCGACATTGGTGGCATGCTCTTTCGAGGAGTAAAAGTCGGTGAAGCCAGCGACCACGATCGGCAGATGCAGCTTCACGTCCCGCATCGGCACCAGCGTGAGTTTCCGCAACTCGTCATTGTCGCGCAGCTCGTCATTGTCATGACGCAGGAGCTCGCTGATCCGCGCGCGTGTACGCGCCCAGACCTTCGGCCCTTGCGACATGAACGTATTCAGCGATGGGCCGGCAAACGTACCGGGCTCAACTTCCAGCCGACCATCCTGCTCCAGCTCCCAGAGATCGAGCACATAGTCGCCGATGGCAACGCCGATGCGCGGCGCGAGGCCGTGCGCCGAGAACACCCCATAGGGCAGATTCTGGATCGGAAAATCCGATGCCGCGCCGACCGGGATGAAAGAACGAAGCGTGGGATCGTTGGGATGGGACATTTCCAGATGATTCTTTCTTACCCTCTCCCACAAGGGGAGAGGGCTAAAGAGTGTTACGGCTTGCTGGGATCGAAACGTTTTTCCAGTCCCTTCCAGCAATCCGCGTAATCGCTTTGCAATGTCGACGATTTGGCGGCATGCGCGGTGACCCGCTGCGGAAACCGTGTCTCGAACATGAAGGCCATCGTACCGGTCAGCTTGACCGGCTTCAGTTCGGTGTTGCTGGCGTGATCGAAGGCCTCGCGGTCGGGACCATGCGGCAGCATCATGTTGTGCAGGCTGATGCCGCCGGGCGTGAATCCTTGCGGCTTCGCGTCGTAAACGCCGTAAATCAGGCCCATGAACTCCGACATGATGTTCATGTGATACCAGGGCGGCCGGAAGGTGTTTTCAGCTACCGCCCAGCGCTCCGGGAAAATCACGAAGTCGATGTTGGCGGTGCCGGCGGTTTCCGACGGCGAGGTCAGCACGGTGAAGATCGACGGATCGGGATGGTCGAAACCGATCGCGCCGACCGGCGAGAAGCGCCTTAAATCGTATTTATAAGGCGCGTAGTTGCCGTGCCACGCGACCACGTCGATCGGCGAATGCGGCAGCGTGGTTTTGAACAACGACCCACCCCATTTCACGTAAAGCTCGGTCGGCGTGTCCTTGTCCTCATAGCTTGCAACCGGCGTGAGGAAGTCGCGCGCATTGGCAAGGCAATTGGCGCCGATCGGCCCGCGCTCCGGCAGCGTGAAGGCGCCGCCGTAATTTTCGCAGGCGTAGCCGCGTGCCGGCCCTGTGGTGAGCTCGATGCGAAATTTCACGCCGCGCGGAATGACCGCAATCTCGCCGGGCTCCACATCGATGCGACCGAATTCGGTGACGAAGCGCAAATTGCCCTGCTGCGTCACGAACAGCATTTCTCCATCGGCATTATAGAAGTGCTGATCGACCATGGATTTGGTGATCAGGAAGACGTGCGCCGCCATGCCGGTCTGCGTGGCGGCATCGCCCGCGGTCGTCATGGTCTGTATGCCCTGCAGGAATGTCATCTCCTGCTTCGGGATCGGCGCGGGGTCCCAGCGCAACTGGCCGATCGTCATGTCGTGTTCGTGGCATGGCGCCGTCCGCCACAGACCGAGATCCGCCTTTTCGAAACGGCCGGAATGTCGGACCGAGGGACGGATTCGATAAAGCCAGGAGCGCTCGTTGCTGCCGCGCGGTGCGGTGAAAGGCGAGCCGGACAACTGCTCGGCATAGAGCCCGTAGGCGCAGCGCTGCGGCGAATTCCGTCCGATCGGCAACGCGCCCGACAGCGCCTCGGTCTCGAAGCTGTTGCCGAAACCGGACATATAGCCCGGCGTCACGTTGGCCGAGCTACGACTGACAACATCAGGAGAGGTGTTGATATTCATCGTCATTCTCCTTGCAGGGCCGTCCACATTTCCCGGTCACGCTTGTCGGTCCAGATCACGGGGTCGTTGACCCCCGCGGCTTCATCGAAAGCGCGCGAGACATTAAACGGCAGGCAGTGCTCGTAAATGGCAAAGCTCGAGAACTTCGGGTCCATCACCTCGCGGGTGGCCGCCATCGTATCCTTGAGGTTGCGCCCCTTGGCGACGGCGGCTTCCGCCGCACCATAAAGCGTCGTGACAAAGTCGCGCGTCATCGCAATCGCCTCGCGCACGGTGGACAAGCCCTTGAGCGCCGCGCCACGCCCGGGCGCCACCGCCTTGGGATTGAAATCGCGAATTTCGTTCAGGGTCGACGGCCATTCACGCAAATACGCGTCACCGCAATAGCAGGCCGAGTGATACTCGATCAGATCGCCGGAGAACATCACCTCCGAATCCGGCACCCAGGCAACGATATCGCCGGACGTGTGCCCGGCGCCAAGTTGCATCAAGCGTACCTCGCGTTTTCCCAGATAGATCGACATCTGCCCTTCGAAGGTGAGCGTCGGCCAGGTCAGGCCCGGAATGCTTTGCGCGTCCTGAAACAGCCGCGGGAAACGGCCATATTCGGAATCCCAGTCCTGCTGGCCACGTTCGGCTACCAGCCGGCGCGTTTCCTCCGATGCGACGATGGCCTGCGCCTGATAAGCGGACGCGCCGAGCACGCGCACCGCGTGATAATGCGACAGCACGACATATTTGATCGGCTTGTCGGTCACCGAGCGCACCCGCTCGATCACTTTCTGCGCCATCGCCGGCGTCGCCTGGGCGTCGAATACAAGACAGCCGTCGTCGCCGACAATGACCGCCGAATTCGGATCGCCCTCCGCCGTGAAAGCATAGAGATCGGCACCGATTTCGGAGAAGGTGATCTTCTTCTCGGTCGTGTCGGTGGTGGAGGCAAAACCCTTTCCAACTTCCTTGGCCATCGCTTCCTGTCCCGTTTCGTTATTGTTGTTGCTGTTGCTGCTGGCTCGCTTCCAGCATCCGCCGTTTCGCCAATTCGATGGCCTCGCGCAACACCTCCAGATCGCCAATGTGATTGGCGAGGATGAGAACCAGCGCCGCATCGAGATCGGCACTGGCCTCGTCGCTCAAGCCGCGATGCGCTTCGACGATCGTGCGAAAGGCATCGTCCGGCCTTTCAAAGTTCGAACGGGTAGATAACGCCATGGGCACCTCAACTGTTGCCTGATGCGCGCTTAAGCGCCGCATCGATCGCGCCGCGTGTAGGCCGGCGGAAACGCGCGGCGATATAGCCGTCCGGCCGCAGCAGGTAGGCGGTTCCAGGTTCGGCATCGTAACGCGCCGCTGCGAGGCCCGCGGAATCGGAATGTTCCTGCCCGCCGATCCTGATAACGCCGATGTCGCCTGGCGGATCGATCGTAGCACCGTTTGCAAATTCGATCAGCGTAAAGCGCCGGCCGCCCTTCAGGAAGGCGTCGGTGAGATATCCGGCCTTGCCGTCAGGTCCAATGACCGGCGCATCCGGCATCGAAGCGCCCGGGCGCGGACCATCGCGCCACTTTTCACTGTCCGGGGTCGATAACGAAGTCTCGTAGACCGAGGGCACCGAAAGCCGGCCCCCATTGACCATGCGCTTGCCGAATTCCGTCTCCTTCGCAAGCGACAGCACCGCCTTGCGCAACCGCGCCTCATAAGGCGAGTTTGGCGCCATGAAATCGGTCGAGCGGGTGGATTCACGGATATTTTCGTCGGCCGCCTGGCTGCGTTCGACCTGATAGCTTTCCAGCAGCGCTTCGGGCGATGCCTTGCGCAGCACGCGATCGAGCTTCCAGCCGAGATTTTCGGCGTCCTCCAGGCCAGAATTGGCGCCTCGCGCACCGAATGGCGAAACCTGGTGCGCGGCATCGCCGGCAAAGATCACACGACCATGGAGAAACCGCGCCATGCGCCGGCACTGGAACTTGTAGAGCGAGATCCACTCGAAATCGAACTGGTCGTGGCCGAGCATGCGCGCAATTCGCGGCCGCACGTTTTCCGGCTGTTTCTCGACGAGCGGATCGGCGCTGCGATCAAGCTGCAAGTCGATACGCCAGACATCATCCGGCTGCTTGTGCAGCAAGGCGGATCGTCCGGCATGAAACGGCGGATCGAACCAGAACCAGCGCTCGGTCGGAAATTCGGCGGTCATTTTAACGTCGGCGATCAGGAACTGGTCCTCGAACACCTGGCCCGCAAACTCCGCGCCGACCATCTGCCGTAGCGACGAGCGCGCGCCGTCGCAGGCCACGACGTAACTGGCGTCGATGCGATAGGGACCTTCCGGCGTGTCGATCGACAGGATCACATGATCGTTGCGCTGTTCCAACCCGGTCACCCTGTTGCGCCAGCGCAGGGAAATGTCGGGTAGCTCCATCACGCGATCGACCAGATAGGCTTCGGCATAGAACTGCTGGAGATTGATGAAAGCCGGCCGCTTGTGGCCCTGTTCAGGCAACAGATCGAACTGGTACAATAGCGAGGGACCGTGAAAGATCTTGCCGATCTGCCAGACCACGCCCTTGTCGACCATGCGCTGGCCGACGCCGAGCCGGTCCCAGAATTCGAGCGAGCGTTTCGAGAAGCAGATCGCGCGCGAGCCGTCGCCGATGCGGTCGGCGTCGTCGAGCAGCACGACCGGCTGCCCGCGTTGGGCGAGATCGATGGCAAGCGACAGCCCCACCGGCCCGGCGCCGACCACGACCACCGCATGCATGGCCAAGCGGGCTTCGCCAGAATCCTGATCGGCGTGGCGGCGGTAGCCGAACCGGGTCTTGGCCTCGATCTCGGTTTGAATATTGGCCTGTGCCATCTGTTAAGCTCTGGCCGGCAGGGATCGGTTCTGCTAAATTAGTTTCATATGCAACTATCCTAGTCCCGCCGCGGTGTCGGCGCAACCCGCTATCGGAGCCCGTTTGGCAAAGCCCGCCATTCGACAGACCCAAGCCCTGGATTTGTTCCGCTTCGTGCCATTCCGCCTCAACCGCCTGGCGGCCGAAGTCAGCGCTGCTTTGTCGGCCGAATATCAGGAGCGCTACGGGCTCGACATCCCCGAATGGCGGGTGCTGGCGACGCTCGGCTTTCGTAACGGCGCCTGCACGGCTCAATATATTTGCCAATGCACCCGCACGCACAAGTCGACCATCAGCCGAGCGGTCACCGCACTGATGCGACGAAAGATCGTCGAGCGTGTTGCCAACGAAGACGACCGCCGCGAATTCGCTCTCCAGCTCACGCGCAAGGGCCGCGCGCTCTACGAAGCATTGATTCCGCGGCTGTTGCGAAAGGAGCAGCAGATTCTCTCCTGCCTATCAGCGCAGGAGCGCAGGGATTTCGCCGCATTGCTCGGCAAGATCGAACGCAAGCTTGATCTTGCGCAGACGATCGCGCGCGCCGGAAAGGCGGGTTACTAGAGTCGCCCTATTTTACTGCGGTGACGACGATCTCAACGATGTGCGGCGGCTCAAGCTCGACCCCGATGCAGGCCCGCATCGGAGGATTGGCTCTGTCGACCCATTCGTCCCAGGCGCGATTCATCTCGCTCTTCCGCGCCATGTCGGTGATATAGACAATGGCCGAAAGGATTTTGCTCTTGTCGGTCCCGCACATGGCAAGACTCTCGTCGATGCGCGTAAGCGCTTTCACACTCTGCTCGTACATCGAGGGCGTCACCGGATCGGGCGCGACCGCCACCGTAAGCACGAGATCGTCGTGAACGACGGCGCGGCTGCGGGTGGGCGTAAGACCCGGAAAGCGGTCGATCATCGCTAGCCCTTCCTCCATGGAGATGTTCGGCGATTGCGCTCGTTATTTCGCGAACGAACGCGACGGCGCCTGGTGCAATGCGAAGGCATCGGTCTTGTCGCCGGCACGCGGGTAGAGTTCGGCGACCAGCGGATCGTGGCCGGGAATGACACGGTCGGGATGGCCGGCGAGGCGCTCGACGGTTTCCCACCCCTTACACATGTCACCGACATTGTAGACGATCGGAAACGGGCTGCGGCGATGGAGATTGCCGTAAAAATGCGCGGCGTCGGATGCCAGCACCACCGGACCGCGCGCGGTCGCGACCCGCACCACCTGCAAACCGTCGGAATGACCGCCGACATGATGGACGGTAACGCCGGGTGCAACCTCGCCCTCGCCCGCGTGAAAGGTCACGCGTTCGCCGTAAACATGGCGAACCATCAACGTCACGTGCTCGACCGAAAACGGATGGCGGAGCGCGCCAAAGCACATGCAGCGGCCGGTGGCGTAGCTCATCTCGCGGTCCTGGACGTGAAAGCGGGCCTTCGGGAACAGATCGAGATTGCCGGCATGGTCGTAATGCAGATGCGTCACGATCACGTCGCCGATCGCCTCCGGGCTCACGCCGAAGCGCGTCAGCGCCTCCGCCGGGTTGAGCGTCAACTTGCGGCTTCGCACGGCGGCTTCTTCCGCATTGAAACCGGTATCGACCAGGATGTTGCGCCCACCGCCCCGGACAAGCCAGACGAAATAATCGAGATCGGACGCCGCCGTCTCGTGCGGGTCGGGCGTGATGTAGTTCATATTGGGGGTGCGCGGCGACATGGTCGCATAGCGCAGCGCATAAATTTCGTAGGTCGTTTCCATCGGTTCAGCTTCTTTTTGTTTGGGCTAGTACCGCCGATCTGAAGTCCCTACACCACAAGCTGCGAGTTCGATTAGGGACTTCAGATCGGTAAGCGGTACTAGAATCAATAAGTTTGCTAGTGCCCATAACTTTCCGAAGTTCGCGAAGGTGGGTGCTGCGATGGAGCACGAACTTCGGAAAGTGGGCACTAATCTTAGCAAGCCACCGCCGCACCAAAAGGTCAAATCGCCAACGCCATCATGCCGGCCACACGAAAATGGCGGTCACCGCAATGTGTCGTAGCGGTGACAGATGACGTAAGCGGCGCGTTCTGCAATCCCGGCGATGCGGACCGCTTCACTGGATCGAACCTGGGAGGTGCATGTTGGCTGTTGTGCGCGGCGATTTGCCGGGCAGTCACCGGTTGACATGCGTTGGGCGCGCGGTTTGATAATGCTGTTTTCGTAAGATAAAGTTGGCTGAGGGCTTGCTCGGGACAGGCGTTTAGTGCCTGAACTGACGCTGGAAATTGGCCGGACGGGAGCAGAATGACTATCCGCCTTGCATTGCTGGCTCTTTTGGCGTTTGCGCTCGCCCCCGTTGCCCCGTCCGCTGCGGTCGCGGCGGACCGGTTTGCGCTGGTGATCGGCAACGCGAAATACCCCGATGCGGATGCGCCGTTGAAGGAGCCGGTCGGTGACGCGCGCAGCATTGCCGATGAACTCAAGCGGGATGGCTTCACCGTCGAAACCGGCGAGAACCTGACCGCCGATGGCATGCGCAAGGCGCTCGAGCGGCTCTATGGCCATATCAAGCCGGGAACCGTGTCGCTGATTTTCTTCTCAGGCTTTGGCATTCAGTCCAATCGCCAGAGCTTCATGATCCCCGTCGACGCCCAGATCTGGACCGAGGCGGATGTCCGCCGTGATGGTTTCAGCCTCGAAACTATCCTGGGCGAATTCAACAACCGCGGCGCCGGCGTCAAGATTGCGCTGATCGACGCGTCCCGGCGCAATCCGTACGAGCGCCGTTTCCGCAGTTTCTCGGCCGGCCTCGCACCGGTGATTGCGCCGAATGGCTCGCTGGTGATGTATTCGGCGGCGCTGAGCTCGGTCATGTCGGACAATGGCGGCGACCACAGCCTGTTCGTTCAGGAGTTGCTCAAGGAAATCCGCGTTCCGGACCTGATGGCGGAGGAGACGCTCAACCGGACCCGTGTCGGCGTGACCCGCGCTTCGCGCAGCGAGCAGGTGCCGTGGATTTCGTCTTCGCTGGCCGAAGACTTTTCGTTCATTCCGGGCGCGCGGCCGGCGATCGCCGCTCTTCCGCAACAGCCGGCTGCCGAACCCTCTCCACAGCCACCCACGCCTCAACCGTCCGCGCCGCGTGTCGATCCGCCTGCGCCGCCAAAGGCCGAGACGCCGATCGTGCCGCCGCCCGAGAAGCCGGCGGTCGCAAATATCCCAAGCAAAGACCCGCCGCCTCCGACCCAGCCTTCGCTTGCCGATGATCCGACCATCAAGAGCCTGACGGGCAAACTGGTCGAAAACCCTGATGACGCCGGCGCTCTGTACCGGCGTGGCCAGGTCTATGCCAGCAAGGGCGCCTATGACCTCGCGATCAAGGATTTCGGCGACACGATCCGCCTCAACCCGAAGGATGTCGAAGCCTATAACAATCGGTGCTGGGTGCGTGCCGTGGTCGGCGAGCTTCAGTCGGCACTGAGAGACTGCAACGAGGCGCTTCGGCTGCGTCCGAACTTCGTCGACGCCCTCGACAGCCGGGGATTGGTCAACTTGAAGAGCGGTCTAGCCAAGAACGCCATCGCCGATTTCGACGCCGCGCTTAAGATCAATCCGCGGCTGACGTCGTCGCTATTTGGGCGTGGTCTGGCCAGACAGCGCAGTGGCGCCATTTCCGATGGCGAAGTCGATATCAATAACGCCAAGGCCATGGACCCGAATATCGTCAAGGAATTTGCAGACTACGGGGTGCGCTGAGCTCACCCCTGCATTACTGCCGCTCAAAGCTCCGGGTGACGGAGCCAATCTGAACTGATCCCACGCGAATGTGTCCCTGAAGGAGGACTGGCAATGTCACGGAATTCGGCCAAGCGCGTCTCCATCGCGATCCTTGCTTTGCTCACCGTTGGCGCCGTGTTTTCGTTTCAAGCGGCCAAGGCGGAAGAGGCCAGTGAGGACCAGATCCTCAGGGCGCTGACGCCGGCCAAGCGCGAGCCTCTCACGCGCAGCCTTTCGATGGGGCCGCCGGCGCAGAGCGATCCGGCCGCGGCCGAGACCGAAAGCAAGTTGATCCAGTCGTTGCGCAATCGGCCATCGCGTTCGCTGTCGATGGGTGAGCGCGAGCAGATAGCGGCCGTCGTCAAGGACAAGCCGAAGATCGATCTGGAAATCAACTTCGACTATAACTCCGACCGGATCAGCACCAAGTCGCTGCCCTCGGTCCAGGCGCTCGGACGGGCCTTGGCAAACGCCGATCTGAAGGGATCGACCTTTGTTCTTGCAGGCCATACCGATGCCGCCGGCGGCGAGGCCTATAATCAGGAGCTTTCGGAGCGCCGGGCCAACTCGATCAAACGTTACCTGGTCGACAAATCCAGGATTCCCGCCGCCGATCTCGTCACCGTCGGCTATGGTAAGACCAAGTTGAAAGACCCTGCCAATCCGCTCGCGGAAGCGAATCGTCGCGTGCAGATCGTCAACATGGAAAACAAGGCCACCGCCTCGAAGTAGGCCGACGTTTGCCCGTCCGAAGGAGCGCCGAACCCGGCAATGAACCCGTCGCAATACCTTAAGCCAGCACTGGCGGTCGTATTCTTCATTGTCCTGGGGATCGGATGGTACTGGTTCGAGCACCGTTCCCACCCCGACGAAAAGAAAACGGCGGGCAATGCGCTCGTCATCGTCACGAAATCCACCAATGCCTGCTTCTCCGACCTGGTGCGGGTGACGGGATTTGCAGTGCCGCGGCGCGAGGCAGTGGTCTCGGCCGATCAGGAAGGCTCGAAGGTCACCGATGTGCTGGTCCGCGAGGGCGAGACGGTCGCCGAAAACCAGGAGTTGGCGCGGCTCACCCCGCCTCCGGGCGCGAACAATGCGTCGCGCTCGCCGATTTCGCTACGCGCTCCGGCCGCCGGACTTGTCACCCAGGTCAACACCATCGTCGGCGCTCCCGCCTCGCCGCAGGCCGGGCCGATATTCCGTATCGCAGTCAACAACGAAATCGACCTCGACGCCGAAGTCCCTGCGGTTCACATGATGAAGCTCAGCCCCGGCGCGACGGTGCGGATCAGCCGCGACAACGGCCCCGACATCGTCGGCCGCGTGAGACTGGTATTGCCGCAGATCGATCGCAACACCCAGCTCGGCCATGTCCGCATCACGTTGACCGGCAATCCCGCGATCCGGATCGGCATGTTCGCCCAGGCCAGCATCGACGCCAAGCGAAGTTGCGGCGTTGCCATCCCGCGCACCGCCATTGACCATCTCACGGTCCAGGTGGTCAAAGGCAATACCGTGGAGACGCGGCGAGTGAAGGTCGGACTTGTGTCCGACACCTCGATCGAAATTCTGGAAGGCCTCGACGTAGGTGAAATCGTCGTGGCCGACGCCGGCTCGTCGCTGCATGATGGCGACCAGATCAAGACAATGTTCGCCGAAGACCTCGATCGGACACGGGTGCGCTGATGGCTCTCAATATCTCCGCATGGTCGATCCGCCATCCGCTTCCATCCGTCGTCTTTTCGATCATCCTCCTGGTGCTGGGCTGGATCAGCTTCACCAAGCTTGCGGTGACACGGCTGCCGAGCGCCGACATTCCGGTGATCTCGGTCGCGGTCTCGCAATTCGGTGCGGCGCCGGCCGAGCTTGAATCCCAGGTCACGAAAACCATCGAAGACGGCGTCTCGGGCGTCGAAGGCGTCCGGCACATTTCGTCTTCGATCACCGATGGCCTGTCGGTGACCACAATCCAGTTCGCGCTGGAAACCAACACCGACCGCGCGTTGAACGACGTCAAGGACGCCGTCACGCGCGTGCGCGCCAATCTGCCGCAAAACGTCAACGAGCCGTTGATTCAGCGTGTCGACGTCATCGGATTGCCGATCGTCACCTATGCGGCGATTTCGCCCGGCAAGACGCCGGAGCAATTGTCCTATTTCGTCGACGACGTCGTCAAACGCGCGCTGCAAGGCGTGCGTAACGTCGCCCAGGTTGAACGCATCGGCGGTGTGGAGCGCGAGATTCTCGTCTCGCTCGATCCCGACCGCCTGCAAGCCGCTGGCCTGACCGCCGTCGATGTCTCTCGCCGCCTGCGCGGCACCAATGTCGATCTCGCCGGCGGCCGGGCCGAAATCGGCAAGAACGATCAGGCAATTCGCACGCTCGCCGGCGCCAAGACGCTCAATGAGCTTGCCGGAACCATGATCAGCCTGCCGACCGGCGGCGAAGTCAGGCTCGACGATCTCGGCACCGTCACCGACACCATTGCTGATCGCCGGACCTTTGCGCGTTTCGACGGCGAGCCCGTCGTGGCGCTCGGCATCAAGCGCTCGAAGGGCGCGAGCGACGTCGTGGTCGCTGCCGCCGTGCAGAAGCGCATCGACGCCTTGAAAATTGCCCACCCGGAAGTCGACCTCAAGCTGATCGATACTTCGGTCGAATACACCAAGGGCAATTATGAAGCGGCGATCTCGACCCTGTTCGAAGGCGCGATCCTGGCCGTCATCATCGTGCTTCTGTTCCTGCGCGATATCAGGGCCACCATCATCGCCGCGATCTCGTTGCCGTTGTCGATCTTCCCGGCGTTCTGGGCGATGGACCTTCTCGGTTTCTCGCTCAATCTCGTCAGCTTCCTCGCCATCACGCTGTCGACCGGCATTCTCGTCGACGACGCCATTGTCGAAATCGAAAATATCGTGCGCCACATGCGCATGGGCAAATCGCCCTACCGCGCGGCGCTGGAAGCCGCCGACGAGATCGGCCTGGCCGTGATCGCGATCTCGCTGACGATCATCGCGATCTTTGCGCCCGCGAGCTTCATGTCGGGCATTGCCGGACAGTTTTTCAAGCAGTTCGGCATCACGGTGTCGGTGCAGGTGTTCTTCTCGCTGCTCGCCGCGCGCTTCGTCACGCCGGTGCTGGCGGCCTATTTCCTCAAGGATCATCCGCACGACGATCCGCCGCCCGGGCGCATACTTCAGGCCTATACGAAGCTCGTTACCTGGTCGGTCAAGCACTACCTGATCACGGTCCTGATCGGCTTCGGCATCTTCGCGGCCTCGATCGGCAGCATCTCAGCTGTCTGTCGCAGGGCTTCCTGCCGGCGCAGGACACCGCGCGCTCGCTATTGGCGATGGAGCTGCCGCCCGGTTCGCAACTTGCCTATACCGAGAAGGTCACCGAGCAAATCGTTGCGCGCTTGCGCAAGCGACCGGAGGTCAGAAGCATTTTCGTCGATGGCGGCCGGGTGCCCCCAGGCACGTTCGAAGTCCGCCGCGCGGCGCTGATCATCAACTACACGCCGAAGACCGACCGCAGGATCACCCAGCGCGAACTCGAACTGTCGATCAGCAAGGAACTCGAAAACGTTCCGGATATCCGATTCTGGTTCCTCGACGAAAACGGACTGCGCGCGATCTCGCTCGTCGTCACCGGCGCCGACAGCAATATCGTCAGTAACGTCGCCAGCGAACTCGCCAACCAGATGAAGCGAATTCCGCTGATCGCCAACGTGATCTCCGAAACCTCGCTTGACCGGCCGGAGCTTCGCATCCAGCCACGCGCCGACCTCGCCGCCCGGCTGGGCGTCTCCACCGAAAGCCTGTCGGAGACCATTCGCGTCGCCACGATCGGCGATGTCGGTCCGGCGCTCGCCAAGTTCGATGCCGGCGGCCGGCAGGTGCCGATCCGCGTTCAGCTCGAGGATGGCGCGCGTGGCGACTTGAACGTCCTCGAACAGTTGCGGGTGCCGCTCGGCGGAGGACGTGGTGGCGTGCCGCTGTCGGTGGTCGCCGACATCAAGCTCGACCAGGGTCCGACCAGCATCAACCGCTACGATCGCGAGCGGCAGGCAACCGTCGCTGCAGACCTCGTCGGCACATCGGCGCTCGGTGATGCGACCAAGAAGATCAACGAACTTCCGGTCATGAAGAGCCTGCCCAAGGGCGTGACGGTCAACCCCTCGGGCGATGCGGAAAGCTTGAACGAGTTGTCCGCAGGCTTTGCGACCGCCATCACCGCGGGCTTGATGATGGTTTATGCGGTGCTGGTGCTTCTGTTCGGCACCTTCCTGCAACCGATCACGATCCTGTTCTCGCTGCCGCTTTCGATCGGCGGCGCCATCGCAGCCCTGCTCCTGACCGGCAAGCAGCTCACGACGCCGGTGTGGATCGGCATCCTGATGTTGATGGGCATCGTCACCAAGAACGCCATCATGCTGGTGGAGTTCGCGGTGGAATCCATGCGCGATGGCAAGACGCGCGAATACGCCATCATCGACGCCGGCATGAAGCGCGCCCGCCCCATCGTCATGACCACGATCGCGATGGCCGCCGGCATGATGCCTTCGGCGCTGGCGTTCGGCGCCGGCGGCGAATTCCGCTCGCCGATGGCGCTCGCCGTGATCGGCGGCCTGATATTCTCCACCATCCTGTCGCTGGTGTTCGTGCCGGCGATGTTCATGTTGATGGACGATATCGGCACGATCATCTGGCGTTTTGCCAAACGGCTGATCGCCCACAACGACCAGGCGGAAGAGCCGGCCGGCGATCATCGGCCGCCACCGGCCATTCTGCGTTCGCCGGCGGCGGAATAGAGCCCGGCCCCGCCTCTTATTGAATCTTCAATCGCGCAAAGACCATATAGCTCGTCGGGTCGCCATATTCGGGTTTCAGCGCATCAGGGATGCTGTAGCGGCTGACCAGCGCGCCCAGTCCGATTTTCATGTGGTCGGTTCTCAGGAAATCGTAGATGCCGCCCGCGGTAATCTTGCCAACGGTGAAGACCGGCATCAGTGGCAACGGCGTTACTGGAGGAGCCATCGTCATCTCGCTGGATTCCAGCAGTTCGTCATTCTGAAGACGCTCGGCGCGCGTGAACAGGGTGACGCCATTTTTGAAAATCAGCTCGCTTTCGGCGAGATAGCCGTCCAGCGTATTCCCCGGCAAATTGTATTTGCGGCCCCAGGCCAGCGTTGTCGCCCACACATCGCCGCCGTTGAACAGTTTGGTATAGGAAAGCGAAGCCGTGAGGCGATTTTCATTCACAGCCGGCATGAGCTGTTCCGGCGACGTGAGGTGTCCCCAGGAGACCTGCATCGAAAGCTCTGGCGTCGGATTCCAACTGGCGCGAGCCGAGTAACTGTCGAGCTTCGGCTGCTCGATGTCGTAACGATACTGATCCGGCTCGCGTCCGCGGAAGGCCGAAGCGTCGAGCTTGAACGTGTCGAGAACGACGCCCGCGGTGATGACGCCATACGTAATATGCGTGCTGTCCAGCCAATGATGGGTGATCGGCGCTTCCGGAATATCGAGACCGCTGGTCCGGTGCATGAACGCCGACGGGCCGAGCGCCGGATCTCCGGGCAGGCCTGCGTAGACATACACGCTGGACGCTTTGGCGATCTGGTAGGAATAGCTGGCGGCCAGCTCCATGAACAGATCGTGCGGATGTTGACGATCGACCAGCGGCGTACGGCCGTCTGCGGTTTCGCCGCTTCCGAGCAGCAGCGGATATCCGTTTGCGCCCATGAACGGGTCCGGCGACAGCATCGCGCGAAGACCGAAGGTGCCGGCATCGACCTGGCGTTCGGCCATCGCCATCGCCATGCCGCTGACAAAGGTCTTGCTGTCGCCGCGTGGCCCGCCCTGATTGTCGTACACGCCGTTGAACATCGCGTGCCACATCGTCATCCACTCGCCGTACTGGGCATGGATGCCTTCGTGCGGCGAAGTGTCGGGCTGCCAGCTGGTGCCGGATCCCTCGCGGCTCATGCCGTAGGGACCGAGAAAGCCTTTCATCTCATGACCGCCATGCATCGCGCCATGATCGGTCGCCGCATGATCCATCGGCGGCATGTTCTCGTGAGATACCGAGTGGTCGGCGGCAGGTTTTTTCTTTTTGGCCTTTGGCGGTTTCTTCGCCTGAAGTCCGTGCTGGCATCTGCGTGTGATCCATATGATCCATGTGCCCCATGTGATCCATATGCTTGTGATCCATGTGATCATGGTCGTCCGCAAATGCCGGCCGCAGCGTGCACGACACGAAAAACAAGGCCGTGCCAGCCAACAGCGCCGCGCGGCGTGAGGTCATTTTGACCATCGCCGTATCCAAATCCCGCGCAGCCGATCGCCGCGGCATCTATTCGCTCCGCGCCACAGCCGTCAGCTTTTTCATGTTGTGCAAGAGAATGCGCCCGCGCTGAAGGTCAAGAATGCCGTCCTTGCGCCATTGCTGTAACTGGCGATTGACGCTCTCGCGCGCGGCGCCGACGAAGACGCCGAGTTGCTCCTGAGAAATATGCACTTCGGAGCCGAAATCGGATGCCAGCGCACAGAGCCGCCGCGCCAGGCGAATCGGCAGCGGTTGCAATACCGATTCCTCCATCCGCTCGCTCATCCAGCGAATGCGCTGACACAACAGCATGATCAGCTTGACCGCAACCGGTGGCTCGCGCTCGAGAAAGCCGAGAAAATCCTCCCGCCGCAGCACGAACAATTCCGTCGGCTCGCCCGCGGCCGCATCCGCCGTGCGGCTCTGGCCGTCAAGCACAGCGACTTCGCCGAAGAGATCGCCGGGCCCAAGGAAATTCAGCGTCAGCCGGTTTCCGTCAGAGGCGCCGGTCTCGATCCGGATCTGGCCGCGGCGCACGCCGTACAAGGCATCGCCGGGATCGCCCTTTTGAAACAACATTTCTCCGGCATCGAGATGCTGGGTATGGCAGAGCGCGGCGAGCCGCTGCAATTCGTCGGCGCCGATGTCCGCAAACATCGGATTCATCTTCAAAATAACGGCAAATTCGGCTTGTCTACTCATCGCAATGCCTTGGTCGCAAGCCGTTCCAAATCGCCGGCTGGGGGTCAATCGGGGTGAAACTGTGTCATAAGTCACATATCTTTGCAGCCCCCGGGTTTTTCTAACGACTTAAGCGACGACCGGACCCGAACCGCACACGAACTGCCGATCTGGAAGACCGATATGAGAGCCTTGAAAATCCTCGGTGGGGTTATCGCAGCAATCGTCGTCGTGGCGGGGTTGCTGCTCGTGATCGGAATGCCCGCCGGCTTCCTGACTTCGACGATTGCCGACCGGGTCGAACGCGACACCGGCTATCACCTGACGATTGGCGGGTCGACCAAGGTCGGGCTGTGGCCGACGCTCAACCTCACCATGAACGATGTGGCCCTTGAGGGATCCAACGACCGCGAGACCGGCGGTCGCCTGACCGTCGGCAGCATTCAGGCCGACATGACGCTTCGTAGCCTGTGGTCGGGCCGTCCTGAAATCACCGAGCTCGTCATCAATCGTCCCGACATCCGCGTCCCCTTGCGGCGCGAGCGGCGAACGGCGGCGGCCAACGCCCCCTCCTCCCGGCCAAACGCGGATGCCGCGCCGAAAATCCAGCGCATCACCGTCACCGATGGCACCGTCACCTTCTTCAACGCGCGTGACCACGTGGAGAACCGCATCGAGGGCATCGGTGCCCGCGCCAGCATCGATGCGGATCGCCATCTCAGCCTCAACGGCAACGCGCAAGCAGGCCACCACCCGCTCACCTTCGCGATCAAAGCGTCGATGCCCGACCCGTCGGTGGAGCGGCAGACCATTCCCGTCGAACTCTCGCTCGACGCGCCCGGCCTGTTGCAGGCGCCGCTGTCGAGCGAGGCCCAGGTCCGGATCAACGGCACGCTCGTCATGATCAATGGCCTCTCCGGCAAGATCGGCGACGGCTTGTTCGATGGCTGGGCTTCGGTCGACTTTGCCGGCAAGCCGCTGGTCAAAGTCGACCTCAACTTCCGGCGGCTGGATATCGCGACGGCCTCGCAAGCTGCGCCGCAAGGCGCGCAACAGCCCGCCTGGAGCGATGACGCGATCGAACTGATCGGCCTCAACTATGCCGATGCCCAGATCCGGCTGTCGGCCGCTGAGCTCAATATCGGGAGTGCGCATTTCGCGCCGGTGGCGCTGGAAGCCTCGCTCGCAGGCGGAATTCTCAAAGGCAACGTGTCCAATCTCGGGGCCTATGGCGGCCAGGCCAGCGGCACCGTCGAACTCGACGTGTCGCCCGACAGACCCGTCTATGCGATCCGCTGCGATCTCAACGGCGTCCGTGCGTTGCCCTTGCTGAGTGCGGCTGCCGATTTCGACAAGCTCGACGGCAGGCTGCAAGCCAGGATCGACGTCCGCTCCACCGGCCAGAGCCCGCGGGCGATCATGTCGAACCTCGCCGGGCAACGCGACCGCGAATTTCCAGGACGGCGCGATCCGCGGTCTCAACGTCGCGCAGATGATCCGACAGCTCGCGTCGGGCACGCTGTCGGGCTGGCAACAGAGCCAGGAACAGTCCACCGACCTGTCTCAGCTCTCGGCCTCGTTCCGCATCGACAAGGGACAGGCGAATACGACCGACCTCAATCTGATCGGTCCGCTGGTCAAGATGACCGGCGCGGGCGCCATCGACGTTGGCGCCAGGACGCTCGCCCTGCGGGTCGAGCCGAAGCTCGTGATGACCACCGAAGGCCAGGGACGCGCGGGCGACCCCGCCGGCTTCGGCATTCCCGTCGTCATCGACGGACCGTGGGCCAGCCCACGCATTTATCCTGACGTCGCCGGCCTCGTACCCGGCGGCAACCCGGCAGACGGCAACAATCAGTCGGACACGCTCGGCAAGCTCGGCGAGACCCTGGGCAACCTGATCCAGCAGGGTTTGAGCGGCAGCCAGAACCGCAATCCTCCGCCGAATGGACGAGGGCCGAACGATCCCGCCCAGCCGGATCAGAGCGGCCGCCAGATCAACGATATGCTGAAACAGCTTTTCGGCCGCTAGTGTCCCATTCGAAGTTCGTAGCATTTTGCGGAGGCACGTTTCGAACTTCGGAATCGAAAGGACACTAGCTAATTTATTGATCTAGTGTGGCTTTGGTTCAGAAGTCCGCATGACGAACTCGCGGCGATAGTGATGCGGACTTCTGAACCGCCACACTAGGCCGCCAAAACCGAGCTCCCTCCGCCCCATCGCGCCCTTCGGAAACGTGCTAAGGGTTGATGTCGATGACAACGCATGGCCGGGGCTCCCGTTACCGGCCGGCACGAGGGGCTGGATGACTGGGGTGAGAAGCGAAGGTCGGTCGCTGCGCAGGGGTCTGTTCGCCAAATATGTTGCGGCGCTGGTTGGCCTCGTCGTGCTCGTGCTCGCCGTCAATGGCGCGATCGAAATCTGGATCAACTACCGCGCCACCAAGACCGCGCTGATCGACGCCATGGGCGACAAGGCGGAAGCGACCGCGGGGCGGATCGAGCAGTCGATCGCCGAGCTCGAACGGCAGATCAGCTGGGTCACCCGTGCCAGCGCGGTGAAGATCGAGGATCACCGCAACGATTACGCCCAGCTCCTGAACCAGGTGCCGGCCGTCGACCAGCTCACCTTGCTCGACGGCTATGGCCGCGAGAAACTGCGCCTGTCGCGCGCGTCGATTTTGGTCGGCAGCAACGCCGACTTCTCCCGCGACGTCCGCTACACCGAAACCCGCGGCAAGAGCATCGCTTACGCGCCGGTGACATTCCGGGATTCGCGGCCCTCCATGTCGATCTCGGTGTCGCATTCCGGCTTCAACGCCGACATCACCGTCGCCGACATCGACCTGCGCTTTCTCAGCGATTTTTTCGGGGATGCCCAGATCGGCCGATCGAGCTTCGCCTATGTGACCGATCCGCAAGGTAGGGTGCTGGCGCGATCGAGCCGCGGACCCGAGATCGGAAAATCGCTGGTCCACTTGCCGCAGCTCGCTGCGGCGCTGCGGACAAATGGCACGCCCGAGGACTTCGGCACCGACGACGAAGGCAATTCGGTGCTGACATCGGAGCACGCGCTGCCGAAGCTCGGCTGGCATGTTTTCTTCGAGCAGCCGACGACACAGGCATTGGTGCCGATCCGCGATCAACTGGCGCGCGGCGCGCTTCTGATTGCGCTCGGCCTTGTGGTCGCGATCCTGGCCGGCACGATGCTGGCGCGGCGCATGCTGGTCCCGATCACCGCGCTGCGGCGCGGCGCACGTCAACTCGGCGAAGGCGACTTCGACCATCGCATCGAGGTGAAAACGGGAGACGAACTGGAAGAACTCGCCGGTCAGTTCAACAGCATGGCCGGCCAGTTGCAGGAGACCTATGCCGGTCTCGAGACCAAGGTGGAGGCGCGCACCCGCGATCTCGCCCAGTCGATGAGTGAATTGGCGCTGGCGCATTCCACGGTGCAACAGCAAGCCGACAAGCTGAGGGATCAGACCGAGCAGCTGAAGGACTGGAACAAGTCGCTGGAAGAACGCGTCGAGAAACAACTCGCCGAGATCGAGCGCATTCGCAAGCTCGAACGATTCCTCGCGCCGCAGGTGGCGCAACTGATCGCCTCCTCGGACGGCCACGACGCGCTGCTTGATAGCCACCGCCGCGAGGTGACGGTCGTGTTCTGCGATCTGCGCGGCTTCACCGCGTTTACGGAAGCGACCGAGCCCGAAGAAGCGATGAACGTGCTGCGCGAGTATCACGCGGCGCTCGGCGAACTGACCTTCAAATATGAAGGCACGCTCGACCGCTATGCCGGCGACGGCGTGATGATCCTGTTCAACGCGCCGATCCAGTTTGCCGACCACACCAGGCGCGCGGTGAAGATGGCGGTCGAGATGCGCGACGCCGTCGGCGCGCTGACGGTGCGCTGGCGCAACCGCGGACATCAGCTTGGATTCGGCGTCGGCATCGCGCTCGGCTATGCGACGATCGGCCAGATCGGGTTCGAGCACCGGCTGGAATACAGCGCGATCGGCAGCGTCACCAACCTTGCCTCGCGGCTGTGCGACGAGGCCAAGGCCAACCAGATCGTGGTCAGCCGCCGCGTCTATGGCATCGTCGAGCCTTTCGTCGAGGGCCGGCCGATCGACGACCTGCAACTCAAGGGTTTTAATCGCCCGGTGCTGGCGGCGGAGATTTTAAGCTGGCGGGAGGAGGCGGACGAGGCCGCCGACGCCGTGCCGCCGACCGAAGTCACCGCGCAAAGGAAGTAGTAGATAACGGCGAGCGAGCATCGCTTGTTTTCACCTCTCCCCTTGTGGGAGAGGCATAGGCCGCCTGCGGCGGCCGTTCTTCGAAGGACGCCGAAGCAAGGCTTCGGCTATGTCGCATCGTCAGATGCGATCCGGGTGAGGGGTTACGTTCTATCGAGGGACCTGAACCCCTCACCCCAACCCTCTCCCACAAGGGGAGAGGGAGCCGACCGCCGATGTTGGTCGACCGAGCCCACTCAGACGTTTAATCGTCGTCCGATTCAAATTTCAAACAGCACCGCGCATTCCCGCGGCGCAATCGCGCCCGGACTATGCCCAGAACTTTAGCCCTCTAACAAAAGAGGGCGTGGGGAATGCCGGGTGCCGGCGGCACCCGCAGCCTCGCGTGGAAAACAAAAAAACACGCGAGTTAGTCACCGCGAGGACAACCGGATCACCCGGCATTCCCGCACGCGGATGGTTTTAACGGCTTCCTTCGCGCTCTCCCTGGTGATCGGGCTTTCTTGTCACCATCCCGGCGTGATGCGAAGCATCATCGCCAGTTGACATCAGCGTCGAGATGCCGGGACCACACGACTTCGCCGTCCGCCTTAAAGCCGCGCCCGTCTTGCGCCGCCAAAGCGTCCACCGCATCCCGCACCCAACGTCCGTGACGATCGCGAAACGCCCCTCTTATCGAGGCGGGACAGTTCGGCTCTATTACTGCTTCTACCAATTCGCAAAGCGGAAAATTTTTCGCGGAGGGGCTGGACAGGACGCAAATCAGATCAAATGTTCGCTGCGCTACTATGATTGGATGGGTACATGCAAAATGAATGGACTAAGCCTCGCGAATATACCTTTACCAACGCGGCTAGAGAAGTGTTTCACGAGATAGCCTATTCACGGCAGGACGTGAACACTTTTGCTAGGATGCATAAGGCGATCGGCTATAAACCGACGGACGATTCAGATGAAGTCGCTTGAGTTGCCGCGTCAGTCCTAAAATAGGAACTAAGAAAACGACGCACGCCAAGTATCGGGGCGCAAGTGAAGCATTTCATCTATCGGAGGGATTATTTGAAAGATACGCGGCTTCTGAGCAAACGAGTGCACACGATACAAACGCCATGACTCCGCAGACACTGTGGCTCTTTGAAGTTCGTTTTCAGAAATAAAGAACGGTGTCCTAGCTGCTCCGTTCGTCGTTTTTACTTCTATCAGACGCTCTCGACCGTCGGGCTCGAAGGATAGGATATCGTATCCCGCACCATCGCCGTCCTCCGCCGATACCCATCTCACCTTTTTTAAGAGATCCGGCCTCTGGAATTTCTCAAGTCGCCTCTTTTCTATCGCCAAGACGAATTCCTCGCCCGCTCGCCCTAATGATCGATTGCGCAGATCACGCTCCACCGGATCGAATTTTCTGACGAGTCGTTCAAGCTGCCAAGGTCTGTCGGATGGCGGTTGTAATTCCGGCGCGTTTATAAACATTCCTGCGTCATCGGAAACCGCTAGCACTTTTGGAGGTAGTTGCTCATAGGCAATATCCCCATTCGATGAGAGATATCGGTCAATTGCACCAAAAATCGACGCCTGATAGTTTCGCTTTGGTTTGTAGCCAACGATCCAAGGCAATCCCATCTCTTCTAGGACAGCCGATATATTCTGATGCTTAAACTCAACTGATCGATGCGTTCGCCCAATCTGTTCCATCAGGACAGCACTGTGGTGCGATTTAACGTACGGTTGTTGAGATAGCTCATCCCTTAGCATCGAAAAGTAGTCAGCGACGATGGCATCTAGCTCATCATCTTTCCAAGGCCTACCGATCTTCTCTTCGTCAGCCATTTCCGCAAAATACGTTGAGGCCTGCAGTACGCTAGGTCTGTTCTATCTCGAAACGGGCGCTGGCCATAGGAACGCCGATTGTACCTAATCCGAGTCGTTCCCTACGCAATAATATCGCTATACCGCATTTCGAAGGTGGCTTGGCCCCTCCTCCAGCCTTCTGCTAACGATAGCTGCCGAAAACCTTTGGGACCGCCGATGAATAATGCCGCCTCGCGCCACCTGCTCGCCCCGCTCGCGGCCACCCTCCTGCTCGCTCTCATCTCCCCCGTCCTCGCCGCTGACGATCCTGCGGCCAAGGAGGGCGCGCCGCAAGGCGCGGCGGTGACGGTGCTGAAGGCGTCGAAGTTCTGCTTCCCCAATCTGGTGGAGGCGTTCGGTCTTCTCATTCCGCGCGAGGAGACGATGGTGCGGCCGGACCGGCCCGGCCTGAAGGTCGCCGAGATCCTGGTGGATGCCGGCGAGACCGTCACCGCGGGGCAAAACCTCGCCCGGCTGGCGCTGCCGGAAGGCGGCTCGACGCTGGTGGCCTCGCCGGTGGCGGGCCTGGTGCTGAGTTCGACCGCCCAGATCGGCGCGCCCGCCTCGCCGCGCGGCGAGGCGCTGTTTTCCATCATCGCGCGCAGCGAGTTCGACCTGGTCGGGATGGTGCCGACGCAGGATCTGCCGAAGCTCGCCGTCAATCAGCCGGCGCGGATCAGGATGGTCGGCGCGGGCGAAGTCGACGGCAAGGTTCGCCGCGTCTCGACGACGGTCGAGCCGAACAGCCAGCTCGGCCAGGTGTTCGTCAGCATCACCACCAACCGCAAGCTGTTCGTCAATTCATCCGGCCGCGCCATGATCAAGACCGGCCAGAGCTGCGGCGTTGCGGTGCCGCTCACCGCGCTGCTCTATGGCTCCGCCGGCACGGTGGTGCAGGTGGTGCGGCGCGCGCGGATCGAGACCAAGCGGGTGGAGGTCGGGCTGATGTCGGGCGGCCAGGTCGAAATCCGCGAGGGGCTCGTCGAAGGCGACATCGTGGTGGCGCGGGCCGGCGCGCTGCTGCGCGAAGGAGATCCGGTGCGGCCGATCACCGAGGCCGCGGAAGCGCGGTAGGGACTATGGGCGCTTTCTTCTCCCTCCCCCTTGTGGGGAGGGTCGATGCGAGCGCAGCGAGCATCGGGGTGGGGGTTTTCAAAGAAGACCTTCAGTGTCAGAGCTTTTCAGGAAAACCGGCACCCCCACCCGACCGTCGCTTCGCGACGGCCACCCTCCCCACGCTCTCGCGGGGGAGGGATGAGTTCATCACGCGGTAGCGTCGCCCTTAATTTCCGGCTTTGGCGTTGAGGCTGATTTCTTCCATCAGCGTGGAAGAGACCGACGGCACCTGTTCGCCATTGGAGGCGCGGGAGATCGCGACGCGGGTCTGATTGAAGATCGCTTCCGCCGCCGTGGCCCGATTGGCGTCCCGGTCATCGATATGCGTGAGCAGTTCGCTCACCAGCACCGAATTCTCGCCCGTGGAATCATCAGCCACCGCGCCCGGCGAAGCCGAGGTCAACAGCAGCGCATTGTCGGGCAGGCTGATCGGCGCGAGACCATGGGAGAAGGTGCGGAAGCGCCGCTCGTAAGGATTGCGGCGGGAAGCATCGAGCACCACGAGCTTGGCGGAGGCGCCAAATTCCTTGGCCGCATCGAGCACGTGTTCGACGCTGACGCCCTCGCGGCGCACATCGCCTTCGTTCCAGATCACGGCATCGACCGGGATCATGTAGCTCTCGCGGCCGACCTGAATGCCGTAGCCGCCGAAGAACAGCATGACGACCGAATCCGGCCGCACCTTCGACTTCAGGCGGGTGACGGCGCGGGTCATGTCGTCATGGGTGGCGTCCTCGATGACGTCGACGTCAAAGCCTTCGTGGCGCAGGGCCGCGGTCAAAGCGCGGGCGTCGTTGACCGGCTGGGCGAGCGGCAGGCTGGCGTCGGGGTAATGGCTGTTGCCGATGACGAGCGCGATCCGGGATGACCTGACGGCGGCAAGGTCCGCCTGCTCGGCGGCGGAAGCCACCTTGGCGGAGTCCAATGCCCGCTTGTTCAGCGCAGCATGGGCGCCCAGAACCAGCGACACCGTCCCGATCAGCGCCACTGCTGCCGCGAGCGAACGCCGGGAAATGCCAAGACTGAACAAAGTCATCACAGGTCTCATTCGCACTCACTGTCGATCGCGCGCCGTCTTTAAGTCGCGCCAGCATCTCACTTGGTTTGTCGGGATGGGGCCGTTTGCCGTCGAATTACGATCAATTTGCGGCGTCGCAACAAACAGACCATTAACCCGTCCCCTAACCCGCCCGCAACCTTAATTGTCTGTTAACGGGAACCCGGAACCCGCAGTTATGTGATGTAAATCACACAACCGCCCGCTCCGCCCGGCCCCGTCGCGGTCATCTCATTTCCTTGAAATCGTTGCATCTTTCGTGCCATTGCTCAGCGACTCACAGGTCCAGGGGAAAGCCTGCGGGAAATGACCCATGCGCCAGCGGGGGTCTGAAGCGCGCCGGGCCTAGTGTCCGATTCCGAAGTTCGTATCATTTGCGGAGCCCCGTTTCGAACTTCGGAATCGAAAGGACACCAGGTAAATTATCGATCTAGTGTGGCGCTGGTTCAGACGTCCGTATGACGAGCGCGCGGCATCATGATACGGACGTCTGAACCGCCACACTGTCGCGCGGAAAGAAACTTGAATGGCGTTTCATGAAATGGCCGGAGCCGTCTGCCGCGCGCTGACGGCCCGAAAAGACGGCCCGTCGCTCTACGACATCTGCGACCCGCTATTGGCCAACGGCGCCGGCGGCGACCAGCATCTCATCCAGTTCTACCGGACCGCGCTCGGCAACCCGGGCCTGCGGCCGCTGCTGCGCCGGACCGGGCTCTCCGAATTGAACGATGCCTCGCAGCTGGAGACGTTGCGCCAGGCCCTGGTCCGGGCGCGCGACGACGAGCGGCCTGACTGGGCGACGATCGGCCAGCCGGTGGCCGCGCTTCTGGATACCGTCAAGCTGCACCACCCCCGGCCGCCCTCCGCCGCCCTGGATGGGACGCCGCCAAAGCTTTCCGACATCGAGCGGGTGATCCGCGCCTGCGGCGCACACCTGCTGCGGTCCTTCCGTACCAACGGCTTCATCCCGGCCTACGCCGCCTTCAATCTGATCGGCGATCCCGACATCCGCGGCCGCGAATTCCTGACGGCGCTCACCGGGCTCGATGCGCGCGGCTACAAGAACTCGACGCTACTGTTCAATCTCGCACGCATCTTCATCGCGCGCTCCCCGGCGCGCGAATTGATCAATCCGTCCTGGAAAGGCATCGCCGAGCCGATGTGGCAGCCGATGCAGATCCGTCATCGCTCGGCCTATTACGATGCGTTCTATATCGAGTTGCTGCTCGGCTTCGTCGAGAGCGGGCTGGCCTCGAGGGAAGAAAACGCCGCCGCAAAGCGCGCCATCGCTGACATGGCCGATTATTGCCTCGGGCCAAGCCGCGAGCAGGTCCGCGGCGTCGACGGACGCGCCTATGATGTCGTCACCGCGATTGCGCCTCACCCGCATCCGCGGTTTTCGCGCTTCTTCGCCGGGATCAAGGAGAAGCTGGGCTTCGGCCTTTATGTGCCGGACTGCGACACCACGGCCTGCGCGTTCTCGGCCGCCACGCAAGCAGGCTCGACCGATCCGATGCTCGATCAGCCGCTGCCCGATTTCTACAGCGGCTATCAGGTCAAGGCCGGCGCCAATGCGCCGAAGGTCACCGTCGCGATCAACGATCACATCGACTATGACGGGGCCATCGTCACCTGGATCGACAACATCGACGGCGATCGCCCCTACGGCAACGACCTCGATCCGACGCTCAATCTCGACGTTCTCGAAGTGAGCTTCCGCAATCTGGCGCGCTGGAAAATCCTGGAGACGCCGGCGCGGCTCGATCTGTTGCGCGGCATCGTCAGGTTTCAGAAAAATCTCGCCGCGAGCGGCGCCTTCGCCGAGCCGCGCTCTCACATCTATTATCTGCCGGAACTCTACTCCGCCTATTTCGGCCGCTGCTACGCGGTCTTCATGGCGCTATCCGCCGACGCGCGGCAGGCGATCGATCCCGATGGCGCGTTTGAGTTCATTCGCGAACGGGTGCTGGCCTATGTAAGGGATGAGCTGATCACACACGAGATGAACCCGTTCGATGCGGCACTGGCGCTGATCGCGCTCGGGCATCTCGGTGCGGAGATCTCAAACCTTACACCAGCCTTACACGTCATCGTGAACCACCTCGGTGAAGGCGGCCGGCACGGCCCGTTCAAGGCCTATGAGTGGAACAAGATGAAGACCCCGACCCGCATTCTCGTTGGCGGTCCGGAAGCCACATCCGCCTTTGTACTGATGGGTCTGTCGCTGGCGCGCACAGCGTTACAGCGCGCGAAAGGTTAGGGCTGGAATCCACTGGTGTCCCGCTGCTGACATTCGTATGCTGTCGCGGCGGGCACCAATTCCATTTTGAACGGATCTTTTTGCATGCCTCGGAAGCTCCTGTTCGCGACCCTCGTACTTCTGCTGCCCACGTTAGCGCAGGCCGCCGACATCACCGGCACCGCAAAGGTCCGCGAAGGCGATGCGGTCGTGATCGGCAACAACCGGGTTCGGCTCGGTGGAATCGACGCCCCATCCGTCGATCAGCTTTGTCTCAACAACAAAGGCGAACGCTGGACCTGCGGGGTCGCGTCGCGCGACGAACTCATCAAGCATACCGACAACAAGACCTGGACCTGCCACGGCAGCCAGAACCACGATCGCCGCGGCCGGGTCGTGGCGCGGTGCGAGGTCGACGGCGAGGACATCCAGAAGTGGATGGTACGAAACGGCTGGGCGCTCGCTTACGTGCGCTTCTCCCACGACTACGAGAATGACGAGAAGGCCGCGCGCGAAGCCAAGGCCGGCATGTGGCATGGCGCGTTCATCGCGCCCTGGGATTGGCGGGTCCGCAACAAGAAGACCACGATCCTCGGCGCCACCAAGCCGCCGGAAAGCGCGAATGCGATTCTGCTGGCCTCGGCGTCCGGGCCGGTCGCGCCTTCGCCGGACTGCACCATCAAGGGCAACGTCAATAGTTCCGGCGAGTGCATCTATCACCAGCCGACCAGCCGCTGGTACGCCAAGATCGAGATGAAGATCAGCAAGGGCACGCGCTGGTTCTGCTCGGTCGAGGAAGCCGAAGCCGCAGGCTGCCGCGAGACGCGACGATAACGCAGCACCTCACCGCATGACCGGCTTAGAGCTCCGATTCCGAAGTTCGCCTGGTATCGCGGCAACCTCTGATGCGAACTTCGGAATCAAAGGAGCTCTAGCAACTATTATTTCTAGTGCGGCTTTGAATTTGAAGTTCCTATAACGAATTTGCAGCGACCTCGATAGGAACTTCAAATTCGCCGCACTAGCCCGCGGAACGGAGACGCCGTGACCAAATTCTTTGGCATCTTTCCGTCTCATCATCCGCATGGACGGCTCGAGCAGTTGCTGCTCGCCATCCTCGCCATCGTGCTGGCGTATACTGCGCTGGCCTATCAGGCGCTGCCGATGCTGTGGAGCCATTACGAGCATCAGCGCGGCTTGGCCAATCTTCCAATGGTCACCCGCACGGCGCAGGATATTCCCGGCGATCCCATCAATGTCGGTTTGATCGGCGACAAACTCGACGTGCTCTGCGCCATGCAGGCGGCCGGCTGGTACCCGGCCGATCCGGTAACGGCGCGGTCTTCGGTCGAGATCATCGGCAGCGTGCTGCTCGACCGTCCCTACGCCCGCGCGCCGGTCAGTCCACTGTTCTATCTCGGCAGGCCTGAAGATCTCGCCTTCGAGAAACCTGTCGGCGACAGCGCCGACCGCCGACATCATGTGCGGTTCTGGAAGGTGCTGGATCAGGGGCAGGAAATGCGTCCGGTCTGGCTCGGCTCTGCCACCTTCGATCGTGGCGTGGGGGTGAGCCATTACACCGGCGCCATCACCCATCACATCTCCGCCGACATCGACGCCGATCGCAGCCTGCTCGCCTCCGACCTCGAGACCGCCGAAGTGGTCGAGGCCAAATATCAGGTGACGGGCATCGGCGTGACGCTCACGGGGCGAAATGGCGGCGGCGATTCCTATTACACCGACGGCGAAGTGTGGATTATGCGGCTGGTCGTGGCGTGCCAAAAGCGAACAGCGCCGGCGGACGTCATTCCGAGCCCGCTTGCGACCGAGATCAAGGATCAGATCTGGCATGCGGTCGCCGATACGCTCACGAAATAGCGGCCCCCGCATGACAGCCTCACCCGAATATCATCCCATCCCTGCTTGAATTTCCCGCCATTCCCCTGCATCCCTAGTGGAGTGGATTTGACATTCGCTAATCCACCCAGCCGCTTGCTCGTCAAGCGAATGTCAAATCCTAAACTCCACTAGCAACTTAAATTTGCTAGTGGTCCCTTGATTCTAACATTCGCAAACTTGCCTGCTGAGAAGGGGTGCGAATGTTAGAATCGGACCACTTGCTGCGGAAACTCGAAGAGGAATCACGACAATGGCCGTTCGCGCGGGCCGGGAATTCCTGGCGATCCCCGGACCAACCACCATGCCCGACGAGGTGTTGCAGGCGATGCACCGTCCGGCGCTCGACATCTATTCCGAGGAGATGGTGCAGCTCACCCACGGACTGCTGCGCGATCTCTCCAGGCTATTCGCCACCAAGGGCAAATCCTACATCTACATCGCCAACGGCCATGGCGCCTGGGAAGCCGTGCTGAGCAACGTGCTGTCGCGCGGCGACAAGATTTTGGTGCTGGAAAGCGGCCGGTTTGCCATCAACTGGGGCAGCGCCGCGGAGGCCATGGGCGCCGAGGTCGAAGTGCTCAGGGGCGACTGGCGTCGCGCCGTCCGCGTCGCTGAGGTCGAGGAGCGCCTGCGGCAGGACAAGGATCACACCATCAAGGCGATCCTGGTGGTTCAGGTCGATACGGCGTCAGGCGCCTACAACGACATCGAAGCGATCGGCAAGGCGATCAAGTCGACGGGCCACCCCGCTTTGTATCTGGTCGACGCCGTGGCATCGCTCGGCTGCATGCCGTTCGAGATGGACGCCTGGGGCATCGATGTCGCGATGTCCGGCTCGCAGAAAGGCCTGATGACGCCGCCAGGATTGGGCTTTTGCGCCATCAACGACCGCGCCCGAGAGGCTCACAAAAAGGCGAATATGCGGACGCCTTATTGGGATTGGACCGAGCGCGACAAAGCCGAAAATTACCGGATATATGGCGGAACGGCTCCCGTTCATTTGCTGTTTGCACTTCGCAAGGCCATCGACATGATCGACGAGGAAGGCCTTGAAAACGCTTTCCTGCGTCATCGATTGCTGGCCGAAGCCGTGCGTCGCGCCGTGTCGGCCTGGTCCGAAGGACAGGTCGTCAATTTCAATATCTCCGAGGCAAGCGAACGCTCCAACACCGTCACGACCGTCCTGATGGGCGACAGCTACCGCCCGGCCGACTTGCAACGCTACTGCAAGGAGAAATGCGGCGTGGTGCTGGGCACGGGAATCGGCGAACTGACCGGCCAGGCGTTCCGGATCGCCCATATGGGCCATGTCAACGCACCGATGATCCTCGGCACGCTCGGGGTGATCGAAGTAGCGCTGCAGGCGCTCGGTATTCCCCACGGCAAGGGCGGCGTCGAGGCTGCGATCAGCTGGCTCGGCGACAACGTTCCGGCGTGATGCCTGAAATCCCGGCTTTCTGAGCCTTTCCGGCCGGCCCGCATTCGTGCTTATATTGATCTTGCGATAAATAAGCGCGCATTCCGCAAAACGGGCCCGTCTCAGTCGCAATCAGGTTTCCGCCCAAGGCGTCGATCTGGTTACGGCGGAATGCGCGAAAGAACAGCAGGGAGTGAAGCGGTTGGCTTCGGTTGAATTGCGCGACCTCACCAAGCGGTTTGGGCCGGTGACGGTCGTTGATAACGTCGCGTTGCGTATCGATCATGGGCAACTGGTCTGCCTTCTCGGCCCCTCCGGTTGCGGCAAGACCACGACGTTGCGGCTGATCGCAGGCTTCCTCGAGCCGAGCTCAGGCGAAATCCGCGTCGGCGACCGCCTGGTGTCGTCGTCCGCCCGCACGCTGCCGCCCGAGCAGCGCAAGATGTCGATGATCTTCCAGAGTTACGCGCTCTGGCCGCATATGACGGTGACCGAAAACATCATCTACGGGCTTCGCCTGCGGAAGATGGACCGCGACACCATCGCCAAAAAGCTGAAAGCGATCCTGCAAACCACCAAGCTCGAACCCTTGGCCGAGCGCTATCCCGGCGAGTTATCCGGCGGCCAGCAGCAGCGCGTCGCGCTGGCGCGGGCGCTCGTGGTCGAGCCCGAAACCTTGTTGCTCGACGAGCCGCTCTCCAACCTCGACGCCAATTTGCGCGAGGAGATGCGCTTCGAAATTCGTCGCCTGCATGACGAGTACCGTTACACGACCGTCTACGTCACCCACGACCAGTCCGAAGCGATGACCACGGCCGACCTGATTGCGGTCATGAGCGGCGGAAAGATCGATCAGCTTGGCACGCCCGAGGATATCTACGACCGGCCGGAGTCGGAATTCGTCGCGCGCTTCATCGGCTCCAGCAATGTGATCAAGGGCAAAGCCCGCGACGAGAACCACATCTCGTTTTCGGGCGCGACCTTTCGCGTCGTCGGCGCGAAGCTGTCAGCCAATCGGGACGCCGCGGTCGCGATCCGCCAGCACGACATCCAGCTTTCGACCAGCGCGCCGGCTTCGGTCGACAACACCGTGAAGGCGACGGTGACGCGGCAGGTGTTTCTCGGCGCCAACCGCGACTATGTGGTTGAGACGTCCGATGGCACGGCACTGCGCGCGGTGACGTCACCGCAAATCGCCATTCCCGCAGGCACCGAGGTGTGGCTGACGCTGCCGCCGGAACGCTGCCGCGCGCTGGTACGTTAAGCGAGGCGACGATGAAGCGGCGAAAACTCTCCAGACGCGAAGCGATCAAGGGATCCGCCGCACTCGGATTTGCGCTTTTTGCCTCCCCGCTCAAGGCGGCATTACCCGAACCTGTCGCGATCACGCCGCAACTGATCGATGCCGCCAGGCGCGAAGGCAAGGTCGTGCTCTATTCCGCCATGGATCTGCCGGTGGGCGAAAAGCTCGGCAATGCGTTTCAGGCGCAATATCCGGGCATCGAAGTCCAGATCGAGCGTTCCGGATCGGAGCGGCTGTTTCAGCGGATCGCGCAGGAATTCTCTTCCAACATCCATGCCGCCGACGTCATCACGACGGCCGATGCCTCTCACGTCATCTCGTGGAAGCGCAACGGCTGGCTGGCGCCCTTCGTGCCTGAGGACGTCGCCAGGTATTTTCCAAATGAGTATCGCGACGCCGACGGCACGTCCGTCACCTCGCGCATCTGGCTCTCGTCGATCGCCTGTAACACCAACCTCGTCAAACCGGCTGATGCGCCCGCCAGCTTCGCCGACCTGCTTGATCCCCGATGGGCCGGCAAGATGGTGAAGGGACACCCCGCCTATAGCGGCACCATCATGACCGCGACGTTTCAGCTCGTTCGCGAACTTGGCTGGGAGTACCTGGAAAAGCTGTCGAAGCAACGCGTGATGCAGGTTCAGTCGTCGACCGATCCGCCGAAAAAGCTCTCGCTCGGCGAACGCGCGATCATGGCCGACGGCAACGAATATAATGTCGTGCTGTTGAAGGAGGCCGGCCAGCCGGTCGAGCCGATCTATCCGGCCGAGGGCACGCCGACCATCTCGGGCCCGACCGCGATCTTCGCCAGCGCGCCGCATCCCAACGCCGCGAGGCTGTTTCAGGCCTGGCTGCATACGCGCGAGACCCAGCAATTCTTCACCGACTACACCGCGCAATATTCGGCGCACCCGCAGGTGACGCCGAAGCCGGGACGCCGCAAGATTTCCGACATCAAGCTGATGAAGGAAGACGCGGCCGGGACCGAAAAGATGACCGACGAGATCAAGACACGCTATGCGCGACTGTTTCGGGTTTGACGCCTGCTGAGCGCGAGCTGTTTACCTCCCGTCAAACCGGGGAGGTCGTCGCAGAAGCGAACCCGGAAGGGATCCATTGCGACACATTGATGTCTGGCTGGACTCGCTTCCCGACCCTGCCCCCAGGATGAGGGCGCATCCCGGAACGCGCACGACGAGAGCAGATTGAAGCAAATGACGATCCCAAGCATCGACACTCCCCGTGCCAAAATCGACTGGACCAAGCCGGTGCTGTGGCTGTTCGCGGCCGTCATGATCGTTCTGATCGTGCTGCCGTTGTCGTGGCTTGCCGTCTACAGCCTCACCGACAAGACCAATCACGTGACGTTGCAGAACTTCGTCACGCTGTTCTCCGATCCCGACTTCCTCGATCCGCTGCTGACGACCGCGATCATCGCGACCAGTTCGGCCATCATCTGCTGTTTGATCGCAGCCCCCATGGGCTGGCTGGTGTCGCGCACGGACATGCCGGGACGGCAAACCATCCGCGCGCTTGTCACCGCGTCCTTCGTGACGCCGCCTTTCCTCGGCGCGGTTGCCTGGGAATTGCTGGCGGCGCCGAACAGCGGATTGCTCAACCAGCTCTATCGCTTCGTCACCGGCGGCGAGTCCGACGCGCATCTGTTCGACATCTATTCGCTTCCCGGCATCATCTTTGTCATCTCCTGCTACACGTTCCCGTTCGTGTTCGTGCTGGTCGCGAATGCGCTCGACAACATGCCCGGCGAACTGGAAGACGCTTCCGCCATTCTCGGCGGGCGCGCCTGGACCACCGCACGGCGCATCACGATTCCGCTCGCGCTTCCGGCCATCGTCGCCGGCGCGCTGATCGCGTTCCTGCAAGCCATGACCCTGTTCGGTTCGCCCGCGATCCTGGCGCTGCCGGCCGGCTTCCACACCATGACGACGAAGATCTGGAGCCTGTTCCAGTATCCGCCCAAACTTGAATTGGCGGCGGCCGCAGCCGTGCCGCTGTTGATCCTCACCATTCTGCTCTTGCAGGGGCAGAAATTTCTGCTGGGCCGCCGCGGCTTCTCGGTGCTCGGCGGCAAATATGGCGCGCCGCGCCGGGTCGAGATGAAGCAATGGCGCTGGGTCGCGCTCGCCTTCTGTCTCCTGATGCTGCTCAACCCGGTATTCCTGCCGTATTTCGCGCTGTTCAACGCGGCGTTCTCGCCGAACGCCACCACGCTGGTGACGCCATCGACCTTCACGCTGCACAACATCGTGTTCGTGTTCACCGAGCTGTCGTCGACGCAGTTGGCGCTGAAGAACACCGTGATCCTTGGCGCGTCGACCGCGACGATCGGCACTTTGCTTGCGCTCGTGATCGCCTATGTCACCACGCGAAAGGTGATCGCGGGCCATCGCATCCTCGGCTTTCTCGCGACCGCGCCGGTCGCCGTGCCTGGCATCGTGCTCGGCGTCGGCCTGTTCCTGAGCTACACGCGCCCGCCCTTCGTGCTCTACGGCACGCTCTGGATTCTGTTGATCGCCTTTTTGACCATCAACCTGCCGTCGGCGTATCAGCAATTGCAGGCGGCGTTCGCCACCGTCCACCCCGAGCTCGAGGAGGCGAGCCGCATTCTCGGCGCGTCGCGCCTGCAAGCGCTTCGCCAGATCACCGCGCCGCTGTTGCGCACCGGCGTCATCGCCACCTGGTGCTTCATTTTCATCGGCGTGATGCGCGAACTGTCGGCGGCGATCGTGCTGTTCACCTCGCAAACCAAGGTGATCAGCGTTTTGATCTACGACCTCAACGAAAGCGGCGACCTCGCTGCCATCTCGGTGCTCGGCCTCGCCATGCTCTTGATCACGTTTGCGGTGGTATTGGCCGTCAACCGGATTCCGATGTTCGGCGGCAATGCCGGCGCGCGGCTGCGGAATTAGAGTTTATCCATAGCCTCAGCCGCAGAGAAAGTGCGCTCCCTCTCCCATTGGGAGAGGGTTGGGGTGAGGGGTTACGCTCTATCGTTAGACGGCAGCCCCTCACCCGGAGAGTTCGCGGTGAATTATTGTTCTACTCTCTCCACCCGATACGCCTCAACCTGCGCTTTGAGCTGGTCGAGGGCCGCCGTGGGAGCTGCCGCCTCGACGCGGTATTTGCCTTGCGCCAGCCAGTCGAGAACTTTCAGATCGATGGCAGGCGAATGGTGGATCACGTCGGAATAATTGTTCAGATCGTGCGTGACGTCGCTGATGGCACGAAAATCGAACAGCCGGACGTTCGGAAAATCCATCAACCGCCGACCGAAATAAGCTGAAAACGCATAGACGCTTTTCAGCGTCTCGGGCGACGTCTCGCGCAGCGCGATCCATTGCAGGATCGAATAGGGCGGCAGATAGATATCGAACGTCACGTCGGGATGGCTAAGGATCAACCCGATCGCGTCGCGCTCGAAGACGCGGACTTTCATGTCGTAGTCGGTGTCATCCAGCAGGTATTTGCTGCGAACGGGATCGGTGATGTAGCGGTAAGCGGCCATCGCCCGCTTGGCGTTATAGAGCGCGCCGACGTCGTCATCGGGCTGTAGCGTGTTGATATCGTCGACGTTGCGAAGCCAGAATTTGAATAGTGCCTCGCTCGTCAGCGGAGCCGTGATCGGCTCGAGCGACGGGACCGACCGCGCGGCAATCCACACCGCTTCGCGCGCCATGGCGCCGCTGAGAAGATAGGACGCGATACCCCTCGCATTGCCTCGATAAAGATCAGCCGGCAGATACGTGCTTGCGTCGATGTCAGGCGTATCGTGAAAGATCCAGTCGTCGACTTCCCAGATCACCCGTTTCGGCTGCCGGGCGATGGCGGCCTGGAGCACGAAAACCTGTTCGCGCGAGCTTGAGCCGGTCATCGCGAGCTTGAGCGATTTGACCCCGAGAACGCGATCGATGTCGCTCTGGTGAAAGTGGATCGCGAGCGACGTTCCCATGAAAACGGTATCGAACGTCTGGCTCTTGATCAGCCCGGCATTCTGCGAGCGGCTGTCTTGCGAATACATCGCCGTAAACAACCGCGAGGGGCGCAGTATCTGCAAAGGATCGACCGTAAAGTTGATCGCTGCCGCCGCCAGCACGATCAGCAGGCTCACGGCGAGGAAACGAATGATGTCTTTGATCGATTGATCCATCAGAACCGGAAATAGATAAATTCGCTGTGTTGCTGAATGCCGAGAATGCCGAAGGCGAACGCGGCTGCGCCGCCGTAGAGCAAAAGCGGCCGCACCTGCCATACAAGATTTTCGCCGACCGACCTGTTCTTGTGGTCGTAACCCACGATCTCCTGGGTGTTCGGCGCGAACCAGGCGAGCGCGGCATAGATCGCGATCAAGACGCTCTGGATCATCTCGGTGCGTCCGAAGACGATCTGACCGGGATCGGCCATGTCAGACAGCACCGAAAGCGCCGAAGTCAGACTGTCGGCGCGGAAGAACACCCAGGCGACGACGACTGCGAGAAATGTCAGGAGAAACGCGGCGACGTCGGCGGGTCGCCGCAACGCTTGCGGAATCGGCGGACCATAATTGACCCAGGCGTGATTGATGCAGAGATAAAGACCGTGCAACGCGCCCCAGATCACGAACGTCCAGGCCGCGCCGTGCCAGAGCCCGCCGAGCAGCATCGTGATCATCAGATTCACATAGCGCAGTAGTGAGCCATAGCGGTTCCCGCCGAGCGGGATGTAGAGATAGTCGCGCAGGAACTGCGACAGCGTCATGTGCCAGCGGCGCCAGAAATCGATGATGCTCACCGCCTTGTAGGGCGAATTGAAATTCAGCGGCAGGAAGATGCCGAACATCAGCGAGATTCCGATCGCCATGTCGGAATAGCCGGAGAAGTCGAAATAGAGCTGAAACGTATAGGCCAGCGCGCCGATCCAGGCTTGATCGAATGACGGCGACGCCTGATTGAAGGCGAGCGCCGACCAGTGGCTGGATGCCGTCGGCGAGAACGGTTTTCTTGGATAGGCCGATGCCGAAAATGATCAGGCCATACAGGATCAGGCGCGGGTTCGGCCGCTTGGCCTCAGCGGATTCAAACTGCGGGATCATGTCCCGGTGGTGCAGGATCGGCCCCGCGATCAGATGCGGGAAATACGTCACGAACAGCGCGTAATGCGGCAGCGCGTAGCGAGCGACCTTGCCGCGGTAGGCGTCGACCAGAAACGCGATCTGCGTGAACGTATAGAAGGAGATGCCGACCGGCAGGAGAATATTCACGGCCACGGAGGTCGAGAACACCGCGTTGAAGTTGGCGACCACAAAGCCGGCATATTTGAAGACGCCGAGCGTAGCGAGGTCGCCGGCGACACCCGCTGCCAGCACGGCGAAGCGCGGCCGCTCGCGCAGGCGTCGGGAGATCAACAGCCAGCCGATGAAATAGTTGAATGCGATCGAGGCCAGCAGCAACGCCACGAATGGCCAGTTGCTGAACGAGTAGAAAACCAGCGACGCCAGTGCGAGCCATATGACCGGCGCTTGTGCGCCGAGGCGATTAGCCGCGAAATAGCCAGCGAGAGCGACCGGCAAAAAGACGAAAATGAAGGGATAGGAGTTGAAAAGCATCTGGTTCCTCAGCAGGGAGACCGAGCCTAACCATACTAGACGCCGCCTGTGATCAACAAGCCGCAGGCTGTCATTCCGGGGCGAAGCGAAGCCTCGAGCCTGGAATCCGTAATGCCGCACGACTACTTGGAGAAATGGATTCCGGGTCTGCGCCTTCCGGCGCATCCCGGAATGACGAAGAAGACGACTTGACGCGACTGCGTCTCTGGCAATTCGCTCTCCCCGACCCGATATGATCCCTGCCTCCCGCCGCACCTGAAGCGAGAAAAAGACGATGGACCAAAAGAGCCCCCTGACGCCGCCGGTCGCACCGCGCCGCCCGCATTCGTCCACGACCCACGGCATCACGATCGTCGACGACTATGCGTGGCTGAAGGACGAAAACTGGCAGGACGTGCTGCGCGACCCGTCGATCCTCGATGCGGAGATCCGCGGATACCTCGAGGCCGAGAACGCCTTTACCGAGGGCCTGCTCGGGCATACCGCCGCCTTGCAGAAACGGCTGGTGAAGGAAATGCGCGGGCGCATCAAGGAAGACGATTCCAGCGTCCCCTCGCCCGATGGCCCCTATGCTTACTTGAGCAAGTTCCGCGAGGGCGGTCAGCATCAGTTATTCGGACGCACCCCGCGCGAAGGCGGCGACGCCGAGATCATCCTCGATGGCGACGAACTCGCCGCGTCGCACGAATATTTCAAGTTCGGCGGCGCGCGGCATTCGCCGGACCATCGGTTTCAGGCCTGGAGCGCCGATACCAAGGGTTCCGAATATTTTTCGATCCGGGTTCGCGATTGGGCGACCAAGAAGGATTTCGACGACCTCGTCGAGGAAACCGACGGCGGCGTGGTGTGGAACGGCGACTCGACGGCCTTCTTCTATGTGAAGCTCGATGAGAACCATCGCCCTCTGCAGGTCTGGCTTCATCGGCTCGGCACCCAGCAGGCCGACGATCGCCTGATCTATGAAGAACCGGACTCCGGCTGGTTCACCAGCATTCATGAAAGCACAAGCGGCCGCTATTGCGTGATCGCCGGCGGCGACCACGACACCTCGGAGCAACGCCTGATCGATCTTGCCGATCCGACTCGCGACGCCGCGGCTGGTGGCCGCACGCGAGATAGACGTGCAGTACTCGGTCAATGATCGCGGCGATCAGCTATTCATTCTTACCAATGTCGATGGCGCCATCGACTTCAAGGTCATGACCGCGCCGTTGAATGCACCGGAGCGGGCGAACTGGCGCGATCTGATCCCCTATCGCGAAGGCGTCTATGTGCTCGATGTCGATCTGTTCTCGGGCCACATGGTGCGGCTCGAGCGCGCCAACGCATTGCCCGCGATCATCATCCGCGACTTGGAGACCGGCGAAGAACACGCGATCGCCTTCGACGAAGCCGCCTATTCGCTCGACACGCTCGGCACCTACGAATTCGAGACGACGAACCTGCGCTTCTCCTATTCGTCGATGACGACGCCATCAGAGATCTACGACTACGACATGGCGAAGCGGACGCGCATCTTGCGCAAGCGCCAGGAAATTCCGTCCGGCCATAACCCGGCCGACTACGTCACGACCCGCATCATGGCGAAATCACATGATGGCGCCGAGGTGCCGGTCTCGATCCTCCATCGTCGCGACCTGAAGCGCGACGGCGCGGCGCCGTTGCTGCTCTATGGCTATGGTTCCTACGGCATGGCGATGCCGGCGTCGTTTTCCGCCAACCGGCTGTCGCTGGTCGATCGCGGTTTTGTCTACGCCATCGCGCATATCCGAGGGGGCGCCGACAAGGGCTGGGGCTGGTATCTCGACGGCAAGCGCGCCAAGAAGACCAACACCTTCGCCGACTTTGTCGCCAGCGCCCACGCGCTGATCGCGGAAAAATATACGTCCCGGAAACGCATCGTCGCCCAGGGCGGCAGCGCCGGCGGCATGCTGATGGGTGCGGTCGCCAACAGCGCCGGTGAACTGTTTGCAGGCATCATCGCCGAGGTGCCATTCGTCGATGTGCTCAACACCATGCTCGACCTTTCGCTGCCGCTGACGCCGCCGGAATGGCCGGAGTGGGGCAACCCGACCGAGAGCGCGACCGATTTCAAAACGATCCTCTCTTATTCGCCCTACGACAATATCGTGGCGAAAGACTATCCGGCGATCCTGGCGATGGGCGGCCTCACCGACCCGCGCGTGACGTATTGGGAGCCGGCGAAATGGGTCGCGCGACTGCGTGCGACCATGACCGGCGGCGGCCCGGTGCTGTTGCGCACCAATATGGGCGCCGGACACGGCGGCGCTTCCGGCCGCTTCAACCGGCTCGACGAGGTCGCAATCGCCTATGCGTTTGCGCTATGGGCGGTGGGACTGGTGGAGAGCGGAGGGCTGAATGCGATTACGATCGTCCCGCAAAGCAGGGACCCATCGCCACGGAACATCGATATTCGACGCGCTGTGGCCACCGCCACCACAAACCACAAGGTCGGTGGTTATGGCGTCCCGGATCGCGCTCGCTATCGCTCGCTTGTCCGGGACGACGAAACCATTGGCATTGGCGCGGCTTACCGCCCCTTCTCCTTGCGCCACGCGGCGAAATCGACCGTCGTCTGTTCGTCGGTCGCGGGATAAAGCCCGAGGATCGATTTTCCCTTTTGCACCTGCTCGGTGACGAAATCCTCAAACGCCGTCATCTCGACCGCTTCGTTGGCGATTTCGTCGGCGATATGCGCAGGGATCACGATCACCCCGTCGCTGTCGCCGAGGATGACGTCGCCGGGAAACACCGGCGCATCGCCGCAGCCGATCGGCACGTTGATCTCGATCGCCTGATGCAACGTGAGGTTCGTCGGCGCGCTCGGCCGGTGATGGTAGGCGGGGAAACCGAGCTTCGCGATTTCGACGGAATCGCGAAAGCCGCCGTCGGTGATCACGCCGGCGACGCCGCGCTTCATCAGCCGCGTGACGAGAATGGCGCCGGCCGACGCCGCACGTGCGTCCTTGCGGCTATCCATCACCAGCACGGCCCCCGGCGGACAATCCTCAACCGCCTTGCGCTGCGGGTGGGCACGATCGCGAAACACTTCGATCTTGTTGAGGTCTTCTCGCGCGGGCATGTAGCGCAGCGTGAAGGCCTCGCCGACCAGCACCGGCTGATCCGCGCCGAGGGGATGCACATCCTGAATCATCTGGATGCGAAAGCCGCGCTTGAAGAGCGCGGTCGCCACCGTCGCGGTGGAGACGGTCTTCAGCTTGTTGCGGGTGGCGTCGGTTAACTTGGTCATGGTCTCCATCCCATATGCTGTCATTCCGGGATGGTCCGAAGGACGAGACCCGGAATCTCGAGGTTCTCTGGTGTGCAACTGCACACCATAGTTCGCTTCGCGCCCCGGAACGACTTGTTAAAAAATCGAGGGCTCGCCGACCGGCTTGCCAAACGTCGTTTCAAGAAAGTCGAAATCGCAGCCTTCATTGGCCTGCTTGATGTGTTTCGTGAACATCCAGCCATAGCCGCGCTCGAACCGCGTCTCCGGCTGCTTCCACGCCGCGCGGCGCTTCTTCATCTCGTCTTCGGACACATCGAGATTGATGGTGCGCGCGGCGACATCCAGCGTGATCTTGTCGCCGGTCTTCACCAGCGCCAGCGGCCCGCCGATATAGGATTCCGGCGAGACGTGCAGAATGCAGGCGCCGTAGCTGGTGCCGCTCATGCGCGCGTCCGACAGCCGCACCATGTCGCGCACGCCCTGCTTCACGAGCTTGGTCGGGATCGGCAGCATGCCCCATTCCGGCATGCCCGGACCGCCCTGCGGGCCGGCGTTGCGCAGGATCAACACATGATCCGCCGTGACGTCGAGATCGGGATCGTCAACCGCCTTCTTCATCGAGGGATAATCGTCGAACACCAGCGCCGTACCGGTATGCTTGAGGAAGCGCGGATCGCAGGCGGAAGGCTTGATGACGCAGCCATCGGGCGCGAGATTGCCCTTGAGCACGGCGAGCGCGCCTTCCGCGTAGATCGGATTGTCGACGGTGCGGATGACGTCGTCGTTATAGACTTCGGCGCGGGCGATGTTTTCGCCGAGCGTCTGGCCCGTGACCGTCAGCGCGTCGAGATGCAGATGCGGCTTGATCCGGCTCATCAGCCCGGGCAGCCCGCCCGCGTAGTAAAAATCTTCCATCAGATATTTGTCGCCGGAAGGGCGCACATTGGCGATCACAGGCACCTTGCGGCTTGCCTTCTCGAAATCGTCGAGGCTGATGTCCTGCCCGGCGCGGCGCGCCTGCGCGATCAGATGGATGATCGCATTGGTCGAGCAGCCCATCGCCATCGCGACCGTGATCGCGTTCTCGAACGCCTTGCGGGTCTGGATCTTCTTCGGCGTCAGATCTTCCCAGACCATCTCGACGATGCGCCGTCCGCATTCCGACGCCATGCGGATGTGACCTGCGTCCGCCGCCGGAATCGAGGACGCACCTGGCAGCGTCATGCCGATGGATTCCGCAATCGCGGTCATGGTCGAGGCCGTGCCCATGGTCATGCAGGTGCCGTAGCTGCGGGCGATGCCGGCTTCGACATCGACCCAGTCCTTGTCGGAAATCTTCCCGGCGCGCCGCTCGTCCCAGTATTTCCAGGCATCCGAGCCCGAGCCCAGCGTCTTGCCCTTCCAGTTGCCGCGCAGCATCGGGCCCGCGGGCAGATAGATTGCCGGGATGTTCATGCTGGTGGCGCCAAGCAGCAGCGCGGGCGTGGTCTTGTCGCAACCGCCCATCAGCACCACGCCGTCGACAGGATGGCCGCGCAGCAGTTCTTCCGCATCCATCGCCAAGAGATTGCGATAGAGCATGGTGGTCGGCTTCAGGAAGGATTCCGACAATGACAGCGCCGGCAATTCCATCGGAAAGCCGCCGGCCATCAGGATGCCGCGCTTGACGTCATCGACGCGGCTCTTGAAATGCATGTGGCAAGGCTGCGCATCCGACCAGGTGTTGAGGATCGCGATGACCGGGCGGCCCTTCCATTCCTCCGGCGCATAGCCCATCTGCATGGCGCGCGAGCGGTGGCCAAAGGCCCTGAGATCGTCGGGCGCGAACCAGCGCGCACTGCGGAGCGTTTCCGGACTTTTCTTGTTTTCGGTCATGGTGACACCTCGGGACTTTAACCAGAGTCATGTCACAGGCGATCCATGGCGAGCAAGGCCCGCGCCGATCATCGGAAGAAATTTATGAGAACCCTGCGGCCCACGCAGGCTCGCCGAAGGGCTTACTGGTCGACAAAATTTCCGGTCAGGGCCTCTCGCAACCGCTCGGCCAGCTCGGCCTTGCGGTACGGCTTGTTCAGCATGATGGATTTCCCGAGTGCACGTCCCTTCTGGATCGGCAGCTCCAATGCGTAGCCGGTGCTGAAGACAACCGGTAAACCCGGCCGGACTTCGCGCGCCTTGTCGGCCAGTTCCCATCCGCTCATGCCGCCCGGCATGACAATATCCGTGAAAAGCATGTCGATATCCGGATGCTCTCCGAGCTTCTGCAACGCGTCATTGCCGTTCACGGCGGCAACAACGGAATAGCCGAGACTTTGAATGCGCAGGATGACCGAAGTACGCACAAACGGATCATCCTCCGCCACCAAAACTGTCTCATGGCCACGCGGAAGAGCCGCCTCTTCCGCAGGCGCCTGACCGGACGGCCCCCGCTCCTTGGCCACATGCGGCAGATAGATCCGCACCGTCGTTCCGAGTCCCACCTCGCTGTAGATCGACACATGACCGTTCGACTGCTTGGCAAAGCCATAGACCATGCTCAAACCAAGCCCGCTGCCTTTGCCGACTTCCTTGGTCGTATAAAACGGCTCGAACGCGCGGGCAGCAATGTCCGCCGTCATTCCCATGCCGTCGTCGGTGACCGCGATCATGGCGTACTCGCCGGCCCTGATCTCGGGATGCAGAGCCTGGTGGTCGTCATCGATCGACGCCACGCTGGTGCTCAGGATCAAATGACCGCCGTCGGGCATGGCGTCCTGCGCGTTGAGCGCAAGGTTCAGGACCGACGATTCGAGCTGCGCGCGATCGGCAAACGCAAGCGTCGTGTTCGAATTCGGCGCAATCGCTATTTCAATGTTTTCGCGCAATGTTCGCCGCAGCAGCTTGCGCATCGAGTCCAGCAGCTCATGGCAATCCACCTCGCGCGGGTGCAACAATTGCCGGCGGCTGAAAGCGAGCAGCCGTTGCGTCAATTCTGCCCCGCGCTCGCCCGCCTCGCATATGTCGTTAGAAATCCGCTGCAGATCCTGCCGGGACCTCAATTGTTCGCTGAGATGTTCGGCATTGCCGACGATGACGGTGAGCAGATTGTTGAAGTCGTGCGCGATGCCGCCGGAGAGCTGCCCCACCATTTCCATCTTCTGCGCTTGGCGCAACTGCTCTTCGGTATGCTTGCGTGCGGTCACATCATGGATGATGCCGACGAAGATCGATTCGCCGTCCTGCTTGGCCTCGCCGACGGATAGTTCCATCGGAAAGGTCGAACCATCCTTGCGCAGACCGATGACCTCTCGGCCGATGCCGATGATCTTGCGCTCGCCGGTCTCCAGGAAATTCTTGATATAGACGTCGTGATGCGCGCTGTAGGTTGGCGGCATCAGCATCTTGACGTTCTCGTGGAAGACTTCTGCGGCACGGTATCCGAACAACCGTTCGCAGGCCGGATTGAACAGCAGGATGCGGCCGCGGGCGTCGATCAGGATGAATCCGTCGACCGCCGTTTCCACGACCGCGGTCAGGCGCGACATGCTTTCCCGCAGCGCTTGCTGCGTCTGGCGGAATTGCTGGAGCAGCTGCTCGGAATCCCGTCCCTTCATCTCCTCTTCCTTGAGCGCCTCCTGGGCCTGGCGCAGTTCGAATGGAGATGGGATTTTGAGCAGGACCGGCAGCAACGGCCACAGCATGCCGGCGGTGATGACCGATGCGACCGCGGTTGCGGCCTTGACGAGGCCTTCGATGCCGTAGACCGGCACCCAAAGCGTATAGATCGACAGGATATGCGTCAGGCCGCAGGCCATGATGAAAATGCCGAACGACCAGTAGACCCAGCCGAATTTGAGGTCTCGCCGCTTCGAGACGAAGATCACGAGGACAAAGGGAATCGAGAAATAGGCCAGCGCGATCAGCGCATCGGAAATCACATGGAGCCATATGAGTTCCGGTTCCCACAACAGGCAGATCCCGTGAGGAGAGAACATCGACGAATCCAGGATTCGTTCGAGAAATGCCCACATGTCTGGCACCGACGGTTCGAGGAATGGCGGGATACATTTCAGTCCAACGCAAGGGTTCGCTGGACAATCCAACACACGCGGAGACTCGAGTAGAGTTTGCCTACCCACCCGGCCGGTTGACCGTCAGGACGCGCGGGCAGCCGTCATCACGATCCGGACGAGGTCGGCGGCATTTTTCGCGCCGAGTTTTTTCATGATGTTCGCGCGATGGTCTTCGATGGTGCGCGGGCTGATTCCCAAATGCCGCCCCGCTTCCTTGTTGGAGGCGCCGGAAGTGAACTGCTCCAGCACCTCGCGCTCCCTGCGGGTCAGCGGCTCGCGGCCGGGGAAATGCACAGAACCGATGTTGGAAGCCGAACGATCGGCCTGGCGGCGCGCATAGGCCTCGATGGCCTCGTTCAGCCGCATCACGATCTCGTTTCCGCGAAATGGCTTCTCGATGAAATCCAGTGCGCCGCTCTTGATCGCGCTGACGGCCATGGCGATGTCGCCCTGCCCGGAGATGATGAAGATCGGCGCCGGATAATCCTCGCCGCGCAACTCCTTCAGGACATCCAGGCCGGATTTACCGGGGATATGCACGTCCAGCAGGATGCATGCGGGGGTGCGATTTCGCGCGACCGACAACAGCGCGGCGCCGTCGGCGAAGCAGATGACTTCATAGCCGCCCGCCGACAGGACGATGGAAAGGGTTTCGCGAACGGCGGGATCATCATCGACGACGAAGATCTCACCGCGAGAGGACGGCTTTTCATTCATGTGACATCGTCCCTTGAACAGCAAAAAACGACGCGGCCGGGCGGCTTGCACATCGGAATGCCGCAAATCGCTCCCCACCCGTATTTTTACGGGACGAAAACTTAACGCACAAGTAGCAGCTTGATTTTGTCTAACGCGAAAAAACAATTTTTTGCTTGCAGACCGTCCCGCGCTCGTCCTGCCGTGGTTCCTCGCCCGATCTTTTTCAAAAAAATGCAAGGTCCCGGCCCACGGACCGTGGCTCGACGCCGCCGGTGCAGGTGGGGCGCCTTCTAGTGCGAAGAACCGGCTGCCTTCTTCTTGCCGGCCTTGGCCGTGAGAAACTGGATGTCCATCTCGGTGCCGTTGACGCGGACAAGTTCGCAGCGGCGATAGGCGAGCCCGGTCGAAGACAGGAGCAGGAAGAACTCCTTGAGATTGAGGCCCTGGATGGAACCTTCCACCGTCAGCACGGCATCGTTGTCGGAGATGGCGTTGAGGAGGCAATCGCGCCGCCAGGTTCCGTCGATGCCCATGATGCAGACGTCATGGCCTCGGCCGAACGTCACGCGATCCAGTGTCTTTTTCTCTTCACTCATGACGCCGTCAACTATCGAAGCAAGAATGCGAGAGGCGCGCGATTGTTCGCAAAGATCGAACGCCGCAGCGTTTGCAACCGTTAGTGGGCCAGCGCCAACTTCGTGTTAATTTCAGCGCCCGGGCAAATACGGTAACAATCTCGCGCCCGCCTTGGCCGCCCTCGCCGGCCGGCTGATCGGCTCGCAGGGTTAAATTTCGATTAAACGCTGCGGCGCGGAAACGAGCGATAGAAAAATGCCGCGTTTTGAGTGACATGCGGCGACCCGCGCCTGTCCCGGCCGGCGCTGTCAGAAATGTGAACCAGTAATTCCCCGGGCAGTGTCAGTGTCTTACCGCTTTTTTTACGACTTAATTTACGGCGCCCTGCTTTGATCGTTCGGAAGTGCCTTGCCGGCCACCACCGGCAGGGGCTCTCGCTATCAATCACACCCGTCTTGCAATGATTCAGACCCGCCTCAAGGAATTCTTGCAACGATTGACGCCGCCGACGCGCAGCAATCTGCTGGACGAGCTCGAGCGGCTTGAACTTTCCGGCACGGAAATCCCCGGCGCGGGCGAGGTCATGGAAACGTTACGCGCCGAGTTTCGCGGCAACGGCCAGGCCCAGAAGCGCAACAGCATTCCGGCGCGACTTTTCTTCAGCCCGCTCGAACCGGTGCTGGTTGAAGGCGCTCCCCAGCATGCCACGACGGGCGGGATCCAGCGCGGATCGCTATCGGCGATCTGGGAATGGATCACACGCGACCTGCTGCCGACGATGGCGCGCGACTATGTGAAAGCCGTCAACGATCTGGTCGGGATGGACAAGCAGCGGGAAGCCCGGCAGGCGGCGTCGACATTCCAGACCAAAGTCCTGAAGAGCATAGAGAACATTTTCAACTCGCCCGGCAGCGCCGGCGAGATCAGGGCCAGGCTCGCGGCCTATACGGCATCCCCCGCCGTCTTCGACGACGTGACCAAGATGCTCAGCGCGTTCCGCGTGCGCGACGAACTTGCGAAATTGAACGAGGCGCTGCCGGGCAAGCTCGCCCGTTTTGAAGACGCCGAGGTCGCCAAGATCACGCCGCTGCTGGACGCGTTTGCGAAAGCCAATCCCGAGCAGGTGCCGTTTGCGCTGATGCTGGTGGCCCGAAGGCTCAAGACTCACTGGCAGCTGATCCGCCTCGCCACCAAGGCGGCATCGAGCAAGAACGCGGCTGACGTCGCCAGAGCGCCCTACGCCGCCGCCGTCTCCATGGTGCTCGACCGCCTGGAAGACAGGCGCGGTCTGTTGAGCATCGCGCTCAAAAAGGAGCGAATTCTGGTCGCCAAGGAAATTCTGGTCGACATCTACGATACCGAATTCGCGCTGCGCGTCCGCATCGATCAGTTCGCCGAGTCCGACTGGGGACAAAGGCTGGAGGCGCTGATGGTGTCGATCGGCGAACTCGTGGAAAGCGAGGTCCGCCGCTTCCCCGACAATGTCGGCCACGTATTGGGATCGCGCCGCTTGCGCCACCACGAAACGCTGGTGGGCCGCCTGACCTACTGGGCGTGGAAGGGACGCGACATCGCCGGCAATGGCGTCGCGCTTTGTAAAAACATGCTGGGCAGCGCCGAAAAATCCAGCGCGGCCTGAAGGCCACTGCGGTTGCGATTTGCATTGCCGGCTGCGCCGTGATCTCGCGGGTGGCTACCGCGCTGATGACGGACTACACCGGCAAGGATATCGCGGCCGAATATCAATCACGATGACATCGGGTCGAAGGCACAGCGGGCGAAGTAGCGCCGAGGCGAGACAACGGACGGCTGCGACCCGAGCCGCGCTTTTGACGCGGGGCAAGCCGGCGCAAGCGAATCGGTGCAGAATGGTTTGGGCGGGTTCCGTCAGCGCCGTATCGTGTATCGGAGCCGCTAGGTAAAGTCCGCAGGGAGGAATTTAAGCTTCGGTTAATGGTATTGAGGTAGCTAACAGCCTACGAATCAAGCTGACCGGTCAGTTTTTGTGCTAACCACGTTGAATTAAGTCGTCCAGTCGCATATTTGTCATGCTCGCGAGAGGATTTGTCATCCCTCGCATGAGGCTAAATGCCTCGGGAGAGAACGTCCATGGCCAGACCCAGTCTGCGCGAAAAACTCGCCAGCAGCGCGGTAGACACGCTGCATACGCTCGGATTCAAAGGATGTTCGATCCAGGACATTACCGATGCCGCCGGCGTGCCCAAGGGATCGTTCTTTAATCACTTCGAGAACAAGGAAGAACTCGCGATCGATTCGCTGCGCCGCTATCTCGAAGGCTCGCGCCCGGACATGCTGTTCGATGAGAGCGTCCCGCCGCTTCAGCGGTTGAGAAACCATTTCACCTTCCTGTCCGAACGGCTGATCGACCGCGGCTTCGAGCGCGGCTGCATGCTGGGCCTTTTCGCGGCCGAGATGGCCCGCGAATACTCCAAGATGCGTGAAGAGCTGCGAGCGGTCTTCGAACGATGGTGTGACGGGGTCGAAATCGTGCTGCGGGACGCCCAGGCCAAGGGCGAGGTCGATCCTCGTCATGATCCCAAGGAATTGGCGCGCTTCCTGGTCAATGCCTGGGAGGGCGCTACCATCCGCCTGCGGATCACCCAGGACCGCCAGCCGATCGACGACTTCCTGAACGTCGCCTTCAAGGCGCTGTTAAAGTGAACGTGATCTTAACGCGATTGACAATTTAAGCTGACTGGTCATATTGAATACATTGCGTATCCGTAATGGAGTTCGGCCTTAGTCCGCCCCGAAGTCAATCTGACCAGTCACCTTCGATTCGGGATTGCGGTATTTAGGTATTTACTCCTTGCGGATGACGCGCCAACCGAGAGAGAAGCATCATGAATATCCGCATCCCGAGCATCGTTTTCGCCTCAGCCGCCTTGATCGCGATTGCCGCCAGCCAGGTTGCCCCGGCTGCAGCGCAAGGCGTCCCCGCCGGCCTGCTCCGGCTGGATTCTTCCACGCAGGTTTTGGACGCCCAGGCCAGCCTGGCTGAGATCCAGCAGCCCAAGGTCCGCAACACCTACGCTCACGTCCGCAAGCACCGCAACGCCCAGTAACAGGCGACGTCAAGCGAACCCTCCTAGCGAACCCCTCTAAGTGCGGTGGCGCCCCTCTGCCATCGCACTCTTTTTTTGTTCAAATGTTTTTTGTGGTGAAGCGTTCTCGCAGGCGACGCGAGCCCGATGACACTCACTGAGCCATCTTGCATTCCGTCCCGGCCGGGAATGCAGTTGCCGCGGGCACGCTCGTCAGGATGCTGTACCAGGCATGAGGCTCCGGCAGCTCGGCGGGCGCTCTCACCTTGGCGACATAGAGATCATGGACGACCATGTGATCGCTGGCGCGAAACTCGCCGCCATGCGCAAACATGTCGCTGAACTTGTGCCCGTCGAGGACACGGATGACCGCATCGGCGTCGGTGGTGCCGGCCGTGCGAACGGCATTGAGCCATTGCGTCGTCGCCGAGTAGTCCGCTGCTTGTGCAGCGGTCGGCCGCAGCCCGTTATGCTTGGCAGCGAAACGGTCGGCCCAGGCGCGCGCCTCAGGGTCGAGATTCCAGTACCAGGGCACGGTTGCGACAAGGCCGGCGTAGCCTTCAGTCACCCGATCGACGTCCGACAGATAGAGCAGCGCCGTAGTCGTGGTCGCGGAAAGCTTCGCCTTCGTCACCGCCGACACGACGGCGTCATCCTTGGCGCCGGCATTGATGATCGCGACCACGTCGGGCTTCAAGCCGCGCGCCTCTTCGATGACCGCTGCATAGCCGTCTTCGGTGGGCGGCGTCAGAAACGTCTTCACGACCTCGCCGCCATGCGCAGTAATCTTCGGCGTCATGGTGGCAAGGCCCGCGCGGCCGAAGCCGCTATCGTCCGCAATGAACACCCAGCGCTTGCCCTGCGACGCAAGGTAATCGGCGGTCGCGGTTTCGATCGCCGTCAGGTCAAACGAGTAATGGTAGAAGTAGCGGCTGCATTCGCCGCGGCTAAGCGCCGGAGAAGCTGAGCCGGTAGAGATCGCGAGTTTATGCCTCTCGGTCGCCACCTTGGAGATGGCGAGTGCGATTGGCGCGTTCTGCACGTCCATCAACAGGTCGGCGCCGGCATCATAGGCCTGCTTGGCGAGCCCCGGCGCCTCAGCAGGCTTGTTATGGTCGTTCAAGGCATCGACGACGATCGGCCGGCCCAGAACCGTTCCGCCAAAATCCTCCACCGCCATCCGCGTCGCATCCACACCGCCACGGCCGGCCTCGTGCGTCGTAGATATCGTCATCCTGATCCGAGATCACCGTGATGCGGACCGGCGGCTGGTCGGCGGCTTGCGCCGCGCCCAAAAAAGCGGCGGGCACCAGACTGCACGTGACGAACAACAGGGCTTTTATTCGAGCGAGCATGCGACTGCCTTTTGCGGGTACGACTGAGATGCCGAGGTGGGTAACGAGGGATGGAAAAGGGCTGATGACATCCGCTCTGCTACGCGGCGGAGCACGGCACGGCCATCGATGCCCTTACGGGGCAGCCTCGATGTTGGATCATCCGCGCCGAGCCCTGGCAACACAATTGGCCGCGAGAGACGTTGAACAGTTGGTGAGCGGGTGCGCGGTGGCGTGCGTATCGCCGGCCGGACGCATCCTCTCACACGGCTGCCGGTTCGCGTTCGCGGATCGCAGCCTGAGGCAATTCGGCCAGCAGTGGCTGGGCGAGATAGAGCACCTGATAGACCGTGCCTTCGTCGCGCCCGCTCGGCTCATTCTCTGACAAAAGCACGCGGGTGAATTTCCATCTCTCGGCATCGACGCCGACGGCCGCCACAACGGCGCCCGCCCGTTGTGCGATCTCGCGGTTACGTTCGATCTCATTTGCAAAAGCAGAGCTCAGATCGGCATCCAGCGGAATGTCCTGCTCCTGCTTGGTGGCAAAGCGCGCTTGTGTCCCGTGACCGCGTTGCGCATCGAGCACCGCGCGCGTCTCGATCGCGGCGCGCCCAAAGCTGTCGGTGACAACCCTGTAGCGGCCATCCACCAGGAAATTGCGGAAACCCTCGTCCTCGCACCACAGATAGAGCGAGGAATATTCGTTTGCGATCGCACTGAGACGTCCGCGTTCGCGCAACAGGAATGCCTTGAAGCCAAGCTTGGGGACGGCATCCCACAACTGACCGCGCACCATGCGCGCTTGCGGATGGCGGCGATGTCGTGATCGGTCGGCAGCCGATGGGCGTAGTGGGCGATGATCATGAAAATCTCCTGTCGTTGTGGCTTCCGTTGTTGTGGCTTCGACAGGGAAGATAGCGGCGCGCCACTCATTGCAAAACGGCATTGATCGCTATATCAGTGATATCGATTTTGAATGGATAAGACGCCATGAAAGCGCTCGACGTTGAGGCGGTGCAAGCCTTTGTTCTCACGGCCGATCTGAAGAGCTTCACCCGCGCCGCCGAAGCCATGGACACAACCCAGTCGGCCGTCAGCCTCAAAATCAAACGCCTCGAAGACGGGCTCGGCCGCAAGCTGCTGGAGAGAACGCCGCGGCTGGTGCGATTATCAGCAGATGGCAATGCGTTCCTCGAGCCGGCGCGCCACCTCATCGCCGCGCATCATGGCGCGGTCGGTTCTTTCGGCCGCAAGCAACGCCGGCTCGTCGTTGGCATCAGCCATCATATCGTCGGCAGCGAACTGCCGGTGCTGCTGAAACGGATGAGCGAGGCCGAGCCTTCGCTGGTGCTGGAGATGCGCGTCTCGACCTCACGGGAGGCGCTGGAAGATTTCGAGCGCGGCAAGATCGATGCGGCGATCGTGTTGCGGCACGACAATCGCCGCCGCGACGGCGAAACCATTTTGCGGGAAACCTTCGGCTGGATGGCGGCGCCGGATTTTCAGTACCGGACCGGCGAGCCGTTGCGGATCGCGACCCAGGCAGCACCGTGCAGCGTGCGCAGCCTGGCGCTCGACGCCTTGAAGGCCGCCGGCATTGCCTGGACGGAAGTGTTCGTCGGCGGCGGCGTTTCGACCATCGGCGCGGCCGTCTCCGCAGGCCTTGCCGCCGCCGCGCTCGGCCGGCGCGTCGCGCCGCATGATGTCATCGATGTCGGCGCGAAATTTAATCTGCCGCCGCTGCCCTCACGCGACGTGGTGCTGCATGCGAGCGTCAACGACCGCGCGACGAAGAATTCACTGAAGACGTTGGCAGCGACGATCCGGGCAACGGCGGGGTCAAGGGTGGGCGTAGCGCGATCTGTATGAACGCAATGCTCCTGTGGCGAGGCTTTGAGCCGTCGCTAGATCTCGTTTGGGTCTCTCGGTTTCAAGATATGGGCGAGACCTCGTTCGTAATCAGATCGTACGCGGCCCCGTCATTGATACAGCCCCCAATGACGGGGTCGGCGCCGCGTAAAATTGACGCGGCGAGCTAGTCCTCGTTCGGTCGAGGCGAACTTGCCAGCTCGTTTACAAATTGAATAACCTGTAGCTTCCCTTCGCGGTCCAGACGCAGGAAGCTTTTCATCAGCGCCAGACCAAGCGTCGCCTCGGAATCGTCTTCGCCTTCCTCCGAGCGCGTCTTGCCGCCAGGAATTGATTTGAAGGTTGGATGATCCTCACTCATAAGATGGCCCGTTCCTCATGAAAAATTTGGCCGTCGATCGAATCAGAGATTTGCTGATTCCAGCGCTGGTACATTGCCGAGAGGCAAAGTTTTCGCTGCTGACGTTCATTCTAGAGATCGCACTCCAAGAACTATCGGAACTCAGCGGCGGAAACGCGACAGAAAAAATGTCGCACCGCACACCCACCCCGGTTTCCGAAGACCGCCCTCCGGACGTGATTGGGGGTTGGAATTGGGACATTGCCAATCAAGTGGTCTACGCCGACCCTGACGTCGCGGTCATCTACAACGTCACGCCGGAAGCGGCGGAGCGAGGCGTACCGCAGGACGAGTTCGCAGCCGCCATCTACGCTGAGGACATGCCGAAGGTCGCGGATGCCGTGTCCCATACGTTGTCCGAAGGCCGAGGGTTTAGCGTCGTCTACAGGCTGGTCCAGGCCAACGGCTCGCTTAAAGCCGTTCTCGCCGTGGGACGCGCCGTTTTCAGGAACGGAAATCCGATCAATTTCAAGGGCACGATTATCGACGTGACCGACGACGATACGCGACGAGAACGTGGCATGAAATACAAGATGCCCGAGCCCGCGCTCAATCGCGCCCGGAGCTAGCCCGCCACACACGTTTCCTCTTGTGCCGTCGGGCAAATCACCTTTAGAAGACCGCCCGTCTCGCGCCCGAAAAGAGGGGCGTATCGCGATCGTCACGGACGTTGGGCGCGGGATGCGATGGACGCTTTTGGCAGCGCAAGACGAGCGCGGCCAAGCGTGCGGCGAAATCGTGTGGTCCTGATCTCCCGACGCTGGGATCAAGCTGGCGATGATGCTCGCGCATCACGCCGGCCACGGTGGCTAACAAGCCCGGTACACCGGGGAGAACACGTATAAGCCGCAGCACCATCGTGCAGGGAATGCCGGATGTTTCGGCGTGCCTGTGGTGACTAACTCGTGTGCTTTTTTCATTGCACGCGAGGCTGGTGCGGCGGATTTGGCATTCGCATCAGCTTTGCCGCGAGTCCTCCATGCGAATGTCAAATCCAAAGCCGCACCAGAATTCAATATCGCTGGTGTCCCTTCGGTTCTGGCATTCGTAATAGTGCCTGCTGCGATACGGTACGAATGCCAGAACCGGGGACACCAGCGGGTGCGTTCGTGCACCGGCATTCCCTGTGCCCTCTTTCTTGCGAGGGACTAAGACGATGCATCACTCGGGCGCGAAGTGCGCCGCGGGAATATGGATGCTTGCCTGAGGTCGATACGAATTCGTTCGTCATGCCCGGGCTTGACCCGGGCATCCATCAAACTTCGCGAGAGCATTCTTGAGGAAGGATGGATGGCTGGGTCGTAGGCGAGCGGAAGCGACGCCGTTCTTCGAACGGCTATGCCCGGCCATGACGGAAACAAAACGCGGAATTTCGGCTTGGCTGTTTGACATGTGAATCTGGATCAAGCCGCACACCTGCGCGGTGCCGCGCGCCAATTCAATAAAACAACAAAATCAACCGCTTAATTCTGGCCCGTCTTCTTCACGTGCACCGGAGTTGGGTCCCGAAGCAGAGCCGCACCCATGTACCGATTGCCGTTCGCAACTGAACCGGCAGGCACTTCCCGCTGTCGTTACCCTTGATGTGGATCAAATCCCCATCGCGCGCCCCGGGAACATGATCACGACTTGAAATAAGAGATCGTCATTTCGATCCGACGCGCGATCCAGAGTGCGCCGGCCACCGCAAAACTCGATTACGACAGCGATACAAGCCACCCCGGAGCATCACAAAACACCCCTTCAGGCCATCACCAAGCACTTTGCGAAACATCAACCAAAGATTGCATAAAAGGAGCTGGATACATGAAGATCGACAAGAGAACAGCCAAGAGCATATTTGCCTTGGTCGCCTCGACGGCGATGATGGTGCCCATACTCATCTCTCCATCTTTTGCCCAGGCACCTGCCGGCGCTCAGGCGCCACCCGGCGCTCAGGCCCGAGCCGGCAAACAACCCAACATCGTCTTCATCATGGGCGACGACATCGGCTGGATGCAGCCGAGCATTTATCATCGTGGCTTGATGGTTGGCGAGACGCCCAACATCGACCGCATCGGCAATGAAGGGGCGATGTTTGTCGACTATGTTGCCATGCAGAGCTGCACCTCCGGTCGCAATGCCTTCTTTACCGGCATGTATCCGCTGCGCACGGGCATGGTTCCGCCTCAGCTCCCCGGCAGTCCCTCTTACTTGCGGCCCGGCACCCCGGCGATCGCTCAGTTCCTGTTCGATCTCGGCTACACCACCGGCGAGTTCGGCAAGAACCATCTCGGCGATCACACCGACGCGTTGCCTACCGCACACGGCTTCCAGGAATACTGGGGCTATCTCTATCACCTCGACGCGATGCAGCAGGTCAGCTTCCCGGACATCAACAAGACTCCGCTGCAGCAGACCGTTGCGCCGCCTTGCAAGAACACACCGATCCCAGGCATCCCGGAAGTGCCCGGTGCGGTGGATCCCAAGACCACGCTGTGTCTTACGCCCCCGCGCAACGTCCTGTCGTGCAAGTCTGCCGACGGTACGGGCAAGAACCAGATGTGCAGCGACGAAGGCCCGCTGACGCTGGAACGGTCGAAGACGGTGGACGAGGAGATTTCGGAAAAGGTTGTCGACTTCATCGACCGTAACGATCCGAAGAAGACCGGTAAGCCGTTCTTCGTCTGGTACAACCCGGCGCGCATGCACGTCGTCACCGTGCTCTCGCCGAAATACGAAGCCATGATCGGCGAGCGCGGCGGCAAGGACTGGGGTGTCAACGAAGCCGGCATGAAGCAAATGGACGACAACATCGGTCTCGTGCTGAAGAAGATCGATGACATGGGCCAGGCCGACAATACGATCGTCGTGTTCACGACCGACAACGGCGCCGAGGCGATCTCTTTCCCCGACGGCGGCGTGACCCCGTTCAAGGGCCAGAAGGGCGAAGCCTGGGAAGGCGGCTACCGCGCGCCGATGGTGATCAAATGGCCGGGCGTCATCAAGCCAGGCACGGTGAAGAACCAGTTGTTCGCGGCTCTGGACTGGGTGCCCACCTTCGTGGACATCGCCGGCGGACCCAAGGGTGACGGGTTGAAGCAACAGATCGAGGCAGGCAAGTATCCCGGCATCGTCAAGACGACGCTCGACGGCGTTGATCAGCGCGACTACCTCGAAGGCAAGTCCGAAAAGTCGGCACGGGACTTCTTCTTCTATTTCTCTGGATCGACGCCGTCCGCGGTGCGCTACAAGAACTGGAAGATGTACTACACGATGTCGCAGCCCGGGCCGGCCGGCTGGATCATGCCGCTCGTCCCGTTCCACTTCACCCTGGTGCAGAACATCAAGCGTGATCCGTTCGAGCAGGCCGTCGGCATCGAGCAGAAGTCGGCCATGTCTCTGGGCGGTGCGCTCGGCGCTCCGGCGACAGCGTTCCAATACGACTGGAACATGCTGCCGATCGGCCAGCGCTTGTGGCTCGAGCACCTCACGAGCTACGAGAAGTACCCGCCGCTGCAGGCGCCGGAGAGCTACAACCTCAGCCAGGTTCTGGAAGAGGTAAAAAGGGCCAATTCCAGCCACGGGAGCGACTAGGCTCTCGTAACAAACCGATGCGACGTCGCGGGCGCCCGAAAATCGGGCGCCCCACCGACGAAAAGCAAAGACGCGCACGCAAAATTTGACCCGGCCGGCCTGAAATGACCGGCCGGGTTCAGTGAGTGATCAAGCGAAAAGGGTCATCGACATGCTGAACCACATACAATCCAGGGCGAAACAGGCTTCGTTATGAAAAACAGCATTTGTTCGTTTGCCATCGTCGTTATCTTCACATGGCTCGCGTTGCCGGCGGCAACCGTCAAGGCACGCGACGCCGATGACAAACCTGTCACTGTTGCTGCGGCTCAGAGCAGCAAGCAGAAGAATGCCTGCCGAGCGCGCTATCGCGATTGTGTGAAACTCAACCAGATTCCGTCCTCCGAGTGCCAGTACATTTACCAGGATTGCATCAAACATATTTACTGATGCCGCACAGGTGTGTGGCGCGGGCTTCAAACTGGCGAGGCAACGGAGAATGTCATGGTGCAGGCAAACGGACTGGCTACAGGCGTCTTGATCCTGCTCGTAATGATGGCCGGGCCATGCGGTGCTGCAGAACGACAGTATTCCTGCAAAGGGCAGCTCATTCGAGACGCGAGCCCGGGTGTCCAGCCAACACCGATTGATCTGAACGTAACCTTGGGCGAGCGGAACAAGCTCTCCATAAAGACCGGCGAGGGTGTGGTTCTTGCGCCCCGCACGGTCAGCGACAACAAAATCCAGCTCAAGTTCGAGACGAAGGAGTTTGTCGGCGAATATTTCCACTACACCGGCGACCTGTTTCTGATCTACCCGTCCGGGCAACTTGCGCGGCTCAATTGTTTGCTCAACTGAGCGCAGGCAACGCATGAAGCAGATTGCAGGAAGGCTGCGATGGTGGAGGGTACTTGCGGGCGTGCTCTTCGCCTACCTTTTGTTCGCCTACCTGTTGCTGCCCGCGTTGTGGCGCCATCACGAGCACGAACCAGGCCTTGCATCGTTGCCGATGGTGACTCGCACCGGGAGCGGCATCCCGGGTGATCCTCTCAATGTCGAACTCGTTGGCGGCACGGAAGACGTCCTGCCTGCCATGCACGCGGCGGGCTGGTTTCCGGCCGACCCGATCACGCTGCGGTCAAGCGTCGAGATCGTTGGCAGCGTCATGCTTGACCGGCCATACCATGATGCGCCCGTCAGCCCGCTCTACTACGAAGGGAAAAAGCAGCAGCTCGCGTTCGAGAAGCCCGACGGCAGAAGCGCCGACCGACGACATCATGTTCGATTCTGGCAGGTTCTGGACAAGGGGACTGACGGTCGCCCGGTCTGGCTCGGTTCAGTAACGTTCGACCGCGGGGTCGGACTGAGCCACGACACCGGGCAGGTGACCCACCACATTGCACCCAATATCGACGCCGAGCGCGACCTGCTGATGCGAGATTTGCGTGATGCGGGAATGGCTGTGAGCTTCTTCCAGATATCCGGAATCGGTCCGACGCTGTTTGGGCGAAACGGCGAGGGTGATCCCTACTATACCGATGGAGAGATTCATTTCGCCACTTTGGTTGTCGCGGGCGTCAGGAGAACAGAGCTGCCGGCGACGATACAGGCCCCGGCGCTGATCGCGCTGAAGGATAAAGTCTGGCACGACGTCAGCAACACCATCAGCCAGTAGCGAGGCGTTTCAGTTGGCCTGGGAAAGATCGTCGAGTGCCTGAAGCGGCACCGATACGACGTTGGGCATCCCCCATGCAGTCGAGATGCGTATCTCGCGTGAGGGAAACTGGATGCTCTGGGTAAACACGTTGCTGACGACTGCGGCAACACGACCCTCGCAATCGAGCACCGGAGCTCCCGAAGCGCCATGATCGACGATCAGGCGGTTCTCGCCTTCAAAGAATTCCAGGAGCGCCATCCCCGCAAGTTTGCCGGCATCTCCCATCCGCACGAAATGTCCTGCCACGGGATGCGGCCGTCCGGCCGAATAGGTGATCGTCGTGACCTGCTCTTCCGGCAACAGCGGCTCTCTTCGAATCCCGACGACGCGCACGTGTTCGACGGGATCCTGCAATTCGATAACGGCCAGCTTTTCCGGTTCGGCTCCGGCCACGTGCAGGATACGCGCTTTGATCGACCGGCTTCCATCGCCGCTCTCGATCTCGAGCGTCTTCCAGTCCTGCGCCGACAGCATCATCGCTGCCGCAACATGTTCGGCAGTCACGATGGAGGTCGGTGAGAGAAACCACGCGGTGCCTTTGATGCCCGCGATGTCGGCGCGCGGGGCGGGCTCGCTCTCGTCAAAATACCGGGCAATACTGACGGTCGACTGCGCGAGCTGCATCGGATCGACGCAGTCCGCGTTCGCAACGTTTGTCCATGGAAGCAGAATGCAGACAACCAGCAGCCAAAACCCAACACGTCCGCGCATCGCAGCGAAATCCCCCAGCCCAAGCACACTGAGAAGAAACCCGTGTGAAAGGGCAATACGAAGGATCGATTTTTCCGGAAGGTTTTCGCTGGACCCTGCATTTTCGCGAACAACGTAGCGCTTTCGCCACAGTCAGATCGCCTTGTCCGCGCGACAATCGATCTGTCTCAACCAACGCGCGCAGACAGTACTGTTCCTCATTGGCCTTCGAACGACCGGCGCTGGCGCAGCTGTGCTGCGGGTTGCGTCCGGCAGCCACTGCCCGTGATGAGGTTGGGAAGCGCAACCCACTGCATGCACCGATCGGAGCGGTTCGCCTTTGCGTCCGACAACTATTTCGGCAACGCTGCCCGCAATTGCTGGACGAGCGCAGCGACATTGCGATCGTCAGGCGCAATCGCGGCCAGCTTCTCTGCATAGACGAGCGCGGAGCTTAAATCTCCGCCTGCACGCGTGAAAGCGATCAATGCCGACAGGATATCGCGATCGGCCGGATGGCGCGCCAAGGCTTCCTTTAATACGGCGATGGCCTTGTCGCCCTGGCCGCCGGAGTTCAGTGCGACCGCGTAAACGTAGACATATCGTGCGTTACCGGGCGCGAGTTCAGCTGCCTGCCGCAGCTCGGCAAGCGCCACGTCCGGCTTCTTGAGCCTCGTCAGCGCCAAGCCGAGCGCGTGGTGCACTGCTGCCTCGCTCGGCGAGACGGCAATCGCACTCCGAAGCACGGCTTCGCCGTCGCTGTCGCGACCAAGTTGCCGATAGAGATCAGCCAGATTGACCGCGGCTGCAAGAAATGAAGGATCGTGTTGCAACGCTGCCCTGTATTCCGCTTCGGCAGCGGCGGTCTGGCCGCGCCGGGCAAGAAATCTGCCCAACGTGGTGCGGGCTTCCGGACGATCCGCACTGGCGCGCTGTGCGTCGATAAATTCGCTCGCGGCCCGCTCGAAGCGCTCCCGGTCAGGCGGCGGCTGGCTTGCGGTTGGAACGGTCGCAAGCAGCGACGCCGCACGGATGCGGACGCCACGCACGGGATCGGCAAGGAGCGGCGAAACCCAGGGCCAGATCTGCCCGGCCGGCACGAATTCCAGCATGTCGAGCGCGGCGATCCTCACCATCGGGTCGGGATCACCGAGTGCGCGACGGGCCACACCAACGTTCGCAGGCGTGACGCGCGGCGCCAGTTCGGCGAGCGCACTTGCCCGCGCAATCGCCGGCGCATTTGCGTCGGCCGCGAGCACCGCAAGCAAGGCCGCCGCATCGGCCTGGTCGGTGCGGGAGGCGTGGAACGCGGCAGCATAGGTCTGGAAGCCCTTGCGGTTGGGGCCGAACCAGTCTTCGATTGCTTTTGCTGCCCATTGCGGATTCTTATCGGTGTGGCAATCGTTGCAAGCATTGGGCGTGCCCAGCTTTGCGGAAAGATCGGGTCTTGGAATACGAAAGCTGTGATCGTGGCGGGAATCGATCACCATGTAGGCGCGCTGGGGCATATGGCAGGAAATGCACGAAGGAGCCGGGTCGACGTTTACATGGCGGCGATGCGCGACATCGGCATATTTGTCGGACGCATGGCACTGCAGGCACACACCTTCGCCCGCGATTCGCAGTTTCGCGCCATGCGGCTCATGACAATCGCTGCAGGTGACGCCCGCGGCAAACATCCTGCTCTGCTTGAAGGGTGCGTAATTGTACGCCTCCTCCACATCGCGCATTTGACCGTCGGCGTGATAGGTGTTGCGCGAAAGCGTCTCGACAACATGCGTTTGCGACAGCCATTGTCCGGGGACCCAATCCTCGTGGAAGCCGGCGCGGCGCGCGTGACACAATCCGCAGGTCTCGACTTCCTTGCGTAAGGTGAGCGGAGCTGCGCCGCGACGTGCCGTGCCGGTTTGCGGGTCGATCGCCCAGGTCACGCCGCGACGTTCGTCGAAACGAACAAGCAAGCCTTTGTTCGCCTCGTCCCGTTTGCCGAACGGCCACCAGCTTTTTTGATCGCGCGCCCAGGCAAGGTGAGACGAGCCCTGTCCATGGCAGGCTTCACAGCCCACGCTGATCTCGGCCCAGGTCGTGGCGAAGCGATCTGTCCTGGCGTCATAGTTCTTGCGCACACCGGTCGAATGGCATTCCGCGCACATGAAATTCCAGTTCTGGTTCAACTTCGTCCAATGCAGGATGTCGTCGTGCTTGATCTCTTCGTTCGGATAGAGATGGAACCAGCGTTGGCCGCCTGTCTCCTTTGGCCTCGTGTCCCAGGCGATCGATAGCGCCTGTATCCGACCGTTAGGGAATTCGACGAGATATTGCTGGAGCGGATCGACACCGAAGGTGAATTTCACCTCAAAGGTGGCAAGCTTGCCATCCGGCCCATCGGTTTCGACCAGGAATTTCCCGCCGTTGCGGAAAAAGCGCGAATGCACGCCCCAGTATTCAAAGCTCGCGTCGTTGAAATCGCCAAGTACGGTTTGGTTGGTTGCGTGCTGCATCGCAGCCTTGTGCTGCGATGTTTCCCACAATTTCGCTTCCGCCTGGTGACAGCCAGCGCACGCGAGACTGCCGACGAATTTGTGTCGCGGCGGCACGTCTGTGCTCCGAGGACGCAGGTAGAAGGCAAACCCGGCGGCAACGACGATCAGCGCCGCGCCCACGGCCGCAATCCCGATCAGGGTTCTAGAGAAAACCTTGGCTTTGCCGTTGTCAGGAACAGGTTCGTCTGGCGCAGCCCGCGCCGGTTCTCCGGTCGGGCCCTTCCGCGATCCATCCGCAATACCGGATTTACGTCGCTTGCGTACCAATGGCCTGTTTCCTCAGAGCGACACCAGCTGGTTGCCGACAATCCGGTCGAAAGATCGTCCGAAACACGCTTCCAGAACCAATAAAAACAGCTATCGGGATGTATCCAACCCAACCCGCCTTACTACTAAAAACAGCTTTTTGTTGAGGGACCGGCGGCTGTCACACCATACCGCGATTTACGTTGCCAACCGGTCTTGTCGTGATGGCGCTGCGAAACGCGAGCGGCGAGGTAACGGTGGAAATAGTTTGCGTGCCCTCGCCGACGCCCTGAATGGTGAGGTCGCCGTAGTTCAAGAGGCGGCCAAGAATGCTCTGGTTGACATCGACGCTCTCGACTTTGTCGAGGCTCATTTCGAAGGTCCGCCGCTTGATGAAACCGGTCTTGTGGACAACCCGCATGTTGGTTACGTCGGTCTCGGTAGTCCAGCGGTGGAACCAAGCCGTCGCCGTCCAGTACAAAGCTGCAAGCCCAGCGACCGCCGCGAATGCCAAGCAAACCAACGCCAGCGCGTCGGCAGCAAAGAAGTGCCACAGCACCAGAAATGCGACCACCACGATCCACGCCCCGATTGCCGGCAGGAAGAACATCCAATGCTCGTTGGTCGAATACAGCACCCTTTCACCGGGTTGTAGGATTTTGTCGATATACCGCGCCATACGGCTATCCTGAATTAACGCATCACCGCAGCAATTTACGCCATTTTGAGCCGATCAAGACCTTGATCTATCTCAAGCCTCTGAGCGACCAGCGACGGAAGCTTGCGCTGCTTGAACACGAGAGCCGGACCATCCCGCCTGCCGTGAGAGGCCGGAGTGACCGGACAGTTATGAGGGAAGCAAAATGATTAGGTTGATTACTGTCGCTGGCTTCGTCCTGTCGGTCGCATTATCGGCGCAAGCCATGACACCCGCACCGATTATTCCTCCGCCGAACGACATGATCACGAAAGTCGCTGCTGCCTGCGGCGTGGGGAGGACACGGGTTAACGGTGTGTGCGTGGCAAGAACCACCGTCCGCCAGACGCGCCGAGCCGTCCGCAGGTGTGCGACGGGAATGACTTGCTAGCCAGTCCTTCTGCTGTTCTGAGCTTTCGCGTATGCTAGTGGAGTGAATTTGACATTCGCTACCCCGTAACCGGGAATGCGTAAAGCGAATGTCAAATCCAAAACTCCACTAGCGTGGCCGTTCAGAAGTCCGCATCATTATCGCCTCGAGTTCGTCATGCGGACTTCTGAGCCAAAGCCACACTAGATCAATAAGTTTGCTAGTGTCCTTTCGATTCCGAAGTTCGTAAACGTGGGGCCGCAAAATGGTACGAACTTCGGAATCGGGACACTAGAAACCTATATTTGCTAGCGGTCCTTTGATTCTAACATTTGCAAAAGTGCCTGCCACACCGGGGTGCAAATGTTAGAATCGGACCACTAGACGCTCGGAAGGGAGCAAGCTCCTGCGTCAAAGCGGTGCCACTATTTTGAACAATCGCATTTTGCCGACATCCCGCCAGTAGCGCCTTAAGTGAGGAGGATGCTGTGACTCACGTCCTGATCATCATCAGTTGGCTCGGCGGGGCCGTCCAAGGTGCCGCGATATCGACACAGGAATTTACGAGCGCAGAGCGTTGCGATGCAGCCCGCCTAGAACTCATTGATTACGCTAAGGCCCGTGGCGCCGAAGAGACGCTTCGGGGCTTCTGCAAGGAAAAATAAACGAGGTTGAAACGTTTCCGCCGATTGACGTGATCAAACACCGGCCCGGCATGAAGTCTTCGACGGTTATTATCGGCTTCACACGCACTGCGCACATTGCCCGTCGTGTTGATCTGCCGCAGGCATTTCGGCTTGTGACGTCGGGCAGATCAGTGGCTTCTGTTCGCCCGTCTCGCGCCCGAAAAGAGGGGCGTATCGCGATCGTCACGGACGTTGGGCGCGGGATGCGATGGACGCTTTGGGCAGCGCGAGGCGAGCGCGGCCCAAGCGTGCGGCGAAATCGTGTGGTCCTGATCTCCCGACGCTGGGATCACGTTTGCGGATGACGAATCCGCAAACCACGGTGGCTAACAAGCCCGGTACACCGGGGAGCACGTATAAGCCGTCACACCATCGCGCAGGGAATGCCGGATGTTTCGGCGTACCTTTGGTGACTAACTCGTGTGCTTTTGTTTTTCGCGCACGAGGCTGCGGGTGCGTTTCGTGCACCGGCATTCCCTGTGCCTTCTTTCTTACGAGGGACTAGATGATGCATCACTCGGGCACGAAGCGTGCCGCGAGAATGCGAAATTGTGTCCCGCTGTCATTCGTTCGCGGGAAGCGACGTCGGCTGTCTGACATGTAAATCTTGAGCGTAGCTTGCCCGAGGGGGAAAGGGCGACAGTCCGTCTTCGGCTTCGCCGGATACGCTTCGCTTTTCGGTCTGGCGTGGCCTGCCACCCGAAGCCCGCGAGGGCGAACGGTGGCGGAGAGGGAGGGATTCGAACCCCCGATAGGCTTGCACCTATGCCGCATTTCGAGTGCGGTGCATTCAACCACTCTGCCACCTCTCCAGGCGCAAATCAGGGCAAATCGGTGCCCTAAGGTCGGGGCGAGTTCTAGGCGAGGAAGTCCGGCCAGACAAGGCAGGGGATTGAAATTTCATCGCGTGGGGCGGGCTCGCGACAAACGCCTAACGCGTTTGCGCGGGGGGTGGGACCGCCAGACGCGGAAAAAACCGGCGGTCCCGTGTCGCTTCATTGAAATTGCTGGCCGGAAGTGCGGCTTCGCGGGTCAGCCGGAGCGACAGGGGTGACCGTAGCGATCCCTGGATATGCGGCAACGCGATCTCTGTCTTAACCTAACCGGTCAAGGTTACCGGCGCTTGTGCTGCATAAACCGGAACAGAATCGACTTGAAATGAGGCGCCTCAGTCGCCCTTTTTCTTTTCTTTCTTGTCGTCGCCGCGTTCCTTTTCCTTGCCGTTCCGCCGATTGGAAAACCGCGCATTGCCAAGCCCGGTGCCGATGGTGAGAACGCCCCAATGCTCGACGTCCTGCATGAAGGGAGCCTCCGACAGTCCCTGCGCGACCCCGTCATTGTGCATCAACACCGCGGTGTCGTGATCGCCGATCATGGGTATGGCTTCGACCAGGCTCGCCGGCAGATTGAATTTGCTGCTTTCCCAATTGCCCGGCAGGTTCTGCGCGCCTTTGGCGATCGATCCATCTTCGTTGATCACGCCGGGACAGGAGATCCCGATAAAAGGCGCAAGCTTCAGCCCTTCGGTGTCGGCCTCTTCGATCAGGCCCTTCAGCATCTTGACCATGCGCCTGATGGCACCCTCGCGCGTCGGCTCGTCATCGGCATGGCGCCAGAGCTCCGCATGCCAAACGGCCGCCTTCGACAAATCCGGCGCCTTCTTCCAACGGGTTTCGACCACGCCACAGCGGATATTGGTGCCGCCGATGTCGATGGCGAGAATGCTGTCATAGCCCTCGAAAATCCACGACGGCGCCAGATGCAGGCAGCCGATGAGGCCGGCCTCGTCCGGATCGAAACGGATCGGGACCAAATCCACCTTGAAGCCGTCGGCCTTGAGCAGAATATCGGTGCGGGCAATGGCGATTTCGCCGACCCGGCTGTGGCGAAAACCGCCGCCGACGACGATACGCTCGGTGTCGGACCATGCCTTGGTTTTCAAAAACTTCGACGTCACATAGGCAAGCTCGCTGGCAAATTCCTCGATCGCGCCATGAACCAGCGCAGCCGCGCTGACGTCATCGCCGGACAGCGCCTCATCGAGTTCGCTTTTGCTGATTTTCTCCGCGGATTTCCCGCCGAGCGGGTCCTCGCCATTCTTCTTCAGCGGTTTGCGCAGGTCGTCGAGGATTTTCCGGAACGCGCCCTTGCTGGCGCGATCGCCGAGAAAGCCGTCGTCGTCCTTCAATTCGACGTTGAAACTATCCACCTCCACCGACGGCAGGCGGGGCGCGCCATGCCGGGCAATTCCGGTCGCCAGAACATCCTCAGCCATTTTTTCCCTGCCGCCTGTCGGTCTGCGGGACAACCAGCGGGGAACCCATTGGTTTCAACAGAGGAAGCCGGTGGCATGGCGGAGTGGGGCCAACTCCCCATTTCCTGATTTTGGCGCTAAAACCCTTCGAAATGGCCGGTTTTTCGACGGCTTTGCCTTGACTTGGGACCTCAGGCGGCTATAAGTCCGGCACCCGGCGCGGGAGGCTTCTCGCGCTGTTTGTTTTTGCGCGGCATGCTTTGGGGTCTTTAGGCCCGGTCGCGCGGAAATTGAACCCATAACGACTGAAGAAAAAGCCGGCCCGGACTTTTGTTCGAGGCCGGGATCGAACACGAAGGAATAAAACGATGTTCGCAGTCATCAAAACCGGCGGCCGGCAATACCGCGTCGTTCCGGATGATGTGCTCGAGATTGGCAAGATCGCCGGCGACGTCGGCACGATCGTGCAGCTGGGTGAAGTTCTGCTGGTCGGCGGCGAGTCCCCGATCCTCGGAACGCCCGTGGTTGCCGGCGCTTCCGTTGCGGCCGAAGTGTTGCAGCACAAGCGCGGACCGAAGGTCATCGCGTTCAAGAAGCGCCGACGCAAGAATTCGCGCCGCAAGCGCGGCTATCGCGACGAGATCACGGTGCTTCGCATCACCGAGATCCTGACCAACGACAACAAGCCGACCATCGGCCCGCGCCCGAAGCGCGAGAAGGTGGTGGCGAAGCCGGAAGGCGATGCCGACGAGGCGCCGAAGGCCGCCAAGAAGGCGGCGCCAAAGAAGCCGGCTGCGAAGAAGGCCGCCGCGAAACCTGCGGCAAAGAAGGCGCCGGCCAAGAAGGCCGCGGCAAAAGGCAAGAGCGACAAAAAGTAGCGCACGCTTCAGAAGAGCGTGACATAAAGTGAAATGAATTCGTCAACGAATTGATCTAGAGAACACGTAGAAGTTGGAGACGGGCCATGGCTCACAAAAAAGCAGGCGGTTCATCACGTAACGGCCGCGATTCCGCAGGCAAACGCCTCGGTATCAAGACCTATGGCGGTGAGCATGTGATTCCCGGCAACATCATCGCGCGTCAGCGCGGCACGACCTGGCACCCCGGCCTTAATGTCGGCATGGGCACCGACCATACTCTGTTTGCGAAGGTAGAGGGCCGTGTCGAGTTTCGTGCGAAAGCCAACGGCCGCACCTTCGTATCGGTGATTCCGATGGCGGAGGCGGCCGAGTAGACGGTGGAACATGAGAGATTCCGCCGGATCCTGTTGAACCGGCGGAGCGATCAGAGGCTCCAAGGGGAGGCGGGAAAACCGGCCTCCCCTTTTTGTTGCGCGCTCTTCGAAGACGAAGGCCGCGACCATCCAAGAGTGACCCTCAAGGAGCCCAGATGTTGCAGGATATCCCGTCGCCGACATTGCGCGAATTGCGCGAGAGCGGACGTTGCGTTCTCGAGACCGAGCGGCTGACGTTGCGCAGGCCGACGCTCGCCGACGTCAACGCGATTACACGTCTTGCCGATGATCGCCGCATCGCGGTGAATACCCGCCTGCCGCATCCGTATTCGCAGAACCACGCCATCGAGTTTGTGCGCTACGTGGCGAGCAGGCCGCGTGAAGCCCTATTCCTGGTCGAGCACAATCACACACCGATCGGAATGGTCGGCGCCGATTGGCGCGAAGCCGACACGCCGGAACTCGGCTATTGGCTGGGAGCGGACCATTGGGGGCAAGGTTTTGCCACCGAGGCTGCGCGCGCGGTGATCGATTTCGCCTTCGAGGAGTTCGACATCGCCTTCATCCGCTCTGGCGCGCGGGTCGTCAACCCCGCCTCGCGCAACATTCTGGAGAAATGCGGCTTCCAGTGGTGCGGCGTCGAACTGCATCGCTTCGAGTCGCTGGGATCGTCGGCTCCGGTCGATTGCTTCCGCCTGACGCGCGGCGTCTGGGCGTCGCTGAAGAACTGGAGCAGTTCGACGCGGCGCAAATAAAAATCCGCCACGTTCTAGGCGGGTGGGCTGACCACCGTTTCAGCCCGCCCGAGCTGCCGTTCGCGGAAGAAAATATACAGCCCTGCGGCGATGACAACAGTGGCGCCGATCGCGGTCGAAAGCGACGGAACATCGCCAAACACGATGTAGCCGAACGCGACCGCCCAAACGATCATCGTATATTGATACGGCACGACCGTGCTCGCGGGCGCAAGCTTCAGCGAACGGTTGACGCAGAGCAAAGCGCCGGCCGAAATCGCGCCGGCCGCGAAGAACAGCGCAAGACTGCTCCACGTCGGCGTCACCCAGCCGGCAGGCGCGATCGCGAGACCGAACGCCAGTCCGCCCGCGAACTGCGCCGAGACCAGCACGATGTCGGGCGTCGTGCGCAGCAGGCGAGTCGTCAGCAGCGAACAGGAGAAAGCCAGGCTGCCGGCGAGCGCGATCATCGCCGGCCACGTGATCGTCTGGGCCGACGGCTGAAGCGCAATCATGACGCCGCCAAATCCGATCAGGATCGCACTCCAGCGCCGCCATCCGATCTGCTCGCCCAATACCAGGCCCGACAATGCCGTGACGAAAATCGGCGTCGCCTGATAGTAGGTGACGACATCGGCGAGCGGCAGATAGACGGTGGCGAGGAAGAAGGCGGCGATCTCGAGCGTCGACAGCGCAACGCGCAGCAACTGCAACCAGGGCCGATCCAGGCGACGGAATTCAGCACGACGGCGCCAGATCGACGGGCCCATCAGCGCGAACGCCGCGCAGGAACGCAGCAACATGAGCTGTCCGACCGAATAGGTCGCCACGATGTATTTGCCGAGCGCATCGCCGAAAGCAAACATGGCGACGGCCATCAGCATCAGCAGGATGCCGGCGAGATGCGTGGAACGGTCGTCGGCTGCCGACGATATGGTTGCGCGAATGCCCATCAAGCGCCCACCTATCAGGTTGGCCGAAATCTCTCCAGTGTCCTGATTCCGGAGTTCGCATCATCGAAGCGGCTGCTTTCGAAAGGCCTGAAAATTAAGGCTTCCCGCCAAAATCGGTGATTTGCAGGGTTGCCGCAGCGCGGCCCCTGCCCTACTTAGAACCTCGGCGCAGAACCGAGGTTCTCGACTTATGTCTTGACGCGTTTTCTTGACGCGAACCGGTGCCCACTTCGCTTGAAAACGCTATGGTAGCTCATGAAATTCCTTGACGAAGCCAAGGTGTATATCCGTTCCGGCGACGGTGGAAACGGCTGCGTGGCCTTCCGCCGCGAGAAGTATGTCGAGTTCGGCGGTCCTTCCGGTGGCAATGGCGGGCGCGGCGGCGATGTGATCATCGAAGTGGTCGATGGGTTGAACACGCTGATCGACTATCGCTACCAGCAACACTTCAAGGCCCAGAAGGGCACCAATGGCATGGGCAAGGACCGCCATGGCGCCAATGGCAAAGACATCGTGCTCAAAGTGCCGGTCGGGACGCAAATCTTCGACGAAGACCGAACGACGCTGATCCACGATTTCACGACGCTCGGCGAGAAGTTCGTGCTCGCGGAGGGCGGCAATGGCGGCTTTGGCAACGCGCATTTCAAATCCTCCACCAACCGTGCTCCGCGCAATGCCAATCCCGGCGAAGTCGGCGACGAACGCTGGATCTGGCTGCGGCTGAAACTGATCGCCGATGCTGGCCTCGTCGGCCTGCCCAACGCCGGCAAATCGACTTTCCTGTCCAAGGTCAGCGCGGCAAAGCCGAAGATCGCCGACTATCCTTTCACGACGCTGCATCCGCAACTCGGTGTGGTGAACGCCGACGGCCGCGAGTTCGTGCTCGCCGACATTCCCGGACTGATCGAGGGCGCGCATGAGGGCGCGGGTCTCGGCGACCGCTTCCTCGGCCATGTCGAGCGCTGCCGCGTCCTGCTGCATCTCGTCGATGCAACGAACGAGCACGCGGGCAAGGCTTACAAGACCGTGCGCGCCGAGCTCGAAGCCTACGCAGGCACGCTCGCCGACAAGATCGAGATCGTCGCCCTGAACAAGATCGACGCGGTGACGGCGGATGAGCTGAAGAAGCAAAAGGACCGGCTGAAGCGCGCCGCCAGGAAGTCGCCGCTTCTGATTTCAGGCGCAACCGGTGAAGGCGTAGAGACAGCGCTGCGGGCGCTTGTCGAGGTCATTGGCGAAGCTCCGGTTTCCAGCAAAGCCAAGGGCGGCGCGCAGGCTGAACCTTGGGCGATACCATCAGGCTAATTGCGTGTACTGTTGCACCATCTGGCTGTAACCATCCTCTGCGAAGCTCTGCCAGCAAGCTTAAAAACTCCATGGCCCATCCACGCTTAAAAAACTTCCGCCGTATCGTCGTCAAGGTCGGCTCTTCGCTGCTGATCGATTCCAGCGCCGGCGAAGTACGCGCGGCCTGGCTTTCGGCGCTCGCGGGCGACCTTGCCAAATTGCATGGCGAGGGACGCGACGTGCTCGTCGTCTCCTCGGGTTCGATTGCCCTTGGCCGCAGCCGGTTGAAGCTGCCGCGCGGCGCGCTGAAGCTCGAGGAAAGCCAGGCGGCCGCTGCCGTCGGACAGATCGCGCTGGCCCGCATTTGGTCGGAGGTTTTGGGCGCGCATGGCATCGGCTCCGGGCAGATTCTCGTCACCCTGCAGGACACCGAGGAGCGGCGACGTTATCTCAACGCGCGCTCGACCATCGCCAAGCTTCTGGAATGGCGCGCGGTGCCGATCATCAACGAGAACGACACGGTCGCCACCAACGAAATCCGCTACGGCGACAACGACCGCCTCGCCGCGCGCGTCGCCACCATGGCGAGCGCCGACCTCTTGATCCTGCTCTCCGATATCGACGGCCTCTACACGGCGCCACCAGCCGCCAATCCCGACGCAAAGCTTATTCCGGTCGTGGAATCCGTCACCTCTGAAATCGAGGCGATGGCGGGAGCGGCCGAATCCGAACTGTCGCGCGGCGGGATGTATACCAAGATCGAAGCCGCCAAGATCGCCACCACCGCCGGCACGCACATGCTGATCGCCTCCGGCAAGATCGAGCATCCGCTGCAGGCGATTGCCGACGGCGGCCGCTGCACCTGGTTCCTGACACCGGCCAATCCGGTCACGGCGCGCAAGCGATGGATCGCAGGCTCGCTCGAGCCAAAGGGCACGCTCACTATCGATGCCGGCGCGGTCAGCGCCTTGCGCGCCGGCAAGAGCCTGTTGCCGGCCGGCGTGATCCGGGTCGACGGCCAATTTGCCCGCGGCGATGCCGTGGTGGTGCGCGGCCCCGACACCCACGAGATCGGGCGCGGGCTCGTTGCCTATGACGCCGACGACGCCGAAAAGATCAAGGGTCGCTCGTCCGGCGATGTCGTGACGATCCTCGGTATCAGCGGGCGGGCCGAGATGATCCACCGCGACGACCTCGTGATTGGCCCCAGCGCGACAATCCCGGCCAAATAGGCCATTGGCCGACTTGGCGCGGCCGGCCGGGGCCTTCGATGAGGCCCACCCTTGCCGCCGACGCATGCGGGCCGGCCTTCGCAAGGGACGGATTTTCATGCTAAAGCATGATCTTAATGGCTCCCCGACCCCAGGCTCGAACGACATGACCGCGCCGCTGAAGGCGATCGACGGCAACGCCGATTTGACCGAACTGATGACCGCTCTCGCTGCGCGAGCGCGCGATGCCGCGCGCGTGCTGTCGCTCGCCTTGCCTGCGCAAAAGAACAGGGCGCTGGAGGCGATCGAACGCGCGATCCGGGCGAATTCCGTAGCGATCCTCGCCGCCAATGCCGAGGACGTCGCTGAAGTTCGCGCCAATGGGGCGACATCAGCCTTCATCGACCGTCTGACGCTGACCCAAAGCCGCATCGATGCGATGGCCGACGGGGTCGCTACCGTGCGCGCGATTCCAGATCCGGTCGGGACCGTGACCGAACGCTGGCAGCGTCCCAACGGCATGACCATCGAGCGCGTGCGCGTGCCGCTCGGGGTGGTCGCGGTGATCTTCGAGAGCCGTCCCAACGTGGCCGCCGACGCCGGCGTGCTCTGCCTGAAATCCGGCAACACCGTCATCCTGCGCGGCGGCTCCGACAGTTTCCGCTCCTGCCGTGCGATCCATGATTGTCTGGTGCAGGGTTTGCGCGAGGCCGACCTCCCGGAGGCTGCGATCACGCTGGTTCCGACACGCGACCGCGCCGCAGTTGGTTTGCTTCTGACGGGATTGAACGGCGCCATCGACGTGATCGTGCCGCGCGGCGGCAAGAGCCTGGTCGGGCGCGTCGAAGCGGAGGCGCGCGTGCCGGTGTTCGCGCATCTCGAAGGCGTCAATCACGTCTATGTCGATCGCGCGGCCAATCTGGAGATGGCGAAATCGATCGTGCTGAACGCCAAGATGCGCCGGCCCGGAGTTTGCGGTGCGGCCGAGACCTTGCTGGTCGATCGCAAGGGCGCCTCGGTGTCGCTGAAGCCTTTGGTCGAAATGCTGCTCGACGCCGGCTGCGAAGTGCGCGGCGACGATACCGTGCAGAAGATCGATGCGCGGGTGAACCCGGCTTCCGACGAAGACTGGGGCACCGAATATGAAGACGCGATCATCGCGGCAAAAGTCGTGGACGGCCTCGATGAGGCGATCGCGCATATTCACAATCACGGCTCGCACCATACCGACGCGATCGTGACCGAGGATCAGGACGCGGCCAACAAATTCCTCAACGAGGTCGACTCGGCGATCGTGTTGCACAATGCATCGACGCAATTTGCCGATGGCGGCGAATTCGGCTTTGGCGCCGAGATCGGAATTGCCACCGGCAGATTTCACGCCCGCGGTCCCGTGGGCGCCGAACAATTGACGAGCTTCAAATATCGCGTTCACGGCACGGGGCAGACGCGGCCGTGATGCGCACCACTGCCCGCAAGCGGGGAACGCGTTGAGTAAAGTCTCTACGGCCCCGTCGACTGTGGCGTCCGCGCTGCCACCTTATGCCAACGGTATGCGCATCGGCCTGTTGGGCGGCTCGTTCGATCCGCCGCATCTGGCCCATCGCGCCATCAGCCTGTTTGCGATCAAGCGCCTGAAGCTTGACCGGGTGTGGTGGCTGGTGACGCCGGGCAATCCGCTCAAGACTGACCGAACGCCACATGATCTTGCCGAGCGCATGGCAGCGGCACGCAACGTTGCGCGCGATCCGCGCATCGACGTGAGCTGTCTCGAATCCGTCATTGGAACGCGCTACACTGCCGACACGATTAGGTATTTGTGCCGTCGTGCATCCGGCCTGCATTTTGTCTGGATCATGGGAGCGGACAATCTTGCGCAATTTCATCGCTGGCATGATTGGCGGCGTATCGCATCCGAGGTCCCGATCGCTGTGATCGATCGTCCGCCGCAGAGCTTGCGCGCCCTGGCTTCGCCGACCGCCCAGGCTCTTGCGCGCTACCGTCTTCCCGAAAATCAGGCTGCAAGCCTCGCCGAACAGGCCACACCGGCCTGGGTCTTTCTCACCGGCCTGAAACTGCAGCTGTCATCGACCGGTTTGCGGAACCAGGACGGAAGCTGGAGGACCGTTTGAGGTCGCAAACCTGCCTTGCAAGCATCAAAATACCGGCCGCCTCGCATTTTCCGAAGTTCATGTCGGGAATTGCCGGAATGACACTCTCGAACTTCGGAAACGGTGGGGTACCGGTGTGGCGGATTTGACATTGGCTACGTATGTCAGAACCGGGATACTGGATATTGAAACCATTAACCCCACATGCATAGAATAGAGGCGGGCGTTCGAAGGATTTGGGCGTCCGCGATACAGTGAAAGGAATGGTCCCTGGCCACGTCTGTATTGTCCAAGTCTGTTTTACCCAAGGTTTCTAAGCAGACCGCAACCAAACCCGCGCGTAAAACATCGACCCAAGCTGCGGCCTTGAAGGCGCAACCAGACGCCGACAAGACCCTGAACATGATCCTCTCCCGCCTCGACGATATGAAGGCGGAAGAAACGGTCACCATCGACCTTCGCGGCAAATCGGCATTTTCCGACTACATGGTCGTCACCACCGGCCGGGTGAACCGGCACGTTGGCGCGATCGCGGAAAACGTCGCCAAAGGTCTCAAAGAGAGTGGAATCAAAAGCCCCCACGTCGAAGGCATGCCCAATTGCGATTGGGTGCTGATCGATTCCGGGGATGTGATCCTCCACATCTTCAGGCCCGAGGTCCGCGAATTCTACAATCTCGAACGATTGTGGACGCAGGGTCCGGCGAAGGCAGTTTAGCCTTCGGGTCGGCAGAGGGTTTTGGAGTCGGCATGGCTTCCTGGGGCCTCGTCCCCGGAGGACAGTGGGTCTCAACTCCAAACCAGCGACAGCGCGCGCCAGTCTTGTGGACAGCCACTGAAATCCGCGGCAGCTTGACCTGATCATGCGCCTTCTCGTCATCGCCATCGGACGGCTGAAGCAGGGGCCGGAACGGGAACTCGCCGAGCGCTATCGCGAGCGGTTCGACGACATCGGCCGCAAGCTCGGATTTCGCGGACTGGAGATTTGCGAATTGGCAGAAAGCCGCGCGCGCGACGCGAACACCCGTATCGCGGAAGAGGCCGCGGCGATTTCGGCAGCGATCCCGCCCAAATCCGTGCTGGTCGCGCTCGACGAGCGCGGAGACAACGTCGATAGCGGTACATTTGCCAAAAATCTCGCCCGCTGGCGTGACGACCAGATCGCCAATACTATTTTTGCAATCGGCGGCGCGGACGGACTTTCGCCCGAATTGCGGCGCATGGCACAGATGAGGATGGCATTCGGCTCCGCGACCTGGCCGCACCAGATGGTGCGCGTGATGCTTCTCGAACAGGTCTACCGTGCGGCCACCATCCTGTCAGGACACCCCTACCACCGCGCATAAGAGCCGTAGCGCTCGCGTAAGGCACAACTGGATTGATGCAACCGGCACGTCATAATCCTCAACCTCACGGCGCGGCTCGCCGCGACGCGCTCACACGAGTGCCCACTTTCCGAAGTTCGTGCTCCCTCCTGTCGGCCATTTTCGTTATCGCAAGTTTTGTCTCGGTCGGCGCCGTCGCATCGGCGCAGGTTGCCGCACCGACACCGCCAGCGGCCGCATCGCCTGATGCGATCAAGCAGCGCGAGCAGGAGCTCGAGGCGACACGCGCCCAGCAAAAGAGCTCGGTTGAATTGCAGCAGCAGTTCAAGGCCGAGATTGCGGCGATCGGTCAGGACCGCAGCAAGCTCAATGCGCAATTGATCGATGCCGCTGCCCAGGTTCGAACCATCGAGACCAGAATCTCGGATGCGGAAGCGAGGCTTCGTCCGCTCGACGCCCGCGAGCAGCAGATCAGAAGCTCGCTCGATTCCCGTCAATCCGAGGTCGTGGAAGTGCTTGCGGCCTTGCAGCGTGCCGGACGCCGGACACCGCCGGCCTTGCTGGTCAGGCCCGAAGATGCGTTGCAGTCGCTTCGAACCGCGATTCTGCTCGGCGCGGTTGTGCCTGAATTGCGCGCCCGCGCCGAAGTCCTCGCCAAAGACCTCGGCGAACTCGTCGCCTTGCGCAAGGCCATCGGCGCCGAGCGTGACCGCCTGGCCGCCGACCGCGACCGGCTGAGGGATGACCAGACCCGGCTTGCAGCCCTGGTCGACGAGCGTCAGCGCAAGCAAAGCGGGATCGAGAAGGATCTGGAGGCCGAAGGCGCGCGCGCCGTTGCGCTCTCCAAACAAGTCGACAGCCTTCAGGGCCTCATCAGCAAGATGGAACAGGACCTGAAAAGCGCGGCCAAAGCTGCCGCCACGGCTACCTTGCAGGGAACACCCAACCCGGCCGACGGCAAGCCCAACTTAAACGGCTTGAAAAACCCGTCCCGGTTGAGTCCGGCGATCGCCTTCGCCTCGGCCAAGGGATTGCTCGCTTTGCCGGTCAACGGCGTGAAAATACGGGACTTTGGCGGTTCCGACGGCGCAGGTGGCGTCGAAAAAGGCATTTCTTTGGCAACCCGCGCCGGCGCGCAGGTCACAACCCCGTGTGACGGCTGGGTCGTTTACGCTGGTCCGTTTCGAAGCTACGGACAACTCTTGATCCTCAACGCCGGGGGCGGGTATCATGTCCTGATCGCCGGAATGGGGCGCATTTCGGTTAACATCGGACAGTTCGTTCTTACGGGGGAGCCGGTTGCGACGATGGGGACAACATCCCAGGTCGCTTCGATACTGGCAACCAATGCCAGCCAGCCCGTGCTCTATATCGAGTTCCGTAAGGACGGCACTCCCATTGATCCAGGCCCATGGTGGGCCGCAAATGAAGGCGAAAAGGTTCGCGGATGATGCGCAAGACTTCTCTCATTTTCCTCAGCGCCGCCACCGGCGCGGCATTGACGCTCTTCGTGACCCAGCCGCGCGCGGTGATGATGGGATCGATCGCGCGTGCCTCGACGTCGGACACCTACCGCCAGCTCAATCTGTTCGGCGACGTGTTCGAGCGGGTGCGCAGCGACTACGTTGAGAAGCCCGACGACAGCAAGCTCGTCGAATCCGCGATCAGCGGCATGTTAAGCGGCCTCGATCCGCATTCCAGCTACATGGATGCCAAGAGCTTCCGTGACATGCAGGTGCAGACCCGCGGCGAATTTGGCGGGCTCGGCATCGAAGTCACCATGGAAGACGGCCTGATCAAGGTGGTGTCGCCGATCGACGAAACGCCGGCGTCCAAGGCCGGCATCCTCGCCAACGACATCATCACCATGCTCGACGACGAGCAGGTGCAGGGGCTGACGCTCAACCAGGCGGTTGAGCGGATGCGCGGCCCCGTCAACACCAAGATTCGGCTCAAGGTGCTTCGCAAGGGCGTCGACAATCCGCTCGATATCACGCTGGTGCGCGACAATATCCGCGTCAGGTCGGTGCGGGCGCGCGTCGAGGACGACGACATCGCCTATATCCGCATCACCACCTTCAACGAGCAGACCACCGAAGGCCTCAAGAAGGAAATGGCAAACCTTCAGAACCAGATCGGTGACAAGCTGAAGGGCTACGTCATCGACCTGCGCAACAATCCCGGCGGTCTTCTGGAAGAAGCCGTGACCGTTTCCGATGCCTTCCTCGAGCGCGGCGAAATCGTTTCCACCCGCGGACGCAACGCCGAGGAAACCCAGCGCCGCTCGGCACGTCCGGGCGATCTCGCCAAAGGCAAGCAGGTGATCGTTCTGATCAACGGCGGATCGGCTTCGGCCTCCGAGATCGTTGCAGGCGCCTTGCAGGACCACAAGCGCGCGACGCTGATCGGCACCCGTTCGTTCGGCAAGGGTTCGGTTCAGACCATCATCCCGCTCGGCGCCGGCAACGGCGCACTGCGCCTGACCACCGCGCGCTATTACACGCCGTCCGGCAAGTCGATCCAGGCCAAGGGCATCGTGCCTGACATCGAGGTGTTGCAGGACGTGCCGGATGAGCTGAAATCGCGGACCGATACCAAGGGTGAAGCATCGCTGCGCGGTCACCTGACGAACGGTAACGACGAGAAGACCGGTTCGCAGTCTTACGTGCCGCCGGATCCCAAGAACGACAAGGCGCTGAAGATGGCCGACGATCTGCTGCATGGCGTGAAGGTCAATGCCAGCGCGCCGGCCAGCAGCGACGACAAGGCCACCGACAAGGCCTCGGTCGAGCGGACGCCTTCCAACAAGGACGCCAATTGATCTGAATTGAGGCGTGATTCGAAAAGGGCGGCCCGCTGGGCCGCCCTTTTTGTTTGCCGCCTAACCGTTCGGCAAAGCCTGCGAGGGCCGCCAAAGGAATCGGACAAGGGAATCGAATCAGGCGCGCCATTCCGGGGTCCGGTTCCACCCTGCCGTTGCCGCGGGCGGCCGTGGTATCTTCAGCAGTGGTGTGGTGGATTTGACATTCGCTTCGTGGCGCCGCGAATCCCAGCAGCGAATGTCAAATCCAAAACCACACTAGAATCATTAGTTTGCTAGTGCCCCTTTGGTTCTGACATTCGTAAACGAGCTCGCCGCGATATGATACGAATGTCAGAACCGGGACACTAGGTGATTCGGGGAGTTTGATGGCAGAGGCGGCCGACGAGCTGAGCGCTCCGCTTGGACGGGAAACTGCGCGTGGCAAGCGCCGTCTTCGGCTGCCTTTGACGCCAATGCAGGCTTTGGCGACCCTGCTCGGCCTGTTTCTACTGACATTTGCCGGCTACGCGCTCTTCCACGACGACCCGCTTGGCGGCGAGCCGCTGACACGAATCGCAATCGCGCCGCCGGAAGGCGGAGACAAGGCCACCGCAAAACCCAGCGAGTCGGCGGCTGAAAAGCCAATGGCGTCGCATGGCGCCGAGCCCCAGGCGCATTCGAATGCTGGCCCGGCTTCCGATCAGCGAACGGTCACCATCATCGACGGCTCCAACGGCACGCGCCACGATGTAACGATTGGCGGTGCCGAGGCCTCCGACAAGGACACAACTGCGGCCCCGGCCGTGATGTCCGGGATCGACCCTCGGCTTCTGGAAAAGTCCCGCTATGGCATGATCCCGGCAGTCGCCGACGGGCTGAAGCCCTTTACCGCCTATGCCGGCGAGGTCGACCGGGCGAAGGTCGCGAAGATGCCGATCGTGGCCATTGTCGTCGGCGGCCTCGGCGTAGGCGCGGCCAAGACCGTCGATGCCATTCTGAAATTGCCAGCCGCGGTGACGCTGGCGTTCACCCCCTACGGGTCCGATCCCGGCAAGCTCGTCGAGCGCGCGCGCGCGCAACATCACGAGATTCTGCTCCAGATCCCGATGGAGCCCTATGACTATCCCGACAACGATCCGGGACCGCAGACCCTGCTGACCTCGCTCGCTCCCGAACAGAACCTCGATCGCCTGTATTGGCATCTCAGCCGGTTCCAGGGCTATGCCGGGATCGCCAATTTCATGGGCGCCCGCTTTGTGGCGACCGATACCGCGATGGTGCCGATCGTGCGGGAAGCCGCCAAGCGCGGCCTCGGGCTTTTCGACGACGGCCTGGCTCGTAGTGTTGCGCCTTCGCTGGCCGCGACACAATCGGTTCCCTTCGCCAAGGCCGACGTCACCATCGATGCGGTGCCGTCATCGGGCGAAATCGATCGCGCTTTGGCCAAACTCGAGGGATTGGCCAAGGAGCGCGGAATCGCGATCGGCGTCGCATCGGCGCTGCCGATCTCGATCGAGCGGATCAGCGCCTGGACCCGGACGCTTGACAGCCGTGGCCTACTGCTCGTGCCATTGACAACCGCGATGCTGAAATCAAAATCAAGCTAAGCTAGTTTTGACGTTCGTCACCACGCAAGAGGCTTTGACGGAATGGCGCGTTACGAAGACCTGCCCTATCGAACCTGTGTCGGTATGATGCTGATCAACGCAGCCGGGCTCGTCTTCATCGGTCGTCGCGCCGGCGGCATCGAGCATGTCGACGAATCCCATGTCTGGCAGATGCCGCAAGGCGGCGTCGATCCCGGCGAAGACACCTGGGCGGCCGCCAAGCGCGAGCTCTATGAGGAAACCAACGTCCGTTCGGTCGAGAAGCTTGCGGAGGTCTCGGACTGGCTGGTCTACGACATCCCGCGCACCATTGCCGGCCGCGCCTGGAAAGGCCGCTACCGCGGTCAGCGGCAGAAATGGTACGCCGTACGCTTCACCGGCAAGGATGACGAGATCAATGTCGCAAGCCCCGCCGGGCACAAGGCCGAGTTCGTGGGCTGGCGTTGGGAGCCGATGAAGAACCTTCCCGACCTGATCGTTCCCTTCAAGCGCCCGGTCTACGAGCGCGTGGTCAAGGAATTCGCCAAACTCGCGGGCGGCTAGTGGAGTGGATTTAATGATGCGGACATCTGAACCGCCACACTAGTAGCGCCAAAGCCCGCCAGTCAAAATCCATTTCATGCAAAAACCTTATCGTCCCAATGTCGGCATCGCGCTCTTCAATGTGGCGGGCCAGGTTTTGATCGGACGGCGATTCAGGGACGATGGTCCCGAAATCATTTTGCCCGGTCTTGAGTGGCAGATGCCGCAAGGTGGTATCGACGCGCAGGAAGACCCGCGCGATGCGGTGAAGCGTGAACTCTGGGAAGAGACAGGCGTGAAAAACGCCGACTATCTCGGCGAGACCGACTGGCTGACCTACGAATTTCCGCCCTATTCGGGCCCCGCGTCTCATCGGCTGGCGCAGTTTCGCGGCCAGCGGCAAAAATGGTTTGCGTTGCGCTTTACCGGCTCCGAACAAGAAATCGATCCGCTGGCGACACGCAACGATCAGGCGCCGGAATTCGATCAATGGCGCTGGGAGCGCCTCGATCGTGTCGCCGATCTGGTGGTGCCGTTCCGCCGCGATGTCTATCTCGCGGTCGCGCGGCAATTTGCGAAATTTGCAACGCCGGATTAATTCGGCCCGACCAAAAACGGTCCGATCGCGATGACGCGGCAATTGCTGTCGCGTTTGGCGCAGTTGCCGAGGGCTTCGCTGACCGCAGCCTGCTCGTTGGCGGCCTTGAGCCCGAGGCCCACCCGCCCCGCGGCGCCGATGGCAACTGCACTCCATCCACTGGTGCTATCTGCGAGCTTGCGCATTACCTCGTCGCGCGCCTCCGGCGCGATCATCGTGTTTTTCTGGCCCTGAAACAGACCAATCGCCCGCATGGTCGTCGGCACCGGGACCACGAAGACATCGTCGAGCGCCACGATCGTGCAGGCCACGCCGATCGCGGCGCCACAAACCTCCAGGCTCCGGCGCATCGATTCGTCAGCGGTTTCGTTTCCGAAATTATAAAAGAATTGCCCGCCCGGCCCGATGGCGATCGACTTGTTCTTGCGGCCCTGCGAGTAAAGCGCCTCCAGTCTTTCTTTGCCGACGTCGTGCGCCAGCGGCGTGTCCTTGGCCGCGAACGGCTTCTCGATCAAGGGATCGTGCCGAATCCACGGCATTGCCGGCACCGGCGGCCGGCCGTGCGGGTAAACGACGGTGTCACCGACCGCATAGACCTCGCATTTGCGCTGCGGCTGCAAGGCGTCAGCATGTTTCTGGCATTGCTCGAGCGCTTGGTTGCGCGCCGCTTCTTCACTCGGCTGGTTCGCCGCAAAAGCATTGACGCCTGAAATGGCCAGCGCGAGCGCCTTCTCGCCGCCGGCAGGCGCATAATCGGCGGCCAGTCGCTGACGCCCCCGGTCGGGAACGAAGGGCACGGTTTCAGCAACGAATTTCTCACTTGGTGGCATCGCCGGAGACGACGACGGCATTGGTTTCGTCGGCATCGGCGCCGTAGGCGCCGTCGACATGGGGGAAGCGCACGTCGGCATCGGCGGCATCTTTGGCATCGCCGCTTTCGGCATTGGCTCAGCCGCGGTCGACGCAGCCGGCGCACTCGCCACCATTGATCCCTTCGTATTCTCCTGAATCTCGAGCTTGGTGAAGTACAGAAAGCCGCCGACGCCGATCGCGGCGAGACACACGACCATCACCACCGCCGGCCAAAGCCAGTTCGGCGCTGTCGACGCTTGCGGGACAGGCTTCTTCGGTAACGGCGGAGGCGCGTAGGTCCCATCCTCACGCTTCATCGAGACCATGTAGGCGTGGACGGGATTGGGAATGTTTTTGACTTCCTGCGCGCCGATATCGGCAAATTGCACCGACAGCTTGTTGGCCACCTGCTCGTGGACCGCGCGCGAAATGCAGATGCCGCCGACTTCAGCGAGGCCTTCGAGACGGGCCGCGATATTGACGCCGTCGCCGAGCAAATCGCCGTCGCGCTCCACCACATCGCCGATGGTGATGCCGATGCGGAAGCTCATGTGACGGCTGGGCGGATACGCCAAGTTGCGGGTGCGTAAACTTTCCTGAATGTCGATCGCGCATCTCACCGCTTCCACCGCGCTGGAGAATTCGGCCAGCACCGCGTCTCCCGCGGTGTTGAAGATCCGGCCGCCAGAGCGGGCGATGAAGTCGTCGGTCACCTGCCGGTAAGAGGCCAGACGCCGCAGCGTCTCCTCTTCATCTTCGGCAACTAGTCTGGAGTAACCGGCGATGTCGGCTGCGAATATCGCCGCGATCTTGCGTTTCATGACAGCTAGTGGTCCGATTCTAACATTCGCATCCCTCCTCAGCAGGCACTTTTGCGAATGTTAGAATCAAAAGGACCACTAGAAAATATATGTTTCTAGTGGAGTTTGGGATTTGACATTCGCATTCGGAGTTTGCGGCCAGGCGGATAGCGAATGTCAAATCCACTCCACTAGCCCCGGACCTACCCAAGCGCGTGAAAGCATGCCGTCAGACGCCTGCCGGCGCAACCGGCAAAGGCCGTGTCCCATATGTTGTCGAAACTTTTTCGAAGCTTTTTGGAAATCTTGGCGACGTGGCGTGCGCGCCAGCGTCAAGCGCGCGCTTAGTGCATCGCCGTCGTATTGAGCTCGTGCTGGATGTTCTTGAAGTGGTCGAGCCTTTCGATCGCATGATCGAGCTCTGAGCCTTCCTTTTCGGCGAGCTTGGCTTCCATGTCGGAAATCGTCTCCGCGAACTGCGCCCGGTCGACTTCGTCGATCGAGGTGGCGACGTCGGCGAGCACCGTCAGCCCCTTCTCTGAGACCTCGGCAAGGCCGCCGAGCACGATGATCTTCTCCTTCGAGCCGCCCGATGTCATCGTCAGGATACCCGGCCGGATCGCCGCGATGACCGGCGCGTGACCGGCCAGCACACCGAAATCGCCCTCGACGCCTGGGATATCGACCTGATCGACCTCACCGGAGAAGGCGAGCTTTTCGGGCGAGACGAGATCGAAGTGAAAGGTAGCCATGGGCGCTCTATTTGCTTCACCTCTCCCGCTTGTGGGGGAGGTCGACCGACGAAGCCGGTCGGGTGGGGGTTGCTACTTTTGAGAGACGACGCAAGCGCCCCCTCCCCGACCCTCCCCCCGCAGGCGGGAGAGGGAGGATCTTACGCGGCCTCGGCGGCGAGCCTCTTGCCCTTTTCGACAGCCTCTTCGATCGTGCCCACCATGTAGAAGGCGGCTTCCGGCAGGTGATCGTACTTGCCTTCGCAGAGATCGCGGAAGCCCTTGATGGTGTCGGCGAGGTCGACAAACTTGCCGGGCGAGCCGGTGAAGACTTCGGCGACGTGGAAGGGCTGCGACAGGAAGCGCTCGACCTTGCGGGCGCGTGCAACCGTGATCTTGTCCTCTTCCGACAATTCGTCCATGCCGAGAATGGCGATGATGTCCTGCAGCGATTTATATTTCTGCAGCACCTGCTGCACCATGCGCGCGGTGGTGTAGTGCTCCTCGCCGACGACCAGCGGCGAAAGCATGCGCGAGGTCGAGTCGAGCGGATCCACCGCCGGATAGATGCCTTTTTCCGAGATCGCGCGGTTCAACACCGTGGTCGCATCCAAATGGGCGAAGGAGGTCGCGGGCGCCGGGTCGGTCAAGTCGTCGGCCGGCACGTAGATCGCCTGCACCGAAGTAATAGATCCCTTGTGTGTCGTGGTGATGCGCTCCTGCAGCGCGCCCATGTCGGTCGCGAGTGTCGGCTGATAGCCCACGGCGCTCGGAATACGTCCGAGCAGCGCCGAAACTTCGGAGCCGGCTTGCGTGAAGCGGAAGATGTTGTCGACGAAGAACAGCACGTCCTGGCCCTGGTCGCGGAAATGCTCGGCGACGGTCAAGCCCGTGAGGCCGACGCGGGCGCGGGCGCCCGGCGGTTCGTTCATCTGGCCGAACACCAGCGCGCATTTCGACTTCACGCTCGGATCGGGATGGTGCGGATCGGCGTTGACCTTGGATTCGATGAACTCGTGATAGAGGTCGTTGCCTTCGCGGGTCCGCTCGCCGACGCCGGCGAACACCGAGTAACCACCATGCGCCTTGGCGACGTTGTTGATCAGTTCCTGAATCAGCACGGTCTTGCCGACGCCGGCGCCACCGAACAGGCCGATCTTGCCGCCCTTGGCGTAGGGCGCGAGCAGGTCGACGACCTTGATGCCGGTGACGAGGATTTCGGCTTCCGTGGACTGATCGGTATAGAGTGGCGCTTCCTGATGAATGGCGCGCAAACCCTCCGATTCCACCGGACCGGCTTCATCGATTGGCTCGCCGATGACATTGATGATGCGCCCGAGCGTGCCGGCGCCGACCGGCACCATGATCGGGTTGCCGGTATCGGTAACTTCCTGGCCGCGGACCAGACCTTCGGTGGTGTCCATCGCGATCGTGCGCACGGTCGATTCGCCGAGATGCTGGGCGACTTCGAGCACCAGGCGGTTACCGCCGTTCTTGGTTTCGATCGCGTTCAGAATAGCGGGCAGGTGACCTTCGAACTGCACGTCGACGACGGCGCCGATGACCTGCGTGATGCGTCCGGTCTGGTTGGCAGGTGTAGCCATAGAACTATCTCCTTCGAATTCGTATCTCTGGACAACCGTCAGTCCGATCGTGCGTGTCGCCGTTACATCGCCTCGGCACCGGAGATGATTTCGATCAGCTCCTTGGTGATCATGGCCTGACGGGTGCGGTTGTAGATCAATGTCTGCTTGCGGATCATGTCGCCGGCGTTGCGGGTGGCGTTGTCCATCGCGCTCATCTGGGCGCCATAGAACGAGGCGTTGTTCTCCAGAAGCGCGCGGAAAACCTGCACCGCAATGTTGCGCGGCAGAAGCCGGGGCAGGATTTCGTCTTCCTCCGGCTCGTATTCGTAGGAAACCGCAGGCGCCGCATTCGCCGCGGGCGCTTCCACGACCAGCGGGATGATCTGCTGCGCGGTCGGGATCTGGGCGATCACCGAGCGGAAGCGCGAATAGAACAGCGTGCAGACGTCGAATTCGCCGTTGTTGAAGCGCGCAATGACCTTCTTGGCGATATCTTCGGCGTTGACGAAGCCGAGCTGGCGAACCGAGCGCAGTTCGACGCTTTCAACGATCTGCTTTTCGAAGGTGCGGCGAAGCTGCTCAAGACCCTTGCGGCCGACGCAGAAGAACTTGACCTCTTTGCCCTCGGAAATCAGCTTTTGCGCGTGCTCGCGCGCAAGCCGCACGATCGACGAGTTGAAGGCGCCGGAAAGACCACGCTCGCCGGTGCACACCAGCAGGAGATGCACCTGATCGTTGCCGGTTCCGGCAAGAAGCGTAGGCGCACCGGGCGAGTTTGCCGCCGCAGCCGCAATGCCCGAAATCACCGCATCCATCTTCTCGGCGTAAGGCCGCGCGGCCTCGGCGGCGGTCTGTGCCCGGCGCAGCTTCGAGGCTGCGACCATCTGCATCGCCTTGGTGATCTTCTGCGTCGCCTTGGTCGAGGCGATGCGGACCCGCATGTCCTTCAGTGAAGCCATTTAAGTCTAATCCACAGCACCTCGGTTGCGCCCCTCCCCGGCAGACCGGGGAGACGAAGAATCAAGCAAACGTCTTGGCGAAACCTTCAACCACGCTCTTCAGCTTCGCCGCGGTATCGTCGGAAAGATCGCGGCTGTCGCGGATGGCGTTGAGAATCTCGACATTCTTGCCGCGCAGCGCCGACAGCAATCCGTCCTCGAACGCCCGCACCTTGTTGAGCGGAAGCACGTCGAGATAGCCGTTGGTGCCGGCCCAGATCACGCAGACCTGCTCTTCCATCTTCAGCGGCGAGAATTGCGGCTGCTTGAGCAGTTCGGTTAGACGCGAGCCACGATTGAGCAGGCGCTGGGTCGAAGCGTCGAGGTCGGAACCGAACTGCGCGAACGCCGCCATTTCGCGGTACTGCGCCAGCTCGCCCTTGATCTTGCCGGCGACCTTTTTCATCGCCTTGGTCTGCGCCGACGATCCGACGCGCGACACCGACAGACCGACGTTCACCGCAGGCCGGATGCCCTGGAAGAACAGGTCGGTTTCGAGGAAGATCTGCCCGTCGGTAATCGAAATGACGTTGGTCGGAATGTAGGCCGAAACGTCATTGGCCTGGGTTTCGATCACCGGCAGCGCGGTCAACGACCCCGAACCGTGGTCCTTGCTCAGCTTCGCCGCGCGCTCGAGCAGGCGGGAATGCAGATAGAACACGTCGCCCGGATAGGCTTCGCGGCCCGGCGGGCGACGCAGCAACAGCGACATCTGGCGATAGGCGACGGCCTGCTTGGACAGATCGTCATAGATGATGACGGCGTGCATGCCGTTGTCGCGGAAGAATTCGCCCATGGTGCAGGCGGTAAAGGGCGCGATATATTGCATCGGCGCCGGATCGGACGCGGTGGCCGCGACCACGATCGAATACTCAAGCGCGCCCTGCTCTTCCAGCACCTTCACGAACTGCGCGACGGTCGAACGCTTCTGGCCGATCGCGACGTAGACGCAATACAGCTTGATGTTCTCGTCCGGCTGCGCGTTGAGCGGCTTCTGGTTGAGGATCGTGTCGAGCGCGATCGCGGTCTTGCCGGTCTGCCGGTCGCCGATGATCAGCTCGCGCTGGCCGCGGCCGATCGGGATCAATGCGTCGATGGCCTTGAGGCCGGTTGCCATCGGCTCGTTGACCGATTTGCGCGGAATGATGCCGGGCGCCTTGACGTCGACGCGCATGCGCTTGTCCGCCTTGATCGGGCCCTTGCCGTCGATCGGATTGCCGAGCGCATCGACGACGCGGCCGAGCAGCCCCTTGCCGACCGGCGTATCGACGATGGCGCGGGTGCGCTTGACCGTCTGGCCTTCCTTGATCTCGCGGTCGGCGCCGAAAATCACGATACCGACGTTATCGGTCTCCAGGTTCAGCGCCATTCCGCGCGTGCCGTTCTCGAACTCGACCATTTCGCCGGCCTGGACGTTGTCGAGGCCAAAAACGCGGGCAATGCCGTCACCGACGGACAACACCTGTCCGACTTCGGAGACTTCGGCTTCCTGGCCGAAATTCTTGATCTGGTCCTTGAGGATCGCGGAAATTTCCGCGGCGCGGATGTCCATCAGCCTGCCTCTTTCATCGCGTGCTTAATCGAATTGAGTTTGGTGCGAAGCGAGCTATCGACCATGCGGCTGCCAAGTTTGACAACGAGGCCGCCGATGATCGACGGATCGACATTCACGTTGAGCGCGACGTCCTTGCCCGTCACTGATTTCAGCGCGGTCTTGAGGGCGTCGAGATTCTTTTCGCTGAGCTTTTCGGCCACCGTGACATCGGCGGTCGCCTCGCCCTTGAACTTCGCCACCAGCGCGCGGAAGGCGCGGATCACCTGATCGACTGCGAACAGCCGCCGGTTGGCGGTGAGGACTTTCAGGAAATTGGCGGAAATGCCGGAAATACCGGCCTTGTCGAGCACCACCGACAGCGCTTTGGCCTGCGTATCGGAGGAAAAAACCGGACTGCGAACGAGACGCTTCAAGTCCGCACTGTCGACCAGCATCGCCTCGAATTTATCGAGGTCGTCCTTCACTGAATCAATCGACCGTTCATCGCGGGCTAATTCGAACAGGGCCGTTGCGTAACGACCGGACACTCCCGAAACGGACGGATTCTCAGCCACAAGCGCGCTCTTTTTTGCTGTCAAACTCGCAAGGGAAAAACCGTCGCCAAAAATGCGGCGCCTAGCGATCCAAGCCCTTGGAGTTCAAGCGGGACTTCGATTTTCGACCGGCACAGGAATGCCGAGATCGTTAAAATCGCGGCTTTGCTAACATAGCGAGACAGCAGGTGCAACATGACGGGCCATCATCGGAGCTGCCTTGTCGCACCGATTTGCTGTCAACCCGCCCGACGATTCGCCAAGCGAACCGAAGTTAGTTGACGGTATTTAGAAACCGATTTCGGATCGACGAAATCGTTCCTTCGGTTGCTGCATGGCAGCATGCGCTGAGCGGGAGGAACGCGGAATGGCGCCCAGCCATTCCCGGTTCGCATTACTTGGCGAAATCTAGGCAACTACGGGGAGAACTTCGGTCATCAGTAATAGTAAGTACGTCTATAGTATATATAAGAATATCCGATCGTTAAAATTCAAGGTTACGGAACATCAGCGATGTTCTGTTCCCCCTCACAAGATGTTTCAGGGTGAGATAAACTTACTCTACTGCCGCTTTTACGCCTCATTGCGGAATCAAACGGCATCCGTCCAAACGGAGCGGGGGTTCCAGGTGCCACAGATGTGGCAATACTACTTTGAGGGACTGATATAATGCTAAAACTCAACAAGCAGGCATTGGGAAAAGTAACCCAGTCGCGTACGGCACTCATCCTTTTTGCCGCAGCTGCTTTTACCGGCGGTACCGCCTCTGAGGCCTCGGCGCGGCCCTATCGGCACCACCATCATCACTATGCCCATCATGCCGTTCGGGCCGACAACTCCTGGCGCGAAGCCAACGCGTCGACCGGCTTTAGCTCGGGCGGCGGTCGCAGCTTCTCGGGGATTGCCTCGTTCTACGGCAATGAGTCCGGTCGCAAGACGGCCTCGGGTCAGCGTTTCAACCAGGAAGCCATGACCGCGGCTCACCGCAGCCTGCCGTTCGGCACCAAGCTCCGCGTCACCCATGGCGGCCGCAGCGTCGTCGTGACCATCAACGATCGTGGCCCGTTCATTCGCGGCCGTGTGCTCGACCTGTCCACGGGTGCTGCCCGTGCCATCGGTCTGACTGGCGCCGGCGTCGGCCGCGTGACGGCCGAGGTCGTCTCGTAGTCTGCGCGGGTTTCGCGCGCAGCCTTCAAGACGCCAGCGCCATTCAATCCCGCACCTTCATCGCGTGATGGAGATGCCTCTACGCTAACATCAAAACCCGCCGTCGCGACTGACGGCGGGCTTTTGTTGTGTGCGCCTCACAAAAAGCTCTGTGGGTCGACGTCGACCTCGAGCTTGAGGTTGCCCTTGGTCTTCGGGCCCGCCGCCAGCCATTCGCGCAGGTATTCCGACACGTCGACGTTACGCTGCGCCTTCACCAGAAGACGGAAACGGTAGCGTCCCTTGATGACCGCCAGCGGCGCCTCGGCGGGTCCCAGCACCTTGATCCGTTCATCGATCGGCGCCATCGCGGCAAGCTTGCGCGCAAAACCCTCCGCCGTGGGACGATCGCCAGCGGACACAATCAGGCCCGCCAGCCGCCCGAACGGCGGATAGCCGCTTTTCTCGCGCATCTCGATTTCGCTGGCATAGAACGCTTCGCGGTCGCAGGCGACCAGCGCCTTCATCACGGGATGCTCGGGCTGATGGGTTTGCAAATAGCCGACGCCGCGGCCCTGGTCGCGCCCCGCACGCCCGATCACCTGGTTGAGCAGTTGCCAGGTGCGCTCGGCGGCGCGCGGGTCGCCGTTGCTCAAGCCGAGATCGGCATCCACCACACCCACCAGATTGAGCCGCGGGAAATGATGGCCCTTGGCCACGAGTTGCGTGCCGATGATGATGTCGACGCGGCCTTCGGCGATCTCGTTCAACTCGCTGCGCATGGTCTCGATCGAGGTGATGAGATCGCTCGACAGCACCATGGTCCGCGCATCCGGGAAAAGCCCGGCCGCCTCCTCCTGCAAGCGTTCGACGCCGGGACCGACCGCGACCAGCGATTCCTCCGCCGCGCAATGCGGGCAAACGTGGGGACGCGCCATCGAGAAACCGCAGTGGTGACAAACGAGCCGCTGGCGAAAGCGATGATCGACCAGCCAGGCATCGCAGATGGTGCAGGCAAAGCGGTGCCCACAGGCGCGGCATAGAGTCAGCGGGGCATAGCCGCGACGGTTGAGGAACAACAGCGCCTGTTCGCGCCGTTCGATCGCAAAACGAATCTGCTCGGCAAGACGCGGCGAGATGAAGCGGCCGCGCGGCGGAGCTTCGCGCCGAAGATCGATCGCCTCGATATGCGGCATGTGCTGGCCGCCGAACCGCGACGGCAGCGCGATGCGCTGATAGCGGCCCTTGCGTGCATTGACCTCGGTTTCGACCGACGGCGTCGCCGACGCCAGCACGACCGGAATTTTGGCGATGTGTGCGCGCACCACGGCCATGTCGCGCGCGTGGTAATGCGCGCCATCGTCCTGCTTGTAGGCCTGATCGTGTTCTTCATCGACGACGATCAGACCGAGATCCGCATAGGGCATGAACAGCGCCGAGCGCGCGCCGACCACGACCGGCGCCTCGCCGCCTGCGATCGCCGCCCAGTTGCGTTGCCGGGTGCGCGGCGTCAGTTCGGAATGCCATTCCAATGGACGCACGCCGAAGCGCCGCGAAAAGCGGTCCAGGAACTGGCCGGTCAGCGCGATCTCCGGCATCAGGATCAGCGATTGCTTGCCACGTCGAATGGTCTCCGCGACCGCTTCGAAATAGACTTCGGTCTTGCCCGATCCGGTGACGCCATCGAGCAACGCCACATGAAACGTGCCGTTGGCGGCGAGCGCGCGCATGCCGTCCACCGCGGTACGTTGCTGGCGGGAGAATTCCGGCACCGCGTAAGACGGATCCGGCGCCGGCGGCGCAAGCGGACGCGGCATCGCTTCCACGGTGAGCGTGCCTTCGTCGACAAGACCATCGACCACGCCGGCGCTGACGCCAGCCTCCTTGGCGGCCTCCGACTTGCCGTGCAAGAGACCATCGGACAACAATTCGATCAATCGACGCCGCGCCGGCGTCATGCGTTGCGGCGGCGAGCCCACCAGTCGCACGCCCGTCCGCACCCGCTCCGGGCCGAGGTCCTCGCCCATGCGCAGGCACATCCGCATCACCATGCCGCGCGCCGACAGCGTGTAGTTGGCAACCCAATCGACGAGCGCGCGCAGTTCGGGCTTGAGTGCCGGCACGTCGAGCTTCTCGCCGACATCCTTCAGCCGGTTGTGCAGGCGTGGATCGGGCTTGGCGTTCTCGGCCCACACCACGCCGACCACCTCGCGAGGGCCGAGCGGAACACAGACCACGTCGCCTGCCTTGAGGTCGAGACCGCGCGGCACGCGGTAAGAATAGGCCCGGTCAAGCGCGACAGGCACCAGCACATCGACGACGCCGGTCAACGATGCGGGCGACGAGGAAGCGCGCGGAGTGTGGTCCATCTAGAGCTCTGATTCCGGCAAAGTTAGCGAAGGATAAACCAGGACGGTGCGATATAATCATAAGGAATCATCGCGCCAAAAGCAGATATGGCAAAGCCAGCACCCACCCTACAGCCGATTGAGCTTGACTGCGCCGACGAATCGATCGCGCTGGAGATGGCGCGTTGGTTGGCCTTTTTGCGCGCGGAGCGGCGTTTGTCACCCAAGACCTCGGAGGCTTACGCACGCGACCTGCGCCAGTTCCTTGAGTTTCTGGCCGAGCACTGGGAAGCGCGGGTGACAGTCGCGAAATTTTCCGCGCTTGAAGCGAGCGATATCAGGTCCTTCATGGCCAAGCGGCGCTCGGACGAAATCGCCAGCCGTTCACTGATGCGTGCGCTGGCGGGACTTCGTTCATTCGGACGGTTCCTCGAACGCGAAGGACGCGGCAAGGTCGGCGCATTGTCTGCGATCCGCGCGCCAAAAATTGGCAAAAGTCTGCCAAAGCCCTTGGCGGTCGCGGCGGCCAAACGCCTTGCCGATGCCGACGAACGCGCCGGCGAAAACCGCGAGCCCTGGATCTGGGCGCGCGATGCGGCCGTGATGGCGCTGCTCTACGGTTCGGGCCTGCGCATTTCCGAAGCGCTCGGACTGAAGCGCCGCGACGTGCCCGCGCCTGGCGAAGGCGACGTTCTAATCGTCACCGGCAAAGGCAACAAGACGCGGATGGTGCCCGTTCTGCAAAACGTTCTGACGCTGATCCAGGACTATGCGGCGATGTGCCCGTATCCGGTGCCGCCGGAAGGTCCGATGTTCATCGGCGCCCGCGGCGGGCCGCTACAGCCCCGCATCATTCAGCTTACCATGGCGCGACTGCGCGGCGCATTGGGACTGCCTGACAGCGCAACGCCGCACGCGTTACGGCATTCCTTTGCCACCCATCTGTTGTCGCGTGGCGGCGATTTGCGTGCGATCCAGGAATTGCTCGGCCACGCCTCGCTCTCGACGACCCAGATCTACACCGGGATCGACAGCGAGCGGCTTCTCGAAGTCTACAGAAGCGCGCACCCCCGCGCGTAGAAAATCGGCCAATTTCGGGCAATACCGCCAGCATCGGTTTCGATCGGGCTCTTGCGCCGAACTTCTTGTTCGTCCATCGTCGTTATATGGAATGGGGGACGAAGAATCATGAGCGCACATGAAAGCATGGAGCATGCCGAACACGCCGAGCACGCGTCGGTCGAGAACAGAAAAATTGCGCTCCTGATCGCGGTGATCGCGCTGTGCCTGGCGCTGTCGGAGACGCTCGGCAAGGGCGCGCAAACCGAATCGATTGCCAAGAATGTCGAGGCGTCCAACATGTGGGCGTTCTTCCAGGCGAAAAGCATTCGCCGCACCACGGTGCAGACCGCGGCCGAGCAGGCGAAGCTCGCGACCCCGGGCGACGACGCCACGAAAGCCGTGGTGCAAAAGCAGATCGAGGACTGGCAGAAGACCGCCGCGCGTTACCGCTCCGAACCCGAAACCGGCGAAGGCACCGAACAATTAGCCGAACGCGCCAAGCATGCCGAAGAAGAGCGCAATCTGGCCACCGCCAAATATCATCACTTCGAATTGGCGTCGGCTGCGTTCCAGATCGCGATCGTGCTGGCGTCCGCGACCATCATTACCGGCATCATTGGGCTTGCCTGGATTTCGGGCCTGCTGACGCTCGCTGGTGTCGTGATGGCCGCGCTTGGCATATTCGCGCCGCATGCGCTGCATGTAGCGTTGTGAAAACGAGGACGAGCGTTTAACGCGCTTCGTGCACGCTCTTGCGGAAGCGCTGGATCAGCCGCAGCATCCGCGACGACCAGCGATCGCCGTTGCCGCGCAGGGTTTCCAGGATGCGGCGCTTGACCGGATCGACCAGTTCTTTGGCCTTGGCGCGCAGCGACAGCACGAATTCATAGAGCCGCTCGAACCATCCCATCTCGAGCAACTTCGGCCGGGTCACATCGAAGACGAAAGCGGTGACGCCGACACCGAGCAGCTTCGCAAAGATGATCGTTGTGAAAGCGCTGAGCCAGTATTCGTGCGTGAGCAGGTAGAACCCGATCAGCTTCAGCGGAAACAACGGAATCACCGGCACCGCGAAGACGATCAGCGTCATCGCCGGCGACAGCGTGTCGACGCGCTCGGCCAGCCAGTGCTTGAATGCTTGCAGCGGAATCTTCGCAACGAACCAGGCGACGATCGGCTCGAGATGATCCCACAGCCACGCCTCGATCAAAAAGATGACCGCGAGCAACACCCAAACCGGTTGAAGAAGGCGGCGTAGCATAAATCTATCCTAGTCCGAACTCTCGTCGGGGAAGGATCACATATGGATGGCTCGTTTGCCAACCGCAAGCGCGGCCTCTTTCACCGCTTCCGAGCGGGTCGGGTGAGCGTGGCAGGTCCGCGCCAGATCCTCCGCGGAACCGCCAAATTCCATCAAAACAGCGGCTTCGTGGATCATTTCGCCGGCTTCCCGGCCGACAATGTGCACGCCCAGAACCCGGTCGGTCTTCGCATCTGCAAGAATCTTCACGAAACCGTCAGTCGTCTGGTTGACCTTGGAACGGCCATTGGCCGTAAAGGGGAATTTGCCGGTGGTATAAGCAACACCAGCCTGCTTTAGCTCCTCCTCGGTCTTTCCGACGGAGGAAACCTCGGGCGTTGTATACACAACGCCCGGAATGACGTCGTAATTCACATGTCCGGCCTGACCGGCCAAAATTTCAGCAACCGCAACGCCTTCGTCTTCGGCCTTATGCGCCAGCATCGGACCGGCGATGACGTCGCCGATTGCATAAACGCCCTTCAGGCTGGTGGCGAAGTGCGCATCGATCTGCACGCGGCCGCGATTGTCGAGCGCAACGCCCGCTTCCTTCAGGCCGAGGCCATCGGTGTAGGGCACGCGGCCGATGCAAACCAGCACGACGTCAGCTTCGATCTTCTCAGTCGCGCCGCCAGCCGCCGGCTCGACCTGTGCGACCAGCGTCTTGCCGGAGCTGTCGACACCCGTGACCTTGGCACCGAGCTTGAACGCAAAACCCTGCTTCTCGAGGATGCGCTGGAATTGCTTGGCGACCTCGCCGTCCATGCCGGGCAGGATGCGGTCGAGAAATTCGACCACGGTGACCTGCGCGCCCAACCGGTGCCAGACCGAGCCAAGCTCAAGCCCGATGACGCCGGCGCCGATGATCAGGAGCTTGCCCGGCACCTTGTCGAGCGACAGTGCGCCGGTCGAGGACACGATGCGCTTCTCGTCGATTTCGATGCCCTTGAGGCGCGCGATATCCGAGCCGGTGGCAATAATGATATTTTTGGTCTCGACGACCTGCGTCTTGCCATCGCTGCCGGTGACTTCGAGCTTGCCGGTGCCGAGGATTTTTCCTTTGCCCGGGATCACGTCGATCTTGTTCTTCTTCATCAGGAACTCGACGCCCTTGACGTTGCCGTCGATGCCCTGCTGCTTGAAATTCATCATCGACGGCAGATCGAGTTTCGGCGCGGAGACGCTGACACCCATCTTCGCAAAGGAGTGCCCGGCTTCCTCGAACATTTCGGAGGCGTACAACAGCGCCTTTGAAGGCATGCACCCGACGTTGAGGCAGGTGCCGCCCAAGGTCGCGCTCTTCTCGACGACCGCGACTTTCATGCCGAGCTGCGCGGCGCGGATGGCGCACACATAGCCTCCAGGACCGGTGCCGATAACAACAACATCGTAAGAAGCCATGATCGAAATCCTGTAGCTGAAATTTGTGACGTGAGGGTTTAACGGCCGCCTGACACGTCAAGAATGGCGCTGGTCACGTATGAGGCCTCGTCCGACATCAGCCAGACGATGGCATTGGCGATTTCATCCGCGGTACCAATGCGCTTCATCGGCACCACATGCGCGAGCCGGTGCGCACGGTCGGGCTCACCGCCGGAGGCATGAATTTCCGTGTCGATCAGGCCGGGACGGATCGCCGCAACGCGAATGCCTTCGCCTGCAACTTCATAGCCGAGGCCGATGGTGAAGGAATCGATCGCGCCTTTGGAGGCCGCGTAATCGACATAGGTGTTGGGTGCGCCCAGCTTTGCCGCGACCGATGACAGGTTGACGATGACGCCGCCCGAGCCGCCATGCTTGGTTGACATCCGCTTCACCGCCTCACGGGCGCAGAGAATGCTGCCGGTGACGTTGACCGCCATCATGCGCTGGATGCGTTCGGCCGACATGGCATCGACCCGGAGCGAATGGCCGACGATGCCGGCATTGTTGACCAGCGCACCGAGCGTGCCGAAGGCGTCCGCCGCCTTGAACAGTGCGAGGATGTTGGCCTCGCTGCCGACATCGCATTTCACCGCGATGGCCTTGCCGTTCTTGGCTTCGATCTGGCCAACAACCTCGTCGGCCGCCTTTTGATTGCTGGCATAGCCCACGACGACACGAAATCCGCGTGCGGCTGCTGCGATGGCGGTGGCGCGGCCGATGCCGCGGCTGCCGCCGGTGATCACTACAACTTTGTCGGTCAAGAGAACGCCCCTACGATTGAATCCGGTTATCCAAAGCGCCGCAACCCCACCAGGTCGAGGCCAGCCGGTGGGTTAGAGATCCAGCACCAGCCGCGCCGGATCTTCCAGGCTTTCCTTCACGCGCACCAGGAAGGTCACGGCCTCCTTGCCGTCGATGACGCGGTGATCGTAGGACAGCGCCAGATACATCATCGGGCGAATCTCGATCTTGCCGCCGATCGCCATCGGACGCTCCTGGATCTTGTGCATGCCAAGGATGCCGGCCTGCGGCGCATTGAGAATCGGCGTCGACATCAGCGAGCCATAGATGCCGCCATTGGTGATGGTGAAGGTGCCGCCCTGCATCTCGTCGATCTTGAGCTGGCCGTCGCGGGCGCGGCGGCCGAAATCGGCGATGCTCTTTTCGATTTCCGCGATCGATTTGTGATCGCAGTCGCGCACGACGGGAACGACAAGCCCCTTGTCGGTGCCGACGGCGACGCCGATGTGATAGTAGTTCTTGTAGATCAGATCGGTGCCGTCGATCTCGGCATTGACGGCTGGAATGTCTTTGAGCGCCTGCACGCAGGCCTTGGTGAAGAAGCCCATAAATCCAAGTTTGCTGCCGTGCTTCTTCTCGAACACGTCCTTGTAGTGCGTGCGTAACGCCATGACGTTGGTCATGTCGACCTCGTTGAAGGTCGTGAGCATCGCCGCCGTGTTCTGCACGTCCTTCAACCGCCGCGCGATGGTCTGGCGCAGCCGCGTCATCTTCACCCGCTCTTCGCGTGCGGCATCGTCGGCCGGCGAAGGCGCGCGGACCTGCACCGCGGCTGCCGGCTGGTTGACTGGCGTCGGCGCCGAAGCGGCCTTTTCGATCGCGGCGAGCATGTCGCCCTTGGTGACGCGGCCATCCTTGCCTGAACCGGGAACGGTCGCGGCATCGATGCCGCTCTCAGTGGAGAGCTTGCGCACCGACGGCGCGAGCGGGGCATCGGCGGGCGGCACCTTCTCTGCTGGCGCAGCCTTGGCCGCGGGTGCCGGAGCAGCCGGCGGAGGTGCCGCCTTGGCCGGAGCGGCCGCAGGCTTCGCAGCCGCGCCAGCCGCACCGTCGGTGATCTGACCGAGCAGCGCGCCGACAGCAACGGTCTCGCCGTCCTTGGCGCTGATTTCGCCGAGCACGCCAGCCGACGGCGCCGGGACCTCGATCGTCACCTTGTCGGTCTCCAGCTCAACCAGGGGCTCGTCCACCGCCACGCTGTCGCCGGCCTTCTTGAACCAACGGCCGATGGTGGCTTCGGTCACGGATTCGCCGAGCGTCGGCACGCGAATTTCGGTCATGGTCTGTTTCCTTTTGGCGTCATGGCCGGGCATAGCCGTTTTGTAAGAAACGGCGTCGCTTACGCTCGCCTATGCCGGCCATCCACGCTGCACAATCGATTTTCTACATTCTACAAGGGAAGAGTAGATGCCCGGGACAGCTGGCTTAAAGACGGCGCTTCACGCCTGACGCCCGGGTATGACGATCTAGTTCAGCGCCTCGTCGAGCAACGCCTTGAGCTGCGCCTGATGTTTCGACATCAGGCCGGTCGCGGTGGCCGCAGCGGCCGCACGCCCCGCGTAACGCGGGCGCTTGTAGGCAGCGTTGACCTGGTTCAGCACCCATTCGAGATAAGGCTCGATGAAGTGCCACGCGCCCATGTTGCGCGGCTCTTCCTGACACCAGACAATCTCGGCGCCCTTGAAGCGGGTGAGTTCGGCGACCAGCGCCTTCAGCGGCACCGGATAGAGCTGTTCGACTCGCATCAGGTAGATGTCGTCGACGCCGCGCTTCTCGCGCTCCTCGTAGAGGTCGTAATAGACCTTGCCCGAGCACAGCACGATGCGCCTGATCTTGTCGTCCGGCACCAGCTTGATCTTTTCGTCCGGCAGCATCTGCGCGTCATCGTAGAGGATGCGATGGAACGTCGTTGCCTCGCCTAGTTCGTCGAGCCGCGAGACCGCACGCTTGTGCCGCAGCAGCGACTTCGGCGTCATCAGGATCAGCGGTTTGCGGATTTCGCGATGCAGCTGCCGGCGCAGCACATGGAAGTAGTTCGCCGGCGTCGTCGGATAGACCACCTGCATGTTGTCTTCGGCGCACATTTGCAGGAAGCGCTCGAGCCGCGCCGAGGAATGCTCCGGCCCCTGCCCTTCGTAGCCATGCGGCAACAGGCAGACGAGGCCCGACATGCGCAGCCATTTGCGCTCGCCCGAGGAGATGAACTGGTCGAACAGCACCTGCGCGCCGTTGGCGAAGTCGCCGAACTGCGCTTCCCACATCGCAAGCGCATTCGGCTCCGCGAGCGAATAGCCATACTCGAAGCCGAGCACCGCCTCTTCCGACAGCAGCGAGTTGATGACTTCGTAGTGGCCCTGGTCGACGCCCAGATGATTGAACGGCGTGTAGCGGCTCTCGTCTTCCTGATCGATCAGAACCGAATGGCGCTGCGAAAAGGTGCCGCGCTCGGAATCCTGCCCCGAGAGCCGCACGTGACGGCCTTCCTCCATCAGCGTGCAGAACGCCAGCGCCTCGCCGGTCGCCCAGTCGATGCCGATGCCGCTGTCAATCGCCTTGGCCCGGTTGTCGAGGAAACGCTGGATGGTGCGGTGAACGCGGAAGCCGTCGGGAACCTTGGTGATCTTGCGGCCGATATCCTTCAGGACGGCGGCACTGACGCCGGTCACGCCGCGACGGGGATCCTCCTCCTGATCGGCAGACTTGAAGCCCGCCCACTTGCCGTCGAGCCAGTCGGCCTTGTTGGGCTTGTAACCCGTGCCGGCCTCGAATTCGGCATCGAGTCGCGCGCGCCAGTCGGCCTTGGCCTTTTCAACTTCGCCCTCGGTCATCACGCCTTCGGCGACCAGACGCTTGGCGTAGATCTCGAGCGTGGACGGATGCGAACCGATCCGCTTGTACATCACCGGCTGGGTGAACGCCGGCTCGTCGCCCTCGTTATGGCCGTGGCGGCGGTAGCAGAACATGTCGATGACGACCGGCTTGTGGAACTTCTGCCGGAATTCGATCGCGACTTTCGCCGCGAACACCACAGCTTCCGGATCGTCGCCGTTCACGTGGAAGATCGGCGCATCGATCATCTTCGCCACATCCGACGGATAGGGCGAGGAGCGCGAATAGCGCGGATAGGTGGTGAAGCCGATCTGGTTGTTGACGATGAAGTGCAGCGAGCCGCCGGTGCGGTAGCCCTTGAGGTCCGAAAGGCTGAAGCATTCGGCCACCACGCCCTGGCCGGCGAAGGCGGCGTCGCCATGCATCAGAAGCGGCAACACCGAAATCCGCATGTCTGGCGGATCGCCGTGCTGATCCTGCTTGGCGCGCACCTTGCCGAGCACGACCGGATCGACGATTTCCAGATGCGACGGGTTCGCCGTCAACGACAGGTGAATCCTGTTGTTGTCGAACTCGCGGTCCGACGAGGCGCCGAGGTGATATTTGACGTCGCCGGAGCCCTCGACCACGTCGGGATTGGCCGAGCCGCCCTTGAATTCGTGAAACAGCGCGCGGTGCGGCTTGCCCATCACCTGGGTCAGCACGTTGAGGCGGCCGCGATGCGGCATGCCGACCACGATTTCCTTTACGCCGAGATTGCCGCCGCGCTTGATGATCTGCTCCAGCGCCGGGATCAGCGACTCGGCGCCGTCGAGGCCGAAGCGCTTGGTGCCGGTGAATTTGACATCGCAAAACTTCTCGAAACCTTCGGCTTCGACGAGCTTGTTGAGGATCGCGCGCCGGCCCTCGGGCGTGAACGAGATTTCCTTGTCCGGACCTTCGATGCGCTCCTGAATCCAGGACTTTTGCGCCGCGTTCGAGATATGCATGAACTCGACGCCGAGCGTCTGGCAGTAGGTGCGCTCGCAGAGCGCGACGATTTCGCGCAAGCTGCCGTATTCAAGCCCGAGCACGTGATCGAGAAAAATCTTCCGGTCGAAATCGGCCTCGGTGAAGCCATAGGAGCGCGGATCGAGCTCTTCGCGATCGCGCGGCGCTTCGATGCCGAGCGGATCGAGCTTGGCGTGGAAATGCCCGCGCATCCGGTAGGCGCGGATCAGCATCAAGGCGCGCACCGAGTCGCGGGTCGCCTGATGGACGTCGGTCGATGCGAGTTCGGTGCCCGCGGCCTGCGCCTTGGCCTGCTCCCTGGCGGCGATTTTGGTGCCGACCGCCTTTTCGACCTGCGCCCAGTTGCCGTCCAGCGCTGAGGTCAGATCGTCCTGCGGCGTGACCGGCCAGTTGGCTCGGCCCCACGACGGCCCTTCCGCGTTCTTGCGAACGTCGGCCGGGCTATCCTTCAGGCTCTTGAAAAACTCCTGCCACTCGGCATCGACCGAGGAGGGGTCGTTTTCGTAACGGGCGTAGATTTCATCGATGTAGGTGGCGTTTGTGCCCTGCAAAAACGAGGAAAGGGCAAAAGCAGCGTTCGCATCCTGGCGAGACATGGGAGCGTCCTGATATTTTCTTCATCGCGCATAACAAACGGCGCGGAAACCGGTCCGCAGAGTGCGGGCCGGTAGGTCCAGAACCTCTACCTTATTTAGGCGGAAACTTCGCGCCGAAAAGAACCAAAAAATGAATTAGGACTTCAATTTTTCAACCAGGGTCTTTCCGAGCCGTGCCGGGGACGGGGAAACGGTAATTCCGGCCGATTCCATCGCCGCCGACTTGGATCCGGCGTCGCCTTTGCCACCGGAAATGATCGCGCCGGCATGGCCCATGCGCCGGCCGGGGGGCGCCGTGACGCCGGCGATGAAGCCGACCATCGGCTTCTTGCGGCCGCGCTTGGCCTCATCTTTCAGGAACTGGGCGGCGTCCTCTTCGGCCGAGCCGCCGATCTCGCCGATCATAATGATCGAGGTGGTCTGCGGATCGCCCAGGAACATCTCGAGCACGTCGATGAATTCGGTGCCCTTGACGGGGTCGCCGCCAATGCCGACGGCCGTGGTCTGGCCGAGCCCCTCCTGCGAGGTCTGGAACACGGCCTCATAGGTCAGGGTGCCGGAGCGCGAAACGATGCCGACATTGCCGGCGCGGAAAATATTCGCGGGCATGATGCCGATCTTGCACTCGCCGGCCGTCATGACGCCGGGGCAGTTCGGCCCGATCAGGCGCGACTTCGATCCGCTAAGCGATCTTTTGACCCTGACCATGTCGAGCACCGGAATGCCTTCGGTGATGCAGACGATCAGCGGGATTTCCGCATCGATCGCTTCGCAGATCGCATCCGCCGCGCCCGGCGGCGGCACGTAGATTACGGAAGCATCCGCGCCGGTCTGCTCGCGCGCTTCCGCGACCGTGTCGAACACCGGCAGGTTCAGATGTTTCGATCCGCCTTTGCCAGGCGAGGTGCCGCCGACCATCTTGGTGCCATAGGCGATCGCGGCTTCCGAATGGAAGGTGCCGTTCTTGCCGGTAAAGCCCTGGCAGATGACTTTTGTGTTTTTGTCGATCAGGATGGACATGGATGAGGCTGCCTTCGCGAGGTAATCGGTATGGGGTCTAGTTGATCCGCCGGTAGACGCCGGTGATCACGTCGGACCATCCTTCGGCATCGGGCGAGTATTGGATTTTCATCGAGTAGCTGTTGTCGTCGATCACTTCGTAGACGTGGCGCGCATTACCGCGCAGCGAACCGCGCACCAGAATCAGCGATTTTCCGGTCCAGCCGCCGGAAGCCGGCGACGGCGGATAATAGCCGAGCGAGTCATGCCAGAATAATTTGTAGAGGCGATCGTCGCGGTCATAGGTGAAGACGCCGTGGGTAGCGAAGCTTTCCTTGCCGTCGCGGGTCTGGCGCGTGTCCTGGATCAGATAGAAGCCGTTGAGATCGATGCGGGCGCTCACCCTGGACGTCGCCGGCCCGCCAGCGGCCCAGCGCGAGGGATAGACCGTCTCATCGCCAACCCACTCGCCAGCGAACGCCGCGAGCTTGCGGTGTTCTTCGAGCGGCGTCGGTGCGGCGAGATGGTCGGCCATCGGCTAGCCTCCGTTGACAGCCTTGACAATTTTCTGCGCGGCGTCGTCGAGATCGTCCGCCGGCAGCACGTTGAGACCGGATTCGCGGATGATCTTCTTGCCGGCGTCGACATTGGTGCCTTCGAGCCGCACCACCAGCGGCACCTTGAGGCCGACTTCCTTCACCGCGGCAACCACGCCCTCGGCGATGACGTCGCACTTCATGATGCCGCCGAAGATGTTGACCAGAATGCCCTTCACGTTCGGATCGGCGGTGATGATCTTGAAGGCGGCTGCGACCTTTTCCTTGCTGGCGCTGCCGCCGACGTCGAGGAAGTTCGCGGGCGCCATGCCATAGAGCTTGATGATGTCCATCGTCGCCATGGCAAGACCGGCGCCGTTGACCATGCAGCCGATGGTGCCGTCGAGTGCGACGTAATTGAGATCGTATTTCGAGGCTTCGATTTCCTTGGCGTCCTCTTCCGTCTCGTCACGCAGCGTGACGATCTCGGGATGGCGGAACAGCGCGTTGTCGTCGAACGACACTTTCGCGTCGAGAACGCGGAGCTGGCCTTGTTTGGTGACGACCAGCGGATTGATCTCCAGCATCGCCATGTCCTTGGCGACGAAGGCGGCATAGAGCTGGGCGGCGAGCTTCTCGGCCTGCTTGGCGAGGTCGCCGGTCAGGTTCAGCGCTTTCGCAACCGTGCGGCCGTGATGGCCCATGATGCCGGTCGCGGGATCGACGGAGAAAGAAACGATCTTCTCCGGCGTCTTGTGCGCGACTTCCTCGATGTTGACGCCGCCTTCGGTCGAGACCACGAACGAGACTTCGGAGGTTTCGCGGTTGACCAGGATCGAGAGATAGAACTCCTTGTCGATATCGGAGCCTTCTTCGATGTAGAGACGATTGACCTGCTTGCCGTGCGGCCCGGTCTGCACCGTGACAAGCGTAGCGCCCAGCATCTGCTTGGCGAACTCGTTGACCTCGGCGACCGACTTGGCGATGCGGACGCCACCTTTGCTCCCGGCAGAGGCTTCCTTGAATGTGCCCTTGCCGCGGCCACCGGCATGGATCTGGCTCTTCACCACCCAGACCGGACCGGGAAGGCTTTTGGCGGCCGCATCGGACTCGGCGGCCTTGAGCACCGGCACGCCCTTGGAAATGGCCACGCCGAATTCGCCGAGCAGCGCCTTGGCCTGATATTCATGGATATTCATCTGGACGTTCCCCGAAACCTTGAACCGCGGTGCGTTGGAAATTCACACCAGCCTTTCGGTCTGGCATACCATATACCAACAGAACTGCAACCCGGACTGCCCCTCAAAACCCGAAAAGCCGAAGATCGAGGGTTCGATCTTCGGCAAAAGCTTTACCAATCAGCGACCTAACAGGTCCGGCGCGATCTTCTTGCAGGCATCCACCAGGCCCAGCACGGCCCCGACCGACTTGTCGAAGGCTTCGCGATCCTTGCCCGCGAGTTCGATTTCGACAATGCGCTCGACGCCCTTCGATCCGATCACCACGGGCACGCCGACATACATGTCCTTCACGCCATACTCGCCGTTGAGATAGGCGGCGCAAGGCAGCACGCGCTTCTTGTCCTTCAGATAGCTCTCGGCCATCGCGATCGCGGACGCGGCCGGCGCATAGAAGGCCGAACCGGTCTTGAGCAGGTTGACGATCTCGGCGCCGCCGTTGCGGGTACGGTCGACGATCTCGTCGATGCGGGCCTGCGAGGTCCAGCCCATCTTGACGAGGTCGGGCAGCGGAATGCCCGCGACCGTCGAATAGCGAACCAGCGGCACCATGGTGTCGCCGTGGCCGCCCAGCACGAAGGCGGTGACGTCCTCGACCGAGACGTTGAATTCGTCGGCGAGGAAATAGCGGAAGCGCGACGAGTCCAGCACGCCGGCCATGCCCACCACCTTCTTGTGCGGCATGCCGGAGGCCTTTTGCAGCGCCCAGACCATGGCGTCGAGCGGGTTGGTGATGCAGATGACGAACGCGTCGGGGGCATATTTCTTGATGCCGGCGCCGACCTGCTCCATCACCTTCAGATTGATGGAAAGAAGATCGTCGCGGCTCATGCCGGGCTTGCGCGGCACGCCGGCGGTGACGATGCACACATCGGCGCGGTCGAGCGCTTCATAGGAATTGGCGCCGGTCATATGGGCGTCAAACCCGTCAACCGGCGAAGACTGCGCGAGATCGAGCGATTTGCCCTGCGGCACGCCTTCGGCGATGTCGAACATGACGACGTCGCCGAGTTCCTTCAGACCGATGAGGTGAGCCAGCGTTCCGCCGATCTGGCCGGAGCCAATCAGAGCGATCTTGTTGCGCGCCATGGGAGTGTCCTTTGAACCGATGGAGGTGGATGAAAGCTGTTTTAAGGCTGGTTATCCCTTTCGCTCCGCCCGTTCAAGCCGCAGCGTGCTCAATTGTCGGTCTGCCTTGCTTCCCGACACGGCAGCGAACGCGGGCGCCTACGTCTCGACCAGTCCCGTGGTCGAACCGCTGGCCGCCGAATCCTTGTGGCCGTGCGGCCGCGCGAGATAGGATTCCGAGCCCATTTCGATCAGCCGCGACGACGTCCGCTTGAATTCGTTTGCCTCAACGCCGTCGCTCGCCAGATAGAGCGACAACGGATCGGCCGCGGCCGAAGCCATCAGCTTCACGCCGTTGTCGTACAGCGTGTCGATCAATGTGATGAACCGCTTGGCGGCGTTGCGCTCGGGATAGTCCATCACCGGAATGCGGTCGATCATCAGGGTGTGATAATCGCGGGCGAGCCGAAGGTAGTCGGATGCAGCCAACGGCTGCTCGCAGAGTTCGGCAAATGAAAATCGCGCCACGCCATGCGAGGAGCACGGCACATGCAGAGTGCGTCCCTTGATCGAAATGTCGCGCGGGCGGCACGGCGCATTGCCGGTCATCTTCGCCCAGGACTTCTCAAGCGCGGCTGCGGCAGCCGCGTCCGCCGGCACCAGCCACATTTTCACGCCGGCCAGTTTTTCCAGCCGGAAATCGGTACGGGCGTCGAGCCTGAGCACGGACATATGCTCTTCGATCTGCGCGATGAAGGGAAGAAAGAGCGCGCGATTGAGGCCGCCTTTGTAGAGGTCTTCCGGTGCGACGTTGGAGGTCGCCACCACCACCGTGCCGAGTTCGAACAGGCGCGCGAACAGGCGGCCCAGGATCATCGCGTCCGCAATGTCGGTGACGTGGAACTCATCGAAGCACAACAGCCACGCCTGCTCGAAAATCGCATTCGCGGTGAGCGCGATGACATCGCCATCGGGAATTTCGCCGCGCGCGATCTCCTGGCGAAAGCCGTAGATCCGTTCATGCACCTCGGCCATGAACTCGTGGAAATGAGCGCGGCGCTTGTGTTCGACCGGACAGGCCTGGAAAAACAGGTCCATCAGCATCGTCTTGCCGCGGCCGACCTCGCCGTGAACGTAGAGCCCGCGCGGCGAGCCATTGTCCTTGTCGCCGAACAGGCGGCCGAGCAGGCCTTGCTTGCGCGCCGGCTTGTAGTGAGAAAGCTTTTGCTCGAGGTCGCCAAAGGCTCCCGCGACCTCGCGCTGGGCAGCGTCGGCCTCGATCGCACCCGATGCGATCAGCGCCTCATATTGGTCAAGAAAGGTGGCAGGAGAGGAAGACGACATGGGCCTATTCTAGGGCCCCAGCGTAAAGAAAAAAGCAAGCCGTGGAGATGCAGACGGGTATGCTGGAATACTGGGTCGCCCGGTCACAAGCCGGGCGACGACAACAGAGCGGCGATAACGCGCTTTACGCGCTCAGTGCGTAGGAATCCTCAACCACGTAGGGGCCGCCGCCCACGGAAGCGCGCGAGGAAAACAGCACGAAGCGAGAGGCGGTGAAAACCTTGGTCGGGAAATAGCCGCGCACGGAAAGATAGTCCGCAACATCCTGCGCAGCCGCGTCGCGCAACCGCGCCAGCGTGACATGAGGCGTGAATTTACGTCCCTCGGGATCGAGCCCGATCCGCTGCATCAATCGTTCGAGCTCGGCCTGCAATTCGATCAGCGGCCGGGTCGGGGCGATGTTGGCGACCACCGCACGTGGCTTCTTGCCGCCGAAACTGGAGAGGCCCTGAACCGCGACCTCGAACGGCTTGCGGTTGACCCGAAACAGCATGGACGCGATTTCGTTGGCGGAGACGCCGTCGATATCGCCGATGAAGCGCAAGGTGACGTGGTAATTTTCGGGGTCGATCCAGCGGGCTCCCGGCAGTCCACCACGCAATGAGGAAAGGGTTTGGCCGATTTCGGCGGGAATTTCCAGTCCGGTAAACAGACGCGGCATCGCTAGACTCCCGATGCTGGAACATGATTCGGAAAGGAGGATAACAGCTTTCCTAAAAGATGTTCTCTAACAGACCCGGCGACGAATCACCGACACTAATTTTTAGCGCAGTTATATGACTCTGCGAAGCATATCCCGTTAACCGATCAGTAAACGTTCACCGCATCTTGCGAGCGGCGTCGCGCTAGCTGTTCGTTTTTTCAGCTCGCGCGCCTCGAGATCGAGCCGAGAAATGCCTCAACCGTAGGCAAGATATTCTTGACGATGATGTCAATTCCCTCCGCTGTTGGATGCATGCCGTCCGCCTGGTTCAGTCTGGCATCGGCGGCGACGCCGTCAAGAAAGAAAGGATAGAGCGGCACGCCGGAGGACTTGGCGAGGTCCGGATAGATCGAATTGAAGCGAGCCGCGAAATCGGCGCCATAATTTGGCGGCGCGAGCATCCCGCACAACATCACCGCAATGCCGCGCGCCCTCAGCCTTGACACAATGTCGGTCAGCGCCGTGCGGGTAACCGCAGGATCGATGCCGCGAAGCGAATCGTTGGCGCCGAGTTCGACGATAACGGCCTGGGTGCCGTCAGACACCGACCAGTCGAGCCGGTCGCGGCCGCCCGAGGCGGTATCGCCGGAAACGCCGGCGTTGGTCATATCGACCTCTATCCCCTTAGCCTTCAAAGCCTTTTGCAACTTGGCGGGGAATGCGTCCGCACCTGCAAGCCCATATCCGGCGCTCAAGGAATCGCCCAGCACCACCATCTTGATAGGAGCGTTGCTAGAGGCCGCCGAAGATTGCGCAAAGGCTGGTTCTGCAGCGATGATGAGCAGCCCCCACACGAGCATGTGCTTCAACATTGGCAAGAGCCCCTCGACCACGCTGCCAGAAGTACCATATGAGCTAGTGCCGCCGATCTGAAATTCCTGCGCCACCTGCTGCAACCTCGTATCGGGAATTTCAGATCGGAAAGCGGCACTAGAATTAACAAATCTGATGGTGCCCTTTGCTTTCCGAAGTTCGTTCACGAGGTCGCAGCACAGGATTACGAACTTCGGAAAAGCGGGCACCATAGCCATGGACAGTCTCATCGAACCCTCATCCTTGTCCGGTCTTGCACCGGACAGCATCTCACTTTCCAACGTCAACCTGTCGCTCGGCTCGGGCGCGGCGCGCGTCCACATTCTCAAGGACATCAGCCTGCGTGTCGCCTCCGGCGAGGCGCTTGGCCTGATCGGGCCTTCGGGTTCGGGGAAGTCTACACTCCTGATGGTGATGGCGGGGCTGGAGCGTCCCGACGGTGGAGAGGTGGTGGTCAACGGAACCCCTTTCAATGCCCTCAATGAGGACGCATTGGCGCGTTTTCGAGGCCGTCAGGTCGGCATCGTCTTCCAGTCGTTTCATCTGATCCCGACCATGACGGCGCTGGAGAATGTCGCGGTCCCGCTGGAGCTCGCCGGCAGCCGCGATGCCTCGCAGCGCGCGGCGCAAGAACTGGCGTCCGTCGGCCTCGGCGATCGGCTCCATCATTATCCGACGCAGCTTTCCGGCGGCGAGCAGCAGCGCGTCGCGCTGGCGCGTGCGCTCGCGCCCGATCCCGCCATTCTGGTGGCGGATGAACCGACCGGCAATCTCGATGAGGCGACCGGCAAACAAATCGTCGATCTTCTGTTCACCAAACATGCGGAGCGCGGCATGACGCTGGTGCTGGTGACGCACGATGCCTCGCTGGCACATCGCTGTGACCGCGTCGTGCGGCTGCGTTCGGGTCGAATCGATACGCAAGTCGCAGAGCGCGATACGGCTTCATGACAATCGTTGCCGAAACTACAACGAATAATCGCCCGGCTTCGCTTCCGCTGCGCTATGCGTTGCGCGAGTTGCGCGGCGGTCTGCGCGGCTTTTACGTTTTCATTGCCTGCATCGCGCTCGGCGTCATGACGATTTCCGGCGTCGGATCGGTCGCAGCCAGCCTTGGTGACGGGTTGGCGCGTGAGGGCCGCACGCTGCTTGGCGGCGATGTCGCGTTCTCGCTGTTCCAGCGCGAGGCAAAGCCGGAGGAAATTGCTTTCCTGCGCTCCCGCGGCAAGGTTTCGTCGATTGCGTCCTTGCGCGGCATGGCGCGCGCCGCCGATGACCGCCTGGCGCTGGTCGAGATCAAGGCGGTCGATGACGCCTATCCGATGCTGGGCCAGCTCTCGCTTGCGCCGAACATGCCGATCGCCGATCTGCTCGCCGAGCGTGACGGAGCCTTTGGTGCTGCGGCCGATCAAACGCTGTTGACCCGGCTCGACCTGAAGCTCGGCGATCGCGTCAATGTCGGCCAGGCGAGCTTTCAGATCCGCAGCATCGTCAATGCAGAACCCGACAAGCTCGCAGGCGGCCTCGGTTTCGGTCCACGGTTTCTGGTCAGCGAGGCCGGACTTCGGGCCACGCACTTGATCCAGCCGGGCAGCCTGGTGCGCTGGACCTACCGGGTGAAGCTATCCGACGACGCCGGCGGCAGCCGCGACACGACACGATTTATCGACGATGTGCGGCAGGCGCTGCCTCAAGCGGGGTGGGAAGTTCGTTCCCGCGATAACGCTTCGCCGCAACTCGAACGCACGATCAGCCGCTTCTCACAATTTCTGACGCTGGTTGGACTAGCGGCTCTCCTGGTCGGTGGCGTGGGCGTCGCCAACGCCGTCAAGAGCCATATCGATCGGCGTCGCGACGTCATCGCGACTTTCAAGGCGGTCGGCGCCACCGGCCGCGACGTGTTTGCGATCTATCTGACGCAGGTGATCGGGCTCGCTATCATCGGCTCCATCATCGGGCTTGCCGCCGGCGCAGCGCTGCCCTTCGTCATCGTTGGGCTGTTCGGCAAGCTTCTGCCGCTGCCGCTGGAGCCGACGCTGCATCCCGACGGGCTTGCACTATCGCTGGTCTATGGGCTTCTGACCGCGCTCGCCTTCGGGCTATGGCCGCTCGGCCGCGTTCACGATGTGCCGGTTGCGGCGTTGTTTCGCGACACTGTCGCGAGCGCATGGCATCGGCCGCGCTGGCGTTACCTGCTGTCGATGGCAGGCGTGATCGCCTTGCTGATCGCCGTCGTTGTCGGCCTCTCCTACGACAGGCGCGTCGCCACCATCTTCGTGGTGTCGTCCATTGCTGTCTTTGTCTTGTTGCGCGGCATCGCTGCCGCCCTGATGGCGTTCGCGCGCCGTTTGCCTCGCACACAAGTGACGATGCTGCGGCTTGCGATCACCAATATCTACCGGCCGGGCGCGCTGACGCCGTCCGTCGTGTTGTCGCTCGGCCTTGGTCTCGCCGTGCTCGTCACCATCACCCAGATCGATGGCAATCTGCGGCGGCAGTTCATGGCGGCATTGCCCGATCGCGCGCCGTCGTTCTACTTCATCGATATTCCTGCAACCGATGCCGACCGGTTCGCCACGTTCCTGAAGCAGACCGCGCCGGGATCGACGGTGGAGGAAGTGCCGATGTTGCGCGGGCGCATCGTCTCCGCGCGCGGCGTAAGAGCAGAGGATCTCAAGCCCGCAACCGACGCCGAGTGGGTGCTGCAAAGCGACCGCGGCCTGACCTCGACCGGCGAAATCCCGAAGGGCTCCAAGATCGTGGAAGGAAAGTGGTGGGGCGCCGACTATAGCGGGCCGCCGCTGGTTTCGATCGAGAAGAAGATCGCCGACGGACTCGACCTCAAGGTCGGCGACGAGATCGTGGTCAATGTGCTCGGCCGCGATATCTCGGCCAAAATCGGAAACATGCGGACGGTCGACTGGCAGGGGCTCGGCATCAACTTCGTGCTGGTGTTTTCGCCGAACGCCTTCAAGGGCGCTCCTCATACACATATAGCAACATTGACCGAGCCGCACCCCGGTGCCGCCGGCGACGCAGCGATCGTCAAATCGGTCGCGAGCGCCTTCCCGATGGTAACGAGCGTACGGGTCCGTGAGGCGCTGGAGACCATCGGCTCGGTCGTGACCAATCTCGTACTGGCGATCCGCGGCGCGAGCGCCATCACCCTGGTTTCGGCCATCCTCGTGCTCGGCGGGGCACTCGCCGCCGGCCACCGCCACCGGGTCTATGACGCGGTAATTCTCAAGACTTTGGGCGCGACAAGAGGCCGGCTGCTCGGCGCCTACGCCCTTGAGTATTTGCTGATCGGATTTGCAACCGCAGTCTTCGGCGTGATCGCGGGCTCGGTTGCTGCATGGCTGATTGTCACCAGGCTCATGACCCTAACTTTCGTCTGGCAGGCGTGGAGTGCGGCGGGCGTCGTGGCATCGGCGCTCATCGTCACGGTCGGGCTCGGATTGGCCGGAACGCTGCTGGCGCTCAATCAAAAACCCGCTGCGGTGCTGAGAAACCTCTAATCTCTCCGCCAGTATAAAAATTGTATATAAATTTGAGCTGAGGCTGACCGCTTTGTCGCATGTCCTCGCGACATTCAGCCGCGCGTGGACGCTTGCAGCGAATGTGTTAGTTTCCCAAATATCGGATCGAAGACCAGACACGCTTGATGACGCAAAATTAATGTCAACGAGCGGCGCTATCTGGGTTAATTTTAGCTGGCGAACCGAGCGTTTACAGCCAGACAACCAACAGGAATTCGACCATGTCGGACCTAGACCGTAACTATGCCTCCCCCTTCGGCCGGGCCGCCGGGCGCGTTGACGCCGCGACCGTCGACGCCGGTCTGCGCGCCTACATGCTGCGCATCTACAATTATATGACCATCGGGCTGGCCATCACCGGCCTCGCCGCGCTCGGCGTCTATATGGCCGCCGTGACCACCGACCCCTCGGGCGCCGCGGCCAAGATCGGCAGCGCGTTCCTGACGCCGTTCGGCTACGCGATGTTCGTGAGCCCGTTGAAATGGCTATTCATTCTGGCGCCGCTTGCGATGGTGTTCGTGATCTCGGCCGGTATCAACCGCCTTGCGCCTTCGACCGCCCAGTTGCTGTTCTGGGTGTTCTCGGCGCTGATGGGCATTTCGCTGTCGTCGATCTTCCTGGTGTACACGCACACCTCGATCGTACGGGTGTTCTTCATCACCGCGGCCACGTTCGGCGCGCTGAGCCTCTATGGCTACACCACGCGGCGTGACCTGACGGGAATGGGATCGTTCCTGATGATGGGCCTGTTCGGCATCATCATTGCGAGCCTGGTCAACCTGTTCCTCGCAAGTTCGATGCTGCAGTTCGTGGTTTCCGTGATCGGCGTCCTGGTGTTCGCAGGTTTGACCGCCTGGGACACCCAGCGACTGAAGAACGATTACATCTACGGCTATGCCAGCGCGGGTGGTGACGTGGCGGAGCGCGCGGCGATTACCGGTGCCCTGTCGCTCTACCTGAACTTCATCAACCTGTTCACGCTGCTCTTGCAGCTCCTCGGCCAGCGCGAGTAACGCGACAGTCCTATCGATCATGCAAGCCCCGGCCTCACCGCCGGGGCTTTTCTTTTGGGCTGACCGAAAATAATCTTTCTGGATGCCGTCACTCGAAATCAGGCCGGCCCTCGAAGCCGACCTGCCCTCCATCACCGAGATTTACGCACACGAGGTTAGCGTCGGAACCGCAACCTTCGAGCTTGTTCCGCCCGATCTTGCCGAGATGACCCGGCGTTTTAAGGCGTTGATGGATGGCGGCTTTCCCTACCTCGTCGCCGAGCTCGACGGCAGCATCGCCGGATATGCCTATGTGAGTTCCTATCGGCCGCGGCCGGCCTACCGCTTCACGGTGGAGAATTCGGTCTATCTGCGGCCTGCGATTCATCGCCGCGGAATCGGCCGGCAGCTGCTCGAACGGCTGATTGCCGAATGCGAGAGGCGCGGTTTCCGGCAGATGATCGCCGTGATCGGGGATTCGGCGAATGTCGCTTCAATCGGGGCCCACGCGCGCTGCGGGTTCCAGATGATCGGAACCCACCCCAGTGTCGGCCTCAAATTCGGCCGTTGGCTCGACACCGTGATGATGCAGCGGGAGCTTGGCGAAGGCGCGAAGACGGTGCCGGGAAGTGAAGGCGGAACACGATAACAGCTTGCCCTCATGGTGAGGAGCGCAACGCGCCCGAGCAGGCTGAGCGCCCGTGAGGCCGTTAGCGAACGGCGCCAATCAAGTATTGCGCGTCACCGGACGATGCCTTGCATCGCCGGGAGAACCATGAGGCCCGCAGCCCATCCTTCGAGACGCCGCGAAGATGCGGCTCCTCAGGATGAGGGAATGCTCGGGGGTTAAACCACTGCCAGCTTGCGGTCGATCGCCAGCAGCACGCGATCCAGTTCGTGGCCGCGGCGCAGGATCAGGCCGGTGGCCGAGACCACGCTGTACATGCCCTGTTTGCGCGCCAGCCGCGGATCTTTCTCGATCCGGTAGAGTGGAACTTCCGAGGCACGGCGAAAGATCGAGAACACGGCACGGTCGCGCAGGAAGTCGATGGCATAATCGCGCCACTCGCCATCGGCGACCATCCGTCCGTACAAATTCAGAATGCGATTAAGCTCGAGGCGATTGAACGTCACCCGGTTCGACATAGCACCCGCAGCGCCCGGTCGCGCCACGGCGCGTGCCTCGCTTGGATCGGTATCCTCCGAGTTCAAACTCATGGCACATCTCCTGTGTCATCTGCCGGACATGATTGCGCCGACGGAGCGCCTTCGCAAGGGGCCGCATTCGCGCACCCTGCTGACAACGGGGACTTGAGCATGCGATTTTCGATGGAATCGGGCCATCGACGCCGTCACGGGATCGTTAGCTGAATCATAATACCGCCCTACTTCCGCCCACCGCGTGCCGCGCTGGATTGCGATAGAATCGTCTGCGTTGGCCCGGTCCTTTCGATACCGGATTCCTCAGCCCCCAGCCCCCCGGGGTCGTCGGGACCGGGTCTAGCGCAGAGTATTGATCCGTGACTGGGACCAACGTGAGTTGGTCCTTTTTCTTTTTCTAAAAAGATTTCTGTCTCGTCGCCAGAAACAGATCGAAACATCCGCGAGGGAACCTGGTGTCCCGATTCCGGAGTTCGTATCATTCTTGCGAACTCGCGGCGGCAATGATGCGGACTTCCAAGCCGAAGCCACACTGGCGGAGTTTGATCCGCCTGACCCGAAACAGATTTTTTGAAAGCGGTTTTTAGTGCAGCGATGTGTAGGCCGCACCTAACATCGGGCCCGGCCGATCGCGGCTTCCGTCCTGAACGAAGACGGCCGCGGCATCAATTCCTTCGCGGGAAACATTTTCCAGCGGAACCGTCCAGCTTCCGGCGCTGCCGTTCCAGTCGCCGACCTTCAATACGTTGCGGACCACGTTGTAGTAGGTCAGCTCTTGTCCGCGATTTTCGCCACGTCCGATCTGGATCGGCACCGCTTTCGAGATCGAGCAAATCCAGATCTCGGCATGGGATGCGACCGGCGGCCTGTTGGAAGCCGCGACCGAAACCGTAATCTGTTTTCCGTTCAGCTTCATCGACACCGGGATCGACATGACGCCGTCGCTTTCCCGGGTGACCTCGATCGCACGTTCAATGCTGGAGCGATCGCTGCCGATCACGTGCGCCTCGCCGTTGACGACAGCTTGCGGCGTGTAGACGTCGCGATCGCCGCGCATCAGCGAATAAGCCTTCTGGCGGGCGGAAAACCGCGAATCCGCCAGCGTATCCTTCCAGCCCAGATAGTCCCAGTAGTCGATCGGCATGCTCAGCGCGATCACGCTGGGATCCTTGGCCAGTTCACCAATCACCTTGTCGGCGGGCGGACAGGACGAGCAACCTTGCGAGGTGAAAAGCTCAACCACCGCGCGAGGCTCGGCGGCCGCAGCCGGACGGACGACAGCCACGATCGCGCAAACGCCCAGGGCGCTCGACCATCGTGAAATAGAATTACAGGCCATCATCACTGTCATGCGGGGACCGGGAAATCATGGTTGCCTCCATTCGCCGCTAGCATCTAACGGACCATAAAGCCAACGGCTTTCGTACGGGCAAGAGCAGCCTTTTGTAGGCTGCCCGCCCCCCGGTCGCCACTCACTTCGCGGTGAGCCGCCGATCACAATTACGCGGCGAGCTTGCGCAGCACATACTGCAAAATGCCCCCGTTTCGGTAGTAATCCAGCTCGTCCAGCGTATCGATCCTGCACAACAACGAAACACGTTGCAGTGCACCGTCGCTCGACACGATCTCGGCGGTTAACTTTTGGCGTGGTTTCAGGTCGCCCTGCAATCCGCGTATGGTTACTTTCTCGTCGCCCTTGAGCCCGATCGACTGCCACGAAGCGCCTTCCTCGAAGGTCAGCGGCAGTACGCCCATGCCGACGAGATTGGAGCGATGGATGCGCTCGAAGCTCTGGCAAATCACGGCGCGCACGCCGAGCAGGCGGGTTCCCTTCGCCGCCCAGTCGCGCGACGAGCCGTTGCCGTATTCGGCGCCGGCAAACACCACGAGTTGCACGCCCTCCTGCTGGTACTTCATCGCAGCATCGTAGATCGACATCTGCTCGCCGTCGGGCCAGTGCTTGGTCATGCCGCCTTCGGGAATGTTGCCGTCGGCGCCCTTCAGCATGAAGTTCTTGATACGGATATTGGCGAAGGTGCCGCGCATCATGATTTCATGGTTGCCGCGCCGCGTGCCGTATTGGTTGAAATCGGCCGGGCGCACCTGATGCTCCGACAAATACTTTCCGGCAGGCGATGTCAATTTGATCGCACCGGCCGGCGAGATGTGGTCGGTCGTGATCTTGTCGCCGAACATCGCGAGGATCCGCGCATCGACCACGTCCTTCACCGGCTCCGGCTCCTTCTTCATGCCTTCGAAATAAGGCGGGTTCTGCACGTAGGTCGAACTCATGTTCCAGCGATAGGTTTCGCTCTCGACGGTCTTGATCTTGCGCCAGTTGGTATCGCCCTTGAACACATCCCCATAGCGCTTCTTGAAGATCGTCGCGGTGACGAACTTCTTCATCAAAGCGTTGATCTCCTTGGCGCTCGGCCAGATATCCCTGAGATAGACTGGCTTACCGTCCTTGCCGGTTGCGATGGGCTCGACCGCCAGATCCTTCGTGACCGTTCCGGCCAACGCATAAGCAACGACCAGCGGCGGCGAAGCGAGATAATTCGCCTGCACGTCCGGGCTGACGCGCCCTTCAAAATTGCGGTTGCCCGACAACACCGCGGCCGCGACGATGCCGTTGTCGTTGATCGATTTCGAAATGTCTTCCGGCAGCGGGCCGGAATTACCGATGCAGGTGGTGCAGCCGAAGCCGATCAGATTGAAGCCGACCTTGTCGAGCTCAAGCTGCAGTCCGGAATTGGTGAGATATTCCGCGACCACCTGGCTGCCCGGAGCAAGCGACGTCTTCACCCAGGGCTTGGCCTTCAATCCCTTGGCAGCCGCATTGCGGGCGAGCAGGCCTGCACCGATCAAGACGCTCGGATTGGAGGTGTTGGTGCAGGAGGTGATGGCCGCGATGACAACGTCGCCATGGCCAAGATTGAAGTCGCGGTTTTCGACCGGATAACGCGTCTCGGCGTCAGCGGTCTTCTTGTATTCGTTGGCGAGCGCACCGGCAAAGCCTTCGGCCACCGCCGGCAACGCGACGCGGCCCTCGGGACGCTTCGGTCCGGCCATCGACGGCACGACGTCCTTGAGGTCAAGGGCGAGCGTCGTGGTGAAGACGGGATCGGCGGACTTGGCATCGCGGAACAAGCCCTGCGCCTTGGCATAGGACTTAACCAGCGCGACGCGGTCGGACTTGCGGCCGGACGTCTTGAGATAATCGATGGTCGCGGCATCGACCGGGAAGAAGCCGCAGGTCGCGCCATATTCCGGCGCCATGTTGCCGATGGTCGCCTTGTCCGCAACCGACAGATGATCGAGACCGGGGCCGAAGAACTCGACGAACTTTCCGACCACGCCTTGCTTGCGCAGCATCTGCGTGACCGTGAGCACGAGGTCGGTCGCAGTGACGCCTTCCTTGAGCTGGCCCTTGAGCTTGAAGCCGACGACATCAGGCAGCAGCATCGACAGCGGCTGACCGAGCATGCAGGCTTCCGCCTCGATGCCGCCGACGCCCCAGCCGAGCACGGCAAGGCCATTCACCATCGTCGTGTGCGAGTCGGTGCCGACGAGCGAGTCCGGATAGGCGACCTCGAACGTGCCAGTCTTCTTGGCGACGGTCAGTTTCTGCTTCTTGGTCCACACCGTCTGCGCGAGATATTCGAGATTGACCTGATGGCAGATGCCGGTGCCTGGCGGCACCACGGAGAAATTCGAAAACGCCTTCTGGCCCCATTTCAGGAATTCGTAGCGTTCCTGGTTCTGCTTGTATTCCTCGACCACGTTCTTGCCGAAGGCCTTGTTGTCGCCGAAGAAGTTCACGATCACCGAGTGATCGATCACGAGATCGACCGGCACCAGCGGATTGATCTTCTCGGCGTCGCCGCCGAGGCTCTGCATCGCGTTGCGCATGGCGGCGAGATCGACCACGGCGGGAACGCCGGTGAAATCCTGCATCAGGACGCGCGCCGGGCGGAAAGCGATCTCATGCTCGAGCGTGCGCTTCTTCAGCCATTTGGAGAACGCGACGATGTCCTCCTTCTTGACGGTGCGTCCGTCTTCGTTGCGCAGGAGGTTCTCCAACAGCACCTTCATGGAATAGGGAAGCCTGGATATCCCCTTCAGACCATTCTTCTCGGCGGCGGGCAGGCTGTAATAGACGTAGGTTTTGCCGCCAACTTTGAGGGTTTTCTGGCATTTGAAGCTGTCGAGAGAGGTCATGTGAGGCAATCCCAAATTGTCGGTCCATACCCGGCAAGGGTATTATAACACCAACTGAGTCGTTGGACGAACGGCTCGCCACATGCGGATTGTGCGGCGAGTCAAGTTCCGGCTTATAGAATCTTTCAACAATCGCCGCCACACCGACTAGTGGTCCGATTCTAACATTCGCTCCCTGTCGCAGCTGGCCCCCTTTGCGAATGTTAGAATCAAAAGGACCACTAGAATTATGAGATTTCAGTGGAGTTTAGGATTTGACATTCGCTTTGCGAACTCGCGGCCAGGTGGGCAGCGAATGTCAAATCCACTCCACTGCCGCAAAGCAATGCAGGCATCAGGAAAATAATGCAGCTCTCGGGGCGCGGAGTGAAATGTGTACGGGGCGGCCGGGAGGTCTTTTCCCGCCTCGATTTCCAGGCAAACGCCGGCGAGGCGTTGGCCGTGGTCGGTCCCAATGGATCGGGCAAGACCTCGTTGCTGCGGCTGATCGCGGGCCTCCTGGAGCCTTCGGGCGGGTCGATCGCGCTCGAAGGCGGTGACGGCGAGCTGACGCTGGCCGAACAATCGCACTATCTTGGCCACCGCGACGCACTGAAGCCGGCGCTCTCCGTGTCGGAAAACCTGAGGTTTTGGCGGGATTTTCTCGGCGGAAAGACGTCAAATCTGGCCGAGAGCCTGGCCACCGTCGAACTCGATCATGCGGCTCGCCTGCCGGCCGCCTATTTGTCCGCCGGGCAGCGGCGGCGGCTTTCGATCGCCCGCCTGTTGACCGTGCAGCGGCCGGTCTGGCTGCTCGATGAGCCAACCAACGCGCTGGACACCGCAGGGCAAAAACTGTTCGCGAGCCTGATGGCGGAGCATCTCGCGCGCGGCGGCCTGATTGTTGCCGCAACCCACACCCCGCTCGGCGTTACCGCGCGGACGCTGCGCGTCGGAGACGCCTCGTGAGCGCGCTTTCCGCCCTGATCCGCCGCGACATCCGGATCGCGTTGCGCGTCGGCGGCGGCGCCCTGATCGGCGTCTTTTTCTTTCTCACGGTCGTGGTGCTGATGCCGTTTGCGATCGGACCCGATTTGGCGCTGCTGGCGCGGCTGGGACCCGCGATCCTCTGGCTCGGTGCCCTGCTCGCAAGTCTCCTGACGCTCGATCGCCTGTTTACGGCCGATCATGACGATGGCTCGCTCGATCTGATCACGATGAGCCGGACGCCGCTGGAACTGTCCTGCGCGGCCAAGGCGCTGGCTCATTGGCTCGCCGCGGGACTGCCGCTGATCATTGCGACGCCGGTCCTGGGATTGCTGCTCAATCTCGACGTCAATGCGACCGCAGCCGTTGCGCTGACGCTGCTCGCGGGGACACCGGCGCTGACCTTCATCGGCATGATCGGCGCGGCGCTGGCGGTAACGCTGCATCGCGGCGGCTTGCTGCTCGCGGTGCTGGTCCTGCCGCTGTCGATTCCCGTGCTGATCTTTGGCGTCGCGGCGTCTGAAGCGGCGATCGCCGAGCCGTTATCCTTTGGCGCGCCGTTTTCGATCCTGTGCGCGCTGTCGCTGTTCGGCCTCGTCGTCGGGCCTTTCGCCGCGGCCGCGAGCCTCCGGCATGGACTGGATTGATGTCCATCAACTCTCGCTGAGGGGATTCATCCCAATTGCCTCCAACGCCTTCGACCATTAACAGGATGCCATGACGCTGATCGACCTCGCCAACCCGACCCGGTTCCTCGCTTTCACAGCGCGGCTGTTGCCGTGGCTCGTGGCCGCGACAGCCATCCTGCTCGCGGTCGGCCTGTACCAGTCGGCGATGGCGCCCGACGACTATCAGCAGGGCGCGACCGTGAAGATCATGTTCATCCACGTGCCGAATGCCTGGCTGTCGATGTTCGTCTGGGGCGTAATGAGCCTGGCTGCGCTCGGCACGCTGGTGTGGCGGCATCCGCTCGCCGACGTCGCCGCAAAAGCCGCCGCTCCGCTTGGCGCCGCCTTCACGTTCCTGGCGCTCGTCACCGGCTCGCTGTGGGGCCGGCCGATGTGGGGCACCTATTGGGAATGGGATGCGCGGCTGACATCGGTGTTGATCCTGTTCCTGATGTATCTCGGCCTGATCGCGCTGTGGCGATCGGTCGAAGATCCCTCCCGCGCGGCACGCGCCGCTGCGATCTTGACGCTGGTCGGCGCCATCAACCTGCCGATCATCAAATTTTCCGTGGACTGGTGGAACACGCTGCATCAGCCGGCATCCGTGATGCGAATGGGCGGATCGACGCTCGACCGCGCCTTTCTGATTCCGCTTTTGGTGATGGCGCTGGCGTTTTCGCTGTTGTTCCTCACCTTGCATCTGGCGGCGATGCGCAATGAAATCCTTCGCCGCCGCGTGCGCGCGATGCAGATGATCCAGGCGCAAGCCGGCCAGCGCGCGGCCTGACGCCATGTCGCTCGGTCCCTATGCGACGTTTATCGAGGCCTCCTATCTGGTGGTCCTTTTCGTCGTGGCGTTGCTGATTGCGTGGATCGCCATCGACTATCGCAGTCAGAAGCGGCGCCTGAGCGAACTGGAATCCGAAGGGGTGACGCGCCGCTCCGGACGCCAAACGATGGACAAGATATGAACCCGCCCGCGACATCGAACGATACGCCGCGAAGTTCGCGCTGGCTGATGGCGCTGCCGCTCGTCGTCTTTGCGGCGCTGGCTGCGATCTTCTGGTACCGGCTCGGCAGCGGCGACCCGTCACGCATTCCCTCCGCTTTGATCGGCCGCCCTGCGCCACAAACTCCGCTGCCGCCGCTCGAAGGCCTCGCCAGCAGCGGCGCGCCAATCCCCGGCCTCGATCCGTCAGCGTTCAAGGGTAAGGTCTCCGTCGTCAATGTCTGGGCGTCGTGGTGCGTGCCCTGTCATGACGAAGCGCCGCTCCTGACCGAGCTTGGCCGCGACAAGCGCCTGCAGATCGTCGGGATCAACTACAAGGACTCCGCCGACAATGCCCGGCGCTTTCTCGGCCGCTATGGCAATCCGTTCGGCATCGTCGGCGTCGACGCCAACGGCCGCGCTTCGATCGAATGGGGCGTCTATGGGGTGCCCGAAACCTTCATCGTCGGGCGTGAAGGCACCATCGTCTACAAGCTTGTCGGCCCCGTGACGGCGGACAACATCAATACGGTGTTGCGGGCCGAGATCGACAAGGCGCTGAAAGCGGGCTCCTGATTAACCCGATTGACCGGGCGGCTGCGACCGCAGCGACAGATTGTGAAACAGCCGCCTGCTCACGAGGTGCAGAAAGTAAAAACCGAACTTGGGATCCTGCACATAGAGCTGCTTGACCTGCTCATAGCTGATCTGAAGCAATTCTCCGCTCGCCATACATTCGACGGTCGCCGTCCGGGCCTGACCGGAGTTCAACAGGCCGAGTTCGCCAAACACCTCGCCGGTTTGCAGATCCACGTTGTGCTCTTTGACGCGGAAACGTCCCGAAACAATAAAAAACATTTCATTCGCCGGGTCGCCGCGGCTAAACACGAGGTCGCCGACCCCAAAAGATATCGTTGAGCTGAAGGGTTTGACCCACTTCAGATTCAAGTCATCCTTGGTTGCTTCCTCGATCTGTTTGATCAGCCTTCGCATCTGATGCAGCCTCAGGACATTGAGCGGCAGCAGGACCAGATGAAGAAAAAGCACCGGATAGGCGTCAACCGCGTATCCATAACCGATGAAGAGGAAGTTACTGACGATGCCAGCCACCCGAAGCGGCACCATGGTTTTCATGTAGAACGTCACGAAAACGCATGCCGCTGCCGCATACCCCAATAGCTCGGCGTGGGTCATTGATCGCCTTCTTGCGGAAAGAAAAACTCGGATGCCGAAACGAACGCAAGCTTCGCCGTGGATTTCCGGAAATGCAAGGCGCTCGCTCGGATGACGCTACCTGGCAGGCATGGAACCGCGATCGCTCGCACCGAGCGAGAATCGGATCCAGTCTGTGGAGACTAAGTCAACCGCAGATCAGTTCGCGGTCTTGCTGACGTCCCCTTCCGCCGCATCGCTCGCTTCCAGGGATACCGGATCGAGATGGAAGCGCTTGACCAGCGGCATCTGGGCGATCGCAAAGGCCATCGTCAGCGGGATCACGCCGAAGGCCTTGAAGCCGACCCAGAAATCCGTGCTCTGGGTGCGCCAGATGAATTCGTTCAGAACGGCCATCGCGAGAAAAAACAATGCCCACCGCAAGGTGAGAATCCGCCAGCCTCTTGGCGTGAGGTTGAACACCTGATCGAACAGGATGGCGATAAAGGAGCGGCCGAACAGAAGCCCGCCGCCAAGAACAAACGCAAACAGGCCATAGATGATGGTGGGCTTGACCTTGATAAAGGTCTCATCGTGCAGGACCAGCGTCAGCGTTCCGAACACCAGCACCACAACGCCGGTGACAAGCGCCATCAGCGGGACATGTCGCGTCACGACATAGGAGGCCACCATCGCCGCGACGATGGCCACCATGAAAGCGCCGGTCGCGACGAACAACTGGAATTTGGCATTGGCGACAAAGAAGACGATCAGCGGCCCCAATTCGGTGGCGAGCTTGAACAGCGGATGCGGTTGGGCCTTGTCCATCAATTCGATCCATTGAATTCGCGTCGTTCCCATCCTTCGAGACGGCGCTTCGCGCCTCCTCAGGATGAGGTCTCCCGTATGTCTCCCTCGTCCTGAGGAGCGCGCACCGGCGCGCGTCTCGAAGGACGAAGCCTAGTCGATTCCCGCGATCGCTTTCGCAAAATCACTGGCCGTGAATGGCGCGAGATCGTCGATGCCTTCGCCCACGCCGATGAAATGCACGGGCAGTTTGTATTTTTCCGCCAGCGCGACCAGGATGCCTCCGCGCGCAGTGCCGTCGAGTTTCGTCATCACAAGGCCGGTAACGCCAGCGGTACGATGAAATGCCTCGACTTGGGAGAGCGCGTTTTGTCCCACCGTGGCGTCGAGCACCAGTAGCGTCGCATGCGGCGCGGTGTCGTCGACCTTTCGGATGACGCGAACGACCTTTTCGAGTTCGTTCATGAGTTCGGCCTTGTTCTGCAACCGCCCGGCCGTATCGATCAAGAGCACGTCGCGTTTCTCGTCGCGCGCCGACGACAGCGCATTGAAGGCAAGGCTTGCGGAATCCGAGCCCTGCGCTCCCGCAACGACCGGGGATTTCGTCCGTTCGCCCCAGACCTTCAGCTGTTCGATCGCGGCCGCACGGAACGTGTCGCCCGCGGCGAGCATCACCTTGCGGCCCTCGGCGGAAAGTTTTTCCGCCAGTTTGCCGATGGTGGTGGTCTTGCCGGAACCGTTGACGCCGACGACCAAGATGACGAACGGCTTTTTCGTCGCATCGATCATCAGCGGCTTGGCGACCGGCGCCAGCACCTTCTCGACTTCGGAGGCGACCACCGCTTTCACCTCATCGGCCGAGATCGATTTGTCGTAGCGACCGTGACCGACAGCTTCGGAAATGCGCGCGGCAACCTCGGTTCCGAGATCGGCACGAAGCAGCACATCTTCGATGTCGTCCAACATGGCGCGATCGAGCTTGCGCTTGGTCACGAGGTCAGCGACCGCCGTGCCAAGCGAACTCGAGGTCCGCTTCAATCCGCTGGATAGCCGCCGCCACCAGCTCTGTTTAGGTGCTTCCTCAGTCATGGCGGGGTGTGTTAGCCGTTTCACGCCATGAGTGAAAGCCTTGACCGTCCGATCGATGTCGCCCAGCTGACAGCGGAACAAATCCAGTCCCGCCTGCTTCATCGCGACGGGCTGATGCTGGTGATCGACAAGCCTGCTGGCCTTCCGGTCCATCGCGGCCCGAAGGGAGGGCCTAATCTGGAAGCGTCGTTCGACGCGTTGCGGTTTGGCCTGCCCCGCCCGCCGGTGCTGGCGCATCGGCTCGACAAGGATACGTCCGGCTGCCTCGTACTCGGTCGGCATCGCAAGGCAACGGCTTCACTCGGGCTTTTATTCAAGCACGGCAAGATTTCGAAAACCTACTGGGCGGTCGTCGAAGGTGGTCCGGTGGAGGATGAAGGCACCATCGACATGCCGCTCGGCCGGCTCAACGCCGAACGCGGCTGGTGGCAGAAGGTCGATCCGGAGGGTCAACCGGCGGTCACTAACTGGAAAGTGATGGGGCGCGGCGACGGCCTGACCTGGATGGCGCTCGAGCCCGTCACCGGCCGCACCCATCAATTGCGCGTGCACACGTCTGCTCAGGGCTGGCCGATCGTCGGCGATAACATTTACGGCAACGGTCCCCGTTTCGGCGAGCCGCGCCTGCACCTGCATTCCCGCGAAATCGGGATTCCGATTTCAAAGAACAAGGATCCGGTGCGCGTGGTGGCGCCGGCGCCCGACCATATGCGCGAGCGATTGCGCGCCTGCGGATGGAACGGCGAATAGCGCAAGCTGCGGTCGATCAATGCCGCCGTCGATCAATAATGAATTTGCGCGAGCTTGCGCAATTCATCCGGCGTGGCTGTGCCGAACCCTAAGAATTCAAGATAGGCCGGTATCTGCTCGAACAGCATATCGATGCCGACCTGAACCTCGCAGCCTTTCGCCCGCGCCGCCGCCAGAAACGGCGTTATTTCCTCTTGCAGGACGACTTCGCCGACAAAGGTCGACGCGGAAATCCCGTCCATGTCAATCGGAAGCGGATCGTCCTTCTTCATGCCAAGCGGCGTCGCGTTGACGACGATGTCGTAGCCGATTGGATCCGCAGAGCCGGCGATCACCTCTAGATTCGGATAGTGGCGCTGGAGACGTTTGACGAGCGCGTCCATCGCGTGCTCCGAGACATCATGGAGCCCGAGCCTGGCAATGCCGGCTTTGGCCATCGACGCCGCAATCGCGCTGCCGACCCCGCCGCAACCGGCGACAAAGAGGCTCGCGCCGTCGACCCGGCGTCCCTTCCCCTGCACGCCGCGCACAAAACCTTCGCCGTCGAACATATCGCCGATCAGCCGGCCGTTCTCATCCATCTTCACGGCGTTGCAAGCGCCGGCGATCTTGGCGGATACAGAGGCTTCATCGACGAGATCGAGCGTGGCCACCTTGTGCGGCATGGTGATGAGCGCGCCGCACACATTGCTTAAGCGGAACACCAGTTTCAGAAACGCGGCGTAGTCCTCGCGCTTGCAGCCCATCGGCACAACAACCGCGTTGATCTTCCGTGCTTCGAAGAACGGATTATAGATCATCGGCGATTTGAACGGCTCCGTCGGATAACCGATGTGAGCGATCAGTTTCGTTCTTCCGTCGATCATCTTTTCCGCTTGTCTGACTCTCGTCGAAGTCGTGCAGCTTAAGCCGGCGCGACGCCGGCGAAAGACGCCGCTCGCTGGCGATCGTAATCCTGCTTCTCTATCGGCGCTGCGTTCGGATTGCCAAGATCATTCGCCGCAACCCGATAGGTTTCCCGCGCCGTGAAGGCTGCGATCGCCGAGATCATGGTGACCGCAAAGGCGATCGCGCCGACCGTGAACCAGACATCGGTCGATCCCGGAGGCGCGACGGTAGCAAAAAGCGCCGGCAGCAGCGCCGTAATCATGGTGCCGACGTTCTGTGCGATCGCCATCGCCGAGACGCGGTATTTGGTTTGGAAAAGCTCGGGATAGAAGCTCGGGAAGACGGCATTGTAGCCCTGATAGACGATGCCCCACATCAGAATGGAAAGCGCAATCGCCATCGGAACGTTTTTGATGCTGATCGCGTAAAGATAAGCGAAGGCAAGCAGACCGGAGCCCAGCGAGCCAATGATCATTGGCGGCCGGCGGCCGATCTTGTCGGAAAGATTGCCGACCAGCGGGATGACGACAACGGCGGCGATATTGCCGAGCACGGGAATCCACAGATAGACATCGGGCCTGAAGCCGATTCCGTAGGCCGGCTGCACGGCGTAGGCCGCGCCAAAGATCGTCGCCACGACGGGAACCGTGTTCATCAGCGCCATGAAGACCACGCGCAACATGTCGGCCCAGCTCGTCTTGAAAGCCTGCATCACCGGCGCCTTGGGCACCGCGCCCTGCTCGCTCTCTTTGGTGAACGCGGGCAATTCCTCGACTTCGCGCCTGATGAGATACGCAACGATCAGCACGAGGAAGCTCAGCAGAAACGGGATACGCCATCCCCAGCCGATGAAATCTTCCTTCGGCATGTAGGCGGCAATGGGCAGGAAGACGGCGGCGGCGAGAATCTGCCCGGTCTGAACGCCCTGCAACGTGAAGCTGGCAAAGAAGCCACGCCTGCCGAACGGCGCATGCTCGAGCACCATCGAACTCGCGCCCGAAATTTCGCCGGCGACGGCAAAACCCTGCATCAGCCGGAGCGCGACCAGCAGAACCGGCGCCCAGATGCCGATGTGCTGATAGGTCGGAAGCAGGCCGACCAGCACGGTCGAGCAGCCCATCAGGAACAGGCAAAGCACCAAAACACTCTTCCGTCCATGCGTGTCGCCGTAATGGCCGAGCACGAAGGCGCCGATCGGCCGCGCGACGTAACCGACGCCATAGGTCGCCAATGAGGCGACAATCGCCACCGTCGGATTCTGCGAAGGGAAGAAGACCTGCGGAAAGACCAGAGACGCCGCCGTCGCATAGATGAAGAAGTCGTAGTATTCGAGCGCCGATCCGATCCAGCCGCTGGCCGCCGCAATTTTCGATTGGCGCAGAATCTTCGGGCTAACGCCTGACGTCATCTTGAGTTTCCCCCGAGCATTATTGTTGAGAGCCGTTTGGCGGCTGATTTTTGCCGGGAGTCTTTGCTCCCTGACGAGAACATATCGCCGGGCGGCGATAACACAATTACCAATTTGCGGGAAAAGCCTGGCTAGTGGTCCGATTCTAACATTCGCATCCCTTTGCAGCGGGCACTTTTGCGAATGTTAGAATCAAATGACCACTAGCAAATAAAGGATTCCAGTGGAGTTTAGGATTTGACGTTCGTTTAACGAACCCGCGTCTGGTCTGCTAGCGAATGTCAAATCCACTCCACTAAGCGCTAGACGGCAAGCCGCGCGCCGTCATGGCTTGCGATCGCAAGCCGCCGCACGGTTCCCGGCGTCTCGCCGCGGATCGCGACCGGCAAGAAATGCTCGGTGCGCCCCTGCGTGGCGCTCTCGATCAGAATCTCGCGCGTGTTGCCGATCTCCGTTTCAAGCCGCCGCCGCAGAGCCGCCTCGCCTGCGGCGCGCAGTCGGGCGGCACGCTCCTTGATCAAGTTTCCCTCGACCTGCGGCATGCGCGCGGCCGGCGTGCCCGGCCGCGGCGAATAGGGGAATACATGAAGGAATGTGAGGCCGCATTCCCTTACGAGATCGAGCGAGCGGGCAAACATGTCTTCCGTCTCGGTCGGGAAGCCTGCGATGATGTCGGCGCCGAAGGCGATATCCGGCCGCAACCGCCGCACTTCTTCGCAGAAATCGATCGCCTGCTGCCGCGAGTGACGCCGCTTCATGCGCTTCAGGATCAGGTCGTCGCCGGATTGCAGCGACAGATGCAGATGCGGCATCAGCCGCTCGTCATCAGCGATCACATCGAGAAGATCGCGATCGACTTCGATCGAATCGACGGAGGAAATCCGCAAGCGCTTCAGCGCGGGCACTTCCCGCAAAATTTGTTTGGTCAACTGGCCAAGCTTGGGAGCATCCGGCAGATCGGCGCCATAGCTCGTCAGATCGACGCCGGTCAGCACGATCTCGCCGTGGCCGCGTTCGACCAGTGCGCGGACCTGCGCGATCGCGGCCTCCACCGGCACCGAGCGCGAATTGCCGCGGCCGAAGGGAATGATGCAGAAGGTGCAGCGGTGATCGCAGCCGTTCTGCACCTGTACGAAGGCGCGCGGCAGGCCCTTTTGCAATCCATCCAGCCGGGGCGGCGTCATCTGGCGGACGGACATGATATCGCTGACGGCGACCTTGTCACTCGTTGCGAACTCGCGCTCGCCATCCAGCGCCGCGCGCGCGTTCAGCCACGCCTGGCTTCGCATCTTGTCGTCGTTGCCGACGACCCGGTCGACTTCCGCCATGGCGGCAAACATTTCCGCTTGTGTCTGCGCCGCGCAGCCGGTGACGACAATGCGCACTGAGGGCCGCTCGCGCTTCAGCCGCCGGATCGACTGCCGCGCCTGCGCCACCGCCTCATTGGTCACGGCGCAGCTATTGATGACGATGGTGTCGGTGAGCCCGGCACGTTCGGCCTCACTGCGCATCACCTCGGATTCGAACGCGTTGAGGCGGCAGCCGAAGGTGACGACGTCGACGCTCATGCAAATAGCGCCGGATCGAACTGGCCTTCGAATTCAAAGGCCGCCGGACCCGTCATCAAGACATGATCGTCGCGATCACGCCATTCGATGGTGAGGTCGCCGCCGGGCAGCGCGATCTGCACCGTGCGGTTGGTGCGCTTCAGCCGCGCGGCCGCTACGGCCGTAGCACAGGCCGCCGAGCCGCAGGCCCTGGTGAGCCCCGCACCCCGCTCCCAGGTCCGGATCGTGATGTGGTCGCGATCGACGATATGGGCGAGCGTGATATTGGCGCGCTCGGGAAAGATCGGATGGTTTTCCAGCAGCGGGCCGAAGCGGCCGAGATCGTAGGCCTGCACGTCGTCGACCCAGAAGATCGCGTGCGGATTGCCCATGCTGACGACAGACGGCGTGTGCAGGATCGGCGCATCGATCGGGCCGATTTGCAGTTCGATGCCCCTTGTGTCGCGAAATTCCTCGGCGAGCGGAATATCCTGCCAGCCGAACTTCGGCGCTCCCATATCCACCGTATAAAGACCAGGCGACGGCCCCTGCCAGCAATTCAACAGACCGGCGCTGGTCTCGAAGGTCGCAGCGTTTTCGCCCGTGGCCTCGAACACCCGCCGCGCCACGCAGCGCATGCCGTTGCCGCAGGCGCCGGCTTCCGAACCGTCGTTGTTGTAGATGCGGATAAAGGCCTCGGTGCCCTGAAGGCGTGGCGGTTGCAGCACCATGAGCTGGTCGTAATGAACGCCCTTGGGCGAAGCGACCGCGCGTGCGTCATCGGCCGTCACGGGAGCCGGCCGGTCGCGCAGATCGACGACGACGATCTCGTTGCCGACCCCGTTCATTTTGACAAAGCTGTGGTTGGCGAGCGCGCTCATCGGCTTGTTATATGGCCAATGGCGGCGTTTTAGCTAGATGGTGGTTTATCTGTGTCGCCGGCCCCTGCCGAGCGGGGAGGCCTATGAAAATCTGTAAACATCCGCCATGTGACGAACGCCATGCCAGCATGTTAGATATCGGCGGTTCGCGCGCTGGCCGAAAGGGCCATGGAGAAGACTTTGATGAACTACGCCAGCTTTTTCCGAATTGCCCTGTTCGCCCTGGTCCCGATGGTTGCCGCGACACTGCCCGCCGCCCGCGCGCAGACGCCCGCACCCTCTCCGTCCGCCCCGGCCCCCTCGGCGACCCCGGCTCCGCCGCCCGCTGAAAGCAAATCGCCCGGAGATTTGCCGTCGACCACGCCGCCGGCGCCCGCCCCCGCGCCGGTTCAGACCGCAGATCCTTTCGGCGAGCAGATCGCGCTGACTTCGAAAACGGTCATCGCCACCAAGGGGACGGCCAACTGGGACACCGCGTTCGAGACGCTGATCGCGTCGTTGAAAACGCTGACCTCTGAGCTGGAGAAGCATGGCGGCAAGTCCGCCGGCAATTCGATGATCGTGTACACCTCCACAGACGATACCGGCTTCAGCTATCTGGCGGAAATTCCGGTCGAGCAGGAACCGAAGGACCTGCCGAAAACGATCACCGTCGCCAAATCGCCCGAAGGCAAGGCGCTGAAATTCGTCCATCGCGGCTCGTATGAGAACATGGACAACACCTACGAGGCCATCACCAACCACCTCGACGACAAGAAACTCGAAGCCAAAGACACCTTCATCGAGGAATACATCACCGACCCCCTGAAGACGCAGGAGGACAAGCTGGTGATCAACGTCTATGTGCCGCTGAAGTGAGCACCCCATGAGGAAGCGGATTGTCCTTCACGCTTTCTTCCCTATCGCCCTTGCAGCGAGCGTACCGTTCGCAGCGCCTGCCTGTGCCGAGGCGGATCAGCCGCCGTCCTTTATCGCCGTCACCGGCGAAGCGCGGATTTCGGTGCCGCCTGATCTTGCGCAGATCGACGCCGGCGTAACCTCCGAGGCCAAAACCGCGCGCGAGGCATCGGACGCCAACAACGCCGCGATGAGCAAGGTGTTGCTGGCGCTGAAAGGCGCCGGCCTCGATGAGAAGGATTACCAGACCTCGCGGCTATCATTGCAGCCGCAGTACTCGTCGGCCAAGGCCGGCTCGCCTGCCAGCATTACCGGCTACCGCGCCGGCAACCGGGTAACGATCCGCGTGCGCGATGTCACCAAGGTCGCGAGCGTGATCGATACGCTGGTCTCGGCCGGGGCCAACGAAATCGGCGGCATCAATTTCATGGTGTCTCTGGCTTCAAAACTGCTCGACGATGCCCGGGGGCAGGCGGTCGCCGATGCGCGCCGCAAGGCCGAGATCTATGCGAAGGCTGCCGGTGTCGCTCTCGGCGCGCCCTTGAGCATCTCCGAGGAAGGCGCGGCGCAGCCGCTGTTCCAGACCCGGATGGCGGGAAAGATGGCCGCAGCCCCGGTGCCGATCGCGCAGGGCGAAGAGACGCTGTCGATCACGGTCGGCATGACCTGGGCGATCAAGCCCGCGCAATAGCGCTAAATCTCCACCACCTGCCCCGGCTTGAGCGCAACAAAGCGCTCGCGCGGGATCTTCGCTGCGTCCAGCGCCTCGCCGAGCGCAATGACCGGCGCGTCGATCGCTTCGTCGGTGAGCTGGAACGTGCCGTGATGATGGGCGAACGCCTGCGCCGCGCCGCAATCGAGAAGCGCCATCACGGCATCGGATGGATTCATGTGCTGGTCCTTCATGAACCAGCGCGGCTCATAGGCGCCGATCGGCAACAGCGCCAGCCGCAACGGACCGTGCATCCGCCCCACATCGCGAAAATGCTTGCCCTCGCCGTAGCCGGAATCCCCGACGGCGTAGATTTTTCCCGCAGGCGTTTCCAGCACGAAGCTCGCCCATAGCTGACGGTTGCGGTCGAACACCCCGCGCGCCGACCAGTGCCGCGTCGGCACCAGCGTCACCGCAACGCCGTTGCCGAGTTCAACACGATCCTGCCAATCGAACGCCTCGGCGCGAATTTTTGAGTTCGCATTGCGCATGGTGAGATCGTTGCCGAGCGGCGTGATCACGCGCGGCGAGAATTTTTTGGTGAGCCGCGACAGTGTGGCGACGTCGAGATGGTCGTAGTGGCCATGCGAGACCAGCACGACATCGATTTTCGGCAGGGCGTCGAAGGCTGTGCCGGGATCGTTGTGCCGCTTCGGTCCCGCGAAAGCAAAAGGCGAAGCCCGTTCCGACCAGACGGGGTCGACCAGGATGTTGAGGCCCGCGGTCTGGATCAGCCAGCTCGCGTGGCCGACGAAGGAGAATCGCGCCTTGTCACCCTCGACGCGCGCGGGCGGGACGTCGGCATGGGGGCTGGGAGCCCATTCCGGCCAGACCGCGCGTTGGCGCTCGCGGCCAAACTGCCAGCGCAGCACGTCACTGAATTTTTTCGGCGGCACGCCATCCGGATCGAAGAAAACCCGGCCGTCGAAATGATCGGAAGGTGGTCTGTTGCTGGAACCGTGCATGGGGGAGGGATTGGCGGCAAAAAGGCCCGTCTGCGCAAGGGGCAAGCGGGGCCTCCCGGTTCACGAAACCGCCAGTTTCGGCATGACTTTCCTTGACTTTTGGCCCTTTGAGGCGTTTAAACCGCCCAAATTCATCGGAAAGATTGATCTTTTCGACCCGCCGACTGGTCCCACGAGGCCGGAGGCCAACGCCCGACAGCGCTGTGCGCCCTCGGGCGCAAACGTGTTTGGATACCTCATCCTGAGGAGCCGCGTCAGCGGCGTCTCGGAGGATGAGGCCGTGATTGCACCCTCGAGACGCAGGCTTCGCTTGCTCCTCAGGGTGAGGCGTAACAACAGGACGACGCACTTGTTCGACAATCTGTCGGAAAAGCTAGGTGGCATTCTCGATCGGCTGACGCGGCGCGGCGCGCTGACCGAAGCCGATGTCGATGCGGCCATGCGGGAGGTGCGGCGCGCGCTGCTCGAGGCCGACGTTTCGCTCGACGTGGTCCGCAGCTTCACCGAACGCGTGCGCGAGCAGGCGATCGGCGCCACCGTCGTCAAGTCGGTCACGCCCGGCCAGATGGTCGTGAAGATCGTTCACGACGAACTGATCGCCACGCTTGGCTCCGATGGCCAGAGCATCGACCTCAACGCGGTGCCGCCGGTCGCGATCATGATGGTCGGCCTGCAAGGTTCCGGCAAAACCACGACGACCGCCAAACTCGCCCGCCGCATGGTCCAGCGCGACAAGCGCAAGGTGCTGATGGCCTCGCTCGACATCTACCGCCCGGCGGCGATGGAGCAGCTCGCGGTGCTCGGGCGCGATCTCGATATTCCGACGCTGCCGATCGTCGACGGGCAGAAGCCCGCGCAAATCGCCAAGCGCGCGCTCGAGGCAGCCAAGCTCGGTGGCTACGACGTGGTGCTGCTCGACACCGCCGGCCGCACCACGCTCGACGAAGAGATGATGAGCGAGGCGGCGGAGATCAAAGCCATCGCCAATCCGCATGAAGTGCTGCTGGTGGCGGATTCGCTGACCGGCCAGGACGCGGTGAACCTCGCGCGCGCGTTCGACCAGCGCGTCGGGTTGACCGGCATCGCGCTGACGCGCGTCGACGGCGACGGCCGCGGTGGCGCGGCGCTGTCGATGCGCGCCGTCACCGGCAAGCCGATCAAGCTGATGGGCACCGGCGAAAAGACCGATGCGCTGGAAGATTTTCATCCGAGCCGTATCGCCGGCCGCATTCTCGGCATGGGCGACGTGGTCTCGCTGGTCGAGAAGGCCGCCGCCAACATCGACGCCGAAAAGGCCGCGCGTACCGCCGAGCGGATGCGGAAGGGTCAGTTCGACCTTTCCGACATGCGCGAGCAGCTGATGCAGATGGCGAACATGGGCGGCATCTCCGGCCTGATGGGCATGATGCCCGGCATCGCGAAGATGAAGAATCAGATCGCCAGTGCCGGGATCGACGACAAGATCCTCAAGCGCCAGGTCGCGCTGATCGACTCGATGACGCGGCAGGAGCGCAAAAGCCCGGACATTCTCAAGGCGAGCCGCAAGAAGCGGATCGCGGCCGGCGCCGGCGGCAAGGTCGAAGACCTCAACAAGCTCTTAAAGATGCATCGGAACATGGCCGACATGATGAAGGCCATGGGCTCGGGCAAGCGCGGCCCGCTCGCCGGCATTGCACAGGCGATGGGCTTTGGCGGCGGCGCGCCGACGCCGGAACAGCTGAAGGCGCTCGCTGAAAAAATGCCGCAAGGCGCCGGGCCCGGCGGCATGCCGTCGTTGCCGAAAGAACTCCCCGCAGGTCTTCGCACCGGATTGCCGAATTTGCCGGGGCTCACGGGGCTGCCCAACAAGCCGACGCTGCCCGGCCTCGGCGGCTTTCCGGGATTGGGCAAGAAGAAATAACCACGAACCATTCACTCTTATTTCGAACAGACACACTTAAGGAGAACTCAATGTCCGTCGTTATCCGCCTCGCTCGCGCAGGCACCAAGAAGCGTCCCGTCTATCACGTCGTCGTTGCCGACTCGCGCTTTCCGCGCGATGGCCGTTTTATCGAGCGCCTCGGCCACTTCAATCCGCTGCTGCCCAAGGACAACGCCGAACGGCTCAAGCTCGACATGGACAAGCTCAAGGCCTGGCTCGCCAAAGGCGCACAGCCGTCGGACCGCGTGATGCGTTTCCTCGACGCCGCCGGCGTGAAGAAGCGCGAAAAGCGTAACAACCCGGAAAAGGCCGTGCCGCGCAAGGAACGCAAGGCGCAGGCCGAAGCCGCCGCGAAGTCGGCGTAAGGCTCAGAGATGATCCCGGCCTCGTGCTTCGAGACGCACGGCTTGCGCCGTGCTCCTCAGCATGAGGGTCTTTCTCCTCATCCTGAGGAGGCGCGACACCCGAGCAGGCCAAGCGATAGCGAGGCCGTCGCGAACGGTGCAAATGAGAGCGCCGTCTCGAAGGGCGAGGCCCGCTAATGCCCGAGAAAATCTGCGTCGCCAGAATTGGCGCCGCCCATGGCGTGCGTGGCGCCGTAAAGCTATGGACCTTCACCGAAGATCCGTTCGCGGTGAAGGATTACGGCCCGCTGTCGACCAAAGACGGCGCGCGTCAGTTTGAACTGGCAAGCGCGCGCGAAGCCAAAGACCATCTGGTCGCAACCTTCAAGGGCGTGACGACCCGCGACGAGGCCGAACGGCTCAACGGCATCGAACTCTATATCGCGCGCGAAAAGCTGCCTGCGACCGAGGACGACGAATATTACCACGCCGATCTGATCGGCCTCGCCGCTATAACAACCGCAAACGAGCCGCTCGGCCGCGTGGTTGCGATCCATAATTTCGGCGCCGGCGACATCATCGAGATCGCGCCGCCGGCCGGCGCGACGATACTGCTGCCCTTTTCCAACGCGGTGGTGCCAACGGTGGACATCGCCGGCGGACGCGTCGTGATCGAACTGCCGAAAGAAATCGAAGGCGACGGGCCGAGCGAAGATCCCTCCACCCGTCGTCCCCGCGAAAGCGGGGACCCATAACTACGGGCCGTGGTTTTGGCTAAGGTGAATGCCCCGCCGCAAATCGACAGCGGCGGTTATGGGTCCCGGATCGCGCTTCGCTTGTCCGGGACGACGAGAATTAGAATGCGATGACTAATCTGGCACCCTGGCGCGCGACCGTTCTGACCCTGTTTCCGGAGATGTTTCCGGGACCGCTCGGCGTGAGCCTGGCGGGCAAGGCGCTCGCCTCCGGCGTCTGGGAACTTGAAGCGCGCGACATCAGGGATTCCGCGACCGACCGCCATCGCAGCGTTGACGACACCCCGGCGGGCGGCGGCCCCGGAATGGTGCTGCGCGCCGATATTCTGGCCACGGCGATCGATGCCGGGCTGATCGCGCCCGAGCGCCCGCGGCTCCTGATGAGCCCGCGCGGTCGGCCATTGACCCAGTCGCGGGTGCGGAAACTCGCCAATGGGCCGGGTCCCCTGGTCATTTGCGGCCGCTTTGAGGGCGTCGACCAGCGCGTGATCGAAGCCCGCCAGCTCGAGGAAATCTCCATCGGCGACTATGTGCTGTCGGGCGGCGAGATCGCCGCCATGGCGCTGATCGACGCCTGTGTCCGGCTGTTGCCGGGGGTGATGGGCAAGGCAGAATCGGCCTCGGAGGAGAGTTTTTCCGATTCCCTACTGGAATACCCTCAATATACCCGCCCTCAGACCTTCGAGGGACGTTCCATCCCGGAAATCCTGATCTCGGGCGACCACGCCAAGGTCGCGGCCTGGCGGCGGACGGAGGCCGAGGCGCTGACGCAGGCGCGACGGCCGGATTTATGGGGGATCCACGAAAACGCAGCAAAAGGCACGACAAAGGAGTGACAAAGCTCACCCTTTGTCTTATACGAGCGCCAATTCCGAGAAGTGACGGCATGGATCGCGAGCCCCCCGGGTTGGCTGGGCGCGCCGCCGATGGAGATTACCGATGAACCTCATTCAGCAGCTCGAAAAAGAGCAATTCGAAAAGTTGTCCGCCAGCAAGGACATTCCGGATTTCGCGCCCGGCGATACCGTGATCGTCAACGTCAAGGTGGTCGAAGGCGATCGCACCCGCGTGCAGGCCTATGAAGGCGTTTGCATCGGCCGTTCCGGCGGCGGGCTCAATGAGAGCTTCACCGTGCGCAAGATTTCCTACGGCGAAGGCGTCGAGCGCGTGTTCCCGATCATGTCGCCGATGATCGACTCCATCAAGGTGGTGCGCCGCGGCAAGGTGCGCCGCGCCAAGCTCTATTACCTGCGCAATCTGCGCGGCAAGTCGGCGCGCATCGTCGAGAAGACCGAGCACGCCAAGGCCGTCGGCGAGTAATCCAAGCTTACTCAGGCTTGATCAAAGCGCGGGCTTTGCCCCGCGCTTTTTTGTTGTGTCAACGTCATTCCGGGATGGTCCGAAGGACCAGACCCGGAATCTCGAGATTCTCTGGTGTGCAACTGCACACCAAGTTCGATGCTGCGCATCGCCCCGGAATGACGGCGTAGAGATTGCCTTTCGCAGAGCGGCCCGCCACGAAGGCATCTCGCGTTGAGGCGCGCGCGTGCTATATATCGATTTCAAATGGTTCCAGATTGCACCAACATGACCTGCCGGCGCGTCGTCATTGACGATCACGCTCGCCTGCCCGGCCGCTTCTTCGGGCGGTTTGCGACGTCGGCGACCTCGGAACTTGCACGCGCGCTTTGATGCTGCGCCGAGGTGCCGGTCTTCGGCGCGATTCCGTCTCACGATTTTCTGTTTAGGAGCTTACGCTCATGTCCAAACCGACAACCCTGTACGACAAGATCTGGAACGATCATCTGGTTCACGAAGCCGATGACGGCACCTGCCTGCTCTATGTCGACCGCCATCTGGTGCACGAAGTGACCTCGCCGCAGGCTTTTGAAGGCCTGCGCACGACAGGACGAAAGGTCCGCGCGCCGGAAAAGACGCTCGCAGTCGTCGACCACAACGTGCCGACCTCCGATCGCACCAAGCCCAATCCCGATCCGGAAAGCGCCGAACAGATCGCCGTGCTGGCGGAGAATGCCAAGCGTTTCGGCATCGAATATTTCGACGAGTTCGATCGCCGTCAGGGCATCGTTCACGTCATCGGCCCCGAGCAGGGCTTTACGCTGCCGGGCACCACGATCGTCTGCGGCGACAGCCACACCTCGACGCATGGCGCCTTCGGTGCGCTCGCGCACGGAATCGGCACTTCAGAAGTCGAACACGTGCTGGCGACGCAAACGCTGATCCAGAAAAAAGCCAAGAACATGCGCGTGGTCGTCGACGGCAAATTGCCTGACGGCGTCACCGGCAAGGACATCATTCTGTCGATCATCGGCGAGATCGGCACCGCGGGCGGCACCGGCTATGTGCTGGAATATGCCGGCGAGGCGATCCGCTCGCTCTCGATGGAAGGCCGCATGACCGTCTGCAACATGTCGATCGAAGGCGGCGCGCGCGCTGGGATGATCGCACCGGACGAAAAGGCGTATGAATTTCTGAAAGACCGCCCGAAATCGCCGAAGGGCGCGGCCTGGGATGCGGCGTTGCGTTATTGGGAAAGCCTGCGCAGCGATGGCGGCGCGCATTTCGATCACGAGATCCGGCTGGACGCGGCAAAACTGCCGCCGATCGTGACCTGGGGCACCTCACCGGAAGACGTCGTTTCGATCACCGGCATCGTGCCGGACCCCGACAAGATCGCGGACGAGGCCAAGCGGATTTCGAAGCACCGCGCGTTGAGTTACATGGGCCTGAGCGCCGGGACGAAAATCACCGACATCAAGATCGACCGCGCCTTCATCGGGTCCTGCACCAACGGCCGCATCGAGGATTTGCGCGCGGTTGCCAAGATCGCCGCCGGCAAGACCGTGAACGCCAATGTCTACGCGATGATCGTGCCCGGCTCGGGAATCGTGAAGGAGCAGGCGGAAGCCGAAGGCCTCGACAAGATCTTCATCAAGGCCGGCTTTGACTGGCGTGAGCCCGGTTGTTCGATGTGCCTCGCCATGAACCCGGACAAGCTCAAGCCGGAAGAGCGCTGCGCCTCGACCTCGAACCGCAATTTCGAGGGCCGTCAGGGCTTTAAGGGCCGCACCCACCTGGTCTCGCCGGCCATGGCGGCGGCCGCGGCGATTGCCGGCCACTTCGTCGATATCCGGGACTGGCATTAAATAGCGCGACTTGCGTCAAAACGGCATCCTCAAAGAAGGACGCCGTTAACCGATTGCGCGCAGAGTTGTCGGCAGTGGAAGTCCATTCGCGTCTCCGCGAAAGTATCCGACATGGCCGACAAAACTGACAAGCCCGAATTCGTCGATACGATCGGCGACGCGACCAAGCAGCGCTACCGGCGCGTGATGCCGCGCGTCAAGGAACGTGTCGCCAAGGAAGCGCCGAAGATGAGCAACTGGCCACCGGTGCGGCTCGAGCAGTGGCGGATGGAAAATCTGACGCCCTGGAAGATCAAGCCCTGGAAGCTCAAGGACTGGATCTGAACCGGCTGCCAGGCCTCGTTCTCTTTCAAGAAAACTTTGCCGCCTCGACATAAGGGATCAGGCGCCCATGCGGGCGCCTGACTCACCTCACCTCACGTGTCTCGAACCTCAACGTTAGGCGCGATGATGCCTGTAACACTCGCAAAAGCACCCACTGCGGGGATGCGAATGTTAGAATCGGGCCACTAGCCGCAGGCAATGTTAGCCACAGACAATGCTCTGCCTTGGCGCATTCAGCGCATCGGCATCGTCAGGCATGTTTTCGCTAAGTGATAGTCTTGAAGCTGAAATTAGAGCGCGCAATCTGAACATGCCATGAATGTTCAGGTCACGGATTCGAGCAGACGCAAATGCCCGGCATCCGCCGCCGGACACATGACCGTCATCATGCGCAGGGAATCAAAAATCACGGGCCGCTCAGATAAAAAACGGGCCCGCGAAAGCGGGCCCGCAAAAATCGTGTCGCTCTGATCTACTAGTGGCGATGCCAATGCCGATGCCAGCGGTGATGCCAACGTACTTCGGTTGTGGAAGCCTTCGAACCTTCCTGGATCGTAGTGACGGTGGCGGGATTTGCCAACGACAGCGCCTGAGCTTGCTCGGCCGGAGCGGCGAGGACCAATACCGCGCCAATTGCAGCGAGGCCCAGAACTCTCGTCATCTTCATTGATATCTCCCCTTCGGTGATCGGTTTCATGCCAGCGCCATGCGGCCGATCGGATCAGCCGCTCACCGCGGCGCAGACCGCAAGCTGGCAGAGAGCGACATCGATTGGAAGTGAGTATCTGCGCCGGGATCACCAATGCACGGCTCAACGCGCGGTTCCATAGTCCGCGGAAAATTTAATATGCGTGTCAAAAACGCATCGCGTCGCGCGACGTATCTTGAGCGAACGAGACGCGCGCTCTGAGCGAAGAGGAGACTCGCGATGGGCCTTCCGCTGCTGTTACGCAAGCACCGCGCGCTTGGCTCGCCGAATTGTTTCTGTCTGTGACAATCCACGACCACTCGCGATGGAGGTCGTCATTTATGGCGGCGTACCTAACGGCAGCGCTCAAGCGCAGATTTGCAAACCGCTGAAGACGCGCCTAGTGGAGTGGATTTGGCATTCGCTATCCCGCCTGGCTGCGAGTTCGCAAAGCGAATGCCAAATCCCAAACTCCACTAGAGACATATATTTGCTAGTGGTCCCGCGATTCCAACATTCGCAAAGGTGCCCGCCGAAAAGGGATGCGAATGTTGGAATCGGACCACTAGCCGCGGCGCCAGACGCACGTCATGCGCGGCACGATCACCGTGCCGCTCGGCCGGAATTCCTGCACGTAGGTTGCGTTACACACCCGAACCGCATTCGGACCGGGATAGTAGCGCGGATACACATCGTCGGGCTCGGCCTGGTAGCGCGGATAGATCCGAAGCCGCTTCGGCGGACGGGTTGGCTGGGCGAACGGCTCTTCGGTAGTTGCCTGCGCGGTGCGCGTGCCCTGCTGTGTTGTCTGGGCCTCGGCACGAACCGCCAGCAGCGAAAATGCCCCCGCCAAGGCGACCGACAAGCCGAACGAAATTGCCAGTTTCCTGTAATCCATGTGACGCGCGCCCCGCACTTCGTTATTGGCCCTACGGTCTCCGATTGCCGGGACAACGTCAACCGCCAAAGCGTACGACGAGTAACTGGCTATCCGTCGATCGAATGTCCGCCGAGAACAGTTCCCGCGCCGTCACAAACCTGATCTAACCGCCCCATGTGGACATCAGCCAAAGCGCCCTCGCTTGCCGAAATGGAGGCCATGGCGCACGACGTGCTGGCGCGGCTGCCGAAGACCTTCCGCGATCTGTGCGAAGGCGTCATCCTCCGGGTGGAGGATTTCCCGACCGATGACGTTCTCGATGAATTGGGCGCGGAGAGCGAATTCGACCTGCTCGGCCTGTTTCAGGGCACCGGTCTGCCGCAGCAAAGCTCCGGTGACATCGCCCGGCTGCCCAATCTGATCTGGCTCTACCGGCGGCCGATCCTGGACTACTGGGCCGAGCACGACGAGACGCTGGGACAGATTGTTCGCCATGTGCTGGTGCACGAGGTCGGGCATCATTTCGGCCTCTCCGACGACGACATGGCCGCCATCGAAGCCTCGGCGGGTTGAGAGAGCTTTTGCCCCTTTTATGAGACTCGCATCCGCGATAAATACGCCTCCCGAATTGCTCTTCGCCCATTCCAACCCGGATCAAATTCGGGGTTCTGCTTCGCCCGAAAACACCATGCCGCAACGCGTGCAGCCCGAGATCGTCACCTTCTGGCACGGCCCGCTCGACGGCCTGCGACGGCTATGCCTGCGCTCGCAGGTCGCCGCCGGCCACAAGGTGACCGTCTACAGCTTTGAGCCGATCGCGCAATTGCCTGACGGCGTCGGCAATGTGGAGGCCGAAGCGATCCTGCCGCATTCCTTTGCCGAACGGCTGCGGCCGGCGAGACCCGATGGCGTCTGGATCGACCGGACCATGCTGCAATTTTCGGATTTTTTCCGGATGCGGCTGATGGCGAAAAGTGCCGGCCTGTGGCTCGATGCCGATGTTCTCTTGCTCAAGGCGATCGAGATCGATCCCGAAAAGCCTTATTTCGCCTGGGAACGGCCGCGCCAGCTCGGCAACTCCGTTTTGTATCTGCCACCCAACGATCCGATCGTTGCCGCTTTCGAAGCGTTGATGGCGCAGGACGAATTGACGCCGGACTGGCTGTCGCTTCAGCATCGTTTCACGTTTTGGATGCACAGGTTGCGCGGGACGAAGCGCCTCTCGGAGGTTCGTCTCGCGATCTACGGTCCAGCCTCGCTCACCGCACTGGCCCGCCGTGCCGATGAGTTGAGGTACGCGCTGCCGAAAAAATCATTCTACGCCGTGCACGCCGAACCCGAGCTGTTTTTCGAGCCGCAGGATTTCTCGGCGCTCATTGGGGATCCCGACATCGTCGGCTTCCACATTTCGCCCAAGGGTCGCGGCAGCCAAAAGCCGGTGGCGGGCAGCCTGCACGCCTGGGCGGCGGAGAAGTTTCGCTGACCTCATCCGGTCCTTCAGTGCCCCATCGCGGCGATTGAATCCGCAAGCGCGATCGTGCGGCGCGCCATGTCGGCGTGCAGCCGTTCCACCATCTGACCGTCGAGCGAGATGGCGCCGCGCGCGGCGTTCTCCGGCAATTCGAATGCGGCGATGATCTTGCGCGCCCGTTCAACCTCTTCCGCCGGCGGCGTGAAAATGACGTTGCAGGCTTCGATCTGGCCCGGATGAATCAGCGTCTTGCCGTCAAAGCCGAGATCGCGTGCCTGCGTGCATTCCTGATTGAAACCGTCGACATTGCTGAAATCGCTGTAGGGCCCATCGAGGATTTCGAGGCCATAGGCGCGGGTGGCGAGAATACAATGCGTGATCATCGGCAGCATGATCGCCCGCCCCGGCTGCATGCGGATCCGTGTTTCGCGCGAGATGTCATTGGGACCGAACACGAAGCCTGAAAGCCGCGGCTCGACGTCCCGCGAGGCCGCCGCCAATTCTTCCGCATGCAGCACCGCGCGCGCGGTCTCGATCATGGCCCAGACGCGGATCGACGGGTCGGCGTTCGCCTCGCGCAGCGCGTTCTTGATGGTGCGGATATCGTCGACGCTGGAGACCTTCGGCACCAGAATGGCGTGAGGCTTCGCCTTGGCGGCCATCTTCACGTCATCGGCCCAGAACGGCGTGTCCAGCGCGTTGGTCCGGACCCAGATCTCGCGCTTGCCAAACCCGCCCGCAGCGATCGCCTTGGCAATCTGGTCGCGGGCCAGTCCCTTGGCTTCCGGCGCCACCGAATCCTCGATATCGAGGATGATGCAGTCGGCGGCAAGGACGCGCGCCTTTTCCAAGGCGCGCGAATTCGAGCCGGGCATAAACAAAAGGCTGCGGCGCGGATGGGTCATGGTTTCATCCTTTTTGATCTTAAGCCGATTGCAGTTTGAGCACAGCGGCTGGCGCTGGAACCCGTACAGCCTATTGTTTCGGCACAGAACTTTTCGGGCGACGGCTTAACATTTCAAGCTGTGTTCCGAAAGGCTTGTTCCTGCCGGTCGCATATGGTTAGCAATCGGCATGGCACCGTTCCCGCAAAAACTGATCGACGGCTATCGCACCTTCACCTCAGCGCGGCTGCCGACCGAGCAATCGCGTTACCGCGAACTGTCCGAACGCGGCCAGTCCCCCGAAGTCATGGTGATCGGCTGCTGCGACTCCCGCGTTTCGCCGGAAGTCATCTTCGATGCCGGTCCCGGCGAATTGTTCGTGGTCCGCAACGTCGCCAATCTGGTACCCGTCTATGCGCCCGACAGCGGCACCCACGGCGTTTCAGCCGCGCTCGAATATGCGGTCAACGTACTCAAGGTCAAACACATCGCGGTGCTCGGCCACGCCCAGTGCGGCGGCATCCGCGCTTTTATCGATAAGGCAGCGCCACTCTCGCCGGGCGATTTCATCGGCAAATGGATGGCGATGTTCGTCAAGCCGGGCGAGATCGTCGAACAGCGCGGCCAGGAAAGCATGGCCGAATTCACGGAGCGGATTGAAAAGGCCGCCGTGTTCCGCAGCCTGGAAAACCTGATGACATTTCCCTTTGTGCGCAATGCGGTCGAACGCGGCGACATGCTTTTGCACGGCGCCTATTTCGGCGTGGCCGAGGGATCGTTGTTCGTGCTCGATCAGGCCAGCAAGAAATTCCAGAGCGTCGCGGAAATTCCAGCTCCGCGAAGTTAACGAGAGGCCAATCAGGCTGTCCAGAACTGGGGCTCATTCGCCTCCGCGATCGCTGCCCCACCGGTCGGACAGAGCCAGCATCACGGCCGAAACCACAAACACCAGATGCACGCCGACCAGCCAGGCCAGTTTCTGGGGTTCGAAGACCGTGTCGATGCTCATGAACGCCTTCAACACCTGGATCGCCGAAATCGCCACGATCGAGGCGAGCATCTTTTGCTTCAATCCCGCAAAATCGACCTTGGTCATCCAATCCGGCCAATCCGGGTGGTCGCCGGGATCGATCCGCGAGACGAAATTCTCGTAACCTGAAAATACCACGATCAGGATCAGATTGCCGACCAGCGAGACGTCGATCAGGCTGAGCGCACCGAGGATGATATCGGCTTCAGTGGCGACCGGCGCATGGAGGATGAATTCCCACAGCTTCGTGAAGAATTTGAACAGCATCACCGCGAGGCAGATGACAAGACCGAGATAGAACGGCGCCATCAGCCAGCGGCTGTTGAACAACAGACGCTCGAAAGCGTTCTCGACGCGCTTGAGCGTGGGATTTGGACGATAGGGAGCGGGCTGCTCGGTCATCGCGATCCGCTCTCTTCTTGCGACCCTCAGGCCGCCTTTTTCTTGGCGCTGATCAGCTTGCGGTTGATCAGGACCTCGGCGATCTGAATCGCGTTCAGCGCCGCACCCTTGCGCAGATTGTCCGACACGCACCACAGCACCAGACCGTTATCTACCGTCGCATCGGCGCGGATACGGCTGATATAGGTGGCGTCCTCGCCGGCCGCCTCATAAGGCGTGACGTAACCGCCAGGCTCGTGCTTGTCGATGACGAGGCATCCGGGCGCGCTGCGCAGGATGTCTCGCGCTTCATCCGGCGAGATCGGATTCTCGAATTCGATGTTGACGGCTTCGGAGTGGCCGACGAACACCGGCACGCGCACGCAGGTGGCGGAAAGCTTGATCTTGGGATCAAGAATCTTCTTGGTCTCCATCATCATCTTCCACTCTTCCTTGGTGTAGCCGTCCTCCATGAACACGTCGATCTCGGGGATGACGTTGAAGGCGATCCGCTTGGGGAACTTCTTGTTGATCAGTTCGCTGTTGGTGTAGACGGCCTTGGTTTGCGAAAACAGTTCGTCCATCGCATCCTTGCCTGCACCCGACACCGACTGATAGGTCGAAACCACGACGCGCTTGATGACGGCCTTGTCGTGCAGCGGCTTGAGCGCCACGACGAGCTGCGCGGTCGAGCAGTTCGGATTGGCGATGATGTTCTTCTTCGTGAAGCCGGCGGCCGCATCCGCATTCACTTCCGGAACGACCAGCGGCACGTCCGGATCCATCCGCCAGGCCGACGAATTATCGATCACGACTGCACCCGCGGCGCCGATCTTCGGCGACCATTCCTTCGACACCGAACCGCCGGCCGACATCAGGCAGATGTCGACGTCGGAGAAGTCGTAGTGCTCGAGCGCTTTGACCTTCAGGGTGCGGTCGCCGTAGGAGACTTCGACGCCGACGCTGCGGCGTGACGCCAGCGCCACGACCTCGTCAGCAGGGAATTTGCGCTCGTCCAGAATGTTGAGCATTTCCCGCCCCACATTGCCGGTCGCGCCGACCACTGCGACTTTGTAACCCATCGTTCATTCTCCGAAGAAAAAAGCCCGACCCACGCACCACGCCGAAAGGGAAGAAGTGGCGCTTCTATGCGAGAAACACCGTTAAGACAACGTTAGACCGGGCTTCCTCACCGACGCGCGCCCCACGTCTTTCGGCCCGGGTCCCTGATGCGATCGCACACCAAAAATCACGCCATACTGGCCAGCTTTGCCGACGAATGCTGCGCGACACTGGCGCGCCTCATTGCCTATGTGGGCGCGCTCGCGCTTTTTGCCATCGTCGGCCTGCATTTCTGGGACCAGTTACAGTTCGACACGACGACTGAAGTGGCCGACCAGCCAGGCTTTACGCTAGCCCTGCGCTCGCACCCGGCCTTTGCCGTCAGTTCGTTAGATCCTCCCGAAAAATCAGAAAGTTACGAGATATTCAGGCATCCGGCGGGTGGCCGTAAGGACGTTTTCCATTGGGGTCCGCCGGGTGAAAAGCCGGTGGCCCAATTCGAAATCTACCGCCCCGGTAGCGAATTCGATTCATCCAAGCCGGCTATCACCGATCTCCCGGCGCGGATGGCGGCCGATGGCTCCCGGCCGGAGTTAGAGGCGGCCGGCGTCATCGAGAGCAAATTCGGCACAATCGCACTATTCCGGCTTTCGGGCCGCATCGACCGGCCAAGTCCTGCCTTGGATTCACCAGGCGTTTTGGCGATTCCGTGCTGCAAATCTCCGGCTGGTCGTGTCAGGGAACCACGCTGCCGGCGCGGCGAACCGCAATCGGCTGCGTGCTCGACCGGCTGACGCTGCTGGCATCCGGAAACGAGCCCAGACTGGCCGAACTGTTCGCCCACGCCGAGCTGAAGCGCAGCGGTTGCGGAATCCCCATCTCGGCAGATTGGGTCGCCGGCTCGGAAAACCCGCGTCTGCGCGGGCCGCTATAATTGCGGCCCTCCCAAGGCACTGGTTTAAATGCAACTTTTTTGACCGGGGCCCGCTTTATTCCCGGCGAGTGTGGCCCGTTTGACCTTGTTAGGTCATGTCCCGACGTTACAATGGTGCTCGAAACGAAGGATGGCGCCTGTTGGCGCCAAAAGAGGATCCGATGACCCCACGAATTTCAGCCGCGAACAAGGTTGCGGTGTTGTTTGCAGCTGTCACCATCGGCGCGGTCGGCTTCACCGCCTCGTCAGCGAGCGCGCAGACGCCCACCCAGGCGCAGAAAAAGGAAGCCAAGCGTCAGTTCGATAGCCGCGGCCGTCCCTATTACGGTTCGAGCGGCCCGAACGTGTCGTACCAGGAAGGGCCGCATACCCGCGTCTTCATCACCAAGCGCTCCTGGCTCGATGCCGGCACCGAAGTCCTGCCGGGCGACCGCAAGTTCATGGACTATGCCTATCCGAATGAATACGGCTATCCCACGTTCGCGCGCGAGAACAACAACCGCCCGATCGATCGCCAGCCACTCAACCCGGCGCCTGACATGGGCGGTTACCCAATGCGGATCCCGCTCCCGTACTGAGAATTGAAGCATACGCTTGACGTGCATCGCGCCCGCAAATTGCGGGCGCGACTCGTTTTGGCCGTCTCGTTTTAGCCGTGCTGCGCCTGCAATTCTTTCAGGATCGCCTCGCCCATCTGGGCGGTCGACACCGCCGTTGAGCCCTCGGATTTGATATCCGCGGTGCGCAATCCCTTGGCGAGAACCGCCGCGATCGCCGCATCGATCTTGTCGGCGAGCGTGCCGAGGTCGAAGGAATAGCGCAGCGCCATTCCGAACGAAGTGATCATCGCGATCGGATTGGCGAGCCCTTTGCCCGCGATGTCAGGCGCCGAACCGTGCACCGGCTCGAACAGCGACTTGCGCTTCCTGGTCTTGGCGTCAACTTCACCGAGCGAGGCCGACGGCAGCATGCCGAGCGAGCCCGTCAGCATCGCCGCGATATCCGACAGCATGTCGCCGAACAGATTATCCGTGACGATGACGTCGAACTGCTTCGGCGACTTCACCAGATTCATGCCGCCGGAATCGGCGAGCTGGTGCTCGAGCTGGACGTCCTTGTATTCGCGGGAATGAACCTGCGTGACCACCTCGTTCCAGAGCACGCCCGATTTCATCACGTTGCGCTTTTCCATCGAGGTCACCTTGTTGCGGCGCTTCTTCGCCAGATCAAAGGCGACGCGCGCAATACGCTCGATCTCGTAGGTGTCGTAAACTTGCGTATCGATCGCGCGCTTCTGACCGTTGCCGAGATCGGTGATGGTCTTCGGCTCGCCGAAATAAACACCGCCGGTGAGCTCGCGCACGATCATGATGTCGAGCCCTTCGACCACTTCGCGCTTCAGGCTGGAGGCTTCCGCAAGCGCCGGATAGCACACCGCAGGCCGCAAGTTCGCAAACAGGCCAAGGTCCTTGCGCAGCCGCAAGAGCCCCGCCTCGGGCCGCGCGTCGTAGGGAACGCTGTCCCACTTCGGTCCGCCGACCGCGCCGAAGATCACGGCATCGGCGGCGCCCGCCTGCGCCATGGTCGCGTCCGTGATGCTTTGCTTGCTGGCGTCATAGGCCGCGCCGCCCACGAGCCCTTCCTCGGTCTCGAATTTTGCGATCCCTTGCGCGTTGATCCAGCCGATCAGGCGCTTGACCTCGCCCATTACCTCGGGGCCGATGCCGTCGCCGGGAAGAAGCAGCAGTTTATGGGTCGCCATGATGTTCCTCATTCGCTCTGTCATGGCTGGGCCGGAAGCGCGTCTTTGCACCAGATGTCCCGGCCATCTACGTCTCGTCGAACAGCGAAGAAAGACGTGGATGCCCGGCACAAGGCCGGGCATGACGATCATTATTGAATCCCGGAGTGCTAATGCGGCATTGCGCTAATGGCAAGACACCATTGCCAATGGCGCCGCTGTGCAACCCGGTCGCCGCGCGCCATATCACGGTCTACCGGAGAGCCCCTTGAACCCTTCCGACATGCCGAAACAGTCTGCCTCCCCCGCGCGGCTGATCCTGATCCTGTCGCTGGCGCCAACGGTCGGACTTGGCATCGGGCGTTTCGCTTATTCGCTGGTCCTGCCCGACATGCGCGACACGCTGGGCTGGTCGTATTCGGTGGCCGGCTTCATGAATACCGTCAACGCGGCTGGCTATCTCGCCGGCGCCTTTGTCGCGGCGGGAACGATACGGCAATTTGGCCTGGCCGCCACCGTGCGCTGGGCAACGCTGGCCTGTCTGGTTGCCCTGGCGCTTAGCGCCGTCTCCGGCAATTTTTTAGTCTTGAGCTTTGCCCGGCTTCTGGTCGGCATTGGCGCCGCGCTTGCATTCGTCGCAGGCGCCGCGCTGGCGGCACAGATCGCCCAAACGCATCCGCGGCGCGCGGACTTTCTCTTAAGTCTGTTTTATGCCGGGCCAGGGCTTGGCATCCTGACCTCCGGACTGGTCGCCCCTTTCGTGTTGCAGGCGTTTGGACCGGGATCGTGGTGGATCGTGTGGTGGGCGATGACGCTGCTCTCCGCAATATTGACGATTCCACTGCTGACCGCGCCGTTCGGTACCGACCATGGCCCGGCCGCAGCCAAACCCGCGCTGTTTGCGATCCGCCCGATCCTGATCTATCTCGCCGGCTATTTCCTGTTCGGCGCAGGCTACATCGCCTACATGACCTTCATGATCGCCTATGTCCGCGATGCCGGCGGCGGTGCGGTCGCGCAGAGCGCATTCTGGTGCCTGCTTGGAGCGTGCGCGTTCGTCACGCCCTGGGTCTGGCGGCGTGTGCTCGCATGGGACAAAGGCGGCCTCTCCACCACGATCATCCTCGGCGTCAACGCGCTCGGCGCGGCGCTGCCGCTGGTCGGGCATTCCGCGCTGATCCTTACGATATCAGCCGTGGTGTTCGGCGTATCCTTCTTTGCGATCGTTGGATCGACCACCGCTTTCGTGCGTTTCAATTCGCCGCCGGAAGCGTGGCCGAAGGGGATTGCGGCAATGACGATTGCTTTCGGTATCGGCCAGACATTTGGGCCGACCGTGGTCGGCGCCATCACCGACGCGTTCGGAAGTCTGTCCTATGCCTTGAATGCGTCGGCATTGCTGCTGGTTTTCGGAGCGATTGCGACGGCGTTTCAGCGCCGCGTCGGACCCCGATAATCGCTGCGGGGAGCAGATGCGGACTGGAGCCGGTCCGCTAGCTGCCGCTGAACGAATTATAGCCCTGGTCTTCCCAGTAGCCGCCTTTGTAGTCGTTGGTGACTTCCATCGAGATCACGTATTTCGGGTTCTTGAAGCCGAGCTTGGTCGGGACCCTGATCTTCATGGGAAAGCCGTAGGCGCGCGGCAGGATTTCGTCGCCGAACTTGAAGGCCATGATGGTCTGCGGATGCAGCGCCGTGCGCATGTCGAGCGGCGAGTTGTAGCCTTCGCGGTCGGCACACTGGAACCAGCAATATTTGGCGCTGGTGTCCGCGCCGACCAGTTTCAGGAAATCGCGCAACGGCGTCCCGGTCCAGCTTCCGATCGCGCTCCAGCCTTCGACGCAGATATGTCGCGTCACCTGCTTGACCTGCGGCAGCTTGTAAAGCTCCTCCAGCGTCCACGGCTTCTTGTTCTCGACGAGCCCGCTGACCTCGAGCTTCCAATCCTTGCCGTCGATCTCCGGCGCGTCGTCGAGTTCATAATAGGCGTTGAACGGGAACGGCTTGGTGATCGCACTTTCCGGGAAGGTCGGCGCCATCGCATCCGGATTGAAAATGAAGGCCTGAAACGCGTCGTTGAATTTGGAGACTTTCTTGAGCATCTCCTCGGCGGAAGAAGAATTGAGCACGTCGCAGCCGGTCAGAAGCGTCAGCGCCCCAAAGCTGGCGCCTCCCGCGATGAAACGCCGGCGAGCCAGATCCGGCATCGCCTTGGTTGCGTCCTTGATCAGCAGTTGCTTGTCGACGCCTGGGATCAGAAGCTTGCGAAGCCGGCCCATGGTTAAACTCCCTTAGCGGCCGATGATCATGGCGCGCAGGCTCTTCGGCACCAGAACGGCCAGAAGAACATGGACCGCCAGAAAGGCGACGATCGACGCCATGCAGAAGAAGTGCACGTAGCGTGCGATGTCGTATCCGCCGAACAGCGCGGTCAGGTACTGCAACTGCACCGGCTTCCAGATCGACAATCCGGAAAGGACAATGACGATGCCGACGACGATGATGCCGGTGTAAAGCAGCTTCTGCACCTGGTTGTACTTGCTCAAGTCGTTATGCGACAGCTTGAAGGTCATCGCTGCAATGGCATCCGAGATCACGCCACGCGGCGAGATTGGCAGCAGCTTCCGGGTGAAGCGCTCGGTCGCAAAGCCCATGATGAGATAGGCAAGGCCGTTGATCATCAACAGCCACATCGCCGCGAAGTGCCAGAGCAGCGCGCCGCCAAGCCAGCCGCCGAGCGTGATCGAATGCGAGAAAGTCAGGGATTTGAACAACGGCGAGGCGTTATAGATCTGCAAGCCGGACATGATCATCAGGATGATCGCGACCGCATTGATCCAGTGCATCACCCGCACCCAGGCCGGTTGAATGACCTTCGAGGCGGTTGCGGTCGTTGCGGTCTTGTCCTCGGTGGCTGCAAGGCTCGACATGATGTTCCCGTCGCTGGTAGCCGATGTCCTGTATACGGCGAAAACCGGGGTTTCGTTACAGCTAAAAACGTTAACGCGTCAAAATATCCTCTCACCTAAAGAGGTTTCGGCGGTCACAAGAATGCGAGCCGGGGTCACCCCGGCTCGCAAAAGTTGCAGCGTTACGACGCCGGCAGCAACACGGTGTCGATCACGTGGATGACGCCGTTCGACTGATGGACGTTCGTGATGGTGATCGCGGCCGTGTCGCCCTTGGCGTCGACGATCCAGGTCTTGCCGTCGGACTTCTTCACGGTGAGCTGTTCGCCTTCGACCGTCTTGAGCATTTTGCCGTCGGTGAGGTCGGAAGCATCAAGCTTTCCGGCGACCACGTGATAGGTGAGGATCTTGGTCAGCGCCGCCTTGTTCTCGGGCTTCACGAGGGTATCGACCGTGCCGGCCGGCAATTTGCCGAAGGCGGTATTGGTCGGCGCGAACACCGTGAACGGGCCCTTGCCTTCCAGCGTCTCGACCAGGCCGGCCGCCTTCACGGCTGCAACCAGCGTGGTGTGATCCTTCGAGTTGACGGCGTTCTGGATGATGTTCTTGGAAGGGAACATCGCGGCGCCGCCGACCATGACGGTCTTTTCTTGCGCGCTGACCGGCGCAACGACGGTTGCCGTCAGGGCAAGGGCGCCAAAAGCAACGGCAGAGAGCAGAGCAATACGCTTGGACATGGAACGTCTCCCGATTGGTAAATGGCGCGCGGACATCCGCGGCCGATGAAGCGTGCAACGGCAACGAAAGTCGTAGGGTTGACCGCGTCGTCGTTGGCCCGAGCTACGGGAGGGATTTGCAGCCGGTTTCGAAGAAATTTTTTCGCGTCAAGTGAAACTATCGGCGCCGAAGAACGTGGTTCGTCCTCCTTGGCTCGCGCAAATTGCCGCTGAGCAGCCCCGCCCCCGCTCGAACCGCCGTGTCGGCGCACGCTCGACGCTCTATCGGTTCGCGATCAAGCCGCGTTTTCCGGCCATTTGACATGCAATCCGCCGGTTGCGCGGCAAACGGCCTCTTTGCTAGTGAAACCCCGACGGGTATGTGATGATGCGGCCGCCAATCGGAATAATGCATGAACGCGCAGCAAACGACCAACAAGAACGCCAATCTGTTTTCCCGCCTGTTCGACGGGCTCGACAACCCGAAGCGCCTTGCGATCGAGACCGTCGACGGCAAGCACATCAGCTACGGCGATTTGATCGCGCGCGCCGGACAGATCGCCAACGTGCTGGTCGATCGCGGCGTCAAGCCGGGCGACCGCGTCGCCGCCCAGACTGAAAAATCGGTGACCGGGCTTGTGCTTTATCTTGCGACCGTCCGCGCCGGCGCGGTCTATCTGCCGCTCAACACCGCCTATACGCTCAACGAGCTCGAATATTTCATCACCGACGCCGAGCCGTCGCTCGTGGTGTGCGACCCTTCAAAAGCGGCAGGAATTGGCGCGATTGCCGCCAAGGTCGGCGCCAAAGTGGAAACGCTCGGGTCTGACGGCATGGGCTCGCTGACTGTGGCCGCGGACAAGGCGCAGTCCGGCTTCACAACCGTCCCGCGCGAAAACGACGATCTCGCCGCCATCCTTTACACGTCGGGAACCACCGGACGGTCCAAAGGCGCGATGCTGACGCAGGATAATCTCGCATCGAATTCGCTGACGCTCGTCGACTACTGGGGCTTCACGGACAAGGACATCCTGATCCACGCGCTGCCGATCTATCACACCCACGGCCTGTTCGTGGCGAGCAACGTCACGCTGTTTGCGCGGGCTGCGATGATCTTCCTGCCGAAGTTCGATCCCGAACTGATCGTCAAGCTGATGGGGCATGCAACTGTCCTGATGGGCGTGCCGACCTTCTACACGCGGCTGTTGCAAAGCCCGGCGCTGAACAAGGAATCCACCAAACATATGCGGCTGTTCGTATCGGGCTCAGCGCCGCTGCTTGCCGAAACCCACCGCGAATGGTTCGCCCGCACCGGCCACGCCGTGCTGGAACGCTACGGCATGACCGAAACCAACATGAACACCTCCAATCCTTACGACGGCGAACGCGTCGCCGGCGCGGTCGGCCACGCTCTGCCCGGCGTCTCCGTGCGCGTCACCGACCCTGAAACCGGCAAGGAACTCGCACGCGACGAGATCGGCATGATCGAGGTCAAGGGCCCGAACGTCTTCAAGGGCTACTGGCGGATGCCGGAAAAGACCAAAGCCGAGTTCCGCGGCGACGGCTTCTTCATCACCGGCGACCTCGGCAAGATCGACGCCAAGGATTACGTGCACATTCTCGGCCGCGGCAAGGACCTCGTGATCTCCGGCGGTTTCAACGTCTACCCCAAGGAGATCGAAAGCGAGATCGACGCCATGCCGGGCGTGATCGAATCTGCCGTGATCGGCGTGCCGCATGCGGATTTCGGCGAAGGCGTCACCGCGGTCGTGGTCTGCGACGAGAGCGCAAATATCAGCGAGGCGTCTGTGCTGAAAGCGCTCGACGGGCGCTTGGCAAAATTCAAGATGCCGAAACGCGTCTTCGTGGTCGACGAATTGCCGCGCAACACCATGGGCAAGGTCCAGAAGAATATTTTGCGTGAGACGTATAAGGATATCTACGCCAAATAATCTGGGCGAAGACTATCGCTCGATGAGGGGGATGCATCGATGGAACGAGACGAAGCGGTCTCGATTGTTCGGCAGTTGAAAGAAGCCTCACTCAGCCTGAACGATGCAATTAGAATCGCCATCGATTACACTCAGGAAACGCAGCTCCGCCATCAGATCGGGGAGCTCATCATCGCTTTGAATTTCGACATCTTGCCTCAGATCTATGATCAATACCCTGATCTGCGGCCGCCACCGGAGAAACCGCGGATCAGCAGCAGGCTAAGTTGGAATAAGGTGAAGCTTCCGCCCTCGGTCTCCGAAAAAGACATCGATGACATTCTCTTTTCCGAGTTGAAACGACACTGGCTGAAGGTGGCGATGGTTGTAGCTCAAGCGTTCGATCGCTGTGAAGAACGGGGCCTGCCAATTCCTCGCGAAGGCCGCCACGAAATGTTCGGCGCGCGACTTCGAGAACTCGCCGACAACGACCGAATCGAAGGTGCCGGCGATCTGCGTAAATGGCGCCACAGCGAAGTGCGCCTGAAGAAGACTACTGCCCGTTCCACAGGCTGATCGCAAAACGCGTGCCGACGATCAAGAGATACGCGCCGTAGCTGCGCTCCAGCGTCTTCTTCGACATCGCGTGCGCCACCCGCACCCCGAGCGGCGCCGTCAGAAGGCTCATCGGCATCACCAGGATCGCACCGATGAGCGAGACGTAGCCGAGCGCAAGCGGAAATTGCAGCGCCGCTATGTCAGGATAATGCGCGGCCGCCGGCCAGCCGGCATAGATGTAACCAAGCGCGCCGGGAATAGAGACTAGGACCGCGATGGCCGATGAGGTCGCGACGCCCTGATGGATCGGCCGGCCGTAGAAGGTCATCAGCAGGTTTGCAAATAACCCGCCGCCAACCCCCATCAGCGTTGCCAGTAGGCCAACACCGAGCCCGAAGACGCGCATGAGGGGTCCTTTGGGGAGGTCGTCGCCGAGCTTCCAGTTTTCATTTGCCGACAACAGCCGCACGGCGGCGAAATAGGCCACTATCACGAACACGACTTTGAACAGCCGCTCCGGGGCGTAGCGCGCGATCACGCTGCCACCGATCACACCGATCAGAATCGGCAACCACCAGACCCGCAGGATCTCCTGGTCGATGGCGCCGCGCGCGTGATGGGCGCGATATGAGGTGATCGAGGTTGGAATGATGATGGCAAGCGAGGTGCCTACGCAGAGCGGCATCCGGACCTCGAGCGGAACGCCGGCCAGGCGAAAGCATTCATAGAACACCGGCACCAGAATGGCGCCGCCGCCAATGCCAAAGATCCCGGCGAGAAATCCGGAGAGCGCCCCGACCGCCACGAGCAGAACCGCCAGCTCCAGAACTTCCGAGAAATTGAGCCCCGCGACGCCCATCGCGCATTCCCCGCCGTTCCCCGCCCGTGTTCATGAATCGTGCTTCAGGTATACCAGCCATAACACAGCTGCACGGCGATCAATCCCCCGATAATGCAAGGCTCATCTGAAGCTATGAACTGACGTTCGCAAGCAGAAGGATTCGCCATTGCACTGGCTGTTTCGACTTCGTAAATAGGAATCGCCTACCGCGATCCACGAAGGGCCCAAGCGGAGGCCCGCCAACCCGTCAAAGCCACCGATGACCGCCAGGATCGAAAGACCGCTTTCTCCACATATTCAAACCTATCGCTGGACCTTGACGATGGCGCTCTCCATCGTCCATCGCGCCACCGGCATGGCGCTGTATTTCGGCACGCTGCTGCTTGCCTGGTGGCTGATCGCCGCCGCATCGGGCCCGACTGCTTACGCCCATGTACACGGCTTTGTCGGCAGCATTTTCGGCCGCCTGATCGTGTTCGGCTACACTTGGGCGCTGCTGCACCACCTGTTTTCCGGCATCCGGCATTTCGTCTGGGACCTGGGCTACGGCTTCCAGGCCAATGAACGCGAAGCGATGACCTGGGGGGCGTTGATTGCCGGCATTGCGGCAACCGTCCTGCTCTGGATTATTGCCTATGCGATCGGAGGCGGCCGATGAGTGCGCCCAACGATGGGGCTGTGAAATCGATGCGTACCCCGCTCGGCCGCGTTCGCAACCTCGGCGCCTCGCATTCCGGAACCACCGATTTCTGGCGCCAGCGCATCACCGCGGTTGCGATGGTGCTTCTGATCGTGCCGGTCATCGTGGTGGTGATGATGATGCTCGGCAGCAACCACGCCGGCGCCGCGCAGATGCTCGGCTCGCCGCTGGTCGCCATCATCCTTCTGTTGTTCATCGTCGCAAGCGCCTGGCACATGAAGATCGGAATGCAGGTGGTCATCGAGGACTATGTGCACAACGAACAGCTGAAGCTCGCTGCGATCATGGCCAATAACTTCTTCTCGTTCGCGGTGGCGCTGGCCTCGATCTACGCCATCCTCAAACTGTCATCCGGAGTGTAACGATGGCCGCAGGAGGAAACGGCTCGGCGAACGGCAAAGGCGGCCCGGCCACCAATGGCAAAGCCTATCCGATCGAAGATCACACCTACGACGTCGTGGTCGTGGGCGCCGGCGGCGCGGGCCTTCGCGCCGTCGTCGGTTGCTGCGAGGCAGGACTTCGCACCGCCTGCATCACCAAGGTATTTCCGACCCGCTCACACACGGTCGCCGCCCAAGGCGGCATCTCCGCCGCGCTCGGCAACATGCATCCGGACGACTGGCGCTGGCATATGTACGACACCGTCAAGGGTTCGGACTGGCTCGGCGACCAGGACGCGATCGAATACATGGTGCGCAACGCGCCAGAGGCCGTCTACGAACTCGAACATTGGGGCGTGCCGTTCTCGCGTACCGAAGACGGCAAGATCTATCAGCGGCCGTTCGGCGGCATGACGCTGGACTACGGCAAGGGCCAGGCGCAGCGCACCTGCGCCGCCGCCGACCGCACCGGCCACGCCATGCTGCACACCATGTACGGCCAGGCGCTGCGCCATTCGGCCGAATTCTACATCGAATTTTTCGCCATCGACCTGATCATGGACGACCAGGGCACCTGCCGCGGCGTGATCGCGCTCAAGCTCGAGGACGGTACGCTGCATCGTTTCCGCGCCCAGACCACGATTCTCGCAACCGGCGGTTACGGCCGCGCCTATGCTTCCTGTACCTCCGCGCACACCTGCACCGGCGACGGCGGCGGCATGACGCTGCGCGCCGGCCTGCCGCTACAGGACATGGAGTTCGTGCAGTTCCACCCCACAGGCATTTACGGTTCGGGATGCCTGGTCACCGAGGGTGCGCGCGGCGAAGGCGGCTATCTCGTCAATTCGGAAGGCGAGCGCTTCATGGAGCGCTATGCGCCATCCGCCAAGGACCTCGCTTCCCGCGACGTCGTTTCGCGTGCGATGACCATCGAAATCCGCGAAGGCCGCGGCGTCGGCAAGAAGAAAGACCACATCTACCTGCACCTCGATCATCTCGATCCGAAGGTGCTGCACGAGCGCCTGCCGGGCATCTCCGAATCGGCGAAGATCTTCGCCAACGTCGACGTGACGCGCGAGCCGATCCCGATCCTGCCGACCGTGCACTACAACATGGGCGGCATCCCGACCAACTTCCACGCCGAAGTGCTGACCAAGAAGGACGGCGACGACAACTCGATCGTGCCGGGCCTGATGGCGATCGGCGAAGCGGCCTGCGTCTCGGTGCACGGCGCCAACCGCCTCGGCTCGAATTCGCTGATCGACCTCGTGGTGTTCGGCCGCGCGGCGGCGCTGCGACTGGCCGAGAAACTCACCGCCAATGCCAAGCAACCGGATCTGCCCGCCGACTCCGCCGACACGGCGCTCGGCCGGCTCGACCATTATCGTCATGCTTCGGGCGGCACACCGACCGCCAAGCTGCGTGAAAGCATGCAGCTCGTGATGCAGAACAACTGCGCCGTGTTCCGCACCGGCGAGGTACTGGACGAAGGACAGAACCTGATTCACAAGGTTCATGGCGGCATTGGCGACATCTCGGTCTCCGACCGTTCGCTGGTCTGGAATTCCGACCTGATCGAAACGCTGGAATTCGACAATCTGATCGTGCAGGCCGTGGTGACGATGGATTCGGCCGCAAACCGCACCGAGAGCCGCGGCGCCCATGCGCGCGAGGATTTTTCCGCGCGTGACGATCAGAACTGGATGAAACATACGTTGGCCTGGATCGACGAGAAGGGTAACACCGCGATCGATTACCGGCCGGTGCACAACTACACCATGACCAACGACGTTCAATACATCCCGCCCAAGGCGCGGGTGTATTAATCAGGCGAGCACAGATGGTTGAATTCGCACTCCCGAAGAATTCGAGAATCACCGGCGGCAAGATCTGGCCGAAGCCGGCCGGCGCGCCCGAGACGCGCGAATTCAAGATCTATCGCTGGAATCCCGACGACGGCAAGAATCCGAGCATCGACACTTACTACGTCGACACGCACGATTGCGGGCCGATGGTGCTCGACGGCCTGATCTGGATCAAGAATCACATCGATCCGACGCTGACCTTCCGCCGCTCCTGCCGCGAGGGCGTCTGCGGTTCCTGCGCGATGAATATCGACGGCCTGAACACGCTCGCCTGCACCAAGTCGATGCATGACGTGAAAGACGGTGCGGTGAAGATCAATCCGTTGCCGCATCAGCCCGTGGTCAAGGACCTGGTGCCGGACCTCACGAATTTCTACGCGCAATACGCCTCCATCGAGCCGTGGCTGAAGACGACCACGCCGACGCCGCAGCGGGAATGGCGGCAAAGCCATGAGGACCGCGAAAAACTCGACGGGCTTTATGAGTGCATTCTCTGCGCCTGCTGCTCGACCTCCTGCCCGAGCTATTGGTGGAACAGCGAGCGCTTTCTCGGGCCGGCGGCGCTGTTGCAGGCCCAGCGCTGGGTCACCGACTCGCGCGATGAAGCGACCGGCGAACGGCTCGACAATCTCGAAGACCCGTTCCGGCTCTATCGCTGCCACACCATCATGAATTGCGCCAAGGCCTGCCCCAAGGGTCTCAACCCCTCCGAGGCCATCGCCGAGCTCAAATTGAAGATGGTGGAGCGGCAGGTCTAGCACGCGACACGGTTTACGTGTTGCACGCATCGCGTCCCCGTTGGCCGGACGTTCAAAAACAGCTATGCATCGCTCGCTTCGTAACGAGGATGTCCCGTTGACCCCTAGCAACGATCCTTCACCGCCGCCTTTCGGCGCATTTGCGCCGACGCCTGCGCAAGCTGCCGTCATCGCGCTCGCGCATCGCACCGGTATCAAGCGCGGTGTGTTTCGGCCCTGGCTCTCGCGCCTGATCGACCTGATCCGCAACGGACCGGTCGATACGCATTATCAGGGCGCGGCATTCCGTTTCCATCATCTGGCCAGCGCCACCGAACGCGGCGCGCTGTTCAATCCCGACTACAATATCGAAGAGCTGGATTTCCTGCGGACGCATACGCCGGCCGGCGGCGTGTTCGTCGATGTCGGCGCGAATGTCGGCACCTACGCGATGGTTCTCGCTCACCATGTCGGCGCAGCCGGCAAGGTGATTGCCATCGAACCGCATCCGGTGCCGTTTGGCCGGCTCAGCTTCAACCGCACGGCCTCCGCCTTTACGCAAGTTCGCCTGGTGGCAGCGGCTGCGGCGGCGTCCGACGGAGAGCTGATGATGGAGACCGACAGCGACAATATCGGCGCAAGCCATGTTGTCACTGGCAATGCGGGAAGCCACGCCTTCAAGGTGGCCGCGTTGCGGCTGCAACGCATCCTCGAGGAGGCCGGCGTCGACCACGTCGACAGCCTGAAGATCGATGTCGAGGGCTTTGAGGATCGCGTCCTCATCCCCTTTTTCGCGCAAGCGCCGGAAAGCCTGTGGCCGCGCGCGGTGGTGATCGAGCATCTGTCGCGCGACGAGTGGGAGGACGACTGCATCGTCGACATGCAATCGCGCGGTTACGCGCAAACCGGCCGGACCCGCAGCAATACCCTGCTGGTGCGCAGCTAGAATGAAAGCCGCGACCCAGGAACATCACATTGCCGTCGTCGTTAGTTCTTCAGCGCGTACTGAAGAGTGGCGAAGCAATGCCGACCGACCCACCGGAAGATCCTCCGATCAAGCCAGGACGGCCGAGCGAGCCGCCGCCGGAAGATCCGCCGGGAAATCCCAATCCTGAGATTCTACCGCCCATGCGTGAGCCGGGCGAGCCACAAAGGCCGGATGAATTGCCAGGTCACACGCCGGATGAATTGCCGTTGCCCGGTCCTCCCGGTCCGATTTCGCCACCGCCGGCGACACCTACCGCGATTTGATCCCATGCTCTGAATGCGCCGTGAACGGCCGCGCGTCGAAACGGCGCAGCCGCGGAAATAAATCCGAGTTCCCGTTTGAAACCCGCCACATTCCGGCCTAACGCTTGTTAGTTCATCGCTGGCGTTTATTGACCGCTTCACCTGCGTTTCCGCCACGACACCACGTCTGAATTCTCCCCCGGGACCCAAAGCACATGACAAACTTGAGAATTGCGCTGCTTGCCACGACCGCCCTGTCGGCGATGCAACTGATGACAACCCCATCGCACGCGCAGACAGCGCCTATCGTGGTTGCGCAACAGAAGGAGGAAGAGAAGGCCAAGCAGCCGCCCCCGAAGGGCGCTCCGCCGCCAGCCCACCCCGCGCCGCCAGCAGCGCCGCCGCGGCAAGCTCCGCCCCCGCCGCCGCCTCCACCACACCCGGCTGCACCGCCGCCGCCTCCGCCACCGCATCCGGCCGCGCCGCCTCCTCCGCCGCCGCCACATCCGGCCGCGCCACCTCCGCCGACGCCGCCGCGTCCGGCCGCGCCGCCTCCACCGGCTGCTCCGCATTCAGCCACGCCACCTGCACCGCCAACTCCACCGCCGGCCGCCGCGCCGCAGGAACGCGGGCGAGAATTCGAACGGCAGCAAAAGGCGACACCACCGGCTCCGCAGCAGCCTACGGCGCCGCCCGCCGCAACCCCACAGGCTCCGCGCACCGGCCAGCCGCCTGCGCCGCCAACCCCACCTGCAGGAACTCCACCTGCAGGAGCTCCTCCCACAGCGGCTCCGCCCGCAGGCGCGCCGGCTACCCCGCGCGCGGCTCCAGGTGCCGTGCCCAACGTAGGACCCGGCGGGACGCCTGGCGGCCAGACATCATTGCCGCCAGGAGGCGCCCCCATGGTGCGCCATCCGCCGCCGGCCGTTGCCGCACCGATCCCGGTGGTCCCGCGGGCTGCGCAAGCGTTGACGCCGATCGCACCGGGCGCGGCACCCGTCGGCCCGCGACGCCTCGAAGACTTCCGAGGCCAGCGGCAGGAAAGCGATCAGGGCGGCCGCAAGGTGTTCACCGAGCCGGGCCGCGTGATCGTGGTCGACCCGAGCGGGCAGTCCTTCATCCGTCACGATGAAGAGCAGCGTTTCCGCTTCGGCGCGCGCGACATCCAGACCCAACAGGTCGGTGGCGAGACCCGCACCGTCGTATTCCGTCCCGATGGCTCGCAGGTCATCACCGTGGTCGGCCGCGATGGACAACTGCTGCGGCGGATTCGCCGCGACCGCGAGGGGCGCGAGATCATCATCATCGACAACGGCTTCCGCGATCCGGGTGCGGTCGGCAGCTTCTATGTCGACCTGCCGCCGCCGGTGATCCGGATTCCCTACGACCGCTATATCGTGGAGGCCGATGTCGCTTCGCCCGACATGATCTACGACACGTTGGAAGCCCCGCCGGTGGACCGGATCGACCGGCGCTTCACGCTCGACGAAATCCGCTACAGCCCGTCGGTGCGGATGTTGATGCCGAGCATCGACCTCAACACCATCAACTTCGAAACCGGTTCATGGGATATCCCCGCGGATCAGGCGGCGAGGTTGCAGGTGATCGCCGAGGGACTCAACCGTGCAATCACGCGCAATCCGCGTGAGGTGTTCCTGATCGAGGGTCACACCGACGCGGTCGGCAATCCCGTCGACAACCTGTCGCTGTCGGATCGTCGCGCCGAATCCGCGGCCGAATTGCTGACCCAGCAATTCGGCGTGCCTGCGGAAAACCTGACCTCGCAGGGTTACGGCGCGCAATATCTGAAGGAGCAGACGGACGGACCGAGCCGCGTCAACCGGCGCGTCACCGTCCGCCGCATCACGCCGCTGCTCAATGGCGGTGTGGCGTCGCTGCCGCCTCCACCGCCCGGCATCGCGCCGCCGCGTTGAGCGACACGCCTCAATGCAAAATGGCCGGGAGCAATCCCGGCCATTTTCGTTGCGCGCAAGCTGATGCGCTTCAATCTTTGTCGCTCTCGATCCGAGGGATCGGCGAACCCTCCCCGATCGAGATCAAACCCGTCTCGGCATAGATATTGAGTTTGTGACGCGTATCGGCGATGTCGAGATTGCGCATGGTCAACTGGCCGATGCGGTCCGCCGGCGTGAAGGCCGCGTCCTCGACCTTCTCCATGCTCAGCCGCTCCGGCTGATAGGTCAGGTTCGGGCTCTCGGTGTTCAGGATCGAGTAGTCGTTGCCACGGCGCAGTTCGAGCGTCACCTCGCCGGTGATGGCGCGCGCCACCCAGCGCTGCGCGGTCTCGCGCAGCATCAGCGCCTGCGAATCGAACCAGCGCCCCTGGTAGAGCAACCGGCCAAGCCGCAAGCCGCCGATCCGATACTCTTCGATGGTGTCCTGGTTGTGGATGCCGGTGATCAGGCGCTCATAGACGATGTGCAACAGCGCCATGCCGGGCGCTTCATAGATGCCGCGGCTCTTGGCCTCGATGATGCGGTTCTCGATCTGGTCGCTCATGCCAAGACCATGGCGCCCGCCGATGGCGTTGGCTTCGAGGAACAGCGCAACCGGATCGGCAAAGGTCTGGCCGTTCAACGCGACCGGCTGTCCCTCGACGAAGCGCACGACGACCTTCTCCGCCTTGACGGCGCAATCGTCGCGCCAGAACGGCACGCCCATGATCGGGTTGACGATCTTGATGCCGCTGTCGAGATTCTCGAGATCCTTGGCCTCGTGCGTCGCGCCGAGCAGATTGCTGTCGGTCGAATAGGCTTTTTCCGCGCTCATTTTGTAAGCGAAACCGCTAGCGGTCATGAACGCTGACATCTCGGCACGGCCGCCCAATTCGTCGATGAATTGCTGATCGAGCCAGGGCTTGTAGATCTTGAGGCTGGGGTTAGTGAGCAGGCCGTAGCGGTAGAACCGCTCGATGTCGTTGCCCTTGTAGGTCGAGCCGTCGCCCCAGATGTTGACGCCGTCTTCCTTCATCGCCGAGACCAGCATCGTGCCGGTCACCGCGCGCCCGAGCGGCGTGGTGTTGAAATAGGCCGCGCCACCGGTCGAGATATGGAACGCGCCGGATTGAATTGCGGCAATGCCTTCGTGCACCAGCTGCGTGCGGCAATCGACGAGGCGCGCCTTTTCGCCGCCGAACTCCAGCGCCTTTCGCGGAATCTCGTCGTAGTCCGCCTCATCGGGCTGGCCGAGATTGGCGGTATAGGCAAAGACGCGGGCGCCCTTTTGTTTCATCCACAACAGCGCCGCGCTGGTGTCGAGACCGCCCGAAAAAGCGATACCGACTTTCTCGCCCTTGGGCAGGTTTTTAAGGATCGTACTCATCAAGCTTCCAATCGGTCGAAATGGGCTAGTGTCCCGATTCCGAAGTTCGTAGCACTTTCGGGGCCACCTTTCGAACTTCGGTATCGAAAGGACACTAGCAACTTATTAATCCAGTGTGGCTTTGGTTCAGAAGTCCGCATGACCGACTCGCGGCATAAGTGATGCGGACTTCTGAACCGCCACCCTGATGTTGTTTGCAGGGCGAATATCAGTTTTCGCTGATATCGGCACGCACTAATAGCTATTGGCGTAAATATAGAGCGACTACACCGACGGCGCCGGGCCGACATCGTGCCCCAGCCAGCGCTGGCGGAGCCGGTAACCAGGCCAGGCCAGCCGCGTCAGCGCTGCCTCGATCCGCTCATCCGACAGGCGCGTGCGGGACCATCGGTAGATATAGCCGTGCACCAGCCAGATCACCAGAAACGTCACCAATCCGGCGATGGCGACATCCGTGAAGAAATGCCCGCCGAACGCCATTCGGAGCAAACTCGTCGTTACGCCAAACAGCGTCGCTGCGACATAGGCGAGCGGACGCCATGCCGGCGGCGCAAGCGCGGCGGGCGCATAGGCCCAGAATGCGGTCGCGCCTTCGCCGGAGAAGAACGAGCAATTTCGCGCGCAACTTCCGCGCGGATCCCACCACGGCACAAAAGCCTGATCGCCGTTGAATTGGGTCACCACCACCGGGCGCGGCCGGCCCCAGTAGCTCTTGAATGTGAGATTGGTCAGCACGCCGGCGGAAAGAACGAGCGTGAGCAGCAGGAAGACGATCGCGCGGCCGGACATCATCAGCGGCCGATCGGGCCACACCAGCTTCACGACCAAGGCGAAGATGGCCGGCAATGCCAGAACCCAGGCAATCACCATCGCGCCGTCGCGCGCGACCGCCGCGAGCGCATTGAGCTTCAGCGGAAACGATCGCGAGGTCTCGTCGTAAAACAGCGCGGCGAGTTTCAGATCGAGTTCGGGATAGATCCCGAACAGCAACCCGACAACGAGCGCGAGCGAAAGCGCGACAATCAGTCCGGTCCGGTTCATGGCGCGGGGTTTAGCCGAGACGGCAAACGATGAAAAGGCATCCCTAGTGTCCCGATTCCGAAGTTCGTAGCATTTGCGGGGCCACGTTTCGAACTTCGGCATCGAAAGGACGCTAGCAAACTCATCGATCTAGTGTGGCTTTGGTTCAGAAGTCCGCATGACCAACTCGCGACATAAATGATGCGGACTTCTGAACCGCCACACTAGCGCGGCGGCGGCGACGGCGATTGCGACGGCATGGGCGGCGGCAGCCTTGGCGGGGGCGGCGGCGCGCGCCAGACCCCGGCATTGCGACCGGCGATCATCCAGTAGACCAGCCCGGCGAGGATGCCGGCGCCGGTCATGATTTCCAGGTGCCGCCGCACGATGCCCTCGAAGCGAAGCTGGTCGGCGTCAAAGGGAACGAGGCCCAGATAGCAGGCAAGGCCGACAATGCCGCCGCCGACCGCATAGGCCAGCGCGCTGCGGATATAGAAGGCCTCCGTGATCAGCACGACGACCATCGCCGGCACCAGCGCAAATCCGCTGACGAAGATGAAGCCGAAGCCAAGCACGATGTTCAACACGCCCGGATCGACCGGCCCGGCTCCGAGATCGGAGAATTCCGGAAACATGATCGCACCGATCACGACCGCGCCGGCCACAAAGCAGGCGGCGAAAAAAGCAAAGAGAATGACGAACAGCCGGCCGATCAATGCCATCTTCAATCCATCAACATTGGCACGAACCCACCGCTGTCATGCCCGGCCTCGTTGCCGGGCCTCCACGATTGTCTTGATGAAGCGCGTAAAGACGTGGATGGCCGGGACATAGGCTGGTGGAAGCGACGCCGTTCTTCGAACGACTATGCCCGGCAATGACGGTGCAACTCATTTTCTCAATCCGTCATCGCCATCGCGCGCAGCGCCTGCCGCTCACGCGCCGACAGTTTCTCGGTCTCGGACTTCAACTGACCGCAGGCGGCGAGGATGTCGCGGCCGCGGGGCGTGCGCACCGGCGACGAATAGCCGGCGTTGAAAATATATTCGGAGAATTTCTCAATCTGCTGCCAGTCGGAACATTCGTAAGCTGTGCCCGGCCACGGGTTGAACGGAATGAGATTGATCTTGGCTGGAATCCCCTTCAACAGCTTGACCAGAAGCTTGGCATCGTCGAGGAAATCGTTGACGCCCTTGAGCATCACATATTCGAAGGTGATGCGCCGTGCGTTGGACGCGCCGGGATAATCGCGGCAGGCCTGCAACAATTCGGCGATCGGATATTTGCGGTTGAGCGGCACTAGCTCGTTGCGCAGCTCGTCGCGCACCGCATGCAGCGAGATCGCGAGCATCACGCCGATCTCCTCGCCGGTCCGCACGATGTTGGGAACCACGCCCGAGGTCGACAGCGTGATGCGGCGACGCGAGATGCCGATGCCTTCGTTATCGGACACGATCAAGAGCGCATCGCGCACCGCGTCAAAATTATACAAGGGTTCGCCCATGCCCATCATCACCACATTGGTGACGAGGCGATTGCCATTGGGCGTCTCGCGATCGATCCAGTCATTCAGACGATCCCGCGCCACCATGATCTGACCGACGATCTCGCCTGATGTGAGATTACGAACCAGGCGCTGGGTTCCGGTGTGGCAGAATGTGCAATTGAGCGTGCAACCGACTTGCGAGGAAACGCACAGCGTGCCGCGATCGGTCTCCGGGATGTAGACACACTCGACTTCGTGCGCCTTCTGGAGGCTGTCGCCGCTCGGCAGGCGTAACAGCCACTTGCGGGTGCCGTCGTTGGAAATCTGCTCGGCCACCACTTCCGGCCGCGCCACGGTGAAATGCTGCTCGAGCTGTTTTCGCATCTCCTTGGAGATGGAGGTCATGGCCTCGAAATCTTGCGCGCCGCGGACATACATCCAGTGCCAGAGCTGCTGCACGCGCATCTTGCGCTGCGCGGGCGCGACACCGATGTCGCCGAGCTTTTCGGCCAGCTCCTCGCGCGACCATCCGATCAGCGAGGGCTTGGCCGGCGGCACATAGGATTCCAGCGGCACCTTTTCCAAAGGCGCGCTCTCACGGTGCGTGTCGATGGTTGTCTGCGTCACTCGCTCTCTCGCTGGAATTTGCGTATCGGCGGCCTGGTTACGATCCGCCTAGCGCCGCGCTCTTATATAGCATCGCCGCGAAGCCCGGCTATCCCTCGCAGCGCCGTTTCAGCCCCTGCGCTTCCATGGTGAGGTACTCTCTCGCGGTCTTTTCGGCCCTCGACCGCACCAGCCGGGCGAGCCAGCCGGTTTGGGCAAGGGTGAGGGTGAGCGACACCGTCCCCTCGCCGCGCGGCTCAAGCAGATGGGTTGCGACGCTCCGGATGCCGAAGGCCTCGCTGACCCAGGTAAATGACCTTCCCGATTCGAATTCGGTGACCTTCCAGATCGCGACCGGAATACGGGGCTGGCGGATGCGAGCGCGGCTGCCGATTCCGAATTCGCCATCGTCCAGCCGTTCGACCCCGTCGACCGATCGCGTCCATTCCGGCCAGCGCTCGACGTCCACCAGCGTCGCCCAAACGCTTTTGGTCTCGGCGCGGATATCTGCGGATACTTGCAAGTTCATTGGGAGGCTAACGCCGACAGTCCTGCGCGACACGGTCGAGCGCCTGGGACAGGCCTTTCAGCGAAAACACGTCGATGGTTTCGGTCCCCTTGGACGAGACGCCCTTGACCGTCACATCGGCGGCCTTGCGCATGGCATCCACCATCCGCTCTTCCTCGGCCGCGTTCTTGATCCAGAGGCCGTCGCCCTGCGTATACATCGCGTAGGCCGCGCCGCCGACTTCCAGCGTCGACTCCGACCCCGGCTTCAGGGCATAGCCGATCATGATCGAGACTTCGTTGACGACCTTTTCGGCCGGGCGGGTGGAGATGAAGGCGTAGGCCGGATCGCGCGGCCGGTTCGCCGGGTTGGTCTTCGACGAAGAAGGTTTCGCCAGCGCAAAACACACCTTCTTGCCATTCGGCGTCGCCATATAGGCGCCCCAGGTGCCGAATTGGCCGATCAGCGTCGGCTCGCTGCCCCCGGCCGCCGCAGCAACGGCGGCATCCGGCTTTGTCGCCGCGGCCGGCTGCTTTGCGCCCTTCGAGGTGGCCTGCGCCAGCCCATGACCGGCGGTGGCGCACAAAAGCGCCACTGAGACCGAAGCTGTGAGCGTTCCCCGCGCGAACATCGCGAAATCTGGTCCCTCATCATTGTGACTGGAAGATGGCCCGGCCATCCTCTGGTCGCAGGAGCGATGGATAGCGGGCCGACGCCTGATTCGGAAGATAGTCGGACCGCGCGGCCGTGCCCACTAGGTGCTGGTCCGCTCAATCAACATTCGCTACCAATGCCTCAGATCAGCCTCTCCCGAACAGGACCTGCCATGAAAGCCATGCTCTGCTCGCAATATTGCGGCCCCGACGATCTCGTCCTGACGGAGGTCCCGGACCCCGTGGCCGGCCCCGGCGAAGCCGTGATTGCGATCAAATCCGCGGCGCTGAATTTCTTCGATCTGCTGATGATCCAGGGCAAGTATCAGATCAAGCCGCCCTTCCCGTTTTCGCCGGCCGCCGAAGTGGCTGGCGTCATCGAGAGCGTCGGCAGCGGCGTGAGCGGCTTGAAGGCGGGCGACCGCGTGATCGCCTCCTGCGGCCACAACGGCGCACGTGAAAAGATCGCGCTGCCGGCAAGCTCTATCGTAAAAATTCCGGACGGACTCGATTTCGATCGCGCGGCCGGAGTCATTATTACTTATGGCACGGCGCTGCATGCGCTGGAGGATCGCGCCGGCCCGAAGCCCGGCGAGACGCTTGCGGTGCTGGGCGCGGCCGGCGGCACCGGGCTTGCGGCTTGCGAACTCGGCAAGCTGCTCGGCCTGAAAGTGATTGCCTGCGCATCGTCAGATGAAAAGCTCGAATTCGCCAAGGCGCACGGCGCCGAGCTCGGTCTGAACTACGCCAAGGAAGACCTCAAGGAGGGCCTGCGCCGGCTCACCGGCGGCAAGGGCGTCGACATTATTTTCGATCCCGTGGGCAGCGGTTATTCGGAAGCGGCGCTGCGCTCGATCGCCTGGGAGGGCCGCTTCCTGGTGATCGGGTTTGCAGCCGGCGAGATTCCGAAAATGCCGCTCAACCTCGCTTTGTTGAAAGGCTGCGACATCCGGGGCGTTTTCTGGGGCGCATGGACCAGGCTCAATCCGGACAAGAACCGCGCCAATCTCGAGCGGCTGGTGCAGTGGACGGCGGAGGGCAAGATCTCCTCCCATGTCGATCGCACATTCCCGCTGGCGCAAACCGCCGATGCGCTCAAGGTGCTCGCCGGCCGCCAGGCGATGGGAAAGGTGATCCTCCATCCTTAGCGCGACCACACTCGCAGACCGTCATCCTCGCCAGGGCGCGCGCGGGATCGTGACAGTCAGGTGACGCTCATATGGTTAAAATGAGCGCTTAGGGGCGTTAGGCGCTTCATCTTGTGTCACCTGCTACGGTGCGCCACAGGTTTTCCTCATTTGGGCCGCGGATCGCTCGCGCGTCGTTGATCGACGTTGCACGCAAATGCCTAAATGAAATCAAGATATCTCCCAAATCGAGATGGTGATTGTCGCTTTTTGGACGGATTCAAAATGCGTTTTAGCAACCGTTAGTAGCGGGCAGGGGCCGATAAACTGATGCCGGCATGCCCGATGTTGCGTTGTAACGGGAGGCATCACCATGGCGCAGGATCCGCGCTACAACCGTTCGTATCAGACTCCGTATGAATCGGACTACGATTCATACGACAATCAATATGCCGAACCGGTCGACCTCGACGCTTTCGGTTCACAGCTCAGAACACAGCATCCTGCACGGTCGATTGCGACCCGTGAAGAATTCCTCCCCGACGATTCCGTTCCACTCTTTTTGTCCGGCTCGGATGAGGACGTTCGTTCATCGAAATTCGGCCGTCGGCGGAAAACCGGGTCGCGCTTTCTGAAAATCAGCGCGTTCGCGATTGCGGCTCTGATAGCTACATTCGTAGCCGTTAAAAATCCGTTCACCGTCTTTGCCAATGCGACCGCCTCGCTGATCGGCGCCGCCGATAACATCCGCTCCGCGCAGGCGCCGGCCGCTCCGCCGCGTCAGGCCGCCACGGCTGCTGTCGCGAGCACGCCTGCGATGGTAGCGGGCCCTGCGCTGGCAACAGCCTCCGCTCCACTGCCATCGCGCGATGAAATCGCGGTCGCGCTCAGGACGGCGCATCAGAGCCAGGGGCCAGCGGAAGTCCAGCAGCCTGCCGCCGCGGTGGCGACAGCGACTGCGCCGGCTGCCATTGCACCGCCGGCAGCACGGCGAATCGATAGCGAAGAGCTCGCGAACCTGATGACGCGCGCAAAATCCCTGCTGGCATCGGGCGATATTTCGCCTGCGCGCCTGCTGCTCGAGCGCGCCGCGGAAGCGCAAGAAGCAAGCGCGGCATTGATGCTGGCGCAAACCTACGACCCCACGGTGCTGGGAACGCAGGATATCCGCAACATCACACCGGACCCGGCCATGGCGCGCCATTGGTATCAGCGCGCCGCCCAGCTTGGCTCGGCTGACGCGCAGCGGCGTCTCAGCCAATTGCAATAGTCGTCTTTCATTCAGGGGTAGGAAAAAATGCGACGTTTGATTGGAATGGCACTCGTTGCCACGATGTTGGCGTTCGGCTTCGCAGCGCGCGCCGAAGAGAGCGTGGTCGATCCGGCCAAGGTCTCCGACAGCCTCAAGGCGATCTTCCAGTTCGGCTCTGCGCAAACCAAGCAGGCTTTGAACCAGAACACGGTGACATTGATCACCGGAACGATCGGCGGCACCTATGTACAGTTTGGCGCCGACCTGGCCTCCGTGCTCGACGACGGAAACAAGTTGCGCGTACTTCCGATCGTCGGGCGCGGTTCCGTGCAAAGCGTCGCCGACATCCTGTTCCTGCAAGGCGTCGACATCGGCATCGTGCGTGCCGACACGCTCGACTATCTCGAGCGCAAGGGCTTTGCCAAGGACATTAAGAAGCAGTTCACCTATGTGACCAAGCTCTACAATGAGGAAATGCAGATCATTGCCCCGAAGTCCATCAATAGCCTGAGGGACCTTGAAGGCAAGACGGTCAGCGTTGACCTGCCGAACGGCAGCACCTTCGTTACCGTGTTGACGGTGGCCGACCGGCTCGGGATGAAGGCCAACTGGGTCTACATCGAACAGCGCATCGCGATGGAGAAGCTGAAGAAGGGCGAAGTCGACGCCGTGATCGTGGTCGGCGGCAAACCCTACAAGTCGGTTTCGGGCTTCAACAATGACGGCCGCTTCCATCTCGTGAAGGTCGACTACGAAAAGCCGCTGCAAGGCGACTATCTGCCGGCGACGCTGACGGCGAAGGATTATCCCAACCTGGTTTCGGAAGGCGAGTCGGTCGACACCATCGCGGTGCCGGCGTTGCTTGCGGCCTATAACTGGGCGCCCAACACCGACCGCTATCGCAAGCTCGCGCTGTTCGTGGATTCCTTCTTCACGAAATTCCCGCAGTTCCAGAACCCGCCTTTCCACCCGAAGTGGAAAGAGGTTTCGCTCGCGGCCCCGCTTGCCGGCTGGACGCGGCTGCCGGCTGCCCAGCAATGGCTCGATACGCATGGAATCGAACCGGTGTCCCGCAACCGCTTTGACGATTTCCTGAAGCAGAGCTCGGCTGCGGGAAGGCTGCCGGCCGACACCGACAAGGAAGTGCTGTTCAAGCAATTCAAAGCCTGGGAGGCCGAGCAAAACGCCCGCGCCCAGGCCCAGGCGCCTGCGCCGAAATCGCGATGACGCTCTGAAAAGAAAAGCAGGGAGAGCGACCGGGGGCCTGACGTGATCTTCACGTCAGGCCCCCGTGTTTTTATGAACTCGTTTCCGGTTCGAAGATTTCCCGCGCAGCCGCCGCGAGGCAACCCACCTTCAATCAAACCCCGGACTCGGTAACCCGCTTCAGCCTGGCGCGCGCCGCCTCGCGATGCTCCGGCGTGATATGCGCCGCCACCAGACGGATCGCGGTGGCGAGCACCGCGGCATCGTCGGTGAACCCGAGCACCGGCAGCATGTCCGGAATGAAATCGAATGGCAGGATGAAATAGGCGATGGCCCCTAGCAGCGCCATCTGGACGTGCCGTGGCGTCTCTCGATCAAAGGCACAGTAATAGGCGCTGAGCAGATCCTCGGCGAACGGCAGCCTGGCCGCCAGCCGCTTGAACTTGCCCCAGAAGCGCTTGCGAACGCTCTCCTGATCCCTGGCCAGCCGGTCGGCCGGTTCGAATCCAACCGAATGTTCGGAAATCATCTCCCGCGCTCCTTCGAAATCCGCGCTTAGCTGGGGATGTCGCATCGCACTTGCAAGCTCTTGCTTGACGCCCCGCTTCACCCGAGCTGGGCTGCGATCGCGTTCATCGCTTTGGCCAGTTCGATGTCGCGTTTGGTCACGCCGCCCGCATCGTGGGTCGCAAGCACCACCTCAACCGTCTTGTAGACGTTGCGCCATTCCGGGTGATGGTCGTTTTTTTCAGCGACCAGTGCCGCACGGCTCATGAAGCCGAACGCCTCGTTGAAATCCTTGAACACGAAGGTGCGCTCGATCGCATCCCGCCCGGCTACCTCTTTCCAGCCCGGCAATTCCTTCAGTGCCGATTTCCGCATCTCCGCCGACAATCGCTCCACCACACCGGCCTCCCTGGCTTGCTTTCCCGCTAGCTATCTAACACCGAAAGACGCCACACGATCCACAAAAGCGAGCCGCTTTGCCTTTAAAAAGACGTCGTTAAATCAAAGACATGGGCCAACAATCCGGGCTCCTGATCCCCGGCTGGTGGATGGGGCTGGGGGTCCCGCCGGTAACCATGACGGCGATGTAACTCAAGAAAGGCGCCAAATTTGCTACACTCCTGGCCGAACCGGATTGGCAGCCCCCCTTTGGACCTGAACTTCTCCAGATCGATGGCAAGCGGTCTCGACGCGGCTCCCGGTACGCCGGCTGGGTCACCACAGGCGCCATCGCCCCGGCCCCCGGCGCGGAGAGGCGCTGCGCTGATCGTTCTGGCCGGGGTTCTTGCCATTATTGGCGCCCTCGCAGCGGGCTATTACTTTGCGGTGCGCCCGATTGCCTTGCGGATTGCGGTCGGCCCCGCCAACAGCGACGACCTCAAGGTCGTACAGGCCTTGAGCCAAGCCTTCTACACCGCCCACAGCCAGATCCGCCTGCGCCCCGTCCAGACCGAAGGCGCGACCGCCAGCGCACAGATGATTGCGGACGGCAAGGCCGACCTTGCCATCGTCCGTGGCGACCTGAGCGTGCCGAAGAATGCGCAAGCCGTAGCAACCTTGCGCAAGAACGTCGCCGTGCTGTGGGTACCGACCCCCGTAAAGGGCAAGAAGGCCGGCGCAAAAATTACCAAAGTCTCGCAACTCGCCGGACGCCGCATCGGCATCGTTGGCCGCACGCCTGCCAATCTCGATCTGCTCAAGGTGATCCTGAAGCAATATGGCGTCGACCCGAACAAGATCGACGTCGTGCAATTCCCGGCCACGGACGCTGTCGATGCGATCCGCAGCCAGAAGGCCGACGCCTATCTCGCCGCAGGGCCGGTCAACAGCAAGATCACCTCGGAAGCAATTGCGGCTTCGATGCAAGACGGCAAGGCCCCCACCTTCCTGGCGATCGATTCGGCAGAGGCGATCGCACAGAACCATCCGATGTACGAGGCGTCCGAAATTCCTGCCGGCGCCTTTGGCGGCTCGCCCGACCGACCGGAGGAGGAAGTCAAGACGATCAGCTTCTCGCACCATATCGTCGCGCGAAAGGACCTCTCCGACACCACCGTCGCCGCCTTCACGCGGCAGCTCTTTGCGATCCGCCAGGCGGTGATGAACGAGTTTCCGCTCGCGGCCAAGATCGAGACGCCTGACACCGACAAAGACGCCTTCATCCCGGTGCATCCGGGGGCTGCGGCCTTTGTCGACGGCGAGGAAAAGACCTTCCTCGACCGCTACAGCGACATCATCTGGTGGAGCTTGATGGCGTTATCCGCCATGGGCTCGATCGGCGCCTGGTTTGCCGGCCATTTGAAGAAGGACGAGCGCGGCAACAACTCCGGCTTGCGCGAGCGGCTGCTCGACATGATCGCTGCCGCGCGCCGCAGCGACTCGCCCGAAGAACTCGACCGCTTGCAGGCCGAAGCCGACGACATCCTGCGCGATATGCTGCACGGCTTCGAGCAGGGCGCCCTCGCGGAAGGCGCGCTGACCTCCCTCAACATCGCCCTCGGGCAACTTCATCAGGCGGTCGCGGACCGAAGGATGCTGTTGATGAATATCGCGCAGAACCTGCAACGGGCCGGCTCGGCGCTGCGGGTGACCGGAACCTGAGCCATCACGCTAAGGTGTGCTGGCCCCGCGGAACGGACCGCGGCGCGCCAAGGTTTTTCCTCATATTTGAAATGAGGAGATCATCATGCGAGTCAAATTTGTGATCCCGGCTCTGGCGGTATTGGCCACAACGCTGGCGGCGCCTGCTTTCGCCCAAGAAGTCCGCGTCTATGGCCCGGGCTACTATGGACCTACCTATCAGGGCCCGGCCTATCGACACAGGGTGTTTCGGGGCGCTTACAATGAGGGGCCGGCGATTGGTCCGTTGTTCTATGGGGACGGCTGGGTTCCGGAGCCCATCTTCGATCATTCCAGAACGGGCGGCATCGACCCCTATATCCGTCCGCCGAGCTGAGCCGCGCGTTCTGAACAGGCCGTCTTGCAACGGCCCTGCTCTGACCATCACGTCGTGTCGGCAGGCCGCATATCCATCATGCGGCCTGCTTGTTTTATGACTCGCGAACGCGAGTCCTGCCGACGGCGTCTCAGAGCCACTTCGGCACGCTCGTCGGCACAAAGTGGCGCAACTGGTCGATCAGCGCAGCCGGGTCAGGATCGACGCAGATCGAATGCCGGTGTTCGGGCGGCAAAAACCTGCATGTCACCATGTGATCGATGAAGGCCAGAAACGGCCGATAGAAGTCGGCGATGTTCAATAGACCGACCGGCTTGTCGATCTCGGAAAGCTGGTTCATGGTCCAGACCTCCATCATTTCTTCCATCGTCCCGATGCCGCCCGGCATCGCGATGAAGGCATCGGCAAGTTCGACCATCCGTTGCTTGCGAAGGCGCAAGGAGGCGACGATCTCGCTGCGATGAAGATTTGGATGCGCATGGCCGCGCTGACGCAGCTTCTCGGTGATCACGCCATGCGCAGTGCCACCGTTATCGATCAGCGCATCTGCGACAACCCCCATCAACCCTTTCGTTGTCCCGCCATAGACCAGCGTGATCCCCGCGCCGGCCAGCGCCCGGCCGAGTTGACGCGCACCGTCGGCATAGGCATCCGAATCGCCGAAATTGGAGCCGCAAAAAACGGCGACGCTGGTGATCGAGCGCGGCACGGGTCAGACCTTTCGCGTTGGTGGGTGAAACGATTTTTCGGCATCATCCAGTGGAACGATCGCGAGATCAACTGCACGCCGGCCGGTGGATGACGCCATTTGCGTCATTTCCGAACGATGCAAGGCGCGAAAACTCACCCGCGCGGCAATCTCGCCGTCACATTGGCCTCTTAAGTTTCCCGCGTGCTAACGTCGTGAAGCGACCGATCGGAGGCGCGCATGAAGATACGCCTTTCCCGCGGGATCTCCCGCCGACAGTTGATCAGGCAAGCCGCTGGCGCCGCGGCCGTCGTCGCCATGCCCTATCTGTCGCGCGCCGCCGACCGGCCGGCCGTCACCCATGGCGTGCAATCCGGCGACGTCAGCACCGACGGCGGCGTGGTGTGGGCGCGAGCCGATCGCCCTTCGCAGATGATGGTTGAAGTCGCAACCACCGAGTTTTTTCGGAAGCGCGCGCGTTGCCGCCGATCGCAGCACTGCCGGAAAGCGATTTCACCGCCAAGATGCTCCTCGAAAACCTCGCCCCAGGACAGGACATCTTCTACCGCGTCAAATTCCGCGATCTGTCGCATCCCGACATATCAGGCGAAGCCGTGACCGGCCGTTTCCGTACCGCGCCGGCCGACCGGCGTGATGTCAGCTTTGTCTGGGGCGGCGATGTCGCCGGCCAGGGCTGGGGCATCAATCCGGACGATGGCGGCATGGTGAGCTTTGCGACCATGCGCAAGCATCGCCCGGATTTTCTGATTCATTCCGGCGACACCATCTACGCCGACGGCGTGTTCTCCGCCGAGGTGAAGCTCGCCAACGACAAGATCTGGAAGAACCTGCTCATCCCCGAAAAAACGAAAGTCGCAGAAACCACCGACGAATTTCGCGCCGCGCACAAGTACAATTTTCTCGACGACAATGTGCGCGCCTTCAACGCCGAAGTACCGATTTTCGTGCAGTGGGACGATCACGAGGTGACCAACAACTGGTCGGCCTCCAAACAGCTTCCTGCCGCCTACAAGGTGCGCGACATCAATCTTTTGGCAGCACGCGCCTCGCGCGCCTTCCACGACATGTATCCGCTGCGCGAGAGCATTGTCGAACCCGGCCGGGTCTACCGGACGATCGGCTACGGCCCGCATCTCGACGTCTTCATGCTGGACGAGCGCAGCTACCGTGGACCCAACGGACCGAACTTGCAGGAAAGCTACGGCCCGGACGCTTACTTCCTCGGGCCGGACCAGATGGCCTGGCTCAAGCGCAGCCTCAAGAACTCGCGCGCGACCTGGAAGGTGATCGCTTCCGATATGCCGCTCAGCCTCGTCGTCCATGACGACTATGGCGACAAGAAAGGCTTCGAAGCGTTTGCGCAAGGTGACGGCCCGCCGCGCGGCCGCGAACTCGAGATCGCCGATCTCCTGCGCTTCATCCGGGATTCAAACATCGCCAACACCGTGTGGCTCACGGCCGACGTGCACTATGCGGCCGCGCATCGCTACAATCCCGACAAGGCGCAGTTTCAGGAATTTTCGCCGTTCTGGGAATTCGTCGCCGGCCCCCTGCATGCCGGAACGGGCTCGCAGAGTGAACTCGACAACACGTTCGGGCCGGAGGTGAAGTTTGTGAAAGCCGCGCCCGCCGGCGCCGTCCTGTCACCTTCCGACGGCTATCAGTTCTTCGGCCATGTCAGAATCGACGGCGCAACCGGACAGATGACCGTCACGTTGCGCGACCGCAATGATGTCGCGCTGTGGTCGACGGCGCTTGATCCAAAGCCGGTATAGGTTTTCCGCCGGCGACACCTGTCACTCGGCTGCGCGGCGGGCCACCGCGCTTCTCAACATGGCCTGCATCGCATCCGCGGTGCAGGGCTTCGGCAATCGCGGCTTCTGCGCGAACGCTGCAGGAAGCACGGCGTCGGTGCCATAGCCGCTGATAAAGGCAAAGGGAATGCCGAGCGCCTCCAGCCGTTCGGCCACCGCGAAGCTTTTCTCGCGCAACAGTCCGATATCGAGCAAGGCGAAGTCCGGCGCGCGCGCTTCGATGAGCTGAAGCGCGCGAGTGACCGTGCCCGCGGTGCGAACCGTCTTCACGCCGAAGCGTAGAACGGTGTCTTCGAAATCCAACGCGATAATCGGATCATCCTCGACAACAAGGACATCGTCGGGGAGTCCATTACTCGACGCATCGATCATCGCGACAACGAAGGTTCCGGAAAAAGGCATGAGTTACTGCAGAACAGTTCTGCCGAAGATGCATTGGCGAGGCTGCCCCCTGTCCCCTGCATGAAACCATCACAACGGGCGATCGTTGTCTGTGCACTTGTGCACGGAACTACGGAGCCCTCCCGGCTATTGTGGGAGCCCGCGAGGGAAAAAGTGGAAAGGCAAAGGGCGGCACGGATGATCTCACAGGGAAAACCCGAGCGCGGTAGCGACCGGCCGAACAACAATCTGCTGCGGCGGCTGAACGAGAAAGACTTCTCGCTCATCGCTGCGCATTTGTCGCCAGAGGAAGCAACGGATGACCAGCTGCTCTACAATCCGGGCGACGATGTCGACGTCGTTCACTTTCCCTGCGACGCGAGTTTCTGCTTCCTATCTCGTCTCCAACGAGGACGGCCGGGATGTCGAGACTGTCTTGGTCGGCCGCGAGGGCGCTGTCGGCGGAATTGTAAGTCTTGGGTACCTGCCGGCCTACACGCGAATCACCGTGAAGTTCGGCGGGCCGTTCGTGCGCCTGCCGATCAGCAAGCTCGATGCGGCCAAGGTGCAGTCCGTCTCGCTGCGCAACGTGTTTGCACGCTACGCCGACTGCCTGCTCGCGCAGATGTTTCAATCGACCGCCTGCAACGCGATCCACTCGATCGAGCAGCGCACGGCGAAATGGATCATCTCGGCGATGGAGCGTACCGACGGTGACAACATCGTGCCGCTCACCCATGAGCAGCTTTCGACGTTGCTCGGCGTCGGCCGCAGCTACGCCAGCCGGGTGATCCAGACCTTCAAGGCCGAGGGAATCCTCGAGACCCGCCGCGGCTCGATCCTGGTACGCGATCCCGACCGCCTGAAAATGCGGGCCTGTCTGTGTAATGAATCCGTCAAAAACCACTTCGAGGAGGTGCTTCGGGGGGTCTATCCGACCGAGGCCGCCGTCTAGCCGCCATTCCCCGGTATTTTTCGGGCCAATCGGCTAACCAATTCACAAATAACACATTGTTTTCCCGCGATTCCTGACTATATTGCGCCGCAGTAAAGGTGTGCCCGGTCCTCGACGGCCGGGCTTCCTTTTTGGGCGCTTGGGTGCCCTGCACCCGTCCAATATCCAGGGTTTTTCGAGTGTGATCCGAAACAGCGGGTCCCGGTTTTCCGGCGAGATCGCGCCTCTCTCATTGCCTGACGCAGAAGAAACAAAATGAACCTTCGCAACGTCGCCATCATCGCCCACGTCGACCACGGCAAGACCACGCTGGTGGATCGCCTGCTGCAACAGTCCGGCACCTTCCGCGAGAACCAGAAGGTCGCCGAGCGCGCCATGGACTCCAACGACCTGGAGCGCGAGCGCGGCATCACGATCCTGGCCAAGGCCGCCTCCGTGCAGTGGAAGGACACCCGCATCAACATCGTCGACACTCCCGGCCACGCCGATTTCGGCGGCGAGGTGGAGCGCATCCTCAACATGGTGGACGGCGCGCTGGTGCTGGTGGACGCGGCCGAAGGCCCGCTGCCGCAGACCAAGTTCGTGGTCTCCAAGGCGCTCAAGGTCGGGTTGAAGCCGATCGTCGTCATCAACAAGGTCGACCGGCCGGACGCGCGCCCAACGGAAGTCATCAACGAAGTGTTCGACCTGTTCGCGGCGCTCGATGCCAGCGAAGAGCAGCTCGATTTTCCGATTCTCTACGGCTCGGCCAAACAAGGCTGGATGGCCGAAAGCCCCGAGGGTCCGAAGGACAAGGGCATGCAACCCTTGTTCGACCTGATCGAGCGCCATGTTGCAGCCCCCACCGTCGAGGAAGGGCCGTTCCGCATGATCGGCACCATTCTGGAGGCCAATCCCTATCTCGGCCGCATCATCACCGGCCGCATCACGTCGGGCTCGATCAAGCCGAACCAGGCGGTGAAGGTGCTTTCCGCCGACGGCAAGCTGATCGAACAGGGACGCCTGACCAAGATTCTCGCCTTCCGCGGAATCGAGCGCACCCCGCTCGAGGAAGCCGAAGCCGGCGACATCATCGCCATTGCCGGCCTCACCAAGGGCACGGTGGCCGACACCTTCTGCGATCCCAGCGTGGAAACGCCGCTGCCGGCGCAGCCGATCGATCCGCCGACGGTGTCGATGTCGTTCATCGTCAACAATTCGCCGCTCGCGGGCACTGAAGGCGACAAGGTCACGAGCCGCATGATCCGCGACCGCCTGCTTCGCGAAGCCGAAGGCAATGTCGCGCTGCGCGTCACCGAGGCCGACGACAAGGATTCGATGGAAGTCTCGGGCCGCGGCGAATTGCAGCTTGCGATCCTGATCGAGACCATGCGTCGCGAAGGTTTTGAGCTCTCGGTGTCGCGTCCGCGCGTCGTCCTGAAAAAGGACGAGGCCACCGGCGATTGGCAGGAGCCGATCGAGGAAGTCGTGATCGACGTCGACGAGGAGCATTCCGGCGTCGTCGTGCAGAAGATGAGCGAGCGCAAGGCCGAGATGATCGAGATGCGGCCCTCCGGCGGCCATCGTTTGCGGCTGGTGTTTTACGCGCCGACCCGCGGCCTGATCGGCTATCAGGGCGAACTGCTCACCGACACCCGCGGCACCGCGATCATGAACCGCCTGTTCCACGGCTATGCCACCTACAAGGGCGAAATCCAGGGCCGGCGCAACGGCGTGCTGATCTCCAACGATCAGGGCGAGGCGGTCGCTTACGCGATGTTCAAGCTGGAAGATCGCGGCCCGATGATGATCGAGCCGGGCTGGAAGGTCTACAAGGGCATGATCGTCGGCGAGCACACCCGCGACAACGATCTCGAGATCAACGTCCTCAAGGGCAAGCAGCTCACCAACATCCGCACCACGTCCAAGGACGAAGCGGTGCGCCTGACCCCGCCGATCAGAATGACGCTGGAAAAGGCGCTGGCCTATATCGAGGACGACGAGCTGGTCGAGGTGACGCCGAAATCGATCCGCCTGCGCAAGAAATTCCTCGATCCGAACGACCGCAAGCGCGCCGAAAAGGCCAAGCAAGCGGTGGCGTAAAGTTGCTTCCTTCACCTCTCCCCGTTCGCGGGGAGAGGTCGGAGACGAAGTCTCCGGGTGAGGGGGACCTGTCGCTTCGCACCTAAGCTTTCTATATTCTGCTCTGACGTTAGAGCCCCTCACCCCAACCCTCTCCCCGCAAGCGGGGTGAGGGAGAAGAAGCAGTGACGCAGCGCGTCTTGACGATGTCCCTTCCCTCCTCCGTCGATGTCGCCGTGATCGGTGCGGGCGCCGCGGGCCTCGCCGCCGCGCATGCGTTAAAGCGCGCCGGCCTCTCATTCGTCGTGCTGGAGGCGCGCGACCGCGCCGGTGGCCGCGGCCATACCATCACGCCAGCGGCGGGAATCATCTTCGACCTCGGCTGCGGCTGGCTGCATTCGGCCGACCACAACGCATTCGTAGAAATCGCCGAACAGCTTGATTTCGAGATCGACAAAACGCTGCCGCCATGGCGCGACCGCATCGCCGTCGGCACCGCTTTCCCGGCGGAAGAGCGCGCCGACTTCCTGCGCTCGCTCGACGAATTTTTCGACCGGCTGGAAGACGCGGCCAAAGGCGGCGTCGATCATCCCGCCAATAGTTGCCTCGAACCCGGCAACCGCTGGAATCCGATGATCGATGCGATCTCGAGCTACATCAATGGCTGCGAGACCGACCGGCTTTCGATTCTCGATTTCGACGCCTATCACGACACCAATCTCAACTGGCGGATCCGGCGCGGCTATGGCGCGTTGATGGAGGCCTATGGCGCGTCGCTGCCTCTGGCCTTTAATTGCGAGGTGACGCTGATCGACCACTCCGGCAAGCGACTGCGCATCGAGACCTCGCAGGGCACGCTGTCGGCCGATAAGGTGATCGTCACGGTGCCGACCAACCTGATCGCGCAGGAAACCATTCGTTTTTCTCCGGCGCTCCCGGAGAAAGTCGATGCGGCTGCCCATCTGCCGCTCGGCCTCGCCGACAAGGTAATGCTCGCGCTCGATGGCGCGGAGCACCTGCCGGCCGATGGCAATCTGCGCGGCATGACCATGCGTACCGAGATGGGGACCTACCACCTACGCCCGTTCGGCCAGGCTTGTGTCGAAGGCTTTTTCGGCGGGCGCTTTGCGCAAGCGCTGGAAGACGCGGGCGACGGCGCGATCGCGGCCCACGCGATCGACGAGATCGTGTCGTTCCTCGGCAGTGATTTTCGCCACAAGCTGAAGCCGCTAAAGGAATCGCGCTGGGCACATGACCCCTTTGCCCGCGGCTCCTATTCGCACGCGCTGCCGGGTCATGCGGGAAAGCGCGCAGTGCTCGCAGCGCCCGTCGATAACCGCCTGTTCTTTGCCGGCGAAGCCACCTCGCCCCACTTTTTCTCCACCGCCCACGGCGCGCATGAGTTGGGGGAAAGGGCGGCGAGCGAGGCGATGGCGGCGAAGCCCCGCAATTAACCTCGTCATTGCGAGCGCAAGCGAAGCAATCCAGCTTCGCCGCGAAGGTCGACTGGATTGCTTCGTCGCTACCGCTCCCTTGCGCAAACGCCTTGCGTTTGTCGCAGGCAATGACATTCACTCCATCACCCTCGCGCGCATCGCTTCGTCCGGCATGAAGCACGCATCGTACTTTCCGAAAATGCGATAGCGGTTTTTTGCGACGAGATTGTAGACCGCGTTTCGCAATGGCTTCGGCACGGCGAACAATACGCGTGCCCATCCCCAGCCCGGCAAACTGGAGAGCACGGTCAGGGCCGCATCCGACTTGAAGTACGCGACGCCGCCATGCACGACGGCATTGGTGTCGGGATCGTCGGGATCGATGCCGAAGGCTTGCGCCAGGCGGGTGCCGTAAGCCGACTGGATCGCCGTGAAACGAAAGCGCTTGTCGCGATCGCGCGTCGCGATGAAGCGAATCCAGCGCGAGCAGAACACGCAGACGCCGTCGTAGAGGATCACGTCGTCGTCGGGCCAGCGCGTCATGGCTTTTTCGGCGCTGCGGCCGGCGCGCCCTTCAGCGGGCGATCGAGTTCGGGTGCAACCAGTTTGACGCCGTTCTCGGTCTCGGCCATCCAGTGGCCTTCGCCGTCATAGGCAGGCAGCACGCGGAAGTCGACCTTGCCGCCACCGGCGCGAAAGGCATCCGCCAGCTTCCGCGACAAGTCCGGCGAAAAGAAGCTGTCATTGGCCGCAACCAGCCAGCTCACGGGGATGCGGGCGCCATGACCGAATTCATTGGCCGCGGTCAACAGCGTGTGCGGGGCGCAATTCTGATTGGGAAGCCCATTGGCCTGGCCGCCCCGGCCGGGCGCAAAGACGATGATCTGAGCGATCTCGGCCGAATTGGCCTTGGCCAGCGCCAGAGCGCCCCATCCGCCGGCGGAATGGCCGATGATGACAGCGCCGTCGCGCCGGATGAACGGTTGCCCGCGAAGGTAATTAAATGCTGCGGAGATCGCTTCCGCCGTTACACGCCCCGAATGGGAAAAGTCGGCTTCGTCGCAACCGCGCTGATCCTCCAGATAGTTGCCGCCGGTCGCGCCGTGGCCAGGACGTTCCGGCACCAGTACGGCAAAGCCCCGTGCCACCAGAAATGACGCCAGGCTGCGGTATTCCGGCTGCATCATCTGAGCCCGATAGATCACATTCTGTGTCGAAGCATGCGCGATGACCGCCAGGCGAAACGGGCCTTCGCCCGGCGGGCGAAACAAAACCGCGTGAGAGGGAGTTTGCGGATCGGGCGACGGCACCAGCCAGGCCTGCGCGCGGTTCGGTTCTGCTTCCGCACCCTTTGGCCCGAACGCGTTTTGCGAAATCGCGGCGGCCATCGGCACAAGTGCCAGCAGGACGGCGACAAAAAGCGACCGAAACAAAGGCGTCGGCCGGCCGTGACCGGTTTGCAGGACCGACTTCCAGATTTGCTCACGCCGAATCAAACCGTGCGCCCCATCCCGTGACCGCCCAAGTTAAGAACCGCATCTGGACCCGTCCATTCCACAAAATCTGGTCTCAAACGACCGGGGTTGTTCGCTTTCGGCACAGTAGCCGCGCTAACTGATGCAGAAAATCCACAGGTTAACCGATAATTAACGATAGACCTTGATGCCAGCCCGCTGACTTGCTTTGATCAGGTCTATGAGCACAACCCTGATCGAAGTCCGACCGGCCAAGGCTGCTGACGCGGCGGCGGTGGCTTCCACCCACGACGAAGCCTGGCGCGCGGCCTACCAGGGAATCATTCCCGGTGGTGAGCTGGAAAAGCTGATCAACCGTCGTGGCCCACAGTGGTGGGATTCGGCGATCCGCAAGGGCAGCCGTGTCAGCGTGCTCGTATTCGGCGACAAGGTTGCGGGTTACGCCAACTATGGACGCAACCGGGCGCGCAGCCTGCATTTCGAAGGCGAGATTTACGAGCTTTATCTGCGGCCCGAATTTCAGGGGCTTGGCTTCGGCCGCCGCCTGTTCTCGGCGGCGCGGCGCGATCTCGTACAGAGCGGCCTGAAGAGCATGGTGATCTGGGCGCTCTCGGACAACGAAGCGGCGACCGAATTTTATCGCGCGCTGGGCGGCCGCATGGTGGCGCGATCCTCGGAGAAGTTCGGCGCGAAGTCGCTCGACAAGGTCGCCTTCGCCTGGGCCAATTGATTCCACGCCGTTGAATTTGTCGCTGCGAATTTTGTTCCTGCCGCAGCGCTGGATGGCCGAACGGGCCTCAATTTCGCGCGTTAAGGCTGCTCAAACAATCAGCGAAGCTTAGCCGCCATCTGATCTAGATTGGCGTAGACTAGCGCAAAGCAATCTGGAGCCAACCATGCGCATTGAAGCGATCTCGATCGGCGTCGATCCGCCACGCGAGGTCAACGTCGTCATTGAAGTGCCGGTCGGCGGCGAGCCGATCAAATACGAACTCGACAAGGAGGCCGGCACGCTGGTGGTGGACCGCTTCCTGTATACGGCGATGCGCTATCCCGGCAATTACGGCTTCATCCCGCACACGCTCTCCAACGACGGCGACCCTTGCGACGTTCTCATCGCCAATACGCGCGCCATCGTTCCGGGCGCGGTCATGAGCGTGCGGCCGGTCGGCGTGCTCCTGATGGAAGACGAAGCCGGCGGCGACGAGAAGATCATCGCGGTGCCGTCATCGAAGCTCACGCAGCGCTACGACAAGGTAAAGACCTATAGCGACCTGCCCGATATTACCCTGCAGCAGATCCAGCACTTCTTCGAGCACTACAAGGATCTCGAGCCGAAGAAATGGGTAAAGGTGCTGCGCTGGGGCGGCGCCGAGGACGCCCATCAGTTGATCGCTGAAGGCATCGCGCGGGCGAAGGGGAAGTAGTTTCTTCGTCGTTCCGGGGCGCGAGCGGCAGCGAGCGAACCCGGAACCCATAACCACAGGCTGCTGTATTGCCAAAGACGTTAGTCAGCGTGCCTCCTTCGACAATTCCGCGGTATGGGTCCCGGATCACGTTCGCTTCGCTCACTCGTCCGGGACGATGCGGAATGAGGGAAGCTAAACCGCAGGCTTCGGCAAACCCGCAATCGCACAAGCCGCGCGCAAGGTATTGACGAGCAAACACGCCACCGTCATCTGGCCGACGCCGCCCGGCACTGGCGTGATGGCGCCGGCGACTTGCGAGACTTCTGCAAAAGCCACATCGCCGACAAGGCGCGTTTTGCCGTCGGCATCCGATAAGCGATTGATACCGACATCAATCACCGTGGCTCCCGGCTTGATCCAGTCGGCACGCACCATCTCGGGGCGGCCGACGGCGGCGTAAACCAGGTCGGCACGGGCGCACAGCGATTTGAGGTCGCGCGAGCGCGAATGCGCGATCGTCACGGTGGCGTTTTCGTTGAGCAGCAGTTGCACCAATGGCCGGCCGACCAGGTTGGAACGGCCGATCACGATCGCATTCATGCCCTCAAGCGAAGCATGCACGCTCTTGCTCAGAATAATGCAGCCGAGCGGCGTGCAGGGCGATAGCGCGACAAATCCGCCGGCCAGGCGGCCGGCATTGCTCGGATGCAGCCCGTCGACATCCTTGGCCGGATCGATCGCATTGATCACGGCCTCGGTATTCAGGGTTTTCGGCAGCGGCAACTGCACCAGGATGCCGTGCACCAGCGGATCGCGGTTGAGGCGCGCGATCAGCGCCAGCAAATCGGCCTCTCCGACATTCTCCGGCAGCACATGCTCGAAGGAAGCCATGCCGGCCTCCTGCGACTGCTTGTGTTTGCTGCGAACATAAACCTGGCTCGCGGGATCGTGCCCCACCAAGACCACCGCGAGTCCGAGCGTCAGTTCGTGTTCGCGTTTGACCCGCGCCACCTCGCTTCCCACACGGGCGCGAAGCTCGGAGGCGATGCGTTTTCCATCGATGATCTGCGCCGTCATGGTTCGATCCCTGAATTCGTTATTTCGCCGTTGTAAGCGCGCGCAACGTCTCGCCAAGCTTTTCGGGATCGCCATCGACGGCGACCTGCTTGAGGCGCGATGTCGCCCCGGACAGAATTCTCACCTTGGCCTTGGGCACGCCGAGCGCTTTTGCCAAAAGCTCCGTCACCGCGCGGTTAGCCTCGCCGCCCTCGGCGATGGCACGGACCCGCACTTTGACCACCGGCCGGCCATTGGCCAGCATCTCAACCCCGTCGATTTCATCGCGGCCGCCGCGCGGCGTGACGCGCAGCGCCACGCTGATCCCTTGGGCGGAATAGCGCCAGGGATCGGCCACACGCGGGTCAGAAGACGTTCGGATAGATGTAGTATTGGATCACTCGCTGAATAAAGAAGATGATCAGGATCAGGATGATCGGCGAAATGTCGAGCCCACCCAGATTGGGCAGGAAGGAGCGGATCGGCGCCAGCAGCGGCTCGGTGATCCGGTAGAGAAACTCCGCGATCGCCGACACGAGCTGGTTGCGCGTGTTCACGACGTTGAAGGCGATCAGCCAGGACAGAATCGCGGCCGCGATCAACAACCAGACATAAAGATCCAGAACGATGAGAATGATGTCGAGGACGGCACGCATGGCGGGATTGCTCGCAAAGGTCGTTCGGATTGAACACCTTGCTAAATATCGGTTCCGCACCGCCCAAACAAGGGAAGTTCCCGGTAAGGGATAGGAAAAACAACGGCTTCGCCGTTCTTGACTTGGCCTCAGTGCGGATTGTAAATGGCCCCCGCTTGCTGGCGGCTTCCCACTTTGGCCGCTAGCTGAATGGGGCCATAGCTCAGCTGGGAGAGCGCGTCGTTCGCAATGACGAGGTCGGCGGTTCGATCCCGCCTGGCTCCACCAGCCTTCGCTCGCTTCGCGAGCTACGGCTGGGCAAGCCCGGAAAGTCTCGCGTAGCGAAGTGAGCGAAGGCTGCCACGATGCCCGCAGAGCGAAGGCTGCCCGTCGTAGCCCAACGGGCGAAGACGGGCATTTAGACGTTCAATCCAGGAACGACAGCTTACTCCGCCGCTTCCGCCATCACCGCTTCCGGCACCCGGCTCAGCCAGTCATCGAGAAAATGGCTTAGCCAGGCGCGCTCGGCGACGTCGTAGCAGGCGCGACCGGCAAAGTGCTGGTGGCGTGGATGGGCGCCCGGCATATCGAGACGGTCGGCACCGCATGCCGTCCAGCGGCACATCATCGCGTAGGTCACGTCGGGGTGAAATTGCAGGCCGAAGGCATTGCCAAAGCGAATGGCCTGCATGGGGAAATCATCGCCTTCCGCGAGCAACTCGGAGCCCGCGGGAAGTTCAAAGCCTTCGCGATGCCAGTGATAGACCTGATCGGGCCAATGCGCGCATAGCTTCAATCCGGCCCGCGTGGGGCGGATCGGATAATAGCCCATCTCGACGCGGCCGCTGGCATGCGGCGCCACGCGGGCGCCGAGTTGCTTGGCCAACATTTGCGCGCCGAGGCAGATCCCGAGAAACGGCCGCTGCTCCAGAAGCGGCACCGCGATCCAATCGATCTCGCGACGAACATAGTCGTCCGGGTCGTTGGCGCTCATCGGCCCGCCGAAAATGACAACGCCGGAGTGCGCGGCAAGCGTTTCCGGCAAAGCATCGCCAAAGCGCGGACGGCGGATGTCGAGTGGGTAACCCAGCGCCCGGAGCGCATTGCCGATGCGGCCCGGCGCGGAGGTTTCCTGGTGCAGGACGATCAGGACCGGCGGAAGAGCAGCCAACGGTCCGGCTGCGACGGGCGCGGCATCACGCACTAGAGCTCCGATTCCGAAGTTCGCAAGCTACCCGTGGCCCCCCTGATGCGAACTTCGAAATCAACGGAGCTCTAGCAACTTATTGATGCTAGTGCGGCTTTGAATTTGAAGTTCCCATAACGAACTCGCGGCAAAACTGACAGGAACTTCAAATTCGCCGCGCTAGTCCGGTTTTGACTGAAAGCGACATCGCCTTCACAGACCTCCAAGCCCGTGATCGTAGCCAACGGATCGTTAATTTCGAGTGAGTTGGATTAGCGCCGCGTCTGAAGACGGGTCACCGCCGACAGAATGAAGCCGCGCGGGACCATCCGCAACATGAACGGCACGATCTTGATGCCGAGACCGGGCAGCACGGCACGCTTGTCCGCCATCAGGCCGCGATAGGCGGCCTCGGCGACATCGGGCGCGGACACGTTGAGAACGGCGGAGTCAAAGCCGGGCGTGAAACCTGCGCGGATCTGAAATTCCGATGGTACCGGACCTGGACAAAGCGCCGTAACGCGAACGCCTTTCGGTCCCAATTCGCCGCGCAACGCCTCGGTGAACGACAGCACATAGGCCTTCGAGGCGTAGTACACGGCCATGCCCGGCCCGGGCAGGAAGCCCGCGATGGACGCGACGTTGAGGAGGCCGCCGCGGTTTCGGATCAATTGATCGGCAAAGCGCAGCGACAGATCGGTGAGCGCGCGGATGTTGACCGCGATCATCGCAAGCTGCTCGTTACGGTCGAGTTCGACAGCACGGCCGAACAAACCAAAACCTGCATTGTTGACGAGGAATTCGACCTCAACGCCCGCAGCGCTCAACGCGGCGGCGATCGTGTCGCCGGCGTCGGCCTGTTCGAGGTCGCAGGGAATGACGATCGGCGCGCCGGAGCCCTTGCCGGCCAGTTCTGCGGCCAGCGCTTGCAGCCGATCCGCCCGCCGCGCCACCATTGCCACGCGATGTCCTCTGGCAGCAAAGACACGCACCAGTTCAGTGCCGATGCCCGCCGAGGCACCCGTAATCAGCGTCACCCGCTCAACCACGACTATTCTTGCCCGTCCGTAATCCCATCCGGGCATACGCCATAGGCGGGATGCGGGCGGCCTGCAAGCGTTTCGGAACTCGGACAGGCGGCAATTGCGGCGAAGGCCTATGCAGCCGTACGGATTCAGAAGCGAGCGGCCGCTACATTACAATTTTTTTAGGAAGCCGCAGTGGAATACAGCCGACATAAGCGTGTTAGCTGCCGGAAACCGGCACGGACTGTTTGGCAGCGACGCGGTGCTTGAGATCGATCCGGTCGCGCGAGGACACGGCCAACAGATCGGCGGCGCGCCAAACCACATTGTCCTCGAATTCGCTGACCTGGCCGTCCGCATAGACCAGCTCCCACATCATCTCGACGATGCGCAAGCGCCCGGCATCATTGACCGACCGCATGATGACGCTGGTGAAATGATAGAGGTCGACGGCTTCGCCCTCGACCAGGGTTGCAGACGCAATCAGCTTGTCGGCGGCGCCACCATCTAGCCCAAAACTGCTTTCGATCAGGCTGTGGAGCTTGCGCTTTTCCTTCTCCGACGGTTCGCCATCGAGCGAAACGACGTGAACCAGCAAGGCCGTCGCGGCCAGGCGATACCCGGTGTCGTCGAGGTCGCGGGGTTCATGGGACGGAGAGACAACGTCGGCGATGAATTGGCGTAGTCCGTCAAGCATCAATGTTCTCTGAATATTTTCGCTTGAGGCCTATATGGCGCGGAACATGAACTCGCGCAATCCGGTCGCGTTCCCGGCGTATATTACCTTTCTGCAAGGTTACCCGTTATTGCTTAGGGAATCTCGTACACCAGGACCTTGTCGGCGATCCCGCGCAGCGCCGCCTGTTTCTGGATCGGCGTGATGGACCGCTCCTTGAGGATAGCCGATACCGCCGGCTCCTCGACCACGCCACCGGTGGCGTGAATCGATTGCGACGTGGCGAGCCCCTGAACCCTTGCGGCGATGTTGACGGTCTGGCCGAAATAATCCTGGCGTTCGTTGAGCATCACCGCGAGACAGGGACCCTCGTGAATGCCGATCTTGACCACGAGATCGCCGGTGCCGCGCTCGACGTTGAGCGCATCCATCGCAGCGCGCATCCGCAGGCCCGCGGCAACCGCGTGCTCCGGCTTGACGAAGGTCGCCATCACGGCATCGCCGATGGTTTTGACGACCGCACCCCTCTCAGATGCAATGATCTCGAGCAGCGCCCGGAAGTGTGCGCGCACGAGATCGAAGGCGGCGAGATCGCCGACGCGCTCATAGAGCGCGGTCGAGCCCTTCAGGTCGGTGAACAGGAAGGTGAGTGAGGTGATCTTCAACCGCTGATCGATGTGAAGATTGTCGGCCTTGAACACGTCGCGGAAGGTCTGGTTGGACAGCATCCGTTTGGCGGTGAGGAACGGCCGGCGCTTGCCGAGCAAGTCGTGCAGCTCTTGCGCGGCGATGAACACGGTCGGCAGGGTTCGCACGCCGGCCTGATTGTCGAGCGCAAGCCGCAAAGGTCCCGGGCGCATCGTAATCGACCCGGTCGGCGGGTGCGATTTATTGTAGACCAGCGACAACTGCTGTCGCTCCTTGGTCGGCTCGCCCTGCACGTCGATGAAATGCGCCGAATGGGTCACCGGCTCGAAGGCGATGATGAATTGCGCGGGCAGTTGCAGCGACAACACGGCACGCTCGCCGGCCGGCAGCTCCAGCGAATCGATCGTCGCCTTCTCGATCAACGTCGAGAAAAACTCCGTGTTGAGGTCGATGCCCGAGCTCCAGAACACCTGCTTGTAGTATTCCCACAGCGGCAACGAGTTCGGATCGTGGGCGGCAATGCGACGAACCTTGGGACTGACCGTGAAGGCGACTTCGACCTGTTCGTCGACCGAAGGCTCGTAGCCGCAGGCGCAGAGGCCGCAATGGTAATCGTCGTTGCGCAGCGATTTCAGCGTGTCGTGGGCATCGAGCACGCCGCTGCAGCCGGGGCAGAGCACGTTCCAGGTGAGATCGAACAGCCCAAGCCGCGAGGCGTGCAGGAAGCCGGAGATCGCACGCTCCTCGTCGAAGCCGTTCTGGCTGGAAAAATCCAGGACGTTGACACGGTTGAGCTCGTGGTCTTGGCCATTCCTGATGAGGCCGACAATAGCGTCCGCGACCGCCGGATCGGCGATCTTCTTCAGCGTTGCAAACTGGGCTTCCAATTCGCTCATAACGCGGTCCTAGCCCGTGGCGGCGGCTTCAACGCGGCGTAATCTCAAACATCGGCGAACGATCCGGCTGCGTGGTAACCACGCCAAGCGGCATCACCGGATCTTTTTCCAGAAGCGTAACGCGAAACGCTGCAATGATCCGCGCCAGCGCCAGCGTCGCTTCGACCAATGCGAAATGCGCGCCGATGCACACCCGCGCGCCGACGCCGAACGGCAGATAGGCGAAACGATCGGGCGGCGGCGCCGGCGACAGGAAGCGCTCCGGCACAAAGGCATTCGGATCGCGCCAGAGTTTTTCGTGCCGATGCAGCAGCCACGGCGCGATCAGGATCACGTCGTTTTTCTTGACCGGAATGTCGGCGATGACGTCGGGTCCGATCGCGGCCCGCGCAATCAGGAACGCCGGCGGATAAAGCCGCATGGTTTCGTCCACAACGGCGCGGGTAAATTTCAACCGATCGAGATCGGCCTCGCCATCGGCCGACATCTGCCGCGCTTCGTTGGCCAGTTGCTCCTGTGCGACCGGGTCGAGCGCCAGCAGATACAGCGCCCAGAACAACGCCGTGGCGGTGGTTTCGTGGCCGGCGAGAATCATGGTCGCGACCTGATCGCCGAGTTGCACCTCGCTGAAGGCCTCGCCGGTTTCGGGATCGCGCGCCGCGTTCATCAGGTCGAACAGGTCACGCGCCGGCGCACCCTCCTGCTTTCCGGCCGCGCGGCGTTCCGCCATCAGCATGCCGATGAACTGCGTCCACCGCTTGCGGAAGCGCGCACGGGCAAAATCCCGCGGCGCCGGCCAATCGCGCGGCAACACCAGGTCGAGAAAATGCGGACGCGCCAGCGTGTTGCCGTACTCCATCACGAAGTCGCGCAAGGTCGCGCCGTGACGTTCCATCCCGAACGAAAACATCGTGCGGCCTGCGATCTCCAGCGTCATGCGCTGCATGGTCTCGCGCAGATCGACCGGACCATTGCTGATGCGCCGCAGGTTCGCGATCGTCTCATCGGTCGCCGCTACCATATGCGGAACGAGGGTCGAGACCGCGCGCGGCGTGAAAGCCGGCGCCAGCGTACGCCGCTGATGTTTCCAGGCCTTTCCTTCGGCAATCAGGAGACCCTCGCCGAGCATCGGACGCAGCACGCGGAACCCCGCTGGCGTGCGCGAATAATTCTCGTAATTATCGACCAGCACGTGGCGGATCGCATCGGGCGTATTGAGGATGAAGCTCGAATGGAGAAGGAAACGGCCGCGGACGATGTCGTCCTCATAGGCGCGCTGCCCCCAGGTTCCGATCGCGCTGTTGCGCATCGCCGCCATTCGCTGGAAAGCCGTCATGCTCTCCGGCGCGCGCGGCGGGCTCGGAGGAACCAGTCTCTGGCGTGTGGCCGGAATATCCCAGGCTTCGGCAATACTCACGGAGGTCGTCCTCGCAAACCCTGGGGATGGCGGAACTCCATCCCGCTTTGCATCATATCAGCTCCGGAATCCGGGCGCCACGAAGGCACCGGGGGATGCCGACGTTCAGTGCATTGTGACGGCCGCACGATCCTGGCTATTTTGTCGCAGTGAATCGGGTGTATCCCGCCACCTGCCGGGACAGGCGCGGCTCTCCGCCGCAACGAAAGACACCATGACTGAGCCAACTCGCAGCATTTTCTTAACCGACGGCGTCGCCGCGCCGCTGCGGCATCCCGCATTCCGGCGAATCTGGTCGGCGAGCCTGTTGTCCAATCTTGGCCTTCTGATCCAGGCGGTCGGCGCGGCCTGGGCCATGACCCAGATGACGTCGTCCGCCGACAAGGTTGCGCTGGTGCAAACGGCGCTGATGCTGCCGGTGATGCTGATCGCGATGCCCGCCGGCGCCATCGCCGACATGTATGACCGCCGCATCGTCTCGCTGATCTCGCTGTCGGTCGCATTGAGCGGCGCGACCGCGCTGACCGTGCTCGCCTGGCTTGGTCTGGTCACGCCGACGATCCTTCTGGTTTTCTGCTTCGTCGTCGGCAGCGGCATGGCGCTGTTCGGCCCGGCGTGGCAATCCTCGGTCAGCGAGCAGGTGCCGGCCGACATGCTTCCTTCCGCCGTCGCGCTCAACGGCATCAGCTACAATATCGCGCGCAGCTTCGGACCCGCGATCGGCGGCATCGTCGTCGCCACCGCGGGCGCGGTCGCAGCCTTTGCCGCCAACGCCATCCTCTATTTGCCGCTGTTGGTGGCGTTGTTTGTCTGGCGGCGCGAAAACGAGCCCTCGCGGCTGCCGCGCGAGCGGCTCAACCGCGCCATCGTCTCGGGCGTGCGCTACATCGCCAATTCCCCCTCGATCAAGATCGTGCTGATGCGCACGCTCGTGACCGGCCTGATCGGCGGCTCGATTTCGGCGCTGATGCCGCTCGTGGTCCGCGATCTCCTGCACGGCGGCGCGCAGACCTACGGCATCATGCTAGGGGCTTTCGGCATGGGCGCGGTGATCGGCGCACTCAACATCAGCGAGGTGCGCAAGCGATTGGGCGGCGAGGCCGCGATCCGCGCCTGCGCCATCTCGATGGGTGGCGCGATCGCCGCGGTGGCGCTGAGCCATGAGCCGGTCCTCACCGCCGCAGCCCTTGTGGTGGCGGGCGCTGCATGGATGCTCGCGGTTGCCTTGTTCAATATCGGCGTGCAGCTTTCGGCGCCGCGCTGGGTGGCAGGCCGTTCGCTCGCGATCTTTCAGGCCTCGATCTCCGGCGGGATTGCGATCGGAAGCTGGGGCTGGGGACGTTTGACGGACGCCGCAGGCGTCGAGGCGGCGCTCTTGGTTTCGGCGGTCCTGATGCTGCTCTCGCCGCTATTGGGCTTCTGGCTGCGCATGCCGCGGGTCGGCGCGCGCAACGAGGATGCGGAAGTGCTGGCCGATCCGGAGGTGCAGCTATCGCTGACCGCGCGCAGCGGACCGCTCGTGGTAGAGATCGAATACCGCGTCGCGCAGGACAACGCCCGCGCGTTCCACAATGTCATGCAGGAAGTCCAGCTCTCAAGGCAGCGCAACGGCGCCTATGGCTGGTCGATCGCGCGCGACATCGCCGACCCCGAGCTATGGACCGAACGCTATCACTGTCCGACCTGGCTCGATTACCTGCGCCAGCGCAACCGCTCGACGCAATCCGAGCGCGAACTGCATCAGAGCGCGATGGATTTTCATCTCGGGCCCGATCCGGTCCGCATCCGCCGCATGCTGGAGCGGCCGTTCGGTTCGGTGCGCTGGAAGGAAGAAACGCCGGACCTCTCGGCGCACGAGGTGCTGCCGGTGGCTTCCGCCGCGGCAGGCAGCAGCACTTAGAATCTACTGCCCGTTTTCGGTGAGGACCTTGTCGCAGCCCCGGCTGAGCCGGGCACGATGCTGCTTCAGGCAAGCCAGTACGGCCGAATCGCCGTCGTTCATCTGGGCGCGGCAGAAGCGCGAGACGTCGCGCGCGCAGGCATCGTGGCCTTGCTGGGCCGAAGCATGCGATGCCGCAAAAACCTGCGCCGCCATCAACGCCGACAAAAACAAAAATGAAATTCTCAACATTTTGAAACGCCTCATCCCTGCGATGCGCGGGATAGAAGTCTGCCTGACCTGCGATGTCAATGTACGGCGGGCGGCCGATTGGCGCACCGCTGCCAGCGACGCGCGTCGTTGCATGACAACGTGAGGTCCCCATTTGGCGCGGCGGTCACTGGCGCGCGCGAAGGGCAAGCCGCCTCCTCGCTCACGATCTTCACTTTGTCCGGGGCCCCTCAAGCCCGGTGCGACACCTGGAAACAGGGCGGCGTTTGGGGAGCGTTAACAACTCTTTCCCATAAAGGAGACAGTAGGAATTTTGGTATTAACGAAAGAGTAACCATGCGTAACGCGTTGGGTCTGATGCTGATGAGTGTGGTGGCCGCGACAGTGATCGCCGTCGGCGGCTGGTTCTGGACCTCTTCGAGCCGAAGCACGGCGGCTCCGCAAACCGTCGCCGCCGCACATGCCGCGTTCGCCCCTGCCCCCATTCCCGCAAAGCCCGCCGCGAGCCGCGATTCCGTTGAGGTCACCGGCAGCATCGCGGAGAAAGTGCCGCAGGCCCCTGCCCCGCAGCCGAAACAACAGGCTTGCGCCAATCCGAATGCGCTCGGCCTTGCCCGCATAGTCGAGGTCGACACCACGGGCGGACCGGGCTTCGGCTTTGAGCATTTCAAGCAGATGGATTTCCTGAACGACAAGGAAGTCGTGCTGACCTTCGATGACGGCCCCTGGCCGGGCAACACGCCCGCCGTGCTCAAGGCGCTCGCCGACGAATGCACCAAGGCGGTGTTCTTCTCGATCGGCAAGCACGCGACCTATCATCCCGAGATTCTCAAGCAGGTCGCGGCAGCCGGTCACACCGTCGGCACGCATACCTGGTCGCATGCCAATCTGAATTCGAAGAAGATGACCGAGCAGATGGCCAAGGATGAGATCGAGAAGGGTAACAGCGCCGTCAAGTTCGCGCTTGGTGCAGCCCCCGCCCCGTTCTTCCGCTTCCCCGAGCTGCAACATGGCCCCGCGGCGATGGCCTATCTCGAATCGCGCAACATCGCGATGTTCTCGTGCGATCTCGATTCCTTCGACTTCAGGGCGAAGAACGCCGACCAGATCATCAACACCGTCATGACCAAGCTCGACAAGCGCGGCAAGGGCATCATCCTGATGCACGATTTCCAGAAGCACACCGCCGAGGCGATGCCGACTTTGCTCCAGCGCCTGAAGGCCGGCGGGTACAAGGTCGTGCTGATGAAGGCGAAAGCGCCGATGCAGACCGTGGCCGAATATGATGACGCGCTGATCAAGGACATGAAACTGCCGGCAGCAAGCGCGCGCCCCGTGGGCAGCGTGGTCCAGACGGTGTCGCAATAAAGCGAGACGTCAGGCGCCACGGTTACACGGCGCCTGAACCTCGTTCAGCGGCAAACTCTGCGTTGTCTGCGCTTGGCTTACGGCCAAAAATTCCGCAAAGCTCGCCTCTGACGACCAGTTCAGATAGGCGATAAACACGCCTGCGAGCGCGACCAGCAGCACGACCTCGGCAACGGCGATCCGGACGATAGAAGGCCAGAATCCCCGTGAACGACGTGCGGCGGCGGCCTGACCGTAGGCGGGGTGGTAATCGGTGGCTGATGATAACACGGCTTCCTCCCGCAAAGAGGTACGTATCTCCTTCTAAGAGCGACGGAAGAGTTCCACTGTGAACGAGGTCACAGATCTCGTGAGTAATTTCGTCGCAGAACTTAAGGCTTGGGCGCCAGCAGGCACTCGGCCACAACAAGCTCTTTCACCTTCTTGTCCGTAAGCTGACGCCGCGAGACGTCCACGGCCTCATATCCGTCTTTGGCGCAGGAAATCGTCACCTGGCTGGCGGTAACGCCATCGCCGAAATTCGGAATCAGCCGGTAAACGCCTTCGGTATTGGTGCGAACCAGGATCCTCCGTCCTCCCGCCTCGGCCCTGATCTGAACACCGGGAATGGGCTTCAGCGTTCCGGTCTCGCGGGCCGAGCCGACGAAGGCCAGATCGACATCTTCGTCGCGCTCGGAATCGAGTTCTCCCGAACGGGACGGATAAGACCAAAGCACGGCTGTCGCAAAAGCGGCGACGCCGGCAATTGAAGCTATGGCGGATTGCGCGATAAAGCGGCGTCGCTGACGTGTTGGCACTTTTTGACCTTGCGATAGGTTCTCGCGGTTTTCTGCTTTTCGTGGACTTCAGCGCAGAAACCAGTCGCGGAAAAGGTAGAAGACGCTGATCGTGACCAGAAGCGGAACTACCCACCCCAGCCAGTATTGCGTCGGCCGGTTTTTCAACACCGGCAACGCTAGCACGCTCACCGCGGCCGCACCAAGCGTGGAGGTTACAAGCCAGCCATACCAATACATCGGCGGGCCATCCCTCGAAGGCTCAACCAGCCAGCCCCATTGTCCGATCTTCGGATGATAGGTGAACAGCGCCCAGTTCATCTCCACCGACACGATATAGATCAGAGCAAACGCCGCCGAGAAAACCGGAATGATCTTTTCGATTTGATTGCTGTTCATAGCCCGAAGAACCCGCGGATGTTGTTGAGGATGTGGCCGACGATGAAACCGAACCAGACGATGAAGCAAAGCATCAGCGTGACGGCCGTGCGTGCGGAGGTTGCCGCGGGCTCAGGGCTGCGCCATGCCAGCCAATAGAGCGGCAGCAAGCCGAGGCCGATCGAGATGAACTGCTCCTTGATCTCGAACGAGCCTACGGCCGGAAACAGGCGCGCATTTTCGAGATAGGTTCGCACCCAGACGCGGTAGATTGGATAGATATAGCCGCCGAGAAACGCTACGACGAGAAACAATACGATATTGGCGTTGACGTAGACCCGGCTTGAAACCGATCGATACGCGTTGACGAATCCCGACTTGCTTCGCGCGGGCCAGACCACCGCGATCGCCTGATGCGTGATACTGCCGAGCAGCGCGACGGCCAGCAGGCCGTGCAGGATGACCAGGAATGTCGACATTCTCCCCCCTTGCGTAGCATCGTGGTCGCGATCAGGCACACCGCTGGCCTTGCCCGGGACCTCTGATTTCAAGGTCTCTTTATGCAATGAACGCAACTTTAAGCACGATCGTCGCGCGATGGAACGCCGCGCTGAATTAGTTTTGTTCTAATTCCATTTTGTGCACGGAAACGCGCTGTAACTCAGCGCGGCGCGGCATCAAGGCTGGAGAAAGGGCCTGATGCGTAGACGATCTGGCCGCCGACCATCGTTATCTGCGATTTGATTTTCGCAATGTCGGAAATCGGCACGGCAAAATAGTTGTCGCTCAGTACAGCGAGGTCAGCGAGCGTTCCCGGCACGAGTTTGCCGCGCTGATTTTCATCATGTGCAAACCAGGCGCTTCCTTGCGTGTAGATGCGAAGCGCCTCCTCGCGGCTCGGGATCTCCTTCGCGCCTCGGGTTTCAACGCCGTCGACGGTGAGGCCATCCAGCATCCAGCGTAGCGACACGAAGGGATTTTCGATCATCACGCGATTGGCATCGGTGCCGCCACCCGTCGGAAGGCCGAGGCGGAGCGCCGAGACGATCGGCGGCGATCGCTGCATTTGCGCCTCTCCCCGCTCCGCAATGTAGGAGGTCGCGGCGAAGTAAAGCCCGTCCTGCATCAGCCAGCCGACGCCAAGCGCCTTCATGCGTTGCAGTGAAGCGTCCGACGCATCGTTCAAATGCGCGATCGACCAGCGCAATGGCGCGATCGGAACCTCACGATTGATGCGCTCGAGGACGTCAAGCAGATGGTGCACGGAGCGATCGTTGTTCCAGTGCACCGTCAATGTCAGGCCCCGCTCGGCGGCCCAGCGCGCGACGCGGTAAAAGGCTTCCTTGTCGGTGTCAGTCGGCGTGTCGTTGTTGTACATGCCCCAGGTGACGCACTCGCCGATGCCGTTGAAGCGCAGCCGGCCGTCGCCGGTCCCCATCGGCAGGAATTGTGTATAGGCCTGGAAGTCTTCGAGCTCCTTCCCCGGCCGCGGCGCAAAGATGCTGTAGACCACGCGAAGCGGCAGCTCGCGCGCACGCCACAGGTGAAACAGCGCCGCGTAATCGTCGGGGGCGAGGTTGTGCCCGCCGGGATCGATCACGCCAGTCAGGCCAAAAGAGCTTAATTCGCGCAGGAACTGGCGCGTCCCTTCGATCGCCTCTTGCAGTTGCGGTTTCGGCAGACGCGAATAGAGCGATGTGATCGCAGGACCGCCGCCGACGATCCAGCCGGTGAGCACATTTTCCTTGTCGCGCTCGAACTTCGCTCCCGCAGGCAGATCGGCCTCGGACTTGATGTTCAGCCGGTCGCGCCCCTCGGCGTTGATCAGTGCATAACCGTAGAAGAGTTGAACGTAGACGGGATGGCCGGAGGCAACGCTTGCGATCTCCGCCTCGGTCGGCCGACGGTTCTCGTCGAATTGACGCGGCGTCCATCCGCCGGCAACGATCAGCCACCCCTCCGGCCTGGCGCGACTGGCGGCCGACTTGAGGCGATCGAGCGCCTCACTCATGCTGGCTGCGCCCTCCCAATTCACTTCAGTTGCGTAACGAAAGCCGGCGCGAATGGCATGAATGTGGGAATCGATCAGGCCGGGGATCACCGTGCGTCCACCGAGGTCGATTACCCTCGTGGAAGGTCCCACCAGCTTGCGCAGTTCTTCCGAGCTGCCGGTCGCGGTGATCCGCTCCGCTTCGATCGCAAGCGCCTCGCGCACGGACGAGGCAGCGTCCAGCGTGACGATCCTGCCGTTGACGAGCAGGATATCGGCGGGGCTGGCTGAGGCGGGCGCCGTGGCCAGCATGCCAAGCATCGCGACCGCGAAGCCACGGAGCAAACAGCCTCGCCATTGATTCGGACGCGCAGTCATTCCTACCCGACCCACTGACCTTGCACTCTGTGAACCCGCGCGAACCGGCAAGCCCGAGGGCTGCGAGAATTAAACCGAATTGATCGTGCGGCAAGAGGCGATAACGGAGTGCTGACAAAGGTCCGCGCGCCAATTTCTTCGTTGGTGTTCATGGACTGTCTCACTGGCAATTTTCATGGCGTCAAAGTGCCGCTGCGGGCGGCCGGATTGACGCGCTTGCGTCAGGCACTCATTTCCCTTTTATGGAACGCGCGGGGTTGTTCCCCAAAGAGCCCGAGCAAATCCCGTTGCAATATCCTTTGCGCCGTATCCCTTTTGATCAAGTCAGTTTGTGTGATGACCGAGGCAATCCGCAGTTTTTGGCACGGCCCTCCGCTCAATCCCTATCTGCTGCTTTGCCTTCACTCCTTTGCCGAGCGTGGCTACCCGGTCGAAATCTTCACCTACGAAGGTGACCACGGCTTCCCTGCGTGGATCGCGGCGCGCGATGCGCGCGACGTGCTTCCGGGGAAATCTGTGATGGTCTATCGCCGGGGTCCCGGAGCGGGAAGCCCGGCCCTTCACGCCAATCTTTTTCGTCTGGTTTTGCTCGAGCGCCACGGCGGCTGGTGGGTCGACACCGATGTTGCGTTGCTGGCGCCGGAGTTGCCATCAGCACCAATCTATTTCGCGGCGGAAGAAGGACACTTCACCAACGCGATCATGAAATTTCCACGCGCGCATCCGCTGTTGACCGAGGCCGCGAAAGCCGCCCGGGCCGCTGGCGACGACGTGCCATGGGCGACGACCGGTCCAACCCTTCTGACCAGGTTGATCCGAAAACACGGACTGGACGAATGGGCCGCGCCAAGCGAGCAAGGTTGTCCTTTCATCTACACGGACGTGCTAGCCTTGTTTGATCCCGCGCGCGCCGGGGAGATGATGGAGCGCGCCCGTTCATCCTTCTTCATGCACCTGAATAACGAGATCTGGCGCCGCGCCGGCATCCCGACGAATCTCGGGCCGCCCGAAGGCTCGTTCCTGGATCTGAGATTTCGTCAATCCGGCCTGGACATCCGTTTTCCAGCGCGGATCGAACTGGGCCATCTCGCGACCTGGCTTGCCAACGCAAAGTTTCGGCAGATCAAGTCCGACCCGGAAGCCGAATTCACATCCTACCGCACGATGGTCGAGCACAGCCGCTGGTCCCGATTGGGCCGCTGGCTGCGGTTGGGGCCAATCGCGCGTGACTGGGAAATCTGACTGAGTGAAGGTTCGGACCGGCTGGTGCCGCAAGAGGGATTCGAACCCCCGACCCCGTCATTACGAATGACGTGCTCTACCAACTGAGCTATTGCGGCGGACCATCAGTTCCAAAGCGCTTTCGCTGGGGTTAGGGATACGGCCCCGTGAGGCCCCCTGAAAACGCCCGCACCTGATATCGGGCAGCGCCTGGATTGGCAAGGAAAACGCTAGACCCAGCCCTTCCTCCCGCTGACGGCGGCCCCACCCGTTCTCATCTCCTTGTTCGGGCGCGATCTTTTCGAAAAGCCGAGGCCACCGCGCACGACGCAGGCGTTTGCCGACTGGACGCCAAACGCCCTTCGAATCAGCCCCGCATGCGCGATAGAAACCCGCGCCATCCCCCGGCCTGGCTGGGCACAGGCGCTTCCGTGAACTCGTCCGGCTCGGTTCCATCGTCGACGCCGGGATCGTCCGGCGGGCGGACGATCGGCACGATCACCGGAATTGCCGGCGTGGGCTTAGCGACTGCTGCGGGAATATCGTTTCGCGCGCGGAACAGTGGCGGCGCGGCGGCGGCGGCTGCCGCCTCGGCCGGCGGTGGGGCTAGGGGTGTGACATCGACCACCGGCGGCTGGACAGGCGCGTTGTCTTGCGGCACCAGCACGGGCGTCTCGGCGGATGGGTCGACCTGCTCGGCGGCTTGCGGGCTTGCCGCCAGCATCGCCTGCTCGAACGGCGAAGGCTCGACGGCGCCGCCCGCCGACGGCAGCGCTGACAGCGGCATCTGCCATTGAAACGCATCGAGCCGGCCGGACACCGGCGACACCGGCCGCCATTTTTCGGAAACATAGCCGTCCGCGGTCCAGACCGGATCGTGCAGCGCGCGCACCGCACGCAACGTCCAGGCCCGAGCCTTGCCGGTATCGCCATGTTCGGTGCGCTCGATCTCCGCCATCAGCATCGCGACGCGCTGCGTCGGCGTCTCGACAAAAGGCGCCAGCGCCTCGCGCGCCTTTGCAAATTCGGACGCATCGATCGCGGCGCGTGCAACTGCCAGTGCGCTTTCCGGATGAGCCGGCATCTTTGCCGCCAGCGTCTCGATCCGCACCAGGCGTTGCCGCGCGGAATCCCCGAGTTTTACGTGGGCATAGGCATCGGCCAGATCGGGATGCGGCTGCGCCAGCCATGCGGTTTCCACAAGGCGCATGGCGCGGCGAATCTGATGGGCCTCGCTCTGGAATTTGGCGGATAACACCGCGGCCGGCACCAGCGTCGGCGCCAGCTTGACCGCTTCCATCACGACGTCGCGTGCTTGATCGCGGTCGGTGGTCTCGAGCTCCAGCGCGCGCGCCGTCAATAGCACGCCGCGCTGACGCCGATAGGTCGGCTTGTCGATCAAGCCCGAGGAGAGATTGTTCTCGAGAATCGCAAGTGCGCCCATCCAGTCGCCCCTCGCGCAGCGAAAGCCGAGCACCGCCTGCGAGGCCCAGGTCGACGACGGCGAGGTCTTCAACGCCTCCTCGGCGATGGCGACCGCCGCACCGACATCGTCGGCGCGCTGCGCCTCGATGAACAAACCGCGCAAGCCCAATAGCCGCGTATCTTCGCGCGTTGCCATGGCATGGAATGCCTCGCGCGCCGCAACTCGGTTGCCGTCGAGCTGCGCCGACTGGGCGTGCAACAGCAGCGTCAGCGGGTCGCTTGCCGCGTGGCGGCGCGCGATCTCAGCATGCCCACGTGCGGCGCTTGAATCGCCGTGCCCGATCGCAAGCAGCCCTTGCGTGATGGCGTCCCGGCCGCGCGCATGACGCCGCTCCCGGTTGGCCTTTCGGATTTTTTCCGGCAGCCGCCACAACATCCGCAGAGCAGTCCAGGCGGCCATTGCGGCGACGACGGCCGTGCCAAACCCCACCGCAAATTCCAGCAGCGTGACATGCGCCAGGCCGCCGTCCCATGGAAACAGAATCTCACCCGGCTGGTCTGCAAGCCACGCCGCACCGCTCGCAGCGAGCGCGACCAGCAGCAGAAAGAGAATGATCCGGTACATCTTTTCTTCTACGGCGCGGGTTTGGCAAGCGCCGCCATGGCGTCGTTCGCGAAATGGCGCGCGGCCGCGAGCGCGGCGTCCCGCTCGCCGGCCTTGTCGAGCCAGGCTTGCGCGGGCGCGCGGTCGGCAGGGCTAAGCGAATTCAATTCGCGCCGCGTCTCGGAGAGATCGTTGCGTACCGCAGCCGCGGTGACGCGCGCGACGATGGCGCTGCGGTCGTTACCCAGCGCATCTGTGCGCTCGATGCGTACGAGTTTCGCCGCACCTGCCTGCAGGCGATCGACGATGCCGGTGCCTGTGGTGGCATTTCCCGGCCGAGGCGGCTCCAGCTTCGGCACCAGCGTCAACAACTCGCGGCACAGGTTTGCAGCGTTCGGCACGCCGGATGCCGCGAAACCCTCCAGCGGCTGCAGCGCTTGCGAATCGGGAGCGAGCGCCTTCGCCGCCTTGAGGGCTTGCGCAAACGGCTCGTTTTGACGGACCGAAAGATCGAGCATCGAAGCGACTACCAGACGCCGCAGCGCGGTGTCGTCTGCCGGCTTGTTGGCGGCCTGGGCGATGTTCTCGCTCTCGGCTCGCACCGAGCGCTCAATCTCGGCGATGCGTCCTTCGATCGCCGAGAGATCGGGCGCAGCCTGCGCGGCGACGGGCGCAGACGGAGTAGCCTTCACGGCATCGAGATCGCTCGAAAGTTTCTCCGAACGCACGCGGGCGCCGGCGATGTCAGTACGCAACTGGCCAAGCGATTTTTCCAGCGCGTCGAACCGCGACGCAAGCGCCGGGTCGGGCGCGACGGGCTTCGACGCCCGTCCTTCGAGGTCGCTGATGCGCGAGGAAAGCGCCTCGATGGCGCCGGTATTGATCTCGGCGACCGGCCGCACCGTCTCGGCCGGCCAACCTGCCATCCGTGCGCCCGTAATCACCACCGCCGCGGTGACCGCGCCGGTGACGGCCGCGACCAGAAACGGTTGCAGCGTCGCATAAGAAAGCCACGACGCCTGCCTCGCCTCGCTTTTAGTGCCGTCGCCGCCGGCGCTCTCGGATGACGTCGTCACCTCGGAAGCCTCGAGGTCGATGGTCGGCGGCGCACGCCGGGGCCGCCCCGCGTCAGGCGCGGTCGCGGAATCATCGGGCTTGTTGTCGTCCATGCCGGTTCCTCTGGCAGCATCGACGCGCCTTGTAGCGCGATCACGTCCGCAAAGCACCACCTAGCGCGACAAATAAGGCGCCCTCATCCGGCGATGACGCGACGAAAACGCGCGCCGCCCCGGCATCCCGCAGGACGGTCGCAATCCCGGCGGAAAGGCAGCCCTGCGGCAGCGAAAGCGACGATATTTCAACCCCGGCTGCGCGAACCGCCTCGATAAAAGCGCGCGCGCTGCGTCTCGAGTAATGCAACACGGCCTCGACTTTGTCGGCGGCGAAGGCGTTGCGGGTCTCTTCCGGCAAGTTCGGCACCGCCGCCATCCGATACGTCGTCTGGGTGACGACCGTAAAACCGCGCTCGCCAAGTTCACCCGGCAGATCGCGCGCGAGATCGGCGCCGGCCAGATAGAGCAGCGGGCTCGTCTTCTTCAGCACCTTCGCTTTCACGCTGGCGAGCACACGCTCGCGCAGGCCCGTGGCATCGCTCTTGGCCGAAATGACGTTGGCAAAACCGGCTGCACGCGCGGCGTCGGCCGTGTGATCGCCGACCGCAAACAGCGGCAGTTTGAGCAAGGGGCTGCCAGAAAGCCTGGGTACGATCGCACGCAACGCATTGGCGCTGGTAACGATGACCGCACCATAGGACGCATCGCCATCGTCGTGGAAGGCGACCGGCTCGAACCGCAGCATCGGCGCCAGCAGCACCTCAAAGCCTTTCGCGCGCAAGGAGGCGGCGGTGGTCTCGCCGTCCGGCAGCGGGCGAGTGACGAGAATGGCCATGCAATCGAACTTCCGCTGTTATCCCTCATGGTGAGGAGCGCCACCGCCGAGCAGGCCTCGCGAGAGCGAGGCCGTTAGCGAACGGCGGCACAAAGTGGCGCGTCTTCCGGACAATACTCCGTATTGCCGGGAGAACCCATGAGGCCTTCATTTAGCCCATCCTTCGAGACGTCGCGCAAAGAGCGCGGCTCCTCAGGATGAGGGGACGGCCGGTGTACAGGATTGCACCGTACAAGGCCGGAATGCTACCGAATAGGGGAACGCTGGATTTCTTGAAAGCGCAAGAGCCCGCATTGGCTAACGACATCAGAACATTGGTACTGGGGATCGAAACCACCTGCGACGAAACCGCAGCTGCCGTGGTGGAACGGATCAGTGACGGCACGGCGAGGATCCTGTCCAACGTCGTGCGCTCGCAGACCGAAGAGCACGCGATCTATGGCGGCGTGGTGCCGGAGATTGCGGCGCGCGCCCATGTCGATCTGCTCGACGGCATCGTCGACACCGCCATGAAAGACGCCGGCGTCGGCTTCGCGCAATTGTCGGCGGTGGCGGCCGCCGCCGGCCCCGGCCTGATCGGCGGCGTCATCGTGGGCTTAACGACGGCGAAAGCGATCGCGATGGTGCACAACACCCCGCTGATCGCGGTCAACCATCTCGAAGCGCATGCGCTGACGCCGCGGCTCACTTGTGCGCTGGCATTTCCTTATTGTCTCTTCCTCGCCTCCGGCGGCCATACCCAGATCGTCGCCGTGACCGGCGTCGGCCAATATGTGCGGCTCGGCACCACGGTCGATGACGCGATCGGCGAAGCCTTCGACAAGGTCGCGAAAATGTTGGGGCTGCCTTATCCCGGTGGACCCGAAGTCGAGCGCGCCGCGCGCGGCGGCGATCCCGCGCGCTTTGCCCTGCCGCGGCCGATGCTGGGACGCGACGATGCGAACTTTTCGCTGTCGGGATTGAAGACGGCGGTGCGCAACGAAGCGGCGCGGCTGACGACGCCGGATGCGCAGGATATCCGCGATCTCTGCGCGAGCTTTCAGGCCGCGGTGCTGGAATCCACCGCCGACCGGCTGAGCGTGGGTCTCAAGCTGTTCGAGGCACGGTTCGGTCCGCCGCGTGCGCTGGTTGCGGCCGGCGGCGTTGCGGCCAATCAGGCGATTCGCGGCGCGTTGCAGGAGGTCGCGGCGAAGGCGGAGACCACGCTGATCATCCCGCCGCCCGCACTCTGCACCGATAATGGCGCGATGATCGCCTGGGCCGGCGCCGAACGGCTGGCACTTGGCCTGACCGATACGATGGATACCGCGCCCCGCGCGCGCTGGCTGCTCGACAGTAACGCCACCGCGCCGGCCGGCTACACCAACACCCGCGCGGGATTTTGAGGGACCGTCGATGACCTCATTCAATTCAATCGCCGTCGTCGGCGCGGGCGCATGGGGAACGGCGCTTGCGGGCGTCGCGGCGCGCGCCGGCCGCAGCGTTATTCTTTGCGTGCGCAGCGCCGAAACGGCCAAAGCCATCGCATCCAAGCGCAGCAATCCGAAACTGCCGGGCGTTACACTGCATGCCGCCATCGAGGTGACGGACGACCTGAAACATGCGGCGTCGGCCGACGCCATTCTGATCGCGACCCCCGCGCAGAACCTGCGCGCCGCGGTATCTGCGCTCGCGCCGCACCTGGCCGAAGGCGCGCCGCTGGTCGCCTGCGCCAAGGGCATCGAGCGTGGCACGCATAAATTCATGACCGAGGTCATCGCGGAGGCTGCGCCGAGCGCGCGCGCCGCGATGCTGTCGGGGCCCGGCTTTGCCGACGACGTGGCGCGGGGATTGCCGACCGCCGTGACGCTGGCGGCCTATGACGAAGAGCTTGCGAAAGGCCTGGTGCAGGCGCTGGGCTCGGCGACGTTCCGGCCCTATCACACCACGGATGTCCGCGGCGTCGAGATCGGCGGCGCGGCCAAGAACGTGCTTGCCATTGCAGCCGGCATTTCCGTCGGAAAAAATCTCGGCGCCTCCGCACAGGCGGCGCTGACCACCCGCGGCTTTTCAGAACTGGCGCGATTGGGCCGCGCATTCGGCGCGCGCTCGGAGACGCTGGTCGGGCTATCCGGTCTCGGCGACCTGATCCTGACCTGCTCGACGCCGCAATCGCGCAATTTCGCGCTGGGCCAGGCACTGGGGCGCGGCCTGACGCCGCCGAGCGGCAAACTCGCCGAAGGCGCGTTCACCGCGCCGGTGCTGGTCGAACTCGCCGCGGCCGAGGGTGTCGACATGCCGGTCTCGACCGCGGTCGCCGACATCCTGCGCGGCGCCGTCACCATCGACGAGGCGGTCGAAGGCTTGCTCACCCGTCCGTTCAAGGCGGAAGGCTAGGTCCAGCCTCAAAAATCCTGAACCGTTCCGGCAACGGGCGGGAACCCAAGTCCACTTCATAACTTATAGCATAGCGCAATCCTGCGACGGAGCTGGGGCCGTCGAAACGATTCCGCGTTGGGCGCAGCACCTTGAAAATTTGGCTCCCCCTCCGGTCGTCGCAGGCGCTGCGTAGGAGATGGACCCCGCATGAAGCCATCTCAATCGCGGCTCCCGCGCGGCGGCGTCGGCCGCTCGGGTCATGAGGCATGAGAACAGAATGAATTGCGTTTCGCTAGCCGAGCTGGCCCAGATCGTGGAACGGGAGTCCTATGAAGGCAGCCTGCTGGTGCAAAACCCCAACGACAATCCGATTTGCAAGCTGCACTATGACGAAGAAGTGCACTGCGTCGCGGTAACCTGGCGCAAATATGCAACCAGCGCCCAGCTGCGTTACATCCACGAAATCATTCTCGCCCTGCTCGCGCAGCACAAGGCGGAGAAAATTCTTGGCGACGATACCGACCTGCCGATCGTACATGCCGAAGATCAGCAATGGATCGTCGAGGAATGGCTGCCTCGCGCGCGGGCGATCGGTCTCAAGGCCGCGGCGACCACGATCTCGATGACCTTCTTCGGAAGGGTCGCGATCGGCGCGATACAGTCCAGGCTTTCCCGCGAGATTCAGGTCCGGAATTTCGGCAACATCCATTCGGCCCGATCGTGGCTCAAGAGCTTCTCTCCCGGGGCCAGTACGCAGGGCTGCTGAGTTCTCACCCCAGCACGAACTTCACGAGATCAGCCATTCCCGGGCCGATGCCGTCGGGCGTCGCGCCCAATTCCTCAACCGGCGTGTTCATGCGGTTGACCCAGAAGGTCGGATAGCCGAACCACTTGGCGCCGGCCGCGTCCCAGCCGGCGAACGCCGCAAACGCGATCTCTTGCTTTGCAAGTTTGAAGGCGTCACACCCCATCTGATAGGCGCGCGGATCGGGCTTGAAGGCCTGTACCTTGTCGGTCGACAGATGCGGCTCGAAGAATCCTTCGAGGCCTGAATTTTTCACAACCGCATCGAGCATCTTCTCGGTGAGATTGGCGAGAAACGCCATGCGGATGCCTGCGGCCTTCAATTCCTTCAGCGTCGGCGCGACATCGGGCCAGGCTTTCAGAGCGAGCCACGTCTGCATCAGCGTGTCGCGCTGATCGGCGGCCAGATCGATGCCGGATGCCTTGGCGGCAAAGATCAGGGAATCTTCCGTTACATGCCAGAAATCGGCGTAGCGCCCACCCAGCGTGCGCAGCCAGGTATATTCGAACAGCCGCGTGCGCCAGGCTTCGCTCAGGGCGCGCCCCTTGCCCGGAAACAGCTCTTCGGCCTTCGCGAAGACCGGCCGCGGATCGGTGATCGGAAAGCCGTCGAAGGCGATGGCCTTGATCGGGCGCGTGGCCGCAAAGGCGGAAGGCGCGGCCAGAGTGGCGGCGGCCAGCGTCATGAACTTGCGGCGATCGACAAACATTTCGACTTCCCTGTTTGAGAGAGGCGCGACACCTATTGACGGCGCTTATAGCTCTGTCGTGGTATTGAGCAACACGGACGGAAGCGACGTTGTTTTGGCCGGGCATGACGGGCGGAGGAAATCTTCATGAATTACTGGCTGGTGAAATCCGAACCTTCGGTCTGGTCGTGGGACCACCAGGTCGCCAAGGGCGCCAAGGGCGAAGCCTGGACCGGGGTGCGCAATTTCACCGCGCGGCAGAATCTCGTGAACATGAAGAAGGGCGACAAGGCGTTCTTCTATCATTCGAACGAAGGAAAAGAGATTGTCGGCGTCGCCGAGGTGATCAAGGAGGCCTATCCCGACCCGACCGACAAGACCGGCAAGTTCGTCTGCGTCGACATCAAGGCCGACAAGCCGTTGAAGACGCCGGTGACGATGGCCGCGATCAAGGCGGACAAGAAACTCGCCGCGATGGCGCTGGTGAAATATTCACGGCTCTCGGTGCAGCCGGTGACGGCGGAAGAGTGGAAGTACGTCTGCAAGATGGGCGGGCTATAAAGTTCTTACTCCCTCTCTCCTTGTGGGAGAGGGTGCCCGAACGCAGTGAGGGCGGGTGAGGGGTATCGCGATGCACTTCAGTTGGAAAGGCTTCTGGTTGGCACCGCTGGTGGTGCCGATTATTGCTTGCGCGGTGATGGCGCCGGTGTTGCGGGGCGAAGGCCCGGTCATCTTCACGTTTTTGCTCCTTTTGATTCCGGCTTGCGTGATTTCCTACGGCGCGACGTGGTTGCTGTTTCTGCCTACGCTATTCCTGCTTTCACTGGTGACGACCGTGACCCGCTGGATGGCTTGCCTCCTCGGTTTGGTGCTCGGCGCCGCGGTGTTCGTGCCGGTGGCCAAGCTGGCGTGGGCGACCGGCGGCCCGAACTCGGGGCCCATGGAGGAAGACTTCTGGGCTTTCTTCGCGGGCTGGGTGACCGAGCCGTTCATGCTCTTCTATCCGGGCGGAGGGCTTGTCACGGCCGCACTTTATTGGTGGTTCGGGAGACGGCGCCAATCCCCCGCAGCCATGCCTGCAGCGGCAAAGAACTGATCTGCTCACCGTGCTAACGTGCCGTAGCGCTTTCGATTCTAGCGACGGACAAATCGGACGAGCCTTTTCGTCCGTCCGGTACTTTTATGAAGGACGCTTCGCGATGCATTTCAGTTGGACTGGACTCTTGCTGGGGCCATTGCCGGTGCCGCTGATTACGAGCGCCATGGTGGCGCCGATGCTAAGAGGCGACGGCCCGGTTGTATTGACGTTCCTGATCCTGTTGATCCCGGCTTGCGTGATCGCCTACGCGGCGACGATCTTTCTATTGCTGCCCTCTCTCTTCCTGCTGTCGCTGTGGCGGCCGGTGACGGGCTGGATGGCCTGCGTGCTCGGCTTCGTCCTTGGCGCGGCGGTGATCGTGCCGGTGACGCTGCTGGCGTGGAAGGGCAGCGGTCCGGATTCCGGACCTCCGACGGAAAGCCTCCTGACATTTTTTCCGCGCTGGGCTCTCGATCCGCTCATGCTTTTCTTTCCGCTCGCGGGGCTTGTCACGGCCGCTCTCTACTGGTGGTTCGGGAGATGGCGCCAAACCCGCGCGGCCGCGCTTGCAGCGACCAAGAACTGACAGCAACTGATTTGCCCGTCGCGCTAATCTGCCGCAGGCGCGCATCCTTGTGACGTCGGGCAAATCACGGGCATTTCTTCGCACGTCCCGTGCCCGCCATGAGGGGCGTTTCGCGATCGTCACGAGCGTTGGGCATGGGATGCGGTGGACGCTTTTCTGCGCAAGACGAGCGCGTGAAAAAGCGGACGGCGAAGTCGTGTGGTCCTGATATCCCGACGCTGATATCAAGCCTGTGAGGCGATGATCTTGCAGGTGACGGTGGCAACAAGCCCGGCTCACCGGGGAGAGCACGAAGTAAGCCGTTAAAACCTTACCGCGCGGGGAATGCCGGAACACTCCGGCGAACCTGCGGTGACTTGCTTGCGTGCTTTTTACTTTCGCACGCAAGGCTGCGGGTGCGTTGGAGCGCCCGGCATTCCCTGCGCCCTCTGTGAGAGGGACGATTGTATCTCTCGAGACTCGGAGGCCATTGCTTCGCGAGATGTTCAGGCGCGTCTGGAACTAGTTGTTACCGTCATTCCGGGGCGCGCGTGAGCGCGAACCCGGAATCCATTTCGCCCTGCATTCGGTCGGCACCATGGATTCCGGGCCTGCGCTTCCGGCGCATCCCGGAATGACGAAAGCTCACCCGATCCAGCCGAGAAAGCGGAACCAGAAATAATACAGCGGTGCGAGAAGGACGAACGAAATGAGCGCGATGACGACACATGCCACGAGAGTCACGCGCGTCGGCGTGCGCGCAAACGCCGCCGCCACCACCAGCGGTGCGGCCTGGTACGGCAACAGCGGCGTCGCATAGGCGAACACCTGCAACATCAGGACAGTCTCGAGCTTGAGCCCGGCATGATCGGCGAGCGATTGCGCGAGCGGCGTGAATACGGCCGGCAGACCGTTCGCGGTCACCGCGAAGTTGAGCAGGCTGCCGAGCCCGAGCATCGAGGCGAAGGCCGTGGCAGGATGCGCGGAATCGAGCGGCAACAGCGGGATCAGCCGCTTGCCGATCTCGTCGCCGAGGCCCGACCAGGCGACGACGGCGGCAAGCCCGAGAATGCCCGCGAGATAGATACAGGTCCGAAAGTTGACCGCGTTCGAAAACTCTTCGCTGGTGAGAAATCCGATGCGCGGCAGCAGACAGAGGCAGGCGGACGCGAGGCCAACCCACGCCGGCCGGATGCCATGCCAGGCGTCCGTCATCCAGAGCAGCAGCGTGACCAGCAGAATGACCGCAAGCCGCAGCTCCGCCGCGCTCCAGGCCGGCGGCTTCGGCTCGGCTTCAACGCGGTCGGGCGAGGCCGGAAACATCCACCACAGGCACAGCGTGATGAGAATGCCCTTCAGGACACCGACGACCGGCGCATGCAGCCAAAGATACGGCATGTAGTTGAACTGGATGCCGTAGGCGTGCTCGGCGGCGCCGGTCATGATCAGGTTGGGGACATTCGACGGCAGAATGGACGCCGACAGCTCGTAAGTGCCGAACCCGACCGCGAGTGCAAGTGCAAAGCGACCCGGCGATCCCTCGCGGAATCCGGCGCGGTCGGCGAGCGCCATCACGATCGGCATCAGAAGCGCGATACGGCTCATATTCGACGGCATGACGAAAGCGAGCGCGTAAGTCAGCGCAACGATGCCGGCGACCATCGTGAACCACGACCCCGTCAGCGAACTCGCGAGCCGTCCCGCGACCCGGTCGGCGAGACCCACCTTGCGAACGGCAGCACCGAGCACGAAGCCGCCAAGCACCAGCCAGAACGCTTCCGACTGGAAACCGGAGAATACCACATCCGCCGGCGCCGAACGAAACAGCGTCAGCGCGGTGAAGAACAGCAATGCGGTCAGATATTCGGGCAGCGCGCTGGTCGCCCACAGCAGGATGGCGATGGCGGCAAACCAGCCTGGATGAATGGACCAAGCGGTCGCGGGATCAGTCATGAGTTGCGATCAATCCGGGTGTGTCGAGCGGGACAAGCTTCGGTAACACCGGATTTGCCGTAGAGACAAATTTGTAATGGATATGCGCCCGATGCAAATTTGTAATGGGTCGATGTTTAAGTCGTCCCTGCGCACGCAGGGACCCATAACCACCGATGTACGTTGGGCGCAAAAGCGTCGACTAACTAGCCAAAAAACTGAGGTCTCAGCGTATGGGTCCCCGCGGGAAATGCCGCTACGCTGCGGCCGCGAGCACCACTTGCGCCAGGAGCTGCTCGCGCTTCTTCTGGGTGCGATAGCCCTTCATGGTCGCGGCGAAGCGCTCGAGGGCGCCGTCCTCGAAGGCCGCAACGATGGTGTCGTGCACATAGCTCTTGCGGCAAATCGCGGGCGTATTGGAAAGCTGATCGGCGGCGGCGCGGATCGCGTCGTTAACCTGGCGCTTGCGGCCGCGTTCACTCGCCGCCGGCGATATCAGCGACAGCGATTCCAGCACCACGGCAGAGGCCATCAGCGTGCGGAAATCCTTCAGCGAAATCTTGATGCCGGCGATCTCGCGCAAAAAGCTGTTCACGGCGGTGGTGGAAACGCTGCGCACCGTGCCCGACGCGTCGCGATACTGGAACAGCCGCCTGCCCGGCAGCGTGCGCAGAATCGGGATCGCGCGCACGAGTTTCGGCGCATCGCATTCCTTGCGCACGGCCTTGCCGCCCTTGGCCTTAAAGGACAACACGAAGCCGTCGCCATCGAGCGTGACGTTGGACTTGAGCATCGTGGTGGCGCCGCGCGTCCCGTTCATCCGCGCATAGCTCTCGTTGCCCGGCCGGATGGCAGTACGCGCGATCAGTTCGATCACGGCCGACAGCGCGAACTCGCGCGTGGGCTCATCGCCCGCCAGATGTGCCGAGGTGTGACGGCGGATCTTCGGCAGCGCGCCGACGAGCTTGGCCAGACGATGCGCCTTGCGGTGCTCGCGGACTTTTTCCCAGTCGACGTGATAGCGATATTGCAAGCGCCCGGCGGCATCGCGCCCCACCGCCTGCAAATGCGAATTCGGATCGGGCGAGTAGCGCACTTCGGCATAGGCCGGCGGCACCGCCATCGCATGAAGGCGGCGGATGGTTCTGCTATCGCGGATATGCGAGCCATTGGCGCGGACGAAAGAGTATTTCTTGCCGCGTCTGACACGGCGGATGGTGAGCTGGCTCTGTTCGCCAAGCGTCAGGCCCAATTCCTTGGCCAAAATTTCGACCGAGGGGGCGGTCGCCTGCGTCGTTTTGCCGGTCAGGACGCCCGGCTTGGCGGGCTCGGCCTTCTGCCATTGTCCCAACGCCTTGGCCAAAGCTACTTCAGGATCGACCCCGCCAGGCGGCGTTGCCACATAATTCTGTTGATCCATCATAGCCTTAGACGCCTTGCTCCAGTGCTTGCCCTGCTAATGCCAGTTGACTGGCTTTGTTCCTTGGGCGGGTTTTCCCACCGAAGGGGCCATTTAGGGGGGAATGGCTTAACGCACCAGCCCCCATCTTTTCCGGGGAAGGTCCCTAATTACCGTTCCGGCCGAGCGCAGCCCTGCCCTGCATGCCCAAACCCGGCGTCAGGCCAGACCCAAGACAGGTCCCAAACAGGTTGATGTCGAATATCCCGAGCAAGCATTCTTCGAATTGATCCGTTGCAACGAAATGCTCACCGAAGGTCGTAGTCGTTGCGCTTGTCGGCGCCATCGGCGCGAGCGCATAATCGATTTAAAGAATTGAAGACGGTGGCCGTCGTGTTTGTGGCTGCGCCGGGAGGAGTGATCAAAATGTCCGACAAAATTTATGACGTACCGGCCGAGTGGGCCACGCGCGCCTGGGTGAATGACGCCAAATATCGCGAAATGTATGCGCAGTCGGTCCGGGATCCCAATAGCTTCTGGGCCGAACAGGCCAAGCGCATCGGCTGGATGAAGCCGTTCACCAAGGTGGAAAACACCTCCTACGAGCCGGGCCACATCTCGATCAAATGGTTCGAGGACGGCATCCTCAACGTGGCCTGGAACTGCATCGACCGGCATCTGGAAAAGCGCGGTAACCAGACCGCCATCATCTGGGAGGGCGACGACCCGTCCGAATCCAGGCGCATCACCTACAAGCAGCTCCACGACGAGGTCTGCAAGTTCGCCAACATCCTGCGCACCCGCAATGTGAAGAAGGGCGACCGCGTCACCATCTACCTGCCGATGATCCCGGAAGCCGCTTACGCGATGCTTGCCTGCGCGCGGATCGGCGCCATCCACTCGGTGGTGTTTGCGGGATTTTCGCCCGACAGCCTCGCCCAACGCATCAATGACTGCCAGTCCAAGGTGGTGATCACCGCCGACGAGGGCCTGCGCGGCGGCAAGAAGGTGGCGCTGAAGGCCAATGTCGATGCGGCGTTGGCCAAGACCACCGGCGTCGACTGGGTCGTCGTGGTCAAACGCACCGGCGCCAAGGTCGACATGAACCCGTCGCGCGACTTCTGGTACCACGAGGCGGCGGAGATGGTGACGACGGAGTGCCCGTGCGAGCACATGCACGCGGAAGACCCGCTGTTCATTCTCTACACGTCGGGCTCGACCGGCCAGCCCAAGGGCGTGCTTCACACCTCCGGCGGCTATCTCGTCTTCACCGCGATGACGCACCAATACGTGTTCGATTATCACGAGGGCGACATCTACTGGTGCACAGCCGACGTCGGCTGGGTCACCGGCCACAGCTACATTCTCTATGGGCCGCTCGCGAACGGCGCGACCACGCTGATGTTCGAAGGCGTGCCGAATTACCCGGATAATTCGCGGTTCTGGAACGTCATCGACAAACACAGGGTCAATATTTTCTACACCGCGCCGACCGCGATCCGCGCGCTGATGCAGGCCGGCGACGATCCGGTGAAGAAGACCTCGCGCGCCTCGCTGCGGCTGCTCGGCTCGGTCGGCGAACCGATCAATCCGGAAGCCTGGGAGTGGTATCACCGCGTGGTCGGCGATCACCGCTGCCCGATCGTCGACACCTGGTGGCAGACGGAAACCGGCGGCATCCTGATCACGCCGCTGCCCGGCGCCACCAAGCTCAAGCCGGGTTCGGCCACGCGGCCGTTCTTCGGCGTGGTGCCGCAGATCGTCGATAGCGAAGGCAAGGTGCTGGAAGGCGAGTGCACCGGCAACCTCTGCATCACGAAGTCCTGGCCCGGACAGATGCGAACCGTCTACGGCGATCACGCCCGCTTTGAGCAGACGTATTTCTCGACCTACAAGGGCAAGTATTTCACCGGCGACGGCTGCCGCCGCGACGCCGACGGCTATTACTGGATCACCGGCCGCGTCGATGACGTCATCAACGTGTCCGGTCATCGCATGGGAACAGCCGAGGTCGAGAGCTCGCTCGTCGCGCATGAAAAAGTATCGGAAGCGGCCGTGGTCGGCTACCCGCACGACATCAAGGGTCAGGGCATCTATGCCTATGTCACGCTGATGACCGGTACCGAGCCGACCGACGAGTTGCGCAAGGAACTCGTGGCGTGGGTGCGCAAGGATATCGGTCCGATCGCTTCCCCCGACCAGATCCAGTTCGCGCCGGGCCTGCCCAAGACCCGATCCGGCAAGATCATGCGGCGGATCCTGCGCAAGATCGCCGAGGACGATCCGGCAAGCCTCGGCGACACCTCGACCCTCGCCGATCCCGCCGTGGTCGACGATCTGGTCACGCATCGCCGTAACCGGAAAGACGCGTCGGCGTAAGCGTCCGGCCGTCGGTCGCTTCGCGACCCGGATACGCCAGTAGCTACACGTCGAGCAATTGACGCATGGCTAGACTCAACTGCATTGTCAGGGCCGAAGCGTCCAACTCGCGATCGCGAGACAACGCTTGGCGGATACCGCGTTTGATGGATGACGGTGGCTGGCATTTTGGTTTGCCGAAACGTGGGCTGCCGACGTCTACCTCACGCAGTTGTCATCCCGTGTCGTCTACCGGCGGGTGTTTCCTCACGCAGTGTGGTTTTCAGGTCATTTACTTTGTTTCGAACATTTTCTTCTCTGCTCCCCGAAAAGCCCGCTCCGCCCCTGCGTGCACAACGCCTGCTTAACGGACGCGGTAAATATTTGATGGGAAAGCGGCGAGCACCCGGATTTCACCGCCAGACAAGGCGGCCTTGCAGGTATTCTTGGATGTATTGGAGAGATCAATGTCTTTGAGGATGGCGGTGGCGGCGGCCACCATCGGCGCGGGCCTTCTGGCAACCAATAGCGCGCAGGCGCGGCCCGAGTTCGTTGGGGTGAACGGCGAATATTCGCCGGGCACGATCGTGGTGAAGACTGGCGAACGCCGCCTCTATCTCATCCTCGAAACCGGCCGCGCGGTCCGTTACCCCGTCGGCGTCGGCAAGTCCGGCAAGCAATGGGCCGGCACCACGCAGATCAGCGGCAAATACCTCCATCCGGCCTGGTCGCCTCCCGCCGAAGTGAAGCGCGACAAGCCGCAACTGCCCGATGTCATTCCGGGCGGATCGCCGCGCAACCCGATGGGGGTTGCCGCCATGACGCTGGCCGGCGGCGAATACGCCATCCACGGAACCAACGTGCCGGGCTCGGTCGGCGGCTTCGTGTCCTATGGCTGCATCCGGATGCTCAACCCCGACATCACCGACCTCTACGAGCGGGTTTCGATCGGCACCACGGTGGTGGTGACGCGCTGATCGCGCGTTTGCGGAACACGCCTCGCATCTAGAAGTCCGAGGCGATTCCCTTGCTCTCCCAATCGCCGTATCGCGTGGGCTCAGGGCCCTTCGGGCCCTGAAATTCTTTCGGCAGCGACTTGGCCTCGGCCTCTGCTGCCTTCCGTCGCGCTTCGGCCTCCGCCAGCGCGCGCTGCGCCGCGGGCGAGAGCGGCTTGCGCTCCCTCGCAGGCGCCGCCGGCTCCGACCGTGATGGATTGTCCGTCATGGCTACCCGCCTCGAAGTCATACGTCGGATTCTTACAATTGGCATATTCTCATGCCAAAGCGATTCCTGTTGTTAGCGGCCCGATTCTAGCATGAGCTGACATGCGAACTGCTGCGCCAGATTACAAGATGTGTCGGTGTGGCGGTTCAAAAGCCCGCATCATTGATGTCGCGAGTTCGTCATGCGGACTTTCGAACCAAAGCCACACGGCATCGATAAATTGGCTAGTGTCCTATCGATTCCGAAGTTCGTACACGAGGGGCCGCATATTGATACGAACTTCGGAATCGGGACACTAGCTCCATGCCCCCGCAGCGTTTTGCTTTGCCCTCTGAAGTGCCAGGTCTTGCGGCGCGCCGGATCGCCGCTGACATTCTTGACGGCGTTCTGCACAAGCACCGCACGCTCGACGAGCAGCTCGATGGCGTCTCCGCCCATCCCGGGCTGAAAAGCCTTTCCGATCGCGACCGCGCGCTGATGCGCCGGCTGGTGGCGACGATCCTGCGGCGGTTGGGCACCCTTGGCCATATTCTTTCCCGCCTTCTTGACCGCGGCGTTCCGACCGATGCGCCCCGCGCACAAAGCGCTCTTCTGATCGGGGCTGCGCAAATTCTCTGGATGGATGTGCCCGATCACGCCGCGGTCGATCTCTCGGTGCGGCTCGTGCAATCGGATCGGCGCGCCGCGAAATATGCCGGCCTCGTCAACGCCGTGCTGCGCCGCTGCGCACGCGAAGGCCAGCCGCTGATCGACGAAGTGAAATCGAAAAATCTCGACGTGGCGCCGTGGCTGTTCGCGCGCTGGTCTGCCCATTATGGCGCAGCGACCGCGAGCGACATTGCGCACGCGATCGGACAGGACCCCTCGCTCGACATCACCGTAAAGTCCGACCCTTCGCAATGGGCGACGCGTTTGCACGGCGAGACGCTGCCCACCGGATCGGTCCGCACCTTGTTGCAGGGTTCGGTGACAATGCTGCCGGGTTTTTCCGAAGGTCAGTGGTGGGTGCAGGATGCGGCTGCCGCTTTGCCGGTGCGTCTGTTCGGGGATGTCAGGGACAAGAACATCGTCGATCTCTGTGCCGCGCCCGGCGGCAAGACCGCGCAGCTCATTCATGGCGGCGCGCGCGTGACCGCGGTTGATCGATCGCCGGCCCGCATGGCACGGCTGCGCGACAACCTCGTGCGGCTGTCGCTGGATGCGAAGTTTGCGGTAGCTGACGGCGCCGAGTGGCTCGGCCAGAACCAGGGCGAAGGTTTCGACGGCATCCTGATCGATGCGCCCTGCACCTCAACCGGAACGATCCGCCGTCATCCCGATATCGGCTGGCTGCGGCAGGAATCCGATATCGCGCCGCTCGCGGCCACCCAGAAGCGGCTGCTGCAACGAGCCGTCGCGGCACTGAAGCCCGGCGGAATGCTCGTCTACTGCACCTGTTCGCTGGAGCCCGAGGAGGGCGAGCAGGCGATATCGGAGCTCTTGAGGTCTGAAACAGCCGTCCAGCGCGTGCCGATCGAATCGGGTGAAGTGGCCGGCTTGAACGAAATCCTTAACCGCGACGGCGATTTGCGCACCCTGCCCTGCCACCTCACCCATCCGGACCCTCGCCTGGCGGGTCTCGACGGCTTCTACGCCGCGCGGCTAGTGCGGCGGAATTGAACGCCGATATCGCCTAAATCCTGATTTTGCACCGCTTTTCGGCCCCCTTGCGCTGATTCGCGCCGTTTCAAGGTGGTGTCTTGGCGGCGTTTCCGGATTAAAAGGATTCGGAAAGAATCTTCCCAACCAAGGCAGGGCGTGTCGGTCGCGCAACGCAGACGTATCTCGACGCTGATCCTGGACCGCGTTGCACGCAACTTGATGGCGCGGGCAAGCAGCGGCTCAGTTGCCGTGGCGTCGCTGTGGCCTGGCCGGACCGACCGTCTCATCATTGCGCCACACGATTTGCGCACGGCGGATGCCACCCGCGCCGCCGAAATCTATGCCGGCCGATTCGTGTTCGCCGGCAAGATCGTCACCTGCCACGGCCGTTCGATCTTCGAACTCGAACCGCCATCCGACGATTGGGAGGCCGCGCTTCTCGGTTTCGGCTGGCTTCGGCACTTGCGCGCGGCCGATACCGCGCTGACCCGCGCCAATGCGCGCGCGCTCGTCGACGACTGGCTGTCAAATCCGAACTACAAACGGCCGATGGCGCGTCGCGCCGACGTGCTGGCGCGCCGCGTGATCTCGCTGTTGTCGCAAGCCCCGCTGGTGCTTGGCGACACCGACGGCAAGTTCTACCGGCGCTACTTGCGCGGACTGGCCCGCGAAATCCGCTATCTGCGTTCGGCCATGATCGATATCGCCGACGGCGTGTCGCGGCTTCAGGTGCTGATCGCGCTTTGCTACGCTTCGCTTTGCCTCGCCAATCAGGCAAACCATATCCGCACGGCGGCGCGCAGGCTTTCGGAAGAGTTGCAGCGCCAGATCCTGCCCGATGGCGGTCACATCTCGCGCAATCCCGGCGCGTTGATCGAGCTTCTCACCGATCTGTTGCCTTTGCGACAGACCTTTGCGGCGCGCAACATCGCGCCGCCGCCGGCTTTGCTGAATGCCATCGACCGCATGATGCCGATGCTGCGCTTCTTCCGGCACGGCGACGGCAACTTCGCGCTTTTCAACGGCATGAGCGGCACGCCATCCGACGTGCTCGCAACCTTGCTGGCCTATGACGATACCCACGGCACGCCGATGGCGAACATGCCGCACTCAGGCTTTCAACGGCTTGATGCCGGCAGCACCGTCGTGATCATAGACGCGGGACCGTCGCCGTTGCCGAGCGTCAGCCAGGACGCCCATGCCGGCTGCCTGTCGTTTGAATTGTCCTCGGGAACGAGCCGGGTCGTCGTCAATTGCGGCATGCCGTCGACCGGTCGCGACAACTGGCGCAGCTTTGCCCGAGGCACGTCGGCGCACTCGACGCTGACCTGCCACGACACTTCATCCTGCCAGTTCGTGGAATTTTCCGCGATGAAACGGCTCCTGCAGGGAGCGCCGATCGTCAGCGGACCGGCGGTGGTCGAAAGCCATCGCGAAGCCGTCGCCAACGGCATGCTGCTGACCACGTCGCACGACGGCTATGTCGGCCGGTTTGGCGTGATCCATCGCCGCGTGCTGATGCTGTCGCCGGATGGCACGCGGCTCGACGGCGAAGACACGGTGGCGCTGGCATCTGAGGGACGCTCCAAGAACCGAGAGACCGATTACGCGCTGCGGTTTCATCTGCACCCCGCGGTGAAGGCGAACCGTCTCAGCGACGCCAGGGGCGTCATGCTGGTATTGCCCAACCGCGACGTCTGGACCTTCGAGGCGCTCGACGACCGGGTCGAGCTTGAAGACAGCGTGTTTCTGGCCGGCAATGACGGGCCGCGGCGCACCTCCCAGATCGTGATCCGGCAAGACTCCCATCATGCGCCCTCGGTGCGTTGGAGTTTCGTGCGCTCGTCAACTTCGCCCTCGGCGACGGCCGCACGGCGCAGCGCCCGCCGCGAACCGGAACTCCCGCTGTAAGAAGATGCCGCGGAACACACGGGGTAAGCCAACCTTGCGGTTGAGGACATCCACGAAAACTGCTAACTAGCCACTCGCTCGCGCGACTGGCGACTTTGGATGGAGCACCATCGGGAAGCGCGAGAGTATCTGCCGCGCGCCTGGGCAAAAGCACCTTTTGAACAGAGGATCTTGCCCATGACCGATCAACTTCGTCACGTCACCCGCGCGCTGCTGTCGGTTTCCGACAAGTCCGGACTGCTCGAATTTGCCCGCGCGCTGGCGCTGCACGGCGTCGAACTCATTTCGACCGGAGGCACGGCCAAGGCGATCGCGGAAGCCGGGCTAAGGGTCAAGGATGTTTCGGAGCTGACCGGCTTTCCCGAAATGATGGATGGGCGGGTCAAGACGCTGCATCCGAAGGTGCATGGCGGACTGCTCGCGATCCGCGGCAAAACCGATCACGTCAGCGCTATGAAGACGCATGACATCGCCCAGATCGATCTCCTTGTCGTCAATCTCTATCCGTTCGAGGCGACCGTCGACAAAGATGCCGACTTCGAAACATGCATCGAGAACATCGACATTGGCGGCCCTGCGATGATCCGCGCCGCGGCCAAGAACCATGACGACGTCGCCGTCGTGGTCGACTCCAGCGACTATCAAGCCATCCTCGACGAACTCAAGGCTAACAAAGGCGCGACCACGCTGCATCTGCGGCGACGCCTTGCCGCCAAGGCCTATGCACGTACCGCGGTCTATGATGCGGCGATCTCGAACTGGTTCGCGGGCGAACTCCAGACCGACGCGCCGGAGTTCCGCGCCTTCGGCGGACGCCTGATCCAGTCGCTGCGTTACGGCGAAAACCCGCACCAGACGGCCGCGTTCTATCGCACGCCCGACAGGCGTCCCGGCGTTGCGACCGCGCGACAGATTCAAGGCAAGGAGCTGTCTTACAACAATATCAACGACACCGACGCGGCTTACGAGTGCGTCGCCGAATTCGATGCCGCACGCACCGCAGCCTGCGTGATCGTCAAGCATGCCAATCCGTGCGGCGTAGCTGAAGGCGCCGATCTCCTCAGCGCCTATCGCAAGGCACTAGCGTGCGATTCCACTTCCGCCTTTGGCGGCATCGTCGCGCTGAACGGGACGCTGGATGCGGAGGCTGCGCGTGCGATCACCGAAATCTTCACCGAGGTGATCATCGCACCCGACGCGACGCAGGAAGCGATTGCGATCGTTGCGGCCAAGAAAAACTTGCGGCTGTTGCTCGCGGGCGGACTGCCCGACCCGCGCGCGGCCGGGCTGACTGCAAAAACGGTGGCCGGCGGCCTGCTGGTGCAGAGCCGTGACAACGCGGTGGTCGACGACATGAAGTTGAAGGCCGCGACCAGGCGCGCACCGACGGAAGCCGAGATGCGCGATCTGAAGTTCGCGTTTCGCGTCGCCAAGCATGTCAAATCCAACACCATCGTCTACGCGAAAAACCTTGCCACGGTCGGCATCGGCGCAGGGCAGATGAGCCGGGTCGATTCGGCGCGCATCGCCGCGCGCAAGGCGGAGGACGCCGCGCGCGAATTGAAGCCGGCAGAGCCGCTCACCAAGGGCTCGGTCGTGGCATCGGATGCGTTCTTCCCGTTCGCCGACGGCATGCTCGCCTGCATCGAAGCCGGCGCCACGGCCGTGATCCAGCCCGGCGGCTCGGTTCGCGACAATGAAGTGATCGAGGCTGCCGACGCCCATGGCATCGCAATGGTGTTTACCGGCGTGCGCCATTTCCGGCATTGAACACAGTCCGTCATTGCCGGGCATAGCCGTTCGAAGAACGGCGTCGCTTCCGCTCGCCTACGACCCGGCAATCCATCTTCGAAAATTTTTTGAAGCATGATGGATGCCCGGATCGAGTCCGGGCATGACGGGTGCTAGCTAGTCCCTGACCCGCCCCAAGAGCGCAAGCCCCGCGACAAAAAACAAGACCAGCATCGCCATGCCGGCCTTCTGGCTTTGAGTGACCGCCGTCACGACGCCGATCAACAACGGCCCTACGAACGACGTTACCTTTCCGGTCAGAGCAAACAGGCCAAAATACTGTGCGATGCGGTCTTTTGGCGCGAGCCTGATCAGCAGCGTGCGTGACGCTGCTTGCAATGGGCCACCGGCAGCGCCGATCAGACATCCAAGCAAGAGATAAGCGCGCTCCGCGGGAGCAGCGAACAAGCCGCCGCCCGGCACCGGTGGCGCCACCGTCACGAACAGAATCCTGTCCTTATCAACCAACAGGATTGCACAAATCGCGAGCAGCAGGATCAGCATGCTGCCGACGATGACCCGCTTTGGCCCGAGAGAATCGTCGAGCTTGCCGCCAAGCCACGCGCCGAACGTGCCAGCGACGGCGAGGATAATGCCGAAGGTCCCGATCTGGATCGTGTTCCAGCCGAAGGTGCCAGCGGCATAAATTCCGCCGAACGCAAATAGCGACACCAGCCCGTCCGTGTAGATCATGTTGGCGAGCAGAAAGGCCGCGATCGATTTCTGATTCGGCAACTCGCCGAGCGTCCGCTTCAGCCCTGTCAATCCTTTGCGCAATGCCGCGCGCAGCGGAAGCTGCGCCGGATAGTCCGGTGTCAGCAAGAACATCGGTAGCACGAAGATGACGAACCAGATCCCGGTCAAGGGACCAGTGATACGATCGCCCTGATGCGTGACTGGGTCGAGGCCGAACAGCGGTGTCAGGCCAAACAGCGTACGCCCGGTCTCGGGGTTGGCGGCAAGAAAGCCGAGCACCAGGATGAGACTGAGGATGCCACCGACATAGCCGGTAGCCCAGCCGGTGCCGGACAGCCGCCCAATCCTGTCCGGCGGCACGAGCGTCGGCATCATCGCGTTGTTGAAGACGGTGGCGAACTCGACGCCGACGCTCGCAACCGAGTACGCCAACAACAACGGCGGAATGATGCTGGGGTCTCCGGGCTTGCCGATCCACATCAGGCAGGAGCCGATCACCAGCAATGCGCCAAATCCGGCAATCCACGGCTTACGGCGGCCGCTGGCATCGGCAATCGCGCCCAGCACCGGCGACATCAGCGCAATCATCAATCCGGCTGCGGCAGTAGCAAATCCCCACAGCGCTTGCCCGCTGGCCGGATCTGGTGCCACGAAGCTTGCGAAATAGGGCGCAAAGATAAAAGTCGTGATCAGCGTAAAATAAGGCTGTGCCGCCCAGTCGAAGAAAATCCAGCTGATAACACCAGCGCGGCTTGGGTACGTTTGTGCGATTTCCGTGCCAATTGCCTTTGAAGTGACCACGTTCATGCTGAAAATATCCCCGCCCGCCGCTAGCGCATCCGCATCCACAGACGCCATATAGCATCGTTGCGAGGTTAGGCCTTCGCGTTCTTTCGATTCCGTGGGGATATTGATGCGACCGTTCGAAACACCCTGGCGAGAAATCCTTGCGGCGCATCTCGTCATCCTTTTGCTGAGCGGTTTCGCCGAGGCGCAGGAGCAGCGCCGCGGTTTCTATACGCCGCCCGCCGCCGAATCCGTTCATTCCATTCCGGCCGACCACGGCATGGTGGTGGCGCAGGAGAAAATTGCGGCACGGATCGGCACCGGGGTCTTGCAGCGCGGCGGCAATGCAGTCGATGCGGCGGTCGCTACCGGCTTTGCCATGGCGGTGACCTATCCGCGCGCCGGCAATATCGGCGGCGGCGGCTTCATGGTCATCCATTCGATCGACAAGCATGAAGACGTTGCGATCGACTATCGCGAGACGGCGCCGGCCGCGACCACGCCGACGAATTTCCTTGGGGCCGATGGCAAGCCGGACAATGCCAAATCGCGCGATTCCGCGCTCGGGGTCGGCATTCCCGGCACGCCGGCGGGACTTGCGCTGGCGCTTGAAAAATATGGCTCCGGAAAATTCACGCTCGCGGAATTGATCCGGCCGGCGATCGATCTGGCGCGCAACGGCGTGGTCCTCGCAGATGACAGCGCCGATACGCTGCCGGACTGGCATCGGCGTCTGGCGCGCTGGCCCTCGTCGGAAAAGATCTTTTCCCGCGTCGACGGCACGTCGCTGCTCGAAGGCGACACGCTGGTGCAGACCGATCTTGCCGAAACGCTGTCGGCGATCGCAGCACATGGGCCGCGCGGTTTCTACGAAGGACCGGTCGCCGAAAAGCTCGTCAAAGCCATTCAAGACGCCGGCGGCATCATGACGGCTGACGATCTCAAGGCATATCAGCCGGTGATCCGGGCGCCGGTGCGCGGCACCTATCGCGGCTACGATATCGTTTCGATGCCGCTGCCTTCTTCCGGGGGCGTGGGGCTGGTAGAGACGCTCAACATTCTCGAGAGCTTTCCGCTGGCCGAGATGAAGCAGGGCTCGGCGGCGTCGCTGCATGTCCTGATCGAGGCGATGAAGCGTGCTTACGCCGACCGCGCGCATTATCTCGGCGATCCCGCCTTTGTCAGTGCGCCTGTCGCAACCCTGATCACGAAGGACTATGCCGCCAGGCAGCGCGCGAGCATCGATCTCGATCGCGCGACGCCATGGGTGGATGCGGTTGCAGCCGCGCCATTGCGCGAAGGCAGCAACACCACGCATTTTTCCGTGGTCGACAGTTTCGGTAATGCGGTGAGCAACACTTACACGCTGAATTTCAGTTACGGTGTCGGTCTGGTTGCCGAAGGCACCGGCGTCCTGCTCAATAACGAACTGGACGACTTCACCGCAGCGCCCGGCGCGGCCAATGCCTACGGCCTCGTCGGGTTCGACGCCAATCTGCCCGGACCCGGCAAGCGGCCGCTCTCCTCTATGTCGCCGACCATCGTGCTGAAAGACGGCAAGCCGGTGCTGGTGACGGGTTCTCCCGGCGGCAGCCGCATCATTTCCACCGTACTGCAAGTGATCGTGAACGTGCTCGACTACCACATGGATGTCGCCGCTGCGGTCGCCGCGCCGCGGCTGCACCATCAATGGCTCCCCGACGAGGTGCGGATCGAGCACGGATTCCCCGACGCCACGCTTGAGGCGCTCAAGGCCAAGGGCCACAGCATCATCGAGCCGATGGGACAGACCTCGGCGAACTCGATCGCAGTCACTTCAAATGGACTGCTCGGCGCGCCCGATCCGCGAACCCGCGGCGCTGAGGCCGCCGGCGAATAGCTGATTCAACGCCCGACCGTGTAAGGCCCGCCTTTTTCCAGCGCGCGCTGGTAGGCAGGCCGCGCGTGAATGCGGTCGAGAAACGCCATCGCCTTGGGATGACCGTGTTCGAGGCCGCCGCGCGCCGCGGCCGCCTCGAGCGGAAAGCTCATCTGGATGTCGGCGGCGGTGAACGCATCGCCGGCGAACCACTCGGTCTTCGACAGTTCGCCTTCCCAGAAAGCCATATGCTGCCTGAGCTGTGGATTGACCAGGCCGAGCAGCGCCTGATTGGACACCTTGCGCACCAGGGGACGAAGCAGCGCCGGCGCGCGCTTTGGCATCAGCGTGAACAGGAGTTTCATCAGGAGCGGCGGCATCGCCGAGCCTTCGGCATAGTGCAGCCAATAGGTGTAGCGCAGTCGCTCCGGCGTATTCGGCGGCGGGATCAGCCGACCCTCGCCATAAGTTGCGACGAGATATTCGACGATCGCGCCGGATTCGGCTGTCGTGTTGCCGTTGTCGGTGATGACGGGTGATTTCCCGAGCGGATGAATTGCCCGAAGTTCGGCCGGCGCCCGCATATCCGGCTGGCGCTGATAGCGCACGATGTCGTAGGCGACGCCCAATTCCTCCAGGAGCCACAGCACACGCTGGGAACGGGAATTGTTGAGGTGATGAACGATCAGCATCGCGCGATCCCCAGCTGGTTGTTTTGACGAAGACATTCCGTAGCAGCGAAGCGCCGAAATGACGATTGGCTGCCACCTCGAGAATTATACCCGGGCGATATTGACGAGTCTAATTTACCCGGGTATAAATAGGTCCGTAACCACGGAATGATGACGATGACTTCTACAGGACATTTCACCGCTTTCATTGGACCCAAGCGACTGGCCTCCGGCCGGCTGGCGGATGTCGCCTTGGCGATCAAGACGATGACAAAGCCTGCCGGTCACCAACCGATCCTCGTATTCGACGACACCAGCGGAAGATCAGTCGACCTCGACTTGCGCGGAACCGACGAGGAGATCCTCGCGCGGCTGCCGCTTTCAACGCCGACAACAGCGACGAGCGATCCGCCCGCGTCGGAGCCGCGCGGCCGGGGCCGGCCGAAGCTCGGCGTCGTGGCGCGCGAAGTCACGCTGTTGCCGCGGCACTGGGACTGGCTTGCAAGCCAGCCCGGCGGAGCGTCGGTGGCCTTGCGAAAGCTGGTTGAGGAGGCGCGCCGCACCAACGGCGATCGCGACCGTCACCGCGCCACGAGGGACGCGGCCTATCATTTCATGTCCGCGATGGCCGGCAATTTCAAAGGCTTCGAGGAAGCCTCGCGCGCCTTGTTCGCCGACGATCGGCGGCGGTTTGGCGAACTGATCGCCGCGTGGCCGGACGATGTCCGCGACCACATCGTCTCGCTTGCCTTCAGCGATCGCGACGATCCGCAACAGGCATGATCCGCTATCCCGCCGCCATGAAAGTATGACGGTCATCATCAGAGGTAGTGGACGCAACGCTGCCGTTGCGCCACAATGACGGGGCAGATGAAATCGCCTTAGGAGGGCGTCATGAGCGCCACAGCCCCGCAATTCATGTTCGATTTCGGCAGCCCGAATGCGTTCCTTAGCCACGAGGCTATCCCGGCGATCGAAAAGCGGATCGGCGCGAAATTCGAATATGTGCCGATCCTGCTTGGGGGCGTGTTCAAGGCCACCAACAACAGATCGCCCGCCGAGACACTTGCCGGCATCAAGAACAAGCGCGAATTCCAGGCGATCGAAACCGAACAATTCCTGAAGCGCTTCAAGGTCAGGCCCCATACCTGGAATCCGTTTTTTCCCGTCAATACGCTCAATTTGATGCGCGCGGCGGTGGCCGCGCAGATGGAGGGCGTGTTCGAGAAATACGTCGAGGCCGCCTTTCATCACATGTGGGTCGAGCCGAAGAAAATGGACGACCCGGAAACGGCGATTGCGGCGCTGACGGCATCCGGGCTTGACGCAAAGCGGCTGTTGGCCCGCGCGGGCGAGGCCGATGTGAAAGCAAAGCTGATCGAAAATACGCAAAGCGCGGTCGAGCGTGGAGCCTTCGGCTCGCCGACGTTCTTCGTCGGCAACGAGATGTTCTTCGGCAAGGAACAACTGCGCGACGTCGAGGAGATGGTGTTGGGGAAGTGACGTCACGATTGCGGCGATCCCGAATCTCGAGATTCCCCGATGCGCAATTGCGCATCTGAGGTCTGGTGCTAACGCACCATCCCGGAATGACGTTATTGAAAGCGGAGAACGGCTCATGCAACAGCGCAATGCCACCGTGGCCGTGATCGGCGCCGGCGACTATATCGGCGCCGAGATCGCCAAGAAATTTGCTGCGGAAGGATTTACCGTCTTCGCCGGCCGGCGCGACGGCGCCAAACTCGAACCGCTGGTGAAGGACATCGAAGCGGCGGGCGGATCGATCGTGGCGCGCACGCTGGATGCCCGAAAGGAAGACGAAGTTGCAGCCTTCCTGAACGATGCCGACAAGCACGCGCCGCTTGAAGTCACCATTTTCAACGTCGGCGCCAACGTCAATTTCCCGATCCTCGAGACCACCGACCGCGTATTCCGCAAGGTCTGGGAAATGGCCTGCTGGGCGGGCTTTCTCGCCGGCCGGGAGTCGGCGCGGCTGATGCTGCCCCGCGGGAAAGGAAACATCTTCTTCACGGGCGCGACCGCCTCATTGCGCGGCGGCAGCGGCTTTGCGGCCTTTGCCAGCGCCAAGTTCGGGCTTCGCGCCGTGGCGCAATCGATGGCGCGCGAGCTTGGTCCGAAAAACATCCATGTCGCGCATCTGATCATCGATTCCGGCGTCGATACCGCCTGGGTGCGCGAGCGGCGCGAACAGCTTTGGGGCAAGGAAGCGCTCGACAATCCGGATTTGCTGATGCCGCCGGCGTCCGTCGCCGCCTCCTATTGGCAGCTTTATCAGCAGCCGCGAAGCGCCTGGACATTTGAGCTCGAGATACGCCCATCCGGCGAAAAGTGGTGATCGGCGAATTGCGAATGGCAAATAACGAATGGAGGGGATGCGATAGCTGGGCTTCCCTTCCTGTTCTCCACTCCCTATTCGCTACTGGCTAACAACAGAGGTAACAACCCATGCGAATTCTTGTGGTCGGCGCCGGCGCGATCGGCGGATATTTCGGCGGCCGCCTGTTGCAGGCCGGCCGCGACGTGACGTTTCTGGTCCGCCCCAAGCGCGCGGCCGAACTCGCCTCCGGCGGTCTCGTCATCAAGAGTCCTAACGGCGACGTGACGCTGCAAAACCCGCCCACGGTGCTCGCCGACAAAATCAAGGAAAAGTTCGACGTCGTGCTGTTGAGCTGCAAGGCGTTCGATCTGGACGATGCGATCGCCTCGTTTGCGCCGGCGGTCGGACCGCAGACGGCGATCATCCCGCTGCTTAACGGAATGCGTCATATCGACGTTCTCGCTAGCCGCTTCGGCAAGGAACGCGTCCTTGGCGGTCAGTGCGGTATCGCGGCAACGCTGGATGAGAACCGTCACGTGGTGCACCTTACGCCGGTATTCCAGTCGCTGACGTTCGGCGAATGCGAACGCGGAATGTCGGATCGTGTCCGCGCCATCGCCGAAAGCTTTGCTCCCGCCAATATCGGGTCGCAGGCGAGCGAGAACATCATGCAGGAGATGTGGGAGAAGTGGGTGCAGCTCACGACGCTGGCGAGTTCGACATGCCTTATGCGCTCGCCGCTCGGCCATATTCTGGCTGCGCCGGGCGGCCGGGACTTCATCCTCGGTGTTCGTGACGAATGTGCCGCGGTCGCAAAGGCTGCGGATCATGCTCCGCGCGAGGCTTTCTTAACTCGCGTCAGCGGAATGCTGACGACCGAAGGATCGCCGCTCACTGCCTCGATGTTCCGCGACATCAAGGCCGGTGGGCGGATCGAGGCCGATCACGTGGTTGGCGATATGGTCGCCCGTGCCGATGCGGCCAAAGTGCCGGTGCCAAGGCTCAAGATCGCCTACACGCACCTGAAGGCCTACGAGAACCAGCGGGGTTAACCGCCCTGTCGTCCCTGCGAACGCAGGGACCCATAACCACCGGCCTTACAGTGACGAAGGCTTGGTCGAGATCGCCCGGGCCCATCTTGTAGATTCCGCGGTATGGGTCCCGGCTCGCGCTTGCTTACGCTCGCTTGGCCGGGACGACGGCTAGAGATGCGCCAAATAATGCGCGAGCGCCGTGATCTCTTCTTCGCTTAAGGGATAGGCGACGTCGGCCATCGCCGCCATGCCGCCGCCGGATCGCACACCCGACTTGTAATCGTGCAACGCCTTGACGAGATATTCCTCGCGCTGGCCGGCAATACGCGCCACCGCCTTGGTGCCCGCGAAGCTGTCGGTATGACAGGAGGCACAACGACGGCCGACGGCCGCTTGCGCCCCCTTCTGTGACAGATCCGGATTGTCATCCGGCGTTGTCGCCTTCGGCGGCGTGAGCGAGGCGAAATAGGCGCCGAGATTGCGGATATCCTCATTGTCGATCTGTTCGACGACGGGCTGCATCTGCTCGTTCTTGCGCGAGCCGCTGCGGAAGAACACCAGTTGCCACTGAATGAATTGATCGGGCTGTCCCGCCAGCGAAGGAATGTTTTCCATCTGCGAAATGCCGTTTTCGCCGTGGCAGCCGGCGCAGAGCTCGGCTTTTTTCTTGCCGGCCTCGAGATCGGCAGCGTTTGCGTCAGCCACCCCGATCAGAAGGGCTGCAAAAGGCAGCGTGAAGAGCATCGTGCGCATGACAATCTCTCCTCAGCGCCGCAATTCAAAATGATAGAGGCTGCGGCTGCCTGCGCAAGCAGCCGCAGCCCCGATGGTTCCCAGACTACTTGCTGTAGCTGATGCGATAGATCGCGCCGGCCCAGTCGTCGGCGACGAGAATCGATCCATCCTTGTCGAGGATGATGTCATCGGGACGGCCGAGATAGCCCTGGTCGCCTTCGATCCAGCCTGAGGCAAACACGGTTTCCTTGGCGTTCTTGCCGTCGGGATCGGCGGTGACGCGAACGATGCGCGCGCCCTGATATTTATGCCGATTCCACGAACCGTGCTCGGCAATCAGGATCGAGTTCTTGTACTCCGCCGGGAATTGATCGCCGGTGTAGAACTTCATGCCGAGCGGAGCCACATGCGCACCGAGATTGAGCACCGGCGGGGTGAACTCCGAACACTGGTGGCCCATCGCGAACTTCGGATCCGGTGTGTCGCCCTGATGGCAATGCGGATAGCCGAAGTGCTCGCCAAGCTTCGAGATCATGTTGAGCTTGTCGCTCGGCATGTCGTCGCTGATCCAGTCGCGCGCATTCTCGGTGAACCAGTATTTTCCCGTGCGTGGATCGACGTCGCCGCCGACGCTGTTGCGGACGCCGAGCGCGACGATTTCGGCATTGCCGGTCTTGGGATCGACGCGGCGAATCTGCGACACGCTGGTCGGCGGAATGCCGATGTTGAAGGGCGGTCCGAATGGAATGTAGAACCAGCCGTCCTTGTCAGCGGCGAGATATTTCCAGCCATGCGCCGCATAGGACGGCATGTCGTCATACACGACCTTGCCCTTGCCGAGATTGTCGAGATTGGCTTCGGCATTGTCGTACCGGATCAGCTTGTCGACCGCGATGACGTAGAGCGCGCCGTCGCGGAAGGCGAGGCCGGTGGGCATGTTCAGCCCCTTGAGAATGGTCTTGACCTCTTTCTTCCCGCCGGCGTCCTTGATCGCATAGACGTTGCCGAGGCCGAAGGAGCCGACGAACAACGTGCCCTTGTCGCCCCAGGCCATTTGCCGCGCGGCGAGCACGCCCGAAGCATAGACCTCGATCTTGAAGCCTTCCGGCAGCTTGATCTTCTTGACCAGCGAGGCGAGTTCGGCATCCGATGCGCCGGTCGGCGGTCCCGATGGCGGCGCCAGACCTTTCTGGGCCTCGGTCTCGTCGCCGAGGAACCAGTCATCCGGTGGATGGGTCCAGAATTCCTTTTTGTCGGATTCGTATTTCTTCAGAGGCTTGTCTTGCGCGGCGGCCGGACCGGTCGCCCCAACGGCAAGGATGGTTGCGAGCGCAAGAACGGATCGATGGAATGTCGACTTCATCGCGTCTCTCCCTTAGCAGCCACGCGGCTGCGACGTTGTTTTTTGATGGACCTCAGTGCGCGAATTCTTCGCGAGGCCAAAAATCCTACCACATCGTCAGATGGAGAGAAGTGCGCGACCTGTTCGCTTCAGGCGAGCATTTGTAAAAATTTTCTGCGCGCTGCCGCAAAGTAGCCAAAAAGCGGGGATGCTGACCCATCAGGCGTGGCGCATACCCCATTCGCGCTCCGTCCTGACGATCGGGCCAAGCTCGCGGCCTTTGTCGGTCCATTTGCGCGGCGCTTCTCTCGCTCTCGATCGATTGACTCCTAAAATGACAGTCACTATCGTTTATATAGTCATCACCGGAGTTTGCCATGGGCTCGATCGAACACTATGAGGCCTTTTACACCGCGCTTTCGTTCACCATTCGCCCGCTCGTGATTGCAGCGCTCGTTGGCGGCTACTGGCTGGCGCTGCGGCAGGCAAACGTTCCCTCGCCTCACCGTCAGATCAACTGGGCCATCGTCTCGGCGCTCTTGATCGGCTGGTACGCCATGGTGTGGTGGCTGGCCGCCCAGGGATCGCTCACCGCCCGGCCGGGACGCCCGCCGCCGCTTCCGCTGGGCCTCATCATCCCGATCGGGATAGGGCTGCTGATTCTGCCCCGCCTCAAGAGTTTCGCCGCCGCGCTCAAGACCGCACCGGCGTGGTTTCTGATCGGCTTGCAGGTCTATCGCGTGCTCGGTGGCAACTTCGTCGTCCTGTGGGCGCTGGGCGCGCCCGTGCCCGGGATCTTTGCGCTGCCTGCCGGCATCGGCGATGTCCTTACCGGTGTTCTCGCCATACCCGCGGCGATCTATGTCGCGCGGCAGGGCCGATATTGGCGCGGCGTGGCTATCGCCTGGAACGCGCTTGGAATAGCCGACCTGATCAATGCGCTGGCGATCGGCTTCATGACCGGTCCCGGTCCCCTGCACGTGCTGGCGCTCGACCATCCGAATCTGGTCGCCTCCACATATCCGACCGTGCTGACGCCGTTCTTCGCCGTTCCGCTTTCACTCGTGCTGCACGGACTCTCGTTGTGGCAGCTCCGACAACAGGAACCTGCCCGGAACTTGCCGGAAGCTGGAATCGGGTGGGAGGCCGCTCGGTCCAGGTGATGGATGACGCGACCGGAGCTGGCCCGGATGGGCCACTCCCATTTTTTCATTTCTCGATTGAAAAACTGGAGCGGGCGAAGGGATTCGAACCCTCGACCCCGACCTTGGCAAGGTCGTGCTCTACCCCTGAGCTACACCCGCATCCTTGGGATTGTCGCCCGACTGTCATCGGCGACCGCAGACCTATGCCAAATGCGGACTGCGAATGCAACAGCGCGCGCATAGCCTAAATCGACGAAATCCCGAGAAATTGCAGACTTATGGCCAAAAGCGACCGGAATTGACATTTAATCGCAAGGCCTTCTGTTCCAAATTCCGCCGAAAGCAGAATTTTGGCCATACCGGCGGAGATGCCGACGATGGCAGACCGGGCTCGGACAGGCCAGGAACGGATTGAAATTTCGCGTCCAGCCGCCATCTGGTGGTCAGAACTGCTGAACCGCGAAGCAAGGCCGTGCTAGACAGGCGCGGCCAACGCAAAGTCTAGCCGACACCAAACGAGGATTGCCGTGACGATATTAGAGGGCAATGGAGCCGCGCCGCAGGCCGCGCCCGATCTGATCAAGGAGACGACGACCCAAAGTTTCGTCAAGGACGTCATCGAGGAATCCAAGCGACAGCCGGTGCTGATCGACTTCTGGGCGCCATGGTGCGGTCCGTGCCGTCAGCTCACGCCGATCCTTGAAAAGGTCGTCCGCGCCGCCAACGGCAAGGTCAAGCTCGTCAAGATGAACATCGACGAGCATCCGGCGGTCCCGGGCCAGATGGGCATTCAATCGATTCCGGCCGTGATCGCCTTCGTCAATGGCCAGCCCGCCGACGGCTTCATGGGCGCGTTGCCGGAAAGCCAGGTCACCGCTTTCGTCAACAAGCTGACGGCCGGTATGCCCGGCGAGCCGAACATCGCCGAAGTGCTCAAGGAAGCCGAGACGCTGCTCGCCGAGGGCGATGCGGCGACCGCGGCCTCGATCTATGCCGAGGTGCTTTCGGCCGATGCCACCAACATCGCCGCAATGGCGGGATTGGCGAAATGCTACGCCACGACCGGGGCGATCGATCAGGCCAAAAAGACGCTGGCGATGGTGCCCGAATCCAAGCGCGGCGACGCCGCGGTGAAGGCCGTGCAGGCTGCGATCGATCTGGCCGAGCAGGCTCAGTCACTCGGCCCGGTGGCCGAACTCGAACAGAAAGTCGCCGCAAACCCGCTCGATCATCAAGCGCGGTTCGATCTGGCGACTGCGCTCAACGCCGCCGGCAAGCGCGCTGAGGCGACCCAGCAACTGCTCGAAATCGTCAAGCGTGACCGCAAGTGGAACGAGGACGGAGCTCGCAAGCAACTGGTACAGTTCTTCGACGCGTGGGGCGCCACCGACGAAGCAACGGTCGAGGGAAGAAAACGGCTGTCGACGATCCTGTTTTCGTAATCGCGGTTCAAGCGAGAGTGAAGTCAGGCTTAAGCGTGGGCTGGCCCAAGGCACGATAGGGCGGGTGACCGTAATGCCGATCAATGCCGAATATCGCGGACCTTCAGACCTTCCCGAAATCATTCCGGTGTTTCCGCTGCCCGGCGCGTTGCTGTTGCCGCGTGGACAGATGCCGCTCAATATTTTCGAGCCGCGCTACCTCGCCATGGTCGACGATGCGTTCCGTGACGGCCATCGGCTGATCGGAATGATCCAGCCTGACGTGTCGCACTCCCCCGACGAAGCTCATCCGAAGCTGTTTCACGTCGGCTGCGTCGGCCGCATCACCCAGCTCGCCGAGTCCGGCGACGGCCGTTACATCCTCGAACTTACCGGCATCACCCGATTCAAGGTGCTCGAAGAGAAATCCGCGCTGACGCAATACCGGCAATGCAAGGTCGATTACTTTCCGTATCTCGACGACTTCACCGCTCGCAAAGGCGAGGAGGCCGTCGACCGCGAGGCTCTTCTGAAGGCGCTGATGGAATTTCTCGACGCCAACAATCTCAAGGTCGACTGGGAAGGCATCGAAAACGCGCCCAATGAGGCGCTGGTCAACGCGCTCGCGATGATGTCGCCCTATGGGGCCCCGGAAAAGCAGGCGATGCTGGAAGCGCCCGATCTCAAGACGCGCGCGGAAATTCTGGTCGCGGTGACCGAGATGGATCTCGCCAAGAAGCGCACCAGCAACGACACCGGGCTGCAATAGCCGATTTGATAGCGACGAGGGAAAAACTCGGCCGCGCTAGAGCCTATTCGGTTTTGATTGAATCAAAACCGGGCTCTAAATTCTTGGTTTGACGCGTTTTCTTCACGTGAACCGCTGCCCACTTCGCTCGAAAACGCTTTATCCGGCGCCGAGCGCGACGGCGACATTGTAGGTGATGAGGCTCGCCGCATAGGCCAGCACGAACATATAGAGAAAAGTCAGCACCATCCATTTCGTGCCGCCGGTCTCGCGCCGGATCACCGCCAGCGTCGAGGCGCATTGCGGGGCGAAGATGTACCAGGCGAGCAGCGATAGCGCAGTGGCGAGACTCCATTTGGTGGCCAGCACCTGCCCGATCTGGTCGGCAGCTTCCTTGCCGCCTTCGATGGCGTAGACCGTGCCGAGCGCGGCGACCGCGACTTCGCGCGCGGCCATGCCCGGGATTAGCGCAACCACGATTTGCCAGTTGAAGCCGAGCGGCGCAAACAGCGGCGCCAGCGCGTGGCCGATCATCGCGGCCAGGCTGTAGTTGATGGCCGGCCCCTCGGCGCCGGCGGGCGGCTGCGGGAACGAGGCCAGGAACCAGATCAGCACCATCATCGAAAAAATCGTGGTGCCGGCGCGCTGCAAGAACATCTTCGCCCGCGTGTAGATGCCGATCGCGATGCTTTTCAAACGCGGCAATTTATAGTCCGGCAATTCCAGCATGAACGGCGCCGGCGCATAATCTCGCAGCATGAAAAACTTGATCAGGAAGGAGACGAGCAGTGCACTGCCGATGCCGGCTGTATAGAGGCCGAACATCACGAGACCCCTGAGATTGATCCAGCCCCATATCTGCTCGTCGGGAATGAACGCCGAGATGATCAAGGTGTAGACGGGGATTCGCGCCGAACAGGTCATCAGCGGCGCGATCAGGATCGTCGTCAGCCGGTCGCGTCTGTTATCGATGACCCGCGTCGCCATGATGCCGGGAATCGCGCAGGCAAAACTTGAGAGCAGCGGAATGAAGGCGCGGCCGTGCAATCCGGCGCCGCCCATGATGCGGTCCATCAGGAACGCTGCGCGCGCCATGTAGCCGAAATCTTCGAGCAGCAGGATAAACAGGAAAATGATGATGATCTGCGGCAGGAACACGATGACGCTGCCGACGCCGGAGATCGCGCCGTTTTGCAGGAAGCTTTGCAACAACCCGGCAGGCAGCGTGTCGTGCACGAACTGACCGAGCGCCGAAAACGCATCCGACAGAAGCTCCATCAGCGGCTGCGCCCAGGCGAACACCGCCTGAAACATCACGAACAGCACGAGGCCGAGGATGACAAGTCCGGCGACCGGATGCAGCACCACGGCATCGATCCGCCCCGTCCAGGTGTCGGGCTTGGACGGGAGACTGACGGTCGCGCCGATAATCCGATCGGCCTCGCGCTGGGTAGCGCGCAACTCGGCCACCGAAAGCGGCTTCCAGAGATTTTCGCGCGGCGGAGCCTCTGCCTGCGTCGCGATTTCATCGGTCTTGCGCAACAGCTCAGCGACGCCGCTTTTGCGCACCGCAATCGAGGTTACTACCGGAACGCCCAACATCTCGGACATGCGCTCGGCATCGACGGTCACGCCGCGCCTCGTCGCGATATCGAACATGTTGAGCACCAGCATCAACGGCCGGCCGGCCTGCTTGAGTTCAAGCAGCAGGCGGATGGTCAGCCGCAGATTGGTGGAATCCGCCACGCACAGCACGAGGTCCGGAAGCTTTTCGCCGGCGGCGCGGCCCAGCACGAAGTCCCGGGTGATCTCCTCATCGGGGCTGCGCCCCCGCAACGAATAGGTGCCGGGCAAATCGACCAGCGACGCCTGCCGACCGAGCGGGGTGACGAAGAAGCCTTCCTTGCGCTCGACGGTGACGCCGGGATAGTTCGCGACCTTCTGCCGGCTGCCGGTCAGCGCATTGAACAGCGACGTCTTGCCGCTGTTGGGCGTGCCCACCAAGGCGAGATGCATTAACGGAGCTTCCATGACGCCGTACAGTCCAAAGCTCAGATTCCGAAGTTCGCAAGCTATCGCGGCAGCCTCTGATGCGAACTTCGGAATCAAAGGAGCTTTGGAAGTTTATTGGTTCTGGTGCGGCTTTCGAATTTGAAGTTCCTATGACGACTGCCCCATTGATAGGAACTTCAAATTCGAAGGCACCAGTCAGACGACTACCACGGCCATCGCCTCGCGCCGGCGCACGGCGATCGTGACGTTCTCGATACGAACGGCAATCGGATCACGCCCGATGATGCCCTCGTGGAGCACCTCGACCCTGGCTCCCTCGACGAAGCCGAGCTCGATCAGCCGGCTTTCCAGTTCGAGCGCGGGAAGCGAGGAATCCACTTCCTTGGCGTCAAGGTGTTGGATCACGCCGGAATAGCCGCGCCTGGCCAGGCCAAGTCGCATCTCGGGCGCCGCATTGTTTTGTTCGGTGACGGTCATGGTCTGTATTTTCAACCGCGGGACCAGAGGTCAAGCTTGGCAGGCTGAAACACATTGATCTTAGAGGAATTTTAAACTGCGGCCGGCGTCGGCCACGCGAAATGGCTGGCCGGCCGCGAAGAACTGGCCCCCGGTCAGCAGGATTGGTCGGCTGACGGCCCGCTTTCACGGCCCGGTGAACGGCTAGTGTGGCGACACTGACGTTCCTGACACTCGTAAAGGTGCCCCCGCGACAGGATACGAATGTCAGAACTGGGACACTAGTAACCGATCGCCGCCATCACGACGACCGCGCCAAGTGCGGCCCAGCCGAAATGGCGGCCGCGGAAAACCCAGAAATTGCCGATCATCCCGAAGCAGTACATGGCGCACATCGTGCCAACGATCCAGTGCCGGGCCGGGACCGAGGCAACCGAGGGCGCAGCCAAGAGAAGGACGCCGCCGCAGAGCCAGCCAACGGTACCGATCTGCCAGCAAATCCGGATCAGGGTGCGAAGCCGCGGCGGCTCGATCGTTGCCCGGGAAAACACCCTGGTCTCGCCGAGAACGCCATGGATCACGGCTACCACGATTGCAGCAATCCCCGCGGCCCAGAGGAACATATCGTGCATCGGAGCTCTCCATACACTGGTGTATGGAGAGCTTGAACCAGGACCACTGGCGTTGTCAATACAGGTGTGTATGGTGGCGTCGCTGGAACGACAGATGACCGATCAACTCTCAGCCAGGGACTGGCTAAATCAAGGGCTCAAGGCGCTGGCCCAGGATGGCTTCACGGCGCTCAAGGCCGAGCCACTGGCGAAGGCGATCGGCGTGTCGCGCGGCAGTTTTTACTGGCATTTTGCCGACGTCGAAGCCTTCCACGCAGAAATTCTCCAGTACTGGCGCGAGATCGCCGCCGAACGAATTATCGACGATGTGGAGGCCGCCGCCGGCACGGACAATGCGTTGCAGGTCCTGCTGAACCGGGTATTCGGCGAAAGGCGGGCGCTCGAAAACGCGGTTCGCCGCTGGGCTGTGGTCGATCCGGCGGCAAAGGCCGCCGTGCGGGCGATCGACAAGCGACGGGTGAGCTATGTCGCGCACCTCTTGATCGGCTCCGGGATTTCACCGGACGTCGCCCGCACGCGGGCACGCATACTCTATTGGGCCTATCTCGGCTTTGCCCTGTCGGACCGGCCCCTGCCTCCGACCCAGCAACGTGCGGTGGTGGCGGAAATGCTCCGGCTGGCATCGCCGTAAGCCCGGCCCACGAGCGATCAGCTCATAACTTTCGCCCGCATGGTGACTGAAACGTAATCGTCGCCGCCATCCGGTTTCCGACTGATCGGGCTCGGGCGTACGCCGTTCGCTTTCATCCAATTAACCGCGCGCCTGAGACGGATATTCCGGCCGCGCATGCACGGCGCCACCCTGGACGATAACCTTGCGTTCACCATGCGGGACAAATCGGCCCACGACCGCGTCCAAAGGTCTCGGGTTGCAAGGTCGCTTATACTTTTACCGCTTAATCCCTGAAGGCAAGGCTTCGGCCCAAGACTACCCAGTGTCGTTTTGCGTAAGGAAGAAGAATATGGCTCTCAGGGGAAGCCGGACGTCCATCCGCACCTTGATCATCAGCGCCCTGTCGTTTTCGACGGTTGCGCTTGCCCCGGCCTCGGCGGCCGAGACTGACACGGCACCGGCAACTACTTCCAGCGTTCCGGGCGCGTCCATCAAAACCCGCTTTCTCGCGCTTGGTATCGGCAAGTCCCAGATTATCGACCTGCCCCGCGACGCCAAGGACGTGCTGGTCGCCGACCCGAAGATTGCAAATGCCGTCATCCGATCGCCGCAGCGCGCCTACATCATCGGCGCCAGCATCGGCCAGACCAACGTCGTCTTCTTCGACGCGGACAATCAGCAGATCGCCGCCTATGACATTGCGATCAAGCGCGATCTCAACGGCGTTCGCGCCGCGCTGAAGCAAATGCTGCCGAGCGCGGCTATTCAGGCGGAAGGCATCGGCGACAGCGTCATGCTGACCGGCTCGGTAGCCAGCCCGATCGAAGCGCAGCAGGCCGGCGACGTCGTCGCACGCCTGGTGGGCAGCGCAGACAAAGTCGTCAATTCGATCGTGGTTCGCAGCCGCGACCAGGTGATGTTGAAAGTCGCCGTTGCGGAAGTCCAGCGCAGCATCATCAAGCAGCTCGGCATCGATCTCAGCGCCAATATGAATTACGGCACGGCGGTGGTGAACTTCAACAACGCCAACCCGTTCACCGCGAACAGCGGGCCGCTGACGAGCAACTCCCTGGCCGCAGCGGCGGTCAACAGGGCCGGCATACCGACGGTTACAGCTACGCTTCGCGCGATGGAAAGCGCGGGCGTGGTGCATACTTTGGCCGAACCGAACTTGACCGCGATTTCTGGCGAGTCGGCGACGTTCATCTCGGGCGGTGAATTTCCGATCCCGACCGGCGTCACCTGTCAGACGACGACAGGGGGTGCCATCGGGCAGTGCGTCCAAACGGTGAGCTTCAAGAAATTCGGTATCTCACTGAACTTCACACCCGTCGTCTTGACCGAAGGCCGCATCAGCCTGCGGGTCATGACCGAAGTGTCCGAAGTCTCGCTGGATAACGCGCTGCAGGGCGGTGCGGGCGGAACGACGATTCCCTCCATCAAGACCCGGCGCGCCGAAACGACGCTGGAGATTCCTTCCGGTGGCTCGCTCGCGATGGCAGGTCTCATTCAGGAACAAACCAAGCAGGCCGTCAATGGATTGCCGGGCATGGACCAGATTCCGCTCTTCGGACAACTCTTCCGCAGCCAGGATTTCGTCAACAACCAGACCGAACTGATGGTCATCGTGACGCCCTATGTGGTGCGCGCGGTGGCGCAGAAGGAGCTGTCACGGCCGGATGACGGTTTTGCGCCCGCTTCCGATGCACAATCGGCGTTGTTCGCGCAGATCAATCGCATTTACGGCGTTCCGGCGCGGGTCGAACAGGTCGGAAGCTATCAGGCCAATTTCGGCTTCATCATCGACTGAGTCGACGTGGCGGGGAAAACACGATGACAAACGAGATTTCGCTCGATCGCTACCGGGCTCTGCGGCTCGCCGGCGCGCTGTTTGGCCTTTCGGTTGCGCTGGCGGCCTGCACCGAAACCACCGGCAGCGTTGCAACGCCTGCGTCCGTTGTGCCCGAAGACTATCGGCTGCGGCACCCAATCGCGATTCAGGAGGCCGACCGCTCCATCGTTCTGTTCGTCGGCCACGCGCGCGGCGGACTGTCGGAAGCCCAGCGTGCCGACGTTGCAGGCCTGGCGCGGACCTGGGTCACCGAAGGCACCGGCGCCATCATCGTCGATGTGCCGGTCAACACGTCCAATGCGCGAGCGGCGGAAAGCGCAGCTCACGAAGCAAGGGCCGTGCTGGAAGCGGTCGGCGTACCGCACGATGGAATCAAGCTGCGTCACTACACCCCTTATGATCCGCGCACGCTTGCGACCGTCCGCCTGACCTATCCAAAGATGACGGCGGTGGCCGGCCCCTGCGGCGTGTGGCCCGAGAGTCTCGGGCCTTCGATTACGAATCCCTCCTATATGGAGAACAAGTCCTACCACAACTTCGGTTGCGCCTATCAGCGCAACATGGCGGCGATGGTGGCAAACCCGGCGGACCTCGTGCAGCCGCGCCCCGAAACGCCCGCCTATACCGTGCGGCGCACCGAAGGTTTCGAAAAATATCGCACCGGCAAGACCACCGCGACCGATTATCCCGAAGGCGACAAAGCCAAACTCAGCGATGCAGGCAAATGATCTATTCGCGTGATAATTCCGATGAGCTGGATGCTCTCCCCCCGCTGAGCGATGACTATATCGCGCCGGCGCCAAGGGTGTCGGTTCAGGCCTTTTGCGAAAACACGACGACCGCCGATGCGGTGCAGTCGGCCGGTCTCGACCGCCGTTTGGCGAAAGCGCATCTGACGATCAAGATGGGCGGAATGGCAACCGCGATCGAGACCTATCACAGCGTCCCGACGCCGAACGTCATCATTCTCGAGACCAAGAACGGCGAAGATATTCTGACGGGCCTCGACGAACTTGCGACCGTCTGCGACGCCGGAACGCGCGTGGTCGTGATCGGTAGCGAAGACGATGTCGCGCCCTATCGCGAACTGGTACGTCGCGGCGTCAGCGACTACGTGATCGGGCCGGTCGAAACGCTCGACGTCGTCCGCGCCATCTGCGGCCTGTTCTCGGCTTCCGAAGCGGTCGCCGTCGGCCGCATCATCGCCGTCGTCGGCGCCAAGGGTGGCGTCGGCGCCTCGACCGTCGCCCACAATCTGGCATGGGCGATTGCGCGGGACCTCACGCTGGATTCGGTGGTCATCGATCTCGACATGGCGTTCGGCACTGCGAGCCTCGACTACAACAAGGACCCGTTGCAGGGCATCGCCAACGCGGTGTTTGCCAACGAGCGGCCCGACAGCGCCTTCATCGAACGTCTGATGGCGAAATGCCACGACCATCTGAACCTGTTGGCCGCGCCGGCCGCGCTCGACCGCGTCTATGATTTCGGCGCCGATGCCTTTGATGCGATTTTCGACACCTTGCGCCTGACGACGCCGGTAATCGTCCTCGATATCCCTCATCAATGGTCGGGATGGACGCGGCGTGCGCTGGTCGGAGCCGACGACATCCTGATCGTCGCCGAGCCCGACCTCGCCAATCTGCGCAACGCCAAGAACATGCTGACCATGCTCAAGGCGGCGCGGCCCAACGACCGGTCCCCGCTCTATTGTCTCAACCAGGTCGGCATGTCGAAACGGCCGGAAATCAGCCCCCGCGAATTCGCCAAGGCGATCGAAGGTCCGCCGCTCGCTTCGATTCCGTTCGACCCGAAAATGTTCGGCACCGCTGCCAATAACGGCCAGATGATCGCCGAAGTCTCCGCCGGTCATCGCATCAGCAAGACCTTCGTGCAGCTTGCAAATCAGCTTACCGGCCGCGGCGAACCGAAGCAGCCCAGGGGCTCGCTGTTTTCTCCGCTGATCAGGAAGCTGCGCGCCAAAGGCTAAGACGGCGGCACGCCGAAGAAGATCGACGCGCTCAATCCTTGCGCGCAGCACCAGCAGGTTCCGGCTTCGCGGCGGCCTGCTTCGCCAGCATCCGCTTCAGATACGTGACATTGGCGGCCGCCTCCTCCGGAGGCCGGCCTTCTTTCGCCAGGTTTTCAGCCTCGGCCATGTTTCCGCGCAGTCCCACCACCAGAGCGAGGTTCAACTTGACGCGCGGATCGGCATCGCCACGGCTGTTCGCATGGCGCAGCGTTTCTTCCGCCTTGGCGAGATCCTTTGAGAGAACGTAGGAAAGCGCAAGGTTGGACAGTACCGAGGGCTCATCCGGCACGATGCGCAACGCGCTTGCATAATATTGCCGCGCTTCCTCGCCGCGGCCAAGCTGGTCGAGCACCGCGCCTTGCGCCGACAGGATTCGCCAATCGGGATCTTCAGGCGAATGGGCGCGGCTGAGCACCTCAAGGGCCTGCTGGAAGTTGCCGTTATCCGCGAGCGCGCGGCCATAGCCTGCCAGCAAAGCCTTGTCGCCGGGGTGAGCGATCGTGGCCTGCTCCAGCACCGCGACCGCCTGAGACCGCTGGCCCGAGGCGCGCAGCGCCTTTCCGTAATTCAGGGCCGCATCGGCGTCATTGGGATTGGCGCGATGGCGATCGCGGTAGAATTCCAGGCTTTTGGCCGGAGAGGATTTCTCGGCTTTGTCGCCGAGCGATCCCGTGATGTCCGACAGTCCGTCGGTCTGGCAGCCACAAAGCCCCAAAAGCAGAACGGCCGACAGCGCCGTCACGGCACGAAGTCTCGCAAGGCCGGGCGGCCGGGGCAGCGACGGAAACATTCTGAAACTCTGAAGCCTGGTCTCTTTCCGTTTGAAGCCCCTCGCCCCGGCCTTGCGGTCGGGAGCGTTGAGAATTTCAAACAGGCGGTACGCGCTTCAGAAGTGTACGCGGCTTAACCCTAACTTCCGGTTAAGCCGGCGAGTTCAACGCCTGCGAAAGACGGCTATGCGTCGCCTGGCGTGGCTTTGGTTCAGAAGTTCGAAAAGTGGCTCCCCAAAATGCGACGAACTTCGGAATCGGGACACTAGCTCAGTCGAGAAATTGTGCGCCGAATTCGTAGCCGATCCGCCATGCCAGCCGGCATTGGCGTGGCCGGCCTTCCGACATGATGATGGTGAATTCGGAGGGGACGTCGATATGCTCGGCAATGACCTTTACGCCACCCGAAGAGACGTCGGTGATGGTACAGTCGCGCGGCAAACTACCCGTTCCAAACTGGATTTTGGCGAAACTCCGGCACACCCGCCGTTCGCTCGAGCGTCGATTTACAAACATTCGATCTTTACCCCGTCCGGATTGCTGACTACTGGCACTCTTGCGGTTTTACTCAAGAAATATTGGAATTCGCCTAGCAGTTCTCGTTGCAATTGATCGGTTCTTTTCGAATTTCCTTTACCGCCTTGGCCACGGTGGAAATCGGGGCCTCTCCCCGCCCCTGCACCGCGACACGCTTTCGACGAATATGCTACAGGGTCACAATCGCGAGCGATCCGATTGCGTTTGCTCGTGTCCCATTCAGGTCGGAGATCGCAGCATGACCGCCTTGCCCGAACGTCCAGAAGGCACCGTCGACCCCAAGCTGCTGGAAATCCTGGTCTGCCCGATGACCAAGGGTCCGCTCGAATACGATGCGGCGCGGCAGGAGCTGGTCTCGCGCACGGCAAAGCTCGCTTATCCGATCCGCGACGGCATTCCGATCATGCTGCCGGAAGAGGCGAGGAAGATAGACTAGTGTGGCGGTTCAGAAGTCCGCATCATTACCGCCGCGAGTTCGTCATGCGGACTTCTGAGCCAAAGCCACACTAGATCAATAGGTTTGCTAGTGTCCTTTCGATTCCGAAGTTCGTCAACGTGGGGCCGCAAGATGATACGAACTTCGGAATCGGGACACTAGCCATGCTTTCGCGTAGGCTTATCGCGCTCGTACTGGCCGGCTTTTGCGTCGCAATGACCAACGCCTCGGCCGAAGAGACCAAAATTCGTATCGGCAATCTTGACGCCGTTCTGACCACGCCGGCGGATGTCGAACATCCGCCCGTGGCGCTGTTGATCGCGGGCTCCGGATCGACCGATCATGACGGTAACGGGCCGCAGGCCAAGCCTGCGACCTTGAAGAAACTCGCGGAGCAACTGGCGGAGCGAAAGATCGCAACGCTTCGCTATGACAAGCGCGGCGCCGGCGGATGGAAGCCGGAATTCGGACGGCCGGAGGATTTTCGCTTCAAGGACTATGTCGATGACGCCGTATCGCTGGTGAAGTATTTGCGTGAGGGCGGGAAATTCGGCCGCGTGATCGTGATCGGACACTCGGAAGGCGGCCTGGTGGCGATCCTCGCCGCGCGACAGGTTCAGATCGATCGCCTGGTGCTGCTCGTGACCGCGGCGCGCCGCCAGGGCGATCTGTTGAAGGCGCAGCTTGAGCGAAGACAAATTCCACCTGACGTGCTTGAGCCGATCCTCAAGGCCATCGACAGCATCATGGAAGGACAGATCGTCGATCCGCCGCCGCGTGGCCTTGCCATTGCGCCTTCGATGCAACCGGGCCTGGCCTCGGCCTTCGTCACCGATCCGATCGACCCGCTCAAATCAATCGACAAGCCGGTCCTGATCGTCGGCGGCGGTCGCGACTTGCAGGTGGCGCGATTGGATTTTGCGGCGCTCTCTGCGGCCTCGCCGCTGGCGAAAACGCTGTGGGTGCCAGATATGAATCACGTTCTGATCGACGTCACCGACGACGCCGACAATATGGCTGCTTATAACCAACCGGATCGTGCGCTCGACACCACGATGGTCGACGCGCTGGCCGCGTTCATCAACGCCGAGGACAAGCGCTAGACGTCCCTAGAGCGCTTCGCCCTTGAGAAGCCGCGGAACGTCGCCCACGAGGCCGGCGGCCTGGCGAATGAACAAGCCTTTCAGCGGCGGCGCGCGATCGACCAGACCGAGGCCAATATCGCGCACCGTGCGCAACAGCGTCGATTCATTCGAGAACAGGAAATTGAGCGAGTTGGTCGCAAAACCCATCGCCATGGTGTCGAACCGCCGCCAGCGTTGATACCGCTCCAGCACGTCGGCCTGGCCCGGATCGATGCCGAGTCTTGCCGCATCCACGATCACTTCGGCAAGTGCTGCGACATCCTTCAGGCCCATATTGAGCCCCTGGCCTGCGATCGGGTGAATGACATGCGCGGCATCACCAACGAGCGCCAGGCGTTCGCCGATAAAGGAGCGCGCCACGAAATAGCCGAGCGGAAAGGCGCGTGGCTTGTCGAGCACCTTCACTTCGCCGAGATGCAAGCCAAAGCGGCGTTCGAGTTCGCCGTGAAATTCCACTTCCCCGAGCGCGACGATCCGCGCCGCCTCGGCGCGCTTCTCGGTCCAGACCAGCGATGAGCGCTTCCCGGACAGCGGCAGAATCGCGAAGGGACCCGCGGGGAGAAAATGTTCTTCGGCGCGGCCCTCGTGATCGCGCTCGTGACCAACCGTGACCACGATTCCGGATTGATCGTACTCCCAGCCATGGGTGACGATGCCGGCGCGCTCGCGCAGTTTTGAACGGGCGCCGTCGGCGGCCACAAGAAGGCTCGCTTCGACGACGCTGCCATCCGACAGCGTCACCGCGTTGCCATCGCTGCGAGCGGCAAAATCGGAGACGGAGAGCCCGCGAAGATCGATCCCTTGCGTGACCCCGTGCTGAACCAGCGCATCGATCAGGTGGCGATTTTCGATCATGTGCGCGAAGGGCTCGCCCGGCTCGACATGTCCGGAAAATGTCAGGAAGGTCGGCCGGGTGGCGTCTTCCAGTTTCGAATCGGTGACCACCATGTCGAGGATCGGCTGCGCGCCGGCGGCGACATCGCTCCAGACACCAATGGTTTCGAAGAGCCGGCGACAGGCCGCGACGATGGCCGTGGCGCGCGGATCGCGGCTCGGCCTCGTATCGAGCGCCGGATCGGCAACGATAATGGGAAGCTCCGGCCCAAGACCCTGACGCAGAGCGAGCGCCAGCGCCAGTCCGGCGAACGCGCCACCGCCGATGACAATGCCTCGCTGAAGCGACATACTAGAGCTCCGATTCCGAAGTTCGCATGATATCGCGGCAACCTCTGATGCGAACTTAGGAATCAAAGGAGCTCTAGCAACTCATTGATTGTAGTGCAGCCTTGAATTTGAAGTTCCTATAACGAACTTACCGCAACACTGATAGGAACTTCGAATTCGCTGCACTAAGCTCCGGTTACACACGATTGCGCCTTGAATATAGCTGGGCACACAGATAGGCGAAACAAGTCCCGACTGTCATCACTGAATAACGCTGCGAAAGCCCTGATCGATGTCCAAAAGCCTGATTGATCTGATCTCCATCCTCGATCTCGAACCGATCGAGGTGAACATGTTTCGCGGCAAAAGCCCGAAAACAAGCTGGCAACGGGTTTTCGGCGGGCAGGTGATCGGACAGGCCATGGTCGCGGCCTGCCGCACGGTCGAAGGCAGGCTGCCGCATTCGTTGCACTGCTATTTCATTTTGCCGGGCGATCCGCAGATCCCGATCATCTATGAAGTCGAGCGGCTGCGTGACGGCAAGAGCTATTCGACGCGGCGGGTCACCGCGATCCAGCACGGCCAGGCGATCTTTTCGATCATGGTGTCGTTTCACGTCGAAGAGCCCACCGCTTTCGACCATCAGGACAAGATGCCGGACGTGCCGCCGCCGGAAAAACTCACCGCCGAGGAAATGGCCAAGCAGCCGATGTTCCGTGACATGCCGGAATTCATCCGCCGCTATTATGAGTTCGATCGGCCGATCGAACTGCGGCCGGTCGAACTCGGCCGCTATTTCGGCGAGAAGATCACGGATGGGCGCATCCATGTCTGGATTCGCACGGCGGCGAAGCTGCCGGACGATCCGGCGCTTCATATGTGCGCGCTCGCCTATGCATCCGATTTCTCACTGCTTGACGCGGCGATGGCGCGCTATGGCCGCACGCTGTTCGACAAACGCATGATGGCAGCGAGCCTCGACCACGCGATGTGGTTCCACCGGCCGTTTCGCGCCGACGAGTGGCTGCTTTACGCCCAGGATTCGCCGAGCGCTCTCGGCGGACGCGGCCTGACCCGCGGCGAGATCTTCAAGCAGGATGGCACGCTGGTGGCATCCGTTGCTCAGGAAGGCTCGCTGCGCGAACGCAAGCTGAGCGCCCCTCAGGCCTCGGCGTAAGCGTCCCGCTCGACCAGCACCGTCTGCGAGGCGAGCCAGCCCGCCATCCAGCGCGCGACCCATGGAATCGGGATGATGAACGCGAATCCGATGATGCAGACGATGGCGCGCCAGAGATATTCCAGGCCGGTGGCCTTGAAGACGACCTCGCGCCGCGTGCCTTCGATGTTGCGATAAATCCAGCGCGTCTGCGCAGTGTACACCCACGCCCAGCCAACGATGGTGATCATGGACAGCGCGCCCAGAAGATTCCAGCCCAGATAGGTCCAGTACGGGCCGGAGAAGCTGAGCCCCAACGGCTGGCCGCCTGACGAAAGATTAGAAAAAAACCAGCGAAGGGCAGCCCAACCCAGTCCAATCTCGATCAGGAACGAGGCGAGGCTGGCGATCCGGCCGCCGATGATATTGAGAACGATGATCGCGGCGACCGCGCCGAGGTAATACCACAGGACAGTCATCGGCTCGCCCGTAAAGCCGAGTTCGGGCCGTCCCGGCACGCGGGTGCGGGCGGTGATCCACTTCAGATTGCTGACGAGAACCCAAGGCAGCGGAACGATGAAAATCGCTCCAACGATAAACAGCAGGAATCGAACAACAAAGTCCAGGATTCCGAAATCGACCGACAGCGATCCGTTGCCTCCGCCTCCGCCATTTGCCATCGCCGGCGTTCTGCCCGGCATCGCCGGCGGCCGCGCCGCGGGAGAGATGAGTCCCGGAATATCGGCGGCCCTTTGCCAGCCGGACATGCCTTCGGTCCAGACCAGCGTATCGGCGCGAATGACGCCCCTGGCAACGAGGTCGCGGAGTTGAGTATCCGGAAAAGGTCCTTGTTGCTGGCCGCGGTCAGCGTAGAACCATTGTCGGTTTGACATTCTTCCCCCTCACAAACGGTCAGACGATACGGCGTTCTCACGATCAGATCCGACCTTGGCAGACGAGGCCGGTGCCGCTCCAGAGGTCCGATTCCAACATTCGCACCCCTCCTCAGCGGGCACTTTTGCGAATGTCAGATCCACTCCACCAGTGGAACTATCGACCGAAGTGGCAATTTCGCAATTGTTTTTCGGTCACGCCGCCATCTATTGTGGGCTGGGGGTAGAGGGGTGCCGCTCCCCTCACAGCTTGACTGACCTTCCCAATCCGGGAAATGAAGGCCTGAACATGAAGCTCGTTGTCGCCATTATCAAACCCTTCAAGCTGGACGAAGTCCGGCAGGCGCTGACCGCCATCGGCGTGCACGGCATGACCGTTACCGAGGTCAAGGGTTACGGCCGTCAGAAGGGCCACACCGAAATCTATCGCGGCGCGGAATATGTTGTGAATTTTCTGCCGAAACTGCGGATCGAGATCGCAGTCTCGACCGATATCGCCGACAAGGCGGTCGAGGTGATCACCTCGAGCGCACGTACCGGACAGATCGGCGACGGCAAGATCTTCGTGACGCCGATCGATCACGCGTTGCGGATCAGGACCGGCGAGACCGACAGCGACGCGCTTTAGCGTCCGCGAAACTTCATCGCACCCCCGTCAACGGCGCCGGGGGCTAGGGCGTCCTGCTCAGCGGAATATTCGCCACCGCCTCCATTGGCGGGACTTCCGGCCTTCTCGAGGGCGAGCCGCATTTGCTGCTGATCCAGCTTTACGGCGAGGCGCTGCAATAGCGTCCTCTATCTAAATACCGTTTAGCTGCCCGCCCGCTGGGCAAGGTCGAGAGCCGGCCTCTTGCATGCCCGATTCATAAGCTAAGCTGCCTAGCAGTTAGGCGGCGCCCTGCGGCATTGTTCCACACCTGGGCCGAAGGCAGCAAAAAGCGCGGCGTTAAAGGAAAGTTTCCGCGAGCGGCGGAACTGGCACGGCATTTGATTCTACCGTCTTTGGCTGTGCCCGCGTCGTGACCTTCTCTGCGTGGTGAATTTCAGTCGAGATCGCTCGGTCTTCTGCACCGAGTCCAAGCGGGGAATGAGACCCATGAAAATCGTTATGGCGATCATCAAGCCATTCAAGCTCGAAGAAGTTCGCGATGCGTTGACCGCCATCGGCGTTCACGGCCTGACGGTCACCGAGGTCAAGGGGTATGGCCGGCAGAAGGGTCACACCGAGATCTATCGCGGCGCCGAGTATGCGGTGAGCTTCCTGCCCAAAATCAAGATCGAGGTCGCGATCGCCTCTGACCAGGTCGACAAGACCATCGAAGCCATCACGCAGGCGGCCAAGACCGGCCAGATCGGCGACGGCAAGATCTTCGTCATCAACCTCGAAAACGCAGTTCGGATCCGGACCGGCGAGGCAGATGCCGCGGCGCTCTAGCGCCCCCACCCTTTTTTCCAATCAGGAGTAAAACGAAATGACGTTCAAGCGTCCCTACAGCACGGGATTGGCGGCCTTGGCCGTTGGCCTGCTTGCCGCGAACGCTGCCTATGCCGAGCCTGTCATCAACAAGGGCGACAACGCCTGGATGCTCACCTCGACGGTGCTGGTGCTGTTGATGACGATACCGGGCCTCGCTTTGTTCTATGGCGGCCTCGTTCGTTCCAAGAACATGCTCTCGGTCTTGATGCAGGTGTTTTACACGGTCTGCGTCGTCACCCTGCTTTGGGTGCTTTACGGCTACAGCCTCGCCTTCAGCGGCGGCAACGATTTCTTTGGCGGTCTCTCGAAGGCCTTCCTCTCGGGCGTGACGCCGGACTCCAAGGCCGCGACCTTCAGCGTCGACGCCAATATTTCCGAGCTCGTCTACGTCTGCTTCCAGATGACCTTCGCGGCCATCACGCCCGCGCTCATCGTCGGCGCCTTCGCCGAACGCATGAAATTCGCAGCGGTCGCGCTGTTCATTCCGCTCTGGGTCACGCTGATCTATTTCCCGATCGCCCACATGGTCTGGTACTGGGCCGGCCCGGATGCGATCTCGGATGCGGTCAAGGCGATTGCGGCTGCGGGCACCGATGCGGCGAAGCTCGCGGCGGCAAAGGCCAAGCTCGCCGAAGTCTCAGCCGACGCGGGCTGGATTTACAAGAAAGGCGCCATCGATTTCGCCGGCGGCACCGTCGTGCACATCAACGCCGGCATCGCAGGTCTCGTCGGCGCTCTGATTGTCGGCAAGCGTATCGGCTACGGCAAGGACCTGATGGCGCCACACTCGCTGACCATGTCCATGATCGGCGCCTCGCTGCTCTGGGTCGGCTGGTTCGGCTTCAATGCCGGCTCCAATCTTGAGGCCACCGGCGGTGCCGCGCTCGCCATGACGAACTCCTTCGTCGCCACCGCCGCGGCAGCGTTGTCGTGGATGTTCTGCGAGTGGATGCTCAAGGGCCATCCTTCCGTGCTCGGCGTGATTTCGGGCGCCGTTGCCGGCCTCGTCGCAGTGACGCCCGCGGCAGGCTATGCAGGTCCGATGGGCGCGATCGTGCTTGGCCTCGTGGTTGGGATCGTCTGCCTGTTCTTCGTCACCGCGGTCAAGAACGCGCTTGGCTACGACGATTCGCTCGACGTCTTCGGCGTCCACTGCGTCGGCGGAATCATCGGCGCGCTTGCCACCGGAATTCTGGTCAACCCGGCGCTCGGCGGCACCGGCATCATGGATTACGTCACCGGCAAGATCGCCGATTACGAGTTCGGCACGCAGATGACTTCCCAGATCTGGGGCGTCTGCACCACGCTGGTGTGGTCGGGTGTCGGCTCGGCGATTCTCTACAAGGTCGTCGATGTCATCGTAGGCCTGCGCGCCAATGTCGAAAGCGAGCGTGAGGGCCTCGACCTCACCGACCATACCGAACGCGCCTACAACATGTGAGTTCTCCCGAGGGCACTCTCTTCCAAGAGCGTGCCCAGAACTACGGTTTGAGCACATACCCGGCAATGCTCAGACCGTTGAGGGGCTTCGGCGCAAGCTGAAGCCCCTTTTTTTGTCCCTTCCGACAAGGCGGATTTCGATGCCGGCGCCGATGGTTAATCGCGTCTTAACCTCGCCGTATCTATGGTGGTTTGATCCCTCTCCCACCGGTCCCGAAATGCGATCGGCGGCCCGAAAGAGTGCTGGCGCGACAAGCATGGCAATGACCGCATCATCCCGCGCGCCCCAAGGCGGTGGAAACGAGGCAAGCGAACGCTCGCCGTTCCTGCGGGTTGCCGAATTGCTGGCCCCCTACCAGCCATCTAAACCATTGATAACGCTGTCTTTAGGCGAGCCGCAGCACCCTGTGCCAGCGTTCGTAGGCCCGGTGCTGGCCGAGCACATTGCCGACTTCGGCCGCTATCCGATCGCCAAGGGCATCGAGCCCTTTCGGCGCGCCGCGTCTGGCTGGCTTTCCCGGCGCTTCAGCCTGCCGCGCCCCGTCGACCCCGAGACTGAACTATTGGTGCTGAGCGGCAGCCGCGAAGGACTTTTTCTGGCGGCGCTGGCCGCCGTTCGCTTGGCCGGCGAGCGCAAGGGAAAGCCGGCCATTCTGATGCCCAATCCCTTTTACCCGGCCTATGGCGCCGGCACGCGCGCCGCCGGCTGCGAGCCGATCTATCTGCCGGCCACGGTCGCGAACGGATTCTTGCCCGACCTCGACACGCTCGATGAGGCCACGCTGGCGCGAACGGTGGCGATGTACATCGCCTCTCCCGCCAATCCGCAAGGCTCCGTTGCCTCAAGAGATTATTTCGTCCGCCTGAAAAAACTCGCCGATCGTTTCGGCTTCATGATTTTCAGCGACGAATGCTATTCGGAAATCTACACGCAGCAGGCGCCCGGCAGCATGCTCGAATGCGCCGGCAACGACTTCGCCAACGTGGTTGCGTTTCAATCGCTGTCGAAGCGTTCCAACCTGCCGGGCATGCGCGTCGGCTTTGCCGCCGGCGACAAACGCTTCCTCGGCGCCTTCCACGAACTGCGCAACGTCGCCGCGCCCCAGGTGCCGGTGCCGGTGCAGCATGTGGCGGTTGCCGCCTACAATGACGAAGCCCATGTCGAGGAAAATCGACGTCTCTATCGAATCAAATTCGATCTTGCCGATCAGATCCTCGGCAACCGCTATGGCTACCGCCGTCCCGCCGGTGGCTTCTGTGTCTGGCTCGACGTTTCGGCGAAAGGCGGCGACGAAGCGGCGACGGTCACTCTCTACCGGGACGCCGGCGTCCGGGTGATCCCGGGCAGTTATCTCGCAAGGCAACAGCCGGACGGCAGCAATCCCGGCGCGGGCTTCATTCGTCTCGCGCTTGTCGCGGACAGCGAAACGACGGCCGAGGCGTTGCACCGGCTGGTTCAAATTCTGGGCTGATGAGCATGGCGACAATCGAACGCGTCATTCCCCTGGTGAGCCAGTTACCGGCCGTGATCCGCGAGGCGCTCGTGCGCCGCCTGCGCGAACTCGCGGGCCTCGGTCTGCTGATCCTGGCCGGCGGCGCAGCCGCTGCGCTCGCGACCTGGTCGGTGCAGGACCCAAGCTTCAGCCACGCAACCTCGCGTCCGATTCGCAATATTGTGGGCTATACCGGCGCCATCAGCGCCGATCTGCTGATGCAGATTCTCGGGCTCGGCGCGATCATGCTGATCCTGCCGATCGCCGTCTGGGGCTGGCGCATGCTGACCCACCGCAACTTCGATCGCGAAGCGCTGCGGCTCGGCTCCTGGATCTTGTGCACGGTTCTCGCCGCGGGATTTGCGAGCTGTTGGCCGCATGGCGGCGCCTGGCCGCTGCCGACCGGGCTTGGCGGCGTCGTCGGCGACGCGCTGGTGCGCGCTCCGGCCGTGGCGTTCGGCCCGCCCGGCTTTGTTTATAGCCTGGTGCTCGGGGTAATCCTGGGCGCTGCCATGATCGCAGCATTCCTGTTTGCGAGCGGCATCGGCTCGCAGCCCAGGGACGAGGATCTGGCCGCGATTGATGAAGACGATGACGAGCCGCTGGCGGAAGACAGGGATAGCGGATCGATCTCGCTTGGCTGGATCGTCCACGGCTTCATGAGCACCAAGGCACGCCTCGCCTGGCTGTTGGCTGCGGCCTATCGCTGGCTGGTTTCAAGCGGGTCGCCCGCCCAGCCCACGAGATCCTTCGATCGCCACGAACCGAACCTTGGCGGCCGCGCCGCGCCGAGCATCGCCCCCGAGGGCGATGATGAGGAGTATGAGGAGGAAGACGAGGAAGAGCCGGCCGCGCGAGCGCCCCGCAAGAAAGCTGCTCCCAAAGCGCCGGCGAAGCGATCCGAGAAATGGGATTTTCCGGCGCTGTCGATGCTCGCCGCGCCCAAGGCCGCCGACCGGCAGCCGCTGTCGAAAGCAGAGCTGGAAGCCAATTCGCGCCGGCTCGAAGCCGTGTTGCAGGACTTCGGCGTCCGCGGCGAAATTGCCAAGGCCAATCCCGGCCCGGTCGTCACGCTGTACGAACTCGAGCCCGCGCCCGGAATCAAGTCCTCGCGCGTGATCGGGCTCGCGGATGACATCGCGCGTTCGATGAGCGCGCTCTCGGCGCGCGTCGCCGTCGTTCCGGGCCGTAACGCCATCGGCATCGAATTGCCGAACGCGCATCGCGAAAAGGTTTACTTACGTGAACTGCTCACCGCGAAGGAACTCAACGATTCCGTCGCAAAGCTTCCGCTCTGTCTCGGCAAGACCATCGGCGGCGACCCCGTCATCATCGACCTCGCCCGCACGCCGCATATGCTGATCGCCGGCACCACCGGCTCCGGCAAATCGGTCGCGATCAACACCATGATCCTCAGCCTCGTCTACCGGCTGCGGCCCGACCAGTGCCGGTTGATCATGGTCGATCCAAAAATGCTCGAACTCTCCGTCTATGACGGCATTCCGCATTTGCTGACGCCCGTAGTGACCGATCCCAAGAAGGCCGTCGTCGCTCTGAAATGGGCGGTGCGCGAGATGGAAGAGCGCTACAAGCGGATGTCCAAGCTCGGCGTGCGAAATATCGACGGCTACAATGCACGCCTCGTCGAAGCCAAGGCGAGGGGCGAGGAGCTCACGCGCACGGTGCATACCGGCTTCGACAAGGAAACCGGCAAGGCGATCTACGAGGAAGAAAAGCTCGACCTCGATCCGTTGCCCTTTATCGTCATCATCGTCGACGAGATGGCCGACCTGATGATGGTCGCCGGCAAGGACATCGAGGGCGCGGTGCAGCGTCTGGCGCAGATGGCGCGCGCCGCAGGCCTGCACGTGATTCTCGCGACGCAACGCCCGTCGGTCGACGTCATCACCGGTACGATCAAGGCGAACTTCCCGACCCGCGTCGCCTTCCAGGTCACGTCGAAGATCGACAGCCGCACCATCTTGGGCGAAATGGGCGCCGAGCAACTGCTCGGCCAGGGCGACATGCTTTACATGGCGGGCGGCGGGCGCATCAGCCGCGTGCACGGCCCCTTCGCGTCGGACGAAGAAGTCGAGAAGGTGGTGCGTCACCTCAAGACCCAGGGATCGCCGGAATACCTCGAAGCGGTTACGGCCGAGGAGCCCTCCGAGGAGGACGGCGCGGTATTCGATGCCACCGGCATGGGCAGCGACGGCGGCGGCGACCTGTTCTCGCAGGCGGTCGCCATCGTCAAACGCGATCGCAAGGCCTCGACCAGCTATATTCAGCGACGGCTACAAATTGGCTACAATCGTGCGGCATCGCTGATGGAACGGATGGAACTTGAGGGCATCGTCGGACAGGCCAATCATGCCGGTAAGCGTGAAATTCTCGTTCCGGAAGAAGAAAGCGGCTTCTGATTAGCCGTTTGATGGGCCTCCGAACCCCACCAATGGCTGTCCTTTTTTCACGGAAAAACGATAGCCCCTGTGGGGCGAAGCACGATAAAAAGAGCGGCCGACCGATGGACGATGCGTTGACTGAAAACCAGAAAAATCGAATGGCCACACGATTCTCGCTTTCGTTCAATGGCGCTGCCTTCACGCGAACCGCGGCCGCGTTTGTTGTCACGGCATATTTCGGCGCCGTTTCGACCCCGGCTGTTGCCCAGGCCCCGATCCCGCCGCAGGGCATTCCGGCCCCAAAGGCTGCTCCGAAGTCCCGCGACAGCGCACCGGACGGGCAAAGAGGGACGGCGACGACCGGCGCAATGCAGACGCCGCCCACTCCCTTCATTCCCGATACGCACCGCAATCTGCCTCTGAGCATTTTTGCGACCTTCGACGACAAGCAGAAGGCGCAGGCCGCCAAGATCAGCAGTTACCTGTCGTCGGTTCAGACGCTGATCGGCAACTTCGTTCAGGTCGGGCCTGATGGCTCCAAGACCAAGGGCCAGTTTTTCATCCAAAAGCCCGGCAAGGTGCGGTTCGAATATGATTCGCCCAATCCGATCGCCATTGTCGCCGATGGATCGATGGTCGCGGTGCGTGACCGCAGCCTTTCGACCCAGGATCTCTACCCGCTGTCGCAAACGCCGCTGCGCTATCTGCTATCGGACCGCATCGACCTGATGAAGGATACCAATGTCGTCAGCGTGACCGCCGACGATCTCTTCGTCAGCATCACCATCGAGGAACGGCAATTGCTGACCGGCACCAGCCGCCTGATGCTGATGGTCGGCGCCAAGGACGGCCAGCTCAAGCAATGGACCGTGACCGATCCGCAGGGCTACGACACCACGGTTGCGGTTTATAACCTCGATACGTCCAGGAAGATCGATCCGGGCATGTTCAAGATCGACATGACGGAAAAAACCTTTCCGCCGGGCTGATCGTCGAACGATCGAACAATCCACTATTCCCTGCCGGATTTGCAAAATCACCCTTGATCGCGGGCCGGAGACATGCGTGATCTTTAAACGCATTCGTTTCACCGGTTCTCATGCGCTTTTCCCTGACGACCTGGAATATCAATTCGGTGCGCTTGCGCATCAATCTCGTCGCCAAATTCATCAAATCGGTGAGGCCCGACGTTCTGTGCTTGCAGGAAACCAAGTGCATCGACGATGCGTTTCCGCTCAAGCGCTTCAAGCGGCTCGGCTACGAGCACATCGCCCTGAACGGCCAGAAGGGCTATCACGGCGTCGCCATCATCTCGCGACTGCCGTTTGAGAAGACCGACATCCGAACGTTCTGCGACAAGCTGGATTCGCGTCATATCTCGGTCGAGTTAGGCGCAAGCGCCCAGCTCTCCAGACCGCTGGTCCTGCATAATTTCTACGTACCGGCCGGCGGCGACATTCCCGATCCCGCGCTCAATCCGAAATTCGAGCACAAGCTGCGCTTTCTCGACGAAATGAAATCGTGCGAGCCGCTGCATCCGCGCGGCGAGGATCATCACATTTTGGTTGGCGACCTCAACGTCGCGCCCCATGAGAACGACGTCTGGTCGCACAGGCAATTATTGAAGATCGTTTCGCACACGCCGATCGAATGCGAGAAGCTATTGGCGGCGCAGCAGCACGGCGAATGGATCGACGTGGCGCGCGACCGCATTCCGCTGTCGGAGAAAGTCTATACCTGGTGGAGCTATCGCGCGGCGGACTGGACGGTCGGCGACCGCGGTCGCAGGCTCGACCACATCTGGGTCTCGCGAGCGCTGCAGGAGAAGGTCAGCGATTTCCGGATTGCGCGCGATGCCCGCGGCTGGGAACGACCGTCCGACCACGTTCCGGTGACGGTCACGCTCGAACTTTGAGTCTTCGCTGTTTGGGACTGCCCGCGCTTCAGGTAGAGAGTTTGGCGCTTGCCATCAGAATATCGCTGGCGATCTGGCTGGTGCGCTTGGCAAATTCGTCGCGCAGCCGCCGTGCAGCAGCTGGATCGCTTTCCAGCACCCGCTGAAACAGGCTGCGCGCCACACGAATCACCGAGGAATCCTCGATCGCGGTCGCCGTCGAAGGCCGCCGCATCGCGTTGATCAGCGCGAGTTCGCCGATCAGGGCGCCGGGACCGGCCACAAGCTCAGCGGCGCCATCCTGAATACGAAATGCGCCGCGCTGAACGACAAAGCCGGCGTCGGCATCGTCCCCGGTGTGGAACAGCACCGAATCGCGCGGCATGTTGCGTTGTTCGGAGCCGATCGCGAGCATACGCAACGCAGCCGTCCCGAGCACGCGCAGTGTCGGGACACGTTCCAGCAAGGCGACGTCATCCTCGATCGACATCAAGAACCAGTTGCGTGACGAATCGTTGGTCGAATCGTATCACGGCACCAGCTTGTAGCCACCGGCCTCCGTCACCAATATCTCCGGATTGGCGGCGTCTTTTTCGATCTTCTGGCGCAGGCGATAGATGTGGGTTTCCAGCGTGTGCGTGGTGACGCCGGAGTTGTAACCCCAAACTTCCTGGAGCAGCGTTTCGCGCGAAACCGGCGCTTGGCCCGCTCGATAGAGGAAGCGGAGAATCGCGGTCTCCTTTTCCGTCAACCGCACCTTTCGGGCATTGGCGCCCGTCAGCATCTTGGAGCCGGGACGGAAGCTGTAGGGGCCGACCGAGAATACGGCATCTTCGCTGGCTTCGTGCTGGCGAAGTTGCGCCCGAATGCGCGCCAGCAGCACCGCGAAACGGAACGGCTTGGCGACATAGTCGTTGGCGCCGGATTCCAGTCCCAAAATCGTATCCGAATCGGTGTCGTGACCGGTCAGCATGATGATCGGGGCCTTGAAGCCGCCCTTGCGCAGGGAGCGCACGACTTCGCGGCCGTCGGTGTCGGGCAGCCCGACATCCATCAGCACCAGATCGGGCGCATCGGTTTTGGCTGCGGTCGCGCCCTTGGCGCCGGTGTCGACGGCGGAGGCTTCGAATTCGTCGTGTAGCGAGAGTTGCTCAACCAGCGTATCGCGCAGATCGGTGTCGTCATCTACGATCAGGATCTTGCGGGCATTGGCCATGGTACAGTCCTTATGAAGGCATCGGCGGACCCAAGGGGTTTTGGGCCGTGTCGTATTGGTCAAACGGGGGTCTTCAAGACTTTCGTCATGAGGTAAGCGGCTGTTACGAATTCACAAGCCGAAACGCAATCTACCCTAGGATTCGCGTGTGTTTAGATGAATGTCCTGTAATGCGGCGGGGTCGAATTGTCCCATGCCCGCCGATCAGGAGACTCCCGGAGCTCATGGATAATTCCCGGTTTTCAAATACTTACTTAAAAACCGGCCCCGACAGGCCGCTGGCGGCGATTCGGGTCCATGCGGCAGCCGGTAATCCTTGCCGCGGTTGGCTCATGACCGGCCACCAGACGGTCCCGGTTGCCCTGGGTCGGGGTGGAATCATCGCCAACAAGCGCGAGGGCGACGGCGGGACCCCAAAAGGAACCTTCCGGCCACGGAAATTGTGGTGGCGGGCCGATCGCGCACCGCGGCCGCAGACCTTCCTGCCTATTCGCGCCATTCATCGCGAAGACGCCTGGTGCGAAGACCCCGCGAGCCGCCACTACAATCAACCGGTCAAGCTCGGCCGCGAGAACACAGGCGACCGGCTCATGCGCGACGATCATCTCTACGATTTCATCGTCGAGATCGATCACAACACGCAGCCCAGGATTGTCGGCCGCGGCAGTGCGGTATTCCTTCATCTGGCGCGCTCGAACTTTTCGCCGACCGCGGGATGCGTTTCGATGACAAAGCCCGCGATGCTGCAACTCTTGCGTCGAATGGGCCCCGATACGAAGATCATCATCGGCTAGTGGAGCGGATTTGACATTCGTAAACGAACCCACGGCGACATGATACGAATGTCAGAACCGGTACACTTGAGCTTAAGGAAGCACGATGCTCGACACCGACAAGATCGCGGCCGCGGCGAAAACTCTGAGCGATCACTGGCGCGCCGGCACCAAGTGTGAGGCCCTCGAGGCTTCGATCCGGCCGCGGAATCGGGCTGAAGGCTATGCGGTGCAGGCTGCGCTTGCAAAACATTCGACCGGCAAATTATTCGGCTGGAAGATCGCAGCCACCAGCGAAGCCGGGCAGAAGCACATCAATGTCAGCGGACCGCTTGCGGGGCGCATCTTCCCGCAGACCGTCATTGCCGACGGCGGCACAGCTTCGATGAAAGGCAACGAGATGCGCGTTGGCGAAGCCGAATTCGCCTTCCGCTTTGCGCGCGATTTGCCGCCGCGGGCGAACCTCTATTCGGTGCCGGAAGTGCTTGGCGCGGTTGCCACGCTGCATCCGGCGATCGAAATTCCGGATTCGCGCTTCGCCGATTTCGTCAGCGCCGGCGAAGCCCAGCTCATCGCCGACAATGCCTGCGCGCATCTGTTTGTGCTCGGCGATCCGACCAGCGCCGACTGGCGCGGGCGCGATCTCATCGAAGAGCGGCCGGTCGTCACGTTGCGCGGCGAGAAACATATCGGCCACGGCAAGAATGTGCTCGGCGATCCCCGCCTGGCGCTCGCCTGGTGCGTCAATGAATTGCGCGCCCTCGGCATCACACTGCGCGAAGGCGAAGTCATCACCACAGGGACTTGCTGTACGCCTTTGCCGATTCAGGCCGGCGACGTGTTTGCCGCCGACTTCGGCGCGCTCGGCAAGGTATCGGTGGGATTTTCCTAGCCGCGATACCCAAAAATTGCCGAGCCAACGCGGATGTGGGTTGCACCCATTTGGACGGCGATCGCAAAATCCGCACTCATTCCCATCGACAAATTCGTCAAGCCGTTGCGCGCCGCGATCTTCGCAGTCAGTGCGAAATGCGGCGCCGGTGCATCGTCGACCGGCGGAATGCACATCAGGCCAGAAATCTCCAGGCCGTATTTCTCGCGGCAATTGGCGATGAAGCTGTCGGCCTCCGCAGGCGCGATGCCCGCCTTTTGCGGTTCCTCGCCGGTGTTGAGTTGAACGAACAGTTGCGGACGGCGGGTTTGCGCGCGGAATTCCTTGGCCAGGGCCTCGCAAAGGCTCGGACGATCGACCGAGTGGATCACATCGAACAGCGCCACCGCCTCCTTGGCCTTGTTGGATTGCAGCGGACCGATCAGGTGCACGGAGAGTCCGGGGTAAGCCGCCATTAACCCTGGCCATTTGGCCTTGGCCTCTTGAACGCGGTTCTCCCCGAACACGCCTTGCCCGGCCTTGATGACCGGCTCGATCGCGGGTGCATCGAATGTTTTGGAGACGGCAACCAGCGTTACCGACGCGCGATCCCGACGCGCTTCCTTGCATGCCCGTGCAACAGCCTCTTCGACGGCAGCAAGTCCGGTTGGTAAATGTTCGGTTAGCTTCGAAGCGTTCTCAGAGTTCATTGGTGTTGCCAATTGGACGTTCGATCGATCGTTCCATTTTTATATAATCGGAACAGAGCTTCTTGAAGCCTTCTCTGTACGGTGCGCTGGGGCGGGGAACCAGCATGTCAGGCTTTGACATCAAGCGCAAAAGAGCAGGACTAGACAAGCTATTTGGAATCCGCGCGCGGCTTGCCTTGCTGGCGCTGATTCTGGTGGCGCCGTTGATGCTCGAACGCGCCCGCTCGCTCGAAGAGACTCGCAACAAGCAGATTGCGCACGCCTATTCCGAGTTCACACGGCTCGCCAAGCACAGCGCCGAAAGCCAGCGCGAAGCCATTGCTTCCGTCGAGACCGTGCTGAAATCAGCAGCCCATATCCAGGCCGCAAAGAGCGCTTTCGACCCAAGCTGCAATACCCTGTCGGCCAGTCTTCCGGTCAGGTTGCCCTGGATTCGCAGTCTGACGATCGTCGGCAATGATGGCCGGATCAAATGCGCGACCCTCGATACGCTGGTCGGCCTCGACCTCAGCGATCGCGACTATTTCAAGCGGGCGCGAATGGCGCGCGACCTCGTATTCAGCGATTTTCTGCATTCCAAATATGACAACGAGCCGATCGTGTTGGCGGCGTATCCGGTGTCCGCGGTCATTCCCGAATCCGATCTCGTCATCGTGGCCGGCGTCAATCTCGACTGGATGTCGAAGATCATGAACGACCTCAGCGGTCGCCGCGGCATTTTGGCCATTCTGGTCGATAGCACCGGAACCGTGTTGGCGGCGCCGGCGGATATGACCCGCATGGTCGGTCGCATGCTCACCGGCGTTCCGGTCCTGGCCGGAGCCGTCACGCGGGCGATCAATTCAGATCAAGAGACCGGATTGTTTTCGTTCCCGTCGTCGGATGGCGTCAAGCGAACGCTCAGTTTCTCGCGCATTCCCGGCACCGAATCGCGGCTGCTGCTGATTGTCGACGAAGCCAAGGTGGCCGCCGACATCAACCGCGAGATTCGTAACGCTTATATCCAGCTCTGCCTGGTCTGCGTGTTCGTGCTGTTGGGAGCGCTGGTCGCGGCTGAAAAGATCATCATCCAGCCGATCCACACGCTCGTGGCGATCGCAAGACGCTTCGGGGAAGGGGATTTGTCGGCGCGCGCGGCCAACAGCCGGTTGCCGGCCGAGTACGTGCCGCTCGCGCGCGCGTTCGACGCCATGGCGAGCCAGCTCTCCGAGCGGGAGCGCGAGCTGGTTGCATCCAACGACCGCCTGACCGTGATGGCCTCGATCGACATGCTGTCGGGCCTCGCCAATCGTCGCGGTTTCCAGAGCCGGCTCGATTTCGAATGGATGAAGGCGCAGCAAGGCGGCAGCGAGCTGTCGCTGCTGATGATCGACGTCGATCACTTCAAGCTGTTCAACGACACCTATGGCCATCCCGAAGGCGACGCCTGTCTCTCGCGGCTCGGTGAGACGCTCGCCGGTATCGCTGTGGCGACTGGCGGCTTTGCCGCCCGTTACGGCGGCGAGGAATTCAGCCTGTTGTTGCCGAACACGGCTACCTTCCGTGCGCTTGAGATCGGCGAGATGGTGCGGGTGGCGGTGCAGAATCTCGCAATCCCGCATGTGACCTCCAGTCATCTCGCCGTCACGGTCAGTGTGGGCGTGGCCGGCGTCAGGCCGTGCGAAGCGCTTAACCCCGGTGATCTCCTGGAAGCCGCCGATGCGAGCCTCTACGTTGCCAAGCGTAACGGCCGCAACACCGTGGCCGAGCATGGTCTGGCGCAGGCAAACGAACATGGCGGCTCCGTCGCCCTGGCAAGCTAGCCACCGATCGCCACGGCTGACCGCCTCGCCCCGTTGACCGGAAAGCCGCTTTTGTGGCCTAGTCCGCCGTCATTTGACGACGGCCCGAATCCACGAAAAGCCAAGCAATTCCATGAGTTCCGAACGCTATAATGCCCGCGAATCCGAACCCTATTGGCAGCGCCAATGGGACGAACAGGCGATTTTCGCCGCTGAGAATGACGATCCGCGGCCGAAATATTACGTGCTTGAGATGTTCCCCTACCCTTCGGGACGCATCCATATCGGACACGTCCGGAATTATACGCTTGGCGACGTGCTCGCCCGCTTCATGCGCGCCAAGGGATTCAACGTGTTGCATCCGATGGGCTGGGATGCCTTCGGGCTGCCAGCGGAAAACGCAGCGATCGAGCGCAAGGTGGCGCCGAAGGCGTGGACCTACGACAACATCGCCGCGATGAAGAAGCAGTTGCGTTCGATCGGCCTGTCGCTCGACTGGTCGCGCGAGTTCGCCACCTGCGATCCCTCCTACTACAAGCACCAGCAGAAAATGTTCAACGACTTCCTGCGCGCGGGCCTCGCCGAGCGCGAGCAGCGCAAGGTCAACTGGGATCCGGTCGACATGACGGTGCTGGCCAACGAGCAGGTGATCGACGGCCGCGGCTGGCGTTCGGGCGCCGTCGTCGAACAGCGCGAGATGAATCAGTGGGTCTTCAAGATCACGAAGTACTCGCAGGAGCTTTTGGACGCGCTCGATACGCTGGACCGTTGGCCCGACAAGGTGCGGCTGATGCAGCGCAACTGGATCGGACGCAGCGAGGGTCTGCTGGTTCGATTCGCGCTCGACAAGGCGACGACACCGGCCGGCGAAAGCGAGTTGAAGATTTTCACGACGCGGCCCGACACGCTGTTCGGCGCCAAGTTCATGGCGATTTCGGCGGATCATCCGCTGGCGATAGCCGCGGCCGCGAAGAACCCGGCGCTCGCCGAGTTCATCGCCGAGATCAAGCGCATGGGCACTGCGCAGGAAATCATCGATACCGCCGAGAAGCAGGGCTTCGACACCGGCATTCGCGCGGTTCACCCATTTGACCCGAACTGGAAGCTGCCGGTCTACGTCGCCAACTTCGTGCTGATGGAATATGGCACGGGCGCGATCTTCGGCTGCCCCGCGCACGACCAGCGCGACCTCGATTTCGTCAACAAGTATGATCTCGGCAATACGCCGGTCGTCTGTCCGCCGGGCCAGGATCCGAAGACCTTCGTGATCACGGACATCGCCTATGACGGCGATGGCCGCATGATCAATTCGCGATTCCTCGATGGCATGACGATCGAGCAGGCCAAGGACGAGGTCGCGAAACGGCTGGAAACGGAGTTGCGCGGCAACGCGCCGGTCGGCGAGCGCCAGGTGAATTTCCGCCTGCGCGATTGGGGCATCTCGCGCCAGCGCTATTGGGGCTGTCCGATCCCCATCATTCATTGTCCGAAATGCGACGTGGTGCCGGTCCCCGACAAGGACTTGCCGGTCGTGTTGCCCGAAGACGTGACCTTCGACAAGCCGGGCAACGCGCTCGACCATCACCCGACCTGGAAGCACGTCAATTGTCCGCAATGCGGCGGCAAGGCCACGCGCGAAACCGACACCATGGACACCTTCGTCGATTCGTCCTGGTACTTCGCGCGCTTCACCGATCCCTGGAACGAGACCTCGCCGACCACGCCTGCCGTCGCCAACCGGATGATGCCGGTCGATCAGTATATCGGCGGCGTCGAGCACGCGATCCTGCATCTGCTCTACAGCCGCTTCTTCACCCGCGCGATGAAGGCGACCGGCCATATCGACATGACCGAACCGTTTGCCGGCATGTTCACCCAAGGCATGGTGGTGCACGAGACCTATCAGAAGGCCGACGGCAGCTACGTCACGCCGGCGGAAGTGAAGGTCGAAAGCGCCGGCAGCGACCGGCACGCCACGCTGCTGACGACCGGCGAGCCGGTTGCGATCGGCGCGATCGAGAAAATGTCGAAGTCGAAGAAGAACACGGTCGACCCCGACGACATCATCGCGACCTACGGCGCCGACGTCGCACGCTGGTTCATGCTGTCGGACTCGCCGCCCGACCGCGACGTGATCTGGAGCGACGAGCGCGTGCAGGGCGCCTCACGCTTCGTGCAGCGGCTCTGGCGGCTGATCAACGAATTGGCCGCGATCGGTGCTGCGGCTTCGGCAGCGCGTCCCGCGACCTTCGGCGCCGATGCGCTCGGCTTACGCAAGGCGACCCACGGCGCACTCGACAAGGTTTCGACCGGCATCGAGCGGCTGCACTTCAATGTTTGCCTCGCCCATATCCGTGAATTTTCCAATACGCTCGGCGAAATCCTCGCCCGCCCCGGACAGCCCGCCCCGGACCTGATCTGGGCCATCAAGGAGGCCGGCGTCACCCTGGTTCAATTGGTGGCGCCGATGATGCCCCATCTGGCGGAGGCCTGCTGGCAGCTCCTGAAGCAGCCGGGCCTGGTTTCGGAGGCGAACTGGCCCCAAATCGAACGAGATTTGCTGATTGAAGACACGGTGACGCTGGTGGTTCAGGTCAACGGCAAAAAACGGGGCGAGATCACCGTGGCCCGCACCGCCCAAAATCCGGAAATTGAGGCTGCCGTTTTGGCCCTTGATGCGGTAAAACAATCCCTAGGGGATAAACCGGTGCGTAAAGTGATTGTTGTTCCGATGAGGATCGTGAATGTCGTTGGCTAAGATCCGATTCCTCGGTCGGTTTCTGGCCGTGGCTGCGCTGGCGGCCCTGACGGCGGGCTGCTTCCAGCCGATGTATGCCGAGCATGCCGACGGCACGCCGGCCCTGCGCGACAAGTTGATGGGCGTGGAGCTCCCGCCCGTCGACAAGCCCAACTCGTCGCGCGAAGCCCGGCTTGGCGTCGCCATCCGCAACGCACTGGCGTTCAAGCTTTATGGCAATGCCACGGGAACGGCGCCGACCCATCGCCTGGTGATCAAATTCACCACCTCGCGTTATGATCTGATGACCGACCCCAATACGGGACTGCCGACCAGCGAAAACAGCGGCATCGACGCGCAGTACAATTTGATCGACATCGCCACCAATAAATCGGTGATGACCGGAACGACCTTCTCTCATGTCTCTTACGACATCCCCGGCAGCTATCAGCGATTTTCCCGCGAGCGCGCGCTGCGCGATGCCGAGGATCGTGCTTCCCAGGAAATCGCGGAAAACATCAAGACGCGCCTGGCCTCCTTCTTCTTTTCCGGCGCCTGAGCTATTCAGCTTCGCTGCCTCCGGAGGCGCGAGCTACAAGGTTCCCTCATAATCTCTGCCATTCGGATCAGTGCGGCTTCGCCAATCCGAAAACGACAGGTATCGTTCGCCCATGGTGGCGCTCCGCGGAAAAGAAATCGATGCTTATCTGGCCCGGCCCGATCCGGGCCGTCCGATCATCCTGCTTTACGGTCCGGACGCCGGCCTGGTGCGCGAGCGTGCCGAGGCGTTGTTGGCGTCGGCGGTCGATGACCCCAGCGACCCCTTCTCTCTGGTCAGACTGGACGGCGATGAACTTTCAGCCGAACCGTCCCGGCTGGTCGACGAGGCCTTGACCATTCCGCTGTTCGGCGGCCGCCGCGCCATTCGTGTCCGCGCCGGTTCGCGGAGTTTTGCCAGCGGCATCGATGCGCTGGCGGAAACGCCGCTGAAGGATTGCCGCATCGTGATCGAGGCCGGCGAATTGCGGCCCGAGTCTCCGCTGCGCAAGGCCTGCGAACGCGCCAAGGCCGCGGTCGCCATTGCCTGCTATCCGGACACCGAACGCGATCTGGCCAGGCTGATCGACGACGAGCTCAAACTCTCGAACCTGCGGATCGCGCCGGACGCCCGCGCGGTGCTGATGGGTTTGCTTGGCGGCGACCGGCAGGCGTCGCGCAATGAATTGCGCAAGCTCACGCTCTACGCCCACGGCAAAAGCGAAGCGACGCTCGACGATGTGATGGCTGTCGTGGCCGACGCTTCCGAACTGAAGATCGATCCGATCGTCGACGGCGCCTTTGCCGGAAACCCATCCGCCGTCGAGACCGAATTCGCCAAGGCGATGGTGGCCGGCACCTATCCCGGCGTGATCATCTCGGCTGCCCAGCGCCAGGCGGCGTGGCTGCATAAATCCGCGGTCGCGATATCAGAGGGAACGCCGACCTCCGCCGTGCTCGATGGCGGATTTCCGAGGCTGCATTTTTCGCGCAAATCAAGCGTCGAGGCGGCGCTGCGCAACTTCGACGCCGCGCGGCTTGCGCTGGTGATCGATCAGCTTGCAACCGCCGCCCTCGATATGCGCAAGCAGGCGACGCTCGCCGCCGCCATCGCGCAGCGAACTTTGCTCTCAATCGCGGCGAACGCCAGGCGGCGGGGATAACGGCGGCAAAATCGCGGGCGCGCTCTTTACGTCTTCGAGCTCAGCCTTCTGACGACTTCGTCGAGCTGATCGAGATCGCGGTAGCGAATGTGAACGATGCCGCCGGGATCGCTGTGATCGATGCTGACGGCAAGCCCGAGCGCATCGCTGACGGTTTTTTCCAGCGACACCGTATTGGGATCTTTCGTCTTGCCGCCCCTCGCCTTCTGCGGCTTGCGCTCCGGCACACCCTCTTCATGGGCGAGCGCCTCGGCCTGACGCACGTTGAGGCCTTCCTCAACGATGCGCTTGGCGGCGGCGGCAGGATCGGGCACGCCGATCAGCGCACGGGCATGGCCGGCCGATAATTGGCCGCTTGCGATATAGGCCTGGACCTCGGCCGGCAGTTTCGTCAGCCGCATCATGTTGGCGACGTGGCTGCGGCTCTTGCCGACGATTTTCGCGATGTCTTCCTGGCTGCGTTTGAACTCGTTGGCGAGCGCGTGATAGCCCTGCGCCTCTTCCATCGGGTTGAGATCCTCGCGCTGCACGTTCTCGACGATCGCGATCTCGAGCGCATCCGCGTCGCTGACGTCGACCGGCACGATCGGTACTTCATGCAGACCCGCAACCTGCGAGGCTCGCCAGCGGCGTTCGCCGGCGATGATCTCGAAGCGGTCCTGCGCGCCGCGCACCGGCCGCACCACGATCGGCTGAATCACGCCGTGCTGCTTGATCGAATCGGCGAGCTCCTTCAGCTCGGCATCGGGAAATTCCCGGCGCGGGTTGCGCGGGTTCGGTTTGAGAAACTCGATCGGCACCTTGCGTTGCGCGCGCGGCCGATCGACATGCGCGGCTTCGCCGCCGACATCCCCGATCAGACTTGCAAGACCGCGCCCCAGTCGCGAACGCGCTTCGTCCGCCATCGCCAACTCCCTTGGATTCAACTCATCACTCCCGCTTCTTGCCGTCATTCCCGGCGGCACGAAGTGCGCACCCGGAATCTCGAATTACTTTCTCGCTTCATCTCCTCGGGATTCCGGATCGATCCGCTGCCGCGCATCGTCCGGAATGACAAGGCGACGGGTTCAATGCGGACGCAGCTCGCGCTCGCGCTGGATCACTTCGGTGGCGAGCTTGAGATAAGCCTCGCTGCCAACGCACTTGAGATCGTAGACCAGCACCGGCTTGCCGTAGGACGGCGCCTCGGAAATACGCACGTTGCGCGGGATCATGGTGTTGTAGACCTTGCTACCCATGAACTGGCGCACGTCGGCGACGACCTGGTTCGACAGGTTGTTGCGCGAGTCGAACATCGTCAGCACGATGCCGTGGATCGACAGATTGGGATTGAGCGTGGAGCGCACCTGCTCCACGGTTTGCAGAAGCTGCGACAAACCTTCGAGCGCAAAGAATTCGCACTGCAACGGCACCAGGATCGCATCCGACGCCGCCATCGCATTGACCGTCAGAAGATTGAGCGACGGCGGACAGTCGATCAGCACGTAGGTGTAATCGGCATCCGGCGAGACGTTATGATTGAGCGCCGCGATCGCATCGCGCAGGCGGAAGGCGCGCCCCGGCGTCGCTCCCAATTCGAGCTCGAGGCCCGACAGGTCCATCGTCGATGCCGCGATATGCAGACGCGGCACCGCCGTCGGCACCACCGATTCGCGTAAAGCGGCTTCACCGATCAGCACGTCATAGGTCGAGCAATTACGGTTGCGGCGATCGATGCCAAGGCCGGTGGAGGCGTTGCCCTGCGGATCGAGGTCAACGATCAGCACCCGCTCACCGATCGCGGCCAGCGCTGTGCCAAGATTGATCGCGGTGGTGGTCTTACCCACACCGCCCTTTTGGTTGGCCAGCGCCAGGATGCGCGGATGGCCTGGTTGGGCCTGCTGGCTATCCCCTTGGAATATTTCGTCTATTTCGGTCATACCAGCCTGCCATCGGCGCTTGTGGAGGGGGTGCATCGCTCGATTTTATCGATCTCGACGATCCAGCCTTGTCCCCCGGTGCGGCTGGGATGCAAACGAGCCTCAATTTTCCAGTATTTAGTGGCTTCGGTCAATTCTACTTCTACATCTTGTCCTTTGAGAAATAGCGCCTTTGCACCCCTTTTTACCAAGGGCGCGGCGTAACCGATGAGTTGATGTAGCGGAGCCACCGCCCGCGCGGTGACGCAATCGATCGGGCCCACCGTCCTATCCACAGTATCCTCAATGTCAGCGAGATGGATGGTGCCCGGCGATCCGGTCACACGCAGCGCCTCGCGCAGGAAGCCGGCCTTCTTGCCGTTGCGCTCGACCAGATGGATCAGCGCACCCGGCGTGTCGGCGAGGGCGCAAGCCAAAACCATTCCGGGAAAGCCGCCGCCGCTTCCGAGATCCATCCAGATTTTCGCGGCCGGGACGAGATCCAAAAGCTGGAGCGAATCGGAGACGTGGCGGCTCCAAAGCTTCGGCAGGGTGGCGGGCGAAACCAGATTGGTCTTGGCCTGCCACGTCCACAGGAGATCGACGAAGCGATCGAGCCGCACTTCTGTTTCACGTGAAACAGGGGTCAGCGCCAGCGCTGCCGCGCGATCGGCGGCGAGGCCCTCGCGTGACGGGATTCCTTCCTTGGGTTCTGGACGCTGGGTAGCGGCGTTCATGGCGAATCGCTTTGTTTCACGTGAAACACGGTAGCGTTTCCGAGCGAAGTGGATACCGGTTCGCGTGAAGAAAACGCGTCAAACAAAATCTAGAGGCGCTTATCCTGATGTGGCCGAGACGGTTTTGCGCCGTGCCTCTCGCCTCAGATGGGCGGCCAAAATCCCGAGTGCCGCGGGCGTCACGCCATCGAGGCGGCCCGCCTGGCCTACGGTGCGCGGTTGAGCCGCTTTGAGTTTGGCGCGCGCCTCGTTCGAGAGGCCCGAGACCGTATCGAAGTCGATCCCGGCGAGAACGAGACCCTCGTCGCGCCGGAAGGCTTCGACATCGGCAATCTGGCGCTTCAGGTAGACGTCGTATTTGGCATCGATCTCAAGATAGACCGCGATCCCTGGGTCAACGGCCGATAGCTCCGGCCAGATGGCACGAACCTGCTCCCAGCCAACTTCCGGATAGGCCAGCAGCTCAAACGCGGATCGGCGCTGGCCATCCCGGTTGAGCGAAAGCCCATGCCGGGCGGCCTCGTTGGGCGTCAGCGTGAGTGACTGCGCCCTCGCCTTCGCGGCGTTCAAGGCGGTCATCTTGGCCCGATGCCGCTCGGACCGTCCCGCGCCGACGCATCCAAGCGCGATCCCCTTGTCGGTCAGGCGCTGATCGGCATTGTCGGCCCGCAATGTCAGACGATACTCGGCGCGCGAGGTGAACATCCGATAGGGCTCGGTAATCCCGCGCGTCACCAGGTCATCGATCATGACGCCGAGATAGCCCTCGGCGCGATCGAAGGCGATCGCCTGAGACCCGCCCGCCGAAAGCGCCGCATTGAGACCGGCCACCAGCCCCTGGGCAGCGGCCTCTTCGTATCCGGTCGTCCCATTGATTTGACCGGCCAGGAACAGCCCCTCCAGACGCTTCGCCTGAAGGGTCGGCTCCAACTCTCGGGGATCGACATGATCGTATTCGATGGCATAGCCCGGACGGACCATCCGCACCCGCTCCAGTCCCGGGATCGAAGCCAGGATGCCGAGCTGGACCTCCTCCGGCAGCGAGGTCGAGATGCCGTTCGGGTAAACCGTCGGGTCGTCGAGGCCCTCCGGCTCCAGGAAGATCTGGTGCCCGTCGCGGTCGCCGAAGCGAACGATCTTGTCCTCGATGGAGGGACAGTAGCGCGGCCCAGAGCTTTTGATCTGGCCGGAATACATCGGGGAGCGATGCACGTTGGCCCGGATCACCTCGTGGGTCGCCGCCGTCGTCCGGGTGATTCCACACTGGATCTGGGGCGTCGTGATCCGATTGGTCATGACCGAAAACGGCTCGGGTGGATCGTCGCCGGGCTGCATCTCGACCGCTGACCAATCGATCGTGGTGCCGTCGAGACGCGGCGGCGTGCCGGTCTTCAGCCGGCCCAGCGTGAAGCCGATCCGCTCGAACGAAGACGACAGACCGAGCGCTGGCGCCTCGCCAACTCGGCCGGCGGGCCAGTTCTTTTCGCCGAGATGGATCAAGCCCCGAAGGAATGTGCCTGTCGTGACGACCACCGCACCGGCAGAGAGGTCTCGGCCATCCGCGAGCTTGATCCCACGCAGCCGGCCATCGGCAATCAGGAGCTCGTCGGCCTCGCCCTCGACCACTATCAGGTTGGCAGTCTCCCGGATCGCAGCCTGCATCGCGGCGGCATATAGCTTGCGGTCGGCCTGGGCGCGGGGACCTCGAACGGCCGGACCTTTGCGGCGGTTGAGCACACGAAATTGGATGCCGCCGGCGTCGGCGACTCGGCCCATCAGTCCGTCGAGCGCATCGACCTCGCGGACGAGGTGGCCCTTGCCGAGACCCCCGATCGCGGGATTGCAGGACATCGCACCGATGGTTGAAAAGCGATGCGTCACCAGCGCGGTTCGCGCTCCCATCCGCGCAGCCGCGCTCGCGGCTTCGCAGCCGGCATGGCCGCCGCCAATGACGACGACGTCAAATGAATGCGGATGGAGAGTCATGCGGCATCTTCTATACCGCAGCCGTCAAACCCGGAAGTGACAAAGGACGACCTGTTTCACGTGAAACAGCGATTGCGACGGGATAGCGAGGGTTTCCGGCGAAACAAATAAATGAATTATTGTTCACTACTTACCGATGCAGAATTCCCGGAAAATCTTGTCGAGAATGTCTTCAACGTCGACGCGTCCGAGCAGACGCCCGAGCGACTGAGAGGCCGCCCTCAGCTCTTCGGCTACCAGTTCGTCGCCGCCGCCGGCGACAGCCAAAGCACGTTGTAGTCCATTGGCCGACTCGCCCAGCAATTGGCGCTGCCGCTCGCGGCCGATCAGACTGTCCTCGCCCGATCCGAGGTAATCGCGCGCAAAGGTAGCGAGCGCAGCAACCAGTTCCGAAATGCCATCGCCCCGATTCGCCGAAATTCTGAAAGACGTCTCGGCCCCCTGCCCTGAAATCTTTTCGCTAGCCCCGGCCCGCTTATCGGCTTCCTCGAGATCGATCTTGTTGCGAACGATCCACCGCGCGGCGGAAGTCGCCTCGACCTCCTTTTCGCCGCGCTCGTGTTGGGCGTCGGTCACCCACAACACGAGGTCAGCTTCCGCGGCGCGCGATCGCGCCCGGCGTACGCCTTCCTGCTCGATTGGATCTTCGGTGTCGCGAATGCCCGCGGTGTCGATCAGCGTCACCGGATAGCCGTCGAGATCGAGCTGCACCTCGATCACGTCGCGCGTGGTGCCGGCATGGGGCGAAACGATTGCCACCTCGCGCCGCGCCAGCAAATTGATCAGCGTCGATTTGCCGACATTCGGCGGACCCGCGATCGCAACCGTCAGGCCATCGCGCAGCCGTTCACTTCGCCCCTGCCCCGCCAGCGTCTCCTCGATTTCGCCAAGCAGAGATTTGACCCGCTCCAAGGCCGGCGCGATCAATTCCGCCGGCACGTCGCCCTCGTCGGAAAAATCGATACCGGCCTCGATCAAGGCCGACGCCTCGATGATGCGCGCGCGCCAGTCGCGCGCTTTGTCCCCGAGCAGTCCCTGAAGCTGACGCAATGCCTGGCGCCGCTGCCGATCGGTGTCGGCATGAATGAGGTCGTCGAGCGCTTCGGCTTCCGTGAGGTCGAGCTTGCCGTTTTCAAATGCGCGGCGGGTGAACTCACCCGGCTCGGCGGCACGAACATTTTCAAGTTTGGAGAGCGCGGCAAACAAAGCGGCCTGCACCGCGCGTCCGCCGTGAATGTGAAATTCGGCGACGTCTTCTCCGGTCGCACTCGCCGGTCCCGGAAACCAGAGCACGATCGCATCGTCGATACCCTGCCCCGCCCCTTCTCGCAGCAGGACTCGCGTTGCGATTCGAGGGTGAGGCACCCTGCCCGCCAGCGCCTGAAGCGCTGTGCTGGCCTGCGGGCCCGACACCCGCACGACGGCGATCGCGCTCGGCGGCCGGCCCGATGACAGCGCAAAAATGGTCTGCTCGCGTGGATGCATGCCCTATTTGGTCGGGAGCTATTGAAAAGGCAATGAAATTTGAACCGACCGAAGGCCGAAACTTAAAATGCTGCAACTGTTGCTGCAACATGCCTTGCAGCAAAACCAAGGGCTTCTCACAGCTCACGCGCCAATAAAAAAGCGCCCCCATTTGCATGGGAGCGCTCGACCAGGCCAATGGCCCAGTTTTACGTGTTCATCAACTCGAAGAATTCCGAGTTGTTCTTGGTGTTGCGGAGCTTGTCGAGCAGGAAGTCGATCGCATCCATCGTACCCATCGGATTGAGGATCCGCCGCAGTACGTACATCTTCTTCAAGACCTGCGGATCGGTGATCAGCTCTTCCTTACGGGTGCCGGAACGCGAGATGTCGATGGCCGGGAAGGTCCGCTTGTCCGAGACCTTGCGGTCGAGGATCAGTTCGGAATTGCCGGTGCCCTTGAACTCTTCGAAGATGACTTCGTCCATACGGCTGCCGGTATCGACCAGCGCGGTCGCGATGATAGTCAGCGAACCGCCCTCCTCGATGTTACGCGCGGCGCCGAAGAATCGCTTCGGCCGTTGCAACGCATTGGCGTCGACACCGCCGGTCAGCACCTTGCCCGACGACGGCACCACCGTGTTGTAGGCGCGCCCCAACCTCGTGATCGAATCCAGCAGGATCACGACGTCCCGGCCGTGCTCGACCAGGCGCTTGGCTTTCTCGATCACCATCTCGGCGACCTGGACGTGACGCACGGCCGGCTCGTCGAAGGTTGAAGATACGACTTCGCCCTTCACCGAGCGCTGCATGTCGGTGACTTCCTCGGGGCGTTCGTCGATCAGAAGCACGATCAGATAGCATTCAGGGTGATTGGCGGTGATCGAGTGTGCGATGTTCTGCATCAGCACGGTTTTGCCGGTGCGCGGCGGCGCGACGATCAGTGCGCGCTGGCCTTTGCCGATCGGTGCGACGATGTCGATCACGCGGGCCGAAAGGTCTTTTCTGGTGGGGTCTTCAAGTTCGAGGCGGAAGCGCTCGTCCGGAAACAGCGGCGTCAGGTTGTCGAAATTGACCTTGTGCTTGGACTTTTCCGGATCTTCGAAGTTCAGCGTGTTGACCTTCAACAGCGCGAAATAGCGTTCGCCTTCTTTCGGGCTGCGAATGTGACCCTCGATGGTGTCGCCGGTGCGTAGCCCGAACCTTCTGATCTGCGATGGCGAAACGTAGATATCGTCGGGGCCGGGCAGGTAGTTGGCATCCGGAGAACGCAAGAAGCCGAAGCCGTCGGAGAGAACCTCCACGACGCCTTCGCCGATAATGTCGATCTCCTGGATCGCGAGTTGCTTGAGAATGGCAAACATCAGCTCCTGCTTGCGCATCGTGCTGGCGTTTTCGACCCCCTTTTCTTCGGCGAATGCGACGAGCTCCGCCGGCGTCTGGGCTTTGAGGTCTTGGAGTTTGATTTCCCGCATTGGGGTGGTCCTGTGGGGTATTTACGAGAGGAGGGGGTGCAAGGAGGCTTTTTGGAATGCGGACCGAATCAGAAAGTCCGCAGGTCTGAGCAAGGAAAGCGCCGCGAAGGCTTCAAACCTGATGCGGCGGCCGGTCCAACGAGGAAACCGGGACGCGACCACATCCGCCTGCGTAGGGTGGGAATAAACCCAATATAGAAAATCGACGAAGTTTTCGCAAGACGGCGTCATGGCCGCCGCTACCCCACGATGCCGTCTAAAACGGCTTTACCACTACCAGGATGACGATCCCGACCATCAAGAGCGTCGGTACCTCGTTGATTACACGATAAAATTTCTGTGACCTCGGATTCCGGTCGGCCGCGAAATCCTTCACGCAGCGGGCAAAAAAGCCGTGGACGCCCGATAGCACCAGCACGAGAAACAATTTTCCGTGCAACCAGCCCGCCGAAAACCAATGGCCGCTCCAGGCCAAGTAAAGCCCCGCGAGCCAGGTCACGATCATTGCGGGATTGATGATCGCTCTCAGCAGCCGACGTTCCATCACCTTGAACGTCTCGGACTGCTTCGAGCCCGGCTCAGCGTCGCAGTGGTAGACGAACAACCGCGGCAAATACAGCATGCCGGCCATCCAGGAGATGACCGCAATGATGTGCAGCGCCTTGATCCACTCGTACACCGCGTCTCACTCCCATTAGGAACGCAACGACGTTCATCACGTAAGACTTCGATCATTTCGCGTTCGAAAGACCTCTTCGTGACCGGGTGAGACATATCCTTAAAGCGGCTCTTATCTAAACTAATAATTTTAGAATCTTAAGGTTTGAGTCTGAGTAGCGGTGGATTGTAGCCGCACAAAAACGTCCGACCGTTCTTAAGGACTTGCGCACAGCTGTCGACAATTCCCACGCGCTTCTGGCTGATTGCCGTAACGGCTGGCGTTTCAACCGCTTGGCCGTTGATCCGGGCAGGTTATAAAGAGACAAATCCACAAAACCCCACTAACGTCGGTCAGGCGGAATGGACTTATCCTCATTGATAGTGGTGTGAACAAAAAAGCCTGATATCCCCGATCGAATAAATCGGCTGCCAATCTCTTGGATAAACTCCACAAGGATTCACAGATCACACAGGGTTTTACGTGCCCACGACCAGCAATTATTTCCACCTGCATCTGATCTCCGATTCGACCGGCGAGACATTGATTACCGTGGCGCGCGCGGTCGCCGCGCAATATGCCAACGTGACACCTGTCGAGCATGTCTATCCGTTGGTCCGCAGCCAGAAGCAGCTCGATCGGGTGTTGAGCGAGATCGAGGAAGCCCCGGGCATCGTATTGTTCACGCTGCTCGAGAAGGATCTGGTCTCGAAGCTCCAGTCCAAGTGCCAGGAAATCAACATTCCGAGCCTGTCGATCATCGGACCGGTGATGCAGTTGTTTCAGGCCTATCTCGGCGCGCCAACGTCGGGGCGGGTAGGGGCCCAGCACACGCTGAATGCCGAATACTTCAAGCGGATCGATGCCCTGAACTACACGATGATGCATGACGACGGTCAGCATGTCGAAGGGCTCGAAGAGGCCGACGTGATTCTGGTGGGCGTGTCTCGTACATCAAAAACGCCGACCTCGATCTATCTGGCGAATCGCGGCATCCGCACCGCCAACGTGCCGCTGGTGCCGGGCATTGCGATCCCACATCAGTTGGAAATGCTGACCAAGCCGCTGGTCGTCAGTCTGCACGCCACGCCGGAGCGCCTCATTCAGGTGAGGCAGAACCGGCTGCTCAGCATGGGTGACCGCGACAACGACACTTATATCGACCGTCAGTCCGTCGCCGATGAGGTTGCCTTCGCGCGGCGGCTGAGCGCCAAGTTCAACTGGGCCCAGCTCGATGTCACCCGCCGCTCGATCGAGGAAACGGCCGCGGCAATTCTGAAGCTTTTCGCCGACAGGCAGCGGCACCGGCTATCCGAATGACGTTGTGGCTGGGAAAAGAGCCGTTGGTTCTGGCTTCGCAAAGCAAGGCGCGGCAAGCGTTACTTGCCAATGCCGGCATCGAATTCGAGAGCGATCCCGCCGATATTGACGAGCGATCCATTCAGGCATCATCAGGCCTTTCGGCGCCGGGCGATATCGCAAGCCTGCTCGCGCGCGAAAAAGCTCTCAATGTCTCGATCCGTCGGCCGACGCGATATGTCGTCGGTGCCGATCAGACGTTGGCGCTGGGCGCGCGCATTTTCAACAAGCCCGCGGGCAGGGCGCAAGCCGCCGACCAGTTGCGTGCACTTGCAGGTCATTGCCATGAACTTCATGCCGCGGTTGCGGTGGCCCGCGACGGCAAATTGCTGTTCGAGCATGTTTCGCTTGCCCGCATGACCGTGCGGCCGCTCCGCGATGCCGAGATCGAGATCTATCTCGAGGAAGCCGGCGAAGCGGTTACATCGAGCGTCGGCGCCTATCAGCTCGAAGGTCTTGGCGTTCATTTGTTCGAGCGTATCGAAGGCGACCACTTCACCATTCTCGGTCTGCCGTTACTGGAGCTCTTTGCGTTTCTGCGCAGCGAGCATTTGCTAGGTTTCTGAAATGATCGTCCTTGGATTGACCGGTTCGATCGGAATGGGAAAGTCGACCACGGCTTCCTTGTTCGCTGAAGCCGGCGTGCCCGTTTATGACGCGGACGCAGCCGTCCACCGGCTCTATGAGAGCGAGGCTGTTGCCGCCATCGAGGCGGCGTTTCCCGGAACGACCGCCGACGGCAAGGTCGACCGGACCAGGCTTTCGGCCCGCGTGGTGCATGATCCCGACGCCATGAAAAGGCTGGAGGAGATCGTTCATCCGATGTTGGGCGCCTCGCGGCAGAAGTTTTTCGAGGATGCCGAGCGATCCGGTGCGCCGGTTGCGGTGGTCGACGTCCCCCTGCTGTTCGAAACCGGCGGCGAAAAGCGCGTCGATGCGGTGGTCGTGGTGACGACGAGCCCGGAAGTTCAGCGCGAGCGGATTCTTGGCCGCCCCAACATGACCGAGGAAAAGCTTCAGGCCATTCTGGCGCGGCAGATGCCCGATGCGGAAAAACGAAAGCGCGCCCATTTCGTCGTGGATACCTCGCACGGTCTCGACCCCGTGCGGGCGCAAATTCGGGACATTCTGACCGAGGCTGCTAAAATGACGCCGGGACGATCCTGATTCGTCAGACATCAACGGTTGCTTCATTCCATGCGCGAAATTGTTCTCGATACCGAAACCACGGGCCTTGATCCGCTGCGCGGCGATCGGCTGGTTGAAGTCGGCTGTGTCGAGATCTTCAACCGCATGCCGACCGGGCAGAGCTTTCATCGCTATTTCAATCCCGAACGGGACATGCCGACGGAGGCCTTCGCCGTGCATGGGCTCTCAAGCGAATTTCTTTCCTCAAAGCCGCTGTTCGCCGAAGAGGTCGATGATTTCCTGGCGTTCATCGGCGACGCCCCGCTGGTCATCCACAACGCTTCGTTCGACGTCAGTTTCCTCAATATGGAACTCGACCGCATCAAGCGGCCTGCAATCCTGAGAGAGCGGCTGGTCGACACCCTGTTGCTGGCGCGGCGCAAGCATCCGGGTGTGTCAAATCGTCTCGACGATCTCTGCTCGCGTTATTCGATCGACAATTCCAGGCGTACCAAGCACGGCGCGCTGCTCGACGCCGAGCTTCTCGCCGAGGTCTATATCGATCTGATCGGGGCGCGGCAGTCGCAGCTTATCCTGGCCTCGGACTCCCGCGAGATTCGGGTCGCCGGTGTTGGCGAAATGCCGCGGCGGCAGCGCGAAATCCCGCTCGCATCGCGCATCACCGAGGCCGATCGCGCCGCGCATCGCGACTTCGTTCTGACCCTTGGCGACAAGCCGATCTGGAACGAATTTCTGCCGGCGGTCTAGTCCAGGCTCAGCTCGGCTTGATCTGTGACGCCTGCATTTCCGCTGCTTGCCGTTCCAGGTTCTGGCGGTACAGGCCGACGAAATCGACGGGATCGAGCATCAAGGGCGGGAAGCCACCGTCGCGAACGGCGGTGGCGATAATCTCGCGGGCGAACGGAAACAGCAGGCGCGGGCATTCGATCATGACCAGCGGATGCAGATTTTCCTTCGGTACGTTGACGATCCGGAATACGCCGGCATAGACGAGCTCGAAGCTGAACATCACCTTACCGGCGTTTTCGGCCTTGCCTTCGACCGACAGGGCGACTTCATAATCGTTTTCGCCAACGTTGTTGGCGTTGACGTTGATCTGGATGTTGATCGCCGGCTGCTGCTGTTGCGGCGCCAGTGAAGCCGGTGCGTTCGGGTTTTCGAACGACAAGTCCTTGGTGTATTGCGCCAACACGTTCAGCTGCGGAGGAGGGGCGGCCTCGGGGGGCGTGCCGTTACCGTTGGTCATGCGAATCTCTCCTGGAACGGTCTGGCGAACGGAGCCGGTTGGCGCGTCCGAACTCGCCTGAAAGGGAAGCGAAAAGGCGTTGTTGGGGCGAGTGGCTATCATAGGGCCGCCTCTTTCCACAAGGATGACCATCAAAGGGGACCGCGGAAGTGGCCCGATTTGCGGAAATGTGCGGAGTCCAGGAACGAGTGGCCTATCTAAACGATTGAAGATGCGTGATTTCTGCCACTACGGGGTTTCCCCTGAGGCCCGAAACGCGATAGAATTGGCACCAGGCAAACGGGCGAAAGTTGAAGGTTGGTCCGGACGCAATCACCCGGCATTCTTGCCGGCAGACGCCATTGGCCGGCCAAGGTTTCGTGCTTACATGCGGCCAGAGCTCCGATTCCGAAGTTCGCATGATATCGTGGCGACTTCTGATGCGAACTTCGGGATCAAAGGGAGCTCTAGTATGTGTTGGATTCTAGTGCGGCTTTGAATTTGAAGTTCCTATGACGAACTTGCAGCGACCCCTGATAGGAAGTTCAAATTCGCCGCACTAACCCATCGATGATGTAATCTGGGCCTCTACCGCCGGGTCCGCCGCCGGCGCCTGGAATCGGAAAGCGAATTCGACGTGGATATTTATACGATCATCTTCCTGGCGTTGGCCGTGTTCATCTTTCTGCGCTTGCGCAATGTCCTGGGACAGCGCACCGGAAACGAACGGCCACCCTACGATCGCGCGGCGCGCAATGTCGTGCAGGGCGCGCCGGACAGCAATGTCGTTCCGATACCTGGAACCGTGATCGATCAGGCGCCGCTGGCGCCCACGGCCGAGGTTGCGCCGCCTACGGATCGCTGGAAGGGGGTTGCCGAGCAGGGAACGCCGCTTGCCCAGGGTCTTGACGGAATCGTCGCCCAGGACTCGTCGTTCGATCCCCGCCATTTCGTCAGTGGCGCGCGAAGCGCCTATGAAATGATCGTACTGGCATTTGCCAACGGCGATCGTCGGGCGCTGAAGGACCTGCTATCGGCCGAGGTCTATGACAGCTTCGATGCCGCGATCAAGGATCGGGAGCGCCAGGAGCGCAAGACCGAGACACGCTTCGTTTCAATCGACAAGGCCGAGATCGTCGGGGCGGAAGCGCGTGAACGGAGCGCGCAGCTTACAATTCGCTTTGTCTCGCAGATGATCTCGGTCACCCGCGACAAGACCGGCGCCATTGTCGACGGCAACCCGGACAAGGTCGCCGATATCACCGATGTCTGGACATTTGCCCGCGACCCGACTTCGCGCGATCCGAACTGGAAGCTGGTTGGCACGAATAGCGCGCACTAAGCGATGGCGGCAATTTGCCGCTACGCTCGGTGTGATGGTTCTGGCGCTATCGATCCTTCCGCTCGCCGCCACAGCTGCGCGCAAAGCGCGTACGCTGGCTTCTCGGGTGCCGCAATCGCAGGCGCCCGCTCCCCGCGTCATTCCCTATCCCACGCTTGAATGGCCGATCGTGGTCAGCGGCGGCCAGTATGCCCCCTTGAGTTGGGCCAACATCGCCGGCTGGGCTTCGGACGATCACGTGCAGGCCTACAAGGCCTTTCGCGTCAGTTGCGCTTCCATCGCGGCTCAACGAAATCCACCGGAGGACTCCAAGGCGCTCGGCGCTTCGCTGCGCGAGCCGTGCCGCGCCGCCAAGGCGCGCGAAATTACCGAGGACGCCAAGGCGCGCGCGTTCTTTGAAGAAAATTTCCTGCCGCTTCAGATATCGCGGCTTGGCGAGGATGCCGGCTTCGTGACCGGCTATTACGAGCCGATCCTCGATGGGTCGCGCACCCAGACGGACGTTTACAACGTGCCGATCTATCGCCGGCCTTCGAATCTGTTCGTGCGAGGCTTCAAACAGGATTCGCCAAGCCTCCCGAACAAGGGCCAGGTGTTTCGCAAGATCGGCCGCCGCAAGCTCGTGCCTTATTACGATCGCGGCGAGATCGAAGACGGGGCGATCGCGGGGCGCGGTCTTGAGATTTGCTGGCTGAAAGATCCAACCGAACTTCTGTTCGCGCAGATCCAGGGATCGGCGCGGATCCGTCTGCCGGACGGCCCGACCATCCGCATCAATTACGATGCGCATAACGGCTATCCCTATACGGCCGTTGGCCGCGTCCTGATTGACCGCGGCATCATTCCAAAAGAACAGATGTCGATGCAGAAGATCAGGGAATGGATGGACCAGAATCCCGATGGCGCGAAGGAGCTACGGCGGCAAAACCGGGCTTACGTTTTCTTTCGTGAGGTGCCGCTGTCTGACAAGGACGAAGCGGTGGGCGCGCAAGGCGTGCCGCTGACGCCGGGGCGATCGATTGCCGTCGACAACTCGCTTCACGTCTACGGCACGCTGTTTTTCATCGAAGGCGAGTTGCCGATCAATTCGGCGCAATCGAAAACACCGTTTCGCCGGTTGATGGTTGCGCAGGATACGGGGTCGGCAATTACCGGTCCGGCGCGCGCCGACATCTATTATGGCGCGGGCAGCGAAGCGGGCCGCATATCCGGACGCTTTCGCCACAACATGCGCTTTGTGATGCTGGTACCAAGGAGCCTTGATCCCGTCGCCCGTGGCCGCAAGATGCCGCTGCCGGACCCGCGGCCGTCAGAGACAATCGCAAAACTGTTTCCGCCCGCCGATCCTTCGAAGGACAAGCCAAAGGAGCCCGCAGATGCCGCAAAGCCGGCCGCGGCTCCAGCCGCCATGACACAAGCCGCGGAGAAAGTACCACTGCCGGAGGCGCGGCCAGTGATAGAGCCTGAGCGTGCTCGTTCCCGTCCTCGCCGGATTCACCACCACTAGAACATGAAGCGACCGCCTCAGATCCTGGACCCTCCGCGCCGCAAGCGAATCCTCAGCGAGGAGGAGCACGCGTTATGGGAGAGCGTCGCCAGGCAAATCAAACCACTGCGAAAGAAGCCCCGTGTTGCCGCTCCGCAGGCCGGTCGTTCGGAAACGGAAACACCTGTTTCCGCAAAAGGGGCTCGCCCGCATCAGGCGATCCCGGTTGTTGCTCCGTCGCCAAAAAAGCCGATGACGCCACCGCTGGTGCCGCTTGGCCGCCGCGAGCGGGCGCAGCTATCGAAGGGAAAGAAGGAGATTGAGGCGCGTCTCGATCTTCATGGCATGACGCAGGCGCGGGCGCATCGCGCGCTGTCGGGCTTTCTGCACCGCGCGCACGGTGACGGGCTCACGTTCGTGCTCGTCATCACCGGCAAGGGCAAGATCGGCGCAGAGTCCGAGCGCGGCGTGCTTCGCCGCCAGGTCCCGGAATGGTTGAGACAGCCGGAGTTTCGAACCTTCGTCGTCGGTTTTGAGGAAGCCCATGTCGGTCATGGCGGCACGGGCGCGCTTTATGTGCGTATCCGGCGCTCGCGCCTTTGAGAATAAATCAGAACGGCCGGATCACGCCGACGCGCGGGATCAATGTCACGATCCAGCCGAAGATATTGGTCTTGCGATCGTCTCCCATGATTGGCGGGACCGTCTTCGTGGATGGCAGCATCTTGACGGCGTGCAGGATCAGGAAAAGGCATACCACCCAGTTCGAAATCCATCGCGCATAATCGAACACGATCCCAAACATGATGAGATAGCCTGCGGTCACGCCCATAATGCCGGCGATAACGATGCGCCGATGAAAGTCGTCCGTTAGCGCCCGGATTGAATCCGCAAAATATCGCCAGAGCGGCGAGTGCAGCCAGATCAGCAATGCATACACCGGCACGCCGAGAAGGTTCGACGGCATACGCGCCCAGGTATCGCTGATTTCCTTCGCAAGCGGCTGGTACCAGATGAAGCTGAAGCCCAGGAGCTCGGTGCGGGCAGGGTCGGCCATCCGGGTCTTGAGATAGGCGACGAAGTCAGCTTGGGGAAGCGGCATCGTTCCCCAGAACTGCAACGCGATAAAGAGGGCGCCGAGCGCGAGAGCCACGATCGCGCCAACCGCGAGATTGGTCCGGCTCAAGCCCACAGGTAGATAATGCCGGAGCACCACGATCATGGCGATCGTCGGCACATACATCAAGAGATGGATGTGGTGGATCAGGATCAGGACGATCGAAAAGAATGCTGCCAGCAGCACAAAGCCGATCGATTGCGCCGGGACGAGCAGCAGGATGATCGCAAACAGGCAGCCATAGATATCGAAATGCCCGAGCGAATAGATGAAGTTCTTGAGGAAGAATGGCGAACCCGCGGTGAAGATGAACAGCGGCAGTTGGGTATCGTCGAAGCCGAAGGTGCGCCGGAACATCTTGATGAACAGGAGCGCGGTCAGAACCCAAACCACGCCACCGAGCGCAAACACCAGCCACACCGGCACCTTCTGGGCGAATACCGCAACGATGGCGCCGATCAGTGCACGTTTGACGAACCCGAAATGATAATCGACGAGCAGGTGGACGTAGGGGACATACGGCGGCAGCGTAATCTTGTGAATGAACACCCCGGCCATCACGGCGACGTTGACGGCGAGCATCACGCGCCAGGGATTTTGCCGGGTGAGCCAGTTCATTCGCGGGGCTACAAGATGAACCGGCTCAAATCGGCATTCCTGGCGAGATCGCCAACGTGCTTCTGAACGTACTCCGCGTCGATCCTGATGGTTTCGCCATGTCGGTCGGGTGCGGTGAAGGAAATTTCGTCCAGCACGCGCTCCATCACGGTTTGCAGCCGCCGGGCGCCGATATTCTCCACCGTCGAATTGACGGCAACCGCGATGTCCGCGAGCGCATCGATCGCGCCGTCGGTGATATCGAGCGTGACGCCCTCGGTCTGCATCAGCGCGATATATTGCTTGATCAGCGACGCCTCCGGCTCGGTCAGGATCCGGCGCATGTCGTCTCGCGAGAGCGCTTCGAGCTCGACCCGGATCGGGAGCCGTCCTTGCAACTCCGGCAACAGGTCCGAAGGTTTTGCGATATGGAACGCGCCGGACGCGATGAACAGGATGTGATCCGTCTTCACGGCGCCGTGCTTGGTCGACACCGTCGTGCCTTCGATCAGCGGCAGCAGATCGCGCTGCACGCCCTCGCGTGAAACCTCTCCGCCGACCCGGCCGTCGCGTACGCAGATCTTGTCGATCTCATCGAGAAACACGATGCCGTTGTTCTCGACCGCCGCGATCGACTCGAGTACAAGCTGCTCGGTATCGAGCAGCTTGTCGGCCTCTTCGTTGACCAGGATTTCGTGCGAACCGGCAACCGTCAGCCGCCGTGTTTTGGTGCGGCCGCCGAGTTTGCCGAAGATGTCGCCGATCGAGATCGCGCCCATCTGCGCGCCAGGCATGCCCGGGATTTCGAACATCGGCATTCCACCCGAAGACTGCGTCTCGACCTCGATCTCCTTGTCGTTGAGTTCGCCGGCGCGCAGCTTCCTGCGGAAGGAATCGCGCGTGGCCGCACTCGAATTGGCGCCGACCAGCGCGTCGAGCACGCGGTCCTCGGCGGCGAGCTGCGCGCGTGCCTGCACGTCCTTGCGTTTGCGCTCGCGGGTCTGCGCGATCGCGACCTCGACGAGATCGCGGACGATCTGCTCGACGTCGCGGCCGACATAACCGACTTCGGTGAATTTCGTGGCTTCGACCTTGAGGAAAGGCGCGCCCGCGAGTTTCGCCAGCCGTCGCGCGATCTCGGTCTTGCCGACGCCGGTCGGCCCGATCATCAGGATATTTTTCGGCAGCACTTCCTCACGCAGGCCATCGGCGAGCTGCTGACGCCGCCAGCGGTTGCGCAAGGCGATGGAAACGGCGCGTTTGGCGTCGGTCTGGCCGACGATAAAGCGGTCGAGTTCAGAAACGATTTCACGGGGGGAAAAGTCGGTCATGGCTTCTAGCTAGGGTCGGAATCTTGCGGGAGCAAGCCGATTTTGGGTTTCAGATGATGGGAGGACCAGCCTGCCATTGCCGGATCGCTTCGAACGGGTGGATCAGCATGATGATATTCAGCGTCAGATTGTCGCGAATGTGAAGACCCACCAGGATCTCGAAGGCAACCGCAAGCAGCACGGTCAGCCACACGGGAATGGTTCTCGCCAGCAGGAAGCCGGTCACCATAAATAACGTGTCGGAAACCGAATTGACGACGCTGTCCCCGAAATAGTCGAGCGAGATGGTGGCGCTGCGGTAGCGCTCGATGATCCAGTTCGAGTTTTCGACAAGCTCCCAGCCGATTTCCGCCACCATCGCCATGGTCAGCCGCGCCGGCCAGGGAAATCGCGAAAACACCATCCAGGTTGCGGCATAGAACAGGAAGCCGTGAATGACGTGAGAGAACGAATACCAATCGGCGATGTGCTGCGAATTCTCAGAGCTTTGCACGACGCCATGCCAGAGCTTGACATAGCCACAGGTGCAAATCGGCACACGGCCCATCGCGAGCAGAAGCACGGCCTGCAAGGCAAGCAGGCCGGCGGCGACCAGCACCCAGGCCTGGGTTGGAAGCGGAGCTTTGACGTGAGGCTCAGGCATGAGATGAAGGCGTATCAGGAATCGCGGATCATCAACAGCGCCGTTCCATCCGGCGTATCGACGAGGCGGTCGCGGCGAAATCCGGCCTTTTCATAGGCCCGGACCGCCCTGCTGTTGGCGGGATCGGGATCGGTCACGACACGCGGCGTGCCTTCCGCCAGCAACCGGTCGGCAAAGGCGCGAACGAAGGCCGAGCCATGACCGCGGCCGAGCATGTCAGCTTCGCCGATGAATTGATCGAGCCCGCGCGCGCCGTCGGGTTGCGGACCCAAACCGGTATGCCAAGCGCTCAGGTTGTAGCATTGCAGATAGGCGAATTCCCGCCCCTCCACGGCAACGATGAACTGCGCCATGTCGGGATGATCGAGGTCGCCGCTGACGAGTTCGAACTGTTCGGCCGGGTCGTGCCACCATTCGCTGACGTGGGGCGTCTCCAGCCAGCTCTTGACGGTTGGAAGGTCGCTGGCCGACATCGGGCGGAAGGCATAGGCAGGCGGCATGCTTAGCCCGCTTGCAGCGTCTCGATGGTGACGTTGCGGTTGGTATAGACGCAAATATCGGCCGCGATATCGAGCGCCCGGCGCACGATCGCCTCAGCGTCCTTGTCGGTATCGATCAGCGCGCGCGCAGCGGCCAACGCATAATTGCCGCCAGACCCGATCGCCATCACGCCGGCCTCCGGCTCCAGCACGTCGCCGGTGCCGGTCAACACCAGCGAAACGTCCTTGTCGGCAACGATCATCATCGCTTCCAGCCGCCGCAAATAACGGTCGGTTCGCCAGTCCTTGGCCAGTTCGACCGCAGCGCGGGTCAATTGGCCGGGATATTGCTCAAGCTTGCTTTCCAGCCGCTCGAACAGCGTGAACGCGTCGGCGGTGGCGCCGGCGAAGCCGCCGATCACGTCGCCTTTGCCGAGTTTGCGCACCTTTTTGGCGTTGGACTTGATCACGGTCTGGCCGATCGAGACCTGGCCGTCGCCGCCAATCACGACCTTGCCACCCTTGCGGACCGTCAGAATGGTGGTGCCGTGCCAAACCGGCGTCTCGGAAGCGGATGAATGCATGGGATACCTCACAACTCGCCAGATTTAGGGGCACTTGCGCGTGGTTACAACACGAGGCCTCAAGTAGGCGGTTCTGATTGGCGGGAAGAGGCCCGATTTCGGTCACCATAGGCGGAAGTTGGGCCGCCAAAACGCCATCCCGCAGTGGCGAAGCCGGGGGCGGCCTGTTAAAAGAACCGCGTTTTCGGCCAATGACTTGTTAGGGAAAGATTTTGATGCGCAGTGCCACCATCAAGCGCAAGACGAAAGAGACCGATATCGAGGTGACCGTTAACCTCGATGGATCCGGCGTGTCCAACGTTGGGACCGGGATCGGCTTCTTCGACCATATGCTTGACCTGCTGGCGCGCCATTCCCGCATCGACATCACCGTGAAGGCTAACGGCGATCTCCATGTCGATCATCACCACACCACGGAGGATGTCGGCATTGCGCTCGGTCAGGCCGTGAAACAGGCGTTGGGAACGATGGCCGGGATCACCCGCTATGCCAGCGTCCATATGCCGATGGACGAGACATTGTCGCGGGTCGTGATCGACATTTCGGGCCGGCCGGTGCTGGTGTTCAAGGTCGAGTTTCCGCGCGACAAGGTCGGTCAGTTCGACACGGAACTGGTGCGTGAGTGGTTCAACGCCTTTGCGATGAATGCCGGCGTGACTTTGCACGTCGAGACCCTATATGGCGAGAATAACCATCATATCGCCGAGTCCTGTTTCAAGGGCCTGGCGCGCGCGTTGCGGACGGCGGTTGCCATCGATCCACGCGCGGTGGGCGAGGTGCCATCGACCAAGGGTCAGCTCGGCGGCTGATCTAGTGGTCCGATTCTAACATTCGCATCCCTTCTCGAGCTGGCACTTTTGCGAATGTTAGAATCAAAAGGACCCCTAGCAAATGCAGGTTTCTAGTGGAGTTTAGGATTTGACATTCGCTTGACGAGCAAGCGGCCAGGTGGGTAGCGAATGTCAAATCCACTCCACTAGTGCTGAGCGGAGAGTAAAATGCCGGTCTATACAGTTCACGCCCCCGTGGCGAACAACATGGACTTTCGTGCGACCGATCGCTTTGCGTTCGTGCGCGACGGCTTTCATCTGTGGGCCGCTGTCCTCGGTGTGTTGTGGCTGGCCTGGCATCGCCTGTGGCTCGCGCTGCTTGGCTGGATCGTGCTGATGGCGGTGATCGACGTTGCGATGGTCAAGTTCGGCGTGACCCCAGCGACGGTGTTTGTCGTCGATGCGTTGCTTGCTTTGCTGTTGGGCTTCGAGGCGGCAAGCCTCAGGCGCTGGACGCTGTCGCGGCGCAAATGGCGGCAGCTCGATATCGTGGTCGCCGATGACGAGGAGGCGGCCGAACGCCGTTTTTTCGATCGCTGGACCGCGAGGCAACGTCTGACCGGTAACGACCAGCCGGCGACTGATCGCGGCGGCCCGCCGCCAACGCGCGATGTGCCGGGCCAGCCCTTTTCACGGCCGCCTTCACCGCCGCGCGACGAGATCATCGGTCTGTTTCCGGAACCGGGAGCACCACGGTGACCGTTGCGATCATCGATTACGGCTCGGGCAACCTGCACTCGGCGGCGAAAGCGTTCGAGCGCGCCAGCCGCGGCATGGAAGCGCCGGAAAAGATCGTCGTCACGCGCGACCCCGATGCGGTTTATCGCGCCGACCGGATCGTGCTGCCCGGCGTCGGCGCTTTTGCCGATTGTCGAGCCGGCCTCAATGCGGTGAATGGCATGGTCGATGCGCTGACGGAAGCGGTGCGTCACAAGGCGCGGCCGTTTTTCGGCATTTGCGTCGGCATGCAGTTGATGGCGACGCGGGGCAAGGAATACGTCACGACCGATGGCTTCAACTGGATCGCCGGCGACGTCGAAAAGATTTCGCCGGGCGATGAAAATCTGAAAATTCCGCACATGGGCTGGAATACGCTCGATGTGTTGCGCGAGCATCCCGTATTGGAACGCTTGCCGCTGGGGCCGAAGGGCCGCCACGCCTATTTCGTGCACTCCTATCACCTCAACGCCACCAATGAGGCCGAGGTGCTGGCGCGCGCCGACTACGGCGGGCCGGTGACGGCGATTGTCGGTCGCGACACCGCCATCGGGACGCAATTCCACCCTGAAAAAAGCCAGCGCTTCGGGCTGGCCTTGATCTCGAACTTCTTGAAGTGGAAGCCGTGATTCTTTTTCCTGCCATCGATCTGAAAAACGGACAATGCGTGCGCCTCGAGCAGGGCGACATGGCGCGCGCCACCGTGTTCAATCTCGATCCGGCGGCGCAAGCGGCAAACTTTGCGGCGCAGGGATTCGAATATCTCCACGTTGTCGATCTCGATGGCGCCTTTGCCGGCAAGCCGGTCAACGCGCACGCCGTCGAGGCGATGCTCGCGAAGATCACCATGCCGGTGCAGCTCGGCGGCGGCATCCGCGATTTGCGGACGGTCGAAGCCTGGCTCGACAAGGGCATCACGCGGGTGATTATCGGCACCGCTGCGGTGCGCGATCCGGATTTCGTCAGAAGTGCTGCGAAGAAATTTCCGGGCCGCGTCGCCGTGGGTCTCGATGCGCGCGACGGCAAGGTTGCGGTCGAGGGCTGGGCGCAAACGTCCGAGGTGACCGCGCTTGAGATCGCGCAACGGTTCGAGGATGCCGGCGTTGCGGCGATCATCTTCACCGACATTGCGCGTGACGGGCTGTTGAAGGGTCTCAATCTCGACGCCACCGTTGCGCTGGCGAACCGCATTTCCATTCCCGTCATTGCGTCGGGCGGGTTTGCGTCGATCGACGACGTGAAGGCGTTGCTCGATCCGCGTGCGAAGAAACTCGCCGGCGCCATTGTCGGCCGCGCGCTTTATGATGGCCGCCTCGATCCAGCTGCCGCGCTTGCGCTGATCCGCAGCCCGCGGCCGGCTGCTTAGGAGTTGCCATGTTCAAGGTCCGCGTGATCCCGTGTCTCGATGTGAAAGATGGGCGTGTGGTCAAGGGCGTCAACTTCGTCGACCTGCGCGATGCCGGTGACCCCGTCGAAGCGGCGATTGCGTATGACGCCGCCGGCGCCGACGAGCTTTGCTTTCTCGACATCACGGCGACCCACGAGAATCGCGGGACCATGCTCGACGTGGTCCGCCGCACGGCCGAAGCCTGCTTCATGCCGCTTACGGTCGGCGGCGGCGTGCGCACGGTCGACGACATCAACACGCTGCTGCGCTCGGGCGCCGATAAGGCCTCGATCAATTCGGCCGCGGTCAGCCGCCGCGAATTTGTGAAAGAAGCCGCCGAGAAATTCGGCGACCAGTGCATCGTGGTGGCGATCGACGCCAAGCGGGTGAAACGGGGCGGCTCGGACCGCTGGGAAATCTTCACCCATGGCGGCCGCAAAGCCACCGGGATCGACGCCATCGAATATGCGCAGGAAGTGGTTTCGCTCGGCGCCGGCGAAATCCTTTTGACCTCGATGGACCGGGACGGCACCAGGCAGGGCTTTGACCTGCCGTTGACGCGGGCGATTGCCGACAGCGTTTCGGTACCGGTCATTGCCTCCGGCGGGGTCGGCAATCTCGACCATCTGGTCGACGGCATCCGCGAGGGGCATGCCAACGCCGTGCTCGCGGCCTCGATCTTCCACTTCGGCCAATTTACCATACGCCAGGCCAAGGACCACATGGCCCGCGCCGGCTTGGCCATGCGGCTCGATCCCTGACGACTCTTTGTGACAGAAGTGCTACATGTTCGGGTGATTGGCGCCTGTGATGTCGGGCACATCTGCGTTTCGAAGTTGAGTTTGAAGTGATGTCGCGTTTTTCGCTCCATGACCTCCAAGAAATTATCGACGCCCGCGCGGCTTCGGGCGGCGAGGCCTCGTATACCCGCAAGCTCCTGAACAAGGGATCGGAGCACTGCGCCAAGAAGTTCGGCGAAGAAGCGGTGGAGACCGTGATCGCCGGGATCGGCGATAACCGCGACCATCTCATCGCGGAGAGCGCCGACGTGTTGTTTCACCTGCTGGTGCTGTTGAAGTCGCGTGGCGTGAGGATCGAGGAAGTCGAGGCGGCGCTGGAAAGCCGTACCGGCATGTCCGGGCTCGATGAGAAAGCTGCGCGCAAGCGCGACTGACCATAGGCAATCGTCATGGATATCAGGGCACCGGATCAGCAATATAATCCTTACCGGATCTTTTCCCGGGAGCAGTGGGCGCATCTGCGCAACGATATGCCGATGACGCTGGAGGGGGGCGAGATCGCCCGGCTCCGTTCGATGCACGACCGGCTCGATCTCAAGGAAGTCGAGGACATCTATCTGCCGCTGTCGCGGCTGTTGTCGATCTATGTCGATGCGATGCAGCGGCTGTATGTGGCCCAACGCCGCTTCCTCGGCATCCAGGACCGTAAGATGCCCTACATCATCGGCGTGGCGGGCTCGGTCGCGGTAGGAAAATCCACCACCGCGCGCGTGCTGCAAGCGCTGCTGGCGCGCTGGTCGCCGCGGCCCAAGGTCGATCTCGTGACGACCGACGGTTTTCTGTTTCCGAACGCCGTGCTCGAGCGGCAGGGCCTGATGCAGAAGAAGGGCTTTCCCGAAAGCTACGATCTGCCGCGGCTGTTGTCGTTCCTGAGCGACATCAAGGCCGGACGGGAAAGGGTGCGGGCGCCGGTCTACTCGCATCTGACCTACGACATCATTCCCAACGAATGGAACGAGGTCGATCGGCCGGACATCCTCATCGTCGAGGGCGTCAACGTGTTGCAGACCGGACGTCTGCCGCGTGACGGCAAGGCGGTGCCGGTCGTGTCCGACTTCTTCGATTTCTCCGTCTATATCGATGCGGAGGAATCGGTGCTTCGCGACTGGTATATCCGCCGCTTTCTGGCGCTGCGCGACACCGCGTTCCACGATCCCCGGTCGTACTTCCACCGTTACGCGCTGCTGTCGGACGACGAAGCCACGGCCACCGCAATCGCGATCTGGGAGCGCACCAACCTCGCCAATCTCGAGGACAACATCCTGCCGACGCGGCCGCGCGCGACGCTGATCCTCAAGAAAGGCGCCGACCACGTGGTCGAAACCGTGGCGCTGCGGCGGCTTTGAATATCGCTACTTGAGCGCCAGCGGCCGCTCCTCGTCCAAAAATCCCATCAGCTCGTGGAAGAACTGCATCCGGTTCTTTTCCATCATCACCGTATGCGTTCCCTCCGAAAGCTCGATCAGCCGCTTGTACGGCGTGTTCTTGAGCTGCGCGAAATAGCCCTGCGCCTGATAGGACGGAAGGTCCGCATCCCACTCCGCGTGAAGCAGCAGCGTCGGCACCGTGATCTTGCCGGGATCGTAGAGCGCCTTGCCGGCGCCATAGCTGTTTGCGCTGTCTTCCATCACGCCGTTGGGCGCGCGCAGCATCGGCGGATTGTGTTTGGAGGCTTCCGGGTCGGTTGCCCAGGTCGCCGAAGCCCAGGCCTCGAACACGCCCGGCGGAATCAGATCGGCCTGCTTGTCTTCCGCGACGCCCTTCAGCCAGCGCGCCTTCGCGGAATCCTTCGACACCAGCCGGTAAGCGCCGAGCGGCGTCGCACTTGGCGCGGCCGGCTCGTTGCGAATCCATTGCGGCGCGTACAGGACGAGCTTGCTGACCTTGTCGTTGTGTTCGCTGGTGTAAGAGCCGGATATCGAGGTGCCCCACGACCAGCCCATCACGTTGATCTTGGCGACCTTGCGCTTCTTCAGGATGTAATCGACCGCCGCACCAAGATCGTGGGCTGCGACTTTCGTCGATACGATCGGCTTGTTGGCTTCCGCCGGCTGGCTCATTTCCGGCGGGCGGGTCGAGCGGCCATAGCCGCGGACGTCGACGAGGTAGACGTCGTAGCCGCGCTTGGCGATCAGGTCCATCATCGAGACGCTCTCGATCGGCAGATCGAAGGCGGTCTCCGCCGGATAGGTTGCGCCATGCACGAACAGCAAGATCTTGTCGGCTGAGCTTTCGCGCCCCGCAAGGTGCTTGTTGCGCACGAACAGCTGGATCCCGGGATCTCCTGACGGAATCATCGTGTCGGCGGTTTCAAGCTTCGGCTCTTTGGCGTTCGCTGAAGGCGAGGGGCTTGCGGCGAGAAGTGCCGACAGCAATAAGAAACAAAGCCGCAAAAGCCTGGTGCGCATCGAATGCCTCCCGCAACGTTTATTGGTTGGCGGCGATGCTCGATGGAATCGGCGGCCGCTGTCAAGACGGGCAAGAGCAGCCGTGCCTTGCCTTAGGCGCCGAACTTAGGCCGTAACGTGAGGCGAAGTACTGAGCCCCGCGAGCGCTTCCGTCAGTTTTTCGCGATCGAGCGGCTTGACCAAAAATCCGTCCATGCCCGCCTCAAAGCAGGCATAGCGATCTTCGACCAGCGTATTTGCCGTCAGCGCCAGGATCGGCGTGCGGCGGGCGGCTTGGCCCGCTTCGTTGGCGCGGATGCGCTTGGTGGTCTCGATGCCGTCGAGACCCGGCATCTGGATATCCATCAGTACCAAATCATAAGGCGTGCCGGCGGATCTCGCGGCAAGCCAGGATTCCAGCGCCTCGTCGCCGTTGATGGTGATGACCACCTGATGTCCGAGTCTGGTCAGCAGCGACCGCATCAACAGCGCATTGATCTCGTTGTCCTCGGCGACCAGCACCGAAAGGCCACGCTTCGTAGCCGTGGGCGCGGTCTCGCCGGTCAGTCCCGGCCTGCTCAAGGCATCATCGATCAGGCTCGGCGCGGATATTTCCGGCGCATTGCCGAGACGGGCGGCGAGCGAGGCCGCGCGCAGCGGCTTGACCAGGTAGCCGGTGAGGGAGGAGGCAGCCGAGAACTGCAACTCCTGCCGCGAGGCCGGCGTGAACATGACGATCCGATGGGCCGCGAAAGGCCGGGCTGCCACAGCCAGCGCCTCGACGCATCCGATGCCAAGCGCATGGTCGAGCAGGACCGCGTGCCAGGTGCGTTCGGGCAACAATGCCGCTGCCACGTCGGGATCGGAAAGCACGCAGGTCTGTCCACCCCATTGCTCCAGCCGCCGTGCGATCAGCGAGGTTTCGATGCTCTGCGGTGCGATCATCATCACCGAGCGGCCGGCGAGATCGGGAACGGCGAAAGGTTGAGGCGCGTCGGTGCTTGCCGCCAGCGGAATGCTGACCTCGAAGGTCGAGCCTTCGCCCGGCGTGCTCTCGAGCGTGATGCGGCCGCCCATGCGCTTGACGATACGCTCCGAAATGGAGAGGCCAAGCCCGGTGCCGCCATAGCTCCGCGCAATGCCGTCATCGGCCTGTTCGAATTCGCGGAAGATGCGCGCCTGCGCTTCCGGCGCAATGCCGATGCCGGTGTCGCGCACCAGGAAGGAAATCTCGTTCGGCCAGATGCCGGGCTCGACGATCAGCGCCACGCCGCCGGATGTGGTGAACTTGATGGCATTGCCGGCGAGGTTGAGCAGCACCTGCCGCAGCCGGGCGGCATCGCCGATCACCTGCGCCGGCAGGCGGTCATCGACGTAGGCCGCGATTTCAAGCTTGCGCGCCTGCGCCCGCGGCGCCAGCAGCTCGGTGATATCCTCGATCAGGGCTGCGAGCGCGAAGGGGCGCGATTCCAGGTCGATCTTGCCGGCCTCGATCTTGGAATAGTCGAGCAGTTCCTCGATCAGCGCGAGCAGCGCGTCGCCCGACGTCTTCACGGCCTTGGCATAGGTCATCTGCTCCGGCGTCAGCGCCGTATCGAGCAAGAGGCCGCTCATGCCGATGATGCCGTTCAGCGGCGTGCGGATTTCATGGCTCGCCATCGCAAGGAATCGCGACTTGGCGCGGTTGGCGGCGTCCGCCTGGTCGCGGGCCTCGGAAAGCGCGCGCTCGGTTTCGGTGCGGTCGGTAACGTCGCGGCCGACGCATTGCATCTCGGCGGGCGCGCCGGCGTCGAAACGAACCAGCGCCTCGCGCCAGGCAATCCAGCGTGGACCGAGCGCGGTCTCGATCCGCTGATCGTGAATCCTGGTGCCGTTGGCTTCGATCGCGCTTTCGCCCTGTTCCACGACGGTGAACTGAAAACGGCTGCCGATCAGATCGGCGCGCTCCTTGCGGGCCAGTTCGCAATAGGCGTCATTGACGAAGGTGATCCTGCCGTCGCCATCGCGCAGCACGATCAGGTCGCCCTGCGATTCGAACAGGCTGCGCGCCCGCCCTTCGGCTTCCTGAAGTTCCCAATTGCGGTCGGCCATCGCTTCGTTATGCATTGCGAGCTTGCGCATTTTCTTGCGCAGGAAACGCAGCCGCATGCTCACGGTCGCGAGCGCGAGGCACGCGATCGCAAACAGAAAACTTGCGCCGATCGCGAAGGTGTTGGGATCGTAGCCCGAATGCTCGGAGCGGCTGCCGGCGACGAAGCCGTAGGCGCCGCCGAAGGCCGCGGAGAAGATGACCAGCGAGCGAACGGTAACGGATATCCAGGGATGACGCCGTGAAAAGCGGCGCAGATGCAATTTGGCCCGGACCATCCGCCCCATTACCGATTTACCCAATGACTTCCCGCTTATTTGGCGACGAAGATGCCGCGTACCACCTTGCGAAGTGCTTGAGGACCGGGAGTCGTTCCCGCTCGGCTACGAACATGGTTAATGGTGCGTTAAATCGACGCGAAACGGCGCCTGCCGGATGGGCTCAGAGCGAACTCGCTGCAACGGTGATAGGAACTTCAATTCGCCGCTTCCAGAGCTCCGATTCCGAAGGTCGCAAGTTCTCGCGGCGCCACTGATGCGAACTTCGGAATCAAAGGAGCTCTGGCAATTATTGGTCTCTCGTGCGGCCTTTGAATTGACGTTCTTATGACGAACTCGCTGCAACGGTGATAGGAACGTCAATTGGCCGCACGAGCGGGTGCGTGGCGATGCCGGCGCCGACGACGAGCGCGGCCGCCTCGCGCTGCGAGAATGTGTTCGATCGCACGAAGATGCGGTAATCCGCCGGGCCGTCATTCGACAGGAAGATGACGGGAGCGCCGCTCGCGACGGTTTCAGAGATCGAAACGGCTTGCATCGCCGGATTGGCCTCGCAGGCATTCGCTTCGGCGGCGTCAGCGCCGTCGACGAAGGCGAAGTCGGCAGCTTCCGCGTTCTCGGTGATCTGCACCCGCACCGTCGCTTCCGCCGGATCGTCGGTGAAGGCGACATGGAGGTCGGCGCGCCAGGGCAACTCGCCGATTTCGACCGCGGTGTTGGCGATGGCGATGCAGGGATGCGAGCCGGGCAACAGCCCGCCGCGCGCAAACAGCGCAGCCGCGATGAGGGGAACAGCCGAGGCCAGGACCTTGAAACGCAACATGGAAACGCCCGCACAATACTCGTCCCCCGATGGCGGGGGCTCATGGTTCTCGAAGTGTAAAGAAAACAGGTTACCGCCGGGTTGACGGCGCCGGGTTCCATAGTTGTCGAGGCATTCGCGCGAGCGATGAAAGGCATTGGTGGTCGATTCACGCTCTCTTCGTCATTCCGGGGCGCGCATATGCGCGAACCCGGAATCCATCTTTCCACTGTCATTGCTGTGGCATGGATTCCGGGCCTGCGCCTTTCGGCGCATCCCGGAATGACGGCGATTCATTTTGACACGCACTATCGTTCTCGCGCGGCAAATCGCCTCCGAGTTGTTGCAAATACGGTCCCTCCGAAACAGAGGGCGCAGGGAATGCCGGACACCTGACGTGCCCGCAGCCTCGGGTGCAAATAAAGAAAGCACGCCGAGTTAGTCACCGCAGGTTCGCCGGAGTGTTCCGGCATTCCCCGCGCAATGGTTTTAACGGTTTCCTTCGTGGTCTCCCTGGTGATCGGGCTTTCTTGCCACCATCCCCGCGTGATGCGCAGCATCATCGCGAGTTGATACCAGCGTCGAGATATCAGGACGCCACGACTTCGCCGTCCGCGACCGGCGCACTCGTCATGTGCGCCATCGCGTCCACCGCATCTTCCGCCCCACGTTTAGTGACGATCGCGAAACGCCCCTCTTCTCGGGCGGAAGACGGGCGGAAATCTGCCCGTGATTTGCCCGACGTCACAACCGGAATGGCCTGCGGCACATTGGCACGACGGGCAAATCAGGTGAGGCACAAAAAATCGTGTCAACCCTTCGCGTCATTCCGGAGCGCGAGTGCAACGAGCGAGTCCGGAATCCATCGTTCCGCAGGAAGGCAAGGAGAAATGGATTCCGGGCCTGCGCCTGGCGGCGCATCCCGGAATGACGGCGAGTGGCTCGATCAGGTCCGTGAAGCGGGACACATGCACGATGGCACCTATCGCGCGTGAACTGGCGTATGAGCCTCGGTGCAATCGTTCTTGTTTTTGCAGTTGATCGCTATGCCGGCAGCGGAGTCCAGGCAGCTATAGGCGCCCGACTTCTCCTCGGAGAACATCCACGCCTTGTTCTTTGCGCAGACCTTCTTCAACTCGTCCTTGCTGACGTTTCCAGTGCCGGCAAGCGATTTCGCGGGCGCGGCCGCCGCCGGTTTCGGAGCGGGCATCTCCTTCGTGGTGCATTTGCCTGTCGATGCCACGCAGCTGTCGATCTTGTTGGCGTAGGTGCAGGTGTAGGTGTCGGAGGTAGGGCTGGTAGGGTTGTCTTGTTTGAACGTCCCGTGTTTGCCTTCGCATTCCTTTTTCCCCTGATCCATTCTCGATCTGAACACCTGGGCGGACGCCGGCAGCAGCGACTGGCCGGCGGCACCGAGCGCGAGGGCAACAGCGAGGGCGGCGTGGATCGGCTTGAGGGACGGCATGACATTCTCCGGTTGGAAGCAAAGGCTGCGGACATTCGCCGAGTTGGTGTCGCCCGTTCCCGAAGCGGTTCATCTGTCTAGGTGCCAGCGAAGCGCCGGCCGTCCTCCGATCGGAGGATGCGTCGACCTTCACGTCATTCCGGGATGCGCCGTTAGGCGCAGGCCCGGAATCTATTTTAACACAACGATATCAGGAGAAATGGATTCCGGGTTCAGCCTTGCAGGCTGCCCCGGAATGACGGGCAGGACGTCATGACGCCGCGCGCGGAAAATCGCGACCGAGCATCAATTGCACGACATCCCCAACATCATGCCAAACCGCGCCGTCTGACAGTGGGGCTCGGGGCTCGCTTGAACGACCGGAGCGGGCTGAGCAACGATGCCCGTCGGATTGACTGCCGGCACCGCCGGCCGGGGCGCGGCCACCACCGTTTTGGCTAGCTGGCGGCGCTGAAACTCGGTGACGATCTGCGAATGAAGCTGCGCCTTGACCGCCTTCATCTCGATCGGCGTCATCTTGCCCTTCTGTACCTTCTCGGCCAGCATCAGATTATTCGCGAGCTCCTGGTCCATGAGGTCCGGGTACACCATGGACGGTCTCAGCAATTCCATGCTCCGGTTTTCGCATGTGGTGTAGGCGACGGCCTGCTTGATGGGATCCGGATATTTGCGCTTGCATTCCTCATTCGCGGCCTGAATTTGGCTCAGGACTGACGCCGGCGGATTTTGTTGGGCCTGGACTTCGTGATTTTCCACGGAGGACGCGATCGTCAGGAGCATCAGAAACGCGCCGATTTTTCCTGCGAGATTCATGACGCCGCTCTGCCCTGACAAACAATTCGTTCGAATGAGCAGAATCGCGCAGTTTCCTGAATGCGGCAAGCCGGGATGCTGGCGGCGCATCCCGGAATGACGATGGTGGTGAGATCAAGCCGCGCGGGCTAAGTCGTCCGCGAGCGCGCGATAGGACAGCGCTTCGGCTAGATGTAATCGCGTGATCTTTTCCGCGCCGTCGAGATCGGCGAGCGTCCGCGCCACGCGCAGCACGCGGTGATAGGCGCGGGCCGAGAGCCGCATGGTCTCGGACGCCTCGTGCAGCAGTTTGGTGCCTGCCGCGTCCGTCTGCGCGATCGTTTCCAGCACGGCGGCCGGGGCTTCCGCGTTGGTGCGAATGTTCGGCAAGCCCAGCGCGGCATAGCGCGCGGCCTGCACGTCCCGCGCCGCCGCCACGCGCGCGGCGACTTCTTTAGAGCCTTCCGCCGGTGGCGGCAGGATCAGGTCGGCGGCGCTCACCGCGGGCACCTCGATGCGCAGATCGATGCGATCCATCAGCGGGCCTGAAATGCGCGACTGATAGTCGGCTGTGCAGCGCTCGATGCGGTTGCGCTTGCAGGAAAAGCCGGGCTCGAACGCGTGGCCGCAGCGACACGGGTTCATCGCCGCGATCAGCATGAAGCGCGCGGGATAGGTGACACGATGATTGGCGCGGGACACCGCGACCACGCCGTTCTCGAGCGGCTGGCGCAGCGAATCGAGCACGCGCGGATCGAACTCCGGCAATTCGTCGAGGAACAGCACGCCGTGATGGCTGAGCGAAATCTCGCCGGGCTTGGCGCGCAGGCCGCCGCCGGTGAGCGCGGCCATGCTCGCGGAATGATGCGGCGAGCGGAACGGGCGTTGCGCGGTCAATGCGCCGTCGCGGATTTCGCCGGCGACGGATGCAATCATCGACACTTCCAGCAGTTCGGACGGCGACAGCGGCGGCAGGATCGAGGGCAGGCGCGCGGCGAGCATCGACTTGCCAGCGCCGGGCGAACCCATCATCAGCAAATGATGCCCACCGGCGGCCGCGATCTCTAACGCGCGCTTGGCGCTCTCCTGGCCCTTGATGTCACGCAGATCGAGCAAGCTGGCGTTGGCTTCGTGGACCTTCGGCGAGGGCCGCGACAAGACTTGCGTACCGCGAAAATGATTGGCGATCTGGATCAGCGAGTTCGCCGCCACGATCTGGATGTCCGGGCTCGCCCATGCGGCTTCCGCGCCGCAGGCTGCGGGACAAATCAAACCCTCTTCGCGCGTATTCGCTCCGATCGCGGCCGGCAGCACGCCCGCGACCGGTGCGATCGATCCGTCGAGGCCGAGTTCGCCGAGCACGGTGAAGCCGGACAACGCATCGGGCGGAATAGCCCCAATCGCCGCCATCAGGCCGAGCGCGATCGGCAGATCATAGTGGCTGCCTTCCTTGGGCAGATCGGCCGGCGCGAGATTGACGGTGATGCGGCGCGCGGGCAGCGCGAGGCCGGAGGCGATCAGCGCCGAGCGAACTCTTTCCCGCGCTTCCGACACCGCCTTGTCGGGCAGGCCGACGATGGTGAAGGCCGGCAATCCCGGCGCGACCTGCACCTGCACGTCGACGGCACGGGCCTCGATCCCCTCAAACGCGACGGTTGAAACCCGCTGAACCATGGATGCCCCTTCCGCGTCAGAGGGTAGCGGAAACGGCGAAAAGAGGCAAGAACATTAGGTGAACAAATGCCGCCCGCGTCTTCACCTAGGAAAGAAGCGCGTTTAGCAGCTTGCCGAAGTTGGTTTTTAGCCAATCCAATATTGCTTGCTGTGCTGCGCTGGAGGCTAGACCTTGTCTGATTGGATATCCATTTCGACTTCTTCGACCATGAACTTGCGTGTTTCATCGTCCAAGTTTTCATAACGCAAACCCATGGGAATCTCCGGTTGACGAGAATCGGTACTCACAACCTACGATGATTCACACATGAGTCCGAAACGAGAACGCCGCCTATCCCCACGTTGGGTTCGAAAATGCCCGATCCCAGGGCCGGAGATTAGGGGAATAGAAGTTCGACCCCGCAACCGGTGGCCAATGCAAGTCGCGGGGCGCCAACTGGGCTCAGCGATGCGCCAGAACGGCTCTAGAACTACAATATTCTTTCTGTTCAATAGCTTCCGTTCGCTACCCGCTGTCGCCGACTCGGGTTCCACCGGTTTCCGGATGGCCCCATGCGCTTTCGCCTTCCCTCCCGGCCGTTATCCCTGCGGAGGGAATCATGTCGAACTATCGCGCCTATCTGATCGACAAAAACAACAGAGTACATTCGTACAGGCCAATCGACGCCGAGAGCGACGAAGAGGCGCTGGAGGCGGCCAAGCAGCTTGTGGATGGCCATGACGTCGAGGTGTGGCTGCTCGACAGGATGGTCGGCCGTATGAGCAAGCCGGCATAAAGCGTGCCGAGACGCCGGGGCTCGATTCCGAGGCGTTACGCTCTCGTATAGGCGGCCACCAGTACGATCAGCAACGCCGCCGAAAACAGCGCCGGCACGGGAAAAATGAAACGCCAGGCGACCGCGCCACTTGCCAGGGTAGCGAGTGCGAAAGCCGCGATCATCGGCCGTACCTGCGCTGCGTCGGTGCGCGCCAGAGAGGCGAGTTGCCACAGCAATACGGATTGCAACAGCATGGCAACCGTGAGCGACCAGCCAAACCCCATGAAGAAATCGAGATAGGACCGGTTCGCGCCCATGGTGTCGAATCGAACGGTCTCCATGGACTTCAGCACCTCGTTGTCTCCCATCGGCGACCATCTCTTCAGACCGCCCAGCGAGTGACCGATCGCGAACAGTAGCGAAATGACGGCAGAGATTCTCAGAAGCAGGGTTGTTGTCATGACAGCGATTCCGGCGAGGCTTTCTTCAAGCTGGTTTTCTAGCGACCCTCCCACAGGCTGCCAAGTGACCGCAGATAATGCAACGGGCGTCTATTTTTGATAGTACGGAGGAGACGGAAAACTTAGCGTACGCGGAGGGCACGATGTCGGCTTCACCACCCGATGGCTTCGCACTGATCAAGCCGGGCCAGACCTATCTCGGCAAGCAGGGCATTGTTTATGGCGCGGGCGCGTCCAAAGAGACGGTCGGCGCGCAAAAGATCTGCATGAACGTGATGCCGATGCCGCCGGGCGCGGTGGCGAAGGCGCACTACCACAGGGACATCGAGACGATTGCCTACATGCTCGAAGGCGAATGCGCGGTCTATTACGGCGATCATCTCGAAAAGCGCGTCGATGTGCGTGAGGGCGAGCAGTGTTTCTGCGACGCCAATATTCCGCACGCGCCGCGCAACGAAAGCGGCAAGCCCTGCACCTGGATCGTCGTGCATTCCTCCGGCAGCGATCAGGACGGCATCGTGTTGTTGCCGGAACTCGACAAGGAGTTGGCGGAGCGGCTAGCGGCGACCTAAAGAGTCTAAAAATCTTGCCGAGAAGGTGCTTTGCGAGACCGTCATGCCCGGCCTTGTGCCGGGCATCCACGTCTTGTTTGCTCAAGGAGGACAAAGACGTGGATGGCCGGGTCAAGCCCGGCCATGACGAAGAATCGTAGCCGCGTCGCGGCTTAAATCACACCGCGCCGACGATGCCCTCGACCAGATAGTCCGTGGTCTCTAACGAGGGATCGTAAAGGGGCGTGTCCTTGCTGGTGATCACCTTGCCGGTGTTGCTCTTGACGGTGCCGGTGAAGATCGGTTTGCCCGCCTTCAGCTCCGCGATCGCCGCCATCGCGGCGTTGCGGCCGGCGTCGCTGCACCCCGCGCCGAACGCCGAGCTTTGCACCATGTCCTTGTCGTAGCCGCCGATCACCATGTTCGGCAGTTTCTCGCCCTTGGCGAGCATGCCGGCGAAGCTCGTGTAAATCGTGCCCCACTTCAGCTCGGCGCCGGTGATGAATCCCTTCGGCGCGAGATCGGCCTGGTTGGCGTTATGGCCGCAGCTCTTGACGCCGCGCTTTTCCGCGGTCTCGATCACCACCTTGGGGCTGTCGATGTGGCAGGCGATGATGTCGCAACCGGCATCGACCAGCGCGTTGGCGGCTTCGGCCTCGCGTACCGGCATCGCCCAGTCGCCGGTGACGATCAGCTGCACGGTTGCGTTTGGATTGACCTTGCGCGCGCCCAGCATGAAGGAGTTGACGTTGCGCAGCACCAGCGGGATCGGCTTGGCGGCGATGTAGCCGATCTTGTTCGACTTGGTGGAAAGTCCGGCGGCGATGCCGTTCACATAGTGGCCCTGGTCGAGATAGCAGAAATAGCCGCCGGCGTTGGAGGGATGCTTGTCGGCCGACCACAGCGAGGTCGGGTGGCGGAATTCGATCTTCGGATATTTCTTGGCCGCATCCACCATGAAGGGATTGAAGTAGCCGAACGAGGTCGGGAACAGCAGCGTCGCGCCGTCGATGTTGATCATCGACTCCATCGTTTTCGCCACCGCGATCGTCTCCGGCACGTTCTCTTCCTCGACCACCTTGACGCCGGGGACTTCTTTCAGCGCCTTGGCACCGACCGCATGCGCCTGGTTCCAGCCGTAGTCGGCGCGCGGGCCGACATAGATGATGCCGATGGTGAGACCGGCGGCTTGGGCCGGTGCATTGAGGCCGGACAGCACGAACGGGCTTGCGGCCGCGCTGCCGAGGAAAGTTCTGCGGGAAATCGAACGCGTAATCATAGGCAAACCTCCGTCTTGGCTCGCGGCATTGGCGCAGCAAGCGATGGGTGAAAACGTCAATGCAAAAGACAGGCCGAGAAAGGTGCTAAGGCGGAAGCGACAGGATCATTGTTTCCATCATCCTTTTCCCTTGGCCTTCGGTTTTACTATTCGCGCGACCTTCGTCGAGCCTGGGCGATCGAGCGTGCCGGCATAGCGCGACAACACCGCGCCGAGATCGAAACCGGCGTCGCGGCCGGAATCGAGCAGCGCCCGCGCTTCGACCCCGCCCAGATGATGGTCCATGATTTTGATCGCGGCTTCCGCATTGCCGGCGCGCAAAGCGCTAACGATCTCGCGGTGTTCGTTGATGGCGCAATCGGCCGAGTGCGGCCGCCCATACAGCGCCAATATCAGCGAGCAGCGCGACACGACTTCGCTGAGGTAACGGCGCAGCAGCGTATTGCCCGCCATCTCGCCGAGTCTGGTGTGGAATTCGCCGGCCAGCCGGATCGACACGCGCGCATCGCCCGCCTGCCGCGCCGCTTCCTCGGCGCGCACATGGCCTTCGAGGTCGGCGCCGAATTGCGGCCGCCAGCGCCCGATCACGAGGCGCACCACCTCGCGTTCCAGCATCTTGCGGATCTCGAAAATTTCCCGTGCCTGATCCAGCGTCGGCTTCGCGGTGGTCGCGGTGCGCCGCGGCGGCGCATCGACCAGCCCTTCCGACTGCAATTGTGCGAGTACTTCGCGCACCAGGGTGCGGCTCATGCCGAAGCGGACGCCGAGTTCGTCCTCCGGCAATTTGGTGCCGGGCGGCAGCGCCTGTTCGATGATGGCCTGCCGCAGAGCCTGGCAGGCCAGATCGACGCGGGTGGATTTCTTGCTCATCAGCGTTCCGCCGAAGTCCACATTGATCGGTGAAATCTGGTGTACGGTATCACCCGAAACTGTACACAGAATGCGGAAATAATAGTCGGCTGGCGCGAATAAGCGGCAGCAGATCGCCCAAAGTTTGCGCTCGATTGTGGGCTAAAACCGCTGATAATTGCCGCGAAGGGCCGTGCTGCCCACCGGCCAATCGGCCTAAAACTGTATACAAGATTGACTTTTTGCGTGTGCTTGGGAGGCGGATAAGTGGCGGAAAACGTGATCAAATTGCAGCTCAACCAGCAGCAACTGGAATTGCTCGACCGCACCATCGCCCGCGGGATCGCGCCGGACCGCGCAGCTCTGGTTCGCCTTGCGATTCGCGAATATGCCGCCGCCCGCAAGGCCGAGACGAGCGCAAAGCCGAACGATGTGGAGCCGCTGCGATGAGCGAGCGCAAAATCCTGTTCGAACACACCCTCGAGCCCGGCACCGGCAAGGCGATCGAGCTTTTGAAGGGGCAGATCCTGCGCGTCGAGCAGGTCGAAGGCGGACAGTGCGCCGACTTCAACTGCTTCAACCTGCATGACTACAAGGAGTTCATGCATTGCGGGCGCACCCGCACGGTGCACGGCTTTCATCCGACCAAAGGCACCTTCATGTGGTCGGCGCCGCCGCGCGAGCGGGCGATGCTCTACATTCTCGAAGACACTGTGGGGCGCAACGATGTGCTGTTTCCCCGTTGCAGCGCCTATGTCTACGAGGCGTCCTACGGCTTCTCGGTGCACACCAATTGCCACGACATCCAGGCCGAGGCGCAGCGCGAATACGGGCTGACGCCCGACGACGTGCACGATTCCTTCAACCTGTTCATGTGCACCGGCGTCGATCAGGACGGCCACGCCTTTATGACGCGGCAGACCACCAAAGCCGGCGACCATGTCGATCTGCTGGCGCTGATGGACGTGCTGGCCGTGCCCAATGTCTGCGGCGCCGACGTCATGCGCACCAGCAATTTTGCGCTCAAGCCGCTCAAGCTCACCGTGTTCGCGGCAACCGAAGCCGACTTGGCGCGCGTGCCGAATACGCCGGTGCTAAAGAGCCAGCGCACGCCGAGGGATTTTCGCAATCCCACGATCAAGAGCGACCGGCCGCTACGCCGCGATCCCGCCTACAAGTCCGAGTTTCCGAACACGCCGATCCGCATCACCGAGCTTGCCGTTGAGCTGTCTCCGGATGAGTTCGCAGCGTTCAATGCGGTCAAGCGCACCGACATCTATGGCGAGGATGACGCAGCCGCGCTGCGCGATCTGCTGTTCTCCTGGTGGGAAGAGCGTTTTCTTCAGGCGCATGCCGGCGCGCCGGCGATCGAGAGCGAATGATGGACGCGGCGCTCCCTCAACCGCACGATGTGACCTTCGATTTCCGTCAGTTATCGGCGCGCGAGAAGTACAAGCTGATGATCGGCACCGTGGTGCCGCGTCCGATCGCGCTGGTGACGACCGTCGATTTGCAGGGGCGCGTCAATGCCGCGCCGTTCAGCTTCTTCAACTGCCTGTCGGCCGATCCGCCGATCCTGGCGCTGGGCGTGGAGAACCACCCGGACATGCGCTTCAAGGATACCGGGCTGAACATCCGCCTGACCGAAGTCTTCACCGTCAACATCGTCTCGCACGCGATCGCGCAAGCGATGCATGTGTGCAGTGTGCCGTTCCCGCCCGAGCGCGATGAATTAAAGGCGGCGGGCCTCACCGCGATGCCGGGCAAGACCGTCGCCTCGCCCTGGATCAAGGAAGCGCCGGCGGCGTTCGAATGCCGCCGTCACATCACGCTCGAGCTCGGCAAGTCGCGGCAGATCATCATGGGCGAGATCCTGTTCGCGCATTACCATTCGGACGTGGTCGATGCCGATCGGCTGCATATCGATCCCGCCAGGTTAGACGCGATCGCGCGGCTCGGCGGCAACACCTGCTCGACCACCCGCGATCGCTTCGAGATGCTGACGCCGACGATGGACGATTTTCAGGCGGACTCTGCGCGCGCTGCCGATTGAATCCGGCTGTTCGGCACGGCGGGCCCGATTATTGCAAACGTCGCTTAATCCGCGGGTTCCGTTGAAGCCGGAAGGGTCCGTTCAAACAAACGAGAAATCAGCCTGATTTGGCACATCCGTTGCATCAGATTTTCGAGTGGTCGGCTTCACGGCCCTTCGGAAACGCTGAAAATCTCAAAGCTTTGGATGTAACGCGGTGACAAGCAAGGCGGCATCGATAGAGCTGGTTCAGGTGACGAAGATCTATGGCGGCGTGACCGCCGTAGACGCCATCGATTTGAAGATTCCGGCGGGTTCCTATTGCTGTCTGCTCGGCCCTTCCGGCTGCGGCAAGACATCCACCTTGCGAATGATTGCCGGCCATGAATCGGTTTCGTCCGGCGATATCATCGTCGGACCGCGCAACGTCACCGACCTGCCGCCCGCCCAGCGCTCTACGGCGATGATGTTTCAGTCCTATGCGCTGTTTCCGCACCTGTCGGTGCTCGATAACGTCGCTTTCGCATTGAAAATGCGGGGCGTCGTCAAGTCCGAGCGGTATGCCGAGGCCAGGAAACTGCTCGAACTTGTCGATATGCAGGCCTATGCGGCACGGCTGCCGCCACAGCTCTCCGGCGGCCAGCAGCAACGCGTAGCGCTGGCGCGCGCTCTGATCACTTCGCCGCAGATTCTTCTGCTCGACGAGCCGCTCTCCGCACTCGATCCATTCCTGCGACTGCGCATGCGAACCGAGCTGAAGCGCCTGCAACGAGAACTCGGAATTTCCTTCATTCACGTCACCCACAGCCAGGACGAGGCGATGGCGCTCGCCGACATCGTGGTGCTGATGAATGCCGGCAAGATCGAGCAGCAGGCTTCGCCGCGCGATATTTTCAATCATCCCAGGACCGAATTCACAGCCAGGTTCATCGGCGGCCATGCCGTGATCGCGGTCGGAGGCGACGCCTACGCGGTCCGCAACGACCGCTTGATTCTGAAACGTCCGGGTGAAGTGACGAGCAATCCGGCGATCATGGGCGTCGTCAGGGAAGTCGAATATCAGGGGACCTACGTCCGCGTCGCCATCACGGCCGACAGCGGCGCCGATATCTCGGCCCAGCTCAGCGAAGACCAATACGATCGCGCCAACTACGCGCCCGGCGACAGAGTGATCGCCACCTGGGACCCGGCGCAGGCAAGTCTTCTTGGAACCACGCGAAGTTCTGTAACCGTCCGCTCGCCCGAACCGGCGATCTGACAGCTTTGGAGATGACCATGAGTACTTTTTCGAAGACCATGAAGGGGAGTGTCAGCCGCCGCACCATGCTCAAGGGAGCGGCCGGCGCAGTGGGACTAGCTGCGGGATCAGGTGCGATCACCGGATTTCCCTATGTGAAGTCCGCAGAGCCGAAAGTCCTGCGTTATCTCGGCACCGCCGTGAACGAAGGCGACGATATCGCCAAGAAGTGCCTGGAAGATACCGGCATCAAGATCGAGTACATCACGGTCACCACCGACGACGTGACCAAACGCGTAGTTACGCAGCCAAATTCGTTCGACGTGCTCGACACGGAATACTTTGCGCTGAAGAAGCTGATCCCGTCCGGCAATATTCTGGCGCTCGATGCCAGGAAGATCAAAGAATTCGACAATATCACGCCGGTCTTCACCAAGGGCGAGTTGCCGAACGGCAAGAAGATCGGTGGTCAGGGCACCGCGCCCTGGAAGGTGCTCTATCTCGAAGGCGCCAACTCCAAGAAATTCTCGAGCAAGCCGACCGAATTCGTCACCCTGATTCCCACGGTCTATAACGCCGATACGCTGGGCATCCGCCCCGACCTGATCAAACGGCCGATCACGTCCTGGGCCGAATTGCTCAATCCGGAGTTCAAGGGCAAGGCCTCGATCCTCAACATTCCTTCGATCGGCATCATGGATGCGGCATTGGTGGTCGAAGCGAGCGGCCAGCACAAATATGCCGACAAGGGCAACATGACCAAGCAGGAGATCGACCTCACCATCAAGGTGATGACCGAGGCCAAGAAGGCCGGCCAGTTCCGCGCGTTCTGGAAGGACTTCAACGAGTTCGTCAACCTGATGGCATCGGGCGAAACCATCATCCAGTCGATGTGGTCGCCGGCGGTCACCAAGGTGCGCTCGATGGGCATTCCCTGCACCTACCAGCCGCTCAAGGAAGGCTATCGTTCATGGGCGTCGGGCTTCTGCGTGTCAAAGGCCGCTACGGGACAAAAGCTCGATCTGGCCTATGAGTTCGTCAACTGGTTCCTGTCCGGCTGGGCGGGCGCTTATTTGAACCGCCAAGGCTACTACTCGGCCGTCCTGTCGACCGCCAAGGCCAACATGAGCCCTGACGAATGGGGCTTCTGGATGGAAGGCAAGGCCGCGATCAACGATATCAAGGCGCCGGACGGCACAGTCCTCGAAAAAGCCGGCGCCAAGCGCGACGGCGGCTCCTATGACGACCGCATGGGTGCGGTCGAGTGCTGGAACGCGATCATGGACGAAAACGACTACATGGTCCGCAAGTGGAATGAATTCATCGCCGCTTGATGTGATTTTCGGATCCTGTCGCGCCCCGGCGCGGCAGGATCGGTTTTCCGGCACGCTTCCACCTGATCCGCAACCGGCCCTTCATGACGCAAGACCGCAAATCCTTCGCTGCGTGGCTGCAAGCAGCGCCGATGATGCTAGTCTTTTCGCTATTCTTTCTGTTGCCGCTGCTGTTCGTCGTCATCGTCAGCGCCTGGGATTACAACGAATACGAGATGCTTCCGGCGCTCAGTCTGCGCGGCTACACCGACACCTTCGAAGGCTGCATCGCCGACCTGCCGGAATTTTGCACGATCCTGAAAACCTATCTGAAGACGCTGGAATTGTGCGTGCTGACGTGGGTGCTCACGCTGTTGATCGGCTTCACCGTCGCTTATTTCCTCGCTTTCCATGTCCGCTCCAAGACCTGGCAGATCGTCTTGACGCTGCTTTGTACCATTCCGTTCTGGACCTCCAACGTGATCCGCATGATCGCGTGGCTTCCCCTGCTCGGCCGTAACGGTCTCGTCAACAAGGGGCTTCAGGGCATGGGCTTGATTCATCAGCCGCTCGAATGGCTATTGTTCTCGGAATTCTCCGTGGTCCTGGCGCTGGTCCACCTCTTTACGTTCTTCATGGTGGTGCCGATCTTCAATTCGATGATCCGTATCGACAAGCGTCTGATTGAGGCCGCCTACGATGCCGGTGCTACCGGATGGCAGACCCTGGTGAACATCGTGATCCCGCTGGCCAAGCCCGGCATCGTGATCGGGTCGATTTTCGTGATCACCATCGTGATGGGGGATTTCGTCACCGTCGGCGTGATGGGCGGACAGCAGATCGCCTCCGCCGGCAAGATCATCGAAACCCGGCTCAACGCCTTGCAGTTTCCAGCGGCCGCGGCCAATGCGGTGATCTTGCTTGGCATCACCATCCTGATCATTTCGTCGCTGACGCGGATCGTCGATATCCGCAAGGAACTGTAAGAGGACCCGATGGGCGAGCAGCGGTCGCGGTCCTTTTATTTTCTAGCGCTGTTTTTCGCCGCCTACGTCCTGTTCCTCTATGGGCCGATGATTGCAATCTACATTCTTTCGTTCCAGGGGCCCGATGGCGGTCTGACCTTCCCGATGAACGGCACTTCGCTGGTGTGGTTCTCCAGGGTGTTCTCGGGCGGCGGCATCGTCGATATCGGTGCCGCCTTCAAACGTTCGCTCGAACTCGGCCTCGTGGTGATGGTGCTGACAGTCCTGTTGTCGGTTTCGGCTGGAATGGCTTTCCGTAAACCGTTCCGTGGAGCAACGGTCCTGTTTTATGTGGCGATTGCGAGCCTGATCATGCCGTCGATCATCACCTCGCTCGGCATCGGGCTGGAATTCCGGCTGCTGGATGACCTGGTGAACAACCTCGGCGTCGAGGGTTGGACCACCGGAATGGGGCTGTTCACCTCAGGTCTTGGCGCCCATCTCACCTGGACCTTGCCGTTCGGGCTTTTGATCATGTTTGCGATCTTCAACCGGTTTGACGGACGGCTTGAGGAAGCCGCGCGCGACCTCGGCGCGACGCCGTGGCAAACGTTCCGGCACGTGGTGCTGCCGATCATCCTGCCGTCGGTCGTGGGTATCGGCTTGTTCGGCTTTACCTTGTCATGGGACGAATTGGCGCGATCCAGCCAGGCGATCGGCTCCGTCAATACGCTGCCGCTGGAATTGCAGGGGCTCACCACGACCGTCACCAAGCCGGACATCTATGCGCTGGGCACGCTGACAAGCGCGGTTTCGTTTCTGGTGATCTTCACGGCCTTGATCGTCATCCTGGTGTTGCAGGCCCGGCAACGGCGTCACGGTTCGGATGCCGGCGAAGGAATGCTATAAGCAGCGCCATGCGCATTCTCATCGTCAACCCGAACACGACCGCAGCGATGACGGAAAGGATCGCCAGCTCCGCACGGGCGGTAGCCTCGCCGGGGACGGACATCATCGCCGTCAATCCCGAGGACGGACCGGTTTCGATCGAAGGCTATTATGACGAAGCGTTCTCGGTGCCTGGACTTCTGGCTGAAATCGCCAAGGGCGAGGCCTCAGGTGTTTCGGCGCATGTCATTGCCTGCTTCGACGACACCGGGTTAGAGGCCGCGCGCAGCCTCGCGAACGTGCCGGTGATAGGCATCGGCGAAGCCGCCTTTCACCTGGCCTCGATCGTCGCGCACCACTTTTCGGTGATCACGACACTTTCGCGTTCGATCGCGGCGATCGAGACCAACCTGATGAAATACGGGCTCAGTCATCGTTGCGCGAAGGTCCGGGCCTGTGAAGTCCCCGTGCTGGCACTCGACGATCCTACGTCCGACGCGTTCAACCTGATCAGCGCGGAAATAGACAGAGCCAGGTGCGAGGACCGGGCCGAGGCGGTCGTACTCGGTTGTGCCGGCATGGTTGATCTCGCTGCGCGTCTGACCGAGCGGCACGGCTTCCCGGTTATTGAAGGCGTCTCCAGCGCGGTCAAGCTGGCAGAGGCATGTAGTGCACTCGGCCTCAAGACCTCCAAGATCGGTGCTTACGCCGCGCCTTTGCCAAAAGCCTATCTCGGACATTTTGCGGCTTTGGCGCCGCGGCCACGTTGAAGACCGTCGCTTCAGGAGAAGGCGCATCGGCATGACCGATGCGCGCTCCCGTGGGCCAGCCGTGAAGCTGGCCCCATAAACACAGTTGCCTCAAAGCGGCGTGATCGTCATCGGCTCGGGCACGTAATGGAAACCCTCGCCGGTCTTGGCGATATGGCCGACGCCGGGCCACGGATAATGATAGGCGAGCACCGGAATCTTGTTCGTCGCCAGCATGTCCAGCATCTTCACGCGGCTGCCCGCCGCCTGCTTCGGATCGGTGTCGTAGGCGAATTCCATCCGCGGCTTTTCCATCAGCAGGATCGGATGGTGGGTGAGGTCGGCGGTGTAGGCGAACGATTTGCCCTCCGACGAGATCACGAAGATGGTGTGGCCCACGGTGTGGCCCGGCGCCGACAGCGCGGTCACTCCGGGCAGGAATTCCTGCTCGTCCTTGTAGAACACGAGACGGTCGCGCACCGGCGTCAGGTTTTTCTTGGCGTGGTCCACGAAGTCTTTCATTTTCGGGCCGGCCTTGTCGTAGTCGGTCCAGTAGTTGAAGTCGCTCTCGGCGATATAGAATTGCGCGTTCGGGAACAGGTTCTTGCCGTCATCGCCCACCACGCCGCCGATGTGATCGATATGGCCGTGCGAAAACACCACGGCGTCGATGTCTTCCGGCTTGATGCCGGCGTCCTTCATGCTCTTCTGCTGACGTCCGGTGGTTGGGCCAAACATCTTCGACGTGCCCATGCCGGTGTCGAACAGCACAAGCTTGTCGCCCATGTTCACGATTGGAGAATTCTGTTCCAACACGATGCTGGCTGGCGGCAGGAAGTTGTCGGTCAGCATCTTGCGCATTTCGTCGTCAGGCACCCCGGTGAAGGTGCCCTTGGGGTCGCCGAGGGCAAGCGCGCCGTCGGAGACGACGGTGACCTCGGCGCCGCCGACGTTGAATCGATAGAAGTATTGCGGCTGCGGTCCGAGTTTGGGCGCTTTCGCCTGCGCCATATCGCCCAACAGTGCCGATGTGCCGAGACCTGCGCCCAGCGCAAGCAGAGACCTTCGCGAAACATCCGATGTCATGCGTCTTCCTCCCCGGTTGTGGCTATTTGGCTAGTGTCCCGGTTCTGACATTCGTACCCTGGCGCGGCGGGTTCGTTTACGAATGTCAGAACCAAAGGGACACTAGCAAATAACGGATTCTAGTGTGGTTTTGGATTTGACATTCGCTTTGAGGACCCCGCGGCGATACTGAAGCGAATGTCAAATCCACCACACTAGCCTAACCGGAAAGCTGCGACCGCTTTTTGACATTTGGAAGGCGTAAGGTCGCAGGCGATGAACGATTCTATTTTTGGCTGCGCTTGTTTTCGATCGCGTCCCAGATTTTCGCGGCTACGTCCGGCCCGTTGAGCCGAGCGATGGCGCGAATGCCGGTTGGCGACGTCACATTGATCTCGGTGAGATTGCCGTCGATCACGTCGATGCCGACAAACAGCAGTCCGCGCTTGCGCAATTCGGGCGCAAGCGTCGCGCAGATCTCGCGTTCGCGATCCGATAGCTCTGTGGCCTGCGCCGCGCCTCCACGCACCATGTTGGAGCGTAAATCATCCGCGGCCGGTACGCGGTTGACGGCGCCGGCGAATTCGCCGTCGACGAGAATGATGCGCTTGTCGCCGTGCTTCACCTCGGGAAGGAAGCGCTGGATCACCCACTGTTCCTTGAAGGTGACGGAGAACATGTCGAACAGCGAGCCGAAGTTCATGTCCTGCGGCATGATGCGAAACACCGCAGCGCCACCATGGCCATGCAGCGGCTTCATCACCACCGCGCCATGCTCGTCGCGAAACGCATTGATCTCATCGAGATCGCGCGAAATCAGCGTCGGCGGCATCAGTTGCGGAAAATCCATCACGAACAGCTTTTCCGGTGCGTTGCGCACACTGGCGGGATCGTTCACCACCAGCGTCTTCGGATGCAACCGTTCGAGCAGATGGGTCGAGGTGATGTAGGCGAGGTCGAACGGCGGGTCCTGCCGCAGCAGGATGACGTCGAAAGCGGAAAGCGGCTCGCGGCGCGGTTCGCCGAGGGTAAAGTGATCGCCGACGTCGTCGCGCACGGTCAGCACCTGTACCGGCGCCACGATCTCGCTCCCTCGCTGAGAGAGCTTGTCGGGCGTGTAGTAGGACAGCCCGTGCCCGCGCTTCTGTGCCTCCAACAAGAGTGCGAAGGTGGAATCGCCGCGGATGTTGATGCGCGCGATCGGGTCCATCTGGACGGCGACGTTCAGTTTCATGGGCGGGGGGCTTTCTCGGTCAGTACTTAAGGGCTTGCATCGAAGGCCGATAGCACATGGCGCGGCAGACGGCGCGGCGCAATCAGCATGGCGTCGAAGCGCAAATCATATCCGGCGTGTTCGGGATGCGCCATCAGCCAGATTTGCGCGGCAGCAATGATGCGCGCCTGCTGGCGTGGCGTCACCGCGTAGGCGGCGTCATCGAGGTTGTTGCGGGCCTTGACCTCGACAAAGACCAGCAGATTGCGCCGCCGCGCCACGATGTCGATTTCGCCATGCGGCGTCCGGAAGCGCTTGGCGAGAATCCGGTAGCCCTTCGCCATCAGCAATGCCGCAGCCCGCGCCTCCGCCGAAATGCCGGTGCGGAAGGCTTCCACGCGCGCGGGCGAAGCCGCTTTCACGGGGCGGCCATTGGTCGCGTCGGCTTCCGCGTCAGTCTTGCCCATGCGCGTGCGTCTCTTTCGCGAGTTCAAGCGCGCGGGCATAGATCTCGCGACGCGGCCGTCCCGAAACTTCCACCGCATGCGCAACCGCGTCCTTGACGCTGTCGCGCGCCAGCCGGTCGCGCAGGAGATCGTCGATCGCCTCCGCGGTCATGAGCTCGCAGCCTTCGGCCTGCGGCCCGATCACCAGCACGAATTCGCCCCGCGTCTCCAGCGTCGCGGCGGATTGCGCGAGTTCGGCGAGCGACCCGCGGCTGATTTCCTCGTGCATTTTCGTCATCTCGCGGCAGATCGCAGCGTCGCGTGCACCCATGATCGATGCGAGATCGGCGAGCGTTTCCTGCACGCGACTGCCGGATTCAAACAAGACCAGCGTTGCATCGAGCCGCGATAATTCGCTGAGGCGCGCGCGGCGCGCGGTCTGTTTCGGCGGCAAAAATCCTTCGAAGAAGAAGCGGTCGGTCGGCAGCGCCGCCACCGACAACGCCGTCAGCACCGAAGAGGGGCCCGGCAGCGCGACGACGCGATGGCCGGCCGCGCAGACCTCGCGCACCAGCTTGAAACCGGGATCGGAGATCAGCGGCGTTCCGGCATCGGAGACGAGCGCGATGGAAGCGCCTTGCGCCAGCCGTTCGAGAAGTTTCGGCCGCGCTTGAGCCGCGTTGTGCTCGTGATAGGGCGTGAGCTGCGCCGTGATGGCGTAACGCTCGGTCAGACGGCGGGTGATCCTTGTATCCTCGCAGGCGATGAGGTCGACGCCGGCGAGCACCTCCAGCGCGCGCAGCGTGATGTCGCCGAGATTGCCGATCGGCGTCGCCACCAGGTAAAGCCCCGCCGCCGGTCCTGGCGCGGTGAGCGTCTGGCCGTTGATGGCATAGTTCCGCTTCCCGGATTGTTCCGGGGAGGCGGGAGGATTGGTGGAAACAGCACGCATAATCGTGGTAATCTAGAGCAGAGAGAGGGAGAGTGCGAACCGCGGCGAGGGGTTCGCACATACCGGATCAGGACATGGCATATCAGGGATAAGCAGGCACCTTCGCAACGTTGAGAGGCGCGAAGACCCGCAACCGGCCTTTAGGCTGGGACGCCAAAATCCTTTTGTTTTGGTTAACTATTTCGCCGACAATATGCCTGAATCCGCCCCTCCTGATGCCTGAGAGAAGGCGAAGTCCTGGCCTTTGAGAGGCTCGGACAGGAAAAAGAGATTATGAGAGTGGGTCCGTTCGATCCCAACGTTCAATCCGACAAGTCTGGAACCGAGCAGTCCGGAACCGGCAAATCCGGGGTTTTGGCCTCTCCGGCGAGCCGGCGCAGTGCGCTTGGGCTCCTGTTGGGCGCGCCGCTGCTTGGCGCCTGCGCCGGCGTTCAGCAAAGCATCAGCCAGTTTTCCGTTCCGAATCCGTTCAGTTCGTCGCAACCGGCCCCGGGTCCTGGCGGAGCGCCGCAGCAAGGGCTTTCGGTCGGTAACGGCCAGGTCAAGGTCGCGCTGATCCTGCCCTTGTCAGCCGGCGGCAATGCAGGCGTCGCCGCGACGTCGATGAAGAATGCGTCCGAAATGGCGCTGGCGGAATTCCTCAATCCCAACCTTCAGATCCTGATCAAGGATGACTCCGGAAGTCCGCAAGGGGCCCAGCAGGCCGCTCAGCAGGCGCTCGATGAAGGCGCGGAAATCATTCTCGGGCCGCTGTTTGCTTCCTCGGTGCCGGCGGTCGCGCAGGTGGCGCGCGGGCGCGGCATTTCGGTGATCGCGTTTTCAACCGATTCGAGCGTGGCGACGCGTGGCGTCTATCTCCTGAGCTTCCTGCCGGAGTCCGACGTCAATCGAATCATCGAATATTCCACCACCATCGGCAAACGCTCCTTTGCGGCGATGCTGCCTGAAAATGCCTACGGCAATGTGGTGGAGACCGCATTCAAGCAGGCGGCGCCGAAACGCGGCGGCCGCGTCGTCATCTTCGAAAAATACGGCGCCGATCGCGCGACGACAGTGCGCACCGTGGTGCAGTCGCTGCAAAATGCCAACTCGCTGCTTCTGGCCGATGACGGCGAGGCGGTGGTGCAATCGGCGGATGCGCTGGCCGCGGCCGGCGCCAATTTGCAGAACGTGCAGCTGCTCGGCACGGGCCTTTGGGACAATCCACGCGTATTCGCCAGCCCGAGGCTGCAAGGCGGCCTTTACGCGGCGCCAGATCCGGCGGGTTTTCGCAGTTTCTCCAACCGCTATCGTAACAAATACGGCGGCGATCCGGTGCGAACCGCAACCCTTGCCTATGATGCGGTGGCGCTGGTCGCGGCGTTGTCCCGCACGCAAGGCGGCAAGCGCTTCACCTCTGAAGTGCTGCTCAATTCGTCCGGCTTCGCCGGTATCGATGGGCTGTTTCGTTTCCGGGCCGACGGCACCAACGAGCGCGGTCTCGCCGTCATGCGCGTCACGTCCAATGGTCCCACGCCGGTTGCGGGTTCGCCCAAGAGTTTTGGGGCGTAATTCTTTCCGTCGTCCCGGCCAAGCAAGCACTGGCAAGCGCGAGCCGGGACCCATAGCCACCAATGCCTATTGTTTGCATCGGGCCGCGGCCACAGCTTGCCTCACGTCGAACGGCTGTGGTTATGGGTCCCTGCTTTCGCAGGGACGACGATGGAGGTTCAGGCCGCCAAATCCGCAACGACCGCATCGAGCACCGGAAAACCGGCTTGCGTCACGCGCAGCCGGCCACCTTCGTCGACGACAATCGCGCCTTGCTCGTGCAACAGCGCGATCCGACGCGGATCGAGCGGCCGGCCTGATAACGCCTGATAGCGGCGGGGGTCGATGCCCTCGGCGAGCCGCAGCCCCATCAACAGGAATTCGTCGGCGCGCTCTTCGCTGTTGAGGAGATCGTCGACCACGACACCGTGGCCGTTGGTTTCCACCCGCATCAGCCAGGCTTCGGGGCGTTTCTCGGTCGAGGTCGCGTGCCTGACACCGTCAATATCGAGACGTCCGTGCGCGCCGGGGCCGATCCCCGCATATTCCTGACCGCGCCAATAGACGAGATTGTGCCGGCATTCGGCGCCAGAGCGGGCATGGTTCGAGATTTCATAGGCGTTCAAGCCGTGGATGTCGCAGACCTCCTGCGTCACATCGTACAGCGTGCGTGCGAGCGCTTCGTCCGGCGTCTTGAGCTTGCCCGCCGCATGCAGACCGAAGAATGGCGTGCCCTCTTCGATCGTCAACTGGTAGAGCGAGAGGTGTTCGGCCGCTTCGGCGATCGCAAGCTTCAATTCGCTGGTCCAGGCGTCAGCGGTCTGGTCGGGGCGGGCATAGATCAAATCGAACGAGTAGCGTTCGAACGAGCGACGCGCGATGGCGACCGCATCCAGCGCCTCACGCGCCGAATGCAGTCGTCCGAGCTCTTTCAGAGACGCATCGTCGAGCGCCTGCACGCCGAGCGAAACGCGGTTGACGCCGGCTGCGCGATAGCCGGCGAAACGCGTCGCCTCCACGCTGGTCGGATTGGCTTCCAGCGTCACTTCGGCATCGGACGCGACGCGCCAGTGTTTGGCGATTGTCTCGAGGATCGCGGCGACCGTCTTCGGCCGCATCAGCGAGGGCGTGCCGCCGCCGAGAAAGATCGAGGTGACTTCGCGGCTTCCCGCGCGGCTTGCCGTGGTTTCGATCTCGCGCGCGAAAGCCTTCGCGAAACGATCCTCGTCGATTGCAGCATGCCGGACATGGCTGTTGAAATCGCAATACGGGCATTTCGACAGGCAGAACGGCCAGTGCACGTAAACGCCGAAGGCCGGACCTTCTTTTCCCCCCACCGCTTGCGGGGGAGGGTTAGGGTGGGGGGCGCTAATCAAGACACCGCTCCGCCAGTTTGACGAAGGCGCGCGCGCGGTGCGAGAGCCCTTTGCCGAGCGGTGGCAGGCCGTGTTTTTCGATCGAGGTCATCTCGCCGAAGGTGCGGTCGTGACCGTCGGGAAGAAACATCGGATCGTAGCCGAAGCCGGCGTCGCCGCGCGGTGGCCAGACCAGCGTGCCGTCGACACGCGCCTCGACTTCCTCGACATGGCCATCGGGCCAGGCGACGCAAAGCGCGGAAACGAAGTGCGCCTTTCGCTTCGCGGGTTCGCGCGCGCCGCGCTCGGCAAGCAGCCGCTCGATCCGCGTCATCGCCGAGTTGAAGTCCTTGGATGGCCCGGCCCAGCGCGCCGAATAGATTCCGGGCGCGCCATCGAGCGCATCGACCACAAGGCCGGAATCATCGGCAAAGGCCGGAAGCTTTGCGGCCGTCGCGGCCGCGACCGCCTTGATCGTCGCGTTGGCGGCAAAACTGCCACCGGTCTCTTCGGGCTCGGCGAGATTGAGATCGCTCGCCGAGATCGCCGTGACGCCGTGCGGCGACAGCAGCTCGCGCATCTCGGCGAGCTTGCCGGGATTGTGGGTCGCGATCACAAGCTGGCCGGTGATGCGACGGGGCATCCCTTACCCCACCGCCATCTTCTGCAAGTCCACGAGCTTGGCGACGCCCTTTTGCGCCAGCGCCATCAGCGCCAGGAATTCGTCTTGCGAGAACGGCGTCTTCTCGGCCGTGCCCTGGATCTCGATGATCCGGCCGTCGCCGGTCATGACGAAATTGGCGTCGGTCTCGGCGGACGAATCCTCGGCGTAATCGAGGTCGAGCACCGGCGTGCCGTTGTAGATGCCGCAGGAGATCGCCGCGATGTGGTCGCGCAGCACGTTGGTCTTGATCATGTTGCGCGACTTCATCCAGCCGATGCAGTCGGCGAGCGCGACCCAGGCGCCGGTGATGGAAGCCGTCCGCGTGCCGCCATCGGCCTGCAGCACGTCGCAATCGACCGTGATCTGACGCTCGCCGAGCGCTTCCAGGTCGAGCGCAGTGCGCAACGAGCGTCCGATCAGGCGCTGGATTTCGACGGTGCGGCCGCTCTGCTTGCCGCTGGAGGCTTCCCGGCGGGTGCGCTCCAGCGTCGCCCGCGGCAGCATGCCGTATTCGGCCGTCACCCAGCCGCGGCCCTGACCCTTGAGCCAGGGCGGCAGGCGCTCCTCCAGCGTGGCCGTCACCAGAACCTGGGTGTCGCCGAACTTAACGAGGCAAGACCCTTCCGCATATTTCACCACGCCGCGTTCCAGCGACACGGCGCGCAATTCGTCCGGCGCACGGCGGCTTGGACGCATGAAAATCCTCCGAAATTAACCAAGGCAAACAACGGCCCTAATGCTGGCGTGCTTGTAGGAGGGCGCATTGGAAGCGGCAAGGCTTTTCCGTATGCACGCTTGTCAGGGCGTACCTAGATAGACAAGATCGGGGGCGGGTTTGAGGAGTTTCGATTTTGGCTCACCACGAACCGATTGGCCTGATTTCGTCGCATGCGGGGCTTGCCCAGCTGAACGAGCGCTCGCGCGACATCTTTCGCCAGATCGTCGAGAGTTACCTGGCCACCGGCGAACCGGTCGGCTCGCGCAACATCTCGCGCCTGATCGCGGTTCCACTGTCGCCGGCCTCGGTCCGCAATGTGATGTCGGATCTCGAGGCGCTCGGGCTGATCTACGCGCCGCATACCTCGGCCGGCCGGCTGCCGACCGAAATCGGCCTGCGGTTCTTTGTCGACGCCTTGATGCAGATCGGCGATCTCACCGAAGCGGAGCGGCAATCGATCCAGACCCAGCTCGCCGCCGTCGGCCGGGCGCAATCCGTCGAGGCTGCGCTCGGCGAGGCGCTGACCCGGCTCTCCGGCCTCACGCGCGCCGCCGCGGTGGTGTTGACCGGCAAATCCAACTCGCGGATGAAACACATCGAATTCGTGCGGCTGGAACCGGAACGCGCGCTGGTCGTGCTGGTCAGCGAAGACGGCCAGGTCGAAAACCGCGTGCTGGCCTTGCCGCCGGGTGTGCCCTCGTCGGCGCTGATTGAAGCGACGAATTTCCTCAATGCGCGGATCAGGGGACGAACGCTGGCGGAAGCGCGGCTTGAGCTCGAAACCGCGCTGGCGCAAGGTCGCGCCGAACTCGATCAACTGACGCAGAAGGTGATCGCGGCAGGACTTGCAAGCTGGTCCGGCGGCGAGAGCGAAGACCGGCAGCTGATCGTGCGCGGCCATGCCAATCTGCTCGAGAATCTGCACGCGCTGGAAGATCTCGAGCGCATTCGCCTGCTGTTCGACGACCTCGAGACCAAGCGTGGCGTTGTCGATCTGTTGGGCCGCGCCGAAAGCGCCGAGGGCGTGCGAATTTTCATCGGATCGGAGAACAAGCTGTTCTCGCTGTCGGGCTCGTCGACGATCATCGCGCCCTATCGGGATGGCGCGGGCAAGATCGTCGGCGTGCTCGGCGTGATCGGGCCGACCCGGCTCAACTATGCGCGCGTGATCCCGACGGTGGATTATGCGGCGCGGATCGTCAGCCGCATGCTGGGTGGCTGATCGGAGAGGGTTTGCGCTTGATTTTCGGCCGCTAAAGCACGATATCCGCCACACTAGCAATCCGACCATTCAACTCATCAAAAAGACGATTTCGAAAAGGGTGTCGCATGACCGATCCCAACGGGCACAACGACAATTCGGCCAGTTCCGAGCCAGGAGCGGAGCCAGTGGTTTCCAAGCCCTACATCATGCCTGACGATCCCGAACCGGGATCGGTGGAGGCGCTCGCCAAGGAACTGGCCGAGGCGCGCGACAAGACCCTGCGCACGCTGGCTGAGATGGAAAACCTCCGTCAGCGTACCCGTCGGGAGGTTGCCGATGCCAAGGTCTACGGAATTACCGGCTTTGCCCGCGACGTCCTCGACATCGCCGACAATCTCCAGCGCGCGCTCGATGCGGTTCCGGTGGAAACGCGGGAACTCGCCGATCCGATGCTCAAGACGCTGATCGAAGGCGTCGAACTCACCGAGCGGTCGCTGCTCAACGCGCTCGAGAAAAACGGCGTCAAGAAATTCGATCCCACGGGCGAAAAGTTCAATCCGAATTTCCAGCAGGCGATGTACGAGGTTCCCGATGCTTCGGTGCCGGCAGGTACGGTGGTGCAGGTCGTTCAGGCCGGCTACATGATCGGTGAACGGATCCTGCGCCCGGCGCTGGTCGGCGTGTCCAAGGGCGGGGCGAAGACGCCCGCGCCGGAGCAGAACTGATACCTACATCCGGCCTCATGGTTCGAGACGGCGCTGATGCGCCTCCTCACCATGAGGGTCCAAGATCTCGTTCGAAGACCTCATCCTGAGGAGCGGCGTCTCCGCCGCGTCTCGAAGGATGAAGCCGCCAAAATCGGAAATGCCCTACACCGCGATATCGCCGGACTGGATCCGCTTCACGCCGGCCTTGGTCATGTCGGTCCAGGCTTTGGCGAGCGAGCCCTGGGTGTCGATGCCGCGGCAGGCGTCCTCGATGACATAGGCTTCAAAGCCCGCCTTGCGCGCGTCCGTCGCCGTCCATGCCACGCAGAAATCGGTGGCAAGGCCCGCAATGAACAGCTTTTGCAGCTTGCGCGCCTTGAGATAGGCGGCAAGGCCCGTCGTGGTCTTGCCGTCGGCCTCGGTGAAGGCCGAGTAGCTGTCGACGTCCTTGTGATAGCCTTTGCGGATGATCAGTTCGGCCTGCGGGATCGAAAGATCTTTCGATAGCGAGGCGCCGTCGGTGCCTTGCACGCAATGGTCGGGCCACAGCACCTGCTTGCCGTAGGGCAGGTCGATGGTCTCGAACGGCTTCTTGCCGGAATGCGTCGAGGCGAACGACACATGGCCGGAGGTGTGCCAGTCCTGCGTCATCACGACATGGGCAAAACCCTTGGCGAGCTTGTTGATGATCGGCACGACCTGATCGCCCTCTTTCACCGCAAGGCTGCCGCCCGGCAGGAAACAGTTTTGCACGTCAATGACGAGCAAAGCCGACGCATCGTCGATCTTGATCGAAGCGGCCGCCCAGAGCGGCCGTGAAGCAGCCGCAGTGACGGCGAGGCCGCCCAGCGCTGCGAGTGTCTGTCTTCGGTTCAGCATACCCAACCTCCCTTTGCTGGAATGACGTTAGCAAATCAGGTTGCCCGCGGAAGATCAAAGAAGCGGCGCTCTGCCCGCATCCAGTGCCTCGAAGTCTGTATGACTAGCGCGGCTCGATGCTGTCACGCACCGCACGGAAACGCGGAAATGCCTTCTCCCATTGATCGCGCGGCGCGCTGCCGATGATCCGCATCGAGCCGCCGCCGCCGAAACGGAGCCACTGCACCAGCGTGACCGGCGTATCGTCCCGGCCGCTGGTGGCGTCGATCCGCGTCTCGTAGCCTGCCATGCCGTCGATCCGGACCGGCTCGGACATCGTAATCCGTCCGGTGTGCATCCCGGGAATGCTGCGCGCAGCCTGCTCGGCGAAGCGGGCGCGATCCTCGGCCTGTGTCGGCGTTGCCGCCATCAGGCCGATCACCATGAAAGGCGCGGCCTCGAAACCGGTGGCCTCATCGCCATCCGCAAGCAGCAGGGCGCCGGTCGCCCCAAGGGCACGAACATTCTTGAAGTCGCCGAGCGCACCGACCTTGAACGGCATCAAGGCGAGCTGTTCGTCGATCGGAACTTCCTTGCGAATCACGGCCGATACAAACATCTGCCGAACCGCATCGTCGCTGTAGATCTTGGTGGCGTTCTCCGGCACCTGAACGTCGACATAGCCCGAGAACGTGCCGCCCGAGAGGATCATCGAGTAGTGGCGAAAGACGCCGGAAGCGTTCTTGACGGTTTCGGCGGTGTAGTAGGCCGTACCTGCCTTGGTCTCCAGGCTCTCAGGCTTGGCGCCGTTGGCGAGGGCCGGATTGGTCTTGAACCCGTTCATGACCTCGCCGAAGGCGCCCGCCGGCAACTCCGCGACCAGCACCTTGACGGTCTGGTCTTCCGTCGTGAAGCCCGAGAAGGCCTTGGCAGGAACCAGGCCGACCAGCGGCGTCATTCCGACCCGGGCGCCCGGCGGGAAAACCGTGTCGGCGGCGAGCGCGCTGGCCGTGGTGACGGCCAGCCAGGCGAGGACGGAAAGCAGTCGGAAATGGGTCATCGGGGATCTTCTCAGGGTGTGTATTGAGGCCGGTCGATGAGGGAAGTCGGCGACGCCCGATTCCCTGTCCCGGTCTAGTGTCCCGGTTCTGACATTCGTATTCTGCCGTGGCGGGTCCGTTTACGAATGACCGAGGCGAATGTCAAAGCCACCGCAGCAGCCACCTTCACGAACTTCGGAAAGTTCTGGGCACTGGCAAACTCATTGAATCTAGTACCGCTTTATCGATCTGAAGTTCCTGATTGAACGGGCCGCTTGCGGTGCTGGGACTTCAGATCGGCGGTACTGGCCATCCTTTTAGCGGTTTTGCCGCCCCGGCGACAGCCGCAGGGGGCGCTGCCGGCACGGCCCCCCGGTATTGCCCCCGGGGGCGGCCGGCCGCCGTCTCGCCTCGAAACTATCTTTAAAAGTTGAGGGTGTTGGCAGACGAAGGTTGCGCCAGACTCCTTGCAGGCCATGCCCCCCCTCCTATATGAGGCTCACCGTCGCAATATCGCGAGTATTTGATCGTTGGGGGTCCGGATCAGGGTGCCTTAAGGGCCCAACCGACCTGCCGCAAAAAGAAGGATATGAGGACCATGGGAAAGGTCATTGGGATCGACCTCGGCACGACGAATTCGTGCGTTGCTGTCATGGATGGCAAAAACGCCAAGGTGATTGAAAACGCCGAGGGCATGCGGACGACGCCATCGATCGTGGCCTTTAGCGACGATGGCGAGCGCCTCGTCGGCCAGCCGGCCAAGCGCCAGGCGGTGACCAATCCCGAGCGGACCTTCTTTGCGGTGAAGCGCCTCGTTGGCCGCCGCTACGACGATCCGATGGTGGAGAAGGACAAGAAGCTTGTCCCCTACAAGATCGTGAAAGCGTCGAACGGCGACGCCTGGGTCGAGGCCGACGGCAAGACCTATTCGCCCTCGCAGATTTCCGCCTTCATCCTGCAGAAGATGAAGGAGACCGCTGAAGCCCATCTCGGCCAGAAGGTCGAACAGGCCGTCATCACGGTTCCCGCCTACTTCAACGACGCCCAGCGCCAGGCCACCAAGGACGCCGGCAAGATCGCCGGCCTTGAAGTGCTGCGCATCATCAACGAGCCGACCGCGGCTGCGCTCGCCTACGGTCTCGACAAAACCAAGACCGGCACCATTGCGGTGTACGATCTCGGCGGCGGTACGTTTGATATCTCCATTCTCGAAATCGGCGACGGCGTGTTCGAGGTGAAGTCGACCAACGGCGACACCTTCCTCGGCGGCGAAGACTTCGACATGCGGCTGGTCGGCTATCTCGCCGACGAGTTCCAGAAGGAGCAGGGCATCAACCTGCGCAACGACAAGCTTGCGTTGCAGCGCCTGAAGGAAGCCGCCGAAAAAGCCAAGATCGAGCTGTCGTCGACCACGCAGACCGAAATCAACCTGCCGTTCATCACGGCCGACCAGACCGGTCCGAAGCATCTGACCATGAAGCTGACGCGCGCCAAGTTCGAGGCGCTGGTCGACGATCTCGTGCAGAAGACCATCGAGCCCTGCCGCAAGGCGCTGAAGGATGCCGGCCTCACCGCCGGCGAGATCGGCGAAGTGGTGCTGGTCGGCGGCATGACCCGCATGCCGAAGGTGCAGGAAGTCGTGAAGCAGTTGTTCGGCAAGGAGCCGCACAAGGGCGTCAACCCGGACGAAGTCGTGGCGATCGGCGCTGCGATCCAGGCCGGCGTGCTGCAAGGCGACGTCAAGGACGTGCTGCTGCTCGACGTGACCCCGCTGTCGCTCGGCATCGAGACGCTGGGTGGCGTGTTCACCCGCATCATCGACCGCAACACCACGATCCCGACCAAGAAGAGCCAGGTATTCTCGACCGCTGAGGACAACCAGAACGCGGTCACGATCCGGGTCTTCCAGGGCGAGCGTGAGATGGCGGCCGACAACAAGATACTCGGCCAGTTCGACCTGATGGGTATTCCGCCGTCACCGCGCGGCATGCCGCAGATCGAAGTGACCTTCGACATCGACGCCAACGGCATCGTCAACGTGTCTGCCAAGGACAAGGCGACGGGCAAGGAACAGCAGATCCGGATCCAGGCGTCGGGTGGTCTGTCCGAATCCGACATCGACAAGATGGTCAAGGATGCCGAGGCGAACGCTGCCGACGACAAGAAGCGCCGCGAGGCGGTCGATGCCAAGAACCACGCCGACTCGCTGGTGCATTCCACCGAGAAGGCGCTGGCCGAGCACGGATCGAAGATTGCCGACACCGAGCGACGCTCGATCGAGGACGCCGTCAGCGACCTCAAGGAAGCGCTGAAGGGTGACGATGCCGAAGCGATCAAGGCCAAGACCAATACGCTGGCGCAGGCCTCGATGAAGCTCGGCGAGGCCATGTACAAGCAGCAGGCCGAGGCCGATGCGGCCAAGGATGCTGCGAAGGATGACGTCGTCGACGCGGAGTTCACCGAAGTCGACGACGACAAGAACAACAAGAAATCTGCTTAAGGCAGCGAGTCATGACCCCCATTCTTACGAGTACGCGTGAGTAGCGTCTCGAAAGAGTGGGGGTTATTTTTTCGTTAAGCCGAAAGCGGCATTGTGAGCCGCATTCCTTCTTCGGGATTGAGGATGAACTTCGGGCGGGTTTGACGGATGTCTACCAAGCGTTGCTATTACGAGACCCTAGAAGTCGAGCGAGGCGCGGACGAAACCAAGCTCAAGTCGGCCTTTCGCAAGCTCGCGATGAAGTGGCATCCGGACAAGAATCCGGGCGACGCCACCAGCGAAGTTCGTTTCAAGGAAATCAACGAAGCCTACGAAGTTCTCAAGGACGGCGACAAGCGCGCCGCCTATGACCGGTTCGGCCACGCGGCCTTCGAGCAAGGTGGCGGAGGCCCTGCGGGCTTCGGCGCCGGCTTTGCGTCTTCCTTCTCGGATATTTTCGAAGATCTGTTCGGCATGGCGAGCCAGCGCGCCCGCGGCGGCCGCGAGCGCGGCGCCGACCTTCGCTACAATATGGAAATCAGCCTGGAGGAAGCCTTCCAGGGCAAGACCGCGCAGATCGAGATCCCGGTCTCGGTGACCTGCGAATCCTGTTCGGGCATCGGCGCCAAGGCCGGCACCAAGCCGAAGACCTGCGGCATGTGCGGCGGCGCGGGCCGGGTGCGGCAGGCGCAGGGCTTTTTCACGCTGGAGCGGACCTGTCCGGGCTGCCAGGGCCGGGGCCAGATGATCGAAGAACCGTGTCCGTCCTGCTCGGGCTCCGGGCGAGTAACCCGCGAGCGGACGCTGTCAGTCAACATTCCGCAAGGGGTCGAAGACGGCACGCGGATTCGCCTGGCCGGCGAGGGCGAAGCGGGCCTGCGCGGCGGGCCTCCCGGCGACCTCTACATCTTCCTGTCGCTGACGGCGCACGAGTTCTTCCAGCGCGACGGCGCCGACCTGCATTGCCGGGTGCCGATCTCCATGGTGACCGCTGCGCTGGGAGGCGAGTTCGAGGTGCCGACCATCGACAAGGGCAAGACCAAGGTCAAAATACCCTCCGGGACCCAGTCAGGCCGCCGCTTTCGCATCGCGTCAAAGGGCATGCCGGTGCTGCGGTCGCGCCAGACCGGCGACATGTACGTCCAGGTCATGGTCGAGACGCCGCAGAATTTGACCAGGAAGCAGCAGGAATTGTTGGCCGAGTTCGAAAAATTATCTTCCGGTGCAACCCAGCCCGAGGCTGCGGGTTTCTTTGCCAAGGTCAAGGACTTCTTCGGCAACCGCGCCAGCACGTGATTCGCGTGGCGCGGCTTCGTTGCGCGCGCCAAACAATAAGAAAACAATAATCGGCGCAGCGCCTTATTGCGAAGCTGGCATGCCTCCCCAACGCGCCGCAAGGCGCGTTTTGCTTGACCGGTCGGCTTCCTGCCTATACCTCTTTGTGACTGTTTTCTGACATTGCCGCGAAAGCGGTCCCGCCTGGTAGCGACATGCCATTGCAATCGTCCGTGCGTGCGTTGAAAAAACCGCTTCGTCTCGATGACGAAGTTCGTTTTCTCAGGTCATGGATCGAAAAGCCGCTTCACATGGGAGCGGTCATGCCGTCGGGCCGACTGCTCGCGCGCACCATGGCCCAATATGTCGACGTCGATTCCGACGCGCCTGTCGTCGAACTGGGCCCCGGCACCGGGGCGATCACCAATGCGCTGATCGCGCGCGGCGTCGATCAGAAGCGCCTGGTGCTCGTCGAGTATAATCCGGGCTTCTGCGCCCTGCTGCGCGATCGTTACCCCCACGCCAAGGTCGTTCAGGGCGATGCCTATCGCTTGCGGGATTCGCTGCGCGAGGCACTCGATGCACCGGCCTCTGCCGTCGTGTCCGGTCTGCCGCTGGTGACCAAGCCGATGCAGATCCGCCTGAAGCTGATCCGCGATGCATTCGTGGCGCTCGCGCCGGGCGCCCCCTTCGTGCAATTCACCTACTCGGTCGCGCCGCCGATTCCCAAATCGCTGCCCGGGGTTTCCACCGAAGCCTCCGAGCGCGTCTGGATGAACCTTCCGCCCGCCCGCGTCTGGGTGTATCGCAAGGGCTAGATAAGCCGCTCGTCGCGACGGAGGTGCGCTCCCTCTCCCGCCTGCGGGGGAGGGTTGGGGTGGGGGTGCAACCACAGCACATGTTTCGAACAGAAAGAATTCCCCCACCCGCATCACATCTGCCGATGCGATGCGACCTCCCCCGCAAGCGGGAGAGGTGTAACGGAGTTCGCGGCGAGACCCTTCAAACGAAACATCATCTGCGTAAATTATGGCCGCACTGAAAATCCTGGTGATCCCCGGTTCGCTGCGGACCGGCTCTCTGAACGCGAAGCTTGCCGCGGTCGCCGCCCATCATTTCGCACAGGCCGGCGCTGAAGTGACCCGGCTGTCGCTCGCCGACTTTCCGCTGCCGATCTATGACGGCGATCTGCAAACAAGATCGGGCGTGCCGAAGAACGCCGTCGACCTGAAGCGGATGATCGGCGCCCATCACGGCGTCCTGATCGTCACGCCGGAATACAATTCTTCCGTGCCGCCGTTACTCAAGAACGCGATCGATTGGGTCAGCCGCGTGCAGGATGCGCATGAAACCCGGGGCCAGGTATTTCGCGGCCGTGCCTTTGCGATTGCGGGCGCCTCAGGTGGCCGGCTCGGCGGCGCGCGGGCGATTGCCGCGCTGCGGCTGATCCTGTCGGCCTGCCATGCGCTCGTGATCCCGAACCAGCTCGCGCTGGCCTTCGCCGACGAGGCCTATGACGATATGGAGCGCTTGAGGCATCCGCCCGATCTCGAGGCGCTGGGCGCCATGGTGCGGCAGCTGATCGATGTCTCTCAACGCCTGATGTGAGGTAACATGCCACAGCCGATCGCCAAAGACCGCCTGATCGTGTCGCTCGATCTGCCGAACCTTGAATCGGCAGAGGCGATGATCGCGCGGCTGGGCGACAGCGTGACCTTCTACAAGATCGGCTACCAGCTGGTGTATGCGGGCGGCCTGTCGCTGGCCCAAAAGCTCCGTGCTGCCGGAAAGAAGGTGTTCATCGACGTCAAATTGCACGACATCGGCAACACCGTGACGCGCGGCGTCGAAAGCCTGTCGACATCAGGCGCAACATTTCTGACCGTGCACGCCTATCCGCAGACCATGCAGGCGGCGGTCGAGGGGCGCGGGAATTCCGACTTGCAGATTCTCGCTGTCACCGTGCTCACCTCCTATAACGAAACGGATCTGCAGGAGGCGGGTTACCGGCACACCATTGCCGACATGGTCGCGATGCGCGCGCGTCAGGCCAAAGCACTCGGCGTCGACGGGCTGGTGTGTTCGCCGGAAGAAGTGGCCGCCTTGCGCGGCATTGTCGGCGATCGGATGAGCCTGGTGACCCCAGGCATTCGGCCGGCGGGCAGCGCAAGCGGCGACCAGAAGCGCATCATGACGCCGGCGCGTGCGATCGCCGCTGGCGCCGACTATCTCGTGGTCGGCCGGCCGATCGTGGAAGCGTCGGACCCGAAGGCGGCGGCGGATGCGATCCAGGCCGAGATCGCGCAAACGCTCAGGTAAGGAGAGCCAACATGACAAAAGGCTACTGGATCGCGCGCATCGATGTGCACAATCCCGACGGCTACAAGGAGTATGTCGCGCAGAATGGCGCGGTATTCGCAAAATATGGCGGCAAGTTCCTGGTGCGCGCCGGGCGGCATGTTTCCAAGGAAGGCTCCGCGCGCACCCGCAACGTGGTGATCGAGTTCAAGGATTATGAGACCGCGCTCGCCTGCTACAACTCGCCCGAATATGTCCGCCTCGTCGCGCTTCGTAGCCCCCATTCCGAAGGCGACCTCGTGATCATCGAGGGCTATGACGGGCCTCAGCCGGGATCCTGATTGCCAACCCGGTCTGATTGGTTGCCGGAACATCGTCCTCCCGCTAAAACGGCACTAGTGGAGTGGATTTGACATTCGCTACCCACCCAGCCGCAAGCGCAGCAGGCGAATGTCAAATCCGAAACCCCACTAGAAACTATGTTTGCTAGTGGTCTCCCGATTCTAACATTCGCAAAGTGCCCGCTGAGAAGGGATGCGAATGTCAGAACCAGACCGCTAGAGAGGATGAAACCATGTCCGAGATGCGTTTAATCGTTGCGGGCGCCGGCGGCCGGATGGGCCGGGCGCTGACACGGGTCATTTCCGACACCGAGGGCGCGGTGCTGGCCGGTGCGCTGGAGGCGCCGGGTTCCGAGCTATTGGGCAAGGATGCCGGCGTGCTCGCAGGCCTGCCGGCCAATGGCGTGATGCTGTCCGCCGACCTCTGGACGATGTCGGCGAATGCCGACGGCATTCTCGACTTCACCGTGCCGGGCGCGACCATCGCCAATGTCGCAATCGCGGCCCAGCGTGGGCTCGTCCACGTCATCGGCACCACCGGGCTTTCATCATCCGACGATGCCGTGATCAAGAGCGTCACCTCGCGCGCCGTCGTGGTGAAGTCCGGCAACATGAGTCTCGGCATCAACCTGCTGGCCGCCCTGGTCAAGCGCGTGGCGCAATCGCTCGATCCTTCCTTCGACATCGAAATCCTCGAAATGCATCACCGCGCCAAGATCGATGCGCCTTCGGGCACGGCCTTGATGCTGGGGGAGGCTGCCGCGACGGGACGAGGCATTGCACTCGGCACCAATTCAGCGCGCGGCCGCGATGGCGAAACCGGCGCACGGCGAACCGGCGACATCGGTTTTGCATCTCTGCGGGGCGGCTCCGTCACCGGCGACCATAGCGTGATCTTTGCAGGCAGCATGGAGCGCATCGAGCTCACCCATCGCGCCGAGGATCGCACGATGTTTGCGCAAGGCGCGGTGAAGGCGGCCTTGTGGGCGCGGGACAAGCAGCCCGGTCTTTACACCATGACCGACGTGCTCGGGCTCAATAATTTCTGATCTCAATTCAAACGGAAGCTTTCAGATATGAGCGATCGTCTTCTCGTGCTGGTTCGTCACGGCCAGAGCGAATGGAACCTGAAGAACCTCTTCACCGGCTGGAAAGATCCCGACCTCACCGAGCAGGGTGTTGCAGAGGCGGTTGAGGCTGGCCGCAAGTTGAAGGCGCAAGGCCTGGTGTTCGACCTTGCTTTCACGTCGGTACTGACGCGCGCCCAGCACACGCTCGACCTGATGCTCGACCAGTTGGGCCAAAAAAACATTCCCGTGCACAAGCATCTCGCGCTCAACGAGCGTGACTACGGCGATCTCTCCGGCCTCAACAAGGACGATGCGCGCAAGAAGTGGGGCGAGGATCAGGTGCTGATCTGGCGCCGCTCCTACGATGTGCCGCCGCCCGGCGGTGAAAGCCTGAAAGACACGCTGGCGCGCACGCTGCCGTATTACGTGCAGGAGATCCTTCCCTGTGTGCTGCGCGGCGAGCGAACGCTGGTCGCAGCCCACGGCAATTCGCTGCGCGCGTTGATCATGGTGCTGGAGAAGCTTTCGCCGGAAGGCATTTTGAAGCGCGAACTCGCCACCGGCGTTCCCATCATCTATCGCCTGAATGCCGATGCGACCGTTGCGTCGAAGCTTGATCTAATGCCGCCTGTTTGAAGTTCCTGCGCCACAAGCGGCGAGTCCGGTTCAGGAACTTCAAACAGGAAGCGGCATTAGAATTGTAAACTTCCTAGTGCCCTTTACTTTTCGAAGTTCGTAAGAGGGGGTGCTGCGATGGATTACGAACTTCGAAAAGTGGGCACTGGCGGCGTGAGCGAAAGCGTCGAGATATTTTCGCTCACCGCCCCGGTGGGCGATCGCGCGCTTGACGAACTCGCCGAGGTCCTGGCTGACTGCGTTGACGGCGGCGCCAGCGTCAATTTCATGTCGCCGTATGCGCCAAGCGAGGCGCGCCGCTTCTTCGACAAGGTCGCAAGCGGGGTTGCGTCGGGCGATATCGTGCTGCTCGCGGCACGGCTTGACGGCAGGATCGTCGGCACGGTGCAACTCGGGCTCGATACGCCGCCGAACCAGTCCCATCGCGCCGACGTCAAGAAAATGCTGGTGCACCGTTCCGCGCGCGGCCGCGGCATCGGCGCGGCGCTGATGTCGGCGATTGAAGAAGAGGCGCGTCGGCGCGGGCGCTGGCTGCTGGTGCTCGATACCGTGCCCGGCGAAAGCGGGCATCGGCTCTATCTTCGATCGGGCTGGCAACAGAGCGGGACCGTGCCGGACTACGCGCTGTTTCCGGATGGCCGGCTCTGCGACACCGCGATCATGTGGAAGCGGTTGACGTAGCGGATGCGCCTCGGAAGAGGCCGTCATTCCGGAGCGATGCGCAGCATCGAATCCGGAATCTCGAGATTCCGGGTCTGGTGCTAACGCACCATCCCGGAATGACGGTGGCTACTGCATCCCCACTTGCCCCGCTTCCCAGCCCATCATCGCCTGTTTGCGGGTGATGCCCCAGTGATAGCCGGTCAGCGCGCCGCTCTTGCCGAGTGCGCGATGGCACGGCACCACGAAGGAGATCGGGTTCTTGCCGACCGCGGCGCCGACCGCGCGCGAGGCTTTGGGGCTCTCGATCTTCTTGGCGATGTCCGAATAGCAGACCGCGTGGCCCATCGGGATTTTCAACAGGGTCTCCCAGACCCGGACTTCGAAGTCGGTACCGATCAGCGTCACGCGCAGCGGCTGGTCAGGCCGCCACATTTTTTTATCGAAGATGCGCTGGGCGAGCGGCGCGGTCGCGAGGTAATCCTCGATATAGGTCGCGCTGGTCCAGCGCCCCCGCATGTCGGCAAGTGCGGCCTTTTCTTCGCCCGGATCGGCAAACGCTAGTCCCGCAAGGCCGCGGTCGCTCGCGATCACCAGAGCGGTGCCGAACGGCGAGGGATGAAAGCCGTAGCGCAAGGTCATGCCGGCGCCGCCGGCCTTCCATTCGCCCGGCGACATCGCCTCGTGGGTCACGAACAGGTCGTGCAGCCGGCCGGGGCCGGAAAGGCCGGAATCAAGCGCGGCATCGAGCACGCTGGCCGAGTCGCGCAACAGATTCTTGGCGTGGTCGAGCGTCAGCGCCTGCATGAAGCCTTTCGGCGTCAGGCCGGCCCAGCGGCGAAACAGGTGGTGCAGCTCATCCGGGGTGAGGCTTGCCGCCTCCGCCATCGCCTCGATGGTCGGCTGCGTCCGCCAGCGCTCCGAGATGAAGGCGATGGCGCGGCGCACGGAATCGTAGTCGCGCAACGCGGCGGCTTGGGAGCCCGGCTTGGCCAAGCGGATTTCATTCGTGGCGAGGTTCATGGCGTCATTCATGGCACGGTTGATCATGTCACGGATGTAGGCCTGACGTGTCGCCCAAACCACCCGATTTCCGATGAGGATTTAGGGCCTGAGGATCGCCGGGTCGATCGAATCTGCATCGAAATGAGGTCGATTTCGGGCGTGAAGGCGGCCGGCAACGCGAGCCGCGCGCTCGGCCTCCCGTTGCATGCCGCCAATCCGTGTGTTAGATACTGAACCATATGGTTCAGTATTATCAGGCCCGCTTCGATGCCTCGTTCGCCGCGCTCTCGGACGCCACCCGACGCGGCGTACTGGAGCAACTCGGCCGTGCAGACGCTTCGATCACGGACCTTGCCGAGAAGTTCCACATGACCCTCACGGGCATGAAGAAGCATGTCGGCGTCCTGGAGCGGGCGGGGCTCGTCACCACGGAGAAGGTCGGGCGCGTGCGGACCTGCAAGCTCGGCCTGCGCCGGCTGGAGGAGGAGGCGGCATGGATCGAGAGCTACCGCCAGCTCTGGGCCGCGCGCTTCGACGAGCTGGACAAGGTTGTCGAGGAATTGAAACGGAAGGAGAAGGTCGATGGACGCAGGAAGAGGGAGTGAGCCTACTCCCATGAACCGCACCACAGCGGAACGGAAGTCCGAGCGTGAGCTGGTCATTACGCGGACTTTCAACGGCCCGGCGCGCATCGTGTTCGAGGCGTGGACCAAGCCGGAGCTGCTGCAGCGGTGGTGGGCGCCGAGGTCGTTTGGCGTGTCCTTCCTTTCCTGCGAGGCCGATGTTCGCACGGGGGGCACGTACCGTTTCGTGTTCGGCCACGCTTCCTCAGAGCAGCCGATGGCGTTCTTCGGCAGGTACATCGAGGTGACACCGCACTCGCGCCTCGTCTGGACGAATGACGAAGGTGGTGAAGGCGGGGCTGTCACCACGGTGACCTTTGAAGAAAAAGGTGGCCAGACGCTGCTGGTCATGCACGACCTCTATCCCTCGAAGGAAGCGCTCGACGCCGCCATCGCCTCCGGGAGTACGGGTGGGATGGGCGAGACATTCGAGCAACTGGACGAGCTTCTCGTCACCCTGGGCGCGGGTGCGGCACGGACATAAGTCGTCGATCTCGCGGTCGGCCGCCTGGCCTTCACCACGCGGATCGCGCATGGAACAGCGTTGTCCGGTCGACTTCGCCGTTCCCGGTCCCTTACTGGATGGGATTATAGGTCACCCCGCGCCGGGCGGCGTGCAGTGCAGCCATTAAAGCCTTGGAAAAGCTCTCCTTTTCCTCGGCGCCGAGAAAATTGGCGATGGCGATCCGGCGGCCTTTCGAGACGAGGTAAAGCCGCTCGATGCCAAATTCGGCGTGCGTCTTGCAGTCGAGCTGTACCCACAGCGGGTTGAAGGTGAACTCCACCACATGGCCGCGATGGCTGATCCGCCGCACGTGGAGCTCTGACGGCGTGACGCGAATTTCCTCACACGCTTTGGCGCGGCGGAAATAGATGCGAAACGCACAATAGATCGCGAGCACGTCGAGGCCGAAGAAGCCGAACACGGGCCAGGCGCCCATCAAGAGGAAGGCGATGCCGGCGGCAAAGCTCACCGCGATGACGAAAGCCATCACCACCAAAAAGCCGGTGCGGTTGAGCGAACGGTGCGGAGTCAGCCGCGCCGAAAACAACTCCACTTCGTTTGGATCAAAATCATTGCCTGCGGTCATGACGTGTCAGTATATCCCAGTATGGTGGATTTGACATTCGCTTTAGTGGCGCCGCGAGTCTCCAATGCGAATGTCAAATCCAAAACCACACTGGAAAATTATAGTTTGCTAGTGTCCCTTTGGTTCTGACATTCGTAAACGAACCTGTCGCGATGGCGTACGAATGTCAGAACCGGGACACTAGAAATATGCCGAAAATCACGCGCCGCGCTGTCGCCAAATCTGCCACGAACGCTAAGTCGAAGCGCACGGACGCGCCGGTAAAATCTGGCGGAGCGAAGAAGGCCGCACCGAAAGCCGTGCGAGCCGCCAAAAAGACAAAGCCCTGGACGCCGGCCGAGGTGCGCGAGGCGTTCGAACGTTTCCGGAAAGCCAATCCCGAGCCGAAAGGGGAATTGGAGCATCTCAATCCCTTCACGCTGCTGGTGGCGGTCGTGCTGTCGGCGCAGGCGACGGACGCCGGCGTCAACCGTGCAACGCGCGCCCTGTTCCCGATCGCCGATACCCCGCAAAAGATGATCGCGCTCGGCGAAGAGAAGCTGCGGGAATACATCAAGACCGTCGGGCTCTATCGCACCAAGGCGAAAAACGTCATCGCGCTGTCGGAGAAACTGATCCGGGAATTCGGCGGCGAAGTGCCGCGCACCCGCGGCGAGATCGAGTCGCTGCCGGGCGCCGGACGCAAGACCGCGAACGTCGTGCTCAACATGGCCTTCGGCGAGCGCACCATGGCTGTCGATACGCATGTGTTTCGCGTCGGCAATCGTACCGGAATGGCGCCGGGCAATACGCCGCTGGAAGTAGAGCTGGGGCTCGAGCGCGTCATCCCTGATGAATTCATGTTGCACGCGCATCACTGGCTGATCCTGCACGGCCGCTATACCTGTCTGGCGCGCCAGCCGCGCTGCGCGGTCTGCCTGATCAACGACCTCTGCCGCTGGCCGGAAAAAACCCTCTAAGCTCTACGTCGCAAGGCCATTTCGCCGCGGCGAATGGACCTTGTCGTAGAAGGGGCCGCAGCCTAACCTCGTCCTCAAAGCGCTAAAGCTCGCAAAACAAGGGCAGCGCGTACAGGGGAGAGACGCGATGCGGTTGCGGTTTGCGCTGGTTTCGGCGCTATTGGTCACTGGATTGACGGCGCATCAGGCACACGCTCAAATTTCCGACGACGTCGTCAAGATCGGCGTGCTCAACGATCAGACCGGCCTTTACGCCGATCTCGGCGGTCCGGGCTCGGTGGTGGCCGCCAGAATGGCGGTGGAGGATTTCGGCGGCAAAGTGCTGGGCAAGCCGATCGAGGTGATTTCAGGCGATCACCAGAACAAATCCGATATCGGCGCCGCCATCGCGCGCGAATGGTTCGATGTCGGCAAGGTCGATATGGCGATCGGGTTCGACCACTCCGCCGTTGCGTTGGCGGTCTCGGCGCTTGGCGCCGAGAAAAACCGGATCGTGATTGGCGGCGCGATCGGCAGCACCGCCTTCACCGGCAAATCATGCACGCCGACGGCAGCCTCCTGGATCTACGACTCCTACGCGCTGACCACGAGTCTCGCGAAAGCGGTCGTGGCGGAGGGGCGCGATAGCTGGTTCTTCCTCACCGTCGATTACACCTTCGGGCATTCGCTGGAGGCCGACGCCACGGCCGCGGTCAAGGCTGCCGGCGGCAAGGCGCTGGGCAGCGTGCGTCATCCGCTCAACACCGCCGATTTCAGTTCATACCTTTTGCAGGCGCAGGCTTCCGGCGCCAAGGTCGTGGCCTTCGCCAATGGCGGCGGCGACATGGTCAATGCAACCAAGCAGGCCAACGAGTTTGGCCTGACGAAAAATCAAACCATCGTTTCGCTATTGGTATTCATTTCCGACGTGCACAGCATGCAGCTTCAGGCAGCCCAAGGCTTGAAGTTCGTCACCGCGTTTTACTGGGACCGCAACGAGGAGACGCGCGGCTGGTCGAAGCGCTTCTTCGAGAAGTTCGGCCGGATGCCGACCATGCCGCAGGCCGCCGTCTATTCGGCAATCACCCACTATCTAGGCTCCATTGCCGCCGCCGGCACCGACGAAGCCAAGGCCGTGATGGCCAAAATGCGCGAACGTCCCGTCAACGATTTCTACGTCAGAGGCGGCAAGCTGCGCGAAGACGGCCGGCTGGTGCACGACATGTATCTGGCGCAGGTGAAGACGCCGCAGGAATCCAAGGGGCCGTGGGATTATTACAAGATTCTTTCGACCATCCCCGGCGATCAGGCGTTTCGATCGCTGGCCGAGGGCGGCTGTCCTTTGGTCGCGCACTGATCAAAGCTCTAATTCCGACAGCACCCTGAATTTTGCGGACGGTATTAAGGTTTGCCCATGAACCCCTGGCCGATCTGTCGCGACTAATCAGCGACAATGTCGGCAGGGGCACCCGTCTGTTGTGACGAAGAACAATCATAAAACGTGGTACGTTTCGATTCACCTTCCAGAGGATCAAAAGACCGGACACTATTCTCGCCGTTCGGAGACCTTTTGCAGCGAGGCCGAGGCCAAACGGTTTGCCGCGAGCCAAATGGCGTCCGGCACCGAGATCAGCGCCGGAACGCTGAATCCGGTGGCGCCGAAGCGAATTATCAGACCCTCCGAAATCGAAAAATGGCTTTCGGAAAGAAGGCCTGACTAAAGCGCCCACCGGTCCACCGATGAGCGTGGCTCAGCGAATGGGCAAGTCCGCTTTGCGCGCCGGCTCGATGAGTTCTGGCCGCGGTCCACTCAGACGCTTGTGCATGTGAACCATGAAGGCCATGCCGAACAGTGGCGTTGCCAGGTTGACAATCGGAATCGAGACAAAGGCCGCGATGAAAAGCCCCGCCGTGAACACGGTCGCGGCGTTATCCTTGCGCATGGCCTTGGCTTCCTGAGGGCTGCGGAATCGCATCGCCGCCAGTTCGAAGTACTCTCGCCCGAGCAGCCAGGCGGTGGCGATGAAGAAGATGATGAAACCCGCGCCGGCGAACAACACGAAAGGCAGCACGATCAGATAGAGAAGGATCGTGAGCGATGCGGTCTTGACGCCTTCGGTGATCGCAATGGACAGCGGCAGTGCGGTGCCGGGCCGCTCCGCCGGATAGTGCTCGCGCTCGACGTGGTCGGCGACGTCGTCGACAAACAGGCTCGCCACCAGCGAGGTGATGGCCGGCATCAGCAGCACCGCGCCGAACACAATGCCGAGGCTTGCCGCGATCGACACGATCCAGGCGAGCACATTGAGCGTCGTCTGAAAGGAAGGGCCCAACAGCGCCTCGGCCCAGACCTCGCCCGAGGTCGCAAGCCAGCTCAACAGCCGCTGCAAGCCGACCGCCACCACGACGATCAGCGCCAGCGCCAGACCGATCGATCGCCACAGGATCGAGCGCATCGGCGGCGACAGGATTTGCGACAGCGCTTTGACCGCGGCATCAAGCATGGTGGGTTTGACCTCGTGCGAAAGCCCCCGCGACAGGTAGCCATGGCACAGAGCTTCGGCAAGTCCCCCGAATTGCTGCGAGGCGGACTGGGAGTACTGCAGAAAAAGATCGAGAGGGCGTCCGCGCGAATAGTCGGGGCGGAGATTGTGCCTGCGTTACTTACGCAGCCGGAAGCGACGTTTCTTGGTCAGCCTCTTCAGGAACAAGCGGCGCTTCTGGAAACACACCGAATTGGCCCGCTACCTCCTGGAGCGGCTTCTGTTTGTCGGCCCAATGCAGCGAGGTGTAGTCGAACCCGCTCACGATGGTCGGCTTGACGATTTCGAAATAGGGCGAGATGTCGAAATCACGCGGCATATAGAGCGAGGAGTCGCGGATGTGCAGGATTTCACGGCGCGCCTGCCGTGAGCCGGCCAAGGTGACCCTTGGCAGGATCGGGTAGCGCACGGAATCGAAAGCCTGAGCGATCAGGGCCGAGCAGATGATCTTGGTCGGATCGCCGGAGCCGAATGCGATCATGCGTCGCCGAAAGCGCTGCGGGATCGGCAGCGGGATCAGGAAACGCATCAGATCGAGAATGTTCTTGGTGTCGTAGCCGAAGCCGATCCGGTTGATGGCGTAGCGGCCCACCGTGTAGCGGTCTTCATAGGTCAGGCCGACCGGGCGGCACAGCCGCGTGTGGTAGGAGAAATATTTCGACAGCGGGGCTGTGGTAACGCCCTCGCCGATATTGGCCTCGATCAGGACATGCGGCTCGCCGTCCGGCTCTTCCGCGCCATCGATCGGACCGACGTAAAGCGCGGCGTGCGACCAGGTCGACTGGGTCAGGTATTTGATGATGCCGGAGATGCGGTTGTTGCCTTCGACCAGCAGCACGTCGCCGGGCTGGACAATGTCGCGCAGATGGCCGGGGTCGCTGGGGGTGAACGGCTCATAGCCCGGCACTTCCTTCTGAAGATAGGAAGCGATCCACTTGCCCACGGTGTCGAGCATTACGCCCATTATTCCCCCCAAGCGGATTCATTTTAGCCACGACGGGCAACCCGCTTTTTTTGGACTCTTATCTTGGTCGAAAGCCGTTGCAATTTAGTTCATGGAAACGGCCGGTCAATCATGATTGATTCACCATGATGCTTGCCGCCAATGCCCGGATGCGGCAAGTTCGAAAATCCTGTCACCATATGTTGACTCTCTTTTCAAGAATTCCGGACCTTGCGATATGGCGGTGACACGGCGCGACCTTCTTGCGGCATCGGCCGCCATGGCGATGGCGCCGGCTTTCAGCCGTCGCGCCTTCGCAGCAGCATTGCCGCGCGAGGCTGACATTGTCGTGATCGGTGCGGGCGCCGCCGGCATCGCTGCAGCGCGGCGAATTCAGGCAGCCAATCGCAAGGTGATCGTGGTGGAGGCCGATACCCGTCTCGGCGGGCGTTGCTGGACCGACAGCAACAGCTTCGATGTGCCGTTCGATCGCGGCGCGCGCTGGCTTCACAATCCCGACACCAATCCGATGGTCAGGCTGGCACGCGCTGCCGGGCTCGACATCTCGGCGGCCCCGCTGGGCCAGAGAATCCGCGTCGGCCGGCGCTACGCGCGCCCCAGCGAAACCGAGGAATTTCTGGCTGCGCTCGTTCGCACCAACCGCGCCATCGACGAGGCCTCACGCAAGGGCGACGTCGCCTGCGCTTCCGTGCTGCCGAAAGAGCTTGGCGACTGGACAGGTACGGCGGAATTCGTGCTCGGCGCCAACGGCACGGGCAAGGACCTCCGGGATGTTTCGGTCGTCGATAAATCCCGCGCGCAGGATCGCAATGCCGCGATGGGTTGCCGCCAGGGTCTCGGCGCGCTCGTCGCCAAATTGGGCGAACAGGTGCCGGCCGCGTTTTCGACCCCGGCGAACCAGATCATCTGGAACAACCGCGAGGTCGCGGTTGAAACGCCTGCGGGCAAGATCGCGGCGCGCGCTGCGATCGTCACGGTTTCAAGCAACGTGCTCGCGGCCGGAAATATCAAGTTCACGCCGGAACTCCCGAAACGTCAGCTCGATGCCGCAGCAAAGCTGTCGCTCGGCAGCTACGATCGTATCGCCCTGCAACTGCCCGGCAACCCGTTCGGCCTTGGGCGCGACGAGGCGGTCATCGAACAAAGCAAATCGACCCGCACGGCGCTGTTGTCGGCCAATATCGCGGGGTCCTCGCTGTGTCTGATCGATGTCGGGGGCTCGTTCGGCCGCGATCTCACCGGCCAGGGCGAGAAGGCGATGCTCGCCTTTGCCATCGAGTGGCTGAAGGGGCTGTTCGGCAGCGATATCGCCACGACCGTGAAGCAATCGAGTGTGACGCGCTGGAATGCCTCGCCCCTGACGCTCGGCGCGATGTCGGTGGCGGCGCCCGGCGGGCAAGGCTCGCGGAAAATTCTCACCGAGCCGTTGGGCAACCTATTCCTCGCCGGCGAGGCCACCCACGAAACGCTGTGGGGTACGGTCGACGGCGCCTGGGAGAGCGGCGAGCGCGCCGCCGAAGCGGCGTTGAAGAAGATCGGCGCCTTGACCGATCCGCTAGCCAAGCCTGAACGGGGACCCACGCAGCGCCGCCGCACGCGCGGCGCGTCGTTCAACTGATGACGCCACGCCGATGACATCGAGGCCCAAGGCGCTGATCTCCTGGTCGAGCGGCAAGGACAGCGCGTTCGCGCTTCACGAAGTCAGGCAAGCTGACGAATTCGATGTCGTCGGCGCCGTGACGACAGTCACCGAGACGTTCGGCCGCGTTTCCATTCATGGCGTCAGGGAAGAGATTTTGCGGGCGCAGCTCGAAGCCGCGGGTTTGCCGCCGCGAATCGTGCCGATCCCCTATCCTTGCCCGAACGATATCTACGAAGCGCGCATGGGCGAGGCGGTGGCGCGTGCGGCGAAAGACGGCATCACCCACATGATGTTCGGCGATCTCTATCTTGCGGATATCAGAGCCTATCGCGAACAGAAGTTGGCGGGCACCGGTATCACGCCGGTGTTTCCGTTGTGGGAGAAGCCAACGCGCGCGCTCGCGCAAGCCATGATCGCAAGCGGACTCCAAGCTTATCTCGCAACCGTCGATCTGAAAAAACTGTCGGCGGAATTCGCCGGCCGAAAGTTCGACGCCAAACTTCTCGCCGATCTGCCCGAAGGGGTCGATCCCTGCGGCGAGAACGGCGAGTTTCACACCTGCGTGGTCGCAGGTCCGATGTTCTCGCGCCCGCTTGACGTGAAGCCCGGCGAGCGGGTCGAACGCGACGGCTACGCCTATTGCGATCTGGTGCTCGCAGCTTGACGATAATATCGCGATATGCGATAGTCTCGCATGAAGCCGATTGCCTTCACGGCTACAAGCGCTCGTCAGTGGGCGAAACTCTCGCCTGATATTCGCAGTCGGATCGACAAGCGGCTGACGGAGTTTGCGATGACTGGACATGGCGATGTGAAGCGTCTGAAGGGACGCGACGGTGTGCGGCTTCGGGTCGGAGACTGGCGTGTGATCTTCTACGAGGATCAGGGCACGATAATTGTCGCAGCGGTGGGGCACCGGCGAGATATCTACGACTGAGAGGCAGACATGAGTGTTCGATTTCAGAAAACGCCGCGTGGTGAAGTCGCAATTCTTCCGAGAGAGGATTACGAGCTTTTGGCGGCTAAGGCGTCGGAGTTTGATGAAGACGCAGGTACGGCGCGTATCGTTGCGCGCGCGAGAAAAGGAGTCTCCAGCGGAGGCCCGTTGCTACCGAAGGATGTTGTGGACCGCATCGCCAATGGCGAAAATCCCGTACGGGTATTGCGCGAATGGCGTGACGAAACCCAGATGTACCTTCACCTCAAGACAGGTCTAAGCCAAGGGTATATTTCTGATATAGAAAATGGCCGACGGGTAGGCACCGTGGCAGCGCTCAGGCTTATCGCGAACGTGCTAAATGTACCGCTTGATCTGTTGGCCCAGGGAGACTGAGATTCTTGCGGAGCGAATCCAGGTTCGCGCTGGCGCGCGCCCCGGAATGACGCAGAATCTCAGCGCAACGTGCCGCCGGTCCTCTTGTTGACCTCCGCGACGATCTTTGCCGCGACCGAATCGATCTCCTGATCGGTCATGGTTTTTTCGCGCGGCTGGATGGTCACGGCGATGGCGACGGACTTCTTGGCCTCGTCGATGCCCTTGCCTTCGTAGACGTCGAACACGGTCACGCCGGTGATCAGTTTCTTGTCGACGTTTTGCGCGGCGCGCAGGATGTCGCCGGCCTTCACGGTGCGATCGACGATGAAGGCAAAATCCCGCGACACCGGCTGGAATGCCGACAGTTCAATGGCCGGCTTGGCACGGGTCGGCCGCTGCTTGGCGTCGGGAATGCGATCGAGAATGATCTCAAAAGCGATCAGCGGGCCGTCGGCGCCGAGTTTCTCCAGCACGCGGGGATGCAGTTCGCCGAAAGTGCCCAGCACGTTTTGCGGGCCGATCTGGATCGTGCCGGAACGGCCGGGATGCAGCCATGATGCGCCGCCGGGCACCACTTGCAGCGCCGAGACCGGCGCGCCCGCGGCGGAAAGTACGGCGAATGCGTCAGCCTTGGCGTCGAACACGCTGGCCGCCGCGGAACCGGACCAGTTGCGCCCGAGTCCGGCCGCAGAAGCAAAGCCATGACGCACACCGGCGGCGGCCGTGAACTGGTCTTCCGGCCTGTCGCCCTTGAAAATCTGACCGACCTCGAACAACGCGACGTCGGCAAAGCCACGGTCGGAATTGGCCTGGGCAGCAGTGATCAGGCCCGGCAGCAGGCTCGGCCGCATGTCGGAGAGATCAGATGCGATCGGGTTGGCGAGCGACAGCTCGGCCTTGCCGCCGCCAAACAACTCGGCTTGCGGCTTGGAGATGAACGACCACGTCACGGCTTCCACCATGCCGCGCGCGGCGAGCGCGCGTTTGGCACGGCGGGTGCGCAGTTGCATCGGCTTGAGCACCGGCTTGCGCGGCGCGTCGCCGCGCTCGAACGGCGTCATCGGCACCTGGTCGACGCCGATGATGCGCACGATTTCCTCGACGAGGTCGGCCTTGCCATGCACGTCCGACCGCCACGACGGCACCGCGACCTTCACCACTGGACCGGTGCCGGCCACCATGAAGCCGAGATGGCTGAGGATGCGCTTCATTTCCGGAAACGCGACGTCGATGCCGGCGAGACGTTTTACTTCGCCGACCGGAAATTCGATGATGCGGTCGTCGCCGAAGGCGTTGCCGACCACGATAGTTTCCGATGGCGTGCCACCGCAGATTTCGGTCACGAGTTTCGTGGCCATCTCCAGCCCCGGCACCATGAAGGCAGGATCGACGCCGCGCTCGAAACGGTAGCGCGCATCCGAATTGATGCCGAGCTTGCGGCCGGTTTGCGCAATGTTGATTTCGTTCCACAGCGCCAATTCGATCAGCACATCGGTGGTTGCTTCCGAACATCCGGAGGCTTCGCCGCCCATGATGCCGGCGAGCAATTCGACGCCGTGCTCGTCGGCAATCACGCAGATGGAGCTGTCGAGCGTGTAGGTGCGGCCGTCGAGCGCCAGCAGCGTCTCGCCGTCGCGGCCGCGGCGCACCACGAGATCGCCTTTCACCTTGGCCGCGTCGAACACGTGCAGCGGCCGGGCGCGGTCGTAAGTCATGAAGTTGGTGATGTCGACCAGCGCGTTGATCGGCCGCAAGCCGATCGAGGTCAGGCGCTGTTGCAGCCATTCCGGCGACGGACCGTTCTTGACGCCGCGCACCAGCCGCAGCGCAAAGCCCGGACACAGGCCCTGGTCCTCGACCTTCACCTTCACCGGGCAGGGGAATTCGCCCTTGATCGGTTTGATGCCGGGATCTCTGAACTTGCCCATGTCGGCGGCGGCGAGGTCGCGTGCGATGCCGTGCACGCCGGTGCAATCCTGCCGGTTCGGCGTCAGATTGATTTCGAACACGGGATCGCCGAGGCCGGCCCATGCGGCGTAAGGCGCGCCGATCGGCGCGTCGGCCGGCAATTCCATGATGCCGTCGTGGTCCTCGGAAATTTTAAGCTCGGCCGCCGAGCACAGCATGCCGCGGCTCTCGACGCCGCGGATAGTGCCGATGCCGAGCGTGATGTCCTTGCCCGGAATATAGGTCCCTGGAGCTGAGAACACGCTGATCAGGCCCGCGCGCGCATTCGGTGCGCCGCAGACGACCTGCACCGGAGCTGAACCATTGCCGGGATCAACCATACAGACGCGCAACCGATCCGCGTTGGGGTGCTGCTCGGCCGAGATCACGCGCGCGATCGTGAAGGGCGCAAGCGCCTTCGCCTTGTCCTCGAGGCCCTCGACCTCGAGCCCGATCATGGTGAGCTTCTCGGCGAGCTTCTCGACCGTCTCGTCGGTGTCGAGATGTTCTTTCAGCCAGGAAAGGGTGAACTTCATGGCATTAGCTTTTCTTGTTCCCTCTCCCGCTTGCGGGGGAGGGTTAGGGTGGGGGCTCTTGCGACGAGCGCGGCCGCAATCGTTTCCAGCACGCCTGTACAATTCTTGATCACGTCTTGGTTGTTAAAGCGTAGGATATGAAATCCCTTCGCCTCAATCACAGCCGTGCGTCGAGCGTCCGCTTGCTCCGCTCGGTTGGAGAAATGCTGCCCACCGTCAAGCTCGATCACCAGCAAAGCTGAATGACACACGAAATCCGCGATGTAATTTGCGACCGGAACCTGACGCCGGAAACCAGCGCCGAGAAGTCGATGATCCCGAAGTTCCGACCAGAGAATCCGCTCGGCATCCGTTGAATTTTTTCGGAGTGCGCGAGCATTTGAGCGCAGTTTAGAAGACGTCTTCCAAGTTGGGCCCTTCTGCTCAGTCATTGAGAACCCCCACGCTGCGACGCCCCCACCCCAACCCTCCCCCGCAAGCGGGAGAGGGAGCTTAACCTTTCGCGCGGGAGGACTGTTAGCAATCACCCTCACGTGCTCAGGCCTCCCGCCAGTGTCGGAATGTCGAGCGGCTTGAAGCCGTAATGCGAAAGCCAGCGTACGTCGCTATCGAACAACTGCCGCAAATCGCTCATGCCGTATTTCAGCATCGCGATGCGGTCGATGCCCATGCCCCAGGCAAAGCCCTGATACACATCCGGATCGATGCCGCAGGCGCGCAACACGTTCGGATGCACCATGCCGCAGCCGAGAATTTCCAGCCAATCCTCGCCTTCGCCAAAGCGGATTTCTCCCTTGTCGCGCCGGCACTGAATGTCGACTTCGAGCGAGGGCTCGGTGAAGGGAAAGAACGAGGGCCGAAACCGCATGTTGATGTGGTCGACCTCGAAGAACGCCTTGCAGAACTCGTGCAGGATCCATTTGAGATGGCCGAGATGCGAGTGCTTGTCGATGACGAGGCCTTCGACTTGATGGAATTGCGGCGTGTGGGTGGCGTCGGAATCGATGCGGTAGGTGCGCCCCGGACAGATCACGCGGATCGGCGGCCTCTCGGACAACATCGTGCGTACCTGCACCGGCGAGGTGTGGGTACGGAGCAGCATGCGCGAACCATCTTCCTTCGGATTGAAGAAAAACGTGTCGTGCATTTCCCGCGCCGGGTGGCCTTCCGGGAAATTCAGCTTGGTGAAGTTGTAGTCGTCGGTCTCGATGTCCGGCCCTTCGGCGACGGAAAATCCCATGTCGGCGAAGATCGCCGTGAGCTCATCCCAGACCTGGCTTAAGGGGTGGATGCGGCCCGCCTCGGCCGGAGCCTCGCGCAGAGGCAGCGTGACGTCGATGGTCTCGGAAGCAAGGCGCGCGTCGAGCGCGGCGGATTTCAAGACATCGCGCCGCGCGGCGAGCGCCTCCGTCACCTTGTCCTTGGCGAGATTGATCGCGGCCCCTTGGGTCTTGCGCTCGTCGGGCGACATCTTGCCCAGCGTCGCCAGCAGGGCCGAGATCGAGCCTTTCTTGCCCAGCGCCGAGACGCGCACAGCCTCAAGCGCGGTCTCATCGCCGGCCGCGGCAATCTGCTGAAGGATTTCCTGTTCAAGCGTAGCGAGGTCGGACATTGCGACGGTGACCTTTTTCGGATTGCGCGCGCAATCCAACGGGGAGTCCGGCATCTGCCGCGAAGAAGCGGACGATCCAGTAACCCCCGTGGGTCAGAATTTGGGATGGCGGTTACTGGATGCTCCGCATTCGCGGAGCACCGGTGTTTGCGGGGACGTTACGCCGGGTCGCGGATTACGCCGCGAGCGACGCCTTGGCCTTCTCGGCGATCGCCTGGAACGCGGCCGGCTCGTGGATCGCAAGATCCGAGAGCACCTTGCGGTCGACGGTGATGCCCGACTTGGACAGGCCGTTGATAAACACGCTGTAGGTCATGCCGAACGGACGAACGGCGGCGTTGAGGCGCTGAATCCACAGAGCGCGGAAGGTGCGCTTCTTGCGCTTGCGATCGCGGAAGGCATATTGCCCGGCCTTTTCGACCGCGGGCTTGGCGGCGCGGATGGTATTCTTGCGGCGGCCACGATAGCCCTTGGCGGCCTTGTAGACTTTCTTGTGCTTGGCGTGGGAGGTCACACCGCGTTTGACGCGAGACATGACGGGTCTCCTTAAAATCAGGAAAATGGGTGACGGATTGCCGCGCGGACGCGGCGTGGCGTAAGCGCGATCAGGCGTTCGGCAGGAAGTATTTCTTGACGTTGTCGCCGTCGGTCTTGAACAGCACGCGCGTGCCGCGAAGCTGCCTGATCTGCTTCTTCGTCCGCTTGATCATGCCATGGCGCTTGCCGCGCTGGGCGTGCAGCACTTTGCCGGTGGCAGTCACCTTGAAGCGCTTTTTAGCGCCCGACTTGGTCTTCAGCTTGGGCATTTGGCTCTCCTAAATGCCGCAGAAAATCACGCCGGAAAAGGCGCGCTTGCGGCTAAAATGCTCGTTAGAGCGTTGAAAGTGCTCTGATTTTTCGATTTTACCGAACAAATCCGCACGGCCACCGCCACGGCAGCCCTTGATCAGCCGGGCGATGAAGGCCGGGCTTATGGCAGAACAAGTTCATTTTGGCAACGATGAACCGTCAAATCAGCTTATTCTACAGATGTCATGATGCCGGCATCGGCATTACAACATCAGCCGCAGGGCATCACAAAATGAGCATTTCAGCCCAATCGATTACCTCTTTTTCGAATTTCAAACGGAATAGCTTCGCCAAGGGCGCTTTTGCCCTGGCGGCTCTTGTCTTCACCGCCGGCATGGTGAGCCCGGCTTCGGCCGGTCCCCGGCCGGGCGCCTTTGACGGCAACTGGTACGTGACCTTCACCACCCGTGCCGGCAATTGCAGCGCGACCAACAGCGCCCCCTTTTACGTGTCCGGAACCCAGGTTTCATCGGCCGGTGGCGGCAAGGTGACCGGCGGCGTTCGCCCCAGCGGCGCCCTTGCCGTCAACATTTCGCTCGGTCTGTCGCATGCTCGCGGGACCGGTCGGCTCTCCGGCAGGTCGGGTGCCGGCCGCTGGAGCGGCATCATCTCCGGCGACAGGTGCAGCGGCACCTGGGTGGCGACCAAAACCTGAAGTGATCTTGCGAATTGCCTGATGGCACTGTCCCCGCTCGCAAGCGGGGACGGTGAACGATCAGGCTTTTTGCGATTCAGCGAAAAGGTTCAGCGCGGGGCCAGAACCATCACGACCTGGCGGCCTTCGAAGCGGGCGTCCTGCTCGACCTTGGCAAACTCTGCGACGTCGGTCTTGATCTTGTCGAGAAGTTTGGTGCCGATTTCCTGGTGCGCCATTTCGCGGCCGCGGTAGCGCAAGGTGATCTTGACCTTGTCGCCTTCCTCGAAGAAGCGCTGCATGGCGCGCATCTTCACGTCGTAGTCGTGATCGTCGATCATCGGCCGAAGCTTGATCTCCTTGATCTCGACGGTCTTCTGCTTCTTGCGGGCTTCTGCCGCCTTCTTCTGCGCCGAATACTTGTACTTCCCGTAGTCCATGACCTTGCAGACGGGAGGAGCGGTATTGGGCGAAATCTCTACGAGATCCATTCCGGCCTCGACCGCCATCTTGATAGCGGCGATGGTCTCGACCGTGCCCAGGTTCACGCCGTGCTGGTCGATTAGCTGAACCGTTGCGTTGCGGATCTCATCATTGGTGCGCGGCCCATCTTTGGTAACGGCGGGCGGGGCTCTGTTAGGACGGCGAATGGGTGGTTCTCCAAAATTGTGAGCGAAGGTTGTAGTTTGAAGGAATAAGGCTTCGCGGGCAAGCCAACTTGCCCCTACGTGGCCCAAAAAGCATCAAATGCGAGGCTTTTCGGCCACGCGAGATGTTTCCGACCGGCGAGATAGGACGAAGCGATAGCTTCCGCAAGCACCATAACGCGCTAGGTGGCTTTTGGTTGACGGGCCTCGTCGGCTCGCGCAATGACGATCCCATGACCAGCCCCGAAACGAGCCCGGAAAGTCCCCGTTTGATCGACGTCGGCCAAGCTGATGCAATACGCCGCATCGCGGTCCGCGCCCGGGAAGGGAGTTCGCCCGGGCTTTTTTGGCTCGGCGGCTTCAAGTCCGACATGCAGGGCACCAAGGCCGTAGCGCTGGATGCCTGGGCGGCCGAACGCAAACGCGCCTGCGTCCGGTTCGATTATTCAGGCCACGGCGAATCCGGCGGCGATTTCGTCGATGGGACTATCGGGCACTGGCTGGAAGAAAGCGTTGCGGTCTTCGAGCAGTTTTGCGCCGGTCCACAGGTGGTGATCGGGTCCTCCATGGGCGGCTGGATGGCGCTGCTCCTGGCGCGAGAACTCGCCAGGCGGCCTGCCTCCCGCGCCTCGCTCAAAGGGCTCGTGCTGATTGCGCCGGCGCCAGATTTTACCGAGGAACTGATGTGGAAGGGATTTTCACCCGACATCCGCCATCAGATCGAGACCACCGGCGTGTGGCTGCGTCCGTCCGAATACGGCGACCCCTATCCGATCACCAAGAACCTGATCGAGGAGGGCCGCAATCACCTCCTGCTCGGCGGTATGATCGAGGTCGGCTGTCCCGTGCATGTTCTGCAAGGCGCGCAGGATCCCGACGTGCCGTGGAAGCATGCGTTCGCGCTAGTCCACCGCTTGCCGGCCGAAGATGTGGTGCTGACCATGATCCAGGATGGCGATCATCGGCTGTCGCGACCGCAGGACATTGCGCGGATTCTCGCAGCGGTGGCGGAGATCGGCTAAGCTTGTTCTCGTCGGGGAGGGAACGTCATGACGACGCAAGAACTGCTGCGCGCCTTTTGCGACGCCGTCGAACAGCGCAACGGCAAAGCCTTTGCGGACCTGTTTTCCGAGGACGGCATCTATCACGACATATTCTACGGCGCCTTCGAGGGCCGCACCAAAATCGCCGAGATGATCGACGAGGTGTTCTACCGCACCGCGACCGATTTCCGCTGGGACATGCATTCTCCGCTCAGCGACGGCACCACGCTCTATGCGCATTACACCTTTAGCTACCGTTCCCTGTTGCCTGAGGCGAAAGGCGCTCGCGTGATGTTCGAAGGCGTGGCGATGATGAAGCTGCGCGACGGCATGATCACCTGTTACCACGAGGTCGCCAACGCCGCGCCGGCCTTCGTCGACATGAACTTTGCGCCGGAGCGCATCGCCAAAATCCTTGCCAAGCAGGGCGCTGCGCTGAAGGCGCGGCCGGAGATGCGACGGCATCTGACCTAGGCACCCGGCTTAAGAGCGCTCCGCAATCCATTCCGCGCGCACGTTCTCGTCGCTCTCCGCGGCAGCATTGCCCGCAAGCGCCGCGAAACGATCGCGGCCTGCCAGTTGCGACAGCGCCCACACCGCCGCCCCGCGCACCAGCGGGCTTGCATCGCCCAACAGGCGTTCGGCTTCGGTTGCCAATGACGGATCGTTCGAATTGCCGATCGCAATCAGCACATTGCGGATGAAGCGGTCGCGGCCGATGCGCTTGACCGGCGACTTTGAAAACAGCTTGCGAAAGCCTGCGTCATCGAGCCGCGCCAGCGACGAAAGCTCCGGCGCGCGCAATTCCTCGCGGGCTGAGAGTTTCGCCTCATGGCCGGCTTGCGCAAATTTGTTCCATGGACAGACCGCGAGGCAATCGTCGCAGCCATAGATACGATTGCCGATGGCTTTGCGGAATTCGCGCGGGATCGGTCCCTTGCTCTCGATCGTGAGATAGGAAATGCATCGCCTCGCGTCGAGTTTGTAGGGCGCGGGGAAGGCGGCCGTCGGACAGATGTCGAGACAGGCCCGGCACGAGCCGCAGCGATCCGTGTCCGCCTCATCGCGCGGCAGGTCGGCGTCGGTGAAGATCGCGCCGAGAAAAAGCCAGGAGCCGAATTCGCGTGACACCAGGTTGGTGTGCTTGCCCTGCCAGCCGAGGCCTGCCGCCTGCGCGAGCGGCTTCTCCATCACGGCGGCGGTATCGACGAACACCTTGACCTCGCAAGACGCGGCCGCGGCCAGCCACCGCGCCAGCGCCTTGAGCCGCTTCTTGATGACGTCGTGATAATCGTCGCCTTGCGCATAGACCGAAATCGCGCCGCGCGTGCGCGCCTGCAAAATCGAAAGCGGGTCCTCGTCGGGTCCGTAATTGACGCCGAGCATGATCACGGAGCGTACGCCGGCCCACAAATTTCGCGGGTCGCTGCGGCGGTCGGGATTGGCCGCAAGCCAATCCATGTCGCCATGGGCGCCTGAGCTGAGAAACTCGAGAAAATAGGGGCCGGCTTGCGCGATCGCGCCGGGATCGGTCACGCCGGCGCAATCGAAGCCGAGCGTGCGCGCCTGTTCCATCAGCGTGCTTTTCAGATCGTCACGCATGGACGCGAAAGCGCGCGGCGCTTCCCTCAGTGATCGCGCGAATCAGAAATCGAGGTCCACATAGGTGCGCGACGCCGGCACGCCCGCGAGCCACTCGCTCAAGAGCGGACGGAAGGAGGGCCGGGACTTGACCCGCGCATACCAGGCCTTGGCTGCGTCGTCCTCGTTCCATGGCACGTCGCCCAGATAGTCGATCGCCGACAGATGCGCCGCGGCGGCGAGATCCGCAAAGGTGATCCGGTCGCCGGCGAGATAGTTCCGTGTTTTTGCCAGCCAGCCGATATAGGCCAGATGATAGCGCACATTGGCCTTCGCCGCGCGCATCACGTCGGCCGATGGCGCCCCGCCGCCGTCTTCTTCGCTCATGAAACGCTTGTAGATGCGTTCGGTCACCAGAGGATTGGAAGCTTCTTCGAAAAATTTCTCGTTGAACCACGCCATCAGCCGCCGCACTTCGACGCGCTCTGCCAGGGCTTGTGGCAGCAGCCTGCGATCGGCCGCCTCCGGGCCCAAGGCCTCGTCGATATATTCGGCGATGATGCCGGCGCCGGGAATCGCAGGTTGTCCTTCGACCACCAGGACCGGCGTCGCGCCGGCGGGATTGAGTGCCAGAAAGGCTTCGCGCCGTTCCCAGGTCCGTTCTTCGACCAGATGCAAATCGAGGCCCAGTTCGCCGAGCGCGAGGCGAATGAAGCGTGAGTGCGGGCAGAACGGGTGATGAAACAGCGTGAACATGAAGTCCTGAAATTGCTAATTGCGCCGCCAAACTACCCAAGGTTTCGACCGAGGCAACCTTTTTTGCCGTTGCGGCATCTAACCGAATAAGCGAGAAGATTTCGGCCGTTTTCGGCCGCCATATTCATGGCAGCCTCCAATTCGATGCCATCGCATCAATCACCAATCCTGGAAAGAGGGCACTTAGATCATGCTGTCTGATTCGCTGCGGGCGGTAATTCTCGGCATCGTCGAGGGCATCACGGAATTTCTACCGGTCTCCTCGACCGGTCACATGCTGCTCGTGAAGCGCTTCTTCGGGCTGGGCGAGGGCGCTTTCTGGGACAGTTTCGTCGTGCTGATTCAACTCGGCGCGATTCTCGCCATCGTCGGGATCTACTTTGCCAAATTGTGGAAAGTCGCGCTCGGCATGTTTTCCAATGCCGATGACCGCCGCTTCGTCATAGGTGTCCTGGTGGCGTTTCTGCCGGCGGTGATCATCGGTTTGATCGCCGGCAAATACATCAAGGAAGTCCTGTTCAATCCGTGGGTGGTTTGCTTCTCGCTGATCGTGGGCGGCGCGATCCTGCTCTGGGTCGATCAGATCGACCACAAGCCGACCGAGCACGACGCGACGAAATTTCCCCTGCTGACTTATTTGTGGATCGGCATCGCGCAGTGCCTGGCGATGATTCCCGGCGTTTCACGCTCCGGCGCCAGTATCGTCACGGCGATGCTGCTTGGCGCCGACAAGCGCGCGGCGGCGGAATTCTCGTTCTTCCTGGCGATACCGACCATGATTGGCGCGTTCGCCTATGATTTCTACAAGAACCGCGCCGAAATGACCGCCGATCACCTCGGTACCATCGCGATCGGATTCGTGGTCTCGTTCATCGTCGCGGTGATCGTGGTGAAGGCGTTTCTCGGCTATGTCACCCGCCACGGCTTCAAGCTGTTTGCATGGTGGCGCGTCATCGTCGGCACGCTGGGCCTGCTCGCGCTCGCGATGGGAAGGTAGAAGCCCCTCAGGCTAAACCTGTCATGCGCGGGCTTGAGCCGCGCATCCATCATTCTTGAAAAGCATGTTGCGATGGTTTGATGGATTGCCGGGTCAAGCCCGGCAATGACAACTCACTACACGCTCATGTGCGTGAACTGGCCCGCTTTGCGGAAACGCCAGAGATATTGCGGCGCGACTCCTTCAAGCGAATCCGGCGCGATGCCGAGCCCTTCCAGCGTCAGGCCGGCGGCCTTCGCGGCCTCCGACACCACATTGTCGCTGCGCAGAAGCTCGACCTGATCGGGCGTCAGCTTGAAAGCGCCGGGCGCAAACTGCAAAAACAACGCCTGAAATTTCGCCAACCCGAATGGCAACGACACCAGCATGCGGTCGCGGCCGGTGATCTCCTGGATCGCTTCCATGATCTCGCGCATCGAGAGCACTTCCGGGCCGCCGAGTTCGTAAGTCGCGCCCGGCTTGGTCTTGCCGTCGACCGCATCCGCAACAGCGGTCGCGACATCGCCGACATAGACCGGCTGCAATTTGGTGAGACCGCCGCCGATCAGCGGCAAAGCCGGCGATATCCGTGCCAGCGCGGCAAAGCGGTTGGTGAATTCGTCCTCCGGACCGAAAACCACGGACGGCCGGAAGATCGTGGCGGAGGGCACAGCCGACAGCACGGCCTGTTCGCCGGCCGCCTTGGTGCGTGCATAGCGCGAGGGAGAATTGGCGTCGGCGCCGATCGCCGAAACATGGATCATCCGCGCGCCTGCGGCAGCTGCCGCCTTTGCGACGGTGCCCGCGCCTTCCGCCTGCACGGCGTCAAACGTCTGTGCGCCTGATTGCGCCAGGATGCCGACGAGATTGATGGCGACGTCGGCGTCGCGCATCGCGGCCTCGACGGAGGCCGGGTAGCGCAGGTTGGCCTGAACCGCGTGAATTTGCCCGACCCTGCCGAGCGGCTGGAGGTGGCCGGCGAGTTCCGGCCGCCGCACCGCCACACGGATGCGGTAATCGCGTTTGCACAACGCCCGCACCACGGCGCGGCCCAGAAAGCCGGACCCGCCAAAAACCGTGACCAGGGTTTCCAGGTTCGATGCCATCGGGTGTGTCCTGCAAAAGTGGTTCGAAAGAATGGCTTGTATCTCGGCGGATTCGCGATACGCCATCGTAACCTGGCTGTACAGCCCATTTCAGGTGCGCATTGTCAATTTGACAAGCGCGCGACCGGTCCTTAACAAACCGCCCCATGCCCAGGTGGCGGAATTGGTAGACGCGCTGGCTTCAGGTGCCAGTGACCTAACAGTCGTGAAGGTTCGAGTCCTTTCCTGGGCACCATTTTCTTAAATGATGGAATGCGCGCTGAGCGAGGCATCTCGCCAGGCGCAATGGCGCCCGCGGCTTAAGCCAGCGCCACCAGCGGCTGAAGCCGGTGAGCGATCTTGTTCAGCGTATTGGCGCTGTCGCTCATCAAAGAGAGATAGCTCAGCGAGTGCTCGTAATAGATGCCGATGGCCTCGTCGCCGAACCGAAGCACGCCCTCGACGTCGTCCTCCGTGGCCTGATAGCCGGGCAGCTCGACCGATGTCGGCGCATCCTTGTTCAGCACTTCGGCGATGTCGGTCAGCATTTCCCGAAACGGCGTCGAGTAGTCGAAGGCATCGCCTGTCCACAAGACAAGCTCCCATCCGCTCTTGCGGTGAGGTTCGATGGCCGGTTTGGCGTGGACCCTGATCATGATGCGGCGTTCAAAATGTTTTCCAGAGGACGAGGCATCCTATCACCCGCATCGGCTTGCGTTTCGTCAGCTTGCAAAACCGGTACACAACCGGTCAGCGGAATGGCTCAAAAGCCCGGCAAATACCGTAAAAAATTAGAAAGCATTAACCACGCCGCCCCCCGGCAACGCCGGCTATGGGGAACCGTCGGGTCCGGACTCGCCGTGGGTGTGGCCGCCGGGGCCGCGGTTGAAAACGCCGTAGCTCGAGGATTTCATGCCGGCGGTCCCTTCGCTTGTGACCACCGTGAGCCCCAGCTTCAAAAGCTCACGCACGGCTGCCGCCCGCGTCGGCATCCGGTGCTTGAATCGAAAATCGTCTAGCGCCGCCAGCTCTTCCGGGGAGAGCATCACCTGCAAGCGCTCGCCACGTGTGTCGTTCATCGAAAAATCCCCAAAATGAGGAGGTTGAGATCATTGAGTAGTTTACTCAACTCACTAAATTTGTAAAGGTTCCCAAAATAAGTGATTTTAGTTAAATACTCTAACAGATTCAATAGTTTAATGTTGATTCCGGGATAGGATCGAGTCAGGATGGGGCAAGGGAGGATTTCCCCATGGCCGACCAACTCAAGCTGCCTCGTACGCTTTCCGAGGAGCCGAACGCGCCAAAGCCGCTGCGCCCGAGTCACCAGAAAATCATCGAGAACCTGGATCGCTGGGCCAACAGCAGCGAGCTTCAGCCGCCGAAGCCGCCGGACGGCGAGAGCGCGTGATCTCGCGTCGCCGAGATCCGCAACGCGCTTCAGCCAGAACTATTCATCTCGCGCCATTTTGCTGACGAAAGCGGCGCGCGGCCGCTCGCCTCTCAAGAGGTTGAGCGTTAGGTTGGGGCTCTTTCGAATCGATCAGAGGTCCTTATGACCGTACGCCAGCATCGCGGCGACCTGCCCGATCTCACCCGCTACACCGACGCGGTGGCGATCGATACCGAGACGATGGGACTCAATCCGCACCGCGACCGGCTTTGCGTCGTGCAGCTGTCGAATGGCGATGGCAGCGCCGATGTTGTTCAGATTCCGCGCGATCACGGCCGAGGTTCGGCGGATGCGCCAAATCTGAAAGCGCTGCTCGCCAATCCCAAGATCACGAAGATCTTTCACTTCGCCCGCTTCGATCTCGCCGCGCTCTATCACGCGTTCGGCGTGATGCCCGGACCGGTCTATTGCACCAAGATCGCCTCACGGCTTTCCCGCACCTACACCGATCGGCATGGCCTGAAGGATCTGGTGCGCGAGGTGCTCAACATCGATCTGTCGAAGCAGCAGCAATCGAGCGACTGGGGCGCGCCGGCTTTGACTGAAGCCCAGCTCGCTTACGCCGCTTCCGACGTTCTGCATCTGCATGCCTTGCGCGAACGCCTCGATGTCATGCTGGCGCGCGAGGGCCGCACCGAATTGGCGCAGGCCTGCTTCACCTTCCTGCCGACGCGAGCCAGGCTCGATCTGCAGGGCTGGGAGGCCGAGGACATTTTTGCCCACTCATGACGCGCGAGCGCGTGTGGGGGCTTCTTCGCCCAACTCGTCACGCCGTCAGGAAACTCGCTAAGAAGATTCTTATGTGAGTATGAGTGTGAGTGGTCGACGTTTGCTGCAGCAAACGGCTAGCATTTGGTCTTCAATTGCTTGGCCGGAGCCTTCCGCCCCTTTTCAGACACACTCCTGAAAAGGAGTGCGACAGTTGCGGGCTGGGCGATCCGGCAACGTCCGGGTAAAATAGCCGGCTGGTGCTGGAGCCCTGCGTCGAATGACGTTTCCAATGTCGCCGCGATAGCTTGCGAACTTCGAAAGTGGATATGAATTCGATCCAGAATCCCGCCTATCAAGCCGGTATGGAGGCGCGCTTTGCCGTTGCGGCGCGCCACAGCCGGATGGTGCGCATTTTGCGGGTCGCGGTTCCCGGCGCCGTCGCGCTGTCGCTCGCCACCATCATTCTGGTGTCAGTGGTCAACCCGTTCCGCATGCTGCTGCCGAAATTGCCGATCGACCTGAGCAATCTTGTCATTTCCGGCACCAAGATCACGATGGAATCGCCGCATTTGGCTGGCTATTCGCAGGACCGGCGGCCCTATGAGGTCTGGGCGAAAACCGCTACCCAGGACGTGACCGATCCCGATCACGTCGAACTGAAAACGCTGCGGGGCAAGGTCTTGATGGAAGATCAGTCGACCGTGACGCTGGAGGCAGTGAACGGATTGATGGACACCAAGCAGTCGCTGCTCGATCTGCACAAGGATATCTATTTGCAAACCACCACGGGCTATGAAGCGTGGATGAGCCAGGCCTTCGTCGATATGGGCAAGGGAACGGTGACGTCCGACGAGCATGTCGATGTCAAATGGGCCGACGGAAAAATATCCGCCGACAAGATGAAGATCACGGGCGGCGGCGAAGTCGTTCGTTTCGACGGCAATGTGGTGATGAATATCGACAAGATCCCGCCGCCTGCCGACGCCGCGCCCGAGCCTGCACCGCCGCCAAAGCCCGCGAAAGCGCGGCCAAACGTCAAATCCTCCAATGCGAAATGAACAGATGAAGCCGTTGCGCCGGGAAATCTTCAAAAGCCGCTTCGTTGTCCGCGCCGCTAGCGCGGCGTTTGCTTTCGCGATGCTGCTCGCAGGTGAATCCGCGGCCCAAAGCACGATGACCGGCGTGCCCAATGCCATGCAGGGTTTTTCGCAAAACCACGATCAGCCGATTCAGATCGAAGCCGCATCGCTTGAGATGCGCGACAAGAAAAAGGAAGCGACCTTCTCCGGCAATGTGAAGGTGATTCAGGGCGACACCACCATGACATCGAAGGTTTTGGTCGTGTTCTACGAATCCAGCGGTCAGGGAGCCGCTCAAGCCGCTCCGGCTCCGGGTGCGACCGCCAAGACCGCCGCCAAACAGGCGCCGGCTCAATCCGCGCCGATGCAATCTTCGACGCCCGGTCCGGGAGGCGCGTCGTCGATCAAGCGGCTCGAAGCCAAGGGCAACGTGGTCGTGACGCAAAAGGATCAGGTGGTGACCGGCGATACGGCGGTGTTCGATACCAAGACCAACCTCATCACCATGCTGGGCGGTGGCGGCGGCGGTGCCGTCGTGCTGACCCAGGGCAAGAACGTCCTGCGCGGCGATCGATTGTTGGTGGACATGACGACCGGCGTCTCCCGGGTCGAATCGGATTCCGGCCGCGTCCAGGGCCTGTTCCAGTCCTCCAAAGAGAACGGAGCCGGGCCGGCGACTTCGGGTGCGCCGGCACCGACGCAAGGACCTCAGCCGCTGACGCTTCAGCCGGGCTCCCCAAATAAACCAAAGTAACGTCAGAGCTTTAGGGAAATTGCGGCCGATCCCAGGTTGAAGCAAGCCGCGTGAGCCTGTATCTACCCCCGCGGGGTCACACGCTTTACGAACTCGAGACTGGTCCGGCTGGGCAAGGATATGCTGGGAGGGCGAATCAGTCGCCGCGCCCGGTCTATGCGAAAATCCTTCGAAGGCGGACAAAGCGGGGATGATGGATTTACTCGGCATGTTCCGGCGGCGCCCCGCAAACCGCGGCAAGGGCTTTGCGCGCTCGCGCGAGGACATCACCGCGCTTGGCGACAGCATGGGCGAAATGCTGTCGAACCCGGTGCGCGATGCGCCCCCGCTGGCCCGCGCCGCGCCCTCGCCGACGCTGGAACTACCCCGCGCTGAGAAACCTGCGCCCCGCCCGGCGCCGGCGAAGGCCGCACCCAGGACCAATGGCGCAGCCGCCCCTCGGGCGGCGCCGCGAGCCGGATATCTGGCTGTGCATAACGTGGAAAAGAGCTTCGGCACCCGCAAGGTCGTGCGCGGGGTCAGCATCTATGTCCGGCGCGGCGAGGCCGTGGGCCTGCTGGGCCCGAACGGCGCCGGCAAGACGACGGTGTTCTACATGATCACCGGCCTGATCAAGGCCGATCGCGGCGCCATCGAGCTCGACGGCCACGACGTCACCAAGCTGCCGATGTATCAGCGCGCCCGGCTCGGCATCGGCTACCTGCCGCAGGAAGCCTCGATCTTTCGCGGCCTCACCGTGGAGCAAAACATCCGCGCGGTGCTCGAGGTCGTCGAGCCCTCGCGCAAAAAACGCGAGGCCGAACTCGATTCCCTGCTCGATGAGTTCAACATCACGCGCTTAAGAAAATCGCCGTCGATCGCGCTTTCAGGCGGCGAGCGGCGTCGCGTCGAGATCGCGCGTGCGCTTGCCACCCGTCCGAACTACATGCTGCTCGACGAACCTTTTGCCGGCATCGACCCGATTGCGGTCGGCGACATTCAGGACCTCGTGCGCCATCTGACCAATCGCGGGATCGGCGTGCTGATCACCGATCACAACGTTCGGGAAACGCTCGGGCTCACCGACCGCGCCTACATCGTCTATGCCGGTGAAATCCTGACCGAGGGCAGCCCGGACGAAATCGTCGCCGATCCGGACGTGCGCAGGCTTTATCTCGGCGAGGAATTCCGCCTCTAGTGCCGCCTATTTGAAGTTCCTGCACCACAAGCGGCGAATTCGATCCAGGAACTTCAAATAGGAAAGCGGCACCAGAATCAATAAGTTTGCTAGTGCCCATGACTTTCCGAAGTTCGTGAAAGGTGGGCGCTGGGGTGGTGCACGAACTTCGGAAAGTGGGCACTAGTGGTCCGATTCTGACATTCGCATCCCTTCGCAGCGGGCACCCTTGCGAATGTTAGAATCAATGGACCACTAGCAAATATAAGTTTCTAGTGGAGTTTGGATTTGACATTCGCTTGCGAGCTCGCGGCTGGGCGGGGAGCGAATGTCAAATCCACTCCACTAGCGGGACGCCCGGCTGGACCCGCAGCCCCGGCCGCACTACTTTTTTCCATGGAGTCAAGCCGTGTACATCGGCTGTCGACTAGGATAAGCAAGAATCGGACCAAGTTTTTTGGGAATCGGTTCTTGCCTCCATGGCGCTGACGCAGAGATTAGAATTCCGCCAGTCACAGTCGCTGGTGATGACGCCGCAGTTGATGCAGGCGATCAAGCTGCTTCAGCTCTCCAATCTCGACCTTTCGGCCTTTGTTGAAGAGGAATTGGAGCGAAATCCGCTGCTGGAGCGGGAAAGCGATGGCCCGGAAGCGCCTGGTGCGGGCGAGCCTGTGGTTGGCCAGGCCGATGGCTCCGAAAGCGGGTTTGCTGAGGAGTTTTCCGGCGATTCCGGCGCCGACGGCTTCGAGCCTCCCCAGGAAGAATGGATGAATCGCGACCTCGGCAGCCGCGCCGAGATCGAACAGACCCTCGATACCCCGCTCGACAACGTGTTTTCGGAAGAGCCCGCTGAGGCGGCCGCGCGTAACGCGCAGGATGCGGCGCCCACGACCTATACCGAATGGGGCGGCGGTGCCTCCAACGACGACGGCTACAATCTCGAAGCCTTTGCCGCCGCCGAAGTGACGCTCGGTGGTCATCTGGCCGAGCAATTGGCGGTGGCTTTCGCCGCGCCCGCCCAGCGCATGATCGGCCAATACCTCATCGACCTCGTCGATGAGGCCGGCTATCTGCCGGTCGATCTCGGACAAGCGGCCGAGCGGCTCGGCGCGTCCTCCGACGACGTCGAAGCCGTGCTTGCGGTGTTGCAGAAATTCGATCCGCCTGGCGTCTGCGCGCGCTCTCTCAGCGAGTGTCTGGCCATTCAGTTGCGCGATCTCGACCGCTACGACCCCGCCATGCAGGCACTGGTCGAAAATCTCGAACTGCTGGCCAAGCGAGATATTGCAGGCTTGCGCAAATTGTGCGGCGTCGACGACGACGACATCACCGACATGATCGGTGAAATTCGCAGGCTCGATCCAAAGCCGGGCCTGAAGTTCGGTGCGGCGCGCACGCAGACCGTGGTGCCGGACGTCTATGTGCGTCCCGGCCCCGATGGCGGATGGCATGTCGAACTCAACAGCGAGACGCTGCCGCGCGTGCTGGTCAACCAGACCTACTACTCCGAATTGTCAAAGACGATCCGGAAAGACGGCGACAAATCCTATTTCAGCGATTGCCTGCAAAATGCGACCTGGCTGGTTCGCGCGCTCGACCAGCGCGCCCGCACCATTCTGAAGGTGGCGACCGAAATCGTCCGCCAGCAGGATGGCTTCTTCACGCATGGCGTGGCGCACTTGCGGCCGCTCAACCTGAAGGCCGTGGCGGACGCGATCCAGATGCACGAATCGACGGTCTCGCGCGTGACCGCCAACAAATACATGGCGACCAATCGCGGCATTTTTGAACTAAAATATTTCTTCACCGCTTCGATCGCATCGGCCGACGGCGGCGAGGCCCATTCGGCGGAAGCGGTGCGCCATCACATCAAGCAACTGATCGATGCCGAAGACCCCGCGCTGATTCTTTCCGACGACACGATCGTGGAACGATTGCGCGCGACCGGCATTGATATTGCCCGCCGCACCGTCGCCAAGTACCGCGAGGCGATGCGGATCCCCTCGTCCGTCCAACGTCGGCGTGACAAACAAAGCATGCTTGGCAATGCCCTGTCGGCGCCCGCATCATCTTCCGATCGATCGAAGGACCCTCAGCCCGCCTGATTTGTGTCCCGCCGAAATCGGAATAGTGTCGGTGCGTCCAACTAGACCAACTAGAGAGGCACCCCCATGACTCTCCGGATCTCTGGAAAAAGCATCTCGGTCGGCGACGCCTTGCGCGGGCGTGTGAGTGAGCGCACCGACGAGGTGCTGCGCAAATATTTTGACGGCAATTATTCCGGCCACATCACGCTGAGCAAGGACGGCCCGGACTTCCGAACCGATTGCGCGCTGCATCTGGATTCCGGCATCACGCTGGAGGCGGATGCCTGCGCCTCCGACGCCTATGCCAGCGCGGACCACGCGCTGTTGATGATCGAGAAGCGGCTGCGCCGCTACAAGAGCCGGTTGAAGGATCGCTCGGCCCGCAAGGCCCATGCGGCTTCGCAGGCGCCCGCTGGAATGGAAACGCTGACGCTGGACGCGCCGAGCTATGTGATCGAGGCGCCCGAGAGCGACGACGATATGGCCGGCTATAACCCCGTCATCATCGCCGAAGCCACGACGTCCCTGAAGCGCCTTTCGGTCTCCGAAGCGGTGATGGAATTGGACCTGAGTGGCGCCGTCTGTCTGGTGTTTCACCACGGCTCGAGCGGCCGGGTTAATGTGATCTATCGCCGCGCCGACGGTAATGTCGGGTGGATCGATCCGCCGGTGATGAAGGCTACGCCCTGATCGGCGAAGGGAACCGATTGCTGCCGAAAAGATTATGCAGAAACAACATGCTAGGTGGCGTGCCGGCGCCATCCAAAACTACCGCATCGCACGGTGCAAATCGTCATTGACGGCTACACTGACCCTCCCTATGTTCCGCGCCCTTAACGATACGGCGCAGGGGAAACCCTGCAGGTGTTGGCACCGCTCTTGCGTTGGAGTAGAAGCCCACCCAACTAGCACCGGGGTGGCGGACGGCCGCCTTTCCACCTCATTCGCCCGACGAAGTCTGTTCGCAACCTGACGATCGGTTTAGACGATCGATTTACCTGGCAATTACCTCGGAACGCCCCATGACGATTACCGATCTGGTCGCACCCGAGGCGATTCTCCCGGCATTAAAGGTCAACAACAAGAAGCAGGCGTTGCAGGAGTTGGCGGCGCGCGCAGCAAACCTGACCGGACAGAACGAGCGGTCGGTTTTCGAAGTGCTGTTGCAGCGTGAGAAGCTGGGGACGACCGCGGTCGGATACGGCGTCGCGATCCCGCACGGCAAACTTCCCAAACTGGAAAAGATTTTTGGCCTGTTCGCGAGGCTGGAGCGTCCGATCGATTTCGAGGCGATGGACGGTCAGCCGGTCGACCTGGTCTTCCTGCTGCTGGCGCCCGAAGGCGCCGGCGCCGATCATCTGAAAGCGCTGGCGCGAATTGCGCGTCTGTTGCGTGACCAGGACGTCGCGAAGAAACTGCGGGCCTCGCGCGAAGCCCAGGCGATCTATTCGGTGCTGGCGTTGCCGCCGGCGAGCGCGGCCTGACGCGGCTCCCCTTTATCGAAAAATCCTCCGCATAAAAAAACGCGGACCGCCCGATTGTCCGGGCACGATCCGCGTTTGATCAATCCGCGTCTATAAGCTTGGTCAGCGTGGACGGCCCAATCGCCGTCAGTGCACGCTCACGGCCTGCAATTCATTGCTCCAGGCATTCGCAATCGCGGCTTCCCGGCTGTCGGTCAGCATGATCGGGGTGCCGTCGGCGGCATGGAGCGCGAACAGTTTCAGTCCCGGCGCGATTTCCGGCGCCTCCGGAAACAGGCCCGGTACGTCTTCCGAGCGGATCTGTTTCACATAGGCAATGTGGCCTTCGCCGAGGCTGGCCAGCGCCTCCAGGGAGACGCGAGGTTCCAAAGCAACATTAACGTCAGTCATGGTCTCGACTCCTTCCCAAGTCCAAGCGGTCGAGTCCGCTACTCGTTCCATTATTCGTGTTCATTGATAGCAATTGTCTTAACGACCCTTTCCGGCTCCGGCCGGGCGAGATCGATCGACAACAGCCCGTTTTTCAAGTCCGCACCCAGCACCTGCATCCCCTCCGCCAGCACAAAGGTGCGCTGGAAGTGGCGCGCGGCGATGCCGCGATGGATGTATTGCCGGGCTTTTTCCTCCTGCTGGCGGCCGCGGATGACGAGCTGGTTTTCCTCAGTAGTTATATCGAGTTGGTCGCGGGTGAACCCGGCAACCGCGAGCGTGATGCGCAGCCGTTCCGGCTGCCCATTGGCACGGTCGCAACGCTCGATATTGTAAGGAGGATAGCCGTCGGCACCCTTGACGACGCGATCGAGCGCACGCTCGATTTCGTCAAATCCGAGCAGAAACGGACTGGATAACGAGGGAACACGAGACATCTTTGCAAAGTCCTCTCGAAGCGACTTTGAAGTTTCGGGGCCCTTACGGCGCCCCAAGATGACCTGAAGGTGGATTCACCCTCCGGTCAGGACCAATATGGGCATAATCTGGGGGTGTTCAAGCGCCTCAGTCGCCGCGCCCCAAGCCTTCCCACGTAAGCTTTGCCCAAAAGCCCTTCCGAAGTCTTACCGAAACCTCGCCACCGGTTAACGGCGGCGCTCCGTGCAGATCACGCCGTCGGACTTCAAGGCCTCGATCTCGGACGGCGAGTAGCCGAATTCGGCAAGCACCTCGGCGGTGTGCTGGCCGAATTTCGGCGGCACGCTGCGCAGACTTGCCTTGCTGCGCTCCATGCGAACCGGGGAGGCCACGCCCTTGTACCAGTCCTTTTCGACGACATCGCCGCGATAGGTGGCATGGGCGCTGGTGAGTGCCTTGTCGATCGACTGGACCGGCCCTGCCGGGAGGCCCGCAGCCAGCAGCCGATCGCAAAGCGACTCGGCATCGTGCTGGCTGAAGACGGCGGCCAATTCGGCCCGCAGGGCTTCGCGGTTGGCGATCCGATCCCGGTTGCGGGTAAAGCGCGGATCGGAAGCCAGCTCCGGCTTGCCGATTTCCTTGCAGAGCTTGCGGAAGGTGCCGTCATTGCCGACGCCGATGAAGATGTTGTCGGTGCGGGTCGGAAAGATCGCGTAAGGCACGAGGTTCGGATGCTCGTTGCCGGTGAGCGAAGGCGGTTTGCCGTGCATGAAATAGTTCGCGTTGTGCGGATGCATGACCGCAAGCCCGGCTTCGAACAGCGTGGTTTCGAGAAACTGCCCCTGGCCCGAGCGTTGCCGCTCCGACAAAGCCATCAGGATGCCGATCGCGGCATAAAGTCCGGTGGTGATGTCGACCACGGGAACGCCGATGCGCATCGGGCCCGATTGCGGCGAGCCGGTCGCCATGATCATTCCGGTCATCGCCTGGATGATGGCGTCATAGCCGGGATTGCCGCCGCGCGGGCCGTCGGCGCCGAAGCCGGAAATGCGGCAGTGGACGAGTTTTGGAAATTTCGCCCGCAGGACCTCGTTGCCGATGCCCCATTTGTCGAGCGTGCCGGGCTTGAAATTCTCGATCAGGACGTCGGCGCCCTCGAGCAGCTTCATCAGGACGGCGCGCCCGCCCTCGGAAGCGAGGTCGAGCCCGATCGAGCGCTTGTTGCGGTTGATGCCGACGAAATAGGCCGCGTCATCCCCATGGAAGGGCGGTCCCCAGTCGCGCACCTCGTCGCCTGCCGGCGGCTCGACCTTGATCACGTTGGCGCCGTGGTCGGCGAGAATCTGGGTGCAGTAGGGTCCGCCGAGCACGCGGGTGAGGTCGATCACGCGCAAGCCCGCCATCGCGCCCGAATTGGCTTCAGTCATCGAAAACCTTCGCTCTCAAATCCTAGAGGATTTCAGAGCTAACGGGCTTCCGAGGCCGCATCAAATGCTTTTCGAGCAGGTGGCCCGTCGCAAAATGAGGCGGCCCGCCGCAAGCGGCAGGCCGCTCGTAGGAACCAGATCAGACCACCGTTAGGCGGACATCCACGTTATTGCGCGTGGCGTTGGAGTAGGGGCACACCTGATGGGCCTTGGCGACCAGCGCTTCGGCATCGGCCCGCGGGAGTCCCGGCAGCGAAACTTCAAGTGCGATATCGAGGCCGAATCCGCCCTCGGAGCGCGGGCCGATGCCGACCGTCGAGGTCACCGATGCGTCCGCAGGCACCTTCGGGCCGCCTTGCGAGGAGACGAATTTCATCGCGCCGATGAAGCAGGCCGCATAGCCGGCGGCGAAGAGCTGTTCGGGGTTGTTGCCGGCGCCGCCACCGCCGCCGAGCTCCTTCGGCGTGGTGAGCTTGACGTCGAGTGCGCCGTCCAGCGTCGCAGCGTGGCCGTCACGGCCGCCGGTCGCCTTGGCCTGGGTCTTGTAGAGCACATTCACGGACATGGGCTTTCTCCTTGGGTTGACTGGTACGCGATCTATATTGCAAACAATTAGATTGTGTACAATATATAAAGCGCAGCTTCACATTTAATTGTTCGCAATTGAATGTGGGCGTCGCCTAGTGTCCCGATTCCGAAGTTCGACGCACAATGACTGCAAATTGTGACGAGGATGATGAGAATGGCCCGAAAGCCGTCAGCCGCCGATCAACTGCTTCGGCTCGACAACCAGATCTGCTTTGCCGTCTATTCCGCGGCCCACGCGTTCAACCGGGTCTACAAGCCGCTGCTCGACCGGCTGGGCCTGACCTATCCGCAATATCTTGTCATGCTGGTGCTGTGGGAACGCGACGGCGTTGCGGTCAAGGAAATCGGCGAGCGGCTCCATCTGGATTCCGGCACGCTCACCCCGCTGCTCAAGCGGCTGGAACAGGCGGGACTGGTCAAGCGCACCCGTTCGAGCGAAGACGAGCGGCGGGTGCTGATCGGCCTGACCGCGCAGGGCCAGGCGCTGAAAGACAAGGCGCGCGCCGTGCCGCCGTCGATTCTCGCGGCCTCGCAATGTTCGATCGCCGAGTTATCCGCCGTGAAGGACGAGATCGTCGCGCTGCGCGACCGGCTCAATGCGATGGAAGAGGTGTGAGACGTTTCTTGGCGAAGGCGCGACCCGAGTGTGATTTGAGGTATTTTTCAAAAGCCAGAGCCTCGAGCTTTTCCGGGAATGCACAATACCAAACCAATTTCCACGGTTTGAATTTTGCGGTGTGGGAGGATTTCCCGGCATTATGCTCCGCTAACCGTCGTTTCAGGTTCGCTGTCGCGCCGATGTATTCCTGTTCGGGAAAGTTGTTGCTGCGAATGATGTAGGCGTACCACATCGTTTGCTTCGGCCCGTCTTCGCCCGCTGGGCTACGCCGGGCACCACGCTTCGCCCTTCGGGATTCTCGTGGCTGCGCCACGCGTAGCCCGAAGGGCGAAGCGTGGTGGAGCCAGGCGGGATCGAACCGCCGACCTCTTGCATGCCATGCAAGCGCTCTCCCAGCTGAGCTATGGCCCCTTCAGGAACAGCGCGCCGTGGGTGACGCGCGTCGCTTCACGACCCTGAACATAGTTCAGAGCCGATCTCAAGTCTCCTCGTCGCCGCCGACATCGCCGATGATGTCGGTGACGTCCTCATCGCCTTCTTCTTCGTCGGCGATGAAGGTGGAATCGTCGTCGTCATCGTCTTCGATCGTCTCATCGATCTCGATGTCGTCTTCCGATTCAGGCACCACCGCCTTGACCTTGCCGGTGTTCTCTTCGGCATCGGCCTCCTCGAGCGGCACCAACTCTTCAGCCTCGACCGGCTCAGGCGCCGCCTCGGCTGCGGCAGCAGCGCTGGCGCGTGCTGCGTCGCCACGGGTGACACGGGCCGGCGCCACGGGCGCGATCGGCACGACTTCGCCAGTATACGGCGATATCACCGGGCTCTTGTTGAGGTCGTAAAATTTCTTACCCGTCGTGGGGCAAATACGTTTGGTTCCGAGATCGGATTTGGCCACGTCTGAATCCTGGGAATCTTTGAAAAGCGGTGCTTCACTTGGCTAGTTGAAACGCCGCTGTCAATAGTGCTTTGCAAGTCATAAAGCGGTACGTGAGACCTCTCGCACCGGCCAATCCCAGAACCGACGCTGCCAAAGGACACAATCTTGACCCATTCGGATCGTCCCGCCGATCGGAAAACCCCTCTTGAAGCCCGCAAGGGCGGTCCTCTGACGGGGCGGGTCCGCGTTCCCGGCGACAAGTCGATCTCGCACCGGGCCCTGATTTTGGGCGCGCTCGCGGTCGGAGAAACCCGCATATCGGGCCTCCTGGAGGGCGAAGATGTCCTCAATACCGCCAAATCGATGCGGGCCTTGGGCGCCAAGGTCGAACGCACAGGTGATTTTGCCTGGAAGGTCGAGGGGGTAGGGGTTGCGGGCTATGCCCAGCCGGCCGCGCCGCTCGATTTCGGCAATTCCGGCACCGGCTGCCGCCTGGTGATGGGCGCAGTCGCCGGCTGTCCGATCACGGCCGTGTTCGATGGCGACGCCTCGCTCCGTTCAAGGCCGATGCGGCGGGTGCTCGATCCCCTCGCACTGATGGGCGCCAAAGTGACGGCGGGCGGAGAGGGCGGCCGGCTGCCGTTGACCCTGACCGGCGCCCGCGATCCCTTACCCGTCACCTACCGGACGCCGGTGGCGTCGGCCCAGATCAAATCCGCTGTGCTGCTGGCCGGGCTCGCCGCGCCGGGCGTAACGACGGTGATCGAGAACGAAGCCAGCCGCGACCATACCGAATTGATGCTGCGCCATTTCGGAGCAGAGATCGTCTCGACGCTGGAGGGCCGGCATGGCCGCAAGATCGCTCTCACCGGGCAGCCTGAATTGCGCGGCGAAAAAGTGGTCGTGCCCGCCGATCCGTCGTCGGCGGCCTTTCCCATCGTCGCGGCGCTGATCGTCGAAGGCTCGGATCTGATCTTGTCCGACGTCATGACCAATCCCTTCCGCACCGGTCTGTTCACGACGCTGCGCGAGATGGGCGGCTCGATCGAGGAAAGTGAAGTGCGCGGCGATGCCGGTGAGCCGATGGCGCAGTTGCGCGTACGCGGTTCGAGATTAAAGGGCGTCGAAGTTCCGCCGGAGCGCGCGCCCTCGATGATCGACGAATATCTGGTGCTGGCGGTGGCAGCAGCCTTTGCCGAAGGCACCACCATCATGCGGGGATTAAGCGAATTGCGGGTCAAGGAATCCGACCGGCTCGCCGCGACCGCCGACATGCTGCGCGTCAACGGCGTCAAGGTCGAGATCTCGGGCGACGATCTGATCGTCGAAGGCAGAGGCCATGTACCCGGCGGCGGCGTGGTCTTGACCCACATGGACCACCGGATTGCGATGTCGGCGCTGGTGATGGGGCTTGCCTCCGATACGCCGGTCAAAGTCGACGATACCGCCTTCATCGCCACCAGCTTTCCGGACTTCATTCCGATGATGCGTGGTCTCGGGGCCGACTTCTCATGATCATCGCCATCGACGGACCGGCGGCCTCCGGCAAAGGCACGCTCGCCAAGCGACTGGCCGCGCATTATGGCTACCGTCATCTCGATACCGGCGTGATCTACCGGGCGGTCGCGCATGCCTTGATCACGCGGGGCCTGGACCTGCGTGACGAGGCCGCAGCAGTCCGCGCCGCGCAGGGTCTCGATCCCCAGACCTTCGATAACCCCGCGCTCAAATCGCATGAAGTCGGTTCGGCGGCTTCGATCGTCTCCGCCGTCCCCGAGGTACGAGCCGCGCTGGTCGAGTTCCAGCGTCAGTTCGCCGCCAAACCGCCCGGCGCGGTGCTCGACGGCCGGGATATCGGCACCGTGATTTGCCCGAACGCGGACGTGAAGATTTTCGTGGTCGCCGACCCCAAGATCCGGGCCCATCGCCGGACCCTGGAGGCCCAGGCCCGTGGCGAGGCGGCCGACGAGGCTTCCATCCTCGCAGACATCCTGGCGCGCGACGAGCGGGACCAAAACCGGGCCGTTGCGCCTTTAAAACCGGCCAAAGATGCTTACTTGCTCGATAACTCCCAGTTGGATATAGAAGGCGGCGTCCGGGCCGCCATCGACATTGTCGAGGCCGTCCGAGCGGGCCGGCGTGAGGTTTGAGCCTCAGCCGTCATTGGAGGAAAGCCCGCTCCGTAGGCCTTGAAGTCGATAGCTCGAACAGAATTTTCGAGACCATTCGTCTCCGGACATAAATCAACGCATCGAACGTGCAGGCCAACAGCCGGCCCGCTGTCGCAATTATAATTGCGAGGCGGTTGTCAGAGTTCGCGGAACTCCGACCCTTAGCGTCCGACGCGCCCTTTAACAAAGTACGGCCGGCAATCTTCCGCATCTGGAGAACAAATGGCTTCGACTGCTGCTTCTTATAATCCGACCCGCGACGATTTCGCCGCGATGCTCGATGAATCCTTCGCCGGCGGAAACCTTCAGGAAAGCTCCGTCATCAAGGGCAAGGTTGTTGCGATCGAGAAGGACATGGCCGTCATCGACGTCGGCCTGAAGACCGAAGGCCGCGTGGCGCTGCGTGAATTCGCCGGGCCCGGCCGTGAAAGCGACCTCAAGGTCGGCGACGAGGTCGAGGTGTTTCTCGACCGCATCGAGAATGCCCTCGGCGAGGCCGTGCTGTCGCGCGACAAGGCGCGCCGCGAGGAGAGCTGGGGCAAGCTGGAGAAGGCCTTCAACAACAACGAGAAGGTTCATGGCGTCATCTTCAACCAGGTCAAGGGCGGCTTCACCGTCGACCTCGACGGTGCGGTGGCCTTCCTGCCGCGCTCCCAGGTCGATATCCGCCCGATCCGCGACGTCGCGCCGCTGATGAACAATTCGCAGCCGTTCCAGATTCTCAAGATGGATCGCCGCCGCGGCAACATCGTGGTGTCGCGCCGCACGGTTCTGGAAGAGACACGCGCCGAACAGCGCCAGGAGCTGGTGCAGAACCTCGAAGAGGGTCAGGTGATCGACGGCGTCGTCAAGAACATCACCGATTACGGTGCGTTCGTTGACCTCGGCGGCATCGACGGCCTGCTGCACGTCACCGATATCGCCTGGCGCCGCGTCAACCATCCGACCGAAGTACTGACCATCGGTCAGACGGTGAAGGTCAAGATCATCAAGATCAACCACGAGACCCACCGCATCTCGCTCGGCATGAAGCAGCTCCTGGACGATCCGTGGCAGGGCATCGAGGCGAAGTACCCGCTTAATGCCCGCTTTACCGGCCGCGTCACCAACATCACCGACTACGGTGCGTTCGTCGAACTCGAGCCGGGCATCGAAGGCCTGATCCACGTCTCGGAGATGTCGTGGACCAAGAAGAACATGCATCCCGGCAAGATCGTCTCCACCTCGCAGGAAGTCGAGGTGCAGGTGCTCGAGGTCGATTCGGTCAAGCGCCGTATTTCGCTCGGCCTCAAGCAGACCATGCGTAACCCCTGGGAAGTGTTCGTCGAGAAATTCCCGGTTGGTTCGACCGTCGAGGGCGAAGTCAAGAACAAGACCGAGTTCGGTCTGTTCCTCGGCCTCGAAGGCGACGTCGACGGCATGGTCCATCTCTCCGACCTCGACTGGAAGCAGCCGGGCGAGCAGGTGATCGACAACTTCAAGAAGGGCGACATGGTCAAGGCCGTGGTGCTCGACGTCGATGTCGAAAAGGAGCGTATCTCGCTTGGCGTCAAGCAGCTCGAAGGCGATCCCTTCGCCGAGCCGGGCGACGTCAAGAAGGGTGCGGTCGTCACTTGCGAAGTGCTCGACGTGAAGGAAGGCGGCATCGATGTGAAGATCGCCGGCACCGACTTCACCACCTTCATCAAGCGATCCGAACTTGCCCGTGACCGCAACGATCAGCGCGCCGAGCGGTTCGCCGTCGGCGAAAAGGTCGATGCGCGGGTGATCCAGTTCGACAAGAAGGCCCGCAAAGTGCAGGTCTCGATCAAGGCGCTCGAAGTCGCCGAAGAAAAGGAAGCCATCGCGCAATATGGCTCCTCCGATTCGGGGGCAACGCTTGGCGACATTCTCGGCACCGCGCTCAAGCAGCGGACCGACAAGTAAGCTGAAGGCTTCCTGCCTTTAAACAACGGGCCCCGGTTTCGACCGGGGCCTTTTTTGTTTCTGTTTCCCTCTCCCCTTGCGGGAGAGGGTGCCGAGCAAAGCGAGGCGGGTGAGGGGTCTCTTACGCGGAAACAGACCCCTCATCCGTCGCGGACGTGCACAGCCGATGCAAAGCATCGGCGTCGAAAAGATAAAAAAACGGCGGGCCGCAGGCCGCCTATGGCCACCTTCTCCCACAAGGGGAGAAGGAAGAAGACGTTGCGTCTTGTTTTCTTCAAATTGCACCGCAATTGATGTAATCAGGGCACGGGATTTTTAGGGGTAAGTATCGAATACGGCCTGCCCCGCTCCATGCCTACTTTCGGGAGAGATTTCGATGTCGCTTGATTCCGATGTCATCGTCGATCGCCGCCGGATACGGCGCAAGCTGACGTTCTGGCGCGTGGCCGCAGCGTTGATTGCGATTGCGGCGATCATCGCCGTCGCCACGATCGTTGGACCCGGCAGCAAGGGCGGATTGACCGCGGCCGGATCGATCGCCCGCATCAACATCGAAGGTCTGATCCGCAGCGATCACGAACGGGTCGAGGCGCTGGAACGGCTGGAGAAGTCGCAAGCCGCCGCCGTCATCGTGCACATCAATTCGCCGGGTGGAACCACAGCCGGTTCCGAGCAGCTTTACGACGCGCTGACGCGACTGAAGGCCAAGAAGCCGTTGGTCGTGGTCGTTGACGGTCTGGCGGCGTCGGGCGGTTACATCACTGCGATGGCCGCCGATCAAATCATCGCCCAGCAGAGTTCGCTGGTGGGCTCGATCGGCGTGCTGTTCCAGTTTCCGAACTTCGCCGAATTGCTGAAGACCGTTGGCGTCAAGGTCGAGGAAGTGAAATCCTCGCCGCTGAAAGCCGCTCCAAACGGCTTCGAGCCGACCAGCCCGGAGGCGCGCGAGGCGTTGGCTTCGCTGGTGAAGGACTCTTACGCCTGGTTCCGCGGGCTTGTGAAAGAACGGCGAACCATGGACGACGCGCTGCTCGAAAAAGTCTCCGACGGACGCGTCTTCACCGGCCGTCAGGCCGTCGAACTCAAGCTGATCGATCAGTTGGGCGACGAAAAAACCGCCGTGGCGTGGCTGGTGGCGCAAAAGGGCGTCAAGGCCGATCTGCCGGTGCGCGACTACAAGCTGACGCCGCGCTTCGGCGACCTCACATTCCTGCGGACCGCGGCCGCCGTCACCTTCGATGCGCTCGGGTTGAGCACGATCGCACGGCAAATCGAGCAGACCGGAATGGCCCAGGCCGCCGACCGTCTGAGCCTTGAGGGCATGCTCGCGCTCTGGCAGCCGGCGGGGGTAAACTGACCCGCCAGGTGTCACAACCGGGACGCTAGATCGAATTTCCGCACTGCGGTTTCGGGGTGCGGGCGCTGTCACAATCCGGCATCAGGCGATTTGTCACGTGATTTCGGCTGCCCCAAATTTCATTTAGCGACTTGACAGTTCAAGGTATTTTCACAGAAATGCAGGTCCGAATGTTCCCGGATCCACGTCTCGATGATCAAATCTGAACTCGTCCAGCGTATCGCCGAGCACAACCCGCACCTCTACCAGCGGGATGTCGAGAACATTGTAAACGCGATTCTCGATGAAATCGTCGCAGCCTTAGCGCGTGGCGATCGGGTTGAGTTGCGCGGTTTTGGCGCGTTCTCGGTGAAACATCGCCCGGCGCGCGCGGGGCGCAATCCGCGTACCGGAGAGCATGTGCCGGTCGATCAGAAGAGCGTACCATTTTTCAAGACCGGCAAGGAAATGCGCGAACGGCTGAACCGCGACAGCGGGGGAACCGACGCCTAAAGCCGATCCGGTTCTCCCTGAACGTAGCGAGATAGGATCGTGCGCAAGTTTCTCAACGCAATTATCTGGATTCCGCTTGGCGTGATCTTCGTGGTCTTTGCGGTGGCCAATCGCCACATCGTCACCGTGTCGTTCGATCCGTTCAATTCGAACGATCCCGCGCTCGGGTTTTCGCTTCCGCTCTTCGTGGTCATCATTGCGGTGGCCATTCTCGGGGTCGTGGCGGGAGGTTTGGCCACCTGGTTCAGCCAGCACCGCTGGCGCCGCGCAGCGCGGCAGCATGAAGCGGATGCCCGCGAGATGCGCACCCAGCTGACCGATTTGCGTGCCAGCACGGCTGCCTCCCAGCGGCGGGATTTGAGCCCGCCGGCGGCGATACCGCCAATCGCATATCGGCGAGACAAGCAGGGCGCGACGTTGTAGAAGGCGCCCTTGCCGGGAGCCGTGCTACTCCCTTAACCACTGTCCTTGAGCCATGTCCTTGATCGTCAAGATTTGCGGCCTGTCCACGCGCGAGACGCTCGACGTCGCGCTGGATTCCGGCGCGGACATGGTCGGGTTCGTGTTCTTTCCGCCGTCGCCGCGGCATCTCGCGCTCGAGGCTGCGCGCGACCTCGGCCAGGCCGTCAAGCGCCGTGCCGTAAAGGTGGCGCTGACGGTCGACGCCGACGACGCGACCCTTGCCGGTGTCGTGGAAGCCTTGCAGCCGGACCTCTTGCAACTGCACGGCCGCGAGACGCCAGCGCGTTTGCGCGAGATCAAACAGAAATTCGGTCTGCCTGTCATGAAGGCGCTGCCGGTCGAGACGTCGGCCGATCTTGCCGTGCTGCCCGACTACCGAGACGTCGCCGATCGCATCCTGTTTGATGCTCGCCCGCCGAAAGAGGCGACGCGTCCCGGTGGCCTCGGCGCGGTGTTCGATTGGCACCTCCTGGAAAATCTTGATCTGCAAGTACCGTTCATGGTCTCCGGCGGTCTTCACGCCGGCAATGTCGCGGAGGCCGTGCGCGTGACACGCGCGGGCGGGGTGGACGTGTCCTCCGGCGTGGAGCGGGCGTCCGGCATCAAGGACCCCGACATGATCCGCGCCTTTATTCGCGCGGCGCGCGCAACCGAAGAGCTGATGGTTCGATGACCAAGCCGATCCCCAATTCCTTCCGAAGCGGTCCCGACGAGCACGGGCATTTCGGCATCTTCGGCGGCCGGTTCGTCGCGGAAACCCTGATGCCGCTGATCCTCGATCTGGAGAAAGCTTACGCCGACGCAAAGGCCGATCCGGCCTTCCATGCGGAGATGAACGGCCATCTGCGCGATTATGTCGGCCGGCCGTCGCCGCTCTATTTCGCCGAGCGGCTGACCGAGCACCTGGGCGGCGCCAAAATCTATTTCAAGCGCGAGGAGCTCAATCACACCGGCTCCCACAAGGTCAACAACGTGCTCGGCCAGATCATGGTGGCGCGGCGCATGGGCAAGAAGCGCATCATTGCCGAGACCGGCGCCGGCCAGCACGGGGTTGCGACCGCAACGCTGTGCGCGCGCTTCGGCCTTGAGTGCATCGTCTATATGGGCGCCGTCGACGTCGAGCGGCAGCAGCCGAACGTCATCCGCATGGAGATGCTGGGCGCCAAGGTGATCCCGGTGCAGTCGGGCACGCGTACCCTCAAGGACGCGATGAACGAGGCGCTGCGCGACTGGGTCACCAATGTGCACAACACGTTTTACTGCATCGGCACGGTCGCAGGCCCGCATCCCTATCCGGCGATGGTGCGTGACTTTCAGTCGGTGATCGGCGAGGAAACCCGCAAGCAGATGCAGGAAGCGGAAGGCCGCTTGCCGGACTCGCTCATCGCCTGCATCGGCGGTGGCTCCAATGCGATGGGCCTGTTTCACCCATTCCTCGACGATCCCTCGGTTGAGATATTTGGCGTCGAAGCCGCCGGTCATGGCCTGACGCAATTGCATGCGGCGTCGATTGCCGGCGGACGGCCCGGCGTGTTGCACGGCAACCGCACTTATTTGCTGATGGACGACGACGGGCAGATCCAGGACGCGCATTCGATCTCGGCCGGTCTCGATTATCCCGGCATCGGGCCGGAGCATTCCTGGCTGCACGAGATCGGCCGGGTCAAATATCTCTCGGCGACCGACGATGAGGCATTGGCCGCATTCCAGTTGTTGTCTCGGCTGGAAGGCATCATCCCGGCGCTCGAGCCCGCACACGCCATCGCCAAGGTGATGGAGCTCGCGCCCCAGCGACCGAGGGATCATCTGATGGTGGTCAATCTCTCCGGCCGTGGCGACAAGGACGTGCCGCAAGTCGGCGATATCCTGCGGGGGAAGAAGAAGTGACCACCCGTATCGATGCGCGCTTTGCGCAACTGAAAAAAGAAAACCGCTCGGCCTTCGTCACCTTCCTGATGGCGGGCGATCCCGATCCCGAAACTTCGCTTCAGGTCATCAAGGCATTGCCGAAGGCGGGCGCGGACATCATTGAAATTGGTATGCCCTTTACCGATCCGATGGCGGACGGACCTTCGATTCAGGCGGCCGGATTGCGCGCGCTTCACGCCGGTATGACGCTGAAGAAGACGCTGGCGCTGGTGCGCGAATTCCGCAAAGGCGACGACGCCACGCCGCTGGTACTGATGGGCTACTACAACCCGATCTATATTTACGGCGTCGACAAGTTCCTTACTGACGCAAGGTCCGCCGGTGTCGACGGCTTGATTGTTGTCGATCTGCCGCCGGAAGAGGATTCCGAACTCTGTGTGCCCGCGATGAAGGCCGGTTTGAACTTCATCCGGCTTGCGACACCCACCACCGACGACAAGCGGTTGCCCGCCGTGCTCGCCAATACGTCGGGCTTTGTCTATTACGTCTCGGTCACCGGCATCACCGGCAGCGCCAGTGCTGATTCCAACGCGGTTGGCGAGGCCGTCGCCCGCATCAAGCGGCACACGGATTTACCCGTCTGTGTCGGCTTCGGTATCCGCACGCCGGAGGCGGCGCGCGCGATTGCGGCCAATGCGGATGGTGCCGTGGTCGGTTCCGCGCTGGTCGATGCCCTGCGCGGCAGCCTTGATTCGAACGGCAAAGCGACGGCCAAGACCGTTGGTGCCGTGGCCGAACTGGCAACTGCGCTGTCGGCGGGCGTGCGGGCTGCGAAATAGCCGATTATTTTCGCAGAGCAAAGCGTCTCACCTTGCCTTGCCGCGCCTTTCCGGGAAGGCCATATATGTTGAGGCGCATACGGAGCAAACCATGAACTGGCTCACCAACGTCGTCCGGCCGAAGATTCGCAACATTCTGCGGCGAGAGACGCCGGAGAATTTGTGGATCAAATGTCCGGATTCAGGGCAGCTCGTGTTCTACAAGGACGTCGAGGCCAATCAGTTCGTCATTCCCGGCTCGAACTATCACATGCGCATGGGCGCGGTCGCCCGTCTGAAGTCGATCTTCGACAACGAGACCTGGTACGATGTCGCGCTGCCCGATGTGCAGGCCGATCCCTTAAAATTCCGCGACGAGCGCAAATATGTCGATCGCGTGCGGGACGCGCGCGCCCGGACCGGACTTAACGATGCCGTCAAGGTTGGCTATGGCAGGCTCGAGGGTGCTGCTGTCGTGGTCGCTGTGCAGGATTTCGATTTCATGGGCGGCTCGCTCGGCATGGCGGCCGGCGAAGCGATCGTGCGCGGGCTCGAACTCGCGGTCGAGAAAAAGTCACCCTTCATTGTGTTCGCGGCTTCCGGCGGTGCCCGGATGCAGGAAGGCATTCTGTCGCTGATGCAGATGCCGCGGACCACGGTTGCCGTACAAATGCTGCGCGAAGCGAAACTGCCTTACATCGTGGTGTTGACCAATCCGACCACCGGCGGCGTCACCGCTTCTTACGCCATGCTGGGCGACGTGCAGATCGCCGAGCCCGGCGCGCTGATCGGCTTTGCCGGCGCACGCGTGATCGAGCAGACCATCCGCGAGAAATTGCCTGACGGATTCCAGCGCGCCGAATATCTGAAGGACCACGGCATGGTCGACATGGTCGTGCATCGCCACGATCTGCGATCGACGCTGGCGCGGCTTTGTCGTCTCCTAACCAAATCGCCGGCGCTGGAAGGCGCGTCGAAACCAGCGGAGCCGGTCGCAGCGCCCGCCACGATCCCGTCCGCCGCGGAGATGGCGCCGGCCGCTCCTGTAGCGCCGCCTATTTGACGTTCCTGCGCCCCAAGCGGCGAATCCGACCAGGAACGTCAAATAGAAAAGCGGCACTAGAATTTTAAATTTTGCTAGTGCCCATGACTTTCCGAAGTTCGTGAAAGGTGGGTGCTGAGGTATCACACGAACTTCGGAAAGTGGGCACTAGCGTGAACGACTTTTCCCCGGTGTCGCACGGCGATCTGATCGCGCGGCTGTCGCAACTGCATCCTAAGCGCATCGACTTGGGTCTGGAGCGAACGCAACGGCTGTTGCAGCGGCTCGATCATCCCGAACGCAAGCTGCCAGCGGTGATCCATGTCGCGGGCACCAACGGCAAGGGTTCGACGGTTGCCTATTTGCGCGCGATTCTCGAGGCCGCTGGTTATCGCGTTCACGCCTTTACCTCGCCCTATCTGGTGCGGCTCAACGAATGCTACCGGCTTGGCCGTGCCGGCGGCGGCGTTCTTGTCGACGACGTCGAGCTATCGGCCGCGCTCGAGCGTTGTGAGCGCGCCAATGCGGGCGAGCCGATCACGTTGTTTGAAATCGAGACCGCAGCCGCGTTCGATCTGTTCGCGCGGCATCCGGCCGATGTGGTGCTGCTCGAGGTCGGTCTCGGCGGAAGGCTCGATGCAACCAACGTGATCGAGCGGCCGGCGGCTTGCGTGATTACTTCCGTGGGTATCGATCACACCGAATTTCTTGGACCTACGTTGCAATCGATCGCGGCCGAGAAAGCCGGGATCATCAAGCGCGGCGCGCCCGTGATTTGCGCACATCAGGAGCCGGAGGCGCTTGCCGAGATCGAGCAATGCGCGAAGCAGCAGCGCGCGACCCTTCATCGTGCGGGCGAGGAATGGCATGTCAGCATCGAGCGCGGTCGTCTGGTCTATCAGGACGAGCGTGGCCTGTTGGATCTCAAGGCGCCACGATTGTTCGGCCGCCATCAATTCGACAACGCAGGTCTTGCGGTAGCAACCTTGCGCGCCATCGACGCCTTCAAGATCGACTCCGCTGCGTTCGAGGCGGGCGTGGTGAATGCGGAATGGCCGGCGCGGATGCAGCGCTTGAGTTCTGGTCCACTGGTGGATCAGGGGCCAACAGGTGGGGAGATCTGGCTCGACGGCGGTCACAATGCCGAAGGCGGCCGTGTTACGGCTGCCGCTCTGGCCGATCTCGAAGAACGCGTTTCGCGTCCGCTGGTCGTCATTGTCGGCATGATGGCGAACAAGGATGCCGGCAGCTTTCTTGCCAATTTCGCCGGCCTCACCCGTCACATCATCGCGGTCCCGATACCGGATCGCGACGGCGCCATGCCGCTCGATCGCCTGATGGATGCCGCGCGCGCGCTTGGCATGCGCGTGGAAAGCGCAGCCAGCGTCGAGGCCGGCTTACGGACTGTCGCAGAGCTCGCCTATGAAACGCCGCCGCGGATCCTGATCACGGGATCGCTCTATCTCGCCGGCCACGTGCTTGCCGCGAACGGTACGCCGCCGACCTAAGCCTTTTATTTTTTGACGCGTTTTCTTCACGCGAACCGGTACCCACTTCGCTCGAAAACGCTATGCAAAAACAAACGGCCGGCTTGCGCCGGCCGTCCGAAATCATTTCTTTTGCTAAGGCGATCAGACCGCAGCGGTGATCCACTGCTGAAGCTTCGCCTTCGGCGCCGCGCCGACCTGGCGGGAGGCCATCTCGCCGCCCTTGAAAATCATCAGCGTCGGGATCGACATCACGCCGTACTTCGATGCCGTCTTCGGGCTTTCGTCGACGTTCAGCTTGACGATCTTGACCTTGTCGCCCATGGCGCCGGCAATCTCGTCGAGCGCCGGAGCGATCATGCGGCACGGACCGCACCATTCAGCCCAGAAATCGACGACGACCGGGCCTTGCGCCTTCAGCACCTCGGCTTCGAAATCGGTGTCGGAAACCTTACCAACGGACATCTGAGTACCTCGTTCGGGTTCAGGAGATGCGGCGTCCTCCGAGAATCGCCGCAGGGATCATGCAGCCCAAACTATGAACGCACCCTTGCCGGGTCAAGCTTTGGCGTCCCCTTGGCAATAGATGCCAGTTCGGCGTCCAGCGTGGGAGCCGAAATCTCCATCAATTCAGAGGTTTCGGTCCAAAGTAATGCTGTTCGGATCGTCCGCTGGGGATAAAGTTTCCTCAGTAGCGCACGGTAGAGCGCCAACTGCCGGACATAGGCGGCGGGGGCGTCGGCCTCCGAGCTGGGCGGGGCCTGATTGGTCTTGAAATCGACGATCAAAATCTCGTTTTCGGTGACTACCAGACGATCGACCTGCCCGGAAACCAGCACCAGTGTGCCGCTCGGCCGATCGAGCCGGCCGACGATCGGCACCTCGGCGCGGCTGCCGTCAGCGAAAACGGCCGCGAATCTGGCATCGCCGATCAGGCCGAGTACGTTGGCGGCGAGCGTTTCGTGCTCGCCAGTGGTCCAGTCGGCGGCATTACGGCGAAGAAAATTCAGTGCAGCGTCGCGCCGCCGCTCAGCCGCGACGTCCGGCAGCGATTGCAGCAGCCGGTGCACCAGCGTGCCCCGTTGCAAAGCGCGGGACCGCTGTGCGATCGCTTCGCCCGATTTGGTGCGTCGCGCTTTATCGCCATCCGCTGTGTTGTCACCCGCATCGGATGGGCGCAGCAAATTCGCGCTGGCCGATTGCGGAGGCAGCGGCGTTCGCAGCCACGCCGGCAAGGTGAATGACGCGCTCGCCGCTGCTCCGACGGTGCCGACAGTATGCGTGCCGTCTTCCGGCCGCGTGTAACGCCTGATAGCACCGTCGTCGGTTTCGATGATTTCTTCTTCAAGGCCGGACGCAGCAAGACCCTTGTCGGCGAGATCGTACCAGCAGAATTTGCGGATGGTGTTGACGTTGCCGGGCTTGATGCCGGCGACAATCAGCCGGTCGGCGGCGCGTGTCATCGCCACATACAGCAGCCGCCGATATTCGTGCTCGGTATCGTCGAGCATCTCCTGTCTCGCCGTCGCGACAGGTTTGGGATCGTCGGCCTTCTTGCCGGCCCAGACCATGACGTTGCCGCCGTTGCCGCGCGGCAGCTGGATCAGCCGCAGTCGCTGCGTATCTGCCGGCGATGATGTGGTGTCGATCATGATGACGACCGGAGCCTCCAGGCCCTTGGCGCCATGCACGGTCATGACACGGACCTCGTCGCGCGAGATCTCCATGTCGCGCTTGACCTCGGTGTCAGCGGAACGAAGCCAGGCCATGTATCCCTGCAACGACGCCGGCGCCTTGCGCTCGTAGTTCAGCGCCAGTTCGAGGAATTCATCGAGCGCATCGTTCGCCTCCTGCCCGAGCCGTCGCAGCATGCGCTCCCGCCCGCCATCGCCGCCCAATAGCCAGGCGTAGAATGCGAACGGCGTTTCATGGGTGAAGCGCCGCTCGCATTCTTCCAGCCGCTTGAGCGCGTCCCTGGATTTCGGATGGGTCGCGGCATGGTGCGACAACGCTTGCCGCAGCGAAGCCTTGCGGTCCCACGCGAGCGTGAAGAGATCGTCGTCGTCCAATCCGAACAGCGGGCTTTTCAGGGCGACCGCGAGCGCCAGATCGTCCTGTGGTAGGAGTAACGCGTCCGCAAGATTCATCAGGTCGATGATCGCGATGTGCTCGGTCAGTTTCAGCCGGTCGGCGCCCGCGACCGGAATGCCGGCGTGTTTCAACGCCTGGATCACCGCGTCGAAAAGGTTGCCGCGGCGGCGCACCAATATCAGCACGTCGCCGTAACTCAGGGGACGGCGTGCGTCTTTGGGCCCTGTCAGGGTGCCGCTTGCGACCAGCCGCTTGATCTCGGCCTGGATGCGCCTTGAAAGCTTTACCTCAGGGCTTGTCACTGACACGCCGTCGAACGGCGCGCGCCAGCCCTCGATGTCCTTGCGGTCGTCGGCCTCCACCAGCGGCCATAATTCGATCAGGCTCGGACCGGCGTCGTCGAGCGCGAGGTGCGGCGGCATGCCGTCGAGGTCGGTGGTGATGCTCTTGTAGACCTCAGGCGACTGGAAGGCGCTTTCCACCGCGCGCAACACGCCCGCGCCGGATCGGAACGAATAGGTGAAGGAGATCGATTCGAAGCCGAGGCCGGCGGCCTTGAAGCGCGAGCTGAAGCGCGACCGGCGCTCGGCGAATTCGCGAGGTGCTGCGCCCTGAAACGAGAAGATCGACTGCTTTTCATCGCCGACCGCAAATACGGTGCGCGTGATGCCGTCGCGCGCACCCTGACCGGCGGCGAATTCCGAAATGATGTGCTCGACAATGTCCCATTGCCGCGGGCTCGTATCCTGCGCCTCGTCGATCAGGACATGGTCGACGCCGCGATCGAGCTTGTAGTGCACCCAGCCGGCCGACACCTTGGTGAGCATGACGAAGAGTCTTGTCGATCAGATCGTCGTAGTCGAGCAGCCCGCGCTCTTCCTTTTCGCGCCGGTAGTTGGCCACGGCAGCCACCGCGATATGCAGCAGCGCGTCGGTACGGTCGCGTGTGATCACGGCGCGCCGCTTTTCGATCAACGGCGAGAGGCGCACGATTTCGTTGTCGAACAGGCGGGCGACCGACGGATTTTTGTCGACGAAAGCCTTGGTCAGGACGGTTGCCCGCGGCTCCTTTTTATCGGTGAGAAAGACCCCTAAATATTCGTCGATCTGCTCCGTACCAATCACGGCCAGTGAAGCGCGCAATTGTTCGGCCTGCTTCTGGTCTTGCTTGCTACTGGCGGCGAGCGCGTCTGCGATCTCCAGCCAGCGCTTGCGTGGGAGATATGGGCCATCCACGATCTCGTGCTCGACCGCTTCGATGCTGTCGCTGGAACTGACACCGAGCGCCGCCGACATCTGCGCTGCCGCGACCTCCGCGCTGCCCGCGGCATCGGTCCAGGCCAGGAAATGATCGCGGCTCAGGCAGGCCTCGCGTACGACGTCCTTGAAGGTGACGTCGGCGGCGTTCGCCATCGCTGTCTGAAGCGCGCGGCCCAGCACGCTCTCGGGCGCGCGCGAAGCTTCCAGAAATACCTTGAGGTTGGCGCGCTCCATCATGTCGGTCTGGTCGCGCTCGTCGAGCACGGCAAAGCGCGCCGGCACGTTGGCCTCGAATGGGAATTGCTGCAACAGCCGTGTGCATAGCGCGTGGATGGTCTGCACCTTCAGCCCGCCCGGCGTTTCCAGCGCTCGCGCAAACAGTTCGCGGGCGGCCCTGCGCAGCTTCGCGTCGGGCGCGGGAACGCCGGCATCGCGGATCGCGTCGTCGAGCGCGGCATCATCGAGCGTCACCCAGTGACCGAGCGTGGTGAACACGCGCTCGGCCATGTTGGCGGCAGCGGCCTTCGTAAAGGTGATGCACAGGATTTTCTCGGGCGGCACACCTGAAAGCAGCAGGCGGATCACGCGCTGCACCAGCACGTGGGTTTTGCCGGAGCCCGCATTCGCCGAGACGAAGGACGAGAGGCCGGGATTCGAGGCGCTGGCCTGCTTGTCGCGGACCGCGCCGGGGATGGTGCGCACAGCCTTCACCATTCCGGAAGCCCCAGTCCGCCGGCCGCCGACCACTCCTTGATCCGCGCGAGATCGTCATAGCTGCCGTAGCGGTTGGTCCACATCGGCAGGTTCAGCGAACGGTACGGCTCGGCCTCGTTCTCGAATTTGCGGATCAGCGCTTCAAGCTGCGCGAGCGCGTAGTCGGCGGCCTCGTCGGGCGGCTGCGGCGTCTCGTTCTTGATCTTCAATTCGAGCGACTTGTGCTCGCCCGGCGGATTGTTGCCGCTGATCCTGACATAAGCGAGTTCGCCGACCGACGATCCCGCGTCGATGCCTTCGAAGCCGCCTTCGCGCAGGATCGCCGCTTCCAGCGTGAGCTGTGGCGACAGTCCCATCCGCACCTGCTTTCCGGTCGGCGGCGTCCCCGTTTTGTAATCGAGCACGACGAAGCGGCCGTCGGCGCGGCGCTCGATGCGATCGGCGCGCGCGGAGAGATGGAACGTGCGCCCATCGTCGAGGGAAATCGGGATTTCGCCGCGGATTTCCGCATTGATCGCCGCAAGACTGCCGCGCCGTCCCGTTTCCCATTCGGAAAACCATCTGACGACGCGCTGGAAACGCGGCCACCACAGCGCGCGCGCCTCGGGCCGTTCCATCAGCGGCGCAAAATGGATCAAGCCGATCTCACGCAGTGCGTTGACGGGATCGGCGGGCAAGTCCTTGGCGAAGGTCTTGGTGAATTCGCCGATCGCATTGTGGATCGCCGAGCCGCGATCGGCGGCCGACAATGGCATGTCGACGGGATCGAGCGCCTCGAGCTTGAGGATATGCCGGGCATAGATGGTGTAGGGATCGCGCAGCCAGTCTTCGATGGCGGTGACGGACAGTTTCAGCGGCCGTGTGGCTCGCGGCGGCGTCGGTGCGGGCTGTTCGACCGGCCTTACCTCCGCGGGTGCATCGAGCGCCAGCGCGAAGTCGACATACTGTTTGCCGGCATGCCTGGCCGCTTCCCAGCGCGTTTCGCCGGCAACCGCTTCGAGCCGGTGCAGGAAGCGCGAAGCGACCGCCGGCGCGCCGCCTGCTTTGGCAGAATGGCTGAGGATCACATCCTCGGTCCCAAGCAATTGCGCGAAGTCATGGGCCGACAGGCCGATGCGCCGCTCCGGCAGGTCGAGACCCAACTCGTGCCGCATCGGACGGCTCAGCCACGGATCGGTGCGGGGCGAAGGCGGCCATACGCCTTCGATCAATCCGCCGGCGATGACGCGGTCGGTTTGCATCAGCCGCGATTCCAGCGGGCCATAGATGTGGAGCGTAGCGCCGGGCTTTTCGGGGCGCCGTACTGCGCGATCGCCGAACGCGGTCTGGAACACTTCCGCGTAATCGGGCAGCGCGACCGAGAGGCCGCTTTGCTTCTCGCCGGCGAGCAACTCGTCGAAGGCGGATGCGAGCGCAAGTCCCTCCTGCCCTTCGAAAGCTGCGGCGACGCCATCGGCGTCTTCCGATAGGGCGATCAGCACTTCGCGGTGGCGCGCCGCGATCTCCACCAAATCATAGGGCCGCGTCGACGAGAGGTTTTCCATCAGGGCGAGAGCCGCCTGCAAGGCCGCGATCAGCGCCGATGCATGGTCCAGTTCCGGGTCCTTCAGCCGCGCCCGCTTCTCCGATGCATGCAGCGACGACACTTCCTTGTTGCGGAATTTTGCGAGCTCGCTGCGAAAACGCGAAAAATCCTGCGCGAGGCCACGGGTAGCCGGCTGCGGTCGCGTTCCGCGCAATAAAGCCAGTTCAAGCGTTTCGATCGCAGGAAGATACGCGCCGGACGCAGCGCCGAGCCGGCACAGCGGATGTTTGAGCAGCGCCAGCAGCGTCGGTGGCTCCAGCCCCTTGGTGGCAGCTTCCGCAGCAAGGCGCGCGAAGATGCCGGCAGAGGTTTCGATCAGGACGTCGCCGCCGGAATCGTCGAAGTCGAGATTCCAGCGTGCCAGTGCCGCCATCACCCGGCGCGCCAAAGCGCGATCCGGGGTCACCAGCGCGGCGGATTTCTGTAGGTGAGCGGCTTCACGCATCGCAATGGCGATCGAGAGCGCCTCCATTTCCGGATTGGGCGCCTCGATCACGGCGAGATTCGTCATGCCATCAGCGATATGCGCGGCGATCTCCGGCTTCTTCAGGCGATCGTGCCACTGCGCGGTGGCGTTGGACGGACGCATCGCTTCCGACAGCAGCACCTCGCGTCCGAAAGGCGTGGGTGACCGTAGAATTTCCACATCGCCGCGCTTGACGCCGAAACGCCCGAGCAGTGCGTGCATCGCATATTGCGGGTGACTTGATGCGGGGTGTTCTGACAACTCGCCCGCATCGTTCCGCTCTCCGCCGATGCTTTGCCAGGAAGCCTCGTCGAGATCGGTATCGAGCCCGGGCAGAATGACCGCGCCTTGCGAAAGCTGTGCGATCACGTGCAGGAATTTTGCGGTCGCCGGCATTGATCCGGTTGAACCCGCCGCGATCACCGGACCGGCATGGTGTGCCGCCAGGCGCCCGGCTTCGGCATCGATCAGGCGATCGCGCCGTGTCGCGGGCTCCATCTTGCCGATTTCCGCGAGGTAGGCTGGCCAGGCCTTGCGCGCGATCCGCAGGAAGTCGAGCGAATATTGCCAGTATTCGTCGAGGCCCTCCGGCACGAGCCCGTCGAGTGTGTCCCATTCGACGCCGCGCGTGGCCACATCGTCCATCAGCCGCGCAAGGTCGCCCGCCAGTGCGAGCGTGGATGCGGGCCCACTGACCACCAGCGGGGCGGTTGTGGAGGTCTTCGCCCAGGCCGCCACCAGATGCGCCAGCGTCAGCCGGCGTTCCAGTTCGCCGAGCCTGGGCGGCAGTTCCAGCGCGGCCGCGCCACCATAGGAATCGCCTTCCTCGGCGAAAGCCAGTTCGTCTTCGTCGATGTCACCGAGCGCGACTATGCGGGGCAGCAACACGGCCTGTGTGCCGAGCACGTCCAGAAAGATTTCCCGCACCAGCCGTCCGGCGCGCCGGGTCGGAAGGTAGAGTGTGGCCTGTGTCAGCCTTTCAGGCTGGGTCCGCGCCTCGAATCCCTCGATCAGCCGGCCGTCGATCAGCGCCGCGACGACGGTGCGCAAAAACGGCACGGAGGAGGGGACGCTGAGGACGCGCATGGACAGCCTGATTCGATTGAGAAGCAGGCTGTATCATGGCACGAGGTTTTTGGGGGCGCTAACCTGCCGTAGGCTCAGACGCGAGCTTACGCCACGCTTTCGAGAAACGCTTCTTCGGCGGCGCCAATGGCATCCGGCGTTCCGACATGCATCCACATGCCGTCCAGCCGCAGCCCAAACAGCCGCTCCTGCTCATTGGCGGCATCGAACATTTTGGTCAGCGAAAATTCGCCGCTTGGTGCGCCGGTGAATATTGCGGGCGACATGATGGCAACTCCCGCATAGACGAAAGGAACAACTTGATGCTCCTTCCGCTTGCGCAGTGCGCCATCGGGCAGCATCGCGTAATCGCCGTTGCCGTCATATCCGATGCTGCCGGCGGTCGGCGCCATCAGAAGCAGAATGTCCATCCGAGAGGGGTCAAAGGCTTCGGCAAGCCGCTCCAAGTTGGGCCGCACACCATCGATCCATAGCGTATCGGCATTGAGATGAAAGAACGGCGCGTCGCCGAGCAGCGGCAGCGCCTTGACGACGCCACCCCCGGTCCCGAGCACCTCGTTGCGTTCGTCGGAAACGATCACGCGCGGCCGCTTGCGCCCCGCGACATGTTCGATGATCTGGTCGGGCAAATAATGAACGTTGACGATCGCCTCAATGACACCGGCATCGCTGAGTTTGTCGAGCACGTGATCGAGCAGCGGGCGGCCCGCGACCGACACCAGCGGTTTCGGCATCCGATCGGTCAGCGGCCGCATCCGCAGGCCGAGACCGGCGGCGAGGATCATGGCTTTATCGGGTTTGACAGACATTCCAGACAGCTCTCGAAGTTCCCAGCAGAGGGGATCAATCCTGCTTGCCCACGCTTGAGTGTGCAATCGGAATAAGCTCTCGAATCATACCATTAACCGACCGCCATAGTCGCCCGATATGACGGCGGTAAGACGGGTTCAGGCGACCGGTTCAGGCTTCGGCGGGACGCCGCCCCTTTTTCTTCTTGTCGCCCATCTTGAGAAAATTAACGCCGATCTGGTCGCCGTTCACCCATGCGAGCTCGCAGCGGCGATAGGCAAGTCCCGTCGACGACAACAGCAAAAAGAATTCCTTCAGATGCAGTCCTTCGACCGAGCCTTCGATGGTCAGCTTGGCGCCGGTTTCGGAAACATCTTCCATGGTGCAATCGCGACGCCACGTGCCGTCGATGCCCATCATCTGCGCGTTAAATCCACGCTCGAACGTGACACGTTCACCTCTGCGCCGCTCAGTCACCACCGTAAACTCCGCCGTTACGCAGCCTCGGCCCGCAACATGAACGGGATCATGCCTGCGAGCAGGGGTACCCCGCAGAATAAACAGGAGACGGCTAATATCCGGTAAATCAGCCGGGCGGCGGAACGTGCGCCTCATACCAGCCGCGGAGGCCACCCAGCGCCGGATGCGCCAGCGAGCGCGTCAGGTAAGTCCAGATTCGGGGCTGGTGGCGCAAATATTGCGGCTTGCCGTCGCGGCGGTTGAGCCGGGCGAAGGTGCCGAGGAGGCGCGTGTTGCGCTGCGCCGACATGATCGCGTAGCTCTCGGCGAAACTGGCCGGATCGAACGTGTTGTCGGTGGCATGCCGTGCCTTGATATACCGGGTCAGCAGCGTCAGCTCGATCTGTTCGGGAACATCGATCCGCGCATCCTGCAACAGCGAGACAAGGTCGTAGGCGGCGGGCCCCAGCACCGCATCCTGGAAATCGATCAGGCCGACGCGTGAGATCCCCGATCGATCGGAAAGCCAGATCAGGTTGGGGGAATGGAAGTCCCGCAGCATCCAGGTTTTAGGCAGCGCTGCCGTCTTGCCCAGAAGGTCGCGCCATTGTCCGACGAACTCATCGCGTGCGGCAGTTGGCGGCACGGCATCGCGATCCGGCAGATACCATTCGAGCATCAGCCCGATCTCGACCAGCATCGCGTCGATGTCGAACATTGGAATCGGGTAGTTTATTTGCGGCGCCAGCGGCAGAATTTCGGGTAGCAGCACGCGGTGCAATTCCGCGAGCATGTCGACGGCGGTCTCATAGCGTTCCGCGACCGGCAGCGGCGGCTCGCCGTCGACGAAACTTTCGCGGCCGAAATCCTCGGTGATCAGGAATCCGCCGTCGAGGTCGGCATGATGAAGGGCAGGCGCAGAAAGGCCGCGCTCGCGCAAGCCATTGGCGATGGCGACAAATGGTTTGACGTCTTCGGCCAGATGCACCGCGGCGCTGTAGGATTTGCCGTCATAGATGGCGGGACCATCGGGCCGTCGCGGCGAATTCATCAGGATGACGGCGCTTTCATCCCGGAACAGCCGCGCATAGGAACGCGTCGAGGCATCGCCGGCCATGCGCTGGCGCTTCGCGTCGATAAAGCCGGCGCCGTCGAGGAATTGTCGTAGCGCCTGAAGACGAGCGACCTGCGCCGCCGCCTTGCCATGGCCCGTGATCTCCGCGGCGCGTGCCGTCGATCCCAGCGCCGGGCGATGGCTGAAGGCAATGTCGATCCGGTCCGGCGGCAGCGCGCTGGCTGCGCGTTCCGGCCATTCGATCAGCGCCACGACGCCTTCGGGCAATGGCGACAGGCCGATCTCTTCCAATTCCAAGGGGTCGTTGATGCGGTAGAGGTCGGCGTGAACCAGCGGGAACGGGGCGAGGTCGTAACTCTGAGCCAGGGTAAAGGTCGGGCTCGGGACCTCGAGGGCGGGATCATCGGCAAGGTAGCGGATCAAGGCGCGGGCGGCCGTGGTCTTGCCGGCGCCGAGGTCGCCCGACAACGTGATGACGTCGCCGGCGCCGATCAAGAGCGCAAGATCGGCCATCAGATTTGCGGTCGCAGCCTCGTTCGCCAGCGCCAGCGAGAATGTCGAAGGGTTGGTCATTCCGCGGCGTTACGATGTGCCGCCTGGTCGAGGGGGAAGTCGCAGGTGACGGTCGTTCCCTTGTTGATGGTCGAATCGACGCGCACCCGCCCGCCGTGCAGTTCAACAAAGGATTTAACGAGCGGCAGACCAAGCCCGGCGCCACGGTGCCGCGATCCGTTGGAATGGCTCTCGAACCAGTCGAACACCTTGTCCTTGACCTCGGACGGAATGCCGGGGCCGCGGTCGGTGACGGCAAAAGTCACGTGATGATCGGTGCGCCTGGCGCTCAGCGTAATCTCCGAATCCTGCGGCGAGAAGCCGACTGCATTGGCGAGCAGATTATAGAGCACCTGCACCACGCGGCCGCCGTCGGCGACGAAGGTTCCGATGTTCGGATCCACGTCGATCTTGAGCTCGATATGGTCGCGGGCCAGCCTATCCTGAATGCCCTCGGCGGCATTGTCGATAGCCTTACGTATATCGACCGGGCCGATTTCGAGCGTCATCGCGCCGGCATCGATGCTGGCAAGATCGAGAATATTGTTGATCAGGGCAAACAGTGAATTGGTCGAGGCGGTGATGTAGTTCAGGTATTCGGCCTGCTTGGGCACCAGCGCACCGGTGGTCGGATCGTTGAGAAGGTGCGCAAATCCGATGATCGTGGTTAGCGGCGAGCGCAATTCGTAGGAGACGTGATGGACGAAGTCGACCTTCATCTGGTCGGCGGTCTCCAGCGCCTCGTTGCGTTCGCGCAGCGCCCGCTCGACGTTTTCGGTATCGGTGATGTCCTGGAAGGTCAGCATGGTGGCGCCGTCGGGCAGCGGCATGGTCATGCAGTCGAGCACGCTGCCATCCTTGCGCTCCAGCTTGAGCGGCACCGCGACACGATTGTCGATCCGGGTGATCGCCTCGCGGATAATGCGCCAGGTCGCTACGTCGTCGAACAGCGGCCTGCACCAGGTCTCGACCGTGTCGATATGCGGCTGTTCGCCCAGCGCCTCCGGCGACAGCTTCCACATGTTGGCGAAAGCGGGATTGAACAATTGGGCGCGGCCGTTGCTGCCGAACACGGCGAGCGCCTCGCCGAGATTATCCAGCGTCTCGCGCTGGACGCGGATCAGGCCGTCATAGCGCCGCGCCAGATCCAGACTTTCGGTGACGTCATCGAACAGATAGGTGACGCCGCCTTCCGGATTGGGCGTGGTGACGACGCTGAGCGCGCGGCCGTCGGGCAAATACCAGGTGTCTTTCTCGGCCTCGACGGCGCGGTAGGCCTCATGCAGACTGGCCTTCCATGCCCGGAAATCCGGCTGCTCCGGCAGTTTGCGCGCGGCGCGCAGCCGATCGAGCACGCTTGAATCGTCCGGATTGCTGTCGAGGAAGGTGCGGTCGAGATCCCACAGCCGGCGATAGGAATCGTTGTAGAACGCAAGTCGCCTACGGCCGTCGAATACCGCAACCCCCGACGAGAGTTGGTCCAGCGTGCGACGGTGGGCGTCGGCCATCCGCACCAGCGCCTCGCTCAGCGCGTTAGCCTCCGAAGCGTCGATGGCCATGCCGACGCTGCCGCCGCCGACATTGAGCGCCTGCACATCATAGAAGCGCCGCTCGCCGCCGACCACGATCGGCAGCCGCGCGGCAAACGACGATGTTTCCTGCAATGCGCGGCCCATGTCGTTGCGGTCGCCGCTGTCGAGCAATTGCACATTGCGCTCGATCGCGTCGTGAACGTTGGCGGCGTCCGCTGCCCTGGCGTAGGCGTCGTTGGCATATTGCAGGCTGCCGTCGGCGAGTTTGGCCCAGATCGGCCAGGGTGCGGCTTGCGCGAAGCCCCGCAGCATCTCGGTTTCCTGCAGCAGCGCCTTGTGCTGCTGGTGGGTCTCGGCCAATTCACGCCGCACGCCGGAAAGCTCGCGAATCCGCACGATGGCCTGACCACCAATGGCGCGGCCGATGATTTCGACCGGGATTCCATTCGACGCTGCCAGGTTAAGCAGGAACCCTTCGCCGCTCTCGCGCAGGGTATCGATCGCGCGATCCATTTGCAGCGCGGGCCCCGGCGGCAACCAGGTTCCGAACGCCAGAATCCGCTGGGACAATTCCTGGGAGGTGAGCGACGAGACGTCGCCGCTGATCTCGGGACGATCTCCGCCCGCGGGCCAGGCGATCAGCACTTGAGGTTCGGCGAACAGCAGCGAGCGGTAGCGGTCGGCTTCGCTTTGCAGGCGCTGGATGTCGCGACGCAGCCCGGCTTCGTTCCTGGCCGCGCGCAGCCGCGTTCGCATCAACAGGATGGCGGCGACCACCGAAAAGCCGAGCAACGACAAGGCGGTCGTGAGCGCCGCAAACTCCTGGTGGTTCATGCCGATGAAGTGCAGCAACGAAAGGTCGGCCGCGTAGGCTGGCTGGGCCAGGCCCAATCCAGCAGCGCCAACGACAATTCCTTCGGCTGCCCGCCCGCTGCGTGCGAGTGAGGTGCACGACAGCAAGGTCCGGCGTAACGCCGCGATCACGCCCGACATGGTTTACCCCAATCCGCACGACCTCAGGCCCGGCGAATCCCCCCGCCGTGCGCGAATCAGCGACAATATCGCCAACGAGACTCGACGGGTACAGAGTCCAGATCGTGAACGTGAATCGTGGCACCAAATAATGCGGGATTAAGTCACCGTCCGAGCAACTTTTTAAAGAAAATGCGGCCGGTCTTTTACCGATTAGCGGCCGGTCGAGCCAAAGCCGCCGCTGCCGCGCGCGGTCGGGGATAACGTGGCCACCGGGACGAGCTCCGCCTGAACCACCGAAGCGATCACCATCTGCGCGATGCGCTCGCCGCGCCGGATCGTGAAGGGTACGTCGCTGTGATTGATCAGCGGCACGCCGATTTCGCCGCGATAGTCCGCATCCACCGTGCCCGGCGCATTCAGCACGGTAACCCCGTGCTTCGCCGCAAGGCCCGAGCGCGGGCGAACCTGGGCCTCATAGCCCGGTGGCAATGCGATCGAAAGGCCGGTGGGGACGAGGGCATACTTTCCCGGCGCGAGGATGATTGGCGCGTCTTCCGGAACCGCAGCGAGCAGATCGAGGCCCGCGGCCAAAACGCTCTGGTAGGCCGGCAAGGCCAGGCCCTCGCCGTTCGGCAGTTGCCGGACTTCGACTTTGACTGTGCTCATGAAGGTTGGCTCACGGTTTTGGCGACATGCGCGATCAATTCGACTGCGACCTCTTCCTTGGTCATGACAGGCCAGGAATCGACCTCGACGTTCTCGCCATGGCGTATCAGCAAATGCACGGTGTTGCGATCGCCGCCCATCACACCGGTGGCCGGCGACACATCGTTGGCGACGATCCAGTCGCAGCCCTTGCGGGCGAGCTTGGCCCGGGCGTTCTCGATCAGATGTTCGGTCTCGGCGGCAAACCCGATCACAAGCCGCGGCCGCTTATCCATGCGGTGTGAGATTGTCGCCAGAATGTCCGGATTTTCCACGAGCTGGAGCGGCGGCATGCCGGCGGCGGTTTTTTTCAGTTTTTGCTCGCCTTCATGGGCCACGCGCCAGTCGGCCACGGCCGCGGCAAAGATTGCGATATCAACAGGCAGCGCGGCTTCCACCTGCCGCAGCATGTCGCGCGCGGCTTCCACATGGATCGTCGTCACGCCGGGCGGGTCGTCGAGTTCGACCGGACCTGAAATCAGCGTGACGTCGGCGCCGGCGGCCCGCGCCGCGGCTGCGATCGCAAAACCCTGCTTGCCCGACGAACGGTTGGCGATGTAGCGCACGGGATCGATCGGCTCATGCGTCGGCCCGGCTGTGATCAGCATGCGCTTGCCGGCCAGCGGCTTTGGCTGCGGCGGCCGCAACAGGCGTTCGGCGGCGGCAGCAATTTCCGGGGGCTCGGCCATGCGGCCGATACCGGCTTCGCCTGCTTCGGCCATTTCACCGGCATTGGGTCCGATCATGGCGATGCCATCGCGCTGAAGCGTCGCAACGTTGCGCCTGGTCGCGGCGTTGTTCCACATCAGCGGATTCATCGCCGGCGCGAGCAGGATCGGGCCGCCCGATGCAAGCAGGATGGCGCTTGCAAGGTCGTCGGCCGTGCCGTGCGCGATCTTGGCCATCAGGTCGGCGGTGGCCGGTGCCACCACGATCAGGTCGGCCTCGCGCGCCAGGCGGATATGGCCGGCGTCAAACTCGCTCCCGGGATCGAACAGGTCCGTGTAACAGCGTTCGTGCGAAAGCGCGCTGGCGGCCAGCGGTGTGACGAAGTGCTGCGCGGCTTTGGTCAGGACGCAGCGAACGTGGATGTGCCGCTCCTTCAGCCGCCGGATCAGATCGAGCGCTTTATAGGCGGCGATTCCGCCGCCGATGATCAGGGTCACGCGGGCTAGGCTGGCATCCGCGCGGGTTGACGGCAGGCGATTTGGTGCTTGCAAACCGGCCATGGGCGCCGCGGAAGAGCCCTCCTGAGCAGCCTCGCGAAGGATGACCCGGACTTCATCCTCGACCGAGCGTCCGCTGCGCGCGGCCCGTAGCCGCAAGGCATCGCGGATGGCATCGTCGAGTTTTCGAACGGTCAGGCTCGCCATGGCCAGCTCCAAGCGAGGGAAATCGATAGCAGTGCTATCATATTAATGATTGTAATGCAATCAAAGTTGGCGAATAGCGAACAGGATTCCGATAAAGGTCACCGCGATGATCCAGAGCGCAATGGTTCGCCAGCGGCTCTTGCGGCCTTCGGTTCGGCCCATGGCGGCGATGGACTCGGCCGACAGCGTCAGCCCCTCTCGCGTCATGGTCTCCAGCTGCTCCAGTACGGTCACCGCTCGGCTCGCAAGCGATGGCAGGCTCGCGGCGACGCGGCCAAGCTCGCCAGCGCCCGCCAAGGCGCCTTCAATGCGGCCGACCGGACCAAGATTGCGCTCGATCCACTCGCGCACAACGGGATCGGCAACCTTCCAGATGTCGAGCCTGGGATCGAAGCCGCGCGCGACCCCCTCGACCACCACCATGGTCTTTTGCAGCAGGATCAGTTCGGGGCGGGTGCGCATGTCGAACAGGCCGGTGACCTCGAGCAGCAGAGTCAACAGCCTCGCCATCGAGATTTCTTCGGCGGTGCGGTTGTGGATCGGTTCGCCGATGGCGCGGATCGCTTGCGCGAAATTGTCGACCGAATGATGCGACGGCACGTAGCCCGCTTCGAAATGCACCTCGGCGACGCGCCGATAGTCGCGCGTGATGAAGCCGAGAAGGATTTCGGCGAGGAAGCGCCGTTCCTTTGGTCCCAATCGTCCCATGATGCCGAAGTCGACGGCGACGAGCCGGCCTTCGTCATCGAGGAACAGGTTTCCCGGATGCATGTCGGCGTGAAAGAAGCCGTCGCGCAGCGCATGGCGCAGAAAGCTCTGGATCACCTTGCGGCCGAGATCCGGCAGATCGACTTTTGATTGCTCCAACCGCGCGTGATCGGACAGCGCTATGCCGTCGATCCACTCCATGGTCAGGACGTTATGGGTGGTGCGGTCCCAGTCGACCGTCGGCACGCGAAAGTCGGGATCGTCACAGGTGTTTTCCGCCATCTCCGACATCGCCGCCGCCTCCAGGCGAAGGTCCATCTCCATCGCGACCGAGCGCGACATCGTGTTGATGACTTCGATCAGCCGCAGCCGCCGCGCTTCCGCCGAATAGAGTTCGGCCTGATGCGCGACAAAGAAGAAATCGGTGAGATCGCGGCGGAAACGCGAGGCGACGTCCGGTCTGAGCACCTTCACCGCCACCGCGCGGCGGATGCCCTTATATTCGACTTCGCCACGATGCACCTGCGCAATCGAGGCGGCTGCGACCGCGGGGCCGAGGCGCGCAAACGCTTGTGTAATGGGGCGTTCGAGCGACGTTGCGATCACCCGTTCCGCCTCGTCTTGCGGGAACGGCGGCAGGCGGTCCTGCAAACTTTCGAGGTCGCGCGCCAGCACGACGCCGACCACATCGGGCCGCGTGGCAAGGAATTGTCCAAGTTTGAGGTAGGCGGGACCCAGGCGGGTCAGTGCGCGCGACAGCCGTGGTCCTGATTTGGCGCCGGACCGTTCCAGGATTCGAGCGAGCCGCAGCGCCAACTGTCCGGGCGGCGGCACCAGCGAAGGATCGACCGATCCGAAGACGCCCTCACGCGCAAACACGAACGCGGCGCGGGCGAGCCGCGCGATGTGAAACAAAGCCGAAATCACAAGCGCCAGCCCGAATGCAATGCGACGATCCCGCCCGAAAAACTCTGCCAGCTCACGCGGGAAAAGCCGGCCTGCCCAATCATCTTTGCAAAAGCGCCGGGCTTCGGAAACTTGCGGATCGATTCCACGAGATACTGATAGGACTCGGCGTCGCCGGTGACGGCGCGGCCGAGCGGCGGGATCACCTTGAACGAGAACAGATCGTAGATCCGATCGAGGCCCGGCACATCGGCGGTCGAGAATTCCAGACACAGAAAGCGGCTGCCCGGCCGCAACACGCGGAAAGCCTCAGCGAGGGCGCGATCAATCCGCGGCACATTGCGGATGCCGAACGCGATCGTGCAGGCGTCGAAAGTGGAGTTCGCGAACGGCAGCTCCTCGGCATTGCCTTCGACGAACGCTACGCGGTCCTCAAGGTGTCGCGCGACGGCGCGTTCACGCCCCACACCAAGCATGTCGGAATTGATGTCGCACACCGTCGCCTTGAAGCCACCTCCGGCGGCGTCCGCCGCACGAAAAGCGATATCGCCGGTGCCGCCGGCAACGTCGAGCAGGGCAAACGGGGTGTCGGAGCGCGGCGGATTCAGCGCATTGATCATCAGGTCTTTCCAGACGCGATGCAGGCCCACCGACATCAGGTCGTTCATCAGGTCGTAGCGCCGCGCCACGCTGTGGAAGACGTCGTTGACCAGCGTCTGCTTGTCGCCCAGGGGGACGTCCCTGAAGCCGAAATGCGTGGTTTCGTCCGGTTGGTTCATGCAATCCTCATTCTGACCGGACCATAGCGTGGCCGCCGCAATGGCGCTATCACGTCCCTATCTCAAGGTGAACACGGCCTATGCCCGAATTACCCGAAGTCGAGACGGTTCGCCGTGGCCTGCAGCCGGCCATGGAAAGTGCCAAAATCGTTAAAGCCGAAGTCCGCCGCAAGGACCTGCGATTTGCCTTTCAGAAGGACTTTGTCAATCGGCTGGAGGGTCAAACCGTGACCGGGCTCGGCCGGCGCGCCAAATATCTGATGGCCGATCTTGCCTCCGGCGACGTGCTGCTGATGCACCTCGGAATGTCCGGATCGTTTCGCGTCGTCACGGACGGTAACGGGAAAATGCCGGGGCAATTTCATCATCCGCGAACTGAAGATCGCGCCCACGACCATGTGCTGTTTCACATGTCGTCGGGTGCCTTGATCATCTTCAACGATCCGCGCCGGTTCGGTTACATGAAGATCATCGCGCGGGAGGCGATCGAAGACGAGCCGCTGCTCAACGGTCTCGGTCCCGAGCCGCTCGGCAATGAATTCGATGCCGACATGCTGGCGCGCTCGTGCGCCAACAAGAAGACCAGTTTGAAAGCAGCGCTGCTCGACCAGCGCGTGGTCGCGGGCCTCGGCAATATCTATGTCTGCGAGGCCCTGTTTCGCGCACGCCTGTCGCCGCGGCGGCTGGCGGCGACGCTTTCGACCAAAAAGGGCGAGACGACCGATCACGCAAGACGGCTGGTCGAAGCGATCCACGCGGTGCTCAATCAGGCCATCAAGGCCGGCGGCTCATCGCTCCGCGATCATCGACAAACCACCGGCGAACTCGGTTATTTCCAGCACTCGTTTCAGGTCTATGACCGCGAGGGCGAAAGGTGCCAGACCAAAGGCTGCGGCGGCATCGTTCGCCGCTTCACGCAGAACGGACGTTCGACCTTCTGGTGCCCGAAGTGCCAGAAATGATGCGCGGGCCCTTTTAGAGGCCCGCATCCCTTTGCGGTGTGCCCGGCGCAAGCCGAACCGGAACGGACGTTTCTGGAGGAAGCGCGTGTTTCGGTGGGACGCCGTTGAGCCGGGCTTCTGCCCATCGCCAGAGCTGACCGATCTCTTCGGCCGACTTGCCGCCGGGCGCGTATTCACTGACGCCGAGGCCGGAGGCCAGCGCGTCCTGGTGGTCGTTGCGCATCGAGATGAACGGGTGCGCCAGCAGCTCGCTCATCTCGCGAGCGTCCTCACCGCCCAGCGCGTGCGCCGCGTTGTCGATGCGGCGGCCGCGGACGGGCGTCTGGTTCATCACGAAAGCAAACGGTTTTTGCCAGGCGCGTACGGCCTTAAGCGTCACGGCACTGGCCTCGATATCGGTGATCGTGGGGCGCGAGGGGATGAGACACAGGTCGGCGCAACGGATAGCGGCCGCGGTTACTGCGCTGACGCCGCCCGCGGTGTCGATGATGACGAGCGTGACACCGCCGTCTGCAAGCGCCGCCAAACGGGATTCGATGCGGCCGACGTTGTAGATGGTCTCGACCAATGGTTCGGCGGTTCCGCGTCTGCTTTGCCAGTTCGACAACGTGCCTTGTGGATCGGTGTCGATCAGCCGAACGTTGTGGCCGGCATCCTTGGCGGCGAGTGCGAGTCCGATCGCCAGCGTACTCTTGCCGCTGCCGCCTTTTTGGGTAGCCAGGACAATCGTGTGCATTCGTCAAGGTTTCCTTGGGGGACTGCGCCCACGGATACGCCGAGCGGAGGTGCATCGATTCTGGATGCCGGGCTGTCCGAATCAGCGCGACCGATTGCCAGCATGCCACGTTTGTGAGGCTCTCGGCATCCGGCAGAGGGCTGAGGCGCTATCAATCGTTAGGGAGTGACGATGCCGCGACGGCGGTTCCGCTATTTGCGTACGCAGATGACGCGAACGACGGCGGCGGCCGCATCGGCCGATCCGCCGGCGGCATTGACGCCGTTGGTTTTGAGGAAATCGCGCACGCTGCCGGCCGATACCAGCACGGATTGCGGGGCGGCGTTGTTCGCCGCACCTGCGGCCGCAGCCGGCCTCAACAGCGCGACGCCCGCAAATTTGCCGCCATCGTCGCGCGCGGCGGCGCCGGAGAAGCCGATCGCAGGTGCCGGCGAGAGCGCGAGATCATTGCCGCTGCCGACCGGCGTGATCGCGGCCTTGACCGTGGTCGCGGCGCGGCCGCCACCTTGATTTTGCGGATCGGAAATGCCGGTCAATTCGATGCTGGCCCTGTCTGCCGTGTCAGAAGCGAGGTTGAGCGGCTTCAGTCCGCGCGCGCCATAGACGCGCAACAACGCCAGATTTTGCTCCTTGTCTTCGGCGACGCGGTCGGCGTTGCCGAACGGAGGAATCGTGATCGCGAGGCATTCTTCGGTGATCTGCCGGTCGGTCACGATCGCGCCGTCCTCGCTCACCACGACGCCGGTGCCGTATTCGACGGTCTTGCGCGGCGGCGGCGCCGCATTGACCGGGAACGGGTTGAACGCGCTCGACATCGCGATCACCACCGGCTCGACCGTGTTCTCGGTCGCCTGATCGTAGAGGATGGTGAGGATGCGGACTTCGTCGCCCTTGAAGGTGCCGCGCACGTAGAATTTTTTCAGGCCTTGCAGACCCGACAGCACGAAGAACTCCGGCTTGACCACGGTGTAGTCGACGGCGCGGCCGGCAGGCTCCTTCTTTTCACGATCGGCGAGCTTGGCGGTGGTCGGGGTCGCTTCCTTGCGCCGTGTCAGCAGGACCTGGATCGTGCCGGTCGGCGAACTCCATTTCGTGCCGTTGGTATCGGACGTCTGCTGCGGCACGAGCTTGGCCGGGATGCCGAGCTGAACGCCGGTCGGCGCATCCGTCACGATCTTCCATCCGGCATTTTCGCGCCGCCGCCGTCCGGTCTCGGCCAGCACCAGGCGTTCCTTGGGATTGAGCACGCCGGTCGGCTTGCCGCCATTCGCCTTCTGATATTCCTTGATCGCTTCGACCATCCGCTCGCTGACGTCGCCGGTAATGGCGCCGTTATACTGGCCGACCCAGGCAAGATCGGCCTGGATCGACATGCGTTCGCTCTGGCCCATCGAATTCGCCGTATCAGCGGGGGATTGCAGCCCGGGGCGGACCGGGACGGTCGCAACCTGTTTTGGCTTGATGGCGGTAGACGGCGGCGTCTGAGCCTCGGCGGAAACGGCGACGGCCATGAATATCAATGTTGCGGTCAGCATCGATCTCATGACAACAACTCTCTCCATTGACGCGCGCCCAATTAAGCACATCTGTTGGGTCGGTACCAACGGCTAGTGTGGCGGTTCAGAAGTCCGCATCATTGTGGCCCGCGGGTTCGTCATGCGGACTTCTGAACCAAAGCCACACTAGATCAATAAATAAGCTAGTGTCCTTTCGATTCCGAAGTTCGCAACGTGGCTCCGAAAAATGCGACGAACTTCGGAATCGGGACACTAGACGGTTCAGCCGATCTTCGTCGAAAGAGGTCTGTTTGCGACATGTTGAGTTCTGAAGAACTCGAGCGCTACGCCCGCCACATCGTGCTGCGCGAGGTCGGCGGGCCCGGCCAGGCGGCCTTGAAGGAAGCCTCGGTATTGGTGATCGGCGCCGGCGGGCTTGGCGCGCCGGCGCTGATGTATCTGGCCGCGGCCGGTGTCGGCACACTGGGCGTGGTGGATGACGATGTCGTGTCGCTTTCCAATCTGCAACGCCAGATCATTCACGACACCTTCGATGTCGGAAAGCCAAAGGTCGATAGCGCAACTGAGCGCATCGGCCGCCTCAATCCGCATGTGAAATTTGCCGCGCACGCGACGCGGCTGAATGCCGACAATGCCATGGAGCTGATCGGCGGCTACGATCTGGTGCTCGATGGCTCCGACAATTTCGAGACGCGTTACCTCGTGTCTGACGCCTGTTTCCTCGCGGCGAAGCCCCTGATCACGGCGGCGCTCGGCATGTTCGACGGCTCGCTGACCACGATACGCGCGCATGAGAAGAACGCTGACGGCCAATTTAATCCGACCTATCGTTGCCTGTTTCCGGAACCGCCGCCGCCCGGCACGGTGCCGGCTTGCGCGGAAGCCGGCGTGATGGGCGCGCTTGCGGGCATTCTCGGTTCGATGATGGCGCTGGAAGCGATCCGCGAGATCGTCGGTTTCGGCGAGGGGCTGGTCGGGCGTCTCTTGATGGTCGACGCGCGCTCGATGCGTTTCGAGACGCTGCGCTACCAGCGCGATCCGGTTAATCCGTTGAATGGCGATGCGCTTACCATCACCGATCTGAGCGGTCATCGGTAAAGCGCAGTCAAGTTGCTAACCTCCCCTTGAAAAGGGGAGGTCGCTTTGCTCCGCAGGAGTAAAGCGGGAGGGGATCGATGCATCGAGCGAAGCCAATCAATTTGACCCCCACCCCAGCCCTCCCCCTTTCAAGGGGAGGGAGTGCACCACGCCGTCGCCATTACGCCCTGGCGTGCTTCTCGCTGTCCATACGCGCCAGCTGCGCTTCCGGATAGCGGTGGCCGGCAGCCACGCCGGGTGGGAACGCCTTCGATAACGCCGCGAGATGCACGTCCGTCAGCTTCACCTCAAGCGCGCCGAGCGCCTCGGTGAGACGCTCGCGCCGCCGCGCGCCAACCAGCGGCACGATGTCATTACCTTGCGCCGCCACCCAGGCGATCGCGACTTGCGCTGGAGTAGCGCCGATCTCCTCGGCAATCGCGCGCAAGGAGTCGACCAGCGCCAGATTCTTGTCGAGGTTCTCGCCCTGAAAGCGCGGGCTGTTGCCGCGGAAATCCCGCGCATTGCCGCGGTCCTTCGACCAGTGACCGCTGATCAGCCCGCGCGACAGCACGCCGTAAGCGGTGATGCCGATGCCGAGTTCGCGGCAGGTCTTCAGGATGTCGCTCTCGATGCCGCGCGACACCAGCGAATATTCGATCTGCAAATCCGCAATCGGATGCACCGCGTGTGCCCGGCGGATGGTCTCGGAGCCGACTTCCGACAGGCCGATATGCTTGATGGTGCCCTTCTTCACCATCTCGGCCATCGTGCCGACGGTCTCTTCGATCGGCACGTCGGGATCGAGCCGCGCCGGCCGGTAGATGTCGATCGCCTCGACGCCGAGCCGTTGCAGCGAATAGGCCAGAAAATTCTTGATCGCTTTTGGCCGGCTGTCATAGCCGTGCCAGTTGCGGTCGACGTCGCGCAACGCGCCGAACTTGACCGAGATCTGCACCTTGTCGTGGGTATCAGAGGAAAGCGCCTCGCGGATCAGCATCTCGTTGTGGCCCATGCCGTAGAAGTCGCCGGTGTCGAGCAGCGTGATGCCGGCATCGAGCGCCGCATGAATCGTAGCGATGCTCTCGCTGCGGTCGGATGGGCCATAAAAATCGGACATGCCCATGCAGCCGAGGCCGATGGCGGAGGTGGCGGGGCCGGATTTGCCGAGCTTGCGATGTTCCATGGTGGGGTCTCCCGAGGTGGGTTACGGAAACTTCTGCGCCGTTGAAGTGCCCCCGATATGACCCCTTCCCATTGAGACGATAAGATGGACAGTTGTGAACAGATTGTTCACTATACCGAACAATGAGCGATCTCGATCTCCGCGATCTCGAGGCTTTCATGGCCATTGCCCGGACGAAAAACTTTCGCCGGGCGGCGCTGGACCAGCACGTCTCGGTTTCCAGCCTGAGCCAGCGGCTTCGCGGCATGGAAGAGCGGCTAGGCGTGCGGCTTCTGAACCGCACCACCCGTAGCGTGGCGCTGACCGAGGCCGGCGAACTGCTGTTGTCGCGGGTCGGGCCGGCGATGCACGACGTCAACGGCGCGCTGGACGAGGTGAGGGGGCTGCGCGGCGTGCCGTCCGGGCGGCTGCGCATCAACGCGCCGCCGCCCGCGATCGATCTGGTGCTGGCGTCCATGGTCGCGCCGTTTCTTGCAGCCTATCCGCAGATCGATCTCGAGATTATCGGCGACAGCTCATTCGTCGACATCGTCGCGCAAGGCTACGACGCCGGCGTGCGATACGGCGAACATCTGGCGCAGGACATGATCGCGGTCGCGCTCGGTCCGCCGCAGCGTTACGCGGTCGTGGCGTCCCCCGATCATCTCGCGAAACACGGCAAGCCGAAGCATCCGAAGGACATGCTCGATCATCGCTGCATCCGCGTTCGCTTCGGCAGGGGCACGATGCTGGACTGGGAGTTCGAGAAAGCCGGACGGCTGTTGAAGGTGTCGCCGCCCGCCAAATTGATCGTCAATTATCCAGGCGCCGCGTACCGCGCGGCCCGCGACGGATTCGGCTTCTGGCTTACCTTCGAAGGTTATGTGCGTGAGGACATCAAGGCCGGGACGCTCGTCAGCGTGCTCGACGACTGGTGCGCGCCGTTCCCCGGGCCGTTTCTGTATTACCCGAGCCGCCGCCAGATGCCGCCGGCGCTCGCCGCCTTCATCGCCTTTGTCGGCGATTGGCGGAAGCGCGAGCGGGGGAAGCAGACACAATAGCGGCAAATGAATTCTGCCGGATCGGCGCTCGCTGTGCTCGCTTGTCCGCGACGACGATCCACGTTTGCTACAGCATGCTTGGGAGCACGCGATCCGGCGGCTTGTGGTTGTCGAGGAAGGTGCGGATATTGATGATCACCTTCTCGCCCATCTCGACACGGCCTTCGATGGTGGCCGAGCCCATATGCGGCAACAGCGTTACCTTGCCGGCTTTGGCGAGCCGCACCAGTTTCGGGCTGACCGCGGGTTCGTGCTCGAACACGTCAAGGCCTGCGCCAGCGATCTCGCCGCTTTCGATCAGTTTGGTCAGCGTCTCCTCGTCGATCACCTCGCCGCGCGCGGTGTTGACGATATAGGCGTCCTTGCGGATCAGCTTCAGCCGCCGTGCCGACAACAGATGGAAAGTTGCCGGCGTATGCGGACAATTCACCGAGATGATGTCCATCCGCGCCAGCATCTGGTCGAGGCTTTCCCAATAGGTCGCGCCGAGTTCTTCGGCGATCTTCGGGGCGACCGGGCGGCGGTTGTGATAGTGGATCTGCAGGCCGAACGCATGCGCCCGACGCGCGACCGCCTGGCCGATCCGGCCCATGCCGACGATGCCCAGCCGCTTCCCGCCGAGGCGATGGCCGAGCATCCAGGTCGGCGACCAGCCCGCCCAGTTCTTGCCGTCGGTCAGGACCGAGGCGCCTTCGATCAGCCGGCGCGGCACCGCCAGGATCAGCGCCATGGTCATGTCGGCGGTATCTTCGGTCAAGACCTTCGGCGTATTGGTCACGGTGATGCCGCGCGCATGCGCGGCCGTGACATCGATATTGTCGACGCCGTTGCCGAAATTGGCGATCAGTTTCAGCCTGCCGTCAGCCTGTTTGAGCACTTCTTCGCTGATCTGGTCGGTGACCGTCGGAACCAGGATATCGGCTGACCGGACCGCCTCGATGAGTTGCTCGTGCGTCAGCGGCGTGTCGTCGAGATTGAGCCGCGCGTCGAACAATTCGCGCATCCGGGTCTCGATCGAGTCCGGCAGCTTGCGGGTGACGACGACGAGAGGCTTCTTCTTAACCGACATGTCCTGCCCTCATGAGGTTGTTCAGACCTCATTAACCCGGGTGTTCGACACTGCGCTGCCGCGTGGTCCGGGCGTTTCCGCTGACTGCCCGACGTCGCCGTCGGAGCTGTCGCGGGACTTTCTCGGGGTCTTTCGTTCTGGCTTTCCGTCCTCTCTAGCAGAAGGCCGGGCCAAAACAAGAACCCGGGAGGGAACCGGGTTCAAGCCGAGGGCAATCGGGCGGCAGGGGCTTTGGGGTCTTACAGGTACAGGTGTCTCAGCTCGACGTATTTGAGCTGATCTCGGCGGGAGACGCGTTGATGGCGTGGGGGCGTTTCGGTTTGGCGGTGCTTGCAGCCTGGCTGTCAGGTGCGCCGTTGATCACGGTGGCTGCGGCCAAGGATTCAGCGATGACGACGAGCGGCCTGCCGGTGCCGCGCTATGTCAGCCTCAAATCCGATCATGTGAACGTTCGCGCCGGTCCGACCAAGGACAACGACGTGGCCTGGGTCTATACGCGCTCCGGCCTGCCGGTGGAGATCACCGCCGAATTCGAGAACTGGCGCCGGGTTCGCGATTCCGAAGGCGCCGAAGGCTGGGTCTATCACTCGCTATTGTCCGGCCGCCGCACCGCGGTCATCACCATGAAGAACAAGGACGACCTGGCCTCGCTCTACGAACGGGCCGATGCGTCAAGCGCCGTGAGCGCCCGCTTGCAGGCCGGCGTCGTCGCCCAGGTCAAACATTGTGCCGCCGGCTGGTGCCATGTCGTAGGCAATGGTTTTGACGGCTGGATCGAGCAGCAGCGGCTCTGGGGTGTCTACGCCGACGAGCGGGTGGATTGAGTTGACTTCGCGTCGTCCCTGCGACCCGTCTCCGCCAAGGCTTCGCCGGGGCTGGGCTGATAGGGACGCCGAAGCTTTAGCGAAGGCGGCAAGCAGGGACCCATACGCTGTGCCCCATCGGTTGAACGACGGGCAAGCACCTTCTTAAGCAATGAGCAATGGTGGTTATGGGCCCCCGCGTTCGCGGGGACGACAGCTTCAGCGCTTCTTGCGCAGGCGGACGACCATGTCGATCCGCGCGATCTCGTAGCCCTCGGGCACCTCGGGCATTTTCTGCAGCACCAGATGCGGGTCTTCGATATCGACCAGCTCGTGGTTGTTCTCGAGATAGAAATGATGGTGCGCCGACACGTTGGTGTCGAAATAGGTCTTGGTGCCGTCGACGCTGACCTGGCGCAAGAGGCCGGCATCGGTCAACTGGTTGAGGGTGTTGTAGACGGTGGCCAGCGACACCGGGACCTTGGCCAGCGTCGCCTCCTCATAGAGCATTTCAGCGGTCAGGTGGCGCGCACCCTTGCCGAACAGGAGCCAGCCCAGCGCCATGCGCTGACGGGTCGGCCGCAGGCCCGCCGCCTGCAGCATTTCATTGACGTCATGCCAAGGACAGCCGGTCAGCGCCGGCTCGCGGCCCGGCACGCCAGGTTCGGAACCCGGCATTTCGTCGTTCAAAGCAGCTTCGTTGTCGCTCATTTCCACGTCAAACTCTGAAAACAACCTCAATATTCCAATGAAATATAGGGAGGATCGATCTTAGATGCAAGTTTTTCGCAACTAGAACTCCCCAAGGGTTAAAGGCCGTTGCAGGGCGGTAAGCGGCTATTTGCCTCGGGGGTGCGCTTTGCCACCTGCATCCCCTGTGATAGAGAGCGCGAACTTCGGCTCACCCCGGATAGTTATAGGAAAAATGCCCGCTGCCACAGGGCTCCCGTCCTGTGCAGTTAAGGGTCGAATTGGCATAACGGGCGTCGATTTCCGCCAGACGCGGATCCTTCGCCCCGGATGCTTCCATCGGGATTTTTGACAAGGCTCGCACCATGCTGAATCGGCGCAGCGGTTATGAATATGAGGATTTGCTGGCCTGTGGCCGCGGCGAGCTGTTTGGCCCCGGCAATGCCCAGTTGCCGCTGCCGCCGATGCTGATGTTCGACCGTATCAGCGAAATCAACGAGACCGGCGGTGAGTTCGGCAAGGGGCTGATCCGCGCCGAGCTCGACGTCAAACCCGACCTCTGGTTTTTCGGGTGCCATTTCAAGAACGATCCCGTCATGCCGGGCTGCCTTGGCCTCGATGCGATGTGGCAGATGGTCGGCTTCTATCTCGGCTGGGTCGGCGGCGAAGGCCGCGGCCGCGCGCTCGGCCTCGGCGAACTGAAGCTTGCGGGCCAGGTGCTGCCGAACGTTCGCAAGGTTGTGTACAACATCGATATCAAGCGCGTGATGCGGATGAAGCTCTGGCTGGGCATTGCGGACGGCTGGCTTTCCATGGATGGCGAGATTATCTATCGCGCCAAGGATCTGAAGGTCGGCCTGTTCAAGCAGGACGCTGCATTGCAGCAGGCCGAGTGAACTTTTCACCGGCTTGGAGCGACTTTGGTTTGGTTACGAACGTCACAGAGAACAAAGATAGGGTGAGGCGATCATGAGGCGGGTTGTGATCACGGGGATGGGCATCGTCTCGTCGATCGGAAACAACACCCAGGAAGTTCTGTCGAGTCTGCACGAGGCCCGCTCGGGAATCTCGCGTGCGGAGAAATACGCCGAGATGGGCTTCCGTTCGCAGGTGCAAGGCGCGCCCACGCTTGACCCGTCCGGAATCGTCGATCGTCGCGCGATGCGCTTTCTCGCCGGCGGCGCGGCCTGGAATCATGTCGCGATGGAGCAGGCGATCCAGGACGCAGGTCTTGAGCCTTCCGATGTCTCCAACATCCGCACCGGCATCATCATGGGCTCGGGCGGCCCGTCGGCGCGCACGATTGTAGAGGCGGCCGACACCACGCGCAGCAAGGGGCCGAAACGCGTCGGTCCGTTCGCGGTGCCGAAGGCGATGTCCTCGACTGCATCCGCCACGCTTGCCACCTGGTTCAAGATCAAGGGCGTGAACTACTCGATCTCGTCGGCCTGTGCGACCTCCAATCACTGCATCGGCAACGCCTACGAGACCATCCAGATCGGCAAGCAGGACGTGATTTTTGCGGGCGGCTGCGAGGAGCTCGACTGGAGCCTGTCGGTTCTGTTCGACGCGATGGGCGCAATGTCGTCCAAATACAACGATACGCCCGCAACCGCTTCCAGGCCCTATGACGTCAACCGCGACGGTTTCGTCATCGCCGGCGGCGCTGGTGTCGTGGTGCTGGAAGAACTCGAGCACGCCAAGGCGCGCGGCGCGCGCATCTACGGCGAGATCGTCGGCTATGGCGCAACGTCGGACGGCTATGACATGGTCGCGCCATCGGGCGAGGGCGCCGAGCGCTGCATGCGGATGGCGATGTCCACGGTCAACACCAGGATCGACTACATCAATCCCCACGCCACCTCGACGCCGGCCGGCGACCCGCCGGAGATCGAGGCGATTCGAAAAGTGTTCGGCACCGGCGACAAGTGTCCGCCGATTTCCGCCACCAAGGCGCTCACCGGCCATTCGCTCGGCGCCACCGGCGTGCAGGAAGCGATCTATTCGCTCCTGATGATGAACAACGGTTTCATCTGCGAAAGCGCCCATATCAGTGAACTCGATCCGGTCTTCGCCGACATGCCGATCGTGCGCAAGCGCATCGACAACGCCAGGATCGGCGCCGTGCTGTCGAATTCCTTCGGTTTCGGCGGCACCAACGCGACGCTGGTATTCAAGCGGCTGGATGCTTGATATCGTCCCGGCCTCTCGTCGATCGCAGTAACAGGTCGGCGGTATGGCGATTTTGCGATCATCCGAAACGGAGTGGGCATGATTATCGAACCGCGCGTGCGAGGCTTTATCTGCACGACGGCGCATCCTGTTGGTTGCCTCAGAAATGTTCGCGACCAGATCGCTTATGTTCTCGGTAAGGGGGCCATTCCGGAGGGCCCCAAGCGTGTCGCCGTGCTCGGATGTTCAACGGGTTATGGTCTTGCGAGCCGCATAGTCGCGACCTTCGCCGGTGGCGCTGAGACCATCGGCGTGTCGCTGGAGCGTGAGCCTACAGCCAATCGAACGGGCAGCGCCGGTTGGTACAATAACCGCGCATTCGAGATCGAGGCTGAGAAGATCGGACGATCTCCGCTCACGCTGGAGGGCGACGCCTTCTCCGATGAGATGAAGAAGAGCTTCATCGACCGTGTGCGCGAAAAGTTCGGCCAGCTGGACATGCTGGTCTACAGCATGGCCGCCCCGGTCCGGACGGATCCGCAAACGGGCAAGACCTATCGCTCGACGATCAAGCCGCTCGAGGCTTCAGTCGATATCAAGACCCTCAACACTGAAACCGGTGAGGTGTTCGAGACAACTCTTGCGCCCGCGAGCGAGGATGAAGCGGCTGCAACGGTTGCGGTGATGGGCGGCGACGACTGGAAGCGCTGGATCGACCGGCTTGCGGACGCCGGAGTCCTGGCCCCCGGCTTCCGGACGCTCAACTACACCTATATTGGCAGCGAACTGACCTGGCCGATCTACTGGAACGGCACTCTGGGTCGCGCCAAGGTCGATCTCGATCGCAAGGCGGAAGAAATCCGGGGCCGGCTCGGCCAGGATGCGGCCCGCGTGGTCGCGCTAAAGGCCGTCGTCACCCAGGCGAGTTCGGCCATTCCGGTGGTGCCGCTCTATGGAACGGTGCTGTTCAAGGTGATGAAGCAACTCGGGCTCCACGAAGGATGCATCGAACAGATCGATCGGCTGTTCCGGACCCGCCTTGGCAAGCCTGCCGAAGTCGACGAAGCGCAGCGCCTCAGGCTCGACGATTGGGAACTGTCGCCCAAGGTGCAGGCCGAGGTGTCGCGGCGATGGCCGCTGCTTTCTACGGAAACCCTCGGCGAATTGGCCGACCTTGCCGAATACAAGAGCCAATTCCTTCGCCTGTTCGGATTTGGCATCGACGGCGTCGACTACGCGCAGGACATCGATCCGCGCGTCGTCCCTGGTTAAATCACTCTAGCCCATCACCAGCGCGCCGGCGCGTTGAAAGGCCGGGCGGCCTGCGCAGGCGTCGAGATAGCGATCGAATGACGGGCGGCTCGGCACCATCTTGAACAGCCGGATCGCGAAATTCAGTCCCGATCCGATCACGATATCGGCAGCTGAAAAATTCTCGCCGAGAATCCAGGGTCCCTTTTCCAGCGCGGCATCGAGCACGTCGTAGACGCGTTGCGCGTCGCCCCAGCCGGCGGCGACGGGATTCATCTCGATCTTGGTCGCGACCTGCACCATGGCCGGCTCGACGCAGCCCGGTCCAAAAAATAACCAATAGAGATATTTGGCGCGCAAGGGGTCGCCGGGTGGGGGCGCCAGCTTCGCTTGCGGGTAGCGCTCGGCGACATAGGCGCAGATCGCGGCGGCTTCGGCGAGCGTGCAATCGCCGTCCTTGATCGCCGGCACCTTGCCCATCGGGTTGATGGCGAGATATTCCGGGGTCCTTTGCGCGCCCTTGCTGATGTCGGTCAGCACGCGCTCATAGGGCTCGCCGGTTTCTTCCATCAGCCACAGCGCGGAAAACGATCGCGATCGCGGTGACCAATAAAGCTTCATCATGATGCCGTCTCCCTTTTTGCCGAGTTGCGGTCTATTTCCGGCACGCTGCAAGTATCCGGCCGACGAATGGATTTTTCGTGACACTATCCCTTGAAGTAGGCAGGAAGCCATTTGTCCAGTCGCTCGGTCAGGAGATTACGAATGCCGTCGCGCAGTACCGCGCTTTTCGCTGCTTCTTCCGGCGGCACGGGAAAAGCGGAGTCGTCAATTTTGTTCAGACTCGGGTCACCCGCCAGGCTTGCCACCATCCGCTTCATCACTGCTTCAAGATCGACGGGCGCCTTTCGAATTTCGAAGGTCTGACCGTCAAACACCGTCAAGCCGAGATTGGCAAACAAGGAGGTTGAGTTAAGCAGGCCAATGCCGCGATTAAGAACGCCGACACCTTCGATGAATTGATTGGTCCCTTGCACCTGCCCACTCAGCCGCGTGAAAACGTAATAGCGTTCGCAGCCTGCATTGCCTGCGATTTGCCGGACCCGCTCTGCCAGATCCTGGCGATCGTTTCGAAACAGGCTGGACTGGGGGTGATAGTAAGAGTCGAACGTTCCCTTCGCGTAGCTGATCCGACGCAGCGGAATTCCGCCGGCGGCAGCGCGGGTTCGTGCGAAGATCAGGTCATCAAGTCCCCAGGAAACGGGCACCTCGGTATATTCATTGCCGAAAACCGTCAGGCCAATTTTCTGGACGCCAAAGACGTCTCCGACCGCGATGATGACGCCGTATTTGCAGGGACCGCTGTCTGCGGCGGCCGCCGGCTTTGCCACGGCTTTGGCCTTTGGTGCGGCTTTCTTGGTTGCGGGAGCGCCGGGCGCGGGGGTGCCTGCTGGAGCAGACTGACTCCACGTGGGAGCCGTCAGGTACACGAAAACAATGGCGGCGGCGGTAAGGGGACGCAACATCGGAGGAAAATGGCACTGAGGCGAGAGTTGAAAAAGGTGAGATCGAAAACTAGAGCGTGCAGAGCGCCTCCGCAAGACGGTCGATGCGCTATATCGCTCTCTTCCATCGATAATATTTCATCATGCGTCCGATCGCGGGCTCGGGCGCCTCGCGCTCGAACACAAAACCCTCGCGCTCATACCAGCGCCAGGCCTTTTCGTTTTCGCGCACACAGCGCAACCAGATTTCGTCGGGCAAAAGTGTTCGCGTAAAGGCAAGGAGCTGCCGGCCGATCGAACGTCCCTGATATTCCGGCGCAACGAACAGCATATCCAGATACATCTTCGCAAGATGGATCGCCAGCATGGCTGCCAACCTGCCGCCATCGTCCGCGACAAACAGGCTCCAGCCGTTTTCGACTTCCTGATACACGCGGGTGCGAAGCTTTGTCAGTAACGCGTCGCTCGCGGTGTCGAGCCCTGTGGAGACCCAGCTCTCCATCCAGATACGGGCGACTTCGTCATATTCATGCCGACGCGCCGGGCGGATGACCGGATCTGACATCATCATGAGTTCTACGCCTTTACGCGACGCGGGCCGGCTCGCTCGCCGGTCGTTGACGCGTCTTGCCTGCCGACAGGCACACGGCCTCCGAGATTTGATGCAGTTGCCGCGCCAACGGGCTGCTCTTGCGCCAGACCATGCCGATGGTGCGCGACGGCTGCGGATTTTTGAAACGCGCGACCGAAACCGAGGCCGAGCGCGTCTCGACTTCGACGGCCATCTCCGGGATCAACGTCACGCCGATCCCGGCACCGACCATCTGCACCAGCGTGGACAGCGAACTGGCGTCCAGCACTTCGCGCGGCGGCGAGGCCTTCATGTTGCAGAACGACAGCGCCTGGTCGCGGAAGCAATGCCCTTCTTCCAGCAAGAGCAGCTTCATCTCGCGCAAACTTTCCCGGCTCGGCACCGGCGTGCCCTTCTGTTCGCCCGGTCTCACAAGCAGGAAATTTTCCCTGAACAAGGCGATCTCGGTCAGCGACGGTTCGGATACCGGCAGCGCCACAATGGCGGTGTCGAGCCGGCCTTCGGCAACTTCCTTGATCAGCCTCGGCGTCAGCGTCTCGCGAACATGAATATCGAGTTCGGGATGCAGGCGCGCGAGATTTTCGATCACCTTGGGCAACAGGTAAGGCGCAATCGTCGGGATCATGCCGACGCGCAGGCGTCCTGCGAGCCGGTCGCGCGATGCGCGCGCGAAATCGCCGAGTTCGTCGACCGAGCGCAGGATGTCCCGAACGCGCTGAAGCAGCTCTTCGCCAAATGTCGTCAGCGCCACCTGCCGCGCGCCGCGCTCCAGCAGCACGCCGCCGAGCGTTACCTCCATCTCCTTGATCTGCATCGACAAGGCCGGTTGTGAGACCGAACAGGCCTCGGCCGCGCGTCCAAAATGGCCATGACGCACCAGCGCATCGAAGTAGCGAAGCTGTCGCAGGGTGATGTTTATCATCAGATTATCCTATCGAGACCATCATTAAACTCTATTTTACCTGATGGAAAGAACTGCGTAGGTTGCGTTCGGCTGGCCTTTAGGAGCAGAACTCCCGAACCACAAGAGGAGACGATCATGGACGACAAGACGAAGTGCCCGTTTACGGGAACGCGCGGACACACCAACCGCGACTGGTGGCCGGATACGCTGGATGTTTCCGTGCTCCATCGAAATTCAACGTTGTCCGATCCAATGGGCGAGGCGTTCGACTACGCCAAGGAATTCAAGACCCTCGACCTCAACGCGGTGGTCAAGGACCTGCACGCGTTGATGACGACGTCGCAGGAATGGTGGCCGGCGGACTTCGGTCACTACGGCGGTCTGATGATCCGCATGGCCTGGCACAGCGCAGGCACCTACCGCATCACCGACGGGCGCGGCGGCGCCGGGGCCGGTCAGCAGCGTTTTGCGCCGCTCAACAGCTGGCCCGATAACGCCAACCTCGACAAAGCGCGCCGCCTGTTGTGGCCGATCAAGCAGAAATACGGCCGGAAGATCTCGTGGGCCGACCTGATGATTCTCGCCGGCAACGTCGCGCTGGAATCGATGGGCTTCAAGACGTTTGGTTTCGCCGGCGGCCGTGCGGACGTCTGGGAGCCGGAAGAACTTTACTGGGGTCCTGAGGGCAGCTGGCTTGGCGACGAGCGTTATTCAGGCGAGCGCCAGCTCTCAGAACCGCTCGGTGCCGTGCAGATGGGCCTCATCTACGTCAACCCGGAAGGGCCGAACGGCAATCCGGACCCGCTCGCGGCAGCGAAAGACATTCGCGAGACCTTCTTCCGCATGGCGATGAACGACGAAGAAACCGTCGCACTGATCGCCGGCGGCCACTCCTTCGGCAAAACCCACGGTGCGGGCGATCCGTCGCTGGTCGGAGCGGACCCGGAAGGTGGCGCGATCGAAGATCAGGGCCTGGGGTGGAAGAGCACGCACGGCACCGGTATCGGCGCCGACACCATCACCGGCGGTCCGGAAGTCACCTGGACCCAGACGCCGACGAAATGGAGTAATGCGTTCTTCGAGAACCTGTTCAAATACGAATGGGAGCTGACGAAGAGCCCGGCGGGCGCCAAGCAGTGGAAGGCCAAGGGTGCCGAAGCCACGATCCCGGACGCCTACGACAAGTCGAAGAAGCATGTGCCGACCATGCTCACCACCGATCTGTCGCTGCGCTTCGATCCGGCCTATGAGAAGATCTCGCGGCGTTTCCTCGAACATCCGGATCAGTTCGCCGATGCCTTCGCGCGGGCCTGGTTCAAGCTGACCCACCGCGACATGGGCCCGATCGCGCGTTACCTCGGCCCGCTGGTGCCGAAGGAGACGCTGATCTGGCAGGATCCGATTCCCGCTGCGAACCCGCCGATCGGCGAGGCTGATATCGCCGCGCTGAAGACGAAGATTCTTGCCTCGGGTCTCACGGTGTCACAGCTCGTCTCGGCCGCCTGGGCGTCGGCATCGACGTTCCGCGGCTCCGACAAGCGTGGCGGCGCCAATGGCGCGCGGGTTCGCCTTTCGCCCCAGAAGGATTGGGAGGTCAATCAGCCGGCCGAGCTCAAGACCGTCCTTTCCAAGCTGGAGGCGATCCAGAAGGAGTCCGGCAAGAAGGTCTCGCTCGCCGACCTGATCGTTCTCGGCGGCTGTGCAGCGGTCGAAAAAGCCGCCAAGGACGCCGGCGTCGATGTCAAGGTTCCGTTCACGCCGGGGCGTGCGGACGCGTCGCAGGATCAGACCGACGTCGAGTCCTTTGCTCCGCTTGAGCCGCGGGCCGATGGTTTCCGCAACTACACCAGCAAGAAGCATCAGTTCATGGCGCCCGAGGAAGCGCTGGTGGACCGGGCGCAACTGCTGCGGTTGACGGGACCGGAGATGACGGCGCTCGTCGGCGGGTTGCGTGTGCTTGGCGCCAATGCGGGTGGTTCGAAGCATGGCGTCTTGACGCAGAAGCCGGGCACGCTCTCCAACGACTTCTTCGTCAACCTGCTCGACATGGGCACGGTCTGGCAGCAGTCCGCGGACGGCACCTATGAAGGCCGCGACCGCAAGACCAAGGCGGCCAAGTGGACCGGCACGCGCATCGACCTGATCTTCGGTTCGCACTCGCAGCTTCGGGCCTTTGCCGAAGTCTACGCCTGCGCGGACTCGAAGGAGAAGTTTGCGAAGGATTTCGTGGCGGCCTGGACCAAGGTCATGAACGCGGATCGCTTCGATATTGCCGCGTAACACCGAGCGGACACCAAAACAAAAGGGCGGCTGAAAAAGCCGCCCTTTTTTATTTCCTTTGGTGGGCCGGATTACTCGCCGGCGACAGCCGCCTCGGGTTTCTGCTTGGCCTCGAGATCCTCGCCGGTCGTCTGGTCGACCGCCCTCATCGACAGCCGCGTCTTGCCGCGGTCGTCGAAGCCGAGCAGCTTGACCTTGACCTTGTCGCCTTCCTTGACGACGTCGGAAGTCTTCTGCACCCGGTTGGCAGCGAGCTGGCTGATGTGAACCAGACCGTCCTTGGCGCCGAAGAAGTTCACGAAAGCGCCGAACTCCATCACCTTGACCACGGTGCCTTCGTAGATCAGGCCGACCTCGGGTTCCGAAGTGATCGACTTGATCCACTTGATCGCGGCCTTCATGGCCTCGCCGTCGTTGGAGGCGACCTTTACCGTGCCGTCGTCCTCGATGTTGATCTTGGCGCCGGTCTTTTCCACGATTTCGCGGATCACCTTGCCGCCAGTGCCGATCACTTCGCGGATCTTGTCGGTCGGGATCTTGAAGGTTTCGATGCGCGGCGCGTATTCGCCGAGTTCGGCGCGTGCGGCCGTCAAGGCCTTCGACATCTCACCCAGAATGTGGATGCGGCCTTCCTTGGCCTGGCCGAGGGCGACCTTCATGATCTCTTCGGTGATGCCCTCGATCTTGATGTCCATCTGGAGCGAGGTGATGCCCTGTTCGGTTCCGGCAACCTTGAAGTCCATGTCGCCGAGGTGATCCTCGTCGCCAAGGATGTCCGAGAGCACCGCAAAGCGCTTGTCCTCGAGGATCAGGCCCATCGCGATACCCGCGGTCGGCCGCTTCAGGGGAACGCCGGCGTCCATCAGCGCGAGCGAAGCGCCGCAGACCGAGGCCATCGAAGACGAGCCGTTCAACTCGGTGATCTCCGAGACCACGCGCACCGTGTAGGGGAATTCGTGGTGCGGCGGCAGCACGGGATGAATCGCGCGCCAGGCGAGCTTGCCATGGCCGATTTCACGCCGCTTGGTGCCGCCGAGACGGCCGGTTTCGCCGACCGAGTAGGGCGGGAAGTTGTAATGCAACAGGAACGTCTCTTTGTACGTTCCCGACAGCGCGTCGATGTACTGTTCATCTTCGCCAGTGCCGAGCGTGGTCACGACCAGCGCCTGGGTCTCGCCGCGTGTGAACAGCGCCGAGCCGTGGGCGCGCGGCAGCACGCCGGCTTCGGCGACGATGTTGCGGACGGTCTTGACGTCGCGGCCATCGATGCGCTTGCCGGTATCGAGAATGTTCCAGCGGACGATCTTGGCTTCGAGCTCCTTGAACACACCGGCGACACGGAGCTTGTCGTATTTGGGCTCCTGGCCTTCCGGGAAGAAGTGCGCCATCGCCTTTTCCTTGACGGCGCCGACCGCGGCATAGCGTTCCTGCTTGACCGGGATCGCGTAGGCCTTGCGCAGGTCCTGCTCGACCAGGCCGAGCATTTCCTTTTCGATCGCGGCATTGTCGATCGCGGTGACTTCGCGCGGCTCCTTCGCTGCCTTTTCGGCAAGCTCGATGATCGCCTTGATCACGGGCTGGAAGTGGCGGTGACCGAACATCACGGCACCCAGCATCACCTCCTCGTTGAGTTCCTTGGCTTCCGATTCCACCATCAGCACGGCATCCGCCGTGCCGGCGACGACCAGGTCGAGCTGGGTTTCAGCCATCTCGTCGAGCGTCGGATTGAGGATGAATTCGTCGTTGGCGAAACCAACGCGCGCTGCACCGATCGGACCCTTGAAGGGGGCGCCGGACAGCGTTAGTGCGGCGGATGACGCCACCAGCGCCACGATATCGGGATCATTCTCCATATCGTGCGAGAGCACGGTGACGATCACCTGGGTTTCGTTGCGCCAGCCGTCCACGAACAGCGGACGGATCGGGCGGTCGATCAAGCGGGAGACCAGCGTCTCCTTTTCGGTCGGCCGGCCTTCGCGTTTGAAATAGCCGCCGGGTATGCGGCCCGCGGCGTAGGTCTTTTCCTGGTAATCGACCGTCAGGGGCAGGAAGTCGACGCCCTCGCGGGGCGATTTCGCAGCGACGACGGTGGCGAGGACGATGGTCTCGCCGTAGGTGGCGACAACGGCGCCGTCGGCCTGTCGTGCGACTTTTCCGGTCTCAAGCTTGAGGGGACGTCCACCCCAGTCGATCTCGACGGAATGCTTATTGAACATTGTGGTTTTCTTTCATGAGTTTACGAAAGAACAGACGCCACAAAACAAAAAACCATGCGCAAGATTGCGGGATGCTGCGCGCCCTGTGGCGTCAGCATCCGGCGATCCTGCCATGGTTTCTGGTTTTAGGATGGCGTCCATCCTTTCGCGTAAGTATCACGGGCACCTTGCCCGTTTCGCCCAGCGAGCCGGATTGCTGCTGGACGTTCTTGTTTAGGCCCGATCCCGTCGGGAAACCGTTTCCCGCTGTTTCGGATCGCGCCTTGAGGACATGACAGCTTCTGCCTTATGCCCTTCTCGCATCATCGGTTCCGATAAGCCGAACAAACTGGCACACGAATCGATCATGCAAAAACGCGCGCCAAACGACGCGCGTGTACTTCACTAAAAGCTCAACGCCGAATGTTGTGCTTTTCGAGCAGCGCCAGGTAGCGCGCCTCGTCTTTCCGCTTCAGGTAGTCGAGAAGCGAGCGGCGCGTGGCGACCATTTTCAGCAAGCCGCGGCGCGAATGGTTGTCCTTCACGTGGCTCTTGAAATGATCGGTGAGGTTGTTGATGCGTTCCGACAGGATCGCAACCTGTACCTCGGGTGAGCCGGTGTCGCCGGTCTTGTTGGCACTCTTCTTGATGACTTCCGCTTTGCGCTCTGCGGTAATCGACATCGTCAGACACTTTCGTTGTTGCGAGCCGGACTGGCAGTCAGTCCGTTCAGGTTGAACACGCGCTTGGGGATGAGTTCGCCATTGCCAATTTCGGCAAGCGCCAAAAGACGGCCTGCCACCGTGACATAGACTGTGCCGCTACAATTGGGCGCATCCCGTCCGCGCAACAAAACGGCTTGGCCCCTGTGGAGCCTTGCCGCATCCGCCCGTGTGACGGCCAGTGCCGGGATGTCGTCCAGCGCGGTCTCAACGGGCAAAAGCGCGTCGGCGAGGCTGCCCTCGCCGGACGCGGCTCTATCGCATAAAGCTTCCAGCTGTTCCAGCGAAATCATGTCGTTTTCGCCGAACGGGCCGACCAGCGTCCGCCTGAGCGCCGAGATATGGCCGAAACAGCCGAGAATCCGGCCCAAATCGCGGGCCAAAGCCCGCACATAGGTGCCTTTTCCGCACTCCGCCTCGAACACGGAGCGGTTACTATCTAGTTGTTCTGTAAGGGTTAATTCGTGAATCTCGACCGGGCGCGGTTTCAATTCGACCGTCTCGCCATCGCGCGCCAGGTCGTAGGCCCGCTCCCCCTGCACCTTGATGGCCGAATATTGCGGCGGGATCTGCTCGATCAGGCCGGTGAAACGGGGCAGGAGCGCCCTGATCGCCTCGGCTGTCGGCCTGAGCTCGCTGGAACGGACCGCGCGGCCTTCGGTATCGTCGGTGTCGCGTTCTTCGCCCCAGGTGACGGTGAAACGATAGCGCTTGCGGCCATCCATCACGAAGGGGACGGTCTTGGTGGCTTCGCCGATCGCGATCGGCAATCCGCCCGAGGCAAGCGGATCGAGGGTGCCGGCGTGTCCAGCCCGCTTGGCCGAAAACAGCCGCTTGACGACGGCGACCGCGTGCGTGGACGTCATGCCGATCGGCTTGTCGAGTGCGACCCAGCCGTGGACGTCGCGCTTGTCGCGGCGCGGCTGCTTGTTCTGTTTCGGTTGCTGCTGGCGCGGATCGTTATTGTCGCGCCGCACGTCGTCGGGCGCAGCAGAAAAAATATTTTTATCAGCCGCAGCCGAATCGGCGTTTTGCAATTCGATTGGCGGATTGGCCGTCGTTACAGTCATCATTCATCGTCCTGGCCGGGCGCGAGATCTCTCTGCACCTCAGGTGTTCGCAGTAATTTCTCGATACGTTCCGCTTCGTCGAATTGGTCGTCGATGTGGAAGCGAATCTCAGGAGCAAATTTCAGGTTAACGCGATGCGCGATCTCGCCGCGCAGGAACTTCTTGTTACGATTGAGCGCCTCGATCACGACCTCGGTGTCCCGCCCGCCGAGCGGCATCACGTAGATGGTCGCAAGCTTGAGATCCGGTGACATCTTCACTTCGGGAACGGTGATGATGTGGCCCTCAAGGTCGGGATCGTGGACGTCGCCGTGCGCCAGAATCTCCGCAATCGCGTGTCGCACGGTCTCGCCGACCCGCAATTGGCGTTGCGAGCCGCCGGGCGCGGAGCTCTTGGTATGGTGGCGGGGCATTATCAAAATCCTGATGGTCGTCATCACCCGCGAAAAGCGGGTGATCCAGTACGCCGAGTTCAAAGTTATTCAGTGACTACTGGATGCCCCGCCTGCGCGGAGCATGACCGTTTGGTTCTGGATTTCAGCGCCGCTGCAAGATTTGGACTTACAGGCTGCGCTGGATCGTTTCGACACGGTAGCATTCGATGACATCGCCGACGCGCATGTCGCCGTAATTCTCGAACGCCATGCCGCATTCCTGGCCGGCCTGAACTTCCTTCACTTCGTCCTTGAAGCGCTTGAGCGTCGACAGCTTGCCTTCGTGCACGACGACGTTGTCGCGGATCAGGCGGACATTGGCGCCGCGTTCCACGGTGCCGTCGGTGACGCGGCAGCCCGCGACCTTGCCGACCTTGGAAATGTTGAACACTTCCAGGATCTGCGCATTGCCGAGCATGGTTTCGCGCAGCGTCGGCGCAAGCAGGCCGCTCATCGCCTTCTTCACGTCATCCACGAGGTCGTAGATGATGTTGTAGTAGCGGATCTCGATGCCGTTGCGCTTGGCCGCGGCGGCCGCTTCCTTGTTGGCTCGGACCGAGAAGCCGATGATGGCGGCGTTAAAGCCTTCCGCCAGCGTGACGTCCGATTCCGAGATGCCGCCGACGCCGGCGTGCAGGATGCGCGCGGCCACTTCATCGGTGCCGAGTTTCTCGAGCGACCCGAGGATCGCTTCCAGCGAACCCTGTACGTCGGCCTTGATGATGAGCGGGAATTCCTTGCGTCCGGATGTCTTGAGCTGAGACATCATCTGTTCGAGCGAGCCGCGCATGCCCGAAATCGAGGCAGCCGCGTTCTCGCGCTTCTGGTGCGCGCGATAGCTCGTGACCTGGCGGGCGCGGGCTTCGTTCTCGACCACCGCGAGGCGGTCGCCGGCTTCCGGCGGACCGTTGAATCCGAGCACTTCGACCGGGACCGAAGGACCTGCTTCCTCGACGGTGTCGCCCTGATCCGAAATCAGCGCGCGTACACGGCCCATTTCGGCGCCGGCCACGACGATGTCGCCGACCTTGAGCGTGCCGCGCTGAACCAGCACGGTTGCCACCGGGCCGCGGCCGCGGTCGAGCTTGGCTTCGATCACGGTGCCTTCGGCGGGACGTGTCGAATTGGTCTTGAGGTCGAGGATGTCGGCCTGCAACGCGATCATCTCGAGCAGCCTGTCGAGATTGGTCTTGTTCTTGGCGGAAACTTCCACATCGACCACTTCACCGCCGAGCGATTCAACCTGAACCTCGTGCTGCAACAGTTCGGTGCGCACACGCTCGGGCTTGGCGTCGGGTTTGTCGATCTTGTTGATGGCGACGATCATCGGCACTTTCGCCGCCTTGGCGTGGTTGATCGCCTCTATCGTCTGCGGCATCACGCCGTCATCGGCAGCGACCACCAGCACCACGATGTCGGTCACCTTGGCGCCGCGGGCGCGCATCGCGGTGAACGCGGCGTGGCCGGGCGTATCGATGAAGGTGATCTTCTTGCCGCTTTCAGGCGAGGTGACCTGATAGGCGCCGATATGCTGGGTGATGCCGCCGGCTTCGCCGGAAACCACGTTGGCGTGGCGCAGCGCGTCGAGCAGCGAGGTCTTGCCGTGGTCGACGTGACCCATCACGGTCACGACCGGTGAGCGCGGCTCGGTGTCGCTGGAATTGTCGACGGCGTCGAACAGGCCTTCTTCGACGTCGGAAGCCGCCACGCGCTTCACCGAATGACCCAGTTCTTCCGCAATCAGCTGCGCGGTGTCGGCGTCGATCACGTCCGTGATCTTGTGCATCGCGCCCTGCTTCATCAGCAGGCGGATGACGTCGACGGCGCGCTCCGCCATGCGGTTGGCGAGTTCCTGGATGGCAATGACTTCCGGGATCGTCACCTCGCGGATGAGCTTTTCCTTTGGCTCATTGGATTGGTGCCCTTTGAGGCGCTGGGTGCGGCGGCGGAATGAGGCGATCGAGCGCTCGCGTACGTCGTCGGCATTCAACGCCGTGACCAGCGTCAGCCGGCCGCGTTGCTTCTGCGGCGACGGCTTCGCGGTCGGCTTCGGGGCAACTACCGGACGGCCCGGTCCGCCGCGCCGAACCTGGCGCGGACCTTCATCCTCATCGGAGGCGTCGGCCGCGATACCGGGGGCACGCGCTACCGGGATGGCGGGCCGGGCGGTGGTTGTCGCCGGGCGGGCGGTCGTCGCCGGCCGGGGCGCTTCGGCTTCGCCAAACCGCTTCTTGGCCTCGAGTTCGGCCTTGCGCTTGGCTTCCTCGTCATGACGGTGGCGGTCCTCTTCGGCCTTGCGGCGCGCTTCGGCCGCTTCACGCTCGGCCTGTTCGATGCCTTCGCGGCTGGCGCGGCGCTTGGCCTCTTCTTCGGCAATCCGCCGCTCCTCGACGTCACGGACCCTCGAATCGGCAAGCGCGCTGGCGCGGGCGCTTCGTTCGTCCTCGGTGAGGGTACGCAAGACCACGCCGGAATTGCTCCGCGGCGCGGCCGGCGGCGCGGTGCGGGCGGCAGGCGCCGGCGCTGCCGGCTTGGCGATCACCGGTTCGGGGGCATGCGTCTCAGTGGCGGGGGCGTCCCCGCCAACGCGGCGCTTGCCGCGCTTTTCCACCACGACCTGTTTGGTTCGGCCGTGGCTGAAGCTCTGGCGCACGGTTCCGGTCTCGACCCGCGGCTTGAGCGACAAGGTCTTGGTCGGCACACTGAGCGTCTTGTCGCCAGGCGTTTTGGTATCAACCATTCAGCAGTCCTAATCCTGTCTAGTCGTGCGTTTCCGCACGGTCTTTTAAATCGGCGAATTCTTGTCCGCGGCCACGGTTCCGTCGTCGTCCGCCATCCGGTATCGGACCAGCATTTGGCTACGTGACAGGAACGTATCGCTCGCCGGGCCCGCGAGCAGGGCAGCATGTATCACATTTGACCGGCCCAGTGCCAAATCCAATTGCTCGGATGTCAGCACATTAACGATAGGAACATCGGCCGAATGGCCATTATTCCCGCCATTTTGCCTGACGATGGCGTCCAATTTACGGATTCCGTCCGCCGCGCCGTCAGTTGCATGGACCAGCGCCCGGACCGGGCCCGGGCCCTGCCGCTCGAGGGCGTCTGCAACCTTGGTAAACCCGGAAATGACCTGGCCGGCTTTGGCGGCCATGGCCAGCGCATCGACGACAAACCGTTCCAGCAACGCCTCCGTGTCGGCAGCGAGCGTTGCCGCCACACGGACATCGCGTTTGAATCCCCTGCTGAATTGGTGACGCCGGACCGCTTCCGCAACCATCTTGCGCGAAGCCGAAACCCACAAACCGCGGCCGGGGAGCTTGCGCTTCAGGTCCGCCACCACTTCCCCGGACGGGGCGACCACAAAGCGGATCAGTTCGTCGATCGGCCGCACATCCCGGCTGACCGCGCACATCCGCATGGTCGCGGACCTGTCGGCCCGCGGTCCATGGTCGAGTTCCGGATCAGCGATGGCGAGCATTGCGTCGACATGGCTCCGATCGTCAGGCCGGCTGACCTTCGGGGGCCGCTGCCTCCTCGGTCTGCTTGTCGAGATCGGCCTGGGTGATCCAGCCGGCGAGCACGCGCGCCTGCATGATCAGGGCTTCCGCGTCGTCGCGCGAGGTTTCACCGCCGTCGAGGATGCCGGCATGCTTGGTCTGCTCGCCGCCTTCCTTGCGCTCGGTCCAGCCGACCAGATCGTCGGTGGCACAGCCGGCGAGGTCCTCGACGGTCTTGATGTCGTTCTCGCCGAACTTCACCAGCATCTTCGAGGTGACACCCGGAACATTCTTCAAATCGTCGGACACGCCGAGCTCCTTACGTTTGTTTTCAAGCTCGCCCTCAAGCTGCTCCAGATATTCCTTGGCGCGATTCTGCAACTCGTTGGCGGTCTCGTCGTCGAATCCTTCGATGCCCGCGAGTTCCCGGACATCGACCATCGCGAGTTCCTCGACCGACGTGAAGCCCTCGGAAGCGAGCAACTGGCCGACCACCTCGTCGACATTGAGCGCTTCCATGAACACGCGCGTGGAGTTTTCGAAATCGGCCTGACGGCGTTCCGATTCTTCCTGCTCGGTGAGAATATCGATGTCCCAGCCCGTCAGTTGCGAGGCGAGGCGTACATTCTGGCCGCGCCGGCCGATCGCGAGCGACAGCTGATTGTTGGTGTCGGGCACCACGACCTCGATCCGCTCGCGGTCTTCGTCGATCACGACCTTGGAGACTTCCGCAGGCGCCAGCGCGTTGACCACGAAGGTCGCGATATCCGGCGACCAGGGAATGATGTCGATCTTTTCGCCCTGCAACTCGTTGACCACGGCCTGCACGCGCGATCCGCGCATGCCGACGCAGGCGCCGACCGGGTCGACCGAGGAATCCCGCGAGATCACGCCGATCTTCGCGCGCGAGCCGGGATCGCGAGCCACCGCCTTGATCTCGACGATGCCGTCATAGATTTCCGGCACTTCCTGCGCGAACAGCTTCGCCATGAATTGCGGATGGGTGCGCGAGAGGAAAATCTGGGGCCCGCGGGTTTCGCGCCGCACGTCGAAAATGTAGGCGCGGACGCGGTCGCCGTTGCGGAACACCTCGCGCGGCAGCATTTCGTCGCGGCGCACGATGGCTTCGCCGCGGCCGAGATCGACGATGACGCTGCCATATTCGACGCGCTTGACGATGCCGTTGACGATATCGCCGATGCGGTCCTTGAATTCCTGATATTGCCGGTCGCGTTCAGCCTCGCGCACCTTCTGCACGATCACCTGCTTGGCCGATTGCGCGGCGATGCGGCCATATTCCAGCGGCGGCAGCGTGTCGGCGATGGTGTCGCCGATCTGCGCACCGGGGTTGGCGCGGCGGGCGTCTTCGAGCGAAATCTGGTTGGCGGAATTTTCGACATGCTCGACCACCAGCATGTGGCGGGACAGTCGAAGCTCGCCCTTCTTGGCGTCGATCTCGGCGTGAACGTCGGTCTCGCTGCCGTACCGGGCGCGGGCCGCCTTGGCGATGGCGTCTTCCATCGCCGAGATCACGATGCCGCGGTCGATCGATTTTTCGCGCGCAACGGCGTCTGCGATTTGCAGCAATTCAAGCTTATTGGCACTGACTGCCATGGCTCAGTCTCCTCTTACAGGATCGATGTCGCCGCGGCGCGCTCTTTGGGCGGCCAGGCGATGTTGTTTGGTGTTCTTCGGTGGCGATTTCTTTGCCGGCTTGAGGCTGGCATGCGGCGCTGCCGGCGGTTCCAGGCCGAGGCTGCGCTTCAATTCGCGCTCGGCTTTCTTGCCGCGCCGCATCGATTCCGCAACCAGATCGTCGGTAAGAACGAGTCGGGCCTCAGCGATATCTTCCATCGTAAGCCACACGTCGGCTTCCTCATCGGCCTTGACATCATCGCGACGCAGCCGCACGGCGCTGTCCGCGACACCCGCCAGCGATCCGCGAAATCGTTTACGCCCCTGGTGGGCAACCGCCATCTCGATCTTAACAAGATGACCGGTGAAACGTTCGAAGTCCGAGCGGCGCACCAGCGGGCGATCGATGCCGGGCGAGGAAATCTCCAGCCGGTAGGCGCGGTCGATCGGGTCGGCGATATCGAGCACCGGCGAAAGCGCCCGGGAGATCGCCTCACAATCCTCGATCTGCATCGAACCGTCCGGCCGTTCGGCCATGATCTGGACCGTGCAGCCGGCTTCGCCCGAAATCTTGATCCGAACCAGCCGGTAGCCCATGCCGTGCAACACCGGCGCGGCAACCGCCGACACGCGCGCCGCCGCGCCCGGCTCGACAACGAGCCGCGGCTCGTCGAGCAGGTCGGTTTCAAAGGAACCGGGCGTTGGATCGGTCATATCCAGGGTCAACTTGGCCTTCAGGCGGTCTTAGCTGTCGTCTTCGGCGCGTATCCGGCTCGGGTTCCCGGCGTCATCCGGCCCCAAGTCGCTTCAGGGAGTAAACAAGTCCCTTCAGGTAATAAAAAAGAGCGGGTCCCGGGGGGCCCACTCTCCTACGCGATCGTATGAGAACTATAAGTTGAGGCGGATATAGCGGGTTTTCCTATCTCCGACAAGGCCCGCAGGATGCCGGGGGCATTAATTTTGCCGTCTCATGCGGCCGCTGAGCCTAACCCTTCCTTCACCATCAGAACATTAAATGGCCGGGCCGCCCGCGTTTCATTGGCTAAGTGTGTTCCATGACCGTCGCCACGCCGTTGATCCCCGGGCTCGATGAAATCGTCAGGCGGGGCGATCCCAAGCGCCTGGCGGAAGTCAGCCGCGGCATCGCGGACCTGTTCGTGCAGGGAGCCGCCGGCTTCCAGGCCCGTCATATCGAGCTGTTCGACCAGCTCCTGACCGGCATCGTTCCGCAGACCGAGCTTGCGGCCCGCGCCGATATTGCCGAGCGCATCGCCGCCCTCGCCAATGCACCGCCAGTCCTGATCGGGCAACTCGCGCGCGAGGACAACATCTCCATCGCAGGCCCTGTGCTGCGCCGATCGCCCGTGCTCGACGAGCAGGCGTTGGTCGAGATTGCGCGCATGAGGGGTCAGGATCATCTGCTCGCGATGACGGAGCGTGCGAGACTCTCGCCCGATCTTACCGACGTGATGGTTCAACGCGGTGAGCGCGATGTCATCAGGCGCGCGGCGGCCAACGCGGGCGCGGAGTTTTCAACAATCGGATATTCGGCACTGGTCAAGCGCGCAGCCAAAGACGGCGTGCTCACGATCACCGTCGGGCAGCGCAACGATCTGCCGGACCGGCTCTTGAAAGAGCTATTGGCCGGATCGGTCGACGTGGTACGGCGCCGCCTGTTCGATATGGCCGAGCCCGGTCGTCAGGCGGCCGTCGCCAAGGCCATGGGCGAGATTTCGGGCAAGGCGGATCAGCCGGCGAAACAGCGGGATTTTGCGCCTGCGCAACGCACGATCCTTTCGCTGTACCGTGCCGGCGACCTCGACGAAGCGGCGCTGCTTGGTTTTGCCAAGGCTTACCGATACACCGAATCCGTCGCCGCGCTGTCGGCGATGTCGGGCGTGCCGATTGCGGCGGTCGACCGCCTGTTGGCCGGCGACCGTCATGATCCGATCCTGATTCTCGCCAAGGCGATCGGGCTTGAATGGGCGACCGTGCGCGCGTTGGTGCTGTTGCGCCTCGGACCGGCGCGGATTCCAGCTTCCGCCGACATCGATAACGTGCGCTCGAACTTCATGCGGCTGTCGCCCTCGACCGCAGAGCGGGTGGTCAGCTTCTGGCGGACGCGCGAAACGGCATAACGAAACTCTAGCGCGTCTTTCTGAACATCAGGTAGGCGGCGGCGCGCCCTTCGCGCTCGGCCTTGCGGCCATACCGCGTCATCGTGTAGTCGGCCCACGGCTCGCGCCAATCTGATGCGCGCTCCGCAGTCCAGACGAAATCGGATGCGCGCGCAAAATGCCAAAGCGTCCAGGCGCAGTAGTCCGCGATGTCGCTGACGAAGCGAAACTCGCAGCCCATGTGCAACGCGCGTGTCATCGCCGCAATCGTCGCGTCCTGCACGAAGCGCCGTTTCCAGTGCCGCCGTTTCGGCCACGGATCGGGATGGATCAAGTCGATCCTTGCCAGCGAGTTTGCCGGCATCCAGGCCAGCAAGTCCGCGGCATCGCCGGCAAACAGCCGGATATTTCTGACGTCGTTGGCCTCGATCAAGGTCAGGATTTTCGCCATGCCGTTGACATAGGGCTCGCAGCCGATGAAGCCGGTGTTCGGAAAAGCGCGCGCTTCCGCGATCAGATGCTCGCCGCCGCCGAATCCGATTTCAAGGCGTACGGCATCGACCGGCGTGTCGAACAATTCGGTCAGGTCGGTGGGTTGCGGACCCGCAATATCAAGCGAAAGCTTCGGCAGCAAATGCGCGATCAACTCCGCCTGATGCGCGCGTAGCTTGTGGCCCTTGCGGCGTCCGAAGAAGGCGCGCTGCGCCTGCGGGCTCGTATCGTTGTCGCCGTTTGGTCCGTTCATCGCAGTGTCCGACAAATCCGCAAGCGTTGGGCTCGGAGCCGAGTCCGGTTCAATAGCATCATTGCTCTTCGGGGCAATGGTTGAACGCGCACCCGTCGAGATGCGCTTCAAGCAGCAGCGGGACGTCTAGCGCTTGTCGGGACTCTCGTGGGCGGCGATCTGTTCGACGAGATCGACGATGCTGCGCCGAAGCTTGGTGTCGCCGATGCGGGTAAAGGCGCGGGTCAGTGCCAGCCCCTCTGAGGTTGCGAGGAAGTCGGAGACATAAGAGGGCGACGCGGCCTCAGTGCTGCCGTCGGCTCTCGCCGTGCCGGACGGTCCGCCCTCGAACAGAAACGATACCGGCACCTGAAGGATTTCGGCAATCTGCTGAATTCGGCTCGCGCCGACGCGATTGGTCCCCTTCTCGTATTTTTGCACCTGCTGGAATGTAAGGCCGAGCGCTTCGCCAAGTTTTTCCTGGCTCATGCCGAGCATAATGCGGCGCATGCGCACCCGGCTGCCGACATATTTGTCAACAGGGTTGGGTGCTTTGGTCGACATCGCCAACGCTCCTCCAGACCGCAGGTGCTGCAACAAGCGCGCGGAGTATGCCTTAGGTAGTGATGCCGTCAAACCCCGCAAATGCGCGCGGGCGGGCGAACCGTCGATTGTACGCGACTATTTTGCGGTGCGACGGCGAATCACGAACAGCCATGCGGCTGCAAGGATGATCATGATCGGGATATCGCCGGCGCGCGCATACGGCGTCGGTGGGATCGCGGCAGGCAGGCCTGAGTCCAGCACGCCTTCAAGCCCAAGTCCGAGCCGCGCCACCACCCGTCCCAACGGGTCGATCACAGCGGAGATGCCTGTATTTGCGGCTCGAACGAGCGGCAGCCCTTGTTCAATCGCGCGCACGCGCGCCTGTTGCAGGTGCTGATAGGGACCGGTGGAAAACCCGAACCAGCCGTCATTGGTCAGGTTGACGATCCAGCCCGGCCGGTCGCCGCGCTCGACAACATCACCGGGAAAGATCGCCTCATAGCATATCAGAGGTAGCATCCTTGGTGCGTTTGGCACGTCCATGCTGCGGCGATGAGTCCCTGCGATGAATCCGCCCTGAACCCGCGTCAATTGCTCGAAGCCGATTTTTTCCATGAGATCCTGGAACGGCAAGAATTCGCCGAACGGCACTAGATGCAGCTTGTCGTAGACCGAGAGCACGTTGCCATCGTGATCGATGACGTAGATCGAATTATAGGCGCGCGTGATCCGTGTGCCGGGCGGCACGTCGGGGGCGCGCACCGAGCCCGTGATCAGTACCGTTCCCTTCGGCAGGAGATCGGCGATCTGACCCATCGCGTCGGCTTCGCGGGTCAGGAAAAACGGAAACGCCGATTCCGGCCAGATCAGGATGTTGACGTTGCGTACGCCGGTCGACTGCGGTCCGGATGCGCGGTCGGACAGCGCGAGATATTTCTTCATCACGTCCGCTTTCGCGCCGTAATTGAATTTCGCGTCCTGTTGCAGGTCGGGCTGCATGATCCGCAGCTTCGTATTCGCGACCATAACGGTCGGCTGCCGGCTCAAGCGGGCCACGCCAAAGACCGTCATGGCGAGCAGCACGATCAGCGCCAGCGCCGGGGCGATCCAGGGCTTGCGTCCGCGCGATCTACCGTCGATCAGCACGCCCGGGCTTGCGAAAATTGCGACCGTTAAAAAGGTTAGACCCCACAGCCCGACCAGCGATGCGGTCTGCGCGAGCGCCAGCGGTTCGCTCAAAGCGTAGCCGAGCGTATTCCACGGAAAGCCGGTGAGCGCCTGGCCACGCAGCCATTCGCTCATCGTCAAACTCGCGGCAAGCGCGATCACGCGCGAGGCATCCCGCGTCCAGAACAGCCGCGCGAGCGCGAAGCCCAAGGCCATGAAGAGCGCGAGGTAGGCCGGCAGTCCAAGAATGGCGAACGGCATCAGCCACGCGAAAGTCTGCGCATCGACCAGAAAGGCGTAGCCGATCCAGTAGAGCCCGGGCACGAAATAGCCGAGCCCAAACCACCAGCCGGTCAGTGCGGCCGCCGGCACGCCGCGCCAGCGTCCCGCGGCCGCGCCGTCGATCTGCCAGACCGCGACCGGAAAGGTCAGAAACAGAATGGGCCAGGCATTGAACGGCGCCATGGCGAGGGAAGAAAGGGCGCCGGCGAGAAGCGCGAGGCCAGCGCGCTTCCAGCCCCAGGTCAGGATGATCGCCAGTCCGATGGAGCGAAGTTTACCGGGCGCCATCACGATGAGGTGGCTCCGTCGCCCGGCGGATTTGTCTGATCGCCCGGTTGCGGGCTATCCGGCGCCGTCTCGCGACGGCGGCTTTCACGCGGGCTGCGTAGCGGCCCGCGTTCCTTTCGCGTCGCGATGCGCAGGCGCTTGACGCGCCGCGGATCGGCATCGAGCACCTCGATTTCGAAATTGCCGGGCCCGGAGATGACTTCGCCGCGCACCGGTAGCCGGCCGACATGGGTGACGAGAAAGCCGCCCAGCGTCTCGACTTCTTCGCCGGCCTCTCCCGTCACGAATTCGTCCCCGATCACGGAGCGGACATCATCGAGGCTGGCGCGCGCATCCGCAATGAAGGAATTATCGGCCTGCCGGACGACCGCCGGCGGCTCGTCGCTGTCGTGTTCGTCGTCGATCTCGCCGACGATCTGTTCGACAATGTCCTCGATCGAAACCAGCCCGTCGGTCCCGCCATATTCGTCGACGACCAGCGCCAGGTGAATCCGCGAGGCCTGCATTTGTGCGAGGAGGTCGATCGCGCGCATCGAAGGCGGCACAAACAGCAATTTGCGGATGATGTTGGCTTCCGATAACGGCATCGCCAGATCGACTGCGCGCAGATCGAGGCCAGCCCGAGGCGGCTTCTTGGATTTGGTCTTGGTCTTCGGTTTCGCAGCCCGCGCCGTCATGAATCCCAGGAGGTCGCGGATGTGGACCATTCCTTCCGGATCGTCGAGGGTTTCGTTGTAGACGACAAGCCGCGAATGCGCGGCGCTCTCAAACAGGCTCATCAACTCGCCGAGCGGAATGTCGTGCTTGACCGCGACGATATCGGCGCGATGGATCATGACATCCGCAATCCGCCGTTCATGCAGCGAAAGGATATTGCGCAGCATGGTGCGCTCGACGGCGGAAAAGCCGACTTCGTCGGGCGTACTTGTGTCGAGCACGACCTGCAGATCGTCGCGAACCGATCCCGGTTTCCAGCCGAATAATGTGCGGATTGCCCGCGTCAGCCAGTTGTCGGCGGCCGGGCGCATGACCTCGCCCTCCTGCACGACGGCAGGCAAGTTGCGCGTGTTGCGCGGATTGTCGTGGGTCGGGTCGGAGTCCGGCATTTTAGTCTAGTGCCCACTTTCCGAAGTTCGTGCACCGTCGCAGCGCCCACTTCCGGCGAACTTCGGAAAGTCATGGGCACTAGCATAAATAGTCATTCTAGTGGCCCCGTTGATCCCAGCATTCGCCAAAGCGGCTGCTGAGAAGGGGTGCGAATGCTCGGTTCGGGCCACTAGTCCCGCTCCGCGTAGGGGTCGGGAATGCCGAGCTGCGACAGAATCTCGCGTTCGAGCGATTCCATCGTTTCGGCTTCCTGATCCTGCTCGTGATCGTGACCGATCAGGTGCAGGAAACCATGAACCGCAAGATGGCTCAGATGATGGTCGAACGGTTTCTGCTCTTCGTCGGCTTCGCGGCGCGTCGTCTCATAGGCGATGGCGATGTCGCCGAGCATGCGCGGCGCATCGTCCGCTTTTCGCGGGCCGCTCGGCTGCAACGCCGGAAACGACAATACGTTGGTCGGCTTGTCGATGCCACGCCAGTTGCGATTGAGCGTCCGGATGCCGTCGTCGTCGGTCAGCATGACCGCAAGTTCGCTCTCGCTGACATCGGCAGTGACGAACTCGGCCGCAGCCGCGATGGCGCGGTCGATCACCGCCTCGGCCTCGGGTTCGGCCTGCCAGCAATCGGCAACGATGAGAATTTCTGTAATCGGAAGGGCAGACGATGCCATCGGAGTTCTGTATGGGCCGCTAATTCGAGCTTGATCCGCAGCTGTCGCGGTTCCTGCAATCACGTCTTGTTGGGCACCGGCCGTTGCGGCAATCCTTCATAAGCCGCCACGATCCGCGCCACCAGCTCATGACGGATCACGTCCTCGGCGGTGAAACGCACCTGGGCAATGCCGTTGACCCCGTCGAGCAGCTTGACGGCTTCCGCGAGCCCCGATGTCTGGCCGTGCGGCAGGTCGACCTGGGACGGATCGCCGGTGACGATCATCCGGCTGTTCTCGCCAAGCCGGGTCAGGAACATTTTCATTTGCATGGACGTGGTGTTCTGCGCCTCGTCCAGAATGATGACGGCATTGGTCAGCGTGCGTCCGCGCATGAACGCAAGCGGCGCGATTTCGATTTCGCCGGTCTGCAACGCGCGCTCGACGATGCGCGAATCCATCAGATCATACAGCGCGTCGTAGATCGGCCTTAGGTAAGGATCGACCTTTTCGCGCAAGTCGCCAGGCAGGAAGCCGAGCCGTTCGCCGGCTTCCACCGCAGGACGCGACAGGATGATGCGGTCGACCTCTTTACGTTCGAACAGTTGCGCGGCGTGCGCAACCGCCAGCCAGGTCTTGCCGGTGCCGGCCGGACCGACGCCGAACACCAGTTCGTGGCGTTTCAGCGCGCGAATATAGGAGTTCTTGTGCAGCGGTGCGCGCCCGCACCGGACGCTTGCGCAGATTGATGGTGTCGAACGCCGACTTGGCGGCTTTCGGATCGAATTCGAACAGCGAGCCCTGGGCGATCACGGCGCGGATTGCGCCCTCGACGTCGCCTTGCGCGATATCCTGTCCCTTGCTCGCCTGCGTATATAGCGTCTCCAGCACACGCCGCGCGGCATCGCAGCCGTCGCGCGAGCCGGCAACGGTGATGTGATTGCCGCGCGAATCCACGACGACGCCGAGCCGCCGCTCGATCAGTGCGAGGTTTTGACCGTAAGGTCCGACCAGCGCGGAAGCGGCGCGGTTGTCGTCGAAATCGATGACGAATTGGGTCTCGGGCGGAACTTGCATGTCACGGTCAGGTCTGCGGGTGGGGGCGAGTGATGGCGAATCCGATGCGCTCTTGGGCAAGGGTTCAGGCTCCCATTTTCGCTTCAAAGGAATTGACAAGGGCGTGCGTACCGGAAGTGGCAGCCGGACTCACGAGTTCACCAAGCAGGCTGTAGCGTTCGAGGCTTTCGATGCGAACCGGCAGCACCTGCCCGATGATCGATTCGGACGCCATCACATGGGCGGGCTGAAGATAAGCGGTTCGGCCGACGATCTGGCCGGGATTGCGCGCGGCGCGCTCGAACAGCACATCGACGGCGGTCCCAATCGAGGCCTTGTTGAAGGCCGATTGCTGGCTGTCGATCAATTCCTGAAGCCGCGCCAATCGCTCGTCCATGTCGTCCGCTGACACCATCTCCTGCATTTCCGCCGCCGGCGTGCCGGGCCGCGGCGAATATTTGAACGAATAAGCGCCAGCGTAACCGATTTGTGTGACCAGAGCGAGGGTGGCCTGAAAATCTTCCTCGGTCTCGCCGGGGAAGCCAACGATAAAATCCGATGAAAATGCAATGTCTTGGCAGACCGCACGGAATCGATCGATGGCGCGGCGATAATCATCGGCGGTATGTTTGCGGTTCATGGCCGAAAGAATCCGGTCGGAACCGGATTGGACGGGCAGATGCACAAACGGCATCACCGCCGGAAGGTCGCGATGGGCCTCGATCAGCGTCTCATCGATATCGCAGGGATGGCTGGTCGAGTAGCGCAGGCGGAGGATGCCGGGAATCTCCGCCAGGTGGCGCAGCAAGGTACCAAGCGACCAGGTCCGGCCATCGGGTCCGACGCCGTGATAGGCGTTGACGTTCTGGCCGATCAGGGTGATTTCGCGAACCCCATGATCGGCGAGCCGCTTCACCTCATCGACAATTTTTGCAACGGGGCGCGAAATCTCGGCGCCGCGCGTATAGGGCACCACGCAGAAGGTGCAGAATTTGTCGCAGCCTTCCTGAATGGTGACGAAAGACGAGATGCCCCGCGCGCGGATCGTGTCCGGCTTTGGCGGCGGCAGAAATGCGAATTTGTCTTCCGCAGGAAATTCGGTCTCGAGCGCGCGGCCGTGTTTTTCGGCGCGCGCCAATAGCTCCGGCAGATGATGATAGCTCTGCGGCCCCACCACGACATCGACCACGGGCGCGCGGTTGATGATCTCGTTGCCTTCGGCCTGCGCCACGCAGCCCGCGACCGCGATGTTCATGCGCCTTCCCTGGCGCGCCGCTTCGTCCTTCATGACGCGAAGCCGGCCGAGTTCGGAATACACCTTCTCGGAGGCCTTCTCGCGGATATGGCAGGTGTTGAGGATGACGAGATCGGCCTCATCCACGCTTGCGGTCTCGACAAAGCCTTCGCCTGCCAGCGTATCCACCATGCGCTGCGCATCGTAGACATTCATCTGGCAGCCATATGACTTGATGTGCAGTTTGCGTGGCTTCATGGAACCGAAATGTTGGGTCGGAAAGGCGTGGCAGCGCTTCAGGATTTGACGCGCTTCAGGATTTATCGTCTTCCAGCGGGACGCAATAGAGTTCCAACCGGTGATCGACCAGGCGATAGCCGAGCTTGCGGGCGATTTCGGCCTGCAATTTCTCGATCTCCTCGGAGGTGAATTCGATCACCTTGCCGTTGCGCAGGTTGATCAGATGATCGTGGTGGCTGTCGCGCATCTGTTCGTAACGGGCGCGCCCCTCGCGAAAGTCATGCCGCTCGATGATGCCGGCGTCTTCGAACAGCTTGACGGTGCGATAGACCGTCGAAATCGAGATCTTGTCGTCAACCGCGACGCAGCGGCGGTACAGTTCCTCGACGTCGGGATGGTCCTCCGCTTCGGCCAGCACGCGCGCGATAACACGCCGTTGTTCGGTCATGCGCATGCCGGTGGCGGCGCAACGTGCCTCGATACCGGCCGCAGAAACCACGGGATTGTGTTTTAGCGAGGTCATTTTCCGGACGTCACCAGGAGATATTCATAGCCTTCGTCGATCACCATATCACGTTCTGCCATCGCTAGTGGAGCGGCTTTGACATTCGCTACCTACGTGGCCGCTTGTTCGTCAAGCGAATGTCAAAGCCCAAGCTCCACTAGAGCCATAAATTTGCTAGTGGCCCTTTGAATCTAACGTTCGCAAAAATGCCTGCCTCGAAGGGATGCGAACGTTAGATTCGGACCACTAGAATGTCACGACAAGTCGCGCCGCATCAGGAGCGCATCCAGCGCTTCTCCGCCACCTTGCCGGTAATAGCTTTCGCGGCGCCCGACGACGCTAAATCCGGCGCTTTGATAGAGCCGGCGCGCCGGCTGGTTATTTTCTTCCACCTCCAGAAATACCGTCCGGATGCCCCGGCCGGCGAGGTGGCCAAGATGGGTCAGCAACAGATTGCTCGAGAGCCCGCGGCCGCGATGGGATTCGGCGATTGCAATCGACAGGATCTCGGCTTCGTCGGCGCCCATTCGCGACACAGAAAAACCGATGGTTTTTCGGCCCATTCTCAAGCGATGGACCAGCGTGTTGCGTTCGGTGAGCATGCTTTCGAATTCGCTCTCGCCCCAGCCGCGATGAAAAGAGGCGCCATGGATCTGGGAGAGCGCCGCCGCATCGCGCAGGGTCGCGGGTTCGACCACCGCCTGCTGATTGCCCCATAAATCGGAGATCCACGCCCTCATGTCGAGGCCGGCGGCGCGGCGCCTGCGAGCTGTTCCTTCGCCGGTTTGGCATCGGGGGCCCGCAGATAAAAGGGGCGTGCCGGCGCGGTGTTCGGACTGACGGCGGCCCCGAGCCATCCGACCCACGCGATATCCGGTGCGGCTTGCGGCTCGACCTTCAACGGCGGAACTGCGTGCGAAGGCCAGCGTTCGGCGAGGATGTTGGCGGCGTTGCCGACGATATGCGGCGCGCCGAAGCGCCAGGCGTTGAGCGCTTCCGACATCGGTGCGAGGCGCGGCCTCACCAATGCGCTCCCATTGCCGCTGACGATCTGAAGATAGACGTGGTCATGCCGGGCATCGATTGCGGAAACCACGGGATGTTCGGCGTTCTGGCTCACAACAGGCGCAGCATAGGCCGCAAGCGTCGTGACGCCGACGGCGGGAATGTCGGCGGCGAGCGCAATGCCGCGGGCCGCCGACAGGCCGACGCGGAGCCCGGTAAAGCTGCCGGGGCCGGTCGTGACGGAAATGCGGCCGAGGTCAGTGAAAGCTGTTCCCGATGCGGCGATCACGCGGCCGATCAGCGGCATCAGCGCCTCGGCATGGCCGCGCTTCATGGCCTGCGATTCCTGCGCGATCAATTTGCCGGTCTCGGTGTCGAGCACCGCGGCGGCGCAGGCATCAAGCGCCGTATCGATGGCGAGGATCAGCATGGAATGGCGAATCGTAAAGCGCGGAAGGCCAATAGAGAGCACAAACCGATGCGCGATTTCCTATCCGCCATCCGCCTCGCTCACATCGGCCGTACTTCGGTCACTTCGGGCACGAAGTGCCGCAGCAGGTTCTGGATGCCGTGCTGCAAGGTCGCCGTGGAAGACGGACAGCCGGCGCACGAGCCCTTCATATTGAGATAGACAATACCGTCCTTGAAGCCGCGGAAGGTGATGTCGCCGCCGTCGTTGGCAACCGCCGGCCGCACCCGCGTTTCGATCAGGTCCTTGATCATGTCGACCGTCTCGGCATCGGCCTCGTTGAAAAACTCATCCGCCTCGTCGGCCGCTTCATCGCTGCCGACACTGCCGTCGGCGAGCAGTGGGGCGCCCGACATGTAGTGCTCCATGATGGCGCCGAGGATGGCCGGCTTCAGGTGCTGCCAGTCGCTGTCGTCCTTCGTGACGGTGACGAAATCCGAGCCGTAAAAAACGCCGGTCACCCCGGGCACGCTGAACAGCTTTTCGGCCAGCGGCGAGCGGCTCGCGGCTTCGCGGTTCGAAAACTCCATGGTGCCGCTGTCGAGCACGGTGCGGCCCGGAATGAATTTCAAGGTGGCGGGATTGGGCGTGGCTTCGGTCTGGATAAACATGGATATCTCCGGCATCGCCGGTTAAAGGCCGGCGTGTGAGGTCTCTCTATCAAATGGCGATGGGGAACGCACGGTCAAGAGCGGGAATCGGCCCGAAACCCACCTAAGTGCTTAAGAAAGCGCGTCGATTTCCGCATCACTAAGGCCGCCGGGAACGATCACGATGGGGATCGGGAAGGTCCCGACCGCATTGGCCATCGTGGTGATGATCGGTCCGGGGCCCTCGGGGCCCGGATTGGCGGCCAAAACCAGGAGCGCGATGTCGACATCCTTTTCGATCACGTCGATCACCTGCTCGGTCGGGTTACCCTCGCGGATCACCCGTTCGGGGGTGATCGCCGCGATGCCGTTGGCGCGGCCCGAGGCGCGATCCAGCGCGGCATTGGCGTCTTCCATCGCCTCGGCGCGCATGATGTCGGCAACCCCGAGCCATTGCTGATTCTGGTCTTCGATCTCGATGATGCGAAGCATCACCACACCGCCGCCGGCGCGTATCGCCCAGCGGCTTGCATAGTAAACCGCGCGATCCCATTCCGCGGTGTCGTCAACAATGACCAGACATTTCGGCTTGTGACCCGTCTCGTAGCTGCGTCGCTGGGTGGTCATGCATGTCCCGGTGCTGAACCAGAGCGGACGCATGCTGCCACGGCGTGGCTATCCACGACAAGCGGCCGGAGCTGGCGCTCTGGACAAAATCCCGAGCGCCTTTACGCGCCGTACTCAGGTTGCGTCGCGGTATTTCTTTTACAAATTCTACAAAGACTAGCGCTTGCTGATGAAGCCGACGATATCCCGCGTCAGTTTCATGGTTTCGTCGGCGATGGCCCGCGCCCGGTCAGAGCCATCGATGAGGATGGCATCGACATGGGCGGGATCTGCCACCAGCCGCTTCATCTCGGAGGCGATCGGTGACAGCTTTGTAACGCAAAGTTCGACCAGCGAATTCTTGAAACTGGAAAACTGTCCGCCGCCGAATTCGCCGAGCACGGCGGCCTTGGTGCGGCCAGACAATGCTGCGAAAATTCCGACCAGGTTGTCGGCCTCGGGGCGGCTCTCCAGACCTTTTTCTTCCGACGGCAGCGGCTCGGGATCGGTCTTCGCTTTGCAAATCTTCTGCGCGATGGTCTCGGCATCGTCGGTGAGATTGATCCGCGAATAGTCCGACGGGTCGGACTTCGACATCTTCTTGGTGCCGTCGCGCAGTGACATCACCCGCGTTGCAGGGCCTGTGATCAAGGGCTCGGGCTGCGGGAAGAACAGTCCATCATTGAAGCCGTGGCTGCGGACGGAGTCGCCGAAATCATTGTTGAACTTTTGCGCGATGTCGCGCGACAGTTCGAGATGTTGTTTCTGGTCTTCGCCGACCGGCACATGGGTGGCGCGGTACAGAAGGATGTCGGCCGCCATCAGCACCGGATAGTCGTAAAGGCCCACGGAAGCGTTCTCGCGGTCCTTGCCCGCCTTCTCCTTGAACTGGGTCATGCGGTTGAGCCAGCCGACCCGCGCAACGCAGTTGAAGATCCAGGCGAGCTCGGCGTGGCCGGTCACCTGGCTCTGGTTGAACACGATATGCTTCTTCGGATCGATACCGGCGGCGATGAAGGCCGCGGTCACCTCGCGCGTGTTGCGCGCAAGCTCGGCCGGACCGCCCCAAACGTCGATCCCTTGCGTGATCGCGTGCAGGTCGACAACGCAATAGAGACAGCTATGGGTCTCTTGCAGTTTCACGAAATTGACGATCGCGCCGAGGTAATTGCCGAGATGCAAATTACCGGTCGGCTGCACGCCTGAAAAAACCCGTTCAACAATCGCCATGATCGGCTTTCCGAAAAGCTATCTATCGTTTGCGCCGGCCGTGGCCAAAGACGCCTCGCGCCGTCCATTGCCATGCAAGTCTCAACCGCGCAAGCTTTCAAGCCTCGCTTTGGCGGATCGCGCGGATCGCATCAGCCCAGCGCAGGACGCCAAACAGGGCGAGACACAGGCCGTAAACCGCGATTCCAGCTGTTATCAGCGCCACCACTAGGAAGAAATGCGTCGGCCCCGATTCGTTTCCGCCTGAAGCCAACACAAACGGCGCTGTCAACCATAACAGGCCCCCCATGGCGAGCGCGGCTGCCACGATGCGGGACAAACGCTTGCGCGCGTCGGCTTCGATCGAGAAGCCGAAGCTGGCAAGGCCGTGCCGGATCAGGTCAAGCGCGCTGCTCCAGGCGCCGAGCGCAATCGCGGCGGCGACGCCAGGAACCTCGAACAGCCGGCCGAGCACGATGGCGAGCGCAATGGTCACCGCGAGGCCCTTGAGGGTGGCCCATAGCGGCGTCGTCGTGTCGCCCCGCGCAAAGAAAGCAGGCGACAACGCCTTGATCAGCACTTGCGCCGGCAGGCCAAGCGCAAGCCACATCAGCGCTTGCGACGTGCCTTGCGTATCGGTGCCGGTAAACGCGCCGTGCTGGAACAAGAGCTGCACCACTGGCGCGCTCAGCGCCATCAAGCCAAGCGTTGCCGGCAGCGCGAGCCCGACCGCCAATTCAAGGCCGCGCGATTGGGCACTCGCCACCGCGCCCGAATCCTCTGTATGCACCGCGCGCGCAAGTTCGGGCACGAGCACGGCGCCAACGGCAACGCCGACGATGCCGAGCGGCAGTTCGATCAGGCGGTTGGCGAAATAGAGCCACGACACGGCAGATGGCGAGTTGGATGCGACGATGGCGCCGGCCACGATAAGCAATTGCGGCCCGGCGCCAGCCACCATTCCAGGAATGGCCTTCGCCAGAAAGCCGCGCATTTCGGAATTAAAGGTCACGCGCAACGGTGTGGCGAACTGGCTGCCGCGCGATCGCAGGACGAGGATCAGCAATTGCAGGAGCCCGGCGATGCCGACCGTGGCGGCGATCGCAAATGCGGCGCCTGCGGCATCCCATCGCCCGACGATCAGGACGATCATCACCGCAATCAGCGCGCCGTTGAACATCAGCGGCGCGAACGCCGTCAGCGCGAAGCGGCCTTGTGCGTTCAACAGCGCCATCGTCACCGTCGCGGGCCCTGCGAAAGCCAGATAAGGCAGCATCAGGCGAGCGTCGCTCACGGCAAGATGCAACGTCTCTTCGCCGGCAAAGCCGGGCGCCAATGCGGTGACGATCCAGGGCATCAGAATGCCGGCGAATGCGGTTGCCGCGATCAGCGCCGTACTGATCGTTCCGAGCACGCGGCCGGCAAAGGCCGCGGCAGCAACGGGGCCTCGGGCTTCCTTTACCGAGAACCAGATCGGCACCAACGCATTGTTCAGCGCGCCTTCGGTCAATAGCCGCCGCACCACGTTGACGAGCTGAAACGCCACCAGAAACGCATCGGCCACGGGGCCTGCGCCAAGCAAGCCTGCGACCATCGCATCGCGTGCAAAACCGAGCAGGCGCGAGGCCAGTGTCCCCATTGAGACCGTGAGAAACGAGCGAATCATGGCTTCCTCTATAGCAGAGGCAAGGATTTGAGTTTGCTTCGGCGGCGTGGGTCGTGATAGGCGGCTACCACCCGCCCCGCCTCAAACGCCTCGTCAGGACAGATACATGACCGCAGCGAAATACGATGTGCTCGGAATCGGCAATGCCATTTTCGACGTGCTGGTGCAGACCGACGAAGGCTTTCTGAGCCGCCACGGCATGATCAAGGGCAGCATGTCGCTGATCGACGAGGGGCGGGCGGCTGCGATTTATAGCGACATGGGCCCGGCGACCAAGATGTCGGGCGGATCGGCGGCTAATACCATCGTCGGTATCGCAAGCCTCGGGGCTCGCGCCGCGTATGTCGGCAAGGTCCGCGACGACGAGGTCGGCCGCCTGTATACGCACGATATCCGCGCCGCCGGCGTCGCCTTTGAGACCAAGCCCGCAAGCGGCGGCCCCGCCACCGGCTGCTCGTATATTCTGGTGACGGGCGACGGCGAGCGCACCATGAACACCTATCTCGGTGCGGCGCAGGAATTGATGCCGGCCGATATCGATGCCGATCAGGTCGCAGCTTCCGCGATCCTTTATCTCGAAGGCTATTTGTGGGACCCCAAGAGCGCGAAGGAAGCCTTCGTGAAGGCGGCGACGATCGCGCATCAGGCCGGCCGTCAGGTCGCGCTGACCTTGTCTGACGCTTTTTGTGTCGACCGCTATCGCGACGAATTTCTCGAATTGATGCGTAACGGAACGGTCGACCTGGTCTTCGCCAACGAGGCCGAACTGCATTCGCTTTACCAGACTTCGGATTTCGACACCGCGTTGAAGCAGTTGCGCATCGACGTCGGCCTTGCGGCAGTGACGCGGAGCGAGAAGGGCTGTGTCGTGGTTTCAGGGGCTGACGTCACCGCGGTGCCGGCGTTTCCGATCGAGAAGCTGGTCGATACCACCGGGGCGGGGGATCTGTTCGCGGCGGGCTTCCTGTTCGGTCTTTCACGCGGCGTTGGCCACGAGAACGCCGGAAAGTTGGGCGGGCTCGCCGCGGCGGAAGTCATCCAGCACATCGGCGCGCGGCCGCAGCTTTCGCTGAAAGCGCTGGCGCAGCAAAACGGTTTGCCGGTTTAATGCATCGTTTCCTCTCCCCACTTGAGAGTGGGGAGAGGAACAATAACGTCACGCCGCCTTTTGGCCCGCGGCATCTAGCCCGGCATAGACGCCGCGTTCGAAGCCGGCAAAGGCCTCCAGACATTTTCCGTCCGCAAACGGCAACACCTGCATCAGGATCACGCCGGTCACGTCGCGTGCCGGATCGATCCAGAAGTAGGTATTGGCAAGACCTGCCCAGGCGAGGCTGCCCGCGCTGCGGCCTTCCGGTGTCTTGGCGGTGTTGATCAGGAAAGACAGTCCCCATTTCTTGACCATGCCCGGATAGAGATCGACGTCGTTGGTGTAGATCGGTATGGCCGATGTCATCTTGGTCACGACCAGGTCGCCGATATGGTTTTGCCCCATGGTGGCGACGGTCTCAGCCTGGAGCACCTGATTGCCGTTGCCGCGGCCCTTGTTGAGGATCATCTGGGTGAATTTGATGTAGTCCGCGGCCGTACCGTAAAGGCCGCCGCCGCCCATGTGGAATTCCGGATTCTGTTCAAGTTCGAACGGGATGGGTGCAAGGGATCCGTCCGGCGCACGCGCGTGCATGCCGACCAGGCGCTGGCGCATCGCGTCGGTCAATTTGAAGCCGGTGTCGTTCATGCCGAGCGGCGCGAACAGGTGGTCGCGCAAATAGGCGTCTAACTTCTTTCCGCTGACGGCCTCCACCGCCTTGCCGACGAAATCGATATTGGTGCCGTATTCCCAGCGTGTGCCGGGATCCGACGCAATCGGAGTTTTCAGCGCGGCATCCTTGCAGGAGGTGACCGGCGGGAGGCCCGCTTTCTCGAGATAGGTTCCCATGTCGCCGTTCCACATGTCGTAGCAGAAGCCGGCGGTGTGGGTCATCAACTGGCGCAATGTGATCGGACTCTTGGCGGCCCGCAGCTTCGGTTCGCCCTTGGCATCGAATCCTTCCAACACTTGCGGCGCGGCGAGATCGGGCAGCAGCTTGCCGATCGGCGCATCAAGCGAGAGCTTCCCTTGCTCGACGAGCTGCATCGCAGCCGCCGTCGTGATCGCCTTGGTCATCGAGGCGATCCAGAACACGCTATCTGCCGTCATGTTGTCGGGCTTGGACAGCTCGCGCTTGCCGAACGCGCCCTGATAGATCGTCTCCTTGCTGCTGGCGGCTACGGCGACGACGCCGGGAATTTCCACGGCATCGCTTTTCTGGCGCAATATCTGGTCGATCTGGGCTTTGCTATGCATGGGGTTCCTCCAGGTTATTTTTTTGGAAAGCGATTGATCCTCCTCCCGGCGGGGTCATGCCGCAATAGCGCTAATCTCTTGACCGTCGCTCAACAGCCTGGGGATGAAGGCAAGCGTGCCATAATTTTTGACGAATCTCGCCGCATCGTTGACAGGTTCCGATTGATGGCGGCTGTCGCCCTGTGCCAGACTTGGCCATCTGCATTCCGGTATTGCGTTTAAGTCAAAGCAAAAGCGCGGCCTAGATATTGCGTTTGGCAGGCTGGCGGATCAATTGATTGATTGGCGGATCGTCGCCAAAAGGAACTTCGATGATTTCGACCTGGAGCGAATGGAAGCGGTACCCGCGGGCCGGACGCGGCGAAAACCTGGAAGCCCCAATTTCGCCCGGTATTTACGAAGTTCGCTTCGCCGCCAGCGGTGCGCTGCACTCGTTTGGCGCGGTCGACAACGTCGCTCAGGCCTTGGCGCTTTTGCCCGCGGCTTCCAAGTCCTGGTTTAGCCGCCGTCCGGCTGCCGAGACGGCGGACCTCGAATATCGCACCTGCGCGACCTCGTCGAAGGCCGACGCCAAAGCGGTCGCCGATCGCATGATCGGACGGCGAGAAACCTATTTGAGCGGCGCCGCCTGATTGCAGGCTGACCGGCGCGGCGACGCCGCGCGCTGCATTTCTGTTCTGGCCTTTTCTTGCAAATTTGTTTGATGCCGTCCGTTGGCGGACGGGCGATGCATCATGGTCGGTTTCGGCCTATATAGGGCTCAATATCAAAAGAATTTCAGGAGCAACGCCATGACCCCGACCGCTGCTGCCCGCACCTCGCAACCCTCCGCCGCGACATTGCGCGGTCGCCTGAAGGACGCCTCGCTGTTGCGCGAGCAGTGCTACATCGACGGCGTCTGGACTGGCACGCCGGCGACGCCCGTGACCAATCCGGTCAACAACGTCGAGCTTGCGAAGGTGCCGAAGATGAGCACGGCGGAAGCGACCCAGGCGGTGGAAGCCGCCGAACGGGCGTTTCCGGTCTGGGCAAAGCTCACCGCCAAGCAGCGGTCGAACATTTTGCGCAAATGGTTCGACTTGATTGTCGCCAACCGTGAAGACCTCGCGCTGATCCTGACCTCGGAGCAGGGCAAGCCGCTCTCGGAGGCGCTCGGCGAAGTCGACATCGGCGGCGCCTATGTCGAGTTCTTCGCGGAGGAGGCGCGGCGCGTCTATGGCGAAACCATTCCGACGCAGCGGCCGGACGCGCGGCTGTTGGCGATCAAGCAACCGATCGGGGTTTGCGGCGCGATCACGCCGTGGAATTTTCCCTGCTCGATGATCACCCGCAAGGTTTCGCCGGCATTGGCTGCGGGCTGCACGGTGGTGCTGAAACCTGCTAACGAAACCCCGCTGACCGCATTGGCGCTGGTGGCGCTTGCCGAGAAGGCCGGCGTGCCCAAGGGGGTGTTCAATATCCTCACCGGCAATTCGTCGGCGATTGGCAAGGTTCTGTGCGAACATCCCGCCGTACGCTTCGTCGGTTTCACCGGCTCGACCGAAGTCGGCAAGATTCTTTACCAGCAGGCCGCGGTCGGGGTGAAAAAACTCGGTCTCGAACTCGGCGGCAACGCGCCGTTCGTGGTGTTCGATGACGCCGATATCGACGCGGCGGTCGAGGGCGCCATCGTTTCGAAGTACCGCAACATGGGCCAGACCTGCGTCTGCGCCAACCGCATCTACGCCCAGGACAAGATCTACGATCAGTTCGTCGAGAAGCTTTCGAAGAAAGTAGCGGCGATGAAGATCGGCGACGGCACCGAACAAGGCGTGACGCAGGGCCCGCTGATCAACATGGACGCGGTCGACAAGGTCGAAAAGCATATCGCGGACGCGGTCAAGGGCGGCGCCAAGATCGTTACCGGGGGAAAACGCCACGCGCTGGGCGGCACTTTCTTCGAGCCGACCGTGCTCGCCAATGTCGCGCCCGACGCGCTGGTGGCGCATGAGGAAACCTTCGGGCCGTTGGCGCCGGTGTTCCGCTTCAAGGACGAGGCCGACGTGATCGCGATGTGCAACAATTCGCCGTTCGGGCTCGCCTCTTATTTCTATTCGCGCGACCTCGGGCGGGTCTGGCGGGTTGCCGAAGCGCTGGAGTCTGGCATGGTCGGCGTCAACACCGGACTGATCACCACCGAAGTCGCGCCGTTCGGCGGCGTCAAGGAAAGCGGCTTGGGACGCGAAGGCTCGCATCACGGCATGGAAGAATATGTCGAGATCAAATACGTGATGATGGCAGGCGTCTGACCTCACCATCGCATCTATATCTGAGTCGCTCGGACGCTAGAGACCTAATGTCACCTCGGCCCAGTGCACGACGGCCTCGCTGTTGAGGAAGTCGATGACGCTGGGCTCCAATGCTGCGGGGCGATCGTGCGCCACCGTTGCGGTCGCGACGATCGCGTCGCAGCGATCGTTGAACGCAATCGCGAGCACCGAGCCAGGCGCGCGATAGGGCTCGGCGACCGCGTAGGCGCGGCTGCGACCCTTCATCCAGGCGATCTTGATCTCGTGACCTGCGCCCAGGACAGCGGGCTTGTCGCCCATCAAATTAAAGTCGCTGAGGCGGTCGAGTTCGTTGTCGTCGGAGACGCCGGTCAGGCAATTGCAAAAGCCGATTTTGGCGCGGATGTAGACGTTGACTTCCGCGCCGCAATCCGCCGCCGGACAGCGAAACGCTTTGCCTTCGCCCCATTCGTCGGTCGGGAACGGCCAGCGCACTTCGGTAAATTTTGGATGGCTCGGCGGTGTCAACGCCTGGCTCCTGACCATCATCGGCCAGGCGAAAAACGCCGATAGCCCGGCAAACGCGCCGACCGCAAGACCCAGAACTCCTGCAACAATGGCGCTTCGACTCCGGACCATGCTAGTTGCTCGCGACGAACGTCCGCGCCGTCGCGAGCACCGGGCGATCAGACTCCGAGCCGGCAGCAAGCGCGAGCAGCTTTTCATAGTTCGCTTTCGCCGTGGCCGAGTCGCCAAGTGCTTTCGCGGCCGCCGCCGCGCCGGCATAGCCGTTGAAGCGGTTCGGCTCCTTCGCCTTGGTAGCCTCGAACGCTGCAAGCGCCTCCTTGGCCTGGCCGCGGTCGAGTAGCATAAAGCCATAAAGTTCCCGCGCCGGCGCCAGCGGTCCGGGCGTGACCGGCGCCTTCTCGGTTTTGTCTTCGGCGTCGGCTGCGGCGGCCATCGCCTTTAGCGCGTCATCGTATTTGCCGTCGGCGTAGAGAATCCAGGCATTTGCGGTCTGCGCTTCGACGTCGGCTTGCGTGGCCCAGTAGTCGCTCTTGGCCTCGCGCAGACGGTCGCGAAGTTCGACAAGTTTCGCGGCATCGGTGCGCGCGGCGGCGACGTCGCCCGATCGTGCGGCACCGATCGCGCGGGCAAAATGAGAAATCGCCATCGCCTGCGGAAACTTGTTCTGGATGACGTCGAGCGCGCTTGCACCCTTCCAGTCGCCTCGCTCGAACACGTAGCGCGCAGGCGCGGCAGCGCGCGAGAACGCGCCGCCGAACGAATCCGCATCGGGCGTCGCGGCTTTGATGGTTTCGATCACCTTGCGCGCCTTGTCGTCCTGGGCGAGCTGTAGATAGGCGTAGACCATATAATCTTCGCCGTGAAGTTGCTCGCCGCCTTCGTGACTGGCCTTGGCCGCCTCGACCGAAGCCAGGTTTGCGGTAATGGATTCCTTCCAGTAGCCGACGCGCGTGAAGATATGCGACGGCATATGCTGGGCGTGCGCCGCATTCGGCGCGATCTTGGAATAGCGCAGCGCTGCGGGGAGGCCCTTGGCGGCGATCGGCGGATAGTCGTAGAGATGGATCAGATAGTGGGCGACGCCGGGATGCTGCGGCTGCCGCTGCCAGATCGGCTCCAGAATCGCCGCGCCCTTGAGCTGGTTGGCGTAGGTCTTGTCGGCGGGCGAGGCCGCCACGTTCAGCGTGATGGCGTAGAAGATCTGCGCCTCGTCGTCGTCGGGGTACTTCGCGGCGAGCGCTTCCATTTTCTTTAAGTAAGACTGCACACGCGCCTGCTGCGGAATCTTGTCGTAGTCGACATACATCACCGACAGCGCATCGATGTAATCGCGTTCGCGCTCGCTTTTCGCGCCGACCTCCTTGGCTTTCTCGATGGCCGCAAGCCCCAGCGGCAGATTGGGCGCCGGGATCGCGCTGTGCGGATTGTTCAAGAGCGACAGCGCGATGCCCCAATAGGCGATCGCGCATTCGCCGTCGGCCTTGATGGCTTCCTGGTAGATCTCCTTGGACTCTGCGTACCAGAATGAATGCTGATAGCGCATCGCGCGGTCGAATCGCCGCTGCGCGACTTCGTTGCAGGATGTCGCGAAGTGGACCTTGCCGAACTTCTGATCCACCTCATCCTGCGCCATCGTTGGCGAAGAGCCCACAACCGCCAGGATTGAGGCAAGGAGAATTTTGCGCATGGATTTTTCCCTTCAACCTACGAATTGAAGCCGGATGCGAGCGGCGATCATAGGCCGCCAGGGACGAGTTCTCAACGCGGTCATTTGGCTGTTCCGGTCATAAGCGCGCGATCCGCCGAATTACCGCCTGAGCACGCCGATCAGCCGGTTGGCGAAAGTCAGCCGCTCGGCCATGACCAGCACGAAAAATGTAAGCAGTTTCTGGCTGAGCGTGGCGTTTTCGGTCTTGATCGCTTCGAACTGATGGGCGCTCAAAACGTAAAGAATGCTGCCGATTTCGGCCTGGATGGTCGCATTGCGCGGCGTCTGCGCCACCAGGCCCATTTCCCCGACGGTCGTATAGCGGCCGAGGCTTCGTACCCGGGTCAGTTCGCCGTCGCCGGTCGGGATCATGACGCCGACGCGCCCATCGAGAATAAAGTGCATGGAGTCGGCGACATCGCCGGCGCGGACAATGATGTCGCCGGCATCGACTTCCAGGCGCTCGCAGCGATGGATCAATTCCGCCGCTTCTTCCTCGGTGCCGAGAATGCGTACAAACCAGTCCCGCAAGGAAGCTTCTTCGTCGCCGCGGCCCTCGTGTTGCGCGATGATCTCGTTTTCGCACCATTCCAGAGCATGATCGAGCTCGGGCATGATGCTGACGTCCCGCGAGATGAACTCGCTCGACCGCAGCGCCTTTTCCGTGGCGGCCTGCAAGTGGACCATTATCAGCCGAATGCCCCGGTCGTGGGCCGTGCGCTTGATCTGCGCGAAGCTATAGGCAGCCGACGAATCGACGCCGGTCACGAGCTTGAAGTCGAACACCAGAAACCGGCATTCCGGGTGGCGGGCCAATAGCGCCTTGACGTGCTGGTAGAGACGGTTGGCTGAACCGAAGAACAGGTAGCTTTGCAGGTTCAGCCCCTGGATCGATCCGCCGTGCGCGGATAGCACCGCCAGCTGCTCGCGGGAGCGATCGAGCGAGCTTCGATATTCGGAACCGTCGAACGAGAACTTGATGGAATCGATGCGCGAGGCGCTCAAGGCAAACGTCGCGCAGCCGATCACGACGCCGATCAGGATGCCGGCAATAAAGCCCCATTCGACAATGATGACGACGATCGCGAGCAGCGAGAGATAGTCGGTGAGGGAGAGCCGCCGCCGCGATTGAACGACCCATTTGTGAAGCTGATCGGCGCCGAGATAAATCAGGAGGCCGCCGAGCACGAATTTGGGCATGTAGCCGAGCAGCGCCGGCGCAAAGATCAGCATCAGCAGCGAAATCGCGGCAACCGTCAGTCCGGCCAGCGGGCCGGTACCGCCGCCATTGAAGTTGAGGACTGTTCGGCTGATCGAGATGCAACCGGTATAACCTCCGAAAGCGCCGGAAAGCATGTTGGCGATGCCGGTGACGTTGAGCTCGCGCTCCAGGTTGGCTTCGCGATTGGTCGCGACCTCGACGCCGGTGGTGTTGAACAGCGTGCAGCAGGCGGTGACGAAGATCACCGCGATCAGGTTGCCTGAAAGCTCTGCCAGGATTTTCCAGGGATAACGGGAGAGCCCCTCGACGCTCCACGGCAGCATGAACGTCACGCTCGGTGGCGGCTCAAAGGTCCAGCCCGCGGCCCGGGCGTCCGCAGGCGACAGGCCTGCGAGCCAGAACACGACATGCGCCGCAACGACGCCTCCGATCAGGAGGGCGGGCAGTCCGAACGGCGAGCGGGAACGGTGCCACGTCAAATAGAGGACGAGCGCCATGGCGCAGGCGGCCCCAAGCTTGGACAACGTGAGGGCGTCCACGAATTGGCCGAGGGTCTCAAACTGCAAGGAGTGACCGGTGATCACGCGGACCGCGCCGAGAAGAATGAGGCAGCCGGTGGCCGCCAGAAAGCCGCCAACCACCGGATAGGGCACGTAGCGGATCGCGCGGCCCATGCGTGTCATTCCGAAACAGCACAACACGACGCCGGTCAGGACGGTTGCCACGGCGAGCGTGATCAGGACGGCAGGAAGCACCGGCGCGGACGGATCAGCCGCAAGCATGCGCTCTACCACCGAAGAGGCGAGAATGCCGGTCATGGCGGCGGTGGAACTATCGGGTCCGGAAATCGCAAACGGCAGCGAACTTCCAACTCCGATCACGCCGGCGAGGATGGCTGATGCAATAAAGGTCGCGGCAACGCCGTAGGACAGATAGGGCGAAAGCGGTCCACCGAAGATCAGCAGAGAATAGGACAGTCCAAAGGTGACGCTCAGAACGCTGGCCGCGCTGCCGCCGAGAATGTCCTTCAGGATCACGCGCAGCGGCAGCCTGGTGTCCACTTTCCGAAGTTCGTATTCCATCTCAGCGCCCACCGTTACGAACTTCGGAAAGTTATGGACACTAGCAAATTTACAATTTTAGTGCCGCTCTTCCATTTGAAATTCCCAGACGGAATATGCCGCTTGCGATCCAGGAACTTCAAATGGGCGGCACCGGGCCGAAGACTGATCGACTGAATGGTCACGCCTTCGTTTCCCCCGAAACACTACCCTCAGTCGTAGACGAGTGCGACATGTGAGGACAAGGTCAAATTTTGCGGCGACAAACTTATCGTTCCATTACCCAGCGGTTTACGGCCTGATGAAAATTGAGCGGACCGGGCACCGTCATATGGGTCTTGAGATATTTGAAGCCGGCTTTTTGCAGCGTGCGATTGGGCGCAACATTGAACGCATTCGGTTCGCAGAATAGCCGCTTCAACTTCAGCCGCTCGAAATAGATGTCGGCGCTGCGCCGGACGCATTCAGCGCCGTAACCTTGATTTCTGCGCTCGGGGTCTGTGACGTGGAGGTGCATGTGGGCGTGTTCGCTGTAAGTGATTTTGTCGGAGGTCGAAAAGCCAAGGGGCCTGTTATCGGCAAGCCAGATGACGATAAGCCACGCTCGCTGTTCGACCGGCTTTGCCTTCTCCCGCTCGAAACGCTCGCGCCAGCTCTGAGGAGCGGACAGGCGTGTGGGGTCGACGCCGAGCGTTTCCAGGAATTCCGGAGTGGATTTGAAGAAATAGTCGATGACGATATCGAATTCTGAATCCGCCATCTCCCTGACCGTTACCGTCATCGGGTGTTTCCTCACACCTTCAGGTCAGCACCGGTGACGCGGCGATAGGCTTCGAGATAGCGCCTGCTGGTGGCGTCGACGACGCTCGCCGGCAATGGCGGCGGCGGAGCTTCGCCGTTCCAGCGGCCGGCGCGGCGCTCGGCGTCGAGATAGTCGCGCAACGGCTGCTTGTCGAAACTTGGCTGCGGCTGGCCTGGTTTATAGGCGTCGACCGCCCAGAACCGGGAACTGTCGGGGGTCATGACCTCGTCGATCAGGATGATCCGGCCATCGGCGCCGCGGCCGAACTCGAACTTGGTATCGGCAATGATGATGCCGTGCTCGCGGCTGGTTTTTTCGCCGAGCGTGTAGATCGCGCGCGTCATGTTTTCGAGCGTTTGCGTCACCTCCGCGCCCACGATCTCGCGCATCCGGCCAACGCTGATGTTTTCGTCGTGGCCGGTTTCCGCCTTGGTGGCGGGGCTGAAGATCGCCGGCTCCAGTTTGCCGCTTTCCAGAAGGCCCGGGGCAAGCGTCTCACCGGCGAGCGTGCCGTGGCTGGCATATTCCTTCCAGGCCGAGCCCGAGAGATAGCCGCGGATCACGCATTCGATTGGAAATACTTTTGTGCGCTTGCACAGCATGGCGCGCCCGACAAGCGACGCACGGTGCTCCCCGAGCGCCGGAACTTCACGGACGATGGTGTCGGCATCGGCGCTGATCATGTGATGCGGCACCACGCCTTCGAGTTGCCTGAACCACCAGGCGCTGATCTGGGTCAGCACCGCGCCTTTCATCGGAATGGTCTCGGCCATCACGATGTCGAAGGCCGAGATGCGATCGGTGGTCAGAAGCAGCACGCGATCGTCGCCGACGGCATAGATGTCGCGAACCTTGCCGCGCCCGATCCGTGGGAGAGGAAGGTCGCTCGCAAGCATGGTGGTCATTATTTTACTTTCGAAGGCACACGCCGCCGTGCGACGCGAGTGGGATGGAGCTGGCTCACTCCGGCAGTGGAATGAACTCGCGCTCGTTGGGAACGGGCGCAAAGCGGCCGGACTTCCAATCCGCCTTGGCCTGCTCGATCCGCTCTTTACTGGAGGAGACGAAGTTCCACCAGATGTGGCGCGGACCTTCGAGGGCATCTCCACCGAGAAACATCATGCGCGTCGGCTTCAAAGTCTTCACGGTGATGCGGTCGCCGGGACGAAACACCAGAAGGCGCGGGCCTTCGTAACGCTCGTTGGCGATCTCGACCTCGCCGTCGACGACGTAGATGGCACGCTCTTCGTGGTCTGAATCAAGTGGAACGCTCGCGCCTTGTTGCGCTGTTACCTCGACATAGAACCAGGGGGAGACCATCGCGACGGGCGATGTCGCGCCGAAGCTGCTGCCCGCAATGATTCGCGCGGAGATGCCGCGATCGGTCACCACGGGCAGGTCGGTCGATGCATAGTGCTGGAAGGTCGGATCGATCTCTTCCTTGCCGGCGGGCAGCGCGATCCAGCTTTGCAGACCCAGCATCTTCTGGCCGTTCCGGCGCTGAAGGTCCGGCGTGCGCTCGGAATGGGCGATGCCGCGGCCGGCCGTCATCAGGTTCATGGCGCCGGGCTGGATTTCGAGGACGTTGCCCTCGCTGTCGCGGTGCATGATGCTGCCGTCGAACAGGTAGGTCACAGTGGCAAGCCCGATATGCGGATGCGGGCGCACGTCCATGCCCTTGCCCGACACGAACTGTACCGGGCCGAAATGATCGAAAAAGATAAAGGGGCCGACCATTTGCCGCTTGCCGTGCGGCAGCGCGCGGCGCACCTCGAATCCGTCGCCGAGGTCGCGGGTGCGCGGCACGATATCGAGTTCCAGCGCGTCGCAGGACGTAGGATCGCCGAGGACGGGATCGTGAGAAGGCTGCCAGCTCATGAGGTCCTCCCTTGTCTGTCGGCGGCATCATAGCAGCAATTCAATCTCCTCGTCATTCCGGGATGGTGCGTTAGCACCAGACCCGGAATCTCGAGATTCCGGGCTCGATGCTTCGCATCGCCCCGGAATGACGGCGCCCGCGCCTCCGCCTTCTCGCGGCGCTGACGCACCCGAGCCATGCATGATCCGTTGGCCCTTTTGGAACAAGAGGGCGCGCGGGAATGCCGGGCGCTGACGCACCCGCAGTCTCATGTGCGAAATGAAGAGCACATGAGTTAGTCACCACGGTTGCGCCGGGCGAACCCGGCATTCCCGCACGCGGATGGTTTTAACGGCTTGCTTCGTGCTCTCCTTGGTGAACCGGGCTTTCTTGCCACCATCCCTGGTGCGATGCGGAGCATCGTCACCAAGTTGACGCCAGCGTCGGGGCGTCAGGACCACACGACTTCGCCGTCCGCTTATCGGGCGCGTTCGTCTTCGCGCGACAAGCGTCCACCGCATCCCGCGCCAACGTGTCGTGACGATCGCGAAACGCCCCTCTTTGGTGGCGCGGGACGGGCGGGCTTTTAAAGCTGATTTGCCCGACGGCGAAAGCGGAATTTTTTTTGCGAAACGGTCTGGACAGGCCAGCGGTAAAACTGCCCGACGGGCAAATCACCTGCCACGAGACCATCGATGGCTGGTTTGCCTCTTGCTTCGGACGCGGCCGGAATCCGTCGGGCGATGTCTGCTGGGGCCAAAAGCAGACGTAAAGATATTGTCCGCTTTTGACCAAAGCAGACGTCGGCAGCGCATCGGCTAGGCAGGAACGTATGTCAACCTGATCGCATCCTCGCCGATCAAGTCGCTGGCCACCAGACGGAGCGGCGGCCGGGGGCCGGCGAAGAATGGCTTGCCGCGCCCAAGCACGACGGGATGGAGGTAGAGTCGATACTCATCAACGAGACCCAGGTCAGTCAAGCTTCGTGCCAAGTCAGGTCCGCCAACTTCAATCTCCCCGGCGAGCCGAGCCTTCAACCCCCTTATCAGCGCCTCGACGCCATCCGCGACAAGTGTGGCGTTGGGGCCGACTGACTTCAACGAGCGCGACACGACCCACTTCGGTTGGCTCCGCCATGCCATCGCGAAGTCGCGTAGCTCCGGGGTCCACTCGGAATGGTCCTCGTCCCAAACCCGCATGACCTCGTACATGCGACGACCGTATACGCTGCCGGTCAGGCCACGCACTTGCTCGATGAAGTGACGGAAAAGCGCGGGTCCCGGCGCAAATTGCTGGTGGTCTACATAACCATCCAGGGATTGGTTCAATCCGAAGACGAGTTTCGCCATGTCATCGCTTCCTATCGAAAATCGAAAGACTAACGCTTGTACACCCGGTTGCCATTCAACGGGTTGAAAAGACACCGCGCGGGCAGGGCCGCCGCATAAAGCAAAAGCATTGCTGCGGCCATCGTACGGTGACATTTTGCAGATCGTCGCGCGCGACAAGACGCGGTTGAAGCTGAGTGGGTACCCCACAACAAGCCATGAGGGATCATTTGAAATGAAGAAATTTACGTGCATTGCATTGGCCGGCTTTATTGTCTCAACATCAGGCGCGCTGGCCGCCCCGCAGAGCCTATATGGCAAGACGCTTCGCGTAACGTGGAACGAATCGCGAAGTCAGCGCGTGCGAGGGGAAGGCGAATTTAAATCCGTATCCATCCCGCTGTCGTATACGGTTTATGTCAGCAGCAAGGGGCAACTCTTTAAGCGACTTACATCAACCACTGCCTCCGGGAAGCACACGGGTTCGAAGGACCGTGTCGGCATGTCAGGATCTGACGATCAGGGTGCAGGCAGCGTCTCGTTCTCGGGCAATACCTTAATTTCTACTACGAATAATGGCGGGCTTGGCCGAAGGATTCGCATCAGCTTCGACGGCGGTTCGTCATGTAGCGCTGAGGTTTTGACAGGTAAGGCTGGAACAGGCGTAGCAACGGTTCGCAGCAATGCCACGGGGAAGATGCTTGAGTTCGAGTCCGTTTCGGCTGGCGCTGCTTCGTGCTCCGTTCAGGAAGGAAATGCCTTCGCTAACTAGTGTCCTGATTCCGAAGTTCGCATCATTTTGCGGAGCCACGTTTGCGAACTTCGGAATCGACAGGACACTAGCGAATTTATTGATCTAGTGTGGCTTGGGTTCAAAAGTCCGCACGAAGGAGCCCGCGGCAATAATGATGCGGACTTTTGAACCGCCACACTAGGTGGCTGCCTTAGGAATCGGTCTCCAAACTCCCCCCGCAACCGACTTTGCTCGCCCCGCTTCCGCATTTGGCCCGAAGCCGCCGCGGCCGCCGAACGGCGGCACGTCACGCAGCCTCAGCGGGTTGTTGCCAGCGGCATCCTGTGACACCATAAATACCGAGTTGTTTTTAACCTTTTAGACGCCCAATGCCACGCCGGAAGAAATACGCCTGGGAAAAGCTATCGGACGAGCAGTTGCTCAAGCGACGCCTCAGTAGTCTGAGGGTTGCGATCGAAGGCACCTGGCTCGAGGATTGTCTGCGGACCCTCTATGAAGAGCTCGAAGAGCGGGGCATCCGGCTGCGGCCGCACGCCTGGATATCGAGCGAATGGTTCAGTCCGGCAGATGTGCCCGGCATTGCGATTCCCTTTTATCTCGCCCATCCCCGCCTGATGAAGATCGAGAAGAAAATGATGCTCGACGTCGAGGGGGGCACCTGGTCCGAATGCATGGCCATTCTCCGCCATGAGGCAGGCCATGCCATCCAGCACGGCTATCAATTGCAGCGCCGCCGGCGTTGGCAGCAACTGTTCGGCCGGTCCTCGAAACACTACCCGCGCTACTACCGGCCGAACCCGGCCAGCCGGCAATATGTCCAGCATCTTCGGCTCTGGTACGCGCAGAGCCATCCGGACGAGGATTTCGCCGAAACGTTTGCGGTGTGGCTGCGGCCGCGTTCGAACTGGCGGACGCGCTATGCCGGTTGGCCGGCGCTGAAGAAGCTCGAATATGTCGACGAGCTGATGGAGGAGATCGCCGGGAAGCGGCTGGAGGTCACCACGCGAGAGCGTGTCGATCCGCTGCACGAGCTCGGCCAGACGCTTGGCGAGCACTACCAGAAAAAGCAGGATTTCTATGCCTTCAAGGCGCCGAAGACTTACGACCGCGACCTCTCCCGGCTGTTTTCCGCCGATCCGCGGCATCGCCGGTCGCAACCGGCATCGGCCTTCATCAGGCGGCACCGCGCCCAGATCAGGCAGCTCATCGCGCGGTGGACGGGCGAGAATCAGCTTACACTGGATGCCGTGCTTGACGACATGATCATGCGCTGCCGCGAGCTCGATCTGCGCGCCGTCGGCTCCGAACGGAAGCTTTTGACCGACTTCACCGTCCTGTTGACCGCCAAGACCATGCACGCGCTGTTTGGTCCGTCGCGGCGCAAATGGATCGCGCTATGAAACGCTTGCGCGTGCTGGTTCTGATGCATCCGGACTTTGTGCCCCCGGAGACGACCGACGGGTACACCGCGCGGGAAATCAACGAATGGAAGACGGAATACGACGTCGTGAGCACCCTGCGCGCGGCCGGCCATGAAGTTCGTCCGCTCGGCGTGCAGGAAGAAATCAAACCGGTGCGTGAGGCGATCGAGAGCTTCAAGCCGCACGTGGTCTTTAACCTGCTGGAGCAGTTTCACCACGAGCCGGTGTATGACCAGCACATCCCAAGCCTGCTCGAGCTGATGAAGATTCCCTATACCGGCTGCAATCCGCGTGGCCTGATCCTGGCGCGCGGCAAGGATCTGTCCAAGACGCTGGTGCATCATCGCCGGATCGCGGTGCCCGCCTTCGCTGTATTCCCGATCCGCCGCAAGGTGAAGCGCCCCGGCCGCCTCGCTTTGCCCCTGATCGTCAAGAGCTTGAACGAGGACGGGTCGCGGGGCATCTCGCAGGCTTCCATCGTCGACACCGACGAGAAGCTCGTGGAACGCGTCGCCTTCATCCACGAACGGGTCGGAACGGCAGCCATCGCCGAGCAATTCATCGACGGACGTGAGCTTTATGTCCCGGTGCTCGGCAACAATCGTCTGCAAGTGCTCCCGGTCTGGGAACTGAAATTCGGCACCATGGGTGGTCAGGCCATCGCCACCGAGAAGGTCAAGCACGATACCGATTATCAGGAGCGCGTCGGCATCGTCGATGGGCCGGCCAAGAGCCTTACGCCGGAGCTGCGCGGGCGCATTCAGCGAACGGCGAAACGTATCTACCGGACGCTGGGCCTCGATGGATATGCGCGCATCGACTTCCGCCTTGCCGCTGACGACACGCTCTATTTCATAGAGGCGAACCCCAATCCGGAAATCGCCAAGAGCCAGGAATTCGCGGAAGCTGCGCGGCACGACGGGTTGGATTACCCGGGCCTGCTGCATCGCATTGTCACACTCGGCATAAGCCGGGCGAAAGCGGGCGTATCCGTCGGCTGAAAGGCAACGCGAAAACGGACATCACAGAACTGACCGTCATTGATTGCGACGCCTTCTGACGAGCTCTTTGGCGATCGAGAACAGGCAAAGCACGATTCCGATCGCAGCGACCGGATAAACGAGCAGCGTGATGCCGGACAAATCTTCTTCGCCGACGAACCAGCGCGAACCCGCCAGCACGAAGAGAAAGAAGACGATCAGGAAACACGCCAACGCGATCTTCATGCGCGATACTGAAGGCGGATCAGGCGGAGGCGCAAGTTTCCAGAACGCGGCATTTGCGCGCGACGACTCGATGCCTGTTATAGTTCGCCGGACCCGCCTTCGACGAACTAGCTTGATAGACGTCGTTGTCCGGTCCGACGCAGCACGGCCAAGCCGTTGCCGAATCCCAATGTGATCGGCTGCTGCTCATGACGAGCGATTGGTGTGCTGCTCGCGCCGTACAGAACGGACTTCAAATCGTCGATGCCAAGCTGAGGAATCGACCATCCCATCGCGCCTTGGACGAAGAGTCTGGCGCAGAGCAGGATAAGCTGCCGATTCCTGACGGCATCACTCAGGAACGACATCGCCGGAGCCTCCCATCTCTGCAGGAAAATCCCTCAATTTCGGCAGCCCGTCCTTCATCGGCAACACCGTCTCGGCGTAGTTGACGTGCACGCCCGGCACAAACTTGAGGGTCGGGATCGTTGCAGCATAGACGTCCACCAGACCGAGCTGCGGGTGATCGGTCATCAGGTGCCCGCCGCATCGTTTGCAATATTGACGCTGGCTGGCCGGTGTCTTCATGAACTTGCCGAGGAACTCCGCTCCCTTCGTGACCCGGACGTTCTGCGGCTTCCACAGCGTGAAGGCATTCACGGGCGCAGCCGACCAGGAGCGGCAAGACGAGCAATGGCAGTAGCCCATACCTTCCGGCGTGCCCTCCGCCTGAATTTCCACGGCGCCGCAAAAGCAATTGCCCTTGTGAGTATTCATCTCTTCGATCTCCTCTTCCTCACGTCGACGACGTGCTCATGCGCCTCCTCTTGCCGGTCTTTTGCGTTGAACGGAATGATCGCGCGTTCGCATCTCTTGATCGAGCTTCCGGATTTTGGCTGGCGGCTTTCCAGTTGCCAATTCCACGCCACGACACCCTTTGATCCGGCGTCCGGATTGCTTGATCGGGCGTCCCGATTGAGTTTTGCGCCTTGCAGCCGTTCGAACCGATCGCCGCTCCTTGCGACGAAATGGCAACTACGCGAATTCGATCGATAGCCGGTAAAATCAAGTCATGGCTGAAGATGCGCTGTCCGACGTGCTGAAGACCGTGAGGCTCACCGGAGCGACCTACTTTGATGTTGTCGCGCAGGAGCCTTGGTCAGTCCATTCGCCGGCGCGGGACTTGATCCTGCCGAGGGTGCTGCCGGGAGCCGACCATCTGATTGCGTATCACGTGGTGACGGCCGGCCGCTGCTACGCCAGCCTTATCGACGGGGAGGCAATTCCGCTCGAAGCCGGCGAAGTCGTGGTGTTCACCAACGCCGATCCGCATATCATGTCGAGCACCGCCGGCATGCGGGCAGAGCCGCCGACCGCCGATTTCTTCGACATGGCCGACGCGGGCCGCCTTCCGTTGCACGTCAACCTTTCGAGCGGCGGCAATGTTTCCGCCAGGCTGGTATGTGGCTATCTCGCTTGCGATTCCCGCCCTTTCAACCCGTTGATCGAGGCGCTGCCGCCGATGCTGAAAGCCGGCGACCCACGCCGCAACGACACCGGCTGGCTCGGCCAGTTCATCCACTTCGCGGTGGCCGAAGTTGCCGACAAACGCGCCGGCAGCGAAAGCGTGCTGACGAAGCTCAGCGAATTGATGTTCATCGACGTGGTGCGGCGCTACATCGAGTCGTTGCCGCCGCAAAAGACCGGCTGGCTGGCGGGCTTGCGCGATCCGGCCGTGAGCAGGGCGCTCGCGCTGATTCACGCGCGACCATCCTTCAGCTGGACGATCGAAGGCCTCGCACGGCAATGCGGGGCATCGCGTAGCGTTTTTGCGGAACGGTTCGTGCAGCTTCTCGGCGTGCCGCCAATGCAGTATCTCGCCCGATGGCGAATGCAGGTCGCTTCGGAAATGCTGGATCGCGGGAGTATGAACATGGCAGCGATCGCCTCCGAGATCGGCTACGAGTCCGAAGCCGCGTTCAGCCGTTCGTTCAAAAGAATGATGGGTGTGACGCCGTCGGGCTGGCGGCAGGGAATACGGCCGGCTGAGCCGCAGCTGCTTGCGGCAACCACCTGATCGAACCGGGCGCTCTCACAGCCCGCCCGACCCGCCTTCGACGATTTTCTCGTTGAGCTTTTGATCGACGATCTGAACCGTTCGATCGATCTCTGCACTGGGCGCCCCGAGCTGATGCGAAATCAACTTCACGAGCAGGTCGACGCGTTCGATGAAAGGCGCGCCGGCGGCGACCGCACGCGCCGCGGATGAAGGCTTGAGCAGGCTTTCGGCTGCCTTGGCATACTTCTCGAACGGCACTTGATCCTTCGGATCGGCGCCGAGGCGGCGGGCGACCGCATCGACATGCTCGTAGATCGACTGCGAAAGCTTGAGGTCGCCATGCACGGCGTCGCGGATCGACTGCGGTTCTTGCAACGTGATGCAGCGGTAGTTTCCGGTCAGCAGCATCGACCACTTGGCCAGCGGCACGAACGGCGAATCGAACACCTTGAGCTTCACCGGCACATCCTGACCGTCGAGCTTCACGGCGTCGATGTCGGCTTCCAGCTCGCGAAGCACCTTGTTGTGCGCTTCATCCGCAAATGCGGCGGCCTTGAAATTTGTTGCGAGGCCAACATGCAGGACATTCGCGGCCTCTTCCGGCGGACGAAAGGCCTGCGGGTCCGGCGAGCAGAGCGACACCAGTCCAGGCTTGAAGCGCTCCCAGACCGAAGCATTGGTGTAGGCCTCTTCCAGGTCCATTTCCGCGAGCGAGGGAATCCGTTTGAGATACGGCAGCGGCGGCATGTTCATGATCGAAAGGCAAGGCAGCTTCGCTTCCGCAATCTTGATCATCAGAACGCGGATCGTATGGTTGGTGTATTGCGGCTCCTGCATCGCAAGACCGACCAGATCGTACCGGGAAACGTTGACATCCGCCGGCGTCACCGCGTCGAGCTTTCCCGGCAGGTCGCGCGAAAAGATCGAGCGGTGCGAAGGCTCGTCGCGCAGCTTGATGCGAACTTCGGTGCCCTCGCGGTTGATGAGATCGGCGGTCTTCCTGCGGCAAACCAGCGTCACGTTGTGGCCGGCCATCAGCAACTTGGTTCCGAGCAGGGATCCATAGGATGCTCCCAGGATCAGGATATTGCGGGCCATGTTGTCTCCTCCCGGGATGATCGGACGCCTTTGGTGCGTTCACGTGCAACAACATTGACTGTTGTTCCTCGCCTTCAAACCACGTTCGCCACGGGATCGCATAGCCACATCGTGTCAATCGGTGGGCCGCGACATGACACAATTTTACAAAATTAATACGAGATCCGAATGGGGCGATTTTCGAAAGCTAACGCTCGCAGACCGCTGGAGTTACCTCGGCAACGTCAGCCCAGGTGCCCGACCGCCTTTTCCAAGAGGCTCCAGGCTTCCTCGCCGTGCTTTGCTTTCCATTCCGCGTAGAAGCCGGCCTTCCTCAAGACCTCGCGGAATGGCGCAGGCTCCGTGTCGTTGAAGGTGATGCCTTTCTGCTTCAATAAGGCGACGAGATCGTCGTTAAGCCGGGTGACGGCCTCGCGCTGCCTCACGGCACTGTCGTTGAAGCCGGCTGCGACCTTGGTCTTGATATCGTCGGGGACCCCGCGCCAGGTGCGGTTGCTGGTTACGATCCACGAGCCGTCCCAGACGTGGTTGGTCCGCGAACAGAACTTCTGCACCTCGTAGAATTTCGACGTCTCGGCGACGACCAGCGGATTCTCCTGCCCATCGACAACGCCGGTTTGCAGCGCCGTGTAGACATCGGAGAGGTTGATGCTGGTTGGAGCAGCGCCAAGCGCCTTGAACAGGGAAACATAGACCTGGCTGACCGGAACGCGAATCCTGAAACCCTCGAGATCCGTCGGATCCTTGATCGGTTTCCTGCTGGTGGTGATCTGGCGGAAGCCGTTATTCCAGATTTTCTCGAACGCATGGAGCTCCGCTTTGTCGAAGCCCTTGCGGATCAGCGCGCCAAGTTCGCCATCCATCGCCGGCCACACGGCATCGGAGTTCTTGAAGGCGAAGCCCGTTCCATTGATGGCGGCGATCGGCACCAGCGTCGCGAAGATCAGCCCGCCTGTTGAGAAGAAATCGATCGCACCCGAGCGCACCTGCGATAGCAGGTCGCTGTCGCCACCGAGCTGGCTGTTCGGGAAAACGCCGATATCGACCTTGCCGCCGGTATCCTCTCTGATCCTGGCGGCGGCATCGAGCGCGAATGTATGGACGGGATGGGTGGGCGAAAACCCGTGGCCGAACTTCCAGGAATAATCGGCGGCGACCGCGCGCGAAACATAGGGCATCGCGAGGCCAGCGCCGACGAGGCCCGCAAGGACCGCCCTGCGAGATACGATCATGATTTCCTCCCTCACGCCCGCTTGCGAGCAGCCAGCGGCGCGAGAGCCCCGTCATCCGATTTTAGGGATGTGAAAGCTCCCGCAACGCATTTTTTATTTCTTTAACATCATTCAGAGCTTTGCAGCTCTTGAGGAGCGAGCCCACTTCCTTGTTCGCGCCTGCCTCTTTCTTGCCTTGCGCGTTGATGGCGCGCAACATCATCGCGACCGATTGCCGGGCGGTCTCCTCAAGTTCCAGTTTCCTCGCCGGTTGCAATGGCTTGCCAAGCGTAAATTCGACTTCCGCCGTAGCGTGCTGGGCTTCAACGTAATTCTTCTTGGCGTCGGCGTTGGAAGCCATCGTCGAAAGACCGCCATACATCAGCGAGCATTCGGAAAAGCGTCGCACGACCTTTTCGCGTAAATCAACGCCGTCGCTGCTTTCTTCGATCGCGCCATTGATCGCCTTGACGACGTCAAGCGCGGTCCACATGCTGTCGCCGGCGGCTTGTGCGGCGGCAAGGCGCGGCGAAACCAGCCAGGCCGATAGCACGCCAAATCCCAATAGCAAGATTGCCTTCCGACGGCCGGACATCCCAGTTCCTCCAAATTATTCAGTTCTCTCCCCCACCATAAACCGCGACGGCGGCCCGGAATCAACCGGGCCGCCGTCGTGGCGTTGCTTAATATTTCCGTTCCGAGGCCGCGAGCCAGGGATCAGCTCGGGGGATTGAAGCTCGGATCGTGATCGCCGATCCGCGAGCGGTCGAAGCTGCGGTCGAAATACGAGCCGGTGTCCGACGCGCGGGGGGTAACGATCGCCGGTTCCGGCGCCTGATTATAGCTGCCGCGGTAATGCCGGAGAGCGTGGGTCGGCTTGTGCGGGGCGGCCTCGTCCTGGGCGAAGACCGGGCTTGCGAGTGCGGCGGTCACGATTGCGACAGCGCTGAGAGTCTTGATCATGATAAAGGGCTTTCCATCTTTACGTGGTGAGCCCTCCCAAGGATGTTTCCGAGAGTCTCGTAGCATCGCGCCCGCCATGCTGGCTAAACACGTTACGGCCGATGGATTCAAACGGGCGTGAGTCGCCCTCTCACACCGCTCCGTCATTCGTGATAGGTCGGTTCACCGATGTGTCATCGGTTATTAAGGACTGCGTTGGGAGTCTCGCGACGAACAACTTGATCGATCGATGCGCAAGACTTTCCGCCATTACGGCTTGCGGGTTTCGTCAATCACGGCCGCCGCCCGCGCCATGGCATCGGCCCTGGCGGCCTGATTGCCCGGCACCGCCTGGCGTCGTTCGCCGGGATCGTCGAAATCGTGCGTGGCGTCCGGATAGAGCATCACGGCGATGTTGGTGCCGGCCTTGAGCGAACGCTCAGCGACGTGCTGGCAGTTCGCAGGCGACACTTCCTCGTCGTCGGCGCCCAGAAACATCGACAGCGGCGAAGTGGTTGCGACGGCGTTTTCGAGCAACGCTTCGCGTCCACAGCCCGGATAGAAAACCAGCGCGGCGCGGAATCCAGCGCTCGCTCCCTGGCGGATCATCACGTTCAGCGCCGTCGAACCGCCGTTCGACCAGCCCTGCAGGAAAATTCGGTTTGCCGCGACGTCAGGGCGGCCGCGCAAGTAGGCCAGCGCGCCTTCAGCATCGAGCGGCCGCACGGTCTTCTCGTTGACGTCGTCGCGCTCGGGATCGCCATGCGAGAAGCGGCCGAACCCGTGCGCCATGCCGCGCGGGCCAAAGCTGTCCGGCAGCAACGCGATCACGCCGCGCGCGGCCCAGAACTCGCCCCACATCATGTGCCGCTTCGACAGCGTTGTGGCGTTGCATGGCGAATTGAACCCGCGCGCAACCTGCGTGCAATCCTTGTTGAAGTTGGCCGAGTAGGGCCCGGCGCGGCCGTGCAACAGCACGATCGCCGGACGAGGACCCGGCGCCCTGGGCCTGAAGAGATAGCCGGCAATGCTGGTCTGGGCGTCGGCGCTCTTGAAATAGACCGTTTCGGGCTCGGCCCGTGCCGGCATGACCGCGAGCAGCAGGAACAGCAGAACAGGAATAAGGCGGGAAATCATTTGAGACCCAAAAGGTTCAACAATGAATGGTCGCGCGGTGATGCGTAACGGTTCAACCGGTCGAGTTGAAATGCCAAGTTAGTTGCCAAGTTTGATACCAGCATCCTTGATCACTTTGGCCCATTCGGGAATCTCTTTCCGGATGATGGCGGCGAATTCCGCCGGCGTGTTGCCGACCGGCTCAATGCCAAGCTCGTCGAACTTCTTGCGCACTTCCGGCAGCGCCAGCGTTTTGACGGTCTCGGCGTAGAGTTTGTTCAGAACCTCCTGCGGTGTGCCGGCGGGCGCGACCAGGCCGAACCACGGCACGGCCTCGAAGCCGGGATATCCGGATTCCGCCATGGTCGGCAGGTCGGGCGCCAATGCGGAGCGCTTGATCGAAGTGATGGCGAGTGCGCGCAATTTGCCTTCGCGCGCGAGCGGTACGACGTTCACGATATTGGCAAACGACATGGTGATGCGGCCCGCAAGCAGGTCCGGCATCAGCGCGGTCGTGCCGCGATAGGGCACCGGTGCAATCTCGACATGCGCCATATATTTGAAAAGCTCGCCCGCCAGATGCTGCGAGGTGCCGACGCCGGCATGGCCATAGGAAAGCTTGCCGGGATTGGCTTTGGCGAGTGCCGCCAGCTCCGCGACCGACTTGACCGGCACCCCCGAGGGAACGGCGAGCACATTCGCCGCGATGAAAACCTGCGAGATCGGTGCGAAGTCTTTCTGCGAATCGAAAGGCAGCGTTTCATACAGGCTCGGATTGATGACCAGCGATGAGTTGCCGCCCATCAGCAGCGTGTAGCCATCGGCTGTGGCCTTGGCGACCTGAGCGGTCGCAATGTTGCTGCCGGCGCCGGGAACGTTCTCGACCACAAAGGCCGAGCCCCAGACTTCGGTAAACCGGTCGGCGAGAATGCGCGCCGCGAGATCGGGCGCCGTGCCTGGCGTGAAGCCGACCAGGATTTTCACCGGCCGGTTCGGATAGCTCGATTGCGCGGAAGCCGTCTGCGCTGTGAGTAGCACTGCCAGAGCAGCGAATGAGGCAGCGAACAGGTTCGAAGCGAGCCTCATCGTTTCCTCTGCTATCCCGCGCGCCTCTTTGGTTTGGCCAGTCTGGCACCTGCGAACAGCGCCTGCAAGGCACCGGCCGGCGCAGTGCAGCGCACCGTTTTCGTGAGGCTCATTTCGTTTGCATCGCGTCAGCTTTTCAATCTAGAAGCTGCTGATCCAGTTTCGGCGTGGCGAGCTTCGTCCCCGGCGCACAAGTAACGAAAAACAAGCAGCGTGGCTCCAACCAATCCGTCCAGCACCCGCACGCTTTTCCTTGCCCTGCTGGCGCTTGCCTGCGGACATATGCTGTCAACGCTGCTCCGGACCGTGCCGGCCGTCAGCCTCGATCTGATGGCGGCCGATTTTGCGACGTCGCCGCAGAAACTCGCGAGCCTGATTGCGGTTTATCATTTCTCCTTCGCGGCGTTTCAGATTCCCGTCGGCACTGCGATGGACCGGTTCGGCGTGCGGCCGGTCTCGCTCTGCCTGTTCTTTGGAACGATCCTGGGCGCGCTGGCGAGCGGCTTTGCCACCGGCACGGCGAGCTTCGTGTTCGCGCAATTTTTGATCGGCGTTTCGACCTCGGGCATGCTGATGTGCCCGATGACGCTTGCCGCCAAGCAACTTCCGCCGGAGCGGTTCGGCCTGTGGTCGGGCGCCATTCTCTCGTTTGGCAACACCGGCATGCTGCTGTCGGCAAGCCCGCTGGCCTACATCGTCGAACATTACGGCTGGCGCTCGAGCTTCCTGATCTCGGCCGCGGCCGGCGTTGTCATTGCCGCTGCGGTTTTCGTGCTGGTGCCGAAACAGCCCGCCGAACATAAAGACCAGTCGTCGCCGCTGTTGCAAATGGCCGAGGTGTTTCGCTTGGGTCTGTCGCGGCCCATGCGCGGCATCATTGCGCTGGCGCTGGTTTCGCTCGCCTCAACGCTTGTAATCAGGGGCGTGTGGGGTGGTCCATGGCTGATGGAGGTCAAGGGGCTCAGCCGAATCCAGGCGGGCAATCAGCTCGGTCTGTTCACGCTGTCGATGATCTTCGCGCCGCTGTGCACGGGGATTCTCGATCGAAAGTTCGGTCACCCCCGGCTGATTCTCGCAAGCGGGCATCTCCTCGGCGCGTTCTGTATCGCGCTGGTCGCACTCGGAGGGCCGGATGGATTGCTCTCGCGGCTCTTTCACGTCGAGGTCATGCCGCCGCAGTTCGATTCCGTCCTGCTTGTTACGATGGGGTTCGTGGTCTCGACCCACACGTTGCTGTTCGGCATGACCACGCAACTCATGGGCCCCGCGATGGCCGGGCGCGGGCTCGCCGCGACGAATCTTTCGCTGTTTCTCGGCACGGCGCTTTTGCAGTCCGCGACCGGCGTGGTCGCGACGCTCTATGGCCTGCCTGACGTGATGATGTTCGTGGCGGCGGCGCTTGCGGTTGGCGCGCTGACGTTCATCGTCTATACAAAGCCCACGCCGCAGTGACGTCGCAGACATCGTGAAAGTGGCCGGATGCGGCAGTTACCCCGCCGCCGTTCGTCCTGCGATCGCTGCCAGAATGTCGCGCTTGCCGCTGTCACGGCGCGCGGAATCGTCGGACATCACACGGATCATCATGTGCTGCGGATCGTAGGATTGCGACGGCAGGCCATAAAGCGCCAGCACTCCGCGCGCCGCGGCGTGGCGCACTAGCGGCTCCGCATCGTCGAGCGCATCTGTTAGCGCCTGCACGGCTGATGGCTCGTTGACGCCGTAGAGCGCCTCGACCGCCTCCTGGCGAAATACCCAATCGCGTGCCGAGGACAGCACCTCGATCGCCGCCTGCGGCCACCGTGGATTGGGATCGATCCGCCACAGCGCGTGGGCGAGATACAGCATCGCGGACGGGTACCATTCATTGGGGCCGCCGGGCTGCATCCGGGCATCATGGCGCGCCTGGAGTTGTTGTGCCCGCTCGACGCCGAACAGCCGCGCAAGCTCCGCTCTCGCCTGGCGTGAACTCAGCACGCCAAGCCCGATCACCGCCCGCGAGTCCGGCAGGAAGGCGAGCAACATGGTTTCCGCTCTCATGCGTTCGTCGCCTTCGAGGGCGGCGAGCGCGGGAATATCCAGCGCATCCTGCGCCGAGGTCGGGTCTTCGAAGAAGCTATATCTGAAGCGCTCAAAGGCGGCGGACATCGGCGGCTCTGCGGCGAAAGCAAAGGGAGGAACGAAAGCAAGCGACAGAAGGGCGAGTACAGACCTGCGTTGCGCGGCCATCTTCCCTGTCGTTGCAGGAAGCCAATGGAATACCGGGCTCCTGCATCCTTGGTCGCGCCAAAGCGCCGCTCGGTTCGCAAGCATTTCGCATTGGACATGCCGTGGGCAAAACTGGTCGGGCAGATTGCACAGGCTTACGGCAAATGACCCATGCAGGTTGACGCGGTCTTGTCAGTTGACGCGGTCTCGGCCATCGCGCACGTTTCCCGCTCGCCGTTATGCTGTTGTTGTTTCTCGTCAGGAGTCTTCCGATGAATCGTATTGTCGCCGCCTTACTCGCCCTGTCGCTGGCCACTGCCGCAGAGGCGGCCGAGTACATGCAGAAGACGCCGTTTCAGTTGTCGCGCGCGTTTTCGCCAGGGGTCATAACGTCGGGCGGAATGACGGTCTGGGTGGCCGGCCAGACCGCGACGGAGGACGGCGAAGGCCGCAATATCGCCAACAACTTCGAAGCCCAGGTCAAACAAGTTATGGCTCAAGTCGACGGCGTCTTGAAGCGTGCCGGCGGCAGCCTGGACAATGTCGTGGCCATGACGGTCTTCATCAAGGAATCCCGCTATGGCGACAAGTTCGTGGAAATGCGCAAGGACTTCTTCAAGAACGGAAACTATCCAGGCAGCGCTCTCATCACCGTGACCAATTTCGCCCGGCCTGGAATCGAGATCGAAATCCAGGCGGTTGGCGTGATCGGCGATACCTGCTCGAACGACAATCCCTGCTCGGCCGAGGCAAAGGCCAAGGGGACGCCAAATAAATGAACTAGCGCTTCGGCAACTCGGGCCGCGCGCATCGGCTCCGTTGCAGACAAAACCAAGAAGCGCCTGATGCGCGTAGCATGACGCATTGACCTGGAACGGCGGGAGGCTTCATGAGCTGTCGGAAGATCGCACTGGCGGGCCTTGCCGCGATCGCCGCCATGGGCATCGGCGTCACCGCGGATGCCGCCGAAATCAGGGTTCTGGCATCCGGTTCATTGAAGGGCGCGCTATCGCAGCTCGCCCCAGACTTTCAAAAGTCCTCCGGTCACACGGCAACGATTGAATATGGTCCAGCGGGCGCCATTGCCGGCCGGATTCAAAACAACGATGCCGCAGATGTGGTCATCGTATCCAGAACGCAGCTCGAGAAGCTTGAAAGCAGGGGCAAGGTGATCCCGGAAAGCCTCGTCAACATCGCGGGAATTGCGCTTGGCGTTGCTATACGCAAGGGTTCGCCGAGGCCCGACATCAGCAGTGTCGATGCATTCAAGCGCACCCTGCTCTCCGCCCGGTCGATCGGGTACCGCGATCCGGCAACGGGTTCAACCTCCGGCACCTATGCAGCGGGCCTGCTTGAACGGCTTGGTATCGCAGGGGATCTGAAGCCGAAGCTCAGGCTCGACCGAACGGAGGGTGATGTTCCCGAGAACGTCTTCCTGGCGGTCGCGAGGGGCGAAATTGAAATGCAAATCGGGCAGATCACCGAGATCGTCATCGCGCCCGGTGTCGAACTTGCGGGTCCGCTGCCTGCCGAGATTCAGAATACAACGATGATGGCCGCCGGGATCGTCGCGACCAGCAAAGCGCCGGAGGTCGCGCGCGCATTCATCCGCTTCATATCGTCTCCCTCCGCGAGAGCCGTCTTGAAGGCGACCGGATTTCAGGTGGTGAACGAGAATTGAGCCCGATCGCCGGGCGCGGAGATCTACTCCGCGGCCGTGGTTTCCGGCAGCTTGGCGCCCTTGCCGTAGCGCTGATCGATATAGTCGATCACCAGCGCCTTGAAGTCGGCGGCGATGCCGGGGCCGCGCAGGGTGCGGAATTTCTTGCCATCGACGAACACAGGTGCGGCCGGTGCTTCGCCGGTGCCGGGTAGCGAGATGCCGATATTGGCATGCTTGGATTCGCCGGGGCCGTTGACGATGCAGCCCATCACAGCGACGTTGAGTTCTTCCACGCCGGGATATTGCGTCTTCCAGCCCGGCATCTCGACGCGGATGAAATCCTGGATCGAGCGCGCCAGTTCCTGGAACGTGGTCGAGGTGGTGCGGCCGCAGCCGGGACATGCCGCAACCAGCGGCACGAAGGTGCGGAAGCCCATGGTCTGCAACAGTTCCTGCGCGACCTGAACTTCCAGCGTGCGATCGCCGCCGGGTTCGGGCGTCAGCGAAATGCGGATGGTATCGCCGATGCCGTCCTGCAGGAGAATGCCGAGCGCGGCGGACGAGGCGACGATGCCCTTTGAGCCCATGCCGGCTTCGGTGAGGCCGAGGTGGATCGCGTAGTCCGAGCGGCGCGCCAGTTCCTGATAGACCGCGATCAGATCCTGCACGGCGGAAACTTTCGCCGACAGAATCATCTTGTTCTTGGGCATGCCGAGTTCTTGCGCCCGCGCGGCCGACAACAACGCCGACTGCACCATGGCCTCGCGGGTTACGGCGCGCGCGTCGCGCGGATTGGCGGAAGCCGTATTCTCGTCCATCAGCTTGGTGAGGAGTTCCTGATCGAGCGAGCCCCAATTGGCGCCGATGCGCACCGGCTTGTCGTTTTTGTTGGCGATCTCGATGATGTCGGCGAACTGCGTGTCGCGCTTGTTCTTGAAGCCGACATTGCCCGGATTGATGCGGTACTTGTCGAGTGCTTCGGCGCAGGCCGGATATTCGGCGAGCAGCTTGTGGCCGATGTAATGGAAGTCGCCGATCAACGGCGTGTTGATGCCGCGTTTGCGCAGGCCGTCGCGGATGTGGGGAACGGCGGCGGCCGCTTCCTCACGGTCGACCGTGATGCGCACCATTTCGGAGCCGGCGCGCGAGAGTGCTGCGACCTGGGCGATGGTGCCTTCGATGTCGGCCGTGTCGGTATTGGTCATCGACTGCACGACTATCGGCGCACCGCCGCCGACGGCTACATGGCCGACCTTGACCTGGGTGGTTTTGTGCCGCGGTTGGGGGCCGGCGACGTCGTTTTCGGGTGGCTTTACGGGCTGGTTCATGGCGTCTCAGATATCAGGTTTCGGTTGTGGTCAGCAACGGATCAGTCGTGACGGGGGCCGTGGAGCCCGGCCGGTTAACGAGAAAAAGCCCAGCAATTACAAGCAGGGCTGCAACCCCGAAAACCGGGGTCAGCGTTTCATGCAGGATGAGATAGCTAGCCACCACGCCAAACAAAGGGGTGATGAAGGTAAATGCTGACAATTTGCTGGCCGAATAGGTCTTGACCAGGACCCACCAGAGCAAAAACGTCAGTCCCACCACCCAAACTGCCTGATAGGCGATCAGCGAGAGCGCGAGCGTACCTGGGACGCGGGTCAGGGTTTCGCCGGAAAGGTAGGCCGCCAGCGCCAGAATCGGGATCGAGATCGCAACCTGGTAAATCAGCGGTTTTTCAGGTGGGGCGTGGCGCAGTTCCGTCGCCTTCACGATCAAGGTCGTGGCCGCCCATAGCGCGCCGCCGCCGACGATCAGGAGGTCGCCCCACAGTATGCTGGCGTTGACATCGGCTTGGGGCGTGCCGATGGCGAACGCCACGCCGGCAAAGCTTAGTGCGAGCCCCGCCCATTGTGAGGCACGCAGCCGCTCGCCCAATATCCAGTGAGAGCCGAGCGCGACGAAAAACGGCGACGTATAGAGAAACACCGCCGCACGCGAGGCCGACGTCAGAAGCAGCCCGCGATAGATCAGCGCGAATTCGATGCCGAAGACGACACCTAAAAGCAGGCCGGCGCGGAACGTGCCGTCACGCGCGAAGACGTTCACGCCGCGAAAGCGAGCGATCAACAGCAGCACGGGAAGCGCGGCTGCGGAGCGGATCGTACCTTGCAGCAGAGGTGGAATGTCGGGCAGCGCCAGTTTGACCGCGACCTGGTTGAAGCCCCAACTCAGGCACAGCATCAGCATCAAGGCGATCGCGCGCGGGCTGAGCGAGCGCTCCGCCTGTGGAAGCGGCAATTTGTCTGAAGTCATGTCCCCCCGCACTAAGGCTTATCGCCCTCTTCTTAATTCTGGCAGTGGGCGCAAACGCCGGTGATTTCGACGATCGACATTTTCGGCAAAAAGCCGGTCGAACGCGCCGAGACGTTGAGGCTTTGCGCCACCGGCGCGGCAGGCACTTCGCCAACCAGGCCGCAGCGTTCGCATATCAGGAATGCCACCATGGCGGCCTCGTCGTGATCATGCGCGCAGGCGAGAAAGGCGTTGCGGCTTTCGATGCGGTGGACGAGGCCGTTCTCCATCAGGAAGTCGAGTGCGCGATAGACCGTGATCGGCGCCGGCCGCGGCTTCGATTTGGCGAGTTCCTCGATGATTTCATAGGCGCCGAGCGGCCGATGGCTGGACAGCAGCGCTTCCAGCACCTGGCGGCGGATCGGCGTGAATTTCTGAGAGCGCTTCGCGCAGACGCGTTCCGCATGGTGCAATGCGTCCGCCGTGCAGCGGCCGTGATCGTGGTCGGGTGCGGGAAATGTCGGTTTGGCGAGCCTCATTTCGCGACCCTAGCATCTTGCGGGACGAACCAAAATCCCGTTGCACGGAAAACGACTTAGCTCGGCATCGGTCGGGTTCCACTAGCCATGTTGTTTTGGCGGGGCAGGGGCGCAAAGCGCCGGCCATGAAAAATTCATAAGCAAGCTTATTATATCCAAAGCTTATGAAGAGGCAAAGCTTGTAAAGGAGCTGGGCAGACCACATGGCGCGCGATTCCGTCGACAAGAATTTGTTGTTCACGCTCGGCGAATTGGCGCGGCTGGTGCGCGCTCATGCCGACCGCGAGGCGGCGCGCTACGGGATCACCCGTGCGCAGTGGGCAGTGCTGGCCAAGGTCGAGCGTTTCGAGGGCATGAAGCAATCGGAACTCGCCGAGCAGATGGAGATGCAGCCGATTACACTGACGCGCTTGATCGATCGCCTCTGCGACGCCGGCTGGATCGAGCGCCGCGGCGACGAGACCGACCGTCGCGTCAACCGGCTTTATCTGCGCAAGGCGGCGCGGCCGCTGCTCGCGAAGTTGAACGGCTTGCGTTCCGAAATCACGGAAACCGCGCTTCAAGGCATCAGCCCGTCCGACGCCAACCGGATGCTCGCCCAGCTCGAGGCGATCAAGGAAAATCTACGCAACGCCATTCAGGATGCAGAAGATGCAAGGAAGGAGCAGCGCTATGGCTGATCCCGTATTGAAATTCCCGCCCGAACAGAAAGGCGCTCCGGGGCAGCCGCCGCGCGAGAAACTCGCGGCCGCGCCGCGCCGCCGGCTATTGGCCGCGATGCGCCGCTATCGCCGTTTTCTGCTGCTGGTGGTGTTGCCGATCGTCGCCGTGATCGGCGGCGTGGTGTTCTATCTCAATGGCGGCCGTTATGTCGGCACCGACGACACTTACGTCGGCGCACAGAAGGTTCTGATTACGCCCGATATCTCCGGGCGAATCGACAAGGTCGTGGTGAGGGAAGGCCAGCTCGTCCACAAGGGCGACGTGTTGTTCGAGATCGATCCGATCCCATTCCGGCTCACGGTGGACCGCGCCAAGGCCGCCGTCGAGCAGGCCAAGACCAGCTACAGCAACCTCGGCGCCAACATCAAGATCTACGACCAGATGGCCGAGTTGATGCAGCAGGCCATCGACCTCAAGCAGCGCGACGTCGACCGCAAGTCGGCGCTGGTGAAGAACAGCTATGGCTCGCAGCTCGACCTCGATAATTCGACGAACTCCGCCATCACCGTGCGCGCCGAGCTTGCCTTCGTTCAGCAGCAGCGGTCGAGTTCGCTGACGCAATTGCTCGGCAATCCGAACCTTAAGCTCGACGATTTCCCGCCCTATTATCAGGCGCAGGCCGCGCTCGCGCAGGCCCAGCGCGATCTCGATCACACCGAGATGCGCGCGCCCATGGATGGAATCGCCACGCTGGTCGACCAGATCCAGCTCGGCCGCTTCGTCATGGCAGGCTCACCCGTGTTCACCATCATCGATGTCGCAAAGCCCTGGGTCGATTCGAACCTGAAGGAGTCCGATCTCACCCATGTCGCGGTGGGACAAGCGGTCGAGATCGACGTCGATGCGTTCCCCGATCACACCTTCAAGGGCACGATCGGTTCGCTCTCGCCCGGCACCGGCGCGCAATTCGCGATCCTGCCGCCGCAAAACGCCACCGGCAACTTCGTCAAGGTGGTGCAGCGCGTGCCGGTGCGGATCTATTTCGATGCAAACGATCCGTTCATCAAGAAGCTGAAAGCCGGCATGAGCGCCTATGCCACGATCGATACTGGCCATAAGCGCACGCTGGCCGGGCTGTTCGGCATTCGCTCGGCTACAGCGAAGCAGGATCAGGATTAGAGACAATGTCGCCGACGGCGATTCCAGCCCCAAGCGCCGTTCCCGGTTTGCGGCGGAACATGGTGACGATCTGCGCCATGACCGCGACCATCATGCAGGCGCTCGACACCACGATTGCCAATGTCGCGCTGCCCTATATGCAGGGCTCGCTGTCGGCGTCGCAGGACCAGATCAACTGGGTGCTGACATCCTACATCGTCGCCGCGGCGATCATGACCGCGCCGGTGGGCTGGATTGCCAACCGTTTCGGCCGCAAGCGCACCTTCATCATCTGCTCCGCCGGATTCACGGTGGCTTCGGTGATGTGCGGGCTCGCGCAGGACATCAACCAGATGGTGCTGTTCCGCCTGCTTCAGGGCGTGTTCGGCGCGGCACTGGTGCCGTTGTCGCAGGCCGTGATGCTCAACTCCTATGCACTGCACGAGCGCGCCAAGGCGATGTCGATCTGGGGCATGGGCGTGATGATGGGCCCGATCATGGGGCCGTCGCTCGGCGCCTGGCTGACCGAGACCTATTCCTGGCACTGGGTATTTTTCGTCAACCTGCCGTTTGGCATCGTCACCGTGCTCGGCCTGATGGTCTTCATGGACGAGACCAGGCAGGATACGGAGTTGCGCTTCGACTGGTTCGGTTTCGCGGCGCTTGCGATCGGGATCGGCGCCTTACAGGTTGCGCTCGATCGCGGCGAACAGCTCGGCTGGCTGGAATCCAACGAGATTATCGCCGAATTCGTCATCGCGACCGCCGGGTTCTATTACTTCTTCGCGCATTCCTTCACCACCGATCGTCCGTTCATTCAGTTCGCGCTATTCCGGGATCGCAATTTTCTCACCGGCTGCATCTTCATGGCGGTGATGGGGCTTGTGCTGTATTCGACCATGGCGCTGGCCTCGCCCTACCTGCAAAACGTCATCGGCTATCCCATCATCACCGCGGGCGTGCTGCTCGCAAGCCGCGGCGTCGGCACCTTCGTCGCCATGATGCTGGTCGGCCGCCTGATGCGCTATATCGAGGCGCGCACCTTGATCATTACGGGCCTCGGCCTCACCGCGCTGTCGCTGTTCCAGATGACCGCCTGGACCGATCAGACCGGCGTGCCCGAGATCGTGACGATCAGCATCATCCAGGGCTTTGGCTTCGGGCTTGTGTTCGTGCCGCTCTCGACGGTCGCGTTCATGACGCTGCCCAATCATCTGCGCACCGATGGCACCTCGATGCTGACCCTGATGCGCAACGTCGCAAGCTCGGTCGGCATTTCCATCGTGATCGCGCAGCTCACCGAAGGCGGCCGGCGGGTCTATGCGATCCTGTCGGAACACATCACACCGTTCAACCAGGCCATGCAGATGCCCCACGTGCACAGCATGATCGACCTCGGCACCGACAAGGGTCGCGCCATGGCGGACGTGATGGTGGCGCTTCAGGCGCAGATCATCGCCTTCTCGCAGGACTACCAGCTCGTGATGTTCTTCATCCTGGGCTCGATCCCGCTCGCGATCATGATCGGTTCGACCAAGGCCGCACTGCGCAAGCAGACGACGGGACCCGAACACGCGGTGATGGAATAGAATTTCAGGAATTTTCCGGGACAAAACAAAAGGAGCGCTGCTAGCAGCGCTCCCCGGCGTGTTCTCGAAATCGGACGGTCGCGATCAGAAGTGATAGTTGATGCCGACCTGTCCGCTGTTGATGTTCAGCGTTCCAGTCTGGATGCCCGGCGGGAACTGAGCCGCGAAGAAAGTCTGTCCGCCGAAGCTGCGATAGAGATATTCGGCCTTGAACGACCAGTGCGGCAGGAACATCCACTCGACGCCCGCGCCCGCAGTCCAGCCCGTCAGGGTCTGGCTGTCGCTGATGCCGACACCCAGGGCGCTCGCGCTGAGTTTGGCATCCGCCAGCGCCAAGCCGGCGGTTCCATAAAGCAGGACCTGATCGACGGCGACGCCGAAGCGGCCGCGCACAGTCGCCAATGCATCGACCTTCGCGCCCACGGTGACGCCACCGATGGTCACGCTGTTGTTGACATCAGCCCATGCACCATCGGCTTCGATACCGGCGACGAACTGGCCGAACTGCCAGTTGTAGCCGACCGTGCCGCCACCGAAGCCGCCCTTCAATCCGAGCGGATCGCTGGTGTTCTCACTGCCATATCCACCCATCGCACCGATATAGAACCCGCTCCAGTTGGTGAGGGGGCTGACCATGGCGGGCGCCTTCGTGTAGGGCGCGCTTGGCGGCGCAGGCAAATCGGCGGCGTAAGCTGCGCCTGTGATCGACGTCAGCAGAAGTCCCAAAGCAAGTCTTTTCATCATTTCCTCAGCGGTACATAAGCCTGCCTGAGGCCATAATTGATGTTTCCGACCGTTTCAATCAGGTTGCAGAAAGTGTCCGACTAAACCTGACGGCTGTGATCATAAAAACACAGTTTTCCGATACGATAACAAATCCGTGAATGATGGAGTCGGATCTGCTGTCGCCTCAAACGTCGAAAAACACGGTTTCGTCGTCACCCTGAAGAAGGATGTCAAAGCGATAGACGGCGCTGCCGCCCGGCGCGCGCTTGGCAATCAGTGTCGTGCGGCGATCGGCCGGCACCAGCGCCATCACGGGATCGGCGGCAGTCGCCGCTTCGTCATCGAAGTAGATGCGCGTGTAATTGTGCAGGATCATGCCGCGCGCGAAAATCGCAACCAGGATATGCGGCGCCTGCGGCTTGCCGTCGGGATCGGGCACCGAACCCGGCTTGATCGTATCGAAGGCGTATTCGCCGTTGGCGCCGGTGCCGCAGCGGCCAAAGCCGCGGAACTTGGTGTTCGGCAGTGCGCGGTTGTCCTTGGGATCGACGAAGCGGCCCTGCGCGTCGGCTTGCCAGATTTCCAGCATGCAGTCCGGCACCGGCTTGCCGTCGCCGTCGAACACCTGTCCTTCGATCCGGATTCGCTCGCCGGTCGCATCCGCCGTGACGAGATTGTTCGTGAACGCGTCGTTCCACTCGTAGCTGCCGGTCGGCGTCAGCCCGTAGGCAAAGAAAGGACCGACGGTCTGTGAGGGCGTGATTCCCTGCGGCTTGGTCTTCTCCACTATTTGGTCTCCATCGGCGTGGCGTCGCGGCCGCGCAGCACAATGTTGAAACGGTAGCAAAGCGCCCATTCCGGCTGGGTGTTCTCCAGGTCGAAATCGGAAATCATCCGCGCGCGCGCCTTCTCATCCGTGACCGAGTTGAAGATCGGATCGAACGGGAATAGCGGATCGCCGGGGAAGTACATCTGCGTGACCAGCCGCGTCACGAAGGAATAGCCAAACACCGAGAAATGAATGTGCGCCGGTCGCCAGGCGTTGTGGTGATTGCCCCAAGGGTAAGCGCCCGGCTTCACCGTGATGAACTTGTAATAGCCGTCGCCATCGGTCTGCGCGCGGCCGGCGCCGGTGAAATTCGGATCGAGCGGTGCCGGATGCTGGTCGCGCACGTGGATGTAACGTCCGCACGCGTTGGCCTGCCAGAGTTCGACCAGCGCGTTGGGCACGCCGCGGCCGTCTTCGTCGAGCACGTGGCCATGCACGATAATGCGTTCGCCGATCGGCTCGCTTTTGTGCTGGGTGGTGAGATCTGCATCGCCGGGGCGCACGGTCTCGTGGCCGTAAACCGGGCCGGTCAGTTCCGACAGCGTGTGGCGCATGATGATCAGCGGCTTGGACGGCGAACGTTTCACCGTGCTCTTGTAGTCCGGCGACAGCCGTGCCGGATGCGCTGCGTTGCTGCTGGTGGGATAGGAAAATGTCATATGGGCCTCCCAACGGTCGTTCCTCATGGTGAGGAGGCGCTTGCGCCGTCTCGAACCATGAGGCCCTCACCCTTCGAGACGCAGCTTCGCTGCTCCTCAGGATGAGGGAGTAAAGTTTCAGTTCAACTTCTCGATCGCCATCGCGACGCCCTGGCCGACGCCGACGCACATGGTGGCGAGCGCGCGCTTGCCGCCGCGCGTTTCCATACCGTGCACGGCCGTCATCGCAAGGCGCGCGCCGCTCATTCCAAGCGGATGGCCGAGCGCAATCGCGCCACCATGCGGATTGACGAAATCGGCATCGTCCTTGACGCCGAGTTGACGCAGGCAGGCGATGCCCTGGCTGGCGAAGGCTTCATTGAGCTCGATCAAATCGAAATCGGTGATCTTCAGCCCCAGCCGTTCCATCAGCTTCCTCGTCGCCGGCACCGGGCCGATGCCCATGATGCGCGGCGGCACGCCGGCGGAGGCGAGCCCGAGAATGCGCGCGCGCGGAGTGAGGCCGTGCTTCTTCACGGCGGCTTCCGAGGCGAGGATCATCGCCGCCGCGCCGTCATTGACGCCTGAGGCGTTACCGGCGGTGACGGTGCCGGGATTGCGCACGATCGGCCTCAGCTTGGCGAGGCCTTCCAGCGTGGTCTCGGGACGCGGATGCTCGTCCTTGTCGACGGTGATCGGGCCGGCCTTGCCGCCGGGAACTGTCACCGGCGTGATCTCCTCGGCGAAGTAGCCGGCTGCGATCGCTTTCCCTGCGCGCTGCTGCGAGCGGATGGCGAAAGCGTCCTGATCGGCGCGCGACACCTGAAATTCTTCGGCGACGTTCTCGCCGGTCTCCGGCATCGCATCGACGCCATATTGCGCCTTCATCAGCGGATTGATGAAGCGCCAGCCAATCGTGGTGTCGAAAATGTCGGCCGAGCGCGAGAACGCTTCCGCCGCCTTGCCCATCACGAACGGCGCTCGCGTCATCGATTCCACACCGCCGGCAATGGCAAGATCGATCTCGCCGGCACGGATCGCGCGTGCGCCGGCGCCGACCGCATCCAGCCCCGAAGCGCAGAGGCGGTTGAGGGTCTGGCCGGGAACCTTGTCCGGCAGGCCCGCGAGCAGCAGCGCCATCCGCGCCACGTTGCGATTGTCCTCGCCGGCCTGGTTGGCGCAGCCGAAATAGACCTCGTCGACCTCCGACCAGTCGAGATCAGGATGTTTGGCCATCAACGCCTTGATGGGCGTTGCCGCCAGATCGTCGGCGCGGACTTTCGCAAGCGAACCGCCGAAGCGGCCGATCGGGGTCCGTACCGCATCACATACAAATACCTCACCCATCGGTCACTCCCTGGGGTTTCCTTGACGAGGCGAGTTGTAGGAGCGGGCATATCGGAGGTCAATTGAGGGCTTTCGAGCCATCATTGCTTACGTAAAGGGGCGGCCATGCGGGACGGCTCGGATGTCCGTTCCGGGACGTGGAAAACGCGGAAAGAGACGGCAAACCGAATAGGATCGAGGCCCAAAGTTCTGTAGTTTGCGCCGCTCATGACCATCCAGCCGACATTTCCCGCATCCACCGACGCGCAAGCCCCCGCCGAGCCGGCGGCGCGCGTCACGCCGATGATGGAACAGTACCTGGAAATCAAGGCGGCCAATCCGGGCCTGCTGCTGTTCTACCGAATGGGCGATTTCTACGAGCTGTTCTTCGAGGACGCCGAAATCGCCTCGCGCGCGCTCGGCATCATGCTGACCAAGCGCGGCAAGCATCAGGGGGCCGACATCCCGATGTGCGGCGTTCCGGTGGAGCGCTCCGACGATTATCTGCACCGCCTGATCGCGCAGGGTTTCCGCGTCGCCGTCTGCGAACAGATGGAAGATCCGGCCGCCGCACGCGCCCGCGGCAACAAGAGTGTGGTGCGCCGCGACGTCGTTCGACTGGTGACGCCGGGCACCTTGACCGAAGACACGCTGCTCGATGCACGGACCAATAATTATCTGCTAGCGATCGCGCGGATGCGCGGCTCGAGCGGCGCGGATCGGCTTGGGCTCGCCTGGATCGATATTTCGACGTCGGAATTCATCGTCACGGAATGCGCGGTCGGCGAACTCGCAGCCACGCTGTCGCGGATCAATCCGAACGAGATCATCGTCACCGACGCGCTTTATGGTGACACGGACATTGGCCCGACGTTGCGCGAATGGCCGGCGGTCACGCCGCTGACGCGCGACGTCTTCGATAGCTCCACGGCTGAACGGCGGCTGTGCGACTATTTTGCCGTCGCCACCATGGACGGCTTATCCGCAATGTCGCGGCTCGAGGCCACCGCCGCTGCTGCTGCCGTCACCTATATCGACCGCACCCAGGTCGGAAAACGTCCGCCGCTGTCGCCGCCGGCGCGCGAAGCGGTCGGCACCACGATGGCGATCGATCCGGCGACGCGCGCCAACCTCGAACTCACGCGCACGCTGGGCGGCGAACGGCGTGGCTCGCTGCTCGACGCCGTCGATTGCACGGTGACCTCGGCCGGCTCGCGGCTGCTGGCGCAACGGCTGGCCGCGCCGCTTACCGATGCCGATGCGATTGCGCGGCGGCTGGACGCGATTGCAGTCTTTGTCGCCGATAGCGGCCTGCGCGACGATCTCCGCACCACGTTGCACGCGGCGCCCGATCTGTCGCGCGCGCTGGCGCGGCTGTCGGTCGTGCGTGGCGGCCCGCGCGATCTGGCAGGTCTGCGCGACGCCATCCTCGCCGCCGACCAGGTGCTGGCGCATCTCGCGCGAATGCAGGAGCCGCCGCAGGAAATTGCGGCTGTCATGGCTGCATTGCGCCGTCCGTCGCGAGAACTCGCCCGCGAATTCGAACGCGCGCTGTCGGAGCAATTGCCGCTGCTCAAGCGCGACGGCGGCTTTGTGCGTGAAGGCTATGAGCCGGCGCTCGACGAATCCCGAAACCTGCGCGACGCCTCGCGGCTCGTAGTCGCCTCGATGCAGGCGCGCTACGCCGACGACACCGGCGTGAAGGGCCTGAAGATCCGTCACAACAACGTGCTCGGCTACTTCGTCGAGGTCACCGCGCAACATGGCGACAAGCTGATGTCGCCGCCGCTCAATGCGACGTTCATCCATCGCCAGACGCTGGCCGGGCAGGTGCGTTTCACCACGTCTGAACTCGGCGAGATCGAAGCGAAAATCGCCAATGCCGGCGATCGTGCATTGGGGCTGGAACTGGAAATCTTCGACAGGCTTTGCGCGCTGGCCGTTGCCGCGAGCGAAGACCTGCGCGCGGCGGCGCACGCCTTCGCCGTGCTCGATGTCGCAACCGCGCTCGCCAAGCGCGCTGTCGACGACAACTATGTCCGTCCCGACGTCGATGGCTCGTTGTCCTTTGCGATCGAAGGCGGCCGTCATCCGGTGGTCGAGCAGGCCTTGAAGCGCGATGGCCAGCCGTTCATTGCCAATGCCTGCGATCTTTCTCCGGCCCCGCAGCAAACATCAGGGCAAGTCTGGCTGCTCACCGGGCCCAACATGGCCGGCAAGTCGACCTTCCTGCGCCAGAACGCGCTGATCGCATTGCTCGCACAAGCCGGCTCCTTTGTGCCGGCGTCGCGGGCGCGGATCGGCATCGTCGACCGGCTGTTCTCGCGCGTCGGCGCCGCGGACGATCTCGCGCGCGGCCGCTCCACCTTCATGGTGGAAATGGTGGAGACCGCTGTCATCCTCAATCAGGCCAGCGAACGTTCGTTGGTGATTTTGGACGAGATCGGCCGTGGCACCGCGACCTTCGACGGCCTGTCGATCGCCTGGGCCGCGATCGAGCATCTGCACGAGGCCAACCGTTGCCGCGCGCTGTTCGCCACGCATTACCACGAGCTCACCGCACTCTCGGCGAAACTGCCGCGGCTGTTCAACGCCACGGTCCGCGTCAAGGAATGGCAGGGCAATGTCGTGTTTCTGCACGAGGTGCTGCCGGGCTCGGCGGATCGCTCCTACGGCATTCAGGTGGCGAAGCTTGCAGGCCTGCCGCCATCGGTGATCGCGCGTGCGAAATCCGTGCTGGCGAAGCTCGAGGCGCAGGATCGCGGCCAGACCGCGCGTGCGTTGGCTGACGATTTGCCGCTGTTCGCGGTCCCATCGCGTGCGGCTGCCGAACCCGCGCCGCCGAGCGAAAGCGAGAAACTGATCGAGGCGGTGAAGGCGCTACATCCCGACGAGATGTCGCCGCGCGAAGCGCTGGAAGCGCTCTATGCCTTGAAGGGGAAACTGCCGAAGTGACGAAGTCATTCCGGGATGGTCCGAAGGACCAGACCCGGAATCTCGAGATTCCGGGCTCGATGCTGATGCATCGCCCCGGAATGACCGCGTTACTTTGCCAGCGCAGCCTTCCTCCGCCCGAGCCACCACAGCACGAGATTCCAGCCGATGCAGGTGGCGAGCGCAAGGCTCAGCGCCGCCGCCGAGCCGAGCGGCACCGCGGCAAGATGAAGAATCGCGATGGCGATACCAAATCCCATCATGCCCCAACCGCCATTGGCGATGACAGCCGCCGTCGCCGGTCCGCCGATGCGCGGATGCAGGATCAGCGTCATACTGCTCAGCACGACCGGAAACAGCGCAATCGTGCCGCTGACGAAGGGGCCGACCCAGCGCGACAGCGAGACGACGATCGCAACCAGCGTGGCGACCATAGTTGCGCGCAGCGGGACGTCATACCAGCGACGCGTGATCAGCGGCATCTTCGCCACATGCTGGAAACGCCTGAAGAGCGGAATGCAGATCGCAAACGCAATGGCGTTGGCGATGAAGCCGCCGAGCAGCGTCCAGGAGAACAGGCGTTCAAGTGCGGCGAGCGCGATCCACACGAGAATCGCGCCGCCGACAGAAACCACTGCACTCTGGCGCTGGGCCAGCACCACATAGGTCAGGCAGTAGAACATGGTGACGGCGTTGATCGGAAAACTCGCCAGCGCGCCTTGCGAAATGAACGCCGCGTCGTGATCGAGCGCGAGAAACACGTAAGAGGGTCCAGCCGAAATCGGCAATGTCGCGATCAGCGCGCCGATCACGGGACCTGAGCGTTCGGTGATCATTGAAGCCGTCACCACGAAGGCGGCGGATACCGCCATGCGCAGCGCAAGCGACAACAGAAAGGCGAGATCGAGGGACATCGTGTGGCTACGGAGTTTCCCTCCCCCTTGTGGGGAGGGTCGGCGAGCGTGAGCGAGCCGGGGTGGGCGTTTTCAAAAGCGGTTCTTGACGTTGGATCTTTTTCGATAGCACGAGCACCCCCACCCGACCGTCGCTATGCGACGGCCACCCTCCCCACGCTTCGCGGGGGAGGGATAAGAGTGGTTACACCCGGTTCATCGTCACCGAAACTTTCGGGCCGTTCTTGATGGTCTGATAGACCACGCAGTAGCGCTCGGTGAGTTTGAGCAGGAGATCGAGCTTGTCCTGCGGGGCGTCGGTGGCAACATCGAAGCGCAGGCGGATTTCGGCGAATCCCACGGGCGCTTCCTTGTCGACGCCGAGCGTGCCGCGAAAATCGAGATCGCCTTCGGCGCTGACGTTGCCTGACTTCAGCGGCACCTCGATCGCGGTCGCCACCGATTTCAACGTCACGCCGGCGCAGGCAACGAGCGCCTCTAGCAGCATATCGCCGGAGCAGAGTTCAAGCCCGGAGCCGCCGGTCGCCGGATGCAAGCCCGCAACGGCCAGCGCGCGGCCGGTTTCGACCTTGCAGGCAATGCCTTCCTGGTCGATCGAGCCCTTGGCTTTCAAGGTGATGAAAGCGGCTTTCGGATCGCTCTTGTATTTTTCCTTGATCGGGGCCTGCGTGGCGCGAAGTTCGGCGGCGTCCATTTTCTTCTCTCCCGGATGTTTTCGTCTCGGATGTAATGGGTTGGCGGGCGGATGTCACCACCACAATGCTTCGCCGGTATTCGATTTCGCATCCGCCTCGCGCAAGGTTCGGTCGAGCGAGCGGTCGAGCGCGGTCAAAACCCGCCGCTTGAAATTATCGAACGATTGGGAATTGCGGTCGCGTGGCCTGCCCAGGCTGATCTGGATTTCCTCGAACAGCCGCCCTGGCCGCGGCCGCATCACGACAACGCGGTCGGCGAGCACCACGGCTTCGTCCACGTCGTGGGTGACGAGCACGAGGGTGGGGCGGGTTTCCGCCCACAGGTCGAGCAGATGGTCTTGAAGATCGCGCCGGGTGAAGGCGTCGAGCGCCGAAAAGGGCTCGTCGAGCAAGAGCACTTCGGGCTGCGGCACCAACGCGCGGGCGATCGCGACCCGCTGCGCCTGCCCGCCGGACAATTCACGCGGCCACGCATTGGCCTTGTCGGCAAGGCCAACCTTGGCCAGCGCATGCGCGATCCGCGTACGCCTGGCGTCGGCGGATACATCGCTAAGGCCGAAGCCGATATTGTCGGCGACGGAAAGCCACGGCAGCAATCGCGGCTCCTGAAAGATGATGCCGATCTTGGCATGCGGCGCCGTGATCGTGACGCCGTCGAGCGCGACGCTGCCTGAGGTCGCTGGATCGAGACCGGACACCGCGCGTAACAAGGTCGACTTTCCGCAGCCGGAGCCGCCGATGATGGCGACGATTTCGCCGACCTTGATGGTCGCCGAAAATTTTTCCAGCGCGCGAACGCCGTTCGGATAGGTCTTGTCGATGGCATCGAGCACCAGCATCAGGCCGCTCCACCTGTGCGGCTGAATGCATCCTGCCAGCGCAGCAGCGGCGCGGCAGCGATTTCGATCAGCCAGTCGGTGGTCTTGCCGAGAATGGCGAAGATCACGATCGCGGCCAGGATTTGCGCCGGCTTGCCGAGTTGCTGGCCGTCGAGCAAGAGATAGCCGAGCCCTTCCGAAGCGCCGATCAGTTCGGCGGCGACAACGAACATCCATCCCAGGCCAAGCCCGACGCGTAGCGCCACCACATAGGCCGGCAGCACCGCGGGCAACAGAATGCGCCGGATCATCGCCGGTCCGGACAGGCGGAAGGCGCGGCCGACCTCGACGATCTTGCGGTCGACCGAGAGGATCGCGCCCATCACGCCGAGATAGACCGGGAAAAACACACCGATCGCGATCAGCGCGACTTTCGAGGTTTCGAAAATGCCGAGCCACAGAATGAAGAGCGGCACCCAGGCGAGCGAGGGAATGGCGCGCAGCGCTTGAACGGTGGGATCGAGCAGCCGGCGCGCCAGCGCCCAGTAGCCGCAGATCGCGCCGAGCAACGTGCCCGCGACCACACCGAAGCCAAATCCGGCAAAGACACGCGTCAACGTCGCCACGATATGGCGCAGCAGTTCGCCGCTTTTGGCGAGATCGACGAGTTCGGCAAAGAGGCGCGATGGCGGCGGCACCAGCCTTCCGCTGGAGAGACCAAGCCGGACAAGAATCTCCCAGCCGAACGCAAGCCCGACCGGCAGCAACAGGCCGAGCAACGGCCGCGCGAAATTGCGGCGGCGGCCGGAAGCGGCTTCGCCGGCTGAAATGTCGGGCTTCACAGTTGCAACGGTCTCGGTCGTCATGGCCGTAGCCAAACCGCGTCTAGCGAAGGATTGCAAGGTGGTGGTCATAGCACGATGTCTCGCTTCCCTCTCCCCTTGTGGGAGAGGGTGGCGAAATCGAACGAAGTGAGATTGAGCCGGGTGAGGGGTGAGGCCTATAGTTGAAGGAACCCCTCACCCGGTTTCTCGCCGACGCTCGAAACCACCCTCTCCCACAAGGGGAGAGGGGAAGAGAAGTGGCGACAGTTTCAATTCGTCGGCAGCGGAACGCCGTCGTCGATCAGCGAGTCCAGCGCTGCCTTGACGTCGACTTTGGCGTCGATCACGCCCGCCTGCTGCAAGGCAAGGCCCGCCGCCAGAATGGACTCGCGCTGCGGCGCGCCGATCCGGCTATACGAAAGCTCCGTTCGCTCCTTGAGCTGCTTGTCGGCGACCACATCAGGCAGTTTCGTCGCCGTTACCAGCGCCTGCTTCAGCTCGTCGTAATGGCTAAGCGAATATTTTCGCGCCTCCTCATACGTCGCGAGCACCCGCTGCGCGATTTGCGGGTAGTCCTTCAAAAACTGTTCGCGGACGTTGAGGATGCCCCAGGTGTTGGCGTCGGCTTTGCGGAAGAACAGTTCGGCGCCGTCTTCGATTTCCGCCTGCGCCATCATCGGATCGAGGCCGGCCCAGGCATCGACATCGCCGCGGATCAGCGCGGTCTTGCCGTCGGCGTGCTGCAACAGCACCGGCGTGATGTCCTTTTCGGAAAGGCCGGCGTCGAGCAGCGCCCGGACCAGGAAGATGTGCGGGTCGGTGCCGCGCGTCACTGCGACGCGCTTGCCTTTGAGATCGGCGACGGTTGCGATCCCTGAGTCCTTTGTCGTCACCAGCGCGGTCCATTCGGGGCGGGAATAGACATAGATCGATTTGATCGGATTGCCGTTGATCCGGGCAACCAGCGCCGCGGAACCCGCGGTCGAGCCGAAATCGATCGAACCGGCGTTGAGATATTCGAGCGCCTTGTTGGAACCCGCCGACTGGACCCAGACGATGCGGATGCCGTCCTTGGCGAATTCCTTCTCCAGCATCCCCTTCTGCTTGAGGATCAGGGACACCGGATTGTAGGTCGCCCAATCGATGCGAATCTCGCTCACAGCGTCGGCGGCCCATGCGCCGGCCGGCGCCATCGCCAGGATGGCGATGACAGCGGCGAACGCGCGGCGTGAAATCCTGGACATCGTCGTAATTCTCCGAGAGGCTGATTAGATCAAAGCAGATCATGAGAAGGCGTCAACGCGAGCGCGGCAAATCGGGGAGCCGGCCCGCGCCCACTGACTTTCGAAACCCCTTTCTCTTTCAATGAGTTAGGATAGCGATCAATGGGAAGAAAAAATGCATCTTCGAGGCGATATCCGGAGAACGGCGTTGTTCCAAACCGGCGCCTGAGAGGGTGGATTGGTTGCTTGCGTGCGATCGGCCGTGACAGGCCGCGCGGCGTCCATTAATCGGAGTATGGATGGATCACATCGTCACAGAGGCCCGCCCCAAGGCCGATGAGCGTTTTGACACTGCGCGGATTGCCGCGGCTGTCGATGCGCTGGCGGCCGAGCATGCCGGACGCGAGGATGTCTTTCGTTCATCGGTCGCCAAATTGCTGAAGGCCGAACTGATTGCGGCGCGCGCAACCGCGCAAGCCGTGCTGTTGAAGGACCGGCACGGGCGGCGTTGCGCGGAGCGGCTGTGTTTCGTCCAGGACGAGATCATCCGCATTCTGTTCGAGGCCGCGACGCGCCATCTCTATCACTCGCCGATCCCGTCCGGCGCCGAGCGCATGGCGGTGGTGGCGACCGGCGGCTATGGCCGCGGCCTGATGGCGCCGGAATCCGACATCGATCTGCTCTTTATCCTTCCCTACAAGCAGACCGCCTGGGGCGAGCAGGTCGCCGAGGCCATTCTCTATTGCCTGTGGGACATGGGGCTGAAGGTCGGGCACGCGACGCGGTCGGTCGATGAATTGATCCGTCAGGCGCGCGGCGACATGACGATCCGGACCGCCATTCTCGAAACCCGCTTTCTCACCGGTGACCAGCCGCTCTACGACGAACTGGTGACGCGGTTCGACAAGGAGGTCGTGCAGGGCAACGCTTCCGATTTCGTGACTGCGAAGCTTGCCGAGCGCGAGGAGCGGCATCGCCGCGCCGGCCAGTCGCGCTATCTGGTCGAGCCCAACGTCAAGGACGGCAAAGGCGGCCTTCGCGACCTGCATACGCTGTTCTGGATTGCGAAATATGTCTACCGCGTCCGCGACACCGACGAATTGCTCGAGCGCGGCGTATTCGACACGCAGGAATACCGAACCTTCCGCCGCTGCGCCGACTTCCTGTGGTCGGTGCGCTGTAACCTGCATTTCCTGACCGGCCGTGCGGAAGAGCGCTTGTCGTTCGACACCCAGCGCGAGATCGCGATCCGGCTCGGTTACACGTCGCATCCCGGCATGCAGGACGTCGAACGCTTCATGAAGCACTACTTCCTGATCGCCAAGGAAGTCGGCGACCTCACCGCGATCCTGTGCGCCAAGCTGGAGAACGAACAGGCCAAGCCCGTGCCGGTGCTGAGCCGCATGATGGCGCGGTTCCGGCCGAGCACGGTGCGGCGCCGGGTGCCTGAAAGCGATGACTTCATCATCGACAACAACCGTATCAATCTCGCCGCGCCCGACGTCTTCAAGCACGACCCGGTCAACATGATCCGGATCTTCCGGCTCGCGCAAAAGAACAACCTGGCTTTCCACCCCGATGCGATGCGGACGGTGACGCGCTCGCTCAAGCTGGTCAACACCGAGCTGCGCGCCGATCCCGAAGCAAATCGGCTGTTCATGGAGATCCTGACCTCGAACGACGCCGAAGTCGTGCTGCGGCGGATGAACGAGACCGGTGTGCTCGGTCACTTCATTCGCGCCTTCGGCAAGATCGTGTCGATGATGCAGTTCAACATGTACCACCACTATACGGTGGACGAGCATCTGATCCGGTGCATCGGCTTCTTGCAGGAGATCGAGCGCGGCGGCAGCGATGAATTCATCGTCGCCAGCGATTTGATGCGCAAAATAAGACCCGAGCATCGCCCCGTGCTCTACGTCGCGACATTGCTGCACGACATCGCCAAGGGCCGGCCCGAAGACCACTCGATTGCCGGTGCGAAGGTCGCGCGGCGTCTCTGTCCGCGGCTCGGCTTCAGCGCGGCCGATACCGAACTCGTGGCGTGGCTGATCGAAGAACATCTGACAATGTCCACGGTCGCGCAATCACGCGACCTGACGGACCGCAAGACCATCGAGAATTTTGCCGCCGTGGTTCAATCGGTCGAGCAGATGAAGCTTCTGACGATTTTAACGACAGCCGATATCCGCGGCGTCGGTCCCGGCGTGTGGAATGGCTGGAAGGCGCAACTGTTGCGCACGCTTTACTATGAGACCGAACCGGTCCTGACCGGCGGCTTCTCGGAAGTCGACCGCGCCCGGCGTCTGGCGATAGCGCAAGGCGAATTCCGCGAGGCCTTTACCGAATGGCCGGAGCAGGAGCTCAACGCCTATATCGCGCGTCACTATCCGGCCTACTGGCTCAAGGTCGAGCTGTCGCGCAAGATTCGCCACGCGCGCTTCATGCGTGCGAGCGAACAGGCTGGCCACAAGCTCGCGATCAATGTCGGCTTCGACGAGGCGCGCGGCGTCACCGAGCTCACGATTCTCGCGATCGACCACCCCTGGCTGCTCTCGATCATCGCCGGCGCCTGTGCGTCAGCGGGCGCCAACATCGTCGATGCGCAGATTTACACGACGACCGATGGGCGCGCGCTCGATACCATTGCGATCACGCGGGAATACGATCGCGACGAGGACGAAGGCCGACGCGCAACACGCATCGGCGAGATGGTCGAGGATGTGCTCGAAGGCAAGCTTCGCCTGCCGGAGGTGGTGGCGCGGCGCGCCGCCGGTCGCGGCAAGGCGCGGCCCTTCGTGGTCGAGCCGGAGGTCACCGTCAACAACCAGTGGTCGGACCGCTTCACCGTGATCGAGGTCTCCGGCCTTGACCGGCCCGGCCTGCTTTATGATCTGACGACGGCGATCTCGAAGCTGAACCTCAATATCGCCTCCGCCCACGTCGCGACCTTCGGCGAGCGCGCCCGCGACGTGTTCTATGTCACCGATCTCCTCGGCGCTCAGATCACCGCGCCGACGCGCCAGGCCGCGATCCGCAGTGCGCTGTTGCATCTGCTCGCCAGCGAAAAGGTCGCGGCGTAAGGCCCGCGCCGTTCAATAACCTTCCGGAATTTCGCCGAAGGTCTTGCCGGCCGGCAGCGGCTTCATCCGGATCAGGCGCGAGTCCGCAACCGCGGCCTGGCGGTGCTTGACCGCCTCGCGGTAGACGGGATCGCGGATCATCTCGACGAAGGCGGCGACGCTTGGATATTCCGCGATGAAGCAGTGATTCCAGTATTCTTCGGTGGGGCCGATCAGCATCAGTTCGAAGCGGCCCTGCCAGGCGACCTTGCCGCCGAGGCGCGTGAACACCGGGCCGCTTTCGCGGCCATAGGCGGCGTAAGCTTCGGCGCCGGTGGCGATGCGTCCGTCCGGATAGGCGGCACGCTCGCGCAGTTTCACCAGATTGAGCATGTGAATGGGGCCGGGACGGTCGCTCTCACGAAAGCTCGCGAATGTTTCCTTGGTCGGATCGATGTAACCTGTCATCTTCATTGCCTCGTTGCTACCAATCGCGCCTGATCAATTAAAATCCGGGGGAGGAGCCACATGAACGCGATCGCCAGCATCCTAGTGGCGTTGGTCGCAGCGCTGCACGTCTATTTTCTCGCGCTCGAAATGTTCTTTTGGACCAAACCGCTAGGCTTGCGGGTCTTTGGAAATTCGCCACAAAAGGCCGCCGATTCCGCAGTGCTTGCCGCCAATCAGGGGCTCTATAATGGCTTTCTGGCCGCAGGCCTCATCTGGGGCCTGTTGCAGCCGAACGCGGCGTTCGCCTTCCAGATCAAGGTATTTTTTCTTATCTGCGTGATCGTCGCCGGCCTTTATGGCGCAGCTTCCGTCAGCCGGAAAATTCTGTTCGTTCAGGCAGTACCAGCCGTGCTGGCGCTTATTTTGGTCTGGTTGGCCTGATCTGTTCCAACTGGCGTTGCCTTGCTTTGCCACAGCCGTTCATTCACACTCGGCACAAACGGCGATCTCCGTCGGGCGCGGACGCGTCGCCAATAATCAAGACATCAGGCGAGGCAACGACATGAGCAACGGCCTTTTTCATTTCGTCACCGGGTCCGTGCTTGCGCTGGCACTCAATGTGTCGCCGGCTCATGCGCAAAAGAAATACGATTCCGGCGCGACCGACACCGAGATCAAGATTGGCCAGACCTTGCCGTTCTCAGGGCCGGCTTCGGCCTATGCCTCGATCGGCAAGACCCAGGCCGCCTATTTCAACATGATCAACGATCAGGGCGGCGTGAACGGCCGCAAGATCAATTTGATCCAGTATGACGACGGCTATAGCCCGCCGAAGGCGGTCGAGCAGGTGCGCAAGCTGGTCGAGAATGATGAGGTGCTGTTCATGTTCCAGATGATCGGCACGCCGTCGAACGCCGCGGTGCAGAAATATCTCAATACGAAAAAGGTGCCGCAGCTATTCGCCGCGACCGGCGCGTCCCGCTTCTCCGATCCGAAGAACTACCCGTGGACGCTCGGCTTCAATCCCAACTATTTCGTCGAGGGCCGCATCTACGGCCAATATGTCCTGAAAGAGTATCCAAACGCCAAGGTCGGCGTGCTCTACCAGAACGACGACCTCGGCCGCGACTATCTCAACGGCATCAAGTCGGGCCTTGGCGACAAGGCCGCGACCATGGTGGTGGCGGAGGCGTCTTACGAAGTTTCCGATCCGACGATCGATTCCCAGATTCTGAAACTCAAATCCGCCGGCGCCGACGTGCTGTTCAGCGCATCGACGCCGAAGTTTGCAGCCCAGGCGATCAAGAAGAATGCCGAGCTCGGCTGGAAGCCGGTGCACATTCTCGACATCAACGCTACCTCGGTCGGCGCGGTCATGCAGCCCGCCGGCCTCGATGCGTCGAAGGGCGTGATCAGCGTCAACTACGGTAAGGACCCGCTCGATCCGACCTGGAAGGACGATCCGGGCATGAAAAAGTATTTCGAGTTCATGGCGAAGTACTATCCGGAGGGCGACAAGAATTCGAGTTTCAATTCCTATGGCTACGGCACCGCGCAGTTGATGGTGCATGTGCTGAAGCAATGTGGCGACGATCTCACCCGCGAGAACGTCATGAAGCAGGCGACCAACCTGAAAAACGTGCAGCTCGATCTTGCCTTGCCGGGAATCGTCAACAACTCCACGCCGAACGATTATCGCGTCAACAAGCAGTTGCAGATGATGCGCTTCAACGGCGAGCGCTGGGAGATGTTCGGCCCGATTCTCGAGGACGCCGGCCCCGCGGGCTAGCGTGGCGGTTCAGAAGTCCGTATCATTGCTGCGGCGAGTTCGTCATGCGGACTTCTGAACCAAAGCCACACTAGATCAATAAGTTTGCTAGTGTTCTTTCGATTCCGAAGTTCGAAACGTGGCCCCGCAAAATGCGACGAACTTCGGAATCGGGACACTAGGGCGGCGACGTCGCGTTTTCTTGGCCTGCCTTAGGGTTAAGCCAACCTGAATGCCTTGCTGTTCAAGCCGTTAGGCAGGGGGCAAACTGTCGCGATTAACCATCGTTTAAGACGGCTTTAAACCCGTCCCGCTAATGTCTTTCGCATTGGGTGGTGCGGGCGTTGGCGTATGGCGTTGCGACGGAAAAAGAGCGGCGGACGCAAGGAGCCGGTGTTTGGGCTCGCGGCTGCGCTTTCCGATTTGCGGCTGTCGCCCGAAGACCGGATTCCAGTCGGCAGCGATGACAAGCCGAAAAAATCAGCCAAGCGAAAAATTGACGACGATGACGACGAGCCGCCGCCGGAGCGAAAGCCGCGCGTCACCCGCAGCGCCGCCAAGCGGCGGTCGAAGCCGCGCGGAGGATTGCCGATCGGCCGGCTGTTCTATTGGGGCGCGGTGCTCGGCCTTTGGGGCGCGATTGCCGCGGTTGGCCTCATTGTCTGGGTCGGCGCGCATTTGCCGGCGATCCAGTCGCTTGAAATCCCGAAACGGCCGCCGACCATCCAGATCACCGGCGCCGATGGCAGCGTGCTCGCCAATCGCGGCGAGATGCCCGGCGCCAATGTCGCGCTGAAGGACCTGCCGCCCTATCTGCCAAAGGCGTTCATCGCGATCGAGGACCGCCGCTTCTATTCGCATTTCGGCATCGATCCCTGGGGCATCTTGCGGGCCGCGGTTGCCAACATCCTGCATCGCGGCGTGTCGCAGGGCGGCTCGACGCTCACCCAGCAACTGGCAAAGAATTCTGTTCCTGACCCAGGAGCGCACCTTCCAGCGCAAATTGCAGGAAGCCGAACTCGCGCTCTGGCTGGAGCGCAAACACTCCAAGGCAGAGATTCTCGAGCTCTACCTCAATCGCGTCTATTTCGGTTCCGGCGCTTACGGCGTCGAGGCAGCTGCGCAACGTTACTTCGGCAAGTCGGCCAAGCACGTGACGATTGCCGAAGCCGCGATGCTCGCAGGTCTCGTCAAGTCGCCGTCGCGCCTTGCGCCCAATCGCAATCCCGAAGGCGCGGAAGCGCGCGCGCAGACGGTGCTTACCGCCATGGCCGAAGCCAAGTTCATCACCGAAGCGCAGGCCCAAGCCTCGATCGGCCATCCCTCCTATAACGTGAAGCCGGTCGGCGCCGGTACCGTGAATTATGTCGCGGACTGGATCGGCGAAGTGCTCGACGATCTCGTCGGCCAGATCGACCAGAGCGTCGTGGTGGAAACCTCGATCGATCCGAAACTGCAGGCGGTCGCGGAAGCCGCCGTCATCGACGAACTCGCGGCAAAGAGCGTGAAGTTCAATGTCAGCCAGGGCGCGCTGGTGGCGATGTCGCCGGATGGCGCGGTGCGCGCCATGGTCGGCGGCCGCAACTATTCCGAAAGCCAGTATAACCGCGCGGTCACCGCCAAGCGTCAGCCGGGCTCGGCGTTCAAGCCCTTCGTCTATCTCACGGCCATCGAATCGGGCCTGACGCCCGAGACGGTGCGCCAGGACGCGCCGCTCGACGTCAAAGGCTGGAAACCCGAGAATTACACCCATCAATACTTCGGCCCGGTCACGCTGACCCAAGCGCTCGCGATGTCGCTCAATACGGTCGCGGTGCGCCTCGGGCTCGAAGTCGGGCCGAGGAACGTGGTGCGCACCGCCCATCGGCTCGGCATCTCGTCGAAGCTTGACGCCAATGCGTCGATCGCGCTCGGCACGTCCGAAGTTTCAATGGTCGAACTGGTCGGCGCCTATACGCCGTTTGCCAATGGCGGGCTTGGCGTTTCGCCGCATGTCGTGACCAAGATCCGCACCCTCGACGGCAAGGTGCTCTATATGCGCTCGACCGATCAGCTCGGCCAGGTCATCGACCCGCAATACGTCGCGATGATGAATACGATGATGCAGGAGACGCTGCTCTCGGGCACCGCGCACAAGGCCGAACTGCCGGGCTGGCAGGCCGCGGGCAAGACCGGCACCAGCCAGGATTTCCGCGACGCCTGGTTCATCGGCTATACGTCAAATCTCGTGACCGGTGTCTGGCTCGGCAATGACGACAACTCGCCGACCAAGAAGGCCACCGGCGGCGGCCTGCCGGTTGAAGTCTGGACCCGCTTCATGAAAGCGGCGCATCAGGGCGTGACGCCGGCGCCGTTGCCGGCCTCGCAGCAGCCGGGCGGAATGCTCGCGACGATCGCGCAAGCGATATCTCCGCCGACGAGCGCGGCTGTTGGTACGCCGTCGTCGGTTCCGCCGACGCGCCCTGCGCCGACGCGGACTGCGGCCCGGCCTGAAGCGGCCGCTGGCCTCGACGGCTGGCTGATGGAACGGCTATTCGGGCGGTAGCTCTTCTTGGCGTCCTTCGAACGCTCGGATCATAGATCGGCGCCGACAGCCGCAGCACCTGCGGCGTTCATTCGAAACTGGCCCGCGAGCCAGTCGCTGAATGCGCGCACCCGCGGCGAGAGCTGACGGTTCTGGGCATACATCAGCGAGACCGGTGCCGACGGGGGCGGCGTATCGGTCAGCACGGCCACCAGGCTTCCGCGTTTGAGATCCTCGGCAACGTGGAAATGCGGCATCTGCGCCAGTCCAAGGCCAAGCCTTGTGGCCAGCAGATAGCTTTCCGGTCCCGTCACGGAGAATGGCGCGGGAAGCGATGTGTTGTGCGTATTGCCGTCGACGACAAAGCTCAGCGGTTCGAGATCGCCGGTGGTGAATTGGCGCAACCCGACAATCTGGTGGCCGGCGCCGAGATCCCTTAGCGATTTCGGGCGGCCGAAGCGCTTCAGATAGGCCGGAGCCGCGCAGGTGATGCGGCTCAGCACGGCGAGACGGCGCGCCACCAGTCCGCTGTCGGCAAGCTCGCCCCAGCGCAACGCGCAGTCGACGCCTTCGTGAACAAGGTCGACCCAGCGATCGCTCTCGCTCATCGAGATCTCGATCTCCGGATACTGCGCGAAGAACGCCGGTAGGTTCGGCATCAGGAAATGACGCGCCAGCGTGCCCTGCACCTCGATGCGTAACGTGCCCTTCGGCTTCGTTCCGGAGAATGCGCCCTCGGCGTCGTCCACGTCCTGAAGAATGGCAAGGCATCGCCGGTAATAGGCTTCGCCGTCCAGCGTCGGGCGAACCACGCGGGTGGTGCGCTGAAGCAGCCGCACGCCGAGCCGGCGTTCGATCTGGTGAATGACCTGCGTGGCGGTCGAACGCGGCAGCCCGATGTCGTTGGCCGCCTGCGTGAAGCTGCGACGCTCGACCACGCGCGCGAACAGCCGCATCGCTTCAAATCGGTCCATGAAATCGGTTCGGCTATTGTTCGTATTATTAGAACAATGATGTCAATTTATGGCAGATTATCTATACGTCTGCCAAGCGCAAATTCGTCCGTGTCAGCCGCAGAGAGCGCGGCGAAAACACGGAGAACGCAAATGTCCAACACAAGGTCTGAGGCTAACGGAAAAGTCGCTGTCGTCACCGGCTCCTCGCGAGGCATCGGGGCGGCCATCGTGGAGCGGCTTGCAGCCGACGGCTTCACGGTCGTCATCAACTATGCAGGCGGGGCGGCAGAGGCGGAAGCATTGGCCGGAAAGATCGAGCGGGCCGGTGGCCGCGCGATCACGGCGCAAGCAGACGTCAGCAACGCTGCAGCCGTCGCGCGCCTGTTCGACATGGCGGATGCAGCGTTCGGCGGCGTCGACGTGCTCGTCAACAATGCCGGGATCATGCGGCTGGCAAACCTCGCCGACAGCGATGATGCCCTGTTCGATAGCCAGATCGCGATCAACCTGAAGGGCACGTTCAACACGCTGCGCGAGGCGTCGCGCCGGCTACGCAACGGCGGGCGGATCATCAACCTGTCGTCGAGCCAGACCAGTCTGCTGCATCCGACCTATGGCGTTTACGCCGCCACAAAAGCGGCGGTGGAGGCGATGACGCATGTGCTGGCCAGGGAGCTTCGTGGCCGCAACATCACCGTCAACGCGGTCGCTCCGGGACCGACGGCAACGAAGCTGTTTCTCGATGGCAAGCCGAAGGAAGTGATCGAGCGGCTGAAGAATCTCGCTCCGCTGGAACGGCTCGGCGAGCCTTCCGACGTCGCCACGGCGGTTTCGTTTCTCGCCGGTCCCGACGGAGGCTGGATCAACGGCCAGGTACTCCGCGCCAATGGCGGGATCATCTGATCCCGCCCCTGAACTCAAGACATTCCCAACAAGACATCGACGAACCCGAAGGAGAGATTCCATGAGTAAAGTTGTTCTGATCACCGGCGCGTCCAGCGGCTTTGGCCTGCTCACCGCCGAGGCCATCGCCAAAGCGGGCCACATCGTCTACGGCTCGATGCGCCAAACGGCGACGCGTAACGCGCCGGTCGTGGAGCAGATGGCGAGCTTCTCGCAAACCAACCACGTTGACCTGCGTGCGCTCGAACTCGACGTGCAGTCCCAGGATTCGGTCAACGCCGCTGTCGCCAAGGTGATCGCCGAGCAAGGGCGGATCGATGTACTGATCCACAACGCCGGCCACATGGTGTTCGGCCCGGCCGAGGCCTTCACGCCGGAGCAGTATGCCGAGCTCTATGATGTGAATGTGCTCAGCACCCAACGCGTCAATCGTGCCGTGCTGCCGCATATGCGCCGGCTGGCGAAAGGCCTGCTGGTCTGGGTTTCCAGCAGCAGTTCGGCGGGCGGAACGCCGCCTTATCTTGCCCCCTATTTCGCGGCGAAGGCGGCCATGGACGCCATTGCCGTGCAATATGCCCGGGAGCTGTCGCGTTGGGGCATCGAGACCTCGATCATTGTGCCCGGCGCCTTCACCTCCGGCACCAACCACTTCGCGCGCTCCGGCAAGCCGGCCGACGCCGGTCGGGCTGCGGAGTACGAAGCGGGTCCGTATCGCGGCTTTGGCGAGCAGATCCAGCAAGCCTTTGCGGCGATCGTTCCGCCCGACGCCGACGCCGGCGCGGTCGCCGAGGCCATCGTGAACGTCGTCGATACGCCGTTCGGAAAGCGGCCGTTCCGTGTTCACATCGATCCGACCCAGGACGGCGCCGATGTCGGCTTCACAGTGCTCGATCGCGTTCGCGCCGAGATGTTGCACCGTGTCGGCTTGAGCGACCTGCTGAAGCCGCGAACGCAGGCTTGAGGACTGCACCATCAACATCCGGCGGATCTGCCGCCGGATGTAAACTTCCTTTGTGATGTGCAGGGAGGGTCGCGCGCTGTTGTCGCTGTCGCGTGCCGGCCTTTAGCGTCCGTCGGGTGCGCTGACGCCCACCCAGTTGTCGCGCACCTGCTGATAATGAACGCTCGGATCATAGATCGGCGCCGACAGCCGCAGCACCTGCGGCGACAGGCGTCCGATCGCGCTCAGTACGGCATAGGAGGCAACGACCCGGTCGTGTTGCGCCGTCACCAGCGCCACGCGCGCATTCACCACCGTCTGCTGGGCATTGAGGATATCGATGACGGTGCGCTGGCCGACCTGGGCTTCCTTGGTGGTGCCGAGATAAGCGAGCTCGGAAGCCTCGACCTGCGACTGCGCGGCAGTGACTTGCGCTTTCCCCGCCACGAGCTGCCCCCAAGCGGTCACGAGATCGGCGCGGGCCTGATCGCGAACCTGTTCCATCGCCAGACGCTGCTGCTCCAGCGTTTCCTTCGACTGCCGGATCAGCGAATATTCAGCCCCGCCCTGGTAGACCGGCACGGCGAGCGTGGCGTTTGCCGCCGCGGTGAACTGATTGATTTGCGTGATGCTCTGTTGCCAGACTTTCGAAACGGTCGCTTGCAACGCGAGCGTCGGATAGAGCGCGCCTTCATTGATTTTCACGTTAAGAAAACTGACGTCGACGCCGTAGGTCGCGGCCGTCACGTTGGGGTTTTCCCGGAGCGCGATCTGCGTCGCGCCTTGCACGGTCGGCGGCAAATAGCGGTCGACCGGGGAGGCCGCCTGGAGGTTCGTCGGCTCGTTGCCGATGATGCGGCGGAAATTGGCGCGGGTGGTCGTCAACGTCGATTCGGCGGCAAGTTCCTGGCTCTGCGCGGCGGCGAGCTGCGCCTGCGACTGGGCGACGTCGGTCGGCGTGACCAGGCCCACGCTGTAACGGTCGCGGGTCTGCTTCAAGGTCAGTTCAAGCACGTGGACATTGCTGCGCTGGACTTCCAGGATCGCGGCGTCGCGCAGGTAATCCATGTAGATGGTCGCGCCTGCGAGCAGCACCGACTGTTCCATCAGCCGCAGACCCTCGCGCGCGCCAAACACCTGGCTCTCGGCGGCGCGGGTTTTATTGGCGGTCTGATTGCCGTTGTAGAGCGTCTGGACCACGTTAAGGGCGACGGCGTGGGGGCCCTGATCTCCCTGTTCGATCTTCTTGCCGGCCGAGCCGTCAGCGAGCTGATTGGCGAATTGACCGCCGCCGCTGAACGTCAGCGCGGCCTTGGGACGATAGCCGGCCAGGGCTTGCGGCACGGCCTCATCGGTCGCGCGTACCGAGGCACGCTGCGCATTGAGCTGTGGATTATTCCGATAGGCGCGCAAAAGCGCCGCTTCCATGGTGTCGGCGTGAACGGGAAGTACCGCCGACTGACCAAGGAAAGCGGCGGCCGCAACTGCCCCGCATAAAAGCCTGCCCCCAAGCATATTCAAGTTATCCAACGCCTTACGCGGCGTGACAACAGCCATACGCAATTCAGAAGTGGATCAAAAGCGCATAGCTGTGCGCCCAACCAACACGCCGGCGTGATGAGGAGCGGAATATCGGTCAGTGTGGCTTTTCGGCTGGGATTTTCCGCTCAGAAGAGCGGCAACGCTGGACCGAGCGGTGAATACCGCTCAGTCCTGGATGCCGTAGCGATGCAGATCGTTGCCATGGGTGTCCAGCCACGTCTTGGCGCGTTCGACATGGCTGCAGACTTTCGCAACGACCTTCCAGAACCGCGCCGAATGGTTCATCTCGACGAGATGGGCCACTTCGTGGGCGGCCAGATAGTCCAGCACATAGGGCGGCGCGAGGATCAGCCGCCAGGAGAACGACAGCGAGCCGGCCGTGGTGCATGAGCCCCAGCGGCTCGACTGGTCGCGGATGGAGATCCGTTTTACTCGCACGCCAAGCCGCTCGGCGTAGGACGTCGCTGCCTTTTGCAAATCCTTGCGCGCCTCGCGCTTAAGGTAATCGTGCACCCGCCGCTCGGCATATTCGACGCCACCGGCCACGCAGAGGATGCGCTCGCCGCTGTCGCGAATTTCGGTCCAGACCGTGCCGCGCTGACCGGCGCGATGCACGATTTTGTGCGGAACGCCGCGCAGCGGCACCACCGTGCCCGGAAGAAAGGGCGCAGCCTTCGGTAAACGGCCAAGACGCGCGGCGATCCAGCCGCCGTGACGCTGCGCAAAGTCCTTGGCATCGGCAATCGTACCGCGCGGCGGGATGGTCAGGATCGCTTCGCGGTCACTCGGATGGATTCTCAGGGTATAGCGGCGCGCGCGCCGGTGCCGGCGAAGCCTGACCGAATAGATTTGCGAGCCATGTTTGATCAAAAGCCGCGAAGGCTCGTAGGGCCGCCGATAAAGGAGCGCGCGAGTGGCCATGTCTGTAAGTCCGGGGATCAGAAGTTCGCCCGGATTCTGCCATATCCGCCGCCAGGGAAATCGCTCGGCGCAAAAACAAATCATTTGCCCAATATACAGGGGTCCGAGCGACTTCCGACCCTACAGAATGGGGTTGGAACCCAAAAAATCGGCTGAAAAGAGTCGCTGCGAACGCCCTCAAGCGAGGAATTAAGATTTATTACTTCTGAGGGGCGCAGATTCGCGTTTCCTGGGGTCAATTCAGGGGGTTAGGGACCATCCCCCACGCCAGAGTTGGCGCGTGAATTGGGGTTCCTCGTCGATTTACTGCGCTGTTGGTGCGTTCATTCGGCGGCGTACGCGAGCGAGAGCTTCACATTCGCAGATGACACCATGAAATCATGAATGCGCGGCACGATTTCCGATTTGAAACGTGAACCGTTGAACACCCCGTAGTGACCGACGCCCTTCTGCACGTAATGCACCCGGCGATGGTTCGGGATCGAACTGCAAAGTTCATGCGTCGCTTCGGTCTGGCCGAGTCCGGAGATGTCGTCGTTCTCGCCTTCGACCGTCATCAGCGCAACGCGCCGGACCCTGGAAGGCTCGACCGGCTTGCCACGATGGGTCATCTCGCCATTCGGCAACGCATGCTTGACGAAAACCGTATCGACGGTCTGCAGGTAATACTCCGCCGAGAGGTCCATCACCGCCAGATACTCGTCGTAGAAGTCGCGATGCTTGTCGACCAGATCGCCGTCGCCCTTCACCAGGTTGCGAAACAGCTGCTTGTGCGCATCCATATGTCGGTCGAGATTCATGCTGATGAAGCCGTTCAACTGCAAAAAGCCCGGATAGACGTCGCGCATCACGCCGGGATGCGGAAACGGCACTTTGGTGATGACGTTGTTGCGAAACCAGTCGATGCCGCGCTCGGCCGCAAGGTTGTTCACGGCCGTTGGATTGCGGCGGGTGTCGATCGGCCCGCCCATCAAGGTCATCGATAGCGGCACGAACGGGTCGTTTTCGGCTTCCATGACGGAGACCGCGGCGACGACCGGCACCGAAGGCTGGCACACCGCGATGATATGCACGTTGCCGCCGAGCGTGTGCAGCATCTCGATCACATAGTCGATATAGTCGTCGAGATCGAAGCGGCCGTCCGCGAGCGGCACCATGCGCGCGTCGGCCCAATCGGTGATGTAGACTTCGTGGTTGGGCAGGAAAGCCTCGACCGTGCCGCGCAGCAGCGTCGCATAATGGCCGGACATCGGCGCCACGATCAGCACGCGCGGCTGGGGCGAGCGCAGCGGACGCGTCAGCTTGCGATCGAAGTACAACAGCCGGCAGAACGGCTTTTCCCACACGCTTCGAATTTCGACCGGCGTGCGGATGCCGTTGACGTCGGTATCGGGGATGCCCCATTCGGGCTTGCCGTAGCGGCGGGTGGTGCGCTCGAACAGTTCGCAGGCAGCCGCAATCGATTTGCCGGCTTCGGTGTGCGACCACGGATTGAGCGGATTCTGAAACAGGATCTTGGTGGCGTCGGTAATGGCGCGCGCCGGATTGAGCGACGCCTGCCCCATTTCGTACATCCAATACATCGGCGTCGTGAGCGCCGGACTGCCTTCTGCAGCCATCGGCGGCGCACCGCCAAACTCCCCAATCGGCATTTCGCCCTCTTTCCTTTTGCGTCGCAGCATAGTGCAAAAAGCACAATAAAGCGTCAATGGATAGATCGGCCTTGGCGTGACGCTTCACAAGCAAAAAGCGCGAAAACCCCGGGTTTTGACGGGTTATTCCCCAGTCTGGATCAACGAGCCGTGCTGCCGCGCGCTGCGCAGAAGCATTAAAAAGACGGCAAACGAGGCTGCAAACAGGGCAACATTGATCACAAGCGCGTCGATCATCAGGTCGGCACGGAATTGATGCTCCATCAACAACGCCCGCATGCCTTCGAACACGTAGGTCGGCGGCATCGCCCAGGCGAGGTGTTGCAGCCAGAGCGGCAGTACCGTCACCGGGTAGTAGATGCAGGCGAGCGGCATCATGGCGAACATCAACGTCCAGACGATGCTCTCGGCGCCAAGGCCGTGACGCAGCACGAGCCCGGAGACGAAGATGCCGACCGACCAGCTCGTGAAGATCAGGTTGCAGAAAAAGGCGATCAGCGGAAAGCCGATGCCGTAGAGATTGAAGTCGAAGAAGAACATGGCGAGCAGCGTCATCGGGATGACGCCGATCGCAAGCCGGATCAGGCTCATGACCATCAGCGCAATCAGGAATTCGATCGGCCTCAAGGGGCTCATCAGGAGATTGCCGAGATTGCGCGCCCACATCTCCTCGAGGAAGGAGATCGAAAAGCCGAGCTGGCCGCGGAATAGGATGTCCCACAGGATCACCGCGCCGACCAGCGTGCCGCCGGCGCGGGCAAAGAAATTGGCGTTCTGCGCGATATAGGTCTGAAGAAAACCCCAGGTGACGATCTGAAGCGCGGGCCAGTAAAGCAGTTCCAAAAGCCGCGGCCACGACGACATCAGAAGGTACCAGTAGCGCTGGATCATGGCCGCGATCCGCCGCGGCGAGATGCCCACAGTGATAACGGTCTCGCTCATGACGTTGCTTCCTGGATCCGGCCGCGGGCGACGTCGAGAAACACTTCCTCCATCGTCGCGCGGTTGTAGCGGGCCATGATCTGTTGCGGACTGTCGTCGTCCTCGATGCGGCCGCGCTTCATGATGATGACGCGGTCGCACAACCGCTCCACCTCCAGCATATTGTGGGAGGCGAGCAGGATGGTCGCGCCATTCTCCTTGCGATAGCTCTCCAGATGCTGCCGGATCCAGTCGGCGGTGTCGGGATCGAGCGACGCCGTCGGTTCGTCGAGCAACAGCAATTCGGGCTGGTTGATCAGCGCCTTTGCCAGCGCGACGCGGGTCTTCTGTCCGGCCGAAAGCTTGCCATTCGGGCGGTCGATGAAGTCGCCGAGGTCGAGGTCGGAAGCGAGCTTCTCGATGCGCGCCTTGAGATGCGTCACCGAATAGAGGCGGCCGAAGATCGTGAGGTTCTGCCGCACCGTCAGCCGCGCCGGCATATCGACATAGGGGCTTTCGAAGTTCATTCGGCCGAGCACGTGCGCGCTCTCGCCTGGCATCGGGTGGCCGAGCACCGCGATCCGGCCCGACGTCGGCAACACCAGCCCCATGATCATGGCGATCGTCGTGGTCTTGCCGGCGCCGTTGCCGCCGAGCAATCCGGTGATGCTGCCACGCGCGATCGAAAAGGAAATGCCGTCGACCGCGCGGGTGGTTTTGTAGACTTTGACGAGGTGCGCGACATCGATCGCCGCGGCTTCGCGCCGGTCGGTCGGGGCGGTCCCAGCAGTGGTCGTTGCCTCGTTCATCGTTTGGGCCTGTTCATTGAGCCATTCATTCCGCTAACGCAAGGCTTGGCTGAAGCCTTGCCGTGGCCTTACGCCGCGTGAGGCAGCAATAAGGAAATTTGTCCGCGGGCGCTTGCGCCGCTAGATTGGAGCCGGTGGAGCGGATTTGACATTCGCAAGCCCTCCCAGCCGCAGATACTTAATGCGAATGTCAAATCCAAAGCTCCACTGGCAACATATTTTTGCTTGTGGTCCTTTTGATTCTAACATTCGGAAAAGTACCAGCCGCGACGAGATGCGAATGTTAGAATTGGACCACTAGCGCTGATGTCCGACACCGCCGCCACCGATTTTCGCCTCCCGCGCCGCCAGATCCGCCTGGACACGATCCTGCGGCTGCGTTGGCTTGCCGCGCTCGGCCAGCTCGCGGCGATCTTCATCGTCGAACAGGGCCTCGAATTCGACGTCGAGGTCGCGCCTTGCCTCGCGATTGTCGGCTTTTCAGCGCTGCTGAGCCTCGTCCTTCAGATCTGGTTCAACCCGATGGAGCGGCTCGAGCCGGCGTTCGCGGCCGCACTTCTGGCGCTCAACATCGTCGAACTCGCAGGGCTTCTGTTTTTTACCGGCGGATTGCAGAATCCTTTCTCGTTCCTGTTTCTGGCGCCGGTTCTGATCTCATCCACGGCATTGCCTATCCGGTTCACCATCGCGCTGGGTATGCTCGCGGTCGCCAGCGCGTCGCTGCTGGTGTTCGTTCATTTTCCACTCCCCTGGGACAGCGACGATCCGATGGTGCTGCCGCCGATCTATTTATTCGGCGTCTGGCTTTCGATTGTCGTCGCCATCGCCGTCACCAGCCTCTACGCATTTCAGGTCGCCGAGGAAGCGCGCAAGCTGTCGGACGCCCTGGTGGCCACCGAGCTCGTGCTGGCGCGGGAACAGCATCTGACCCAGCTCGACGGCCTGGCGGCAGCGGCCGCGCACGAGCTGGGGACGCCGTTATCGACGATCTTCCTGATTTCGCGCGAGCTCGAGCGAGGCCTCGACGACAAGTCGCCGCTCGCAGGCGATATCAAAACATTGCGCGAGCAGGCGCAGCGATGCCGCGACATTCTCGCCAAGATCACGCAATTGTCTTCGAGCGGCGCGCCGTTCGACCGCATGCCGCTGTCCGCGCTGATCGAGGAGACGGTGGCGCCGCACCGCGATTTCGAGGTCGCGATCAAGGTGCGCATCGCGGTGGCCGGGACGCCGGAACCCGTCGGGATGCGAAACCCGGCCATCATCTACGGTGTCGGCAATATCCTGGAGAACGCCGTCGATTTCGCCCGTACCACCGTCGAGGTGAATGCCTGGTGGAACGCCGAGACCGTCGAAATCGTCATTTCCGACGATGGGCCGGGCATCGCGCCCGATCTGCTCAAGCGGATCGGCGAGCCGTATTTGTCGCGCCGGCGCGATGCGGAAGAAGGCGAGGGCGAGCGCAGCGGCCTCGGTCTTGGCGTGTTCATCGCCTGCACCCTGCTCGAGCGTACCGACGCCAAGGTGTCCTTTACCAACCGGGTGTTCCCCGAACATGGCGCCGTGGTGCAGATCGTGTGGCCGCGAGGCCGTTTTGAGGTTAGGGAACCCGCCCCGGAGTTAACCTGAGCGAGCGAAATCGGCACCGAACGCCCTTGGCGGGCCTCCCCCGACGCCATATGTTGTAGGGGTCAGTCAACGAGGACGCAGCCATCTTGAACGCGATAGCTGAACTAGCCGGACACCCCGATCGCTCGCTTCTGATCGTGGAGGACGACAAGCCCTTTCTCGAGCGGCTCGCCCGCGCCATGGAAACCCGCGGCTTTGCGGTGACCTCCTGCGACAGCGTCACCGAAGGCCTGACCCAGATCGCCAAGGCGGCGCCCGCCTTTGCGGTGGTGGATCTGCGGCTCGGCGACGGCAACGGGATCGATCTGGTATCGGCCCTGAAACGCAAGCGCCCCGATGCGCGCGCGATTATCCTGACCGGCTACGGCAACATCGCGACCGCCGTGACCGCGGTAAAACTCGGCGCCGTCGATTACCTCTCCAAGCCTGCCGATGCCGACGACGTGGTGTCGGCGCTGCTTGCGCTCGGTAACCAGAAATCCGAACTGCCGAACAATCCGATGTCGGCGGATCGTGTGCGCTGGGAGCACATCCAGCGGATCTACGAAATGTGCAATCGCAACGTTTCGGAAACCGCGCGGCGGCTGAACATGCACCGCCGCACGTTGCAGCGAATTCTGGCCAAGCGCGCGCCGCGCTAGGCCAACAGGTTGCTCGAAATCTCTGCTTAGAATTCCGCATGCCCTTGCGGATCGACCAGGCGGTTGATCCGTTGCGCGGCGGCCATGGCAAAGCGCACCGTCATCGATTTGCGGGTCGGCGCCGGCAGCCGGTGCTCCGGCGCCGGACGCTCGAGATGCGCCCCGTAAGCGTCGGCGATGATCAGCCCGGTTTCCTCGGGGAAAATCTCGCGGGGCAAATCCTGCAGGAAGGCAAAGAACAGCCGGTCGCAATGCGCGCGATATTCCGGCCATTTCTGATCGGCGCGCAGATCATCAATCGAGGATTTGATTTCAACGATCCAGATTTCGTTGCGGTCGTTGATGGCGACGAGATCGGCGCGGCGGCCCGAAGGCAGCGGCAGTTCACTGATGCAGGCAAAGCCCAGCGAGCGCAACAGCCGCGCGGTGCCGCGCGCGACCGCAAGCGCCGTCTCCGACTGGCGGCGGTCCGGCGGCGGTGCGGGAGGGGTTTTCCGAGCCGATGATTCCATGGGGCGAAGCATAGAACGCGGTTTTGAAAGGTGGCAATGCGTTTGACGGCCGGGCCAGGGCCGCTGACGCCACACAACTTTTCCTTGGCGGAACGCGAAAAATCGGCATTGTGCGACAAATGACAGAAGCATCCGAAAACAAGGCCAAAGCCGGCGCGATGATCGTTCCGGTGACGGCGTTTGAGCAGAACTGTACCCTCTTATGGTGCACGGCGACCCAAAAGGCCGTGGTCATCGACCCCGGCGGGGACGTTCCGAAAATTCAGGCTGCCATCAAACAGGCCAATGTCACGGTCGAGAAGATCTGGATTACGCACGGCCATATCGACCATGTCGGCGGCGCGGCCGATTTGCGCGATGCGCTCAAGGTCGAAATCGAGGGTCCGCATCTCGCCGACAAATTCCTGCTCGACCATGTGGTTGAGAGCGGAGCGCGCTTTGGCATCGCCGGCGTGCGCAACTTCGCGCCGGATCGCTGGCTTGAAGAAGGCGAGCAGGTTTCGATCGGTGAATTGACGTTCGACATCCTGCATTGCCCGGGCCATTCGCCGGGCAGCGTGGTGTTCTTCAACAAGGAGATGCGCTTCGCCCATGTCGGCGACGTTCTTTTTAACGGCTCGGTCGGCCGCACCGATTTGCCGGGCGGCGATCACGCCACCCTGATCCAGTCGATCAACGACAAGCTGTTACCGCTCGGCGACGATGTCGGCTTCATCTGCGGGCACGGGGCCGGATCCAGGATCGGCCACGAGCGAATGACCAATCCGTTCCTCACCGGCGCGATGTGACGGCTATTTCATCAGACCCGCGGCCGTCAACGCGCGAGCGATGACCGCGCCGACATCGAGCGTGCGGCGTGGCTTTGCTGTCGGCTTTGCCGAGCTGTTCGCCTTTGGCTTTCCGGAACTGCCCGAAGGTCGCGTGGCTGCGATCAACGGCTGCAACACCTTGCTGAGATCGGGGACAGGCGAGGGAAGCGGAGACGCCAGCGGAATCAATTTAGCGCTCGGAGAATCGACCCCCGCGCGTGACGGCGACTTGGCGAGCTTCGGGATGCCGTCGGTGATGCCGAAGAAGCTCGCAATATGATGCGACGAGGAGATGCCGGCCTCGATCAGAAACGCCCCTTGCTTGCCGTAGTGCTGATCGTTCTCGGCTTTCCCCAGCGGGGTGCCGTGGGCCATGTCCGTGATCGTGTAGGACTCGACAACGGTCTCGCCGTCCGCGTTCCACCAAACCTGATGGGGATAGCCGTCGACCGTGCCTTCGGCCATCGGATGCGACGGCAGCCGATGCACGTCGAGCCATTGCTTGACGATCTCATCGGCATTGGCGGGATTGACGGTGCGGTCGGCACTGCCGTGCCACACCGAAATCTTGGGCCACGGCGCGCGATGCTTCGATGCCTTGCGCACAAGGTCCCCCAACTCTTGGGGCGAATGCGCCGGCGACCGCAACATGCCGCTCAAGGCTTCCCGCACATTGGTCGCGACGCCGTAAGGAAGCCCTGCGATGATCGCGCCAGCCGCAAACACCTCCGGATAGGTCGCAAGCATCGCCGATGTCATGGCGCCGCCGGCGGAAAGTCCGGTGATGAAAACCCTGTTCTTGTCGATCCGGTGCTGGCTCACCATGCGTGCGATCATCTGACGGATCGAGTAGGCCTCGCCGTGGCCGCGCTTGGTATCTTCCGGATTGAACCAGTTGAAGCAGGTATGAACATTGTTGGCGGACTGTTGTTCGGGCATCAGCAGCGCAAAGCCGTAGTGCTTTGCGAGCGTCGACCAGCCGGTGCCGACGTCGTAGCCGGCCGCACTCTGTCCGCAGCCGTGCAGCACGACAACCAGTGCCGGCTGTGGCCGCAGGTCCGGCGGCACGTAGGAGAACATCCGCAAATTGCCCGGATTGGTACCAAACTTCCGCGTTTCCGCCAGCGGACTGCCGATTCCGCTGGGCGTGATGTGGCCGAGACCATCCCAGCCGTTCAATCCGGGCAGTCGGCGCAGGAACTCGATATTTCTGGCAAGCGACACCGGCTGCTCCTTGTCCCGAAAATCGGGACGTACCCCAAATCAGATAAATGCTGCACCGCAAAATAAAAAGACCGTGTGCTGTCAGTCCTTAGGAAAATATTTTTCGTGAGGCGCCGCACAGACGCGTGATGCGTCCTTGACAAAGGTGCCGTGCATTGGCGCAAAAAGTGGCGGAATCAGATCGCTTTCAGTTTGCGATAGGCAAACCAGACCATTTTCAGCAGCAGCCAGCCGTCGCGGAAGCGCGAAATCTGCGTCTCGCCGAAGGTGCGGGCCTTGTAGTGGATCGGCGTCTCGACGATTTTGAGATTCTGTTTTGCCGCGCCGAAGATCAGGTCGAAATCTCCGAACGGATCGAAATTGCCGAAATAGCTGCGCTCGCGCGCCAGCACTTCGTAATCCCTGCGCAGAAGCACCTTGGTGCCGCACAGCGTGTCGGTGAGGCGCGTGTTGACGAGATAGCTGAAGAGATAGGCAAAGAAACGATTGGCGATGAAGTTGAGCGGACGCATCGCCTCGTTTTCCATCGGATAGACGAGGCGGGTGCCGTTGACGAATTCGGCCTTGCCAGTCTCGATCACGGCATGAAATTTCGGCAGCGCTTCCGGCGGCATCGTCAGATCGGCGTCGAGAATCATCAGGACGTCGCCGGTGGCGGCGGCAAACCCCTTGCGCACCGCGTCGCCCTTGCCTTTGCCGTCCTGCTTGAGGACCTTGATGTCCCAGCTGTCCTTGTAGGCGTCGCGCACGCGTTCGCATTCGGCAAAGGTGTTGTCGCTGGAATTTCCTTCGACGAACAGGATTTCCTGCGCGGAGCCGAATCGCGGCATGCGCCGGATCGCATTTTCAATATTGCCGCTCTCGTTCCGGCAGGGGATCAGGATGCTGGCGGAAAACTTCCGATCCGGGAACTGGCGAACCGGACGCCCGACCAGATAGGTGCGCAAGCACAATTTGCGAATCCCCGGCAGCGGCGCGATGAAGCGGTTGATGAAGGGGCCAAGTCCCAGCCAATGGCGCGGCAGAAGCTGGCGCTGCTCCTGGCCGATGACTTCGAAATCCGCAAGATCCATCAAATTGAGGAAGTCGACGGTTGCGATGTAGTTGATGGTCGGTTGTTTGGCCCGCAACTTCAGAGCTTCGGCGAGCTTGAGCACCGGCTCCCACAGATGCGAGTAGTAGGAGATGATGATCCGCGTCGATGGCTCGCACAGATGATGCACCAGCCGCAGCGTCGCATCGATATCCTCGAACATGCCGATGGTGTCGGCGATCACGATGTAATCGAACGGTCCTTCGATTGAACTGAGCGTGGCGGGATCTTCGACGTCGCCCAGCACGAAATAGAGATCGGGATGCAGCTCATTGGCTTTCGCAATGGTCCTGGCGCCGAAATCGACGCCAACGCCGTAGGCAGGCTCGAGCGCCGCCAGCAGATCGCCGCGGCCGCAGCCGAGTTCCAGAACCCGCTTGCCTGGCGGAATCAGGAAGCCCATGAATTTGAAATCGTCTTCGTGGTAGGCGGCGTTGAATTTCCGCCAGCGCTCCAGCTCGTCGACATTGCTTTCGAAATGGTCGACAAGGTCGCGCTTCCGCTGCGTTGGCAGCTCAAGGGAGCGAGCAGCGTCGGACGGCCTCAAATACATCTTGACCTCGGCGGGGAGACGAAGGGGTCCTCTTAGCGGATGGGTCCGGACGTGTAAATTCGCTCAATGCGGCCGATTTGATGGCTGCCGAGGGCTCGCAGCAGGGTCCCGAATAGGCGATTGCCTTGGTGTTTCCCACCCCATAGTTTGGCAGTGTCCCGATTCCGAAGTTCGTATCATTTTGCGGGGCCACGTTTCGAACTTCGGAATCGAAAGGACACTTGCAACCTATTGATCTAGTGTGGCCTTGGTTCAGAAGCCCGCGTGACGAACTCGCGGCACAAATGATGCGGACTTCTGAACCGCCACACTAGCAGGTGCCCAAGAAGAACTGTCCGGAGCAAAACCCATGGCTCGTCTCAAATTCGGGGCGTTCCTCGCCCCGCATCACCCGATCGGCGAGCACCCGATGCTGCAATTCCGCCGTGACCTCGATCTCGTCGAGCAGCTCGATGCGCTGGGGTATGACGAATTCTGGTGCGGCGAGCACCATTCCTCGGGCTGGGAAATGATTGCATCGCCGGAAATGTTTCTGGCCGCCGCCGGTGAGCGCACCAAACGGATCAAGCTTGGGACCGGCGTGGTCTCACTGCCCTATCACCATCCCTTCAACGTCGCCCAGCGCATGGTGCAACTCGACCACATGACCGGTGGCCGCGCCATCTTCGGTTCGGGCCCCGGGGCGCTCGCCTCCGATGCGCATACCCTGGGCATCGATCCGATGCTGCAACGCGACCGTCAGGATGAAGCGATTGCGATTATTCGCCGGTTGTTTCGGGGTGAGCGGGTAACGGCGAAAAGCGACTGGTTCACGATGAACGACGCGGCGTTGCAGATTCTTCCGCTCCAGGAGGAAATGCCGTTCGTCGTCGCCTCGCAGATCTCGCCGTCGGGAATGACGCTGGCCGGGAAATACGGCATCGGCATTATTTCGCTCGGCTCGATGTCGACGCAGGGGTTGATGGCGCTGCCGACGCAATGGGGTTTTGCGGAAGACGCCGCAAAGAAATATGGCACCACCGTCAGCCGCTCCGATTGGCGCGTGCTGTTGTCCTGGCACATCGCCGAAAGCCGTGAGCAGGCGAGAGCCGAGGCTGGCGCCGGGCTGATGCAGTGGCACAACGAATACAATGTGAAGACGCTCCAGCGTCCGGGCCTGGCCCCATTCGCATCAATTGACGAAGCACTGGAGAAAACTGCCGGCGGCGTCGGTATCTCGGCCTCCACCATCGGCACGCCCGACGATCTGGTCAACTCGATCAGGGCGTTGATGGAGGTGTCTGGCGGCGTCGGCAGTATTATCGGCTTCGTTCACGATTGGGCCAATCCCGAAAATACCAGACGCAGTTGGGATATGGTGGCGCGCTACGTCATTCCCGAGATCAACGGCTATGTCACCAAGCTTCGTGAATCGCAGAAATTCCTGATCGAAAATCGCGCGGTGTTCGATCGTGCGGGGCAGGCCGTAATGGCGAAGATCATGGAGAACGACAAGGCGGCAGCCGCACTTTCGCTCACCGGTCCGGGCCGCGTCGCCATTCCCCCCGTCAATGCGCCCGATTTGCAGAAGGAAGCAGCGAAGCAGCAAAAGGCCTGATTGGCGCAACCGCTGTTCCGCGACTACCCTTCCGCAGCTCCCGTTCAATCAGCCGCCGGCCTGGTCGAATGCCTTGCGCAGGGCCACATAACCCTGTTGCTGCGCGGTCCAGTTGCGGCCGCCGGTGATCGCGCCGTCGATCACGAGATCATGCCCGTTGATGAAGCTCGATTCGTCGCTGGCCAGAAACACCGCCGCATGCGCGATATCCTCCGGCAGGCCTGCACGCGGGATCGGCTGCGCACTTTTATAAACCTCGCGCATGACGTCGGGCGTTTTCTCCGCTGCCTCCACCGACAGTCCCAGCGCCTTGCCGAAAATGCCGGTTGCGATCGCGCCCGGCGAAATGCTGTTGACGCGAATGCCGGCTTCGCCGAGCTCCATCGCGACGCATTTGGTCAGGTGGATGACGGCGGCCTTGGCGGCGCCATAGACCACGGACGACGAGAAGCCGGCCAGTCTTCCCGCGATGCTGCCATTGTTGATGATGCTGCCGGAGCCCTGACGCCGCATATGCGGCGCGGCATGCTTCATGCCGAGCATCACGCTTCGCACCAGCGTCGCCATCGCCGTATCGAAACGATCGGCCTCGAGGCCTTCGATCCCGCCGGTCTGTGCCGGACCGCCGGCATTGTTGAAAAGGCAGTCGATGCGGCCGAACTTGTCGACCGCCTCATTGATCAGGTTGCGGATGTCGTCCTCGATCGTGACGTCGGTGCGACGAAACAGGCAGGCCGCACCTAATCTCTTGGCCAGGGCCTCGCCCTCCGGCGCTCGCCGGCCGGCCACGACGATCTTGGCGCCCTCGGCCACGAAAACTTCCGCGGTGCGTAGCCCGATGCCGCTTGTTGCACCCGTGATTACCGCGACTTTGCCATCCAGTCGTCCCATATGGTCGTCCTCCTTTTTGACACGGTCGCGTAAAACTATCTCCAGCCTATCTAGTGGTCCGATTCTAACATTTGCACCCCGTTCTGGCCCGCACTTTTGCAAACGTTAGTGGCGTCAAAATCGCTCGACGGTTCTATGATCCCGACATCCGAAAAACGGCCGCTGAAGGAGAACGCGAGGCCTGGCATCGCGCCACCGGTGGATCGCCGGTTCCCTCAACCAGATTCCATATCGCGGAATGCTCTGCGCCCTCCCGGTGTTGAAGGGGATAGCTCGCCCTCCGCCGGTGCGGCGGGGCAAAATTCGGCTATGGTGAACAAGTTTTCGGATTTGGAATGCCCTCCAATGCGGCCTGTGACAGGATTGATCGATGAATTTCGACAGGGTTGGCACGGAATCTCCCGGCCTTCGTTGCTGTTCGGCATAGGCTTTTCGGCAAGCTGTCTGGCGTTATCGACCACCGCACGATGGCTTCTGGCGATGCTGCGGCCGGACGTCTATTTTACGCCGTATTTCCCGGCCGTTTTCTTTGCCACCGCGCTCGGCGGCTACCGCACCGGTCTCGCTACCGCTTTGGTGGGCGGCGGGCTCGGCATCGCCATGAATTTTGGCGATGTGCCGAGCAATTTTTTCCCCCGCGCGGTCTTGCTTGTCATCTATGCAATCGTGTGCGGGCTCACGATCTGGGGCGTCGAGCACTACCGCTCGGTGGTCTCCAGGCAGCGCGAAATCTCGAAGCGGCTGATCCGCGAGGAGGAGTATCGCAAGCTTCTCGTCGACGAACTCCAGCACCGGCTCAAGAACAAGTTGTCAACGGTCCATGCCGTGCTGCATCAGGTGTTGCAGAATCAACCGCAAGTCTGGGCCAGTGTCGATCATCGCCTGCGGGCGCTGGCGGCGACCGACGAACTCATTACCAAGGTCGATGGCGACGGTTGCGATATCAAGGATCTCCTGCTCTCGGAACTCGGACCCTATGGCCATGTCCGCTTCAACCTGAACGGCGACCGGCTGTTTCTCCCGGCCAAGCTCGCGGTCAGCCTCGCGCTGATTTTTCACGAGCTGGCCACCAACGCCGGGAAATATGGCGCGTTTTCCGCCGAACGCGGCATGTTGCAGGTGTCGTGGTCGATGACCGACGGCCGGTTGAACATCGCATGGGATGAGACCGAAGGGCCCGCGATCTCCGCCGTCGGGACACCCGGATTTGGCACCAAATTGCTGGAATCGGCGCTCAGGCCGTTCGATGGCAGGACCGAGATCGGTTTCCTGAAAAGCGGGGTCCATTGCACCATGCAATGCCGCGTACCCAAGGCATGACCATGAGCCAAATGCCCGACGGCCGGCTGCGTTGACGTTCTGTTAATGACGATTGCGGCAGCTTGCGATCCGGGCGTTCAAGCGCGAGCCTGTGATGGCTCATTTAACCAAAACTACAAGAGACTTTGCCAACGTCGGGCGGCCATGAAAAACCCGCTTCCGGACCAGATTTCGTCTCCAGCCCCGCAACATCAAACCGAATTCGCCTCCGACAGCGATTTCGGCCTGTTGAGAGATATTCTCCGCCTGCTTCCGGCAGGCGTCACGGTCCAGGACGAGGACGGCCGTTTTCTTTTGATCAATGACGCCGCCGCCTCGCAGCTCGGGCTCGCCGCTGGCCAGGGCGACGATCTCGCCGCAAAACATCTGAACGAGCGACGGGCAGTCGGCCTTGAGCTGCTCCGCGCCGGCCGGGCGGCCGTTGCCGAGGTAGGCGGCGCCGGCAGCAACGGAGCGCAGGTTCTTCTTTCGGCCCATCGGCCGGTTTCGATTGCCGGCCGCAACCTGTTGCTGTCGTGTTCGGCCGATATCAGCGAGCAGAAGGCGGTCGAGGATCATCTGTTTCGCTCGGCCTATTTCGATGGGCTGACGGGTCTGCCGATGCGGCGGGTGATCGAGCACCGCGTGCAGAGCCTGATCCAGCGCTACGAGCCGGGCAGCGCCTTCGCGCTCGCCTTTCTCGACGTCGATAATTTCAAACACATCAACGACTATTACGGCCACTCGGTCGGCGATGCGCTTTTGGTCGAGGTCGCCAAGCGCCTCGGGCTCAATTTGCGCGAAACCGACATGCTGTCGCGGATCAGTGGCGATGAATTTCTGATTCTGCTCGCGCCGATCGATAGCGAAGAGGAAGTCGCCGACTATGTCGAGGCGACCCGACAGCGGTTGAAAGCGCCGTTCTTCATCGATGGATCGGAGATCTTTGCCTCGACATCGATCGGTGTCAGCCTGTTTCCCGACCACGGCCGCAACTACGAGACGCTGCTCCAGAATGCCGATATCGCGATGTATCGGGTCAAGAACGACGGCAAGGGAGCGATCGCCTTCTTCGATAACAGCATGGAGCGCGAGGCGCTTGCCCGCATGAAGATCGAGCAGTCGCTGCGGCACGCGATTCTGGAAAAGCAATTCTTCTGCGCTTTCCAGCCCAAGGTCGATATCCGGACCAAGGAAGTCAAAGGTGTCGAGGCGCTGGTGCGCCTGCGCGACGATGAAGGGGTGATCCAGGCGCCAGGCACGTTCATCAATCTCGCGGCCGAATTGGGATTGATCGACGAACTCACGCATCTTGTGCTGGCGGAGATCGTGAGATCGATCGATCTCATCAACGAGACCTTCGGTCCGACGGCCACGATCAGCATCAACGTCGCGGCAAAGCAGGCCGACAGTCCCGCGTTCATGCGTTCCTTCGCCGAGGCGCTGGACGCAACCGGCTTCCCCCGGCGCTTCATGATCGAGGTGACGGAAGACGCCTTTGTCACCAAGACGCGGTTTCAGAACGAGGTCGTGCCGGTCCTCCGCAAGCTCGGGGTCGGCATTTCGATCGACGATTTCGGCATCGGCTATTCGTCATTGTCGGCGCTGGCCGACATCACCGCCGATGAGATCAAGATCGATCGATCCTTCATCAAGGATATTCATCTTCGTCCGCGCAGCCAGGGCATTTTGCGTGCGATCGAATCGCTGGCCGACGCGCTCGGCATGACGATGGTTGCGGAAGGCATCGAAACCTTCGAGGAACTGGCTTACTTGCAGGCCGCCACCCGCATTCGCTACGCGCAGGGCTTTTACTTCGCCTATCCGATCTTCCTGGAAGAACTCAAGGTCGGCGCTCCGCCCGTCACCAGCGAGGCGCGCGTCAGCGAAGCAAGCCGGCCGGTGCAGGAAAATCGCCAAAACTACGCGCGTCCATCCCGCTATCGCCGCTGAACGGGCGCGATTAACGTCTCTTGTTTGACAATTGTGACGGCTGATTCATGCGGCGATGAGCCTGCCTATTGCCGCCTATTTGAAGTTTCTCCACCACAAGCGGCGAATTCGATCCAGAAACTTCAAATAGAAAGCGGCACTAGAATCAATATGTTTGCTAGTGCCCATAACTTTCCGAAGTTCGTGAAAGGCAGGTGCTGAGATAGCAGCACGAACTTCGGAAAGTGGGCACTAGGTCATTCCGGCGCCGCTTCTTTCTTGCTATCTTTCCCCTGAGGATCGATCGCAAAAGAGGCACCATGCAACCCGTATCGATATTTCTGAATATCCTGTGGCTGCTGCTCGGCGGCGTTTGGATGGCGGCGGGCTGGGTTGTTGCTGCGATCATCATGGCGATCACCATCATCGGCCTGCCCTGGGCGCGGGCCGCGTTCAACATCGCGATCTATACGCTGCTGCCGTTCGGTCAGCGGGCCGTGCGCCGCGATACCCTGACCGGCCAGTCCGACCTCGGCACCGGTCTGTTGGGCCTGATCGGCAACCTGATCTGGTTGGTGCTGGCGGGATGGTGGCTCGCGCTCGGCCACCTCGTCACCGCGGTCATTCTGGCGGTGACGATCATCGGAATCCCGTTCGCGTGGGCGCACCTCAAACTCGCGGGCATTGCGTTGTGGCCGATCGGCAGGGCGATCGTGCCGGCCTGAACATGTAACTTACTTTTTAGGTTTTGCCGGCGCGGGCTCGGACCGCTTCTTCCACGCTGTGAAACTGTCGATCGGGACCGAGTACGGCAGCGATGCCGAAGCGCACCAGCGCGTCCTGTGCGCGCGTCGACTCAAGCCGGGCGATGGCAAAGTCGATGCCGTCGTCATGGCATTGCCGGATGATCTCCGTCAGGATTTGCGCGGCAGTGAAATCGATTTCGACGATGCCGGTCGCCTCCAGCACCAGCAGTCGTATTTTTTGCGGCGACGACTTCAGGCTGGCGAGAATATCGCGCCGGAAATTATAAGCATTGAGGAACGACAGCGGGGCCTGGAATCCGACGACGATCACGCCTGCTTCCTGCTCGCCGGGCAGCTTGGCGCTCACCGGCCACCAGATCGAGGTGCCGGGGACGCGCTCGAATGGCTGGACGCGGGCGCGCGTCGTGCTCCAGATGCCGTGCAGTAGTGACAGCGCGATGCCGAGGCCAACGCCTTGTTCGATCGGCAGCAGGATGATGCCTGCGGCCGTCACCAGGATCAGAAGAAATTCGCCGAGCGATTGCCGGCAGATGGCGGCGATCTGGCCAAAGCGAATGATGCGGAGCGCGACGAACAACAGAACCCCGCCGAGTGCGGCGTTGGGGATTCGGTGCAGCAGCGCGGTGCCGAAGGCGAGCAGCAGCACGACGATGGCAACCGCGGTAAGGCCGGCGATCTGGGAGCGGCCACCGGTTTCGCAAACCACCGCCGTTCGCGGCGGGCTCGCATCGACCGGGAAGGCGCCGATCAGTCCGGCGAAAATGCTGCCGATGCCAACCCCGATGAAGTCGCGATTGACGTCCGGCGGTTCGTTGGGGTCGGTCGGAAAGGATCGTGTCGTTGCCGCGGTCTGCACCATCACGACGACCGAAATGATGAGGCCAAGCGACAGCAGGCTCGTGAGGCGGCCGACAGAGACGACCGGAATAGCGAGCGTCGGCATCTCGACCGAAATGCCGCCGAGAACGCTCACGCCCCGGCTTTCGAGCCGCAGCAGCACGACGGCGGCGGCTGCCAGCGCCAGGCCGATCAAGGCGCCGGGAATCCGCGCGTCGATCTGCTCGGACAGCGCGATGATCGCAAGCACGCCAAGACCGATGACAAGCGTGAAGCCGTTGGTGTCGCCGAGATGTTGGGCGAGTGTCGCCAGACGCTGGAGCATCGGGCCTTCGGGCGAGGGCAGTCCGAGGATCGCGGGGAGTTGCGAGATCAGGATGTGCGCCGAAATGCCGGCGAGAAAGCCGATCGTGACCGGGATCGACAGCAGGTCGGCGATCCAGCCCAGACGAAAAATGCCGGATGCCGCCAGCATCAGCCCTGTCATCAGCGCCAGCGCCGCGGCCAGCGTCGCGTAATCCGGCGAGCCCGTAGCCGCGAGCGCGGCGAGCCCGCCGGCAAAGATCGGCGTGATCGTCGAATCCGCGCCTGAGGACAAAAAGCGGTTGCCGCCGAACGCCGCGAAAGCGATCGAGCCCGCGACGAAGGCGAAAAAGCCGATTTGAGGCGCGAAGCCGCCAAGACGCGCGGTCGCCATCTGCTCCGGTATGGCGATGGCGGCGAGCGTCAGCCCGGCGAACAAATCCCGGCTGAGATAGGAGAGGCGATAGCCGGACAACGAACGAAAAACGGGCCACGCGGTGCCGCTGCTGGAAGACCCGGAATGATCCGTCATGGTACGCGATCCCGTTAACCCACGCCGGCGAAAAAGCCTTACCGGAACACGACTGGACGACGTCCATCCGACAAAATCAAGATCGGCCAGCATTCGTTGGCGGCAGCGGCCGTGCGCCAATCGCCGCAAGGCGGCGCGCTACCGGCCATTGCCGATACCGGGCCAATCGGCTAAATGAACCGCAACGCACCCGTAGCTCAGCTGGATAGAGCGTTGCCCTCCGAAGGCAAAGGTCACACGTTCGAATCGTGTCGGGTGCGCCATCTCCCTCTTCATCGACACGGCTGATCGGGGTTGGCTTTCCCGACGGCTGCGCTTTTTTGAAAGGCATCGTGCGAAGTAGGCAGGACGAGCAGGAATGCCTGCCGAGCCTACGCTCGCTTCTTCAACTGGTTGGAATGTGGGAAGACCCCGCCACCAGAACGACAGCCGGTCCGCTGGGAGCATTGTTCGTTGCATGCGGCGTTTCCGAGTTTGGCCGGATCGTCGTCGAACAGGGGACGGCGGTGGGTCGAACCAGCTTCATCTCGATGTCCGCGAAGGAACGGGTTGTATCAGCGGCGCCGTTGTCGTCACGACCTCGGGCTGCATTCGGATGGCCCATTCAGCCGCCAGGAGGCCTATTTCTTCTTTTTCATCGCCGCCGTGACGTACGGTTTCTTGCCGGCTTGCGCCATCCAAGAAAGCACCTGGCCTTCGTCGAGCTCGTCTACGGCGGTCAACTCGACGCCGCGGGTGGCCTTGCCCATTCTGATCGGTGTCACTGGCGGTTCTGGTTGCAGTTCGTTACCTCGGATGAACATCAGCTTCAGGTGACCGACGAAGGCGCCGGAAGAGAAGCACCACCCATCGGGAACGCCATAGTAAGCCATTCCCCATTTCACCGCGCGTTTGATGTCCGGAAGCGCCTTGGCGGCCAAGGCATCGACATGTTTGGCGATGCTCTTCTGCGGTTCGGGAAGGCTCTCGATATAGGCGAATACCGGCTTGTCGCCTTCGGCCGCTTTCGCGGGACTCGCCTTGCCGGTCATCGCTACCAGAAGCTCGCCGCTTTTTGCCTGCGGTTTTCTCGTGACCTTTTTTTGTGTCATAGCTCCACCGATTTTTGTGTCATGGCTCCGCTGATCTAATTCGTGATGCGGCATCCGCGGTTCGGCTTGCCTCGACACTCAAAGGCGGCAGCCTAGGCGAGAGTTTACATTGTCGTCTAGTTCGCCTGTCGCTCCATAGCATGCTCGGGACACCCGATTGTTCGTTCACGGTCGAACTGTCCTAACACCGTGCTCACCCGGCTTTTCAAAAGCCGAGCTTCGCATTGGCGCGCAACGCTGAGGTGATTGCGGCGACGCTGGCGTCATCGGCGAGTTGTGCAAAAGATTGGTCAAAAGCCTGATCGCCGCCCATTGTATTTCCCTTCACCTTCCGAGAAATCCATGACGGGGGCGCACCCACGCGCGTCGGGTTTAGCGCGATCTGGCGCGAGACCAACAAGAATGCGTCACTGCGCCGATTTCTCGACATGCTCCGCGAGCGCTACCCGGACCTTTCGTCCGAACCGCCTCCCGGCTAATGGCGACGCCTTCACTCGTAGCGTGGCACGATCGTCGGATAGCCGCTGGCGCGGGGTAACGGGCGGCGTCGGGGAGCGCCGGCCTCTTCCGCGAAAGGATCGTGGCGTGGGATTGAAGGCAACGGTGGTAGTGCTGACGCGGCGGTCGCGAGCGTCCAGGCCCGCTCAGAGGCTTCGATGCGCTGATCGACGCGACGCTCCAAGCGAGATAGTGACTTTCGGCCAGATTCGTCACTATATACGGGATGGCGAGTAGGATGGTCCGTTTGATGAATACAGCGATCGCATCGCGGGTGCGTAGACGTCGCGCCAGCGGCTTGAGATAGATCAAAGCTGCCCGCCAAGGTCGGCAAAATCCTGACCACATTCGCGTTCCCGGCCAATTGCAGGCGCCGGTGCGTCGCCGACGCGGAAGGCGTCGACATGAGGTGGAGGGATGCGGACGGCCGATATCACACTCACCCGTATGGCTGGAGAACGCGTTTGACGCGCTGGCTGCCGGGAGTCGAAACGCTCCAACGCTATCAAGCCGCGTGGCTGCCGAACGATGTCGTCGCCGGGCTCGTTCTGGCGACCATGCTGGTGCCGGTTGGAATTGCCTACGCGGAAGCGTCCGGCCTGCCCGGCATCTACGGTCTCTACGCTACGATCATCCCGCTACTCGCCTACGCTCTGTTTGGTCCGAGCCGCATTATCGTGCTCGGCCCCGACTCCGCCCTGGCAGCCGTCATCCTCGGTGTTGTCACGCCGTTGTCCAGCGATCCCCTGCGTGCCGCAACCCTGGCTGCCATGATGGCCATCGTTTCGGGGGTGGTTCTCATTTTGGCGGGAATCGCGCGCCTGGGTTTTGTGACCGAGCTTCTCTCCAAGCCGATTTGCCACGGCTACATGAACGGAATTGCATTGACCGTCCTGATCAGTCAGCTGCCAAAGCTCTTCGGCTTCTCGATCGAAAGCCAGGGACCCCTGCGGGATATGTGGGCGATCACCGATGCGATCCTCGAAGGAAAGACAAACCGGGTCGCATTCGCAGCCGGGCTCGGCACGTTGATCGTCATTCTGCTGCTCAAGAACAGCAAGCGGTTGCCGGGCATTCTGATTGCAGTCATCGGGGCAACCATCGTCGTGGCGGCGTTTGATCTGGGGACTCGTTATGGCGTCAAGATCTTGGGGCCTCTTCCTCAGGGGCTGCCGGCCTTTGCCATTCCCCGGATCGGCTATAGCGACCTTGTTCCCGTTCTGATCGGCGGGAGTGCAATCGCGCTGGTGTCATTTGCCGACACGAGCGTGCTTTCGCGGGCTTATGCAGCGCGATTGGGCGCGCGTGTCGACCCAAACCAGGAGATGGTGGGGCTCGGCGCGGCCAACCTGGCAGCCGGCTTCTTTCAGGGTTTCCCGATCAGCAGCAGTTCCTCACGCACTCCCGTTGCGGAAGCTGCGGGTGCCCGCACCCAGCTCGCCGGCGTCGTGGGCGCGCTCGCCATCGCCTTCCTTCTCCTGTTCGCGCCAAATCTCCTCCAGTACTTGCCCAACTCGGCATTGGCCGCAGTCGTCATCGCCGCCGCGGTCGGCTTGTTCGAGATCGCCGACCTCAAGCGAATTTATCGCATTCAGCGGTGGGAGTTCTGGTTGTCCGTGCTGTGCTTTGTCGGCGTCGCCGTGCTTGGGGTGATACCGGGGATAGGCCTGGCAATCGGTGTCGCCATTGCCGAGTTTCTATGGGACGGTTGGCGCCCGCACTCCGCCGTGCTGGGCCGCGCGCACGGTGTCAAGGGTTATCACGACATCACGCGATATCCCGATGCGCGCAGGATCCCCGGGCTGGTCCTGTTTCGGTGGGACGCGCCTCTGTTCTTCGCCAACGCCGAGTTCTTCAGGGAGCGCGTTCTGGACGCGGTGGCGACATCGCCAACTCCCGTTCGCTGGCTGGTCGTCACGGCCGAGCCGGTCACCAGCGTCGACGTCACCGCTTGCGATACCGTTGCCGAATTGGACGAAGCGCTGCACGAGAGGGGAATCGAATTTTGCTTTGCCGAGCTCAAAGACCCGGTGAAAGACAAACTGAAGCGATTTGGATTGTTCGCGCAGCTCGGCGAAGGCTACTTCTTTCCAACGATCGGTTCGGCAGTTTCCCGTTACCTTGAGGTCAACAATGTCGCTTGGGATGACTGGGAAGACGAGGCCAAGGTCAGCGCGTGACCCGCAGGAGCCAGGGCTCCATCTTTGTTGACATAGGTCAAGCCTCTTGCAGCGGAAACTCGGACAGCTGGTTGTTCGCGGTCGAGGGAGAGTAGCCATATGCATCCTCTACTCGAGGACATCCGCCACACTCCACTGTTGTGGTTGCTGGTTATCGTACCTTTTGTCTTCCTTGCTCAAGCTCTCAAGCCGGAAGCGCACACGCTTCTGTTCCTGCTCTCTGTTGCCGCTATAGTGCCGCTGGCGGCCCTGCTCAGCCTTGCCACCGAGTCAGTCGCCGCCAAAACGGGCGACCTGATCGGAGGTCTGCTCAATGCGACTCTGGGCAACCTCACCGAACTTCTCATCACGCTGGCGGCGCTGCGCGCCGGGCAATATGTCCTTGTGAAGGCGTCCATTGCCGGAGCGATCATCACGAACACGCTGTTCATGCTGGGCGCCTCCTTTCTGCTCGGCGGGCTCAAGTATCATATTCAGGAGTACAACCGCGATTCAGCCCGGCTTCAGGGTGGGATGCTTTTCCTCGCAACGATCGCGATACTGGTACCGTCGGTCCTCGCGGCAAGCGATAACGCACCGGATGCCGCGGTCACAAATTCGTTGAGCGTCGGCCTGTCGGTCTTGCTCATCGTCACGTATGGATTGGGCCTGATGTTCTCGCTCAAGACCCACCGCGAGCTTTTCACGGGCAAGGATCACCATGCCTCGGACGAAAAGGAATGGCCAATGTCATTGGCCTTGGCAACCCTGGCCATAGTGACAGTGTTCGTTGCGCTCGTCAGTGAAGTGTTTGTCGAGTCTGTGCAGCAAGCTGGCGACGCCCTTGGCATCACCCCGGCCTTTGTCGGAATTATCATCGTGGCCCTGGTGGGTGGGGCCGCCGAAATGGTCTCGGCATTTTCCGCGGCGCGCAAGAACAAGCTGGACCTGAGCGTGGGCATCGCGCTCGGCAGCGCGGCCCAGATCGCGCTGTTCGTTGCTCCCGTACTTGTTCTTGCCAGTTACCTGATCGGCCCTGCCCCGATGGACCTCCAGTTCTGGCGCGGCGCGATTGCCATGATGCTGATCGCCAGCGTGACGGCTTCATTGGTGACCGGCACGGGACGTTCAACCTGGTTCGTCGGCGCTTTGACCATCACCGTCTACATCATCTTCGCAATGACCCTTTACGTGCTTCCGCCCGCCGGTCTGTCGGGCTCCTAATCTGCTCGCGAAACGACCTGTTCACGAATAGGGGTTGATCAGCTTCTGAGATGCGGCGCTGTGATGCGCCAGCATATCGATGAAGGTTCTCACCTTCGCCGACAAATGATGCCGATGCGGATAGATCGCGTTCATCGCGAGTTCGATTGGCCGATATCCCGGCAACAGGCGTACCAGCCGACCTTCATCGAGATCGTCGCGGACCAAAAACCCTGGAATCAGGCATATGCCCACACCTTCCAGCGCTGCAAGGCGCAAAGTCTCTCCACTGTTGGAAACGAGATTTCCTGCCACGCGCACGGATGCGGGCACGCCCTTGCGGTCAACGAAGCGCCACTCGTCGCCATAGGGATAGTTGACGTGGCGGAAGCAGTTGCGCTCGCCGAGTTCGGCGAGACCGTGCACCCGCCCGTCTCTCTCGAGGTAACTCTGTGAGCAGCACAGCACGTGACGCCAGGTCGCAAGGCTGCGGACGATCAGGCTCGAATTGCGCGGCGGCGTCAGCCGGATCGCGATGTCGAATCCCTCGTCGATCATGTCGATGCTGGCTTCACCCATAAACAGTTCGACGCTGACACCAGGATAAGTGGCGAGGAATTGAGCGACCACCGGAGCGACGAATGGCACGATATGAGTCATGCAATAGACACGCAGCGTTCCGCGTGGCGTCGATTGCAGCGCGGTTGCCACGTCGTCCGCCTGCTCGAGGTCAGCAAGGATCTGGGTGCTGCGGTCGTAATAGGCTTTGCCGACGTCAGTGAGGCTGAGCTTGCGCGTGGTGCGATTGAGGAGCCGGACGCCGAGACGATCCTCCAGCGCCTGCACGTGATTGCTGACCATCGTCTTCGACATGTTGAGCCGGCCCGCTGCGGCCGAGAACGAACCGTTTTCGACCACCCGTACAAAGGCCGTGAGACTGGTGAAGCGATCCATCGCGATCTCCCATTATCCCGTCTGACTGGACAATCATTCCAGATTTCGAGGGATTATCGCAAGAGGCCGGACGGTGCATCTTTCGGTCAATGGCGACAACCCCGACGGGGCCTGGAGATTACGAGGAAGAGATCATGTCGAACGTTTCTTATGTCTTTGAAATACAAACGAAAATTGGCTATCGCCCGTCGCGAAAGGCGATCAGGCGAGCAGCGCTCGCTCTTGCTGGGGTTCTCGCGGTCGCCGCAGGTGCCGATTTCGGCCACTACTACCTCACCACCGGCCGTTACCTGGAATCGACCGACGACGCTTATGTCAAAGCCGACTCCACGATCGTCGCGCCGAAGATCTCCGGCTATCTCGCCGAGGTGCTGGTTGCCGACAACGAGCAGGTCAAAGCCGGCCAGCTGCTGGCGCGGATCGATGACCGCGATTTCAAGACCGCGCTGAGGCAGGCGCAGGCAGACGTCGTGGCCTCCGAGGCTGCGGTCAAGAACTTCAACTCGCAGATCGAACTGCAGGAGCCGCTGATCCAGCAGCAGGCGGCCGAGGTCGAGGCGGCCGAAGCCAACCTGAAATTCGCGCAGCAAGAACGCGCCCGCTACGACGACCTGATGAAGTCGGGATCCGGCACTGTGCAGCGTGCGCAACAGACCGATGCGACCTTGCGCGCGCAAACCGCGCAGTTGCAGCAGGGCAAGTCGGGTCTGATCGCTGCCAACAAGAAGATCGAGGTGCTGTCAACCGATCGGGCGAAAGCTGCTGCGCAGCTCGACCATGCCCGTGCCGTCGAACAGCAGGCCGCACTGAACCTGTCCTATACCCAGATCACCGCAGCGGTTGAAGGTACCGTCGGAGCACGAACGCTTCGCGTCGGCCAATATGTCCAGGCCGGAACGCAGTTGATGGCAGTCGTTCCGCTCGATCAGGTCTATGTGGTCGCTAATTTCAAGGAAACCCAGCTCACCCATGTGCGCAACGGCCAGCCCGTCGAGCTGTACGTGGACAGCTTCTCATCGACCAGATTGAAAGGCCATGTCGATAGCCTCTCGCCGGCGAGCGGTCTGGAATTCGCGCTGCTGCCGCCGGACAACGCCACCGGCAATTTCACCAAGATCGTGCAACGCGTGCCGGTGAAAATCGTGCTGGACGACCCGCGCCTGAAGGGCCTGCTGCGCCCGGGCATGTCGGCGGTGCCGACCGTGAACACCAAGTCCGCTGTTATTGCCGAACGCGAAACCGCTGAACGCCTCGCATCGCGCGGCGGCGAGCCCCGGAGCTGAACGGCTGCAAACGCGCGCTCTGCCGCGCGAGGAGACGACAATGACCACGCTGCTAGCCACCGTCGACGCCGGCCCCGACGGCCATCGCAAGCCAATCGCCTCAGCTCCCGCTGCCGCGGCTTCTGCAAAAACCTGGCTCGCGGTGATTGGCGCCACGCTCGGCGCCTTCATGGCGGTCCTCAACATCCAGATCGTCAATGCCTCGCTTGCCGATATCCAGGGCGGGATCGGCGCCGGCATCGACGACGGCGGCTGGATCTCGACCTCCTACTTGATCGCCGAGATCGTGGTGATTCCCTTGAGCGGATGGCTTGCCCAGGTGTTCTCGGTCCGCATCTACCTCCTGACCAACGCTGTCCTCTTCCTGGTGTTCTCGGCGGCCTGCGCGCTGGCGCAGGACCTGCCGCAGATGATCGTGCTTCGCGCCATTCAGGGCTTTACGGGCGGCGTGCTGATTCCCCTGGCATTCACGCTGATCATCACGCTGTTGCCGAAAGCGAAGCAGCCGATCGGCATGGCGCTGTTTGCGATCTCCGCGACCTTTGCGCCCGCGATCGGCCCGACCATCGGCGGCTATCTGACCGAGAATTTCGGCTGGCAGTACATCTTCTATGTCAACGTCGTGCCCGGCGCGATCATGATCGGCATGCTCTACTTTTCGCTCGAACCAGGTCCGATGAAGCTGTCCCTGCTGCGCGAAGGTGACTGGCTCGGCATCGCCACCATGGCAATCGGCCTCTCGGCGTTGCAGACCGTGCTGGAAGAGGGCAACAAGGATGACTGGGTCGGCTCGCCTTTCATCGTCCGCTTCGCCATCATTGCCGCAGTCACGCTGCCGCTGTTTGTCCTCATCGAACTGACGACCAGGAAGCCGCTGTTGAACCTGCGCCTGCTGTTCCGTCGCAATTTCGGCTTCGGTGTTCTGGCGAACTTCCTGCTCGGCGTTGCCTTGTACGGTTCGGTCTACATCCTGCCGGTCTATCTCTCCCGTATCCAGGGTTACAATTCCGAACAGATCGGCATGGTGCTCGCTTGGACGGGGCTGCCGCAGCTTGTGCTGATCCCGCTGGTGCCGAGGCTGATGAAGCGTTTCGATCCGCGCGTCATGATCGGCATTGGCTTTGCGCTGTTCGCTGCTTCCAACTTCATGAACATCTACATGACCAACGATTATGCGGCGGATCAACTGCTCTGGCCGAACATCATCCGTGCCGTTGGTCAGGCCATCATGTTTGCTCCGCTGTCGGCGGTCGCAACCGCCGGCATCGAGGCGGAGAACGCGGGGTCCGCATCCGCGCTGTTCAACATGATGCGCAACCTCGGCGGCGCCATCGGCATTGCCGGGCTGCAGACATTGCTCACAAAACGGGAACAATATCATTCCAACGTGCTGTCGCAGTCGGTCTCGATGTTCGAGCAGGCGACCCGCACCCGTCTCGATCAGCTCACGCAATATTTCATGAACCACGGCGTGATCGACCACGTTGATGCCGCGCACCGCGCTTATGTCGCGATCGGGCATATCGTGCAGAAGCAGGCCTATATCCTCGCCTTCAGCGACACCTTCTACACGTTGGGCGCTGCGCTGATCGTTGCGCTGCTGGCGGGCCTCTTCCTGAAAAAGCCCGATCGCCTCGAAGCCGGCGGCGCGCATTAATCATCCGTCCGTCAAACCAAAGGAGAACCACCATGAAGCCCCGCATGAACTTCCAACAAGCTGCACCGGAGACCGTCAAGGCGCTCATGGCGCTGGAAACCCAGGTCCAGGCGTCTGGCCTCGAACAGTCACTGATCGAACTCGTCAAGACACGCGCATCCCAGATCAATGGCTGCGCCTTCTGCATCAACATGCACACCCAGGATGCCCGCAAGCACGGCGAAACCGAGCAGCGGCTTTATCTGCTCGACGCCTGGCGCGAAGCGCTGGTCTACTCCGACCGGGAACGTGCCGCGCTCGCCTGGACCGAGGCCGTGACGCTGATCGCCAAGACGCATGCGCCCGACGATGTCTATGACGAAGTCCGCAAGCACTTCTCGGAAGCCGAGACCGTCAACCTCACCATGCTGATTGCGACCATCAACGCATGGAATCGGCTCGCGATCTCATTCCGCGCAGTGCCGCCGGTACGAGCAAAGGTGGCGACCGCCGCCTGACCCGTCGGCTGGTGCGCCGGACATGGGGCTACTTTCTCAAGCCCGACGTCTCCAGCAACTTCACCAGCCACCAGCGCCAGCGCGGCGTTTGATAGAAAAGTGTCAGGCTCGGCGAAGGGTATCCATCGACGGTCTCGGTGAGTTGCCCATTCGCCATCGACTGTTCGACGGCGACGCCCTGCCTGTCATTTTTCGTGCAACGCCAGTTTAGCGCGTCGCGCACGGCGCAGTTGCTGAGTTTCGAGGGCGCCTCGTTGCCGATCCAAACGATGACGCTCTGCTGGTCGGGAAACGCTTTGTAAGTCTCGGTGACCGAGGTCAGTTCATCCCTGAGAACGCAAGGACTGCCGTCGTTACGATCGGACGTGCAGAACATCCGAAAGACCGTCGCCTCGCCATTCAAGCGTTCATAAACCGGCCACACGAAGAAGGCGGCCAAGCCCAGCAGCATGCCGCCAATGAGACATATTACGATTTTATCTCCGAGCGCTTCCTGCACGGCCAATTGTCTCGCCCATTTATCGAGAACCTAGATGGGCTTGGTGGTTTTGTCGATTGGCGGATCAAGTCCCGTTGAGATCGTGCGCCTCGGCGAAGAACAGGTCTTTCCAGGACGCGGGCTGCCGCTTCAGACGCCCGACCTTGTGCATGAACTCGGCATGTTTCATCAGGTTGGCCGGCGTCGTGGTGTAGTCGATGTCGGGGTCGGTAATCATCGTCACCAGATCGTCGGCAGAGTTCTTTTTGTCGCTGATCAGCTTCAGATAGATTTCGGCTGCGGCTCTCGGCTCGCCTTTGATGAAGGCATTGGCCTCCTCATGCGCCGCGCGCACCGCCTGACAAATTTTCGGATTGGCGTCATGGAAGGCCTTGGTGGTCACCTGAAGGCCATTGGTATGCTTGCCGTCGGTCTCGTAGCTGCTCAACACCTTGTGGATGCCGGCCACGCGCAGCTCATAATAATTGAACGGCGCGACGCTGAAATGGCTGTTCACGGTCTGGCCGGAGACCACCGCCTGCATCGCGTCGGGATGGCCCATCGAAACCGTGAACTCGTCGAGCCGGTCGTATTTTTCAAAGCCCCATAATTTTGCGGCGGCCATTTGCAGCGCCATGGCCTGCCCGGAAATCTTCACCGTCGGCACGGCAATGCGATCGGCGGCCGTGAAGTCGGCGATCGTCTTCACGGCCGGGTTCCGCGTGGTCAGCACATAAGGCATCGACTGCACGGCGCAGACCGCGCGCACTTCCGAAGGCGTGCCAAACGTCTTGTCCCACAGGGTCGCGAGCGAGGGCGAAGCGACATTGACGAACTGAATGTTGCCGCTCAGGAGACCGTCGTTCAACGCGCCCGGTCCGCCCATGGTCTGCCAGACCACGGAAAGACCGCTGACACCAAGGCGCGCCGCACGCGCCTCGATCAGCCTGCGATCCTCCATCACCATCTGCGGCAGGAATGGCAGGCCATATTGCTTGCCGAGCTTGATGGCGGAGACTTCGGCGCGGGCCGGCCGAACCAGCGCGGGAAGGGCAATGAGACCGGTGACGAATTCGCGCCTGTTCACCTAGTGGTCCGATTCTAACATTTGCATCCCTTCTCAGCGGTCCATTTTGCAAATGTTAGAATCAAAGGACCACTAGCAAATATAAGTTTTAGTGGAGTTTAGGATTTGACATTCGCTTTGCGAAGCCGTGGCCAGCTGTGTAGCGAATGTCAAATCCACTCCACTTGTCCTCCGATCTCGCCGCCTATGCAAACCCGAACAGGCGCGCCGGATTGTCGGCGAGAATGCGCCGCCGCGTTTTGGGGTCAGGCGCCCATTCGGCCAGAAGATTATAGAGCTGAATTGTTCCGACGCGATCGTGGAATGAGAGATGCGGGAAATCGCTGCCCCAGATCAATTGATCCGGCACGCGTTCGATCAGCGCCTGCGCCATCGGCTTCACGTCGGAAAAATCGGGCGCCGTCGAGAATCGATAGATGCCGGTCAGCTTGACCCAGCAACGCTTCGATCCGTCATCGACCAGATCGAGGAACGACTGAAAGCCGGGTTGTTTCGGACCGTTCCTGGCGGGGAAAAGCCCCATATGCGCGACCGAGAATTCTACGGGTAAATCGTACAGCGTCGGCATCAATTCGCTGACCAGCCAGCCCGGCGTCAGGAAATCAAGATGCCAGGCATGCTCGGCGCAGATCTTGGCGAGCCGTAAAATGCGCGGCCGCATCGAAGCGGCAAGACCGGCTTCGGGTTTGCGGATCGGCGAGATATTGACGCGGATGCCGCGCACGCCGAGGGCATCGAGATCGGATAATTCCTTGTCGCTGGTTTTGGTCTCGTCGAGATCGATGATGCCGCGCCGGATCGCCGGATCGAGTTGGCGCATGGCGTCCAACATGCATGAATTGTCGAAACCGTAGGCGCTCGGCTGAACGAACACATAACGCACCAGCCCCAAGCGCCGCGCCAGTTTGAGATAGCGCTCGATCGGTTGGTGAGGCGGCTTGTAGCGGATGTCGGTGCCGTAGGCGTATTTCTCCGCCGGACCGAACACGTGGAAATGCGCATCGCAGGCGTTGGGCGGCGCGGCAAAGGCCGGCTCAAAGCCGGCGTCGGGATCGTGCTCGGTCACAGCATTCATGCTCACTCACATCGTGTGTTCGAGTTGCGCGGGAAGGCCCTTGGCCGTCATCGCTCGGGCGCCGGCCCAGGCGGTCGCCTGGATCGACGACCAGACCGGAATGGGAAAGTCGCGGCGCAATTGCGGGATTGCGTGCAGCGTCGGGAGTTGCGAGCAGGCCACGAACAGACTTTTGCTCGACGACGTCACGGTCTGCCGCGCCAGCTCAAGCACTTCGTCTTCCGTGATGGCGCCGAGTTCGGCTGTCGTCTTGCAGAAGAAGCTGTTCAAGGTTTCGACTTCGATGCTTGATGCTTCGAGGTAGTGGCGCAGGCCATCATTGACCGGCTCGAGATAAGGCGTCACGACCGCGGTCTCCGGGACACCATCAGCGTGTAGCACGTCCACCATGGCGCCGGCGGTGCTGACGACGACGGCGCCGGTGCGCTCGCGCAGGCGCTCGACCATGCGGTCGTTGCTGTCGGGGCCGCCGAGGAATCCGGCAGCGGTGCAGCCATAGATCACGAGGTCCCAAGGTTCGTCAGAAAACGGCCCGTTCGCAAACGGCGCGATGGCCTCAAGCGTTGCTTCGGCATAGGCCGGCAAGTCTTCGAGCATTAACGTGCGCTGCGGACGCTTGACGCGGGCGACGGCGAGCGGGGCGAGCGCCGGGCAGAGCGCGGAGATCTCCGGCTCGATCGTTGTGTTGTTCTCCGGCAGCACGATCATGACTCGGATGCGTCGCGTCATAGTCTTGCGCCTCCGGTCTGGCCCACTTGTGTTCGAGACGTCCATCGGCGGTCTTGTCGACCGCTTCCTGCAACGCAACCGTTGGGAAAATCAGCAACAGTAGCGCAAGGTGCGCCGCTCGCGCGCCTTATGCGGTTCTACTTCGCCGGAATGCTGTGTCAATAGATCGGAATGCGGCCCTCCCGCATGGAAGCGCTGCGAATCGCGGGCGCTCCGCCAGCGCGAGATGCCGATGTCGTCCGAACTGCGCGGCGGTATTTGCAGTTGGCCGCGCGATGCGGATCGCGCGGCCATATGTGAACTATTTTTCGGAGGTCCGCCGGGGTGTGGTTATTTCTTGGCTTTAACGGCCTCGACGTGGACGCTGACGATCAAGTGTGAGCCGTCTGGCGCGCAAGACACTCTTAGATCGCTGAACGAGACCGCAGATTGGAGGCCTCGCATTTTGGCCGGAAACCCGGTCGTGACAGCGCTGTAATCGCTGCATCGAATCGTATTCAGCAAGTCGTGAAAGTTGCCATGTGATCCAAATCTAGCTGCATAAGTGGCTCTGTCCGCATTCGTAGCTAACTTGTCTGCCGTTGGGAACATATCTGCCGAGGCGGCGCGATTCCAGGCAAAATCGTTCGAATCAAACGTAGACTTGCGCTTCGCATTGTCATTTTCGGCTTTGGTATCCAGCGTCGCCCTGAAGGTATCAACCTCCAATCGATAATCTTTGCACGAGACCTTGGTTTCCACCTGTATCGGCAGCGCGCGGCTTTTCTTTGCTTCTTCTGTCAGGTTCGAAAAGTTGAGCGGTATCGACGTATGACACCGCGTGTTTTGGAATTTGGCTTTATAGGCGTTGGAGATTTCCGTCACTCTGCCGGCGCGCGCGCCCAGATCGCCGGTTTCATCAATCGCCTTCTTCTCTTCAGATGCCCAGTCCGAAATCCATTTGGTAATGGCGGCGTTGCTCACAACCGCGACGTTGTAGGCTATGTCATCTTCATAGAGGCTGGCGTCGACGTCCGTGAACGAGACTTTGCTCTCGATTTTATTTTCTCTGTTGCAATCGATGGTGGCCTTTACCTTTACAGACAGTGCCTTACCCTGGCTTTCCGCATGGTTCTCGTAAAAACCTCGATCGCTGAACGTGCATGCCAGACCTTGCAGCTCGGCATTCAGTTTTTCCGTCCGCGCACGGAGGTCGTTGCGACGTTTTTCGCCGTGGCCGTTATCGATGATTTGTTTCATCTCGGCGGCCCAAACGTTGACCTTGGCTATTACGTCGGTAGTTGCCTTCGTCTGGGCATGCGCAGATAGGCTCATGAAAGTCATCCCAACCAATGCGGCCGGGAAAGCCAGTTTTGTGAAATTCATCGATCGCTCCTCCGCTGCCAGGCGGTGGGGGAGGCCGGAAATGCCGGTTATGATGGCGGTCATGGCAGCGTGAGGGATCGATATCGCGGCGATGGATCGCTCCGCCTCCTCCCTTCGTAGGAGGCGCGCGCGGACACGCCACGTTCCGAGAGAACCGATGGAGTTCCGGTCTAGCCTAGCGGCGTGTTCGAGACCGGAAGCTGTGGCAGCCCGGCCTTGGCAGCCGCCTCCTGCAACGCCGCCACTTCCTTGGCGTGCAAGGGGAATCCGGTGCGGCGATGGCCGGCCTCAAGCCGCCGTTCGCGTTCGCCCGGCATGATGACTTCGTCGAACCCTTCCGCGGTCGGATTGGCATGGACGCGCTTTGCCAGCGTATCCATGCGTTTCATGTATTCGTCGCGGCTGACAAACAGGTCAGGCTTCATCGCCATGATGAAATGACCGACATTCTGCGGGGCTTCGTAATCCTCGAAATGATTACGCACGTCGCCGCCGAACGCCGCGCCGGAGATGACTCCGCCCATCACGTCCATCAGCATCGCCAGCGCCGAACCCTTTGGCCCGCCGATCGGCTGTACCGTGCCGCCGTCGAGCGCGACGTTGGGGTCGGTGGTCTGGCGTCCCTTGGCGTCGAGCGCATAGCCGAGAGGGATTTGCTGGCCGCGCCGCGCGGCGCGGCGGATCTTGCCGCGCGCGGCAACCGCCGGCGACATATCAAGATCAAAGGGCGTCTCGTGGCCGGCGGGTGCGGCGACCGCAATCGGGCTGGTGCCGAGCAGCCCCTCGCGGCCGCCCCAGGGTGGCATCGCCCGTGAGGCGTTGGTAAAGACGATGCCGATGAAGCCCGCGTCCATCGCTTGCAGCGCGTAGTTACAGGCCGCGCCGAAATGCGTGCTGCGGCGCGCCGAGACAATGCCGACGCCGAACTCGCGCGCCATCTCGATCGCTTCCGCCATGCCCTTGGTCGCGACCACGAAGCCGAAGGCATTCTGTCCATCGAGCGAGCCGGCCATCGGCGTGACCCGCTCGACCCTGAGATTCGGTCGCGGGTTGATCAAGCCGCGCCGCACGCGTTCGAGATAATGCGGCAGCGTCTGCAAGCCATGGGTGTCGACGCCGCGCAAGTCGGCTTTCACCAGGCAGCGCGCAACGATCGCCGCATCTTCCTTCGACAGATCGTGCGCGACGAGAAGCCTGCGGCCGAAGGCTTCCGCCGCTTCGGCGTCGACGTAGAATGGGCCGGTCGCGGTATCCGCATTTGCTGCTTGTGTTGGCGTGGTTGTCATGTGCTCAGCTGCCGTTCAGTCCATGGGCTTCCGGAAAGAACATGTCCTTCCACGACGCCGGTTTCTTCTTGATGCGTCCGACCTCGTGCATGAAGTCGACGATCTTCATCAGGTTGATCGGCGTCGTGGTGTAATCGACGTCGGGATCGGAGACCATCTTCTCCAGCTGATCGAGCGCGATCTTGTCCTTGGTCACATCAAGGTAGATTTGCGCGGCCTCGCGCGGATGCGCCTTGATGAAGGCATCGGCCTCCTCAAAGGCGGCGACGACAGCGGCGCATAGTTTCGGATTGGCGTCGTGGAATTTCTTGCTGGTCAGAAGCACGCCATTGGTATGCTTGGCGCCGAGCGTGTCGTAGGACTTCAGCACCTGATGAATGCCCGGCGTCGCGAGCTCATAATAATAAAACGGCGCGCTGGCGAAATGCGCATTGATCTCCGACTGGTTGGACATCAGCGCCGCTGCGGCATCGGCGTGCGAGCGCGTGATGGTGATGGAATCAAGTTTGTTGTATTGATCCGGGCCCCAGACCTTTGCCGCTTCCATTTCGAGCGCAATGGCGTGTCCGGTCAGCTTGACTGCCGGCAGTGCGATCTTGTCCTTGTCGGTGAAGTCCGCAATCGTCTTGATCGCCGGGTTGCGCGTCACCAGCACGTAAGGCATCGATTGCATCGCAATCAGCGCCCGCACTTCCTGGGGCGTTCCGACCGTCTTGTCCCAGACGGTGGCCAACGTCGGAATGCCCGGCCCGATGAAATCGGCCTGACCGGCGAGCAGCGCGTCGAGATCGGCCGCGGGGCCGGCGCGCTGCGACCACTCGGCCGTGACGTCGACGCCTGCGGCCTTGGCGTGCTTCTCCAGAAGATGCTGATCTTCGATGACGATCATCGGCAAGTACGGCAGTCCGAACTGCCGCGACACCCGCACCTTGCCGACCTCGGCTTGCGCGCCGCCGGCGAAGGCCAGAGCGACGACCGCTACGGTCAGCTTCAGAATTTTGCGCCAAGCGATCATGTCACGGAGATCTCGCGGACTTGTTTGGCCTTCTCGTTCATCGCAGCGAACAGAAACTGGATGTCGGTTCCGGTCGACAGCAACCGCGCGCCCATGGCGATGAATTCGGCGGCGAGCGTCGGCCGGGTCGAGAGTCCGCCGACGCCAACATGCTTGCCGTGTTTGCGGCAGGCCGCAATCGTCCGCGCATAGGCCTCACGCACTTTTTGATGCTCGAACTGGCCGGCCAGATTGAGATCGGCGAGCAGATCGTTGACGCCGATCAAAACCATGTCGACGCCTTCGACCGCCGCGATCTCTTCGGCTTTCTCCACCGCCTCGGCCGACTCGAACTGCACGATCACCATGGTGGCGTCGTTCACAGCCGCATTGGCTTCCGCTGATGGAAACGGCCGGAATTCCAGATGCGGCAGCGCGCCACCGGCGCCGCGTTCGCCAAGCGGAGCAAATTTTGCGGCCGCGACCACCGCGCGCGCTTCCTCGGCCGATCGAACGCCAGGTGCGATGATGCCGAGCGCGCCGGCATCGAGCACGCGCTGGATATATTCCGGCGTGTTGGCGGGAACGCGCACCATCGGCGTCACGCCGGCGCTCAAGGCCGCCTGGCAGATCTGGCCGGTTGCTTCCAGCGTCAGCGTCGAATGTTCGAGATCGATATAGATCATGTCGAAGCCGGCGGTCGACGCCATCCGCGCGATCTCGACGCCGCGTACTAGTCGAATCGTCATCGACGACACGACCTCGTCGTGCGCGAGCTTTTCCTTGACGATATTGCGGACGACTTCGCTCGCCTTCACGAAATCAACTCCCTGTTTATTTCGGATCCGGCAGTTCGATCGCCAGCATTACATTGCTGTAGCTCTTGCCGTGAATGTCCTGCGCCAGCGAGATCGTAACGCCGCCGGCGAGTGCGTTCTCGATTACAAAATTGAACGCCTTGAGATTGCGGAGAGGGTAGCGCCGGATCGGCCCTTTGGCGATATGGCGAAACGCCTGTGCGACACGTTCGATGGTGAGTTCGCGTTCCAGGAATTCCCAATGTTTGGCGTCGTAGCAGATCACCGAGATGTTCGAGGTGTTGCCCTTGTCGCCGGCACGTGAGTGGGCGAGGTCGTAGACGCGGACGCTCATAAGCTGCCCTCCACGACCACTTGCGGATTGACCGTGTTCTTCGGTAACAACACCGACTTCACCGCCAGCACGTCGCGCACCCGCGGCTCGCAGGCGCCGCCGGCGCCACCCGGTCCGTGCATATGCAGTGCGCGGACCTCGAAGCCGATCGCGTGCGCCGCCTTGCGATTATGGGTCCGGCCTGCCATCCGCAAGCGAACTTCGTAAGGTTCGGGCCGGCTTTCCAAATTGTCGTGGAGACTCGACATGCCGATCAGGTCGACACGGAAATCGTCGTAGGTGAAGCCTTGCAGTTTCAATCGCTCCTTGACGATCTCGGCGGCCCATTTGGCGCGCGCCACCGCATCGATGCCGCCATAGGATACTTCGCCTTCGCCGATATAGCCGTCGGCATAGCCGACATTCACTTTATAGGTCGGCGTTGCCGGCCGGGCCGTGGCATTCGCGAGCCGCACGCGGTCGGAGGTTTCCTGCGATAGCTGAATGGTCGAAATGTCCAGCACGCAGTCCGGCGTGATGTAGGCGGTCGGGTCATGGATCTCATAGATCAACTGCTCGGTGCAGGTCATCACATCGAGACGCCCGCCAGAGCCCGGTGTCTTGCTGATCACGATCGAACCGTCGGCTTTCACATCGGCAAACGGAAAGCCGTTGCGGGCGAGATCAGGCACGTCCTTCTTGCCGGGCCAGCCGAAGCAGCCGCCGGTGACCGACGCCGTACACTCAAGCAGATGACCGGCCGCCGTGCCTTGCGCGATCTTCGGCAAATCGTCATAGGCCCAGCCGAATTCGTGCATCATCGGCGCCAGGAACAATGACGGATCGGCGACACGGCCCGACAGCACGATCGGCGCGCCGGTATTGAGCGCCTCGCACACGACGTCAGCGCCGAGATAGGCATTGGCCGAAATCATCTTCGGCAGGATCGATTCCAGCGGCTCGCCGTTTTCGATCAGGCGCAATTCGCCCTTGTGCTGGACCAGGCTCGAGACGTCGTCGCCGAGCACGACGGCGACGGGAACGTCGCCGAGCCCGAGTTCCGCCGCTTCCTTGCGCGCCGCACGCGCCCCGCCGACCGGATTGGCTGCGCCCATATTGCTAACGATGCGGATTTTCTTTTCGATGCAGGTCGGCAGCACCAGGCGCAGGCGCGCATGCAGCGACGGCGCATAACCCTGGTTGGGGTCCTTGCTGCGCGACAGGTTTTCCCGCGACACCGTCCGTTCGGCGAGACATTCGAAAACGAGGTAGTCGATGTCGCCCCGTTCGGCGAGTTCCAGCGCAGGTATCATCCGGTCGTCAGATGTTCCTGCGCCGGAGCCGACACGCACCGTGTCCTTCGAACTCATGTGAGCGCTTCCTCAAACTTCTTTTGATTTTGGCCGCGAGTTTGGGCGGGGACACCATACCCGTCCAATCAGGACCTTGGCATGGTCCATAAGCTCTGCTTATGTCTGCTTCAAGCAATCCTGAGGAAGCGCGCTACCCATGAATCTGCGGCACATGGAGGTCTTCCACGCCATCATGCGCACCGGCTCGGTGACGGGCGCGGCGCGCGCGCTCAACGTCACGCAGCCGGCGGTCAGTGCCATCCTCAAGCACTGCGAAAGCCAGCTCAAGATGAAGCTGTTCGCGCGTGTATCGGGCCGGTTGCAGCCGACCGCGGAGGCAAAAGCGATCTTTCCTGAAGTCGACGCGATCTTCGGCCGGGTCGACGCGGTCAATGCCTTGACGCAGGACCTCGTTGGCGGTCGTTTGGGCACGCTGTCGATCGCGGCTTCCTTCCCGATCGCCAACGGTTATCTCGCCAAGGCAGTCGCCACCTTTGTCGCCGAACGGCCGAATGTGCGTGTTGCGCTGCAATCGCTGACCTCGCCGCAGGTGCTCGACCGCGTCGTGCATCGCGAGGTCGAACTGGGAATCGCCTATGAGCCCGTCGTCAGTTCGGAGGTCGAGACCAGGGTCTTGATGCGGACCAGCATTGCCTGCGTAATGGCGGCAAACCATCCGCTCGCCCGCCGCAAGGAAGTCGCGGTACGCGACCTGGAGCCCCATTCGATCATCACCTATCTGCCGCAGGCGCTGTCGCGGATCTATGTCGATCGCGCGTTGAGTGCGGCCGGCATCGTGCCGAACATTGTGGCCCAGGTCAGCCTGTCGCTCACCGGTATCATGCTGGCGCGCCACGGCGCCGGCGTCGCACTGGTGGAGCCGCTTCTGGTCACGTCGATGGGCCTGCCCGGCACGGTGGTGAGGCCGTTGAAACCGCGCATCGATATCAAGACGCTGCTGATCCGGCACAAGACCGCGCCGCAATCCAAGATCATGAACGAATTCGTGGGCCATCTGGGCAAGATCATTGCCGCGGAGCCGGCCCAATAGACAGAGTTATGGAAACAGGCCAAATTGTTATTGGACAGTTATGGGTTAGTACCGAAATCTCTCAACAAAAATAAGCAATCCTCGGGAGGATACTGCTGATGACGGGAGGTCCAGCACTCGCGTCAAAAATGGCTCCGGACACGGCGAAGTTTTCGTCGGCGTCCTCGGTTCCGCGTGGCCGCGTCGCACCAAACGACGAGGCCGGGCGGCCGCTGCTCGACGTCCGTGGCGTCACCATGCGCTACAAGACGCAGGCGCATCTGATCACCGCGACCTATCGCGTGTCTTTCAGCGTGCTCCAAGGCGACCGTTTTGTGGTGGTTGGTCCCTCCGGTTGCGGCAAGTCGACCCTGCTCAAGGCGGTCGGCGGCTATCTCACCCCGACCGAAGGCGAGATCACCTTGAAGGGCGAACGGATCACCAAGCCCGGTCCCGACCGGATGATGGTGTTCCAGGAATTCGATCAGCTATTGCCGTGGAAGACGGTGCTGGAAAACGTCACCTTTCCGCTCAAGACCACGGGCGCGCTGAGCGGAAAGGCCGCCATCGAGCGGGCGATGCAGTATCTGGAAAAGGTCAAGCTTTCCGATTTCGCCCACAGCTATCCGCACATGCTCTCCGGCGGCATGAAGCAGCGGGTCGCGATTGCGCGCGGCATGGCTATGGAGCCGGACATTCTGCTGATGGACGAGCCGTTTGCGGCGCTCGATGCGCTGACCCGCTCGCGGATGCAGGACGAACTGTTGGCGTTGTGGGACGAAACCCGTTTCACGGTACTGTTCGTCACCCACTCGATTCCCGAAGCGATCAAGCTCGGCAACCGCATTCTGCTGCTGTCGCCGCATCCGGGGCAGGTCAAGGCCGAGATCAACAGCGTGCCGCGGGGCGAGGAGAATTCCAACGAAGCAGCCGCGCTGGGGCGCGAAATTCACGACATGCTGTTCGCCGATCAGATCGAGAAAGCACCCAATGCTTCAGGCGAGTGAACGTCCGAATATCTACTGCGAGACGCTCGGGCCCGATCAGTTCGGCATCATCGAAAAACCGCTGACGCTCGCCGAGCAGATCTACAACAAGGTCTGGCTGCGCAAGCTCGCGATCCTCGTCGTGCTGGCGGTCGTCTGGGAACTCTATGGCCGCTGGCTCGACAATCCGTTGCTGGTGCCGCCGTTCAGCGCGGCGGTGCGCGCATTGATCACCGACGTCATTAACGGCACCATCCCGAAGCGCGCCCTGAGCTCGATCGAGGTGCTGCTGATCGGCTTTGCCGCCGGCACGATGCTCGCCGGACTACTCACGGTCTTTGCCATCTCGAGCAAGATCGGCACGGACTTCCTCGACACCATGACGGCGATGTTCAATCCGTTGCCGGCGATTGCGCTATTGCCGCTGGCGCTGATCTGGTTCGGCCTCGGCAACGGCAGCTTGATTTTCGTGCTGGTGCATTCGGTGATGTGGGCGGTCTCGCTCAACATGCTCGCCGGATTCCGCGGCGTGTCGACGACGGCGCGCATGGTCGGCCGCAACTATAATCTGAAAGGATTGCGCTTCGTCGGCCAGATTCTGATTCCGGCCGCGTTTCCGAGCATTTTGGCCGGTCTCAAGATCGGCTGGGCCTTTGCCTGGCGCACGCTGATCGCGGCCGAACTGGTGTTCGGCGTGTCGTCAGGGCAGGGCGGGCTCGGCTGGTACATCTTCGAGAGCAAGAACCAGCTCGACATTCCCGAAGTGTTTGCGGGCCTTCTGACCATCATCCTCATCGGTCTTGCGGTCGAGAACGGCGTGTTTCGCCTGATCGAAGCCCGTACCGTCCAGCGCTGGGGCATGCAGGCGTAATGGCGGCAGGCGGAAAATCAGGAAAAGCGATGTTGCACCGGCGCAGCTTCTGCAAGGCGATGGCGGCTGCGCCTGTCGCATTGGCTTCGCCGATGCTGATCCGCTCGTCTTTTGCAGACGAAGTCTCCAGCATCGTGATCGTCAGCCAGCATGGCCTGCCTTATCTGCCGCTAATGGTGATGGACGCGCTGCAACTCGTGCAAAAGCACGCCGGCCGTCTCGGCATCGCCTCGCTGAAGCCGGAATACAAGAGCCTCGGCGGCACGCAGTCGCTGATCGACGCGCTGCTGAGCCGTCAGATGGATTTTGGCGTCACCGGCGTGCCGAGCCTCTGCACGTTGTGGGACAAAACATCAGGCACATCAAACGAAGTGCGCGCGCTCTCCGCAGTGCAGTCGATGCCTTTCATGCTGGTGACCACCAAGCCCGAGATCAAGACGATCAAGGATTTCACAGGTGCGGACAAGATCGCGGTGCCTGCGATCAAGGTGTCGAGCCAGGCGATCTGCCTGCAAATGGCGGCCGCGAAAGAATGGGGCGACGATCAATACGCCAGGCTCGATGCGTTCACGATCACGCGCTCGCATCCGGATGCCGCGCTCTCGATCATCGCAAAGACCACCGAAATCGACAGCCACTACTCGGTCGCGCCCTATTATTACTACGAGCTAGCGACTTCAGGTGTGCACAACGTGCTGAAATCCTACGACACGCTGGGCGGTCCCGCCACCAACGGCGTGATGCTGATGAGCAAGAAATTCCACGACGCCAATCCGAAGGTGACGCAGGCAGTCTATGCCGCGCTGACGGAGGCGCACGAGTTCATCAACAAGAAGCCGGGCGATGCCGCGCAGGTCTATATCAAGACCACCAATGAGAAGCGCAGCAATCAGGAGGAAATGACCAGGTTCATTTCCGATCCCGACAACATCTGGACCACCACGCCGCAACAAACCATGACCTTCGCCGGATTCATGCACAAGGTCGGCACCATGAAACGCCAGCCCGCTTCGTGGAGAGACCTCTACATGCCGGAATGCCATGAACTTGCCGGCAGTTGAAGACAGATACCGCACAACACCGATCGCCTGGGAGACGATGAATGATGATCTATGTGCTTGATGCATTTCACCTGAGCGGCGTCGAATTGGCCCAAGAGCAGGCGGAGGTCATTCGATGGGACGACCCGAGAGCCAAGAATTGGCATGAAGACGCCGACGGACTGATGGTTCGCGGCAAGAAGATCACCGCCGAGGACATGGCGCGGGCCAAGAAGCTGCGCGTGATTTCCAAGCAAGGTGTCGGACTCGACAATATCGATCTCGTGGCAGCAAAGGCGCGCGGCATCGCGGTTTGCCGGACGCCTGGCGTCAACAGCGAGGCGGTTGCGGAAATGGCGCTGACGCTGGGCTTGAGCGTGGTCCGGCGCGTCACGGAATTCGACCGGATGACGAGAGCCGGTGGCAGAATTCAGCGCGCAGACTTTCTCGGGCATGAATCATGGCAGAAAACCGTCGGCATTGTCGGCATGGGCAACATCGGCACGCTGGTGGCGCGGAAATGGCGCGGTGCGTTCGACGCCAAGCTCATTGGCTACGACCCTTACGTGCCGGCTAATCGCTGGTCCGAGCTGCCGCACAAGCGCGCCGCTTCGCTCGAAGAAATGCTGCCGCAAGTTGACATCCTGTCATTGCACCTGCCGCTGACTCCGGAAAGCCGCAACATGATCGACGCCGCCAAGCTGGCGTTGATGAAGCCGACCGCGATCGTGGTGAACACCTCGCGTGGCGGCATCGTCAACGAGGCTGCACTCTATCAGGCGATCTCTTCCGGAAAACTGTTCGGTGCCGGCTTCGACGTCTTCGAGGTCGAACCGCCGACTTCAGACCATCCGCTGATGTCGCTGCTGACCTTTGTGGGCACGCCGCATGCGGCTGCGGGCACGGTCGAGACTCAGGTGCGCAGTTCGATGCTGACGGCGGCGCAACTGCTGGAGGCGCTGGCTGGCGGGCAGCCGCTCGGCCAGGTCGCCTGAGGCGCAGGATGACAGCCGTAGATAAACTCGCTCATCCGATCAAGCAACGCTTGCAAGCCGGCGATGTCGCGCTCGGCATGCCGGTGCGGCTCGGGCGTTCCGGCGATGTCGCGCGTATTGCGAAATCCACCGGGCACGACTTCCTGTTCATCGATTGCCAGCATTCGCTGTTCAACCTCGAGACCATCGGCCACATCGTCAACACGGCGATGTCGTGCGGCGTCGCGCCGCTCGTGCGCGTGCGTGGCATCAACGATCCCGATGTGTCGCTGTTGCTCGACAATGGCGCGATGGGCATCGTCTACCCCGATATCAACACCGCAGAAGAGGCCAGGCGCGCCGTCGATGCCTGCAAGTTCGCACCCGTTGGAAGACGTTCGGTGAGCGGCGGCTACCCGCATTTCGATTACCGTTCGGTGCCGCTATCGGCCGCTGTGCCGCAGCTCAATGACAATTGCCTCCTGGTCTGCATGATCGAGACCGTCGAAGGCCTGAACAATGTCGAGGCGATTGCGGCCGTGAAAGGCGTCGACGTGCTGCATGTCGGCAGCAATGATTTGCTGGCCAATATGGGCAAGCCCGGTAAATTCGACGATCCGGAACTGGTCGCAGCGCAAGAGCGCGTCATCGCCGCCTGTCGCGCCAACGGCATTTTTGCCGGCTGCGGCGGCAACCGTGATCCGGAGCGTCAACTTGAACTGATCAAGAGAGGTTGCCGCTTTATCACGACGCAGTCGGACATCGGCTTCCTGTCGGCCGCGGCCTCCGCGTGGACGTCGAAGATCCGCGCGGGCCTCTGAAACCCCTCACAGCTCTCGGAGCGCATTGAACTGCGCCACATAGCCCGAGGCGTCGATCCGTACGCCGATGACCGTGGTCTTCTTGGTCTTCAGCGCGTTGGTCAAGGCATTACTGAAGGCCTGCTCGGTCTCCACGGTCACGCCGTCGGCGCCGAAGGATTGCGCGAGTTTTTCCCAATCGATGCCGCCAATCGCGACGCCATTGCGCGGAATGCCTTTAATCTCCTGCTTGACGCGGATCAGGCCGATTTCCTGGTCGTCGAATATGATCACGATGATCGGCAGCTTCTCGATCTGCGCAGTCTGCAATTCCGCAACCGTCATCAGGAAGCCGCCGTCGCCGGTGAAGGCGACCACCGGCCGATCCGGATGAGCCATGCGGGCGGCGAGTGCGCCGGGCACCGCATAGCCCATCGAGGCGAGCCCGTTGGAGGTGAGGAATTCGCGCGGACCGTAGGATTCCCACTTCTGCACCACCAGCAGCCGGCTGGCGCCGGCGTCGCAGGTCGCAATCGTGTCGCGCGGCAGGATCGCGCGGGCGACTTCCATGGTTCGCTGCGGCGACAGACCCTTAGCAGGCGTGTTGAGTGCATCGCGTACTTCGCTGCGGAAGGTCTTTGCGGATTTCTCGCCCCAACTGCCGCCCTCCGGCGCCCATTGCGCCAGCCCTGCGAGCAGCGCCTTGAGGTCGCCGATGATTTCGGGATCGGCCGGCACCAGCGCGTCGGTGCTCGGCACCGAGGACAGCGACAGCACCGGCTGTGTATAGGGCCACGGCTTGGGTTGCAGTTCGACCGCATCGAGCCCGACGGTGATGATGAGATCGGATTCCGCCACCAGCTTGCGCTCGATCAATCCGCCGATGATGCAGCCGGCGCGCAACGGGTGATCTTCCGGGATCATGCCTTTGCATTTGGTGGTGGTAAGTACCGGCGCACCGAGATGCTCGGCGAACTTCACGAATTCGGCGGACGCGTTGCACCAGTAGACGCCCATGCCGGCGATCAGGATCGGCCGCTTGGCACGGCCAATCATATCCAGCGCCGGCTTGAGATCGGCGCGGTCGGGGCCGGGCGTGATCCAGTTCGGTGTCAGCGGCGGCTCGGCAATGAGTTCGCCGGCTTCCCGCGTGGTCTCGCTTTGCGGAAATTCGAAATGCACCGGGCCCGGTGGTGTCGCGGTCGCCGTGCGCATGGCGCGACGCACCTGCTGACGCACCGTCTTGGCGTCGATGACAGTGCTCCACTTCACGATCGGCTCGTAGATCGCCTGCTGGTTGATGCGCTGGCGCAAGCCGGTTTCGAACACGGGCCGCGAATAGGTGTCGGTGATTGCGATCAGCGGCGAGCGGTCGAGGAAGGCGTGCGCCACGCCGTTGACCATGTTGGCCGCACCGGGGCCGCGCGTTGAAAGACAGATACCGGGACTGCCGGTGAGATCGCCCCAGGTCGCAGCCAGCATCGCACCGGCGACTTCCTGCTTCATCAACAGAAAGCGCATCTGGCGCTGGCGCGCGGCTTCCATCAATTCCACCGATTCCCCGCCGGGGTGCCCGACAATGAAGGGGGTGCCGGCGTCCCTGAACGCGGCGGCGAGCACTTCGACGGTGGTGGCCATGGCAAAGATCTCCCGAATATTTTCTTCTGTTGCTGGCACCATGGCAGAACTCGCATCGGTTTCCAACCGCGCGCGGCAGCCATGCCGATAGCGATATCGCCGTCATCCATTACTATAATAATGTGCTGCTCTCGCCCGTCTCCCGCGGTCTACAAGATGCCGGTGACGGCCACGCTCGTGAACATTCCTGCTCCGCGCACAATAGTGAAGGGGTTACGTTCGGCTAAAGTGACCTATCCGTGGCGAAGACGCGGTTCATTCAGCTGGACGCGGCGCGAGCAAATTGTCGTTTCGGCGGGACGCACGCGAGGTGAATAAGATCTCCCCTTCTATCGGTGCAAAGGCGCTGGCAATACCAAAGGCATATGTCTCACAACATACTGACAATTGGTCTAGCTCTTGCTGAACTATAGTCGGCATTTGCGTTGGCCCGCGGGCGAGCCAATCAGATCCTTCGACTTGGGCTCACCAATGACCGGTACCAATCCTGCCCTGAATGCACATCGTCACTTGCCGGGTGTAATGACGGCTTGCAGTTGGCGCGCCGGCTGGCGGTCGCTGCTTTTGCGCAGATACCAGGATCCGCCGGAAGCCGATGAGTTCACCACACCGCCAACCGCCGATCACTTGATCGTACTCGTTGTCGACGGAAGCTGTGACATTGAGGGCCGCTTTCGCGGCAGCTGGCACAAGTCGAGCCACCACGTCGGTTGCATGGGGATGACCGCTCCCGGCGAAGAAGTCACGCTACGCTGGCGCAAAAATGGTGCGCATGCCACCTTGCAATTGCATTTGCTTGAAGGAACGCTCCGCGGCGCTTTGGAAGACCTGGCCGATCGAAATGTTCGCCCGCCAGCCATGCCGCATATGCTGGGCTACGACGATGACCTGATCGCGACGGCGCTCCGAACGCTCTCTGCCGCATTGTCAGAGGGCGTGTCCGATTTGTATGCCGAGACGATGGCGCATTTCCTCACCGGACATTTGCTCGTGCGTCACGCAAAGGCGCTCCCCCGCGCGACCCGGACCATCGATTCGCTCCGCATGCGGCGCATCGATGAGTTTCTGCAGGACAAAATGGGCGATCCTGTCTCGCTCGAAGACATCGCCGCCGTCGCGGGGATCAGCCGCTTTCACCTCGTTCGCCTGTTCCGGAAGGTCCACGGGGAAACGCCGTACCGGCGGCTGACTCGAATGAGAATCGAAGAAGCGAAGCGCAAGCTGGAAGCCGGACGGGAGAACGTAACGGAGATCGGAATTGCTTGCGGCTATGACAATCCGAGCCATTTTGCCTCGGCATTCCGCCGTTGGGTTGGCACGTCTCCTAGCGGATACCGCAAACGAACTCGATAGTTGCCTCGTTCGCACTCCGACGACGATAGCAATCCTGCGAAAGGGCGCAGCAACCACGCGAAAGCTTTGAAGGGTTGTCTCTGGTATTCCGTTCCCGCTGTACTCGCGAATGGAAGGAGATCGCCGTGGCTTTCATCATCAAGATCAACGGAACGTCTCATGAGGTTGATGTGGACGGTGACACGCCGCTCCTTTGGATTTTGCGAGACGTGCTCGGAATGACGGGGACCAAGTTCGGCTGCGGTATGGCGCTGTGCGGAGCCTGTACCGTTCATGTCGATGGCACGGCGACGCGCTCGTGCATCACCACGATCGACAGCATCGGCGAAAGTGCCGTGACCACGATCGAGGCGATCGGCGGCACCCCGTTGGGGAAGGCCCTGCAGCAGTCGTGGCTCGATCTCGAAGTCGTGCAGTGCGGCTATTGTCAGCCCGGGCAGATCATGTCGGCGGCAGCGTTGCTGACGGACACACCGAAGCCGACCGATGCCGATATCGATGCTGCCATGTCCGGAAACGTCTGCCGATGCGGCACCTATCAGCGCATCCGCGCCGCGATCCACCACACTGCGGCCCGGTGAGGTCACCATGTCTGACGGATTTCGTAATTCCGATCTCGACCGCCGCACTCTCCTCAAGGTCGGAGCCGCCGTCGGCGGCGGTTTAGCACTGACGGTGACCCTGCCGCCGACGTTGCGGCCGATGCTGGCGCAGGCAGTTCCGCAAGCGGCGTCGCGCTTTGCTCCCAACGCCTTCGTCGGCATCGAACGGAGCGGGGCAGTGACGCTGACGATGCCGATGGTGGAGATGGGGCAAGGAACGTACACCGCCCATGCCATGTTGCTGGCAGAGGAGCTCGAGGTCGGGCTCGATCAAGTCCGGCTCGCGCATTCGCCTCCGAATGATGCGCTCTACGCCAATCCGATGCTGCACGTGCAGACGACGGGACTTTCCTCATCCGTCCGCGCCTTCTGGGAGCCACTGCGTCGAGCGGGGGCGGTGGCGCGCACGCTGCTGATCACGGCCGCGGCCAAGCAGTGGGGCGTCGATCCGGCCCGGCTACGGGCTGAGCAGGGCAGGATCACCGACGGCGCGAGGTGGATCGGCTATGGCGCGCTGGTCGATGCGGCTGCATTGTTGCCAACGCCAGACCCGCAGACCCTCACGCTGAAGGGCCCAAAGGATTTCAAGCTGATCGGCACCAGGGCGAAGCGGCTGGACACACCGGACAAGGTGATCGGAAAGGCTGTCTACGGCATCGACGTGAAGATGCCGGGCCTGAAGGTCGCGGCAATCGCCATCTCGCCCGTCCGAGGCGGCAAGCCGGGGGCGGCGAACGAGGCGGCGGCTCTGGCCATCAAGGGCGTGCGCCAGTTGGTCAAGACCGACGAGGCTGTCGCTGTCATTGCCAATCATCTGGGCGCAGCCAGGAAGGGATTGGAGGCGGCGGCCGTAGAGTGGCACGACGGCCTGAACGCTCGCGTCAGCAGCGCCGACATCTTTCGGGCGTTGGAAGAAGACTCGAAGAAACCCGGCGTCGTGGCTCGCAACGATGGCGACGTCGTCAAGGGACTGGCAGGTGCCGCGCAGCGGCTGGAGGCAGTCTATCAGCTACCCTTTCTTGCACATGCGGCGATGGAGCCGATGAACTGCACCGTTCACGTCCGTAAGGATAGCTGCGAGATCTGGGTCGGCACTCAAGTCCCGACCTTGACGCAGGCGGTGGTGGCTGACTTTCTCGGCCTGTCGAAGGAGAAGGTGCAAGTTCACAACCATCTGCTTGGTGGCGGCTTCGGTCGCCGTCTCGAACCCGATGGCACCCTGACAGCCGTCAAGATCGCGCAGCAGGTCGATGGGCCGGTGAAGGTGATATGGAGCCGGGAAGAAGACACCCAGCACGACATGTACCGGCCTTCTTACTATGACCGGCTTTCGGCGGGGCTCGACGCAGCAGGACGGCCGGTGGCATGGACCCATCGGATTGCCGGCTCGTCCGTGATCGCGCGTTACCTCCCGTTTTTGTTCAAGAACGGCTACGACTTCGATGCGGTCGATGGTGCCGCGCAGCCGCCATACGCGTTCGACAACATCCACGTCGATTATGTCCGGGTCGAGCCGCCGGGCGTCGCGACAGCGTTCTGGCGCGGTGTCGGCCCGGTGCACAACGTGTTCGTGGTCGAGAGCTTCATCGACGAATTGGCGGCGGCCGTCAGGCAGGACCCCGTCGAATATCGCAAGGCGCTGTTGGGCCATAATCCGCGGGCGCTCGGCGTCCTGACTTTGGTGGCGGAGAAGGCCAACTGGGGCGAGCCGTTGCCGAAGGGGCGCGGCCGTGGCATCTCGGTGCAGTTTGCTTTCGGCAGCTACCTTTCGCAGGTCGCGGAGGTCGAGGTCGCGAAAGACGGGTCGGTCAAGATCCGCCGCATCGTCTGTGCCGTCGACTGCGGCTTCGCGGTCAATCCGGACACGGTCGAGGCACAGATCCAGGGCGGCACGCTGTTTGGCCTGACCGCTGCACTGTATGGAAATATCACTTTCAAGAACGGGCGGGTAGAGCAAGGCAATTTCGACACCTACCGGCCGATGCGAATCGACGAGGCGCCGGTAATCGAGACTCATCTGGTCAGAAGTGCAGAGGCCCCCGGCGGGTTGGGTGAGGCAGCCACGGCAATCGTCGCCCCGGCGGTCACCAACGCCATCTTCGCTGCTACCGGCAAACGCGTTCGCTCGCTGCCGATCGATCCCGCGCTGCTGAAGCTTGCGACCTGAATAGGCGCGAGAGGTGTCGTCTGAAGCGACCTCTCCGGGTGCGAATTGGGGAGTCATTTTTGTCGATTGCGTGAAGTTTTGCGCCATCAATTGATCGGCGGGATCGACAAATTTGGCTTGACCCCGGCCTCATCGGTCAGAAGAATGCCGCGCGTGGCAGGAACCTAACCCGACGACACGGATTTCCGTGGTCGCGTCAACCGGACCGGCCGATGAATATTCTCGCTCCACAAGGCCCCATAGCGGCCGCCGAGAAGGTCATCCTCATCGATTCAATCGCGATCATGCTCGCCATCGTCTTGCCGACGATCTTCGCGATTTTTGCGTTTGCCTACTATTTTCGCCAGTCGAACACGCGGGCGTTTTATCTGCCCGATTTCGCCCATTCCGGCCGGATCGAGCTTGTGGTGTGGTCGATCCCCACGCTCACCATCATCCTGCTCGGCGGCGTTGCCTGGATTGGATCGCATCAGCTCGATCCTGCGGCGCCGGTCGCGGGCACCGGAAGTCCGGTCAGGGTCCAGGTCGTCTCGCTCGACTGGAAGTGGCTCTTCATCTATCCGGACCAGCGGGTTGCGACCGTCAATGCGCTCACCGTGCCGGTCGGCGCGCCCCTGCAACTGGAGCTCACGTCGTCAAGCGTGATGAACGCCTTTTTCATCCCGCAGCTCGGCAGCATGATCTACACGATGAACGGCATGGTCACGCACCTCAATCTGCGTGCGGACCAGGAAGGCGACTACAAGGGCCTCTCGGCGCATTTTTCCGGCGACGGTTTTCCCGAGATGATGTTCGACGTCCACGTTGTTTCGCCGCTCGACTTTCCCAATTGGGTGGGCGCGACCGCGAAAAGCAATAACGAACTGACCGCGGACGCCTACAAGCAATTGGCGCAGCAATCCGTTGAGACGGGACGGCCGACCTATCGGCTGCCTGACCCGCGACTGTTCGATGATATCGCCAGTCAACGCATTCCGCCCGGTCCCGGACCGAAGCTGGTCGACAATCCGGCAAAGCCGATGCCTGAGGGTGGAGCAGCCAGTGCTAGGTAAATTAACTTGGGCCGCCATCCCCTTCGATCAGCCGATCCCGCTAATAACGGGAGCGGCGGTGCTGGTCATCATTCTGGGCGTGGTCGCCTGGGTCGTGATCGCGGGCCACTTGCCTTATCTCTGGCGCGAATGGATCACCAGCGTCGATCACAAGCGGATCGGCGTGATGTACACGCTGCTGGCGTCAGTGATGCTGCTGCGCGGATTTTCCGACGCCATCATGATGCGCGCCCAGCAGGCGGTCGCGTTCCAGTCGCAGGGCTATCTGCCGCCGGAGCACTACAACCAGATCTTTTCGGCGCACGGCACCATCATGATCTTTTTCGTCGCGATGCCGTTCGTCATTGGTTTGATGAATCTGGTGGTGCCGTTACAACTCGGCGTGCGCGATGTCGCGTTCCCGACGCTCAACTCGGTGGGCTTCTGGCTCACTGCGACCGGCGCGCTGCTCGTCAACGTCTCGCTCGTGGTCGGCGAATTCGCGCGCACCGGATGGCTGCCGTATCCGCCGCTGTCGGAACTGACCTATTCGCCGGGTGTCGGCGTCGACTATTATCTCTGGTCGCTGGAGATTTCCGGCGTGGGCACGCTGGTCGCCGGAATCAATCTCGTCACCACCGTGCTGAAGCTGCGCACCAAGGGCATGACCTATCTGCGCATGCCGATGTTCTGCTGGACCACGCTGGCCTCAAATCTGCTGATCATCGCGGCGTTTCCGATCCTGACGGCAACGCTCGCGATGCTGATCCTCGACCGCTATTTCGGCTTCCATTTCTTCACCAATGAAGCCGGCGGCAACGTCATGATGTTCATGAACCTGATCTGGGCCTGGGGGCACCCCGAGGTCTACATCCTGGTGTTGCCGGCCTTCGGCATTTATTCGGAAGTCGTCGCGACATTCTCCGGCAAGCCATTGTTCGGCTACCGCTCCATGGTGCTTGCGACGATGGCGATCTGCATCATCTCTTTCACGGTGTGGCTGCACCACTTCTTCACGATGGGCGCCGGGCCTAACGTCAACGCGATCTTCGGCATCGCCAGCATGATCATCGCGGTGCCGACGGGGGTGAAGATCTACAACTGGCTGTTCACGATGTATGGCGGCAGGATTCGCTTCACGACGCCGATGATGTGGTCGATCGGATTCATGGTGACTTTCATCCTCGGTGGTCTCACTGGCGTTCTCGTCGCCGTGCCGCCGGCGGATTTCCTGCTGCACAACAGCATGTTCCTGGTGGCGCATTTCCATAACGTCATCATTGGCGGCGTATTGTTTGGCGCCTTCGCCGGCTACACCTACTGGTTCCCCAAGGCTTTCGGCTTCCGCCTGCACGAGGGCTGGGGCAAGGCGGCCTTCTGGCTGTGGCTGACCGGCTTCTACGTCTCCTTCATGCCGCTCTATGCCGTCGGCTTCCTCGGCATGACCCGGCGAATGCAGCATTACGACGTGCCGGAGTGGCGGCCATGGCTGATGGTCGCAGGCGTTGGCGCGGTGATGATCCTGGTCGCGATCATCTGCCAGGTCATGCAGCTTGTGACCAGTATCCGCGATCGCGACGCGCTGCGCGACGTGACCGGCGATCCCTGGGACGGGCGTTCGCTGGAATGGGCAACGGCCTCGCCGCCGCCTGCATTCAATTTTGCAATCCCTCCGGACGTAACCGGCGAAGACGCCTATTGGCTGATGAAGGCGCATGCGCGCGAGCAGGTTCTCGCGCCAGCCGGGCCGGACTACAGGGATATCGAGATGCCAAAGAACTCGCCGACCGGTGTTGTCTGCGCCTTCTTTGCCACCGTCATGGGCTTTGCGCTGATCTGGCACATTTGGTGGATGGTTATCCTCGGCGGAATTGGCGCCTTCGCCACCTTCGTGGTATTCGCGTGGCGCGACCATGACGAATACGTCATTCCAGCCGCAGAGGTCGCGCGCATCGACGGCATCAATCGCGAGGCGCGCCGTGCGGCTCTAAATCTTGCGGGGAGCCGATCGTGACCGACGCAGCACTGCACGGACATGGCAATCCGACCCTGCTCGGCGGGCGGCCGCACGAGGGCCCGGCTTCGAAGCGGATCACGACCGGCTACGGATTCTGGATATTCCTGCTCAGCGACATCGTGATGTTCTCCTGCTTCTTCGCAGCCTATGCCGTGCTGCTGGGGCAGACCGCGGGCGGCCCGAAAGGCGCGGAGCTGTTCGATCTCAGAAGCGTCGCGGCGGAAACGGCTTTGCTGTTGCTGTCGAGCTTCACCTGCGGGCTTGCCATGATCGCCGCCGACCTGCGGAACGCGTTCTGGTACCAGATCGGCATGGCCGTGACCTGCCTGCTGGGACTCGGCTTTCTGGCGCTTGAATTCCGTGAATTCGCCGAACTCGTCGGGCGAGGCGCAGGCCCCACGCGCAGCGCGTTTCTTTCCTCGTTCTTCACTCTGGTCGGATGCCACGGCGCGCACGTCTCGGCGGGTATTCTCTGGTTGCTCACCATGATGGCGCAGGTGTTCGCCAAGGGATTTCGCGCCGATATCATGCGACGCCTGTTGTGCTTTGCGCTGTTCTGGCACGCGCTCGATATCATCTGGGTCGCGATCTTCTCCGTCGTCTATCTGCTCGGGAGTGGCGCATGAGCGATCAACATCTGCATCATCCCAGTGACCTTGCCCCCGGCGACGAAGAGGAAGTTCGCGTCGGCCCGCGCCTGCTCGGCTACTGCGTCGGCTTCGGACTTGCGATCCTCATGACGGCGACCTCGTTCTTCATCGCCGGCACCGACCTGGTCTGGCAGCCGTCAATTCCCGTGGCGCTGATCGTGCTCGCGATTGCGCAGATGGGCGTGCATCTGGTGTTCTTCATCCACATCACGACCGATCCCGACAACACCAACAACATCCTGGCTTTGGCTTTCGGTCTGTTGATCGTGTTCCTGGTGGTCGGCGGGTCGCTCTGGATCATGGCCAATCTGAACCAGAACATGCCGCCGATGGATCAGATCATGCGGATGCAGCGCTAGGCTTACGCGCCCCGGTCTTTGCGAAGGCCTAACAGTCCCTTCAAGAGATCGAAGGCGAGCATCAGGCCATTGAGTTGTTTCGGCTGTTCCAGTGCTGCGCCCGAGAGGCTTGCGCCGAGATTGCGGGCGAATTCCGCCGTCAGCCGCTTGGCGAGATCGCGCACCAGGCCTTCGCGTGCGATCTGGGCGAGAAAGCCGCGCAAACTATAGCCGATCGAAAGCTCGACGCGTGTCGACTGGCCATCTTCCATCGGCAGCAAGCGATAGCGGACGTCGCCTTGGGTGGACGAACGGCTGCGCTGATCGTTGCCGATGCCGATGATCCGGCCCGAGAGGGTTTCGGGATCGCGCTCGATCCGGACCGCACCGCGAAAATTCGCCGAGATCGGGCCGAGCTTGACGCTGATCTGGCCTTCGGCGCGGTCGGGCGATGGGACCGCGCTCAGCGATGCGCCGGGAAGGCAGGCCGCGACGCGCTTGACGTCGCCGAACATCCCGAAGACTTCTTCAGGCGGGAAAGCGACGGTGAACTGTTCGTCAAAGTTCTTGTCGGGCACGAAATCCGGCACGTCGAGTGTGGCGGCGCCTTCCGGCTGTTCCTGAACGTTCTCTGCGAAAGGTCGCGCGGCGCCATTTGATGTGGTCGACGCCCCGTGGCCGGAGCCGACGGGACCGAGCAACTGGCGCCCGCCGCCCGGGATTGGCTCGATGCCGCGGCCTCGCCGTGCATCGATCACCGAGCGGATCGCGCGCACGATTCCGACATAGCCGGTGCAGCGGCAAAGATTGCCGCTCATGCCGACGCGAATGGCGTGCTCATCCGAGGTCTCAAGACGCAGCACGAGGTCGCGCGCGGAGACCAGCATGCCCGGTGTGCAATAACCACACTGCAATGCGTGCTCGCGGCTGAACGCAGCGCGCAGTTCGGTCGCGACCTCGTCATCATCAAGGCCTTCGATCGTGGTGATGCGCGCGCCGTCACAGGTCGCTGCAAAGGTGATGCAGGAGCGCGCCGGCATGTCGTCGACCAGCAGCGTACACGCGCCGCACACGCCATGTTCGCAGCCGAGATGCGTGCCAGTCAGGTCGAGCTGGTCGCGCAGGAAGTCGGCGAGATGCGTGCGCGGGTCGACCGGCTTGTTGACCGCGCGGCCATTGACGGTGAGGCCGATCGTGGTCACGCCGCGGCCTCCTCGATGGCGCGGCGCAGGATCGCAACGTGAATATGCCGGTCGGCAGCGTTCGCGACCCCGGCGTTCAGCAGAAGAGCGTCGGCCGCGCTCGGCACGAACTCCCGCCTGAAATTACCGCTGATCTTTCCGCCGAACAGCGCTGAGGCGTCGCGCAACACAACCGGCGGTGCTTCGATGGCGCCTAACACCACGCGTCCTGTCGCCGCTTCCGGATCGATCAACACGGCGGCAATCGCATGCGCAAATTCGCCGGGTTTGCGGCAGGCCTTGACGTAAGCCCAGCGCGCGGACGCGCGCATGGCGGGAATGCGCACGGACTCGACCAGTTCATTTGCCTGAAGCGCCGACTCCAGCGCGCCTGTCATGAAATCTTCCACGGCGATATCGCGATACCCGCGAGGACCGCGCAGCCGAACCCTGGTGCCGAGCGCCGGTAGCGCCGAAACCCAATCCGCCGCGGGATCGGCGTGCGAGAGCGATCCACCGATGGTGCCGCGGTTGCGAACCGCGCGATAGGCGATGTTGCCTGCGACCCGTTGCATCGCCCGGCGCGTGACGTCGGGGACACGGCCGTCCTCGATGTCGCCATGGGTGACGCAGGCGCCGATCACGAGTTCGTCGCCATCACGATCCGCCTGCTTGAGTTCGGCGAGGCCCGTAATATCGATGATCATGTCCGGCTGAACCAGACGCAGATTGAGCATCGGGCCAAGCGATTGGCCGCCGGCCATGATCTTGGCGGCTCCGTTCGTCTCGGCCATCAAGGCGATGGCCGCTTTCAGATTTGACGGCCGTTCATAGGCAAAGGGCGCGGCCTTCATGCGGCTTCGCCTTTCGATGCGCGCGCTTCCAGCACGGCTTCAACAATCCGGCGCGGCGAGATCGGCGAGTGCAGCAGCTTGACGCCAAACGTCCGCAGCGCGTCGTTGACGGCGTTGGTGATTGCGGCCGGCGGCGCAATCGCGCCGCCTTCACCGATGCCCTTGACGCCGAACATCGTATAGGGCGACGGCGTCTCCATGTGATCGACGCGCGGCTCCGGCACCTCGGTCGGTCCCGGCAGCAGATAATCCGCAAGCGTGATGTTGAGCGGCTGGCCCGCGGTATCGAACGGCATTTCCTCGTACATCGCCGTTCCGATGCCTTGCGCCAGCCCGCCAAAAATCTGGCCGTCGACGACCATCGGATTGAGCAGCACGCCGCCGTCTTCGACGATCACGTAATCCAGTATCTCGACCTCGCCGAGGTCGGGGTCGACGGCGACCGTCACCGCATGCACGGCGTAGCTGAACGTGCCGCTGTCGCGCTGCGGCTTGTAGCCGCCGGTTGCTTCCAGTCCACCGGGATCGACATCCGGCGGCAAATCCTGCGGCCGCCGGTACCAGGTGTGGGCAATCTCGGAAAGGCCGATGCTGCTGTTCGGTCCGCAGACGCGTCCGTCGCTCAGAGTGACGGAGGCCGGATCGAGTTGCAGCAGTTTGGCGCCGATGCGCTTGGCGCGCTCCGCGATGATTTCGCAGGCGGTACCGACCGCGCCACCGGCCATCACCGCCGAGCGCGAACCCCAGGTCCCGGTGGAGTAGGGCGTCATCGCGGTGTCGCCGTGGATCACGCGTATCTTGGCGGTATCGATCCCGAGGATCTGATGCGCGACCTGGGCTAACGTGGTCTCCATGCTTTGGCCGTGCGACTGTACGCCGACCCGCAGTTCCAGTCCGCCGTCCGGCGTCATGCGCGCGGTGGCCTGCTCGTGTCCGGGCACCATCGGAATGCCCCAGCCGGAATAGACCGACGTGCCGTGCGCGGCCTGCTCGCAATAGACCGAAAGCCCGAACCCGATCCGCCGTCCATCCGGCTCTCCGGTCTTCTGGCGCTTGCGGATCGCGGCGACGTCGACCGCCTCCAGCATGCGCCGCATCGCTTCCGGGTAGTTGCCGCTGTCGAAATGCTTCTTGGTGATGTTCTCGAACGGCATCTCTTCCGGGCCCACCAGATTGCGCAGCCTGACCTCGTGAGGTTCAAGCCCGGCTTCCACGGCGACCGCATCCAGCATGAGTTCGAGCGCGAAGCAGACGCCGGTTCGCGCCACGCCGCGATAGGGCAGGATCGGACACTTGTTGGTGGCTGCCGAATAGGTCCGGCAGCGATAGGCCGGCATCCGATAGGGGCCCGGCAGAATGCTGACGACCTGGGCGGCCTCGAGGCACGCCGAGAACGGATAGGAAGAGTATGCGCCGGAATCGACGATGGCCTCGCAGTCGATGCCGCGCAACTTGCCGTCGCGGTCGGCATAGACGGTGATTTTGTAGTGGTGCTCGCGGCAATTGGCGCTGGCGCTCAAATGCTCGCGCCGATCCTCGATCCAGCGGACGGTCAGGCCTTTGTATAGAGCGAGCCAGGAAAGGCAGACTTCTTCCGGCAGCAAAATTCCCTTGTGCCCGAAGCCGCCACCGATATCGGGCGAGACGACGCGGATCCGGCCCTGCTCGATGCCGAGCGTATCGGAGAGGCCGTTGCGCACGATATGCGGCATCTGCGCGCCGGTGTAGAGCGTGAGCTGGTCGAGCCGGTGGTCGAAGGTGGCGACGACCCCGCGGCCTTCCATCGGCGACATGCATTGACGCGCGGTCGAGATTTCGTGGCTGATCTTGATCGGTGCGTCGAACGCCTGCGTGATGTCGACCTCGAAGAAACTTTCCAGAAAGACATTGTCGCCCCAGTGTTCGTGCACCAGCGCACTGCCGGGCTCGAGCGCCTTGCGCATGTCGTAGATCGCGGGAAGCGGCTCGAGGTCGAGTGTCACCGCGGCGGCGATGTCTTCGGCTTCGGCCCGCGTCGCCGCCACGCACATCGCCACCATCTCGCCGACATGGCGGACCTTGCCGGTGGCGAGCACCGACTGCTCGGAGATCTTGAAACCGGGCAGCGCCGTCACCGCGCGGATCGGCTTTACATTGGTCAGGTCATCCGCGGTGAAGACAACGTCGCGATAACGCTCCGGAATATGGATGCCTTTGATGCGCGCGTGCGCCAGCGGGCTGCGCACGAAGGCAACATCCTGAAGTCCAGCCATTCTGATGTCGGCGACGAATTGTCCGCGCCCGCGCAGGAAGCGGTCATCCTCCTTGCGGAGCATCCGGGCGCCAACGCCCTGACCGGCTTCCGCCGCGGTTAAAGCAGACTCAAACTCGCGTTCGCCGGCTGACATCCCCTTTTGCCGTCCTCTTGGCCGCGGGCCGGGCGGCTAAGCGGCCACCGCCTGCGGCAGGATCGGGGCGATGGCATCATAACGGACGCCCGCCCGCAAGCAGAACGCCGGTTGCAACAGCCGGTCGGCAACGACTTCTGTCTTTTCGTTGTCGCGCAGGACGTAGCGGCCGCGCATTTCGTCCAGCACCGTGACATCGGCCTCGACGCCGGACCGCAGCGTGCCGATTGTGCCGGAAAGCCCGAGCATTTCGGCCGGATTCGATGTCACCATCGGCACCACCTGTTCGAGCGATAGCCCAAGCGCCATCATCGAGCTCATGGCCTGCACCAGGCTGAACTTGGCCTGTCCCGCGAACGGGTGATTTTCGTCGTCCGCGGCCTCGTCAGGCGTTCCCGCAGGCGCCGGCACGTGGGTGTTATAGCCGTGAATGTCGGCGCCAAGCGTGGAGGGGACGATGCCCGCCGCGATCGCCTTCTTCGCCAAGCGATACGAGAAATGGCTGCCATGGCCGACGTCGACCTTCAGTCCCTTGTCGAGCGCGGCCTGGATCACCGGATGCACCTCGCCTTCCCGATTGACGAAGCCGCCGGGATGACGCGTGAACGGATGGGCGAGAATATCACCGTCGCGCAATAGCGGGATCACACGCTCGAGAATGGTGTCGACGTCTTCGCCGTTGGTGCCGCTCTCAGGCAGTCCCCAGAGCTGGCCGAAATGCACATAGACCGGAAGATCGGCGCGACGTCCGATCTCGGCCGCCATTTCGATGACGCGAATGCCCCAGCGGGCAAAGCCACCGATCTCGGCGTGCGCCTTGATGCCGCGAACGAGGTCGAGGTTGGCCGTCGCCGCCTTCACCGTGGCGTCGATGTCGACGCCATCGGGGCTGTAGAGGTTCGGGTAATAATGTCCTTCCAGCCCGCCGACCAGATAGGCCGACAAAAAGGCCAGCGTGCGCGACTTGGCCGGTTCGGCAATGAAATGCCGGAAGCCGGGCAGCGTCATGCAGGACGGGCCGCCCTGGTCGACCAGCGTGGTCACGCCGGACTGAACGCCCACCATATCGGCATTCATGCCGAAGCGCCCCGTGACATACTGATAGACATGGGCATGGGTATCGATCAGTCCGGGCAGGACGATCTTGCCGGTGACGTCGATGACCTCTTTGGCGCTGGTCGGCAAGATATCGGATTGAACTACGGCGATCTTGCCGTTACGGATCGCTACATCTTTCAGGCCGTCGATACCCGCGGCCGGATCGATCACGCGGCCCCCACGCAGGAGCAGGTCGAAGCTGGTATTCACGGACATGGCTGATCTCCTGTTTGCGGAGCCGAGATTTATCGTCGATTATAGTGGCGGCCGAATGCGAAGTACACTTCGTATTTTGAATGCAGCAACATTCGTGCCGCGGGTTGCATCAAATGGACGCAGGGAAGGCAATGACAGGCATGACGGGGAAGGCTGTGCGACCGCGTGGAAGCGCCTGGCCGTTGGACAAGCGGCCGGGATTTCTGATCCGCAGGCTGCACCAGATCCATGTTGGATTGTTTCAGAAGAAGTGCGCGGCCTTCGACCTCACGCCGCTGCAATACAGTCTGTTGACCGCGCTGGCGAGGCGTGGAACCGCCGACCAGACCACGCTCGCGGCGGAAGTCATGCTCGACCGCACCACCACGACCGGCGCGCTTAAGCGATTGCAATCCCGCAAATTTATCGAACGAGCTGTGCATAATCGGGACCGCCGCGCGCAGATGTGCCGGCTCACCAGATCCGGCGAGCGCCTGCTTCGGCAGATCGAGGCGTCCGCGCGTGCGGCGCATCACGAGACGCTGGAAGGTCTCAGCAAAGCCGAGCAAAAGCGGTTCATCGCGATGATGCAAAAGCTGGTCGCCGCGCGCGCCAAACAGGCCGAAACCGCAACCATACCGGGCTGATCGGCAAGACGACCAGAATAAGACGACCAGAATCTGTGCAGACTGCCTGAAAAGCCGCCGCCCGATACCGCGGGCTTAGGCGGTCCTTCGCCATTCGAAGCGCAATTACGAAGTATACTTCGTATTTTTCGCAGACGTGACGGCAGCGCCGCAGGCGCGATTCCCCGCAAGACAGAAGTACTTGGCCTATCCAGTGCAACTTTGCCGCGGGAAAGCAATTGAATGGCCTGGCTGCCTGCGGCTTTGGCATGCCCTTTGCTCTTTAATTATCCGATGAGTTGGCGGCTAGGGTTCCGCATCGCGCTTTCGCGATGGCTGGTCCGAGAGCTGCCGCCTGAGCGGGAGAAATCCGCCCAGATCACGGCGGGGCAAAATCCCGGGAGACCTCAGTAGCCTTGATTGGCGCTGCGCAGGTCGGTGCCAATCTCCCAAAGTTTGAAGCGGTGCGGAGTTGGTGATGAACGGCTTGAAACCTCGACCGGCGGCGTCGAAAGTCCCGGTCGGCGGATTCTTCCGTAACGAAAACAATCATCATCGACAGGGGAGGCACCACTGATGTCAGGAATTGCGGAAATTTTGGGGCGTCGTTTCGGCGACGGCGGGCCGACGGCGGAAGGCGCCGAAGACAATGAGCTGATGCGCCGGGTTCTGACGCGAAAGACGGTGCGGCGCTATAGCGAGAAGATGCCGGGCGAAGCGCTGCTGGATCTTCTGACCGCGTGCGCTTTGAGCGCATCCGCAAAGTCGGATTTTCAGCAGGCCTCGATCCTGCGCCTGCGCGACCCCGAGAAGCGCGCCGCGATCGGCGCGCTGTTTCCGAGCATGCCGTGGATCGGAAATGCGCCGGTATTCTTCGTGTTTCTTGGCGATGCCAGGCGGCTTCATCGCATTGGCGAATTGCGTGGCAAGCCGGTTGCGAACGGCACGCTGGAAGGTTTTTTCAACGCCAGCATCGATGCGGCGCTCGCCATGCAGACCATGATCCTCTGCGCGGAATCAAACGGGCTCGGCGTCTGCCCGATCAGCGTCATCCGCAACGAGGCCGACAAGGTCGCTGACATTCTCGGGTTACCCGACCTCGTCTTTCCGGTCGCGGGGCTCTGTCTGGGCTATCCCTCGGCCGAAGGCTACGTCAGCCTGCGCCTTCCTCGTCGCGCGACCACGCACACCGATCGTTACGATGACAGCGCGCTCGCGGCCGCGATCGACGACTACGACCGCCGCCGCGATGCGATCCACGCCATTCCGAAAGACCAGCAGCGATCCAATGCCGAATTCGGCGAAGCCGCTTTCTACGGCTGGTCGGAGGATAAAGCGCGTCAGGCGGCGAAGGCCGAGGGCGCGGCGTTTCCGCCTTACTTGCGAAAACACGGATTCAAGTTCGACTGACCTTCAGAAAAAGGGAGCCACCGATGACGACCGTTTCGTTGATCCAAAATGCAATGCCCAGACGCCTGGTCTTGAGCCTGGCCGCCGCTCTGCTCGCCGTCCCCATGCTCGCCGGCGCGTCGAAGGCAGCAAGCCTCGATGAAATCAAGCAGCGCGGGCTGATCGTCGCGACCGAAGACGACTTCCGCCCCTTCGAGTTCGTGAAGGACGGCAAGGCGGTCGGCTTCGACAACGAAATGATCGAAGACCTGAAGAAATACGCTCCCTTCGAGATCAAGCAGCAGATACTGCCCTGGACCGGCATTCTCGCCGGTGTCAGCACCGGCAAATACGATGCCGCCATCACCGCCGCCATCATCACCAAGGAGCGATTGCAGTCGCTCGATTTCACGAGCCCGATTGCAGACGCGACCCACTATTACCTCAAGCGCAAGGACGACAAGAGCATCTCCTCGATCAAGGACCTCAACGGCAAAACCGTCGGCGTCCAGGCGGGCAGTGCGCTGCTCGCGCGCTTGCCGGAACTCGGCACGATGCTGGAGAAGGAGGGCGGCAAGCTCGGCAAGGTCGTCGAGTACACCTCCTATCCCGAGGCCTATCAGGACCTCGCGCTCGGCCGTGTCGATTACGTCGTCAACACCGTGATCAACCTGCAGACGCTGGTCACCGAAAAGCCCGGCGTGTTCGAACTGGGCCAGGCGGTGTCCGGCAAGTCGTTCCCGGCCTGGGCGGTTGCCAAGGGCAATACCGAGCTCCTCACTTTCCTGAACGGCTTCATCGCCAAGCAAAAGGAAACCGGCCGCTTTGCCGAGTTGCAGAAGAAGTGGTTCGGCGAGGCATTCCCCAACCTGCCGGTGAAGTGGGATCCCGAGTTCTAGTCCAGCTCTCGGGTGACAGGCCATGAGTGCAGGCGACCTTTTGGCCATCCTTCAGGGTGCCGTTGTGACAGTAACGCTGTCACTGGCCGGCATCCTGATCGGCTTGCCGATCGGGCTTGCGCTCGCGGTCCTGCGCTGGGCGGATGTGCCGATCGTTGCGCGCATCGTTGCCGTCTATGTCAGCGTCCTGCGCGCAACGCCGCTTGTGACCCTGTTGCTTCTGTTGTTCTTCGCACTCCCCAATGTCGGGATCGCAATCGGTCCGATCTCGGCGGCGATTCTGGCGCTCGTCATGAATACGGCCGCATTCAATTGCGAAGTCTGGCGCGCATCGCTGATGAATTTTCCGAAAGATCAATATGAGGCGGCGCAGTCGGTCGGCATGAACGCCGCTTTACGATTTCGCCGCATCGTGCTGCCGCAGATCGTGCGGGTCAGCCTTCCCGGTCTCGTCAATGAAATGTCGCTGTTGATCAAGGTGACGCCGGTGCTCGCCGTGGTCGGCGTCGTCGACATCACGCGCGCCGCCGTGCGGATCGGCGCCCAGACCTACGATCCCTTGCCGCCGTTTCTGGTCGCGATCGCGCTCTATGCGCCGATCGTGTTCCTGCTGGTGTCGTTACAGCGCTGGATCGAGCGCCGGCAGCTCAGGGCGGCTGCCGCATGATCCATGATTTCGGCATCGTCTGGAGCGAACGCAGCCTGCTCTTGAGCGGGCTCGGCAACACCACGATTCTTTCGATCTTGTCGGCGGTCGCAGCGCTTTCGCTCGGCTTTATCCTGACGCCGGCGCTGATGTCGAAACAGGCGTGGCTGGCCTGGATCGCACGCGGCTTTGTCGACGGCATGCGCTGCGTGCCGTTCCTGCTGTTTGCCTATATCGTCTATTACGGGCTGCCGTCGCTTGGCCTGCGGCTGGATAACTGGACCTCCGGACTTCTGGCGCTGACGATCTACAACGCGGCCTATATGGCGGAAATCCTGCGTGGCGCCTGGGCGTCGCAGCCGCGCGAGCCGATCGAAGCCGGTGTTGCGTTCGGCTTTTCGAATCTCTCGCTGTTTCGCCGTATCGTCCTGCCGCCGCTGTTGCTCGCGGCAGGGCCGGTGATCGGCAACCAGATCATCCAGATCGTCAAGGACAGCGCCTTCCTGACCATCATCGCGCTGCCTGAACTCACCCACGCGGCGGCCTCGATTCAGTCGCGGCATTATGTTCCGTTCGCAGCCTTCATCACCGCGGTGTTTCTCTATTGGGGGCTGTGTCTGGTGATCGAGGCGGGGGTGACCACAATCGACCGCATGGCGGCCACCAGACGCTAGGGAGTGCGAATGTTAGAACCGGACCACCAGGAGTGACCATGAGAGACATTACAAAGGTTCTCGACGTGGTCGGCGTATCCAAGCGCTTCGGCGACCTTGAAGTGCTGCGCGATATCAGCTTCCAGGTGCAGAAGGGCGAGACCGTCTGTGTGCTCGGACCGTCCGGCTCCGGCAAGTCGACGCTGCTCCGCTGCATCAACTGGCTTGAGCGCCCCGACGCCGGGCAGATCTATCTCAACGGCAAGGAGATCGGCATCACCACGGGCGGCGTCGTCATGGGTGACCGCGAGCTGTCGCAAATCCGCACCCATATCGGCATGGTGTTTCAGCACTTTGCGCTGTGGCCGCATCTGACGGTGTTGCAAAACCTGATGGAAGCGCCGATTCAGGTACAAAGGCGTCCGAAAGCCGAGGTGAGAGAAGAGGCGCTGGCACTGCTGGCGAAAGTCGGGCTCAGCGACAAGCGCGATGTTTTCCCGGCAAAACTCTCCGGCGGTCAGAAGCAGCGCGTCGGCATTGCGCGAGCGCTGGCCATGAAGCCGGATCTCCTGCTGTTCGACGAGCCGACCAGCGCGCTCGATCCTGAACTGGTCGGCGAAGTGCTGGTCGTGATGCGGGACCTCGCACGCGAAGGCATGACCATGGTGATTGTAACCCATGAAATGGGCTTTGCGCGCGAAGCCGCCACACGCGTGCTGTTTCTTGACCACGGGCGGGTTGTCGAGACGGGATCGCCGGAGCAATTCTTCTCTCGCCCGGAAACCGACCGTGCGCGGCAGTTCATTCAACGATATGCCGGAGAGGCCGCCAACGGCAGGCGTTAAACAAAAAGCCGGGAGGGAGTTTCGCCATGGATCCGATTTTTCACCTGCTGCCGGATGCGCCGAAACCGGTCACGCCCTATAGCCACGCCGTCGAGGCCGGTCCCTTCGTTTTCGTCACGGGCCAATTGGCGACCGATCCGGACGACGACTCCGTTCCGATTCCGCAAGGAATCGAAGCGCAGACCCGCAAGGTCATGGATAATCTGGCGCGCGTGCTCAGGGGATGCGACATGTCCCTTGCCAATGTCGTCTTCGCCCGCATCTATCTCACCGATTTCAACCGCGACTACGCGCCGATGAACGCGATCTTCTCCAGCCATTTCGCCGACGGGCGGCGGCCCGGCCGCACGACGGTGGGCGTCACGGCGCTCGCGCGTGGTGGTATTGTCGAGATCGACCTGATTGCCTTCAGACCATGAGCGGACCAATGCAAAACCTGATCGAAATTCCGGCACGGCGCGGCAAGGCCGCTTTCGTTTCCGCCGGCCAAACCGTGACCGTTGTCAACACCCATGGCGAACAGGTGGTCGACACCTGGGCGTTCAATCGTGCCGATTTGTCCGAGTTCATGTCGAATGAGCACACGCGCGCCCATAGCCTGCATCTTGTGCCGAAGCCGGGCGACGTGCTGCGGACCAACAAGCGGCGTCCGATTTTGACCGTGATGGAAGACACTTCCGGCGGCGTGCACGACACGCTGATCGCCGCCTGCGACCGTTATCGTTACGCGTTCCTTGGCGTCGTCGGCCACCACGATAATTGCACAGATAATCTCTTTTCCGGTATGGCCGAGCTCGGCCTCACGCCACCGGAGGTGCCGAGCCCGCTCAACCTGTTCATGAATATTCCCTGGGACGCCAAGGGCGCGCTCGAATTTGCTGCGCCGCCGCGGCCTATTCCTGGCGGCTATGTCCGCCTGCGCGCGGAGATGGATCTCATCATCGCCTTCTCGGCCTGCCCGCAAGACATTCTGCCGATCAACGGCAAGGGGGTAAATCCGGTCGAGGCTCACTTCACGATCGGCACATAACATTTTCGGAGTTGGGACAATGGCTCAGACGCAAGCGCAAATCGCCGAAAACCGGCGCCGCTACGAAGAGCTCCGCGCCGCAGGGCAGGAGCTGACGCCCAAGGGATTGCCGGAGCCGACGGCGTTGGACGGTGCGCCGATTTCGCCGGAGTCAGCAATCCATCGCGAGACGGTGCCGGCCGGCTGGTACACAACCTTGCTCCTGCGCCGTGGCGAGGCGTTGCGGATCGTCGACGATACGGGTCACTCCAGCGTCTCGCTGCTCGCCTGGCGCGATGAAGATCCCTCTGAGCGGATCAACTGCGCCGACACGATCAAGGTGCAGTGGAGTGCTGCGATCTCGAAAGGCCGCGTGATCCTCTCGGATATGGGGCGTGTGGCGTTTTCGCTGATCGAGGATACTTGCGGCGCGCACGATCTATTGGTCGGTGGTTCGACGCCGGCCTCCGTTCTTGCCGCAACCGGTGTCAGCGGACGCAATACGCAGGAGAATTTCCTGGCCGCTGTCTCCAAGGTCGGCCTCGGTGTTAGCGACATCTCGCCCTGCATCACGTTCTTTGCGCCGGTTGGGCTCGACGAAGCCGGCCGCTTCCTCTGGCAACCGGGCCGCAAGCGGGCGGGGGATTTTGTCGATCTGCGCGCAGAGATGAATCTGATCGTGGTCGCTTCCAACTGCCCGCATCCGCTCAACCCCTCGCCATCCGCTGGCGGCGGCGTCACGCTGATCAAACACCGCGTTCCGGCGGCGGCGCGGGAAGACCTGTGCCGAGCAGCCTCGCCCGAGGCGATGCGCGCTTTCGCCTTTACCGACCGGCTTTACGTTTGAGGGGGAACTTCGCATGACCGATGCCGTCATTCCGGATTTGACGTATGCCTTCGACATTCCCTCCGAGCGGCCGTGGTCGCGCGTGTTGAAAAAGGGACAGACCTTGCGGATCATCGACAGCGAAGGCCAGCAGGCGGTCGATGCGCTGCTCTACTGCGCCGACGATCTGGCCGAGCGGTACAGTTCGCAGGATACGCTACGCGTCCAGGGCTCTGCCTATATCGAGCTCGGAACGCGGCTGATTTCGAACAAGGGCCGGGTGCTGGCGCGGATCACCGCCGACAGTTGCGGCCGTCATGATACCTCGGCCGGCTGCTGCTCCTGCGAGAGCAACGCGGTGCGGTTTGGCGACGTGACGAAATATCAGCACGCCTGCCGCGAGAATTTCATTCTCGAATTGTCGAAACACGGCCTCACCAAGCGCGACATCGTTTCCAACCTGAATTTCTTCATGAACGTGCCAATTGATCCCTCGGGCAATTTTACGGTGGTCGATGGCATTTCGGCGCCGGGCAATCATGTCGATGTGACCGCGGAAATGGACGTGCTGTTCGTGATCTCGAACTGTCCGCAGGTGAACAACCCCTGCAACGGCTTCAATCCGACCCCGATCCGGGTCGAGATCCGCGACGCGCCGGGAATGTAGTGCGGGGCAGCGCCGCGGTTCGGCGCCGATCGTAAATCGATCTTAACCTTGTTGCTTAGCATTTTCGTAAAAACTTATGCGCTATGCCTCGCACCAGCGCTGCGAGAGAAACCCGCACGTTATCTATCCAGAACGGTTTGCTTGGACAGAATAACGAGACGGGAACGAGCGTGAACATCATCTCAAAATTCTTGAACGACGAAACCGCTGCCACGGCCATCGAGTATGGCCTGATTGCGGCCGGCATTGCGCTTGCCATCATTACCGCCGTGAACGGATTGGGCTCCAGGCTCAACACCAAATTCACCGCGATCAACAGCTCGTTGAAATAGGTTTCTGGCGCGCCGGTCCCCAAGCGGCGTCCGGAATACAGGCCCCTGCCTGCGTGTGCAGGCGCCCCCCAACTTGCGCATGCGGGCAGGGGCCTGTCTTTTTAGGGTGCTGCGGTTCGAAGGCGCATCCGGCGGTTCATCCCATGCCGGCGTAATCGCTCATTCGATCCAACGCCTCATTCGATCTTGATGTCGGCGGATTTGACGACCTTTCCCCACTTCTCGGTTTCGGCCTTGATCATCCCGCCGAAATCTTCGGGGGTGGTGATCAGCGGCTCGCCGCCGAGTTCGATCAGGCGCTTCCTCACCTCAGGCTCGGCCAGCACCGCATTGATCTCCTGGTTCAGCTTGGCGACGATCTCCGGCGGCGTCTTCGCCGGTGCGCCCATGCCGAACAGCGCGCTGGCTTCATAGCCGGGGACCGTTTCGCCAACCGTCGGCACGTCGGGCAATTCCGGCGAGCGCTTCTCCGTCGTCACCGCCAGCGCGCGCAGCTTGCCGCCGTGGATATGCCCGATGATCGAAGGCATATTGTCGAACATCACCTGAACGCGGTTGCTGATCAGATCGGTGGTCGCTGGCGCGGCGCCCTTATAGGCGACATGCAGCATTTTCGCGCCCGTCATTGCCATGAACATTTCGCCCGACAAATGCACCGACGTGCCGTTGCCGGATGACGCGAGGTTTACCTTGCCGGGATTGGCTTTCACATAGGCGATGAATTCGGCGACGGTTTTCGCCGGCAAGTCCTGGGGCACCGTCATTACATTGGGGACGCGAAGGAAGCTCGCGACCGGCGCGATGTCGCGGACGAAGTTGAAATTGAGGTTGGCGTAGAGCGAGGTGTTGATGAAATTGGCGGGGTTGACCAGCAACACGGTGTAACCGTCGGGATCGGCTCTGACCACGGTCTCGGTCCCGATATTGTTGCCGGCGCCCGGCTTGTTTTCGATCACGAGTTGCTGGCCAAGCCGCTCCGACAGCCGCTGTCCGATCAGGCGGGCGATGATATCGGTGGAGCCGCCGGCCGGATAGCCGACGACAAAGCGGATCGGGCGGGTAGGGTAATCGAGGGCCGAGACAGCGTCGATCGGGAAGGCGAGAGCGCAAAGGCTGAATACAAATAGAGCCATCGCGAAACGGCGTGAAGCCATGCGTTTTCTCCCTGCATCATCGCGCCCCGTTTGGGGTCGATATTGTTGAACCGGCCAAGGCCGGCGTTGTATCAAACAAAATGTGGCGCAGCCAGCGCTGCGGAATAAGACCAAAGGATTGCCGGTGAAAGTCAACGCACTCGATCATATCGTGATCAACGTCGCCGACGTGGCGCGCAGCGTCGACTGGTATCGGAAGGTGCTGGGGATGGAGGTCAAGGTATTCGATCCCGGCCACGGCAAGCCGGTCAGGACGTCACTGGTGTTCGGCCATCAGAAGATCAACGTGCGGCCGCGCGGCGCCGACAAGATCGAATGGTTTACCGCCGACCATGAAGTGCCCGGCAGCGACGATTTATGCTTTCTCACCGAAAGCACGCCGGACGAGGTGGTCTCGCACCTGAAGGCCTGCGGCGTGGCGATCGAGGAAGGTCCGGTGACCAAACAGGGCGCCCGCGGCGCGTTGCGCTCGGTCTATTGCCGCGATCCCGACGGCAGCCTGATCGAGATATCGTCGTACGAGAGCTAGCGCGAGGAGCCACCGCTGTTTGAGAGCTGGTTCTGAAGAAGCTAGTTTGAGACCATGTTGGCCTTGCGGACGAACAGGCTGTCGCCTTTCCGGCTGATCTCGATTGCGTCGGCCAGCCGCGCTGTCGAAAGAACCACGCTCTGGCCCGGCGCAAGCACCGACACGACGCGGATCGGCGTCCCCGCCTCGCCCTGCGCCAAAGTCGTGACAACATGAAACCCGTCGCGCTCGACGGTGTAATAGGCGATGCCGGATATTTCGCCGAGATCGATGCTCCTGGCCTCGATCGGGCGTACGCCGTCAGCATGCGCGGTCCCCAACGAGGTCACGGCGAATGCAGCGACGAAAAGCATGTTTCGGATGGACATAGTGATACCCTTTGGATTGTGATGCAGAACTCATCGGTCGTTTGCGCGATAGAGCGCCGCGATGACCTTGATCACGATTGAACGTCGTCACCGCGCTGGACATGGGCGTCGCCGATCGCGCGACTTGCCACCGCCCTGTGCCGCTGCTCGTTGACGACGACAGCCGCGGGAAAAACGCTTTCGTATATGGCGCGTGCTTCCCGGACGAGGCGGATCCGCTCGAGCTCGGACTTGGGAATAAATCTGACAACCTCACCCATGTTTTCGCTCCAAAAGTTACCTTGGGATGATTTCATCTTTAGATGACGATCATACTTCAATAAGCAGATGGGGTATCTGCCGCGGCGCTGAAAGCCTGTCGGCGGTAACGAAGCAATAAAAATCCCGTGATTTGCTGAAGTCCCGTGGGCGCCTCGCGAATTTGCGGACGCGCTACGTCGATGGACTAATCAGCCGCAATTCCAGATCGGTCCGATCGGTGTCCGCGTCCAGCACGGACCGAAGGTGCCGCCATTGTACTGACCGCGGTAGAAGCCGGGCCGCCCAAAATAGTGCCAGTCGCCGTCGTACCCGTAATACTCGGGCACGGGGTCGATATACCAGGGGCGCTTGTCGCGGCGCGCCGCACGCGCAAAACCATTTTTCTGAACATTGAGCGGCTGGCTGTTGCTCGGCGGCTGATGGTAGCCCGGCAGGAAACCGTAGCCATGCCAGACCGGCTTAGGCCGCTTTTGAGCCGGCGCAGCCTGCGCGACGAGCGAAACCAGCGACAGAACGACAGCAATGGATAGACACATGAGGCGCGACATAGGCGCACCATAGACGACTGGCGGCGATCGTTCAAATGCGAGTGCAAACTCGCATCAATAAGCGCCGAGCGTCACCGGACGGAAAGCGACGAGCAGATGCTGGTCGAGCTTGCCTTCCATTTTCTCCATGATCGCGAACGCTTTGGCGTGGGTGAAGGGGATCCGGTAGGGGCGCGATTCCACCAGTGCCGCGTAGATGTCGACGATTGTCGTCAGCCGCACGATGTCGCTGATCTCGTTGGCGGACAGTCCGTCGGGATAGCCGGTGCCGTCGAGGAACTCGTGATGGTGCAGAACAACGTCGAGCATTTCGGGCGGATAGCCGCCCTGCGCGGCCAGCGCGTCAAAACCAAGACGCGGATGCTTGCGCATCTCGGCCTTTTCCTCTTCGCTGAGCAGGCCCGGTTTGTCGAGGATCGCCGTTGGGACGAACGCCTTACCGACGTCGTGCAGCAGCGCGGCCCGCACCAGCCGGCGCTGGTCGTCCTCGCGCATGCCGAGATGCTGCGCAAAGGCAACGGCAAAGCCGGTCACGAACAGGCAGTGACGGTAGCTGTCGGCGTGATGGCAGCCGACCGTCGTCAGCCATTCGCGCAACGACGAATGTTTGATCGCCTTGATGATCTTGGTTTCGGCCTGCACGACATCGCTGAACTTCAGCGGCTCGCCTGCCGGGAGCTTGTTGAAGATCTTGACCATCACCTCATGGGCAGCGGCCACGCCACGGTTCAAGGTCTTGCCGCGCTCGCTCGCATCGAAGCCTTCGCTGTCGGGGAAGGCGGCGCGGATGCGGCGCAGAATCCCGGCGGCATCGAAGGGCCGCGAAATCGTGTCGGTCGCACCCAGCGCCCATGCTTGCATCGAACCGTGATGCAGGGCGTCGGCCAGCACGAACAGGCGCGGCATGGTCCGATAGGATTCATGGCGCAACTTGTTGCGAACCCGCTGCACGCTCTCGGCGGAACGCAGATTGATATCGACCACAATGCCGGAGATCTGATCGGCCGGCGCGTCGGGAAGCTCCGACGTCGACAAGGTCTGAACCTCGCTGACCGATTGAAGTATAAGTTCCAGTTCGCGGCTGTGATCAGGGTTGTCGGACGCCAGCAGCAGGCGGCGCTTGGTCGAGCTAGCTTGGGCTGACATGAACCCCTCTTTGGTCAGGCGCGGACGGTGAGGCGCAACCTAGCCTAGAACTCATTCCCCGAGCCTTAAGAGAGATCGTGAACGAGCAGCTTTCGCAGAAGGTAAAATTTGAATGAGCTGATGAAAAAAGCCGCCGGAGGAAATCCTCCGGCGGCTGAGAATCTTCGCAAGTTTGAAGGCGTTACGCCTTCATCCCTGCCTTGACCGCCTCCGCGGTAATCGGCAGCGAGCGCACGCGCGCGCCGGAGGCATTGAAGATCGCGTTGGCAAGCGCCGGTGCGATCACGGTTACCGCCGGCTCGCCGACGCCTCGGGCCGGTTCGCCATTGGCGATGACGGCCACCGCGACTTCCGGCGTCTGGCTCATCCGCAAGGGCGTGTAGGTATCGAAATTGGTTTGTTCGATACCGCCATCCTTCAGCGTCGCCTTTTCGTACATCGCAAGCGACAGTCCCCACAGCGCCGCGCCTTCGACCTGGGCGCGGACGTTGTCGGGATGCACCTGCGTGCCGATGTCGGTCGCCACGGTCAGCTTCTTGACCTTGACCTCGCCGCTCGGCGCCACTGTCACATGAGCCACGCAAGCCGTCCAGCTTGCGGTGGCGCGTTCCTGCGACGAAACGCAGGCGACGCCCATGCCTTCACCCTTCGGCAACGGCTTGGTGCCGTAACCGGCAAGGCCCATGGCCGCGAGCAGCGTATTCCGCAACCGCTGCGCGCCGCCATTGTTGGCGCCCTTGCCGTCGAGCATGTCGATCCGGAATTGCGCCGGATCCTTGCCTGCGGCGTGCGCAAGTTCGTCGACCATGCTTTCGACGGCCCAGAACGTCCAGCCGGGTGCGACCGACCGCAACTGGCCCGAGGGGGTCGCGGTCTGCGCCATCTCGTTGAGAATGGCGCGGACGTTGTGGTTGGGAACGCTGTAGAAGAAGTCCGCACCATTCACCGTGAACGCATCGAGCGCGCCCTTCTTGTCGACCGAAGGCGACAGGAACGCCGGGATGCCCCATCGCTTGGTCGGCCAGGCCGCCACCACGTCGTGGTTCATCGCGATCACCTTGCCGTCGCCGTCGAGTCCAGCCTTGATCTTCTGGAACGTCAGCGGGCGCGAGAAGTCCATCGTCATGTCGTTTTCACGCGTGTAGACGATCTTCACCGGCTTGCCGACGGCTTTCGACGCCTGCACGGCCGGCACCAGCATGTCGCCCTCGAGACGCCGGCCGAAGCCGCCGCCGAGCCACATCTGATGCATCACGACAAACTTCGGATCGACACCGGCGGCGCCGGCAGCGATCGCGCCGGAGCGCGTCGCGAACTGGTTGCCGGTGTAGACGTGCCAGATATCGCCCTTCTGTTCGGCGACCGCCGTCATCGGCTCCATCGGCGCATGGATGTTGATGCTGGTGGTGTATTCCGCCTCCAGCACCTTTGCGGCCGTCCCCAAGGCCGCCGCCGTGTCGCCGTCCTTGACGAAGAACAGGCCGGAGTCGTCGAGGCCCTGAAGCCGCCTCGCCTCCGCCAGCAAGGATTCACTCGACAGCTTGGCGTTGGGACCACCGTCATAGGTGACCTTGAGGGCCGCGGCGGCCTTGGTTGCGGCGGCAAACGTGTTTGCCACTGCCACCACCCATCCGGTGGTGGTCGCCGTCTTGTCGTCGAGCGTCACCGCCTTGATGAAGCCCGGCACTTTCTTGGCGTCGCTGTCGTCGACAGTTTTTACCGTGGCGCCGTAGCGCACCGGCGGGGTCACGACCTTGCCGTAGACCATGCCGGGCAGCATGACGTCGATGCCGTACTTTGCCGTCCCGTTGGTTTTCGAGGGGATGTCGAGCTGCGGAACCGAGACGCCGATCATGGTGTACTGGTCCGGTGTCTTCAGCTTGATCGCCTTGAGATCGTCAGCCGTGAAGGTCTTGGTGATCTTTCCGCTCTTGACGACGTCGGCGAAGCTCAACGACTTCTTCGACTTCGGATCCGTGATCGTGGAATCGCGCACGATCAGTTGGCCTGCCGGTATGCCGCCCATCATCGCTGCGGCGGCTTCGGTGAGTGCGATACGCCCCGCGGCGCCCGCGCGGCTCATCGCATCGAAGTTCATCATGGTGCTCCAGCTGCCGCCGGTGACCTGCGCGCCGAGCACGGGATCGTTGTATTTCGGATCGTTGGAGGCAAGCTGAAGGCGCACGTCCTTCCAGTTGGCGCCGAGTTCTTCGGAGACGATCTGCGCCATGGTGGAGGCGATATGCTGGCCCATGTCGGCCTTGCCGCTGGTGACCGTGACTAACCCGTCCGGCGCGATCGAATACCACACGCTGGGATCGAAGTTGCCGGGCGCGGCAAAAGCCTCGTCTGCGCCGAGCAGGCCTGGAACAGCCGAATAGCCGAGCACGAGGCCCGCGGTCGCGGAGCCAACGAGGAACGAGCGGCGGCTCAGATCAAGCGGCTCGCCAACGGGTTTATCTTGCGTGATTTTGACATGCGAGTTCATGTGGCTCTCCGTTCGTTGCCGGCGTTGGAAGCCGTGCGCATTTCGGAGGCTGCGCGCATGATGGCCTTCTGGATGCGCGAATAGGTCATGCAACGGCAGAGATTGCCGTCCATGTGCGCCACCACTTCTTCCTTGGTCGGGTTGGCGTTCTTCGCGAGCAGCGAGGCTGCCTGCATGATCTGGCCGGACTGGCAGTAGCCGCATTGCGGCACCTGCTCGGCGATCCATGCCTTCTGCAAGGGATGATCACCCTTCGCGGCCAGGCCCTCGATGGTCGTGATCTTCTTGCCGACGGCGTCGCTGACTTGTGTTTGGCAGGAGCGTACGGCTTCACCGTTGACGTGAACGGTGCAAGCCCCGCATAGTCCGGCGCCACAACCGAATTTCGTGCCGGTCATCTGCAATTGCTCGCGGATGACCCAAAGCAGCGGCGTATCGTTGGCCGCCTCGACGGACATATTCCGTCCATTGATATTGAGATTAGGCATGGTTTCTTTCCCTGCCGGTGATGAAAACCGCTTACGGCGGAACTCATTTTTTCTTATTGGTTTGGCACCCACCGGGCCGGCGCCAAGAGCAAGAATGATAGCGAACCATGCCCGAGGCAATGAAAATCCGTCGCGGCAAATCTCAAACCTTGGTTGTGCGTTGCGACAGCGATGCTGTCATACCGTTTCCCGGAATATTGAGGCCGATTTCCTGGCCGCCAAGCCAATGCCTGGCTGCGCCGCATGAAATGCTTCGGCAAATATTTGAAGGCGTGAGCGCTAGAACCAGCGTTCGCCGACGAAGACGGTGTCGCCGGGACTGATGGAGGTGCCGAGCGGCACGACGGCGCGGCCGGCGTTGTGGGTCAGCGTGACGCTGTCGCGTTTGGCGCGGGGCGAAAAGCCGCCGGCGATCGCGACCGCGCTCTCGACGCTCATGTTGGGCACATAAGGATATTGGCCGGGCGCGGCGACCTCGCCGAGGATGAAGAAGGGGCGGTAGGTTTCGACTTCCACCGCCACCGACGGCTCGCGGATATAGCCGTTGCGAAGTCGGGCGGAGATGTCGGCGGCGAGACCGGCCGGGGTTTTGCCGCGCGCGGCGACCGCGCCGATCAGCGGCATGGTGATCGAGCCGCCGGCATCGATCGCATAGGTGTTGGTGAGGCCTTCCTGGCCGTAGACCACGACGCGCAGCTTGTCGCCGGCATCGAGGTGATAGGGCGCATCGTGCATGGCGGCCATGGGAGCGGCGGCATAGGCGTTGGCCACTTGCGCAGGCGCACTTACAATTGGCGCCGGCGCGTAGACGCCGCGCGGGGGCGCCGCGAAACTTGCACGAACCGCGCTGATCGCGCCGCCGGAATCGGCCGTTGCGGTCGGCGTGGGGTAAGGCGCGGGCTCGCCATAGGCCATGGCATCGAGGTCGCTGCGCGGCGCCATCGCCACTTGCTGGCCCGTCTGCATGCAGCCCGCAAGCGCAAGCGAAGCCATGGCAGCCGTGACCGGCAGTAGAAACGCGCGCGCTAGCCGCACGAGGCCATCCTCTTTAACGAGACAGCCTAAGTCTTGCACCTGACATGGTTAACAAACCGTTTTTTTGGTCGCGCCCGTCCAAGTGAGAGCGGCCGGAAATTCTCGGCCGCCTCTCGATGGACAGAAACGATCAGGCCGTGACGCCTGTCGGCAACGGACAGGACACGCCGGTCCCTCCCAGCCCGCAATAGCCGGCCGGGTTCTTGGCGAGATATTGCTGATGATAGTCTTCGGCGAAATAGAACGGTCCGGCCGGTTCGACCTCGGTCGTGATGGTGCCGAGCCCCTTGGCCGAAAGCGCTTTTTGGTAAGCGGCCTTCGAGGCGTCAGCGGTCTCGCGCTGCGCGTCGTTGGACGTATAGATCGCCGAGCGATACTGCGTGCCGACATCGTTGCCCTGACGCATGCCCTGCGTCGGGTTGTGGCTTTCCCAAAACACTTTCAGCAGCCGGTCGTAGGAGATCTTTGCCGGATCGAACACGACCAGCACCGCTTCGGTGTGGCCGGTACGACCCGAGCAGACCTCTTCATAGGTCGGATTCTTGGTGTGGCCGCCGGCATAGCCGACGGCCGTGACGTAGACGCCGTCGCCGAGCTCCCAGAACTTGCGCTCCGCACCCCAGAAGCAGCCCAATCCGAATACCGCTTGCTCGAGGCCAGCAGGATAAGGCGGCGTCAGCGGATGGCCGTTGACGAAATGGCGTGTCGCCGTTGGAATTGGATCGGTCCGCCCTGGTAGCGCCTCGTCGGCACGTGGCAGCGTGGTGGTCTTGCGCATGAAAAGCATGGGTTACCTCCTCCTGGAGCTCCGATTCCGAAGTTCGCAAGCAATCGCAGCAACCCCTGATGCGAACTTCGGAATCAAAGGAGCTCTAGCTACTATGGATTTCCAGGGCGGCTTTGAATTTGAAGTTCCTATGACGCGCTTGCTTGGACACTGATAAGAACTTCAAATTCGCCGCACTGGCGGGCGCGTTCGCCCCCGGCAGCGAGACGCCGTCGCGCTTAATATAGGTCGATACGCGAAACGCGGCAGCCCTGTTACGGGCCAAGTTACGGGCTAAGGCCGCGGTCCAATTCGCCGCCGCCAGCGGGATACCTTCAGTTCCTGGAATAGCCGATCAGCGGTTTCTTCGGCCGGAACACCAGCATCAAGAAGATGCCAAGCACGGCCATGACCGCGAAGACCGGTTGGTCCAGGATGACGCGGACAACATTGTTCCAGAACCAGGGCGAGATGCCTTCGATCCAGACGCGAAAGGCCTGCTGGCTGGACTGGTGGACATCGTTCCAGAACTGGCCAAACCGGGTGAAACGCAGGGTGTTGTCGGCGACAAACCGGGCCCCGTCATAGACCATGAAGATAAATCCGGCGGCCAGCAGCAACAATCCCACCAGACGGAAAAACCCGCGGATCATGCTTCACCCTATGTTTTGCGTGTCCAAATCGCTGTCAGCCAATAACGGCGTAACGCCGGAAATTCAACCTCGTCAGCATCTTATCCGGCCTCGACGGTCGGGCCGGCGGCCCAATTGACCCGGGTTAAGACGTTGACGCTACGGTATCTGGCCTCTATAACACGCCCCAATTGGCGGCGGGCGAAATCCCGCCGCCGCTGTTCTTTTGAGCGTTGCCGCCTTGCAGCTTCTTGAAGCGCGGCATTCTCGACGGGACACCCGAAAACAATCAGCGTCGATCAGGCAAGCCGTGGGCAGCTATTTCGCCCCGCCCGCGATCGGTCACTGCCGAAGGACATTTGAGAACATGGCCAATACGACTTCCGCCAAGAAGGCGACGCGCAAGATTGCCCGCCGCACCATCGTCAACAAATCGCGCCGGACCCAGATGCGCAGCTCGGTTCGATCGGTCGAAGAGGCGATCAAGCGCGGCGATCGCGCCGCAGCAGTCAAGGCGATGGCGAGCGCCGAGCCGGAACTGATGAAGGCAGCGCAGCGCAACATCGTTCACAAGAATGCGGCCAGCCGAAAGGTTTCGCGGCTTACGCATCAGATTGCCAAGCTGGCGAAGTAAGCCAACCCAAAGCTAAAGACTGCGAAAGCCCGGCTCGATGCCGGGCTTTTGTTTTTGGCGCGGTATTTTTGGCAGCGGGAGGTTTCTCGTCACCGCGTTTCTACGGAGGCGTTGGGCGAACCGAGGCAGTGCTTTCACCGAAAGAGGAAGCGTGGCGTCTCGCACCGAAGGATGCCACTTCCGGAAAAATCGCACTCGCCGTTTGTCTTTGAAGGTTACCCTTGCTCGATGAGCAAAAAAAAACGCGCTTGCGTAGTCACTTATCGGCATAGCGATAGCGGGTTGTTTGAAAATTCACTCCGACTACGGCCAAACTTAAACAATTTATGAATTTATTTTGGGCGCTCGCGCGAATTGTGACAGCGCCGCCGAGTTTCGAATCTTCGCACAGATTCAAAACGTTGCGGCTTTGCACGAAAAGCCCGCGCGGTTGAGCAAAACGCCAAGTCGTTTTTGCAGGCAAAGGCGCTGAATCATTTTCGTTGCGGGAAACCGGGCTTGATGTATCTCTTAGATCGTTCGCAACGCCCACGGCTCTTGAGACCAGCGCGGATTAAGGACCGAGGCGGACGTGCAAATCGGCGGCGGTGTGCGCGTGAAGCGACGCTCTCCAAGCGATCGTTGAGTTCGAGCCTATAGCAATATGGGCAAGGGAGTTCTGTGTCGAAATTTCTCAAGGCGAAGCATTCGTGCTTCGTCGCCTTAAAAAGAAGAGAGATGCGAGACAGTCGAACTGGCGGCAGGAGAAGCGAAGCATGCGAGTGGGATGTGAGTTGAGGCGGGCGGAGCGAATGGCGTAACGGCTGAACGGTTTTTTGTTGTTTCAGACGTCGCCGGTTGAATTTGAGAAGATTTGGAGTGACGACTTGCCGTGACTTGTCGCGGCGAGAGGGGGAGGTAACATGTCTTACGAAATCATTGGAATTTCTGGTTCTCGTCCATTTGAGCGTCACAGTGAGTTAGGTTCCTCGGCGTCGAGCATCACGGCTCTGAGCGGATATTTGAGTACACAATCGAACGTTTCGGAGGCCGTCGGTAATCGGCCTTCCGCGCGAGCTCCGGATAATCCGTCGAGTACGCGCTAGCCTCGCGAAACTTCCCTTCCAGTCAAAGATCTGCCCGACGGCGTTTCGCCGAACGGCCGGGCTATGTCTGAAACAGGTTTCCCGCGAGGCATCCCTCCGTGCGGCGCACGGTGGACCCACCAGCGAAAAGAATTCCATCAAGACCAAGAGAAGTTTTTCGGCAATGACAAATATCCAAACGGCTATGACGAGTATCGAACAGGATCGTTGGTCGCGCGTGAAAGGAAGGTTGCGGACGAGCGTAGGTGAAGACGTTTACACGAGCTGGTTTGCTCGCATGGATCTGGAGAGCGTGCAGGACGAAAGCGTGCATCTTTCGGTTCCGACGCGATTCCTCAAGAGCTGGATCCAGGCGCATTATGCCGAGCGCGTTCTTTCCTGCTGGCAGGCCGAGATGCCCCAAGTGCATCGGGTCGATCTTTCCGTGCGCACGGCGATGCGCGCGGCGGCGCCGGCCAAGGATGTTTCGGTTCCCCAGTTTGATGCGCGCCGTCCCGAACGGCCGGATAACCGGCCGGCGGTCGAATTGCGCGCGGTCGCAACCGCGCCGGTTTCGGCAAGTCACGACGCGCTCGGCGGCTCGCCGCTCGATCCGCGCCTGACATTTGCAAGCTTCGTGGTCGGCCGCTCGAATACGCTGGCGCACGCGGCGGCGCGTCAGGTGGCCGAAGGCCGCCGCGGCGATCCCGTGATGTTCAATCCCCTCTATATCCATGCCGGCGTAGGCTTGGGCAAAACCCATCTGCTCCAGGCCGTGACCTGGGCCGGCAATTCCGGCGTCGAGCGCAAGGTGCTGTATTTGACGGCCGAAAAATTCATGTACGGCTTTGTCGCAGCGTTGAAGACGCAGACGGCGCTCGCTTTCAAGGAAGCGCTGCGCGGCATCGATGTGCTTGTCATCGACGATTTGCAGTTCCTGCAGGGCAAATCGACCCAGGCCGAATTCTGTCACACCTTGAACGCGCTGATCGATGCCGGCCGTCAGGTGGTGATCGCGGCCGATCGTCCGCCGTCCGATCTCGAAAGTCTGGACGATCGTGTGCGCTCGCGGCTTGCCGGCGGGCTTGTGGTGGAGATGGGATCGCTCGGCGAAGAATTGCGGCTCGGCATTCTCAAGTCGCGCGTGGCGGCGGCCCGTGCGCATCACGCGAGCTTCGATGTGCCAGAGCAGGTGCTGGAATATCTCGCCCGCACCATCACCCATAACGGCCGCGACCTCGAAGGCGCCGTCAACCGTCTGCTCGCGCACTCCAAGCTGAACAATCAGCCGGTGACGCTGGAGATGGCCGAGCGCGAGGTGCGTGACCTGATCCGTCCGCAGGAACCCAAGCGGATCAAGATCGAGGACATTCAGAGGGTGGTGGCCCGGCAATATAATGTAAGCCGCTCCGATCTGTTGTCGTCGCGCCGCACGGCCAACGTCGTTCGCCCGCGTCAGGTGGCGATGTATCTGGCGAAAACCCTCACTTTGAGGTCTTTGCCCGAGATCGGCCGCCGGTTCGGCGGGCGCGATCACACGACCGTGCTGCATGCCGTGCGCAAGATTGAGGCATTGGTCGCCAAGGATGTCTCGCTCTCCGAAGAGGTCGAGTCCCTCAAGCGCCAATTGCAGAGCGAATAGCCCTTGAAAATCCCGCCCTCCCCGTAGGGGGAGGACGGATGAGTTGCCAAAGGCGCAGGCCGCCAGAACCCCAAAAGTGGGGAACGGCCTGCGCCATCTCTTGCGCTTGCCCGCCATCCGCGCCACTTTGGGGTCCCCCCGAGCGGGCGGGTCGAATCCAGCTTCGATCGGGCCTTTCGGGTCAAACGCCGCGGTGCGCTTTCGAGCGCCGCCCGGCTTTTCCCTCTTCCATCAGGCGGGTATGGCAATGAAGGTTACCGTCGAACGCGCGCAACTCCTGAAATCGCTGGGCCACGTGCATCGCGTGGTCGAGCGGCGCAATACCATTCCGATCCTCGGCAATGTGCTGGTCCGGGCCGAGAACGCGCAACTGTCGCTGAAAGCCACCGACCTCGATCTGGAGGTCACCGAGACCTTGGCCGCTGAAACCGCAACTGCCGGTTCCACGACCGTTCCGGCGCATATGTTTTACGACATCGTGCGCAAACTGCCGGACGGCGCCCAAATCGTGCTGGAAGGCGATGGCGACCGCTCGGTGCTGGCAATCCGTGCCGGACGTTCGCGCTTTACGCTGCAGACGCTGCCCGAAAACGATTTTCCGGATCTCGCCGCGGGCGACATGACGCACGCGTTCTCATTGCCCGCCTCCGACGTGAAGCGGCTGATCGACCGGACGCAATTTGCGATCTCGACCGAAGAGACCCGCTACTATCTCAACGGCATCTATCTGCACTCCGCCGGCACCGCCAAGGCGGCAACGTTGCGCGCGGTGGCAACCGATGGTCATCGCCTGGCCCAGATCGATCTGGTGCAGCCAAAGGGCGCGGCCGGCATGCCGGGCGTAATCGTGCCGCGCAAGACCGTCGGCGAGGTGCAGCGGCTGATCGAGGACAACGAGGCCGAGGTCAAGATCGAACTCTCGCAAGGCAAGATCCGCCTCACCATCGGCAACGTGGTTCTCACGTCGAAACTGATCGACGGAACCTTCCCGGATTATGGCCGCGTCATTCCGCAAAACAACGACAAGGAACTCGTCGTCGACAAGAAGGATTTCGAGGCGGCCGTCGACCGCGTTTCGACGATCTCGAGCGAGCGTGGCCGCGCGGTGAAGCTTTCATTATCCGCGGGCCGGCTGGTATTATCGGTGACCAATCCCGACTCCGGCAGCGCCACCGAAGAACTCGAAGTCGAATACGCCTCCGATCCGCTCGATATCGGTTTCAACTCGCGCTATCTGCTCGATATCGCCGCCCAGATTGAGGGCGAGGTTGCGGTGTTGAGGCTCGCGGATCCCGGTTCGCCGACGCTGGTGCAGGACAAGGATTCCAAGGGCGCGCTCTACGTGCTGATGCCGATGCGGGTGTGACACCCCTGTCATGGCCGGGCTTGACCCGGCCATCCATCAAACCAAATGGGTTATTGGGTTTACATCCTCGCCAGCAAGCCCGGTGGAACGCTCTATGTGGGCGTGACGAACGATCTGGTCCGGCGCGTTTACGAACATCGAGAAGGTCTGGCAGACGGGTTCACGAAGCGTTACCGCGTTAAATCGCTTGTCTATTTTGAACCGTACGAAGGTATCGCTGAAGCGCTTCAGCGCGAGAAGAACATTAAGCATTGGCCGCGCGAGTGGAAGATCGATTTAATTGTCGCACAGAACCCCGATTGGCGGGATTTGTACGAAGAGATTGTCCGCTAGCGCGGACGATGGATTGCCGGGTCAAGCCCGGCAATGACAGTTAGCCATGACCCCATCCCGAATCCGCCGCCTGACGCTTACGCATTTCCGCAATTATCGCTCGGCGAGCCTCGAGACCCGTGGCGACGTCGTCGTGCTGGCGGGGCCGAACGGCGCCGGCAAGACCAATTGCATCGAGGCGATTTCGTTCCTGTCGCCGGGCCGCGGGCTACGTCGAGCCATGCTGGAAGATGTCGCCGACAATCAGGGCGATGGCTCCTGGGCGGTGTCCGCCGAAGTCGAGGGCGCGTTGGGGCTCGCCACGCTTGGCACCGGCATCGATCCGCCGGCTTCAGATGCTTCTACCAGCGGCCGGCGTTGCCGGATCGACCGCGAACCGGTCACCTCGGCCACCGCCTTCGGCGATCACCTGCGCATGGTGTGGCTGACGCCCGCGATGGACGGCTTGTTTTTGGGACCGGCCTCCGAACGGCGTCGTTTCTTCGATCGCCTCGTGCTCGCCATCGACAGCGAACACTCCGCGCGGGTGTCGGCGCTGGACCGCTCCTTGCGTTCGCGCAATCGCCTGCTCGAAGTACGCAATTACGACGATCACTGGTGCGGCGCGATCGAGCGCGAAACGGCGGAACTCGCGGTCGCGGTCGCGGCGATGCGCAGCCAGACCGCGGTCCGATTGGCCGCGATGCTGCGGATGCGCGGCGCGGCTTCGGCATTTCCGTCCGCCGAAATCGCGCTCGATGGCTGGATGGAAACTGCGCTGATGTCGGAATCGGCGACCGCAGTGGAGGATCGTTACCGGGAGATCCTGCGCGAAAACCGCGCGCGCGACGCCATCGCCGGCCGTACGCTCGATGGGCCGCATCTGACCGACCTTCAGGTCGTCTACGCGCCGAAAAACATGCCGGCGCGCGATGCCTCGACCGGAGAGCAAAAGGCGCTCCTGATCGGCCTTGTGCTGGCGCATGCCGGCCTGGTTTCGGAAATGACCGGCGTCACGCCGCTTCTGTTGCTCGACGAAGTGGTGGCGCATCTCGATCCCGGCCGCCGCGCCGCATTGTTTGACGAACTATCAAAGCTTGGTGCGCAGGTCTGGATGACGGGCGCCGACCCGGCCGCGTTTGCCGACATCGGCCCGTCGGGCGAGGTCTTCAGCGTCGAATCCGGGCAGATCGTCCGCCCCTGAGTGCGGCGACGCGGGTTACGTTTGAACCAAGGGGCTGACTGAGACGACTAGTTCTGGAGGTTTTCGCCTGTCAGGCGGCGCCACACTGCGGCCGCGCCACGATAGGGTGCCTGTCCAAATCGGAGATATCGAATGGTTGAGGCGGCGCGCGGGCTAAACGCTCGGGCAACTGGAAAGCGATTGGTTCTTGCGATTGCGATGCTGGCATCGCTGTCGGGTTTTGCCCTGGGTGACGACGGGATGCTCGACGTTCGCACGCTCCCGCGTGTTGCAGGCGCGTTCGACAGCGGCAAGCCGACCGAAGCCGGGAGCTTGAGTTACGGCGTCCCGACCCCGCAGGCGGTCACGATCGAGGCTGTCCGCAAGCTGTTGTCTTCCGAGGGATGGATTGGTTACGTCGAGCCGCTGGAGGAAACCAGCACGACCTTGCTGTTCAAGAAAGGCGGGCAGGGCCTTTATGTTTCCCTGACCCAAGGATTGGGTCGGCCGGATCAATCGGCGGTCGACTATACGTCCAACCGTATCAACGCCAACCTGCCATTTCCGCAAGATGCGGCCGGCGTCGTGTTCGATAGCAACCGGCCGTATCTTTCCTGTTCGACCGCAGCGACCGTCGATGCGACGCTCGCCTTTTTTCAAAAAGAATTGCTGGTGGCGGGCTGGTCGCCTTTGGCGGCGGCAACGATCGCCGAGCGATGGCCGGATGCCGATCTCAATCAAACCATCGACAATGGCGCGCGCGCCTTCTTCGGCCGCGAGGGCAACAACCGGCAAGCGCCGATCATGGTTTCGCTGCGCCGCCGCGCCGACGGACGAACCGGTGTCGATGTCAGGGTCGCGACGTTTGCGCTTCCGAAGGATTTGAAATCGGGGCCGGACGTCGCGGGCCTGCCGCGGCCCGAGCGCACCAAATCTGCGCAAGGCACCGGAGGCGCGGACTCGAATCGTCGTGAGTTGAAGGCCGCAGTGATGGCCGAAATCCCGGCGGTGGCCGCGTTTTATCGCGCAGAACTCGCCGCCCGCGGTTGGAAGCAAGAAGGCGGCGGAACGCCAGCCGCGCCCGATCAGGTCGTCATGAACTTTTCGTCCGCCGAGGAGACCGCGATCCTGACGCTTGTCCCGAAATATGACTTCACCACGGTCACCTTCACGGTGCGGGTCAAGGATGCCGCTCTGGCGGCGCGGGCCAAGGCCAAGAAGGAAGCCGACGAAAAATTCATGACAGATGCCGAAGAAACCGCCAGGCAGGTGATGGCGGCGGACGCCGTGCGCCGCGCGGCACAGGCTGCCAATCTTTCGGATGCGCCACTGCGCGCCCGCGCCGACAATACCTCACCAGTGCCGCTGCCGGAGACGGCCGATAACGTCCAGTTCAAGGAAGATGGCGACGGGCTCGAGTTTGACTCTTCCTCGAGCGTCAAGGCGCTTGCGGCGTTCTATCGCGGCGCGTTGAAGGCGCAGGGCTGGAGAGAAACCCCTTCGGTCATCAACAATCCCAATATGGCCGTGCTGGAGTTCTCGAAGGCGGGCAAGAACCTCTCATTCACGATGATGCAGATGGGGCCCAAGGTGAATGTGACCGGCGACGGCTCCGGTTTTGCGATCGCCAAAGCGAAACCCGATACCGGCGCTCGCCAGACGTTGAACGATCCCGGTGCGCCGGCGTCGATCGAAAATCTCGAAGCCGATCCGGATTCGAGTTTGCCGGTTCCGAAGCAGCACACCATGAGTTCGCTCGGTACCGGCAAGCTTCCCGGCAGCGAGACAGCCTTCCGCAAGGAACTCGACGCCAGCGTGCCGGCCGATCTCGACTCCGTGCTCGCGTTTTATCGTGGCGAGCTCGGCAAGCGCGGCTGGAAGGAATTGGCAGACCGCACGGTCGTCAAACCCGACGAGGCCCAACTGGCGTTCTCAGCTGCCGACGGGCCGGCGATCCTCAAACTCGGTCGTAACAATGGCGAGACCACCGTCAATCTCGCCCAGAAGATCCCGGCCGCCGCCACTCTGGCGGACGTCTTGCCGAAGCCGGGACAGGCGAAGCTGATGTTCGCTAACTTTGGCAACGGCGAGGCTACCCTCACCATCAACAAGCAGACCATCAAGGTGGCAGCCGGCGCGGGCAGTCCGCAGGCAAAAGGGCCAACGCTCGATCTGCCGCCCGGCAAATATCGATACTCGATGAAGGTCGGAGGCGGCGCCGTGCGCAATGACACCATCGAACTCGCGGCCGACGATGCCTGGGGACTGATGATCTCGCCTGCGGGCGAGGTGATGTCGTTGCAGGTCTATTAAGATCAAGCGGCTGTTGAGGGACACGACGGCTTCGGGGCCGGGGTGAATTGTTCCTGGGCGAGGGGGTCCGAGGGATGCGGTTTCGACGGCCGAATCGCGCTTTTTCGATGGTCTGGAATCGGCTTTTCGGACGCTTGAAAAATCCTTAAAAATTCCTATCTTTTCAGTATCTTGCTGACCAAGACTTTGCGCTAGGCGCGCCCCGTCTTTCATGGCAGAAATAGCGCCAATCAGCCCTTGTTCGTGCAGCTGATTCGAAGGCGTCCTTCGAGACATTCCAAAGGCCCCAGATGACAGAACCTGCCCGGCAATCGATCGCCGATAACGAACGTCCTGTTCCTGCCGAGTACGACGCGGAATCGATCCGGGTTCTGAAGGGGCTGGATGCCGTTCGCAAGCGGCCGGGCATGTATATCGGCGACACCGACGACGGCAGCGGCCTGCACCACATGGTGTACGAAGTCGTCGACAACGCCATCGACGAAGCGCTGGCCGGCCACGCGACCGCGGTGGAAGTGGTCCTCAACGCCGACGGCTCCGTCACCGTACGCGACGATGGCCGCGGTATTCCCGTCGACATCCACAAGGGTGAAGGCATCTCCGCCGCCGAAGTCATCATGACGCAACTGCATGCGGGCGGAAAATTCGACCAGAACTCCTACAAGGTGTCGGGCGGTCTGCATGGCGTCGGCGTTTCCGTCGTCAACGCGCTGTCGAGCAAACTGGTGCTTCGGATCTGGCGCGACGACAAGGAGCATTACATCGAATTCGCCCATGGCGATGCCGTCGCCCCACTCAAGGTGGTGGGCGACGCGCCGGGCAAGCGCGGCACAGAAGTTACCTTCCTCGCCTCGGGCGATACCTTCAAGAACATCGAGTACGATTTTGCGACGCTCGAGCATCGTTTGCGCGAGCTTGCGTTCCTCAATTCCGGCGTCAACATCGTGCTGTCCGACATGCGTCATGCGGTCGAGAAGCGCGAGGAGATGCACTATCAGGGCGGCGTCGAGGAATTCGTCAAATATCTCGACCGCAACAAGAAGGCGATCGTGCCTGCGCCGATCATGGTCAATGCCGAGACGAACGGGATCGGCGTCGAGGCCGCCTTGTGGTGGAACGACAGCTACCACGAGAACGTGCTGTGCTTCACCAACAACATCCCGCAGCGCGATGGCGGTACCCATCTGGCCGGTTTCCGCGGCGCGTTGACGCGCCAGGTCAACGGCTATGCCGATGCCATGGCCAAGCGCGAGAAGATCGCGCTCACCGGCGACGATTGCCGCGAAGGCTTGACCGCTGTGCTCTCGGTAAAGGTGCCCGATCCGAAGTTCTCCTCGCAGACCAAGGACAAACTGGTGTCCTCGGAAGTGCGCCCCGTCGTCGAGAACGTCATCAACGAGGCGCTCGCGGCCTGGTTCGAGGAGCATCCCGCGGAAGCCAAGATCATCGTCGGCAAGGTGGTGGAGGCGGCCGCTGCCCGCGAAGCCGCGCGCAAGGCGCGTGAATTGACGCGGCGCAAGGGCGCGCTCGATATCGCCTCGCTGCCCGGTAAACTCGCCGACTGTCAGGAGCGCGATCCCGCCAAGTCCGAACTCTTCATCGTCGAGGGCGACAGCGCCGGCGGCAGCGCCAAGCAGGGCCGCAACCGCGAATTCCAGGCGGTGCTGCCGTTACGCGGCAAGATCCTCAACGTCGAGCGCGCGCGTTTCGACAAGATGCTGAGCTCCGAGCAGATCGGCACGCTGATCACGGCGCTCGGCACCGGCATCGGACGTGACGATTTCGACCTGTCGAAGCTGCGCTATCACAAGATCATTCTGATGACCGACGCCGACGTTGACGGCGCGCACATCCGCACGCTGCTGTTGACGTTCTTCTTCCGCCAGATGCCGGCGCTGATCGAGGGCGGCTACCTCTATATCGCGCAGCCCCCGCTCTACAAGGTGAACCGCGGCAAGTCCGAACAATATCTGAAGGACGATACCGCGCTGGAGAATTATCTGATCAACACGGGCTTGGAGGATTGCGTCTTCAAACTCGCCACGGGCGAGGATCGCTCAGGTCGCGACCTGCAAGCTTTGGTGGAGGACGCCCGCGTCATTCGCAGCGTGCTGCGCAACCTGCACAGCCGTTATGACCGCAAGGTGGTCGAGCAGGCGGCGATCGCCGGCGTGCTGCGTCATCAGGTTTTTGGCGATCTGCCGAAAGCGATCGTCGCCGCGGAATATATTGCAAAGCGCCTCGATGCATTGGCCGACGAGGTCGAGCGCGGCTGGGTGGGTCGCTTTACGGAAGGTGAAGGTTTCGTGTTCGAACGCACGGTGCGTGGCGTCAAGGATGTCGCCGTCATCGATGACGCGCTGCTCGGCTCCGCCGACGCTCGCAAGCTCGACGAATATGCCGGAAGGTTGCAGGAAGCCTATCCGCGGCCTGGCATCTTGCGGCAGAAGGACCGCGAGACCGCGATCCATGGGCCTGTGAGCCTGTTCGAGGCGGTGACCGGAGCCGGCCGCGAGGGCGTCAAGCAGCAACGCTACAAAGGTCTCGGCGAAATGAACCCGGATCAACTCTGGGAGACCACGCTTGACACCAACGAGCGGACGCTATTGCAGGTGAAGATCAAGGAGGTCGACGAGGCCGACGACATCTTCACCAAGCTGATGGGCGATCTGGTCGAACCGCGCCGCGAGTTCATCCAGGATAATTCGCTCAGCGCGAATGTGGACGTCTAGGGTGGTTCACGATGATCCCTCTTTCCATGAGCGGATCGTCGGTCGGATCACTTGATGAGCTTTCGCGCCATGGGGCCCAGCTTGCCGCGACCGCAGGCTCGCTGTCGCCGGCCAAAGCCGGCTCCAAGGACCGCAATGGCGGGATCGATGCGCTCCGCGCGTCCGTCACCTTGCTCGTGGTGCTTCACCATACCGCGCTGACCTACGGCGCCATCGGCGGCTGGTACTACAGGGAAATTGCGCCATCCCGTTCTCCCGACAGTCTGCTGCTCATTCTGTTCTGCATCGCCAACCAGGCCTGGTTCATGGGCCTGTTCTTTTTGCTGGCGGGCTACTACACGCCGCCCGCACCCCAGCGGCATGGCGCGGCTGGCTTTGTCAGAGAGCGCTTGCTGAGGCTTGGAATTCCGCTCGCGTTTTATTTCCTCATCCTGCACCCGGTCACGGCCGCGCTGGCCTTGACGGCGAAAGACCTTTCGTTCGCCCGTGTGCTCGCGTGGTTCTGGCGCAACGGCAAATTCGAGCCGGGCCCGTTATGGTTTGTCGAGGCGCTTCTGATTTTTACGGCGGTATGGTTGTTGTGGCGCGGGACCCGCAAACCGGAGACGACAGCCAAGATTGCGTTTCCCTCCGACAGGGTCCTTCTCGCAGCGGCTCTGGTCACCGGCGCCGGTGCATTCCTGCTGCGGCTGATCTGGCCGGTCGGCGAGAACGTCGCCTTCCTGCAACTCGGCTATTTTGCATCCTACATCGTTCTGTTTGCGGCGGGCTGCGCCGGCGCCGAGCAGAGATGGCTCGAACGGATTCCGGAAAGCCGCAAACGACGCTGGGTGCGAATCGCGTGGCTGGCTTTTCCCGTTCTTCCTGTCGTCGCGCTGCTGGCGCGCGCAGTGCCCTGGCTTCACGGGCCGCCCGAAGGGGGCTTGAATGTTCAGGCGTTGGTCTATGCGTTCTGGGAGCCTTTCGTCGCCTGGGGATTCATTCTCGGCCTGTTGACATTCTTCCAGCGCCGATTTGCGCAGCTCAGTGGGGTCTGGCCCATGCTTGCGCGCCGTGCTTTCCTGATCTTCATCATTCACCCGCCTGTCGTCGTCGGCGTGGCCCTCGCCTGGCGTGACGTCGCCGCACCCGCGCTCGTCAAATTCCTTGTCACGGGTTCCCTCGCTTGCGTGCTTTGTTATGTGATCGCGGGGCTTGCCTTGCGCATTCCCGGCGTCGCGCGAATCGTTTGACGGTGACTGATGGCCGTAAATTGTCCCAAGAGCGCCCTTACACACGAAGCGGCGTCGAAACGTCAACGAGCGATGTCTGATCCGGGGGTCTGATGCCGCATATGCATATCAATCTTTTCATCCAGGGCCGCGGGCATCATGAGGCGGCGTGGCGGCATCCCAAATCGTCACCGTTGCCGTTGACCGACATCCGCTACACGGTGGAACTGGCGCAAAAGGCGGAAGGCGCCTTTTTCAATTCGATCTTTCTCGCCGACGTTCTTGGTCTCTGGAACGACGTCGAGAGCACGCCGTTCAACTGGCTGGAGCCGATCACGGCGCTTGCGGCGGTCGCCATGGCGACCAGCCGCATCGGGCTCATCGCCACCTGCTCGACGACCTATACCGAGCCCTACAATCTGGCCCGTCAGTTTGCCTCGCTCGATCACATCAGCCGCGGCCGCGCGGGATGGAATATCGTGACGACCTGGTCGCCCCAGGCGGGCTCCAACTTCGGTCATATCGGCCAGGTCGGTCATGCCGATCGCTACGAGCGGGCCGAGGAGTTCATGACGGTGGTCAAAGGCCTCTGGGATAGCTGGGCCGACGACGCCGTGCTCGACGACCGCGCAGGCGGCCGATATGCGGATCGGACGCGGGTGAGGGCGATCGATCACAAGGGACCGCACTTTCCGGTGGCTGGCCCGCTGAACATGCCGCGCGCGCCGCAGGGCCGTCCGGTCTTTGTCCAGGCGGGCTCGTCCGACACCGGCAAAAAATTTGCCGCGCGCCATGCCGAAGCGGTGTTCACCGCGCATCTCGAGAAAGCGATGGCGCGCGCGTTCTATACCGATCTCAAGGAACTGGTCGCAACTGAGGGCCGCAATCCCCGGGATGTGGTCATCTTGCCCGGGTTCAGCCCCATTATCGGATCGACGGTGGCCGAGGCCGAACGCTACGCGGCCGAACTCAACGAGCTTTCCGATCCTGAAGTGGGCCGCGCTCGCCTGTCGCAGCGCTTCGGCGGCTATGATTTTTCGCCTCTCGCGCTGGACGAGGCTTTATCGCCCGCCGATTTCCCCGATCCCAGCAAGAATGAGGCGTCCCGCAGCCGGACCGAAGCCGTCGTCGCCCTCGTCGCACGAGAGCGGCCGACGCTCCGGCAGCTGCTCGCCAAGCTTGCAGGGGCGAGAGGCCACTTCACCGCCGCGGGAACGCCGGAAATGATCGCCGACATCATGCAGGATTGGTTGGAGACCGGCGCCGCCGATGGCTTCAACCTGATGCCGCCGGTGCTGCCGCACCAGCTCGATCTCTTCATCTCGGAAGTCGTCCCGCTCTTGCGCAAGCGCGGTCTGTTTCGCGACGCCTATGATGGCGAGACCCTGCGGTCGCATTTCGGGCTGTCGCGCCCGGAAGTGCTGTTAGGTTGATCTTGCCGCGTCATCCGGAGTAGCTGGAAGGCTGATTTTATTTGGAGGATACCGTCGTGCCGCCGATCCAGTACGTCATCGAAGGCGGCCATCGGCTGGCCGGCACGATCGAGCCGTCCGGCAACAAGAATGCGGCGTTGCCGATCATTGCCGCCGCGCTTCTGACCGAACATCCGGTCACGCTCGACAATGTCCCGCGCATCCGCGACACCGAAACCCTGGTGGAATTGATCCGCTCGGTCGGCGCCTCGGCCGAATGGCAGAAGCCCAACCGGCTTGCCATTCACGCCAAGGATATCCGCGCCGCCGATCTCGATCCTGAACTCTGCGCGCGCATTCGCGCCTCGATCCTGCTGGCCGGGCCGCTGCTGGCGCGATGCGGCGAGGTGGTGTTGCCGCCGCCCGGCGGCGACGTGATCGGCCGGCGCCGGCTCGACACGCATTTTTTGGCTTTCCAGCAACTCGGCGCCACGGTGACGGCCTCCGCGCGGCTCGAGTTGCGCTGTTCGCGACTTGTCGGCGCTGACGTCTTTCTCGACGAGCCCAGCGTGACCGCGACCGAGAATGCGCTGATGGCCGCGGTTGCCGCCCACGGCGTCACGTATCTGCGCAACGCCGCGTCCGAACCGCATGTGCAGGACCTCGCGCATTTCCTGGTCGCGCTCGGCGCCCGCATCGAAGGCATCGGCACCAACACTATTGCTGTGCATGGCCCGGCCGCGCTCGGCTCCGTCACCTACGCGATCGGTCCCGATCACATCGAGGTCGGCTCGCTGATCGGGCTTGCCGCGGTGACGCGCTCAAAGCTTCGCATCGCGCGCGCCGGCCTCACACATCTGCGCTCGATCCGGATGGGCTTTGAACGGCTCGGCATCACCTGCGAGGTCGAAGGCGACGACCTCATCGTGTCCGATCGCCAGACCCTGAAGATCCAGGACGATTTCGGCGGTCACGTACCGAAACTCGAGGACCAGCCCTGGCCGGCCTTTCCGGCCGACCTGATGTCGATTGCGATCGTGACCGCGACCCAATGCGCCGGCGTTATCCTGATGTTCGAGAAGATGTTCGAATCCCGGATGTTCTTTGTCGACAAGCTGATCGCCATGGGCGGCCGCATTGTGCTGTGCGACCCCCATCGCGCGATCGTCGCAGGCCCAAGCGGGCTGAAAGGCGCGCTGATGAGCTCGCCCGACATCCGCGCCGGGATGGCGATGCTGCTGGCGGCGGCTTGCGCGGAGGGCGTCTCGACCATCAACAATGCCGACCAGATCGAGCGCGGTTATGAGCGGATCGACGAGCGTCTGAACGCGCTCGGCGCCAAGATCACCCGCGTTCCGGCGCGGGCAGGCGCAGCTTGACGCCACATCCTTGCCATCTGCACGGCGGCGGCGACGAGAGTTGGACTATTCGAGGTCATGACCCTGCAGGATGCCGTGAACGCGCAATATTCGTTTCCGCCGCCAAGTCGATGCCGAACCACTCGGCGAATCCCTGAGATCCCTTGGCTGTGAGCTCCAGAGCCCGCGTCGTCTTGAGTTGTTTGATCCAGCCCAGTTCGAAACAACATTCAAATTGAGTGACGCCATTTCGCGATTGTAACCGCTCGCGGCCGAAAAGTCTCATGCAACACTTCGGTCGTTACCGTAGTGTTATTGCTGGCGCTATCGGATCTCCGGGGCCACTGTCTGGTCGTCACCGGAGTAATCGCAATGACCGACAACGACCAGATAAGACGCCGGCTGTGTCACGGCGTGTCTCTCACGCGGCGATCTGCGTTCATCATGTTGGGAGCATCGCTTGTCTCAACCAAGGCGGCTTTTGCCATGCCGGCCAAGACGCAATCTCAACTCCGAAACCTCAAAGGCGCAAACATCATGAGCCAGATCAACATGAACAACATCAACGAAATCGGAAAAGGCGGTCTTCTCGTCGTCGCGCAATGGGAAGCCAAGCAAGGAAAGGCCGACGCGGTCGTCGACACGCTCCGTCGTTTCTTGCCACAGGCGCAAAGCGAACCCGGCGTGAAACTGTTTTTGATCGGTCAGGGCAAGGAGAATTCCGCTCAGTTTCTGTTCTACGAGCTTTTTGAAAACGACGACGCCTTCCTGGCCCATCAGGCGAGCGAATATTTCAAGAGCCTGATTGTAGGCGAAGCGCTTCCGCTGCTTTCCAGGCGGGAACGCAAGCAATATTCGCTTCTGTAGCTGCCGAGACGACATTGCGGCACCGAAAGCCCAGACCGCAGCCGAAGATTTGAGCGCGATCATCGGCTGCGCTTTTTCATAGCCTCGGGCTGGTCGCCGGCCGCGAGAGGTGCGAGGGGATTCCCCTCGCACCACGCTAACGACGCACTGAGGTTTGCGGGCATGACTCTTGCGTTTCCGGCACGAGGGGCGCAATTTCGCGTGCCATGATGATCCATGAAGTCCCACCTGACGTCGATCGCGAGCGCGTGCTGGCCGGTGCGCAGTTCGCCGATGCTTTCCGGGTCACGGTCACGGATGCGAAACTCAACGCACGGGCTGCGGCCGAGCGGATATTTTCGCGCAGTCCGCGCTGGGTCACGATGCTGCTCGATCTGCGCAATGCCATCGTTGCGCCGTTCGGCTTGAAGACATCCGGCGCGAGCGAAGCGAAATCCGGTGGCATGGTTGGATTGTTCCCGGTTCTCAGCGAGACATCAGGGCAATTGATCGCCGGGTTCAACGACCATCATCTCGATTTTCGCGTTGTCATAGATGTGGCGCCGGTCGACGGCAGCCGCGATCAGGACGTGACGGCGACGACGCTCGTTCTCACCCACAACCGGCTCGGGCGCGCCTACCTGGCGGCCATTCTGCCCTTTCACCGTCTGATCACGCGGTCGATGCTTGGGCAGGTCCGCGAGGCGCCGTAGCGCTGCGCCGCCATGCGATGGCGGCCATTGAAGAAGCGGCGCCGGCGACCTAGGCTCAAGGCAAATCGCGGACTAGTGCGGCGAATTTGAAGTTCCTACGGTATTGCCCGCGAGCTCTTCATAGGAACTTCAAATTCGAAGCCGCACTAGAAACCGATAGTTTGCTAGAGCTCCCTTGATTCCGAAGCTCGCATTTGAGGTTGCCGCAGTCGTGTGCGAACTTCGGAATCGGAGCTCTAGTCCGTCAAACAATCAGGCCAGAGGACAACCATGGCAGAGGAAACCGCAACGCTCGCCGCCTACGTCGCTAACTTGCGCTTCGAGGATATTCCCGAGGAGGTGCGCGAGCGCGCCAAGGCGTTGACGCTGGATTTTCTGGGCAGCGCCATCCGCGCGCGGCGCGATGCGGAATCGACGCCCTCGCTGTATGGGATGTTAGAGGCGCTCTCGCTGGATAATCACGGCGAATCCACCGTGTTCGGCGACAACAGAACCTGGACCCCCGCGATTGCGGCTCTGCTCAATGGCGCGCTGGGTCACTCGCTCGATTTCGACGATACGCATGCGGATTCCTCGCTGCATCCGAGCGCGCCGGTGGTGCCCGCCGCATTCGCGGTCGGCGAGTTGGTGCGCGCATCGGGCCGCGAAGTGCTGACGGCCATTGTCGCCGGTTACGAGGTCTGTTGCCGGCTCGGCAATGCGCTCGATCCGACCTCGCATTATGCCCGCGGCTTTCATCCCACCGCCACCGCCGGCACCTACGGCGCGGCAGCTGCCGCCGCAAAGCTGTTCGGATTGTCCAGAGAACAGATCATCGCGGCCTTCGGCGTCGCCGGCAGCCAGGCGGCGGGATCGCTGCAGTTCCTGGTCAATGGCGCCTGGAACAAGCGCTATCAGGTCGGCGCATCCGCAATGAACGGCGTGATTGCCGCAACGCTGGCGCGTCATGATTTTGTCGGCGCGACCCAGTCGGTCGAGGGCAAGCATGGCCTGCTCGTCGGCTATAGCGACAACGCGCATCCGGAAAAGGCGATCGCCAATCTCGGCAAGGTCTACGAGACCATGAAGATCGGCGTAAAGCCTTATCCGAGCTGCCGCTACACCCACGCCGCGCTCGATGCCTTGATCGCGATTCGCCGCGAGCACAATTTGACGCCGGACCAGATCAAGCGTGTCGAGATCGGGCTGCATCGCAACGGCATCACGCTCGCGGGCGACCCCGCTACCAAGCGGCACCCGACCTCGGTCGTCGGCGGACAATTCTCGATGTTCTTCACCGGCGCGGTCGCGCTCGATCAGGGCCGCTTTGGCTGGGACGACTACAGCAGGCTCGGCGACGCCGCGGTCGATGCGCTGGCCGACAAGTTCGACGTCGTGCAGGACAGTCGTCTCGAAGGCCGCACGCATCCGTTCGGTGCGCGCGTCAGCATCACCACCGACGACGGTGTCCACGAGCGGATCCACGACGATCCGTCCGGCGAGCCGACGACATTTCCGGATGCAAAAGCCATGGCGCAGAAGTTCCTGACGCTGGCGCGGCCCGTCCTCGACAAACGCGCCGATCAGCTTGCGGACGCGATTCTGTCGCTGGAAAGAATTCGATCGCGTCGAACAGGCGACGCATCTGGGGCGGCAATAGTCAGCGTGCTCCCTCAAGGTATGTCGCAACGAAATTCCCGGTTGGCGAGGCTCGCTTCTTCGAGGTCGAGGTCGCGCTCGATATGCCGCCGGGTTTCGTCGGTGATCTTGCCGTCGCGCAGCAGCTCGTGAATGAATTGCCGCTCGGCCGCAATCAGCTCGCGTGTCAGACCGGTGCCCGCCGCAGACAGCAATTGCGCATCGGGATCGATAGAACTCGGCAATTGATTGTAGCGGGTTTCATGCCGCGCGCGCAGCAGCCGGAGCACCTCTTCCGACAAGTCCCGGCTCTCCGTGATGTGCTTCAGCGATTTTAGCGCGGCATCGAGAGCCTCGCGGCGCGCATTGATCTCGGTTTCGAGTTCGGCGACACGCTCGTTGCGGCCAGCCTGCGCCACGCCAAGCCAGCGCACCACCGGCGCCAGGCCGAGGCCAAACCCGACCAGCGTGATGAAGATGACGCCGAAGGCGACGAACAGGATCAGGTCGCGGTGAGGAAAAGCGCTGCCATCCGGCAGCGCATAAGGCAGCGCCAGTGCGGCGGCCAGCGACACCGCGCCGCGGACGCCGGTGAATGAGAGCACGAACGCCCACTGCCATGGCGGGGCTGGATCGCGCCGGCGAATACGCCCGATCATCCGCGGCACGTAGATCGCGGGAAAGGTCCAGGCGAAACGAGCGATGACGATCATCGCCGTCACCAGCGCCGTCGCGATCAGGATGTCGTCGAGCGGGAACGCCTTGGAGCGTTCGTACAGAATCCGCATCTGGAATCCGGTCAGCAGAAACAGCAGGCCCTCGATGAGGTAGATCACGAGGTTCCAGAAGAAGATGCCCTGCAGGCGCGTCGCGGCCGAGATCAACAACGGTCCGTTCCAGCTCATGTAGAGCCCGCAGGCGACGGTTGCGATCACGCCGGAACCGCCGAAATGCTCCGGCAGCCAATAGGCCACATAGGGCGTGATCAGCGACAACGTGATCTCGATCTGCGGATCGCGCGCCCAGTGCCTTGCGCGCAGGGAGAGCCAGCCGACCGCAATTCCGAACAGCGCCTCGCCGACGACGATGGCTGAAAACTCACCGATCGCTTTCGGAAACGAGAACGCGCCGGTTGCGATGGCGGCTACCGCGAAACGATAGAGGATCAGCGCGGTGGCATCGTTGGCGAGCCCTTCGCCCTCCAGCACCACCATGATCCGGCGCGGGATGGCGAGCCTGCGGGCAACCGCCAGCGGGGCCACGACATCCGGCGGCGCGACGATAGCACCTAACAGAAAGCCGACATTCCACGGCAGGCCAATCAGATAATGCGTCGCGGCAGCGACCGCGAAAGCGGTAAAGATCACGCATCCGACCGCAAGCAGAATGATCGGCCGCAGGTTGAATTTGAATTCGCGCCAGCTCATGGCGACGGCCGACGAATAGATCAGCGGCGGCAGCACCAGCAGGAGGATCAGTTCGGGCGGCAGTTCCGGCGATGGCATGCCCGGCACGAAAGCAAGCGCAGTGCCGGCGAGCAGCAGCAGGATCGCCGGCGCGATATCGACGCGGCGCGCTAGAAGCGCGGTTCCGGCGAGCACGGCAAGTAGAATCAGGAACAGTTGAAAACTGGCTTCTATGGTCATTTCGCATCACCTCAAAGCAGTTTGCCCGGAAGGCGATCGAGGTCAACACTGTGGGGCACACACCAGCGCTGCTGGATCGCGGCTAACGGCGATATTGACCGTCAGCGCGAGCTCAGGGGGGAGGCTTTTCGTATCCCGCCGGTCTGCACGAAGAGGATGCGGTACGAACGAAGGAGATTTCGTTTCAGCCGCGGGCCGAAAAATTTTATCGCGCGTCTCCCCGGATCGGCGGAAACCATTCTGATCGCGATTCCGTACGATCCGTAGCCCCCGACGCGCAATGTGGGGCGGGATCGGGAGCATCGCCATGAAGCGGATCGGAAAGCATGCAGTTGTTATCGGAGCAAGCATGGCGGGGCTGTTGGCCGCCCGCGCTGTTTCGGAGTTCTTCGAGGAAGTAACGGTACTGGAGCGCGACGATTTTCCCGAACGAGACGTTCCACGCAAAGGCGTACCGCAGGGACATCACGCCCACGGGCTGCTGGCGCGCGGACTCCAGGTGATCGAGTATTTCTTCCCGGGATGGACGGATGAGGTGGTCGCCTGCGGAGGTTCAAGAGGCGACATCGCCAACGACGTGAGCTGGGTTGGCCATGGCGTGACGTTGAAGACGGAGCCGAGCGACCTGGCGGGGCTGCTTGCTTCTCGCCCGGTGCTCGAAGGACAGGTGCGGCGACGGCTGCTATCTCTGCCGAACGTCAAGGCGATCGAAAACTGTTCGGTGCTGGGTCTGATCGCCGATGCCGGGCGGTCGGCGATCGATGGCGTACGCTACAGGATTGCGGGCGACAGCGCCGAGCAGACGATGACGGCCGATCTCGTCATCGACGCCAGCGGTCGTGGTTCGGCGAGCCCCGCCTGGCTCGAGCGACTTGGTTATGCGCGGGTGGAGGAAGAAAAGATCGAGATCGGCATCAGCTACACCTCGCGGGTCTATCGCCGCAAACCGGGCGATCTCGGTGGCAAGCTGGGTGTTGTGGTGGCCGGCAACGAGCCGAACTGGCGCAATGGCGCAATTCTGTTCCAGACCGAGGATCGCTGGATCGTGTCGTTTGGCGGCTATTTTGGCGACATCGCATCGACCGACGTGCAAATGCATGCCGCCTACGCGAGCACGCTTTCCGCGCCGGAGTTCCATGAAATTGTGGCCAACGCCGAGCCGCTCAGTGATTTCGCCACCATTCGCAATCCGGCGAATCTGCGCCGCCGTTACGAAAGACTGGAGCGGTTTCCGGACGGCTACCTGGTGTTCGGCGATGCCATCTGCAATTTCAATCCCGTCTACGGGCAAGGCATGACGGTGGCGGCGCAGGAAGCGGCGCTGCTGCACGAATGTCTTTCCGACGGCAAGGCCGATCTTGCCCGGCGCTTCTTCCGTGCCGCCGCAACGACCATCGATACGCCCTGGGACGTCGCCGTCGGCAACGATTTGCGGCACCCGCAGGTGCAGGGTGCGCGTCCGGCAAAAGTGCGCTTCATCAATTGGTACGTCGGCAAAGTGCATCAGGCTGCGCGTCGCGATGCGCGCGTCAGCGATGCCTTTCTCCAGGTTGCCAATCTTCAGGCGCCTCCCGAGCGGTTGCTGCATCCGGGCGTTGCTCTTCGGGTGCTATGGCAAAACCTGCTCGGACAGCGGTCTGGCGACGGGAAAGGCGTCAGCCCGGCGCGAGAGCGTGATGCTGCTCAATCCTTCAGATCGTAGCGAAACGATTTGGAGACGATTTGCCAGCCATCGCCGAGTTTCATCGCCACCAGATAATCGGTGAAGTACCGCGGCGGCAGCTGGCAGCGTACCTTGATGAAGGCCGTGTTTTCGTCCGAGCGATCGATCGTGACGACAAAGTCCGCGCGCGGCTTGTTTTCGGCCTTGGCCGACGGCCGCTTCCTCACGTTTTCGAGCCAGTTGGGCACCGTCAGGACCTGAAGGGTGCCCTTTTCCAGCCAACGCAAATCGGCCGTGGGATGAAAGATCGCGCCAAGCTTGTCGGCGTCGCCTTCGTATAGCGCATCGAAGTAGTGCTGGACGACGGCTTCGACGCTCGAACGATCATGGCTCATGGTCTTGCTCCCGGTTTGATGCTTGTTTTTAGATCGCACTGGCGGTGATATTGACCATCAGCGCGAGCAGCGCGGTGTTGAAGACGAACGAGATGATACCGTGAACGGTTGCGATGCGGCGGATTGTTTTGTTGGTGATGCCGACGTCGGACACCTGCGCGGTCATGCCGATCACGAAGGAGAAATAGACAAAGTCCCAATAGTCGGCGTGCTCGTCCTTGTCACCGCTCGGAAACTGAAGACCGCCCGGCTTGGTGCCGCGGTAAAATTCGTGCGCGTAATGCAGCGCAAAACCGGTATGGACCGCCGCCCAGGATAGCGCGACCGTCAGGATCGCAAACATCAGTTCAGCGGGTTTGTGCTGGCCCTGTCCGAGTTCGAGCACGATCGCGGCCAAGCTTGCGAATGCGCCAAGCGCGGTCAGCAACGGGATCACAAAACGGCCGTCGTCCTGCAACGCAGCCATGCGGCGGATCGTATTCAAGTTGCTGCGACCCATCATGACGTAGACGAGAACGATATAAAGCGCGACGAACGTATCCCAGCCGGTCAACAATCGCGTGACAAGCCGAAACGACGAAGGCAGCAGAAAGAAGGTGGCGACGCCGAGCACGATCGCGAGGAACGTGCGCGGTCGCGCATAAACGAGGCGAACGGCGCGCGGCATCTTCCGGAACCGAAGAAGCCGCTCTTCGAATTCCTCGCCGGCCATATGATCTAGTTCTTGCGTTCGGCAACAAAACGCGCGGCCGCGCGCAGGACATCGCCTCGGCTACCAAAGATCGACAAGGCCTGGTCGGCGCGCGCCAGGAGGTCACGCACGCGCTGCTTGGCGCCGTCGATCCCGAGCTGGGTGACGAAGGTGGTCTTGCCGAGCGCTGCGTCCTGTCCGGTTTGCTTGCCGAGTGCGGCGGCATCGCCCTCGACGTCGAGCAGGTCGTCGGCGATCTGAAATGCTTCGCCGAGCGCGCGGCCGTAGTCGTCGAGTGCCTGATATTCCTTTTGCGAGGATTGGCCGAGGATCGCGCCGGCGATGCAGCCGAAGCGCAACAGCGCGCCGGTCTTCATCTGCTGCAGGCGGGCGACGTCGACCGGCTCGCGATCGCCGAATCTGCCTTCGCCGGCGAGATCCAGCATCTGGCCGCCGACCATGCCGCCGATGCCGGAAGCCCGCGCCAGCGCGCGCGTGAGCAGGAGGCGTACCGTCGGGTCTTTGTGAATTTCGTCGCGGGTGATGATGTCGAAGGCGAGCGTCAGCAGGCCATCGCCGGCGAGGATCGCCGTCGCATCGTCCGTCTTCTTGTGCAGCGTCGGCCGGCCGCGCCGCAAGTCGCTGTTGTCCATGGCCGGCAGATCGTCATGGATCAGCGAGTAGCAGTGAATGCATTCAAGCGCGGAGCCTGCGAGCAGTGCGGCGCCACGCGGCACGCCGAAGATCGCCGCGCTCTCCACCACCAGAAACGGCCGCAGGCGTTTGCCGCCACCGAGGCTCGAATAGCGCATCGCGTCCATCACCCGCTTCGGCCGTGCGATCTCGTCCGGCAACAGCGCGTCGTCGAGAAGCTTTGCCAGCAGCGCTTCGGTATCCTCGGCGGTCTGGTCCAGCCGCTTTGCAAAGTCCTGGGGTAGGGTCGCGGTCGTCATCTTTAGAAAGCTCCTAATCGATCGGGCCGGACAATCGTTGATGAGGCCGCCCGCGTCAATTGCGCTGACGCCATCTGGCGCGCCTTAAAAGTGTTGAAAAAAGAAGGCATTATCAGTCAGATATCGGTCGAGACGGCCTGGTCGATTGAGAAAATCGTTAATTTTGCGCATTGCCCGAAATTTACTTCTGATCGTCCTGGCGGTGCTCTTGCTGCCCTATCTGCTGGCGCCGCTCTACCGCACCGGCCATCCTGCGTCCGCTCTGATGGCCTGGCGCTATCTGAGGGGCGCCCCGGTGTCGCGGCAATGGGTCGACCTCTCCGCCATGGCCGCGCCCTTGCCGCGTTCGGTGGTCGCTTCCGAAGACGCCAAATTCTGCAGCCATCGCGGCGTCGACTGGGGCGCCCTTCGCGAGGTGATCGACGATGCCGAGGATGGCGAGCCTTCCCGCGGCGGCTCGACCATCACCCAGCAGGTGGCCAAGAACCTGTTCCTGTGGCCCGGCCGCAGCGTGGTCCGCAAGGCGCTGGAGTTGCCGCTGGCGCTGTGGATCGACTTGGTCCTGCCGAAGCCCCGGATCCTGGAAATCTATCTCAATATCGCCGAACTCGGACCCAGCGGCCAGTTCGGCGCGCAGGCCGCCAGCCTCTATGCTTTCGGTCATGGCGCCTCAATGCTGACGCCCCGGGAAGCGGCGCTGCTCGCGGCCATCCTGCCCAATCCGCATGTGCGCAGCGCCCGCAACCCCGGGCCCGGCGTGCGCCGTCTCGCCGGAATTTACGTGGCGAGGGGCCAGGCTGCCGAATTGCAGCGCTGCTGGAATGAAAATCGCTAGTTTCTGAGCGATTTTTACCCATTTTGAACCTAGCCTTTGGCGACATCATCCTCTATAAGCGCGGCCTCATCGGCATTTTCGAGCTTGCGCTTTCGTAGCGCTTTAGCCGCCCTTTCGGGACGATGCCATCTTTCGGAATCGAGACTTGAGAAGGACACCGATATGGCTGTTCCCAGAAGGAAAACGTCGCCGTCACGGCGTGGCATGCGCCGCTCGGCGGATGCCTTGAAGAAGCCGACCTATGCCGAGGACAAGGATTCCGGCGAGTTGCGCCGTCCGCACCACCTCGACCTGAAGACCGGCATGTACAAGGGCCGGCAGGTTCTCAAGGCCAAGAAGGACGCCTGATCCGTCCTCACGTTGGCTGAGTTTAAAGCCAACGCGCGGGGTACGATAGCTGTCTGAGGAGAAGCGGTCGCCGCTTCTCCTCGCGATATCAAGGTTTCTTGTGAGAAGAGCTTGCCGATGTCGATGGTCGGTTTCCCGCTGCTTCTGATCCCGCTCGCGATCTACAACATCATTGTGTTCCTGATGCCCGGCGTTTCGCTCGCCGAGCCGCTGGTGACGCTGCCGCTCATCACGTCAGGCGCGCAATGGCCGGTGACCTTGAGCGATGTGCTGGTGGCGCTCGGCATCGTGATGCTCTTGTTCGAAGTGATCAAGGGCGCGCGTCCCGGCGCGAAATTTCTCACCGATCATCTGCTGTCGCTGATCGTCTTTGGCGGAGCGGTCGCCGAATTTCTGCTGTGGCCGCGCTTTGCGACCTCGGCGTTTTTCCTGCTGACGCTGCTCTCGCTTACGGATTTCCTCACTGGCGTGACCTTGCGGGTCAAGCGAGGCGTGCCGGCGACGGTGGCTTCCGGACGGGCAGCGCGACGCGCACCGACTGAGGTTAGGCAGGAGCCTGCCGATCTCCATGCGGGTGCCTGGCCGCGACCCGACGAGAGCCCAAATCCTGCACCTTCAACGCCTGCGCCCTCTGAAAGTCCTGCGCCGTCCGAGCCAAAATTCAGCCACCCCGAAACGGCGACGGTCGCGCCTGCTTCGGAAGCGGCTTCGCCCAGCTCGCACGCCGACAGCGGCACACAGCCGCCGCCCGAGACGACCCAGCGTTAGTTTTTTAGATCACCTGCCGCATGTGGCTTCCGGCGTTCGGCGTCTGGCGCGTCCGGTACGCGGCCTGCGCGTCGGCCAAGCTCGCGCGCCGTACCCGGCGGGCCTGCGGAACCTGCTGGGCCTCCGCAATCAAATGCGCGACGAAGGTCGGGTCTGGCGCCCAGCGGTACCAGCGCCGGCGCGACCGCCGTTCGATCCGGGTCGTCACCGGCACCAATGCCGTGCTTGCGGGTCGAACTACCGGGACCTCTTCTGGCCGATCGTCGTTGATCATGAGTGGCGCTTCCCAGCGAAAACTGTCACATTTTGGGACACTGGGTCCCGTGTTACAGTTCGTCTCGCAAGGGTCATGCCGGTCGGGTTACTCCCGTTTTGACATGGCGCAATCGAGCCTGTTTTCGAAAATATTTATCAACTCTCCATAAGGTTGTGCGGAGAATCACGAAAGCGCCGACCAGTTCAGGCGCAACCCAACTGTCGAAGCCTGTCCCGAAACGAGGCGACCGTGAACGCAGCTCTTCCCCCGGCTTCAGCCATCCTCGCTTCCCTTGGCCAGGCCGCTTTCGTCTGGGATATCGTCTCGGACCAACTGGTCTGGAGCGAGCACGTCACCAACGTTTTTCCCGATATTCCGCTCGAGCGGCTCGCCAGCGGCGGCGAGTTTTCAAACCTGATCGAGCCCAATCGTTCGGTCCGATCGGAAGCGCTGGTCGCCTCACCGACAGCCCATGGCCCTGACGGCGCGCCTTACCGGCTGGAATATGGCGTGCGGGCCACGACGTCAGCGCCGGTGCAATGGATCGAGGAGACCGGCTGCTGGTTTGCAGGTCCCGACGGCAAGCCGGTGCGCGCCCACGGCATTATCCGGATCAACAATGAACGCCACGCCCGTGACGAGCAGCTTGTCAGGTTGTCGCAGAACGATCCCCTGACCGGCGAGCTCAATCGCACGCATCTGATCGCCTCGCTTGCGGAGATCATCGAGGAGGCCGTTCGCTTCCGCACCAACTGCGCCTTCATGCTGATCGGCATCGATCATCTGGCGCGCATCAACGATGCGTTTGGTTTCGATGTGGCGGATGCCGTGCTCTCGGAAGTGGCGGGACGCATTCGCGTTCGCTTGCGCGGCGGCGACGTGCTCGGCCGCTTCTCCGGCAACAAGTTCGGGCTGGTGCTGAAGAACTGCACCGTCGACGATATGAGCGTTGCGGCGGAGCGGTTCCTGGCCGCCATTCGCGACGAGGTGGTGCCGACCAAATCGGGGCCCGTCTCGGTAACAGCCTCGATCGGCGCCGTCGCCGTGCCGCGTTACGCTCGCAGCGCGGATGAAGCGATCAACCGCGCGCAGGAAACGCTCGACGCTTCCAAAAGCCGTCGCGCCGGTTCGTTTTCGCTGTGGCGGCCGAATGTCGAGCGCGATGCCCAGCGCCGGGTGAATATTCGCGTCACCGACGAGATCGTCACCGCGCTCAACGATCGCCGCATCACCATGGCGTTCGAGCCGGTGGTGGATGCCCGCGCGCGTGATGCCGCTTTCTACGAGTGCCTGGTCCGCATGGAGCAACACGATGGCCAGGTGCTGCTGGCGCCCGACATCGTGCCGGTGGCCGAACGGCTCGGGCTGATCCGGCTGGTCGATCATCGCGTGCTCGAGCTGGTGGTGGCGGAACTGGCGGCGTCGCCTAATGTTCAGCTCAGCCTCAACATCTCGCCGGATACCACGATGGATCCGGACTGGTGGACCGGAATCGAAACGCTGATGCGTGCGCATCCGGGCGCCGGCGAGCGGCTGATCGTCGAGATCACCGAAACGGTGGCGATCCAGGACGTCGATGACGTCCGCGGCTTCGTCACGCGGCTGAAGAATTTCGGCAGCCGCATTGCCATTGATGATTTCGGCGCCGGCTACACCTCCTTCCGCAACCTGCGCAAGCTCGGCGTCGACATTGTGAAGATCGACGGCGCCTTCGTGCAGAACATCGCGCGCATCCCCGACGACCGCGCCTTCGTGCAGACACTGATCGATCTGGCGCGGCGGCTCAACATCAAGACGGTCGCCGAATGGGTGCAGGACGAAGAGGCCGCTTCGATGCTGCGCGACTGGGGCTGCGATTTCATCCAGGGGAGGCTGATCGGTCTGGCCTCGTCGCGGCGGCCCTGGCAGCAGCCGGCCGAGACGGTGTTGCCCGCGGCGGGATAGATCGCAATTCCCCGAACAAGCAGATCTCGCCTTCGATGAACTGTGGCCAATCGAACGATTCAGGCGATGTATCGCCGCGTTCGCAATTCAGCGAGGGACTTCGAGAGGGCTTCGCCGGAGTCTATCGCGTCAGAAAATCCAAATTGGCGAACCTTTGTTGTCGACGACATATCCGTCCAGGCGAGCCCAAAAATGCCATCACCATAACTCCAGTTGACGACGGATCGCAGATCGTCGCATTTCAACTGGTGCTTCTGCGCCAACCTCGCCCAGTGCCCTTCCATCTTCGGCATGGCATCCGCCAGCTTCAATGGGCGCACGTCGCCGCAATCCATCCCGAAGAAATCGGCGACCGATGGCCATAGGCGCTCCCAGCGGAAGAAATCTCCATTGGTCACGTTAAAGGCCTGGTTCGCTGCCGCCGGCGTCGTCCCGACCCATTCCATGGCGCGATTGAGAAGGTCGCTGTCGGTCGCTTGCGACAGCTTGTAGAACGTCTTCTCGGGCCCCGGAAAGTGGAGCGGCTCTCCGGCCGCCTTCATCAGCACGGCGTAAGCCGCGATCAGCATAACGATGCTGTTGCCGCTGCGTTCGGCAGGCAAGCCCCAGATCGTGTGCGGTCGCAACGCGCTCCAGGTCCAATCGCGATTCCGCTGACGGCGTATGATCAGCTCTTGCTGGACGGCATAGAAGCTCGGGTCATCGCAAGGCGGGTCGGTTTCGAGCGCCGGCGTGCGATAAGGGCCCTTGTGGCAACCGTACCACTTCGTTCCGTGGATCAAGCAGACATGCTCGAGCCGGACGCAATTGCGCTCAGCCAGATCGAGAAGACTGTCGAGCAGGATCAGGTTCGATTGCCGCTCGCTTTCCGGATCCGCCGCCGGTACGCGAGCGCAGTTGTAGATGTGCGTGACGCCAGCGAGTTCCGGCACGTCGACAGCTTTTACGTCATCCCGGTAGAGATCGATGGCGACATGAGGCCCGCACCCCTGGCTTGCATGTCTGCCGAGCGTAACAACGTTCCAGTCGGCGCTGTTCGACAGATATTCGAACAACCCTCGACCGGTGCTTCCGGAATGCCCGACCACCAACGCGGTTCGTCGCCGGTCGCGATCGGCTCTCGCTTCGAGACGATCCGTGGTCGCGGCGCTCACGTCTGATTTCCCGGCATTCGGTCGCGTATGGTTCTCAGGATTTTTTGGCGAATTCGCACTCACTGCTGATCGGCCGCCAGGCCTTGTCCGCGGGGATCGTGCCTACGAGCTTGTAATAGTCCCATGGCCCCTTGGACTCGCTCGGCGACTTGATCTGGAACGCGTACATCGGGTGAATCTTGCGGCCATCCCGTCGGATCGAGCCCTCTCCGAAGGCGTCGTCGTTCGTGGGCATGGATTTCATCTTTGCCACCACCGCCGCGCCATCTTTCGCGGGCGCGCCGGCCTGGAGCGCCTTGAGGTAGTGAAGCGTGGCGGAGTAGACCGCGGCCTGGAAAACCGACGGCTTCTTGCCGTTGAATTTTTCCGAGAAGCGCTTGGCGAAAGCGCGCGTCCGATCGTTCAGGTCCCAATAGAAGGCACTCGTCAGATAGAGCCCTTGAGCCAACTCCAGACCGAGCGCGTGAACGTCGGTGATGTAGAGCGCTAGGCTCGCGATCTTCATGGTTTCAGGGATACGAAATTCGCGCGCCTGTTTGACCAGATTGACCATATCCGCGCCCGACGTCGCGAGCCCGAGGACCTTGGCGCCCGAACCTTGCGCTCCGAGCAGGAAAGAAGAGAAGTCGCTGGCATTGATGGGATGGCGAGCCGATCCCGCGACGCTGCCGCCCGCCGCTTTGACGAATTCCGTTACCTGCCTTTCCATCTCGACGCCGAATGCGTAGTCGGCTGTGATGAAATACCAGCTCTTGCTTCCCTGGTCGGCCATTCCCTGGGCAACGCCGTTAGCCATCGCCCAGGTGTCGATCGCCCATTGCACGGTCGTGGGCGAGCAGGCATCGCCCGTCAAACGAGTCGTGACACCGGTTGTGGCGAGATAGACCCGGTTCTGTTCCCGCGCGATGAAATTGACTGCAAGCGCGACCGACGAATTCGGCACATCGGCGATCGCATCGACCCCGGATGCGAGCCACTTGCGCGCGATATTGGAACCGACATCGGCCTTGTTCTGATGATCGGCGACGAGCAATTCGACCGGCTTGCCGTTGACCTTGCCGCCCACGTCGTCGATGGCGAGCTGTGCGGCAACGACCGAGCCTGGGCCGGCGAAATCCGCAAACGGGCCGCTCTGGTCGTTGAGGATGCCGATCCTGATCGTGTCGTCGTCGGCAGCGGCCGGAGAGACCAGCGCGATACCGAACAACAGGCCAAACGCGCATTGCTTCCAACCCGCCATGACGTGCTCCCTGATTTTATCTTTTGCGAGCGATCATGGCACCCGCCCTGGGCCCGGGCAAGAAAAATGAGTGTATACTCGCTCATCTTTGAGTAGTTTGAGGGAGTGTCCGATTGACGCGGCTGCAGAAAGGCCAATGCTCAGGCCGTGCATATCTGCGCATACGCAACCGGAACGTCTTTTCATTTCGCGCGAACCCCGATAGTTCGAAAGACGAGCCAGAGCAATGCCGCACGCAGTAACTACCGAAGCAGAGGACGCCGCCATTCAGCCCGGCAAGAAACGGTCGAGCGAGCGGCGCACACGCCGGCACGCGATGATCCTTGAGATCGCGACGGAGCTCTTCATCGAAAAAGGCTTTCACGCCACGACCACGGAAGACATCGCGCGCCACGGAGCGTTCAGCGTTGGCCTGATCTATCGCCACTTCGCCAAGAAGGAGGACATCCTCTTCGAGGCGATCCAGTCGACAAGTCATCGGATTCTGTCGGAGCTGCCGGCGCTGATCCAGGGCGAACCAAATCCGCTCCGCCGCTTCTTTGTCGCGCTCAAGCACTATCATCGTATCGACATCGAAAATCGGCAGTCGTCGATCCTCGGTGTTCGCGAGTCGAAATCGCTCGGCCGGGATCAGATCGACGAACTCAAGCGCCTCGAGAAGGCCTCTACGAGCATCATCAGCGATTGCATCGAGGCCTGTATCGCGGCGGGCGCTTTCCGTCCCGTCGATGTCGAGATGCTGACCTACCAGGTCGTCATGCATGTCTATAACTGGTCGCTCAATGCCTGGCGGTTCTCGCCGCGGCGCAAGCCGGAAAACTATCTGCGCTCGGGGCTGGACAATCTGCTGCGCTCCGTCGTCTCGACCGAGGGCAAATGGAAGGACGTGCTTGCAGAGTTCTCGCTGGAGGACGGTACCGAAAAGCCATCGCAGAAGCGGCCGGCCAGAAAGCGTTCGACCGTCGGGAAATAGGCCTGATCATCGCCGTCTTGTCGGCGTGACCACAATCTCGTTGATGGTCACGGAAGCCGGCTGGCTCAGAGCCCAGACGATCGATTGCGCGACGTCATCCGCCGTCAAGTGCGCCGGCATGCGGTCGTAGAAGGCATCGGCCTCGTTGCGTCCTCCCCACCGGCGCTCGGCAAAGCCGGTGCGCACCGTGCCTGGAATGATTTCCGTTACCCGCAGCGAGCCATCGTCGTAGTCGGCCCGCAGCGCCTCGCATAATCCGTGCACGCCATGCTTCGATGCCATGTAGGCGGCCATGTTGGGGGCCGATATGCGCGACACGATCGATCCGACGTTCACGACGTGGCCGGGCGGCCGCGCGCGCAGCAAAGGGATCAGGCCATGCGTCAGCTGCATCATGGCGCCGAGGTTGACGGTCAGGACGTCGTTCCAATCGGCGTGGCTTCCGGAGGCGAAATCCGTGCTGCCGCCGTCATTGTGCCCGGCATTGTTCACCAGGATATCCAAACCGCCGGGCATTGCCCTGACCGCGTCGACCAGCGACTCGATCGCCATCGCAGAGGACAAGTCCGCGGCGAGAGGAATTGCCATATCGGGGAATCTGTCTGCGATGGCCTGTAGGCCGGACTTTTTCCGGCCTACGCAGATCACCTGAGCGCCTTGCTCCAGCAAAATCGTCGCAGCCGCCTGGCCGATGCCGCTGCTGGCACCGGTGACGACGACGCGCTTGCCTGCGAAGGTCATTGTCATCGCGACGCATCCGGCGTGAACGCTACGCGATCCAGCTCTCCCGGCCTGTGTTCGATGGCGAGTCCGCCCGCCAATCCAGCCCTGAGTTGAGGCAGGTGGGCTCGATCTATCGCCACAACCAGGCGCACGCCCTCTGCTGCCAGTATATCGACGAGACCGACGAGATAAGGCACACGCGCCGCATCAGCCTCCGTGAAGGGGTGATGGATCATCGTCCAGCTGTAGAGCGTTGCCCGTTTCGCGACCCGCGTCCATGTCAGCCTTGAACTCGTGCAATGCGGACAACGTTGCAGCGGATACCAGTGAAAGCGATCGCATTCCTCGCATTGCGGAAACGCAAGGTGATCCCGATCGGTCGCTTCGAAGAACGGGCGGAACTCCGCCATCACCTCTGGAGCGGAAATCATTCAAGCCCTCCCCAGCAGTAGCGCGCCATATTCAGGCACGGACAATCCGGTGACGAGGCCGACCGATGCATCTTTCACCTGCGCCGCGCCGGCTTCGCCACGCAATTGCCGGACCGCTTCCAGCACATGCTCGATGCCGAGCCGATAACTGTAGGAGAGGAAACCGCCATGGGTGTTGACCGGCAGCTTTCCGTCGAGCGCGGTGTGGCCTTCGGCGACGAAGGCTCCGCCTTCACCTCGCTTGCAGAAGCCCAGTCCTTCGAGCTGAAGTAAGCAGGAAATTGAGAAGCAATCGTAGATCTCGGCGAAGTCGATATCGTCGTGCGTCACATCGGCGGAAGCGAGCGCGCGCTCCATCGCCGCCTGCACGGCCGGAAAGCGCGTCAGGTCCGGCTGCGAGAAAACGTCGTCGGCGGTGATCGCCTCCGCGGCATAGCCTGCCCCAAGCACGCGGACCGGACGTCTGGCGCAGGAATTGGCGCGATTGTCTGATGTCATCACATAGGCCCCGACGCCGTCGGTGATGACGCAGCAATCGTTGAGCGTCAGCGGATCGGCAATCGGGCGGCCGTTCAGATAGCCCTCGAGTGTGAGCGGGGCCTTCACCTGGGCCCGGCCGTTCAGCACGGCGTTGTGCCGCTGGTTGGTGGCAATGCGACCGAGATGTTCCTGGGGCAGGCCGTAGGTCTCGCGGTAGCGCCGCGCCATCATAGCGAAATAGGCGGGCTGGCCCGAGTACCCATAGGGCTGCTCGAACACGGCCTTGGCGGGATAGAGGCTGTGATAGCCGTAGGGGCCTCCCGGCCGCGTGCCCCAGTCGACGCCGAAATAGAACACCACGACTTTGGCGAGGCCGCTCTTGATCGCCTGGGCCGCCAGCAACGGCGCGCACATCATCGCGGCGCCGCCGTAGGAAATGGTGGCATCGTAAGTGCGCGTGATGCCGAGTTGGCCTGCGACATAGTCGTGCGGCACCGTCACCGGCATGATGATGGAATCGGACATGATGCCGTCGACATCCGCCGGCGTGAGGCCCGCATCCAGGATGGCGGCGAGGACCGCGTCCACCACCATCGACCGTAGACTTGCGTTGGAACGGCGTGCGGGGGGCGTCTCGCCAATGCCAACGATCGATATTCCACTTGCCATGTCAGTTCGCCATCTTCTCGGCCGCAATCTGCTGCCGGATCATTTCGCGCAGCGCGAATTTCTGGATTTTGCCGCTTGGAGTCATCGGCAGCCGGTCCCGGATTTCGACGCGCTCCGGATGGAACGGGCGCGCCACCTGTTCGTCGGTGAGGAAGCTGCAAAGCTCCTGCAGGTTCATCTGTTGACCCTCTTTAAGCACGAGGAAGGCGCAGACACGCTCCTGTAACCTCGGATCGGGCATCGCGACGAGCGCGACCATCTCGACTTTCGGATGGCGATAAATGACGTTCTCGATCTCGATGACCGGAATGTTCTCGCCGCCGCGGATGATGATGTCCTTGCTGCGGCCGGTGAGACGCAGATAGTTGCTGGGGTAAAGCACGCCGCGATCGCCGGTCACGAACCAGCCGTCGTCACGGTAAGACGCTTCGGTCAGCTCCGGGCGCGCGAAATAACCCGCCAGCAGCGATGGACCGCGGCAGAGGATATCGCCCTCTTCATCGACAATGGCATCGCCGGCCGCATCGACTACCTTGACCTCCATGCCGTCCAGGCAATGACCGTCGCTCGACATGATCAGCCCCACCGAATCTCCGGGGCTGGTCAGCGTCACGCAACCGACCTCGGTCATGCCCCAGCCTGTTGTGATCGTGCAGCCGAGGCGTTCATAGGCTTGTTGGAGAAGCGGGCCTGGAATAGGCGCCCCGGAGCATAGAAAATTGCGCAGGCTGATCGAGGCTTGTTGGCGCTTTTCGGCGGCCATCACGAGATCCTGCAGAAAAGGCGTCGCGCCCATCATCCAGGTGACGCCCTCGCGGTTGATCAATTCCAGTCCGCGCTCGCCATTCCAGCTGTCCATCAGCACAAGCGTTCCGCCGAGCAGGATGGGCAACTGGCCGCCGTAGCAGAAGCCGGTCTGATGACCGAATGTCGAGGCCATCAGGATGACTTCATCCGCACCAAGTTCGGAGCGGCGTGCGACCGATGCAAGCGGGCACAGATTGGTGTTGTGACTATGCATTGCGCCTTTCGGCTCACCCGTCGTTCCCGAGGTGAACGCGATTTCCGACAGGCTGGAGGCATCGACCGGCGCGATGTCGGTTGCGGGTGACGCTTCCGACCACAGCCTGTCAAAATCGAGAAAATCATCATTGCCCGCGGCTCCCACCAGGAAGCTGCGCCCGATCTCGAACCGGCCGGCGATCTCGCGATAGAGCGACGCATACTCGAAACCCCGGAACGTCCGCGCGCCAATCAGCGCCTTCGGCCGTGCGACCGAAAAAATCGCCTGCAACTCACGCCCGCGATAGATCGGCGAAAGAGGAATGCAGGCTGCTCCGATGGCTGCCAGCGCATATTCGATCAAGGGGAACTGCCGCCAGTTCGGCAGCTGCACCGCGACGATGTCTTCAGCCGAAATCCCGTGCTCCCTTAGAACGGTAACGATCCGCTGCGTCGCCTCGACGACTTCGGCGTAGGTCAGCCGATGCGGTCCGTCGACGATGGCGGTTTTCCCGGGCGTCCGAGACGCTGCCTCGACGAGCAACTGATAGACAGTCTTGCCGATCCATAAACCTTGCGCGACGAACGCTTCCGTCCGTGCCGCTCCGAAGAGCCCGATCGGTACCTCGCTTGCCGGCACCTCTGCGTCCTCTCAAATCCCGGTTCTTTTGAGCAGCCGGGGGCATCGCGCCGGCGCCAGATATGTGAGCGAGTATTCACTCATAAATCAGTGTGTCAAGAGAATACCTTCGGTATCTGCAAGACGGTCGCCGAAGGGGCGCGCCTTGCTATGATTTTCGGGGTTGAGCGCCGAGCCGCATCCGCGATTCGATCTGACGCACGATCAGGCTCGTTCCGTAGCATGTCACCAGGAATGTAAGCGCGAGCAGGACGTAATAATGGACGGGCGCCTGTTCCCGCGCATTGATGATCGTGGTTTCCTGAAGCATTTCCGGCACCCCGATGATGCTGCTGATGGTGGAATCCTGAAAGGCGATCAGCGATTGCGTCAGCAGCGCGGGAAGCATTCGCTGCAAGGCCTGCGGGATCACGACGTAGCGCGCCGCCTGAAACCGGGACAATCCGGTCGCAACCGCCGCGGCGAACTGGTTCGATGAGATCGACTGCACGCCTGAGCGAACGATCTCGGTGAAGTAAGCCACTTCAAAGCAGGTCAGGGCGATCAAGGCCGACCAGTAGGCCGACAGCGAACGTCCACTGATCATCGGAGCGATCATGTAGACCCAGAACATGACCATCACCAACGGCATGCTTCGCAACGTATTGACGTAGACGCGCATGGCGAGCGCGATCCAGCGGACGCGCGACAGTCTGGCGAAGGCGCATAGGCAGGCGATCGGAAGCGCGATGGCGACTGCCAACAGCGTCAGCGTGACGTTGTAGCGGACGAGCGCCGAAAGCATCGAGAGATATTCCTGCATCGCTCAGCCGCCGATCCGTCCGGGAATCGCGACGCGCTTCTCGACCAGCAGCATCACGCCGGCAATTGCCCAGGCGCAGAACAGATAGACCGCGCTTGCGTAGACATTGACCGGCAACCATTGAAACGTCTCGGTCCCGAGCTGCCGTGTCACATAGGTCGTCTCGGCGACGCCGACCGCCATGGCCAGTGAAGAGCCCTTGAATATCGTGACGAATTCCGATGCCAGGCCCGGCGTGATCGTGCGCAGCAACAGGTTGAGGAAGATATGACGCTGGGATTGCCACCAGGTGAGGCCGCTGGAAGCCGCCGCCATGCGCAAGCCGGCGCCGATCGTATTGAAACCCGACTTGACGAGTTCGGCGATCTTGGCCGAGCTGTAAAGCGACAATGTGATGATGGAGGCCGCGACCTCCCAACCGTAGTCGAACAGCGCCTGCTTGGCGAAGTTGGGCAGGATACGCGGGAAAATGAAATAGACGAAGAAGAGCTGCACGAGCAGCGGGATATTCCTGAATATCTCGACATAGACGGTTCCGGCGACGCGCAATGCCGCGATGGGAGCTTCTCTCAGGAGCCCGATGCCGATCCCTGATATCAGCGACAGTGCCCAGGAGATCGCGGCGATCTGAAACGTCAGAAGCAGCGCTTCAAGCAAGGTTCTGCCATTCGGCGCTTGCCAAAGAATCGACCAGTCGATCATTCCAGCTCGGCACCTCTCGTCGGCTCGGGCGAAAATCGTTGGAAGACGGCGATCACGCCGGCCAGGAATTCATCTGCACCAGCATTTTCGCGGCTTCGGGCAGCGGCATCTTGAAGCCGCCGTCGCCAAAATAGCGCTGATAAAGCTTGTCCCATTCCCCGGAGCTGCATAGCCGCGCGATGGTCTGGTCTACGATGCGCTTGAATTTCGAGCTCCCGGGCCGGACCAGCAGCGTCTGGGTGGCCGCGTTCATCTTCATCGGCACGATCCGGAATTGCGACGGGTCGCGGCCGACGTCGTAAAGGATCGGCTCGTCGCTGCTATATCCATCGACCGTGCCGGTCTGGAGCGCCGTGACGCCCTGGCTGTGGTCCGGAAAGCCGATCGTCTTCACCGCACTGGCGAACGTGCCGGCCTCGTTGGCGGTGCGGAACAGGGCGGCCTCGAGACCGCCTTGGGGAATGCCGATACGTTTGCCCGCCATGTCGGCCGCGACCTTGATCGGACTGCTGGCGAGCACAAGCAGGCTCGTGCTCGTGACAAAGTGGGGAATACTGAAATCGACGACCTTGGAGCGGCCGATGGTCATGACCGTAGCGCCCGCTTCGAGATCGATCGCGCCGTTCTGAAGCAGCGGAATTCGGGTCTGGCTTGTCACGGCAACGTAGTTCGCCTTGATCGCGCCGCCCAGCTCCTGGTTCACCGCATCGTATATGGCCTTGCCGATTTCCGTCGAGAAGCCGCGATATTCTCCACTCGCATCCTTGAAGCCGTAAGGCGGAGCTGCTTCGCGCACGCCGATATTGAACACGCCGGAGTTCTTGATCTTGTCGAGCGTGTCTTCGCCTGCATCCGCTGCCTTGGCCTGCGATGGCGCAAGGAACGCGGCGACGCCCGCCGCGCCTGCGGAAAGGAAGCCGCGGCGGTCGGTGGAAAGCGCATTGCTGGTTGTTTCTTTCATGCGTATTTCCTTTTTGTGCTGACTGATCGATAAGCAGCGCCATTCGCTAGTGGGTAAGAATGCGATCCAGAAATCGCGCGGCTCTTTCGCTGCTGGGGTTGGCAAAGAATTGCGCGGTCGGCGTATCCTCGACGATCGCACCGTCCTCCATGAAGACGATCCGATCGGCGACGTTGCGTGCGAAACCCATTTCATGGGTTACGATGACAAGGGTCATGTTCGACCGCGCCAGCCATGTGATGACTTCCAGGACCTCATTGATCATCTCGGGATCGAGCGCGGATGTGGGTTCGTCGAACAGGACCGCGAGTGGCTCCGTCACAAGCGCCCGCGCGATCGCCACGCGCTGCTGCTGCCCGCCCGAAAGGCTCGCCGGCCAGCGTTCTGCATAAGCGGCCATGCCGACCCTCGCGAGCAGCGCCTTCGCCTTTTCGACGGCTTCGGTCTTGTCGCGCCGCAAGGCTACCACCGGCGCGAGCGTGATGTTGTCGATCACCTTCATGTGCGGATAGAGCTCGAAGCTCTGAAACACCATGGAGACCTTGCGGCGCAGGCGGAGCAGCGCCGCGGACGACTGGATCACCTGTTCGCCGTCGACATGGATCGCGCCGCTCTGAACCGGCTCCAGCCCGTTGATGCACTTGATGAGCGTGCTTTTCCCCGATCCGGACGGGCCGCAGATGACGACGACCTCGCCGCTTGCAACGGTCAGGGTGCAGTCGCGCAGGACCTGATGGTCGCCGAACCATTTACTGACCAACTCGACGGAAATCACCGGCCGTCCTGCATTAAGAGATGTGGTCACCCTTGTGAGGAATGATATGACATCATATCGGATCGGACAACCTGGTGTTCCGGTTCTGACATTCGTGAAGGCCGGCACGTCGTAACACCCATTTCGAAGTTCAGGAGAAGATTAGGTGACCTTTCCATCCCGTGAAAATCTGATGGTCTGCTTCGGACATCCTGCTTATCGGGTGAAGGCGGCGTTCGACGAACTCAACACCGGCGTCAAGAGTTTCGAGGTCAAGAGTTTCGACGAATTCGAGCGCCGGATCGCGGAAGCGGATGTCGTCGTGGTCTCGGGCTTCTGGAAGAACGATCTGCTCCGGAAAGCGCCGCGCCTGAAATTCATCCAGTCGATCAGCGCGGGAATCAATCAGTACGATCTCGGTGTCCTCAAGGCCGGCGGCGTCCGATTGGCGAGCGCGCAGGGCGTCAACATGAACGCGGTCTCCGATCACGCGATGAGCCTGATACTCGCGATGTCGCGACGGTTGCCGGATGCGCGGGATAATCAGACGAAAAAATTCTGGCGTCCGATGCAAAGCGATCCCGCCTTGCGCGAAGACGAACTCGCCGGAAAGACGCTTGTCATCTTCGGCCTCGGGCGCATCGGCGGCCGTCTGGCGAAGCTCGCCAAGGCCTTCGACATGAACGTCATCGGTTTTCGCCGCAGCAACCTGTCCGAGAAGGGACATGCGGACGAAGTCCACGCCTCGGCGGAGTTTCACGAATTCCTGCCGCGCGCCGACTTTGTCGTCCTCACCTGCGCCTTGACCGATGAAACGCGCAACATCATCGACGCCAAGGCGTTGTCGCGGTTCAAGCCTACCGCCTATCTGATCAATATGGCGCGCGGCGCCTGCGTCGATGAGCCGGCGCTGATCCAGGCGCTGCGCGGTGGCGCCATCAAGGGCGCGGCGCTGGATTGCACCGTCGATGAACCTCTGCCTGAGGATTCGCCGCTCTGGTCGATGCCGAACGTCTTCATCACGCCGCACACCGGAGGCGAAACCGCCGGTTATGAGGCGGGCATCGCGAAGCTCCTCGCAACCAATCTGAACAAGATCTGGGCCGGCGACAACGATTTGATCAACAAGGTGATCTGATCGACGTCATGCCTTCGCAGCACCGGCGAACCGAAATAGCAGCACCGTGACCATGAAGCAGAAAAGAGTTGCCGTTATCGGAGCCGGCATGGTCGGCGCCTGCGTCGCGCGCTATTTGCAGCGCGACGGGCACGACGTCGTCATGATCGACCCGCTGGGGCCGGGCGAGGGGGCATCTTTCGGCAACGCCGGATGTTTCAACCCGTCATCGCTCGTACCCATCGCAGGTCCCGACACGTTCAAGCAGGTCCCCAAATACCTGATGGACCCTCTCGGTCCGCTTTCGATCCGCTGGTCCTATCTGCCGCAGCTCAGCCCGTGGCTGATCCGCTATGGGCTGGCCGGAACACCGGAGAAAATCAGGCAGCAGGCCCAGGCCCTCAAATCGCTGATTGCCCCTTGCTTCGACGCGCTCATGCCGCTGGTCGAAGATGCCGGGGCACGGGATCTTGTCAGGCGCGATGGCATCCTCATCGTCTACCGCTCCAGGGAAAGCGTAGCGGCGGATGCGCGCGGCTGGGCTCTCCGGCGCGAGAACGGCATTGCCTGGGAGGAGTTCGACCAGGAACAGCTTCGCGCCTTTGATCCCAATCTCACGAGGGATGCCAAATTCGGGAAATACGTCCCGCACAACGGCCATACCGTCAACCCGGAAGGCCTGGTCAAGGCCATCGTCGACGCCATCCTCAAATCGGGCGGCCGTCTGATCAAGGCCGAAGCCAAAGGCTTCGCGTTTGACGGCGACAAGCTCGTCGCGATCGAGACATCAGCCGGCCGGATCGAGGTCGACACCGCGGTTCTCGCCGCCGGCGCGCATTCCAAGCCATTGGCGGCTCAAGCCGGCGATAGGGTCCCGCTGGAAACCGAGCGCGGCTATCACGTGATGATCCGAAATCCGGCCGTTCAGCCCCGCGTTCCGACGACGGACTCCGAGAACAAGTTTGTCGCGACGCCGATGCAGTTCGGGGTTCGCCTCGCCGGCACGGTCGAGCTGGCTGGTCTGCGGGCCGCGCCCGATTGGAAGCGGTCGGAAATCCTGATCAAGCGGATCGGCTCGCTGTTTCCGGCGCTGGCCAAGAATTATTCGATGGATGAGATGAGCTATTGGATGGGTCATCGTCCGAGCCTTCCCGATTCACTGCCGGTGATGGGCCGCTCGAAGCGTTCTCCCGATGTCATCCACGCGTTCGGACACCAACATATCGGCATGACCGCCGCGCCCTACACCGGCGTCGTGATTGCCGATCTCATTTCCGGCCGGCCATCGTCGATCGACCTGACGCCGTTCCGCGCCGACCGCTTCTGATGGAAGCAACCGGCTGCCAGCTGAGGGTTTCGTGCGAAGACCTCTATGAAGGTATCAGGCCTTGGCTCTACCGATTGTCGAGGTAGCCGCCTTAGCTGATGGTCTTTTGGACTTACGAGCAGGCTGATCCGATATGCCTTTCGCAGTGGGGCGATGCCTTTCGGCGGCAGTTCCGAAAAGGCCTGCATTGTCTTCTTTCAGGGCATGTTCGACACATCCCTGGATGTGGGAAACCATGATCGTTTGCGCTTTTTTCCAATCTCGCAGGAGCGCGGCTTCAAGCAACGCTTGATGCTCACGCGCAGCGATCTCTCCGCGAAACACCACGGCTATCATCTGATAGCGAAGATAGCGGTCGTACGCCGCCGCATGCGCCGCAAGAAGCACGTCGGATCCGCAAGCCGAAATCAGCGAATGATGGAAGTCCCAGTCGCATTGCTTCCACAGCTCCTGGTTCTGCCGTTCGCCATTCAGCATGCGCTTCTCCATGACGCCAAGCTTGTGGTGAGCGGAAACCACGCGACCTTCCCAGTCCAAATCGCCCGCTGCGAAGGACTGTTCCAGCGCATGGTTTTCGAGCAAGAGGCGCAATTCGGCGACCTGCCTGAAGTCGGCGGCCGACACCGGGGCGACCTCGAAGCCGCGCTGACCCTCGGCCACGATCAGGCCCTCCGCGCACATCCGGTTCAGGAGTTCGCGCAGCGTCGGGATAGACGTGCCGTAACTCTCGCTGACGCGCTCGAGCCTCAGCCTCTGACCCGGCGTGAGAATGCCGAAAATAATGTCGGAGCGTATCCGGCGATACGCCGATTCTCCGATCGTCTCTGTGGTCTGGCTTTTCGTCAGCACATTCGCCTCTCACCGTAACCATCTATCACGTTTGAACCCTGTCTCGTACGGCTCAATCCGTGGGCGTAGCGTAGTTGTCCAAAACTCCGGCCGCATCCATGGCCGCCCGCCAGCCGAATACCAGGGCAGGCCCGATCATCGTCCCCGGTCCAGGATAGGTTCCCTTGAAGATCGAGGCGGCATCGGCCCCTGCTGCGTACAATCCCTTAAGCGGTTTGCCGTTCGATTGCAGGACCCGCGCGCGGGAGTCCGTATGCAGGCCTACACTGCCCGCCAGGTCGGATGGCCAGACTGCGACCGCGTAATAGGGACCGGGCCCGATTTTCCGCAGGCAGGGATTTGGCTTGTTCGTCGGATCGCCGTTGAAGCGGTTGAGCTCGCTCGTTCCACGGCCGAACTCTTCGTCGATCCCGCTTTCGGCGTAGCCATTGTAGCGCTCGATTGTCCTCGCCAGCGCCTCGCCGTTTATGCCGATCTTCGCGGCCAGCTCCGCGATCGTCGCGCCCTCGAACAAATAGCCGGCAGCAACGAAACGACGCAGGTCGCGTGTCCCTGGATGAACGAGGCCGATCCCGAAGTCGGAGATGAAGCTGCGATCGCAGACGAGGTAAGACGGCACGTTGGCTGGCGCGCTGTTCGAGCGAAGCATTCCCTGGACGAAGTCGTGATACGAATTGGCTTCGTTGACGAACCGCTGGCCCTCGCGACCGACGGCCAGCAGTCCCGGCTTGGCGCGATCCAGCATGATGTGCGGGAACACCGAGAGATGGCCGTCGGGCTGCTTCATCACCGAACTCGGCATCCACAGGGCCGGGCTGTGCAGCTTGCTGTCGATCTCTCCGCAGGCTCGCTCGCCAGCGAGGATGCCGTCACCGGTGTTGGTGTCGGGAGTGAGTGAGTAGCGACGGGCGCTCTCGGGCAGAAACCGCTCGCGGAGTTCGTCGCTCCAGCCGATCCCGCCGGTTGCCAGCACGACGCCTTTTTTTGCACGCAGCGCAAACGCACCGGTCGGTGTTGTCAGGATAGCGCCGACGATCTCGTCGCCGACCTTGACCAATTCCTTCAAGGCGGTCCGGTACCTGATATCGACGGCCAGTCGTCGAAGATCGTAGAGCAATCGCGCCACCAGCGCGTTGCCCATGATCAGGCGCGTCCCGCGCCTGAAGGCGAGCCGATCTCGCGCCTGCCGCGCCAGCAGGCCGACCGTGTGCTTGAAGTTGGCCCATGAACCAAACGGCCTGAGCAAGGCAGGAATATCGTTCTTTCCGACCATCATGCCGCCGAGGATCATGAATTCGCGACGCGGTGGCCGAACGCGGCTGAAGTCGGCGCCGAGTTTCCGTCCGTCGAATGCGACCGCGCCCAGCGCGCGCCCGCCGACCGCCGCGCCGGGTAGATCGCGGTAGTCCGGATGGATCGGTGGAGGCGCAAAAACGACGCTGGTCCGTCGCTCGAGATAATCGAGAGTGGCCGGTCCCGAGGCCAAATAGGCCGACAGCCGCTCGTCCGATGCGTCATCGCCCAGCATGCCGGCGAGGTAAATTCTGGCCGCGGCGGTCGAATCCGGTACGCCGGCGGCTCGGCTCCGGTGGCTGCCGGGAATCCAAACCGTGCCGGCGGACGTCGCCGTCGTTCCCCCGACCATGTCGGACTTTTCGCAGACCACGACCTGCAATCCTTCCAGCGTGCCGACAAGCGCGGCCGTCATTCCGGCCACGCCGGCGCCGACGATCAGGAGGTCGGTCTCGCCGTCCCACTTGCGATCGTCGGATAAAAACATGGGACTCGCTCGCTTTGTCATCATCACGCCGGCGAAGCAGCCGTTCGCGTCGGACGCTTACAAAAATCCAATCGAAATCCAGGGCACGAACGCCACCAGCAAAAGTCCTATGATGAGCGCGACCATGTAGCCCGCAATCGGTCTCAGCCCTTCGTCCGGGTGGACCTTGCTGATCGCGCAGGCCGCATAGTAGCCGACGCCGAATGGCGGGGCGAACAGGCCCACTCCCATCGCCAGGATGATGATCATCGCATAGTGAACCTCATGCACGCCGACCTGCTTTGCGATCGGAAACAGAAGCGGGCCGAACAGCACAATTGCCGGGATTCCTTCGAGCACGCTGCCGAGAACGACGAACGCGGCGATCGACACCAGGAGGAAAGCAGGAACGCCGCCGGGAAGTCCTGTCATGGCCTTGGCCAGATCGCGCGAGAAGCCGGACTGAGTCAGCGACCATGCCATGCTGGTCGCGGCGCCGATGATGAGCAGGATAGCTCCTGAAAGGGCCGCGGTCTCGACCAGCATCGGGTAGATGCGTTGCCACTCGAACTTCCGGTAGATCAGAAGGCCGGCGAGCACTGCATAGGCGATGCCGATCGTCGAGACCTCCGTTGCCGTCGCTACACCCTCGATGACCGCGGCTCGGATAACGAACGGCAGCGCGATCGCGGGCAGGGCAACGAGGAAGGTGCGGCCGATTTCACGGACCGAGGCCTGCGTCACATGCGAAAGGTTTTCGCCGCGATTGCGGCGCCAGACCACCACACACAGGATCGCGCCGACCACGATGCCGGGCAGCAAGCCGCCGGTGAAAAGAGATGCGATCGAGACACCGGTGACGGAGCCTACCGTGATCAGGACCAGGCTCGGCGGGATGGTCTCGGTCTGCGCGCCGGTGGCAGCCAGCAACGCGACCAGCTCACCGGGTTTGGAACCTCGTGCCCTCATTTCGGGGAAGAGCGCCGGTGCGACTGCAGCCATGTCCGCGGCTTTCGAACCGGAAATGCCGGAGACGAGATACATCGCGCCGATCAGGACGTAGGAGAGGCCACCGCGCACATGGGCGAGGAGGCTCGCCAGAAAGTTGACCATGGCCCGCGCCATGCCGGTCATCTCGATCAGCAGCCCGAGAAAGACGAACAGCGGCACCGACAGCAGGATTAGATGCGACATTCCTTCTTCAATTCGTCCGACCACAACCACGATGGGGGTTTCCGTGGTGAGTGCCTGATATCCGAACGTGGCCAGACCAAAGGCAAACGCGATCGGCAAGCCGGCGAAAACGAGACAGGCCACGATGCCGACGAAGAAGATCAGGAGATTGAGGTTGCCGAGGTTCTCAAGCGCTGGCTGCAACAGGTGAAGGCCGCCAACGATGAACGCGCTCGCTCCGACGGCGACGGCGATGTGGCTCCAGTTTCCGGTCTCCACCAGCCTGATCAGGCCGATCGCGATCATGATGGCGAAGCCGGCCGGCAGTGCCGTAGCACGCCAGGCGTCCGAAATCTGCATCGCCGGCGTCGTGACCGGGATCTCATCGGCTGCGAATTCGTACGCCGAAGGAAAGATGAGCAGCAGGAACGTCAGCGCTCCGACCGTTGCGACGATCTCCAGCGTGCGACGCACGGGAGGCGATAGCATCCCGACTACCGCGGTCATGCGCATGTGTTCGGCGCGGTGCAAGGCGACGGCGGAACCCAGCATCGCCAGCCAGAGGAACAGCGTCGACGCCAATTCGTCCGTCCAGATAATCGGATGGTGAAATACGTAGCGGGAAACGACGCCGCCAAGCAGCACGAGAACCTCGATCAGGACGAGTGCAGCGGTCGGCACCCCGATCGCTATTCCGATGGCCCGGTCAAGTTTGCGCAGCCAACCTCGCGGCGGTACCGCGGTCAGATTTTGAGTCTCCATCCGACCGTCCCTCGATTCGACCGCTACCGTTGTCACGACGGGGGTCAGGCCAGCTTGCCCGAATACTTCTCCAGCACCGACCAGGCTTCATCGCCGTACTTCTGCTTCCATTCCGTATAGAAGTCGGCCTTGGTCAGCGCGTTCCGGAATTGCGCCTTGTCTGGACGATTGAAAACAAGTCCCTTGGCTTTGAGGCTTCCTTCGAGGTCGACATTGAGACGTTCGGTCTCAGTCCGCTGCTTCATCGTGGCCGCTTCGAATGACTTCGTGATGAGCGCCAGATCTTCCGCAGGCAACGATTTGATCCGCTTGCCGTTGGCGATGATCCACAGCCCGTCCCACATGTGCTCGGTGATGGAGCAATACTTCTGCACCTCGTAATATTTGCCGGACTCGATGATGGTGAGCGGATTCTCCTGTCCGTCGACGATCTTGGTCTGCAACGCCGAATAGAGTTCATTGATGGTGATCGAGGTCGGCGACGAGCCGAGCGCCGTGAACAGCGAAACCCAGACCGGGCTCGGCGGCACGCGCATCTTCATGCCCTTGAGGTCCTCGACAGAATTGATGGGCCGATTGCTCGTCGTGATGTTGCGGTAGCCGCTGTCGAGAATTTTGGGAAAGGCGTAGATGCCCACTTTGTCCAGGCCGTCGCGGATACCGGCGCCGAGGTCACCGTCCATCGCTTGCCACACATGCGCGTAGTCGCTGAACGCGAACGCCATCCCGCTGATGCCGGCGATCGGCGAGACGACCTGCATCGAGATGCCGGAAGCCGTCATCATGTCGAGCGCACCCGAGCGCACCTGCGTCAGCATCGCGGCGTCCGAGCCGAGTTGCGCGCTCGGGAAGAACTGAATGTCGATGCGCCCTTCGGATTGCCGGCGAATGTCTGCACAGGCTTCTTCCATGGCCTTCGAGGACGGATGGCTGTCGGCAAATTGCCCGCCGACCTTCAGACTGATCTTCTTGCCCTGGGCGATTGAAGGCGCTGCCCAAAAAGCCGCGGCCGATCCGATCGCGGTCGTGCCAAATTGCCGTCTGTTGAGAGCCATCCGTTCCTCCCGGGTTGATTGTTGATGGTGATGCGCGATCAGGCTTTGCCGGCCTTCGCAAAGTCGGCGAGGGCGTCGATGGCGAGCACGTAGCCGGTGGCGCCGAGACCCGCGATCACGCCGGTGACGCCATGTGACATCAGCGACTTCTGATACATGGGCTCGCGCTTGTGGATGTTGGTGATGTGGACCTCGACCTTCGGCCCGTCAAACATCTTCAAAGCGTCGAGCAGCGCGATCGAATGGAACGAAAATCCCGCGGGGTTGATCGCCACGCCGAGCTTGGTGCCCCGCGCCTCATGCAGCCAGTCGATCAGGGTTGCTTCCGAATTGGACTGCCGGAAGTCGACCTCGAGTCCGTGCTTCTTCCCCTGCTCGATGCATCGCTTTTTGATGTCTTCGAGCGTGTCCCGTCCGTAGATTTCGGGTTCGCGTACCCCGAGCAGGTTCAAGTTGGGTCCGTTGAGGACCAGGATCGTTCCAGTCATCCAAATCTCCAGTCGCGCGAGGGGCGAGGGTTTCCGATGGCGAGGATATGATCGTAAGGTAAAATGAAAATCAACTGGTGATTTGTAATACACTAGGTGATAGTGGGTGGAGGTCGACGCGGCGTCCGCACGCTCGATCTGTGTACCTGGGGGATAGGCATGTCGCTTTTGGGTGATGCAGCCGTCGCAATGTGGTGGAACGTCTCGCCCGAGCGACGTTCGGAATTCGGCGACTGGCATTCGCACGAACATTTTCCGGAGCGGATGAGCATTCCCGGCTTTCGGCGCGGATCGCGATGGACGAGCACGCTCGATGCCGAAGGCTTCTTCGTTCTTTACGAACTGGAGCGGTACGAAACCCTCACGTCGAAGGAATATCTCGATCAACTCAATGCTCCGACCCCGTGGTCAACCAAGCTGATGCCTCATCATCGCAACATGGTCCGCAGCCAGTGCCGGATCGCGGCCAGCTTCGGCGGCGGGGTCGCGACGTCGCTCGTGACGATCAGGCTTTCTCCTGCAAATGGAAAGGAAGCGGGAATGAAGACGGCACTGGTGGCCTCGCTCCGCGGGTTGGCGGCGAAGCCGGGACTCACCGGTGCTCACCTCCTGATGACCGACACCCCGAGAACGAGTACGCCCACGACGGAGCAACAAATCCGCGGATCGGACGCGGCCGCCGACTGGATCATTCTGCTGTCGGCTTACGATCCCGAAGTGGTGCAAAACGTGGTCGCGGACCGGTTCTCTTCCGCCGCACTCAATCTTCTGGGCGCCCGGGAAAAGTCGATCATGGGTCGCTACAAACTCTCACTTGCAATGACTCCCCTTGATCTCATCGCGATGCAAACGCCGGAGGCGTCCTAAGTAACGCACCAAAATCTCCCCTTGTGCCGTCGGGCAAATCATTTGTATGCCCTCGCCCCATCCTGTCCCACCAAGAGGGGCGGCTCGCGATCGCCACGAACGCGGGGCAGGGAGCAGTGGACGCTGGCTTGTCGCATGGCGTGCGATGGGTGCAGCGGACGGCGAAGCCGTGTGGTCCTGACATCTCGACGCTGGTGTCAACTTGCGACAATGCTTCGCATTGCGCGGGGATGGTGACAAGAAAGCCCGATCACCAGGGAGAGCGCGGAGCAAGCCGTTAAAACCATTGCGCAGGGAATGCCGGCGTTGGCCGGTGAACCTGTGGTGACTAACTCGTGTGCTTTTCATTTTGCACGCGAGGCTGCGGGTGCATTGGCGCCCGGCATTCCCTGCGCCCTCTGATGTCAGAGGGGCGAACGGTTTGGCAAGACTCGGACGCGAAACGCGGCGCGGGAAGGAAGGCCCGTGGCTGCAACCCTGCTGAAGCTCATCCTTCGAGACGCGCAAGCGCGCTCCTCAGGATGAGGCCAGAGCAAGCAGTCAGAGGCCCTCATGGTGAGGAGACGCGAAGCGTCGTCTCGAACCATGAGGCTCATAAAGCGAATGAGGAGGCTTATGCGAACCGTTGTCGTCGGAGGCTATGGGTCCCTGCTTTCGCAGGGACGACCAAGCATCTTACTCGCTCTTCGGTTCCTTCGACATGCGATCGAGGCGATCCTGCATGTCCTTCATCTGCTGGCGCAGATCGTCGATATTGTCGGTCGAAGGCTCCGCCACTTTCTCGGTCTCGCCCGGGCGCAGCGGCACGAACGGCTTGAACATGGAGAACGTCTGCTGAAACAATTCCATGTTGCGGCGGACGTGTTCTTCGAGCGGCGCAAACGGCGTCCCGCTGAAGGTGTCGGTCATCTGCTTGCGGAATTTTTCCTGCTCGCGAGTCAGCGTGTCGATGGATTGCTCGAGATATTTCGGCACCACCATCTGCATGCTGTCGCCATAAAAGCGGATCAGCTGTCGCAGGAACGTGGTCGGCAACAGATTTTGCCCGGCCTTGTTCTCCTGCTCGAAGATGATCTGGGCCAGCACCGAGCGGGTGATGTCGTCACCGGTCTTGGCGTCGTAGACGAGGAAGTCCTCGCCGTCCTTGACCATCGCCGCGAGATCCTCAAGCGTCACGTAGGTGCTGGTGCCGGTATTATAGAGCCGACGATTTGCGTATTTCTTGATGGTGGTGGGTTGGTCAGATTTCGCCATGGGCTCTCACAGAAAGGCCGGGGAAATGGAACCCTGCGGGACCGCCGAAGGGCCGAAGTCAATGCATTGCAGCAAAGGTAAGCATTTTCAATGCAGTTCGGCTACCGTTTTGTGCGGCACGGTTAATCCCAAAGCACGGAGACGGCTCAGCAAAGCGCCAAGTCCGCCAATTTGAATGCAGCGCGGCGCAATTCTGCCTTGTGGCCGATTGACAGGCGCTCATGAGGTCAACAGATTAACGAAGTGACAGGCCCGCCATCCGGCCGCCCGCCGTCGAGGCTTAAAAGCCAAGAACTCAAACTCAGGAGATGTCCATGTCAGACGATGTCGTCATCGTCAGCGCCGCCCGCACCCCGGTCGGAAGCTTCAACGGTGCTTTCGCTACGTTACCGGCCCACGATCTGGGCGCCGTTGCCATCAAGGCCGCGCTGGAGCGCGCCGGCATCGAGCCGGGCCGTGTTTCGGAAGTTATCATGGGCCAGATCCTCACCGCCGCTCAGGGCCAGAACCCCGCCCGCCAGGCCTCGATCGCGGCCGGCATCCCGGTCGAAAGCCCGGCTTGGGGCGTCAACCAGCTCTGCGGCAGCGGACTTCGGACCGTGGCGCTGGGCTATCAGGCGCTGCTCAACGGTGATTCGGAGATCGTGGTGGCCGGCGGCCAGGAATCCATGAGCATGGCTCCGCATGCGCAATACCTGCGCGGCGGCGTCAAGATGGGCAACCTCGAGTTCATCGATACGATGATCAAGGACGGGCTGTGGGATGCCTTCAACGGCTACCACATGGGTAACACCGCCGAGAACGTCGCGCGGCAGTACCAGATCACGCGCGCCCAGCAGGACGAGTTCGCGGTTCACTCGCAGAACAAGGCCGAGGCCGCGCAGAAGGCCGGCAAGTTCAAGGACGAGATCGTGCCGGTGACGATCAAGACCCGCAAGGGCGACGTCGTCGTCGATACCGACGAATATCCACGTCACGGCGCGACGCTCGATGCGATGGCCAAGCTCAGGCCGGCTTTCGAAAAGGACGGCACGGTGACCGCCGGCAGCGCCTCGGGCATCAATGACGGCGCCGCCGCCGTCGTGCTGATGACCGCCAAGCAGGCCGCCAAGGAAGGCAAGAAAGTGCTGGCGCGCATCGTGTCCTGGGGTCAGGCCGGTGTCGATCCGAAGATCATGGGCACGGGACCGATTCCGGCCTCGCGGGCTGCGCTCAAGAAGGCGGGCTGGAGCATCGGCGACCTCGACCTGATCGAGGCCAACGAAGCCTTCGCCGCGCAAGCCTGCGCCGTCAACAAGGACCTCGGCTGGGATACCGGCAAGGTCAACGTCAATGGCGGCGCGATCGCGATCGGCCATCCGGTCGGCGCATCCGGCGCGCGCGTGCTGGTGACGCTGCTGCACGAAATGCAGAAGCGCGACGCCAAGAAGGGCCTCGCCACGCTGTGCATCGGCGGCGGCATGGGCATCGCCATGTGTCTGGCGCGCGACTAAAAAGGCGGCAGTGATTGCGGAAGGATTATTCTTTCGCAACTGCACATCTCTGAATTAAGAAAAACGCCCGGAACCTGTTCCGGGCGTTTTGTTCTTGATGTTCGTCAAACGGCCCGCTTAATTCGTAAGCTACATACAAAAGAAGCGCATTTCAAAAGCCGACAAAAGCCAAGGGAAGGATTCGATCATGGCACGTGTTGCATTGGTGACGGGCGGAACGCGAGGCATCGGCGCTGCTATCAGCAAGGCGCTGAAGGCTGCCGGTTACAAGGTCGCCGCGAACTATGCCGGCAACGACGCGGCGGCGGAGAAGTTCAAGGCCGAGAACGGCATTCCCGTTTACAAATGGGATGTGAGTTCGTTCGATGCCTGTGCGGCGGGCGTCAAGCAGGTCGAATCCGATCTCGGCCCGATCGAGGTGCTCGTCAACAATGCCGGCATCACCCGCGACGGCGCGTTCCACAAGATGACGATCGAACAGTGGAACGCGGTGATCAACACCAATCTCGGCTCGCTGTTCAATGTCACCCGCCAGGTGATCGAGGGCATGCGCGCCAGGAAATTCGGCCGCGTCGTCAACATTTCCTCGATCAACGGCCAGAAGGGCCAGTTCGGGCAGGTCAACTATTCGGCGGCGAAGGCCGGCGACATCGGCTTCACCAAGGCGCTGGCGCTGGAGAATGCCAAAGGCGGCATCACCGTGAACGCGATCTGCCCCGGCTACATCAACACCGAGATGGTGCAGGCGGTGCCGAAGGAGGTGCTGGAAAAGAGCATCCTGCCGCAGATTCCGGTCAACCGGCTTGGTGAGCCCGAAGAGATCGCGCGCGCCGTGGTGTTTCTGGCCGCGGACGAGGCCGGCGCCATCACCGGCTCGACACTGACGATCAATGGCGGTCAATACATGGTGTGATTGATCCGAAGACGTCATTCCGGGATGGTGCGAAGCGACAAAATTGATCCTCAATTTTGCGCTGAGCACCAGACCACAGATGTGCAATTGCACATCGGGGAATCTCGAGGTTCCGGATTCGCTCATTTCATTCGCGCTCCGGAACGACAGCTGACATGACCCCCCGCACCGCGACCCTGATCGGACTGACCGCTATCCTGATGTGGTCGCTGCTCGCCGTGTTGACGGTGGCGACGGGAAAAATCCCCGCGTTTCAGCTCGCCGCGATCACCTTTGCGATCGGTGGGCTGGTTGGACTATGCACCTTCATCGGACGTCCGGAGGCGCTGTCCGCATTACGGCAGCCGCCGCTGGTATGGGTTGTCGGCGTCGGCGGATTGTTCGGCTATCACGCGCTCTATTTTCTGGCGCTGCGCTTTGCGCCGCCGGCGGAAGCCGGTCTCCTGAATTACCTCTGGCCATTGCTGATCGTCTTGTTCTCGTCGTTCCTGCCCGGCGAACGGCTGGCGATGCATCACGTCATCGGTGCGCTGGCCGGGCTTGCCGGCACGGTGCTTCTGATCGGCGGCAGCCTGTCAGGTTTTGCGCCGGGGCAACTGCCGGGGCTTTTCGCAGCCTTCGTCGCGGCGTTCGTCTGGGCGAGTTACTCCGTGATGTCGCGACGGCTCAAGGCCGTGCCGACCGATGCGGTCGCGGGCTTTTGCGTTGCTACCGCACTGCTCGCCGCAATCATGCATGTATTGGTCGAAGACACGGTGTGGCCCGAGACGACAGCGCAATGGCTTGCGATCGTCGCACTCGGTCTCGGGCCGGTGGGAGCTGCGTTCTACGCCTGGGATGTCGGCATGAAGCGCGGCGATATCCGTGTACTGGGCGCGGCATCCTACGCGACGCCTTTGCTGTCGACCGCGTTTCTGATCCTGGTGGGCTTTGCCAAGGCCAGCGCCAATATCGCGCTTGCCGCCGTGCTGATCGCGGGCGGCGGGCTGATCGCGGCCAAGGATCTGTTTCGCAGGCGCTGAGGGCTCTAGTTCGGCTCCCAGCCTTTTGGCGCCATCTCGAACTTGGCAAATTCAAATCCCGGCGCGACGGTGCAGCCGACCAGTGTCCAGTCGCCGGTGGTTTCCGCCGCCTGCCAGGCATGCGCCGGCACGATCGCCTGCGGCACCTCGCGCGCGGCAAGGTTGGGCCCGAGACTGACGCCGCGCGTGCCGTCATCGCCGGAAATCTGCAAGATCAGCGCATCGCCGGCATAGTAATGCCAGACCTCCACCGCATCGATGCGATGCCAGTGGGACCGCTCGCCACGCGCGAGCAGAAAATAGATCGCGGTCGAGCGCGAGCGTCCTTCTTCGTCGACATTGGAATCGCGAAACGTCTCGCGATAATGGCCGCCTTCCGGGTGCGGCTTCAGGTCGAGCCGCGCGATGAGTTCGGCAGCCGAAAGTCGCGCCATCAGGACTTGTTCTTGCGTTCACGCAGTTCGCCGAAAACCTCAGTGGCGCTGCGACCTTTCATCCGAACGCTGGCGGCAACCGACGGCTCGTCCGCGCGCAGAAACACATTGGCTTTCTTTTCCTCGCCGAGCAGCGTCGGGATCGTCGGCTTGTTGGCTTCCCGCAGGCGCTTCACTTCCTCGGCGCGGGCTTTCAACACGGGATTTTCCGGTTCGATCGTCAGCGCGAACTTGATGTTCGAGGCGGTATATTCGTGGCCGCAATAGAGTTTGAAATCGTCAGGCAGCGCACGCAGCTTGAGCAGCGATTCCCACATCATCGGATAGGTGCCTTCGAACACCCGTCCGCAGCCGATCGAGAACAGGGTGTCGGCGGCGAACAACGCCTTTTCATTGTCGAAGACGTAAGAGACGTGATCGAGCGTATGGCCGGGCGTTTCCAGCACCCGCGCCAGCAGGCTTCCGACCTTCAGCACGTCGCCCTGTCCGGTGCGAAGATCGACATTGGCGATCTTGGTCGACTTGTCGTGCGGCGCGACGACGCGGCATTTATATTTCTGTTTCAACTCGGCAACGCCGCCGACATGATCGTGGTGGTGATGGGTGATCAGGATGTCGGTCAGCGTCCAGCCCTCGCGCTCCAGCGCAGCGATAATGGGTGCGGCTTCCGGCGCATCGATCGAGGCCGTTGCCTTGGTCGCGGGGTCGTGGATCAGATAGCCGAAATTATCGGACAGGCAGGGAAATAGGCGAATTTCGGCGGCCATGATGTCTCCGTTGCTTTCTAGCGGACCCTGACCCTGAAATAGGGCGTTAACGCCGATTGAGCAATGCGCGATTGCGGGCCCAACTAGCCCCGGCGCCATGGTAGATTGAGATCATGGACGTGATCGACTTGAGGGATTTTTATTCGCAGCGCCTCGGCATCGTGGCGCGGCGGCTGATCAATCGCGGCATCCATACGCGCTGGCCGGAGGCCGAGGGACAACGCGTACTCGGCATCGGCTATCCGACGCCCTATCTCGGTCTGTTTCGCGATTCTTCCGAACGCTGCATCGCCTTCATGCCGGCGGCGCAGGGCGTGCTGAAATGGCCGACGGCGCGGCCGACATTGGCATCGCTGGTCGACGAGCTGTCGTTACCGCTGCCGGATGCCGCGGTCGACCGCATCCTCCTGGTTCACGCGCTGGAAATGTCCGACGATCCGGAAGCATTGCTGCGCGAGGTGTGGCGGGTGCTGGCGCCGTCGGGCCGCGTGATGGCGGTCATTCCGAACCGGCGGAGCGTATGGACCCGCACGGACAGTACGCCGTTCGGTCACGGCAGGCCGTATTCACGTTCGCAGATCACGCAACTGTTGCGGCAGACCTGGTTCACGCCGATCGGTTGGGGGGAGGCTTTGTTCGTGCCGCCGGTTGCGGCCGGCTGGTTTCTGCGTTCGGCGATGGCATGGGAGCGCATTGGCGCTTCGATCTCGATGCCGTTTGCGGGCGTTCACATCGTCGAAGCCACCAAACAGGTTTATCGCGCGATCCCAGCACACCGCGAGCGCACGCGCCTGATACCGGCGTTGCCGCCGGTATTGGTGCCGTCGTCATTTCAGCGCGATAAGAGCTAGACGTCGCTAAAAGATCCGCGCGAAAGCGCGCGAAGCCAACTATTCATTTCCCGAATTGAAATCGTCGCCTGGCGCAGTGGGCGTCGCAGCCATGCCTTCCGGACGCGGCCCGTGCGGACGGCGCCGCCGCCGCGGGAAGCGTTCACGCTCGCCACCATTGCCCTCGAAGCCGCCGTTGATCTGCGGCTGCGGTCCGGTGATGAAAGAGGGCAGGCGATCGACGCCGCCATTATCGGGAATCGAAGGTTGCGGCGGCTGCTGAAATTGCGGCTGGTTGCGCGGCTCGCGGTGCTCACGCGGCTGCTGCTGTTCGCGCGGCTGATACGGCTGCTGATGGTCGCGCTGACCGTTGTCGCGCGGGAAAGGCTGCTGTTGCTGGACAGGGACGAATCCCGGCTCCTGGCCAAAGCTGCTCGAAAAACCGTCCTCTTCCTCGCCCTCCTCCGAGGAGGACACCTCGGTGTCGGGCCTCGGCTGCTGCGGCTGATTCTGGCGGAATTGCTCCTGAGCTGCCGCAATCAGGCGGAAGTAATGCTCGGCGTGCTGATAGTAGTTTTCCGCAGCGACAGGGTCGCCGGAGGAGCGCGCGTCACGCGCAAGCTGCACATATTTTTCGGCGACGTGAGAGGCAGTGCCGCGGATTTTGATATCGGGTCCGTTGGATTCGAACACCCGAGTCATCGGGTTTTGACCGCGCCGGTTATTGTTGTTGTTGTTATTATTGTTATTATTGTTCCGGTTGCGCATCCGCTTGTTGTTCTGACCGTTTCTCATATCGTGCCTTTGATCCAGCCCTGAAATTGCCTTGCCGAACTCCTCAAGCCCTCAGCGTCGACTGGCTTTTGGAGCATCGCTTTTGCTTCGTTCGTCGTCTCGTTCAACTCGTTTCGTTCAACGTCGCGCACCGTTTGATCAGCCCGCGCGATCGTCGTGCGCGTGCGAGCTCAAAACTGCCGCCTATTTCCACACAGATTTGCAGTACGTCGCAGTCAACAAAGACGCGTTCCCCACCAGCCCGGCGCGCGTCGCCGGCCACATCAAGTCAATCCGCCTGCCTAAACAAGCACAGGTCTCGAGCGTGATTCATCAAGCGCAATATCAGGCTTTCGTTCGCTTTGCGGTCGATAGCTGCGCAGCTTTCCTAAGCCATCGCGCTCAAAAGGACCTGCGTTTTGGAACCTTTTCACCCGGGGCGGGCTCTCGTTTTGAGAACTCTGACCTTGATCCGTATCTGTCTACGGGGCCAGTAACCCTGGACTGATGTTGGCCGGAACGTAGTCGCTCCGGGGGAATATTCCAAGTGGTTTTTTTGCATTCCAATCGGGCTTTATCGGGGCGGTTTCCGGCCTGCGACGGCGCGCGGGATGCCGGCCAGATCGGTCTTTGGCGGCAGGTCGGGCGTTAACCCTGAGGCCGACATCAATTCCGCAATAGGGCCGCTTTGGCCATAACCGGCTTCGACGATGAGCGTTCCGCCGGGGGCCAAAAGGCGGGCAGCTTCGGGGACAATTGCACGATAGGCATCAAGTCCATCGGCGCCTCCGTCCAATGCGCGCGGTGGGTCATATTCACGCACTTCCCGGTCAAGGCCCGCGATGTCTGCCGAGCGAATATAGGGCGGGTTCGACACGATCAGGTCGAACGTCCCCGCCAGCGCCGCCGTGTAGTTGCAGGCAACGAATGACGCGCGCGGAGCGAGACCGAGCTGTGCGGCATTGTCGCGCGCCGTTTGCAATGCCTCGAGGCTGATGTCGGTGCCAACGCCGATGGCGCCGGGAAGCTCGGATAGCAATGCTAGAAGAATGGCGCCCGACCCGGTGCCGATGTCGGCGATGCGTCGCTGTTCATGGATATGGTGTTGGCGGCGGCAAGCTTCAAGCGCGAGTTCGACGACGGTTTCCGTGTCCGGCCTCGGCACCAGCGTTGCCGGCGATAATTGCAAGGTCAGGCCCCAAAACTCCTTCACGCCGAGAATCCGCGCGACCGGTTCACCTGCAACGCGTCGCTGCAAGAATTTTTCCAGATACGCCGCTTCGTCTGCTGTCACGATTCGCTTGGTTGCCGCGATCAGTCCGGTGAGATCGAGACCGAGCGCGGCTCCTGTCAGCAGGCGCGCGTCGAGCTCAGCCGAATCAATGCCGTCTTGTCTGAGCCTTGCCGCCAGTGCGCGTCGCGCAGTCTCGACGGTTTGTCCCGCGAAAGCGGCAGGGGGTGTCACGCCGCCGCACCCTGCGCGGCAAGTTGTGCGGCCTGGTGCTCGGTGGTCAGCGCATCGATCAGTTCGCCAAGCGCTTCGCCGGAGATGACCTGCGGCAGTTTGTAGAGCGTCAGGTTGATGCGGTGATCGGTGACGCGGCCTTGTGGAAAATTATAGGTGCGGATGCGTTCGCTGCGGTCGCCGGAGCCGACCTTCTCCTTGCGGTCGGCCGAGCGCGCCGCGTCGATGCGCTGGCGTTCGGCGTCGTAGATGCGCGAGCGCAGGATGTTCATTGCGGACGCGCGGTTCTTATGTTGCGAGCGGCTGTCCTGCATCATCACCACGATGCCGGTTGGGATATGGGTGATGCGAATCGCGGATTCGGTCTTGTTGACGTGCTGCCCGCCCGCGCCTTGCGCGCGCATGGTTTCGATGCGCAAATCGTCGTTCTTGATGTCGACGTCGACGTCCTCGACCTCGGGCAATACCGCAACCGTCGCGGCCGAGGTGTGGATGCGTCCTTGCGTCTCCGTATCGGGCACGCGCTGCACCCGGTGCACGCCGGATTCGAACTTCAGTTTGGCGAAAGCGCCGCGGCCCTGCACCTCGGCGATGATTTCCTTGTACCCGCCGACCGTGCCTTCACTCGCCGAGATCACCTCGACCTTCCAGCCCTGCAAGCCGGCGAAGCGCTCGTACATCCGAAACAGATCGCCGGCGAATAGCGACGCCTCGTCCCCGCCGGTGCCGGCGCGAATTTCCAGCACCACGTTGCGGTCGTCCATCGCATCCTTCGGCAGCAGCGCGACGCGGATCTGCTGCTCAAGGTCGCCGATGCGCGCCTGCAAGGTTTCGCGTTCGGCCTCCGCCATGCCGCGCATTTCGGGATCGGTCGCCGCATCTGCAATCAGGTTCTCGGTGTCGGCGAGTTCGCCGCGCGCGGCGCGATAGATCTTGACGGCGTCGATCAGCGGATTGAGTTCGGCAAGCTCGCGCGTGATCCGCACATAGTCTTCCGAACTTACCTGGCCCAGCAACTGCGCCTCGAGGGAAGCGTGGTGCGCCAGCAGAACGTCCAGTTTGGCTTCAGGTAGCGTCGACATGATGGTCTCGAATAGTGGTGGTTTTTCGCGAGGGCGAGTGGCGGAGCCGGGAATCAAGCCCGCTACAACGCCAGCCCTTCTGCCTCCGCGAATTCAGTCAACTTCTGCCGGATCGATACGCTCCCGGACGGCGCATCGAGCATCGCGCTCATGGCGGCTTCGGCCTTTTTGGAATCGAGATCGAGGATCATCGCCTTCACCGGACCGTGCGCGGTTGCCGACAGCGACAACGAGCGATAGCCGAGCGCAATCAGCGCCAATGCGCCAATCGGCTTGGACGCCATTTCGCCGCAGAGCGAGGCGGACTTTTTCGCGGTCTTGGCTTTTTGCACGATCTCGCGCAGCACCCGCAGGATCGGCGCCGACAAGGTATCGAACCGCTCGGAAACCTTGGCGTTGCCGCGATCGACCGCGAACAGGAACTGAAACAGGTCGTTGGATCCCACCGAGATGAAATCGACCTTCTTCAATAGCTCGTCGAGCTGATAGAGCAGAGCCGGTACTTCCAGCATGGTGCCGATATCGATTCGTTCCGGCAGCGCGTGTCCATGCTGACGCAAATACGTCAGTTCGCGCTCGACGATGCTCTTGGCGGCATCGAATTCGGCGACTTCCGTGATCATCGGAAACATGATGCGCAGGCTTCGGCCGCCGCCGGCGCGCAGCAATGCGCGAATTTGTCCGCGCAAGAGACCGGGCCGGTCGAGCCCAAGCCGGATCGCACGCCAGCCGAGCGCGGGGTTCTCCTCGATCACGCTCTCCATATAGGGCAGCGCCTTGTCGCCGCCGATGTCGAGGGTGCGGAATGTCACGGGCTTGGTGCCGGCAGCGTCGAGTACGGTGCGGTACAGAGCGAGCTGATCGCTGGTGCGCGGCAGGCTTTGACCGACCATGAATTGCAATTCGGTGCGGAACAGGCCGATGCCGGCCGAACCGGTATCGTCGATATGCGGCAGGTCGATCGCGAGGCCCGCATTGATCAGGAGCTCGACCGGCTGGCCGTCCTTGGTCACGCAGGGCTTGTCGCGGAGCGCCGAATATTGCGCTTGCCGGCGCGCACGAAACCGCACCCGCTCGGCGTAGGCCTGTTCGATCTCGGTCGAGGGCCGGATATAGATCGAGCCGGAGGTGCCGTCGACGATAATGGCGTCGCCCGGATCGGCGATACCCGGCGCGTTCGGCACCTCGCCGACCGCTGGAATGCCGAGCGCGCGAGCCACGATCGAAACGTGCGAGTTGGCGGTGCCCTCTTCGAGCACCAGACCGCGCAGGCGCTTGCGGTCGTAATCGAGCAGCGCCGCCGGTCCCATCGCCCGCGCGATCAGGATGGCGTTGTCGGGCAACTGCTCGCGCGAGGGCGCGTGATCCTGTCCGACCAGTTGCCGCATCAGACGGTGGCCGAGGTCTTCGAGGTCGTGCAGCCGGTCGCGCAAATAGGGATCGGTCGAGCGCAGCATGCGCGCACGGGTATCGGACTGTACGCGTTCGACGGCGGCTTCCGCCGTCAGGCCGGTGGCGACCGCCTCGTGCAGCTTGTGCGACCAGCCGTGATCGTTGGCGAACATCCGGTAAGCTTCGAGCACGTCGCGATGCTCGCCGCCGTCGGCGACGTCGCCGCGTTCCAGCATGCGGTCGAGGTCGGCGCGCAATTTGGCCAACGCCGCATCCAGCCGCTTGATTTCCTTGGGCAGGTCCTCGGCAATGTAATTGGTGATGACGACCCGCGGCTCGTGCAGCACGACGTGACCGAGAGCGATGCCGTCGGACAGGATCGCGCCGACCTTGTGCAGCGAATGCCGCGCGGCGGGCTCGGCGCCCGGCTGCGCCAGCGCCGACAGCTCGCCGGAGGCGATCATTTCCGCCAGCACCATCGCCGTGGTCTGGAGCGCCTCGACCTCCTCCTCGACATAGGTGCGCTTGGCGCGGTTCTGCACCACCAGCACGCCAAGCGTGTTGCCGGCGCGCAGAATCGGCACGCCAAGGAAGGAGTGATAGATTTCTTCGCCGGTCTCCGGGCGGAACGAGAAGGCCGGATGGCTTTGCGCGTCGTTGAGGTTGAGCGGCGTGGCCTCGCTGGCGACGAGGCCGACCAGGCCTTCATGCGCGCTCAGCACCGTGCGGTGCACGGCGTCGCGGTTGAGGCCCTCGGTGGCGTAGAGTTCGAGCGTATTGTCGACCCGCAGGACGTAGACCGAGCACACCTCCGCCACCATGTTGGCGGCGATCAGCACCACGATCTTGTCCAGACGCTCCTGCGCTGAGACCTGCTCCGCCATGGTTTCGCGAAGCCGTCTCAACAGGACGCGGGGGCCTCCCGACGCGCTTCGCATTAGCTCAAATCCTCTCCCGCCTGGCCAGCCCACCGGGCGGCCGGGAGCTGGCGTTAGACTCAAAACGCAACAATTTTATTCATTCGGCGGCGCCGCGAGCCCGTGATATCGCAAGATATCGGCCGAATCACACCGCCAAAACAGTGGCACAGTTCACAATTGGGCTCGTTCAGGCCGTATACCGAATCGAGCCTTGTTTTGCCAAGCAAAAGGCCTGCCAGTGTCCCGATTTCGAAGTTCGCATCACAGGAATGATGCGGACTTCTTAACCGTGTGACCGGCGCGGCTGCGACAATCTATGTTGCAGCCGCTAACAGAAATTGTTTCTAAACTTGATCGAGACCGTAGAGCGTGTGCAGCGTGCGCACAGCGAGTTCGGTGTAGGCGGTGTCGATGAGCACCGAAAACTTGATTTCCGAGGTGGTGATGGCGCGGATGTTGATGTTGCGCGCCGCGAGCGCCGCAAACGCCTTGGCGGCGACGCCGGCATGGCTGCGCATGCCGCTGCCGATCACCGAAACCTTGGCGACGTCGGTGGCGGTGTCGAGCCGGGCATAGCCGATCTTGGCCTTGGCCGCGGTGATGGTGTCGCGGGCGCGCGTATAGTCGGAGGCCGGCACCGTGAAAGTAAGATCGGTGGTCTTGCCGTCCTCCGAGACGTTCTGGACGATCATGTCGACGTTGATGTTGGCGTCCGCCAGCGGGCCGAAGATCGAGGCCGCAACGCCCGGCTTGTCTTGGATCTGGCGGATGGAAATCTGGGCCTCGTCCTTGGAAAAGGCGATGCCGGTGACGACGTGGCTTTCCATGATTTGCTCCTCGCTGCATATCAGCGTGCCCGGCGGCTGATTGGCGTGCGGGTCAATGTCTTCGGGCTTGTCGAAACTGGAGCGGACGAAGATCGGCATGTTGTGCACCATGCCGAGTTCCACCGAACGAACCTGAAGCACCTTGGCACCCAGCGACGCCAGTTCGAGCATGTCTTCGAAGGCGATCCGGTCGAGCCGGCGGGCCTTCGGAACCACCCGCGGGTCGGTCGTGTAGACGCCATCGACGTCGGTGTAGATGTCGCAGCGGTCGGCGCGGATGGCGGCGGCAACCGCCACGGCGGACGTATCGGAGCCGCCGCGTCCGAGCGTCGTGATCCGGTTGGTCTGCGGGTTAATGCCCTGGAAGCCGGCGATGACGGCGACCTCCTTGCGATCCTTAAAGCGGTTGAGCAACTCGCTGCCGTCGATGTCGAGAATCCGCGCCGAGGCATGGGCATCGCTGGTCTTGATCGGAAGCTGCCAGCCCTGCCAGGAGCGCGCCTGGATGCCAATCGCCTGCAAGGCGATGGCCAGGAGGCCCGCGGTGACCTGCTCGCCGGAGGCCACCACCGCGTCATATTCGCGCGCGTCATGCATGGCTGAGGCTTCGCGGCACCATTCCACCAGTTCATTGGTTTTGCCGGACATCGCCGAGACGATGACGGCGACGTCATGGCCGGCATCGACCTCGCGCTTGACGTGACGCGCGACGTTGCGGATGCGTTCGATGTTGGCGACCGATGTGCCGCCGAATTTCATCACGAGGCGACCCATGACGAACCAGAGCTCCGATACCGAAGTTCGCAAAGCTATCGCGGCCAATGGGCTCTGAATTTGGCGTTCCTAATCACGGGCTTGCCGGGATACCGTAGGAACTTCAAATCCGCCGCACTGGTGCATTCCCCTGCGGATTATTAATGTAACCGGCGCAAACCTTCACGCGCACGGCTCGAAAGGCGCGTATACATAGCGGCGCGGTCGGGGGCAAGCCCGGTCCCTGCCATCGGGGGAAACCCGCTACCTTATTGAGTTAATTGAGGCTGTTTGTATGGGGCGTTACATCGACGAGATCCTGCAGCCGGGCGAAAAAGTGCTGTATTCGACCAATGCGCACTGGATCTTCTACCTGCCGGCGATAATGGCCTGGATCGCGGTATTGGCGCTCGTCGCCGGCTCCGTCGCCGTCCCTCCAATGGCTGTGCTGGGCTTGCCTGCGGCCGCGGTGATTGCCGTGGTGGCGCTGTACTTCACGGTCAGAGGCTGGTTCCACCGGTTTACCACCGAGACCGACGTCACCGATCGGCGGGTGGTGCACAAGACCGGTTTTATCAACCGGCACACCTTCGAGATTGCGCTCGACAAGATCGCAAGCGTCGAAGTGGACCAGAGTATTCCGGGTCGTCTGCTCAACTACGGCAATGTCTCCATCGTGGGGATGGGGGAAGTGCCACCGCAGGTAATCAAAACGATTGCCTCGCCCCTGGCGTTTCGCAGCGCCATCACCGCGCACTAGGGGCGGCGCATCATGGCCATGCAATCGAACCCTCCAGCCTCCGCTGCATCTACCGTCGACCCGGCCGAGATCGCAAAATTCTCGAAATTGTCGGAGCAGTGGTGGGACCCCAAGGGCAAGATGGCCCCGCTGCACAAGATCAATCCGTTGCGCCTGACCTATATTCGCGACGCCGCGTGCCGCAAGTTCGATCGCAACCTCAAAAGCCTCAACTGCCTTTCGGGACTGCGCGTCCTCGACATCGGATGCGGCGCCGGCCTGTTGTGCGAGCCGTTGACGCGGTTGGGGGCGCAAGTGATCGGCGTCGATCCATCCGCCAGCAATATCGCGGCCGCCAGGCTGCATGCCGACCGCGGCCATTTGTCGATCGATTACCGCTGCACCACCGCTGAAGAAATGGACGTGCGCGAGCGTTTCGACATCGTGCTGGCGATGGAAGTGGTCGAACACGTCAGCGACGTCGGCATGTTCATCGGCCGTTGCGCCGCGATGCTCAAGCCCGGCGGGCTGATGGTGGTTTCCACTCTCAATCGCAACTGGAAAAGCTTCGCGCTCGCCATCGTCGGCGCGGAATATGTCCTGCGCTGGCTGCCGCGCGGCACCCATCAGTGGGAGAAGTTCGTCACCCCCGACGAACTCGCACGTCACCTCCTCGATAACCGGCTAACTATCGCCGAGCAGACTGGCGTAATCTACAGCCCCTTTGCCGATCGCTGGAGTTTGTCGTCCGATATGGACGTGAACTACATGATGATCGCAGAAGGCATGATCTGATATTCGCCGAATTCGATTTTCTCCTTCCTGCATTCCCTGATGTTCACCATAGCTTCGCTCTGGATTCCCTTCACCGTCACCGCCGCAGCGGGTCAGGTGGCGCGCAACGCCATGCAGCGGCAACTGACCGGCCCGCTCGGGACCTGGGGCGCCACCAATATCCGCTTCCTGTTCGGGTTTCCGTTCGCCATCCTGTTCTTCGCCGGCGTGCTGATTTTCACCGGCGACGCCATGCCGTCGCCAACGCCGGCGTTCTGGCCCTGGCTCCTGCTCGGAGCCATCAGCCAGATCGTTGCGACCGGGCTGATGCTGGTTGCGATGAACGATCGCTCCTTTGTCGTGACCACGGCCTATATCAAGACCGAGGCGATCCAGACTGCGATCTTCGGCTTCATTTTCCTCAGCGATCATCTGACGGTCTCAAAGGTGATCGCGATCGTGATCGCCACGATCGGCGTCGTCATCACGGCGCTGCGTCCGGGCGGCGAAAAGGGCTTTTCCGACTGGCGGCCGACCGTGATCGGCCTTGTTTCAGCCGCGGCCTTTGCGCTCTCGGCCAATGGCTATCGCGGCGCCATCATCACGATCCAGGGGACGTCGTTCGTGACGGCGGCGACCTACACGCTGGTGTTCGGCCTGTTCGTGCAGACGCTGATTTTGACCGTCTATCTTTTGACCCGCGCGCCCAAGGTGCTCCGGGATATCCTCAAATTATGGAAGCCATCGTTGCTGGCGGGGTTCATGGGCGCGTTCGCCTCGCAATTCTGGTTTTTGGCATTCGCGCTGACGGCAGCCGCCAATGTGCGCACGCTGGCGCTGGTGGAAGTGCTGTTTGCGCAGGGCGTGGCGTATTATTCGTTCAAGCAGCCGCTTTCGGCGCGCGAGCTCTTCGGCATCGTGCTGATCGTGATCGGGGTCGGGCTGCTGGTGGCCGCGTAGCATTAGGTTGACGCGTTTTCTTGACGCGAACCGGAGGCCACTTCGCTCGAAAACGCCAGGTTAGCCTTTGAAAGCTATCAGCACGGCGCCGACGGCAATCAGCACGATTCCGATCCACCCCTGGAACGAAGGCCGCTCACCGAGAAAGGTCACACCGAACAGCGCCACCAAAACGACGCTGAGCTTGTCGATCGGTGCTACCAGCGTCGCCGGGCCGAGTTTCAACGCGCGAAAATAGCAAAGCCACGACGCGCCGGTGCCGAGTGCGGACAGCACCAGAAAAAGCCAGCTTTTCGGCGAGATCGGCCCGGGATTGGAAAGCTGTCCGGTTGCGAACAGAATGAGTGACAGCGTGATCAGCACGATCACCGTGCGGATCAGGGTTGCCAGATCGGAATTGATGCCCTCGACGCCGACCTTCGCGAAAATCGCTGTCAAGGCCGCGAACATCGCCGACAGCACCGCCCAGACTTGCCAGGATGAGAGGGTTTCAGGATTCATCGGGCGGTCTCAGCGGAAAACTATTTCGCCGTTCCTCGGTGAGGATCTAATTCCTGTCCTCAGGAAGCGTGGGGACCGGCATGACCTCGACGCCTTCATCGATCAGCGCGCGAGCCTCGTCTGGCGAGGCCTCGCCATAGATCGGGCGATGCTCGATATCGCCGTAATGCATCTTGCGGGCTTCGTTCGGAAACCGCTCGCCGACATTGTCGGCGTTCTTGACGATATGGTCGCGCAATTCCTTGAGCTTGGCGCGAAGTTCGCGCTCCTGCGCCATCAACAGCGGCGTCGACGCGGAAGGCGCGGTTACCTCGGCCGCGGGCGTCGGGGCGCCTGCCGGCTCAGGCAACGAACGGGCAGGGGCGCTATCGCGGCCCTTCTTGCTCACGATCTGTGGCGCCATGATCGCGCGTTCGACGTCGGTCGAGCCACAAACCGGGCAGTTCACCAGCTTGCGCCGCTCCTGCTGCTCGTAAGCAGACGAACTCTGGAACCAGCTTTCGAAAGCGTGGCCCTTTTTGCAGCGCAAGTTGTAATGGATCATACCGATCCCCGAACCAGGTGTAGATGCTCGGGGCCCGATTTCGGATCGGCGACGGAAAAGCGCCGGCCATGTTGCAGCGACGGGACGGTCTTGCGCGCGGTCTCAACCAATGACGGGTCGATCTTCGCCATGAAGACGCCGGGCTCGACACCACCTTCGGCCAGCACCTCGCCCCAGGGCGCGATGATCAGCGAATGCCCGAAGGTCTCGCGCTTGTTCTCGTGCAGGCCGGCTTGGGCTGCCGCGAAGACGAAGCAGCCGTTCTCGATGGCGCGGGCGCGCAAGAGCGTATGCCAGTGGGCCTCGCCGGTTTTCCGGGTAAAGGCGGACGGCACGGTGAGGAACGCAGCACCGCTTTCGGCGAGCGCGCGATAGAGCGCGGGGAAGCGAACGTCGTAGCAGATCGTAAGCCCGATGCGTCCCCAGGGCAGGTCGGCAATCACAGCGGTCTCGCCAGGCTGATAGTTGGCGGATTCGCGGTAGCTTTCGCCGCCCGGCAGATCGATGTCGAACATGTGGATCTTGTCGTAGCTCGCGATCACCTGGCCGTCGGGTCCGATCAGGAACGAGCGGTTGACCGCGCGTTCGCTCGATGCGCGCAGCGCCAGCGAGCCGACATGCAGATGGATTTTCAACTCGGCCGCGAGCGCGCGATAGGCTTTCAGCGAAAGATCGTCGGCCTCGTCGGCGAGATGCTCGAACAGCGCCTTGCGGTTCAGCTGCATCATGTTGCTGACTTCGGGCGTGAGCACATAGTCGGCGCCCTCGGCTGCCGCCTGACGGATCAGCTTGATACCCTGCTCAAGGCTCGGCTCGGGCAACAGGCCCGTGCGCATTTGCACCATGGCGGCCGTGAAAGAGCGATCAGCGCTCATGAGGTGGCCTCTTCGCCGGCGAGCAACGCGTCAAGTTTACCTGCGCGGTCGAGCGCGTAGAGCTCGTTGCAGCCGCCGACATGGGTCTGGCTGATGAAAATCTGCGGGAAGGTCGCACCGGTGCCAGCGCGGTCATACATCTGATCGCGATAGGCCGGATCAGCCGCAACGCTCAGCTCGGTGAAGTCGGCTTTCTTGCGCGTCAGCAACTGCTTGGCTGCGGTACAATAGCCGCAGCCGGGACGGGTGTATATTTCGATATCAGCGGCCATGACGCGCCCTGGAGCTCCGATTTTCCGAAGTTCGCAACCTGATTGAGATGGCCGATTATATGGGAGTTCGGTGCCCATCCACAACCCGGGCAAAAACCAGCACCTCGACGGCTGTAGCCTTCGCACGCAAAAGTGCTCGTGCGCAGGCATCTACCGTTGCCCCCGACGTCAACACGTCGTCGATCAGGACGACGCGACGGCCGGCGATGAGATGCTGGCGATCGGGCGCGACCTTGAACGCGCCCTGCACGTTGCTGGCCCGTTGTGGTCGCGACAGGCCGATCTGTTGTTCTGTGGGACGGATCCGGCGTAACGCCTCGGCAGCGACCGCGACGCCGGTTTGCCGCTCGATGATGCGCGCCAGCGCGCCCGATTGATTGTAGCGGCGGCTCCAGCCCCGCCGCCAATGCAGCGGCACGGGGACGAGCACGTCCGCCTCATCGAGGAGTTCCTGTCCGGCCCGCGCCATCCAGCGGCCCATCGCCGGGGCCAAATCGGTGCGGTCCTGGTATTTCAACGCATGCACCAGCGTTCGCGCCACGTCGTCGTAGCGCACGGCCGCGCGGGCCCGTGTATAGGCGGGCGGATTGGCGATCGCCTCCATCGAGAGCATGTCGGGTCCGGGGTCGTACACAAAGGGAATGCCGAGCCGCGGGCAGAACGGCGGCGCGATGAATGACAATTTGGCCCAGCACACGGCGCAGACGCCTTCGCCTTCGACCGGTTCGCGGCACGAAACGCACAATGTCGGCAGCGCGACGTCGAGTGCCATCTTGGCCGCGTGCGACCACGCCTCCCGGCACGCGGAGAGCGCGCCGTAAAGATGCGAGGAGATGGAGCGGGAGGGCTCGGCGTTCATGGCGGGCCAAGCTAACGTCAGGCCTGCCCACGCTCAAGCGACAAGAAGGCGCTCAGCACGGCACGAAGGGACGCTCGGCGATCTTGCCTAAGTCGCGGTCTATCGCCAGCTAACTGTCGTTGCCGTTTGCGTTGACCTGACCACGAAGCCGGATCGCCATGTTCAGGACGATTATTCCCTATCCGTACCAGGTCGAAGTTTCCAGACTTCGTCAGCAGCTCGAGGAAGCGCATCTCTCCTGGGTGATCGAATGGAAAGCCCGGCAAGCTGATTTCAGGATCGAGAACATTCGTTTCCTGCACGATCCCAACTGGAACAGGCGGATTTTCAGCCTGCAAGCGGCCCACGACGGCGAGACCTGGCTCTGGCGGGCCACGCATGTCTTTGTCGGCTGGGCCGTGACGTCGATCTAGCTATTGATCATCCGCGCGCGGCTCGCAGGCGAGAGCCGGGCTGGTAAGCCAGCCGGCTGTGACCCGCACAATAGGGCAGGCCATCCAGCGGCTGGTTGCCGCAAAAGCAGAAATCCTCTTCGCCGGGGCTATTGATCGGCCAGCGGCATCTTTCCTCGCTCAGTTCGAGCAGGGAGCAATGCTGTTCGCTCTCGATGACCTGGTCGCTTTCGGTCAGCGGCGCCTCAGCGAACAGCTTTCGGAGAATGCGGTATTGCAGCCGCGGCACCGACCGCGGGCGGCCTGTCTTCTCGTTCGCCCGTCGCATGGTCGGCTTCTTTTCGCGGGTCAGGTTGAGGCGGGAAAGCTTGCCAATGACGGCGTTGCGGCTCACCCCGATTTCATTGGCGATCTCACGGCACGAGAGCCCGGCCGCGAAATGGCCTTTGAGGAGTTCGATGCGCTCGGTAGTCCAGGTGTTGTCCGGCATTTGAAAGTCCCAAAGTATGAGCCGCCATCGCGGCTCCCCCATGGCCTCACAGATGCCGATCCGTCCCGAGTACCGCTCTACGGGGCTTTGCCGTTGTCGCGGATCGAAAGCAGCCCGTCCTTGATGGCGAGACGAATACCCTCCTCGATCAGGGTCCTCGCTACGCCCGGCACGCTCGTCCCGTGGGTTCCCTGCCTGACCAGCTTTTCGAGATAGGTGATGGTCGAAAGGGCCAAGGTGACTGGAACTCGGTCGGTTTCGGCTTTTTCTGTGGCCATGAAAAACGCTAGCCCTTAACTAGGTTACTGAAAAGTATCTATTCAGAGTCTATTTAGACTAGGAAAAGGCTTGTTGTCAGCCCAGAATCGTGCGCGTACCAACCGGCATGGTTACCGAGCCGGCCGCCGCACCCAGCCTGTTTGACCGTGCTTTGCTGCGCGGCCGCCTGCGCCGCGCGCAAAGGCTGGGGCCCGCGACCTTTCTGCTCGAACGCGTCACGGAGGACATGGCCGAACGGCTCAACGCCGTCCTGCGGGATTTCAAAGACGTTGCCGAAGTCGGAACCGCGGCCGATCAAGTCGCGAGCGCGCTCGCCGGACGTTTCGATCGATATGCGCGGATTGATCTGCCCGCGCAGGAATCCGAGCCGCTTGCGCTTGAAGCGCAATCGCTCGACCTCGTGGTTTCCGCGCTTGCCTTTCAATTCGTCAACGATCTGCCCGGTGTGCTTGCGCAAATCCGCCGCGCGTTGCGGCCCGACGGGCTGCTGATGGCAGCGATGATCGGCGGCGACACGCTCACCGAGTTGCGTCAGTCGTTTGCCGCGGCGGAATCCGAATTGGAAAGCGGGATATCGCCGCGCGTGGCGCCGTTTGCCGATCTGCGCGACGTCGGCGCGCTATTGCAGCGCGCGAGCCTGGCGCTTCCGGTCACCGATGTCGATCGCATCGTCGTTCGCTACGACAACGCGTTCGGCCTGATGCACGATTTGCGGCGCATGGCCGCGACCAATATCCTGGTAGAAAGGCGGCGAATGCCGACCCGCCGCGCCACGATGCTGCGGATGGCGGAGATCTACAGCGAACGCTTTGCCGATCCCGACGGCCGCATCCGCGCCACCTTCGACATCATCTGGCTGTCGGGTTGGGCCCCGCATGAAAGCCAGCCAAAACCGCTCAAGCCGGGATCGGCGAAAGTGAGCCTCGCCGAGGCGGTGAAGCGAAGCTCTAACCCTCATGGTGAGGAGCGCTGAAAGCGCGTCTCGAACCATGAGGCCCGACTCGCAGCCATCCTTCGAGACGCGCGCGAGCGCGCTCCTCTGGATGAGGAGTTTCTTCACATCAACAGATCGATCAGATGCGGGATCAGCGGAATATCGCCGGGCGGCATCTCGTAGTCGCGTAGCTTGTTGAGGCGAACCCAGGCGAGGTTCTGACCTTCGCGCGCGGTCACCTGGCCCTCCCAGCGCCGGCAAATGTAGAGCGGCATCAACAGGTGGAAGTCATCATAGGCGTGGCTCGCAAAGGTCAGCGGCGCGAGACAGGCCTCTTTCACGGTGATGCCGATTTCCTCGTGGAGTTCGCGAATGAGGGTAGCTTCCGGCCGTTCGCCGGGCTCGACCTTGCCGCCCGGAAATTCCCAGAGGCCCGCCATCGCCTTGCCTTGCGGCCGCTGCGCGATCAGGACGCGCTTGTCGGGATCGACGAGCGCGCAGGCGACGACGAGGGTCAGTTTGATGGCAGCCATGTCTGCTCCGCCCGAAGCGGGTCAATCATGTCCGCCGGGTGGGCGCATTGTATCGCTGCTACGCGCGGAGCTAGCAGCTCTTTTGCTGCAAGTGTTGTATGCAAGTGCACGTCGTCGACGACGTGGTGTATTTGACGTCATAGTACGGAGGAACGCTCGAGTTGGCCGTGCTATTGGTCGAGCAGCGCGGGAAAATCCAATAGCTGTCCCCAAGATTTACGGTACCGCTGATCGTGTAACCGAGGTTGGGGGTATAGGCATAAGAGGCTTCACCCAGAATGAAGGAAACATTGTCGTTCTGATTGTTTGGGTTATTCGGGTTGCCCGGCGTTCCGTTGAGCGATGTGGGCAAGGTTATGGGTCCGTAGGATCCGTTTGCTGCCAAACTGGTTCTTCCCGGTCCGAAGCTTGTCCCGTTGAACGACTGGCTCCATCGAAGGGTCAGCGTGCCATTGGCGTCGCTGGAGACTTCGGAAACCGTGACCGACATGATCGAGCCGCCCTGGCCGTTGTTGACGGGATAGGGCGCAATGATGGCCGAGGCACCGGTCAGAATGTTCTGCATCTGGGACGTGCTGAGTGACGTGTTCTGCGAAACCATGTCTGCGATGGAGTGTGCAGTCGCGCTGACCTTGACGTTGATCGCCACTCCGTCCCCGAGTTCGACGCCGCCGACGTAAAGCAGCAACATGAACGGCGCTACCATGGCGAACTCCGTCGCTGCCACGGCATTGGAGTCGTTCCATAATTTTCGCACACGAAATAACAGGCTGGTCATAGGCTGATACCTCTAGGGAGCGGCCGGCTCGTTCTGGAAAGCGGCGGACGCCATGATCATCCGGGTGCCGTTGGGTTGATTGGCCATGTTGAAAGCGATCGGTCCGAAGAAAACCGGCCAGAGATACATCACGCGGACAACAACAATATCGCCCGCGGTCCCCGGATTGAATTGCCAGACATTGGTGACACCCCCACTGCCGTTGAAGGTCAACACCGGCATGCCGGTATTGGCCGCGGACCACTGGCTGGCGACCTGCACATCGACCAACAAGTTAGCGCAGGTGAAAAGGATGGCTCCTTGATTGCAGACATTCGTCTTGAACGCGTTCGCAGTCATCTGCTGCGACTGCACTTGTCCGGTCATGATGAGCCGGCCCGTGTTCCGCACAACCGTTTCGAGCATCCCCTGTGCGAAGAAAACGAGAAACGTCTGGATAAGGGCGACCGTGATGGCGAGAAACGGCGCGGCGACAAGCGCGAACTCGACCGCCGTGGCGCCCTTGCTGTCCTTGATAAAGGCCGCGCAACGATTGCGTTGCCTTTTCTCCGATGCGATTTTCACCAGGGCCATGGCGTTTTTCTCACTGCGTAAGGCTGGCGGTGCTTGACGCGACCTTGATGAACAAGGCCGTCAGCGCCCCCGTAATGTCGCCGCCGGTTGTCACGCTGGCGTAGAAGCCCGGCGAGGCGCACGTTTTCAGATTTTGTGCGATCGTGCCGGTTGAGGAAGTAGGGATGTCGTACGGGTTTACCCAACTCATGTACCAGCTGTCGGTAATGTTTTGACTAGGGCCCATATTGATGAGTTGCAGATACTCCGTGTAGAGGACCGCGATCTTGATGCCCCGGGCCTTGATGGCCGTGCACGCCGTCGTGTCGAGCGGCTGCTGGCAGCGCTTGTTGGAGGCGAGGCTCGCGTTGGGACAAGCCGAGGCGCCCGAGACAATCTTGTCCTCGACGCCGTCGGTGACGAGGAAAATCACCTCCTGCGGCGTGTCTCCCGTCGAATTGCTGCCAAGGCCGGGGGCAGGCATGCTGCTGTTGAGAGTTGAAAGTGCGCCGGCGATATCTGTACCGTAGTCAGTGTTGCAGGATGTCGAAGTGACGCAGTTCTGGTAGAGCACCGGCATCAGCGAAATACTGCTAATCTTGGTTCCAGCGCTCGTCGGGGTGGTCAGCGTCGCCAGTGTGTTCAGGCCGACGTCGAACGAATAGAGGGCCGCTTTGTATGTGGTGTTGTTCAGGGCCGACATGCACTGCATGACGCCGCCCGACACACCTGCCTGCGGGCAGTTCGCCCAGCTGACGAGCAACTGGTTGAGCGCATTCGCCACGAGATCGATCCGCAGGGTGATATTGTTGTTGCGTGCGATCGTGAGGTTATCCTTGGTCCCGCCGTCGTGAGCGATATTGGTTTCATGACAGGCGAAGCCGCAATTCTGCGAGGATGCTGCTGGCTGTTTCGAAGGGGCGGTGGCCGTGATGAGATTGTTGATGTCGGTCAGGGTTGCGCCGATCCCCATGGACGGCGAGTCATCCATCAGCAGATACCAATTCATATTAGGCGCGGCCGCCGCCTGGGCTGTCGCCGAGCCGCTGATCGCCCACGACGCATTGTTCAGGAGCACTTTGGGAAAATTATTGATAGAGGCGGCATTATACGAGACCGCGACGGTGCGCCCAAGTCCCACATCAGTGACGGTGATCGTCGGCGTCGGTACCTGGGACAGGCCGGGAAGACTGTTTGCGGTCGACATAAAAATGGCCTGAGCAGTCGCCGCGGCGACAGCATCGGTTTGCATCAGCATCGCCGGTCTGACGGCCGCGATGGCGGCGGCGTCGGCAGCCGCGTCCAACTGCTCCTTCTTGCGCAGCGCCTGGCTGTAATCGAGCGTCATGCCCAGCAGAAAGATGATGGGAACGATCGTGATCGCAAAGATGATGACGACGTTGGCCTCTCGGTTGCTCAGGAAGCGCGAGATGAGCCTCGTCAGGCGATTGTCAGCTCGAAGCTCCGGCATCGGGAATAAGATCCTTTGGCGCTTGGTTCGCGATAAGCCGCACGACTTTGCTAGGACTTCTTTAAACTTTGCTTACGCGAGGTTCCCAAAAGCCGAGGCGCTTGTTGGAAAAATCGTTAATCATGAATCATGCTGAAAAAGTCGGCCCTGCATGTTGCCGCGAACGCGGCGACACGGGATCGACGAGCAGGCCCAACGCGCGATTGTTGGATGGAGGTGGTGTCGCAAATCTCGCCGCGCATCATCGGTGCGCGCGCAGAACAATGACGACCTGTCTGTCATTTTGATGTGCAGATCGGAGCGCTGACGGGACGGCCGCTCCTTAGCTCTCAAGACGAATAGCGTCGTCCTCGATCCCGGGCACGTTAGCCGGCCGTCGCTTTCACGACCGGTAGTCGCCGTTGATGGCGACATATTCCTTGGTGAGATCGCAGGTCAGCACGCGGTCGCGGCCCTTGCCGAGGCCAAGCGCAACCTTGATCCCGATCTTCGGCTGCTTCATCGCGTTCGAGACTTCCGCCTCATCGTAGGAGGGGTCGCGCGCGCCTCGGTGCGCGACGCGGATGCCGTTGAACGAGATCGAAAGCTTGTCGCGATCGGCCGGCTCGCCGGCCTTGCCGACCGCCATCACCACGCGACCCCAATTGGCGTCTTCGCCCGCGATCGCTGTCTTCACCAGCGGCGAGTTGGCGATCGACATCGCGATTTTACGCGCCGAAGCTTTCGACGTCGCGCCCTCGACTGATATCTCGACCAGCTTGCGGGCGCCTTCGCCGTCGCGCGCCACCTGCTCGGCGAGATTGGCCAGCACGGCGTGAAACGCTTTTGCAAAAGCCTTCAGGCGCGGATCGCCGGCGCGGCTGATTTTCGGCGCGCCGTGCGCGGCCGCCGCGCCGGTCGCAAAGGCGAGCAGCGTATCCGACGTCGAGGTGTCGCCATCGATGGTGACGGCGTTGAAGCTGTCTTCGACGCCGGCCTTCAGCAGCGACTGCAAGGCGCCGGCAGAAATCGGCGCGTCGGTGAAGATAAAGGACAGCATGGTCGCCATGTCTGGCGCGATCATGCCCGCGCCCTTGGCCATGCCGTTGATCGTTACCTTGGCCTTGCCGAGCTTGACGGTCGCGGTCGCAACCTTCGGGAACGTATCGGTGGTCATGATGGCACGTGCCGCATCCATCCAGCCTTCCGGTGCGGTCTGAGCCGCGAGGCTGCCCAGCACGCCATCGAACTTGGTGGCGTCGAGCGGTTCGCCGATCACGCCGGTGGACGCGAGAAACACCTCTCCGGGCTGGCAGCCGACCGCTTTCGCAGCAATCGAGGCGGTCAGCGCCGTCGCCTGACGGCCGGTCTTGCCGGTGAAGGCATTGGCGTTACCGGAGTTGACCACGAGCGCGCGGGCCGATCCTGCCTTCGAGGATTTGCCGGCGGCCAGCCTGGCACGGCACCACTCGACTGGAGCCGAGGGACATTTCGAGCGGGTGAAGACCCCGGCGACCGTCGTTCCCTCGTCCAAAATCGCAAGCAGCACGTCGGTGCGGCCCTTGTAGCGGATGCCCGCGGCTGCGGTCGCGAGCTTGACGCCCGGAATGACGGGCATGTCGGGAACGTCGGTGGGGGCGAGGGGGGAAATGGAAGAGGACATGCAAGCTTCCGGCGGAAGGAAAATAGGGAAGCGCTCTGTATCACCTTCGTTGTGAGGAAGGGAGAGGGCATGCGCTCTCTCGTCGTCCCCGCGAAAGCGGGGACCCATAACCACAGGCGGCCACTATTTGGCTTTCACCGTCGTTCCGGGATGGTGCGAAAGCACCAGACCCGGAACCTCGAGATTCCGGGTTCGATGCTTGCGCATCGCCCCGGAATGACTTCGTCACTTCTTGGCGGGCGCCATCTTCGAGTCAGCCGGCTTGGCGGCGTCGGGAGCCGAAGCTGGCGCGTTGGAGGCCTGGTCCATCCGCTCGACCTTCGCGCTTTCGCGCAGTTTGGCGACGTATTCGGCCTGCGCCTTGCGCGTCACGTAGGTCTCGATCTGCGCCTTGACCTGTTCGAAGTCGGGCGCCTTGCGGCTGCGCTTCTCTTCGACCTTGATGATGTGCCAGCCGAATTGCGACTTCACCGGATCGGAGATCTTGCCGGGCTCGAGCGCGAAAGCGACGGTCGAGAATTCCGGCACCATCTGGTCCTTGGTGAAGAAGCCGAGATCGCCGCCATCGGCAGCGCCCGGATCCTTCGATTTCTTCTTGGCGAGCTCGGCGAAATCGGCGCCCTTCTTCAAATCGGCCGCGATCGCTTTGGCTTCGTCTTCGGTCTCGACCAGGATGTGCCGCGCGTGCACTTCCTGCTCGCCTTCGATCTGCTTGGCGGCTTCGCTGTAAACCTTCTTCATGGCTTCGTCGGTGGTCGCCGCCTTGCCTTCCGCTGCCAGCAGATTGTCCATCAGCAGGCGGCTGCGGGCGAAAGCGAGACGGGCCTTGAAGTCCGGACGGTCTTCGATCTTCTTGTCTTCGGCAGCCTTGGCGACGATCTTCATATCGATCAGGAACGCCAGCACGTTTTCCTTCTTGGTCGCTGGATCCATCTGCGCGAGGCTCGGCCCGAGTTCTTCCTCGGCGAGGGCGACGTCGCTCTGGCGGATTTCAGCGCCGTTCACCTTGGCCAGTACCGGGTTGGCATCTTCAGCGCGGAGCGGCAGGCTCGCGAACAGGGCAATCGCAAGTACGCTCGCTGCGGCGGCAAAGCGGACGTGCGCACCACGTTTCGCGTCTGATGACGAAGTAGTCATGGAAAATCCTTATGTCGAAAGCCGTATGGCTGTTGCGGCGGGGCCATTTTCTTCTGTGGTCATGATCTCTGCGGAAAACCGGTTTCCACTTTTCCGGATCATGCCCTAAAGCCGCGCGACACTCGCCCAATCGCGCGGCCTTGGCAACGCGAAAAGTCTGTCAAAATGATGAAATTGCCGAAAGGCGAGGCCTGATCCAGGCACCGTGGTCAGCTCGCGATCGTCGCCGAAAGCGCCCTGACAGTCCTGATGGTAAACGCCTGTTCCGAGCGCCAAGTGAGCGCCAGGTGACGGTCTGACGACCCCCGGGCTGAAGAGGGGGTATCGACTTCGGTACGGTCCCGGATCGCCGGCCTCTGGTGGCGTTGACAAGCCTTTGGGCCAGCCATATCTCTGCGAAACCTGAGTCAATGGCGGTAGCGCCAATTTATAGCGTTTTGGCCGTTGAACCCCGGATTGCTGAACTCCCACTTATTTGACGGACGACCCCGGTCAGGGCCGGACCTTCGCGCGTCACGATGAGTTGATAGGCAGCCCCATCCGGCGGACCACCTCACGGCAGCCTTGCCGAAGCTAAAACAGGAAGTTGGCATGATCGGCGCGCTCGCCCGCAAGTTTTTCGGTTCCGCAAATGATCGCCGGGTCAAGGGATACCAGGGCCGCGTCGATGCCATCAACGCGCTCGAGCCGGAACTGGCGGCGCTCTCCGACGAAGCGCTGAAAGCGCGCACCGCGGAATTCCGCAAAGAACTCGCCGACGGCAAGACGCTCGACGACATCCTGGTCCCGGCCTTTGCCACGGTGCGGGAGGCGGCCAAGCGCACGCTGGGCCAGCGGCATTTCGACGTGCAGTTGATCGGCGGCATGGTGCTGCACGAAGGCGACATCGCCGAAATGAAAACCGGCGAAGGCAAGACGCTGGTGGCGACGCTCGCGGTCTATCTCAATGCGCTCGCCGGCAAGGGCGTCCATGTCGTGACCGTCAACGACTATCTCGCCCGCCGCGACTCCTCCTGGATGGGAGAGATCTACAGCTTCCTCGGCCTGACCACGGGCGTCATCGTGCACGGTCTCGATGATAGCGAGCGCAAGGAAGCCTACGCCTGCGACATCACCTACGGCACCAACAACGAATACGGCTTCGACTATCTGCGCGACAACATGAAGTACCGGCTCGAGGACATGGTCCAGCGCGGACACTTCTACGGCATCGTCGACGAAGTCGAACTCGATCCTGATCGACGAAGCGCGCACGCCGCTGATCATCTCCGGCCCGCTCGACGACCGTTCGGATTTCTACAACACCATCGACACCTTCTTCCCCAAGCTCGACAAGAGCGATTACGACGTCGACGAGAAGCAGCGCACGGTGACGCTCACCGAAGGCGGCATGGAGAAGCTGGAAACGCTGTTGCGAGACGCCGGGCAGCTGAAGGGTGAGTCGCTTTACGACGTCGAGAACGTCTCGGTCGTTCACCACGTCAACCAGGCGCTGCGCGCGCATACGCTGTTTACCCGCGACAAGGATTACATCGTTCGCGACGACGAGGTCGTCATCATCGACGAGTTCACCGGGCGCATGATGCCCGGCCGGCGCTATTCCGAAGGCCTGCACCAGGCGCTGGAGGCGAAGGAGCACCAGACGGTTCAGCCGGAAAACCAGACGCTGGCTTCGATCACCTTCCAGAACTATTTCCGGATGTACGAAAAGCTGTCCGGCATGACCGGCACCGCGGCCACCGAAGCCGACGAACTGTTCGACATCTACAAGCTCGATGTGGTCGAAATCCCGACCAACGTGCTGGTCGCGCGTCTCGACGAAGACGACGAGGTCTACCGCACCCAGAACGAGAAATACGCCGCGATCCTCTCCGAGATCGAGCGCGCGAATGCGCGATTGCAGCCGGTCTTGGTCGGCACCGCCTCGATCGAAAAGTCCGAAGTGCTTGCCGAATACCTCAAGAAGCACGGCTACAAGCAGATCGACTTCGGCAACGACAAGGCGATGGACAAGCTTTACGCCGCGGCACGCGCCGGCAAACCGGCGAAGCTGTTTGCGGTTTTGAACGCGCGCTTCCATGAGCAGGAAGCCTATATCGTGGCGGAAGCCGGCGTTCCCGGCGCGATCACGATCGCAACCAACATGGCCGGCCGCGGTACCGACATCAAGCTCGGCGGCTCGCTGGACATGCGTATCCAGCACGAGACCGTAGGCATTACCGACGAAGCCGAGCGCAATGCGAAGATCGAACAGATCAAGGCCGACGTCGAACGCTTCCGCGACATCGTGCTGAAGGCCGAGGAGACCGTCGAGATCGAACCGGCCAAGGGCTCGAAGCCGGCGAAGACCGTGACCAAGCCGGGCGGGCTCTACATCATCGGCTCCGAACGCCATGAATCCCGCCGCATCGACAACCAGCTTCGCGGCCGTTCGGGTCGTCAGGGCGATCCCGGCCGCTCAAAATTCTTCCTGTCGTTGGAAGACGATCTGATGCGGATTTTCGGGTCCGACCGGCTCGACAGCATGCTGACGCGGCTTGGCCTGAAGGAAGGCGAAGCGATCATCCACCCCTGGATCAACAAGGCGCTGGAAAAGGCGCAGCAGAAGGTCGAAGCGCGCAACTTCGACATCCGCAAGAACCTGTTGAAGTTCGACAACGTCCAGAACGATCAGCGCAAGGTGATCTTCGATCAGCGTGTCGATCTGATGAAGGACGAAAGCGTCGCCGAGACCGTCACCGACATGCGCCACGCCTTCGTCGAGGACGTCGTGACCAAGCATGTGCCGGAACATGTCTATGCCGAACAGTGGGACGTCGCCGGCCTCAAGGAAGAGCTCAAGCGCGTGCTCGACGTCGACCTGCCGGTCGATGAATGGGCCAAGGAAGAAGGCATCGCCGACGAAGAGCTCCTGACCCGGATCGAGAACCATGTCGACCAGCACATGGCGGCCAAGGTGGCCCAATGGGGCCCGGAGGTCATGCGTTACGTCGAGAAGACTATCCTGTTGCAGACGCTCGACCACCTCTGGCGCGAGCATCTGGTGATGCTCGATCATCTGCGCCAGGTGATCGGCCTGCGCGGTTACGGCCAGCGCGATCCCTTGCAGGAATACAAGTCGGAAGCGTTCAGCCTGTTCGAAGCCATGATTGCCCATCTGCGCGAGGCTGTGACCGCGCAGTTGATGCGCGTCGAAATCGTGCCGCCCGAAAATCAGCAGCCGGAGCTGCCGGCGATGGAAGCGCACAAGCTCAACCCGAATACCGGCGAAGATGAAATGGCCTTTGCCAACGCCTCGCTGGTGCCGACGGCGGCGGCCGATCGCGATCCGAAGAATCCGGCGACCTGGGGCAAGGTCGGTCGCAACGAGGATTGCCCCTGCGGCTCGGGCAAGAAGTACAAGCACTGCCACGGCAAATACGCGTGAGAGCTGAGGCTCTCACGGCCGTCAAATCTTCCCGCGAAGATATTGCTTGATTAGCGCCCTACCTTGAGCAGCGGGATGCTGTTCGGGTCGGGCGGGGCCGGCATCTGCCGCAAGTAAGCGTAGATGTCGGCGGCGTCCTGATCGGAAAGCACGGCCGCCTCGTAAGGCGGCATCTGGTTGGCGGGATGGCGGAGCTGATTGACGAATCCGTCGAACGCAAATTCCGTGCGCGACACCCGCGGGCCCGTCATCGGCGCGCCTTGCCCGGCCAGGCCGTGACATTGATAGCACCCGGTCTCGCGATAGAGCGTCTTGCCGTGTTCGGCGTTAGCCGAAGGCTGCGATGCCGGTTGAGCCGATGCCGATCCGATCGTCAGCATCAAGGCCACGAGCGTGAGGCTGGACTGCTTCATGGCGTTCACCTCGGCTGGGTGATGACGTCGATCAGCACGGGCTGACCGGCCTTCACGGCGGCGATGCCTTTGCGGAAGGCGTCAGCGAGATCGTTCGGGTCCTCGATCGGCCCGATGCCGAGCGCGCCATAGCCAAGCGCGATCTTGGCGTAGTCGATGTTGGGATTGTCGATGGTCGTACCGATCGACGCCGTGCGTATGTCGCGATTGTGCCGGTTCGCCATCCGCTGCACGTGCATGATCTCCTGATGATAGGCACGGTTGTTCTGGATGATCGTCAGGTAGGGAATGCCGTGATGGGCAGCGGTCCACAGCGTATGTGGCGCCATGTTGAACTCACCGTCGCCGCAAACATTGATCACGACGCGGCCGCCGCCGGCGTCGCGATGGGCGAGCGCCGCACCCAGCGCCGCGACCGGTTGATAGCCGACGCCGTAGGCGCCGGATCCGCCGATGAAGCGATAATGCTTTTCCAGCGGCCACAGCCGGTGCGGCCACTTGGACGAGAAGTCGCCGTCAGCGACCAGTGCCCAATCCTCCTTTTGCACTTGCGCCCACAGCTCCATGTAGAGTCGCGCGGTAGAGATCGGCTTTGCGTCCCAGGCAAATGTCGCTTCGGTGCGCGCTCGCTCGATCGCGCCGTGATAGGCCTGCCGCAGCTTCTCGCCGCGCATCTCGTTGGCGTTCTTGCCGCTGGAGGAAGTCTCGCGCTGCACCGCCTCGATCAGGAAGGGCACGGTTGTTTGCGCGTCCGCTGTGATGTTGAGGTCGGCCGCGGCGTAACGCTGGAAATCCTGATAGTTCGCGCGCACCAGCAGGTCGTGCGTCGAGATGCTGATGACCTTTACCCCCGGCTTGATCTTCGGCGAGTCGGTGCGCCAGAGCTGATCTCGCATGGTGTTGATCTGGCCGAACAGATCGACCGGCTCGAGCGACAGGATGCAGTCGGCCTGCGCGATCAAGGTGCCTGCGCGCTCCGACTGGCAGAGGTAATGGGTGTTCGGCATGTTCATGCGCGCGCGGTTATCAATCACCGGCGCCTGCAACAGCTCGGCCAGCCGCACCAGATCCTCCATCGCGCCTTGCGAGCGTGCATAGCGGTCGGCGATGATCACGGGGGCTTCGGCCGCCACCAGCATTTTGGCGGCCTCACGCAACGCATTCGGATCGCCGGCGGTTTGCGTGGGCATGGTGAGACGCGGAATCTTGAGCTTGCGCGCCTCGCGCTCCTCCAGCGGATCTTCCTGAAGCTTGCCATCGGCGACGATGAACACCGGCCCGGGCGGCTGCGCGCAGGAAAGCGCATAGCCGCGAACGGTCAACTCGGCGAAATGCTGCAACGACATCGGATAGTCGTCCCACTTGACGAAGTCGCGCACGGTCGCGGCGCCGTCCTGCACGGTGTGAAACCACTCGACGCCGGGGCGCCGTTCTTCGACAGCGCCGGCGTTGCCGGTAAAGAGCAGCATCGGAACGCGGTCGCAGTAGGCGTTGTAGATCGCCATCGAGGCGTGCTGCGTCCCGACGGTGCCATGCATGATCGCGGCCATCGGCTTGCCGGCAACCTTGGCGTAGCCGTGCGCCATCCCGACCGACACCTCTTCGTGCAGGCAGGTCAGCCATTCCGGCTTCTTGTTGGCCCCGTAATTGACGAAGCTCTCCTGCAAGGCCCGGAAGGTCGAGCCGGGGCAGGACGCCATGTAATCGATGTTCAACGTCTTGCAGACATCGACCATGAAGTCGGAGCCGGTCTTCTCCGTCGTCAGTTGCTCTACCTCCGGCGGCCGATCGCGCTCCTTGGCTTGCGCGGCGGCGGTCGGTGTCGGCGCATTTCCTTTGGCAGGTGGTGAGGCCTGGGCGCGGGACGCGTTCGGCGCGGCCATCGTGGCTCCGCCGGCTGCGACCACTCCTTTTAGAAATCGGCGGCGGTGCAGACCGGATGCTTCCGATTTGGCCATGGGCCTTCTCCCGTTTTGACGGCCATCGGCGAGGACGGTCCGGCGTTCTTATTCGTTCGGGAAAGACTAACGCATGATCCGGAAAAGTGGGAACCGGTTTTCGGAAAAGATCATGCGTGAAAGACAACCCTCCAGTGCGATCGGGGCGATCGCACTTTTTATCGAAACCCTTCAGGCGAGCTTACTTGGTCGCGGAGAAACGGCTGTCAAACGAGTTCGTCGGCACGATCGGCTGGGCGCCGGCCACGAGACTGTTGGCGGGTTGTTGCGCCGCGGGCGCGGCAGCTGGAGCAGGGGCGGCAGCAGCGGTCTCGGCCGGCTTGAGCGCAGGCTTGCCAGACGCCTGTTTGGTCTCCGTCTTGGCGGACTTCGATGCGTCAGTGCGTGGCTTGGCGTCGGCGACCTTCGGCTTTGCCGGGGTTGGCGGCTGCGTGGCGGTCGCGGTGGTCTCGGCCGACGCGTTGCTAAGGCCAACCTTGCGGGCAAGGCTCGAGAAGAAGCCTTCCGATTCGGCCGATTCGGCGCTCTGTGCCGGGGCCGCAGAAGCAGTGCGCGCCGGCGATGACGATGCCGTCGAGAGCGAGGCCGTCAGCGGCCCGCTCGGCGACGTCACCGGCCCGCGCGGCGGATTCACCGTGTCCGGAATGGTGCCGGGCGCCTTCTCGGTTGCGGCGAACAGCGACGGACCCGGACCTGCTTCCGAAAGGCCGGTATTGCCGTTGGGGACTCTGGCCGCGAACACCCGGTGCATGCCGCCGTCGACGCCGGTGTTCAGCTGGGCCACCGGCGTTCCCTTCGAAACCAGTTTGGCGAATTCGGCGTCGTCGGCTTGCTGCTTTTCGCGCACGGCTTCGGCGACTTCGTCCGGAATCACATAGGCCGGGCATTTGGACGAGGCTTCGAACACCGGATCGCGCTTGGCGTCCGCCGGCTTCACGGCGTCGAAGACGTATTTCTTCTCGCAGAAGTCGACCTTCGGCTCCTGTCGCGTCACTTCGAAATGATCGTTGCCTTCCTTGATCATTTTCCAGAAGGCCATGTGCGGGCTATTGCGGTGGCGCGCCATGTTGAGCGCCGTCATGTGGAACGGGTAGGCTTGGAACTGGAACGATTTCTGGCCGCCGAAGAAGGACTCGCGGCCGAGTGAATAGATTTCCGCGATCTGTTCGTCGGTCATCGCGTAGCAGCCGCGCGACGAGCAGTCACCATGGACCATCAACTCCGAGCCGGTACGGCCGAGCGAGCGGTCAAAGGCGTTCGGATAGCCGGTGTTGAAGGAGAGGTAATAGGCCGACGTCGGGTTCATCTGCCCCGGCGTGATCGCATAAAAACCCTCCGGCGCCTGACGGTCGCCTTCACGAACCTTCGGTCCGAGATCGCCGGACCAGCGGCAGATCGGATAGGTCTTCAGCAGCGCGAAGCGGCCGCTGCGGTCCTGCTTCCAGACCTCCAGTTCGGCTTCCTGCTTGAAAAGACGGACCAGGATCGGCGATTGCAGATCCATGTTCTTTTCGACCATCGCCGCGAGCAGCTTGGGCGGGACGGGCTGGTTGGCCTTGGCGTTGGTGGCAAGCGAACCAATCTCGTCGCTGTTGCAGCCGGCCAGAAGCGCACCTGCCGACAGCGCGGCAGATATCATGAGCGCGCGAACCAACGAACGACGGATCAATGCAAAGCTCCACACCCAACGGGCAAATCTCGCACCCCAAACCAGCGTCGACGCCCTGAAGCAATTGAGTAAAATATTATCCTTAAAGGCCCCATTGTCGCAAGCCGAGGCGGCCCGCGCGACCCATGCTGCCTTGGGCATGGTCAACAGAGTTTAAACGCCGGCCCGCGGCGCAATTGCGGCTGGATTGAGGCGGCGGGGTTCGCGAAGGACGCGACATAGCGCTGCTTCAGAACGGCTTTCGGCCGATATCGAGGAATTTCTGCCGCCGTTGCTTGCGGATGGCGTCAGCGTCCATCTGTTTGAACTCGCCCAGCGCCTGGGCGATGGTCTCGCCCGTGTTGGCGATCATGGCGGCGGCGTCGCGATGGGCGCCCCCGACCGGCTCTTTGAGGATCTGGTCGACCACGCCGAATCGCAGCATGTCCTGGGCGGTGATCTTCATGTTGTTGGCGGCCTCTTGGGCCTTGGTGCCGTCGCGCCACAGGATCGAGGAGGCGGCCTCTGGCGAGATCACGCTATAGATCGCGTGCTCGAACATCAGTACGCGGTTGGCCGTGGTGATGGCGATGGCGCCGCCGGACATGCCCTCTCCAGTAATGATCGCGATATTCGGCACGCCAAGCGAAAGGCAGGCATCGGTGGAGCGCGCAATCGCCTCGGCCTGTCCGCGCTCCTCGGCGCCGATGCCGGGATAGGCGCCGGCGGAATCGACGATCGACAGCACGGGAATGCCGAAGCGCTCCGCCATCTCCATCAGCCGCACCGCCTTGCGATAGCCCTCGGGCCGCGCCATGCCGAAATTGTGCTTGATGCGGGAGTCGGTGCTGGCGCCCTTCTCCTGGCCCATTACGCAAATGCTCTCGCCCCGGAAGCGGCCAAAGCCGCCGACCAGCGCCTCGTCCTCGGCGAACTTGCGGTCGCCGGCGAGCGGCGTGAATTCCGCAATCAGCCCGCCGATGAAATCGGTGAAATGCGGCCGCTGCGGATGGCGCGCCACCAGCGTCTTCTGCCATGGGGTCAGGTTGGCGTAGAGATCGGCCAGAGCTTGCGAAGCCTTTTCCTCGATCCGCGAGATCTCCTCGCCGATGTCGCTGCCGGACGCCGCAAGCACGCGCAATTCATCGATCTTGGAATCGAGTTCGGCGACGGGCTTTTCGAAATCGAGGTAGCTGCGCATGTGATCCGGCATCAAGACAATATAGAGAGGAAGCTACCCTGGAGCGAAGTGACTCCCGGGTCGCGCGAAGAAAGCACGCGCCGTCAAATAGTTAGCGTGCACTCCAACGGCAGCGGTTATTCCCTTCAGCGAAGCAGGCGGAGGGAGGCGAGCGGAAAAGCTCTTTCAGGGGAGACGCGGCCGAAGTCAAGAAGTTCGCCCTGGGCGGGTGTGGACCAGGCCTCCAGCGCAAAGCACATTGGCTATCCCTCGGATAGCGGATGCAGATCGCGCACCAGACTTTTCAGACGCTCCTCGACCACATGGGTATAGATCTGGGTCGTCGAGATGTCGGTGTGGCCGAGCAGCGTCTGCACGACGCGCAGGTCGGCGCCGTTGTGCAAAAGATGACTGGCAAAGGCGTGACGCAGCACGTGCGGTGAGACGAGCCGCGGCGCAAGGCCGGCGGAGGCCGCCAATTCCTTCAGGTCGCGCGCGAAATGTTGCCGTGTCAGATGGCCACTCTCGCCGAAGGAAGGAAACAGCCATTTCGAGACGGCCGCATTTTTCGTCCGCGACGTTTTGAGCGCCTCGATCGCCGCAAGATAGTCGGCCATCGCGCGACGTGAGGCCTCATTCAGCGGTACCAGCCGCTCTTTATTGCCCTTGCCGCGTACCACGATCATGCCGGCGTCGCTGCGCGAAGCGGACAACGGCAGCGCCACCAGTTCGGACACGCGAAGGCCCGTGGCGTAGAGCACCTCGAGCAGGCAATAAAGCCGCATCGCGCGAAGCCGTTCGTTGGGCGAAGCACTGGCTTCCTCGGCCAAGGCCTTGGCCCGCGTCAACAGGCGGTCGACGTCGGATATCGAGAGCACTTTCGGCAGGCCGCGGCCGCGTTTGGGCCCCGACAAAATCGCTGCCGGATCGTCGCCTCTCACCCGCTCGTTGAGCAGGAAGCGGAACAGATGCCGCATGGCCGATAGCCGCCGCGCCACGCTTGAGGATTTGAATCCTCTGGTGTCGAGGTCGGCGAGATAATCCCGCAAGGATTGCGTCTCGGCTCCGACAAAGTTTTGTCCGCAACCGGCGAGGAAGCCGGAAAGATCGGTGAGGTCGCGCCGGTAGGCATCGAGCGTGTTGGCGCCCGCGCCCTGTTCGGCGGCAAGCATGTCGAGGAACAGGTCAATGAGCGTCGTGTCAGAAGGTTTGGCGCGCATCCGCAAACCCTAACTCGCAAATCCTTGACGAACCCTCTCATCAGGTGTCGGCGAGCCGCACCTATTTCTTGAGGAACTTGTCCGGCGGCACGTGGATCGTCATTTCGCGCGGCTTCGGATTGACGAAGTTTGCCAGCGCAAAAATGGTCCCGTAGACGACCCCTGCGATGATCGCGACCACGGTCAGAAAGCGGAACAGGCTCGGCATGTGCTGGTCGCCAGGCGAATTAACCTTGAATTCATCGGAATAGGCCTGATTTGACTACCACCATGTTCGACATTTCGTTGCAAGGGTTTCCCTAGCAACGGTAGGAGCGGCGGTAGTATGGTCGCTCTTTAAATTCACATGCGCTCGATTGAAGAAATGCCCGATATTGTCTTGCCCAACGCTGCCAGTACCACCCAGGAAGCCGGGATCGCGGCCGCCCTGGGCGTGCGATCGATCGTGCTGGTCGGAATGATGGGGGCCGGCAAATCGACCATCGGGCGCAGGCTGTCGGCCCGGCTCGCCCTGCCGTTCCTCGATGCCGATGTTGAAATCGAGCAGGCTCATCGCATGCCGATCCCGGATATTTTCGAAAAGTATGGCGAACCCTATTTCCGCGACGGCGAGGTCCGCGTGATCGCGCGGCTGCTCGATAACGGACCGGCGGTAATCGCCACCGGCGGCGGCGCCGTCCTGCGGCAGGAGACCCGCGACAGAATCCGCGAAAAGGCGGTTTCGATCTGGCTCAAGGTCGATACCGAGGTGATCATGCGGCGGGTGAAGCGTCGCTCCGACCGCCCGTTGTTGCAGACCGCCGATCCCGAGGCCACCGTCGAGCGGCTGGTGAGGGAACGCGAGCCGGTCTACAGCCAGGCCGACGTGACGGTCTGGTCGCGCGACGTCCCGCACGACAAGATCGTCGATGAATGCCTCGAGGCATTGTATGACAAGCTTTGCGCCGGCCGCGCCACGCAAGGCGGCGACAGCCTGGGTGCCACGCCATGACCGCACCGCTGAAACATACCGACCCCGTCACCGTCGACGTTGCGCTTGGCGATCGCGCCTACGACATCGTTATCGGCCGCGACGTGCTGGCGTCGCTCGGCAAGCGCATCGCGGCGTTGCGGCCGGGAGCGCGCTCCGCCATCGTCACCGATCGGACCGTCGCAAGCCATTGGCTCGCCAGGACCGAAGCGTCGCTGGCGCAAGCCGGGATCGCAACCTCTCACGTCATCGTCGAGGAAGGCGAAGGCTCCAAGAGCTACGCCGTTCTCGAAAAGGTTAGTGAGGCTTTGATCGCAGCCAAGATCGAGCGCAACGATCTCGTGGTGGCGCTCGGCGGCGGCGTGGTCGGCGATCTCGCGGGTTTTGCGGCCGCGATCCTGCGCCGAGGCGTCGATTTCGTGCAGGTGCCGACCTCGCTGCTGGCGCAGGTCGATTCCTCCGTCGGCGGCAAGACCGGCATCAATTCGCCGCAGGGAAAGAATCTCATCGGCGCGTTCCATCAGCCGGTGCTGGTGGTCGCGGACACCGCCGTGCTCGATACGTTGTCGCCGCGCCAGTTTCGCGCCGGCTACGCCGAGGTCGCCAAATACGGTTTGCTGGGCGATGAAGCCTTCTTCACCTGGCTTGAAAAAAATCACGCCGATATCTTTTCGGGCGGCGCCGCGCGCGAACATGCGATCGCGACATCCTGCCGCGCCAAGGCTGCGATCGTGGCGCGCGACGAGCGCGAGAACGGTGAGCGCGCCCTGCTCAATCTCGGCCATACCTTCGGCCACGCGCTCGAAGCCGCGACCGGCTTCTCCGACCGGCTGTTCCATGGCGAAGGCGTTTCCGTCGGCATGGTGCTGGCGGCGCAGCTATCGGCAAAACTTGGAATGATCGCGGACGACGACGCCATTCGCATCAAGCGCCATCTGACCGATGTGGGCTTGCCGACCGCCTTGCAGGACATTGCCGGTTTTACCCAGGAAGGTCTGGCCGATGCCGACGCCCTGATGGCGCTGATGGCGCAAGACAAGAAGGTCAAGCGCGGGCGGCTCACCTTCATCCTGTTTCAGGCGATCGGCCGCGCGGTGATTGCGCCTGACGTCGAACCGTCACTGGTTCGTGATTTTCTCAAAGCGAAGCTGGCGTGACGGGACACTAGGACGCCGCGCCCGATCTGGACAAGACACGCATGGATTGGATGACGTTTTCCATCGTTTTGGTTTGTCTTCTGGTGTCGGCGTTCTTCGCCGCCAGCGAAACCGCGCTGACCGGCGCCTCGCGCGCCAGCATGCTGCGGCTGTCGAAGCAGGGTAATCAGGACGCTCAGGTCGTCTCCAGCCTTTCGGCGATGCGCGAGCGGCTGATCGGCGCGCTCTTACTCGGCAACAACATCGCCAATATCGGCGCCTCGGCACTCGCGACCGGCATCTTTACGGTTTGGTTCGGCGAAGTCGGTGTGCTCTACGCCACCGCCTTCATGACGGTCCTGGTCGTGATCTTTGCCGAGGTGTTGCCGAAGACGATCGCCATCAATGCGCCGGACCGCGTTGCACTCGCTGTGGCGCGGCCGATGAAGGTCGCGATGTTCCTGCTCGGGCCGCTGGTCACGGTCGTCGAAGCCGTCGTGCGGCTGTTGTTGAGATTGTTTGGCATTACGGCGCACCACAATCAGCCGATCCTGTCACCATTCGAACGGCTGCGCGGCGCGGTCGATCTGCTTCATCACGAGGGCAAGGTCGAGAAGCAGGACCGCGACATGCTCGGCGGGCTTCTGGACCTGCGCGAGCTTCAGGTTTCCGATGTGATGGTTCATCGCACCGAAATGGTGATGATCAACGCCGATCTGCCGGCGGAAGAACTTGTGCGTGAGGTGCTCGCGACCGAATTCACGCGCATCCCGCTATGGCGTGAAAAGCCGGAGAACATCGTCGGCGTCCTGCACGCCAAGGATCTGTTGCGCGCCATCCGCGCTGCCGAGGGCGACACGTCCAAGATCGACGTCTCGACCATCATGCTGCCGCCCTGGTTCGTGCCGGAGATGCGTCCCGTTTCCGAACAGCTCAAGGCCTTCCGCCGCCGCAAGAACTCACTTCGCGCTGGTGGTCGACGAGTACGGCGAAGTCGAAGGCATGGTGACGCTGGAAGACATTCTGGAGGAGATCGTCGGCGATATTTCCGACGAGCACGATGTGGTCGTCGCCGGTGTCCGCGCCCAGCCCGATGGTTCGGTGGTCGTCGACGGCTCGGTACCGATCCGCGACCTCAACCGCGCCATGGATTGGCATCTGCCTGACGAAGAGGCGACGACCGTTGCGGGCCTCGTGATCCATGAGGCGCGCTCGATCCCCGAGCGAGGGCAGAGCTTCACCTTCCACGGCTTCCGTTTCCGCGTGTTACGACGCGAGCGCAACCGTATCACGGCGCTTCGAATTGTCGCGGTACCGCGCGAGGCTGAAACCGCCGGAAAAATGCCGAGGCGGGCCGGCAAGGCTTTTTAGTCAAGTTTTGTGGCAGGTCGCTCGGCTGCCGGCTCCGCGGTGAGGCGAGGGCCCGCTGACCGTAAAAATACTAGCTTGTTTCCCCCGGCGCCTGTGCCTTGATCGCCAGCGCGTGCACGCCGCCATTCAGTTCCGCCTCCAGCGTCGAATTAATCATGCGGTGGCGCTCGATCCGGCTCTTTCCCTTGAAGACCCCAGACACAATATACACCCTGAAATGTGTCTCGCCGCCGGGCCTGTGGCCGGCATGGCCTTCATGAAGATGTGATTCATCCGACACGTCGAGGCTTTCCGGCGAGAAAGCTTCGCGCAACTTGTTTGTGATAGTAGTTTTGGTGTTCATGATGGCGGCAATACGTCTGCCATCGATTTTCGTCAATGGCGTCCCGGGAGTGAATGGTTTCGCAATGTCAAGACTTGAAGCCTGAAGCGTTGCGTAGTCAAAGACAGCATGCCGATTGATTCATCCAAATTCTTCGACTCCATTCGCATCAAGCCGACCAAGGTGAGTGCGAAGCGCCAGGCGCAGGTGGGCACCGAAGCGCTGGCCTGCGAGTGGGCGGGGTGCAAGAACAAAGGCGCACACCGCGCGCCGAAGGGTCGCGAAAATTCGCGCGAATATTGGCATTTCTGCCTCGACCATGTCCGCGAGTACAACCAGTCCTACAATTTCTTCCAGGGCATGAATCCGGACGACGTCGCGCGCTACCAGAAGGATGCGCTGACCGGTCACCGTCCGACCTGGAAGATGGGCGCCAACGGCGCCAAGAAGGGCGAAGGCGATATCGCCGACGCTTCCGATCCTTTCCACATGTTCAGCGAGCTCAACGGCCGCGGCAGGTGGCGGCCGGGTCCGGGCGGTCCGGGCGCGCAAGAGGCCAAGCCGGAAACGCGCAAGGTCATGAACGCCGAGCGCAAGGCGCTGCAGGTGATGGGGCTTGGCGCCGGCGCGAAGCTCGATGACGTCAAGGCCAAGTACAAGGCGCTGGTGAAGCAGCATCACCCCGATGCCAATGGCGGCGACCGCTCCACCGAGGACCGCCTGATCGAGATCATCAAGGCGTATAACTACCTGAAGACGGTGGTTCGCGCTTAGGCCGTGCGGAGCTAGTGGAGCGGATTTGACATTCGCTACCCATCTAGCCGCAAGCTCGCAAGCGAATGTCAAATCCAAAACTCCACTAGAAGCCTGTATTTGCTAGTGGTCTTATTGATTCTAACATTCGCAAAATGCCCGCTGAAAAGGGACGCGAATGTTAGAATCAGACCACTAGAGTTTTGCGCGGTCCGATTGAACCGCCGGCTCGATCACACCGCCGCCGCGCCTGCGGCGGATCACCCAAGTCGCCAGCGCGACGATCAAAGCGCCGACAACCACCGTCGTGATCCAGTAGTGCTTGGCGATGCCTGCATGTGGGGCAAATCCGCCATAGCGGTGCAGCGCTGAAACCGCCAGCACCCCCGGCAGCACGTGCGCTGGCGCCCAGACCAGCACAGCCGGAATGTTGACGGCATAGAATAGCGGCGGCGACATCCCGAGCGCGCCGGCGGTGACCGGAACGAAGGCCCGGATCGGCGGCACGAAGCGGGCAAAAAATACCGCGAGCGCGCCCCAGCGGTTGAAGAAGGCCTCGCTCTGCGCAACCACGTTCGGGTGATTCGATAGCGGCCAGACGTTGAGGATTTGGCGTTGCTCGCGATGACCGAGCAGGAAGGCCGAGCCGTCGCCGAGTAGCGCTCCGAGGGTCGCCGCGAGCAGGACCCAGCCCAGTTGCAATTCCCCGCCGGGAACCAGCGCGCTGAGCGCAAAGATGATGGTCGAGCCGGGGATCACGGCACCGACAATCGGAACCGCCTCCAGAAGCGCCGCCAGGAACAGCGTCAAATAAGCGAGCCAGACGTGGGCCGAGACAAAGGCAATCAATGGGTCGATGAGTGAGGCCACGAAAATCCCTATGTTTGGGGGGTAGATGGCTGGCGCGCCGACCTAACACAACTCGCCAGAGGGCTGGAAAGTGCCGCTTCCGCCCCGCTATTGCATTGGTCGCACGATCCCGTAGCTCGGACTTGACGGGATTCGCAGGGCAGCCTTCCAAAACTGCGTTCAGCGACTATCTAGATGATAATTCAACGGAACTTTGATCGCGGCATGGGCTTCTTCCCATCGCTGCTCTCTGATAGGTTTCATTTCAGCTACCCATCCGCAGCCTTGTCCATACATCTGGTTTCGGGAGCACCCGAGACCTCGGAGGATTGATGACGACCGCCGCCATGACCACAGCCCCTGAGCCCGCAGGCATGCCCGACATGAAAGTGTCGGTGCGGCAGGTATTTGGCATTGATAGCGACCTTGAAGTGCCGGCCTATTCGCAAGTCGACCCGCACGTACCGGATGTCGATTCGGATTATCGTTTCGATCGCGCCACCACGCTCGCCATCCTCGCCGGCTTTGCCAAGAATCGCCGCGTCATGGTCACCGGCTATCACGGTACCGGCAAATCGACTCACATCGAGCAGGTCGCCGCGCGGCTCAACTGGCCCTGCGTGCGCGTCAACCTCGACAGCCACATCAGCCGTATCGATCTGGTCGGCAAGGACGCCATCGTCGTCAAGGACGGCAAGCAGGTCACCGAATTTCGGGACGGCATCCTGCCTTGGGCGTTGCAAAACAACGTCGCGCTGGTGTTTGACGAATACGACGCCGGCCGCCCCGACGTGATGTTCGTGATTCAGCGCGTGCTGGAAGTCTCCGGCCGTCTGACGCTGCTCGACCAGAACAAGGTGATCAAGCCGCATCCGGCGTTCCGCCTGTTCTCCACCGCCAACACGGTTGGTCTCGGCGACACCTCGGGCCTCTATCATGGCACCCAGCAGATCAACCAGGGCCAGATGGACCGCTGGTCGATCGTCACCACGCTGAACTACCTCGCCCATGACGAGGAAGTGGAGATCGTGCTGGCGAAGGCCCACCACTATCGCACCAAGGAAGGCCGCGACATCGTCAACAAGATGGTGCGGCTTGCCGATCTCACCCGCAACGCGTTCGCCAATGGCGATCTGTCGACGGTGATGAGCCCGCGCACGGTGATCACCTGGGCAGAGAACTCGGAGATTTTCGCCGATATCGGCTTTGCCTTCCGCGTCACCTTCCTCAACAAGTGTGACGAACTGGAACGGCCGCTGGTGGCCGAATTCTATCAGCGCTGCTTCAACGCCGAGCTTGCCGAATCTGCGGTCAACGTAGCGCTGAGCTGAAGCCATGCCGGCGATCGCCGTCGAGCGTACGATCGGCGAGACCAAGCGCGCGGTGATCGGCGGCCTCATCCGCTACAACGAAGAGAAGATGGGGAAGCAGCGATACCGCCGCTTCGCCGTCTCGCTCCGCGAAAAGAAAAAGATCGTCGGCGGAGTTGTCGGCGAAGTCTGGATGACGGTGCTCTTCATTCAGCTGTTCTGGATCGACCAGCGATTCCGCGGCAAGGGTCGCGGAACGCGGTTGATCAAGAAGATCGAGGACGAGGCGCGCCGCTTCGGTGCGGTGCGCTCCTACGTCGATACGATGAGTGTTCAGGCGCCCGGTTTCTACCGGAAGTGTGGTTATAGGGCGTTCGGTTCGATTGACGGCTATCCCCGCGGCGTGACGCGCCATTGGCTTACGAAGACACTATGAGCACATCCAACAGCAAGTTCCGCACCGGACCGAAGGAAGCGCCGACCGAGCCGTTCAAGCGCTCGGTCACCGCATGCCTGCGCGCGATTGCGAAGAAGCCGGAGCTGGAAGTGTCGTTCGCGGCCGAGCGGCCGGGACTGTCGCCGGGCAAAGCGAGATTGCCGGAGCCGCCGCGCAAGATGACGAAGCGCGACGCCGCCGTTGTTCGTGGCCATGCCGATTCGATCGCGCTCAAGCTCGCCTGCCACGATCCGAAAGTGCACCGCAAGCTGATGCCAGGAAACCCGCAGGCGCGCGGCGTGTTCGAGGCCGTCGAGCAGGCCCGCGTCGAAGCGCTCGGTTCGCGGCGGATGGCCGGCGTTGCCAAGAACCTTACCGCGATGCTCGACGATCATTTCCATCGCGGCAAATTCGATGAGATCACCGATCGTGCCGATGCGCCGTTGTCCGACGCGCTGGCGATGCTGGTGCGCGAGCGGTTGACCGGGATGGCGCCGCCGGCGGCCGCGCGCAAGATGGTCGACCTCTGGCGTCCGATCCTGGAAGACAAGATCGGCTCACGGCTCGATCAGCTCGATCGCCTGGCGGAAGATCAGGCAAGATTCGGCGACGCCGTACATGATTTGTTGTCGGCGCTTGAACTGGGCGACGATCGCAACGCGGAGGCCGACGAAGACGAGAATCAGGACGACAGCCGTGACGGCGAAAACGACCAGTCCGGCGCCGACGGCTCTCCGGAATCCGATGCCGCACAGGAGATGAGCGCCGATCAGGCGCAGGCCACCACCGAAGAGATGTCGGACAGCGCCATGGAGAGTGCGCAGGCCTCGACTTCCGATACGTTCGACGATGGCGAACTGGGCGACGACGAGACGCCGGGCGAGGCGACGCGGCCGAATGCGCGCGGTCAGAACGAGCCGCGCGGTCCCGAATACCACGCCTTTGCACCGAAGTTCGACGAGGTGATTGCAGCCGAAGATCTCTGCGATCACGACGAGCTCGAGCGGTTGCGCAGTTATCTCGACAAGCAGCTCGCGCATCTGCAAGGCATCGTGGCGCGGCTCGCCAACCGGTTGCAGCGCCGCTTGATGGCCCAGCAGAATCGCGCCTGGGAGTTCGATCTCGAGGAAGGCATTCTCGATCCGGCCCGTCTGTCGCGGGTCGTGACCGATCCCTATCATCCGCTCTCCTTCATGCACGAGAAGGAGGCGACCTTCCGCGACACCGTGGTGACGCTGTTGCTCGACAATTCCGGCTCGATGCGCGGCCGCCCGATCACGGTGGCTGCGACCTGCGCGGACATTCTGGCGCGCACGCTGGAGCGTTGCGGCGTGAAGGTCGAAATCCTCGGCTTCACCACCCGCGCCTGGAAGGGCGGGCAGTCGCGCGAGGCGTGGCTCGCCGCCGGCAAGCCGGCCAGTCCCGGCCGTCTCAACGACCTCAGGCATATCATCTACAAGTCGGCGGACGCGCCGTGGCGGCGCGCGCGCAAGAATCTCGGCCTGATGATGCGCGAGGGGCTCCTGAAGGAAAACATCGACGGCGAGGCGCTCGACTGGGCGCACAAGCGTCTGCTCGGCCGCTCCGAGCAACGCAAGATCCTGATGATGATTTCCGACGGTGCGCCGGTCGACGATTCCACGTTGTCGGTCAATCCCGGCAACTACCTCGAGCGGCATCTGCGCCACATCATCGAGGAAATCGAGACGCGCTCGCCGGTCGAACTGATCGCGATCGGCATCGGCCACGACGTCACCCGCTACTATCGCCGTGCCGTCACCATCGTGGATGCCGAAGAGCTTGGCGGCGCCATCACAGAGAAGCTCGCCGAATTGTTCAGTGAGACTCACGGGCCCGTGCCGGCTGCAACAGGATCGCGGCGCCGGCTGCATTCGTAATCCCGGAAACCCGATGCCGGACTTCGGCAACGCGCGCCGCCATTTCCTCAAAACAGCGGCAGGCTTTGCGGCCCTCGCCGCTTCCGGCATCGCGAAGGCGCAATTCGTCCCGCCGCCGCTTTCGCCGGGCCAATCTGAAGATATTTCGAGCGACCGGCCCGTCTCGATCGAGGTGAAGGCCAATCCCATTCCCTGGTTCGACCGCCATGACCACGACCGCATTCGGTTCGGCGCGCTCGAATATCGCAGCGGACTGGTTCTGACCTCACCTTTCCCGCGCTTCGGCGGGTTGTCCGGATTGCGGCTCGATGCAAAAGGCGAACGCTTCATTTCGTTCAGCGACAAGGGACACTGGTTCACCGGGCGCATCTTGTATGAGGGGCGCGCGATGATGGGGCTTGCCGACGTCGAGTTGGCGCCGATGCGGGGGCCTGACGGAAAACCCATCACCGCCTATGGCTGGTACGATTCGGAATTGATCGCGCTCGATGGCTCGTTCGTCTATATCGGGCTCGAGCGAACCAACAAGGTGCTGCGCTTCGATTTCAGCAAAGGATTTACCCGCGCGCGGGGCGAGGTGGTGCCGCTACCGACGGCGGCGAGCAAGCTTCCCAACAACAAGGGGCTGGAAGCGCTGGTGTTCGTGCCAAAAGGCCAGCCGTTGGCGGGGACACTGATTGCGATGTCCGAGCGTGGCCTCGACGCAAATGGCAACCTCATTGCGTTCCTGGTCGGTGGTCCGACGCCCGGCCAGTTCAGCGTCCGCCGCACCGAAGACTTCGATGTCAGCGATGCCGTGCTGCTGCCTTCCGGCGATCTCCTGATCCTGGAGCGAAAATTTTCCTGGACGTCCGGAGTAGGCATCCGCATAAGGCGCATCCCGCTCCATTCGGTCGCGCCCGGCGCGGTGATCGATGGTCCCTCGATTTTCGCGGCCGATCTCGGCAACGAGGTCGACAACATGGAAGGCATCGATGCCCACGTCACGGAACAGGGTGAGACCGTGCTAACCATGGTATCCGATGATAATTTCTCGATGATCCAGCGGACTTTATTGCTGCAATTTACGCTGGTTGAGTGATATTTCCTGCCGATTTTACGTTGGTGCGAAGGTAACTGGAGCGGTGAATGCGTCGTGTGGTGCGGTGGGCGTTCGTTGTAGGCGGTGTGCTGCTGGCGGCCGCGGCGCAAGCCGAGAACTGGCCGTCCCACCTGATCAAGGCGACGATCCCGTTTGGCGCGGGAAGTGCCGCTGACGTTGTGCCGCGCGTCTTTTTCGACCGGCTTGCGGCGGAGCTCGGCCAGGCCATCGTCGTCGAAAACCGCCCCGGCGCCGGCGGCACGCTCGGCACGGCGGTCGTCGCGAAAGCCGATGCCGATGGCTACAGTATCCTCGCCCAGTCCTCGGCGCTGTCGATCTCGCCCGCAATCTATCCGAAACTGCCCTTCGACATCACGCGCGACCTGTCGTCGGCGTTGATGATCGGCGTCAGTGCCAACGTGATGATCGTGCCGGTATCGCGGCCATGGAAAACCGTGCAGGACTTCATCGCGGACGCCAGGGCGCGGCCCGGCTCGATCACCTTCGGCTCGGTCGGCGTCGGCAGCGCGACCCATATCAGCGCGGAGAAGTTTCGTCTCGCGGCCGGGGTCGAAACCACCCATGTGCCTTATCGCGGAGGCGCCGAAGTGATCGCCGATATTCTCGGCGGCCGGCTCGATTTCTACTTTTGCCCGCTCGCAACCGCGCTTCCGCTGATCAAGGAGAGCCGCGTACACGCGCTCGTGATCTCGACGCCAAAGCGCGCGGCCGACTTGCCGGACGTACCGACCCCGGCGGAGGTGGGCTTGAAGAACGCCGAAAGCCTGTTCTGGCTCGGCGTGTTCATGCCCGCAAAAACGCCACGCGACATCGTCGAGAGATTTCACAATGCGGGAACCAGGCTGCTGGCTGAGCCCTCGATGCGGGAAAGCCTGACAAAGCTCGGCGTCGAACCGTTCCCGATGAAGCCTGCCGAGATGGATGCGTACGTGGCGCGCGAGATTGCCGAGAATCTCGAGGTGATCAAAGCTGCCGGGATCAAGCCTTAACGGGATTAAGCCCCAAGGGAGACCGTTGCGTTTCCGGAAGCCCGTTCTACGCATTCGACATTCGACGTCCGTCGTGTGGTTGAACTATAGATCGTTATAACGATCTGCTTCCTGTACTGGACGCCCATTGATGAGTGCCCTGTTTTCCCCGATCCGTCTGCGCGACCTTGCGTTGCCTAACCGGATCATGGTCGCGCCGATGTGCCAGTACTCGGCGGAAGGGGGCAAGGCGAACGATTGGCACTTCACGCACATCAATAACCTTGCGCTGTCGGGCGCGGCGATGTTCTGCATGGAGGCGACCCATGTCGAGGCCGTCGGCCGCATCACGCCGGGATGCCTCGGCCTGTGGAACGACGCCACGGAGTTGGCGCTGCGGCCGGTTCTGGCGTCGGTGCGCCGGCACTCGACGATCGCGATCGCCATCCAGCTTGCGCATGCTGGCCGCAAGGGATCGAGCCACAAGCCTTGGGATGGTGGTCAGCAAATTCCGCTCACTGAGGGGGGATGGCAGACGGTTGGACCGTCGCCGGTTGCGCACAAGGACGGCGAACTGAAGCCGCTTGAACTCGATGCCATGGGGCTCAAGCGCGTTCGCGACGCTTTCGTCGAATCGGCGCGGCGCGCCAGCCGGCTGGGCATCGATGCCATCGAACTGCATTGCGCCCACGGCTATCTGCTGCACCAGTTTCTCTCGCCGGTCTCCAACCGGCGCTCCGACAAATACGGCGGCTCTCTGCAAAACCGGATGCGTTATCCGCTGGAAGTGTTCGACGCGGTGCGCGCGGTATTTCCCTCGAAAAAGCCGGTCGGCATCAAGGTCTCCGCGACCGACTGGGTCGAAGGCGGCTGGGATCTCGAGCAGACCATCGCCTTCGCCAAGGAATTGAAAAAGCGCGGCGTCGACTGGATCGACGTTTCCTCGGGCGGGGTGTCGCCGCATCAGAAGATCCCGTTGTCGCCCGGCTACCAGCTGCCGTTCGCGGCAGCGATCAAGGAAGCCGCCGGCGTGACCACCATGGCCGTCGGCCTGATCACCGAAGCCAATCATGCCGAGGAAATCGTTGCTTCCGGCAAGGCCGATATGGTCGCGGTCGCCCGCGGCATGCTTTACGATCCCCGCTGGGCCTGGCACGCCGCAGCCCAACTCGGCGGCGAGGTGTTTGCCCCGCCGCAATATTGGCGCTCGCAGCCTGCCTCGCAAAAGGCTCTGTTCGGTGAAACGAAGTTCGGTGCACGGTAAGATCGTGCGAATGACACCTCGACGATCGATCCTCGGCTGCTTCGCGGCTCTGGCGGCTGCGGCTCTGATCGCTGGACACGCGTCGGGCGCCGGACAGGCCAGCGGGAAAGACATGAAAATGCCGGCGTTCGACATCGAAGCCCATCGCGGCGGCCGTGCGCTGTTTCCGGAAAACACGCTGGTGTCTTTCGCCAACGCGCTCTCGATCGGCGTCAACACGCTGGAGCTCGATATCGGCATAACGCGCGATAGCGCAATCGTGGTCTCGCACGAACGAGGCTTGAATCCGGACCTCACCCGCGGCGCGGACGGCAACTATGTCGCCGCGCCCGGCACCCCGTTGATCCAGCTCTCGCTCGACGAAGTGAAGCAATACGATGTCGGGCAAATCCGCCCCGGCAGCATCTATGCCGCGCAATTCCATGACCAGCACGCGGTGCCCGGAACGAAAATCCCGACGTTGAAGGAGCTGGTCGACCTGGTGCGGCGGTCCGGCGATGGCCACGTGCGCCTCAATATCGAAACCAAGATCGATCCAAACCATCCGGACGAATCGCCGCCGCCGGAGCGCTTTGTCTCGCTTCTGCTCGACCTCTTGCGCGCCGAGAAGTTCGAAGACCGCGTCACGGTGCAGTCGTTCGATTGGCGGACGCTGCAATTGGTGCAAAAACTCGCGCCGGAAATCCCGACCGTGTATCTGACGGTGCAGGGCGGAAGAGATCCGACGGTTTTCTCCGACAAGGCATCGGAATGGACCGCGGGCTTCAACCCGGCCGAGCACGGAAGATCGGTCCCGCGCACGATCAAGGCGGCAGGCGGCTCGATCTGGTCGCCTTATATCCGTGACCTCACCCCTGCCTTGGTTTCCGAATCCCACGCGCTCGGTCTCAAGGTCGTGGTGTGGACGGCGAACCAGCCCGCCGATATGGCGCGCCTGATCGAGATGGGCGTGGACGGGATCATCTCCGACCGGCCGGATCTGTTGCGCAAGGCGGCCGCGGAAAAGGGCATCGCCCTGCCCGCGGCTCACCCCGTGAAGCCCTAGGATTCGAAGCGCCAGCGTCACATCCCGAATACGGCGACCGCGCGGATTGGAGAGGCGGTGCCGCCGCGCCATTTCATCGGCAGGCCGATGAAGGTGAAGGGACCCGCGCCGAGCAGGGTTTCGAGGTTGCACAGGCTCTCGATATGGGTGATGCCGAGATCGAAACAGGCCTTGTGCACCAGCAGATTTTCCTTGCCCTCCGGCCCCGGCCGCATCGAATCGATGCCGAAGTGCACGACGCCCTTTTGTGCCAGCCATTCGGTCGCCTTGACGTTCACGCCGGAGTTCTCGGTCGCATATTCCTTGCGCGGAAACGTCCGCTCGTGATGACCGGTACAGAGCAGCACCGTGCCGCCCTTCGGCACCGGGTGGCCTGATTTTTCGACCGCCGCTTCGAGATCGGAAGGCGTAATCTCGGCGCGCGGCGCGATATGGCGCAGGTCGACGCAGATGCCGGGCACAATGCACTTCTCAAGTGGATACTGATCGATCCCTTCGCCGCGCTTGTCGAAATGCAGGGGGGCGTCGATATGGGTGCCGCCATGATCGGGCATGGCGAAATACATCGAGGCGAGCCCGTGCACCTTGCCGCCGTCCGCAAACAATTCCTCGTGCGTCTTCCACATGCCGTGGATGATGGCGGAATGGCCGGGATAGTTCGGGGTGCGGTGATAAAGCTCGCGGCTGAGATCGACGATCTTCACGAAAAGTCCTTTCTTTTATTCGTCATTCCGGGATGGTGCGCTAGCACCAGACCCGGAATCTCGAGATTCTCAGGTGCGCAATTGCGCACCATAGCTCGCTCGTTATCACTCGCGCCCCGGAATGACAGTAAATTACACCGGCTTGATGCCGGCCCTGGCGATGACATCGCGCCATTTCGGCACTTCGGTTTCGACGTACTTGCGCAAGCCTTCCGGCCCGTGGGTGACGACCTCATAGCCGTTGGCGCGCAGTTGCGCGACGACCGCAGGCACTTTGAGCACTTCGATCGATTTTGCCGCCAGCCTTTCCACGATGTCGGAAGGCGTCTTGGCGGGCGCAAAAAAGAACTGCGCGGTTTCGGCGATAAAATCCCTGTAGCCCAACTCGATCATGGTCGGCACATCGGGCAGGTCGGGCCAGCGGTGCTCGCCGGTCAAGGCCAGCGCCTTGACTTCGCCTGACAGCACAAAGGGCAATGCCGCCGGCAACGCCGTGACCGCCAGTTGCGTGGTGCCGGCGAGCAGCGCCTGGATCGCGGGGGCAGCGCCGGAAAACGGCACATGGGTGATTTCGACGCCACCCACGATCTTGAGCAGCTCGGCGGAAAGATGCGGCGTGGTTCCCGCGCCGGGGCTGGCGTAATTCAGCTCATCGGGCTTTGCCTTGGCGCGCGCGAACAACTCGGCGATCGAACCGATGCCGAGCTTCGGCGACACCGCGATCAGGTTCGCCGTGGTGCCAAGTTCGGTGATCGGCGCGAAATCCTTGAACGGGTCGTAAGGAATTTTCGCATAGAGGCTCGGGTTGACGACATAGGCGCTGGAGGACACGAGCAGCGTGTAAGCGTCGGCCTCCGCATGCGCCACGTATCCGATTCCGATATTGCCGCCCGCGCCGGGACGATTTTCCACGATGACGTTGCCGCCAAGCGCGGCGCCGAGATTTTGCGCCAGGATCCGTGCCATGATGTCGGTCGGGCCCGCCGGCGCGAACGGCACGATGATCCGGATCGGCCGCTCCGGGTAAGACGCGGCGAAAGCCCGCTCCATTCCGAGCGCAGAGGTTGCCACCGCACCCGCTGCGAGGCTGGCCGTTTGCAGAAATCGCCGACGTGAGGGGAGGGGGCGCTTGTGGTGAGGCATTCTTTTCTCCCGGGATTTTTCCGTATCTCACCACATGCGTGCGATCAGCGGAAGGCACAATGCCGCATTCCCGCGACACGCTCGTGCCCGAGTGATCGATCCCCGAACCTTGTCCCTCATAGAGGGCGCAGGGAATGCCGGGCGCGTCGAGCGCACCCGCAGCCTCGCGTGCAAAGGAAAAAGCACGCAAGCAAGTCACCGCAGGTTCGCCGAATACGTCCGGCATTCCCCGCGCAATGGTTTTAACGGTTTCCTTCGTGGTCTCCCTGGTGATCGGGCTTTCTTGCCACCATCGCCGGCGGATTGTCCCGCCAACTTGATACCAGCGTCGAGATATCAGGACGCCACGACTTCGCCGTCCGCAACCGGCGCGCTCGTCGTGCGCACCGTCGCGTCCATCGCATCTCCCGCCCAACGTTTAGTGACGATCGCAAAACGCCCCTCTTCTCGGGCAGAAGACGCGCGGAAAATGCCCGTGATTTGCCCGACGTCACAAGCGAACTTGCGTGCGACACGTTGGCACGACGGGCAAATCAGATGAGGCGTCCAAAAGGGTGTCAAGGCTTGGTGCGATCGGACCGGCCGACGCTCGAACCTCGCTTTGCCCCGAAACAGATTGATCGAGATGAAGTCTCGATTGGTTGGGGCTGGTTCGTTCGCTAGTGGTCCGATTCTAACATTCGCATCCCTTCTCAGCAGGCACTTTTTGCGAATGTTAGAATCAAAGGACCACTAGCAAATATAGGTTTCTAGTGGAGTTTCGGATTTGACATTCGCTTGACGAACTCGCGGCCAGGTGGGTAGCGAATGTCAAATCCACTCCACTAGCCTTCGACCGTGAAAATGCGCCAATCGCCCGGGATACCCTTGAGAGGGTAAGTCCCCCGGTCGCTGAAACGTAAGCCGGAGCCGGCGACGAGATCCCTCACGGTGCTGGACACCAGAACTTCCCCGGCACCCGCAAGCGCTGCAACGCGCGCACCGGTGTGAACGGCGATACCGCCGACGTCGTCTCCGATCATCTCGCACTCGCCGGTATGAAGGCCGGCCCGGACTTCGATGCCGAGCGGCTTGATTTCCTGGGCAATCGCGTAAGCGCAGCGGACGCCGCGCGCCGGCCCGTCAAACGTTGCGAGAAATCCGTCGCCGGTCGTTTTCACTTCGCGGCCGCGAAAGCGCGCCAGATTGCGTCGGATCGTGGCGTGATGATTGTCCAGCAGATCGCGCCAGCGTTGATCACCGAGTGCCGCAGCCTTTTCGGTAGACCCGACGATGTCGGTGAACAGAACCGTCGCGAGGACCCGATCGACCGGGACCGGCGTTCGCGATCCGGTCAAAAACTCCTCGATTGCGTCGGAGATCTCGTCCGCACTCTCGCCGACATAGAAAATGTGGTCGATTCCCGGAAGCTCGATGAAGCGCGCGCCGGGAATATGGGCGGCCATGTCGCGTCCACCCTCGACATTGACGACCCTGTCTCCCGTCCGGTGGATGACGAGCGTGGGCACCCGAACCGCAGGAAGAATGTCGCCGATGTCGATCTGGCTGTTCATGCGCATGAGGGCGGTCACCGCAGCGGGGCTGGCTCCGAGTCGCTCGTTTCGTCCCCACCAACGTTGAAAGGACGCATCATTGACGCGCGAGGGCGCGAATTTCTGCACGCTCCCGCCCGTGCCCCATGACTGGTCGACATACGAGAAGAAATTGGCGAGGGCTTCCTCGGTCGGGAACCAGAACGAAAAGCGGGAAAAGCTGCCGTAGAGCACGAGGGCCCGGCAACGATCCGGGTAGGTTGCGGCAAACAGGACCGATAGCGGGGCGCCTTCCGAAATTCCCACCAGCGCCGCCTGCTCCATGCCGGCGGCATCCATGACCGCCCGGAGATCGTCCATACGCTGATCGAGGCCGGGAAGCTCGGCGACACGGTCCGACATGCCGGTGCCGCGCTTGTCGAAGGTCACGACGCGGGCGTAGCTGCCCAGGCGATTCAGAAAGCGGGCGAGGTCGGGCTGGTCCCAGTAATTTTCGACGTTCGACACGAAGCCGGGAACCATGACCAGGTTGATCGGACCATCGCCAAAGGCCTGGTAGGCGATGTGCACATCGCCGCTCTTTGCATACTGCGTCATCGGCTGCATGGACGGACCTCGGACAACCTGCCTGGACTCCGCGGTAGAGCGGCGCCACGCGTCGACCATAGCAAATGATCCGGCAATCGGAAGCCGAGCGAGGCTGCCGTTGGTCCGTTAGGCGCGAAATTCAAGCAAGCCGGAATGCCTATTTTCGGCAAGAGGTCGCCGTTGGGAGCTATTGGAGAGGCGTGCACTCAAATCCAACGGACCATCCAGGCGCATCCGTCATTTGGAGACGAACAAAAGAGAGGCCGAAATCTCAACCCTGCCTGAGAATCTTCTTTGCCTTCGCGTCCGGCCATCTGTCACCGAGCTGACGGACGCGAACGCGCGTCCCATCGTCGGTGTTGATGAGTGCGTGCGTTGCGATTTCGTCGTTGATCTCAAACAACCGCAATTCGGTGGTCGGCAACCAGGCCAGCGTTTGGTCGATATCGCCGGCGAATATTTGCCACGCCGATCCATCCTGCATTTTGACAACGTGGCTCTCGGAATGTTCGAGAATCTTCATCGCGGTGCTTTCATCAGCCGGTGGAATCGGACGGTCCCAGGTTTGCCGGCGCATGGCCGTTGCCGCTATGCGCGATCGGAATACGCGAGGGCGAAACCTCTCCGTCGAGCCAATCCTGTTCGTGGGCCAGAGCACGCCAGGCGGCTTCCATGCGCTTGTAGCGATTGAGGAGGGGTTCGCTGGTCGCGCCTTCCGCTAGATGCGCGCAGTTTTCGGCGTTTTCGCGGAAAATTTCGGATTGCTTCATGGTGTCCTTCCTCGCCTAGTGCCGCCTATTTGAAGTTCCTGCACTACAAGCGGCGAATCCGTCCAGGAACTTCAAATAGACAGCGGCACTAGAAATATTAAGTTTGCTAGTGCCCATGACTTTCCGAAGTTCGTGAAAGGTGGGTGCTGAGGCGGAGCACGAACTTCGGAAAGTAGGCACTAGGAAGGAGACGTATGCGCGAGAGGCGCGATTGCAACGAAGTTCCGATGAAGGATCGGTAAGAAACCACCGCATTACGCTGCGTCACAAGAGCGCGACGGCGTGCTCGATTCAGCCGTGGTTCATTTTCGGACCGTGACACCCGCCGTATCGCTCTCGGCCAGGGCGTGAAGTCGGAAGATCGTCTTCCCAAAGGCCGTCCGCGCGCCCTATCCGCGGTTCCTTGGCGCTACCCAGGCCTCAGTCACGTTGCTGTCGATGATGTGCCGCTGAATTCTCTTACAATGAGGGCAAGCAAACGTTCGCAGATCCTGGTCCCACATGCTCGGCTCAATCGCCGTCAGCCTCATGGGAGAACCGCAGGCGGTGCATTGCGGACCTTGGTTTTGTTTATCGAGCATATGCCGCTCCCTGAAGTCGGCCTCAGTTTGGCGTCCTGAGTTCGCCGGCGAGCAAGCCGGCCGCGTTCGATTTGAGGGGGGCCGATGCAATAACGCGAATCTCAACCTGGTCGCACTTCGGGCATTCGAAAAGTCGTTGTTCGAAGCCGATTGGCCCCGCCGAAACCCGTTCAAGCATCATCCGCGTTTGGCAACGAGAACAGCGAGGGCGCTCAATGGCGGTCAGGAATTGCTCGTGTGATGTCATGCTCTCCTCCGTACAGGGCGGGAGCGTTACCGAACTCTCAGTCACCGATAGCAGCCAATACGGTGCGGTGATGAAACAAACTTGCTCGCTTAAGTTCCGGAATGCTGGTCAATACTGCTCACATTCCTAAACTTAATAATGGCTCTAATCGCGCTCTTTGAGCAGCGGTTTCTCGTGCAAAACCGCACTTAACAGCGAGTTGTTGACCTCGATATGGCCGTTGTAGCTGATGAGCCCCAGCTTGCGAAACTTGTTCATGAAATGGCTGACCCGGGACCGCGTGGTGCCGACCATCTCGGCCAGTGTTTCCTGGCTGATATTCGGGCTGATCCGCTGTGGCTCGCCGTCCTTGCCGAAATTCGCGAGCAGCAAAAGCAGCCGAGCAAGCCGACGCTCGCTCGAATTGAATAGCTGATCGATCAAGTCCTCCTCGATCCGACTGTTCCGGGTCAGGAGATAGGCCATGAACAGCTCGGAGAATTTAGGCTCATCATGAAGCGCTGATATCATCGCGGCTTTGGTGATCGAGGTGATCACGCAATCTTCCATCGCCGTTGTGGTCGATATGCGCATCTTGTGGCCGTTCATGCAGCCTTCGCCGAAGAAATGTCCGGGCTCAAGGATTGCGACGACCGCTTCCTTGCCCTGCTCGGACACAACGGTGAGCTTCACCTTCCCTTTTTGAATGTAAAAAACCGTCTCTGCGACATCCCCCTGCTCGAATACCTTCTGGTTCTTGTGAAATTCGAGGATCGCTTTCCCATCACCGACTTTGGCGAGAAAGTCCTTCGCGTCAAATATGTCCTTAGGTGGATTGCTCATAACAGGCCTCCTTTGGCTCGGGCGAACGTCATCAACGCTCGCTGGCTGCTTGAGCGGCTAGTGGTCCGATTCTAACATTTGCATCCCGATGTGGCTGGCACTTTTGCAAATGTTAGAATCAAAGGACCACTAGAAAATATAGGTTTCTAGTGGAGTTTTGGATTTGACATTCGCTTTGCGCATTCCCGGCTACGGGGTAGCGAATGTCAAATCCACTCCACTAGGTCCCGCGGTGCGCGGCATTTGGAGGAGGAAAACGTATCTCGCGTCAGCCGTCCAACGTATGGCTTTCGAGCCATGTCTTATTCCTGAAGAGTCTCCGAAGCGATAGCGCAATTTGCCGGTGCTGATCACGTTCGCCTCCCGGCGGGAACGTCCGGGCGTATCGCAGCACATTGCGCCGCATTTCGACAAAGTAGGCCATCTCGCGGCGGGTGTCCGTTTCGGGCTTCGCCCTTCGGTTGGCAGACGGCATGATGATGCCCCCTTTGGGTCAGGCGGGAGCTTTGCTCTCGTCACCGATAGCTGCCGAGTGCGGTGCGGTGACGAGCGATCATGACCCGGTTCGGTTCTGAGCAAGTGGTCAATTTTGCTCACATTCGGAAATAGAAAACGGCCTCGGCGCGGGGGCGGGCTGAGGCCGTCAGTTCACCGGATGAAGGGGGCGCCATGCATCCGGTCGCCCATCACCAAGCTACCATGCTGCCATCGGTTCCAAGGGATCAGTCCGGCGCGACGAGCGAGGTCATCGGAACGTCCAGCGCATACACCAAGCCGGTTGGCTCATAGGTTAGTTTGACCTGGCCTTTCAGTTGTTGGCCGAGAGACCCGATCAACCGTGTCCCAAAGCTCTGCCGGGAAGGGGCACATACCGAGGGGCCACCTTTTTCGGACCACGTCATCTGTAGCCGTTGCTTTGCCTCGTCGACGTTCCACGCGATGTCGATGCTTCCTCCTGGAACCGACAACGCACCGAATTTCGTCGTATTTGTGCAAAGCTCGTTGAGCGTCATCGCCAGCGCGATCACCGCGCCTGACGTAATTTTGATGTCAGGTCCCGAAATCGAAAATCGGCGCCCGCCTCCGCTGTCGTACGGCTCGGTCGCGCCCCGAATCGAATTGGCGAGATCTGCATTGGCCCATCGGGCCTGCAAAAGCAGGTCGTGTGCTCGACCAAGCGCGATCAGACGCCCTTCGATAGCCTGTTGGCCGTGCTCAATGCTTGTCGCTGTCCGCAGGCTTTGAGACGCAATGGCGCTTACGGTTGCAAGTGTATTTTTGATGCGGTGGTGCAATTCCTCCAGGATGAGTTTCTGCAATTTATCGGCAGCCTCGCGCTCCTTGGCGTCGATGCCCGCTTGCGCCAACAAGACTTCGGCGTCGATGCCTGCCTGTTCGAGCAATAAGCGAAGACTGTCGTTTTCTGCCGTCAGAAATTCATTGGAAGCCTGACCATCGGACGTCTCCCGCGCACGATGGCTTGGAGTTTCGATGGGGACCGCCGCTGGTAAAAGCAAGGAGATATCGGGGGGCATGAGTTTCAGTGTGCCCTGACCGATCATTTCCTGTATTTCAGCGATCATCTGCTTCACCTCAAGCGGCTTTCCAAAGAAGCGGCTGTCGGTGGGTCTTTCGCTATCCGTCGGCGTCAATTTACCGGAAACAAGGATGATCTTGATGGATGGCCACCGTTCGTGGACGGCGTGCGCCAGCTTCAAGCCATCCATACTCCCGGGCATCTGAATATCAGTGAACAGAAGATCGACATCCGAGCGCGATTTAAGAATGACGAGGGCTTCGTCGGCGTTGACGGCTTCTATCGGGGTGAAGCCTGCGTCCTCCACGATATCCACCGCGCGCATGCGCAGCAGCATCTCGTCTTCGACGACGAGAACTTTGGGTGGCCCCGGGATATCGTGTAAAACCATGGAGACCTCGGCGCTTTCCTTGTGAGCTGGAATATTAATCCGTGCCGCCGGCCGCTCATGGCTTCAAACACGCAATCGCGCTCTTCAAGAACCGATTGTGCATCCTCTTGTAGCATGGTGCCGATGGTCGCGCGGAATGAGAGCCGATCTAAATGTGAGCGCTTTTGCTCACTTCATGCAGGTCAGCGGCTGAGGTTTCCGGAAAGAGAAGATCGACGGGTGTCACTGAGATTTCAATCTCAAGAGGCAGCTAACCGAGCCCGCTTAGCCCGCCTGCTTGTCGTCGCCTTGAAACCCGAGCGCGGCCAGTCCGACATTGCGCAGCCGCATCACGTCGCGTTCGCCGATCCTCGTCGCATCGATGATGCGCCTGGCGATGACTTCATACACGATAGCCGGCTGCCCGGTATCGTGCAGTTCCATGCGGGCGCTGTCGAAGGCCTCGCCCATCATCTCGGTCAGCCGATCGTCAAACACGGTACCCGCCTTTCGGGCAAACGGTAGAATGGACGCCACGTTGGTTTTCCTTTGTTGTTGTGTCGATGTCTACGACACCAGATGCTTTGGCTTCACAAGCCGGGCGCGAACGCCAAGACTGTCGTGTTCGAATTGAAGTTCGGCGTTGAGACCGTTCGCGAGCGCCCGCATGAGCTGAAAGCCCAGCCCTCCGTCGATCGCGGGATCGAAATGCTCCGGGAAGCCGACACCGTCATCCGTCACCGCGACCAGGAATGAACCGTCGTCTCCGGTCTCGCAGTGGACCTGCACGATCACAGGTATGCCGGTGGGATGCGCGTACTTGACGGCGTTGGTGAGAAGCTCAGCGGTGATCAGCCCGGCGTGCAGCGCGTGACGTGGGTCGATATGGCCTTCGTCGGGACACACGACGGTCAACTTCATCCTTCCGGCGGGACAGAGCGTGCCAATCATCTCGGCGATTTCCCGCAGGAAATTTCCGAGATCCACGCCGTTTCCGTTGCCGGCGAGCGCCAGGGATTTGTGGAGTTTCGCGGTCACCTCGATGCGCGCGCTGATGTCGTCGAGCAACTGGCAAACCTGGTCCGCTGTGAGGCTCTTGCCGCTCCTGGAAATGGCGTTGCGCTGCAGGCGAACGGCGCCGCTCAGGCTGGCGAGGTTGTTGGCGATCCGATGATCGGCCTCGGCCAGTCCGACGTCCGCGTGGTCGATCAAAATTGCCATTGTCAGCTCTCCTAAAGCTGGAGAGTGCGCTTCGAAAGGCTGTGAATCAATAAAACAATAATAAGATCAATATGTTGTTGGCATATTGAACGTTTTTATCGTCTTGCAAGCCAAGGACTAAAAATTAGATCAATGAGTATAAACAGTCAGGAACTCATTCTGGGGTTCTTGCGTTGAAGGAGTGTCTCTTAAGGAAGGGGAGTGGTCAGATGGGCGAACTCAGTCGAGGCGAACGGCTCCAGATCATGCTTACCCACGACGAACTGCGGATCGTCGATACCTGGCGCTTTTCCAAGCGGATGCCGAGCAGAGCCGCGGCCATTCGCGAATTGCTCAAGCGCGGCATGGCGGCTGAGGGATTTTCCGAAGTCGCTGACGGATCGAAGTCCAAGGACTTCTCGGTGTTGCCGGACGACCTGTCTCTGGACGACCCGGCCGAGTAGCTCCGATTCCGAAGTTCGCATGATTTGCTGAAACAAGAACGGCCGGGTCCTGCGACCCGGCCGTTTTGAATTCCAGAAGTTTTTACGAAAGCGTTAGCTTGCCTTCTTCACCGGCGCGTTGCCGACCTTCTTCTCGATCGCCCGCTTCAGTTCGAGCGCGCGCGGCGAGAGGTTGGCAGCGCGGGCCTTCAACAGGAAGGTGTCGAGGCCGCCATTGTGGTCGACGCTCTTGATCGCGTTGGTGGAGACGCGCAGGCGCACGTTGCGGCCCAGTGCATCCGAGATGAAGGTCACGTTGCACAGGTTCGGCAGAAAGCGCCGCTTGGTCTTGATATTCGAGTGGCTCACTTTGTGACCCACCTGCGGGCCCTTGGCCGTCAGTTCACAACGCCGCGACATCTTCAGAAATCCTCTTCCATCCCGGCCTCCGCCCGTATCATACGGACAGCGCCAAGGGTCAAAACTCGTCCATTCCGGAGGAACCGCGGACGTATAGGGGCAGACAGCGGTGGCGTCAAGATTGGCTTATGGCCGGAAGAGCCCAGAAACCCCGGTTTTGGCGGGTATTTTGCCGCCTTTGCCATCATATAAAGGGCGTATTCGGCACCCCATATCAGGGTTCCATGATAAGACGCCATCGCGAGAGGCTCTATCATCGAAATGCAACGCTAACGATTTGCGGCGTTTCGATTTACCTAAAGCGCGCGAAACCGTTGTTCGCCGGGTTTTTTGCTTTAATGAAATATCTCATTCGCCTTCCTTCGAGGACCGCCGCTTCCGTGAATCCGCTCCAGCTCACCTGGATTTTCGCCGGTCTCTGCGCGGTCGCCGTCATTCTCGCCACGCCCTCCGGGGCAGCTTTCGCCCAAGGCAGGCTCGAGGCGCAGTATGAGGCGACGCTTGCCGGCATTCCCGTCGGCAGAGGCGCCTGGAATATCGAGATATCCGACGACCAATATTCGGCTTCGGCGGTTGGCGGCACGGCCGGGCTCTTAAAAACCTTCGCCAGCGGCACCGGTTCAAGCTCCGCGCAGGGGCGCGTCGTCAACGGCGTGCTGGTCCCGACCAACTACACCGCCATGACCACGACGTCGAAAAAGTCCGAAACGATCCACATGTTGCTCAACAACGGCACCATCAAGGAATACGCGATCGAACCGGAGCCGCCGGTCGATCCCGACCGCATTGCGGTGACCGAGGCGCACAAGAAGGGCGTGTTCGATCCGATGACGGGTTCGATGCTGCGCGTGCCCGGCACCGCCGATCCGGTCAGCCCGGAGGCCTGCCGGGGCAGCGCAGCGGTGTTCGATGGCCGTATGCGCTACGACCTGAAGCTCGAATTCAAGCGCATGGAAACCGTGAAGTCCGAGAAGGGCTATCAGGGTCCGGTCGTGGTCTGCGCGATCTATTTTGCGCCGGTCGCGGGTTACATCCCCGACCGCCCGGTGATCAAACATCTTGCCGCCGCGCGCAACATCGAGATCGCATTCGCGCCGGTTCTGGGAACCCGCATCCTGGTTCCGTTCCGCATGGTGATCCCGACGTATCTTGGCGTCGCCATGCTGGAAGCCACCCAGTTCATCACGACGCCGACGCCGCCCCGCGTGGCCAAGACGAATTGATTTTTTCCCAAGCCGCGCTGTCTCTTCCCTTCTCCCCCTGTGGGAGAAGGTGGCGCGTAGCGCCGGATGAGGGGTTTCTATCCTCGGAGACAAACCCTCACCCCAACCCTCTCCCGCAAGGGGAGAGGGAGCGAGAGAGCCAGCCGTGTGACGAAGAGCGAGACGTCCGAATCCCTGTTGACTCTTCCTCACTTCTGATTCAACTCCGCACCTTCTCGCGCCTTAAGAATTTCGTCGTCAAACGGTCGCTTGCCGACGCGCCGCAAACTTGATCTAGTGTCGGATGAGGCCAGCGAGCCGATATGTTGCGGTGAACGAAGCAGGACGATCCCAGGAGTCAGCGATTCGGGCGCGATTCGTTCCGCAACCGTTCCGAAGCTTAAATCCCCATCACACATACGTCGCATTCTGACACACCTATAACCTTCGCGCCGTCGCAACGCCCGGCGTTCGATGGCGCAGAAACCCAATAAAACATGGCTTTTTCGTCAACTCCCTTCTCGCACGTCAGTAATGGAAAGGCACCCGGCGCGGGTGTCACCGCCGTGCTTGGGCCGACCAACACCGGCAAGACGAGTCTCGCGATCGAGCGCATGCTGGCGCACTCCTCCGGCTTGATCGGTCTGCCGCTGCGGCTGCTCGCGCGCGAGGTCTACAACAAGATTGCCGACCGCGTCGGTCCAGATGCCGTGGCGCTGATCACAGGCGAAGAGAAGATCAAGCCGCCAAAGCCGCGGTTCTGGGTCTCGACCGTCGAGGCAATGCCGCGCGATCTCGACGTGTCGTTTCTCGCCGTCGATGAAATCCAGATCGCCGCCGATCTCGAACGCGGCCATGTGTTCACCGACCGAATCCTCAACCGGCGCGGCCGCGACGAAACCCTGCTGTTGGGTGCGGCAACCATGCGCGGCATCGTCGAGCGGCTGCTACCCGGCGCCAACATCGTTACAAGGCCGAGGCTCTCGCAGCTCGAATTCGCCGGCGACCGCAAGATCACCCGCCAGCCACGGCGCACCGCGATCGTCGCCTTCTCGGCGGACGAGGTCTACGCGATCGCGGAATTGATCCGCCGTCAGCATGGCGGCGCTGCGGTCGTGCTCGGCTCGCTCTCGCCGCGCACGCGAAACGCGCAAGTGGAGATGTTCCAGAACGGCGACGTCGATTATCTCGTCGCGACTGATGCGATCGGCATGGGCCTCAATCTCGACGTCGACCATGTCGCCTTCGCCTCCGACCGCAAATATGACGGCTATCAGTTCCGCCGCCTGATCCCGGCCGAGTTTGCCCAGATTGCAGGCAGGGCGGGCCGCGCCACGCGTAACGGTACGTTTGGCACCACCGGCCGCTGCGCGCCGTTCGAGCCCGAACTGGTCAATGCGTTGCAGAACCACACCTTCGAGAGCGTGCGGATGCTGCAATGGCGCAATTCGAAGCTGGATTTCTCATCAGTTGGCGCGCTTCAGGTGTCGCTCGCGCTCACGCCCGCGCATGAAGTCCTGACCCGCGCCCCGATCGCGGAGGATCTGCGCGTGCTCGATCATGTCGCGCGCGATTCCGATATCAGGGAAATGGCGGAGGCGGCGAAGGCCGTCGAACGGCTGTGGGAGGCCTGCCAGATTCCGGATTACCGCCGGATTGCGCCGGCCGCCCATGCCGAACTTGTCACGAGCCTGTTTCGATTCCTGATGCAAAAAGGGCGTATCCCGGATGCATGGTTCGCCGCACAGGTCGATCAGGCGGATCGGGTGGACGGCGATATCGACACGTTATCGGGCCGGATTGCGCAAATCCGCACCTGGACCTTCGTCGCCAATCGTCCGGACTGGCTCGCCGACCCCGAACATTGGCAAGGAATTGCGCGCGAGGTCGAAAATAAATTATCCGATGCGCTGCATGAACGGCTCACAGAGCGTTTCGTTGATCGCCGTACCAGTGTATTGATGCGCCGCCTGCGGGAAAACGCGATGTTGAATACAGAAATTGGCAAGACCGGCGAAGTGATCGTAGAGGGCCATGTGATCGGCCGTCTGGACGGTTTTACCTTTGCGCCGGATGCGGCAGAGGCCGGCTCCGAGGCCAAGGCCTTGCAGGCGACCGCGCAAAAGGCGCTGGCCGGTGAAATCGATGCGCGGGCCGAGAAGCTTGCGGCCTCGCCCGACGATCAGTTTGTGCTCACCTCCGAAGGAACCATCCGCTGGACGGGTGATGCCGTCGCCAGGCTGACGGCCGCGGACGACGCGCTGCATCCGCGCATTCGCATCATCTCCGACGAACGGCTGACCGGCGCGCCGCGCGACGCCGTGCAGGCCCGCCTCGACCTGTGGCTCAAGACCCATATCGAAAAGCTGCTCGGACCGTTGTTCGAATTGAGCAAGGCCGAGGACGTGACGGGTATCGCGCGCGGTATTGCCTTCCAGTTGATCGAGGCGATGGGCGTGCTCGAGCGCTCCAGAATTTCTGCCGAAATGAAGGATCTCGATCAGCCGTCGCGGGCGAGCTTGCGCAAATACGGCGTGCGCTTTGGCGCCTATCACATCTACGTGCCGTCGCTGCTCAAACCCGCGGCGCGCGCGCTGGCCTCGCTGCTCTGGGCGCTGAAGCAGGCCAATGTCGATCTGTCCGTACTGTCGGGCGCCCAGCATCTGGCGGCCAGCGGCCGCACCTCGTTCCCGGTGGACAAGACGCTGCCGCGCGATGCCTATCGCGTGCTCGGCTATCGCCAATGCGGCGAGCGCGCGGTGCGCGTCGATATTCTGGAGCGGCTCGCCGATCTGATCCGTCCGGCGCTTGCCTGGCGCGAGACCTCGCCCGGCGAGAAGCCCGCCGGTGCGTTCGATGGCCGCAGCTTTGTGGTGACGCAGGCGATGACGTCGCTGACGGGATCGGCGGGCGAAGATTTCGCCTCGGTCCTGCGCGCGCTCGGCTATCGCATGGATCGCCGACCACAGCTCGCTCCGAAGCCGGCGGTGGTCGAGGCGGCGCCGGTAGCGGAAGCTTCGCCGACTGAGCCGCCTGCCGATGCAACGACGGAGCCTGTTGCGGAGACGGCCGCAAGCGAAGCTGCATCGACTGACGACGCTGCGCCGGCCACCGAGGTTGTCGAGGTGCCGGCACCGGCCGCCGAAGAGGTCGCGGCTTCATCGACGACGCTGTTGCCTCAGGTCGATTTCGCGCAGCAGCCGGACGCAGCCGAAGTGGCGTCCGACACCGCAACGGTGGCGAGCGAAGCAACACCGGAAATGCCGGAGACCGTCGAGGCTGCATCCGCTTCCACCGAAGCGCCGGCCGAGCCGGGTTCGGCTGAGACATCTTCTGAAACGGCGAGCGCGAGCGACGCAGCGCCGACTGAGGCGGCGGCAGCACCCGAGGAGGCTGAACTGGTCGAGGTATGGCGCCCCGGCGGCCGCTCCGACGAACGGCGACCACAGCGTCACGATCGTCAGCGGCATCGTCGCCCTGATCGTGCGGCCGATGGCGCGCAGCCTGCCGCGGCTGGCGAAGCCACCTCGGGCGAAGCCGCCGATGGCGCCAAGCGCGAGCGTCACCGGCATGGGCGTCGCGATCGTCACAAGGATTTCCGCAGGCCCCAGCCCACAGCGCCCGGCGAAGGCGCTCCGCCGGTTGTGGCAGACGGCGCGCCTGCGCCGGAGGCGCGCGAGGAGCGGCGGGAAGACAGGAATGCCCGGCCGCGCGATCGCGTCGACGGCAAGGGACGCGAGGAGCGAAACAGGGGCAAACCGCGCGATCGCGACGAGGGTGGACGCGACGGCGGCCGGGACAAGGGCCGGAGCGGGCGCGACCGCGACAGGGGCGGCCGGGAAAGCGGCCCGTCGCATCGGCAATATGCCTCGAGCGCGAACCCGCGCGAGCGGGATCGTCCGATCGATCCCAATTCGCCGTTTGCGAAACTCGCCGCGCTCAAGGAACAGCTGACCGCCGCCCGCAAGGATTGAGCGCCATAGCGTTTTCAAGAAAACGCGTCAAAAGAGATCGAACCCTTTTCGCGTGGGGTGCCTCCTGGAGCGCCAGCGTCTGGACAAATGGCTGTGGCATGCGCGCCTGGTGAAAGCCCGCACCAGTGCGGCGGCGCTCGTGGAGGCAGGCCATGTGCGCGTCAACGGCGTGCGCGAAACCTCACCCGGTCACGCCATCAAAGCCGGTGACGTCGTTACCGTCGGGCTCGATCGCGCCGTGCGTGTGCTCAAGGTGATCGGATTTGCCGAGCGGCGGGGCGATGCCGCGTCAGCGCGCGTCCTCTATGTCGATTTGCAGGGCCGCACAGAGTAACTATCTTCAGGCTTGCCGCTGCAGTGCAGTTGGCTCCCTTGCAGCGCAGGGTTTCCTGCGCTAGCAACCTTCTCAAAATCGACCCGTTCCGGAGCCCTGGATGACTTACGTCGTCACCGAAGCCTGCATCAAATGCAAATATACCGACTGCGTTGAGGTCTGCCCCGTGGATTGCTTCTACGAGGGTGACAACATGCTGGTCATCCATCCGGACGAATGCATCGATTGCGGCGTATGCGAACCGGAGTGCCCGGCCGACGCCATCAAGCCGGATACCGAGCCTGGCTTGGAGAAATGGCTCGAGGTCAACACCGAATTTGCCAAAACTTGGCCGAATATTACCCAGAAGAAGGATTCTCCGGCTGACGCCAAGGAATTCGAAGGGGTCGAGGGCAAATTCGAGAAATATTTTTCTCCGAACCCCGGCACGGGCGACTAATAAGCCAGACCCGGCTTTTCCGGACTTATCCACAGGCCTGCGAGCGGGTTGTGGAGGGCTGTGGACAGCGTTTTGGTTTAACCCTGTTGGTGATTTCGATGACAAAGCGGCCCGCCGGCAGCGCCGGGAGGGCATAAATCATTGATTTTTGCGGGAAATGTGCTATATTGACGCATTAACTAGCCGAACCCGGCAGCCCGCTCGTCGGCCCCATGGGTTCCCGTGAAAACATCGAACAGGGGCGTGGCAGTTCCGCGCGCAGGCTGTGTCACAAAAAACGCGTACTAAGAGTACTTCGAAGGCTTCAAAAAAAGCCGCCGCGGTCATTAGCCGGGGCGCAACCAAGGGCCGTGCCCCGGCGTCTACGAAGGACGCGCGGAAAACTACCAAGGCACCGGCTGCCAAGTCCTCAAAAAACAAAAGAAGCTCAATGCCAAACAAGACTGCAAAAACTGCCGCGAAAGCGACGGGTTCGAAGGCTACTGCTTCGAAGGCCGCTTCGCACAAGACTGCTCCGAAGGCTGCTGCGCCGAAGGCTTCGGTCAACAAGGCTCCTGTCAACAAGACCCCTGTCAGCAAGGCTCCCGTCAAGGCGCCGGTTGCCGCCAAGCCCGTCGTCGCCACGAAGCCCGTGGCTGCCGCGCCGCGCGTTGAAGACAAGAAGCCGTTGACCCAGCGTCAGGGCTTCAAGACCAACGAATTCGTGGTCTATCCGGCCCATGGCGTCGGCCAGATCCTCGCCATCGAGGAGCAGGAGATCGCGGGCGCAAGGCTTGAGCTGTTCGTGATCAATTTCATGAAGGACAAGATGACGCTGCGGGTGCCGACGGCGAAGGTCGCCAATGTCGGCATGCGCAAGCTGTCGGAGCCGGCGCTGGTGAAGAAGGCGCTGGAAACCCTGAAGGGCCGTGCCCGTGTCAAGCGGACGATGTGGTCGCGCCGCGCCCAGGAATACGAAGCCAAGATCAATTCGGGCGACATCGTCGCGATCGCGGAAGTCGTGCGCGATCTCTACCGTTCGGAATCGCAGCCCGAGCAGTCCTACAGCGAACGTCAGCTTTACGAAGCGGCGCTCGATCGGCTGTCGCGCGAGATCGCCGTCGTCCAGCACGTGACCGAAACCGAAGCCGTGAAGGAAATCGAAAGCCAGCTCGCCAAGAGCCCGCGCCGCGGCGCCAAGACGGAGGCCGATGCTGAAGCAGACGCCGCCGAGGGCGACGAGGCGGATGCCGACGGCGACGATACGGCGGTCGCGGACGAAGCCGCTTAAAGCTTATTCAAGCGATGGAATGAAAAGAGCCCGGTCGCGAGACCGGGCTTTTTTCATCGCTGCTCTTTCCCTCTCCCCTTGTGGGAGAGGGTGCCCGAGCGTAGCGAGGGCGGGTGAGGGGGTCGCTCAGCTTGGTCAAGATGTCTTCGAGCACCGCGGAGCGTCTCTGTAAGACGTCATTATTCCAGTAGCGGAGGACACGAAATCCCTCTGTCGCCGACAGACGGTCCCTCCATCTGTCTCGCTCAGACGAAAAATGCTGGCTCCCATCTATCTCGATGACAAGCTGCTGCTCGAAGCAAACAAAGTCGAGGATGAAGGCCTGAAAAGGAACCTGGCGTCGAAACTTGAATTGCGACAACCGGCGATCGCGCAATAGTCGCCACATGCCACTCTCGGATTTGGTCGCCTCGCGCCGCATCTTCTTTGCGAAGTTTCGGAGACGCTTAGCGATCGGCCGATCGTGCATATCCTTCGCCACCAACCCCTCACCCGGCTCGAATTTCGCTTCGCTCATTCTCGCCACCCTCTCCCACAAGGGGAGAGGGTAAGTAGAGTATGTCTCCCGAGATCCCGGATTCGATGCTTCGCATCGCTCCGGGATGACCTGCTTTCGCAGGTCAATCCACCACGATCTTGACGCGGTCGCGCGCCTTGACCTGGGCATGGGTCTCGAGCCCGTTGATGATACGGAAGCGTTCCGTGGGGCGATCGACAGCGGCCATGCGGTGGGACAGCGATTCCACGGTGTCGCCGGGCTGCACGTTGATCACCTTGATGCGCAGCGGCCGCGCGGCCTGGATTTCGTCAAGCGTCAACCGGCGGAACGAGTTCACGGTCTCCCGCGCGTTGCGTTCGCTTTCCGTCGTCTTCTGCTTGGCCGCGAAGATGAAACGGTAGACGTCGCTGCCGAAGCGCAGCGCATAGACCTTGAATTGCCACTGGTCGCCGCTGGCGGTCGTGAAGGCCGCCGGCAGACCGTTGATGGTGACGTCTTCCGTCGATGTTTTGTCGACGTTTTCCATCCAGCCGGAATTGAGATAGTCGCTCAGGCCCTGCTCGGCCGGTACCCGCACCACATCGAAGCGCATCGCCTGCGCCCCGCCCTCGCGCACACCGATCACGGCCTGTGCGGTGTTGTCGAGTGTGAAGTTTTCCGGCGCCGTGAATGTAAAGCCGAGCTTGGGGTGCAGGAATCTCCGTCCGCGCACAAAGCCTTCGCTCGGGTCTTCGCCGTAGACGATGTTGTCGATCGCGGCGAGGTAGGTGTCGCGGTCGCGTTCGCTGGATTCGGGCGAGGTATATTGCCGCGCGGTGTTCTGCGCGTTGGCGATCCGCTCCGGGTTTGCCGGATGCGAGGAAAGGAAGTCCTGCGCGCGCGGATCGGCGGTCGATGTCTTGCCCGCCTTCAATTCGGCGTTACGTTCCATCGCCGTCAGGAATCGCGCTGCGCCGAAAGGATCGAAATGCGCGCGCGCCGAGATGCCGACGCCGATGCCGTCGGCCTCGAATTCCTGCGTGCGCGAGAAGCTCGCCAGCGTGAGCTTGTTCTTGGCAAGCGCCAGCGCCGTGATATCGGGATCGTTGCCCATGTCGCTGAGGACGCGGGTGGCGACCGCTGCTTCGCGCGCCTTGTCCTCGCGAATGGCGGCGTGCTTGGCGACCACATGCGCCATCTCATGGCTCAGCACCGAGGACAATTCGGAGGTGTCGCAGGCCAGTGCAATCAGGCCGCGCGTCACATAGAGCTGGCCGGTCGGCAGTGCGAAGGCATTCACCGCGCCGGAATTGAGGATCGTCACCTTGTAGGCCTGGTCGGGCCGGTCGGAGGCCGCCACCAGCCGGTCGACGGTCTTGCCGATGAGCGCTTCGAGCTTCTGGTCGTCGTAGGCGCCGCCATAGGACGACAGGATGCGCTCATGTTCCTTTTCGGCAGCCGGGCTCTGGATGAAGGGGCTGCGGGTGGGTTTGGCGGCAGGCGTGGTCGGCGCCGCCGGGCTTGCGGTTTGAAAGCGGGTAAAGTCTCCGCCACAGCTGGCGAGCAGGAACGACGCGCCCAGCATGATAGGCGCCGCCCAAAGCCGGCTCATTCCCGCCTTGCGATGTCCTACGCCGTCCACCACGCCAGCCACTCTGAAAGTTTCGGTGAGCTATTTCTCGCCGACCAGCTCGATCTGTCCCGCTTGAAGTACTTCAATCCGCGGCCCGGTACGCGCCTCAACAAATCCCCGGACACGGATGCGCTTATATTCCAAAGACTTAGGTACGAGGCCGGCTGCTGCCAAATTGGCGAGCGCCCGCCTTGGAATAGTCACAGCAAAGTCCCGTGTCCAGTTCCGTCCAAAATTCAGATAGGTGGTTGCCCCTGCTTGTCGAACGGACAGAACCTTGCCCTCGACCAGCTTAAAACGCCCGATCCCAGTCAAAATATCGCCCGGACTTTCGGTGTTTTTTATGGCCGTGGGGTCGGCCCAGATGCCTCTTTTTGCCTCTCTCGCGGCAGCCTCCGTGGCCAGAAGCGCGGCCGCGCATTCCCGGTCGGCGACGGTTACGGACACCAGTGCCTCGCCTTGTGCCAAAAGCTCCTGCTGCACCAGCGTCTCGTCCGGTAGCCGCCACGCAAAAGCGATCTGGCGCCCATAACGATCGGGCGTGTCGTCATCGCCGTGCAGTCGCACGGTGCGCCCGGCGAGCAATGATGTGAGCGTCCGCATGCGTTCGGTGCCGGGCTTCTCGGGGAAGGCGGGCTCGATTCCGGCAAGCCGTATCTCGCGCCCGTCTTCCAGGCGAACACTGCGGGCATCGATCACCGCCGTCACGCGCCCTTCGCCCTGCGGTTCGAATTCGCAAGGAGCAGCCGACACAGGAGCAGCGGCCATGATTGCGGCCGCTACCGCAGCAATTGCGATCGTTGCCAGCCATCGAAGGCTGTTAGACATCGCCGACAGACGCATGGTGCGGCGCTCACATCACCTGTTCATTCCACGCGACGGAAAGTGCCACTTCGCATAGCTTGCCGCTCCCCTATGCTTGCGGCATGATCGCCATAATAGCAATTGCGGCTTTACCGCAATGCGACGGGGGAATGAGGAGGTTTTCATGAGGCGGGTTATTTCCGGCTTTCTTGGCGTGATGTGTGCTGTGGTGGCAACCGCAGCGCTTGCGCAGAGCAAGCCTCCGCTCAAGCTCGGCGGTATCCTCGATATGTCCGGGCTCTATGCCGATATTACCGGCCCCGGCGCCGAGATGGCGGCCAAAATGGCGGCGGAGGATTTCGGCGGCGAAGTGCTGGGCCGCAAGATCGAGATCCTAGCGGCGGACCATCTCAACAAGGCCGACCTTGCCGCCAACATCGCCCGCGACATGATCGACAATCAGGGCGTCGAGATGATCTACGACGTCGCAGCTTCCGCAACGGCGCTCGCGGCCGGCGAGATCGCCAAGGCCCGTAACAAGATCGTCATGTTCAACGGACCCGGATCGATCCGCCTCAGTAACGAAGCCTGCGGTCCCTACACGGTCCATTATGTCTTCGACACCTACTCGCAGGCCAATGTCACCGGCCTGGCGGCGGTCAAACAGGGCCTCGACAGCTGGTTCTTCATCACCGCCGACTACGCCTTCGGTCACGATCTCCAGAAAGACACGGCGGCCGTCGTGCAGAAATCCGGCGGCAAGGTGCTCGGCGATGTCCGGCATCCGCTCAACTCGTCGGATTTCTCGTCCTACCTGCTGCAGGCGCAGGCATCGAAGGCCAAGGTGATCGGGCTGGCCAATGCCGGCGGCGACACCATCAACACGATCAAGCAGGCGGCGGAATTCGGCATCATGAAGGGTGGCCAGAAGATATCGCCATTGCTCGTCTTCATCACCGACATCGACAGCGTCGGGCTGGAAACCGCGCAGGGCCTGTTGCTCTCCGAAGCGTTCTACTGGGACCTCAACGACGAGACCCGCGCTTTCTCCAAGCGCTTCATGCAGCGCATCGGACGCGTACCGGGCGGGGCGCAGGCCGGCGTCTACTCGTCGGTGACGCACTACCTGAAAGCCGTGAAGGCGGCCGGCACCACCGACTCGGCCGCGGTGATGAAGATCATGAAGGAAACCCCGATCAACGACATGTTCGCCAAGAACGGCCGGATTCGCGAGGACGGCCGCATGGTGCACGACATGTATCTGTTCGAGGTCAAGAAACCCTCGGAATCCAAGGGACGCTGGGACGACTACAAGCTGCTGGCGACCATTCCCGGCAACGAGGCGTTCCAGCCGCTATCGGAGTCGCGTTGCCCGCTGGTGAAGAAGTAAGAACAACAGGCTATTTTCGTCATTGCGAGGAGCGTAAGCGACGAAGCAATCCATCTTTCTGAAGCGAGTACTGGATTGCTTCGCTTGCGCTCGCAATGACGGTTTTGAAAAGCCGAACCAATAACAACCAAGGCGTATCTCATGAGTACCGAAACCGTCCTGCAAAACCTCGATGCCGGTCTGCTGACCATCACCATGAACCGGCCGGAGCGGCGCAACGCGCTCAATCCGGACATGACGCTAGGGCTGGTCGCAGCGGCGAAACGCGCGGCGGAGGATCCGGAGGTTCGTGCCGTGCTGCTCAAGGGCGCCGGCGGCACTTTCTGCGTCGGCGGTGACGTCAAATCGATGGCGGAGGGCCGTGCGCCGCTGTCCTTCGAAACCCGGATGGTCAACTTGCGACGCGCCATGGAAGTCTCGCGGATCCTGCACGAGATGTCGAAGCCCGTGGTGGCGCAGCTCGATGGCGCGGCGGCTGGCGCGGGGCTCTCGATCGCGCTTGCCTGCGATTTTCGGGTGGCGTCTGCCTCGGTGAAAATCACGACCGCCTTCGCCAAGGTCGGTCTGTCAGGCGACTATGGCGGGACTTATTTCCTCACCCAGATGCTCGGCAGCGCCAAGGCGCGCGAGCTTTATCTGTTGTCGCCGGTGTTGACCGCCCAGGAAGCGCTGGGGCTCGGCATGGTGACGCGCGTCGTTCCCGACGCCGAGGTCGATGCGGGGGCGCGTGAACTGGCAATGTCGCTCGCGCAGGGGCCGACCATCACTTACGGTTATATCAAGCGCAACATCAACAATGCGGAGCGGTTGCCGCTCGAAGCCTGCTTCGATGGCGAGGCCCTTCATCATTCGCGCTCGAACGAGACGGCAGATCACAAGGAAGCCGCGAAAGCCTTCGTCGAGAAACGCAAGCCGGTGTTCGGGAATCACTAAGGCGATCAGCGTCCTCTAAAGTTCGGCACGCGCCGTTCTTCGGTCGCCTTGACGCCCTCCTTGAAGTCTTCGGTGGCGCGCAGCCGCGTCTGCTCGGCGAGTTCGTGGTGGGTCGCGGCGAGCACGCGCTCGGCAAGCCCGGCGCGCATCGTGGCGCGGGTCGACAGCAAGCCGAGCGGCGAGCACTCGGCGATTTCCTGTGCGAGCTTCATCGCGGCCGGGCGCACCTGATCCTGCGGCACGCATTCGTTGGCAAGGCCCATCCGATAGGCTTCCTCGCCGGTCACGCGGCGGGAGGTGTAGAAAATCAGTTCGGCGTTGTTCTTGCCGACCAGTTCTGGAAGCGTCACCGTCAGTCCAAATCCAGGGTGGAAGCCGAGCCGTGTGAAGTTGGCGGCAAAGCGCGCTTCGGGACAGGTGACGCGGAAGTCCGCCGACACCGCAAGCCCCAGCCCGCCGCCAATCGCCGCGCCATGCACGGCCGCCACGATCGGCTTCTGGGCGCGGAAAATCCGCACGGCCTGAATGTAGAGGTGCGCGATCGGACCGAGGCCGGAGGCCGGATCGGTCTTGGCGCGCGCTTCCTGCTCCTTCCGCGCCGGGTCGTTGAAGTTGGCGCCGGCGCAGAACGCCTTTCCTTCCGCCGCCAGCACCGACGCGCGGATTTCGATATCGCGGTCGAACTCATCCAGTGCATCTGCGATCTGGTTGATCAGCGAGATGTCGAAAAAGTTCAGCGGCGGCCGCCGGATTTCGATCAGCCCGACATGTCCGATCTTCTCGACGCCGATATCCTTGGTGGTGGTCATTTGAGGTCTCCGTAAAACGCAATATTTCCGCAGCGGCGGTTTTAACCCTCTCCCCTTGTGGGAGAGGGTGGTTTCGAGCATTAGCGAGAAACCGGGTGAGGGGTTCTGGCCTATCGATAGACCGCAACCCCTCACCCGGCTCGAATTTCGCGGCGCTCATTCTCGCCACCCTCTCCCACAAGGGGAGAGGGGAAGGAGAGAGCGCCGATGCGGCCAGCGCAGCCAAGTGCTACCGCAAGCCCAGCCCGCGCGCGATGATGCCGCGCAGTACTTCCGTGGTGCCGCCCTGAATGGTGAGTTTCGGCGCGGTCTTCATGGCGAAGGCGAGCTGGTTCTCCAGCGTCTCGTGATTGGTGACGTCGGGATCGACGAAGGCGGCGAGGTCGCGAACCCGGTGCGGCAATTGCTGCTCCCAGATGGTGCCGATGTCCTTGACGATCGCGGCCTCCACCACCGGCTCCTTGCCGGCCTGCAACATGCCGGCGACCGACACCGACATCCGCCGCATGGTGTGGAGCTGCGCGACGAGGCGCCCGATGCCTTCGGCGGCGCGGGTATCGGGCGAGGGGCCGACCGCGCGTACGAGTTCGGTCAACACGTAGTAGGTTTCCAGAAAGCGTTCGGGGCCCGAGCGCTCATAGGCGAGTTCGCTGGTGGCCTGCTTCCAGGCGCCGTCGATTTCGCCGAGCATATGGTCTTCGGGAATGAAGGCGTCGGTGAACACGACCTCGTTGAACTCGAACTGTCCGGTGATCTGGCCGATCGGGTTGACCTTGATGCCGGATGTCTTCATGTCGACCAGAAACTGGGTCAGGCCATGCCGGCGGTTTTCCTTTGATGGCGGCGAGGTGCGGAAGATCGCGATCATGTAGTCGGCGATGTGCGCCGACGAGGTCCAGATCTTGGTGCCGTTGATCAGAAAGCCGCCGTCGGTTTTGGTCGCTTTGGTTTTGGCCGCGAACAGATCCGAGCCGGAATTCGGTTCGCTCATGCCGATCGCAAAGCAGACCTCGCCGCGGCAGATGCGCGGCAGGATATCCATCTTGATGCGTTCGTTGGCGTATTTCAGCAGCACCGGGCCGCTCTGGCGGTCGGCGACGAAGAAGCGCCGCGTCGGCGCGTTGGCGACGCGCATTTCCTCGGTCACCACATAACGTTCGAGGAACGTGCGCTCGTGGCCACCGTATTTTTTCGGCCAGGTCATGCCGAGCCAGCCGCGTGCGCCGACGCGGCGGGAAAATTCCGGCGCGTCGCTATCTTCGCGGTTCGGCTGGTGCGGATCGAAAGTGCCGGCGGCGATTTCCTCGGCGAGAAACGCGCGCACTTCCTTGCGCAGTTTGACGCATTCGCTCGGCAGGCGGATCGGATCGAAACGAAGGCTAGCGGTCATGGTTGATCTCAGTCGTATTAGCGCGAAGCTACCAGCGGCCACAATTCGTCGGCGCCATTGGCGGCGACGCGCTTGCCGAGTTCGACGGCCCAGTAGCTCTCGGAGCCGAAATCGTCACGCCATGCCAGCGCCCGCAGCGTGTAGCGATGCAGGATGTGCTCGATGGTAAAGCCGATCGCGCCGTGAACCTGATGCGCGATCGCCGCCGCCTTCTCGGCGGCTTCCGAGCAGCGGATCTTGGCGGAGGCTGCTTCGAGGAAGGCCGCATCTTTGGAAGTAGCCGGGTCGGCAAACGCGTCCGCCGCCGAGGTTGCGGCCGCAAGTGCTGCTGCGGATTCGCCGGCGAGCTTTGCGAGATTGTGCTGGACCGCCTGAAACTTCGAAATCTTTTTTTCGAACGCGACGCGCTCGTTGGAGTAGCGCACGCTGATCTCGAGCATCGATTCAAGGTTGCCCGCAATCTGAAGGCTGCGCGCAACCGCGCCCATCAGGAGCAGCGAGGTCTGGTCGAAGCCATCAGGCGCGGGTTTCACGGCAACAGGCGTCACGCGATCGAAAGTGACGATATCGGTGTTGTCACCGCCGAGGTTGAGGCTGGATTCGATCCGGCACCTGGCAGCATTCACGAGCGCAATCGATCGCTTTCCATTGTGATCGTGCGCGAGCACCGCGATGTGCTTTGCCTCCTTCGCAAAGGGCACGCCGCGCGCACGTCCCGACAGCGTGCCGTCGGCACCGAGGGTGATGCGGTCTTTCGGGCCGGCCGGCGCGAGCGTCATTTCGCCTTCGGGGGCGGTGATCTTGCCGAGCGACAACAGCCAGCCTGCAAGCATGGTCTCGGCGAGCGGTACGCTTAGGGCAAAACGGCCCGCTGCGCTCAAGACACCAAAGCCCTCAGTGAGCGTGGCGCCCGAACCGCCATATTCTTCCGCAACCCAGGACAGAGGCAGGCCGGCTTCGCTCAGCGCCTGCCACAGCGGCGTCTTCCACGTCCCTTTCTTGTCGCTGTTGACGGTTTGCGCATCGGCGAGGTCGGCAAATATCCGCTCGGCTGTTTGCGCAACAATGTTCTCGGCTTCACCCACGGCGTTCCTCGAGTGGCTTTTATTGCAGCCATGATGGGGAAAAGGCCAAGCCCTGACAAGCGCATATCCCTGCAAGCCGCCCTGCGGGCCAGGTATGAAGCGATGCGTGGTTATTCCGCGCAATGGAGTTTCTCTTGGGTGCAGCCTTGTGCTAGATCGCGTCAAACATTCGAGGGGAAATTCCAATGTCGAAGGATGGTCTGTGCGCTGTTATAACCGGCGCTGCCTCGGGTCTTGGCGCGGCGACCGCGCTCATTCTCGCCAAGGGCGGCGCGCGGATCGTCATCAACTATTCCTCCAGCCAGAAAGAGGCCGAAGAGACCGCCGATCTCTGCCGCAGCGCCGGAGGTGAAGTGGTCGTGGTTCAGGGCGATGTGTCGCGCGATGAGGATTGCCGCAAGATCGTGGCTGCCGCAGCCCCATGGGGGCGGCTCGATGCGCTGATCAACAATGCCGGCATCACCAAGCATGTCGCGCACGCCAATCTCGATGGGCTGTCGGCGGAAGATTTTCAGCGCCTGTTTGGCGTCAACACGATCGGGCCGTTCCAGATGGTGCGCGCCGCGCGTCCGCTGCTGGAAGCCGGCGCCAACGCATCGGGCCGCGCATCCGCGGTCGTGAACGTCTCATCGGTTGCGGGCATCAGCGGCATCGGCTCGTCGGTCGCTTATGCCGCGAGCAAGGGCGCACTGAATGTCATGACGTTGTCGCTTGCACGCGCATTGGCGCCGCTCATTCGCGTCAACGCCGTTTGCCCCGGCTATATGGACACGCCCTGGTTCACCAAGGGCCGCGGCGCCGAGGGCGCGGCGAAGGTTCGTGACGCCGTGATTGCGAAGGTGCCGCTGAAAGTCGCCTCGACCGCGGAAGATGTTGCTAACGCGGTCTGCTTCCTCGCGACGCCGCAATCAGGCAACATGACCGGCGAAACGATCCGGATCGACGCCGGCGCGCACCTCATCAACTGAGCTGCGCCTTTTGCGTCATTGCCGGGCCTAGCCGTTCGAAGAACGGCGTCGCTTCCGCTCGCCTATGACCCGGCAATCCATCTTTTCCTGAGAAGTCGCTTCGCAAGGATAGATGGATGCCCGGATCAAGTCCGGGCATGACGGTGGTGTTTAATCGCTACCTGTTGAAGTCTTTGACCACGCCGCTCGCCACCAGCCTGTTCCAGATGAACAGGACGATCAGCGCGCCGATGGTTGCGGTGATGAAGCCGGCACCCTGATCCGGGCCATAGTGGCCGATGGCCTGGCCGATAAAGGTGGCGAGAAACGCGCCGACAATGCCGAGCACGGTGGTGAGGATGAAGCCGCTCGGGTTGTTGGGGCCCGGCGAAAGCAGCCGCGCGATAATGCCGGCGATAAAGCCGACAATGATGATCCAGATGATGCCGCTCATGACGATCCTCCTGCTCCAAAAGCCCGACTAAAAATATACCGGCTCGCTTCTAGTGGTCTGATTCTGACATTCGCATCTCTCCTCAGCGGGCACCTTGCGAATGTCAGAATCATAAGACCACTAGCAAATATAAGTTTCTAGTGGAGTTTTGGATTTGACATTCGCTCGCGAGCTCCCGGCTAGGTGTTTGGCGAATGTCAAATTCACTCCACTAGAGCCGGCCCGATAATTCGTCTTCTGTCGGCAGCCGGCCATCCGGCGTCAGGTGATTGATGACATCAGGCAGATGCTGGCTCAATCCGCTCAGCAGCTCTTCGCGCGACAGGCCGCTTTGCGACATCAGGCTGTTGATCTGGTCGGAGCCAAGCGCGTTGGCGAGATCGCCGGGCGCGATCTGTTTGTTCGGTCCCGGGCTGACCCAGGAATTGGCGGTGTCGCCCTGACCGTTCTGCTGGAATTGCTTGAGCAGGTCGCCCAGTCCGCCGCTCAGGACGCTGCCCGCGGCGCCTCCGGCAAGCAAGCCGCCGAGAAGACCGCCAAGACTTCCACCGCCAAGACTTCCACCGCCACCAAGTCCACCACCGCCAGCGCTTCCACCGCCAAGTGCGCCACCAAGTCCGCCGGGCGCTGAGGATGGCGCCGGAGCCGGTGCTGACGGCGAGGAGCCGCCGATATGTTTGACGGCCTTGTAGGCGAGCAACGCCAGGATCGCCATGGTCATCGGCGACATCCCGCCGCCGGATTGTGCGCTCGGGGTCGAGGGGCCGCGCGGACCGTTCTGCATTCCGTTCAATACGTCGAGTAAGCCCATCGTCATCTCCTGCCGATAATCCGCCCCGCAGCTTGGAACTGTAACGATGGGGTATGACGGTTACAAGGCGACAAGTTCGCCGATGTCGGCTACCAAAGCCGCCGCCGCAAGCCGGCATTTGATTGAAGCTTTACCGGAGCAGGAATGAAGCTGGATCGGCCGATTGTCGTGGCGGGCGCTGGTAGCATCGGATGCTTTGTCGGCGGCCTCTCGGCCAGCGCCGGCCGCCGCGTGTCGCTGCTGGCGCGTCCGCGCGTGATCGCCGAGATCGAGCGCTTCGGGCTCACTTTGACGAGCCTCGAAGGTTCGTCGTGGCATCTGGCATCTCAGCAAATAAAGCTGTCCGGCGATCCGAAGGTTCTTGCCGATGCCGGCGTGGTGCTGGTGACCGTCAAGAGCGCGGATACAGCTGAGATCGCGGACGCCATCGCCCGTCACGCGCCACCGGACGCCGTCATCGTGAGTTTGCAGAACGGCGTCGCCAACGTGGCCACGTTGCGCGACCGGTTGCCGGGCTGGAAGGTGCTCGCCGCCATGGTGCCGTTCAACGTGATCGCGGCCGGCGAGGGGCGGTTTCATCGCGCGACCTCGGGCGATATCGTGATTGAGCGGGATGCGGCCGATATCGCCGCGCAGCTTTCGGTGCCGGGGCTTGCGATGCGGCCGACCTCCGACATCGCGGGCGTGCAATGGGGCAAGCTGCTCGTCAATCTCAACAATGCGATCAATGCGCTGTCCGGCCTGCCGCTTCGCGCGCAGCTTGGCAACCGCGACTGGCGTCGTTTGTTTGCCGATCAGATCGCCGAAGGTTTGATGGCGGTGCGCGCGGAAGGAATCCGGCCGGTATCGCCGACGCCGGTGCCCCCTGGCTGGACACCACATTTGCTGCGATTGCCCGACGCTCTGTTCAGGGTCGCGCTGGCACCGGCGATGAAGATCGATCCGCAAGCGCGTTCGTCGATGTGGGAAGACCTGGAGCGTCGCCGCCGCACCGAGATCGATTACCTTCAGGGCGTCATCACCGAAATCGCCGACCGGCGCGGATTGAAAGCGCCGCTGTCACACCGGATCGTGGCGCTGATCAGGGACGCCGAAGCCAAGGGTGAGGGCTCGCCGCGGCTGACCGTCGAACAAATTCGATCCGGTATTGCGGACCACTAGTGGCCTCACCTCAGCTTCGCTTGTCCTTGCCGGGCGGCGATCCGAACAGCGCCTTTTTGAGGTCGCTGATCCCTTCGGAAAGCCGCGGCCACTCGCATGAAAAGAAATGCTTCGGACAGTCGGCCGGCTTGACGCGTTTGACGTCGGCGCTGGTCGTCTTCGGGGACGGCTTGGCGAGGCTGCCGGTTGCGGGCGGCGCCTTCTCGCTTTCGCTCTTCAGCGAGGCCTGCTGCAATTGCTGCCGTTTTGCGGCGAACGCCGCCGCGATGGTGCTGCGCCGCTGACCTTCGAGATAGATCGCATACTGCTCGTCGATATGCCTTTGCTCTTCCGGCGTCGGATTGGGACCCGCGATATCGAAATTTCGATTTTGCATGAAATCGAAATAGCTATAGCCCCCGCCGACTTTGCGGCGGCCTGCGAACTTGGCGTTGCATTGGGAAAGCGCGGCGGTCCTGGCTTCCTTGCCGGGGATTTTCTCGGCGGCGTCGGCGCATTCCTCGAAATCGGCCGGCCCGCGCGACCACCATTGGGCCCACGCCTGCGATGACGAAAATACGACACAGAAGGCCAGTGCTGCCATCAGGACGATCTGGTTACGCGATGCAGTCAAACGATGTCCTGCGGTGCATTCATAACGGCAATGATACCGCAGATTGTCGCCATTATTGGCGGGGTTGTCGACCCCGAAACGAGCGGTGCACACTTGGCGGAGCGGACTTGACATCCGCTCGGGCCGCAACGCCGCGGCTTCGCGTCAATCAGTTGCCGAAGACGTTACCGCTCTGGATCGAACAGCTCTCTCCGCTGGTCTGGACCGAGTAGAAATCGTAGGTCCGCCCCGTGACCATGCTGTGGATGTGTGTGGAGGCTGCGCCGCCCGATTTGCCCGAGATGACGCGCGCGCTGCAGCCCTGGAAGCCGGCGTCGAAGGTCACCGCGATCCTCAAGGCGCCGGCGTCGCCGCGGGGAGCGGTCACTGTCATGGAGTTGCCGCTGAAGCCGACGGAACGCGCAGAGGCCTCGCCCTGAACGGCGTCCCGATTGCCGGATTTCGTGCCGCGCGGCGTGTGGACCGAGATGCTGACGCGGCTGAATGCGCGGCCCTTGTCGCTGACATAGACCGACAGCTGTGCTGACGCCGTCCTCGACTGCGCGACCGGGCTTGTGTCGGTGGTTTGCATCCTGTTTTCGGTCCAACTGACGACGACTGATTTGCCGTAGAGTTGCGAAGGCGCGGCCAGGGCACCCGAGGTCGTCATGGCGAGCGCGAGGACGGCGAGCGGCATGCGGTAAGTCATTTTGGTCAGGCTCCAATGATTGGCGTGAAATTTCATTGATGGGTTTCAATTCGATAAAGGCTTCTTGGGCGGCAACGATCGCCGCCGATCATTCGCAATAACTTCGGCCGTTGAAGGAGAAACACTTTCCGCCGCCGCCTCGTCCGCCGGCGGGTGCCGGCGCAGCGGGACGCTTGGGAGCGGGCTCTTCAGACGCGGTTCGTGCCTTCGGCTCAGGCCGTTTCTCGCAGACACCATTCGAATTCAGAAAGCTGCCGGCACCGCAACTGATCTGAACGCAGCGGCCGCCATCCTCTTTCTGTCCTTTGGCGCAGATCAACGGGCAGACGCGCTCGGTCTTGCTGCGCACCGTGTCGAGTGCATCGAGGCTGGCGACCTTGATGTCGAACCGTGTATTGGCGTTCGTGTTGAAGAGGTCGAGCGCCTTGCGCGAACTGTCGTCCCAGGTGCCGTCGACATTGCCGGAGTTGCAGCCCACGCGTTTCAAGTGCGCCTGCAACAGACGATTGATGTCGGCCTGATCGATCTGCGGCGACGGCGGCGCTTTCGGCGTTGTCTGGTCCGGCGTCAGGCTCGCGAGCTTATCGGTTTCCTCCTTGGCGGAGCGCTTGACTTGTTCGGCTTTGGCGAGCTCGACCTGACGCTGCGCGTCGGCGATGGCCTGCCGCTTGGCTTCCTCGACCTGCCGCCGCGCGGCTTCCGCCTGTTGCTGCGCCATCTCGACCTGCCGCTTGGCCTCGTCGAGTTCTTTTCTGGCCTGCTCGGCGACCTGACGCCGCGCCTCTTCGAGATCCTTCTTCGCCTGTTCGGAAAGTTTCTGCTTGGCTTCCGCGGTCTGACGCTGGCTTTGCTCTTCCAGTTGCTTGCGCAACTCGGCCGCCTTCGAAGCGGCCTGTTCCTCGGCCTCGCGCCGCGCATCGTCCGCCTTGGTCCGGGATTGCTGGGCTGTGGCGAGCTTGCTGTTTTGCGCTCGTGCCAGGTTCGCATAGAGGCCGGTCGGATGGCTCAAGAGAAAGGAATCCCAGCCTTCCTTGGTGCCGATTTGCGCGGCGAGTTCGTAATCGACGCGCGCCTCCGCTTCCGGATCGGCGGGTTTCGCCACAGCGGGGACCAGCGACATGGTCTGACCGCCGAGCGAGCCGTAGACGAACGGCTCCTGGCGGTTGCCGGTGCTTTTCAGCACCTCGTCGCGCACCCGGCCAAAGGCAAGCCGCAGATCGAGCCCGGGCTCGGCGATGTGTTTCACCAGCGCCGCCGCAAACGGGCTGTTGGCGCCCTCGCCATCGCTTGCCACCGCGCCCGCTTTGGCCGCGAACGCTACCAGCGTGTCCGACATCGTGGGCTCGACCTTGGCAAGTCCGCGGCCCATCGAACGGCTGGCAACGCTTCGCTTCATGGTGCTGGCGAACGGATTGTCGCGGCAGGCGTCAAGGATCACGAGGCGCAGGCGTTTGGTGCCTTCAAGCGCCTTCAGCACCCGGTCGAGCGAAATCGTCTCGTCCTCGATGTCGAAATCGCTGGCGAGCTTGGCATCGGCGGGCACCAGATAGTTGACGCCGTCGACCTCGATGCCGTGTCCGGCGTAGTAGACGACCGCAATATCGGCATCGCGCGCGGTTTCGGCGAATTCGCGAATGGTGCGGCGCAGGTCGACGATGCCGGCATCGCGCTGATTATCGATCATGTCAAAGCCGGCCTGCCGGAACAGGGCGGCGACGGCGTCGGCGTCGCGCGCGGGATTGGTCAACCGCGGCACCCGCTGGTATTTGGACATGCCGATGACGAGCGCAACGCGCTTCTCGGCAAGCGCTGGCCCCGCAGAAAGACAGAACAAACAGCCGATTAAAATCAATGCGGATCGCATCCCCACCCCTCCGATCCAAACGGCCCATATTGCCAATCTGGCTGCGGCCGACAAGCTGCGAGGTCGCTGTCCACGCTGATAGTTCGGGGCACGAGCCCGGTAAGTGATGTATCTCACAGATGCCCGGTGGTGCGCGGGGGCCTGTTAACCAATGGTCATGGCACGCCGCCGTGCATGAGGAGGGAGGCCTAAAGATGATACGCCGTCTATTTTGGGGGCTTGTTTGCGCAAGCTGTCTGGGCGTCGCCTCGGCGGCGCCTGGACCGAGCGCCAATACCGCCCCGGTTTGCCTTTATGAAAGCAAGGCCTACAGCGAGGGGGCCTTCGTCTGCGTCCAGAAATCCCTGATGTTGTCGTGCGTGGCCGATGGGACGCGCGCCGTTTGGAAGCCGGTTCCGGACAAGGATATCAACGATCGCTGCACAGCGCCGACCGTGCAGCATTATCCGCCGGAGCCGCGCTTCCGCGCGCCCAGGCACCATTATGCGGTTCGACGAGTTCATCCGCTGGTCGCAAATCCAGCCAAATGCTTTGTGTTCAACAGCAGGGAATATTGTGAATAGGCGGGGAGGCGCAGCCTTGCGGACCACGCTAGTGCGTGATGCGCCAGATCGTGCCGTTGCCATCTTCCGAGACGAGCAGCGCGCCGTCGCGCGTTACCGTCACCCCGACCGGGCGTCCCCACACGTCGGAATCGTTGATGACAAAGCCGGTCATGAAGTCTTCGTACTCCCCGGTCGGCACGCCGTCCTTGATGCGGATGCGGATCACCTTGTAGCCGGTGCGCTTGGCTCTGTTCCATGAGCCGTGCTCGGCGGCAAAGCCGTCGCCGCGGTATTCTGCGGGAAATGCGTTGGCATCGTAGAAGGTGAGCCCGAGCGAAGCCGAATGGGCCTGGATCAGCACGTCGGGAACGGTGACCTTGTCCTTCAGGTCCGGCCGCTCGCCCGCGTGACGCGGATCCTCATGGTTGCCGATGTAAAACCACGGCCAGCCGTAAAACGCGCCCTCACGTATGCGGGTGACGTAGTCGGGGACGAGATTATCGCCAAAGCCGTCGCGCTCGTTGGTCGAGCAATAGGCGTCGCCGGTGAGCGGATGAACCGCGAGGCCGACGCAGTTGCGGATGCCGGTGGCGAAGATTTTTGCATCCGTTCCGTGCGGGTTGAAGGAGAGAACGTCGGCGCGGCGGGTCTCGTAGCCCAGGCTTGCGCCAAGTGCGTATTTTGAATCCTCAGGCGGGCTGCCTTTGATTCCTTCTGCATCGTTGCTGGCGGAGCCGACCGAGATCAGCATCCGTTTGCCGTCTTTGGTGAAGACGACGTCTCTCGTCGAATGCCCGCCATGCGGTAGCTCGGCGACCACGGTGTCAGGCTCGTCGGCGGCCTTGAGGTCGCCGTCCCGGTAGCGAAAGCGAACGACGCTCCTTGTATTGGCGATGTAAACCCATTGCGGCTTGTCGCCAGGAAAGAAGGCGATGCCAAAAGGCTGGCCGAGGCCGCCGGCAAAGATTTCGTTTTTGATGACCTTTGAGCCGTCGTCGGAAAGCCGCAGCACGCGAATGCGCCCCGCACGCGTCTCCGAGACAAAGATATCGCCATTCGGCGCCGTCCTCATTTCGCGCGGTCCGCTCAATCCCTCCGCCAAGAGCTCGACCTTGAAGCCGGCGGGCACCTGGGGCATCGCGGAGGCCGGCCGTGCGACCACATGAGAGGCGTTGGCCGATGAAGCTGTCGCTCCCACCTTCGGCAGATCCGAGGGGCGGATCAAGCGGACGAGACCTGGTCGGTCGGTACGCCAGCCGCCGAACGCCGCACTACCGGTCAGCGGCCCCGACTGGGCCAAAGCGGGAGTGACGCCCGCAAGCAGCACTGCGGCAAGAAAACCGGCCGACGATGGGCGAACCAGGCCGAGTAACCCGGCGCGGGAGATCGCCGCTGGCGATGCTGGAGCTGTCACGTTGGATGCCTTCCGCTGATGTCTTGATGAGGATCGTATCGGGCCGACGCCGCGCCAGCCATACGGGACACGTGCGTTGACGGTGATGTTACACACCCGCCATCTTTCTTCGTCGACATCGTCCACAACGGTGAACCAATTCGCAACTCCATCGTCTTACTCAGCAGCGGTCCTCGGGGACTGCCAATGACCGAGTGGAACTTTGGAATGTGCGACGCATGTGACGAGCTCAACGAAAAGATCGAGCACTACAAAAAAGTAATGTCGGCGATGACCGACCAGCTTACCATCGAACGGATCACGGCCCTGGTCGCGGAGCTGGAAGCGCAAAAAGGCAGGCTTCACCGCGAGCCGAAGTGATCCGCATATATAAAAAATATATTCGCGGGCTCACGCGTCCTGTTCTTTCCTGATCCGCTCGCGATAGGTGCGGGTTTTCTCCCTGTTGCCGCACAACGTGGATTGGCACCAGCGCCGGCTGCTGGGCTTGGAGCGATCGAAAAACACCCGCTTGCACTGGTCCGACGCGCACATCTTCAGCCGGTCCAGCGTGCCGTCAGCCGCGCCGTCGTAGAGTTCAGCGATGACGGCCGAAAGTTCGGAAGCCGCGCCGGTTCCAGCGGGAACCAGCTTCAATCCTTCCTTTCCACTTGCCGTCACGCGCAGCGGGAACCGCTCGATCGCGCTATCAAGCGCATGTCTCACCGACGTCTCGCGCCGGCGTTCCTCGGGTTGACGTTCAAGGTAATCGCGAATGGCGCCGCGTAGCGCCAGCGCGGCTTCGAATGTCGCCGCTGATGGAACCTTGCCCGCTCTATTGAGACCGTGACGCGCCATCCATTCACCGAGGCTGGCGGCGTCCCCGAGTTCATCGGCCTGCGCGTGCTGGACGCCGTGGTGCACGAAATGACGCACATCCAGACTGTTGGCGAAATCGTAAAGGTTCGCCAGCGCGTCGGGAACCTGGAACTTGCGGGACGCCTTCGACATCGAGACACCACTTAAATCATTTTAATGGTTGAAATCAAGACACCAGTATAATAGTTTTACCGGTGCTTAAAGCAAGGGGTCAAAATCGACGGGGGCGTCGTCGATAGCAAGCATAAGGAATTCAGCGATGTTGCACGTCAATCATCCTCCAATTTCGACGGAGGAGGCTTCCTACCGCAGGCACATCAATGTACTCGACACCATCATGGCCTATGTCGATGTCGGCGAGGGCGACCCGATCGTCTTCCTGCACGGCAATCCGACGCCGTCCTATCTGTGGCGGAACATCATTCCCCATCTTCTGCCCTATGGCCGCTGCCTTGCGCCGGACTTTGTCGGCATGGGCAACTCGGGCGCGGCGCCCAGCGGCTCCTACCGCTTCGTCGACCACCAGCGTTATCTCGATGCGTGGTTCGATGCCCTCGGGTTGAACAAGAACGTCATCCTGGTCGTGCACGATTGGGGATCGGCGCTCGGCTTCCACTGGGCGCATCGGCACCCCGATCGCGTCAAGGCCATCGTCTACATGGAAGGCATCGTGCGTCCGTTCCGTTCCTGGGATGAATGGCCCGATGTCACCCGCGCGTTCTTTCAGGCGCAGCGCACCGAGAAGGGCGAAGACCTGATCCTGCAGAAGAATCTCTTCATCGAATATCTGCTGCCGCTGCGGCATATTCCCGATGATGCGATGGAGGTCTATCGCCGCCACTTCCGCAATCCCGGCTTGAGCCGGATGCCGATGCTGACCTGGACGCGCGAATTGCCGATCGCGGGCGAGCCGGCGGACGTGGTCGCCATCGTCGAGGCTTACGCGAAATGGCTGTCGACCAGCCGGATTCCGAAACTCTTCATCGACGCCGAGCCCGCGGGCTTTCTGATCGGCGCGCAGCGCGAGTTCTGCCGGGCGTGGCCGAATCAGCAGACCGTGCTGGTCAAGGGTTCGCACTTCCTCCAGGAGGAGGCGCCCGAGGAGGTCGGCGAGGCGACCGCGAAGTTCGTCTCGCGGGTGCTGGCGGGACAAATTAGCTGACAGCTCCGCTTGAAGTGGCGAGGGACGAGGGCGATACTACCTTTGTATCTGCCTTGGCCCCTGCCGCCGCGAGTGCATGACAAGAGCGGGCTCGCCAAACGCGATTTGCGGAGGATGGCCCGAAGATGTTCCTCACCTTTCTTCGTCACGGCAGTGTGGCCGCGCTTTTCGCAGGCGTCGCGATCGAGGCGCTGGCCTTTCTGTCAGGCTGGCTCACGCCAAGTCTCATGCTGATTTTGCTCGGCGCATTGCTGTTTTATCTCAGCGAGTACGGCATGCACCGCTTTGCCTTTCATGCGCCGCCAGTGCCATGGCCGTGGCTGCGCAAGATGCAGCATCGTCTGCATTACGATCACCATGTCGAGCCGAGCCGACTCGACCTGTTGTTCCTGCCGATCTGGTTTCTGGTGCCGAATCTTGCGATCGCCGCCGCCCTGGTCGGGTTGGTGTTCGGATGGGAGGGCTCGATGTCAGCCCTGTTCGGAATGATGCTGGCGATCCTGCATTACGAATGGGTGCATTATGTCGCCCACATTCCCTACCAGCCGCGCACCCGGCTGGGACGCTGGATCAAGCAATATCACCTGCGCCATCACTTCATCAGCGAGAAACACTGGTTCGGTGTCAGCAATCCGACGTTGGACGGCGTGTTCGGCACCTTCCATGGGCCTGATGCCACGGAGAAGAGCGCAACGGTCCGCAAGCTTTATTCGTGAGCTCAGCCTCAGGCGCGAAGGTCAGGCCGCCCGGATGCCGGAGAGAAATTTTCCGGTGACGCTCTTGAGCTCTTCGGATTGTGCGCTGAGCTGTCCGGCTGCATTGAGCACCAGCGACGAGGCCGCACCAACCTGACCCGACGCCTCGCGCACGCCGAAGATGTTCTGCAGAACGTCCTGCGTTCCCTGCGACGCCTGTTGCACGCTTCGGGCGATCTCCTGCGTCGCGGCGCCCTGCTCCTCGACAGCGGCGGCGATCGCATTCGTGATCTCGTTCATTTGGCCGATCGTGGCGCCGATTTCGCGAATAGCGCCGGCGGTGGTGCCGGTCGCATCGCGGATGGCGCTGATCTGACTGGTGATCTCTTCGGTCGCCTTGGCGGTTTGTGCGGACAGCGCCTTGACTTCGTTGGCGACGACCGCAAAGCCCTTTCCGGCTTCTCCCGCACGTGCGGATTCGATGGTCGCATTGAGCGCAAGTAGATTGGTCTGTCCCGCGATCGTCTGAATAAGAGCGATGACTTCGCCGATCTTCTGCGTCGCGTTCACCAGGCTTTCGACCATGGTCTCGGTCCGTGCGGCCTGCTGAACGGCATTCTGGGAAATGGAGGCGGATTGCGTTACTTGTCGGGAGATCTCGCCGATGGAGGAAGACAATTCCTCGGCCGCCGAGGCGACAGTCTGCACATTGGCGGCCGTTTGCTCGGCGGCGCCTGCCACCTTCGTGCCCTGACCGGTGACACCGTCGGCGATGGCGCTCATCGATGACGCTGAGCTTTCCAGTTCGCCCGCAGCTTGAGCCGTTCCGCGGATGACGCCGCCGACATTGCGTTCGAACTCGTCCGCGATCTGTGCAAGGACGGCGCGCCGGTCCTGTGCCGCACGAACCTTCGACTCTTCCTGTTCCGCACGAAGTCTCGTCGTCTCGGTCAGATGGTCCTTGAAGATGCGGAGACTCCGGGCGATCTGGCCGATCTCGTTCTTCCGGTCCGTGAACGGGATGTCGAAGGCGAGATTGCCCTTGGTCAGTTCGTCCATGGCACCGCAGGCTTGTGCAAGCGCAACAACCAGCCCGCGGCCGAGCCAGAAACCCACCAATACTGCCACGGCGAGTCCGGCCAGGCCGCCAATGGCGGCCCACAGCGCGCGATGAAAGACGGTCGCATCGATGTCATCGACGTAGGCACCGGCCTGGATCGCAAGCTGCTTGTCTCCCGTTCCGAAGGAGCCGACGTAGGAAAGCTTGCGAAGTTCCTGGCCGCCCGAGGAGCGGGGCGCCAAATATTCAACGTAGCCGCCACCCGAACGTGCTGTCCGTACGATGTCCTGAATCAGCCGCTGGCCGTGGCTGTCCTTGAACTCCCACCGGTTCACGTTCACGTATTTCGGATTGCCGTGCACATAGGTGACGCCGGCCTCAGCGCTCCCCGCGCCGTAAATGCCGATATAGTCCGAATATTCGCCCCAGCGCATCGCGCCGATCGAAGCGAACGCGGTTTGACGTGCCTGATCGGGCGACATCTTGCCCGCTTTTGCTTCATCCTCGTAATGCGCCAGAATCTTCTGTGCCGCTTCCACGAGGTTCCGCACAGCCGTTCGCCGCTCGTCCAGGACGGTATCGCGCAGCACCACGATCTGAGCAACGGCGACCGCGAAGAACGCAATCGAAAGCACCGCGATAATCATCGCTAGACGCTGATAGACTGTGAGATTGCGCATCCGCCTGCCCCTTCGTATTCGAATCCCCGCTGGTCTATCAACCCGGCGTTAATTCGCCGTTAGTAATGGGGAGATCGGTTGCGACATCGCCATGTCATTTCGGCACGCCGGAAAGCAGCGCGGGCATCCGAAGGGGCACTGGCGGTGCATCACCGGCTCTGGTAAATGGAAGCCGAGATGCCGCTTGCCAAAAGCGGAAGGCTCCGGTCCCGTAGCTCAGCCGGATAGAGCGACGGTTTCCTAAACCGTAGGTCGCATGTTCGAGTCATGCCGGGATCGCCAGTTTTTCCATTTCGATGAAACCCGTTCATGCCCGACCGGATCGACGCCTGGACCCATATCTTCCCGAAGGCCTATTTCGAGAAGCTTCAGGCCATGGCGTCGGCGGCCGGCCCGCTCAAGCGCTGGCTCAAGCTCACGTCGCTTTACGATCTCGATCATCGCTTTCGCCTGATGGACGGCTTCGAAGGCTATCGGCAATTGCTGACGCCCTCGATGCCCGCGATCGAGGACCTCGCCGATGGCCAGGCCGCGGTCGATCTGATGCGCCTGATGAATGACGGGCTTGCCGAATTGGTGGCCCGCCATCCCCTTCGCTTTCCGGCCTTTGCCGCGGCGCTGGCGCTGCACGACGTCGATGCGGCGCTTGCCGAGATCGACCGCGCTGACGCGATGGGCGCAGTGGGCTTCCAGCTCTGCACCCATATGCGCGGCACCCCGCTCGACAATCCCAGTTTTGAACCGGTATTTGCCGAGATCGCGCGGCGCGGTCTTGTCATCTGGCTGCATCCGATCCGCGGGCCGGCGCCGGATTATCCGACCGAGACGAAGTCGCGCTACGAGATCTGGTGGGCTTTCGGCTGGCCCTATGACTCCAGTGTCGCCATGGCGCGGCTGGTGTTTTCCGGCCTGTTCGACCGTCATCCGGATTTGAAGATCATCACCCATCACATGGGCGCGATGATTCCCTATTTCGAAGGACGCATCGTGCAGGGCTGGGATCTGGAGATGGGCGCGCGCACGCCGCCCGCCGATGCCGCGCTGCTGCCGGGGCCACTGCAACGCAAAGCGCAAGACTATTTCAAGATGTTCTTTGCCGACACCGCGTTATCCGGCGCGGTGGGCGCCACGCGATGCGGGCTTGATTATTTCGGCGCCGACAAGGTGGTTTTTGCCAGCGATTTTCCGTTCGATGCCGAAGGCGGCAGCTATCTCGTGCGCGAAACCATCCACGCGCTGGATGCGCTGGAGTTGTCCGATGCCGTCCGCCACCAGATCGATGTCGGCAATATCTCGGCCCTGATCGCCGCGGTCAAAGCGCGATGAAAGACCGTGCGCTGCAAAGCCTGACGATCGACGCCGGAAAATCCGGTCCGGTCTCGGGGTCGCTGCTTCGCCCCGATGCGCCGCGGGTGTGCTTTGTCTTCGCCCATGGCGCCGGCGCTGGCATGACGCATTCCTTCATGGAAACGTTTGCGAACGGCTTGTACGAACGCGGCATCGCGACGTTGCGCTATCAGTTTCCCTATATGGAAAAAGCCAGCAAGCGGCCGGACCCGCCGGCGATCGCGATCGCCACGGTGCGCGCGGCGGCGGCAAAGGCGGCGGAGATTTTTCCCGGGCTTGGTCTGATTGCGGGCGGCAAATCCTTTGGCGGCCGCATGACCTCGCAGGCACAGGCGGCTGCTCCAATGCCCGGCGTGCGCGGTCTCGCTTTCGTGGGTTTCCCGCTGCATCCGGCCGGCAAGCCGTCCATCGATCGCGCGGAGCACCTCGGCAAGATCGAACTTCCGATGCTGTTTCTGCAGGGCACGCGCGACACGCTTGCGGAAGTCGCGCTGATCGAACCCGTCGTGCAACGGCTCGGTCCGCACGCGACCTTGCATCTTGTGGACGGCGCCGATCATTCCTTCCACGTGCTGGCGCGCTCGGGCCGCAACGACCGTCAGGTGATGGACGAAATCCTCGACGCGTTCGCGAAGTGGACGGGTTCAGTTATCGCCGCCTGATGTGCGGCGACCGCGCGCTTAACAGCCGCGGCAGATGCCGCGAATCTGACGGTTCAGTTCCGCGTCCTCCTGCTTCATTTGCTGGAGCGCGTCCATGGTGGTGTCGCGCTTCGGTTCCGGCTTGTTGCGCTTGGCGGCAAGATCCGCCTCTTGCCGCGCATAGCAGGCTTCGCGTTCCCCTTTGGCCTGAATGAACCGGCATTGTTCCACCGCGGCAGCCGGAGGAGCGCCAAGCATCAGTGTGACGCACCACAGCAGCCCGGTCAGGGTGAAGACGACGCTTTTCAGTCGGAGGATGAACATGCCTGTTTTCGTATTTTCGCGCGGGTTTCAGTAACGCCGATCTTCGATAGCAAAAAACTTCGCCTCGGGGCATTATAATCGTCCCATCCACCGGAAGTCTGACTTGCCCTTCATGTCAATCGAAAACCCCGCTCGCCGCCTGAACGGCTGGACGAGGCGGTTTGAACGTTTTTTCCTGATCCTTCTGCTGGTACTGACCGTCGCGACGGTCGCGCGAGCGGATGAACCGAAAATCAAGCTCGGCGTGCTGCGGCTGTCGTCGTCGGCGCCGGTCTTCATCGCGCAGGACAAAGGCTACTTCCGCGACGTGGGCCTCGAGGTCGAACTGAAGTTTTTCGATGCGGCGCAGCCGGTGGCGGTCGCGGTCGTCTCGGGCGACATCGATTTCGGCATCACGTCGCTGACGGCCGGCCTCTACAACCTCGCCGGCAAGGGAACGCTGAAGGTGATCGGCGGCCTCAGCCACGAAAAAGCAGGCTTCCCACTGATCGGCTATTTCGCGACCGAAAAGGCCTATGCTGCCGGGCTCAAGACGCCGAGGGATCTCGCGGGAAAACGCATCGCGATGACGCAAGTGGGCTCGAGCTTCCATTATTCGCTTGGACTATTGGCCGACAAATACGGCTTCAAGCTTGCGGAGATGAAACTCCTGCCGATGCAGTCGCTGTCGAATGTCGCCGCCGCCCTGAAAGGCGAGACAGTCGATGCGGCTTTGTTGCCAATATCAGCGGCGCGAAAGCTCTTGGACGACGGCAGTATCAAACAACTCGGCTGGGTCGGGGACGAGACGCCGTGGCAGGTCGGCGCCGTGTTCGCCTCACCCAGGACGCTGGAAAAGCAGGAACTGGTCACGAAACTACTCACCGCGCTCGAACGCGCCGAGCGCGAATATCACGACGTGATTCTGACTGCTGTCAAAGACGGTCAGGCGCCGATCAACGACAAAACCCGGCCGCTGCTCGAGATCATCGGAAAGTACACCAACCTTCCGCTCGAACAGGTGGTCGGCAATTGCGCCTATATCGATCCCGACGGCAGGCTGGACGTAAAGAACGTCGCCAACCAGATCGAGTGGCTGCAGGGCCAGGGCTTCGTCGACAAGGGGGTGAGGCTTGATGCCATCATCGCCATGGATTTTGTGAAGCCGTATTGATGTTACCTCTCCCGCGCCCCCACCCCAACCCTCCCCCGCAAGCGGGAGAGGGAGTATAGCGGTGCAAGTCCGCAGCAACGAGAATTGGAATGGACCTGATCGCCGACCACATCTCTCACGGCTTTGGCGCGCTCGACGTGCTCGACGATGTATCCTTCACGGTCGGCGCGGGCGAGGTGATTGCTGTCGTCGGCCCCTCCGGCTGCGGCAAGAGCACGCTGCTGTCGATCCTTGGCGGATTGCTGGAGCCATCTTCAGGCGCCGCGAAACTGCGCGGACACGCTCCGCCGGGAAGTCTCAATCCGCTGACCTTCGTGTTCCAGGATTTCGCTTTGTTACCGTGGTGCACGGTGGCAGAGAATGTCGAGTTTCCGTTGCTGCACGCGATCGCGGACTCTGCCGCACGGCGCGCGGTCGTTGAAGACGCGCTTTCCCGCACCGGCCTTTCCGATTTTCGAACGGCCTATCCGAAGCAGCTTTCCGGCGGCATGCGCCAGCGTGTCGGGATCGCGCGGGCACTGGCCGTCAAGCCCGCGATCCTTTTGATGGACGAGCCGCTCTCGGCGCTGGATTCGCAGACCCGCGAATTGCTGATGGAGGATTTCATCCGGCTGCTCGTCGATGGCACGATGGGCGCGGTCTATGTGACCCACAATCTTGAAGAAGCCGTACGTCTGGCAGATCGTATTGTGGTGCTGTCGCGCCGTCCGGGCCGCGTCCGCGAGGTCGTTTCCATTCCGCTAACGCGCACTGAGCGCGGTGAGTTTCACGCACGGGAAAAGTTGCTGGCGCTGCAAAACGAGCTGTGGTCGCTGATCCGCGCCGAGGCCGTCGATGCCGAACGCGAGGTCCAGCATGCTTGATAGCCCCAGCGAAGAAGTGAACTCGGCGCAAGCCGGTGACGAAGACGAGCGGAAGGTGGCTTTTCGCGGCGCCGGCTTTGTGCCGCAGACCTCCCGTTACGCCGGTCTCCTTGCGATCGTTGTCGTGATCGGGCTCTGGCAACTCGCAGGCAGTCTTTCGCTAGTCAATCCGGTGTTCCTGCCGACGCCGCTGTCGATCTTGCGTGCACTGGTTCAACTCGCGCTGTCGGGCGCGCTTTGGCAGCATCTGGCCACCTCGGCCTTGCGCATTGGCACCGGCTGGGCGCTCGGCACGCTAGCGGGGATCATCGTCGGCTTTGCGATTGGGCTATCGGCGCTGGCGCGCAGCGTCGGCATCACATTCATCTCGGCGCTGTTCCCGATCCCGAAGATCGCGCTGCTGCCGCTGCTGATCCTGTGGCTTGGCATCGGCGAACAGCCGAAGATCGTAACCATCGCGCTCGGCGTATTCTTTTCGACCGCGATTGCGGTCTATAGCGGGGTCGACGCGGTGCCGCGCAATCTGATCCGGATGGCGCAGAGTTTTAACGTGCCGTTTTCCGCCATCGTTCGCCGCGTGATCTGGCCCGGCGCCTTGCCGTCGATCCTGGCGGGCTTTCGTATCACGGCTTCGGTCGCGCTATTGCTGGTCGTGAGCGCCGAAATGATCGGCGCCGAATACGGCATCGGCGCGTTCGTGTTGCAGGCCGGCAATCTGATGCAGACCGATCAGCTGTTGGCCGGTGTCGTCATCCTGTCGCTGTTCGGCCTTGCGATCGGGTGGCTGATCAGCCGGCTGGAGCGGCGGCTGCTGCACTGGCGGTGAGTCTCGACTCGTCGTTCCGGGGCGCGAGTGCAACGAGCGAACCCGGAACCTCGAGATTCCGGGTTCGCATCTTCGATGCGCCCCGGAATGACGATGACCAGGTACTACGCATTCCCCCTGTCTTCGCGGAACAGGTCGAGCTTCTGCTGCACCGGGCGGTCGGAGAACGAGAACAGCACGGAATCCGCGTCCGCCTCATGCGTGACCCATTGCCAGCTCGGCACCACGAACAGATCGCGCGGGCCCCATTCGAAGGTCTGCTCGCCGATCCGCGTGCGGCCCTTGCCCTCGATCGCCACGAACACGGTCGCGTCCGTTGAACGGTAGCGCGCGGTCTTGAAACCCTTCGGCAGCAGCTGAATGAAGGTGCCGATGGTCGGCATCGCGAAATCGCCGGTCTCGGGATTGGAAAATTTCAGCTTCAGGCCGTGGCAGGCGTCCCATTCGTCACGCTGCTTGGCAGTCTCCAGCGCCTCGCGCGTGTAGGAATACGGATAGTTGAAGATCGGTGAGGTCTTCGATTTGCGCTTCTCGTCGACTGGCAACAGGTTATGGCCGTAGCGCGCAAAGCTGTCGCCCGCAGGACGGCTAATCTTCTGCTGGTCATCCGTTGAATGTTCCGCGAACGAGGCGTCAAGGAATTGCACCAGGGGGATGTCGAGGCCGTCGAGCCAGAACATCGGCTCGGATGTCTCGTTGGTGTGGTCGTGCCAGGTCATCGATGGTGTGATGACGAAATCGCCCGGCGACATCGCGGTGCGTTCGCCGTCGACAGAGGTGAAGGCGCCTTGGCCCTCGAGCACGAAGCGCAGTGCCGACTGGCTGTGACGATGCGCCGGCGCAACGTCGCCCGGCACCACCATCTGTACGCCGGCAAACAGCGAGGTCGTGATCTTCGACTGGCCGCGCAATCCCGGATTTTCCAGCACCAGCACGCGCCGCTCGGCTTCCTTGGCGGTGATCAGCTTGCCGGCCTCGTTCATGTAGGCGCGGATCGCATCGAATTTCCACAGATGCGGCCGGCAGGCGCTTTTCGGCTCCGGCGTGACGAGATCGCCGAGCACGTTCCACAGCGCGGAAAGATTTTCGCCGTCGATCTTCTTGTAGAACGCCTCGCGTTCCGGCGTCTTCGTTACGGCTTCCATAGCTAGCCTCCCTGTCGCTGTTATTTGTTTGGTGATTGACAGTATACTGCCAATATGGCTAGCGTCAATGACGGCCGGTCCGAACCGGCTCAAGAAAATAAAAGGGGAGGGTGAACATGAAGCTGCACGGCTATTTCCGCAGCAGCGCGTCCTATCGGGTCCGAATCGCATTGAACCTGAAGGGGTTAAGCGCAGAACACCTGAGCTACCACTTGCGCAAGGGCGAACAGCGCGCTGCCGATTATCTGGCGCTCAACCCGCAAGGCCTGGTTCCTACCGTCCAGGGCGATGGCGGCGCCATCCTCACCCAGTCGCTCGCGATCATCGAATGGCTCGATGAGACGCACCCCTCGCCGCCGCTGTTGCCGAAAGACCCGCTGCGCCGCGCCCAGGTGCGCGCCTTCGCGCAGGCCATCGCCTGCGACACCCATCCGGTCCAGAACCTGAAAATTTTAGGCCGCCTGCGCGAGTTGGGCTTGCCCGAAGAGAAGGTGACGGAGTGGGCGGCATGGGCCAATCGCGAAGGGCTTTCCGCTTGCGAGAAACTGATCGCGCATGAAGCCGGTCCGTTCTGCTTTGGCGACACCCCGACCATTGCCGATCTCTGTCTGGTGCCGCAACTCGCCAATGCGCGCCGCTTCGGCGTTGACGTTGCGGCATACCCGCGGCTGTTGAAAGCAGAAGCGGCGGCGAAAGAACTCAAGGCGTTTGCGGACGCCGCACCGGAGCGGCAGCCCGATGCCGAATAACAGGGACAACGTCACGATGGACGCGGTCTACACCGCGCCCGGCTATCTGTTCCGCCGGATGCAGCAGATCGCGGTCGCGATCTTCATCGAGGAGTGCAAGGATTTCGATCTCACGCCGGTGCAATACGCGGCCCTGATCGCGATCCGCACCCATCCGGGCATCGACGCCACGCGGCTTTCGGCTGTGATCGCGTTCGACCGTTCGACGCTTGGCAGCGTGATCGAGCGGCTGGAAGCCAAGACCTATATCGAGCGCAAGCCCGCTGCCGAAGACAAGCGGGTCAAGCTTTTGTACCTGACCAAGGCCGGCGCCAACCTGTTGCGCGACATCATGCCGTCGGTCGATCGCGTTCAGGCGCGGATTTTGCAGCCGCTCAAGCCCGCCGACCGCAAGACGTTGTTGACGCTGCTCGAGCAACTCGTCGATCTCAACAACGAGGCCTCGCGCGTGCCGCTGCGCGCCGAGGACGCGCTCGAACATTTAGGCAAGGTGGGCTGATGGCCGGCAACGACACGCAACCGGTTTTGATTGCGGGCGGCGGCATTGGTGGCCTCGCGGTGGCCTTGGGCCTCGCGCAAAAAGGTATCCGCTCGATCCTGCTCGAAAAGGCCTCGGCGCTCGGCGAAATTGGCGCCGGCGTTCAGCTTGGGCCGAACGCCTTTCATGCCTTCGACTATCTCGGCGTCGGCGAAGCCGCGCGCAACATGGCGGTCTATGTCGATCAGCTTCGCCTGATGGATGCGATGACGGCCGAGGAAATCTGTCATGTCGATCTCGGCGACGCCTTCCGCACACGATTCGGCAATCCCTATGCGGTGGTGCATCGCGGCGATCTGCACGGCGTTTTCCTTAAAGCTTGCCGTGATTCGGATCTGATCAATCTGCGCGTCAGCTCGGAGGTCGTGGGTTACGATCAGGACGGCTCGTCCGTGACGGCGCGGCTGGCGTCGGGCGATCGCGTCACCGGATCGCTGCTGATCGGCGCGGACGGGCTGTGGTCGAACATCCGCAAACAGGTTGTCGGCGACGGCAAGCCGCGCGTCTCCGGCCACACTACCTACCGTTCGGTGATTCCGACCGAGCAGATGCCGGAAGATTTGCGCTGGAATGCGGCGACGCTTTGGGCCGGCGTGAAATGCCATCTCGTGCATTACCCGCTCTCGGGCTGGAAAGTGTTCAACCTCGTCGTCACCTGCCACAACGATGCGCCGGAGCCGGTCGCCGGCAAGCCAGTGCCGGAAGAAGAGGTGATGAGAGGGTTTGCGCACATCCATGAGCGCGCGCTCGACATCATCCGTCACGGCACCAACTGGAAGCTCTGGGTGCTCTGCGACCGCGATCCGACCGAGCGCTGGATCGACGGCCGGGTCGTGCTGCTGGGCGATGCCGCGCATCCGATGCTGCAATATTTCGCACAAGGCGCCTGCCAGGCGATGGAGGACGCGGTGTGCCTGTCGCATATGCTGGGCAACCATAAGGACGACCAAGCCGGCGCGCTGGAGAAATATCGCGAGCAGCGTTTCCCGCGCACCGCAAAAGTACAGATGCTGTCCCGCGCGATCGGCGAGCACATCTATCATCCCACAGGCGAACATGCGCGGCTGCGTAACGCCATCATGAGCGCGAAGTCGCAAGAGGAATGGCACGACGACCTCGCCTGGCTCTATGGCGGGACGGGGTTGGGGGCGTAGGTATTTCCCGTCGTCCCGGCCAAGCGAGTTCCTGGCAACGCGTAGCGTTGTCCAGCGCGAGCGCGAGCCGGGACCCATAACCACAAGCGGCAGTGTCTTTCCAGGCTGCTTGTTATCTACCTTTTTTGAAAACACCCGCCGCAGAGTATGGGTCCCTGCGTTCGCAGGGACGACGGAGAGTTTGATCACATCCGCATCACGGCCTGGCGGTCGATCTTGCCGGTGCCGGTCTTCGGCAGTTCGCCTGCGAATTTGATCTCGCGCGGATATTTGTAAGGCAGGAGCTTCGCCTTGACGAAATCCTGCAGCAGTCTGGTTGTCGCGCCTTCGTCAGCCGCAGTCTTGTTCATGACGACGACAGCTTTCAGCGTCATGCGCCGGTCCGGCAATTCCGCGGCGAAGACGGCGCATTCGCGCACGTCGGGGTGTTCGGCGAGACACAGCTCGACCTCGAGCGGATAGACCCACTGGCCGGAAATCTTGATCAGGTCGTCGGCACGGCCGCGGAAGAAATAAAATCCGTCGGCGTCGCGCACGAAGCGGTCGCCGGTATAGATCCAGCCGCCCTCGCGGATGGTCTCGGCGGATTTGTCGGGCCGGTTCCAGTACAGCGGCGTATTGGAATCGCCGCGCACCCACAAGATGCCTTCGGTGTTGTCGCCGACCTCGTTGCCGTCGCTGTCTTTCAGCGCGATCTCGTAGCCGGGGACGCGAAGGCCGGCGGCGCCGAGCTTCTTGTTCTCCGCTTCGTTCGACAGATAGATGTGGAGCACCTCGGTCGAACCGAGGCCCTCCATGATCTCAAGGCCGGTCAGCTTCTTCCATCCGTTGAAAACGTCGGACGAAAGCACCTCGGCGGCGGACACCGCCATACGCAGCGAGGAGAAATCGGCTTTGTTGGCTCCTTCGGCTTTGGTCAGGGAAGTATAGAGCGTCGGCAGGCCAAAAAAGACGGTCGGGCGATAGCGCCCGATGGCCTCGAAAATCGCCTGCGGTTTGGGTTGGCCCGGCAGCAGCAGCGTCGCCGCGCCGACCGAAAAAGGAAACGTCGCGGAATTGCCGAAGCCGTAAGCGAAGAACATCTTCGGCACGGAGAAGCAGATGTCATCAGGCGTGAGCTTCAAAAAATTCCGCGCATAGGCGTGATCGCTGTAGGCCATGTCGTGCTGGAGATGGACGATGCCCTTGGGCCGCCCGGTCGAGCCCGACGAATACATCCAGAACGCCATCTCGTTGCGATGCGTGTCGGCCTCTGCGAGTTCTGTGGGAAAGCCCGGTAGCCATTCCCCAGCGATCAGTGTCCTCGGGGCAGCATGCGCGCCGGCCGCGCCGTTGACCACGACCAGCGTGTGCAGCGCCGTGTCCTTGCAGGCGATGGTGTCGAACCGCGTTGAAAACTCGGCATCGGCGATGGCGACGGCCGCGGCTGAATCCGAGAGATAGAATTGCAGCAGGTCCGGCGGCGTCAGTGTGTTGATCAGGAGCGGCACGAACCCCGCACGCACTGCGCCGAAAAACGCCGCAGGGTAAGCCGGCGTGTCGTCGAGGAACATCAACACCCGATCGCCGCGCTTGAGCCCCAGCGAAATCAGCCCGTGGCCCCAGCGCGAGGCTTCCGCGCACAATTCGACGTAGGTCGTGATACCAAGCGGACCGGTCAGTGCAAGACGATCGCCGTTACCCCGGTCGAGATTGTCGAAGAGAACACGGCTCGCATTGTAGGTTTCGGGAACAGAAAATCCGATCTCGCGCGCGCCCGCACTGTCCGCCGCTACTCGATCGTCGATTTTGACGGGCGATGTCATGCCCGGCCTCCACCGGCCGATCGTGGCCGCGACGCTTCGTAGCGGGCCATGAAACCGGGCGACATCGCGCGCAGGCGTGCATCGTCGATCCGCCCCGAGCGGGTGATGTAGCTGTAGGCAAAATCCAACAGGTCTGATTTCATGTGTTCGGCGAAGTTGGCATACCAGTCGGCGCTGGTGCGCGCCGCGATCACGAGTTTTTTCACGATCGGTTTGCGGTCGGCCTCGTAGCGCGCGAGCGCCGTCGCAACATGTGCCTCCGCCTCCAGCGCTTTTGCCAGCGCAATCGCGTCCTCGATGGCAAGCCGCGTGCCGGAGCCGATCGAGAAATGCGCCGAATGCAGCGCGTCGCCGATTAGCACCATGTTCTTGTAGTGCCAGCGCTCGTTCCACACCCAGGGGAAATTGCGCCACACGGATTTGTTCGAGATCAGCATGCCGCCGCCGAGCGCCTCGGCGAATACCTCCTCGCAGATCGCCTTGGACTGGTCGGCGTCCTTATAGGCAAAACCGTAATGGTCCCAGGTCGCGCGGTCGCACTCGACCAGGAACGTGCTCATGCCCGGCGAATAGCGATAATGATGTGCGTTGAAGCTGCCGCGATCGGTCGCGACAAAAGTTTGCGACAGCGTGTCGAAACGCTTGTTGGTGCCGTACCAGGCGAACTTGTTGGTGGAATAGGACAGGGAAGTGCCGAAATCACCCTCGAATGTGCGGCGCACCGGCGAGTTGAGGCCATCGGCGGCAACGATCAGGTCATAGCCGGTTAGCTGATCGAGCGAAGCCAGCGTATCGAAATGCAAGGCGACGCCGACCGATGTCGCGCGCGCTTGCAGGATACCAAGCAGCTCCAGCCGGCCGATCGAGGAAAAGCCGACGCCGTCGATCTCGACGCTTTCGCCGCGCAGGCTGAGCGTGATGTTCTTCCAGCTCTCCATTCTCGGCGCGATGGCATCCACCGTGTCGGGATCGTCGGCGCGCAGGAATTCAAGGGCTTGTTCGGAGAACACGACGCCGAAGCCCCAGGTGGCGCCGGCGGGATTCTGCTCGAACAGATCGATATGCGCGTCCGGATGGCGCTTCTTCCAAAGATAGCTGAAATAGAGGCCGCCGGGGCCTCCGCCGATGACGGCGATCCGCACGTTGTCCTCCCTGATTGGCAGTATACTTACAATTTGGGAGCCAATGTAATCCTCGCGACCTGCGGGCGCTATCGGAAATTTCGACCTTCGGCCGGCTCAGCAGCCCGAATAAAACTTACTTTTTCTCCGCTGCCGCCAGCACCTTCTGGCAGGCCGGCGTCAACTGGTCATTCTGCTTGGCGAGGCAGGCGATGATCCGCCCGCCGCCCGGCGCGATGCCCTTGCAGAATTTTCCATAGTCACCCATGCAGGCGTTGCGCTGGGCGGTGGTCAACTCCTGCGCCATGGCGCCGGAGGCAAGCAGCAAGGCTGCGGTGGCGATGGTGATGCGTAGCATTCGTCGTTTCCTTTCCTGATAATCCCGTGCCCTCTTGGCCGGTCTTCCGCCGCCTTGCTTCATGGCTGAAGACCCGCTGTATTGATGCTTTGCGCCGATTTCAGTCCACCGATCCCCTTGCAAAGGAGAACTCATGTTGGAACGCAGGGCCAAATGGCTTGCCTTCTATGCCGAGAATGTCGAGCCGGTTTACAAAGAGATCGTTTCTCACATCGAGAAGGTGATTATCGGAACGCTGATCGTCTCGGCCGGCGCCCATGTGTCGAGCAACGAGCCGGCGATCGAGCTGTTCGGCTATCTGCGTCACAGCCTGATCGGCCGCGGCGTGATGCTGGTCGGCATCATCATCCTGCTTCTGAACTTCATCGACGGCCTCTACAAGCTCGCGAGGGTGAACTGGCATGTGGCATGGCAGATCCTGATGTCGGTGTTCTACATCGCAGTATCGGCCCGCCTGATCCAACTCATCCTCGCGTTTCGTGGCGAATGACCGCTAGTGTGGCGGTTCAGAAGTCCGCATCATTGTCGCCGCGAGTTCGTCATGCGGACTACTGAACCAAAGCCACACTAGATCAATACGTTCGCTGGTGTCCCTTCGATTCCGAAGTTCGTAAACGTAGGGCCGCAAGTGGATACGAACTGCGGAATCGGGACACTAGCCGCAAGCGACCGCTCGCCGCGAGCCTAACGCGCCGCGAACGGCGCGAGCACCTCCTTGCAAGCCGGAGACAGGTCGGCTGCGCGGTCGGAGATGCACTGCATGATACGGCCGCCGCCGGGTGGGACACCTGCGCACAGGGCACGGACGTCGGCGCCGCAAGCCGAGCGCAGCACGAACAGTTCTTCGCGCGGTCGCATCGGTCGAAGCGCCAGTGGCGCCGCGGCGGGCGCGCCCGCCGGGCTGGCCGTCGCCTCGGTGGCCGGAGCAGCGGCGTTACCCGCCGTCGGCGGCGCGGCGCTGCCGTTCACGGCAGCAACGGCTGTCTGGCAAGCGGCCGAGACCCTCGACTTGTTCTTTTCCAGACACTGCAGTGCGGGGGCACCTCCGGTCGGGACGCCGGCGCAAACCTTCTGATAGTCGCCACGGCAGGCACTGCGGATCGCCGACACCTGTGCATCGGTCGGCTTTTTCGTCCCCGTCGCCGCCGCAGGCTTAGCTTCGCCTTGCCCAGCCGCGGGCTTCGCCGCGGTCGTCTCGGTCTTCGGTGTGGCAGCAGGCGCGGCCTCAGCGGGTTCACTTTTCGGCGCCACGGAAGCTTCGACCGCGCGCACCGCGCTCTGGCATCCTGCCGACAGGCTCGACATGTTCTTGGCGAGACATTGCAGTGCGGCTTCGCCGCCCGGCTGTACGCTGGAGCAATGCGCCATATAATCGGAGCGGCAGGCCGACTTGACCGCTTGCTTTTGCGCATCGCTCGGGCCTTGCGCGAATGATGGTGTTGCGACGGCCACAATTGCCGCCGCAATCGCACAAATCGCCGTACCACGTCTCAACGTGTCGAACATTTGAGCAAATCCTTTCAAATAAATCGTTTTGAATAAAACCGTTCGAGTAAACCCTCTTCAGTTATCGCCAGTTATCGCCGGAGCTGCCGCTTCAACGCGTCAGCTTTTTTAAGAACCCAAATCATTTTCCGTTTCCGGTTCCACTGCAAGCCGATTGTTGCTATCAAGGCGTGACAGAAAGCCTCTTCGATAAACGCCTTGTTCTGAAATAAATTGCATTTCGATAAGCGTCTTTTTCCGATTTAGATCGTAATCGAGGCACTGCAATGAAGTCTTCGCGTTTGCACAACGCCGCGACCGCTTCGCGTATTGCGTTTGTCATATCCGCCTTCACTATACTAAGTGCCTGCGAGCAAAATACTTTTGTGCCGCCGCCGCCGCCGAAGGTGGAGGTTGCCACGCCCGCGCAGAAATCGATCACGCGCTATCTCGATGCCACCGGCAACACCGCGCCGATCAAGATGGTCGATCTGGTCGCACGCGTGCAGGGCTTCCTGCAAGCGATCGACTACAAGGATGGTAGTCTCGTAAAGGAAGGAACCACGCTGTTTACGATCGAGCCGGAGACCTACAAGCTCAAGCTCGAACAGGCGCAGGCGGCGGAAGCGGGCGCGCAGGCTTCGCTGAAACAGATGGAGGCCGATTACAAGCGCCAGGTCGATCTGGTGCAGAGGCAGGCGGTGTCGCAGTCGACGCTGGATACGTCCACATCCAACCGCGACAATGCGCAGGCCAACCTTCAGCAGGCGCAGGCCAACACTAGGATCGCACAGGTCAACTACGGCTACACCAATGTCGCCGCGCCGTTTGACGGTATCGTGACGGCGCATCTCGTCTCGGTCGGCGAACTCGTCGGCGTATCGTCGCCGACACAACTCGCCAGTATCGTGGCGCTCGACCCGATCTATGTGAATTTCAACGTCAACGAACAGGATGTGCTGCGGGTGCGCGAGGAAGCGCGCCGCCGCGGCATGACCGTCGAGGACCTGCGCAAGCTCCCGATCGAGATCGGACTGCAAACCGAGACCGGTTATCCGCACAAGGGCACGCTGGATTACGTCTCGCCGCAGGTCAACCAGTCGACTGGCACGCTCGCCGTCCGCGGTATTCTGAACAATCCCGATCGCGTGCTGTTGCCCGGCTATTTCGTCCGCATCCGGGTGCCTTTCGATCAGCAGCAAAAGGCGCTGCTCGTTCCCGACGTCGCGCTCGGCAGCGACCAGTCCGGCCGATATGTGCTGGTGGTCAATGCGGAAAATGTCGTCGAGCAGCGCAAGGTGACGGTCGGTCCGCTGGAGGGCGATCTGCGCGTCATCGAAAGCGGATTGAAGCCGGACGACAAGGTCGTCGTCGCCGGGCTGTTGCGCGCAATCCCCGGCCAGAAGGTCGATCCTCAGCTCAAGAACATCGAGTCCGGCACTGCGGCGGCGAAGTAGGAGCTGGCCATGATCTCGAAATTCTTCATCGAGCGCCCGGTCCTTTCCAACGTCATCGCGATCCTGATGATCCTGATCGGCGGCGTGGCGCTGTTCAACCTCGCAGTCTCCCAATATCCCGACGTGGTGCCGCCGACCGTGCAGGTCACCACCCGTTATCCCGGCGCCAGCGCCAAGACCGTGATCGACACCGTGGCGCTGCCGATCGAGCAGCAGGTCAACGGCGTCGAGGACATGATCTACATGCAGTCCTACAGCGGCGCCGACGGCACCTATACGCTGACGGTGACGTTCAAGATCGGCACCGACCTCAACTTCGCGCAGGTCCTGGTGCAGAACCGGGTGTCGGCGGCTCTGTCGCAATTGCCGCAATCAGTGCAGAGCCAGGGCGTCACGGTGCAGAAGAAATCCACCTCGATCCTTCTGTTCGTGACGCTGACTTCGCCGAAGGCGACCTATGACAGCCTGTTCCTGAGCAACTACGCCACCATTACGCTGCGCGACGAGCTTTCGCGCCTGCCGGGAGTGGGCAACGTCACGGTGTTCGGCGCCGGCCAATATTCGATGCGGGTCTGGCTCGATCCGAACAAGTTGCAGGTGCGCGGGCTGATGCCTCAGGACGTCATCCAGGCGATCCAGCAGCAGAGCCAGCAGGTCACCGCAGGCCAGGTCGGCGCACCACCGACTCCGGCCGGCCAGGCGTTCCAGTACACGCTCAATGTTGCGGGACGCCTCGACGACAAAGCCGAGTTCGAGAGCATCATCGTCAAGACCGGCGACAATGGCGATGTCACGCGCGTGCGCGATGTCGGCTGGGTCGAGCTCGGCGCGCAAACCTACAGCCAGATATTCTCGCTCAACAAGAAGCCTGCCGCCGGCATCGGCGTGTACCAGTCGCCGGGCGCGAACGCGCTCGAGGTCGAGAAGGCGGTCGAGAAGAAGATGGCGGAGCTCGCCAGGGCGTTTCCGCAGGATATCGTATACGACACCCCATTCGATACCACCAAGTTCGTGCAGGCCTCGATCGAGGAGGTCTACAAGACGCTGATCGAGGCGGGCCTGCTGGTCCTGATCGTGATCCTGGTGTTCCTGCAGGACTGGCGTGCGATGCTGGTGCCGGCGACCACGGTGCCGGTGACCATCATCGGCGCGTTCGCCGCGATGGCGGCGCTCGGCTTCACCGTCAACCTGTCGACGCTGTTTGCGATCGTGCTCGCGATCGGCATCGTGGTCGACGACGCCATCGTCGTGGTGGAAGGCGCCGCGCATAACATCGAGCTCGGCATGTCCGGCCATGATGCCGCGATCAAGGCGATGGACGCGCTGTTCGCGCCGATCGTCGGCATCACGCTGGTGCTGATCTCGGTATTCCTGCCGGCCGCGTTCCTGCCGGGGCTCACCGGGCGAATGTATGCGCAATTCGCGCTGGTCATTGCGGCGACTGCGCTGTTGTCGGCCGTCAACGCGGCGACGTTGAAGCCGACGCAATGCGCGTTGTGGCTGCGCCGGCCGGTGCCACCGGAGCAGCGCAACTTCTTCTATCGCGGTTTCAACGCCGTCTATGCGCGGATCGAGCGCGGCTATGCCAGGCTGATCGGCGGCCTGGTGCGACACAGCGGCGTTTCCGTGATCGCGGCGCTGATCCTGATCTCGATCGGCGGCTATGGCCTGTCGCGCGTGCCGACCGGCTTCATCCCGATCGAGGACCAGGGCTATCTGCTCGCCGCTGTACAATTGCCGGACGGCGCCGCACTCGACCGCACCCAGAAGGTCATGGACCGCGTGCAGGAGATCGCGAGCAAGCAGCCCGGCGTCGACCAGATCATGACGATTTCCGGTATCTCGGCGCTCGACAACAGTTCGAGTCTCGCCAATGCCGGCGTCGCCTATATCGTGCTCAAGGAATGGAGCGCGCGCGGCACGGGCGAAGACCTGCGCTCGCTGTTCGTTGGCCTGAACGAAAAACTGTCGACCATAGAGGAAGCGCGCATCCTGGTCGTCCCGCCGCCGCCGATCCAGGGCATCGGCAACGCGGCGGGCTTTGCCATGCAGATCGAGCTGCGCGACGGCAATTCCGATTTCGGCAAGTTGCAGGCCATCACCAATGCGATCGTGGCCAATGGGCAGTCGCAGAGCGCGTTGCAGCGCGTCTCGTCGTCGTTCCGCGCCATGGTGCCGCAATTCGACGTCGAGGTGGATCGCGTCAAGACGCAGACGCTGCATGTCACCACCGACCAGATCTTCTCGACGCTATCGAGTTACATGGGCGCGTCCTACGTCAATCAGTTCAACAAGTTCGGCCGCACCTTCCAGGTCTATACCCAGGCCGATTCCCAGTTCCGCCTGACGACGCGCGACATCGAGAACCTGATGGTGCGCAACTCGCAAGGCGACATGGTCCCGATCGGCACCGTGGCGAAGGTGACGCCCGCAATCGGCCCGTCGCTGATCAGCCTGTACAATCTCTATCCGTCGTCGACCGTCATCGGCCTGCCGGCGCAGGGCTACAGCTCCGGCGAATTGATGAAGCTGATGGAGGAGATCGCGACCAAGACGCTGCCGCCCGGCGCCGGCTACGAATGGACGGCGATGTCCTACCAGGAGAAGATCGTTGGCGGGCAGATCTATCTCGTGTTCGGCCTTGCCATGCTGCTGGTCTATCTGGTGCTCGCCGGGCAGTATGAAAGCTGGTACGCGCCGATCTCCGTTATCCTGGCGGTGCCGCTGTCACTGCTCGGTCCGATGGCGGTGTTGACCGGCCTGCGCATCGATAACAATCTTTATACCCAGATCGGCCTGATCCTGCTGATCGCGCTGTCGGCCAAGAACGCCATCCTGATCGTCGAGGTGGCGCTTGAATTGCACGTGCGCGACCACAAGCCGCTGCTGGAATCCGCGATCGAGGCGGCGCGTGCCCGCTTCCGGCCGATCCTGATGACGTCCTTTGCGTTCATCCTCGGTGTGGTTCCGCTGGTGCTCGCGACCGGCGCCGGCGCCAGCGCCCGAAAGTCGATCGGCATCACGGTGTTCTCGGGCATGATCGCCTCGACCTGTCTTGCCGTACTGTTCGTGCCGACATTCTTTGTCGTGGTGCAGGGCTTCGAGAACTGGCTCGCCGATCGCAAGGGGAAGAAGGCCGGTGTGCAGACGGCCGGCGGGGCGCCGGGCGGCGGGCATTGAAACAGGCCGTCACGGCCGGGTCATTTAGCGTGAAGACGCGTTTTGGCCCGGCCATGACGGAGATATTTGTAAATCCTCACACCCTGATCATCCGCTTGCCGCGGTTTTCGCCGGCGAGCAAGCCGATCAGCGCCTGCGGAGTCTTCTCGATTCCGTCGATGATGTCTTCCTGGACCTTGACCGCGCCGGAGGCGACCCATGATTGCAGGTCGCGCAACGCCTCGTTGCGGCGCTCCATATAGTCCATCACGATGAAGCCCTGCATGATGAGGCGCTTGACCACGATCAAGCCGGGCACGCCACGCGGCCCGGTCGCCGACGGCGCGCCATCATACTGCGAAATCGCGCCGCAGCAGGCGATGCGGCCGCGGTTGTTCATCAGTGCCAGGCAGGCTTCGAGAATATCGCCGCCGACATTGTCGAAATAGACGTCGATGCCGTCAGGCGCGGCGGCTCTGAGCGCCTTGAACACTGCGCCATCCTTGTAGTCGACTGCGGCATCGAAGCCGAGTTCGGAGGTGAGCCAGTCGCATTTGTCCTTGCCGCCGGCGATGCCGACGACGCGGCAGCCCTTGATCCTGGCGATCTGGCCGACGATCGAGCCGACAGAGCCCGCAGCCGCCGAGACCACCACGGTCTCGCCGACCTTGGGCTTGCCGACATCGAACAGACCGAAATAGGCGGTGAGGCCTGCGATGCCATAGACGCTGAGCAGGTAGGTCATCGGTTCGATCTTTGGCATCTTGGAGAGATGTTTTGCGGGGACGGCGGCATAGTCCTGCCAGCCGGTATCGCCAAACACGATGTCGCCCTCGGCCAATTCCGGCGACTTCGACGAGATGACTTCGGCGATGCCACCTCCCGCCATGACGCTGTTGGCTTCGACCGCCGCGCGGTAAGTCGCGCCATGCATCCACGCCCGATTGGCGGCGTCGAGCGAGATATAGCGTACCCGCAGCAACACCTCGCCGTCGCGCACTGGCGGGATAGTTCCCTCCCGCATCTTGAAATGCTCGGGCGCGAGCTTTCCGGTCGGCTTCTCCACAAGAAGGATCTGGCGATTGACACCGCTGTTCATGGCTTCCTCCGTTTGGCTGTTCCAGTGGAGTGGATTTGACATTCGCTACCCGTCTAGCCGCAAGTCCGAAAAGCGAATGTCAAATCCCAAACTCCACTGAAATCCAATATTTGCTAGTGGTCCTGTGATTCTGACATTCGCAAAGGTGGGCCGCTGAGAAGGGATGCGAATGTCAGAATCGGACCACTAGTTGTGCAGGTGACGCGCAAGAAACGCGCATTGTGCGTTGCATACCAGGCTATTCCGATGCCAACCGTTCCACAACGGTAACATCGTGGCCGGTGAAGCGTGTTGCGTCGGCTATGAAATCTGCCAAACTCGGAAGCAACTGGGAACTTACGGGGGTAAGACATGTCCAACAGGTTTACGCAATTCATCCTCATAGCGATGGCGCTGGGCATCGTGATGGGAACGCTGGTCTTCAACTATCTGCCTGACAGCCGCGCCGAGATCGCGGCGGACGTAAACCTCATCGCCATGCTGTTCCTGCGCCTGATCAAGATGATCATCGCGCCGCTGGTGTTCGCCACTCTCGTCGGCGGCATCGCCCATATGGGAAGCGGCGCCAAGCTCGGGCGAATCTTCGCCAAGACCATGGGCTGGTTTGTCAGCGCCTCGTTCGTGTCGCTGCTGCTCGGTCTCGTGATGGTCAACCTGTTGCAGCCCGGCGCCAACTTCCCCGGCACACTGCCGGACAAGGCGCAGTCGACCGGGTTGCCGGTGTCCGCGTTTTCGATCGAAAAATTTCTGACCCATCTGATCCCGACCTCGATCGCGGACGCGATGGCGCAGAACGAGATTCTCCAGATCGTGGTGTTCGCGGTGTTCTTCGCGGTCGCGCTCGGCGCGATGCCGGAGCGGTCGAAGCCGATCATGGGACTGATCGATGATCTCGCCCACATCATGCTCAAGGTCACCGGCTACGTCATGCTGTTTGCGCCGATTGCGGTCTGGGCGGCAATCATGGCGACCGTGTCGAAGAATGGCCTCGGCGTGCTGTGGAAGCTCATTGTGTTCATGGGCGGCTTCTACCTCTCGCTCATGATCCTGTGGGGCATCCTCGTCGTCGTCGGCTTCATCGTCATCGGGCCAAGGTACAGCCACTTGCTACGGCTGATCCGCGAGCCGCTGATGATCGCGTTCTCGACAGCGTCGTCGGAAGCCGCCTATCCGAAGACGCTGGAGGGCTTGAATCGCTTCGGTGCCTCGTCGCGGATTTCGGCATTCGTGCTGCCGCTCGGTTATTCCTTCAATCTCGACGGCACGATGATGTACTGCACGTTCGCGAGCATTTTCATCGCGCAGACCTACCAAATCCCCATGTCGCTAGGCACCCAGCTCGCGATGCTGGCAACGTTGATGATCACGTCCAAGGGCGTTGCCGGCGTTCCTCGTGCCTCGCTCGTGGTGATCGCCTCCACGCTCAGCCAGTTCGGCATTCCCGAAGCCGGGCTGTTGATGATCATGGGCATCGATACCTTCCTCGACATGGGACGCAGCGCCACCAACGTGATCGGCAACTCGCTCGCGACCTCGGTGGTGGCGAAATGGGAGGGCGAGCTAAAGGCCGAGCATGAACTCGGACCGGACGACGCCGTGCCGGTAGACTCCGTTCCCGGCGACGCCGTGCCGGCGCATTAAGGGGAGGGTGCGATGCGCCAACTGGCGGGGAGATCGATTGGGGCCTGCTGCCTCTGGCTCGCAGGCTGCCTGTTGGCCACGGCTGCGGACGCCCAGACCGCCGGCGATGGGCTTAGCTCGACGCTGGCGGCGATCAAGAGCCGCCACGTCATCCACCTCGGCTATCGCGAAAGCTCGCCGCCGTTTTCCTTCCTCGATCAGGCCAACCGGCCGATCGGTTACAGCCTCGAACTATGCGAGGCGATCGTGGAGGAGATCGGCGTCGAGATCGACGATCCCAATCTCAAGATCGAATATGTGAAGGTCACGTCCGACGACCGCATTCCCGCCGTCGTGCAGGGCAAGATCGATCTGGAGTGCGGCTCGACCACAGCCAATGCCGAGCGCGCGAAACAGGTGGCGTTCTCGCCGCTGATGTTCGTGGCCGGCACCAAGCTGATGGTCGCAAAGGACTCCACGATCTCGGCGCCGAAGGACCTGCAAGGCAAGACCATCGTCGTCACCAAGGGCACGACCAACGAGCAGGCCATGCATGCGCTGGACAAGAAGCTCAATCTTGGCCTGAACATCGTCACCGCTGATGACCACGAGCAGTCCTATCAGATGCTGGTGGACGGCAAGGTGGTGGCGTTCGCAACCGACGACATCCTGCTCTATGGCTTGATCGCGCGGCACAAGTCGCAGGACAAGTTCAAGGTCACCGGCGATTACCTGTCCTACGATCCCTACGGCATCATGTTCCACAAGGGAGAGCCGCAACTGGCCGCGGTGGTGGAACGCACCTTCCGCAAGCTCGGCACCAACCACGACCTTGTTCCGCTCTACAACAAGTGGTTCGTCTCCCGCCTGCCCACCGGCGAGCGGATGAACGTGGCGATCTCGCCGCAGCTCGAAGACGCGTTCAAGGCGCTCGACGATAGCGAGGGCGCGAGCAATTAGGTCGGGACCGGGCAGAGCTACTGAATTCGGCCCTTTCCGGGGCGGTCATAGCCGACTGCGTCGTGACGCAACGTGCCGACGGGGAGGCAGGCCGCGAGGCACGTTCAGCGCGAGGAGAGGTGGTCGCTGACGGCTTCCGCGAATCCAATGGTCAGGTCGATGAGGCGCTTGTCCAACGGCGGAGCCTGGGACGAAACCTTGGCCACTACAATTTCGTTCGCCCGATCGACGAATAGGTTCTGGCCATACACGCCGAGTCCGAAAGCGATGGCGCGATCGCGCAGAACGTACCACTGGTTGCGGTAGTGCATGGAACGGCCGCCCAGGTACGAAATCAGGTCGCCATCGCTCCAGGCTTTCGGATCGCCATTGGCGAACATGTCCTCGATCCAGGCCGCGGGTATAATGGCATTGTCGTTCCTGCGACCGCCTTGCACGATCAGTTGACCGACCCGCGCCAGGTCGAGAACGGTGGCGCATATGCCGCCCGCACACCGGGGCGCGCCGAGACGATCGACCGTGATATACGCAGAGGCCTGAGCGCCCATCGGTTGCCAGAGCAGGTTGCTCAGGAGGTCGGCGAACCGCGTGGCTGTCGAACGCTCCAGGATCCATCCCAGGAGGTCGGTATTGGTCGACACATAGTGGAACGGCCCGCCATCAGGACGCGCTCTGTCCTTCAAGTTCGATAGATAACTGCGGAGGTCGCTCGGGCGCTCGCCTGGAGCGAGCGGATTCCAATTCGTCGATTTGCGGTATTCAACGATCGGCCCCGAAGTCGCGAGGTAGTCCTCGTCAAAATCGAGACCGACGCGCATGTCCAATACGTGACGCACCGTCGCATCGGAATAAACCGAGTTCTTTAGCTCCGGAATGATCGATACGACCGTTTGCTTCGGGTCCAGAGTGCCCTTGTCGATGAGGATGCCGGCAACGATTGATGTCAACGACTTGGACACGGACATGAGAATGTGCGGCGTGTTCGGCGTCATTCCGTTGGCGTTGTGCTCGTAGATCACCTTGCCTCGGTGCAGAATCGCGAGGCCGTCCGTGTCGGTGTCTGCAACGAACCGATCGAGCGAATAGGTCTCGCCACCGTGTTGGAACGAGAACGACGACAAATCCTTTGGTTCGGAGTCCAGCTGCCAGACGCCGCCTGGCGAATTCGCGACGTCAGCCGACGGAATGAGTTCCCGCACGTGCTGAAATGCCCATTTCATGTACGGAGCGGCGCGCCAATTTGCCAGCGTCACCTGATCGGCTTCTGCCGAGGGGAAACCTGACATAAGTGGCGACAACGACATGAACGAATTCTCCATGGAATGAGCTACGAATGCAATGTGAGGCGTCACTCCTGGGAGTGCCGCCTCACATCTTCCACGCGACAGGCGCGTCGTTGCGACCTGGTGAACTAGGCCGCTTTCTTGATGAGGCCGAGTTGCGTCAAGGCTGCGACGCCGTCGTCGAGACCGATTTCCTCGACGATTTTGCCGTTGACCACCTTCAGGACTGTCGTCCCGGTGAACTGCAGCTTGCGGCCGGTTGCGGCCGGCAGGCTCCCCGCCAGAAGATCGGAGAATGCTGCGCCGGTGTGCGTGCCGCCGCCTTCCCATTGACCGACCACATAATCGCCTTCGGCGATCAGGTCCGCCGTGCCCCAGAAGTTGAGATCGGGGAACGCAGCGCGGAAGTCGGTGATGGCCGCCTTGATCTGGGCCCGACCGCGGCGGGGTTCGTGCAGCGAATAGTTCTGCAGCATGTCCGGGGCCGCGAGGTCGTCGATGACACCGGGATTGAAGGTCTTGCCCCAGAATTCGGTGAACCAGCGGCCGACAACCGCCTTGTTATCTTCTTCCTTCGACATGTTTGGTCTCTCTTTGTTGCCATTTGCCAGAAGCATCAAGCTTCCGGCATCAACGCTAGACAAACGACATTGCGGCGGCGCTCCGTTTCTTGCCGGGGTATCCAAATCTTCGATCGTTGCCCCACGAAGATGCGGCGCGAGTTACCGAAGAAATGCAGCCGACACGACCGGCACACGGCTCCCACCAGTGCTATACCGGCTCCCGGGCGTTGGTGCGTAACGCTGCACGCGCCGTATCCACATCGGGTGTTCGATACAACGACTCGGAAATTTTACCGAGCGTCGAGTCATGCAATTGATTTTGTTCGAGCCCATAGAATTTTTGAAAGCTCATGATGAGCGGCCGCCATTTATCGGGATCGACCCGGTTGGGTTCGCCTTCCATCAAAATCGATTCTTCCAGATGCACGCGCTGAACGCGCACCTCGAAAATACGGACGCGGCCGCGCAGCACTTCGTCGTCTTCGGCGACGATGTGGGTCGCCGCGACGACGGCTTCCAGTTGCACGGGACATTCCAGCGCGCGAGGCGGCGCGACGGTCTCGGATGCGATCGGCGTGAATCCGGAAATCCCGAATTTGTTACCCTCATAGCGATAGCCGCGCGCCACTTTGCCCGCAGGGACCGGGCTAGAACCGGTGGTGCACGCAAGGTGATTCACCGCAGTGACGTTGTCGGTGGACGGCACATTGAGGACGCACTGACGCGTGCGCAGCAAATTTTCCGTGGTTTTTGAAATCGCCGACAAACCGAGTATGCAACGCCATCCGAGCCAAAAAGCGGAAGACATCGGTGCCAGATTGCAAGTGTTGTCTTCGTTTTCAGTACTGATGAGGACCACCGGCGTCCCAAAGTACAAGATCGCCGGCTCGCTCGCGATATGCATGGCATTTGCTCCAAAATTTGCGTCATACGTCGGGTAACGATGCCGGCAAATCGGGAGACGCGCGCTCCGGTTCTTGCTTTCAAATCCTTAAGTCGTTTGCACGCTTCATAGGTTTTCGAAATCGAAGTCGATTTAAGAGTTCGAAAGCAAGAAGCGGAGTGCGACGGCGTGGCACCCGCCAGAAAAGACGGCCCATGCTGTCGCAATCGATGTCACGAGGAACTCGTCAGCTTCCTCCGCTAACCCAAATGGAATTCAACATGAACATATTGATCGTCCTGACCACACACGACGAGCTCGGCACTTCGGGCAAGAAGACCGGATTCTGGCTCGAAGAGCTCGCCGCGCCTTACTATGCTTTCAAGGACGCGGGAGCCGACGTCACGCTGGCCTCGCCGCGTGGTGGTCAGCCGCCGATCGATCCCAGAAGCGATACTGCGGCCTTTCAGACCGACGACACCCGCCGCTTCCGCGCTGACCCGGCGGCTGAAGCGAGCCTCGCCAGCACCGTCAAATTATCCAACATCTCCGCCGAGACGTATGACGCGGTGTTCTACTGCGGCGGCCACGGCGCCATGTATGACTTGGCCGAAGATGCCGCGTCCATCGCCCTGGCCGAAACCATGTTCGCGGCCAACAAGCCGGTCTCGGCCGTCTGCCACGGGTCGGCTATCTTCCGTCACACCAAGGGCCCAGACGGCGCGCCGCTCGTCCGCGGAAAAAAGGTTGCCGGATTTACCAGCACGGAAGAAGCAGCGATCGGATTGACCGATGTGGTTCCGTACCTGGTCGAGGACATGCTGAAGCAGAACGGCGGCCTCTACTCCAAGGCTGACAATTTCCAATCCCACTCAGTAGCGGACGGCAATCTGGTGACAGGTCAAAACCCCGCCTCTTCAAAGAAGGTGGCGGCCGAGGTGGTGCGTTTGCTATCGCAACGCGTCCGATAAGACCACTCCAGCGAACGAAACGGAGAACCACCGGCAAATCGCGAATTAGGCGACGCGCGTCAAACGCTCGTCGCCATGCTGCGACGGCGCCTGGGCGGCCTCGCGGGTGACAAGCTCGCGCTTGCGTTCGACGCCCCAGGCATAACCGGATAACGCTCCGTCATTGCGCACCACCCGGTGGCAGGGGATCGCAACCGCGATATTGTTGGCGGCGCAAGCGCTTGCTACGGCGCGAACGGCTTTCGGCGCTCCGATCCTGCTGGCGATTTCGGAATAGGAGGACGTTTGCCCAACCGGAATATTTTGCAGAGCTTGCCACACACGGCGCTGAAACGCCGTGCCGCGCACGTCGAGCGGAAGGTTCAGACCGATTTGCGGCTTCTCGACAAAGCCAATGACGCGGACGACCATGGATTCATATTCCTTGTCGCCGCCCACCAGCCGCGCCTTGGGAAAACGATCCTGGAGATCACGCACAAGTCCGTCGGGATCGTCGCCGATCAGGATCGACGCCACACCCTTGTCGCTCGATGCCACCAATATGGCCCCTAGCGAGGATTGCCCTACCGCGAAACGGATGTCTTCGTTGGTTCCTCCAGCGCGATACTGCGTGGGCGTCATGCCGAGCATGTTCCTGGATTTTTCGTAGAACCGGCCGCTCGAATTGAATCCTGCATCGTACATGGCTTCCGTCACGCTCTGCCCCTTGGCGAGCCCGTCGCGGACGCGGGAAGCCTGATGGGCCTCGGCATAATCCTTCGGCGTCAGACCCGTTACGCTTTTGAACAAGCGATGGAAATAGCCAGTGCTCAGACCGGCCGCCTTTGCAAGGCCGGTCAATGAGGGGGCTTCTTCACTTCCTTCGATCAAACGACATGCTTTCGCGACGACCGCCGCGTTCTCGACATCGGCTGACGGACCATCGGGGTTGCAACGTTTGCACGGCCGAAAGCCGGTCGCTCTCGCTTCGGCCAGTGAGTTGTGAAGACCCACGTTCCTGGGGTTGGCGGTTCTCGAAGGACATGACGGCCGGCAATAAACTCCCGTGGTCGCAACCGAGTACCAGAATTGCCCATCGGCCGAACGGTCGCGCGCCAGAACGCGCGCCCAGCGCGGATCAACCTCAACCGCCGCCTTCTCGACCATCGCTTGGGGCCGAATAGATACAGCTTGCGATTTCGCTGTCATTTTATTCCTTCGTACGTGTTGAGCCTCGAATACCCCATCGATAGCGAATTCTCGGCGGCCCCAACCACCCGCTTTCCGTCTGAGAAGTTTCGAATTGAGAACAAGAAACGGAGTTTTCGATCCACTCGGTCTCTTAAGCTATCCGCGCGCGGCAACCGCGCAGGAGGGCCCAAATGAGGTTGGTACGGTTTGGAGAGGCGCGCACCGGCATTTTGCTGGAATTGCCGGCTGGTCCGCATGTCCTGGACATCGTCGCAAGTCTCAGTGCCCTGTCGTCAGAAGATCCGATAAGCCATGGAATTCTGAACGGCCTTCTCAAGGACGGCGGTGACTGGGGTGCTCTCATTCAGCATTGGGCCAGCGCGCGTGTCGGGCTTGCGAAGCTTGTCCTCATGGCATCCAACACCCCGGGCCATCCGGGTTTGGTTATCCATCGGTGTGCCGAGGTGGACGCCATGCCGAAGTCCGCCAAGGGTGGCGAGATCGTTGCGCTCGGAATCGCGGAAGGCCGTGACGATTTTTCGTATTGTCTGGAGTCGTCGCGCGACTGCGAAATCAAAAGCTGCATCTATTCGGCCAAAGGCAGCTATCGAGGCTGATCCACGCCGGGCGTGTTGGGGCGCGTCCAGCGTCCGCCAGAATTTACTTGATGTTGAGCAGCGATTTCGTCGCGCTGACCGCGCTGTTGAAGGTCGCCTTGGTTTGCCCCGCGATGGTCTGGGCTTCGTAGGTTGCGCCGGAGGTGAAACCCGTCTTCGGCCGCAGCCCGACCGCGACCTGGGTCTGGTGGAGAATGTTGGCAAAGGTCGACGATGTCGCGGCTTTGGCCTGGTTCAGGTTGTCCGTCTGCCTTCCGACAAAGGCTCCGGCCGAAGATGAGATGGGTGATGTGCTGCCCATGGGGTTCTCCAAAAGGAGACGCCACCTTCGGCCTGACATGGTTAACGAATCGTTACCGCCGCCTGCTCTCAGAAGAACGCCAGCCGTTTCGGATCCTGTCCGCGCGCGGCCGCGGCAAATTCGATTGCGGTGAACAGTCCGCCGGCGACATAAATTCTCCGCCCGAGTGAGTCGGCAAGCGCCCGGCTCGAGCCGAAAGCCTGTTCGATGGTGGCGGCGATCTCGACTTGCGCATCCGGATTGGCGCGTCGCATGGCGTCGGCGAGCGCGGCCGGGTCGCCGCCTTTGTGATGCGCCGAGGTGCAGATGATGGTGCCGAAGTGCGGCGCGAGCACGTCCGCGATCTCGGCCGTCTTCTTGTCGACGGAAACGCCGGCAACGAGGATCCAGTCCGCTGCGCCATAAATCTGGTGGAGGCCTAAGAGCGATTGTCTGATCCCGTCGGGCGTGTGGCCGACGTCGATGACGGTGAGGGGGGCTTGTGAAATTGTTTCCAGACGCCCCGGCCAATGAACCTCGCGCAAGCCTTTTCGCAACGCTCTCTCGATGCGTATGGCTGGTTCGCCCGGACGCGTGCGCTCCAGCCAATCTATAAAGAGCGCCGCCGCAATCGCGGCATTGTTGAGCTGGAAGCTGCCGGGCAGAGCGACATCGAGAGCGTGGAAATCATGGTCGCGAAACGCAAAGTCGACGTGTTGGCCGGCCGTCGCCACGACTTCGCTTCCGATCTTGATTTCATCGCGGACGAACAGGCTTTCGACGTCACGGTTGCGGTTATATTCGCTGATGTGTGAGCGCAGGGCGCGGCAGTTCTCGCCATAGATGATCGTGCCACCGGCGGCGCAAGCATCGCTTTTGTCCGACACGATCAGTTCCAGCGAATGGCCGAGCAGTTTGACGTGCTCGTAATCGACTGAGGTCACCGTGGCGATGCGGCTGCCCAGCAAGCGGATTGGATCATAGCGGCCGCCGATGCCGGCCTCGAACACCAGGAGGTCGCAAGCACTCTTCTGGAAATAAAGGCACGCCAGCGCGAACAGGGCCTCGAACGCGCCGAATTGTTCGCCGCGTTGTCTGGAAATCGTGTCGATGGCGCGCGCGACCTTGCTCGCCAATCCGCTCAGGTCCGCGTCGGCAATCGGCACGCCGTCGATCTGAAATCGTTCGTTCACCCGAAACAGATGCGGCGAGGTGAACAGGCCGGTGCGTAGGCCGTAAGCACGGCCGATCGAAGCGCAAAAGGCTGCCGTCGAGCCTTTGCCGTTCGATCCCGTGATCGCGATCGATCGTTCCTGCAAGCGGGCGCGGTCAATGGCGAGCACGTCCAGCAACTCGGCCATCCGCGCCAGGCAAATGCCTCCGCCATATTTCGGCAGATCAAACATTTATAAGACCGACGGCAGAAAACGTATGTCGCCAGATTTTCAGGATCAGGTCCGGCCGTTGCAATTTTTCGAGCAGGCGGATCGAGGGATTGGAATTGACCTCGATGATGGCGACGGTGTCCGGGTTGCCGCCGATGTCCGTAAACAGGTCGACGGCGGCGGCGCGCAGGCCGAGCGCGCGGACGGCGTTTCGGGCCGTCGCGAGTGCAGTCGGGTTGGGCGAGCCAAATTCCATATGCCCGCCCACGCTCAGGTTGGTGCGGCCGGGAATTTCCCAGCGCGCGCCGGCTGGTAAAACCCTGCCGAGATCGCCAGGCGCGATTGCCGTCGGATCGATCGCGGAAAGACCGCGTGCCATTAGCGCCGCATTATGCGCATCGAGCAGGTCGCGTACGCTGCGCGTCCCATCGCCCTCGAGCGCCGGTAGAAATTTTCGCGCGGAATAGACGACCTCCTCATCGAGCAGAAAGATCCGGTATTCGATACCCCCGACGATCGGCTGCATCAGCACGGCATCGTAATGCACGGCGACCTCGTCCAGGTATCGGGCGAGCGTGGCCTCGTCGTGGATGGCTTGGGCAAAATCTCCGCGCGATCCCGTCAGCGGCTTGAGGAATGCGCTTTGGTTCAGCTTCTTGAAGGTGCCGAAGGCGTCCGCCCGTTCGTGGCCAGCGGGACGAAGGCCTCGATGTCGGTCGCTTAGAAAGAAATAGTCGCCGCCGAGCGTTGCGATGTTGGAATATTCGAGAATGCGGTTGGCAAAATATTTGTCGGAGGCGAGTGTGGCGGCGGCCGCGTTGTTTTGCGGATACCAGGAGCAGCGCCCGGCGCCGAAGTAGACGGCTTTGGATTCCGAAGCCACTCGGAAGACGAGCCCTGAGTCGACCGCGATGTTTTCAAAACGCAGTCCGAATTCGGCACAGGCAAAGGCGGCATACACCGCCTGATCCGGATAGTAGGCGGGCTTTCCCGCGCGCAATTCCCGCAAGTCCTGCATGCAATATCGGCCGATCTGGCATTCCGGCTTTTTCAAAGAATATCTCTAACGATTTTTTGCGCGGAGTGGCCTGCAATTAATCAGCTGAATGACACGCATTTTCAGCAAGTTAATTGCGCCGGGGACGAGGTGCGGAGAAGGTTTTTGGCGAAGGGTGGCTGAGATCGCCCGCTCTGCATTTTTCGAACGGTTATCTTGCACTGCAGCATGTTGACACCGGCCGAGAATCGGCTAGTTGAAGGCCGTAATTCCTCAATCACCACAGAGGCTTCCGCGATTTTAGGCGGCGGGTGTCTGTCGGCTCTTTTGCAAGACGGAATCGGAAAAGCAGGCCATGAGCGCGTTTCACCGAGAGAAGGTTCTTTCTGTCCAGCACTGGACGGACACGTTGTTCAGCTTCCGCGCGACGCGCAACACCGGCTTTCGATTCCAGAACGGCCAGTTCGCCATGATCGGCCTTGAGATCGATGGCCGTCCCCTGATGCGCGCTTATTCGATGGCGAGCGCCAATCACGAGGAAGAGCTTGAATTCTTCTCGATCAAGGTGGCCGACGGTCCGCTCACCTCGCGGCTGCAAAAAATCAAGGAAGGCGACACCATCCTGGTCGGCCGCAAGGCCACCGGCACGCTGATCACCGACAACCTGCTTCCGGGCAAGCGCTTGCTGTTGCTGTCGACCGGCACGGGGCTCGCGCCGTTTGCGAGCCTGATCAAGGACCCGGATGTCTACGACAGGTTCGAACAGATCGTGCTCGTGCACGGCTGCCGCCAGGTATCGGAACTCGCCTACGGTGAGCAACTGGTGAAGAATTTGCAGGAAGACGAATTGTTCGGCCCGCTGCTTGCCGAAAGGCTCACTTATTACCCGACGGTGACCCGCGAGCCGTTCCGCAACCGCGGCCGCATCACCGATCTGATCACCTCAACGCAGATTTTCAACGACATCGGTCAGGAGCCGCTGAACATCGAAGGCGACCGCATCATGATGTGCGGCAGCCCGGCGATGCTCGAAGAGCTGCGCCAGATGTTCGACGCCCGCGATTTCGTGGAAGGAAATCACAGCGAGCCCGGTCACTTCGTGATCGAGAAGGCTTTTGTGGAGCGTTGAGCTTTTAGTTGTCATTCCGGGATGGTCCGAAGGACCAGACCCGGAATCTCGAGATTCCGGGTTCGCGCTAATGCGCGCCCCGGAATGACTCGCAATTATCGTGCACCCGTCTCTCAGTCGACAATAAACAGTTTCGCGCCGGTCTTTGTCGAAGAACGGTGCGCGGCATCGCCAAAATCCGAGACCTGATAGCTCATGCCCGGGCGTAGCGTGAAGCTGCGGCCGTCGCGCAATTCGGTGACGAGCTCGCCTTCCAGCACGTAAAGCACGTGGCCGCGGTCGCACCAGTGATCGGCGAGATATCCGGCCGTATATTCGACCATCCGCACGCGCACATCGCCAATATTCAAGGTGCGCCAGAACGCCTGTCCGGTGTCGCCGGGATGGGTGGTGGCCGCAACCTGGCTCCAATCGGTGACGGTGAAGGGCAGCGTCGGGATCTTCATTTCGCGCATCCTGGGTTTGCCGGCGGGCGCCGAACCATATCGATCGGTGCGCCAATGTCACGATTTTCCGATCTTCGATCACGGCCTGTTATCCAACAGGTATGCCAGCAACACCTACTCTTGATGATGCGGGTCATAGCGCTCTTTGCTATAGTTTCCGAAAATAACGCGCGCCCATCGGGCGACGCGTTGAGTTCGGGGGGAGAGCCTTGTCCGCGTCGGTTCAAGACGATACGGCGAAGACCGCGTTTGTCTTCGCGGGCGGCGGCAGTTTTGGTGCAATCCAGGTCGGCATGCTGCACTCGCTGGTTGCCAACGGCGTCACCGCCGACATGGTGGTCGGCTCCAGCGTCGGCGCCATCAACGGCGCCTATTATGCCGGGGCTCCCACGCTGAAAGGCGTTCTCGAGCTAGAGACCATCTGGCGCGGGCTTACGCGCCACGACGTTTTCCCGGTCACCTGGCGAACCATGCTGGGGTTTCTCTGGCGGCGGGATTTTCTGATCTCCCACGACGGCATTCGCAAGCTGCTCGAGGATCATCTGCCCATTCGCAACCTCCAGGACGCGCAGCTTCCGGTTCATATCGTCACCACCGATATCGTGTCCGGCGAGAGCGTCGTGCTTTCGGAAGGGTCGGCGGTGGAGGCCATCGTGGCCTCCACGTCCATCCCGGGCGCATTTGCACCGGTTCCTTACAAGGATCGCTTTCTTGCGGATGGCGCGATCTCCGCCAACACACCAGTCAGGGTTGCGGTTGAGAAGGGCGCGCGCCGCCTGATCATCCTGCCGACCGGCTATGCCTGCGCAAGCGATGCGCCGCCGGTCGGCGCGGTTGCCAATGTGCTGCACGCGTTGACATTGCTGATCGCGCGGCAGCTGGTGACCGACCTGGAGGAACTCGCGCCCGACATCGAATACTTCGTGGTGCCGCCTTTGTGTCCATTGGTCGGCTCGCCTTACGATTTTTCGTTCACGTCAGAACATATCGAGCGTTCGATCAAAAGCACCGACGACTGGCTGGCGCATCACGGCCTGGAGAAGCAGCACATTCCCGGTGAACTACGGGCCCACGACCATTAAGGGTCGCCCGGGCACCACGTTGCAGTGCGAAAGCGGGTCGCCTCAACGGCCCGGCCACCCGGACGGATTGATCATTCAATAGATCAGCGAGTAGCCTTGGGCATAAGGCCAAATCAGCCGCCGCCAATTGTCATATCCGTGACCGTTGCCGCCGATATCGTGGATAGGCCGGCAAACCTGTCTGAGGGACCCATGGAAACATTGATGCTGCCGTTTTCGCCGCGTTTCATCATCCTCACGATCTGCTCTGTGGTGACGGCGCTGCTTCTTGGCATCGGTATCTTCGACCACAAGGTGTTCGACCTCATCCTCATTCCATTGGTGATCTTTGGCGCGCTCACGCTGCTCGGCATTCGCGACCTGACGCAGAAGGGCCACGCGGTGCTGCGCAACTATCCGATCTCGGCGCATTTGCGTTTTCTGCTCGAGGAAATCCGCCCCGAGATGCGACAATACTTCTTCGAGAGCGAGAAGGACGGCATGCCGTTCTCCCGCGATACCCGCGCGGTGATCTATCAGCGGGCCAAGATGGTGCTCGACAAACGGCCGTTCGGCACGCAGGAGGACGTCTATCGCCAAGGCTACGAATGGATTCACCATTCCGTAGCGCCGAAGGTCCACGCCGACCAGAATTTTCGTATCACCGTCGGCGGTCCGGATTGCACCAAGCCGTACTCGGCGTCGGTCTTCAATATCTCGGCGATGAGCTTCGGCGCGCTCAGCCCCAATGCGGTGCGCGCGCTCAACGCCGGCGCCAAGAAAGGCGGCTTCGCCCACGATACCGGCGAAGGCGGCGTCAGCCCTTATCACCGCGAGAACGGCGGCGACATCATCTGGGAGATCGGCTCCGGCTATTTCGGCTGCCGCAACCGCGACGGCAGCTTCAATCCGGAAGAGTTCGCCCGCGTCGCTGCCGACGACCAGATCAAGATGGTCGAACTCAAGGTCAGCCAGGGCGCCAAGCCGGGCCATGGCGGCGTGTTGCCGGCGGCGAAGGTCTCCGAGGAGATTTCGCGGATCCGGGGCGTTGCGATGAACGAGGATTGCATCTCGCCGGCCTTTCACCGGGCGTTCTCAACGCCGCTTCAGATGATGGCCTTTATTGCCGAGATGCGCCGCCTGTCCGGCGGCAAGCCGGCCGGTTTCAAGCTCTGCATCGGTCACCCCTGGGAGTTCCTGGCGATCTGCAAGGCCATGCTGGAAACCGGCATCTATCCGGACTTCATCGTGGTCGACGGCAATGAGGGCGGCACGGGCGCAGCGCCGCTGGAGTTCATGGATCACATGGGCATGCCGATGCGCGAGGGCGTCAATTTCGTCCACAACGCGCTGGTCGGCATCAATGCGCGCAGCCGCATCCGCATCGGTGCAGCCGGCAAGATCGCAACCGCCTTCGACATGGCGCGCGCGATGGCGATCGGCGCCGACTGGTGCAATTCGGCGCGAGGCTTCATGTTCGCGCTCGGCTGCATTCAATCGCTGAGCTGCCATACCGACCGTTGCCCGACCGGCGTGACCACGCAGGATCCCTCGCGCAATCGCGCTTTGTTCGTCCCGCACAAGATCGAGCGGGTCTACAACTATCATCACGCCACGCTGCATGCGCTGGCGGAGCTTCTGGCCGCCGCGGGCCTCGATCACCCGCAGGACCTGCGGCCGATCCACTTCTCGCAGCGGACGTCGACCACCGAGGTGCAGACCTTCGCAAAATTATACCCGTCGTTGCGGCCGGGCGAATTGATCGATGGCACCAGCGATCCGCGCTTCGCCGAAGCCTGGGCGATGGCGCGGGCGGATAGTTTTGCGGCGACCGGACTGAACTAGTGCGGGTTTTCCAGGCTGAAGGTTTCCGACTGCTCGTCGTAGGCGAACAACTCGGCGTAACGGCCCCATGAGATGACCGTCTTGAGCGTCTCGTCGGCCGCGCCCTCGCTCATGTAATCCTCGAGCTCGTTGCGGAAGCGCGCCTCCGGCGCGGTGTGCGACGGCCGCTCATCCAGTACGCGCTTGATCAAGCCGACCACCGGCACGTAGGTGGTCATGTGCTCGGCGAACAGCTTTTTGCGGGCGTCGGTCTCCAGATTGGCAAAGCGCTTGCCTGCGTCGGTCAGCATCAGATCGCCTTCGCTCAATTGAGCGAAGCGCAGCAGTTGCAGGGATTCGCCGAGGTGGAAGATTTCGTCCGCCTCGAGTTGCAGGTGGCTTGCCAGGACCGGCAAGTCGGCATGTCCGTTATAGGGAGGGGCCGCCAGCCTCTCGATCAGGCCCGAGAGCACGTTGGACGACACATGGTTGAGGATCATGCCGACGCCGGTGCCTTGAATGCCTTCGATCGCAGGCGCCTTTGGTTCGGGGCGCTGCGTCATGCGGGCATAGATGCTGTCGACCAATTGCCGGAACGCCGGATCGAGGCGATTGCGCGGATGCGGAAAATCGACCTTGATCTCGGCGGCGACGCGGCCAGGGTTGGACGAAAACACCAGGATGCGGTCGCACATCAGCACCGCCTCCTCGATGTTGTGCGTCACCATCAACACCGACTTGATCGGCAGGCGGCCTTCGATCCAGAGATCGATCAGGTCGGTGCGCAGCGTCTCGGCGGTCAGCACGTCGAGCGCCGAAAACGGCTCGTCCATCAGGAGTAGGTCGGGATGCACCACCAGCGCGCGCGCAAAGCCGACGCGCTGGCGCATGCCGCCCGACAATTCCTTCGGATAGGCGGATTCAAATCCGTCGAGGCCGATCAGATCGATCGCCGCCAGCGCACGCTTGCGGCGCTCGGCGCTGTCGACGCCCAAAGCCTCCAGGCCGAGTTCGACGTTTTGCAGCACCGTCAGCCATGGAAACAGCGCGAAGGACTGAAACACCATGGAGACGCCGTTCGGCGGTCCGACGATGGCCTCCCCGCGGCATTTGGCGTCGCCCGCCGAGGGCGTGACCAGCCCTGCGATGATGCGGAGCAGCGTCGACTTGCCCGATCCCGAGCGGCCAAGCAGGCCCACGATCTCGCCGGAACGGATCGTGAGATCGACCTTTTCAAGCACCAGCAGTTCCTCGCCGCTACCCTTTGGGAACGAACGGCAGACGCCGCGGATATCGAGCAGGTTGGTTTCTTTTGAAATATCGAGCATGGAATTCCCTCAATACCTAGTGGTCCGATTCTAACATTCGCATCCCGTCTCAGCAGCCACTTTTGCGAATGTTGGAATCAAAGGACCACTAGCAAATATAGGATTCTAGTGAAGTTCAGGATTTGACATTCGCTTTGCGAGCCCGCGGATAGGTGGGAGCGAATGTCAAATCCACTTCACTAGCCGAGACGAAGGCGGCGTTCTCCGAAGGCGTAGAGCGGCCTCCAGAGCAGGCGGTTGAACAGCGTGACGAGGACACACATCACGACGATGCCGAGCACGACGCGGGGGAAATCGCCGGCTTCCGTCGCTTGTGCAATATAGGAACCGAGTCCCTTGGCCGTCAGATGGGTGTCGCCCCAGCTTGCGACTTCGGCGACGATGGAAGCATTCCATGATCCGCCCGAGGCGGTGATGGCGCCCGTGATGTAATAGGGGAAGATTCCCGGCAGGATGGCTTTCACCCACCACCGCCAGCCGCGCAGGTGGAAGCTGCCGGCGGCCTCGCGCAGATCGGTCGGAAACGCGCTCGCGCCGGCGATGACGTTGAACAGGATGTACCACTGGGTGCCCAGGATCATCAGCGGGCTGAGCCAGATGTTGGCGTTGAGGCCGTAGCGCACGATGATCACGACGAAGACCGGAAAGGCGAGGTTGGCCGGAAAGGCGGCCAGGAACTGCGCCAGCGGCTGGACGCGTTCGGCGAGCTTCGGCCGCAGCCCTATCCAGACGCCGATCGGCACCCATATCAGCGACGCCAGCGCGATCAGCACGACCACCCGGGCCAGCGTGATGAAGCCGTCGCCGATCGCCGCGAGGACGTCCGAGAGGTGCAGCGTCGCCGACATGAATTGATAGGCGCGCCAGCCCGCATAGCAGGTCGAGACGGCGATCAGCGCGAGCCAGAGCGCGTCGACCACGCGCGACGAAGCGCGGGGCTTGAGGGAGATACGCAAGCCTTGCGGCAAGCTCACATGCAGGTTCGAGAACATCTTGTTCGTGGCGGCAAAGGGCATCGTGAGTGCCCGCAAGGCGCGCGTGCGGCGAAACAGGTCGAGCATCCAGGAGGTTGGTGCTGCGCCCGAAGCCGTCTGCTCGAAGCGAAACTTGTCGGCCCAGGCCACCACGGGGCGAAACAGAAGTTGATCATAGGCGATGATGACGAGCAGCATGGTCAGGATGGCGTAGCCGATCGCCGGCAAATTCTGCTGCGCGATGCCAAGCGCAACATAGGAGCCGATGCCGGGCAGCGTGACAGTCGTATTGCCGACGGTAATAGCCTCTGACGCCACGACGAAGAACCATCCGCCGGACATCGACATCATCGTATTCCAGATCAGGCCGGGCATGGCGAAGGGCACGTCGAGCCGCCAGAACCGCTGCCATCCCGACAGATGAAAGCTCTTCGAGGCTTCGTCGAGGTCCTTCGGCACGTTGCGGATTGACTGGTACAGGCTGAACGTCATGTTCCAGGCCTGGCTGGTGAAGATCGCGAACACGCAAGCGAGTTCGGCGCCGAACACCTGGCCCGGAAACAGATTCAGGAAGAATGCGACCGTGAAGGTGAGGAAGCCGAGGATCGGCACCGATTGCAGGATATCGAGCAGCGGGATCAGCACCATCTCGGCGCGCCGGCTCTTGGCAGCGAGCGTCGCGTAAACCAGCGTGAAGATGATCGAGCAGATAATGGCGAGCAGCATGCGCATCGTCGTCCGCAGCGCATAGTACGGCAAATGGATCGGATCGAGCGAAACCGGAGATGTGTCGAGCGCAGACAGCGGCAGGATGGTCTGCTCGCCGCCATAGACGATCAGCACCATCGCGCCGGTGACGAGAATGAGCGCGACCACGTCCCAGACGTTGGGCCGCAACGCCTGCCCCAGCCTCGGCGTCAGAATATCATCCAGCGTCATGCGTGCTGTCCTGTATCGAGTGCCGGATTGTGGGTTTATCGTCGAGCGGAGACTGGAAGGAGCACCGGGTTTCTCTCAATTGCAAGTCTCCGCCATGTCTTGAGCTATTCGAGAACGAGCGCGACGCTCCAGCTTGCCGCCGAAACAGTGGGCTCGAGGCTGAGGCGGCCGACGACCTGCTCGAGCACCGCATCATTCTTGACGGGCGAGGTGAGCAGCGCCGTGACCTCGACACGTCCGGCTTCCTCGATATCGGTGCTGTCGAGCTGCCGCAGGCTGAGGTGGCCGTTGCCGGTGCTCTGTAACAAAAGCGCCCGGATATGGGCCTCTTCGGGACTTCGGCAAACCACGCGAACGCTGTAGCGGAAGTCGGTCTCCGCCTGCACGATCGGCTGCTGGTTGATGAGCCGGACGAGTGGCCGCAGGGTCAGGTTCACCAGTACGACAAACGCCGTTGCCGCCGCGGCGTGCGCGGGGTGACCGCTGCCGGCCAACAGCCCCACCGCCGCCGAACACCACAGCGTTGCCGCGGTGTTGAGGCCGCTGACTTGCATTCCCTCGCGAAAGATGATGCCGGCGCCGAGGAATCCGATGCCCGAAACCACCTGCGCTGCGACCTGAGCCGGATTTCCACTCTGGGGAAACAGGCTTTCGAACACGACAAAGCTCGCCGCGCCGATCGCAACCAGCGTGTTGGTTCGCAGCCCCGCCATCCGCTGACGCCACTGACGCTCGAACCCGATGCAGGCGCCGAGCAGCGTCGCCACGCCGAGATTGAGCGCGGTCTGTTCGATCGAGGTGATCATGGTCGAATTCCCGTCCGGCCTTGCGGATCGCGGGAAGTGCAAGCACCTGCACGAAACAGGCACGTCCAGGTCCGCTGGCTGTTCTTCCTAGACATCGCTCGCCTCCACGTCCGCGATCCGCGCGGCGGGCCGGTGAGCGACAGCCGACCTAGGTGCGACCGTCCATCCTCACGCGGCGAACGCCGGCGCGACCGATACTGAATGTTGCCGGCATCGCAGGCCCGGTCATCGCCGGGGTAACGTTGCCGAAGGTCGTACTGCCCATATCCGCTTTGTCAGGATTGAAGGATTTGTTTGACACTGATGTTACATACAGCGACGGGCCGCAACTACGCCCGGTTCTATCAGCTGTCAACCGCCGATTTACGCGAGGTGCTGCACTTCGACGGTGAGGTGCGAGAGATCGGGAAAGTGTGCGAGCCGCTGCCGATAATGCAGGGCTTCACGGGGCTGCGATGTCGCCACGGAAACAATGGCGCCGAGGTGGCCCGGTCCCAGCCGCCAGAGGTGCAGATCGGTGACCTCGTCGCCCTCGCTTTCGATTGCAGCCCTGATTTTGTCGGCCATGCCGCGATCGGGCATTCGATCCAGCAGAATGGCGCCGGTATCGCGCAATAAGCCAACCGACCAGCTCGCAATCACCAGCGCGCCGATGAAGCCGGCGAGCGGATCCATCCAGAGCCAGCCGAAGGCGCGCGCCAGCAGCAGGCCGACGATGACGAGCACCGAGACCGCGGCATCCGCCATGACGTGAACGACGGCGGCACGCATATTGTTGTCGCGATGGTGCTTCTCGTCGGCGCGATCGTGAGCGGCGTGGTCATGGTGATCGTCGTGGTCATGATCGTGGGGGTGGGCGTGGCCGTGAGAATGGTCGTGGCCGTGATGATGACCGCCGGCCAATAGCCAGGCGCTGACGACATTGACCAGCAGCCCGAGTGCGGCGATCGGGATCGCCTCATTGAAAGAGATCGGGACGGGATCGAAGAAGCGCGTGATGGCCTCATAGGCGATCAGGAGCGCAATCATCGCCAGCACGATGGCGCTGGAATATCCGGCGAGGTCGCCGAACTTGCCGGTCCCGAAGGTGAAGCCGGCGTCGGAGGCATATCGGCGCGCAAAGGTATAGGCGAGCGCGGCGAGCAGCAGCGCGCCCGCATGGGTCGACATGTGCAGGCCGTCCGCGATCAGGGCCAATGATCCGAACAACACGCCGCCGACGATTTCGGCCACCATCATGACCAGACAGAGGATGATGACCGCCCATGTCCGCCGCTCCGCGCGCGCATGGTCCTCGCCCAGGAAGACGTGGCTATGCGGCGAAATCTGAAAGGCCGTGCCGGGCTCGGTCATGTGCGCCTCACTTCAGATAGGTGTGGACCACGTCGATGAGTTGATCGGCCGCCTCGGCATTGAGTGCGCCGGGGTTCTTGCCGGGATCAACCAGGTGAGTGCGAATATGATCCTCGACCACCTCCGCCATCAGCCCGGCGACGCTGCCGCGGATGCCCGCAATCATATGCATGATGCGCTCGCATTCGGCCTCGTCCGTCAGCGCCCGCTCGATCGCGTCGACCTGACCGCGGATGCGGCCGACGCGTGCGAGCAGCTTCTTTTTCTCTTTGATGGTGTGGGACATGGTCCCATATAGGGTACCCCCCTATGCTATGTCAACCGATGCCGGGTCGGGTCAGCGAAGTCAGGTTTTCGGGCGGTTGGACAAGAGCTGAAGGTCGAACCGATCGACGTCATCGAGCAGTTCGCAGAATGCCCTGGCGCCCTGATCGATCAGCCGTTCGCCTTTTTCTGGCGTTGCCTGCGTGGCATCGCCCACGGCGCCGCTCGGATGAAGGTCCTGGGTTTGCCAGGAGAAGGCGGCCGGCCGCTGCGCCGAGAGCCAGCGGAAGTTCTTTTTCATCGCGATTGTCGAGGGGCGAAAATCGGCGATCGCCTCGCGCTTTACTTGCGCGCCATACCGCGCCAGCATGATCGAGGTCTCGACGGCGCCGCCGTGAATGCCGTGCTCGATTTCCTCGGCGGGAAATAGCGTCTCGGCGGCCGAGAGGCGTCCCCATGACGTCGTGACGACCAGCATCTGGTGTTGCGTACGCAGCTCCTGCGCAACAATGCTCATGGCGGCGCTGTTGCCGCCGTGGCTTGTGACCATCACGAGCTTTCTAAGGCCGGCGCGCGCCACGCTCTCGCCGATCGCCATCCAGTGCCTGAGAGCCGCCTCAGGCGACAGCGTCTGTGTGCCCGGAAAGTCGATATGTTCCGAGGAAATCCCGATCCGCTCGACCGGAAGAAACGTGACGGGTGAGGTGTTGGGGAGCAGCTCGCGTACGCGAGCGAGATAAGCTTCTGCAATCAGGACATCGGTTTCAAACGGCAGGTGCGGCCCGTGTTGTTCGGTCGCCGCCAGCGGCAGCACCGCAATCCAGCGCGCGCGATCGTGGCCTGCCATTTCAGGCCAGCGAATGTCGGTCCAATCGCGGAGAGGAAGGGTTGAAGTCATCACGCAAAGATAGTTTGTATGGGGCGAGCAGCGCCCACTTTCCGAAGTTCGGTGTCGGCCCCATCATGCGGCTAAACGGCCCACGGAGTCCAACCATGAAGCTACCCCTTTTGCCGCGAGCGTTAATGGTTCTCCTGCTGGCCATGATGGCAACCATGTCGCCCGGGCGGGCCCAGACCACGCTGGACAAGGTGTCTTTCGGCACCAATTGGGTCGCCGAGGCCGAACATGGCGGCTTCTTTCAGGCGGTAGCCGACGGCACCTACGCGAAATACGGCCTCGACGTCACGATCGTGTCCGGCGGTCCCAACGAGAACAACCGCATGTTGCTGATCGCCGGCAAGCTCGATTTCTTCATGGCCGCCAACACGCTGATGTCGCTCGATGCGGTCGCCAATGATGTGCCGGTCGTCACGGTGGCCGCGATCTTCCAGAAGGATCCGCAGGTGCTGCTGACGTATCCGGAGTACAAGATCACCAAACTGGAAGAGCTCAAGCCGTTCACGCTGTTTGTTTCCAAGGAAGGCATCTCGAGCTACTTCCAGTGGCTGAAGTCCGAATATGGTTTTAGCGACGACAAGGTAAAGCCGTACACCTTCAATCCGCAGCCGTTCCTGGCCGACAAGCACAGCGCGATGCAGGGCTATGTCACGTCCGAACCTTATGCCATCGAGAAGACGGCGGGATTCAAGCCAAGCGTCATCCTGCTCGCCGATTACGGCTTCAACACCTATTCGACGCTGGTCGAAACGCGCCGCGATCTGATCGACAAGAAACCGGATCTGGTGCAGCGCTTCGTCAATGCCTCGATCATCGGCTGGTACAACTACCTCTACGGCAACAATGCCGCCGCGAATGCGATGATCAAGAAGTTCAATCCGGAGATGACGGATGAGCTGCTGGCCTATTCCATCGCCCGGATGAAGGAATACGGCATCGTCGATTCCGGCGACTCCTTGCAGGATGGCATCGGCGCCATGAACGATGCGCGGATGGCGAGCTTTTTCGACAAGATGGTGCGCGCCCATGTCGTCAAGCCCGATATCGACTATCGCAAGTCCTACACGCTTCGTTTCGTCAACAAGGGCGTCGGCGTCGAGCTGCGGCCGAAGAACTAGGGTCCGCGCGTTATGGTCTCTCCCGGGGCGTTGGCAGGCGCGGACACCGATCCGGCGAGAAGCGTCGCGGTCAGTCTGCGCGGCGTTACCAAGGTTTACGACAATGGCGTCGCCGCGCTCGGCCCGATCGATCTTGAAGTCCGGCGCGGCGAGTTCGTGTCGCTACTGGGGCCGTCCGGCTGCGGGAAGTCCACCGCGCTCCGTCTGATCGCGGGCCTCAGTGCGCCGAGCTCGGGAACGGTCCGCGTGGCGCGAGCCGCGGCCGAGGCGAACGGAGGACATCCGGTCGGCTTTGTGTTTCAGGAGCCGACCTTGATGCCGTGGACGAGCGTGCGCGAGAACGTCCGGCTGCCGTTGAAGCTCGCGCATGTCCCGCATTCAAGTGCAAAGGTGCGTGTCGACGAGGCGCTCGCGCAGGTCGGGCTTTCCGAGTTCGCTGACAGCTACCCCCGCGAGTTGTCCGGCGGCATGAAGATGCGCGTTTCGCTCGCGCGTGCGCTGGTGACCGATCCGGAAATTTTGCTGATGGACGAGCCGTTCGCGGCGCTCGATGAGATCACCCGCTTTCGTCTCAACAACGATCTGCTGGCGTTGTGGCGCTCCTTACGCAAGACCGTCATTTTCGTCACGCATTCGGTGTTCGAGTTGGTGTACCTGTCGCAGCGGGTGGTGGTGATGACGTCACGGCCCGGGCGCATAGCCACTGAGATCAACGTCGAAACCGCCGAGCCTCGCAACGAGGATTTCCGCACCTCGGCCGATTACGCCGGCTATTGCCGGAGGGTGTCGAACGCGCTGGCGCCGGCCTATTCGGGACAATCGGCATGAGCGCGCCCGATCTCTCCCCGTCGCCCGCCGCGCTGGCTCCTGCCGGCAACCACGCCGCACGTCTTGCCCGTTTCATGTTGCCCATCATCGTGCTCGCGGCAGGGCTCGGGCTGTGGGAATTCGTCGTGCGCGTCAACGATATCAAACCCTACGTGCTGCCGGCGCCGTCCGCCGTGTTTACGACGCTGATCCGCGACTGGGACGTGCTCTCCAAATCGCTTTTGACCACGCTTTTGACAACCTTCGAGGGCTTTGCCGCGGCAGCAATCGGCGGCATCGCGCTCGCACTGTTGTTCAACCTGTCGAGGTGGCTCGAATATTCGTTGTTTCCCTATGCGGTGGTGTTGCAGGTCACGCCGGTGATCGCGATTGCGCCACTATTGTTGATTTATCTGCCGCAAACCACGGCGGTCGTGGTCTGTGCCTGGATCGTCGCGTTCTTTCCTGTGTTGTCCAACACCACACTCGGCCTCAATTCGGTGGATCGGAACCTCGCCGGCCTGTTTCAGCTTTACCGCGCCTCGCCGTTGCAAACCCTGTGCTTTCTCAAATTGCCGGCCGCGTTGCCGTATATCCTCGGCGGGCTTCGCATCGCGGGCGGCCTGTCGCTGATCGGCGCGGTGGTGGCCGAAATCGCAGCAGGTTCGGCCGGCGCCGGGTCGGGACTTGCCTATCGAATTGCGGAATCCGGCTATCGCCTCAACATTCCCAGAATGTTCGCAGCCTTGCTGTTGCTCTCGGCCGCCGGAATTGTCATTTATGGGCTGTTGGCGCTGACCTCGCACCTGGTCCTGCGGCGCTGGCACGAGAGTGCGCTTGGAAAGGAAAACTAAAAATGGCGGGCGGAAATCTTTCATCGGAAAAAATCGATCTTCTGGTCTATGGGCCGAACAAGCCGATCGTCGATAAGGGGTTTTCCGATCAATTCGTGCTCCATCCGGCGGAGACGCGCGCCGATCTCGAGCGCATCAGCCCGGCGGTTGCCGGGAAAATCCGGGGTGCCGCGGTCACCTACAGCACCGCCCGCTGCGATGGCGCCGTGATGGGAATGTTCCCCAAGCTCGAAATCGTGGCGTCCTTCGGCGTCGGTTACGACCACGTCGACGCCAACCACGCCCGTGAGCACAACATCGTCGTGACCAACACGCCCGACGTCCTCACCGAAGAGGTCGCCGACATCGCGATGGGTCTTCTGATCGCCACGCTTCGCGAATTCATCAAGGCCGATCGCTATCTGCGTTCCGGGCTCTGGACGACACAGCAATACCCCCTGAGCGTCGGCTCGCTGCGGGACCGCAAGGTTGGAATCGTCGGCATGGGCCGCATCGGCCAGGCGATCGCACGCCGCCTCGATGCTTCGCTGGTCCCGGTGGTTTATCACACCCGCAACCCGGTCGCGGGCCTCAACTACAAGCATTACCCCGACCTGATCGAGATGGCGAAAGCCGTCGATACGCTGGTGGTGATCGTGCCCGGCGGTCCGTCGACGGCGAAGATGATCAATGCCGACGTGCTCAAGGCGCTCGGTCCGCGTGGCGTCATCATCAACGTCGCGCGCGGTTCGGTCGTCGACGAGGAGGCGATGATTGCGGCGCTGAAGTCGGGCACCATTCTTGCCGCCGGCCTCGACGTCTTCGCCAACGAACCGGCCGTGCCGGACGAACTCAAGGCGATGCAGAATGTCGTGCTGCTGCCGCATATCGGCTCGGCCTCGGTCGTCACCCGCAATGCGATGGATCAGCTCGTGGTCGACAACCTGAAGGCCTGGTTTGGCGGCAAGGGGCCGATGACCCCGATCGCGGAAACCCCGGTGAAGGCTGGCTGATGCGATTCTCGCCGCGCATCGCGGTGGTAGCGCTTGCGGCGTCGCTGTGGGCGTGTGCCGCCGCCGCGCAGGATGCGTCGACCTTGAAAAAGGACATGGTCGGCCAGTGGGAGCTTTCGACCACCGAACGCAGCAAGACCTGCGTCGTCACGCTGAAGGGCGACGCGGCGCCGCAAGGCCTGAAGCTTGAACTCGAGCCGGGCTGCGCGAAGGCGTTGCCTTTTGCCAAGGATATCGCCACCTGGAACGTCAGGGGGCTCGATATCGTTCGTTTGCAGGATGCAAATGGCCAGCCGGTGATCGACTTCACCGAAGTCGAAAGCGGAATCTTCGAAGGCGTCAGGCAGAACGAGGGCGTCTACATCCTGCAAAACCTCGCGGCTGCGCGCTCGCTTGCCAAATCGATGGACCAGATGATCGGCGATTGGGCGATGGTGCGCGGCAGCGGTCAGATGGTGTGCGGTCTCACGCTCACCAATACCGATGCCGGCCAGGATAATTTTCAGATCTTCCTGAAACCGAAATGCGATCCCATGGTCACCGCATTTGGGCCGACGCGCTGGCGGCTGGAGCATGGCCAGATGCTCCTGATGTCGGACAAGGGCGAGACCTGGCAGTTCGAAGCCGATGACAACGCGCAGTGGCGGCTGGTGCCTGACAGCGCCGACCCGCTGATCATGATGCGGCAGTAATTACCGCTTAATCCGCCGATTTCGGGCTTAGATCAGGCGCCATCCAATTTTTTTCGAAGTATTGTCGATTTGCAGCTGGTTGCTTCGTCGACCCATCAGCGAGACAGTTTCGGGTATGGTTCCCGCGGCTCGCCTGAAAAGGAGTTCGAAATGCGATTTATGTACATCGTCAAATCCCCCCCATCGGATAGAGGGCCGACGCCGGAGCTTCTCGAGGCCATGCACAAGCTTGCCGAGCGGGAAATCAAGGCGGGCCGCATGCTCGACAATGGCGGGCTGATGCCGCTTCACACGGGCGCGCAGGTGCGCATCAAGGATAGCAAGCTTAGCGTGATCGACGGCCCATTCGTCGAGGCCAAGGAAGTCGTCGGCGGTTATGCGATTTTCGAGCTTCGCGACAAGGAGGAGGCGGTGGCGATGGCAAGGGAGTTCATGCAGCTGCACCTCGACCATATGCCTGGCTGGGAAGGAACCTGCGAACTTCGTGCGTTTGCGGGTCCTTGATGCGCGAGGCCCGCCGACAGCTCCGCCAGCCGTGACGGCCGCCGATGTCAATCACGCGATTCTCGCTGCCTGGCGGGTCGAGCAGCCCCGGCTCATCACGGGCCTTGCGAGGATGCTGCGCGATGTGCCGCTGGCGGAGGAGTTGACGCAGGACACGCTGCTGGCGGCGCTGGAGCATTGGCCGTCAACCGGTATTCCCGAAAGGCCGGGCGCGTGGCTGATGGCCACGGCCAAACGCCGTGCGCTGGATCATTTGCGCCGGGCCCGCATGCTCGCGCGCAAACATGAACTGGTCGCGCTCGAGCTGGAAGCGGAGCAGCAAGCGATGCCTGATCTGGATGCCGCGCTCGATGACGACATCGGCGACGAGATGCTTCGGCTGATTTTTACGGCGTGCCATCCGCTATTGCCGCGCGATGCTCGCGTGGCGCTGGCGCTGCGTATGATCTGCGGCCTGACCACGCAGGAGATCGCAAGGGCCTTTCTGGTTTCGGATGCGGCCATCGCCCAGCGCATCGTGCGCGCGAAGCGAACACTTTCCGAGTCAGGGCTGGCTTACGAGACCCCTCGGGGCGAAGAGCTGTCGGAACGGCTCGCCGCCGTGCTCGAAGTCGTCTACCTGATCTTCAACGAAGGCTATACCGCAGCAAGCGGGGAGCATTGGCTGCGTCCGCAACTCTGCCAGGAAGCACTGCGGATCGGCCGCATACTGATATCGATCGCGCCCGACGAACCCGAGGCGCAGGGTCTGATGGCTCTGATGGAACTGAACGCCTCACGCACCGCAGCGCGCACGGACGCCGCGGGCGAGCCTGTTCTGATACTCGAACAGAATCGCGCGCGGTGGGATCTGTTGCAGATCCGGCGCGGACTGGCGGCGCTCGGCCGCGCGCGAGAACTCGGTGGTGCCGGTGGCTTTTATGCGCTTCAGGCGGCGATCATTGCCTGCCATGCGCGGGCCAGGACGGCCGCAGAGACCGACTGGCCGCGGATCTCCGCGCTTTATTCCGAACTCACCGGATTGGTGAACTCGCCGGTCATCGAACTCAACCGCGCGGTCGCCGTCGGCATGGCTGAGGGGCCAGCGGCGGGGCTTGCGATCGCGGACCGGCTGTCGGGCGAGCCGGCGCTCAAGACCTATCACCTGCTGGAAAGCGTCCGCGGTGACCTGCTCTACAAGCTCAAGCGCTTCGAGGAGGCCAAGGCGGCTTTCGCCGCAGCGGCAGAATTCGCGGGCAACCAGCGCGAACGTAGTTTGTTGCAGCGGCGTGCTGCCGAGGCCGCGGACGCAGCCAATTGTTCCATCGAATAGACGCCGCCGATCACGCCATGGCTGGCTGGCGCTCGAGATCATCAAAGTAAATCTCAAAGTACCGTCTAGCCAAAATCGAAGTGATGGAAAACTTCCTGTCTGGCGCAATGATCAAAGACAGCGTCAGCGGAGGAATACTCTTGTCGGTGAGGGGCAGGTAAACCAATCCCTCCGTCACTCTCGTCGACGATTTGTCCAGGATCGTCATGAGTCCGAAACCGCAGCCCTCGCGTACCATCGATCTCATCAGTTCCAGATTGTTTGTCGTAAGAGCCGGCTGAAGCCGCAGTTTGTGTTTCGCGGCCGCTATGTCGACGATGTCCCGGAGATGGATACTGGCGTCGGGAATAATCGTGGGCTGTTGAAAGAATTCGCTCAGAGAGATGGTTTTCTGTCGGGCGAGGCCGTGTTCCATCGGGACAACCGCCCTTAGATGAAACGGCGCCGAGCGTGTGACGGCTACACCCGGTAACGGCTGGGGACTCATGGTCAAGCCGAAATCGGCCAACCCATCGAGCACCAACTGACGAACGCGATCCGAATCGACGACGGCGATATGGTTGCTGATGCGGGGATGGTCTTTCATGAAGCTCGCCAGGGCGGCGGGCAGAAAGTCGAAGACCGTCTCCTGCGATACCGCGATTTTCACTTCGCCCCGGCGCAGGCCTTTCAATTCATCGATCTCGAACCTGATGCGGGAAAAATCCTTTCGCCAGCTTCTTATGCCATGCAGGAGTATTTCACCCGCTGAAGTGAGACGCATCCCGCGCGGCAAACGCTCGAACAGCGCGACCCCAAGTTCTTCCTCGGCATGGATCAGTTGTTTGTCGATGGCGGATGCTGAAACATTGAGCTTGTCTGCCGCTTTTCTAATCGATCCCAGCCGGGCGATTTCATCCAGGTAATGGGCGAAACGGGAAAACAGAACTCGATTCATGTCGCCACGCGGCCCAAGTGTTGAAAAAAAGGAAACGCTCCAGACGAATTTTAGCGTTTGTAATGGCGCGCTGCCGTTCCACGTCTATAGGGCCACCCCGTGACCTTGAGCGTCTCCGAACCGAGATGATCACCGTCGGCAGATGGACGTGATGCAAAAACATAAACGACCTGAATTGCCCATTATCGGTCTTATCGGACCAACGAATTTGAAGAGAATCTCGCAGGCCAGCGGAATCCCGGAGAACCGATATCGCGACGCGGCCTATCACGCGGGACGCGCGATCGCGCGCATGAACGCAATGTTGACCATCGTTCCCGACCGTGGTGTTGCCATGTCGGGCATGCACGGCTACCGGGAGGCTCAGGGTGCGTGGACGGTTGGACTGGTGCCCGCCGGAGGGCCGTCCGATTCCGTCGCGACGCAAAACTGCCTGGAAAATTCAGTCGCATGTGACGAAGTCATCGATGGCTTCACCTGGCACCATCAACATGCCTTCATTTGTGAGTTTTCGAATCTGTTGATCTGCGTGGGGCTGTCCTGCGGCACGATCGCGGAAATCGCTTGGTCAAAGTGGGTTCGTGGACCGAAGATTCTGGTCATGCGCGACACCCTGTCGGGCATCCCAAAGGAAATCCTGGCTGAGACCGACGTCGAATTCGTCGATTCCATCGACGAATTGGAGGCGAAGGTCTTGCAGTTGCTGCCGGCAAAAGTCTCCAGGGCGGGATCCATCTGAGGATCTGAAAACGGGTTCGAGCCGAGATGCCAAACCGCGAGTTACCGGGGCAATTGAAATGCTGATCGCCACGCCGGAAACCCATCGGACGAAAATTGCGGGCCATACGTTCGACCTGCCGATTATCCAACTCAACGATCGTCGCGCAATCGCCTTGCTGATGGTCATCGACATGGGAGTCCGTTTCGGGGACATCGTCGGCGACGCCATAGCTCGGCATTTCGCTCCATTGGAGCCGGACATCGTTGTCGGAAGCGCTACGCTCGGCATACCGATCGCCATCGAGGTCACTCGCCGCCTCGGAAAAGACCGTTATGTCATATTGCAGAAGTCGCCGAAATTTCACCTCGCAGAAGCGATGGTGGAAGAGGTCAGATCGATCACAACGGCCGTTCCGCAGCGGTTACTGCTCGATAGAAGATCCATCTCGCTGCTTCATGGCAAGCGCGTACTGATCGTCGATGATGTTGTTGCGACGGGTTCCAGCATGGCGGCCGCCATCCGCCTGGTACGCCGCGCCGGCGGCGAGGTGATGGGTGCCGGCGTCATTCTTACGGAAGGCCATGCGTGGCGCAGTGCGCTCGGCAAAGACACTGAACTGATCACCAGCCTCGGACACATTCCGCAGTTCGATATTTTGGACGGTGCGGCCGTGCCCGACCCTTCGACAGAAGTGGATGCAAAGCCCGCAATTCAACAACCGTCAGGGCCAAGCGGGCGGCATGTCTCGATCAGGATGAATGGAACGGAGGTCGCCGGGGGACGGGAATAACGGCAATCCGGCAACGCGGATGAGATTTCGAGACGTGAACGTTGGCCAAATCGCAAGGCCTGACCAAACAGCTCACGGATCGACGCAAGTGACGGCCTGCAAGACGAAGGTGTCTCGACCGTACGGTTCGAACACCTCGAACAAACGCCAACAGGGAGGCTCATTCGGGGCGATTTCCGTTCCGGTGCTGCCGCGTCAAGCGATTTCAATCGCATAGCTGCGGCGTTGCCGGATTCTGTAAGCAGCAAACATGGGGAATAGCAAAATGCAAACGAGTACGATGTCGCAAAGCGAGGGCAACTCCCTCTTTCCAATCGTCCTGTCGGTCGTCGCAGCCGCTGCGACGGGAGTGCTGTGGGCCTATGCCAATCCGATCCAGCTGGTACCCGGCGTCATTCAATGGCGAATTTTTGCATTCTTGCCGCCGCTGGTCGGCATTCTGCTCGGCTGGCGTAGCGGATTCATATGCGGCTACCTCGGCACCCTTGTATGGTCGTTGCTCGCCGGCACGTTCATTCCTGCCCACTCGCTGATTGTCGACGGCGTCATGGTCGGATTGACCGGGCTGGTCCCAGGGTTGATGTTCGATCCTTCGAAATCCACGCTGGATAGCGCGACGCTGATCAAGATCGCCGTGGTTTGTCTTGTGGTCGGGCTCGTGATGGTCGCAGCCGTCTCCGCAAGCCTCGCCTATCTCGGCATCTTCCCGTTTTGGTGGGCCGTCGGGTACCTCGGCCTGTCCGACATTGTGCCGATGATCGTCGGAACGCCGCTGCTGGTGGTCCCGGCACTGAAAATTCTCAAAAGCGCCCATCCGGCGGGCTTCAAGCGGTTCTGAACGGCATTGGTGCATTCAAGCATTCAAATGCTCAAGGTTTCGAACCTGAATATTGGCTTCGGCGGCTCCGGTCTGGTCGTCGCCGACGCTCGATTAAGCCTCGCGGAAGGTCAGCGGCTCCTGATTTGCGGTGCGGCGGGTAGCGGCAAGACCACCTTGCTGGCTGCGGTAGCCGGCCTGATCCCGAGGCTGATTCCGGTCGCCTCATTTGCTGGAAATATCGAACTCAGGGGGAGTCCGTTGTCTTCCCTGGGCAGGGACGAACTGTTCAGCACCATCAGCTTCGTCTCCCAAAACGTCGACGATCAGTTGTGGGATATCAACGTCGAGGACGTTATCGCGTTTCCGATGGAGAACCGCGGCTTCGCCAGGGCGGTCATTCGTTCTCGGCTCCGGGAGTTGATCGAAGAACTCAGGCTTTCGGAGCTCTGCGGCCGCCGTGTGCTCACATTGTCCGGCGGCGAGCGGCGCATGGTCGTGATTGCTGCGGCGCTGGCGTCAAATCCGGCCGTGCTCGTGCTGGACGAGCCGACCACCGGCCTGGACCCGGAGGTTCGATCGCGACTGTCCGGCGCATTAGACCAGGCCGCCGCCTCGGTTTCGGCCATGCTGGTGTCCGAACAGGATCCTGCGTCCCTCCGCACCGTTGTCGATACGATCTCGCTGTTGAAGAACGGCGCATTATCGGCCCCGGTGCCGCGGGAGGAAATATTGCCGCTCAGCGAGCCCTGGGTCGACGCCGGCATTCTTCCGCCGAATCGGGCTCGCTCGCAGCGCAAGACGCCGACCGTCGGTCGTCCGTTGCTTGCGGTCTCCGGCTTGACGACCGCGCTGATCCGTTCGCGGGGACAGCCGGTCTTGAAAGACGTCGGCTTTGAGATCAGGGCCGGCGAGGCTGTCACGCTGATCGGCCGCAACGGTGCCGGCAAGACGACGTTGTTCAAGTCGATCCTGGGCCTTACGAAGACCTCCGCTGGCCTGATTTCGCTCGACGGCGCCAGGGCCGATAGCTGGTCCGCCGCGCGGCGTGCGCGCAAGATTGCCTATGTGCCGCAGAACATGCGGCACATCCTGTTCAACATGACCGTGATCGAGGAGGTGATCTTCGCAATCACGGCATCGACGGCGACGACGACGGATAGGGCCGTGACCGATCTGGCGACCGCCGTAATGGAACGATACGGGCTTTCCGGGCTCGCGGAAGCCAATCCCTTTGCCCTGTCGGCGCGCCAGCAGGCCCTGCTTGGACTGGCATGCGCGGACGCCGCGGGCGCCCTTGTTGCAATCGTGGACGAACCGCTGCTTGCCAGGGATATCAATGGACGACGAATGCTCGAGCTGTTTCTCTCGTCGATGCTGGAATCGGGCCGTGCGGTCATGCTGATCTCGCACGACCTGGAACTCGTGGACGATGTGGCCACGCGCCTGATGATCCTGGATGAGGGCTCGATTGCGTATGATGGTCCGGTGGACAAAGGCTGGCGAAGCACGGCGTTTGCCGCGCTCGGCTGGGCCGCGCCCTATGGCCTCTCCGTGCGGGGCGCCGCATGACCCAGCTGCACGATTTGAATTTCTTCATCAAGCTAGCCGTCGCATTCCTTCTGATGTCGATCGCTTGGCTGGCGCCAGGATGGCGGTTCGGCGTTCCGTTCGCCTTGCTGTGTGTCCTGTTGCTGTGGTTCGTCCGGGTGCCTGGCATTGCCGCCTATCTCAAAGGCGCCGCCCTGCTCACTACGTTGGTGATGCTTAGCTGGGTCGTTAATTTGTGGTTCCAGGGTGTAGGCACGCTCGAGGCCTTGCAGATCGCCGCGGCGATGGCGGCCCGCCTGGTTGCGACGACGGCCGCGTTCTATTTCGTCATGGAGACGAGTTCGCCGGGCTCGATTCTGGCTGCGGCCAGTGCCGCGCGACTGCCGTCTATCGTCACTTTGATCCTGTCTTTGACGTTCGGCACCATTCCGGCGTTGCGCGACGATTTCGAACGGATCGGCGATGCGCAACGCGCCCGCGGCATGGAAATCGACGACGTCGCCCTGCCTACCAAGCTGCGCTTCGCGCTGGCGCGCGGCGTGCCGCTGCTGGTGCAGGCGATCCGGATGGCACATGCGATTTCCTTTTCACTTTCGATCTACGGGTTCGATTTGCGGCGCAACCGCACGACCTGGCGAAACGTCGGCCTGCTGGTCGAGCGACGCCTCTACCTGAAGGACAGCATCGATGAAAATTGACGTTCCCAAATCCGTTACCCGACCGCATTGGCGCGTCGATGTCGCCGGCTATGCCGTCGACCTGCCGATCGTGGCCATCAAGCCGGATTTCGCCATTTCGTTGATGATGATTATCGACATGGGGGTGAAATTCGCCGCGCATATCGGCCGCGCATTAGCCGACAAGCTCGCGCCATTGAAGCCTGACGTTATCGTCGGCGCGGCCACCCTGGGCATTCCTGTCGCGATCGAAGTCACGCGAGCGCTCGGGCTCGATCACTATGTCATTCTGCAAAAATCGCCGAAGATCCACCTCGCCGATGCGCTGGAGCAACGAATTTCCTCGATCACATCAAAAGGGGAGCAGCGCCTGCTGCTTGACAGGGAAGCCGTCCCGCTGCTCTCCGGAAAGCGGGTCGTCGTCGTGGACGATGTCGTGGCGTCCGGGTCGAGCCTGAAGGGTTCGCTCGAGCTTGTGCGTGCCGCCGGCGCGGACGTTGTCGGGATCGGCGTCGTGCTGACGGAGGCGCGCGACTGGCACGGAACGCTCGGCGCGGACTGCGCGCTCCTCCATAGTCTGGCTCATATTCCCCAGTTCACCCGGGCCGGCAGTTCCGATTGGGTGCCCATACCGGAGACATTCGCCTGATCCATATAAGCTGAAGGACGAGTCCGACAGACTGGCCGTTGCGGATCCGGCTATCTTTAAATGAGCTTCATCCCTTTCAAACTCGCATGTCCGTTCTTGCCGACGATGATGTGGTCGTGCACCGAAATCCCGAGCGGGCCGGCGATAGCGACGATCGCTTTCGTCATCTGGATATCCGCCTGCGACGGCGTCGGGTCGCCGCTCGGATGATTGTGCACGAGTATCAAAGCGGTTGCGGATAATTCAAGCGCCCGCTTGATCACCTCGCGCGGATAGACCGGCGTATGGTCCACCGTGCCGGTCTGCTGTACCTCGTCGGCAATGAGCTGATTGCGCTTGTCGAGAAAGAGAATGCGAAACTGTTCCTTGTCGGCGAAGGCCATGCCGGTGCGGCAATAGGCGATGACGTCGTTCCATGATGATAACGCCACGCTTCGCTTGATCTCGCCCTTGGCGATGCGGCCCGCAGCCGCGGCGAGCAGCTTGATCTGGGTGATCGAAGCGTCGCCGATACCGTCGATCTCGCGCAGCAGGTTTTCCGGTGCGTGGACGACCTCGGCAAACGAGCCGAACTTCTTCAGGAGCGATTTGGCCAGCGGCTTGGTGTCTCGCCGCGGTAGCGCCGCAAACAGCGCCAATTCCAGTAATTCATAGTCGCTCAGCGCATCCGGTCCGGCGTCGTGAAAACGCGCGCGCAGCCGCTCGCGGTGGCCGTGGTAATGCGGTGGCTCCTCGCGCGCCGCCTTCGGGTCAATCGGATCGCTGTTCTCGCTGTCCATCGGCGCCAATGTGCCGTGGCGCGGGAGTTTTGCAACGGGTAAGTGCGGCCGCGCCCAGAATGATGCCCACGCATCCGTGACTTGATTTAGAGAATGATTGATCCCTATATGTGCGCGATGCACAGGACAGCAGCCAGATCGACGCCAGATTTTGCGCGCCCCCGCGGGCGGCCGCGCGAATTCGACATGGACGAGGCGCTCGACCGAGCGATCAAGGTATTTTGCGAGCAGGGCTACAACGCCACCTCGATCGGCGACCTGATCGACGCCATGGGGCTGGCCTCGGGCAGCATCTACAAGGCCTTTCGCGACAAGCGCGCCGTGTTTCTGGCGGCGCTGGATCGCCATATCGTTTTGCGTAAGGAACAGATTGCAGTTGCGGCGCGTAGTTCAAAGCCTGGGCGCGAGCGGTTGCGCGACGTGCTCGCTCATTTCGTCGAGGTGTCGAAAGGCATCGAAGGCCGGCGTGGCTGCCTGGTGGTCGGCAGCGCCGTCGAGCTTGCGATTCTCGACCGCGAAGTCGCTGCGCGGGTCAGCGCCAGCCTTGGCAAGAACGAGGCCTTTCTTGGTGAGTTGATCCGAGAGGGACAGGCGGATGGATCGATCCCGGCCAGCATCGATCCGGAGGCGACGGCGCGCATCATGGTCTGCCTGACCCAGGGCTTGCGCGTGGTCGGCAAATCAGGTCGGGCTCCGCAGGACACTGCCGCCGCCGTCGACATCGCCATGAAACTTCTTCGGTAAGAGAGTTCGCCTGAAATCACTCGCCTGAACTGTTTGGCAAATTAGAGAACATTCGTTCCCAAATAAGGAAAAAGACGTGACAACGATCGCCTCCGACGTTCCCGACCGCTCTGCCTCGATCTCGGGCTGGATCACTTTCCTGCTGGCGCTGTCCTGCGGCCTGATCGTCGCTAACGTCTATTATGCCCAGCCACTGGTCGGTCCGATGGCAGCCGAACTCGGTTTGTCGCCCAAAGCCGCGGGTCTCATAGTGACCATGACCCAGATCGGCTATGGGGTAGGGCTGTTCTTCATCGTGCCGCTTGGCGACCTCGTCGAGAACCGCCGGCTGGTGCTGTCCGTGATGGCGCTTGGCGCGCTGGCGCTCGCTACCGCTGCCTTCGTGACGCACGCGCTGTCGTTCTTTCTGGCCATGCTGTGCGTCGGTTTCGGCTCGGTCACCGTGCAGATCCTCGTGCCCTATGTCGGTCACCTCGCGCCGGAGCATATCCGGGGGCGTGTGATCGGCAACGTCATGACGGGGCTGATGATCGGCATCCTGCTGGCGCGCCCTGCCGCGAGCTTCATTGCTTCGGTGTCGTCCTGGCATGCGGTTTATGCGCTTTCGGCTGGCATCATGGTCCTGCTGGCGGTGGTGCTCCGTTACGCGCTACCGGTGCGGAAACCGCAGGCGCGCCTCGGCTATAGTACGTTGCTGGCTTCGATGGTGCGTCTGGCGCGGACCACCCCGGTGCTTCGACGGCGCGGGCTTTATCAGGCCAGCCTGTTTGGTGTGTTCAACCTGTTCTGGACCACGGTGCCGCTGGTTTTGGCTGGCCCCGATTTCCGGATGTCCCAGACCGGGATCGCCCTGTTTGCGCTGGCAGGCGTCGGCGGCGCGGCCATATCCCCCGTGGCCGGCCGCATTGCCGATCGCGGCTGGACCAGGCCCGCGACCGCCGCCGGCATGTTGCTGACGACCGCAGGCTTTGCCTTGACCCTTTGGGCCGCGCCCGGATCGACGCTCTCGTTGGCTCTCTTTGTGATCGCGGCGATCGCGATCGATACCGGCGTGCAGGGCAATGTCACGCTGGGGTATCGGGCGCTATTCGCGCTCGGCGCCGAACATCGCAGTCGGCTGAACGGCGTCTTTATGACGACGCTCTTCCTCGGTGGCGCCATGGGTTCGGCCATCGGCGCCTGGGCCTATGTCCTTGGCGGCTGGATGCTGGCGGCGTCGATCGGCGGCGTGATGCCGTTACTGACGCTGATCTATCTCGCAACCGAATAGAGTGGGTCCGATGGTCCGCTTTCAATCCGCGGCGCGGCGCCAGATCGAGTAGGCGATGATTCCACTGCTCGATGCGCTGGCCGGAACGGCGTAACTCAAGAGGCCGTTCTCGTAGGTGAAGTCGCGGACCTGCCGCTTGCCTTCCCAATTGGGGAAGGACGCGCCCTCGACCTCGAAGATCAGCTGGTGCCTGGCCTGATCGATCGTGACGTGGCCGATATGGGTGCTGATGCCGATCGAGGCCGCGCTGTATTCGTCGGGCGTTCCGCGCCCCTTGTCGCCGCTGCCGAAAAGCGGGCGGCCGACCTTGAAGATCTGCATGCTGTAGCGTCCGGTGCGGTCGATGATGAGCAGGCCTTTCGGGTGCTCGCCATAGTTGGTCGTGCGGCTGCCGTCGGCGCGGATCTCATAGGCAGAATCCATGATCCAGCTTCCTTCAAGCGAGGAAAGTCCTTCGGCCTGCACCGAAGCGATTCCTCCCGCCATCAGGCCCGCGATCCATATTCCCTTTAGCAACGTGCGACGTGTCACTTGTGGCCTCCTATAACCTGATTAGTAGGTTTCGGTGACCCCTTGCCACATCAGGAGAAACCTGTCAATCAGGTTACATGGACGTCCATGATGTGCCCGAAGACCGGGACGGCTTTCGCTTTCGCGGCGGCTGCAATGCGATCGATTTGCCCGCAACCTTGCAGGCGAGGCTCAGCCCGTCACCGCGCGAGCTCCTGAACTCGCCGGATGATCTGGCCCGCTGGCTGGCGTCGGCCGGGATGGCGAGCACGCCGCCGAAGACCACCGCCAAAGACCTGGCATCGGCGCGGGCGCTGCGCGAGGCGATCTACGTTCTGGCGGGAGGACGCCGCGGTGCGGAAGCCGAGGCGGCGCGCCAGACGTTGAATCACGTCGCGGCTGGCACCCCGGCGGTGCCGCTGCTTCAGTCCGATGGAACCATGCAGCTGGAAGGGACCTCCACCGCGCTTCTGGTCACGCTGGCGCGCGAGGCGGTGCAGCTTTTCGGCAGCGAGGCCGCCGGACTTATCCGGCAATGCCAATCGCCGACCTGCACGCTCTATTTTGTCGATACCTCGCGCCGGGGCGACCGGCGATGGTGCTCGATGTTGGCCTGCGGCAACAAGGCGAAGGTGCGGGAATTCCGGCGCCGCCAGCGCGAGAGTTAGGCCACGACCGGCGGCTTTTCCTGATGGCGCTCCGACAGCGTGAAGATTTCGAAGCCGGTCGCGGTCACGCCGACCGAATGCTCGAACTGGGCCGACAGCGAGCGGTCCCGCGTCACCGCGGTCCAGCCGTCGGACAGGATCTTCACGTGAGGCTTGCCGAGATTGATCATCGGCTCGATGGTGAAGAACATGCCGGGCTTGAGCGGCACGCCTTCGCCCGGCCGGCCGATGTGAATGATGTTCGGTTCGTCGTGGAACAGGCGGCCGAGTCCGTGACCGCAGAAGTCGCGCACCACGCTCATGCCCTGAGGTTCGACATAGCTCTGGATGGCGTGGCCGATGTCGCCGGTGGTCGCGCCGGGTTTCACGGCCGCGATGCCGCGCATCATCGCCTCATACGTCACCTCGATCAGCCGCTCGGCCTTTCGCGCGATCGGCGCAATCGCATACATCCGGCTGGAGTTGCCATACCAGCCATCGACGATGAAGGTGACGTCGATATTGACGATGTCGCCTTCCTTCAGCGCGCGGTCTCCGGGCATCCCGTGGCAGACCACATGATTGATCGAGGTGCAGGTCGAATAGCGGTAGCCGCGATACATCAGCGTGGCGGGAAAGGCGCCGTGGCTGAAGGCGAACTCACGCACGAAATCGTCGATCTCCGAGGTCGGAATGCCGGCCTTGACGATGTCGGTCAGCTCGTCGAGGCATTTCGCGACCAGCGCGCCGGCCTTGCGCATGCCGGCAAAGCCGCTTGCGCCGTGCAGCTTGATTTGCCCGGTTTTGCGCAAGGAAGTGTCTGAAGCCTCGACGTAGCTCATGGGTTATTCGCGTCTCGTAGGGAGGGTGATTGAATGGTCTAATTTAGTGATTGGCGCCCGCAGCGCAAGCAAAGTGAAGGCCGGAACTGCCTTCAATTCGACACCTCCACGGTCGTATCGACCGGCAGCGCGCCGCCGCGGACACGCAACTCGCGCACCGGATAGGGCACCTTGATACCCTCGCGCTTGAAGGTCTCCCACAAGGACAGCATGACGTCGCTTTTCACGTTGTCCATGCCGTCGGGGTCGGCAATCCAGAACGTCAGCGAGAACTTCATGCCGGTCTCGCCGAATTCGGTGAGGATGCAGTTCGGCGGCTTGGACTTGATGGCGCGCGGAGCTCCGCCCGCAATCTCCACCGCTAGCTGGCAAACCTGCCGTGGGTCGGACTCATAGTTGGTGGCGAAGATCACCTTCACCAGCGTATTCTTGTCGGTGTAGGTCCAGTTGGTGACTTTCTGCGTCACCAGGTCTTCGTTCGGGATCAGGAATTCGCGGCCATCGCCGGCCGCTACCGAAATGTAGCGCGTCTTCATCGCGCTGATGCGCCCCGAGCTGTCGCCGATGGTGACGAGATCTCCGGGTTTGACCGACTTGTCCGCCAAAAGGATGATGCCGCTGATGAAGTTGGCGACGATCTTCTGCAAGCCGATGCCGATGCCGACACCGACCGCGCCTGAGAACACCGCCAGCGCCGACAGGTTGATGCCGACCGCACTGAGCGCAACCGCGATGGTGACGACCAGCAACCCGATCCGGATCATCTTCACCAGCAATACCTGGATCGACGGTGTCAGGTCGGTCGATTGGTTGATGCGGCTTTCAGCAAAATTGCTGGCGATATTGGTGAGCCACATGGCCGCAACCAGCAGCGCGCCCAGCTTGATCACGAGCAGCGGCGTCAGCCGCAACCCGCCGAGAACGATCGAGACCGAATCGAGCGCATCGGCTGCCGGATCGAGCTGGTTGATGATGCTCAGCGCCGCGATCAGCCAGGCGGATAGCGAGATCAGCTTGACCAGGAACGCGTTGCGGAGGACCGAGGTCATCAGGCGGATGATCAGCCAGGCCACCGCAAGCTTGGCGGCGACCACGAGCATGTAGCTGCGGCTCGGCCAGGTCGAATGGTACATCGCGATGCGCGCGGCAATCACCAGCACAGCAAACACGACGGTGGAGAAGCTCTCCATCAGCACGCCGGCCAGACGCCGCAGCGGCAGCGGCCAGCGACTGGTTAGCGTCCCCTTGTCGACGCGGGCCTGAAGCGCAGCATTGGCTGCAAAGGCAATTCCGGCCGCGATCAGGATGAGCCCGAATTGCAGATAGAAAAAGGGAGAAGAAATTTCGGCGCCGATGGAGCGTGCCACCATTCGCAGGTAATCGATGATATCGGTCAAATCCATCGTCAAAATCTCGTTTCGCGGCAGATCGCTGCGCGCATTGATTCGAATGCGTGCTGGATTTTCACACAATCGTGGTTTGGGCGCTATCGCTGCGGCACATCGATGCACGAAAGCGCTTGCAAGCGGCCTTCGGCAGAAATGGGTTGGCGTCCAACTGTGGCGACGATAAGGATGGTGTCGCAAGGATTTACGTGACACCCATGGCCTCTCTCAACTCCGTCAGCATAGCCATTCTGCTTGGCGCAGCCCTCGTCATGACGGGCATTTTGTCCAGCCTGCTGGCGCTGCGTTTCGGTGCGCCGCTGCTGCTTGTTTTTCTTTTGATCGGCATCATGGCAGGTGAATCCGGTCCCGGGCGGATCGAGTTCGACGATCTGCGTACGACTTATCTCGTGGGATCAGTGTCGCTGGCACTGATCCTGTTCGACGGCGGCCTGCGGACGCGCATCCAGAACATCAGCGCAGTGCTTGCGCCGTCGATGGTGCTCGCAACCGTCGGCGTGCTGTTGACCGCGCTGATCACGGCGCCGGTGGCCAAATACGTCCTCGATCTGAACTGGGCCGAAGCGTTGCTGGTCGGCGCCGTGGTTGCCTCGACCGATGCCGCGGCCGTGTTTCTGCTGGTGCATGCGCAAGGATTGCGGCTGCGCCCGCGCGTTGGCGCGACGCTGGAAGCGGAATCCGGCACCAACGACCCGTTCGCGGTATTCCTGACCTTGATGCTGGTCGAGTTGATTTCCGCCGGCGGAAGTTCGTTTACCCATGTGGCGATGGAGCTGGGCCGCGAGGCGGTGCTGGGTACGGTCGCCGGCATCGCCGGCGGCAGGCTCGTGGTGCTGGCGCTCAACCGCGTGGCGCTGCCGCAGGGCCTGCACGCGCCCTTCGTGCTGACGGCAGCACTGGTGATCTTCGCTGCCGCCCAGATCGTGCATGCCTCGGGATTTCTCGCCGTCTACCTCGCCGGTATCATCATCGGCAACCGGCCAACCCGCGCGCACAATGCGCTGGTGACGTTTCTGGATGCCGCGACCTGGCTCGCGCAGATCGTGATGTTTGTGCTGCTCGGGCTTCTCGCCTCGCCGCAGCGGCTGGTGGTGAGCATCGGACCTGCTGTCATCATCGCGCTGGTGCTGATGCTGGTGGCGCGTCCGGCCGCGGTGTTTCTCTGTCTGGTGCCGTTTCGCTTCAACTGGCGGGAAAAGATCTTCATCGCCTGGACCGGCTTGCGCGGCGCGGTCGCGATCTTCCTGGCCTCGATCCCGATGCTGGTCGGGCTTACGAATGCCTATCTGTACTTCGACGTCGCCTTCGTCATCGTCGTGATTTCTCTGCTGCTGCAGGGATGGACGCTGGCACCGGCAGCGCGGTGGCTGCACGTCGCATTGCCGCGCGCAGATCGCGGCCCGCGCCGCGTCGAGCTCGATCTTCCCGGCCAGCTCGAACAACAATTGGTTGGCTATCCGGTGCGGCCAAAGAGCCTGTTCTTCCGGCGTGGCCTCACCCCCTCCTGGTCGAAGCCGACGCTCGTGATCCGCGACCAGCACATTCTCTCGCCGCTGGAGGCCGACCCCGTGCGCCCCGGCGACTATATTTATTTGCTTGCGCCGCCGGAAAAGGCTGAGTCGCTTGACCGCTTCTTCGTCGATATGCCGCCGAGTTCGGCGCCCGATCCACATCTGCTCGGCGATTTCACGGTATCGGGCGAGCACACGCTCGGCGAACTGGCCGAGGTCTATGGCGTCAAGGTCGACACCGATCAGACCGGGCTCACGCTTGCCGACTATTTCGACATTCACCTCGACCATGCACCAAAGGAAGGCGCAACGCTCGATCTCGACCCTATCGTTCTGGTGGCGCGCAGCATCAGTGGAGGGAGAGTGAATGTGATCGGTCTTCGCCTGCCGGAAGATCCGGAAGAGGTGCCGCCGACCCTGCCACCGCTTGAATTGCTCAAACGGAAATTAGCCAGCTTCTGGTCGTCGGTGGCAGGAATCTAAAAACGAAAATGGCGTGAGCGAGAGCAGCCCACGCCATCAATTCTTTTGCTCTGATATCAGTAGCCGCAGGAACCACAGCGCGGCACGACCGGCGCATAGTAAGTGCGCGCGGGCGCGACCATCTCGACGTGATCGCGCACTGCATATTGCGGCGCGACGCGTTCATACTGCACGCCTTCCGGCGCGACCATCACGGTCTGCGGCACCATCACGGTGCGGTACTGCGCAGGCGTGCGATGGGCGATGACCCGGCCGGGCTCGACCATCACCGTTTCCTGAACGGTGCGGTACTGCGGCGGAATGACTTGCGGCTGATAGCAGGTGACGCAGGGCTGCGGCGGGGTGTAGCAGCCATAGCAGCCGGCGGAAGCGGCCGTCGGAAGGATGGCAAGCGAAAGAGTTGAAGCAATCAATGCGGCGGCAAAAACGCGGGACATTTTGATCTGTGCCTTTGGGTTGCGATATCAGCACTCAATAGGCTCGCAATGAAGACCGTCAACGACAACAGCGCATTTACCTTTATGGAGATCATTAACGGACGATGCCGCTAATGGAGTGGATTTGACATTCGCCACCCGTAACCGCGCAATCGCGATGCGAATGTCAAATCCAAAACTCCATTAGAAATCCATATCTACGAGTAGTCTTTTGATTTTAACATTTGCAAAACTGCCTGCCCTGCCGGGATGCAAATGTTAGAATCGGACCACTAGGCAGAGAAATGTAGGCATTTGCCGCTTCAGACGGGCGCATGCGCCTCTGGTAATACCTCACCGCCGCCAAATGCCGTGATGCGGCCGTGCTGGATGATCGCGATTTGTGTCGCGAGCTTCCGCATCTCGGACAGGTCGTGGCTGACATAGACCATGGGGATGCCACCTTCGTCGCGCAGGCGAACGAGATAGGGCAGGATTTCTTTCTTGCGTTCTTCGTCAAGCGACCCCAGCGGTTCGTCCAGCAGCAACAGTCTCGGTTGCGACAGCAGCGCGCGGCCCAGCGCTACGCGCTGCCGCTCGCCGCCGGATAATTTTCCGGGACGTCGATCCAGCAGATGCCCGATATCCAGAAGCTCGGTAACGCGCCGCCACAGCGCCTCATCTGCGGCGAGGTGGTTCATGCGCCGGCCGTAGTCGAGATTTTTGCGGACGTCGAGATGCGGAAACAGCCGCGCGTCCTGGAATACGTAACCAATGCGGCGGCGATGAACGGCGACATGCGACCGCGCCGAGGTATCGTCCAGCGTCTCGTCGTCAATGGCGATGATGCCGCGGTCGGGCCGCAGCAGACCCGCGATCATGTTGACCAGCGACGTCTTGCCTGCACCGGATGCACCGAACAGCCCGGTAACGCGGCCGTCGCTGGCAAATGTCGCCTCGATCGTGAACTCACCGAGCTGTTTGGAGACATCGACGCGTAGCATGCTCAATTCCCGTGCAGGCGCTGCGTCGCGCGCCGGGCAAACCACTCAGAGGCAACGAGTGCCGCCATTGCCATCAGAACCGATACCACGACCAACCGCAGGGCAGCCGTATCGCCGTCGGGCGTCTGGATCAGCGCATAGATCGCCGACGAAATGGTTTGTGTCTCGCCCGGAATGTTCGACACGAAGGTAATCGTCGCGCCGAACTCGCCGAGCGCCTTGGCAAATCCGAGCACCATTCCGGCGAATATGCCGGATAGCGCCAGCGGCAACGTCACGGTCAGAAATACCTGCCAGGGTGCTGCGCCGAGTGTTGAAGCGGCCTGTTCCAGCCGCTGATCAACGGCTTCGATCGAGAGCCGGATCGGCCGCACCAGCAACGGGAACGACATGATCCCGCAGGCAAGCGCGGCGCCGGTCCAGCGAAACGCGAAGACCAGACCGAGATGTTCGGCCAGCCACGCCCCGACAGGGCCGCGGCGGCCGAAGGTGAGCAGCAGGAGATAGCCGGTGACGACGGGCGGCAGCACCAGCGGCAGATGGATGACGGCATCGAGCAGCGCCTTGCCCCAGAACTCGCGGCGCGCCAATAGCCACGCCATGGCGACGGCGATCGGGGTCGCCACCAGCGTTGCGACGGTCGCAACCCGCAACGAGAGCAGGATCGCCGTCCATTCTGTGGGTGAAATATCGAACACGCTGGAAGCGAGAATAGCCGGTCAGGAGGAAGGGCGAACCAGGAAAGTGAATCCGTATTTTTCAAAAATGGTCTTTGCCGCCCGCGACTGCAGGAAGGCGAGATAGTCGGCTGTGCCTGAGGCCGCGGACGTCGTGGCCGCGACCGGGTAGATGATCGGCGGATGCGAATCGGCCGGGAAGGTGCCAACGATCTTCACCCCCGGCTCGACCTTGGCATCGGTGGCATAGACGATGCCGAGCACGGCTTCGCCGCGAGCCACCAGCGTCAGCGCGGCGCGCACGCTTTCTGCCATCGCGAATTTCGGTGCGGCGGCTTCCCACGCGCCGAGCTTCTCCAGCGCAGCCTTGGCGTATTTGCCGACCGGGACTGAGCTCACGTCGCCGGTAGCGATCCGGCCGTTGCCCGCGAGCTTGGCGAGATCAAAGCCGGATGCGATCGAGAGCTTGTCGATCGAAGAATCCTTGGGCGCAATCAGGACGATGCTATTGCCGAGCAGGTTGATCCGGGTTTCCGGTTTGATGGTTTTCTGCTTGGTGGCGTAGTCCATCCAGTCGGTATCGGCGGACAGAAAAATATCGGCCGGTGCACCCTGGTCGATCTGCTTGGCGAGCACGGAGCTTGCGGCATAGCTGGCGGTGACCTTGACGCCGGTCTTGGCCGTATAGGCGGCGTCGACATCGTCGAGCGCGTTCTTCATCGAGGCCGCGGCAAACGCGGTCAGGCCCTTTTCCTGCGCCGATGCAGGTGGTGAGGAAAGGCCGCAGGCGATCGAGAAGGCGAGAAGAATTTTGACAAGCCGGTACATACGTGCGCTCCGCGCCTGAACGCAGCGCTCCGTGGCGCGCGAGTCAGGCCTTGGTCCATCGTGACATGCGACAAGCGAAAGCGCCGTTCCGCTGTTCCCGTGGCTTACGGCCGGCGGGAACATCGCTTAAGCAAAACAATAACAGGCCGATGGTTCAGGTCAAAGTGGCCAAACGCCGCCCGCTTTCGTGACGGCCTTTATTCCGAGGGCTGGATCGCGATCGAAAGCGAATTTTCCCTGACGCCGCTGATCTGAAGCACGAACGGAGTTGCCGAAAGGTCGAACTTCACGGTTTTGCGGATGCCGTCGCAATCGGTAGCGCCGCTAAACGCCGTGGGCTTGAGAAAATGCCCGTCCTGCACCAGGTCGAGCCATGCTCCGTTGGAAAGGCTGATCGTATAACTACCGGCCTTTGGCACAGAGGGGAATTTCGCGAAGCCGGCAAAGGTGCCGTCCTTCGGCGCGCGCTCCGGCGGCGTGGGCAATTTCGCATCGGCGGGCGCGACCAGCGAAATCGTCACCCCGGTTGCCGGCAACGCGGCGAGTTCGCTGCCCGAGTTGAGCTTCATGCGATCCGGCGCGGTCAGCACGGCACGCGCATGATCGATATTCCACTTGAATTTGTCGCAGCCGCTCGGCTCTTCCGCAGCCATCGCAGGCGCGGCTGCAAGCAAGGTGAGGGCTACGAAGAAGGATTTTAGCATCAATCCATCGCAATCATGACGTCAGAAGCCTTGATGACGACAGTCACATGACCCTTGGCCTTGATACCGAGGTCGTCGACTGCCTCGTTGGTGATCGACGAGGTGATCACTTGCCCGTTGCCGATATCGACCCGAACATGGGAGGTCGTCGCGCCCTTCTTGACTTCGAGGACGGTGCCCTTGATCTGGTTGCGTGCACTGAGGCGCATGGTGGTCTCCACATTTCGAGCCGCGCGGCAAAATGGTAGCGAATGTCAAATCCACTCCACTACAGCGATGTATACTACCGTATACAACAGGTCCGCGATAGGCTTGCCACCCAAATGTTACCGCGCGCTACTGCTTGGTATCGGGGGCAGCCAGAACCCCACGGCATGCCGCCGGCAGTTGCGCCAGCGTCATCGGCGGTTTTGGCTTTTCCGGTTCGGGCGACGGTTTGGGATGCAGCACTTCATCCTTGAACCAGTAAGCGAGGTCGGCTGCGCTACAGGCCTCGCCCTCCGTGGGTTCGGGCTGGCTCTCGCAGGTGGTGCTGCCGACAGGGCATTTGATGCGGATATGGAAATGATAGTCATGGCCGTACATCGGCCGGATCTTGGCGAGCCAGCTGCGGTCGCCCTTGGTCTCGCGGCAAAGCGCCTTCTTGATCGCTGCATTGACGAAGATGCGCTGGACGCTCGGCTCCTGCGCGGCGTCGCGGATGACCGTCAGATGCTGCGGTGTCCACGTGTGGGGATCGATGTCGAGCCGGTCGCCGCGGACCATCATCACGGCCGACATCTCCTCGCGCTCGTTGCGCGACAAAGTGCGGTCGGGCATCGGCGTCAGCCATACGTCGGCATCGAGCCCGATTTGATGGCTGGCATGGCCGGTGAACATCGGGCCACCGCGCGGCTGCGACATGTCGCCAACCAGAATACCCGCCCAGCCGGCGTCCTTGTGCACCTTCGCCGACAGCCGTTCCAATAATGCGACCATCTCCGGATGCGCCCAGTTGCGATTACGCGACAGCCGCATCACCTGCCAGGTCGGGCCGTTGATCGGTAACGGTTGCGCGCCAGCGATACAGCCGTGGGAATAGAAGCCGATCACCTGCGTCGGCATCGACGCGGGCAGCACTTTGCGTCCGAACAATTCTTTGGCGCCAAGCTTGGGATCGTTCGGATTGGCAAGCGGCGGCAGTGGTTTTGGATCGACGCTGCCCTTGTCCTGCGCCGATGCTGCGAAGCTACCGGCGAATGCGAAGGCCAGAAATATCGGGATAAAAAGCGGGAGGCGATTCATGCGTGCAGTCTATCTTACGCGCCGGTGACAGGGAATCCACCACTCAATCAAAATCAAGCGCCGTTTCGCTTGCGGCGCGGTGACGAAGCTGCAAGCGCTTTTCGCTTGCTCAGATGATAGGTCAGCGCAAGCGCGACACAATGACGAAGCGCGGCCTCGTCGACCCCCTCATCGGCGTTCAAGAAGATGCATCGGTTGCCGCCGTAGCTCCATTTGTCGGGATACAGTTCGCGAAAGGTCGCGATCAGGTCGGTCTGGCAATGGAAATAGATCGCATACTGCTTGCCGTCGACATGGTCGATGCGGACGGTGCTGCCGCTTTTGGTTTCCGGCGTGAGATAACTGGGCTGGCCCCATTTCAGGGCTTCCTCGATCCGGCCGACACCTTGGGTGGTTCTGGCGGTATCGAGGATGAGGCGGCGCAGCGCCAATAACTTCGCCCTGGTTGGCTGCGGATAGGCCTTGAATACAGCGTCCACGACGACGGCCGGCGAATGGCTGCGCGGCGGCGTCTTCGATTTCGCTGAGCTGTTCGATGCGCGGGTCATTTCGCGATCTCTCGCGGTCGCTGGCGGTGCAGGGGAGCCTATCCTATGCGGCGTCGCGCAGGCCAGCGAGGAATGTGTCGACGCTCTTGAACAGCGCCGAGGCGTGCTGGCTGAGTTCGCCGGAGGCGGAGAGGACGGTATCGGCAAGCGCGCGCGATTGTTCGGCGGCGTGGCTGGCGCCGGCCACGTTGACCGCGACCTCGCTGGTGCCGGCGGCGACCTGCTGGACGCTGTGCGCGATCTCGCGCGTCGCCGCGCCCTGCTCTTCGACAGCAGACGCGATCGTCGCGGCGATTCCGCTGATCTCGCGGATGGTATTGCTGATGCCGCCGATCGCGCCAACGCACTCCTCGGTGGAAGCCTGGATCGCCGCGACCTGGCCGGCGATCTCGTCGGTGGCTTTCGCGGTCTGGCTGGCGAGTTCCTTGACTTCGGACGCAACGACCGCAAAGCCCCTGCCGGCTTCGCCGGCGCGCGCCGCCTCGATGGTCGCGTTCAGCGCCAGAAGATTGGTCTGGCTTGCGATCGCGCTGATCAGGCGAAGCACGTCGCCGATCTTCTCACCGGCAGCGGCGAGCCCGCCGACCATCTCATTGGTCTTCGCGGCCTTGCCGACGGCGGCTTCCGCAACGTCGCTGGAATGGGTGACCTGCCGGCCGATCTCCGCGACGGAAGAGGCGAGCTCTTCGGTCGCTGCCGCGACCGTGTTGATGCTGGAGGAGGCTTCCTCGGAGGCTGCCGCGGCCGCGGTCGCCTGCGCGGAGGTGCCGTTGATGCTCGAGGTGATTTCCGCCGCGACGCGCTGCATGTCCTCGGTCGCACGCGCCACCGCGGTGACGAGGCTTTTGACGTCGGCTTCGAAGCGGTCGGCCATCCGCCGTTGCAGCGCGGTCTTTTCCGCCTCGCTATGTTTCTTGGCTGCTTCCTGCTCCTCGCGGAGCTGGCGCGACTCGATCATGTTGCGGCGGAACACGTCGACGGCGACGGCCATGGTGCCGAGTTCGTCCTTGCGGTCGCCGCCGGGGATCGTCACGTCGGTATCGCCGCTGGAGAGCCGGTTCATGACGGAGGTGATCGCGGCGAGCGGACGCGACATGCCGCGGCCGATCAGGAAGGCGAGCAGGGCGGCGGCGAGCAAAATAGCGATGGTGCCGATAATCTGTGTCTGCTGCGAACGGGCCGATGCTGCTTCGTATTCGGTAATGTCCTTGACCAGTTCAAGGATGGCGATCGGCTGGCCGGCATAGTTCTTGATTTGCCCGAGGTAGAGCACGACGGGGTGGCCGTCGAGCGTGGCATCGCGGCGCACCGTGGCGCCATCAAATACGCTCTTCAATTCTTCGGGGCTCGCGAGCGATTTTTCCGCGAAGGTCGATCCGATATTGGCAAAAGCCTTGCCGTCCACGCGATGCACGGCGAGGTCGACCCCGAAACGCCGCTTGACGCTGTCGACGAACTGCTTGTTGAAGGAGACGCCGATATCGGCAACCGCGATGCTTTTTCCGTCGCGCATGATCGGGGTCATGGCGAAAATGCTAAGGGAGTCTCGCCCGGCTTCGACGCCGACGATGGGTTTTCCAGTCTTGTTCGATTCCACAACGGTGTTGCGCCGGGCCGAGATATCTTCGCCGAAATGCTTCGGATCGTGGGCGCGATAGAAGTTGGTTGCCGGCGGCGTGTGGAAGCTGATCAGCGGTATGCCCTGCGCCTTGATCGCCTCCAGCGGCGCTTTCAACAGCGGTTCCAGCGCCTCGCGATCGCCTTTGGCGATGGCGTCGGCCACCGGCGGCATATTGGCCAGGACGGCGCTGACGGCGAGGCCCGCACGGCCTTCGTAATCGAGGGTGGCAATGACGCTGTCGTATTGCAGCTTGAGCTGTTGATCGAGCGCCAGCCGCATCAGCGAGCGCTCCTGCATCACCGAAAATGTCCCGAGGATTGCGCAGGCCGCCGCAACTGTCAGCGAAATCGCGAGAATGAGGCGAATCGCGATCGATCGGATCTGGAACATGGGATTCCGGGGGCCCCGCAAAGGTTAAGCGGAAGTTCCCAGAAAGTGCTTAATAACTGATTGCTTTTAGCGTCCGGGGCATAGCCCGGCCGAGAGGCATGCCGGCGTTACATGGTGGGTCCGCGCGGGATGACGCTGTTGGTCAGTATCATCTTGCCGACGTCTTCATAGTGATTGTCGCGGGACTGGATCTGCTGCCAGATCGCGTGCATGTCGCGGAAGCGGCGCTCGAACGGGTTCGATTTGAAGACGGCGGTGGCGCCGGCCATGTGATAGGCGGTCTCAACCACTTCCGCCGATTGGTGGATGGTGTAGGTCGCAGACAGCCGGATCGCGGCGCGTCCCTGCTCGGAGAGTTTTCCGGTGTTCAATATTTCCTGCCACGCATTCGATGCGGTAGAAAAGTGGTACGCGCGCGCCGCGCGCAGCTTGGCCTCGGTGCGGCCGATCAGACCTTGAACCGCGCTGTTGTCTTTCATGGCCGCGATGCCGACCGAATGCTTCTTGCGGGCGAGGTCAATCGCCGCGTCCAGCGTCGCGCGCGCCACCCCGAGCGAGACGGCGCCAAAACCCAGTCCGAACATCGAATAGGTCGTGATTCCGTAGAGCGGGCCCTTTTCGCGCAGCGCGCTGAAGTCGTCGCGGAGTGCGGCAAAATTGTCGGGAATGAACAGGTTCTCGACCGAATAGGAATTGGTGCCGGTGCCGCAAAGCCCGATCACGTTCCACATGTCGTGCGTGGTGGCGCTCGATGCCGGGAACACGATGGTGCGGATTTCCGGGGTGCCGTTGGGCCTCATCCGCGTCGTGCCGTCGGCCTCAAGCACCTGGACGTGGGCCCCCAGCCAGTTGGCCTGGCGCATGCCGCTGGCGAAATCCCAGCGTGCGGTAATGGTGTAACCGCCCGGAACCGCCTGCACCGCGTGGGCGATCGCGCCCCAGGCCGCGATGTCATCCGGCTTGCCGAATACCTGATGCGCCACATCCGCATCGAGATAGGCCCCCGTCATGCCAACGACCGAGCACTGACCGACACACCACGCGGTGGAGGCGTCCGCCTTGGCGATTTCTTCCAGCATTTCCATGAAAACCAACGGCGGCGATTCGAAACCGCCGATGCTTTTGGGCAGCAGCGACTTGTAGAGCCCGTTTTTGATCAGCGCCGAAACCACCTTCGGGGTCAGACGCCGCGTCCGCTCGATCTCGTCGGCCTCTTCCGCGAGCAATGGCGCCAGCGCCTTGGCGCGCTCGACGAGGCCGATGCTCGCGGCTTCGGGCTTGTTCATGGCGTTTCCTTTTTTATCGACCGATCAATTAGGGCCATGTTGATCCAACTCGCGCCCGGGATCAAGGTGGTCGCGAGCCAAGCCGATGCAGAATTATCGGGTGGGAGAAGCGCGGGGCGCAGGGCTGGAAACGAGGCTCAGCTATCGACCTTCAGCGCGGCAATAAAAGCTTCCTGCGGAATGTCGACCTTGCCGAACTGCCGCATCTTCTTCTTGCCTTCCTTCTGCTTCTCCAGAAGTTTCCGTTTGCGCGTGATGTCGCCGCCGTAGCATTTCGCGGTGACATCCTTGCGCAGGGCGCGCACGGTTTCGCGCGCGATCACCTTGCCGCCGATCGCAGCCTGGATCGGAATCTGGAACATATGCGGCGGGATCAATTCCTTCATCTTTTCGACCATCGCGCGGCCGCGGCCTTCGGCGCGGGTGCGGTGCACCAGCATCGAGAGCGCATCCACCGGTTCGTTGTTGACGAGGATCTGCATCTTGACGAGGTCGGCGGGCTTGTAGTCGGTCAGGTGATAGTCGAACGAGGCGTAACCCTTCGAGACCGACTTCAGGCGGTCGTAGAAGTCGAACACCACCTCGTTGAGCGGCAGTTCGTACTTCACCATCGCGCGGTTGCCGACGTAGGTCAGTTCCTTTTGCGCGCCGCGCCGGTCCTGGCAGAGTTTGAGTACGCTGCCGAGATATTCGTCGGGCGTCAGGATGGTGGCCTCGATCCAGGGTTCCTCGATCTCGGCGATCCGCACCACGTCGGGCATGTCGATCGGATTATGGATCTCGATCTCCTGGCCGTCGGTCAGGTGCATGCGGTAGATCACCGACGGCGCGGTTGCGATCAGGTTGAGATCAAACTCGCGGCTCAGCCGCTCCTGGATGATTTCCAGATGCAATAGCCCGAGGAAACCGCAGCGGAAGCCGAAGCCGAGCGCCGCTGACGTCTCCATCTCGAACGAAAAGCTCGCATCGTTGAGGCGCAATTTTCCCATCGCCGCGCGCAAGGTTTCGAAATCGTCGGCATCGACCGGAAACAGGCCGCAGAACACCACCGGGATCGCCGGCTTGAAACCCGGCAGCATGTCGGTAACCGGCCTGCGGTCATCGGTGATGGTGTCGCCGACGCGCGTATCGGCGACTTCCTTGATCGCGGCCGTGATGAAGCCGATCTCGCCGGGACCGAGCTCTTCGACCTGGTTCATCTTCGGCGTGAAGAAGCCGATCCGCTCGATGTCATAGGCGGCGCCGGTGCCCATCATGCGGATGCGCTGGCCTTTTTTCATCACGCCGTCGACGACACGGACCAGAACGACCACGCCGAGATAGACGTCGTACCAGCTGTCGACCAGCAGCGCCTTCAGCGATGCCTCGCGATCGCCTTTCGGCGGCGGCAGGCGGTGCACGATCGCCTCCAGCACCTCGTCAATGCCGAGACCGGTCTTGGCCGAAATCATTACCGCATCCGACGCATCGATGCCGATCACATCCTCGATCTGCTGCTTGACCTGATCGGGTTCCGCAGCGGGCAGGTCGATCTTGTTCAGGACCGGCACGATCTCATGGCCGGCGTCGAGCGCGTGGTAGACATTGGCGAGCGTCTGCGCCTCGACGCCCTGGCTCGCGTCCACCACCAGCAGCGAGCCTTCGCAGGCCGCGAGCGAGCGCGACACTTCGTAGGCGAAGTCGACATGGCCGGGCGTGTCGATCAGATTCAGGATGTAGGGCTTGCCGTCCTTGGCGGTGTAGCTCAGCCGCACGGTCTGGGCCTTGATCGTGATCCCGCGCTCGCGCTCGATGTCCATGGAATCGAGCACCTGTTCCTTCATCTCGCGGGCCTGCAACCCGCCCGTGGTCTGGATCAGGCGATCGGCCAGTGTCGATTTTCCATGGTCGATGTGCGCAACAATCGAAAAGTTGCGGATGTTCGAAATCGGGACTGATGTCATGGGCGCGGGATAGCATTCGCGTTCCGGTGCGGCAACCATATTGCGGTATTTTAACGGGCCTTCTTCACGTCAAGCTGATTTCACGGCGGCCGAAAACGCGCTACCCAAACCGGATTGCTGAGAGGGAAAAAGGTAGCAAAACACATGTCGCCGACGCTGACTTCACCCGCGACCTTGCCGCGCCGCCGCCGGTCCACCCGGCGGCTGAGCGTTCGGCGGCTTGCGGCCTGGGTGCTGGCGTCGGCCAGGGATCGCTACGGTGCGTCGGCTTTCGTCTTCAGCTTTGCCACGATCCATACGGTGCTGTGGACCGTCATCCTGATCAATCTCAAGGCAGCGCAGGACATCCATATGGATGTCGCCGAAGCCTTCGCCTGGGGACAGAAATTCGAGCTTGGTTACGGCAAGCACCCGCCGCTCGCAGGCTGGGTCGCCGGCGTCTGGTTCAAGATGTTCCCCGTCACCGACTGGGCCACCTATTTGCTGGCGATGACGACGGTGTCGTGCGGCCTCGTGATCTGCTGGATGATCGCGACGCGGGTGGTGGATTATCGCCGGGCGTTTTTGGTCGTGGTGATGCTCGCGATCTATCCGATCTTCAATTTCAAGGGCTTCAAATACAATCCGGATCTGCTGCAACTCGTCACGCTGCCGCTTCTGGTGCTGGCTTATCTTGATGCGTTTAAGAAGCGCACGGCGCTTGCCGGCGTCTGGCTCGGACTCGCGGCCGCGCTGGCGTTGATGACGAAATACTGGGTGTTGACCATGATCGGCGCGGTCGGGCTTGCCGCGCTGATTTACCCCGAACGTCGTGAATTCCTGCGCTCACCGGCGCCATGGGTGGCGATGGTTGTTGCCGTTGTTGCGATGATTCCGCACCTTCTGTGGTTGAAGGACGTGAACTTCGTGCCGCTCACTTATGCGGGCGATGTCTATGGTCATCCGACCCGCGCGCAAAGTGCGATGCTTGTGCTGGGCTACGTCGAGCATAATCTCGGCCTGCTGGCTTTGCCGGTGCTGATGGCTGCGCTCGCCTTGCTTGGAATAAGTCTGCGCCAGCCACAGGCGACGCTGGCGCGTGTCTGGTCATCAGGCGCAAATACCGGCGTCAAGGCGATGCAGGCGCTCAACGTCTGGCTCATCCAGATCATCGTCGCGGTCGGGCCGCCGCTCGGCGGGCTGATCTTCTCGGTCTACATGAAGACCGATTGGGGCATCTCGCTATTCTTCCTGACGCCGCTCGCGCTGATCGCCATTCCGTCCCTGCGCGTGCCCGGCGCTGCCCTGTTCCGGATTGTGCTGATCTGGCTGGTGCTCACTTTGGCGACGCTCGTGGCCTCGCCGTATATCGCCCAGCGCGAAATCTCGGACGATCCTAAAATGGCCTTCAGCCACGGCGCACGTTCCCAGCTGGCCCGCGAGTTGACGGGCCTGTGGCACAACCGTTTTTTCACGCGCTGGTCCGTGGTCGCCGGCACGACCGAGGTCGGCGAACCCATGACGTTCTACAGCCCCGATCATCCGGCGCCGCTGACCCCTGGCGAAGTCTGGTCGTCGGGCCTGACCTCGCTGGAAGAAGCCAGGCGCCTCGGCTTCATCGGGGTCTGCGATACCACGGACAACCGGTTGCCGCAGTGTGAGGCCTGGATGGCCGAGAACGGCAAGGATGCCGAGCAGGTCGCGATCTCGACGCAGCGCTTTTTCAAAGGCCATCCGGGGCCAGCGACCACCTGGAAAATCTACATCGTGCCGCCGGCGAAGTAGCGCGCCGCAGCTTCACGTACTCTCTTCGTTGAATTTGGCGGCAACGAGCTCGCTGATGGCGTCGAGCGCGGCCTGCGCCTCGCGTCCGGCCGCAGAGACAACGATCGAGGTGCCGGGGCCCGCTGACAGCATCATCAGGCCCATGATCGATGTGCCACCGACCGTCTCGCTGCCTTTGGTCACCCACACTTCCGCGTCGAAGCGCTCGACCATCTGCACGAATTTGGCGGAAGCCCGCGCGTGCAGTCCGCGCTTGTTGATGATGGGCAGTTCGCGGGAAACGGCGCCTTCCGGAATACCCGGTCCGGAAGAGGTGTCTGGCGACGCGCCGTCGTCGCTCATTTGCCGGCGAGCACCCGGCTTGCGATGGTCACGTATTTGCGGCCGGCTTCCTGGGCCATGGCAATGGCATCGGGAAGCGTGCGCTCTTCGCGGACCTTGGCAAGCTTGACCAGCATCGGAAGATTGATGCCTGCGAGCACCTCCACTTTCGGACGGCTCATGCAGGAAATGGCGAGATTCGAAGGCGTGCCGCCGAACATGTCGGTGAGGATCGCAACCCCATCGCCACTGTCGACGCGATTCACCGCTTCGATTATGTCGCTGCGGCACAGATCGGAATCGTCTTCAGCGCCGATCGTGACGGCTTCGATTTGTTTTTGCGGACCCATGACGTGTTCCAGCGCCGCCTTGAATTCGTCGGCAAGGCGCCCATGGGTCACAAGTACTAGACCAATCATCGAGAACTCCTCGTGGGTGCCTTTGGTGCACCGCACGAACGCGCCACTTTGACCATCCGGAGCCCCTACGCAAGAGGGGATCGCTGCAATTCTCCCGGAAAAATAACGAGGAGAGGAGGAAGCGAGCGCGGTCTATTCGGTCGCGAGTGTGGGGGTGATATGGTTACCAAATTCCTTCGAGCAATCCGCCGAAGGGTGTGCGGAAGATGAATTCGCGGCCATTGTAAGCGCGGCAATCACCAACGGAAGCCCGGAAAATCCGCGCTGGACCGGAATCCTTGGTATCGAAATACCCTTAATGCTGATTTGCAAGGACTTTGGCAGTGGCAGCCGTTCGGCATCGGCGGCGTCGAGGTCGACCACGAGTCCAGCTGCCGCCTCGGCAGCAAACTCGCAGCGGCGTATTCCGAGGCCCCTGATCTCGATCAGGCCGGCCAAAGCGGGCGCGGGGCGAATCAGCAGCTCCGTGCCTTCAGGCCATACATGGACACGGTCGTCGCCGACGAGCGTCGCAGGGGCAATCTGGCCCGCGCGTCCAGCCAGGATGAGATCGAAGGCAAGGCGCGATTTGCCAGAACCGGAGGGCCCGCGAATGAGCACGGCGCGATTGCCCACCAGCACGGCGGAGGCGTGAATGCTGGTGTCCTCGCTTGTCATTACGTCGGGAGCCGGACCACAAAGCGCGCGCCCGCCACCGTCGCTTCGCCGTCCGCGCCAACAGGACCCGTGCGATTTTCAGCCCAGATCCTTCCGCCATGGGCCTCCACGATCTGCTTGGAGATCGATAGACCCAGCCCCGAATTCTGGCCAAAGCCCTGATGCGGCCGATCGGTGTAGAAGCGCTCGAAGATCCGCGAAAGCGCGTCCTCGCGAATGCCGGGCCCGTCATCATCGACAATGATTTCGATGTTCGAGCGCCTGTTCCGGCAAGTTATCTGCACCTTGTTGCCGGGTTCGGAGAACGACTGCGCGTTCGACAGCAGATTGGAGACGACTTGTCCGAGCCGGGAATCGTGGCCTGGCACGATAAAGATATCGAACTGGCCCCGTCCCTCGAACCGCAGCTCGACGGCGATATTGTTGCCGCGCCTCGTTTCGTTGGCGACGGCAGCGAGCGCGGTGAGAAGGCGGCGGAGATCGACCGGCGCCATGTCCTGACGCTGTAGCTCTGCATCGAGCCGGCTGGCGTCGGAAATGTCCGAGATCAGCCGGTCGAGGCGTTTGACGTCATGCTCGATCACGGCGAGCAGCCGCGAGCGGCTGTTTTCGTTGCGGGCGAGCGGCAGGGTTTCAACCGCCGAACGCAGCGAGGTCAGCGGATTTTTCAATTCATGGGCGACGTCGGCGGCGAACGTCTCGATCGCCTCGATGCGGTTATAGAGCGCGCTCGTCATGTCGCGCAGCGCGCCGGAGAGGTGGCCGATTTCGTCGCGGCGGCCGGTGAAGTCGGGAATTTCGACGCGGGTGCGGATGCGGCGGCGGACACGTTCGGCGCTGTCGGCGAGCCGGCGCACCGGGCCGGCGATCGTGCTGGCGAGCGCCAGCGACAGCACGATCATGACGGCGGAGGCGACGCCGCCGACCTTCAGAATGGCGAGCCGCTCGGCGGTGACCATCTGATCGATGTCGTCGCCCTGCGTCGAAAGCATCAAGGAGCCGTGGATCGCGCGGAAACGCTGCACCGGGACCGCAACCGAAACGATCACCTCGCCGCGGTCGTTGACGCGCACCATGCTGCTCTTCTGGCCGTTCAACGATTGCGCGACTTCGTGGTAGCCGTTGCCGTTTTCGGGGCCGAGTTCGGTATAGAGCGGCAGGTCGCCGCGGTTGAGCCAGGTCCGCACCGCAATCATCGTGCGTTCGGCAATACCGGGTTTTTCGACCGATGGTGGCGGCAGCTCGAAACGCAGCACGTCGCCGCGGCCGTAGAGGCTGCGGCTGTCCAGGATCAGGACGCCGTCGCGGTCGTAGATGCGGGCGCGGGTCTTGGTCGGCGAGATCAACCGGCGCAGAACCGGCGCCACCCGCTCCGGATTGATCGGAAAATCGAGCCCTGAAAGCTCGTCCGGCGCGTTGACGGTTTCGCCGGTCTTCAAATCCGCCAACCGGTCGGGATCGATGGTGATGGTGTTGGTCTCGACGGTCGCGGAAGCCGCAATTGCGCCGGCGATGATTTCGGCCTGCACCAGGAGGCTTTGCGCGCGGGCGTCGATCAGGCCGGCGCGAAACTGCGACAGATAGAGAATGCTCGCCACCAGGGCGAGCAGGCCGGCGATGTTGAGCGAAACGATACGCCGCGTGAGGCTGGAGAAGCTTAAGGCAAAGATGAACTGCCCGACCCGTCGCAGCCATCCGAGCGGCTGCCATGATGTCGAGGGCGCATTTTCCGCGGCAACGGTGTCCGTCACGACCGGCGTTGCGACGTCGTCGGCACTCAAGGTTCCATCGGGCTGCGTTCGATCAAGCAATGGTCAAAACCGCCATATGTTTCAAAAGGCACGCTTGAGTAGTGTAGCACGAGTGAGGTGCCGCCGTCCCTCAGGCTTCCTTGAAACGATATCCGACCCCGTAGAGGGTTTCGATCATCTCGAAATCGTCGTCCACGACCTTGAACTTCTTGCGCAGCCGTTTGATGTGGCTGTCGATGGTGCGGTCGTCGACGTAAACCTGATCGTCGTAAGCGGCGTCCATCAGCGCGTTGCGGCTCTTGACGACACCGGGGCGCGTGGCGAGCGCCTGAAGAATCAGAAACTCCGTGACCGTGAGCGTGACCGCCTCGTTCTTCCAGGTGCAGGTGTGGCGTTCCGGATCCATGCGCAGGAGACCGCGGTCGAGCGCCTTGGCGTCGGTTTCCTTCGGCACGGCGGTCGGATCTTTCGGCGCGGAACGGCGCAGCACGGCCTTGACGCGCTCGACCAGAAGCCGCTGCGAAAACGGTTTGCGGATGAAATCGTCGGCGCCCATCTTGAGGCCGAACAACTCGTCGATTTCCTCGTCCTTCGAGGTCAGGAAAATCACCGGCAGGTCGGATTTCTGCCGCAGCCGCCGCAGCGTCTCCATGCCGTCCATCCGCGGCATCTTGATGTCGAGGATGGCAAGGTCCGGCGGGCTGGTCCTGAAGCCGTCGAGCGCCGACGCACCGTCCGTATAGGTCATGATGCGATAGCCTTCAGCTTCGAGCGCAATCGAGACGGATGTGAGAATGTTACGGTCGTCATCGACCAAGGCAATTGTGGGCATGAGCCTGCTTTCGCACTAACGTTGCTGAAACGGCGGCCAATCATTTGATGCGCCGCATAATTGGGCTTCGAACGCGGTCTACGAGCAATGCAAGCTGGGCTGAAGTGTGACCGAGTTCCATGAAAGCGCCCCTTTGTCGCTAGGCGCTCCGTCCCATATGCATGCCGGTTTACCCGAAAAAAGGCTCGAATTGCAACAGGATGCGAGGAAATAATCGATGCAATTGACCCCTGATTTCGACCCCGCCAAGGCGGTCAGGTCGCTTTTACGTCGCAGCCGTCAAGGGGCGCTTGCGACCCTGATGGTTGGAAGCGGCGATCCCTATTGCTCGCTGGTCAATGTCGCGAGCGCTTCCGACGGCTCGCCTGTTCTCTTGATCTCGCGTCTTGCCATTCACACCAAGAACCTGCTCGCGGACTCCAGGGTCTCCCTGATGTTGGACGAGCGGGTCGAGGGCGATCCGCTCGAGGGTGCGCGGATCATGCTGTCGGGCCACGCCGAAGAGGTCACTGCGGACCGCGACGTCGTGCGGCAGCGTTATCTCAGCGCGCATCCCACCGCAGAGGTTTTCGTCGACTTCAAGGATTTCTCGTTCTTCCGAATAGGTCCCAGTGGCACCCATCTTGTTGCCGGATTTGGACGGATTCTCGACCTCAAGCCCGCGCAGTTTTTGACCGATATTTCGGATGCGAGCGCGCTTCTGGAAGCCGAACAAAGCGCGGTAGAGCATATGAATACCGATCATCAGGAAGCGCTGGGACTCTATGCCACACGCCTTCTGGGGGCGGAGTCCGCCGATTGGCGTTGCAGCGGGATCGACCCTGACGGCATCGACCTTCAAGCCGGCAGCAAGACGCTGCGGCTCGACTTTCCGGAGCGGGTCACCGGCCCTGGCGACTTGCGCAAAATGCTGGTCCGCCTGGCGGAACAGGCGAGGGCGCAAGATCCGGACCGCTAGCGTGAGCGGCTTTGCGTCGCAGCATGCGGCTTCAACAGGGCGGGCGCGCTTTTTGGAATAAACCAAATCGTCGGGATCGGCTTGGCAAGCCGCGCGTTCATCAATAATGATCGCCCCGAAATATTCGTTCGCCGGGCTCGGGCCGGGCGGTTATACTCAACGGCCTTAACCGTGACGGACGCGCGGGTATCTAAGGCATTCGCGCGATCAAGAAACGCGGATTCGAGGAGGAGTTTTTTCGTGCAAGAGACGGGCAAGCGTAACGGCGCCTTTGGAGCCGACAAATTCGGCTTGAAGAATCTGAAGGGCGTGCATTGGAACCTCGGGGCAGCGCAACTTTGTCAGTATTCGCTGTCGGCAGGTGAGGCGGTACTCTCAGCCGATGGCTCGTTGTGCGCGGACACCGGTGAATTCACCGGCCGCAGCCCCAAGGACAAGTTCACGGTTCGCGACGCCACCACCGACAAGAACATGTGGTGGGCCGGCAACCAGTCGATCACGGCCGAGCAGTTCGAGACGCTCTATGCCGACTTCCTCAGGCATGCCGAGGGCATGACGCTGTTTGCGCAGGACCTCTATGGCGGCGCCGATCCGACCTTCCGGATCAAGACCCGCGTCTTCACCGAGCTTGCCTGGCATTCGCTGTTCATTCGCACGCTTCTGATCCGCCCCGAACAATCGGAGCTTGCGGGCTTCGCGCCTGAACTCACCATCATCGACCTGCCGAGCTTCCGCGCCGATCCGAAACGTCACGGCGTGCGCTCGGAGAACGTGGTCGCGATCGATTTCGCCCGCAAGATCGTCTTGATCGGCGGATCTTATTATGCCGGCGAAATGAAGAAGAGCGTGTTCACGACGCTCAACTACTATCTGCCCGCGCGCGGCGTGATGCCGATGCACTGTTCGGCCAACGTAGGTCCGGCTGGCGACAGCGCGATCTTCTTCGGCCTTTCCGGCACCGGAAAGACCACGCTTTCGGCCGATCCCAAGCGCACGCTGATCGGCGACGATGAGCACGGCTGGGGCAGCGAGGGCATCTTCAATTTCGAAGGCGGCTGCTATGCCAAGTGCATCAAGCTGTCGGAAGAAGCCGAGCCCGAGATTTACGCCGCCAGCAAGCGCTTTGGCGCGGTGCTGGAAAACGTGGTGCTCGACGAGTTCACGCGGATGCCGGATTTCGACGACGGCTCGAAGACCGAAAATACCCGATCAGCCTATCCGCTCGACTTCATCCCCAACGCTTCGCGCACCGGCCGCGCCGGTCATCCGAAGAACGTGGTGATGCTGGCGGCCGACGCTTTCGGCGTGTTGCCGCCGATTGCAAAACTCACGCCGGCGCAGGCGATGTATCACTTCCTGTCGGGCTATACCGCCAAGGTCGCGGGCACCGAACGCGGTCTCGGCAACGAGCCGCAGCCGGAATTTTCGACCTGCTTCGGTTCGCCGTTTCTGCCGCTCGATCCCTCGGTTTACGGCAACATGCTGCGCGAGATGATCGCCAAGCACAATGTCGACTGCTGGCTGGTCAATACCGGCTGGACCGGCGGCAAGTTCGGCACCGGTTCGCGGATGCCGATCAAGGTGACGCGCGCGCTGCTGACGGCGGCGCTCGACGGCTCCCTGCGCAATGTCGAATTCCGCACCGACAAGTATTTCGGCTTTGCGGTGCCGACCGCGCTGCCGGGCGTGCCGAGCGAAATCCTCGATCCCGTCAACACCTGGAAGGACAAGGCCGAGTTCGACAAGACCGCGCGCGCTCTGGTAGGCATGTTCCAGAAGAACTTTGCCAAGTTCGAAGCCAAGGTGGATGCGGATGTCCGCGCGGCTGCGCCGGAAGTGAAGCTGGCAGCGGAGTAAGCAGTTTCCGCGAAGACAATTCTGAAGCGCGATGGGCTGGTCCCATCGCGCTTTTTTATTCGGCTAGTGTGCTTCGTCCCAGTTGCTGGCGGCGCGGGCATCGACATGCAGCGGCAGCGACAGGATCACGGCCGGAAACGGCGCGTCCTCCATGACACGCTGCACCACCGGCAACGTCGCCGCCACCTCGTCGTCGGGCACCTCGAAGATCAGTTCGTCATGCACCTGCAGCAGCATCTGCGCCGAGAGCTTCTTCTCGGCGAGCGCCTCTTCCATCTTGATCATGGCGCGGCGGATGATGTCGGCCGCGGTGCCCTGTAGCCGCGCATTGATCGCAGCGCGTTCGTTGAAGGCGCGGACCGAGGCGTTGGACGCCTTGATGTCGGGGTAGTGGCACTTGCGGCCGAACAGCGTCTCGACATAGCCGTGGGCGCGGCAGAAGTCGCGCGTTGCGTCCATGTAGGCGCGGATGCCCGGAAAGCGTTCGAAATATTTCTTGATATAGGCGGAAGCTTCCTCGCGGGCGATGCCGAGCTGGTTGGCCAACCCAAACGCCGAGATGCCGTAGATGATGCCGAAGTTGATCGCTTTCGCGCGGCGGCGTATCTCGCCCGGCATGTCCTTGACGGGAACGCCGAACATTTCCGAGGCCGTCATGGCGTGAATGTCGAGCCCGTCGCGGAACGCCTGCTTGAGCACGGGAATGTCGGCGATCTCGGAAAGCAGCCGCAGCTCGATCTGCGAATAGTCCGCCGATACCAGTTTGTGGCCGGGGGAAGCGATGAAGGCGCGGCGGATTTTTCGGCCGTCTTCCGTGCGAACCGGAATGTTTTGCAGGTTCGGCTCGTTCGACGACAGCCGCCCCGTGGTGGTTGCGGCCAGCGCGTAGGTGGTGTGCACGCGATGGGTGTCGGGATGCACATAGGTCGGCAGCGCGTCGGTATAGGTCGATTTCAGTTTCGAGACCTGCCGCCACTCCAGGATTTTCTTCGGAAATTCGTGGCCCTGTTCGGCGAGCTCATCGAGGATCTGCGCCGAGGTCGACCACGCCCCGGTCTTGGTCTTGGTGCCGCCGGGAATTCCCATCTTGCCGAACAGAATGTCGCCGATCTGTTTCGGGCTGCCGACATTGACCGGCTCGCCGGCGATCTCCTGGATTTCCGCTTCGACGCGCGCGGCCGTCTGGGCGAAATCACCTGATAGCCGCGACAGCACCTGACGATCGATCGAGATGCCGCGCCGTTCCATCCGCGCCAGCACGGAAACCAGCGGGCGCTCCAGCGTCTCGTAGACCACGTTCATGCGCTCGGCGACGAGACGCGGCTTGAACAGCCGCCAGAGCCGAACGATCACGTCGGCATCTTCGGCGGAATATTCGGCCGCCTTGTCGATCATGACCTGATCGAAAGAGAGCTTGTTCTTGCCGCTGCCGGTCAGTTCGCCATAACCGATGGTGGTGTGGCCGAGCCAGGCTTGCGCGAGTGAATCGAGCCCGTGCGAATTGCGGCCGGCATCGAGCGCATAACTCATGAGCTGGGCATCGTCGCAATTGCGAAGCGTGATGCCGGCTTGCGCCAGCATCACGGCGCCGAACTTGATATTGAACCCGATCTTGAGAAGGCCAGCCGACTCCAGAAGCGGCTTAAGCGCAGCGAGCGCGTCAGCAACCTTGACCTGGTCCGGCGCAAGGCCGGCGGCGAAAAGTCCAGAACCATCGCCCGCCTGCTTGTGGCCGAGCGGAACGTAGCAGGCGTCGTTCGGGCTGAGCGCCAATGCGATGCCGCAGATCTCTGCGCGCATCGGGTCTTCCGAACTGGCCTTGGCCTCGAATGCGAACTGACCCGCCTCGCGCGCCCGCGCGACCCAGGCTTTCAGTTCGGGAAGCGCGCGAAGGGTCTGGTATTTCTCGCGGTCGACCGGCGTATTACGCGCTTCCTCGGCGCGTGCGGTGGCAAGTGCCTGTGGCGTGCCCTTCAGGCTCGATGTCTTGTCGCTTCGGTCGCCGGGTTTGCCTGGTGCGCCCGCTCCGCTCTTTAGCGAGGATGGCCTCTCGCCGGCAAACAAATCGTTGCCCTGGTCGCCGCCAGGGACGTTGCCGGACTCATCGACCTTTTCTGCAAGCGGAAGCGGCGAGAAAGCGCTCGCTTTTCCCGCGTCGGCCTGCACGTCGGCCGGGTTGATTTGCGAATATTCGCCGACGCGCCGGGTGAGGGTGGAGAATTCCATTGCCTTGAGAAAGGCGATCAGCTTGCGCGCGTCGGGTTCGTGCACCGCGAGATCGTTCACCGGCACATCGAGCTTCACTCTGTCGTCGAGCAGTACGAGTTGGCGTGAGATGCGCGCCTTTTCGGCATTCTCGATCAGCGCCTCGCGCCGCTTCGGCTGCTTGATCTCGCCGGCGCGCTTGAGCAGCGCTTCGAGATCGCCATATTCGACGATCAGTTGCGCCGCGGTCTTGATGCCGATGCCCGGCACGCCCGGCACGTTGTCGGTGGAGTCGCCGGCCAGCGCCTGCACCTCGACGACTTTTTCCGGCGGCACGCCGAATTTCTCGATTACTTCGGCGATGCCGATGCGGCGGTCCTTCATGGTGTCGAACATCGTCACCTTGTCGGTGACGAGCTGCATCAAATCCTTGTCCGACGACACAATCGTTGTGGTGGCGCCGCTTTCGCCGGCTTCACGGGCGTAAGTGGCAATCAGGTCGTCGGCCTCGAAGCCGGCCTGTTCGAGACAGGGCAGATCGAAAGCGCGCACCGCATCGCGGATAAGTGCGAATTGCGGAATCAGATCGTCCGGCGCCGGTGGACGGTGCGCCTTGTAGTCGGGATAAAGCTTGTTGCGGAAGGTGATTTCCGACTTGTCGAACACGATCGCCAGATGCGTCGGCCGGTTGTCCGGCGGCATGTCTCGGAGCAGCTTCCAGAGCATGTTGCAGAAGCCGAGCACGGCATTGACCTGCAATCCGTCGGATTTGCGGTTCAGCGGCGGCAGCGCGTGATAGGCGCGAAAAATATAGGAGGAACCGTCGACCAGAAACACATGGTCGCCCTTGGCGAGGGCTTTGGCGGCAACGGGTTTGGGAGAGGCTTTCGGCGAGGTTTTTGGCATGGCCGCAATGTAGGGATTTTTGCTCGCATTGACACCCGCTCCCCCGCATTCGCACACGGGATTTTTTGGCTAGTGGTCCGATTCTAACATTCGTATCCCTTCGCAGCGGCCGCTTTTACGAATGTTAGAATCAAAGGACCACTAGCAAACTCAAGGTTCTAGTGGAGTTTAGGATTTGACATTCGCTCGACGAACCCGCGGCTAGGTGGGGAGCGAATGTCAAATCCACTCCACTTGTCATTGCGGTTTCAGGCAACTCACCAGAAACTCCATGACGGCGCGCACCGCCGGGACCTGGCGCAGGTCGCGATGTACGGCAAGCCAGACGTCGCGGCTGATCGGCTTTTGCGTCACCGCATGACGTTGCAGGTGTGGATCGCCGTCGCCGAGATAGTGGGGCAAAGCGGCGACGCCGAGGCCACTGCGCGCAGCCTGAGCCTGGGTTTCCAGATCGTTGGTGCGCAGCACGACCTCGCGCTTGCCGATGATTGTGCGCAGCCAGATTTCCTGGGGCGACTGGGCCAGCGAGGCGTCATAGCCGATAAAGGCCAGCGCAGGCGGCGGGGTCTTTTCAAGATAGCCGGGCGCGCCGTAGAGGCTGAAGCCGAAGCTGCCGACCTTGCGCACGAACAGTCCGGCCTCGACGGGCCGCATCAGCCGCAGCGCGACATCCGCCTCTCGGCGGCCGAGCGACGCCTGGCGCTTCTCGCCGATCAGCTTGATGTGGATGCCGGGGTGTTGCAGCCGCAGCCGCGATAGCTGCGGCGCGATCACCGAACTCGCAAAGTTCGGCGGCGCGCTGATCGTCACTTCGCCATCGACGCCGGGCTTTGCGGCCTGCGCCGCGCGCCCCACGGCGAAGGCAGCTTCCTCCATCGGAGCCGCGACCGCGGCGATGCGCTTGCCGTCATCGGTCAATGCCGTGGCGCGCGAGCGGCGATCGACCAGCTTGAGCCCGGTCGATTGCTCGAGCGCCGCCACCCGCCGCGCCACGGTCGCATGGTCGACGCCGAGCGTGCGGGCCGCCGCGGATAGCGTGCCCTCGCGCGCCAGCGTCACGAAATGATGCAGATCCTCCCAGTCGACCATTGTGCAAAATCTCACATATGAAGCGCAGATTTGGGGAATTTTGCATATTCGCCGTGATCGCCATAGTCCCCCGAGACCGGATCGAAAGGAAAAACCCATGACCAAGGTCGTTCGCGTCAGGACTCCCGGCGGCATCGAGCAGTTCGAGGTCGCCGATATCGAGATACCGCCGCCCGCCGCCGACGAGCTGCGCATCCGCCAGACTGCCATCGGCGTGAATTTTGTCGATATCTACCAGCGCACGGGGCTCTATCCGATGCCACCGGCCAACATCCCCGGCGTTGAGGGCGTCGGTGTCGTCACGGCGATCGGCGCGAACGTGACATCGGTTCGCGTCGGCGACCGCATCGCCTATGCCGGCGCGCCGGTCGGGGCCTACGCGGTGGAGCGTAATCTTCCGGCGTGGCGAGCGATCAAGCTGCCGGACGCGCTTTCCGACGAAGACGTGGCGTCGTCCTTCGTCAAGGGAATTACCGCGCACATGCTGCTCGATCGGGTCTACCCGGTGGGCTCCCGCACCACGCTTCTGGTTCACAGCGCCGCCGGCGGTCTTGGCCAATTACTGACGCGCTGGGCGAGCCATCGTGGCGCGACCGTGATCGGAACCGTCGGTTCGGAAGCCAAGGCCGGGCTCGCGCGGAACGCCGGTGCGCAACACGTCATTGTCGGGCGCGATGCGGATTTTGCGCAAGCGGTCGCTGATATCACCGGCAGGCGCGGCGTCGATGTCGCCTATGACGGCGTCGGCGGCGCGACGCTGGCAAAGACGCTTGCGTGCGTGCGGCCGTTCGGCGTGGTGGCGAGCATCGGTCAGACGGCAGGACCGATCCCACCGGTCGATGTGGCTGACCTCGGGCCGCGCCGCAGCCTGTCGCTCGCACGACCGAGCGTGATGGCCTACATGAATGAGATTGACGCTTATCGTTCGGCGGCGGAAGCGGTGCTTGCAGGGATCGAAAGCGGGATACTCAGCGTTTCTGGTCAATCCTACGCGTTGAGCGAAGCCGCGCGCGCCCATGCCGATCTGGAAGCGGGCCGCACCTCCGGCGCGCTTTACCTCAAGCCGTAAACGCTATTCCGCGGCTTGCAGCGCGGCCCGTTTCTTCGGTGCAATCCAGAACGCATCGGGGCGTTCGAACAGGAAGTTCGCCCCGACCTTGAGCGCGATCTGCCAGATCGCCAGGGCGCCGAATAACGCGATCAGCGTCACCGTCAGCGACATCACGCCGACATCGGAGATGATGCCGGTGCGCAGAAGAAGCGTCCGGGTCGCTGCCATCGGCAGGAAGAAGGCGAGATAGATCACGATCGAATGCTCGCCGCAGAAGCGCAAGAATTTCAGCCAGCCGGCGTGCGCCAGCAGCGTGCCGATCGTGACGATCGCGCATGCACCCGCAAGTCCGAGCAAAAGCGAAATCAACGGCCATTCGCTTACGCCGGCTTGCACGAGGCTTTCGTTGACGAGCGCCCAGAGCGCCAGCGCGGCGAGCGCCAGAGGTGGATGCGCCCGCGCGCGGTCCGATATCGCGAACACGCGGCCGGCGAACAAATAGCCGGTGTAGAAATAGACAAAGCGCGCGCCGAATTCGTCGACCGCGGTCCAGCCGGTCGAGTAGTGCGTCATCTCCAGCAGTGCCGCGAGGCCCCAGATCAGGAGCGGCGGTGCGCGTCGCGTCGCCTTCGTGACCACGAAGAACACCGGCAGCAGATAGATGAACCAGAGCGTGCCGAACGGCTCGATGAAGGATTCCAGGTAAAGATATCCGGCATGGGCCCAGCTCGACTCCGCCGCAAAGGCGGGCGCCTTGAAGCCGAACTGAATGGTGACCCAGAGCACGTAGAAGTAAGCGAAATGCACCACCTTCCGATCGAGGTAGGTGCGCCAGTCGCGGTCGATGACCAGCGAAAGAAACAGGCCGGAGATCAGGAAGAAATCCGGCATCCGGAACGGCTTGGCGAAAGTAACCACCGCGTGCATGAAGCCGGTCTGACCGGCCGCCAATTCCACGCCCAGCACCGAATGCATCATCACCACCATGACGATGCAGATGCCCTTGGCGTAGTCGACCCAATCGATCCGGCCGAGGCTGGAAGGGCCGGTAACGGTAACGGCAGATGTGCCGCTGGATGTCATGATTGTCTCTTTTCGGCGTGGCTTTGGCGCATCATCGGGCGTATCCGTTTCATTCTCCTTTATTCACGCAAATGACATGCCATTGTCATGTGTCTGTTCGGTTTTTGGTTTGTGACAGAATGCTCTATGACGGGGCCAACGAATCATTCGGTTAACCATTTTCGACAGGGTTTCAGATGCATATCGCCATGATTGGCACGGGCTATGTTGGGTTGGTGTCAGGCGCCTGCTTTGCGGATTTCGGACATCAAGTCACCTGCGTGGACAAGGATGAGGGCAAGATCGCAGCCCTGGACCGCGGCGAGATCCCGATCTTCGAACCCGGGTTGGACGTGTTGGTCGCCAGCAATGTGAAGGCGGGCCGGCTGAAGTTCACGACCGGTCTTGCCGCGCCCGTCGCTGAAGCCGATGCGGTCTTCATCGCGGTCGGCACGCCGTCGCGGCGCGGCGACGGCCACGCCGACCTTAGCTACGTCTATGCCGCCGCGCGCGAGATCGCGGCCGCGCTGAAGGGCTTCACCGTCGTGATCACCAAGTCGACCGTGCCGGTCGGTACCGGTGATGAGGTCGAGCGCCTGATCCGTGAGGCCAATCCTGCGGCCGATGTCGCGGTCGCCTCCAATCCGGAATTCCTGCGCGAAGGTGCGGCGATCCGCGACTTCAAATTCCCGGACCGCGTCGTGATCGGCACCTCGGACGAGCGGGCGCGCAAGGTGCTCGGCGATATCTATCGGCCGCTGTCGATCAACCAGGCGCCGTTGATGTTCACCGGCCGGCGCACGGCAGAGATGATCAAATACGCCGCCAATGCCTTCCTCGCCACCAAGATCACCTTCATCAACGAGATTGCCGATCTTTCCGAGAAAGTCGGCGCCAATGTGCAGGAAGTGGCGCGCGGCATCGGGCTCGACAACCGCATCGGAACCAAGTTCCTGCATGCAGGTCCCGGCTTCGGCGGCTCGTGCTTCCCAAAGGACACGCGGGCTCTCGTCAAAATCGCGCTCGATCACGACGTGCATTTGCGCATCGTCGAGGCGGTACTCGCGGTCAACGACAACCGCAAGCGTGCCATGGCGCGCAAGGTTTCGGGAGCCGTGGGCAATCTGCGCGGCAAGACGGTCGCCGTGCTTGGTCTTACCTTTAAGCCCGACACCGACGACATGCGCGAGGCGCCGTCGATCCCGCTGGTAACGGGCCTGCTCGACATGGGCGCCAAGGTCCGCGCGCACGATCCGGTCGGCATGGAGATGGCGCGCCGCGAACTGCCCGACATCGAATATTGCGACGACCCCTATCTCTGCGCCCGCGGCGCGGATGCGCTGGTGGTGGTGACGGAATGGGCGGAATACCGCGCGATCGATCTCGAGCGCCTGAAGAGCGAGTTGGCTCATCCTGTCGTGATCGACCTGCGCAACGTCTATCGCCCCGAGGACATGGCGGCGCACGGCTTTATTTACGACAGCATCGGCCGCCCGCCCGAAGCGGAGGGCTAAGGCAAAGGGGTTTCCACGACAATTCGGCTCTTTTCTTCCCTCTCCCCTTGTGGGAGAGGGTGGCGAGGATGAGCGGAGCGAAATTCGAGCCGGGTGAGGGTGCGCTTTCGATAGGTATCAACCCCTCACCCACCTCGCTTCGCTCGGCACCTTCTCCCACAAGGGGAGAGGGTCTCAACGCACGAGCCGATCAACTTGCCCCGCAGCTTCGACACGCCTCTTCCCATCGACGCCGTGCTGGACGATCTGGCGCGGACGCTTGACGGTTGCAACGCCGCGGTGCTGGTCGCGCCGCCCGGCGCCGGCAAAACCACACGTGTGCCGCTCGCGCTGCTCGATGCGCCCTGGGCCGCGAACAAGAAGATCATCGTGCTGGAACCGCGACGCATCGCGGCGCGCGCCAGCGCCGAGCGGATGGCGCATACGCTTGGTGAAAAGGTCGGCGATACCGTTGGCTACCGCGTGCGCTTCGGCTCGAAGGTCTCGCGCGCCACCCGCATCGAAGTCGTCACCGAAGGGATTTTCTCCCGGCAGATTCTCGGCGATCCCGAACTGAACGGCGTTGCCGCCGTGCTGTTCGACGAATTCCACGAACGCTCGCTCGATGCTGATTTGGGGCTGGCGCTGGCGCGCGATGCGCAAACCGGTTTGCGCGAAGATTTGCGGATCCTCGTGATGTCGGCCACGCTCGACGGCGCACGGGTCGGTAAGCTGCTCGGTGAGGCGCCGGTGGTGGCAAGCGAAGGCCGCGCCTTTCCGGTCGAGACGCGCTATCTCGGCCGCAAGGCCGATGCGCAGCTCGAGCGGCAGATGGCGGATGCGATCGCCACTGCGCTCCGCGCCGATCCCGGTTCGGTTCTGGCGTTTCTGCCGGGCGCGGCCGAAATTCGTCGCACCCAGAATTTCCTTGCCGAACGCATCCATGACGCCACGATCGAAATCGTGCCGCTGTTCGGCGCGCTCGATGCCTCGGTGCAGGACCGCGCCATTGCGCCGCCGCCCAAGGGGCATCGCAAGGTCGTGCTCGCCACCTCGATTGCCGAGACCTCGCTGACCATCGAGGGCGTCCGGATCGTGGTCGATTCCGGCCTTGCGCGGGTGCCGCGCTACGAGCCGGATATCGCCTTGACGCGGCTCGAGACCGTGCGGGCCTCGCGCGCGGCGGTCGATCAGCGCCGCGGCCGAGCGGGGCGCACCGAGCCCGGCGTGTGCTACCGGCTGTGGGACGAGCCGCAGACCGCTTCGCTTGCGGCCTATACGCAGCCGGAAATTCTGAGCGCGGATTTGTCGTCGCTCGTGCTCGATCTCGCGCAATGGGGTGTCACCGACCCCGTAAGCCTCGCGTTTCTCGATTCCCCGCCCGCGCCGGCCTTGAAGGAAGCGCGCGAATTGCTGCGCGAACTCGGCGCGCTCGACGCTGACGGGCGGATCACCGACGAGGGCCGCAGCCTGCGCGCGCTGGCGTTGCCGCCGCGGCTGGCGCGGATGATCGTCGATTCGCATCGGCTTCGAGCCGGCCGAACTGCTGCCGACATTGCCGCCGTGCTCACCGAGCGCGGGCTCGGCGGCGATCACGTCGATCTGGACGTCCGGCTCGATGGCTTTCGCCGCGACCGCTCGCAGCGCGCCGAAGCCGCACGCAACCAGGCGCAGCGCTGGGCCGCGCAGGTCGCCTCTACTTCTCCCTCCCCCCTTGCGGGGTCCGAGGCGAGCGAAGCTCGCTCTCGAGGTCGGGGAGGGGGGGCTACAACGGCGATTTCGCGTCGGGCTCCCCCCACCCCCAACCCCTCCCCGCAAGGGGGAGGGGAGTTAAGTAACGGTGTCATGTTGGCGTTCGCCTTTCCCGACCGCGTCGCGAAGAACCGCGGCAATGGCAGCTTTGTGCTGGCCAACGGACGCGGCGCCGCGCTCGAGCCCACGGCGGCATTGTCGCGCGCGTCGTATATTGCGGTCGCCGAACTGACGGGGACGGCCATGCAGGGCCGTATCCTGCTGGCCGCGCCGATTACCCAAGCCGAGATCGAGGCGCGTTTTGCCGATCAGATCGAAACCGCGGATGAAATCTTCTTCGACCGGGCTTCGATGGCCTTGCGGGCGCGGCGCAGGAAGGCCTTGCACGCGATCATGCTGTCCGAAGCGCCATTGGCGCTCGAACCGTCGGAAGAGACCGCGCGGATCCTCTCCGATGGGTTGATCGCGGCGGGTCTCGACCAGTTGCCTTGGTCGAAACCGACCAAGCAATGGCGCGACCGCGTGATGTTCCTGCGCGCCGCTGAAGGGGCGTCCTCCGATAATCCGTGGCCGGATTTGTCTGACGATGCGCTCAAAGCCCAACGCGAAACGTGGCTGGTGCCGGCGCTGCTCGACAAGACGTCGCTGAAGTCTTTCTCGGCGAGCGATTTGTCGGATGCGTTGCACGCTCTGTTGCCATGGTCGTTGCGTGCGCGCCTGGACAAGGAAGCCCCGACGCATTTCGAGGCGCCGACGGGCACGCAGTTGGCGATCGATTACGAAGCCGAGCAGGGGCCGACCATTGCGGTGCGCCTCCAGGAGTTGTTCGGGTTGACCAGCCATCCCTCGATTGCCAGGGGTGCGATCCCGCTGGTGCTGGAACTGCTGTCGCCGGCGCACCGTCCGGTACAGGTGACACGCGATCTGCCGGGCTTTTGGCGCGGCAGCTATGCGGCGGTGCGCTCCGATCTGCGCGGGCGTTATCCGCGTCACCCCTGGCCGGAAGATCCGGCAAGCGCGCCGCCGACTCGTCGCGTCAAACCAAAAGGGACATGACAGGCAGCGCGGCTGAACGTGGCCCGTGATGAATTCGTTAACCCTTCGCTCATCCTTTTCGCCAAAATTGCCGCTCGCGCGGTTTGCCGCCGGTCGAAGTTTCCTCACCCTCGTGGTCAAATCGGCGTTCCAGCGTACGCGAAACAAGAGTGGCGTCATGCGTAACATTATGATTTTTGCCGCGATCATGATCGGCCTCGGCACGTTCATGGCGCAGCTGGCCGACAAGATGACGCCGGCACCGGCTTCCGCCACCCCGTCGGTACGCATGGCCGTAACGCCCGCCACGACCGCTAACGGCGGCCAGCGCAGTCTCAGCATTCCCCACGACGGCCGCGGCCATTTCGCGACCGAAGGGCGGATCGATGGCCAGCGCGTTGCCTTCATGGTCGACACCGGCGCTTCCGTCGTTGCCCTGAACGAGAGCTCGGCGGCCCGGTTCGGGCTGCGTCCGTCGCGCAGCGACTACCGGGCGACGGTGACCACCGCCAACGGCACTGTGAAGGCCGCGCCGACCCGGTTGGCGATGGTCGAGGTCGGCGGTCTGATCGTGCGCGATGTCGATGCGATGGTGCTGCCGGACGAAGCGCTGTCGGAGAATTTGCTTGGGCTGTCGTTCCTGTCGAAGCTGCGCCGGTTCGAATACGCCAACGGCAAAATGGTGCTCGAGCAGTGAGACTCCCTGGCTGTCAATCCGCCGCCGCTCTGAAGGCCTTACACGTTTTTCTATTGCGGAGTTACCTCCACGCACTGAGAAGTGCCTGATATACAGAACTCAGTTTTTCCGGTGGTCTGGTCGATTTTCCAAGAACCAAACACCGGCATTCCGCGAAAAAGGTTTGAAAGCCCTCCCTGCACGTTCCGTCCTTTGCCGGTCGGCCTCTCCGGAAAGCCCGGCCTCTCGGTGCATTGACCGGTCAATTGCTTGGTCTCGGCGTCGAGGACTGCGGTGCAGTGATAGAACTTCTTGTTCTTGCGATCGAGGCGCTCGACAGAATAGTGGTTTACCCCAGTCTCCACAGTCATAAAGTCAGCGAAAATTTCGTAATCCGCAGCCAGCGCAACGGTTGCCGTCAGGGTTAGCGAAAACGCGAGTATCGCGGTCTTCAGAAGTTTCATAAGACCTCTCCACGTCTTCCCCTGCTATGCGGACCGTATCTTTAGATCAGTGTCATCCTAACGCACGCATATGGTGAAATGCTGGCCAGCATTTGGATGTCAGGGCAGAGACACGACGCCGTTACGTCTGCCGCATCGTTGCATCGGTTTTCTAGTAGCCGTTGTACTCTCTGACCCTCAGGAAGTTTGGATCACCTTCATCCGGGGTCGCTACCAACAAACCAGTCGGGTCGGCAGCGGTGATTGTTCCCAAATCATTGCTGCCGGGTTCTGAGAGCGTTAGCGTATGTCCATAAACCCCACCGAAATTCGTGCGTTTGGCGCCGTCAGTGGCAGTGATCGTGTGACGGGTGGCCGGCTCCCGTTGCAGAAACCATGCTGGGTCGGAGCGATAGCGGTCAAGCAGCTCGTAGCGTGCAATAGCGCAGCGTATTGCGCCGCCGTGCAAAGATGGGTGGATGACGCTTCGCCCATCTACCCTAATTAATCGTCACAAGACGGCTGTCCCGTCTTCCGTTGCGCCCGCGCATTCGCTAAGGCTGCGGGGCCTTCCCGATCCGTTTTTCCTAAGAGGCCGTTGAATGTTTCCAAAGCCAAAGCCCGTGCTGGTTCCGAATACCTACGCGTATGAATCCGAACCGATGGTGAAGGCGACGGGCTTTCGCGAATATGACGCGCGCTGGTTGTTCGGCAAGGAAATCAACCTGATGGGTGTTCAGGCGCTCGGCATGGGGCTGGGCGCGCTGATCGCCGAACTCGGCGTCAAGCAGGAGGTCGTGACCGGTCACGATTTTCGCGGCTATTCGGCCTCGATCAAATACGCGCTGATCTCGGGCCTGCAAGCCGCCGGCTGCCGCGTTCACGACATCGGGCTTGCGATGACGCCGATGGCGTATTTCGCGCAGTTCGAGCTTGACGTTCCCTGCGTGGCGATGGTGACCGCCTCGCACAACGACAACGGCTGGACCGGCGTCAAGATGGGCGCCAACCGCCCGCTCACCTTCGGTCCCGACGAGATGAGCCGGTTGAAAGAGATCGTGCTCAACGCCGAGTTCAAGAACAAGGCCGGCGGCTCCTATCAGTTTCACGAGAATTTCCCGGCGCGTTACATCGCCGACCTGACCAAGCGGCCGAAGCTCAAACGCAAGCTGAAGGCCGTGGTCGCCTGCGGCAATGGCACTGCGGGTGCGTTCGCGCCGCAGGTGATGGAAGCGATCGGTTGCGAGGTCGTTCCGCTCGATACCGAACTCGACCATACGTTTCCGAAATACAATCCTAATCCCGAAGACATGGAAATGCTGCACGCGATTCGCGATGCAGTGCTGAAGCACAAAGCGGATGTCGGTCTCGGCTTCGACGGCGACGGCGATCGCTGCGGCGTCGTCGACAATACCGGCGAAGAGATATTTGCCGACAAGGTTGGCGTCATGCTGGCGCGCGACATGTCGGCGATCCACAAGGGCGCGCAGTTCGTCGTCGATGTGAAATCCACCGGGCTTTTTGTCACGGATCCCGTGCTGCAAAAGCAGGGCGCGAAGGTCGCCTATTGGAAAACCGGCCACTCCTACATGAAGCGCCGCACCCATGAACTTGGTGCGCTTGCGGGCTTCGAGAAGTCCGGCCACTTCTTCTTCAACAAGCCGTACGGACGCGGTTACGACGACGGGCTGGTATCGGCGATCGCAGTCTGCGACATGCTCGATCGCGCCCCCACTAAATCGATGGCCGATCTGAAGAACGATCTGCCGAAGACGTGGTCATCGCCGACCATGTCGCCGCACTGTGCCGACGAGACCAAATACGGCGTCGTCGATCAGGTGGTGAAGCACTTTGAGGAGTTGCAGAAGCGCGGCGAAAAGGTCGCAGGACAAAAGATCCGCGATCTCGTCACCGTCAACGGCGTGCGCGTCACCGTCGAGGACGGCAGCTGGGGCCTGGTGCGGGCTTCCTCCAACAAGCCGGAGCTCGTGGTGGTCGTCGAAAGTCCGGTCTCGGAACAGCGGATGCGCGATATGTTCGAGGCGATGGATCAGGTTTTGCGTACCCATCCCGAGGTCGGCGAATATAACCAGAAGATCTGAGGTCGCGCGCCTGTTGCTGCGGCAGGGCGCGCGGCGCCCGCCTTACCGCGCAACCCTCAGCGAACCGAGGAACTGACCGACCTCGGACTTCAGCCGCTCCGATTGCGACGACATGCCGTTGGCCGCCTCAAGAAGCCGGCCGGTCGCCACGCCTGCCTCGTCTGAAGCCCGGGTGACGCTCTGAATGTTGTTGCCGACTTCCCGCGTGCCGCTCGCCGCCTGAAGCACGTTGCCCGCGATCTCGCGCGTTGCCGCGCCTTGCTGGTCGACCGCGATCGAAATCTGGCTCGATATCTCGTCGATCTCCGCAATCGTGCCGACGATGGCCTGGATGGCGTTGACGGCTTCGCCGGTGGCGTTTTGCATGTTTTGAACCTGCGCGGAAATTTCCTCCGTCGCCTTTGCGGTCTGGTTGGCCAGCGCCTTCACTTCGCTGGCAACGACGGCAAATCCCCTGCCATGCTCGCCGGCGCGCGCCGCTTCGATGGTCGCGTTCAAGGCCAAAAGGTTGGTCTGGCTTGCGATGTTTTGAATCAGTGTGATGACCTCGCCGATCTTCTGGGTGCCGGTCGTCAGCCCCTCGACCACGGAGTTGGTGCGCCGCGCCCCTTCGGCGGCCTGGCCTGCGATCTCGGCCGAGCGGCTCACCTGCTTGGCGATCTCGCCGATCGAGGCCGTCAACTCTTCTGTGGCCGCAGCGACGGATTCAACATTGGCCGAGGCGTGGGACGATGCCGTGGCGGCGGCGACAGTCTGCGCGGTCGTCGCGCGGTTGTTGTTGCTGATCGAATTCGAAAGCACATGGATATCGTTGGCGGCTACCGCGACCGCCTCGACAATTCGTCCGACATTGTGCTCGAAGTTGGAAGCCAGTTCGTGCCTGGCTTCGTCACGTTCCTGTTTGGCATGTTTGTCGGTCTCGACGCGCTCAGCATTGGCGCGGGCCCCGGCGGCGACGGCCGCTTCGGCTTCCGCGGCCTTTTGCGCGGCAGTTCCGAACAAGTCAGCGAGCGTGCAGGCGAGCCAGATCAGGACTCCCGACTCGATTCCGACGAGGACGACGTGAAGCATCGCCCGGCCGAAATCGGCTCCGCCGGGATAGATCGCTGCCGGCAGCAGGAAATTGAGCGTCAGATGATGCAGCGAAATGGCGACGGCGCTGATAACGATCGGCCGGTAGTCGCAATAAGCGACAAGGGAAGCCAGCGCAGCGAAGAAGTACATGTGCGTGTCCGCCTGCCAGGCGTGGCCGGCGAATTGGTAGGTGAAAACCGAGACGTCGCCCATCAAGGCGACGGCAATGATCAGACGCGTCGAGAGGACGTTACCGGCGGCGCGCCACGACAGCGTGGCTGCACCTGCCATGATAACCATCAGCGTGACCGGCATCGACCAGCCGCTGCCAATCGCAAGGCCAATGGCGAGACAAACCGGGACATGCAGCCAAAGAACCACGATCAGGGCCCGGCTGGTCGTTTCGCGCAAATTCTTCAACTCATGGCTTTCAATATTCATTTTCAGGGTCCTTTAGCCCTTAAGAGTCAGGCAGGCCGCAACGGCCCGTGGGTCAATGGCAAACCAGGCACCGGCGTCATGCAGCCGGGAGAGCCCGGCGCGATCGTCGGGCCTTACGACCAGAATGGCGGGAATGGCGGTCGTCCTCACGAATGCAGCGCCGGCTGAAGCCGACGCCTGAAGCGCCTGCTGCGCGCTCCACCACGGCGGAAACACCACGGCCACCACTTCGCTATCGGTGCGGACTTGAAAGGAGAGCGCGGCAATGAAAAGCCAGCTCGAAAGCAGCAGAATGGCAGCGTTCGCCCACGCTGGCCATCCGTAGGCGCGAATGCTGCTCCCGTTTCCCATTCGGGCAAATTATCGGGACAAGGCTAACCGGGAGTAAAAATGAGAGCCATGCTGAAAAATTCAGCAGACAATACAATAAATTGCATGGGTGGAAGAGGAGTCGCGGGAGTTGTTGGCTGCGCTGTCCAACAGCGCAGTCCGAACTTGCTCTCGGGCTAGTTTGCCGGCACCGGAAGTGCGGTCACCGACTTGATTTTCTCCATCGCAAAACGCGACGTCACGTTCTTCAGCGGCACCGCGCTGATCAGTTTTTTGTAGAAGACGTCGTAGCTTTGCATGTCGGCGACCACGACGCGCAGCATGTAGTCGACATCGCCCGCCATCCGGTAAAATTCCATCACCTCGGGCATCGCGGAAACCGCATCGGCGAATTTCTGCAACCAGCTTTCCGAGTGGTCGGCGCTTTCGACCGAAACGAAGACGGTGATGCCGAGCCCGATCTTGTTCTGATCGACCAGCGCGACGCGGCGAAGGATCACGCCGTCGGCCTCCAGGCGCTGGATTCGTTTCCAGCACGGCGTTGACGATAGCCCCACGCGGTCGCCGATTTCGGCAACCGAAAGGGAAGCATCCTGTTGCAGTACGGTGAGGATCTTGCGGTCGATGGCATCGAGCCGGCGGTTGGGCTCGATTGCGGCTGATATAGCGAGGTCGGTCATGATAGAAGAACTTTCTTCCAATTATGAGGATTTACCCCCTCATATATAGAAAATCCTTCTATGACAAGCCTATTATTGCGACGGTCCTACCGGACAGCCGATCGCTTCTGGCTCAAAAGCGCTTCAACTTCAGCACGTTGCGGAGCTGCGAAGGCGCCTCCGAAGCGGGTGCATTTCAGCGCCGCGGCAGCAGACGCGAACCGCAAGGCCGAACGCAGGTCCTGGCCTTCGGTGATCGCAAGCGCAAAGGCGCCGTGGAAAACGTCGCCGGCGCCGAGCGTATCCACCGTGTGCACCGGGAAGGCCGGCGTCTGCTGCAGGTTTTGCTGTTCGTCGAGCCAGATCGTCCCCTGCGCACCGCGCGTGCCCGCGAGGAACGAGGGGGTCAGTTTGGCGATCTTCTTCAGCGCTTCGCCATCGTCGGTGACGCCAGCGGTCTCCTGCAAAGGCTCGCTGGAAAAGATCAGGTGCGATGACGCGGTCAGCAGGCCTTCGCGCAGCGACATCGCGCGATCGACGTCGACGACGACCGGAATGCCGCGCCGCGTCGCTTCGGCGCAGAGATCGGTACAGAAAGTGGCGCAGCGGCTTTCGGTCAGGATGGCATCGCAGTCTTCCAGCAACGCGTCATGGTCGGGCAGGCAAACGTTCCACAATTCCGGGTCGCGGAAGGTGACGATGGTGCGCTCGCCGCTCGGGTCGATCATGATGTTGGAGATAGGCGTGACCAGGCCCGGCATGTGCACGAGGTGTTTGGTTTCGATGCCTTCTTCGGCCATCTTCTCGTAGATGTATTTGGACGTCGTTTCCTTCTCGTCGCCCATCGGCCCGCAGATCGAGGCGCGGCCGCCGAGCCGTACGATCCCGATCGCACCGTTGAGCGCGTTGCCGCCGCAAATTTCATCGAAATGGGTGGCGTTTTCCTTGGAGCCGCGCGCCGGCAGCCCATGCACGCGAAAGGTCAGGTCGCGCACCGGCATACCGATGCAGAGAATTCGCGGAGGCCGTTTCCCTGTGGGACGGGGGGACGAGGAAGCGTCGGTCATGTCGATTCCAAAGGTTTGACGGGATACCCGTCAAGAACGAAGGCCGTCATGGCCGGTTCCGATTATGCGGGATGATTTGGGCCGTTGTGCACCCACCGGCCGAGCAAATGATGGGCAATCGCGAACGGATGCGGGCCGGCGAGCCCTTCCGGATGTTCCCGCTTGATCATCAAGGTCGCTTCCGCGCGATCGAACCAGCGCGCATCCTCGAGTTCCGCGTGATCGACGACGACATCGTCGTTCAGCGCACGCGCCGTGCAGCCGATCATCAGGGACGAAGGGTACGGCCAGGGCTGCGTCATATAGTATTGGACGTCGGTGCAGCGGATGCCGGATTCCTCGAAGATTTCACGCCGAACCGCGTCCTCGATCGTTTCCGCGGCTTCGACGAAGCCGGCGAGGCAGGAATACATGCCGGGCAGGAAGTGCTTTTGACGGCCGAGCAGGACCCTATCGCCCGAGGCCACGAGCATGATGACAACCGGATCGGTGCGGGGGAAATGTTCGACCTTGCAGTTTGGGCAGTCGCGCTTCCAGCCGCCTTCCTTCATCGCGGTCCGCGTGCCGCAATTGGCGCAATAGCCGTGCCGCTGATGCCAGTTCACCAGCGATTTCGCCATCGCGATGGCCGATAGCTGATCGGGGGGAACTGCGCCTTGCATCGCCATGCCGCGCAATTCGGTCACGGCAGCATCGTCGCGGGTCAACAGCTGTTCGACTGCGGCGGGCGAAATGCCCATGCCGAAAATGGGTGCTTCATCGCGCAGTCCCAAAAAGACGGTGCCGGGATTGGCGCCAAATTTTGCGGCCTCTTCGAAGCTCAACAAGGCGCGCGGTGCGGCTGCTTCGCGCCTCACCACCAGCGAGTCGCGGTAGACGACATAGGCGCGGGCGTCGGGGCGGTTTTCCAGCGCCAGCAGCTTCGCCTCGTCGCTGCGTAAATGGGCGGCGCGATCGAGGATATGCGAGACGAAACCCGGCTGCCCCAACGGAAAGGAATCAAATGCGGTCATGTGTTCAACCTAGTGCCCCGGCGCTAGCCAGATTTTGCGGCGAAGCGCGCTGATAAATCGCTGAACTTCCTCGGCGTCATGCGCCAGCGGCGGCATCACTCCCCAAACCGGCCGCGGCCATGCGGCATCGCTCGAACGTCGCGCGATGATGTGCACGTGCAATTGCGGAACCACGTTGCCGAGCGCTGCGATATTCAGCTTCTCGCATTTGGTGATTTCTTTCAATGCGCGCGCAACGCGGGAAATCTCCGTCATCAACTGCGCCTGCTCGACCTCGTTGAGGTCGATGATTTCCACAATTTCCGGCCTTCGCGGCACCAGCAACAGCCAGGGGTAATGCGCGTCCTTGATGACGAGCACGCGGCTTAGCGGCAGGTCGCCGATGTCGATGGTGTCTTCCTTCAGCCGCGCATGGAGCGACCAGGCGGATTCCTCGGGGGACATGGCTAATTCCTTGTCAGACCTCGGCCATTATCCCCGATTCTGCGCAAGGGGCGCAAACTGCCCGGCCCCGCTTGCTTTCCGGGCCGTTTGCCTCCAAATAGGGACCGGGAGATTGGCGGTGGACGAGCCACTCGCCAACCGGGTCAGGTCCGGAAGGAAGCAGCCCTAACGAGGTCCGGATCGGGTCGCTCGTCAGTCTCCTACCTGTTTTTCCGGCGAATGGCGCAAGGTGCTGCGACCGGTTTCGCCTTGGTGCCTGTTCCGCAAAGCCAGCTTCGCGAGATCACCAATTGCGGACCTTCCTATGAATGATGCTGGCGCGCCCCTGACCCCTCACGATTCCGACAATCCCGGTCCGACGGAAGCCGGCAAGGCCTATCGCGTACTGGCGCGAAAATACCGCCCCGCAGGCTTCGAGGATTTGATCGGCCAGGAGGCCGTGGTGCGCACCGTCTCCAACGCGTTCGAAACCGGCCGCATTCCGCAGGCCTGGATCCTGACCGGGGTCCGCGGCGTCGGCAAAACCACCACCGCCCGGATTTTGGCGCGCGCGTTGAACTATGAGCTGCCGGATGGGTCGGTGAAGGGGCCGACGATCCATATGCCGAAACTCGGCGTGCATTGTCAGGCAATCATGGAAAGCCGTCACATGGACGTGCTGGAAATGGACGCCGCCTCCCACACCGGCGTCGACGATGTGCGTCAGATCAATGACAGCGTGCGCTACGCGCCGGCGAGCGCGCGCTACAAGGTCTACATCATCGACGAAGTCCATATGCTCTCCACCGCAGCCTTCAACGCGTTTCTGAAAACGCTGGAAGAGCCGCCGGAGCATGCGAAATTCGTTTTCGCCACCACCGAGATCCGGAAGGTGCCGGTCACGGTGCTGTCGCGCTGCCAGCGTTTCGACCTGCGCCGCGTCGAGGCCGATGTGCTGATGGCGCATCTTTCCAACATCGCGTCGAAAGAGGGCGTCGAAGCCGAACCCGAGGCGCTTGGCATCATTGCGCGTGCGGCCGAAGGTTCGGTGCGCGATTCGCTCTCGCTGTTCGATCAGGCGATTGCGCATGCGGCGGGGCCGGTACGCGCCGATGACGTGCGGCAGATGCTGGGACTAGCCGACCGTACCCGGGTGATCGATCTGTTCGAGAGTTCTCGTGCGCGGCGACATCGCCAGCGCATTCAAGGAGTTTCGCGAGCAATACGACACCGGCGCCGATCCGGTCGTCGTGCTGTCGGACCTTGCCGAATTCGTCAACTTCGTTACCCGCGTCAAGATCGTGCCGGCGACCGCCGACAATGTCGCTTTCGGCGAGACCGAGCGTAAGCGCGCGCGGGATTTCGCCACGAAGATTTCGATGCGCGTACTGTCGCGGATGTGGCAGATGCTGCTCAGGGGCATTACCGAGGTCAGGGACGCAACGCGTCCTGCCGCCGCGGCGGAAATGGTCCTGGTACGCATCGCCTATGTTGCGGATATGCCGACGCCGGATGAGGCGATCCGGATGATCGAGCAGGGTGGCGGCGCGTCGCCGGCTGCGACCGGAAACGCCGCGCCGCGCTCGGCTCCGGCTGCACCGGCCTCAGCGATGTCATCCTCGCCGGTTCGATCCGGTCCGGCGCCGCGCGCGAATGCGGAACCGGCGATCCGGCCGCAAATGACGGCGCCGTCGCCTGAGGCGCAAGGTGCGCCCGCGCGGCGGATCGCGAGCTTTCCGGAACTCGTGGCGCTTGCCGCCGAAAAGCGCGATCTGCTGACCAAGGGGGCGCTGGAAGCCGATGTGCGGCTGGTCCGTATCGAGGATGGACGTCTGGAGGTCGCGCTGGAGCGCAACGCCCAGCGAACGCTGATCAACGATCTGTCGCGCAAGCTCGAGCAATGGACCGGCCGACGCTGGACCGTGATCGTGTCCAACGAAGCCGGACAGCCGACGCTGCGGGAGCAAAACGAAGCCGCGAAAAACAAGCGCGAGCGCGCCGCCGAAACCGATCCCAGGGTAAGGGAAGTGCTGGCGCGATTTCCCGGAGCGAAAGTGGTCGAGGTGCGCCACCTTGCCGCCGAGCCGCCGGAATCCCATGCGGATAATGTTGACGGTGATGACCTTGCCGATAGCGGCGATGGCGACGACGGCTAGTGGTCCAATTCTAACATTCGCATCCCGTCTCGGCATTCACTTTTGCGAATGTTAGAATCAAGGGACCACTAGCAAACATAAGATTTTAGTGGAGTTTAGGATTTGACATTCGCTTTGAGAGCTCGTGGATACATGGGTAGCGAATGTCAAATCCACTCCACTAACGATTTCAAAGGGAACCTTGATGGCTGATTTCCTCGGCATGATGAAACAGGCGGCGCAACTGCAATCGAAGATGCAGGCGATGCAGGAGGAACTCGGCCAGCTCGAGGTCGAGGGCATTTCCGGCGGCGGTCTGGTCAGCGTGCGCATGACCGCGAAGATGGAAGTCAAGGCCGTCAAGATCGACCCATCGCTGATGAAGGCCGAGGAACGTGAAATCCTTGAAGACCTGCTAGTGACAGCGCTCAGCGATGCGCGGCGCAAGGCGGAAATCGCGATGCAGGAAAAAATGCAGACGCTGACCGGGGGCCTCGGTTTGCCGCCGGGCCTCGGTCTCGGCTAAGCGGATATCGGCTGATCCATGGCCTCTGCGGTTGCCGGCCCGGAAATCGAACGCTTGATCCAGCTATTGGCGCGGCTGCCCGGACTGGGACCGCGCTCGGCACGCCGCGCGGCGCTGCATCTGATCAAGAAGCGCGAGGCGCTGATGACGCCGCTATCCGCAGCACTTCAGGTCGCGATCGACAAGATCCAGGTCTGCAAGACCTGCGGCAATATCGACACCCAAAATCCCTGCACGGTGTGCACCGATGTCAGGCGCGACCAGTCGATCATCGTGGTGGTCGCCGACGTTGCCGATCTCTGGGCGCTGGAGCGGGCGAACGCTTCCAACGGCCTCTATCACGTGCTCGGCGCGACGTTGTCGCCGCTCGATGGCGTCGGTCCGCAGGACCTGACGATCGATGCGCTGGTCAAACGTGCGCATGAGCCGCAGGTGAGCGAGATCATCCTGGCGCTGAATGCGACCGTCGACGGCCAGACCACCGCGCACTACATCACCGACCTTTTGCAGGAAGCCAATGTCAGGGTCACGCGTCTGGCCCATGGCGTGCCGGTCGGCGGCGAACTCGACTATCTCGACGAAGGCACGTTGTCCGCCGCGATGCGGCAGCGAACCCTGTTTTAGCCAAATAAACGGAAACGATTGAAATGACGAAACGAGGATTCGGCAGACGGCTGGCTTTGGGTGCGATCATGGCTGCGACATTGACGTTGCCGGGCCTGCGCGCGCAGCAGGATCAGCCCGTGGCCGAAGGCAGCAACAAGGCCGGCGCCTTGATCAAGATTGGCGATGTCTTGTCCGGGGAACTCAATGCGCTACGCACCCGTGGCGGCAAAAAGGGCAAGCAGGCGCCGACCTATCAGCTCACCAGCGTGGCGCATCGCCTGCCGCCGCCCGGCGGCCTGTGCGGGCTAGAGACCGGTCCCGAGACGTTTCAGATCGTCACCAACGGCGACGCGGATGTCGCAAAGCTGAAAGGTTTTGTCGGCAAGGAAATCTCGCTTCGGGTTGACGAGGTTGCCTGCGCGGAAGCTGCGGGGCAGATGAGCGAGGCCATCGTCTCCAAATGGAGCGTGGTGACCAAGCGTTAGACTTTGACCGGGCCGAGCGCCTCGAAGTGCCCGCGCCGCTGCAAGTACGCCAGCAGCACCAGGCTCGGCAGCGCGACCGCGACACAGATTGCAAAGAACAGCGGCCATCCGGTCGCCTTCGCCACATAACCGGCGCCGGAAGAAAGATAGGTGCGGCCGACCGCGGCAAGCGCGGTAAGCAGCGCATATTGGGTCGCGGTGTGCAGCGGATTGCGGCATAGCGCCGAGAGGTAAGCGACAAAGATCACGGTGCCGATGGCGCTGGTGAAGTTTTCCGCCGTGATCGCAAGCACCAGCGCCCATTGGTTGACGCCGACCAGCGCCAGCCACGAGAAGGAGAGATTGGCGACCGCCTGGATCACGCCGCCAATCCACAAGCTTGCGCCCAGTGAATAGCGCCGCGCGACGAAGCCGCCGGCAAAGCCGCCGATCAGCGTGGCGGCGAGCCCCACCCCCTTGACGATCGCGGCATAGTCGTTGCGGGAAAAGCCGAGATCGATCACGAACGGCGCGGTCATGGTGCCGGAAAACGCATCGGTGAATTTGAACAGCACCACGAAAGCCAGAGCCGCCAATGCATCCTGGCGCACAAGAAATTCGGAGAACGCGCCGGTCGCAGCATGGAGGACGCGCGTGAACGCGGTCTGGGTGCTGGTTGCCGCGTCCGCGCGAATCGACGGCTCCGGCTCGGTGGCCGCGAGCGCAGTCACGGTGCCGATCAATACCAGTGCGGCCATGGTCACATAGCCCCACATCCAGGCGGACACGCGCGTGACCCCGGTGCCTTCGTAGGAGCTGACAAGAAACAAAGCGCCGGCGGTCGAGACCAGCATGCCGATCCGGTAGGCGGCGACGTAAGATGCCATGCCGGCGGCCTGCTCGCTTTCCGGCAGGCTTTCGACGCGAAAGGCATCGACCACGATATCCTGCGTCGACGACATCGTCGCCACCAGCAGCGCCGCCAGCGCCACGAAAGCGGGCGATCGCGCCGGGTCGGTCAGTGCCAGCAGCAGGATCGAGCCGATGAGCAGGAGTTGCGACAACAAGAGCCAGCCGCGGCGGCGGCCGAACGCGTGGGTAAAGAACGGCACATGCAGCGCGTCGACCAGCGGCGCCCAGAGGAATTTCAAGGTGTAGGGCGTGCCGACCAGTGCAAACAGCCCGATGGTGCCGAGATCAACGCCGGCTTCACGCATCCAGATCAGAAGCGTCGATCCCGACAGCGCCAGCGGCAGGCCGGACGAAAAGCCGAGGAAAAGCACGATCAGCACGCGCGGCTGCAGGTAGACGGCGAGGCCATCGCGCCACGAGGAGGGCGTGTCGGCGGAAGGAGAGGGCGCCTGCGATGCGGTATCCGGGGCTGTCATGCCGCGGTGTTAGCAGATTCTGGATTGCGATGTGGGGCGAGGTGAAGGCTACTCACCGGCCTGCAACTTGCGCGGCAGCGGAAACAGTTCCGGCGTGCCCGGCTTGACGAGGCGCGGCGGCTCAATGGGAGTTTCTTTGCTGAAGTCGAGTTCCTCGATCCGGCCGGCACGTTTCTCGATCTTGTCGGCGGAAATCAGGATTTGCCGGACGTCCTCGTTGGCGTCGGCAAAGTGTTTCTGCAATTTCAGCACGCGCTCGCGCAGCCGGCCGAGATCATCGCCGAGATTGAGCACCTCGGTGCGGATCTGGTCCGCAGCATCGCGCATCCGTGCGTCTTTGAGGATTTGCTGCATCACCTGGATCGCGAGCATCAGAAGCGAGGGCGACACCAGCACGACGCGGGCGCGATAGGCCTTCTGGATCACGTCGTCGAAATGGTCGTGGATTTCGGCGTAGACCGACTCCGACGGCACGAACATCAGCGCGGTATCCTGGGTCTCGCCGGCGATCAGGTATTTTTCGGCGATGTCGCCGATATGCTTCATGATGTCGCCGCGTAGCCGTTGCGCGGCGATTTTCTTTTCCTCGTCGGTGCGCGCGTCATGCAGCGCGGTGATCGCCTCCAGCGGGAATTTGGCGTCGATGCAAAGCGGCCGCTGGTCGGGCAGGAACACCACGCAATCCGGCCGCTTTCCGGTCGAAAGCGTGTGCTGGAATTCGTAAGCGCCTTTCGGCATGCCGTCCTGGACGATCGCTTCCATGCGCGCCTGGCCGAAGGCGCCGCGCGATTGCTTGTTGGCGAGCACGTCGCGCAGCGTCGTGACTTGTGACGTCAGATCGGTGAGATTCTTGTGCGCGTTGTCGATGATGCCGAGCCGCTCATGCAGCACGCGCAGCGAATCCATGGTGTTGCGCGTGGTCTGCTCCATGGACTGGCCGACCCGATGGGTGACCGAATTGAGCCGCTCGGAGACGGTGCGGGCCATTTCGGCTTGCCGGCCTGCCAAAGCCTGCCCCATGGCGTCGACACGGCCGGTGGCTTCGCTTTGGGCGCGCAGCATTTCGCTCAGGCGCTCCTCAAGCTCGTCGGCGCGGATCGCCTGCGCCATCGCTGACGCCGCCCCGCGGCGGCCGGACCGCGCAACCACGATGGCGATGACAAGGAGCAGGATGAGCGCGAGCACGCCAAAGCCGATCAGCGCTTCGCCGGTGCGGACCGGCGTGGCGCCGATCATGAAAAGAATCTCGTTCATGCCGCCCTTACTATCCGATTCGGCCTCGAACACGAACGAAGAGGGAACATTTATGGTAAATATCGGGTAAATTTTCTTGGTTAATGCTTTCCTAACAATCATGGTTAAGAGGAGGTAAACGGTCGTCTAGTGTCCCGATCCCGAAGTTCGTATCATTTTGCGGAGCCACGTTTGCGAACTTCGAAAGGACACTGGCAAACCTGTTCATCTCGTGTGGCTTTGGATCAGAAGTCCGCATGACGAACCCGAGGCGGCAACGATGCGGACTTCTGATCCGCCACACGTGCCGCATTGACCACGAGTACCCATCCCCTTAAATCGCGCGTCATGGCTTTACGACCGATCATCATCCTTCCCGACAAACAGTTGCGGCTGGTCTCCAAGCCGGTGGCAAAAATCACCGACGAGGTCCGGAAACTGGCCGACGACATGTTCGAGACCATGTACGACGCGCCGGGCATCGGGCTGGCCGCGATCCAGGTCGCGCAGCCGTTGCGGCTGATCACGATGGACCTTGCCAAGAAAGACGAAGAGGGCGAGGTCAATCCGCGGCCGCGGGTCTTCATCAACCCCGAAATCATTTCGTCGTCGGCGGAAACCTCGATCTACGAGGAGGGGTGTCTCTCGATCCCCGAATATTACGAGGAGGTCGAGCGGCCGGCGAAAGTGCGCGTGCGCTTCACCGATCTGGATGGCAAGGTGCACGAGGAAGATGCGGAAGGGCTTTACGCCACCTGCATCCAGCACGAGATCGATCACCTCAATGGCGTTCTGTTCGTCGACTATCTGTCGAAGCTGAAGCGCGACCGCGTGCTGAAGAAGTTTTCCAAGGCCGCCAAGCGCGCGGCGGAGTAGGGCCGATGCCCCTTCGCCTCATCTTCATGGGCACGCCTGAATTCGCGGTGCCGACGCTGCTGGAACTCGTGGCGCAGGGTCACGAGATCGCAGCCGTCTATACCCGTGCGGCCAAGCCCGCCGGCCGCGGCATGAAGCTTCAGCCAACTCCGGTCGAGCAGGAAGCGCGGCGGCTTGGCATTCCCGTGAAAACGCCATCGACGCTGAAGACGCCGGAAGCGTTGGAGGAATTTCGCAGGTATGGCGCCGACGCAGCCGTGGTTGTCGCCTATGGCATGATCCTGCCGCAGGCGATTCTGGATGCGCCAAAGCTCGGCTGCTTCAACCTTCACGCCTCGCTGTTGCCGCGCTGGCGCGGTGCTGCACCGATCAATCGCGCCATCATGGCGGGCGATGCCGAGAGCGGCGTGATGGTGATGAAGATGGACGCCGGCCTCGACACTGGGGACGTGGCGATGGCCGAGCGGCTGCCGATCACGGATGCGATGACGGCGTCTGACTTGCATGATGCGCTGGCGCCGCTTGGCGGCGACCTGACGGCGCGCGCGATGGGCGCGCTCGAGCGCGGTACGCTGCGATTGACGCCGCAGGCCGGCGAGGGCGTCACCTATGCTGCCAAGATCGACAAGGCTGAAGCGCGTATCGACTGGAATAGGCCGGCGCGCGAGGTGCTGCGTCATATTCACGGGCTGTCGCCTTCTCCGGGCGCGTGGTGCGAGATGCCGCTGGAAGGCGCAGGCCAACGCGTCAAGATTTTGCGTTGTGAGGTCGCTTCCGGCTCCGGCGAGCCGGGTACGGTGCTTGACGATCATCTGACGATTGCCTGCGCGCAAGGCGCGCTGCGCCTTCGCGAGTTGCAGCGGGCCGGCAAGCAGCCGATGAAGGCGGAAGAATTTTTACGCGGCACGGCACTGAAGCCGCCGGCGCGGCTTCTCTGATGCCCCGCTACAAACTCATCATCGAATATGACGGCGCGCCCTTCAGCGGCTGGCAGATCCAGGAGAACGGCCCTTCGGTGCAGGGTGCGCTGGAAACGGCGGTCAAGGCGATCTGTGGCGAGGAGGTGCGGGTGCACGGCGCCGGCCGCACCGATGCCGGCGTGCACGCGCTCGGCCAGGTGGCGCATTGCGACATCGCCAAGCATTTTGTGCCCGGCCGGTTTCGCGACGGGCTCAACGCGCATTTGCGGCCGCATCCGATCGGCGTGCTGTCAGCCGAAGTCGTGCCCGACGATTTCGAGGCGCGATTTTCCGCAAAGAAGCGCCACTATCGCTACCGGATCAGGAACACCCGCGCCAATCTCGCGCTCGACATCGGCCGTGTCTGGCGGTTGCCGCGGCCGCTCGACACCAACGCGATGCATCAAGCCGCGCAGAGGCTGGTCGGCAAGTACGATTTCACGACCTTTCGCGACACTGAATGCCAGGCGAAGTCGCCGGTACGGACGCTGGATCAACTCGATGTCGTTAGGCATGGCGACGAGGTCGATATCCTGACCTCGGCGCGCTCGTTTCTGCACAGCCAGGTGCGTTCGATGGTGGGCTCGCTGGTCTGGGTCGGCGAGGGACGCTGGAACGCCGATGATCTTGCCTCAGCACTCGAGGCGCGCAACCGCGCCGCTTGCGGGCCGGTCGCGCCGCCCGATGGGCTTTATCTCGTGCGGGTGGATTATTAGCCGAAATACCGGTCCAAAATACCGCGGTAGATTTTGGTTAGCTTCTCCAGATCAGAGACCGGCGTGCGTTCATCGATCTGGTGCATGGTCTGGCCGACCAGGCCGAACTCGATCACCGGGCAGTACTGTGAGATGAAGCGCGCATCCGAGGTGCCGCCGGAGGTCGACAATTCCGGCTTGCGGCCAGTGATGTCCTCGATCGCCGCCACCGCAAGGTCGGTGAAGGCGCCGGGCTTGGTCACGAACACGTTGGCGTTGGACGGCTCCCACACGATATGCGCCTTGATCCGGTTGCCGGTGGCTTTGGCAAGGCGCGCCTCGACCAGCTCACGCAAGCTCGCCTGCGTGTGCAGATCGTTGTAGCGGATGTTGAACTTCGCCCGCGCCTGTGCCGGGATCACGTTGGTCGCGGAATTGCCGACATCGACGGAGGTGAATTCGAGGTTCGAGGGCTGAAACTGCGCGCTGCCGTGATCGAGCGGTTCATCGCTCAAGCTGACGATCAGGCGCGAAATATCCGGGACCGGATTTGCGGCGCGGTGCGGATAGGCGACGTGGCCCTGAATGCCTTCGACATAAAGCGTGCCCGACTGCGAGCCGCGGCGGCCGATCTTGATGCAATCGCCAATCGTCTCGACGTTGGACGGTTCGCCCAGCACGCAATGATCGAACTTTTCGCCGCGCGTGGTGGCCCATTGCAGCAGCTTGATCGTGCCGTTGATGGCAACGTCTTCCTCATCGCCGGTGATCAGAAACGAGATCGAACCTTTTGGCTTGCCGCCATGCTGGCCAAGATATTGCAGCACCGCGGCTGCGCTGCAGGCGATGCCGCCCTTCATGTCGACGGTGCCGCGGCCATAGAGAAAGCCGTCTTTCACCTCGCCGGAAAAGGCGCCAACGGACCACGCCGATTCGTCGCCAGGCGGCACGACGTCGGTATGGCCGGCGAAGCTGATATGCGGCGCTTCACTGCCGATGCGCGCATAGAGATTGTCGACGTCGGCGGTGCCGGCTTCGCTGAAGGTGATCCGGTGGGTTTCGAAACCGGCAGCCTTGAAGAGCTTTTCCAGGACGCCGAGCGCCCCGGCATCGGCCGGTGTTATCGAAGGGCAGCGGACGAGATCGCGGGTGATCGAGAGGGCATCGGTCATGCCCCCCGCTTAACATGTGCCCCGGCCGAAGAGCTAGCACTACGCGGGACAAATTCGTAGGAGCTCGTCTGGTCCCAACTGGTGCTCGTGCGGCTGCTGCGCGCCCGCGTCTGCTCCTTCGGCAACGGATTGGGCCCGAAGCGATTGGTCCACCGCGTCCCCTTCAGGCAATAGATCTCGATAAAGCCCCAGATCATCAAAGCGAACACGGTCAGCGTGAGCGGAAACATGACGTAGGAATTCGGCAGCCGGTCCACAAACTGGGCGTAGAGCCCGGGGACGACGAAAAAGGGAATGACCCACCAGCCGCTCTTGTCGCGGTCATGCAGCCGCTTGATGCAGGTTGCGAGGTAAACCCAGGCAAATATCAGCGTGCCGGCGGCGTGGAAGAAAGTAAGGACGAGATGGGCCGGAGACGCCTCCTTGCCCTCGCGCAGCCGCGAGATCGTAGCGCGCATCACAGCGGGATCGACGAAGCTGAAAATATCATTGATGTTGAATCGGACGGTTTTGACCGGATTTCCGAACATTCCGTCGATGCCGATCATCAGCATCGCGATGAAGATCATCCAGCACAGGATGACCAGCAGAGCGAGCCATACCTTGGCGCGGTTGATGCGGCCGTCAAACTCAAACAGAAACCAGACCCAATCCATCGCATCCCTCCGGGCCGCGGGGGGGCGGGTCCCGCGGTCTGAAAATTAGTCTCGTTTGAGTGGTCCCGGGTTCGAGCTAGTGGTGGGAATTTGAAGCTCGGGACAGCAGAAAATCGGGCACTCCGGCAGGCTCGGACCGCGAACCGACGAGAGATTGGGGCGTGGCGCGGGTCGGATCAGGCCCGAACCGGTTCGGCCCATCGGTCCCGGGCAGAAAAAACAATTCGATGATGATCCAGGTTTGCAGAACGCCCAAGGCGACCGCAATCATCACGAGAAGCAGCTCCTTGGCGATCGAAATATCAACGCCGAACGAGAGGCCGAGAAAAAGACCGTAATACAAATAGGAAAGCCGGTTGACGGCAAATACGGCGACCGCCCACCAGCCGCTCCAGTTGCGATCGTGAAGACGCTTGGCGGTGGTGGCGAGGTTGACCCAGATCATCATGGCCGTGACGGGCAAATCCAGAATTTGCCATTGCGGCGAGAGATGAGACGGCAGCTCGATCCAGAGCGCAAGCAGCGCCAGTTGCACCACGAGATACCCAGCGCGACTGCTTCGTCCCCTAAAGCTGAAAAGCGACCAGACGTAACCCATCGCGAGCCTTTCCGCCGCAGGCCTTGCGGCCGCGGTTCGGAAGTTAGTCGCCGAGGGGTGGTCGCCGGTTCGAATTAGTCCCGCAGCAATTCGTTAATGCTGGTCTTGGCACGGGTGCGCTCGTCCACCCGCTTGACGATGACCGCGCAGGCGGTCGCGGGGCCCGGCTGGCCGTTCTTGAGCGGTTTCGCCGGCAAGGTGCCGGGCACCACGACCGCGTATTCCGGGACTTCGCCGACAAAGATCTCGCCGGTTTCGCGGTCGACGATCTTGGTGGAGGCGCCGAGGAAAACGCCCATCGACAGCACCGCACCCTTGCGGACGATCACGCCTTCGGCGACCTCCGACCGCGCGCCGATAAAGCAGTCGTCCTCGACGATCACGGGCTCGGCCTGCAACGGCTCCAAAACGCCGCCAATGCCGACGCCGCCCGAAATATGGACGCGCTTGCCGATCTGGGCGCAGGAGCCGACGGTGGACCAGGTATCGATCATGGTCGCTTCATCGACATAGGCGCCAAGATTGACGAAAGACGGCATCAGGACCACGTTCCGCGCAATGAAGGCCGAACGGCGGACGATGGCGCCGGGCACGGCGCGAAAGCCGGCGTCGCGAAAACGGTTCTCGCCCCAACCGTCGAACTTCGACGGCACCTTGTCCCACCACGACGCCTTGCCGGGGCCGCCTGTGATCGCGGTCATGTCATTCAGCCGGAACGACAGCAGCACGGCCTTTTTCAGCCACTGATGCACTTTCCACTTGCCGCTCGCCTCACGTTCGGCCACGCGCGTCTCGCCCTTGTCGAGCAGGTCGAGCGCATGATCGACGGCGTCGCGGACCTCGCCTTTGGTAGCGGAGGAAATGCCTTCACGGGCGTCGAACGCGGCGTTGATGGTGGTTTCGAGGTTGGAAGCGGACATCGTGTTTCCTTGAGGGGCGGTCGGAAGCGGCTTTTTCGGAATTTGGGGACGGAGAGTCAAGGCGGCCACTTACCCTCTCCCCTTGTGGGAGAGGGTGGCGAGCATCGTCAGATGCGAGCCGGGTGAGGGGGCGTTATTCGTCGCGGCCATAACCCCTCACCCGGTTTCTCACTCCGTTCGAAACCACCCTCTCCCACAAGGGGAGAGGGTAAAGCGAGGCTAGCGGCGCTAGCCTTTCACCAACCCCTGCAAAAACCCGGTCAGATCGTCGGTGACATGATCGACAGAGGGATCGTCGCGGCCTTCGAGCTCCCAGTCTTCGCGCACGACCTCTTTTGTGCCGTCGGGCACGACCAACACCGTGGTCATACCGAGTTGGTGCGGCACCACCAGATTGCGCGCCAGATCCTCGAACATCGCCGCTTTGGCGGGATCGACGGCGTGACGGGTGAGGAACTTGTGATAGGTCTGGGCTGCCGGCTTCGGTTCGAGTTCGGCCGCAATGATGTCGAACACCGCTTCGAAATGCGCAGCGAGGCCAAGCCGGTTCAGGACGGCGCCCGCATGGTCGGTCGATCCGTTGGTCAGGATCAGCTTGCGGCCGGGCAGCTTTGCAATCGCTGCTCCCATGGCTGGATTAGGCTCCAGCGGCGAATGATCGATCTGGTGCACATAAGCGAGATAGTCGTCAGCGTGCACGCCGTGCTCGGTCATCATGCCGCGCATGCTGGTGCCGTAGCGGCGGTAATAGTCCTTCTGGATGAAGCGGGCTTGTTCCGGCGAAACCTTCAAGTAGGCGCCGATGAATTCGCCGATGCGCTGGTCTACCTGCTGCCACAGATTGACGTGGTGCGGATAGAGCGTGTTGTCGAGGTCGAACACCCAGGTGTCGACGTCGTTGAAGGCGCGGTTCTCGGTCATCACGGCATCGCAAAGCGTAGTGTCTTGCCGCCGTTCGACAGGTCGACGGTAGCAAATCCGGTGGAAGAGAGACCGCGGGTGCCGCACTCGCTTTGTTCGCTGACTTCGAACTTGCTCTCCCGCGTGCAGAGCTGTGTTTCGCCGCCCCAATTCAGGGGCTTGTCCTTGAAGCGGATGGTGCGGTTTTCGGCATCGACGGCTTCGGCAAAACTGAAGATGCGCTTGGGCTGGCCGGTCACATCGGGATGCAGGCATTTGCCGGGTTCGATGCGATACCAGCCGCGGCTGGTCACCGTCTTGCCGTCGTCGGTGCCGACCGCGGCCATCACCTTGTGCGGGGTGTCGTTGCACCAGGTCAGTCCCGTGGACGAGGGGGCCTGCACGGCCTCGACCATGGTGGTGAAAAAATTAGGCGACTGGACGGAATCAGCCGCCAGTCCACGGCTCTTCAAAAAGGCCGCCAGCGCCCCTTGCGTCTTCGGACCGTCGACGCCGTCGATCGGCGAAGCGTCGAAGCCGCCGATCACGAGCAGCCGCTGAATGGCGGCAAGACGCGCCTGCTCGTCGTCGTATTCGCTGTCTTCGGCGAGATAGGCGATCAGATTGCCGTCGTCTGCTTTGGTCGGGGTGATCTGGGTGAAAGGCGCCGGCGTCTGGCCCGGCCGGCACTGACGGGCGGCCGCGATCACAAAGTTATCGCGGGCCACGCAGAGGCTGTCGCTGCCGTTCTGCGGCAGCGGCGAGGCGCCGTAGACGGCAAGCGCGCGGGCATTGAGCAGGATACGGTCGGCCGTCAGCGCGCCTTGCAGGACGACGCGGCACGCCGCGGGGTCGATGCGAAACCAGCCGCGGGTGGCGGATGTCGATTTATCGTCGATGCCGATCGCCGCCTCGATCACATAGCTCATGCGATTGCAGAGTTTCAGGTCGGCCGAAGCGGGTGCGATGCCGGCGAGCAAAGCGATGGCCGGAACGAGTCCGGCGATGATGGGCCTCAGTTGCGTGAGCGCGCTGGTGGAGTGAATTTGACATTCGCTACCCATCTGGCCGCGATTTCGGAAAGCGAATGTCAAATCCAAAACTCCACCAGAAACCTATGTTTGCTAGTGGTCCTTCGATTCTAACATTCGCAAAAGTGCTCGCTGAGAAGGGATGCGAATGTCGGAATCGGACCACTAGTCATCACTTGTGGATCAGCGTGCCCGTGCCCTGATTGGTGAAGAGTTCGAGCAGGACCGCATGCGGCTGCTTGCCGTCGATGATGACGACGCCCTGAACGCCCTGTTCGAGGGCATAGATACAGGTCTCGACTTTCGGAATCATGCCGCCCGAAATCGTGCCGTCGGCGATCAGCTTGCGCGCATCCTTGATCGAGAGATCAGGGATCAGCTTCTTCGACTTGTCGAGCACGCCGGGCACGTCGGTCAGCAGCAAAAGCCGCTTGGCCTTGAGTGCGCCCGCGACCGCGCCGGCAAAGGTGTCGGCATTGACGTTGAAGGTCTGGCCGGTCTTCGAGGTCGCAAGCGGCGCCAGCACCGGGATCAGCTCGTAGCCGATGATCTGGTTCAACAGCGTGAGATCGACCTTTTCCGGCTCGCCGACGAAGCCGAGATCGACCACTTTCTCGATATTCGAATCCGGATCGACCATGGTGCGCGTCGCTTTCGACGCCGTCACCATATTGCCGTCCTTGCCGCAGAGGCCGACCGCCTTGCCGCCGGCTTCGTTGATGTAGCCGACCAGCTGTTTGTTGATCGAACCCGCCAGCACCATCTCGACGATCTCGATGGTTGCGGCATCGGTGATGCGAAGGCCTGCGGCGAACTCGGACTGAATGCCGAGCCGCTTGAGCATGGTCGCGATCTGCGGGCCGCCGCCGTGCACCACCACCGGATTGATGGCGGTCTGCTCCAGCAACACGATGTCGCGCGCGAACGCCTTGGCGACATCCTCCGCGCCCATGGCATGACCGCCATATTTGATGACGATGGTTTCGTCGTCATATTCCTGCATGTGCGGCAACGCTTCGGACAGGATGCGGGCCTGATCGAGCGGGGTGATGTGGGACGCGTCGGTCATGAAGCGAGTCTCGCGGGTGCGGATTTCGAGCGGTTTTCTATCCGATTGTCGGGCATGGCGCAAAGCGGGAGCGGTACTTGTCGTTCAATTTCGCCGCGGCCATGCGGCGGCAACGGCCAGCACCAGCCAGCTTACGATCAGAAGCGTGCCGCCGGCCGGGGCCGCGAACGGAAACAGGGCTTGTCCTGTAAAATGCCGCAAACAGAGGTCGCCGGCGAACAACGCCGATGCGATGACAAAACCGAAGGCGGCGGTAATCCCGCCTCTGGCGGCAACGATGCCGCGCTCGGTCAGGGCCACCGCCGCAAGGGTGGCGGTCGCGTGAAACAGCAGCATCGACGAGGCAGGTCCGAGCCGCGTCGCATCCCCCTGATGGGCCGCGACGGCTGCCAGGATCACGCCGTCGGCGCCCATGATACCGGCGAGGATGACGAGGATACGAAAGACGCGCTCCACTAGCGTTCTCCAAGCAGGCGCACCATCGCCGCCCGCAATTGCGGAATTCCCGCAGCGGTTTCCGAGGACGTGGCAATCACTTCCGGAAAAGCGGCGGGATGCGTTGCAAGCGAAGCCTTCACGTCGCTGACGCGCTGTTCCAGCTCGGCCGGCTTGATCTGATCGGCCTTGGTGAGAACCACCTGATAGCTCACCGCCGACCGGTCGAGCGTCTTGAGCACGTCGAGATCGACCTCCTTGAGGCCGTGCCGGGAATCGATCAGCACATAGACGCGCGCAAGATTGCTGCGGCCCTGAAGATATTTGTGGATCAGCGCGGTCCAGGAGGCGACCTTGGCCTTGGAGGCCGAGGCGTAACCATAGCCGGGCATATCGACCAGCCGCAGGCCGGCCTGCGCGGGACCGTCGAAGAAGATCAGTTCCTGGGTGCGGCCCGGCGTGTTCGAAGTCCGCGCCAGCGCGTTGCGGCCGGTGAGTGCGTTGATGAGACTCGATTTGCCGACATTGGAGCGGCCGGCGAAGGCGATTTCCACGCCCGCCATCGGCGGCAAGGTCTCGATCGAGGGCGAAGCCCAGATGAAGGTGAAGTCGCCGGCAAATAATTTGCGGCCCTGTTCGATCAGCTTCGCATCAGGCTCAGTGGTCATGCGAAGTTTTCCATCCTGGTCATGGCCGGACTTGATCCGGCCATCCACGTCTTACTTCAACCAGCATCCAAGACGTGGATGCCCGGGACGAGCCCGGGCATGACGAGTTGGAGAATGTCTCAGAAGGTCAGGTCTTCGACTCAGCCTTCTTGCCGAACGTCGCTCTCACATTGTCGAACAGCTCCACCTTCACGCCATTGCGATGCATGATCAGGCTTTGCTGCAAGACCGAGAGCAGGTTGTTCCAGGCCCAGTAGATCACGAGGCCTGCCGGGAAGCCCGCCAGCATGAAGGTGAAGATCAAAGGCATCCAGCTGAAGATCATCTGCTGCGTCGGATCGGGCGGCGTCGGGTTCAGCTTGAACTGGAACCACATCGTGATGCCCATAATGATCGGCCATACGCCGAGCGCAAGATAGTGGCCAAACACGGGGATCTGCGTCGGATCGAAGTGCAACAGGCCGAACAGGTTGAACAGGTTGGTCGGGTCGGGTGCCGACAAATCCTTGATCCAGCCGTAGAACGGCGCGTGCCGCATTTCGATGGTGACGAACAGCACCTTGTACAAAGAGAAGAAGACCGGAATCTGCAAGGCGACGGGAAGACAACCGGCGATCGGGTTGATCTTCTCCTTCTTGTAGATCTCCATCATCTCCTGCTGCTGCTTCACCTTGTCGTCGGGAAAGCGCTCCTTCAGCGCGGCGAGTTGCGGCTGCACCGACTTCATCTTCGCCATCGAGGCGTAGGACTTGTTGGCAAGCGGGAAGAAGGCGAGCTTGACCAGCACCGTCACCAGCAGGATCGAGATGCCGAAATTGCCGACCAGGTGGTAGAAGGCGTCCAGCGCCCAGAACATCGGCTTGGTGATGAAGTAGAACCAGCCCCAGTCGATCAGAAGATCGAAGTGGTTGAGGTCGAGCTTGCCGTTGTAGCCGTCGTGGCCGCCGAACCAGTAACCGACGACTTCGGCTTCCTTGGCGCCAGCAAACAGCCGCGTGTTGGCGCTGCCGGTGCCGCCGATCGCAATCGTCTGTGCGTCCTGAAGATAGTCGGTCTGATAGGTCCGGATGTTGCCGACGAGGTTTGAGGAATAGCGCGCCTGCAACTGGGCGCGGGTGTCGGGCAGTAGCGCGGACGCCCAATATTTGTCGGTGATGCCGAGCCAGCCGTCGGTCACCTTGAAGTCGACGCGCTTGGCCTCGTCGATCTTCTTGTAGGTATATTCCTGAAGGCCCTGGTCGCCGAGATAGCCGATCAGACCTTCATGCAGGATGTAATAGCCCGAGGTCTGCGGCGTGCCGTGCCGCGAGATCAGTGCGAAGGGATAGAGCGTGACCGGCGCATTGCCGACGTTGGTGACCTCGTCCTTGACCGTGAAGAGGTAGCGGTCGTCGATCGCGATGGTGCGGCGGAAGGTGAGGCCGTCGCCATTCTCGTACTTCAGCGTCACCGGATGGATCGGCGTCAGGCTGCCGCTCGTCTCCTGCTGCCAGACCGTATTCTGATCGGGCATCTTCGCCGACGCGCCTGAGGCGGCGACCCAGCCGAACTCGGCGTAATAGGGATTTTCGGTGCCCGAAGGCGAGTACAACACGATCGGCGCCGAATTCGGATCGACGGTTTCGTGGAATTGCACGAGCGACAGGTCGTCGATCCGCGCGCCCTTCAGGGAAATGCTGCCGGAAAGACGGGGCGTGTCGATCTTGACGCGGGGCGCGGCGGCAATCGCGGTCTCGCGGCTGACGGGAGCGGCTGAACCCGCCTGAACATTCGCAGGCGCATTGGCTGACGGCGCAGGCGTACTCGCCTGTGGCGCGGCCGAGCCGCCGGCGTTTTGAGCCGGGGTCGTCGTCTGGCTTTGCTGGGCGACCTGCGCGGCGCGCTGCTTTTCCATCTGCGGGACATTGTAGAAGTATTGCCAGCCGAGCAGCACGAGCCCGGAAAGGATGACGGCGAGGATGGTGTTGCGATTGTCGGTCATCATTCAGGTCTCGTCATTCTTTTCGGTTGCGGCGCGCGATGCGAGGTCGGCCGGTCCAGGCGATGCAGCGCCTGGCTGAGATCCCCGAGCATGTGAGAGAAATCAGATGTCAGCGCGGCCTTGCGGCCGATTAACACATAATCGCAGTGCGGTTGCAGCGACAGCGCCGGAAGCCGTCTCACAAGTTCTCGAAGCCGGCGCCGGATACGATTGCGCTCGGTCGCGGTTCCGTTTTTCTTGGTAACGGTAAAGCCTACCCGGATCGGCCCGTCATCGTCGCGCCGGCGGCGCTGCACGACAAACGCGGCCATGCTGGTCCGCGTGCCATTGGCAACGGCGAGGAAGTCCGCCCGCTGCCTTAGCCGATCCATGATGAAGACCTCTTTGGAGGGGAGGCCCGGCCTCAGGCGCTTAGGCGCTTGCGGCCGCGCGCGCGTCGCGCAGCGAGGACCTTGCGGCCGCCGGTCGTGGCAAGGCGCGCTCGGAAGCCATGGCGGCGCTTGCGCACCAGTTTGCTCGGTTGATAAGTCCGCTTCACGGGTTGTTCTCCGCTGACAACTTGCCTGCTTGGCCGACAATTTGCCTGATAAATGAGGTATGTCCGCCGATGTGGGCAGAGGCCCCAAGCAGGCCATTTCCGGCCCGAAATGGACCTACCGGCTTGGTGCCGGGTCATCGCGTACAGTTGGCGCGGCTTATAAGGGAGCGACCCCTTTTCGTCAATGTGGCCGACGGCCTAGTATGCGGTTCTTTCAAAGGATGTATCTGAAGCGAATAATTCAATCATCGCGGTGTATTACCTCACGAGACGGCGTCCCGTCATTGGGCGGGAGCGGCGCGCGGAACAGGTTTAGGGACCCCTCGACTTTTTTCACGCAGGGAACCTTGATCGGGGGCCATCAGGTCCGCGCAAGCGGGGTGTTATTAAACCTTGATTTGACGGGCCGGCGCGAACGGCCCAAATAGGAAAAAAGCAAGGCTTCGAAGATAGTTATGGCGTCAGCGAACGACGAACAGCCGAACAAGGCGCCCCCGCGGGCAAGGCTCCCGCGCCGGCTTGGCCTGTCCGGCAAGCTGCTGCTGTTGACGATTCCGCTGGTGATGATCGCGGAAGTGCTGATTTACGTGCCCTCGATCGCCAACTTCTGGATGAACAGGCTTAACGCCCGTCTGGCATCGGCCAATACGGCGGCCCTGGTTCTCGACGCCGCGCCTTCCGGCATGGTTCCGGATTCGCTGGCGCGCCAGGTCCTCGACAGCATCGGTGCGCGGGCGGTTGCGATCAAGCTCGGGCAGCAGCGGCGGCTTCTGGCCAGCGCCAATTTGCCCGCGGCAATCGACCATGACGTTGATATGCGGACGGTGACGGCCTGGTCCTCGATCGTCACCTCCCTTCAGATGATGCTTGAGACCGGCAACCAGACAATCCGCATCATCGGGCCGTCGCCGAGCGGCGGACAGTTCATCGAAGTGGTGGTCGATGAGGTCCCGTTGCGCAAGGCGATGTACCTGTTTTCGCGCAACCTGCTCTTGGTGTCGCTCGCGATTGCGATCCTGACCGCAGCATTGGTCTATTTCGCGCTGCATTTCCTGTTCGTCCGGCCGATGCGGCGGCTGACCGAAAGCCTCGTCAGCTTCCACGAGAATCCGGAAAGCTCGGCGCGCATCATCGTGCCGTCGAATCGCAGCGACGAGATCGGCGTGGCCGAGCGCGAACTGTCCGACATGCAGCGCGACCTCGTCTCGATGCTGCATCAAAAGAGCCGTCTCGCCGCGCTCGGTCTTGCGGTCTCGAAGATCAACCACGATTTGCGCAACCTTCTGGCTTCCTCGCAATTGCTGTCGGACCAGTTGGCGAGCGTGCCCGATCCGCGCGTTCAGCGCTTTGCGCCGAAACTGATGCGCTCGCTCGAACGCGCGATCGCATTCTGCCAGTCGACGCTGTCCTACGGCCGCGCGCAGGAGGCCGCGCCCGACCGCCGCATGATGCAGATCGAGCCGGTCGTGTCGGAAGTGCGCGAATCCGCAGGGCTTGCCGCCGACGCCTCGATCACCTGGATCAATGCGATCGAGCGGGGCTTGATGATCGATGCCGATCCAGACCAGTTGTTCCGGGTGCTGCTCAATCTGGTGCGCAATGCCGAGCAGGCGCTTGAGGGCCAGCCGACGACGCAAATCCGCATCACCGGGCGGCGCGAAGGCGCGGTCGCCATTATCGAAGTGTCCGACACCGGACCCGGCATTCCGCCTGCAACCCGCGAGAATCTGTTCAAGGCGTTCCAGACGTCGGGCCGGCCCGGCGGCAGCGGGCTCGGGCTCGCGATTGCGGCTGAACTCGTCGGCGCCCATGGCGGGGAAATTCACCTGGTCGAGGGCACCATTGGCGCCACGTTCCGCATCACCATCCCGGATCGGCCGGTCGAGCTTTTGAGCATCCGCAACGAACGGGCGCGGGCGTAACGGTCCGTTTACGCCAATTTCAGCCGACCCCTAGTGTGGCGACTCTGACGTTCCTTTCAGTTTCGCAGCGATCTCTTTGAAGGAACGTCAGAAGTCAAAGCCACACTAGAATCATATGGTTGCTAGTGTCCCTTTGGTTCTGACATTCGTAAAAGCGCCCGCCGCAACAGCGGTACGAATGTCAGAACCGGGACACTAGACCTTGCCAATTTCGCCCGGAGCGGGTAGCAAGTGCGCTCTTTCGTGACCTGCAACAGGGTTTGCAGCGGCCGCCGATGGACCTCTGGGTCCAAGCTTCGCGAAAAACGCGCCCGTAGCTCAGCTGGATAGAGCATCAGACTACGAATTTGAGGGTCGGACGTTCGAATTGTTCCGGGCGCGCCAAACGGCCACCATTCAGAATAAAACTGCGAACTATCCAACCGCGAATTTGGCAAACAGGGCAGCAGTTTGCACGTGCACGCGTTGCGACGCTTCTCCAGCGTTCTCCGCAATGCCTAGGCCGCCCGGCTGAACCCCTCGTCGCCGAACAGATGGACCTTGTTGCGGCCGGCGGCCTTCGCATCATAGAGCGCGATGTCGGCTTCCGCGAACAATTCGGTGATCCGCCGGCGATGCGGGCGGCCGACGAGAGCAACTCCGATCGAGGCGCCGACCTCGAGGCGAAGACCATTCCAGAACAGCGGTCGGCTCAACATCATGACGGCTTGCCGTAGCGCGTGCGCGATCCGGGCTGGGCTTCTTGGAGCGTGCAGGATGAGCGCGAATTCGTCGCCGCCGAGCCGGGCGACCAGACCGGCGTTGTGGAAGGCCAGCTTCAGACGCCGCGCGACCTCGCACAGGCATGCATCTCCGGCCGAATGGCCGAACGTATCGTTGAGTTCCTTGAACCGATCGAGGTCGATCAGGACGAGTGCCGACGCCAAGCCATAATTCAGGCTGTCGCTGACGACCTCGCGATAACGGGACTGGAAAAGGGAACGATTGGCGAGCCCGGTGAGCGGATCGGTTTCGGCTTGTTGTCGCAGGCTCTCCATTGCTTGTCGGTCGGACGTGATGTCTTGCTTGGAGCCGAAGATCCGCACCGGCCGTCCGCCCTCTCTCACCGCGTTGATCGAGAGGCGCATCCAGCGCCTTTCGCCGCGCCAGGTCCTGATCTCGGCGTCGAGCGTTACCGCGCGGCCGCTCCGGATCACCTCGGCACGCGCGAGTTCCATGTCGCGCCGCGACTCGTCGATATAGAGATCGACGATGCTCGCGCGCCGCAGCGGGTTGCCCATCGGATAGCCGAAGATGTCGTGGACGCCCGGAGTCCAGGTCAGGCGCTCCGTCTCGAGTTCACATTCCCAGGCGCCGATGCGAGCGAGATTCAAGGCCTGGTCGTAGAGGCGCGTGCGGACCTCGTCCGACAGAGCCGCAGCGGCATTGCCTGCTTCATCTCTCATCGGTGTTCCGGCCGCATTCCCGGATTTTGCCCATGAGTCCAAGGACTAGGGCTGCCGTGTTAACGAACTCTTTATGTCCGCCTGCAGCCGACTGGTGCGGGCCGCAGATATCGAGGCCGGACGCCTTCCTCGACCACCGGCTGGTCGCTATGGGTGTGCGGAATCCTGCCTGCGTCTTTCAGGAAGAAGCGGGGATCAGCCCGGCGGAATTCGTCAAGGTGGAACGCGTCAACTAGGCGCGATCGGCAGGGATCGACGAGTTGGGCGCTTTGCAAAAAAACCAAATAAAATCAAATACCCGCAACAATCTACGAATTTGAGGGTCGGACGTTCGAATTGTTCCGGGCGCGCCGCTTGCGCGATTTCGCACGACATCGTTGCGTGGGGTTCGCAATTGGCGCATCAAGCGGCTGATGGCCAGAAGTGAGCCCTGCTGCCGGCCGCGTCCGTAAGGCGAAAGAGCCGTCGTGGTGCTGGGCAGCATCTGCGCGCCGGCTGGGCGATGGTGGACTGGCTGGTGATCCATCGATTGACGCTGGGAGCGAAAGCATGCTTCAGCCGGCTGCGGCAATGCTCGCGTGGCTCGAGGCCCTTGGGCTGGCTTACTTTGCCGGTTCCGACGAGCTTCGCCGAACGCAAGCCGATGCACTTGCCGCATTCGGCTTGCGCGCCCACGGGTGCCAGTACCGGGTCATTCGTTCCGGACCGCACTGGCGCCTGCGAGAATATGGTGGCCCGAGCGCAGCGCCGTCCCTGCTCATTGTCGCGGCGCCGATCAAGCGCCCGTACATCTGGGATCTGACACCTTCGGTGAGCGTAGTGCGCTACTGTCTGGGTCAAGGTCTGCGTGTGTACCTGCTCGAATGGATTCCGCCTTCGGGCCGCGATGGTAATGCGGGTCTCGACGAGTATGCGGACCAGGCCATCGGCGAGTGTGTGGCAACGGTCGCGCGCGAGGCGCACGGGGAGGAGCCGTTCATCATGGGGCACTCGCTCGGGGGCACGCTCGCGACGATATTCTGTGCCTTGGAACCATGGGCCGCCGGCGGTCTTGTGCTTCTCGGAGCACCCCTGTGTTTCGAGCAAGCGTCGAGCCGATTTCGAGACGCCCTCGTCTCCATCGTTCCATCGACGCTATCGGAGACGGATCCCGTCGCGGGCTCGCTGCTATCCCATGCGAGCGCGGCGGCAGCTCCCGACACCTTCGTGTGGTCGAGATGGGCGGACACCCTGCTCAGCTTCGGCGAGCCTTCTGCAATGGACATCCATGCACGCGTTGAATGCTGGGCTCTCGATGAGGTTGCGCTTGCCGGGAAGTTGGTCAACCAGATGCTTCGGTTGCTCTATGACGAAAACCAATTTTGTCGAGGAACGATGTCTGTGCGCGATCGAATCATCGGACCCGCGAGCGTCAGGATCCCAACCCTCGCGGTTGTCAACACCGCCGACGAGATTGCGCCGTCGGCGTCGGTGACACCCTTCATCGATCAGATGGCGACCAAGGATACGCGCACCATCAAGTATCCCGGGGAGATGGGCGTGGGCTTGCAGCATCTCGCCATGCTCGTCGGCCGCCAGTCCTTCGCTCGGGTTTGGCCGGAGATCATCTCGTGGCTCAAGGCGCGGCATCGGCCGGAAGGCAAAGCACGGCTTGCATGATCGACGTCCTCGGCTTGGTCGCTGGGTGGATCGGCCAAGGCCGGCACGTCAACCATCGAAAGGTAGCCGGACGGTCTGGCTGCATCGGAAAACTGCCCACGAAGTGCAGCACAAAATCACAGGCCGTCGCGGTTGCCTCGGCATAGCGCAGCAGCGTCCTTGTGCTCGGCAGCGTTTGACCGCTCTCAAGTCGCGCGATCGTGGACCGGCTGGTTCCTGTCCGTCCGAATCTGCCGTTTATTCCGCCACTGCGCCAACCACTCGGTGCCGCAGCGCACATACCAGGCGCAAAAATCCAGCTATGATTTGGAGAACCAAACCGGAGTGCCTCCATCCATGCGGTCGTGTCGAATAATTGTCGCCGGATTATTTGGATTGTTGATGGCGGGGGCAGCCTCTGGCGGTGAACCGACCGAATGCGACCGTCTGGCCGGCTCGCCCACCGACCCAAACCGGGTCGGCGCGGGAATTGGCCTGTACGGGATCGAACCGGCCGAGGCCATCGCGGCTTGCGAAAGGGCGCTGGCTGCCGATCCGCGCAATCCGCGCCTCCTGTTCAATCTCGGCCGGTCGCATGCTGCGAGAAGCCTCCTCGACAATCAGCCCGAGCAAAAGGCGCAGGCGGGACGGAGTTTCAAGGCTGCGGCGGACCATGGCTATGCCGCGGCGCAAGTCGCTTTGGCGGCTTTCTACTGGCACGGCAGCGGTGGTCTCCAGCGAGACACCGGCCAGGCCGGGCGCTTGCTGAAAGAGGCGATGGTGTCAGACGCCAAGGAGGCCAAGTCGCAACGCCGGAACCTGTTCGGCGACACGACCTTCTCCCCTGACCCCAACGAGGCGCAAATCCGCATTATCAAGGAGGCCGCCGATGCCGGCGATGCCGACGCGCTCTACGCGCTCAGCCTGCCGTTGAACTTGGGCGGAGACCGGCAAGCAGAACTCGCCGACCTTTTGCACAAGGCCGCGGTGCTCGGCAGTGCATCTGCGGCGCTTGATCTTGCAAGAATGTATTTCCGGGGCAAAGGCGGCCTGGCGAAGAACCCGGAAGAGTCGCTGCGCCTGATCCAGCAGGCCGTGGCCGGTGATAATCCCGAAACCTGGGCCATGGCAGCGCAGGCCTATGAGCTGGGCAGTTTCGGCCTGCCGAAGGACGAGAAGCAGGCGGCCCGCCTCTTCAAGCAGGCCGGCGACGAAGGCATTTCATTTGCGCAATATCGCCTCGGGAGATTCTACGAGGAGGGCAAGGGCGGATTGTCTCGTGATACGCGTGAGGCGGCGCGCCTCTACAAGCTTGCAGCCGATCAGGGCAATGCTGACGCGACCATCGCTCTCGCCCGTTACATGGCGGAGGGTCAGGGAGGCTACACGGCGGACAAAGCCAGGGCGCTCGAGTACCTCAAGCGCGCCGCACGCTGGAGTACGCAGGCAAAGGATGAACTGACGAAGATGGGCGGATGAGCGGACGAGCGTAGCATTGGAAAATTGCTATCCGTCGGCATCGCATCATAGCGCTACGGCGAAACAGTCGTGCCCATCTTCGTCGGCCGTCGCGCGCCATTCATAATCGGGCATTCACGCGCTCTTCGGCCGAAACGCGACGATAGATCCGGCTGGCTCTTCTTCGCGCATGGCCGCCTCAATAGCCTTGGCAAGCGCGGCCTGGTCGAACGGCTTTGATAAGCGCGGCAGGTTTGATCGCGCGTCGCTGGGGAGTTCCGCGTATCCCGTGCTCAGGAGGACGACCGTCCCGGTGCGCTCCGCAGCGACCGCGCTGGCAAGCTGCAGTCCCGTCATGCCAGGCATGGCGTAGTCCGTCACAACCAGGTCGACGGTGTGCGTGCGACGGAGCAAACCCAGCGCCTCCTCGCCCGAGCACGCCTCGACCACCGCGTGTCCGAGATCCTCCAGCATCGCTGCCGTATTCTCAAGCACCAGGAGATCGTCGTCGACGACGAGCACGGAAAGCTGCCGGCTGGTCCGAGCTACCGGCGCCGGTGTCTCCGCGCGCAAGTCTGGCACCGCGGTCTCCTCGGCTATCGGCAGCCAGATGTCGGCTGTCGTGCCCTCTCCGGGACGGCTCTTCAAGACGAGCCTGCCGCCGGACTGCTCGGCAAGTCCGTGGACCATTGACAGACCAAGCCCGGTGCCTTTGCCGACGCCCTTGGTCGTAAAGAACGGTTCCTGGGCGTGCTTGAGGGTCTCGTCGTCCATGCCGCAGCCGGTGTCGCTCACCGAGAGCGCAACATAGCCGCTTCTGGGAAAGCCGCCATTGTCCCGCTCCTCGCGAGCGGCGATGGTAATCAGGCCACCGCCCGGCATCGCGTCACGCGCGTTGACCGCCAGGTTGAGGACAGCCAGCTCGAGCTGGTTCGCGTCGACCTTCACCTTCGGCAGGTCCATTGGAAACAGCGTCTCGACACGAACGTCGGCCTCGAATTTCAACAGTGACGCCATGCCGCGCACCAATTCGCGAACGTCGACGACGGCTGGCCTGAGATCCTGCTTGCGCGCGAAAGCAAGCATACGCTGGGTCAGGGAGGCCCCCCGCTGCGCGCCTTGCATCGCGTTGTCCACCAGGCGCTGGATCTTCGGGTCGCCCGCCGGCAAGCGCTTCTTCAAAATCTCAAGGCTGCCGAGAACGGCGGCGAGCAGGTTGTTGAAATCGTGGGCTACGCCGCCGGTGAGCTGGCCGATGGTATCCATCTTCTGCGACGTCATCAGCGCTTCGCGCGCCCGATCCAGTGCTTCCTGTGCCCGTCTCCTTTCGCTGATGTCGCGCACGATGTTCGCAAAGCCGGCGATTGCGCCACTTTCGTTCCGTACCGCGACGATCGTTGCCTCTGCCCAGAAGTGGCTGCCGTCCTTGCGCACACGCCAGCCTTCGATGGCGGACTTTCCCTCCCGCTCGGCTTCAAGGAGCGCGCGCGCGGGCGCCCCGGCCGCGCAATCTTCCTCGGTATGAAAGATCGTGTAGCTCGTCCCTACGATGTTATCGCCATAGCCCATCAGCCGGCGCGCGCCGAGATTCCAGTTACCTACGTGCCCATCCGGATCGAGCATGAAGATCGCGTGGTCGACAATACCCTCCACAAGGAGCCGAAAGCGTTCTTCGCTGCGCCTCAGTGCGTTGGCTTCGCGTTGGGCACGCTCCGCGGATGTCCTGTCATAGACGGCAGCGGCGATCCCGATGCTCAGGATCATGATGGTGGTGCCGGCGAGCAGGAACGCGAGCGGCGCCTGACCGACGCCGAGATGTCCTGCCTGCCCTGCCATGGGGATCGTCGGCAGGAACATGGCGCCTTCCATCGCGGCATAATGCATGCCGGAGATCGCAAGGCCCATCACGAATCCCGCGAACAGCCGCTGGACCGCGTTGGTGTTGCGAAAGGCGAGCCAGAGCGCCACGACCGAGGCGCTGATCGCGATCACGATCGAGAGCACAACCCACCAGGGATCGTATTCTATGAAAGCCGCCATTCGCATCGCGGCCATGCCGGTATAGTGCATGCCGGAGATACCCAGTCCCATCGCGAAGCCCGATGCGAGGAGCGCCTGCGGGCGCCTTCCGACAACGGCAAATGCGGCAGCGGCGACGACAATGGGGATGACAAGCGAGAGGAGCGTCAGGAATGAATCGTACGAGATCTCGATTCCGGGCAGGCTGAAGGCCAGCATGCCGACAAAATGCATGGACCAGATGCCACCGCCCATGGCGATCGCCGCGGCGACAAGCCAAGCCCGGCCGGCCCTTCCCGAAGCGGCTCGCATCCTGGTCGCCAGGTCCAGGGCAGTATAGGAGGCGAGCGCCGCGATCAGGATCGATAGCGCGACCAGAACGGGATCATGAAAAGCCGTATGGTGGTGCATGTTCGGCCGACGCTAGCTGAACTCGCGTTCGCGTTTACGCAAGTTGTTCTCCCCCGCGATGCCGAAATCATCCCCGGCACCAAGATTGTTCTCGCCAGAAATGACCGCGCCCATGACGGCCGCGGCATCCACACCCTTCATCAGTTGAAACGAATCAGTTGAGAAAAGCACCGCCCGCGAGCCTGCGCTGTAAAGATGGCAGCAAGTCGGCCGTTCCCGCATGAGATGCATGAGGGGTTCCCTGCCCGTCACCACCCGCCGTTCAACTGCAACCGCCGCATCCACCGCCGCCTCCGCCACCACAGCCCCCGCCGCCGCCACACCCAGTGCCGCTGTTCATCGTCTGGGAGGCGGCATAGACCGAGGCGTAGGGCGTGCCCGACAGGACGACCGCACCCGAGAGCGCGACCGCGAGAAGAAGCTCGTGCTCGAGTGGCGCGCGTGACGCCCGCGCGTTGTCAGCCTGGCAGGTTTTCAGAGCTTCAGCGCCGGCCCGCGTCCGCGTCGGGCGCGTCGCCAGTACAATCCCGGCCACGGCTGTCAGGAAAAGAAGGACGACCAGAAAGCCGATCGAATGATTCCGTCCGGCGCCGATGAAGGCTTTCGTGATTCCAAACGCCAGCAGCAGCAGCACGAAGGGCAGGACCTCTTTGCGGAACGCCGCCATCTGCTCGCCGGTCGGATAGTAACCGAGCTGTTGCAAGCGCTCCTGAAGGCGCTCGACGAGCGGCTTGACCGCTTTCTGGAACTGCGCTCGCGTCATCAAAGGCTGGACCGCGAGAGGCGGCGGCCGGTCCATGAGGCCCGCGAGCGGCTTCTGGCTGGTGACGGTGATCTTGTAGCCCGCGGGAGCGATGGTGGCGCTGCCCGAGGACATCAGACCGACCAGTACGGCGTCGGCGACGCGGCGCGCGCCACCGGCGAGATAGGCCAGCTCCAACGCGCCCAGTCGATGGCTGGCAAGCCTGGCCGGGCCGATCGCCGACCTCATGCGAAAGCCCAGCACGAACAGAACGACGGCAAGGGCTACATAGAGCGTGAGGAACGGACCGGCGGTCCAGTCGAACGGATTCCATGTCATCGGTTCAATCCCTTGCGGAATAGACGGCGAATCCACGCGATGGGTTTGGGCACGATAAACCAGCGGCTACGGTCGGTCACGTGATAGCGCGGGCCAGCGAAACGCAGGTGTGTCGCCGGCCAGAGTTTTGGCGAAGGCGGCCCAAACATCCGCTCGTGCAGCGCCAGCGTTTCGGCATATTGCCGACGATAGGTCGCTTGAGCGTCTGCTCCACCGGGCGTCGGATCGTGGTGCAGCGATGCCCGGAGCGTTTCTCCGCACCAGATATCCCAATAGTCACGTGAGTAGATGAGATGCTGGTGCCAGACTTCGTCGACGACTTCGCTCGGGGTGACCGGCGTCGGCGAGACGATGGCGAGAAAGCAAAAGCGCCGATAGGCGTCGACGGCGGCGCGGGCATCCTCGAGGCTCCAGCCGTGATCACGCGCGAGCCGTTGCGTAAAATTCAGCGGTGTGCCGGGCTCGAAATCATGCCGCTCGATGCGCTGCCACAGCTCCCGGCGGGCAAGCGTCCAGACGGGCTCGTTCGGCTGAACATCGACCGGCTGGACAGCGTTTTTGAAATGCGCTCGTTGCAAGGAAAGCTCGCGATGATGTTCCATGGATAAGGATAGCATCGGATATCTAGTGAACGATGGGCGTGCTCGCATCAATTATAACGAACAGATTATAACAAAATTTGCCTGTTCGCGGCTGAGACGTTCGAACACGTTCCGTGCGCGTCATTTTGCCTCGTAAGCTGTCAAACCATCGTCACGACGACTTTGCCCTTCGCGTGTCCGCTTTCGACGTAAGCGAAAGCCTCGGAAATGTTCGCAAGCGGGTATGTTCGGTCGACGACGACCTTCAGCTTGCCTTGCGCGATGAGTTCGGCAAGCTGCGCGAGGTCGGCCCCGCTCGGATGCATGAAAAGGTATCGATAGCTGACGCCGGCGCGTCGCGCGCGCGATCGGATGCCGTAGCTGATAATCCAGAACGCGACGGAAAGAACCCGGCGGCCGCCCAGATCCTTGATCGCTGTTTGCGGCTCTGGAAGGGCGGCAACCGAAACGATCTTGCCGCCTGGCTTCACGATCCCGAACATCTGCGTCAGGGTTTCGCCGCCGATCAGGTCAAAGCCTGCGTCGAATCCATTTCCCGCTTCCGCGATGCTTTGCGAGGTATAATCGATCACCTCGTCGCAGCCGAGCGAGCGCACCAGCGCTTCGCCCCGCTTCGAAGCAGTGGTGGTCACGTGGGCGCCGAGCCATTTGGCGATCTGGATCGCAAAGGTGCCGACCCCGCCGGCGCCGCCCGAGATGAATACGCGCTGTCCGGGTTCGATGCCCAGTTCGTCCCTCAGCGCTTGCAGAGCCGTCAGGCCCGCCAGTGGCACGGCTGCCGCGGCCGTGAAATCGAGACCGGGCGGCAGATGCGCCGCGTGAGCTTCGTCGACGCAGGCCTGCTGTGCGAATGCACCGGCGCGATCCTTGGCGACCCGGGCGAACACACGATCGCCGACACGGATACGCTTGACCTCGGCGCCAACGGCGATGACTTCGCCTGCGAGTTCGTTGCCCAGCACAAATGGAAGCTTTGGCCGCAGGATCGCGCGGAGCTTCCCTTCGCGGAACTTGAAGTCGACCGGATTGAGGCCTGCCGCGCACACGTCAACGAGAATGTCGCGCGGTCCTGCTGCCGGCGGCGGGACATCCGTCAGCCGCACGCCTTCCGGGCCACCGTAACGCTCAAGGACATAGGCGCGCATCGGTTCGATCCTGGCCTTCCGGATGTTGATGATCATCACGTTTTCGGCGGTGCCGATAGTGCTGAGCTTGCATAACATCGACCTCGCGGGTCGGGTCGCTGAAATCCGGGCCCTCGGCGAAAATGGTCTGACCTGGAGCGGATGGATGCAGATACGTATCGAACACCTGATGGATTGGAAGCAATGCATTCCAACTGTCGCTGCATGGCAACAGGAGGAATTCGGCTATCTTAATCCCACAGGCACGGCCGAGCAGCGCGCCGGGCGCCTGAGTGCGGCGAGCGATCGCGGAAGGCTACCGATATCGCTGGTGGCGTTGGCGGAAGACCGGAACGATCTTGTCGGATCGGCTAACCTCGTGGCGACCACGCTCACCCACAAGAACCTGTCGCCCTGGCTATCGTCTGTCGTGGTGCCTCCACAGTTTCGCGGCAACGGAATTGCCTCGAAACTTGGGCTCGCGGCCGTCGCCGAGGCCAGCCGTCTCGGGTTCGACACCATCTATCTATTCACACCGCACAACGAGTCTCTCTATGCCCGGCTGGGTTGGACGACGTTCGACCGGGTCGAGATCAATGGGGTTGGAGTTTGCGTCATGTCCAGAAGTACCCGATGAAGATCGACCTTTGCGCCAACCAAGGTATATTTGGAAGGCATACTGATCGGTCGGATGCCATGCTGGCCACCCTCGGGGACAAAGCCCATGATTGGACTGTTTTTTGAGGTGATGCCCCTGGAAGGGCACGCAGAACACTATTTCGAGCTGGCGGCTTCGTTGAAGCCGGAGCTGGAGCGGAGCGGCGGCGTAGAGTTCATCGACCGCTACCGCAGCATCGACAGGCCCAATGTCATCCTCTCGCATCAGTGGTGGGCGGACGAGGATGCGCTGATCCGCTGGCGCCAACACACGCAACATCGCGCAATTCAGCGCGCCGGACGTGAGCAGCATTTCGGGGATTACCGTATCCGGATCGGGCCGGCAGTCGATCTTTCGCGCGCGCGTTCCGCGGCCCGGGTCCTCTGGGTTTCCTATCACGATGCCGAGCCGGCCGGGCCCGTTGCCGGCGAGCTATTCAAAAGCGTCTACCGGGAAGGAAAGTTTCTTGTGCTTTCCGAAAGCGAGCCGGGCGCGCAGGACGCCTCGTCCGACCGAAAAGCCTTCGAGATTATCCGGGACTACAGCATGTACGATCGAGCCGAGGCACCGCAGTCGTACCCGCCGGTGAAGCGCGATCGCCCTTAAATTTGTCAGGCCGCGGCGGAGCTGCGGACGGCCGTCACGATGACCCGGCGCAGCGACGATACCGCGTCGGTGACGTCGGCTGCGAAGCCATGGACCCGTTCGGCTTCGCCGCCGAGGCGCGTCGCCTCTCCGGACACTTCGGTGATCCGGGTCGAGACCTCGCGGGCGCCATTGGCGGTCTCGGTCACGTTGCGCGAAATCTCGGATGTGGCGGCATGCTGTTCTTCGACGGCAGCGGCAATCGAGCCCGCGATTTCGTCGATCGTGCGGACGGTGCTGGAGACCTCGTCCATACCGCGCACGGTTTCCTGGGTGATGCTCTGGATTTCGCTGATCTGACGGTTGATCTCTTCGGTCGACCGCGCAGTCTGCGTCGCCAGCGACTTCACTTCGCTCGCAACCACGGCAAAACCCCTGCCGGCTTCGCCGGCGCGCGCGGCCTCGATGGTCGCGTTCAAAGCGAGGAGGTTGGTTTGCGAGGCAATCTCCGAAATCAGCGTGGTCACCTGGCCGACCCGCGTCACGGCTTCGGCGAGGGTAGCGATCGTGGTGCGGGCGGTCTCGCTGCGGCTGACGGCGACGCTGGTCGCCTTGGTCGCATTGGTGACCTGTGAACTGATCTCCCGGATCGAACTGGACAACTGTTCGGCGGCGCTCGCAACCGTCTGCGCGTTGGCAAGCGATTGGGCCGAAGCCGTCGCGACGGTCTGGGCGCTGGTGCCGACCAGTTCCGCAGACCGGCTCATCACAGAAGCAGCCTCGGTCATCGCCGCCATCCGGTTGTCGATGCCGGCCACGGCGTTATCGGTTTCGGTCTCGACGGTGGTAACCATGTCGGTCAAGGTCTTGCGGCGCGCCGCTTCGGCCTCGCTCTTCTGGCTATCGACTTCACCGCGAAGCCGCTCGGCTTCCGCGGACTTCTCCTTGAAGACCTGAAGCGCGCGCGCCACCGCGCCGATTTCGTCCTTCAGGCGCAGATCGCGTTCAAATTGAGCGGTGGGTGCGGCCGAGAGCGGCTGTTCGGTAAATTGCACCAGGCGGCCAAGCGGCTTGGTAATCTGGCGGGACAACCAGTAGGCGCAGACTGCCATAAACAGGCCGACGAGGCCCGCGATCAGGAAAAACTGCCAGGAGACTTCGCTATAGCGGGTATCGATGTCATCGACGAACATGCTGGTAGAGATCACCCAGTGCCAGGGCTCGAAGGCGATCGCGTAGCTCAACTTCGACACGGGCTGAGTTGAACCGGCGCGTCCCACCGGGCTGAGAGCAATGACGGCGCCCCTTCCGTTGCGGCCCGCCTCGATCTGCTCCTTGATGATCTGCCGGCCGTTGTTGTCGACGAAGCCAATGTAGTTCTGGCCTTCGCGCTCCGGCTTTCCACCATGCATGATGCAGGTGCCTTCATAGTCATGGATGTAGTAATATTCGTTGGTGGCTCCGTACTTCACCGTCCGCAACTGGTCCTTGACCAGTTTCTTGGCCGCTTCCTCGGTCAGTTCACCGCTCTGAAAGCGGGCGTAGGCGGTCTTGACCGCGGATACCGCCACCTCGTCGACATGGCGGACCATATCGACGCGTTCGGCCGTGATGGTCTCATGAATCTTGTGGCTGGCAAGCCAGGCGAGGAAGGCGTAGCCGGCAAAGATGACGACGGAGAACAACAACAGCTTGGCGCCAATTCCGAATTTGGGCATCGAGAAACTCCGCATCATCCTGATAGCTCTACCTGCCACTAATTCTTAAACCTGCCGTTAATCTTATGGGCGATTTAGCGTCACGGTTGTGGGAGACGAAATGTCCAGCCGGAACGGCGTCGCAGGGGAACGGCGCTGCGCTACGAATTGAGAGCGGGCGCCGCCCGGCCTATCGGCTGGATCGAATCAACCCAAATCTCTAAGAACGACTGACCCGAAAACTTCTGGCCCGCTGGTATTTGGAGCGCCATGACAACCGCTGAAAGAGCAAAACTTCTGCTGCTGGAAAACGTAAACGACAGCGCGGTCGAGTTACTCGAGAGTTCCGGATTTGCCGATATCGAGCGGCTGCCAAAGGCGCTGGAGGGCGATTCCCTTCGGGGCGCCCTCAAGGGCATTTCGCTGCTCGGTATCCGCTCGCGAACGTCGCTGACCTCAGATGTATTTGCCGCGGCGGATCAATTGATCGCGGTCGGCTGTTTCAGCGTAGGAACGAACCAGGTCGATCTCGACGCAGCCCGCAAGCGCGGCATTCCCGTCTTCAATGCGCCGTTTTCAAATACGCGAAGCGTGGCCGAACTCGTGATCGGCGAGATCGTGATGCTGCTTCGCCAGATCTTTTCGCGTTCCACCTCGGCCCATGACGGCGGCTGGGACAAATCCGCGGCCGGCAGCCGCGAGGTGCGGGGCCGGACGCTCGGCATCATCGGCTATGGCAATATCGGCTCCCAGCTTTCCACGCTCGCGGAGGCGATGGGGATGCGGGTCATCTATTTCGACCGCACCGATAAGCTTCGGCATGGCAACACCGAGCCGGTCGATCGCCTCGAGACCTTGTTGGAGCAGAGCGACGTCGTCAGCCTGCATGTTCCGGAGACGCCCGAAACCCACAACATGATCGGCGCGAAGGAACTCCGGCTGATGAAACCGGGCGCCTGCCTGATCAATAACAGCCGCGGCACCGTGGTCGATCTCGATGCGCTTGCGGCCGCGCTTCGCGACGGACATCTGGCGGGCGCCGCGCTCGACGTCTTTCCCGTTGAACCTTCATCGAACGCCGAGCGCTTTCAGACCCCGGTGCAGGGGCTCAACAACGTGATCCTGACCCCGCATATCGGCGGCTCGACCGAGGAGGCGCAGGAGCGGATCGGCCGGGAGGTCGCGCGCAAGCTGCTCGACTACTGCATCAACGGCTCGACCATGGGCGCGGTCAATTTCCCGCAGGTGCAGCTTCATACGCGCGCCCACGGCGTCCGCTTCAGCCACGTCCATCACAACGTGCCCGGAATGCTCAGGCGCCTGAACGAGGTATTTCTCCAGCGCGACATCAACATTGCCGCCCAATATCTCGAGACCGACAGCGATGTCGGTTATGTCGTGCTCGACGTGGATATTGCCGATCACGATTGCAACGAATTGCTGGATGAAATTCGCGCGCTGGACGGCACGATCAGCGCGAGGCTGATTTATCAGCACTAAAGAAAAGACCTGCCGCCGGAGAGGAAGCAGGTCTTTCAACGCGATGAGGTTGCCGCTTGCGTCAGGCGGCGATGCGTTTTTTGGGCTGGTTGTTCGCGCCGAGCTCTTCCATCTCCTGTTCGGCCAGCGCCTTGGCCGTCTTCAGGATCCGGACTGCGTCACTGATATTCTCGTCGGTATGGTTGGCCATCACCTGCATGCGAATGCGGGCCTGGCCCTTCGGCACCGCCGGAAACTCGACCAGGTTGGCGACGAGGCCGAGGTCAGGCAGACGGCGGGACACCAGACGCGCAAGCCCTTCCGATCCCAACTTGACGCAAACGATCGCGGAGGGATCGCCGTAATATTCGAGGCCGGCTTCCACCAGCGTGCGGCGGAGCGTCATGACGTTGGCGAGCAGCTCAAGCCGCAGCACGCGCCCCTCAAGCGAATCGACGATGTCGAACGCCTTCAGGATGGTCGCCGCCTGTGCGGGCGACAGCGCGTTGGAGAAGGTTGCCGGCGCGCTGTAAAAACGCAGATATTCTTTCACTGCGCGGCTCCTGCTCGCGACGAATCCGCCGTTCGAGGCGAACGTCTTCGAGAAGCTTCCCATCACCACGTCGATCTTGCCCAGCATGTCCTGGATGCCGATATGGCCGCGGCCTTCCTTGCCGAGCGCGCCGAGATCATGCGCGACGTCGACGACGAGCGTCGCGCGATATTCGTGGCAGAACTCCTGCAGCTCGAGAAGCTTCGGCGTGTCCGAGTCCATCGAGAACAGGCCTTCGGTGAGCACCAGAATGCCGTTGTCCTTGTCCTTGGCGCGGATCTTGGCGAGGATGTCGCGGCAATAGCCATTGTCGAGATGCCGGAACAGATGGATGTTGTTGGTGGCGGCGTTCGCGCCTTCCTGAAGGCAGGAGTGCGACAGCATGTCCATGACGACGTGATCGGCCGAACGGACGAGTCCCTTCACCACGCCGAAGCCGGCGCCCCATCCCGTCGGATACAGCACGACGTGATCCATGTTGATAAATTCGGAGATCTTGCGCTCGAGCGCGACCGAATGCGAGGTGTTGCCGACGAGCGCAGGCGAGCCCGCGCTGTGAACGCCGCAACGCTCGATGGTTTCGATCGCGGTCGCCTTGATCTCGGGATGCGAAGCCAGGCTGAGATAGTCCTGCGATGCAAAGTTGACGCCTTGCATCCTGTTGCCGCTGTCGTCTTGCGCCGCGCAGACCGTCGTCGGTCCGTCTTCGGTCGCGCGCGAGAATGGCCAAAGGCCATTTTGCCGGCGCAGGTCCTGCCAGCGATAAAAACCTTCGGTCCGGCCCAACAGGTCAGCGCCGCCCGGTACGCGAAAATCGCGCATGCTGCCCGTCAAGGCAGCGGCAGGCACTTGCGCATAAGGATCGCCAGTCATCGTCATCCCCGTCCGGCCAATTAGTCTCTTATTTTGCCGATACGGCACGATGCGTGCGCTGGCATTAACATCTGATGGCGCTTGGGGCCGATCCGGTTGTTTTTTCGGACTTTTTGGTGACGTTATAAATTTTTGGTTGTCACCGACAGATGCGGTCGCCGCGTCGATCCGGCGCGCCCGCAGTTCCACTTATCGGAATGTTAACCATAAGAGCTATATCCCGCCTCCATGGGCTCAGGCGCCGCAAGCCACTTGCTGCGTTGTGCGGCCAATTCACGGTGGGTCCACATGGTCAGGTCAAGCGTACTTGTTTCCCTTACTGCTGCTACCGTTACCGTGTTGGGGTCATGCGCATCTCTCGCGGCAGACTTGCCGCGGTCCTACACCAAAGCTCCCCCGGTCTATCAGGCGCCGCCGAGCTGGAGCGGATGCTATATCGGCGGCAACGTCGGCGCGGGCTGGGATAAGACTTACAGCCTTGGGACCGAATTTGCCGGCGCTTCGTTCGTACCTCCGTTCGACTATGGCAGCAGCAGCGGCAGCGCCGTCATCGGCGGTGGCCAGATCGGCTGCGATTACCAGTTCGCATCAAACTGGGTCATCGGCATTCAAGGCAAGGCGGATTTCGGAAAGATCACGTCGAGCAACGCGGTTGCGCCGTTTCCCGGCATCACCGCCTCCTACCAGCTAAAGAACACCGAAGAAGTCACCGCGCGTCTCGGCTATGCCGTCTCGCCTGCGGTTCTCGCTTACGTCAAGGGCGGCGTCGCCTGGGCGAATGCAGGCGCTTCCGCATCCGCCCTGCCGGTGCTGGCGGAGACCGCCAGTTTCACCCGAACCGGTTACACGGTCGGCGGCGGCCTCGAATGGAAGTTTGCACCGGGCTGGTCGGTGTTCGGCGAGTACAACTATTTCGATTTCGGGACCAAGAGCAGCAATCTCTATGCGACCGGCCTGATCCCGGCTTTCGGCACGTCAGGCGCGGTGGCGGATACCATCGCGTTGCGGCTTCGCAGCCAGGAAGCGCTCATCGGCGTCAATTACAGATTCGACTGGGCGAGCCCGGTTGTCGCCAAATACTGACGCGCGGGCACCCGAGAAGATTTGAAAGAAAAATCGGCGCCGGAAACGGCGCCGATTTGCTTATGCAACCGCGGCGCTGGCTTGTTCGGCCTTCGGCAACAGCGCCCGGATCTTGCCAAGCAGCCGTTGCATGTCCACCGGCTTGGTGTCGAAATCGGAGCAGCCGACTTCCACGCTCCTGGCGCGGTCGCTGGCGAGCGCATGAGCCGTCAGTGCGATAACCGGAATCCCGGAGGTCGCTGGATTGGCTTTGATCAACAGCGTTGCTTCCCAGCCATCCATCTCGCCCAGCGCCACGTCCATCAGGATCAGGTCGGGACACTCGCTGGCCGCCATGGCAACGCCGGCGGCGCCATCAACGGCGCAGCAAACCGAAAATCCATAGCGTTGCAGCCGCCGGGTCAGCATGTCCCGGTTCATTTCGTTATCTTCGACCAGCAAGATCTTATGCATGGCGGACTTCCGCGGCAGGCTGAAGCGAGGCGTCTTCCGTCTCCGGCACGAGCGTAGCGGCGGCATGGGTGTCGGTTCGCCTGCGGCCCGCGACCAACGGAATTCGGATCGTGAAGCGGCTGCCCTTTCCGAGCGAGCTTTCGACCGTAATTTCTCCACCCATCAGTTTGCAGAGCTTCTGGCTCAGCGCCAGCCCCAGTCCGGTTCCGCCATATTTGCTGGTGCTGGAATCGTCCGCCACTGTGAATTTTTCGAAAAGATGCGTGATCTGATCCGATGAAATACCGATGCCGGTATCGATGATGTCAACCACGAGCTCGTCGCCATTTTCGAACAAGATGCGATCGGCGATGAACTCGATCTTGCCGTTTTGGGTGAATTTCGCGGCGTTATCGAGCAATTGGCCGGCCATGTTCTTGAATCTGCCGGCGTCGCAAAGTGCCATGCCCAGGCGGGGCGAGATCGAAACGTTGAATTCGTTGCCGTTGCCGACAGCGGCAGCCCTGGTGCTTTCCGCGACTTCCTCGAGCAATTGGCGAATATCGACCTCCTCGAGGTCGAGTTCCATTTTCCCTGCCTCGATTTTCGACAGGTCGAGGATTTCGTTGACGAGCTTCAGGAGGTGCTGGCCGGCCGCGTGAATCTTGGACAAATCCGCAACGCTGGCGCTGTCGCCTTCGATCTCGGCGTCTTCAAGCAGGATCTGGCTGTAGCCGATGACGGCATTGAGGGGAGTGCGTAATTCGTGGCTCATCTTGGCCAGGAATTCGGCCTTTGCGGCGCTCGCGCGCTCGGCTTCTTCGGTGGCCGCACGCAACGCGGTGGCTGTCGCCATGTGCTGGCGCACCTCGCTTTCGATCTCGCTGTGCGAGGCCTGAATCTTCGCATAGTAGAGCGCCATCATGGCGACGTAGATGGCGGCCGCCGTCGTCGACACCAGGCCGAGGCCCTGCATCGCTGCGACCGGCAAGCTGTTATTGACGTGGAAACCGAAGAAATAAAACAGGCCGAAGATCGCCACGTTCACGACGAACATCAACTGGACGATCAGGCGCAGCTTTGTCGACGAGCCGAGATAGAAGAACGCGAGCAGCGGAATGACGAGCACCCAGGCCAGCGTCGGCGAGGTAACGCCGCCGTAGAAGTAGCAGCTCCACAAAATGCAGAAGATCAGGTTCTCGATCGAGACCAGCGCCAGCGGGTTGTAGGGAACGCCGGCCCGCAGCACGAATGGGAACACCCAGAACGCGACGATCGATGTTGCAAGCAATGCGACGTCATATCCCGGCTTGGGATCCAGCAGATAGATCGAAATCGGAACGACGCTTCCGATGAACGGGCCGAGAATATGGCTAACAAGAAAAACGTGCGCCCGGTTTCTGGCGTCCCGGTCGGCCGCGATATCGGCGGGAATGAAATAATTAACCAGACGATCGAGGGCAGCAATCGCCGTTGCAAGTTTGGCTTTCATGAAAGTCGCGCCGCCTTCTGCAATTGATTTTGCCAATTTGCTTCTGCGCGCGCGGAGTTATGTGCGCGCATAAGGGCAGCCACGCATAACGGCCCTCAGCTAACATTTTCAGGCCTGGCTTAAAACCGCGTTAATGCATGAAAAGGCAAAGCTAAACCGATTTTTAAAGGCGGCCGCGCTAGCTTCCGGCCGACAGAAGTCCAGCGAGGCGAATAATAATGCTTATTTGGAGCCGGCTTGTCAGATTGATCGACTGGTTCATTCCGGCTGCGGCCAAGCTGGAACGCTCCGAACTTGGCCTCGCGCAGAACTTCGTCTTTACGCACCTGTTCGGGCCTGCGCTTTCGCAATCGATCAGCATCTTCCTGTATCTGAGCGATCCGCATCCCGGATTTGCCTGCTGGACCATCATCGTCGGCATCTGGCTTTTTTGGGCGTTGCCGTTTGTCTACAAATTCACCGGCAATTTGCAGCTGTCGGCCCTGATCTCGGTCGAATTGCTCGCGTTCGCCTCGCTGTTTGGCGCCTACTTCTACGGCGGCGTCAGCTCGCCGTTCCTGCCGTGGCTCCTCGTCAGCCTGCTGCTCGGATTTTTCTACTTTTCGGAACGGCCGATCCTGGTGGTCGGGTTGTTCACGTTCAACATCACCGGCTTTGTGGTTGCCTATCTGGCCTATGGCTTTCCCGACTTGCTGTCCCATGAGCAGCTCTCGATGGTCGGCTGGATCTCGATCCTTTCGGCGACCATCTATATGTCCTGGATGGCGATCTACTACGCCAACATGATTTCGATGCGATCGGACCTCGAGCGCGAAGCGGAACGGCACCGCGAGACGGCTGTTCGCCTGCGCGAAGCCAAGGACATGGCCGACGAAGCCAACCGTGCCAAATCGATCTTTCTGGCCAAGATGAGCCACGAGCTCCGCACGCCGCTGAATGCCGTGATCGGCTTCTCCGAAATCCTGTTGGATGATGTCGAGCTTGACGGCAAGAACAGCCGGAAGAAAACCGACCTCGAGCGCATCAACTCCGCCGGCAAGCATCTTCTGTCGCTGGTGACGGACGTTCTCGACCTTTCGAAAATCGAATCCAACCATGTCGAACTGAAGATCGAGAAGTTCGACCTCGGCGAGATGGTGCGGGAGGTGGTTGCCACCGTCGGGCCCATGATGGCCGAGAACAGGAACAAGCTTGTGGTCAAATGCCCTTCGGATCTGGGGGTTGTCTCGACCGATCAAACCAAGCTCCGGCAAGCGGCGCTCAATCTTTTGAGCAACGCCGCAAAATTTACCCGTGACGGAACGGTCACGCTCGCGGTCCAGCGCCGGACGCGCCAGGCCGGCGACTGGATCGAAATCCAGGTTCAGGACACCGGCATCGGCATCGCCGAGTCCGATATCGGACGCTTGTTTCAGAATTTCGGTCAGGCCAACCGCTCCACCTCCAGCAAATACGGTGGCACCGGCCTCGGACTCGCGCTCAGTCAGAAGCTGTGTGCGTTGATGGGCGGCGGCATTTCCGTCAAGAGCGAAGTCGGGCAGGGCTCGAGCTTCACGATACGTGTGCTCGCCTGGATGGCCGAACAGCGGGATACGGAAGACGCCGCCGGCGTCGTATTAAATTTCGCGCATTCAGCAGCAGTATAAGAAATGTCCAATTCCAGCACCAATCCTCGCGAGGCCTTTTCGCCTCCTGGTCAAACGGCCACGACAGCGGATGGCGAGCCCGCGGCGCAGCCGCGTCTCTTGATCGTCGACGATATCAGCGACAACCGCTCAATTCTCAAGCGGCGCTTTGAGCGCCGGGGCTTCGATGTCACTGAGGCGGAATCCGGGCTGATCGCGATCGACATGATCGAACAGAGCCCGTTCGATCTGGTTCTCCTCGACGTCATGATGCCGGGCATCGACGGAATGGAGACGCTCAAGCGCATTCGCAGCCGGAAATCTGCATCCGCGTTGCCGGTCATCATGGTCACCGCCAAATCGGAAAGCGACAATATCGTCGATGCGCTCGAGCAGGGCGCGAACGACTACGTCACCAAGCCGGTCGACTTCGCAGTGGCGCTGGCGCGCGTCAATACGCAGCTTAGCCGCCGGCGCGCCGAGCAGCAGGTTGCGCTCGCCAATGAAGAACTGCGCAAGGCCAACGAAGACCTCGAGCGTCGCGTCGAAGAGCGGACCCACCGGTTGATCGACGCCAACCAGAGGCTCAAGGAAGAGATCGCGGATCGCGAGGAGTTGCAGGCGAAGTCACAGTATCTTGCCTATCACGACTCCCTGACCGGCCTCGGCAATCGTCTCCTGTTCAAGGAGCAGCTCGACGAGGCGCTGAAGGACGTCTCGGTGACGCCGCACCCTCTCGCCGTGCTGTTCCTGGACCTCGATGGCTTCAAAGCCGTCAACGATACGCTTGGACATTCCGTCGGCGATTCCTTGTTGAAGTCCATCGCGGTGAAGTTGCGCGACCTGCTTCCCTCCACGGACCGGATCGCCCGGCTCGGTGGCGACGAGTTTGCCATCCTCCAGATGTCGAGCCCGCAGCCTGCGTCTTCAATATCGCTCGCAGAGCGGATCATCGAAATCGTCGCTCAAGCGCACAATATCGACGGTCACGATGTCACCGTCGGCGCCAGCATCGGCATCGCGATTGCGCGACCCGGCGAAATGAACACCGAGAGCCTGCTCAAGAGCGCCGACCTTGCGATGTACAGCGCCAAGTCGGACGGCCGCGGTACCTATCGCATCTTCGACCCGCAGATGGATGCGGTCGTTCAGACGCGCCGGTCGCTTGAGCGGGACATGCGGACCTCGCTCGCGCAGGGCGGGTTCGAGCTCTACTACCAGCCATTGGTCAACCTGCAGACCAAGCGGGTGACGGCCTTCGAGGCGCTGATGCGCTGGAATCACAGGGATCGCGGCGCGGTCCCGCCGTCGGAGTTTATTCCGGTTGCCGAGGATATGGGTCTTATTATTCAGCTTGGCGAATGGGCCTTGCGGCAGGCGTGCGCGGAAGCGGCCGAGTGGCCGGAAGAAATCCGGGTGTCCGTCAATCTTTCCCCGCTGCAATTCTCGAAAGGAAACCTGGTTTCGACCGTCGTAAGCGCGCTCGCTTCCTCAGGCCTCCCGGCGTCGCGGCTCGAGCTTGAGATTACCGAGTTGGTCCTGCTGGAGAAATCAGAGCGCAATATCGCGATACTGAACCAGCTGCGCGAGCTTGGCGCTCGCATCTCGATGGACGATTTCGGCACCGGCTATTCCAGTATCGGCTATTTGCGCAGCTTTCCCTTCGACAAGATCAAGATCGACCAGTCGTTCGTGCGCGACCTCCTCGTCGACGAAGGCAGTCTTGCCATCGTTCGTGCGATCGCAAGCCTCGGCGTCAGTTTCGGGATGACGACGACCGCCGAAGGCGTCGAGACGGAAGAGCAGATGCGTTGCCTCAATCTCGAGGGCTGCGTCGAGGTTCAGGGATATCTTTACAGCAGACCGGTTCCGACCAGCGAGATCGCCGGGGTCCTGGCCGACCTTCAGCAGCGTCGCGCGGGTCGTTCCTGATCGCGCTTAGAGCGCAGCCAATCTAGCGCGGCGGCATCGCCGTTGCCGTTGGGACCACGTTGCCGGTAGCTTCGCTGCTTGAGGATTTGCGCAAGCGGATTTCAATTCGCCGCCGCTGCTGAACATCGCCCGACGAGCCCGAGATGGCGAGCGTCTCGTCGGTATTCACGAGCTGCGCGCCCGACAGCGGGATCAGCTTGTAGCCGGCGAGCAGCGGGCTTTGGCGCAGGACGCTGACCACGGCGACCGCGCGCGCAAGCCCCAATCCGGCATTGTCCGCGGGCACCAGGCTGACGACCCCGGCGTTGTTTTTCAACACCGACAACAGATCGCGATCGAGGTTGGAATATTGCCGCACACCGATCGGCCGCTCGTCGGTGTGGCCCACGACCTCGACGATATCGACATCGTATTTGCGGATGTAGTTGAGAATTTCGACCGGGGTCTTGGTGGCCAGCGCGTCGTGGAAGGTCGGCGATAGTTCCGCGCTGCCCGATTTGAAGAAATAGCCGTCGGCCTCGCTCATCCGGATAATCGGCGGCCATTGATGGCCTCCGCCGCCAGGCGACATGCCCCGCGCCAGCGCGTCGAGCACGTTCTGGGCCGACACCGGCGGCCCGCCCGGCTTGGCCATGGCGCGATTGATGGCCCCCACGATCTCCGCATCGCGAATGGCCTTGTCGACATCGACACCGTTGGCGCGGAGCGCTGCGATATTGGCGAGGCTCTCGCGGAGCTCCTTCACGGTCAGGTTCTTCTCGATTTCCTTGACGACGCTTCGGCTGTCGACGAGTTCGCGCCAGTACTGGTCGATGGCCTGGGGATCGCTCAGGCCCGAAAGGCTTTCGACCTTCTCGGCCACCGCCGCGCTCTTGCTCAACGAATTGACGACGTCGCGGATGTGCTCGTTTTGCGCCTTCTCTTCCTTGAGCTCCTGCTCGGCAGCGATGCGTCTGGTCTCCTCGCGCTTCAAGAACGCTGCCATTGCGATGAGAAGGCAAAACACCAATAGCACCATGATCTCGGCCATGGTGAGCCCGAGCACCAGGCCGCGCCGGTACGACGATCGCTGCTCGAGTATCTGTCCTTCCATCGGCTAGCGCTCCGATTCCGAAGTTCGCAAGTAGTCGCGGCAACCTCTGATGCGAACTTCGGAATCAAAGGAGCTCTGGCAAATATCAGTTTTCAGTGCGGCTTTGAATTTGAAGTTCCTATATTGGGCTTGCGGCGAAACTGATAGGAACTTCAAATTCGCCGCACTACCTTCTCGGATTGTCGCCCGACCGGGGCACCATGAAGCCCAGGGCGCGCGGGATGATACCGCGTTTGGTGGCCTGTATCTCGATCAGCAATTCCTTCATGGCGACGACGACGTTCTGGGCGTGCCGCAAATTCATCTCCGCGCTTCTGGACTGGGTTTGCGCGTTGTCATTCAGCGCATCGACCGATTCGGTCAGGCGCTCGATCATCGGGATCAACTGGGTGCCGATGGCTTCTTCGGAGGTCTGGTGCGCCGTGAGACGCGCAAAGAGCGCATCGATCGAGCGGACGATGCTTGTGGTGTTCTTGGCGAGTTCTTCGCCCTCCTGCACCAGTCCCCTGGATATTTCGAGGACTTCGATCGTCCGTCTGTTGAGGCTCGCCAGCGTCGCGCCCGAAATTTTGGAGGATTCCTCGAACGGCATGCTTGCGCTTGTCGCGAGCTTGTCCAGTTCGCCGGAGAACTTCTCATGCGCCTTGCCGATGCTTTCGCGCACCTCGTCCAGCACGTCGGTGATCGATTGCTGGGTCACGCGGCGGAAATAGCCGAATTCGAGAATGGAGCTTTCGAGTTCGCGCTTCACCCGCCGCGAGGCTTCGGCCAGTTCCAGCCGGGAGGTCGCTTCGGTCTCGACCGGGTCGCGCCGCATCTGGTTGAACATGATTCGCAAGGTGATGCCGGCAATCGTCGAGGCGATCGCGATGCCGAAATTCTGCACGATCTGCTCGGCCGAGCCGGCCGCCGAAAATTGATAGAGCGAGACGGCAAGACTCGTCAGCGTGAACAGGAACCCCATGTAATAGAGATTGTCGCCGGATTGGTCGTCGCGCAGGCGAAACAGCCGGGCGCCGAGCAAGACCGCATAGCCGACCATGATCAGAACCGGGACCGACGTCGCCGCGAGCGCGCCGAAATCGTGCAGCTTCGAGAAAATGATATAGCCGCTGCCGAACACGACGACGGCAAAGAACAGCAAGCCGTTCACGAGGCCGGGCGGCAAAGCGAGCCTCAACTTGTCGAGATCGAATTGGTTGGGCGCCACGATGCTAGGCTCCCTGCAGCCGTTTGACGCCGCCGAATGAGCCTCTGTTGTCCTCGATCCAGGCCTTCCAGAACTCCATGTGCTTGGTGCTGTCCACGATTTGCTGGCTGCCGGTCTGCCGGGTTACGTAGCGGAGAATGACGGTCGCGCCGTGCAGGTCGGTGCGAAACTTCAGGTACGCCGGCGATTGCTTGTAGCGCTGGAACGACAGGTCGCCGGCGCGCGGATATTGGCTATAGTCCCTGGTGTACTCGATCAGGTCGGAAATAACATAGAGCGTTTTTCGCGCGGTCTCGCTTGCGGCGCTGGAAAATTCTCCGATTGCGATGTCCTGGATGGCCGCCATGATCGGCGAACTGGTTGCCTTCGCGGAACCGATGCTGGTTTTCACCGCTTCCGCGGCCGGTTTGCGAAAATCCTCGATCCAGCGCAGCCGCGCAATCCGGGGATTATCGGTCCATTCGCTCAAGCCGGCGCCGTCGCCGGGATTGCATTTCGAAAACAGCGAGCGGCTTCGCACGCCCGCGATATCGAGTACGCGGATGTCGAGCTTGTAGAAGGGCGGCAGCGTCGTGATCATGTCATCGAGCTGACCCAACACCTCGCGCCGCGTCGTGTCCGGCAAATCATCGGAGGTGTCGACCAGGACCACCGTAATTCCTTTCGGACCGTCGACGGGGCAGAGCGTCCGCGCATCGAGGACCGGCCGTTCGGGGCTTGCGAAATAGAAATAGGCGAGCGCGCCACCGGAACTGATCGCCAGCAGCAGCAACAGGACGCCCGCAAGCCCCGACCAGCCGAGTGCGGATGAACTGCGCTGCCTCGGCCGGCGTCTAGAGCTCCGATTCCGAAGTTCGTATGACATCGCAGCAACCTCTAATGCGAACTTCGGAATCAAAGGAGCTCTAGCAAATTTATTGATGCTAGTGCGGCTTTCGAATTTGAAGTTCCTATGACGAACTCGCGGCGAAACGATAGGAACTTCAAATTCGCCGCACTAGCCACTCTTCTTCTCCGGCAGCAATTCGTCGATCTCGCGATAGGTGCGCACCGCCTGGTCGAACGCCTCGTGAATCGCCTTGATCTGCAGGCTCAGCAGTTCCTGCGTTTCGGCGATCATGGTTCGCAAATTTTCGCGCGCGCTCGCACTCGGCTCGCCGCCCGCATAGCTGATCCGTTCCATGGCGTAGGGTCTGGCGAAATAGCCGGGAGCGGGCGTCGCTCGCGCCTTGCGATCGGCTTCGCGGTAGATTTCAAGCAAGGCACGGCCGGTTTGCTCGATCTGGTTCTGATGCTGGTCGAAGCGCTGGGCGAGCCGCGCGCGGCCCTGCAGCAGCGAATCGTATTCGCTGCGCCGGACCGAAAGGTCGCGGGCGGCCTCGTTCATGGCCTCGGTGGCATCCTCGCGGATATCGCGAAGCCGCTCGATCAGTTCGCTGCGCGCATCGGCGAACTGACGGGTAGCCTCGATCCAACGCCGATCGAGGCCGGCATAGCCCATATAGGGGTCGAAAAACATCAGCCCGTCCGCCATGGCAATCAGCGAGAATACGAAGCCGAGCGCGAACAGAAGCCACGAATTGATGTCGGTCAGCGCATAGGGCGCCGTCAGCAGACGATGCAGCACCTCCTGCCCGACATTGTCGCTCAAGGAGACCGCGGGCGGAATTTCGCGCAAGTGAGATAGCGTCAGGTTGAGCGCGATCGCGAAGGCGAGATAGGCGAGAGCCGACAATACGCCAACCAGCTTTAGAAGATAATTGCGCCGGTTGACGAGCCGGATCAGCACCATGCCCCAGAAGAAGCTCGCGATGATGTTGAGCGCCGCAAACGTCACCGCTTGTACCGCGCCGCCAAGCAGGCCGCCGAGATTGGCCTTGGCGAGAAAGCTGCCGTTGATCACGACCTCGATGATGAACAGGACCGCAAGGATGCCCACCTTCAGAATGATCTTGCCGGGGCTTGCCAGCCGCGCCGGGCGTTCGATGCGATGGAATTTGCGAAACTGCTCGCGCTCGATTTCGGACTCGTTGAGGCGTCGGCGCAGCACGAAGAGCTCGTCGCGGCCGACGGTGGCTTCGGCGCGAAAGTCGCCAACCGCTTCCGGCGCGGCCTGCTGGATGGTGGCAAAGCGCTCCTCGAAGGACAGCGCGTTCATCCGCTCGTCATAGGTGTGAAGCTGCTCGAGATAGATGACGTTGGCGTCCTGCTTGTGCGACTCGATACGCTCGACGATCTTGTGCTCGACATCGTCCATCGTCTGCGCGTCCGACGTCGGACGGCCTTCTGCACCACGCTCGCCGCCGAGTGCGGCCAGCCCCAATTCGTCGGCAACGCGATCGACGTTGAGGTCGAGAAAAACCGTGGTTGCGGGGCGATAATGGTGGGCAGGCTGACTTAACAGAGCCCGGATGCGCGCGATCGCTGACGGGCGGGTTCCGGGGACGCTCACGATATCGTTAGCCTGCGTGTGATGGGGACTTGTGTGGCGATGCTACGAACTTCGGAATTGGGACACCAGCCTGATTCGAATTATCACGGATTGAACGCTTCTGTCCTTATCGGCCAGCGTCCCTCCCGATGATTTTAGGCTGGTAACTTTGACGGGCCGAAGGCAGCCCGAGAGCGTCCGTGCTCGGATGCTGAAGCTTACACGGAAACGTACACCTCGACGGCGCCCAATTCCGCGAGGTCAAAGCGATAGTGGGCGTCGTGTTCGGGAAAGACGGTTTTCATGACGCTTCCGGTCATCACAATCTGGCCCGCCTTCAGCTCTGCGCCACGTGCAGCCAAATGGGTGGCGAGCCAGGCCACCGAATTGAAGGGGTGCCCTAGGATGTCCCGGCCATAGCCTTCGCCGAAGGGATCGCCGTCCTTGGTGGCGCGGCCTAGCAGAGGCGCAAGATCAGGCCAGGGTGACCTGAGTTCTGAAAGCACGATGCCGCCGTTCCAGGAGTTATCCGCGACCAGCGAGCGTACATCGAGGCTCGCATAGTCGGCTGCCCGGTCGTCGACCAGTTCGATCGCTGCGCAAACACCGTCGATGTGAGGTGCGATCGCTTCGGCCGTGAAAGCCTTGTCGGTTGCAGGGATGTCGGACTTGATGCGGACCGCGATTTCGAATTCAAGACCAAGCCGGCCGAAATCCGAACGCTGCACATTGGCGCCCGAGCGGTGCACGCGCGAGGCAAGTACGACGCCCGCAATCGGATGATCTATTCGGCAAAAGGCCTGCATCGTCGCCGACGTCAGCCCGACCTTGTAACCGGCCGGTTCGCCGTTTTCGCGCCGTAGCAGCGCTACATATCTGTCCTGGATATCATAGGCGTCGGTGATGGCGGCGGGCGCCGCCGGCGGGGCAAGCGTCGTGAAGCGACGCCCGGCCCGATGTTCGGCCAAAAGCCATTCGGCCGCACCTTGAGCCGCGATGTCCTCCATAATCTTCTCCCTCTTTGCGGTAGACCTTAGCGCGTCACTAGTGGTCCGATTCTAACATTTGCAGCCCGGTGTGGCTGTCACTTTTGCAAATGTTATGTCAAATCCACTCCACTAGCGCGGTCAAACGGCGATGTCGACGCTTTGAAGGGGCGCTACTGAATAAGGCAGATAAGTAGAATCTCAAGCGCCCACGGCGCGGGCGATGGCTTCGGCCAATTCGCGTTGGCTGAACGGCTTGGCGAGCCGCGGCAATCCCTGGCCTTCTCCCGGCGCCAGTTCGGCATAACCGGTCGCCAGAATGATCGGCATGTGCGCGTTCTCCGCACGGATGCGGCTGGCAAGTTCGGAGCCGGTCATGCCTGGCATCAATTGGTCGGTGATCGTCAAATCGATTTTCTTTTCCCGCTGCAGGATATCGAGCGCGTGCAGGGCGGACGGCGCGCTGTACACGGTATGACCGAGCTCCTCGAGCAGCGCGGAGGTGTTGAGAGCAACCAGCGGATCGTCGTCCACGGTGAGGATCGCAAGCTTCTTGTCAGTATGTAATGGGTAGGCCGATATGTCTTCCGTCGCGGAAGACTGGTCGCCCTGCGCGACCGGGAGATAGAGCTCGGCCGATGCTCCCCGACCCGGCTTGCTCTTCAACAGCAAGGTCCCCCCGGATTGCTGGGCCATGCCATGAACCATTGGCAGTCCAAGGCCTGTACCCTTGCCGACGCCTTTTGTCGTGAAGAATGGCTCCATCGCGCGCTGTAGCGTGTCTTCGTCCATGCCGACGCCGGTGTCCGTCACGCTTACGCAGAGATAATTTCCCGCCTTCAGGCCCGGCACATCGGCTCTCCTGGTTGCACGGATCGTAATGGTGCCTCCGTTCGGCATGGCGTCGCGCCCGTTGATCGCCAGATTGAGCAGCGCGAGTTCGAGCTGGTTGGCGTCGGCAATCACTTTCGGAAGCTCAGACGGGAAATTCGTTTCAACCCGGATCGATGGGCCGAGCGAGCTTTGCAAGAGGTTCGCCATCTGCTGGACCACGTCGCGCACGTCGAGCGGCATCAGCTTGAGTTCCTGACGACGCGCAAAAGCCAGCATGCGCTGGGTCAGCGCGGAGCCACGTCGCGCTCCCTGAAGCGCGTTGTCGATCAGTCGCCCGACTTTCGGATCGCCGGGCAATCTTCTTTGCAACAGCTCGAGGCTTCCCTGGATTGCCATCAGCAGATTGTTGAAATCGTGAGCGACGCCGCCGGTCAGATGCCCGATCGCTTCCATTTTCTGCGATTGCAGCAGTTCTTCCCGGGTTTTCTCCAGCGCGCGCGCCGCATTCATTCGTTCGGTGATGTCGCGGGTGATTTTGGCGAAGCCGAGCAGCGATCCGTCGGTGTTGTAAATCGCATCGATGATGACGTGGGCAAAGAATTGCGTGCCGTCCTTGCGGACGCGCCAACTCTCTTTCTCAAACCGTCCCTCCCGCGCCGCAGTCTCAAGCGCGGCGCGCGGCAAACCGGCTCGTTGATCGTCCTCGGTATAGAAGCGGGAGAAATGCTGGCCGATGATTTCCTCGGGCGCATAGCCCTTGATCCGCTCTGCGCCGGAATTCCAGCTCGACACATACCCCTTCGGGTTCAGCATGTAGATGGCGTAGTCGGTGACGCCCTGCACCAGAAGCCGAAATTGTTCCTCGCTTTCGCGCAAGGTGGTTTCGGCATTCCGCCGCTCCGTCAGGTCGCGCGTGACCTTGGCGAACCCGATCAGTCTGCCGGAGCTATCGCGGATCGGATCGATGATGACATAGGCCCAGAACTGGCTGCCGTCCTTGCGGACGCGCCAGCCTTCGTTTTCGAACCTTCCCTCGCGGGCGGCGGTTTCGAGGGCCCGCCGGGGAAGCCCCGCCTTGCGGTCCTCGACGGTATAAAAGCGCGAGAAATTCTCGCCGATGATTTCGGATTCGTCGTAACCCTTGAAACGCCTGGCTCCGGGATTCCAGGTCGTGACGGTCCCGTCGGGATCGAGCATGTAAATGGCGTAATCGGTGATCGCGTCGATCAGCATACGGAAGCGGCCTTCGCTTGATTTCGAGGCCTCGAACCGATTCGTACGCTCCACGCAAATCCCCTGCTTTTTTTCCTGGAAAGGCGTCGATTTAACTCAATTAAACGCGTGACTTATAGAGAAGTTCCGGGTCGGCGGGGGTGAATATGCTATCCCCGCCGCGGCGGCTTCCTGTTGAAATGTCCGACGCGGCCGTGCAAGGCTAAACCTCTGTTCCTCCAGCTACATCGCCTTGATGATCCCCTCCGTCACCCCATCGCAAATCCGCCAAATGCTGTTGCTGCGCGAGGAAATCGCGCTGCTCGATCTGCGCCATGAGGCCGCCTATGCCACCGGCCATCCCTTGTTCGCGGCGAACATGGCGGCGGGACGTATCGGGCTTGAAGCGGAGGCGAGATTGCCGCGCAAGGACGTGCCGATCGTCCTCTACGATGCCGGTGAAGGCCTCGTTGCGGAGGCTGCGGATCGCTTCGCCGCGCTCGGCTATGGCGACGTCCGCCAGCTTGAAGGGGGGCTGGAAGGCTGGCGAAAAGCCGGCTTCGAGATTTTCATCGACGTCAATTCCTACGCGAAAGCGTTCGGCGAACTGGTCGAGTCCCGTCGCCACACGCCATCTTTATCGGCGGAGGAAGTCGCGGCGCTGATCGCCGACCGCGCGGATATCAGGATCCTCGACGTTCGGCGGCCCGACGAATACGCGACCATGAATATCCCGGGTTCGGTCAGCGTGCCCGGCGCGGAGCTGGTGCTTCGTGCCGGCCACGTCGCGCCCGATGCCGACACCACCATCGTCGTCAACTGCGCCGGCCGCACCCGGTCGATCATCGGCACCCAATCGCTGATCAATGCCGGCGTCGCCAACAAGGTGGTCGCGCTTCGTAACGGCACCATCGGCTGGACGCTCGCGAATCAAACGCTCGAGCACGGCGCCGGCCGGCATGGCGGGGTCGGTTCGTTCGAAGGCGCGATGGAAAAAGCCCGGGAAGTCGCCTATCGCGCCGGCGTCAAGCATTTGGCTCCGCGCGAGGCGGCAGCGCTGGAAGCAGAGGCCACGCGCACGCTGTATCGTTTCGATGTTCGCACCGTGGAAGAGTATGCGGCCGGGCATATAAGCGGCTTTCGCCATTATCCAGGCGGCCAGCTCGTGCAGGAGATCGACATGGCGGCGCCGGTGCGCGGCGCGCGCATTCTGCTGAGCGACGACAAGGGCGTTCGCGCTGACATGACGGCGTCCTGGCTCGCGCAGATGGGGTGGGAAGTCTATGTGCTCGAAGGTGGCTACGATGGCGCGCTTGAAGTCGGACCGCCGAAAGTTGTGCCGAAGCCCGATCCGCAGCATCGCTATCGGCGTCCCTATGAGGGCACCGAAGCGTCGCGCGATGCGATGCAGGCCTATCTCGACTGGGAATACGGTCTGGTCGAGCAGCTCAGGCGCGACGGCACGCACGGCTTCTTCGTGATCTGAGAAGACCGTGGCCTGATTTTTCGATCGACGTTGCTGTCGCAGGCCGCAAGAGACGTCAGATCAATTCACCGCTTGAAGCGCGGCTGCGAAGGCGGTGAGATCGCCTCGCGCCGTCTCATCCGGCACCCGCTTGGTATATTCGGCGAGCTGTTCGAGGATGTGGGCTCGATGCTGCGGCAGGAAATAGCTCGCCCAGGTCTCGCGCGTGTCGCGGATGGCGGCCGCCACCAGACGGGCGTTGTCGGGCTTGCCGCCGCCCATGATCGCCGAGCAGGCGGCGCTCAGGATAAACTCGGCGGTGGAGTTGCGGGCGCCCGCCAACCCGTCCTCGCGCACGCGCGTGCGCTGCTCCGGCGCGAGGTCCGCCCAGAACAACTTGATCGAAACCGCCTCGCGCGCCTGGGCGCGGATCATGAAGTTCATCGCCGCCGCGTACTGGTCCTCGTACTCGGCCATGTTGCGCTCGAGCGCCGCCAAATCGGGCTGCGGCCCCGGCTTCGAGCCGTAGCGGGTGAACAATTTGACGGTCGCATTTGCGGCCCCGATCCAGTCGATCAGCCAGTCAAGATCGCTCGCCTGCGCGGGCGGCAGCGCGTTCAAGGCGTCAAGGTCGAAGACTCGACCGAGCTGTGCTGCGACCTCCGGCCGGGTCAGGTCGGGCCGCCCGCCCTTTTTCGTCACCCCTTCGACGTAGACCCGGAAGGCCTGCGCGGCCTCGCGCGCGGCGGCCGTATCGCGCGCGCTGTCCTGCGCGAGCGCCGGCGAAGCGAGCGCGAGAAGGATCAGGAGGATTCTGACGATCGGCATCGACAACCTCAATCAGCGTCGCGCGATTCAATGCGGCACGCGCTGCCGTTCGCGACGATAGCGGTCATTTGTCGCGGGCCGCGCCGCAAAGGTTCACTGGCGACGGCGCGCTTGCGCGGGGCAAAATGAGCTGGAAAAGCCGAAATTTAAACAATTCTTAAAATCCTGGGACGAGAATTCGTAGCGTGGGATATTTCGAATGGTCCGGTTACGAATTTCTTTCGCTCTTGGACGAAGCTTCAAAGTCCTGGTGATTTTTCCCCTCATCGTCACGGGCGTCGCAATCATGTGTGCGGCCGTGCCCCTGATGTGCCTTTCTCCCCTGGCTGCTTTCTCTACCGCTCTCAAGGTTAGCGACCACGACTATGCGCAATCCCGTGCGCAACAGCTGCTGCGGAGCGACCTCCGCAATGGCATGACCGCCGGTCTCGCGAACGTTCCCGATGGGCTGTGGCAAGACATTCAACTCGTCAGTTTTGAATCCCGTTTCTTGGGCGCGCAACCGCTGCTGCGGAGCGACCTCCGGAATGGCGCGACCGCCGGTCTCGCGAGCGCTCCCGATGGGATGCGGCAAGACATTCAAATCGTCAGTTTTGAATCTCGTTTCTTGGACGCGCAACCGCTGCTGCGGAGCGACCTCCGGAATGGCACGACCGACGGTCTCGCGAGCGCCCCCAATGGGCTGCAACAAGGCATTCAATTCATCAGGTTTGACGTGCCAACCTTGGCTCCGATGGCATTTACGCGGTTCTGCTTGCGATACCCCAGTGACTGCGAAACGCAGCGGTTCACGGGCGACCGGATCGAGCTGAACGAAATGCGCTGGTCAGAACTTGAGAATATCAATCGCACCGTCAATTCATCGATCCAGCCCGAGCGAAATGAAGAAGGTCTCGCTGGTGAAAAATGGGTGCTGGGTCCGGTTCGCGGCGATTGCAACGATTACGCCGTAACAAAACGGCACCGATTGATCACCAGAGGTTGGCCCGCTCGCACCGTTTTGTTGAGCGAGGTTGTGACCGTATCGGGCGAGCATCACCTTGTTACTGTCATCCGTACCACCGTCGGCGATTTGGTGCTCGACAATCTAACCGACCGAATCATGCCGTGGTCTCGCACGCCCTATCGATGGGTGCGCATCCAAATGCCCAAAAACCCAAACTACTGGGCGTCGGTTTCCGAACGAAACGCTTGATCTGATTTTCCGCTTGCGGCCGGCAGAGCTGGAGCAGCGAAGCAGGAAGCTTCCGTTTTTGACCCGACGCGGACATAGCGCCGAAAGCCAGCCTCAATTGGCATTCAATGGCCTATGGGGTTGCGCATTTGGCGGTATGGTGGACTGATGCCGTCAGGCACCACTAGAGCTTCGAAGTTCGCAAGCAATCGCAGCAACCTCTGATGCGAACTTCGGAATCAAACGCCGCACGGGGGAGACGATGATGAGGTCGGTAATCGCCGCAACCGCGGCCGTTGTTTTGTCCGCGCACTCTGCTGCGGCCGAGAGCTTCCCGAACCGGTCGGTCACACTCGTCGTCGCGGCCGCAGCCGGGGGCACCACGGACGTGCTGGCGCGGATCGTCGCAAGGCGCATGGGCGAAGACCTCGGACAGTCTGTCGTCGTCGAGAACATCACCGGCGGCGGCGCAACGGTCGGGACCCGCCGCGTGGTCCGCTCGGATGCCGACGGCTACACGCTGATCTTCGGCAATATGGGCTCGCTGGCCGCGAACTTCTGGCTTTTCCCAAACCTCGGCTTTGATCCGCGCCAGGATCTCGCGCCCGTCGGTCTGGTCGCGATCGTGCCCATGGTTCTGTCCGTGAGCAAAAAGAGCGGCATACGCGACCTCGCCGGCTTGATCGCAGCGCTCAAGGCCAAGCCGGGTGCCCTCAATTTCGGGCATGCGGGCCCGGGCACGACCACCCATCTTGCCGCCATCACCTTCCTACATGTGACGGGTACGCAGGCCCACGACATCCCCTACCGTGGCTCGGGGCCCGCGATCAACGATCTCATCGCCGGCACGATCGACGCGGTGATCGACCAGACCGTCACCATGATTCCGATGCATACCGGCGGCAGCGTCACGGCGATTGCGACCTCAAGCTCGGGCCGACTCGCCCAAATTCCTGATGTGCCGACCTTCGCCGAGGCCGGCGTACCCGCTTTCGACCTGACGGTCTGGAACGCGATCGCCGCACCGGCCGCTACCCCGAAGGCAGTCCTCGAACGCCTTGAGTCCTCGCTCAAGACCGCGCTCGCCGATCCGGACCTGCGGCGCCGCTTTGCCGAACTCGCGGCGGATGTGCCGCAACCCGACCAGATCGGAGCCGAGCCGCTGCGGCGGCTGATCGCGTCGGATATCGAACGCTTCGGCCCAATCATCAAGGCCGTTGGAGTGAAGCTGGAGTAGCGGCTTAGGCTGCTTTGCCGGCTCCGCTCTTCAACAGGCTCTCAAGCCCCGACGCAGCTTCTTCTCCCGTGATACATTCCACCAGAGCTACTTCCGCCGACAACCGATCGAGCGCGGCCGCGTAAAGCTGCCGCTCGCTATAGCTTTGCTCAGACGTGGTGTCGCGTCGATGCAGATCGCGGACCACCTCCGCCAATGCAGTGATCTCGCCTGATTTGATCTTGGCTTCGTATTCTTTCACCAATTGAGCCCAATTGCCCCGTGCCTTTCGGGCCGGCTGGCCCAAGATCCGTCGCACGTGCTCGATAGCGGCGGGAGCGGACAGCTTACGGACACCGTTGCTGGCCGCCTTTTGTGTCGGAACGCGCGCCTTCATCTTGCTTTTCGCGAAATAGACGACGAAAAACTCCAGGCTGGTCCCCGCAATTGTCTGAACCTCGATCGCCGTTATTTGGCCGACGCCGTGGGCTGGGTACACGATAAATTCGTTCTTCTTAAACCCAAGAGAGTTCGCAGGCGGCTGGACCTGGCTCCCATCGCTTTCAACCGCGAGATCGATTTGGACCTCATGCCGCCGATCCGCGCTTTCGAGGCTTCGATGTTCAAAATTCATATTGCAGTGAATCCATTTTCTGAGGTCTGCGATCTCTTGGTTGTCCATTCACCAATAGGCCGCCAACCGGGGTGCTTCTACGTCGATGACGTAGATGATACGATTACGCTGAAGTCTGTGGCTTCCCGGCAACTTGTTCCCAGCCGGTGAATTCGGCAACAGCCGTAGATTTGCGGAGGCGCGCCAAACGGTGTGATCTCCTGCGGCAATGAGAGGAAACATGAGGACTGGGGCAGGTCTGACGTTGCTGTTGTTGACGTTCATTGCGCAGGCGTCGTTTTCGACGTCGCAAGCGTCTGAAATCCGTATCGCCGAGCAGTTCTCGCTCGGCTATTTGCAGTTCAACATCATGAAGCGAGATCATTTGATCGAAAAACATGCGCGACAACGCGGCCTCAACGATGCCAAGGTGAGTTGGATGCGCTTCAATGGTCCATCAACCATGAACGAAGCGTTACTCTCCAATTCAGCCGATGTTGTCGCAGGTGGCGTGCCGGGTTTGATCACGCTGTGGGACAAGACCAGGGGTACCGCCTTCGAAGTCAAGGGCATCTGCACGTTGAGCACGCAGCCGTTCCTGCTCAACACCAGCCGCGAGGCGGTCAAGACGATCGCCGACTTCGGCGACAGGGACCGCATTGCGCTGCCCTCCGTCAAGGTGTCGGTCCAGGCCGTCGTGCTGCAAATGGCGGCAGCCAAAGCCTTCGGCGAGAAGAATTTCGCCAAGCTCGATCCGCTAACGGTTTCGATGCCGCCGCCCGATTCCACCATTGCGCTGATGAGCGGAGCGGGGAGTATCACCGCGGTCTTCAGCGTGCCGCCGTTCCAATCCCAGCAGCTTCAGCAGGGAAGTATCCACACCGTGCTGTCCTCTTTTGAGGTCATCGGCCCACATACCTTTTCGGTAGCCTGGACGACCTCACGCTTCCACAAGGAAAATCCGGAGCTCTACGGCGCTTTCCTTGACGCTGTGAAGGAAGCCACTGGTATGATTGCCGCGGATCCGAAGGGCGCCGCGGAAAGCTGGATCAAAGACAACAACTCCAAGCTCAATCCCGATCTGGTCGCAGGAATCGTCGGCGGCAAGGATGTAACCTGGACACAGACACCGCAGGCTAACATGACCTTCGCAAGGTTCATGCATCAGGTTGGTTCGATCAAGGCGAGCCCGGAGAGCTGGAAGGATCTATACTTTTCCGAGATTCACGATCTTCCGGGAAATTGAGCGCGACTTCGGGATGGTCCTTGAATCCAGGCTTTAACTGATTATCCAAAATTTCCTCCAACCGCTAACTGGCGAGTAACCGCACCGGCATATCGCCCTGCCTGCTTAGGCCGGTGTTGATGGCGCGCGCCCCATCATGCATTTGCTGTTGGGAGCGCAAAAAAATGTCCATTGCGAAAGAGACTGTCATTGCGGTGCCGGCGCTGGCTGGTTTGCTATTTCTTAGCCATATTTTTCTCGGTCCGGATGAAGGCCACCGCGAATTTACCATCAGCCCCAAGTCCTGGCTGGGCGTCGCAATCCCGGCTGAGCGCTTTATCGCAAAGGACTTGATTACCGGTCGTGTATCCAGTGCCGATGCGAATACTCCATCGCTGGAGCAGAGGCCCGTGGGCGATTTAACTCCGGAAGCCCGGATAAAGGGTGTTTTCGTCCAGTTCGTGCCAAGTGGACGCCGTCCCGCAACTTGAACTGAGCGAATGCCGATAAATTCGGATCAGTGGCGACGAAGCGGAAGATCAACGTCTGTCTAATCGCCGACGCGCTGGGTCTTGGCGGATCAAGGTGATGCCGGTCGCGGGGTGGGGGCTGGCCACGGAGATGGGCCTGCAGTCTCAGTCTCTGCCGTTTGTATCCGGATCACGCGTGGTACCGGTTTGAGGCCCGCCAAAGTGCTCTTGGCGAGCTCCGCCGCGCTGCTCTTGATGTCAGACTGGAGGAAATCCTCGAGTTTCTGAAGGTTGTTGGCTGCATCTTTCCACCCGAGCTCTTTCGCAACCGTGTAGTGAGCGTAGGCTTGGGTGTAGTCTCGCGCGGTTCCGGCCCCGTCGTGGTAGGCGCGCGCAAGCCAATAATGGCAATAGGCATTTCTGTAAGGCGCGCAAAGCTGGAGTAATTCAAAGGAGCGCTTGGTGTCGAACCACGGCGCCTCCCGCGCGTATCTGTGGACATACGCGAGCTCCGCGACAGCAAAGAGCGAGTGCCCCTGGTGATGCGACCGCTCGAACCACTTGATCGATTCCGACAAATCCTGGCTTTCTCGATCGCCATATCGGTCCCTGAACCATCGCGCGAGCGTGAACTGTGCGCCCTCAAACCCTGCATCCGCCGCGCGTCGCAAATAGTCGGTCGTCTTTGCGGCGTCGCGGGTAAGCCCGCCTCGCCCGGTATCGATGCAGTAGGCAAGTTGCGCCATGGCGATGAGTTCGCCGCTATCCGCCGCCCTGCGCAAGAGATCGACGGCCTTGACAGTATCGTACGTGCCGCCGAGTTCGCCGCTGACGTATCCGGCGGCAGCCAGCCGCATCGCGTACGGCTCGCCGGCCGCCACCGCGTTATCGATCAACTTCCGTCCCGCCGTCTCATCCTTCGGCAAGCCGGCCGTGCCCGAAAGGAGGATGCGCCCGAGCACGCTGCCAGCCTGACGATTTCCCCCGCCAGACGCCTCGCGCAGCAACGCTTCCGCGTTGCGCGCCTGGTCGGTCGAATTTGGTACCAGCAAGGCGAGCGCCGTGACGAACTGAACGTTCGGGTCGCTTGCGGTCGCCGATTTCAGGATATCGATCGCCTTCGCCCAATCGTAGCGATAATAGGCGCCGAGCGCCGCGCTAAGTTTCGGCTGGTCGTCTGCGGCAGATTTTCGAAAGGCCGACCGGTCGACGATGACCGTGGTCTGATTGGCAATCGTGGGTCTGCCGACTTCGTCGTCCCAGAAATACACGGCGCGCCGGGTTGCTGCGCAGCCCGGGGTCGACGCGTTGGTGCAATCGGCAGGCTTTGCCCAATTGCCCACCGGAGCTGCTGCTTGAGGAAGACCCACAAGAAGCCAACTCGCGAGAAGGATTGCTATCGCCTGCGGCCAGACGAACCACGCGCGACGGTACAAGGGATCGTACTGCCAGAAGGCGATGTGCAAGGCCGCTGCCCGGCCCATCGCTGTCATCTGATTTGTCCGTTCCAGTTCCATCCCAAGACCATTGCTTCGTTTACGGCGATGCCACGTCCTGCTTGTCCAGCTCAACCGCGACGAACTTGAGCGCATCGGCGATAGGAATAAAGAAATTGAGGCTTGTGCCCAACTTCGCAGCCGAGTCGGTAATTCCGCGAACACTGATGGCAACGACGTTGCCGAATCGATCCACCATTGGTCCTCCGCTGTTGCCGCCATGGATGGCGACGTCGCTCTGCATAACTTTGAGATCGTCTTGCGTGCGATAGGCGCTGACGATGCCCTTGCTGATGGTCGTCGACAGCGTTTCACTGAACGGCGTGCCGACTGCATAGACCTCCGCGGCAACATCAGGCAGTTCGAGCTGCAGCGGCAGGGCCTCCATCAAAGATTCGTTCACCTTGACCAGGGCGACGTCTCGTGCCTTGTGCGACCGCAACACCTCGCCAGGCATCTGACGGCCAGTCGCTAGTTTGATTGTTACAAATTTGTTGTCGGTTACCACGTGCTGGTTGGTCAAAAGATATCCATCCCTGGAAATGAAAAAGCCGCTGCCGTGGCCATTATCCAGCTTTATCGTCACAACGGCCGCCTGCAGCGCGGATGTCCCCTCCGACAATGGAGTCACCGAGCGACGGAGTGCGGGAATCCTGACGATTGTATCGCTGATCTTCTCTGGTACGGCCTCGCGATATCCGGATATCTTGATGGCCGCGTCGATATCCGCGATGGCGATCTGACGCAGGTCCCCGGAAGGATCGTGTGCAATGCGCGTGGCCTGGGCCTCGCGCGCGCGCTCCAGCAGCGTTCGCATCTCGCGCGCCTGACCCCATGACTTGTTCTTCGTGCCCACCTTGATCCACGGGCCGAGGCTGGACTCGAGACCTTCCGGCAACACGAAGTTTTGTCGTTTTGCCATCACCCGAAGGATGGAAGCGAGCTCGTTCTCGGCATAGGGCGGAAACTCGATCGTCTTGGTGAAGCGGCTGGAGAGGCCGGGATTGCTGTTGATGAAGCGCTGCATCTCATTGGCGTAACCCGCGACGATGACGATGATGCGGTCGCGGTTGTCCTCCATGAATTTGAGCAGCGTATCGATGGCCTCCTGGCCGAAATCGTTACCCGGCCGGGCAAGCGAATAGGCTTCATCGATGAACAGGATGCCGTCGAGCGCTTCCTTGCATTTGTCGAGCGTCTTGGGAGCGGTCTGGCCGATATAGCCCGCGACGAGACCCGAGCGATCAGTCTCGACCAGATGACCTTTGCGCAGCACGCTGAGCGAGCGATAGATCTCGCCGAGCGCGCGCGCGACCTCGGTCTTGCCCACGCCGGGCGGGCCGGTAAATACCATGTGCCGGCTGATGGGCGCGATGACGAGGCCCTGCTCGCGGCGCAAGCGCTCGACTTCAAGCGCCGACATCAGCCTGTTCACTTCCTCCTTGACCGGCTCCAGCCCGACCATCCCTTCGAGGTGGTCCAGCGCCTGATCGAGCGTGCGTTCAAGGGGGACGGCGGCCTCGACCTTCAGCCTGCGCCCGGCACGCGGAGCCAAATGATCGGGCGAAGGAGAAGGCGCAAACGCAGGTTGAGCGATGATCGGAGCCGGAGGTGGCACGGGCGGCGGCGCCGGCGGCGGGACGTGCGTTCGCACCAAAGGCACGCCTATGCTTTCGAAGTCGACCATCTCGATCTTGGATATGTCGGCGGTCGGGTCGGCGGCCACGCGCATGGACTGGGCTTCGCTCGCCTTATCAAGAAGGTTGCGCATCTCGCGCGCGTTGCCCCAGCCCTCGCTTCTCCACTGGGTTTCGATCCAGGGGACCAGGCTTTGCTCGAGTACGTCGGGCAACTCCGCGCGTTGTCGCTTGGCCATCAATCGTAAGATCGCAGCCAGCTCTTTCGGCTCATAGGCCGGGAATTCGATGGTCCTGTTGAAGCGGCTCGCCAGGCCCGGATTCGTGGCGATGAAACGCCGCATTTCATTGGGGTATCCGGCGGCGATCACCATGACGCGGTCGCGGTTGTCCTCCATGAACTTGATCAACGTCGCGATTGCCTCGTGGCCGAAATCCTTGCCTTCGCCCGCGAGCGAGTAGGCTTCGTCGACGAAGAGGATGCCGTCGAGTGCCTCCTTGCACTTGTCCAGCGTCTTGATGGCCGTCTGCCCGATATAACCTGCCACCAGATCGGCGCGCTGCACCTCGACCACATGTCCTTTGCGCAGCACCTTGAGCGAGCGATAAATCTCCCCCAGCGCGCGCGCGATCTCGGTCTTGCCGACGCCGGGCGGCCCGGTGAACACCATGTGCCGGCCCACCTTCGCCACGGGCAAGCCCTGTTCACGACGCTTGCGCTCGACTTCGATGCCGGCCAGCAGCTTGTTGACCTCGCCCTTGACGGAGCCGAGCCCTATCATCTCGTCGAGTTCGTTAAGCACCTCGTCGGCGCTGCGAACAGACCCGACCGAAGAATCCACGCTCAGCCGACGCCCTACCGTATAGCCCTCGCCGTCAGGGACCAATCCGAATCCGGTGGGGTCGCTGGCGAGCCGCATCGCCACGTAGGTCATCGCCACCCCGGCCATCATGATCAGAAGCACGGCACCGATCGTGAGCGAGTTCGCCCATGTCAATGCGCTGAAGGGACCGGATTTCGGATTGAGGATCCACTGGGTGGCGATCGCGGCCACGAGCATGGCAATGCACATGGCGACCATCGGGTGGTTGCGGAAGAAGGTTTTCATTGCCGGCAATTCCCGATCACGGCGTCGCGTTCGCCCATTTGCGCATTCATGATGGGCAAGGGTTGCGAACCTGCCAATGCACGTTGACGGAATAGGTGCCGTTCACGTCGTGAATGCCTCCGGGCGTCAGGAAGAACCCCACCTGGTCCGCCTCGCCGACCAGTGTCAGCACTCCGCGGCCCGTGGGATAAGGCGCAGGATAGGGAACCGCGACGCGTTGAGGCGTGGGCGTGAGCTTGATCGGGGGCGACACATATGATCCCGAACGGACGCGCACCATGCCGCCATGGCCATTCCGTTGCGTCAACGTCACCCATGCCAGCGGCGCCTTGCAGTTCTTCGCGTCATCCACCGCTGCTTTCGAGGTGCCGGGATCGAGGGTAGGAAGGGCTGCATTGATGTCGGCTGGGACAAGCACTTCCAGAGTGGATTCCTCGCCAACAACAGGCGGTTTGTCGCCGACGACGCCGGGCAATACCACGATGGCGGCTATTCCAGCGATCGCGAGCCCGCCGGCAATTCCAATCCAGGTGCCGCGAGAGGAGCCAGGCTTCTTGCCACGAGGGGGTTCCTGACCTGGAGGCCGATCGGGCACGCTGGGCGTGCCCGGGGAAACCTCATGCTGTCCTTCTGGCTCACTCATGTTTCGGGCATTCGTTGCTGGGACCGGGAGATTATGGTCGACGGCCGATGGGACGACAACCCTAATTCAGGGAGTTGGGATCGAAACGCAGTGAACGACGGCGGCGCGCTTCCCCCCGCCATCGTGTTTGGTGTCAGTTTTCGTTCCTGGGGTTCACGGATAGCTTCTGTCACAAAGTTACGGCGCGGATTGTGCGCCGGGTCACATATCCCGTTTCGCGGAAAGCTGTTTTCCCTTAAAGGCTACAGCGGGTTATCGAGGGGTGGTGCAGCCCGGTGTCGCTACGTCCAAATCATTCAGATCGGTCCCGACCCTGCTTTCCCTCGAATGGCCATCGAGCGCTTAAAGAGTTGCTGGGCATCGGCGTAACGACCCTGATGCTTGTAGAGATCGGCCAGGTTCTCCAGAACATCCGCAAGATCCGGATGGTTCGGACCGAGCGTCTTCTCGAAGGTCGCCACCGATAGCTTGAAAAACCGTTCGGCATCGGCGTTACGTCCTTGGCGCGCGTAAAGCGCGGCCAAATTGTTCTGCGCCTGCGCGATATCGGGATGGTCGGGTCCGAACGCCTTCTCTGTCACCGCGATCGATCGCTTGAGCAGCCGCTCGGCATCGGCGTAACGATGCCGATGAATGTAGGCATCGGCCAGGTTGCTCATCAACACCGTGGCTTCGGGATCGTCGGGGCCGTGCGCCTTCTCGAGGATGGCCAGCCCCCGCTTGAACAACGGCTCAGCCTGATCGTACCGGCCCTGATTGCTGTAGACAGCACCGAGGTTGCTCAACGCCATCACGATCGACGGATCGTTGGACCCGGACGCTTTATCGCGAATGGCGATCGACCGCTTGAGAAGCGGCTCCGCTTCCGCGTAACGCTCTTCCGCGCGGTAAAGGTCGCCCAGATTGTTCAGCACAGTTGCGACTTCCGCATGGTCCGGACCGAGCGTCTTCTCCCTGATCGCCAGTGCGCGTTTATACAGCGGCTCGGCAACGGCATATTGACCGAGATTGTAATGGATCGTGCCAAGGTCATTGAGCGGCATCGCGACGTTCGCATCGTCGGGGCCAAATTCCTTCTCGCGAAGGGCCAGAGACTTCTGAGCCAATGGCAGCGCTTCCGTGTACTTCCCGGCCCGATAAAGTTCTTTCATCTGCTGGATGAGAGTGCTCGCCTCATCCTCTTCCGCGTAGGATGGCGCGCCGAGCGACAGGCTCAGGGCGAGCGCGGCGACCGCAACACAGATCGACGCTTTCAGGGCCTTCATCGCGCATTCCTTCCTCACGGTTCTTCGGGATGTACGCGCTTTTTTGTGCTTCCGGAGGCCGGATAGGTTCAATGCAATCGGAGTAAACAGCGAAGCAGTTACGCCAGCGACCGCTCCTGCCACTTAGCCGACATATCCCGGTCGGGCTCGCGATGTCCGCTGTTGGGTTTAAAGCGGATGTCCGGTGCTCAAGTCGCGATGTCGGCTTGTGACCCAACTCGGACATGGCGGCCTATCCCAATAGCAACCAACGTGCTTTGATGATCACTATAGAAGCGTCGCGACTTCTTATCTTGCCCACAAGGGGCAATCTATGTCCGACAATCCAACAGCTGAAAGCATGTCCGGGTCTCGTGTCCGGCGGCTTTGAGGGGGGAGCGAGGTTGAAGCAGATCGGTCTCTTCGAAATGCGCCGGCTGGAAATGCTGAGCAACACGATCTTCGGCGTTGCCATGACGCTGCTGGCCTACGATCTGCCGAAGGCCAGCAGTTTCAAGAGCGCGCCGAACTGGATCGACCTGCTGAACGTCTATGCGCAACCGGTGATCGCGCTGATGATCAGCTTCATTGTCGCCGGCCTGTTCTGGTTCAGCCATCACCGGCGGCTCGTGGTTGCGCCGGAAGGCAGCCGCGGGGTGGTGTTCCTCAATCTGCTTTTTCTTCTGTCGATCATCATCCTGCCGGTGACGAACGGCCTCTACGGCGGCTATCGGCTCGACGGCGTAGTCGCCGTGATGTACGGCATTCACCTGACTACGATCGCCACGCTGAATGCGCTGTTGTGGATTCTCGCGCTGCGAGGTCGCCGCAATTCCGAGTTGCTGGCAAACGCGGTCTTTCCGGTCTTCGCACTCGTGTTTGCAACGGTGATGGCCGCCGTCGCTCCATTCGTTGCACAATTCATGTGGTGCCTGGCCTTTGGCGCGCCTCTGGCGGGCTGGTTGGCGGCCCGGCGTTGGCCGCCGAGAACGAATTAGCCAGCTCGATCTCGATCTCTGCCAAGGCTTCCTCGTATGCAATGGCTAACCGCCCTGCGATGGGTCTCGGAATAGTGCCGCAAAATCGTGTTGTGCGGGTCTGATAGCCTTTGCTCTGAACCATGAATCGCGACTTCCGATCCCGGCACTTGCCCGACATGTCAGGCCGCGCTCGCGATGTCGGCTGTTGGGGTGAAAGCAGACATGGCGCTCTGGCCGAACGCCTTCCGCTTGTGACCAATAGGCGACAACCCGATGGACCGCATTTCATATGCCCCTATACAGATTACGGACAGCACAATTCCGGGCCAAGGAGTACGTTTTTCGTGCTTGACGGGTGACGCGCTGTGACCAAAATTCCACGCATCGACTCAGGGCGAGAGGTCAAGCCGTTCGTCGCCGCCCGGCAATAAAGCCGTAAATCACGAGAACGATGATCGCCCCCACTACGGAGCCGATGAAGCCGGCGCTTTCGCCTGCCTTGTACCAATTGAGCGCTTGCCCGAGATAGGAAGCCACGAACGCGCCCACGATGCCGAGGATGGTCGTCATGATGAAGCCCGACGGCTCGTTGTCTCCAGGCATGATGAACTTCGCAATGACACCGGCCAGAAAGCCGATGATGATGGTCCAGATAATGCTCATCTTACTATCTCCGCATACCCGATGAATTTATGCGTCGCGTGGGGGTAAACGACCGTTTCGGAACCGGAAGAGTAATGGCCGTTGGCAGAGGCGGTCTTGATCTGAATCAATGGAGCTGATTTGCCCGGACTGACGCTGCGAGCCTGACACACACTCGGTGGATTGGAAGTGTCCCGAGGCGCCCTGTGGCCCGTTCGCTATCTTTTGCGTGGCCTGAGACCAAGCTTACCCAGTGACGTGAAGGCTTACTGCCGGAAAGCCGCAAGCACCTCCAACTTCTGCTATTGGCACTTAGCCGACATATCCGGCGCGCTCGCGATGTCCGCTGTTGGGTTTAAAGCGGATGTCCGGTGCTCAAGTCGCGATGTCGGCTTGTGACCCGAAGCGGACATTCGGTCGGGCGCTGAAGTCGGTTTCCCGCTTGACCAAAGGCTTGACCGCCGCCGGGGTCGGCATAGCTTCCATTGCCATCATTGGTCTTTACTGGAACTAGCTCGGTCGGATTTCATCACGCCAGTTTAGTTCAGTATGCCCAAGCAAGTGGGAGAATTGTGCCATGCCGAAGCGCTCTTCCATAGGCAAGCGTCGGAGCAAAGCCTTACCCACCTTAGGGTTTGCCGGCATTTCTCTCTCGATGGTAAGCGGTGCGTGCGCCTCAACTAGCGAAGCGTCGGCGAATACATCACCGCCCTCGCAGAAGCACGAAATCTTTCTTGGTGAAGAGGAAATCTCCGACATTAGTTTGGCGACGTTCTATGTCTTCGACAAGGAAAATGCTGGACCACCACTGCTATTCCAAAAACTAAGGCTGGCCGTCGGAGGCGGTGCCGGCTGTGGCTGTAGCTTCGGCTGTGCCTACTGGCCGCAACCTCCACAGCCTCCAAAGGCAACGCAGCCGACACAGCATCGAAAGAAGAAGCCTCCGCACCGCACGAACTAAATGGCGTCCGGCACAGGCTTACAACGTCCTAGAGTCCTCACCGTCAAAATCGAACTGATGTCTGCTTGTGGCACTTAGCCGACATGCCCGGCCGCGCTCGCGATGTCGGCTGTTGGGGTGAAAGCAGACATGGCACTCTGCCCTAAATTCCGCTTGTGCCGTCGGGCAAATCACCTTTAAAAGCCCGCGCGTCCTGTGGCCGATCAAGAGGGGCGTTTCGCGATCGTCACGAACGTTGGGCATGGGATGCGATGGACGCGGGATCGTCAGCTGACGAGTGACGATGTCGCGGACGGTGAAGTCGTGTGGTCTTGACGCCTCGACGCTGGCGTTAACTTGGTGACGATGCTCCGCATCGCACTGGGGATGGTGGCAAAAAAGCCCGATCACCAGAGAGAGCACGAAGGAAACCGTAAAACCATCGCGCAGGGAATGCCGGCGTGAACCGGCGAACCTGTGGTGGACTTATCTGCGTGCTTTCTATTTTTGCACGCGGAGCTGCGGGTGCGCCTGAGCGCCCGGCATTCCCTGCGCCCTCTTTCTCCGAGGGACGTGAAATCGCAAAGCTCGGGCGCAATTGGCGCCGCGAGAACGCGGGGCGTTGTGAACCCATACCAATGTTGGGCCGACCAACGGGCGACGAAATCGAGCTATCGGCCGAACGCGATTTGCGTTGGCGCGCACGATTATGCAAGTCAGTTGCAACTGTCGCGCGAGCGCAATAGCGGGCTACCGGAGGCGCGATTCCCTCTGTCATGAAGCTGTCATCGATAACAATGATTCCAACGAATTAATGGTCTTTTCGCCATCGGCGATACGACTAAAGATTATTTAAAGCAGCTCATCGGTCGCATCTTGTGGCGGCGTCAGCACGCGGCCACATCTGCACCCCTGCAATTTTGAGCTGTGACGATGGTCCATCGGATGGATCGATTGCAGGCATTGGAGATGTCAAATGGACGTCAATAATCTGGGTGCCGGTTTTACCCAACTCGCTGTTTGGGCTGCCGCAGTCATTGCCTTTCTCATCCTGCTGCGTATCGCCAATATCTTTCGTTACATATCGAACAACCAGGTCGGTATCGTCGAAAAGCTATGGTCGACCAAAGGGTCGATCAAAGACGGCTTTATCGCCTTGAATGGCGAAGCCGGTTACGAGCCTGAAGTGCTGCGTGGCGGTTTGCACGTGTTCTTCCCGTTCATGTACCGGATCCACAAATCGGATCTGGTCACGGTCGGGCAGGGCAAGATCGCCTACGTGTTCGCGCGTGACGGCGCGGCGCTCGGCGCATCGCAAGTGTTAGGGGCCAACGACACCGAAGACAAATCTGATTTTCAGGACACGCGCAAATTCCTGCTGGCGGGCGGCCAGAAAGGTCCGCAGCGAAAAGTTCTGCGCGAAGGCACCTACGCGATCAACACCACGCAGTTTGCGATCATCACGGATGAGCGCGTCTATGGGCACGCGTTGAGCTCGCAGGAACGCGCCGTTCTCGACGGCATGCAGTTGACCATCAGCGAACGCTGGGGATTCACCCCGGTGATCCTGGCCGCAAACCAGGACCTCGTCGGTGTCGTGACGGTCCACGACGGCCCGTCGCTGCCTCCCGGTGAAATCATCGCGCCCGAGGTCGGGATCGATCTGCGCGAGGTAGAGACCTTCCACAACAACTTTCAGGAGCCGGAAAATTTCCTGAAGGCGGGCGGGTATCGCGGCCGCCAGTTGCAGGTCATCGTCGAAGGCACCTGGTATATCAACCGGCTGTTTGCGACCGTCGAGTCGGTGCCGAAGACGGTGATCCCGGTCGGTAATGTCGGCGTCGTCATTTTCTATACCGGTCCGAGGACCGACGACGTCTCGGGCGAGCAATATCGCCACGGTGAACTGGTGCTGAACGGCAGCCGAGGCGTCTGGAAAGACCCGATGTTGCCCGGCAAATACGCCTTCAATACCTATGCTGGCAAAATCGAGATCATTCCGACCGTCAACTTCATCCTGAAATGGGTGCGCGGCGAAGTCGGTGCGATGAAGTTAGATGAGAATCTGTCGGAGATTTCGCTGATCACGAAGGATGCGTTCGAGCCGACATTGCCGCTCTCCGTGGTGATGCACATCGACTACAAGAAGGCGCCGATGATCATTCAGCGTTTCGGCGACGTGAAGAAGCTCGTCGAACAGACGCTCGATCCGATGGTCAGCGCGTTCTTCAAGAACATTGCGCAGAAGATGACGTTGATCGAACTCCTGCAAAACCGTGCGGCGATTCAGGAAGAGTCGGCCGCCGAGATGAAGGCGAAGTTCGAGGGCTATTCGCTGGATCTCCAGGAGGTGCTGATCGGAACGCCGCGGGCGCCGGCCGGCGATCATACGATCGAGAATATCCTGATCCAGTTGCGCTCGCGGCAGGTCGCGCGCGAGCAGGTCGAGACCTATCAGGAGCAGGAGCGGGCTGCCGTTCAGGAGCGCACGCTGAACGAAGCCAAGGCGACCGCGGCGGCGCAGACGGCGCTGACGCAGTCGCTCATTCAGGTCAAGGTCAACGAAAACGAGGGCGCGGCAGCGCTCGCGCGCGCCACGAAGGATGCCGAGACCCGCAAGGTGACGGCGGCCGCCGTCGGCGAGCAGTCGCGGCTTGAGGGTCAGGGCGAGGCCGATCGTGTGCTGGCGGTGGGCGCGGCTAATGCGCAGGCCACCAAGCTCGCGGTCGATGCCTATGGCGGTCCGGAGTTCCGCCTGGCCGAGCAGAACTTCTCACGGTTCGCCGACGCGCTGACTAAAATCAACCAGCCGCTGGTGCCGCAATTCCTGATGTCCAGTGGACAAGGTCAGGAGAATAATAGCGGCGCGGGCCTCATTCCAACGGCGATGCTGAGCTCGATGTTCGGCCAGATGATGCCGGATGCGCTGGCGCGGCTGAAGGACGAGGCGCCTAAGGCCGCGCCCCGAACCAACGGCGGCGGCTAGGCGAGACGTGCGGCGACCGCGCACGTCACGCGGTCGCCCGGTCAAACGGCCGGGACAATCCCGGCCGTCCAGCCGATAGTCTGAGGCACTGCATTTGCGCAGTTTAGTTCCTATCTTCATGGATAGGAGTAGCTCATGTCTTTTTCGTCAGACGTACTCAGCCAAGTATCGAGCGCGATATCGGCGCGCGCAGACGCCGCCAAGAACGCGGTCGTTGCCATCAGCCTCGGTGAGGGAAGGCACCTCACCGGCATGGTGTGGGAGGCAGACGTTGTCGTCGTTTCCGAACAGGCGTTGCCACGGGGTGACGAATTTGAGCTGGTCTCGCCCGGCGGCTCGACGGTTGCCGCCAAGCTTGCCGGGCGCGATTCCAGCACCAACATCGCGGTCCTGAAAACTGCCGGGTCGATCGTCGCGCCGGCCTTTACCGCGGCAGAACCTCATGTCGGCACGCTCGCTTTGGCGATCGGCGCCGATGGAGCCGGCGGCGCGAGCGCGCGCTTAGGCGCGGTCAACCTCGTCTCCGGCGAATGGCATTCCCGCCGTGGCGGCCTGATCGACCGGCGCGTTGTCCTGGATATGCAGCTTGCCGCTCGCGAAGAAGGTGGACCCGTCTTCGATGCCGCGGGCGGTCTTCTCGGCATGTCGACTTTTGGGCCGCGCGGTCAGGTCATCGTCATTCCGCACGCGACGCTTGCGCGCGTGGTGCCGCAACTCATCAAGGATGGTCACGTCTCGCGCGGCTGGCTTGGTGTCGCGCTGCACGCCGTCGCGGTGCCCGACGCCTTGCGCGAGAGCCCCGATCAATCGAGCGGGATGATGGTGATGTCGGTCGTGGAAAATGGACCGGCCGCGCAGGCAGGAATCGTGGCCGGCGACATCATCCTCAGTGTCGACGGCATCGCGGTGAGCCGTTTCCGAAAAATTGCCCGCTATTTCGGCGGCGATAGCATCGGACGCAAGGCCGATGTTCGCGTGATCCGGGGCGGCGCCATCATCACGATCCAGACGACCATTGCGGAACGGCGGGCGGCGTGAGCGAAGTGGCAAGCAATATCGATTTGGTTCAGCGGTTGCGGGTGGCCGTTCACGCGGACGACCCGCTTCGCCGCAGTGCGCTGGGCAAGATGATCGCCGAGGCCGGCCACGTCGTCGTTGGCCTCCAGGACGAGGCCGATATCGTGCTGGCCGATGGCAACCGTCCGCGGGACGAGGTCCGCAGCATGATCGGGCTCGGCGTGACAGACGATCGCCTGCGTGGCGCCTTGCCGCGCGAAGCCGATGCTCGCCAGATCGATGCTGCCATCCGCGCGGTTGCCGCAGGTCTGATCGTTCGCTCGCCGCCATCGCGTGACAACGGCTTTGGCGCCATGCGTGAAAGCGAAGGTCATGCCTTGCTGACGCCGCGCGAATTGGAAGTGCTCGCAGCGCTGGCTGAGGGCCTGACCAATAAAGCCATCGCGCGGCGCCTCGACATTTCGCTGCACACGGTAAAATTTCATGTTGAATCGCTATTTCGGAAACTCGGTGCGCGCACCCGGACAGAGGCCGTGGCGAAAGCGGCTGAACGCCGCCGCAACGAGATCATTATGTTGTGACCGCGCGTTGAGATCGGTCTTTACCGATCGTGACAGTTAAGCGGCCGCGCCGTTAAGTAAAAAGCAAAGGAATAAAGCTGCGATCGTTCCGGTCTTCTCGGCATTCGAATTACGCCGAGCAACGAACCGGAGCGGATCGACATGACAAAAAATTTAGAATCAGCGGAAACATCTACCGTCGCGACTCAGGCAGATGATCGGTTCGACGGAACCAGCATCATGCTGCATTGGCTGACCGTGTTTCTAATCGTGGTCCAGTTTGCGAGCATCTGGGCGCGTAAAGCGACCGGACATCATAGCGATCTCGGAGTAGCACTCTTGTCGCTGCACCGGACCAGTGGCGTGTTGACCTGGTTCGTCGCCGTCGCTCGTCTCGCTTGGCGGCATTCTTCCGCGTATTTGCCGCCATTTCCGCCGAGTATGCCGAAACTTCAGCAAATCGCTGCAAAGGCCAATGAATATGGCCTCTACGTTCTGCTGCTGGCGATGCCGGTCACAGGGTTAATGCGGGTGATGTTGCGCGGCCAATCTTTTGATTTGTTTTTCTGGCAAGTGCCAGCGTTGCTGGAACCTAACCCGGCATTGCGAAGCATTTTTGTGGAAGCCCATGAAATCGGCGGCAAGGCGCTAACCGTTCTCATTGGCCTTCATGTCGGTGCGGCGCTGTTCCATCGATTGGTATTGCGGGATGGCGTGCTGCAACGGATGCTGCCGCGGACGTCGGCGCGTACGAAACTGACGCCAATATTGGCGAGCGACGACGCGGAATAAAATCGACGCGTCGGAAGTCTTCTGGAGTGGATGGGTTCAATCTGAGAAGGAGTATAGATGATGTTTACCATTTCAAAATCGATTACCGCCGTTGTGGCATCGGTCGGTCTCTTCACCGCGTTTACCATGGCCGCGCCGGCCGCCCGCGCCGACGACAAGGATATCGCGCAGGCCCTGCGCGCCGGCGGTCTTGTTCTCGTCGTCCGCCATGGCGCGACATTTCCGGATCAGGCCGATACAGCCCCGATCAACTTCGACGATGTCGCATCACAGCGCAACCTGAACGACAAGGGCAAGGCGTTGGCGAAGGCGTTCGGCGACGCGCTGCGTCAGGCCGGCGTTCCCGTCGGCAAGGTCTATACCAGCAAATTCAACCGTGCTTACGAGACGGCCGTCATTGCCGGTTTCCAGAACGTCGAGAAGATCACGGATCTGACCGAGGGCGGGTTGATCGTTACGCCGAACGAAAACAATCGGCGCGCCGAAGCCTTCCGCAAGATGCTGGCGGTGGCGCCGACGGATCACAGCAACACGATCCTCATTACCCATCAGCCGAACATCGTGGCCGCGCTCGGCAAGGACTGGTTCGACGTCAAGGAAGGCGAAACCTCGATCTTCCGTCCGGCCGATGGTGGTTACAAGCTTGTTGCTCGTGTTCAGATGGACGAGTGGCCGCGCATTGCGACCGTCGCGTCGAAGTAACGCGGCACGCCTTGCGGCAATCATGTGACGATTTGGATTTCGCAACCGCCCTCTCGGCGGTTGCTTCGTTTGGGGCACCTCCCATGCCGCAACCCAGATTGATCCGGACCGCGAGGCGCGATATGGAGGGGCCATAACGGCGCTGCATTAAAAAACGCAGCGCCCAAGACCGCGAAGGCCCAAAGACCTTTTGACAGGGGATCTTCACACTCAAGGAGCGGCAGGGCATGGCTTCCCCCAAAATCGCAATCATTGGCGCTGGCATGGGCGGCATGGCCGCGGCCGGCACGCTTCGCCAGGCAGGCCTCGAGGTTGAGGTGTTCGAGCAGGCGCATCAGTTCGGCCGGATCGGCGCCGGCATTCAGATGTTGCCGAACTCGATGAAGGTTCTGCGCGGCATCGGCGTCGAGGACAGGCTGCGCCAGCGCGCGTTCGCGCCTTACTCCCATCTCAACCGTGTCGGCGACACCGGCGAGCTCAAGCGCGAATTGCCGATGCCGGAAGATCTTTACGGCGCGCCGTTCCTTTGCATGCACCGTGCGGACCTGCATGAGGCGCTGACCTCGATCATTCCGCCCGAGATCGTCCATCTGAACAAGAAGCTGGTTCGGCTCGAGCAGAATGGCGGCCCGGTAACGCTGTTCTTTGCCGACGGGACGACGGCGAATGCCGATGCGGTCATTGGCGCCGACGGGGTTCACTCGGTGGTGCGCGACATTATTATCGGGCCCGACAAGCCGATCCACCGCGGCCGCATCGCCTATCGCGCGGTGTTCGACTCGAACCGATTGCCGCAGGAAATCTCGCGCTCGCGCGTCAAGTGGTGGGGCGAGGATCGTCACATCGTGATCTATTACACCACCAGGGATCGCAACCAGCTTTACTTCGTCACCAGTGTGCCGGAGCCGGCCGAGTGGATGACCAAGGAATCATGGTCGGCAAAGGGGGACGTGCGCGAGCTGCGCAAGGCCTATGCCGGCTTTCACGCCGAAGTGCGGATGGTGCTCGATGCCTGCCCGGACTGCCACAAATGGGCGATCCTTGAGCGCGACCCGCTGCCGACCTGGAGCCAGGGCAGGGTGGTTTTGATCGGCGATGCCTGTCATCCGATGACACCTTATATGGCGCAAGGTGCGGCGACCTCGATCGAGGATGCCGCTGTGCTCGCGCGTTGCCTGAAGGGTTTGAACGTCGACGGGATCGAAGCGGCCTTCAAGCGTTTTGAGGCGCACCGCAAGCCGCGCACGTCCAAAATCCAGCAGATTTCCAGTGCCAACACCTGGATGAGCGGCGGCAACGACGACCCGAGCTGGCTCTACGGTTACGATGCCTGGAATGTCCCGTTGGACAAGCCGGCGCCCACGCCGGGATCATCGCCAACTTCGGCCGCGGCATGAGCGGTGCCTTGATGTCGACATCGGGAACTGCATCCGCAGCGGATGGGGTTTCGATTGGGTATACGCTGCACGCCGCAGGATCGTCCGGTTCCAAAGCGCGTCCGCGCATCGCTCTGATCCATTCGCTGGCGCTTGATCGCAGCTTTTGGGACAGCGTGGTGCCGTTGCTTACCCCTCAGGCGGATATCCTGACTTACGACTGCCGCGGTCACGGAAAGTCCGCCAAGGGCAAGGCCACCTACACGCCTGAACTCTTTGCCGGCGATCTCGCAAGCCTGTTCGACCAGGTGAAATGGCCGCGCGCCGTCGTCGCTGGCTGCTCGATGGGCGGATGCATTGCGCAAGCCTTTGCCGGCGTCTATCCCGATCGCGCGCAAGCGCTCACGGTGATCGACAGCACGGCCTGGTACGGCGCGACCGCGCCGAAGGACTGGCGCGAGCGCGCGGCCACAGCCGCCACCAAGGGACTTGCGGCGCTGTCGGCTTTCCAGGCGACGCGCTGGGTAAGCGATGCGTTCCGCGAGACCCATGCGGACGTGGTTCGCAAGCATATGGACGTGTTCCTCGCCAACGACGTCGATTGCTATCGGGCAACCTGCGAGATGCTCGGCGACGCCGATCTGCGCCACTATCAGGCAAGTTTGCGCGTACCGCTCAGCGTGGTTGTCGGCGAAGAGGATTACGCCACGCCGGTCGCGATGTCGGAACAGATTCAAAAGGCCGTGCCGCACGCAACGCTATCGGTGCTGTCGAACGTCCGCCATCTGACGCCGATCGAGTGCCCGGCATTGATTGCCGAAAAAATTCTGGAGCTGGTCGCGCGCGTTCACGGTGCTTGATTAGTCCAAAAATATCGAGCCGCATGAAGCGGCAAAAATAGAGTGCGAAGAGCGGAGGAAGCCTTGTCAGTTGTCAGCGCCACGCCGCGGTCCGAGGCTTCCGGCGCATCTTCGTCCCTGTCAGATTTCGATGCGGAGCAAGCGTCCACCCGATTGATCGCGCGCATGGAGCAGGTACCGGCGTCGCGCTGGTTCGTGATTGCACGGGTCGTGATGGGAAGCGCGACCTTCTTCGACGCCTTCAATGCGCTATCGATCGCGTTCGTGCTTCCGATTCTGGTGCCGCTCTGGCACATCACGCCGCCGGAAATCGGCATTCTGATCGGCGCGAGCTATGTCGGTCAGATCGTCGGTGCGCTGGCATTCAGCTGGGGAGCCGAGCGTTACGGCCGCATTCCCTGCGCGGCGGCAGCCACAGCCATCTACGCGGTCATGAGTCTGGCATGCGCCACCGCGTGGAGCTTCAACAGTCTGTTATTTTTCAGGTTCATCCAGGGCATCGGCGTCGGCGGCGAAATGCCGGTCGCCGCCACCTATATCAGCGAGCTATCCAAGGCCCGCGGCCGTGGCCGTTTCTTCATGCTCTATGAAATGATCTTCCCGATCGGGTTGATGGTCACAGGCCAGGTCGGTGCGGTGCTGGTGCCTTTGATGGGATGGCAGATCATGTTCCTGATCGGCGGCATCCCCGGCCTCGTCATCGCGCTGATGTTGCTACGGCTGCCGGAATCACCGCGCTGGCTGATCGGCAAGGGACGGCTTGCGTCGGCCGAAGCGGTTATCCGCCGCCTGGAAGCGGCGTCGGCCAAATCCGGCGCAGTGCCGCAGCCCGAGGCCCTACCGATGCAGGTTGAGGTGTCGCAGCGGTCGCGCAGCAAATGGAGCGAATTGCTCTCGCCTGACTATCGCAGGCGTACATTGATCGCCTGGGTGTTGTGGGCCTCGACCTATCTCGTCGCCAACGGTCTCAACAACTGGATGCCGACGCTTTACACCACGGTCTATCATCTTCCGCTTTCCCAGGCGCTGCGTGCGGCGTCGTTGACCAACGTCGCTCAGGTTGTGCTGGTCTTGATTTGTGCGCTGGTAATCGATCGCACCGGCCGCAAATACTGGATGATGGGCGCCTTTGGCCTCGGCGCGGTGACGCTTGGCATTCTGGGGTTTGGCGGCGCGCAGGATGTCTCCTGGCTCATCGTGCTCGGCACGATCAGCTACGGGCTGATCGGATCGATCGCCGCCGTCGTCTATCTCTATACGCCGGAAATCTATCCGACCCGGATGCGCGCGGTCGGAACCGGGGTCGCGACCTCCTGGCTTAGGATCGCCTCGGCGATCGGGCCGACCCTGATCGGCTTCATGATCGGCAAAGGCGGCGGCATCGATTCGGTTTTTCTGATGTTCGCGGCCGTGGCCATCGTGGGACTGATTGCCGCAACCCGCATGATCGAAACGCGAAATTTGCGATTAGAAGAAATTTCGCGCTGATCCCACCTCAGTTCAACTGATCGTCACTCGACCTTCGTCCATTGATGAATATCGTAGGTACTCCATGTTGGAGCGGCGGCGGTATTGAATCTCTGCGCAGCTCGCGAAAACTGCTATAGTGAATTTGCAGAAACGATAGGCGATCCCACCATGAATGCTTCACAATCCAACCCCGCGACACCGATCGATCCCGTCAAGCTCGACCGGTTGGCGGAGGTCGCAATCAAGGTCGGGCTGCGGCTCGAGCGTGGGCAGGATCTCCTGGTGACGGCGCCGACCGTCGCATTGCCGTTGGTCCGTAAAGTTGCCGAACATGCCTACAAGGCCGGCGCTGGTCTCGTGACTCCGATTCTGTCGGATGAGGCGATCACCTTGCTGCGCTACCGGTATGGACAGGACGAAGGCTTCGACCGCTCTGCCAGCTGGCTCTATGAGGGGATGTCGAAGGCATTTGCCGCCAACACGGCGCGGCTTGCCATCGTGGCCGACAATCCGATGCTTCTGTCGGGGGAGGATCCGTCGAAGGTAGCGCGCGCCAGCAAGGCCAACTCCATCGCCTACAAGCCGGCGCTTGAGCGGATCGTCAATTTCGACGTCAACTGGAACATCATCGCCTATCCGTCGCCGTCATGGGCGAAGCTCGTATTCCCTGGGGATGAGGAAGATGCCGCGGTCGCCCGGCTTGCAGATGCGATCTTTTCCGCGTCGCGGGTGGACAAGGAAGATGCCGTCGCAAACTGGCATGCGCACAACGAAGTATTGCGCGGCCGGAGGGGATGGCTGAACGAGCAGAGATTCGGCGCGCTGCATTTTTCCGGCGCCGGTACCGACCTCACGGTCGGGCTCGCCGACGGACATGAATGGCAGGGCGGCGGCTCTACCGCCAAAAACGGGATTACCTGCAACGCGAATATTCCGACGGAAGAAGTCTTCACGACGCCACATGCGAGGCGCGTCGATGGACACGTCGTCAGCACCAAGCCGCTGTCGTATCAGGGCTCGCTGATCGAAGGCATCGCGGTGCGTTTCGAGGAAGGGCGCATTGTCGAGGCGAAAGCGACGCGCGGCGAGGAAGTTCTCAACAAGGTTCTCGACACCGACGAAGGGGCGCGCCGTCTCGGCGAAGTGGCGCTGGTGCCGCACTCGTCGCCGATTTCAAAGAGCGGGCTGCTGTTCTTCAACACCCTGTTCGATGAGAACGCTGCCTGCCATATCGCGCTCGGCCAATGCTATTCGAAATGCTTCCTCGACGGCACCAAGCTGACGCCGGAGCAGATTGCGGCCCAGGGCGGCAATTCCAGCCTGATCCACATCGACTGGATGATCGGCTCGGACAAGATCGATATCGACGGTCTTTATGCCGACGGCCGGCGCGTGCCGGTATTCCGGAAAGGCGAGTGGGCCTGAACGATCGGCGATCTGTACCGATACGGTGCAGGCTAGTGGAGTGGATTTGACATTCGCTACCCGCCTAGCCGCGAGTTCGTCAGGCGAATGTCAAATCCAAAACTCCACTAGAAACCTATATTTGCTCGTGGTCCTTCGATTTCTAACATTCGCAAAAGTACCGGCTGCGAAGGGATGCGAATGTTAGAATCGGACCACGAGGCGGATTGTCACAGAAGCTGCTAAGGAACGCTTAAAAGATTGTTATTACCGTGTTGCCCGATGTTGCCGGCCCGAGGTCCGGCGCATTTAAAAAGTTTTAAGCTTAAGGGGCGCGCGAATGGCACTCATTGAAACCAATAACGTCGTGGTCAACCTCTCGCCCAGGCCGATCGAGCCGTCCTGGATCATCGAGGGCAATCCGGTCGCGCAATCCTGTGTGCTGTCGCAAAGCGCCGATGGCCTTGCCTCGACCATCGTCTGGGAATGCAGCGAAGGCAAATTCAACTGGTACTACGATTTCGACGAAACCATCCTGATTCTGGAAGGATCGATCGTGCTTGAAAACGACACGATGCACCCGACCCGTTATGGTCCGGGCGACGTCGTTTTCTTCCGTGACGGTGCCCACGCCAGGTGGCATGTCGAGGGCCGCGTTCGCAAGCTCGCCTTCTGTCGGACGACGCAGCCCTTCGTACTGGGCTTTGCGGCGCGGGCATTCAACAAGATCAAGCGTATTATGTTCTTGTCGGAGAAGCGGGCGGCGCCGGGCCTCGCGACCTGAGCCGTCAGTCGAGCTTCAGCCGGTAGACATTCATCGCCGTTTTCGAAAATAGCGCATCTTTCTCCGTCTCGCTGAGCGAGGCGGCGATGCGCTTGAAGGCGTTGAAGATCACCTGATAGCTGCACTGGCCTTTGTCGGGCGGAAAATTGCTCTCGAACATCGCGCGTTCCGGGCTGAACGCCTCGATGCATGTCTCCATATAGGGTCGCCATGCGGTCGCCAGTTCTTCCGAGGAGGGCGGCATCGCACGCTCGTGGAAATCATAGCCGAGCAGGCACATTGCAAGCCCGCCTAGTTTGACCGCAACATTCGGGCACTTCGCGATCTCGCGGATCGACGCTTTCCAGGTCGCAAAGATTTCCTCTCGACGATTGGCGTATTGGCCGGTCCCGGCCGGTCCACCGCAATGGTCGAGCACGATTTGCGTATCCGGAAAGGCACGGGCGAGGTCCGTGAGTTCGCCGATCTGCGGATGAAACAGCCACGCATCGAAGCTCAGACCAAGCGGCGCCAGACAAGCAAAGCCTTTGCGGAAGGTGGAATCGAGTAACAGACCTTTCGGCCGTGTTGCATACATATGCCCGACGTTGGGATCGGAATCCCAGGCGACAGAGTGCCGAATGCCGCGGAATCGGCCCTGGCCTGCGGACATTTCCGCCTCGAGCACCGGCCGCGCGGCCTCGCCCGATAGCAGATTGACGTGACCGACGATGCCGGCACAGACGGCGGCGGGTCCATAGCCGCCGCTCGCGCTCATCGCGGCGGCACCATTGGCGAACTCGACTTCGCCGACGGGACGGAAGGATTCCGGCCCTTTCGCGCGATACATCGAACGCGCCTCGACATAGACGGTTGCGACCACATTGTGGCCGGAAGCGATGTCGGTCGTGATCTCATCGAGCAGGTAGCGTTGGCCGCCGCGGTCCCACAAGTGATGATGCGGATCGACGATCGCGCGGGCGGGGTCAAGCACTTCCTCGTTGCGCTGCGCCAGCCAGTCGGGCCGTGGATCGGCATAAAGACCCGTCTTGGCAGACGGCAACGTGCTGGCGACCATGAATTTCCTCCCAGGGAATTTTTATTGGTTAGACGCCGCGAAGAATGATCACGGTCGGCGCTTGAGGCAAGGATTCCCGCGAGATCGTCAAGCTGCGTTCCGTCCGTTCGTCGATGGCGAATTGCTGGCCGATCCGGCGCATGAACTCGTCGAGCGGGGTGGCGAAGCGGTGCATCGGCAACACGACGGAGGCGCGCAAGCGCCGGGTGATCTCGGAGACGCCGTCAAGCGACATGGTATAGGCGCCGTCGATCGGCACCATCACGATATCGAGCCGGCCGATCGCGGCAAAATGGCTGTCGTCGAGTTTGTGATGCAGGTGACCGAGATGGCCGATGCAGAGGCCGGCGACCTCGAAGATAAAGATCGAGTTGCCATCCTTGATCATCTCCGCGCTGGAAGCGTCCATGAAGTAGCGGCGAATGTCCGTGGTGACGTTGCGAATGAGCACATCGCCGATGCGTTCGTTGATCCGGGCTGGAGTACCATCGTCGGTCCAGCCGTGAAAGACATGGGCAATGCGAGGATCAGGGAATAACGAGTAATGCGTGCTGTGCGCCCGGTTCATGGTGACGACGTCGGGCAGCCGGCCGGTGGTGTAGGCTCCGCTGAAATCGGTTGCGATCCGCACGCCGCCCGGCGTGTCGATGTAATAGGTCGAATGGCCGGCATAGGTGATCGTGACTTCTTCGGCTTTCGCCGCTGTTCGACGCAGCGATACGGGCGTGGCGCGGGGCGGCGTTTGTGCCATGGCAAGGCATTCGCTGCCGCGCGGTGCATCCTGGGCGGCCGCCAGCGAGGCTGGGACGCCCAACAGGCCAAAGATGAATGCAACAACGCGCAACATGGGGCATGCAACCGGGTGCTTTTCGCAACGATTACTCTAGCGTCGAATTCGCAAGCCGTCATGGTGGCGATCGCGCATGTCTGGGCTGACGCCATATGTCATTGCGCGAGGATTTGAACTGCGGCGGCCCGCACTTTCCGGTTAAACTCCGCTGACGTGCCGCAGTTTAAGTGCCGATACCGGAGTTCCGATGTCAGAGTCTGTCGACCGCAGCCGCCGTCATATATTGATGCTGGGTGCGGCCATGTCAGGAGGGTTTGCGATGGAGTTTTCTCAAGCGCGCGCAGCCGAAGGGACAGGCCAGGCCCAAACGCCGCCTCGCGCGGCTTCGTCGCGCCGCCTGGCGCCGCTTCGTTCGGTCGATGCCGGCGTCCTCAATATTTCCTACTACGAGGAGGGGCTCACCGATGGTCCCGTCGTCGTGCTTCTGCATGGCTTCCCCTATGACGTTCACGCCTTTGTCGATGTCGCTCCGCAATTGGCTGCCAAAGGCTGCCGCGTCGTCGTGCCTTATGTGCGCGGTTACGGCCCGACTTGTTTTCTGGATTCCAAAACGCCGCGCTCGGGTGAACAGGCGGCCGTCGGCGCCGATCTGATCGCACTGTTGGATGCGCTTAAAATTCAACGCGCGGTCTTCGCCGGTTATGACTGGGGTGGCCGCGCGGCCTGCGTTGGCGCGGCGTTATGGCCGGAACGTTGCGCGGCGCTGGTGACCGTCAACGGCTACCTGATCCAGGACATCGCGCGCGCGATGGCGCCCGCCAAGCCGCCGCGGGAAGTCGCCTATTGGTATCAATATTATTTCCAGATCGAGCGTGGCCGCGCGGGCCTTGCCGCCAACCGGCGCGAGATTGCGAAAATCTTGTGGCAGCAATGGTCGCCGAACTGGCATTTCGACGAAGCGACCTTCGAGCGAACCGCGTCAGCTTTCGACAATCCGGACTATGTCGATGTCGTGATCCACAGCTATCGCCATCGTTATGGTCTTGCAGAGGGCGATCCGCGTTACGCCGATCTGGAGCGGCGGCTTGCCGCGCAGCCCGTGATCGCGGCTCCCACGATCACGCTCGATGGCGACGCGGACGGCGTCAATCCCGCGACCGATGGTACCGCCTACGCCGCAAAATTCAGTCGTCGCCTGGCCCATCGCGTTATTCCGCACGCCGGGCACAACCTGCCGCAGGAAGAGCCGGAAGCCTTTGCGGCAGCTGTGATGGACGTGATGAAGGCGTGAGACGGCGCGCTAGTGCGGCGAATTTGAAGCTCCTATCAGTTTTGACGCGCGCTCGTCATAGGAACTTCAAATTCCAAAGCCGCACTAGAAAACCTATATTTGCTGGAGCTCCTTCGATTCCGAAGTTCGCATCAGAGGCCGCCCCAACAGCTTGCGAACTTCGGAATCGGAGCACTAGTCCCGCCGCGGACTGAATTTCCAGGTGGCCGCGAGAAGCGCCATGGTCATCAACCCCGTCACCAGCGCGGCCTCGGGAAGCGAAAGCGCCAATGCCGAGGTCGCAGCCCATCCGATCGACGAAAAGGCCTCCGCGAAGGTTGCAAGGCGCGACGACGTCTGGCGGCGTCGAAACTGGCTGCGGCGCGCCTGGACGCGGAACCAAAGCTGGATGGCGGTCGCGGAGGCCGCGGCAACAAGGACTCCCGCGGCAGTGACGGCTGCCTGCTCGGGCGAAGCGAACGTCAAAGCCAGCACGAGCGGTGCGAACAGGCCGCCGATGACGAGCAGCACCACCTCAATCTTTGCCCGGATCAGCCGGGAAGGCGGTAGCGGTGCGGCAGTCACAAGGTCCGGTGCATCTTCGCCGGAGATGGTGAGCCATCCGAGGCCGCCGGCGAGTTGCCCCGCCGCCATCACGATGACGGGCGTGATCAGCATGATCGCGACCGAGCTGTCGCTAAAGCTCCGCCACAGCAGCAGAGCAGGCGGCACCAGATAAAGCAGTTGCATCAGGCTTTGCGACGCCAGCCAGGGATCGCGGCCGAGCAGCGTCAGTTCCTTGCGTCGCAACGCCTGCTGTCGCGATCCGGACCTGAACGTTCGTTTGCTTGAGCTGCGGCGTGCGGAAATGGTGTTGGTCGAAGCGCGGACGGCGGTGTCGGCAAAGCGCGCCGAAAAGCCGGCCATCACGGCGCCGAGCAGCAGAAGCGCGCATGCCAGCAGGAGCAACAGCGCCTCGCTATCGCCAAGCGCCGCGCGTGCCGGCCACCAGAGCATGCTGTCCGGTCCGGGCGCAAATTCGGCCGCTGTCTCCGAGGTGAGAAACGCAAAGCGCGACAGCGTGCCGTAGGACATGATCGCAGCGATCTGCAGCGCGATGACAAAGCCGGCCCCGATCACGGCGGCAACGATCTGGGCGACCAGCCGGGTGCGTTTTGGGCCGATCGTCCGGAACAGCAGAATGGTGACTGCAATCGCGACCGCGGCAGCGGTAAGGCCGATCGCGATCACCACCCCATAGAGCGCGAGCCAGCGCAGGCCGCCACCGTAGATCAGAACGTCGACGAAGGGCGTTGCGAGCAACATCGCCATGGCGGTGATCGACAACGCAATGGCGGCCAGCCGTACCGAAAAAACGTGAGTCAGCGCGACCGGTGAGGACATGATGAGGTCGAGATCGGCGCGGGCATAAAACACCCGCGTTACGGATTCGATCGCCTGCGACAGCATCAATGCCCAGGCCAGCAAGATGGTCGCGGTGATGACGATCAGCGACGACTTGTCCAGCGGGGCTTCCAGCGTGGCGTAGTGGCCGATCACGGCATAGGCCGGTATGTGCAACAATGCGCCAAAAACCAGGAGGCCGATGATCACGGCGCGGCGGCGTCCGCGCCGTCCGCCCGTCATCATCGCCAGCCATTCCCGCCAGGCGAGCCGGATTTCGTGGCTTGCAAACCAGCTTAATGCGGCGGAAGTCATGCGGCGGCCGGCTCGCAGTCGACGAGCGCGATGAACACGTCTTCGAGGCTGGTATCGTTTCGCCCATTCTGTTGCCGAAGTTCGGCCAGCGTGCCTTCGGCGACGAGTTTTCCCGACGAGATCACGCCGATGCGGTCGGCCATCCGCTCGGCCACTTCCAGAATATGCGTGGTCATGATGACCGTGCAGCCGCCGCGCACGCGCTCGCCGAGCAATCCCTTGACGTGGCGGGCGGACACGGCATCGAGGCCCGTCAGCGGCTCGTCCAGAATGATCAGGTGCGGATCGTGAATCAGGGCGCCGGCCAGCGCGACCTTCTGGCGCATGCCCTTGGAAAATCCTTCGCAGCGTTCGTGCATGTTGGCTTCAAGACCGAGCGAGACGAGCAGTTCGCGTGCGGAACGCTCGGCTATCGAGGGATCGACGCCCCAGAGGCCCGCGACGAATTCGAGATATTCGAGCGGCGTCAGCTTGTCGTAGATCATCGGCTCGTCCGAGACCCACGCCGTGACCTGCTTGGCGGCAACCGGGTCCTTCAGCGCATCGATGCCCGCGATCGCGATCGAACCGGCATCCGGCTGCAACAGGCCCGCGACCATGCGCAATGTCGTGGTCTTGCCGGCGCCGTTCGGGCCGAGCAGGGCATAGAATTCGCCTGAGCGAACGGTGAGATCGAGCGCATCGACGGCCGGGCGGTCAAAACGCTTTGTTAACCCTCGTATCTCGAGGGCTGATGGATGGGAAGCCATGGTGCCGCGCGGTCCTGGTTACTGTCGCGGCAGACCATGGACCGGAAACCATTGCGGTGCGGTGAATTGGGGCATCAAAATTGAGAGATACGCGCAGTTCGCGCGTATCTCTCACATTGTTATCGTTACTTCTGCGGCGACCCGTCTGCCTTCTTGTCGGGCTCCGGGGGCTTGGGACGTACGGCGTCCGCCGTTCCCTGGATGAAGGCCTGGATCTTGACGACGTCGGCGTCGGTCAGCTTGCCGGTGAAGTCCGGCATGCCCTTGTCGGTGAAAGGACCCTTGAAGACCATGTCATTCAGGTTGGCGATGGTTTCGGTCGTCACATAGCCAAGGTTCTTGACGTTGCCGCCCTTGTCTACGCCGGGCACACCGTGACAGGTGGCGCAGGCCTGGACATAGAGCGCAGTGCCTTCCGGAACGTCCTTGGGGTCGTATTTGACGCCCGAGAGCAGGTTGCCGAGCTGATACTTGGTGAACTCAGGCAATGGCGCCTTGCCGCCGATGGCAAAGGTATAGACCGTGCCCGGCGCTTCCTTGTCGGCGACATGTTGGGTGATGCCGAACACGCCGCCCCATCCGACCGCGATCGACACATATTGTACGCCATCGATCAGATAGGTCGCGGCCGCGGCGACCGCGCCGGTGCCGGTCGGGGTCTCCCAGAGTTTTTCGCCTGACGTCGCGTTGTAGGCGATGAAGCGCGCATCAGCCGTGCCCTGGAACACGAGGTTGCCGGCGGTCGTCAGTGTGCCGCCATTCCAGGGCGCGACATATTCCTGGTGCCAGGCTTCCTTCTGCTTCACCGGATCCCACGCGATCAGCCGCCCGAACGGCAGGTTCTTCGGCGGCGTCGCGTTGAGCGTGAAGCCGATATTCCATCCAGTGGTGGCGCCGAACTTGAAGGGCGCGGCCGCATTCTGCGCCAGCGTCTTTTCGCCGGTGAAGTTCAAGGGCACGCCATGCGCCGGCAGGTACACGAGTCCGGTCTGCGGATTGTAGGACATCGGGTGCCAATTATGGGCGCCGAACGGACCCGGAATGCTGTCGTAGGATTGGTCCAGCGAGCGCGCCGCCGTCACCTCGATCGGCCGCCCGTCGGCGTCATAGCCGGTCGCCCAGTTCACATCGACGAAGGTCTTGGCCGAGATGAACTTGCCGTTGGTGCGATCGACGACAAAGAAGAAGCCATTCTTCGGCGCGTGCAGGATCACCTTGCGCGGTTTCCCGTCGACATTGATGTCGGCCAGGATCATCGGCTGGGTCGAGGTGTAGTCCCAGTTGTCGCCGGGCGTCTCCTGATAGTGCCAGGCATATTTGCCGGTATCGGCGTTCAAGGCCACGAGTGAAGCGAGATAGAGATTGTCGCCGCCGGCCGGGCTTCGCAGGTCGCGATTCCACGGCGAGCCGTTGCCGGTGCCGATATAGATCAGGTTCAGATCGGGGTCGTAGGTGATCGTATCCCACGGTGTGCCGCCGCCACCGTTGACCCACCACTTGCCGGAGGGGTCCCAGGTCTTCGCAGCCTTCTCCATCGATTCGTCTTCGAACGGTTTCGAGGGGTCGCCGGGCACGACGAACCAGCGCCACGCCTGTTCGCCGGTTTCGGCATCATAGGCGGTCAGATAGCCGCGCGCGCCATACTCGGCGCCGCCGTTTCCGATCAGCACCTTGCCTTTCACGACGCGCGGCGCGCCGGTGATGGTGTAGGAGTGCGAGTGATCGATGACGGTGTCTTTTTCCCAGACCTTCTTGCCGGTGACGGCATCGATCGCGACCAAACGCCCATCATAGGCACCGACATAGACCTTGCCCTTGTAGAGGGCGACGCCGCGATTGACGACGTCGCAACAGCCTTTGTAGCCCGCTTCGCGTTTGACGCCGGGATCGTAGGTCCAGATGCGCTTTCCGGTGCGGGCGTCGATGGCGTGAACCACGCTCCATGACGCGCTCACATACATGATGCCGTCGACCACCAGCGGTGTCGCTTCGACACCGCGAGTCGATTCAAGATTGTAGGTCCATTTCAGGCCGAGATTTTTGACATTGCCGGCGTTGATCTGGTTGAGCTTGCTAAAACGTGTCTCGGCATAATCAAGCCCGATGGTAGGCCAGTCCTTCGAGGTCGGTGTATTGGCCTTGATGAAGTTGGTGTCGACGGCCGAAGTTGCGGCCTTGATGTGATCGGGAGATCCCTTGTCCATCTTCTGGGCGACCGCGACGCCGCCAGAAATCGCAAGACAAACGCCGATCGCGACGGCGGTGCGCGTCATGCCGAGCGCGGTCGATAATCTGGCGATGGTATCGGGGAAAAAACGGCGAGCAGAATCGGAATACGTCGGGCGTATCATCTGTTCCTCCCATTTTGATCTCTGACGGATCTGCCGCAATCGTATGCCGCGCCAGACTCTGTCGTCAATCAAAGGTGCTGGGAACGGAATGAAACTTATGTCGCGGCTTCTTCCGCGGCACGAAATAAGCGCGAGCAGGTTTCGCTGGTCGAAATCTTTTTCGGATCGAGCAGGCTTGCCGCTCTTACGGCCCGCTCAGGGCAATGCCGGTTTCCACCGGCTCCATCGCGGTCGCGTTGCAGCGCCAAGCGCTGCCGTTCTTCTGGAAAGCGAACGATTTTTCGATCCGCACACGATAGCCAACCCGGAATTGCTCGCGGCTGCCCGGCGTCGACCTCGGTTTTCCAGATTTCAAATCCCAGCAGGTGCCGGTGCAACTCGATGCAATCGGACTGCATGCGGTAAACGGCGAGACGACCACCATTTCGATGGAACTGACCACCTCGGCGCTATTGTCGGTCTGTTTCCCGTCGATTTGAACGACGCGATTGACCGCGAGAAAGTTCCCGCACGCGCCCGTCGAGTGGATTTGCGCCACGCACAGATCGACCGCATCGGCATTCGGTACGGGTGACGTATGCTGCTTTCCGAACAGCTTTTTCGGGTCGCCCTTGGCGGTGATGACCTCCGCGGTCTTCCCGGCGAAATAATCGGACAGGCACCCTTCTGAAGGCGAGAGCTCCCGCAGCGGCACATTATCTTTGTTCGCAAGGCCGCATTTGCGGTCGCGCTCGCGCGTCCAGCGCTCGAATTCATCGAAGGCGTCCCGAGCCTCGTTGTCCCTGAGCTTGGTGATGACTCCCATCACCTTTTCATTCAGCTCGGCTTTGGCAAGCGCGAGAGTCGGATCGCTGCAAATCAACAGGCCGGCGATCGTATTGACTGCAAGGCAATCGAAATTTGGATCGATCAATATATCGATCCGCTCCGTGGTCTCCTTCAACAGGCAGTCCCTGACCGGCTTGATGTCCTCGCGTCTGATCGGCTGCCGCCCGAGAATTCCGCAACTGGAATTGCGGTCTCTGATCCATTCCGCATTCTCCTCGATCGCGAGGCGCCGGTTCGGGATTCGGTTCAGGCGATCGGCAATGGCGCTGCTGAGTTTGCCTCCGACGGCATTGAGCGCCGGGTCGGCGCAGAACAGCTGGTCCGCCGGGGCCTTGATGGCCTCGCATTGGTTCTGCACGAACAGGGGCAGGACATCGGTAATAGGTCGATTGGCGTCGGCCGCATTGTCGGCGTATGCCGACCGTGCCAGCCCGATCCCGATCATTATGATTGCCAGCGCGAGTGCCCGCATCCCCATCCCCCGAAGGAAAAGCCAGACGATTGTCCTGACCATCGTAGCTTTTCGGACGCCGCGGTGAAATGAATTTGTTGGGCAGGCGACCACAAGACCTGCGTCAATTGATGCCGGTCGCAGCCAATGATACCGTGGCCCCATTACTTAGCCGCCGGGGCAGTCCCGCCTTCGTTTTAATCGAATGAGATTTGAGGCCATGAGATTTGAAGTATTGGCGTTTCGGCTTGGCGCGTCAGCGCGCAGATTTTTCATCGGCTCTGTTTTGCAGCTCGGCCTCATCGCAGCTTTTGCGTCGAATGCGGGCGCCGAAAAGCTTGTCGACCCGAATGGGGTCGCCCCGGAATATCGTGCCGCGGCCGAAAAGCGCCGTGCAGAACAGCTCAAACTGTATCAGTGTTCAAAAAAGGCGGATGAGGCCAAGGTGCTGCGCCGGGACCGCTCCGCCTATGTCAGCGAGTGCCTCGATAAATGAGGGCTGGCGGCGGGCCGCCTGAGGGCAGTGCCCGGATCGCTGCCGTTATACTCAGTTGGACCTCGATGCGACGTCGATCGGGGCGGCAAAGTTCACGGCTATGACCGGCGCCGAATCCTGGCGTGCCAGGGCCGCGACCGGAGACGGCTCCTCGTAGCGCATGACGCCGTCGTCACCGATGACGAACAGCGGACGGTGGCCTCTCACGTCGACATCTTCGATCATTGCCATGCGCCGGTTGTCCAGCATCAGCCAATGGCCGTCGAGCCGCGCCAGCACGGCCGCGTGGTCTTCGCCATGAAGCAGGTCGCGCAGCACGACGATCCTGAGATCCTCGGACGAAATGCCGGCCATACGCAATGCGGCGAATTTGGCGATGGCATAGTCTTCGCAATCGCCGGCGCCGGAGGCAAAAGTAGCGAGCGGCGAGCTCCAGACGTCGACCTGGCCGTGTTGAGCCATGTCGCTCGTCGCCTTGATCGACAGGTTGACGGCACGATTGATCTCGCCAAAGCGGGCACGGCCGTCGCGGGCCCGTGCTCCATCCACGATGGCAAGGAATTGCAAAGCGGCCGGGGATACGCAGCGCTCGCGATCGCCATCGCAAAGCGCGAGCTGCACCATATCGTCGTCGAGTTTGCGCTCGAGGCCGTTCCATTTTTCCGCAAGGCCGCCGGAGGACAATTTGATCGCAATCAGCCCGAAAGGTTCGGCAGATTTGCGCATCGCATTCAGCGTGCCCGGCGAGATCAGCGTTCCCGCGTTCAGGTTGGCCGCAGGCCCGAAGCAGAGCAGGCAAAAGGCCAGGATCGCGGCCCGCCAGGTCCGAGTAGTATTGAAAGCACCCATCCGACACCCCTTCGTCCGGGCATCGACACGGCAAATGTCAGCCGCGCGTGACCAGATCGCTTTGCCGGGGATGATCGGTCAGGGGGCTTTTATTCTGCTTAAAATCCGCATGCCGGCCGGCGAATGTCCCGAACAGGCCGAAGGGCGCCTTACCGATTTGTCGAAAATTCTAGGGAAATCGGTGCCGCGGGGCGGTTGAACCAATTTCCGCGGGATATGACTAATTTGATGAAAGTTTGTGGATTTTGTAATCCAGTTCACATTCTCACGGTTGGAACTGGCGCAGAATACCGCTGCGTCAGGAACTCGGAGGTTGTCCTACGTATAGGAGAAGAAATCTATACATAGGAATACATAATTCTTCTCGTCTGAACGGGGGGAATACATTCGAAGATGTAAGCGACGCCGGGACTTTTACGTTGCTTTATCCAGAATAGCTAGAATAGATGTGTCGAGGAAGCCCGCACCAGCCGGCCCCGGGCCAGTCTTTTGCAAGCAAGAGATGGTTTCGCGATGGACCGGCGGATGATAAGGAAGCTTAGTCTTTTGAAATTGTATATTTATTAACCATTGCGGTGGGGCTGGGTGAATTACTTCGGCAAATTTGATGCCAAGGTCTTTGATGCGCTGGGCCATCAGCCCGGCGATCACCTTTTTTCCAAGACCGTTCATGCCGCCCACGTTCCGTCGGACGCCATTGTTGTCCCGGATGCGCAGTTGCTGTTCGGCGCAGAGTTCAAGCGTGCCGGTGTCGACCTCGTTCTTTCCGGCCACGGCCGCGAATACGTGGTGCACGACTACTTCAAGGGCGAGAAGCACGCGCCGCTGGCTTCACCCGATGGCGCTCACCTCACCGCCGACGTCGTCACCGCGCTCTCTGGCCAGGTTCAATATGCGCAAGCCGCCGGCGTTGCTGGCGGCGGCCAGGTCATCGGCCACGTAACGAAGCTCGTCGGCAACGCGACTGCGATCCGCAACGGCGTCTCGATCATTCTCAACAATGGCGACAACGTCGAAAAAGGCGACGTGGTCCAGTCGGGGTCGGAGTCGACGCTCGGCATCACCTTTATCGACGGCACCGTGTTCGGTCTGTCGTCGAATGCGCGGATGGTGCTGAACGAAATGGTCTACGACCCCAACGGGTCGAACAATTCGTCGCTGCTCAGCCTGGTGGCCGGCACCATCACCTTCGTCGCCGGCGAAACCGCCAAGCACGGCGACATGAAAGTCGATACGCCGGTTGCGACCATGGGCATCCGCGGCACCGCGGTTCTGTTTGCGGTCCACTTCAAGTTGCCGAACGGTTCTTTCGTGCCGGACGACCTCAATCCCCCGTCCGATGCCGTGCCCGAGGGCGAGTTCCAGGTCCTGGTCGAGCCGGACGGCACGACAGGTTCCTATATTCTGTTCGAAAAGACGACGCTCACGCCGCTGGCCCTCGTCGACAAGGCCGGACAGCAGATCAACATCACCAACGGCCTTCTCAGCCAGACGACGACTCCGCTTTCGCCGGAAATCCAGAAGCTCATCAACGACGTATTCACGCTGAAATTCTCGGACAACTCGAACACCAAATCGATCGAGCATTTCACCGATACGATCATCCCGAACGCGCTGGGTCCGACCAAATTCGCCATCTTAAACTCTTTGCCGCCGATCGGCCCGTTGAATGCGGCCTCGATTGGGGGAAGCGGCCCGACCTCCAACGGCCCCACGTCGACCCAGGGTCATATCGCCCAGGCGCCTAACTTCACGGGAATTGACAACGGGAAGGTAACCGAGCTGGCGGACACGACCGGCAGCACGACGCCGGACAAGACGACAGGCACATTCACTTTCTTCGACGTCAACGCAAGCGATCATCCGACGGTGTCGGCGACGTTTGCTTCCTACACCTACAAGGATGCGAACGGGAATGACATCACCAAGCTGAACGCGCTCCAGCTTGCCGACATCAAGGCGGTCGAAAAAGGCATTAGCGTCGACCAGGGCACCTTCGATAGTGTTGGCAATGGCACGGCGAGCTGGACTTACAAGATTCCCGACGGCGCCTTCGATTTCCTGGCCGCCGGCGAGAAGCTGACGCTGACCTTCAGTGCGACCGTCGATAATAATTATCAGCCGGCGGACCAGACCGGACCGGGGACATTTTTTGTCACGATCACCGGCACCAATGACGTTCCGGTCATTACGACTGCGCAGCAAAACGTCGACTTCAAACCGGCCGGCACCGACAAAAACGGCGGCGATCTGATCCCCAACACGGCGACCACGGGAACGCTGGCCTTCACCGATCCCGATCTGACCGATACCCATACGGTCGGCGTGAAGATGACGAGCGCGCTCCTTAACGGACAGGATCTCGCGACGACGGTCGGGCAGAATGTAATCAATGAACTGGCATCGGCTCTCACGGCGCAGATCGCTGCGGGAGATGACAGCACCGGCACTGGCACCGGAAAGGTCACTTGGACGCTTGCGGACCTCGAAGTCTATCTAGCGGATATCATTCCCGCGGGCGAGACGCTGGTTATTACTTACGACGTCACCGTGACGGATTCGCAAGGCGCGACCTCCGACCAGAAGGTCGTTGTGACGATCGGCGGCGACCACCCGGCAGCGGTGGTTTGGATCGATGCCAACCCAATTCCGCCGGGCGGAGCAGCGCTATGGAACGTCGCTTCAAACTGGGCAGGCGACAGGGTGCCGGGCATCGACGATGATGTGATCATCGGCGGCACGAACCAGGTCCTGCCTGGAACGCCAACGTTTCCGGCGACGATCAATGACACGGAAGCGGCCAAATCGCTGGCGATGGATTATTTCACCAACTTGGGGAGCGCGATCCCCGAGCTGGATGTGTTGTCGACGGGTACCCTGACGATTGCGGGCGATCTCAAGCTGGGCACCAGCACGGATTCCGGCTCTCCCTCGACCGCTGAAACGATCATCAAGAATTTCGGAACGATCAGCGTCGGTGGTGTTGCCAAGCTCCTCAAGCATAGTGTTCTCGACAACTACGGCATGCTCACGCTCGCTGATGGCGGCGTTTTCGGTGACCAGAGCAGCATCACTAATTCAGGAACCATTGAACTCAAGGGCGGAACGCTCGATCTCGAGGTCGGCGTCGCCAATTCCGGTGGGACGATCACGATAGATGGCGGCGCGACCATCGACCTGGCGAGTTCTACCATTTCCGGCGGCACGCTGAGCATTTCCGGAACGTTCGACTCGACCGGAACCAGCAAGCTCGACAACGTCGGCATCACCAATACCGGGACGCTGGAATCGACCGGTGGCACGCTGACGATTGATCCGCCCGTGGCGGGTCCGACCATCAACAACTCCGGCACGCTGGAGGCCAATGGCGGTGCGCTCGACATCACCAGCGAGGCCGTCACCAATACCGGGACGCTGCAGGCGATCGACAACTCGGTGCTGACGCTGACCACGCTGACGGTGACCAACACCGGCGGTACGGTCAACGTCGACACGGGCTCGACGCTGGACCTGGCCGGTGCCGAGATCGACAACGGCACGCTGACCAATTCCGGGACGTTCGACTCGACCGGAACCAGCAAGCTCGACAATGTCGGCATCACCAATACCGGGACGCTGGAATCGACCGGTGGCACGCTGACGATTGATTCGCCCGTGGCGGGTCCGACCATCAGCAACTTCGGCACGCTGGAGGCCAATGGCGGTGCGCTCGACATCACCAGCGAGGCCATCACCAATACCGGGACGCTGCAGGCGATCGACGACTCGGTGCTGACGCTGACCACGCTGACGGTGAGCAACACCGGCGGGACGGTCAACGTCGACAAGGGCTCGACGCTGGACCTGGCCGGTGCCGAGATCGACAACGGCACGCTGACCAATTCCGGGACGTTCGACTCGACCGGAACCAGCAAGCTCGACAATGTCGGCATCACCAATACCGGGACGCTGCAGGCGATCGACGACTCGGTGCTGACGCTGACCACGCTGACGGTGACCAACACCGGCGGTACGGTGTCGGATGACGTTGGCTCGACGATCGACCTGGTGAGCGCCATCATCAATGGCGGCAAGGTGACCAACTCCGGGACGCTGGACTCGACCGGGACGAGCGCGATCAGTTCGGTCATCTCCGGCTCGGGTGTGGTTACGGTGAGCGGCGGCACGCTGACCCTGTCGGGGCTCAACACCTATGGCGGCGCGACCACGATCGATAGCGGAGCTACCCTTGTGGCCGGCGTTGCCGATGCGTTGAGCGCCAGCAGCGCGGTAACCGACAATGGCAGGCTCGATCTCGGGACCAACGATCAGACGATTGCGTCGCTCAGCGGCACGAACACTGCTGCGCTGGTCGGCAGCTTCAGCGGCAGCGGAACCGGTCCCGCCGTATTGACGATCAGCAACGGCGGCTCGTTCGCCGGTGTGATCGAAGACGGCACTGCAGGCGCGGCCACGGCACTGACACTGACAGGTGGCACCGAGACTCTGACGGGCGACAACACCTATAGCGGCGCGACCACGATTGATGGCGGGGCCAAACTGGCGCTTTCGGGCACCGGTTCGATTGCGGACTCGAGCGGCGTTGCCGATAGCGGCACCTTCGATATCTCGGCGACGACTGCGGGCGCCTCGATCAAGACGCTGTCCGGCAATGGCGCCGTCGCGCTCGGTGCGGAGACGCTGACGCTGACGGATGCGTCGACCACGTTCTCGGGCGCGATTGGCGGCAGCGGCGGGCTGACGCTGACAGCCGGCACCGAGACGCTGACCGGCGATAATCTCTATACCGGTGCGACCACGATCAACGGTGGCACGCTGGCGTTGTCGGGCACCGGTTCGATTGCGGACTCGAGCGGCGTTGCCGATGGCGGCACCTTCGATATCTCGGCGACGACCTCGGGCGCCTCGATCAAGACGCTGTCCGGCAATGGCACCGTTACGCTCGGTGCGGAGACGCTGACACTGTCGAATGCGTCGACCACGTTCTCGGGCGCGATTGGCGGCAGCGGCGGGCTGACGCTGACAGCCGGCACCGAGACGCTGACCGGCGATAATCTCTATACCGGTGCGACCACGATCAACGGTGGCACGCTGGCGTTGTCGGGCACCGGTTCGATTGCGGACTCGAGCGGCGTTGCCGATAGCGGCACCTTCGATATCTCGGCGACGACCTCGGGCGCTTCGATCAAGACGCTGTCGGGCAATGGTGCCGTTGCGCTCGGTGCCAAGACGCTGACGCTGACGGCGGGAGCGAGCAGTTTCTCCGGCGTGATCGGTGGCACCGGCGGCCTGACGGTCGACGGCACCGGCACCGAGACGCTGTCTGGCGTCAACACCTATAGCGGCGCAACCACCATCGGCTCCGGCGAGACCCTGGCGCTGTCGGTTGCTGGCTCGATCGCGGATTCCAGCGGCGTCGCCGATAGCGGCACCTTCGATATCTCGGCGACGACCTCGGGCGCCTCGATCAAGACGCTGTCGGGCAATGGCAACGTCACCCTCGGTGGGAAGACGCTGACGCTGACGGCGGGAGCGAGCAGTTTCTCCGGCGTGATCGGTGGCAGCGGCGGCCTGACGGTCGACGGCACCGGCACCGAGACGCTGTCTGGCGTCAACACCTATAGCGGCGCAACCACCATCGGTTCCGGCGAGACCCTGGCGTTGTCGGGCACCGGCTCGATTGCGGGTTCCAGCGGCGTTGCCGATAGCGGCACCTTCGATATCTCGGCGACGACTGCGGGCGCCTCGATCAAGACGCTGTCCGGCAATGGCACCGTCACGCTGGGCGGGAAGACGCTGACGCTGACGAATGGATCAACCACGTTCAGCGGGACGATCGGCGGCACCGGCGGCCTGGCGCTGCTGGCCGGCATGCTGACGCTGACCGGCGACAGCACCTATAGCGGTACGACTACAATCAGCGGCACGCTGGCGCTGTCAGGTTCGGGCTCGATTGCCGATTCCAGCAATGTCATCGACAACGGCACCTTCGATATCTCGGCGACGACCTCGGGCGCCTCGATTATGACGCTGTCCGGCAACGGTGCCGTCAAGCTCGGCAGCGAGACGCTGACGCTGACAAAGGCCAACAACATCTTCTCGGGCGTGATCAGTGGCAGCGGCGGCCTGACGGTCGATGGCTCCGGCACGGAGACGTTCACGGGCATCAACACCTTTGGTGGCGCGACCACCATCGGTTCCGGCGAGACGCTGGCGCTGTCGGGCACGGGCTCGATCGCAGGCTCCAGCGACGTGATTGACAACGGCACCTTCGATATCTCGGCGAAGACCTCGGGCGTCTCGATTGTGACGCTGTCCGGCAATGGTACCGTCAAGCTCGGCGCGGAAACGCTGACGCTGTCGGATGCCTCGACCACATTCTCCGGCACGATTGGCGGCACCGGCGGCCTGACGCTGACCACGGGCACCGAGACGCTGACCGGCAGCAACACGTATAGCGGCGTCACCACGATCAATGGCGGTACGCTGGCGCTGAAGGGCTCGGGCTCGATCGCCCACTCCAGCGATGTCATCGATGACGGTACCTTCGATATCTCGGCGACGACCTCGGGCGCCTCGATCGTAACGCTGTCGGGCGACGGCGCTGTCACGCTCGGCGCGGAGACGCTGACGCTGTCGAATGCGTCGACCACCTTCTCCGGCACGATTAGCAGCACCGGCGGCGGCATCACGGTCGCCAGCGGAACGCTGACCCTTGGCACGATGACCCTGGACGACCTGACGCTGGCGGGCAGCTTCAGCAATTCCGGCACGCTGACCATCGACGACACCGTTACGTTCAATGGCGTCACCATGTCCGGCGGCACGCTCGATATTTCCGGCACTCTGGATTCGACCGGCACCACCTTGATCAGTGGCGCCACGATCATCAATCCTGATCACATCGATATCATCAGCGGCACGCTCACGATCGACCCGACGCCGGTGACAAATACCGGCACGATCGAAGTTCATGCCAACGCCGCGCTGGTGTTGAGCGGCGAAGTCGTGACCAATTCACATGGTGTTACCAGTGTTCTCCAGGAAGTCGTCACCAACACCGATGGTGTTATCCAGATTGACTCGCACAGCACGTTGACACTCTTCGACACCACCATCAATGGCGGTACGATTATCGACAATGGTACGCTGTTGCTCACGGGCACCACGAGCAAGCTCGAGAACGTCACGCTCACTGGCACCGGATCGATCACTATCGCCAGCCACTCGACACTCGAGATCGACGGCTCGGTTTCTTCCGGCGAGACCGTGAAGTTCGACTCGGCAAGCGGCGCCTCCACGCTCATCCTCGATGACTCGCACGACTTCCATGGAACGATCGTCGGACTAGTGGAGGCTTCTGTCGAAAGCAATGAAAATCACGTCGATCTCAAGGATCTGGTGTTTCGATCTGGCCATATGTCCAGCCATTTCAACAGCAGTACAGATACTGTAACGGTCAGCAACGGCATCGATTCTGTGAGCCTCAAACTTTCCGGTGGTCCGTTTGACCCCTCTTTCGAACTCGCGAAAGATGCCACCGGTGGCACGTTGCTTGATGATCCTTCGGCATCATCCGGCACGGTAGCGATCGATAGCGGCAAGGTGCTGGACATTTCCGCCGCAAGCACGGCGACGGTGCAGTTTACCAATAGCACGGGCACCACGGGCGAGCTGGTGCTCGACGACTCCAAGGATTTCACCGGCACAATCGTCGGCTTCACGGGCGACGGCACGGTCGCGAATTCCGATTTGATCGACCTTGCGGATCTCAACATCGCCGACGTCGCGACGGGCAAGACGACCTATACGGATCACGGCAACGGCACGGGCACGCTGACCCTGTACAATGCAAGTGGTCAGGCGCTCGATAGCATCAACTTCAACGGCAACTATCAGTTGGCGAATTTCACCATCGAGGATGACGGCGAGGGGCACACGCTGATCGTCGATCCGCCGGTGAAAAATCAAACGCCAACCGATACGACCGTGGCGTCGAACCAGAATTCGAGCGGGACTGCCCCGACCGACGGCTTTGTCTTCAATTTTGCCGGGCCCAACCATCCCCCGGCGAACGATTCCCATCCGGAGGCGGAGACGTTCCAGCCGGGTGGTCCGATGTTGACCAACCTGCACACTGGCTCCAACAACGCTTCCGACCAGGGTCATTCCAATATGCCCTTGGGTGCCGATGGCCACGATCAGACCGGCCTCGCTGGTTTCGTCAAGGCGCATCTCAACGCCCACGACTTCCATTTCGTGTAAGCCGCGCTCGTCGCAGCGGTTGCCGGCGGACTTCTCCGAAGGATTTACGAACATTCAAGCCTCCAGGGAGGCCGGAGATCGATCCTTCCGAGTTTGCGGCTTGCCGTTTGCTGGTTTTTCGGGTTTGAAATGCGGCGACGGAACTCGATGACGGGCCCGACGAAATTGCTCCAACCCGATTTGCAGGCATGAGACGTCTCAGAGTGATCCGGCGCTGGTTCGGCCGAAAATTCGGCTACGCGCGCTTGATCTGTCTTGTCTTGCTGGTCGGTATCGCGGCGCTGCGTATCGCCGATTTCGCGCCGATTGAGGAATTGCGGGTCAGGACGTTCGACTTCTACCAGCGTTTCGATCCTCGCGTGAAAACCGCGCGTCCCGTCACCATCATCGACATCGACGAGCCGAGCCTGAAGAAGCTCGGACAGTGGCCATGGCCGCGCACTTACATTGCCGACATGGTCATCAACCTCGCCAATCTTGGCGCAGCGGCCATCGCCTTCGACGTGGTGTTTTCCGAGCCTGACCGGCTCAATCCGGATGTTGCCGCCAAAACCATGCGCTATCTGGACGAATTGACCCGAAGCAGATTGCGTGACCTGCCGAGTAATGATCAGGCGCTGGCCGATGCTATCCGGCGGGCTCGCGTGGTACTCGGCGAAACCGGATTGCCGTCGGCGGTTTCGGACATTGATAACGAGCTTCCCTTTACCGGGTTTGCCTCGCTTGGCGAGAAGGGAAGCACCGAGCCGCGCATCTACGAATTTCCCGGACTGCTACGCAACGTTCCGACTCTGGAAAAAGTTGCGGCGGGCCGTGGGTTGGTGACGATCGTGCCCGAACGCGATGGCATCGTCCGGCGCGTGCCTTTGATGTTATGGGCGCAGGGCCATCTTATGCCTTCGCTGAATCTGGAAATGTTGCGTGTTATTACGGGAACGCCGACTATCCTGACCAAATACGACCGAAGCGGTGTCAAGAGCATCGCCTTGAGAGGGTTGGAGATTCCAACCGACAAGAACGGTCAGTTCTGGGTTCATTTTGCGCGCCTGGATCCCTCGATCTACGTATCGGCGGCCAGTCTTATCGATGGCACCGCGCCGGTCGAGAAGATCAGGAACAAGCTGGTTCTGATCGGTACCTCGGCCGCAACCTTGAACGACCTCAAGACGACGCCGGTATCTAACGTGATGCCGGGTGTCGAGATCCATGCCCAGGTGCTCGAAGCCGCGCTGGCGCGGGCAGTGTTGGCGCAACCGAGTTACGGAATCGCGATCGAATTTCTCGGCGCGCTTCTTTTTGGCCTTCTGGTCATCATCTTCGCGCCCAATTTCGGGCCGGTCACGCTGGTCGGCGTTGGCGCTCTATTCGCCTCTATTCTGGTCGGAATGTCATTGTACTTCTTCAAGGAGCATCGGCTGCTGATAGATTTCACCTATCCGCTGCTATCGACCACCGCAATCTACCTCACTTTGATCTTTGCAAGCTTCGTCCGTGAACAGGCGCAACGCCGGCAGATTCGCTCGGCGTTCGGTCAGTACATTTCGCCCGCACTGGTCGAACAGCTGGTGCAGTCGCCGGAGAAGCTCAAGCTTGGTGGCGAAGAGCGCGAGATGACGATCATGTTTTCCGACGTTCGCGGCTTCACCTCGATTTCGGAAACCTACAAGCATGATCCGCAGGGCCTCACGGAATTGATGAACCGCTTCTTGACGCCGCTTACCGATGCCATCCTGGCGCGCAAGGGCACCATCGACAAATATATGGGCGATGCGATCATGGCGTTCTGGAATGCACCGCTCGACGACAAGGAGCATCAGATCAACGCCTGCAACGCGGCGCTCGACATGCTCGAGAAGATCGACGGCCTCAACAAGGAGCGCGAGGTTGAGGCGCAGCATGGCGGCCACGTTTATATTCCGATCAACGTCGGGATTGGCTTGAATACCGGCGTTTGCGTGGTCGGCAATATGGGCTCGAATCTGCGCAAAGACTATTCGGTGCTGGGTGACAGCGTCAATTTAGCCTCGCGCCTGGAAGGCCAATCCAAGGAATACGGCTTTCCGATCATCGCCGGTTCAAAGACGGCGCTCGCGGCCAAGGACAAGTTCGCCATTCTCGAACTCGACTTCATCATGGTCAAAGGCAAGAAAGAGCCGGAGGTCATCTACGCTATCGCCGGGCGCGAGGATGTGGCACATTCGGGGCGTTTCCAGAATTTGCGCAACCTCACGATCGAGATGCTCGCCTGTTATCGTAGCCGCGATTGGGAAGGCGCGCTGGCATCGATCGAGCGCGGCCGGCGAACCGATGAGGCCGGCGCACTCAGCTATCTCTACGACCTCTATGAAGCGCGGATTCGCAACTATCAGGAAAATCCGCCACCCGACGTCTGGAACGGCGCCTTCGCGCTATTGACGAAATAGGGCGTCGCACTTCCGCTATTTTTCAAGTCGACATCCCCACGTCATTGCGAGCCAACGGGTCGCGCGAATGCGCGCCCGATGACAGGCTCCGCGAAGCAATCCAGCGTCAATTGAGAACCGGATTGCTTCGTCGCTTTGCTCCTCGCAATGACGGTTGAGCTCACTCCACGCCGATCGTCGTCAGGTCCTGGAACCAGTGCTGGGCCTGCACGAACTTCTTGACCCGCGGCGAAAGCGCATGCGGATTGGTGTCGTGCACGACCCATACCAGCGCGGCATCGTCGACGATCAGGGCGTGGGCCTGCGCGATCAACTCGTCCTGCTTCTTGATGTCGAAGGTCTGCTTGGCCTCACCGATCAGCGCATCGACCTTGGGATTCTTGTAGCCGCCCCAGTTCACTCCGACCGGCGCGATCTGGTCGGACGCAAAGAACCGAACGATCGCATAGAGCGGATCCGAGGTTACATAAGCAATGTTGTTGGAGGTGATGCCGGCATTCATCTCGTCGGCGGCGCCCTTGCGCCAATGTGTATAGAGCGTTTCGAGTTCGACCACCTTGAAGTCGATGTCGATACCGATTTCCTTGAAGCTTTGCTGCAAGTATTCGTTCATCGGCAGCGAAAGCATCTGCCCGGTGCCGCCTTGCGCGATGATGAACGTCGTCTTCAGCGGCTTTTCCTTTGAGTATCCGGCCTCCTGTACGAGCTTCTTGGCGGTAGCGAGATCGTATTTGATGTCGAATTCGGGTTTGCCGAACCAAGGGCTCGAAGGGTCGACCTGGCCCTTGGCGGGCTTCGCCAATCCATTCATCAGCCCGACTACGCCGTCGCGGTCGATCGCGAGATTGAGCGCCTTTCGCAGGCGGACATCGGTCCATGGCGAGCCGGGCAGCACGCTCAAATGATAGTTCCACACATGCGGGGTGATGTTGTCGACGATCCGCATGCCGGCCGCCTTGAGTTGCGGCACCGCATCCGGCGCGGGTGTCTCGATCAGATCGACTTGCCCTGCGAGCAGCGCATTGGTGCGCGTCAGCGCCTCCGGCATCGGGATCAGAACCAGTTTGTCGACTTTCGGAAGCCGCTTCTTGTCCCAATAGTCAGGGTTTTTCGTTAGTTCCGCGAGCTCGCGTGGCACCAGCTTGGTCAGCTTGAACGGACCCGTGCCCGAAGGCTGGCTCGCAAACTTGTCCCAGTCCTTGCCGAGCTTCTCGTACTGCGCGGGACTTGAGACCAGGAACCAGAGCATCTGATAGGGGAAGAAGGAGTCGACCGACTTGGTCGTGATCTCGATGGTGTCGTCGTCGATCTTGGCGTAACTCGCGACCGAAGGCAGGCGGGTCTTCACTTGCGCGCTCTGGCGCTTGTCGAACTGCGGCGCCTTGTCGTTGAGGACCTTGTCGAGATTCCAGATCACCGCATCGGCGTTGAAGTCACTGCCGTCGTGAAATTTAACGCCCTTGCGTAAGCTGAACCGCCACTTGGTCTTGTCCTTGTCATCGACCTTCCACTCGGTGGCGAGTCCCGGCACCAGTTTGCCCGGCCGGTCCGCCACATCCATCTCCCAGGCGACCAGCGGGTCGTAGATCGTGTAAGCCGTGAACTGATAGGCGCCCGCGCCACGATCCGGCTGCCCCGTCGTCAGCGGGATGTCCGCCATCGATATCCCGTAGCGCACCACAGTCTCGGCATTCGCGGCTTTCGCGTTAAGACCACCGTAGACGGCAAGCGCCAGGGACAAAGCGAGAATCGAAGATCGGACGCGCATCAACAAAAACTCCATTGAACAGACAACGCCGCTTAAGCGTGCAAGGTTGATGCCAGAAAATGCACCTGTGACAATGCGTTACAGACCCCATTGGAGCGCCTGCGCGGCCATCACTTTCAAGGGAGCTATTGCCGTCGGTGGCACAGCCATTGCATAAAGTTGCTCAGAAAATAATCATCGAAAAATCGAGGGGATTGATGACCATCTTGAGTGAGATCAAGGGAAAGCGCGGTGCTGCAGCGCTGGTTTTGGCCGCTGTATTGAGCGCGCCGCTGCCGCAACTGGCGCGTGCAGAGACGGTGATCCGCATTGGCATGACCGCCGCCGATATTCCGCGCACGCTGGGTCAGCCCGATCAGGGCTTTGAAGGCAACCGTTTCACGGGCCTCACCATGTATGACGGTTTGACGATGTGGGACCTGTCGTCGGCCGACAAAGCAAGCGCGATGATTCCCGGCCTCGCGACCGAATGGGTGGTTGATTCGGCCGACAAGAAAAAGTGGGTCTTCAAGCTTCGTCCCGGTGTCACATTTCACGACGGTTCGCCGTTCAATGCCGATGCGGTGGTGTGGAATGTCGAGAAGGTGCTCAAGCAGGATGCAGTTCAATTCGATCCGAGCCAGGTCGGCGTGACCGCCTCGCGGATGCCGACGCTGGCGTCTGCGCGCAAGATCGACGACATGACGGTGGAATTAACCACCAAGGAGCCGGACAGCTTTCTCCCGATCAATCTCACCAACCTGTTCATGGCGAGCCCCGCGAAATGGCAGAAGCTGTTCGATGCCGCGTCGGGCGCGGATGCGAAAGCCAAATCGCAAGCGGCGTGGGACGCCTTTGCGAAAGATGCGTCAGGCACGGGTCCGTGGAAGATGTCCGGCTTCACGCCGCGCGAGCGGCTCGAACTCGTGAAGAACGCAAATTACTGGGACAAGGCGCGCGTTCCCAAGGTCGACAAGGTCGTGTTGTTGCCGATGCCCGAGGCGAATGCCCGCACCGCCGCGCTGCTCTCCGGCCAACTCGACTGGATCGAGGCGCCGGCACCGGATGCATTGCCTGAAATCAAGCAGCGCGGCTTTGTCCTCTATTCGAACGAGGAACCGCATGTCTGGCCGTGGCAGTTCTCGCGCATCGAAGGTTCGCCCTGGAACGACATCCGCGTGCGCAAGGCGGCCAATCTCTGTGTCGACCGCGAAGGCTTGAAGGACGGCCTGCTGGCAGGCCTGATGGTGCCGGCGAGCGGCACGTTCGAACCCGGCCATCCCTGGCGCGGCAATCCGAGCTTCCAGATCAAATACGACAAGTCCGCCGCGCAGAAGCTGATGCAGGAAGCGGGCTTCGGTCCGAACAAGAAATTGACGGTCAAGATTCAGACCTCGGCGTCCGGCTCGGGCCAGATGCTGCCGCTGCCGATGAACGAATATCTGCAACAGGCGCTCGCCGAATGTTATTTCGACGTTCAGCTCGACGTCATCGAGTGGAATACGCTGTTCACGAACTGGCGGCGCGGCGCCAAGGATCCTTCCGCCAACGGCGCCAACGCCACCAACGTCACCTATGCGGCGATGGACCCGTTCTTTGCGATGGTGCGCTTCCTGCAATCGGGAATGGCCCCGCCGGTGTCGAACAATTGGGGTTTCATCAACAACCCGAAATTCGACGAGCTGGTGACGAAAGCGCGCCAGAGTTTCGATCCGGCCGAGCGCGACAAGGCGCTGGCCGAATTGCACGCGGCTTCCGTTGACGATGCGGCGTTCCTTTACGTCGCTCACGACGTCGCGCCGCGCGCCTTGAGCCCGAAGATCAAGGGTTTCGTGCAGGCGAAGAGCTGGTTCGTCGATCTGTCGCCGATAACTTTGGCGCCGTGATCGGGGCCCTTGTGAGCATTTTCGTCATGGCCGGGCTCGTCCCGGCCATCCACGTCTTGGCTTCGAGCAGGAAGACGTGGATGCTCGGCACAGGGCCGGGCATGACGAAAGATATACCGACGAACTGGCCGGAAGCCGCACAATACCGACTAACCCAAGAGTAATTCCGTGCTGAACTATGTCGCCCGACGCATCGTCTATGTGGTCCCGATTCTCCTCAGCGTGGCGCTGGTGTGTTTCATGCTCGTACACATCACGCCCGGCGATCCCCTGGTCGCGGTGCTGCCTGCGGACGCCTCGCAGGAACTAGCCGATCAGATGCGCGCGGCTTATGGCTTCGATCGACCCTTGCCGGTGCAGTTCGGATTATGGCTGTGGCGCGCCGTCAACGGCGATCTCGGCAATTCGATTGCGACCGGCCGGCCGGTCCTGAGTGAAGTCTTGCGCGCGGTCGGCAACACCGTGACCCTGGCGATTGCGGCCGCATTGATCGGCTTCACGCTCGGTCTGTTCTTTGGCCTGATCGCCGGCTATTTCCGCGATACCTGGATCGACAAGGTCGCCACCTCAATCGCGATCGCCGGCGTCTCCGTGCCGCACTACTGGCTCGGCATGGTGCTGGTCATCATCTTTTCGGTGCAGCTGAGCTGGCTGCCGGCGGTTGGCGCTGGCCCGGGCGGCTCCGGCGCCTGGGCCTGGGATTGGGAGCACATCCGCTATCTGATCCTTCCGGCGGTGACGACCTCTGTCATCCCGATGGGTATTGTCACACGCACGGTGCGCGCGCTTACCGGTGATATCCTGAGTCAGGATTTCGTCGAGGCGCTGCGGGCCAAGGGCCTGCACGAGACGGATGTCTTCCGTCATGTCATCAAGAATGCAGCGCCGACCGCGATGGCGGTCATGGGCCTTCAACTCGGTTATATGCTCGGCGGCTCGATCCTGATCGAGACGGTGTTCTCCTGGCCGGGTTCCGGACTGTTGCTCAACTCAGCGATCTTCCAGCGCGATCTGCCGCTGCTTCAAGGCACTATCCTCGTGCTCGCGATGTTCTTCGTCATCCTCAATCTGCTGGTCGATATCGCGCAAGCCGCGATCGATCCGCGGATCAAGCGGAGCTAGCGCGATGAGCGCGATGACGGATGTGGCGCTTCAGGTTCCGCCCGCGACCAAGGCGCGCGGCTATTGGGCCACCGTCGGCCGGCGCATCGTCCGCGACAAGGTCAGCATGGCCTGCGCCATCATCCTGATCGCGATCTTTTTCTCGGCGATTTGCGCGCCATGGCTCGGGCTTGCCGATCCCTATCAGGGCTCGATGATCCGGCGGCTGCGCCACATTGGTACGGTAGGCTATCCGCTCGGCACCGACGAACTTGGCCGCGACATGCTGGCCCGCTTGATCTATGGCGGCCGGCTGTCGCTGGTCATCGGCATCCTTCCGGTCATCCTCGCCTTTGTGATCGGGACTTCGCTCGGTCTCATCGCCGGTTATGTCGGCGGCAAGATCAACACCGCGATCATGCGCACGGTCGACGTGTTCTACGCCTTTCCTTCCGTGCTGCTGGCGATCGCGATTTCGGGCGCATTGGGCGCGGGTATCGTCAATTCGATCGTGTCGCTGACCATCGTCTTTGTTCCGCAAATCACCCGCGTTGCCGAAAGCGTCACTACCAGCGTACGCAACATGGATTTCGTGGAAGCCGCGCGCGCCTCGGGCGCCGGTCCCTTCACGATCATGCGCGTACACATGCTCGGCAACGTGCTGGGACCGATCTTCGTCTACGCCACCGGTCTCATTTCAGTATCGATGATCCTGGCCGCCGGCCTGTCGTTCCTCGGCCTTGGCACCAAGCCGCCGGAACCGGAATGGGGGCTGATGCTCAACACCTTGCGCACCGCGATCTACGTCAACCCGTGGGTTGCGGCTTTGCCCGGCGCCATGATCTTTGCGGTATCGATCTGCTTCAACCTGCTCAGCGACGGCCTGCGCTCCGCCATGGACATCAGGAATTAGGCCATGACCCTGCTCGAACCCATCGCGGATGTCGGCGGCGCGGCGCAGCCCTTGCTGGAAGTCAAGGGGCTGACCAAGCATTTCCCGGTGCGCGGCGATCTCTTCAGCGCGCGCAAGACGGTGCGCGCTGTCGACGACGTATCGTTTGCGATCGCGAAGGGCGAAACCGTCGGGATTGTCGGCGAATCCGGTTGCGGCAAGTCGACCACGGCGCGGCTATTGATGCATCTGATGACACGCGACGCCGGTGAGATCATCTACGACGGCATGCAGGTCGGCCGCGCCTTGTCCTTGCGTGAATTGCGCCGCGGCATGCAGATGGTGTTTCAGGACAGTTACGCCTCGCTCAATCCACGCCTGACGATCGAGGAATCCATTGCCTTCGGCCCGAAGGTGCACGGCATGGCAGATAGCGCGGCGCGGGCGCTGGCGCGGGAACTCCTGAGCAAGGTCGGCCTGCGGCCGGAAAATTTCGCCAACCGATATCCGCACGAGATTTCCGGCGGGCAACGCCAGCGCGTCAACATCGCACGTGCGCTTGCGCTATCGCCGCGTCTTGTCATCCTCGATGAAGCAGTCTCGGCGCTCGATAAATCGGTCGAGGCGCAGGTGCTCAACCTGCTCGCCGATCTCAAGCGCGAGTTCGGCCTGACCTATCTCTTCATCAGCCACGACCTCAACGTCGTGCGCTATATCTCCGACCGCGTGCTGGTGATGTATTTGGGTGAAGTCGTCGAACTCGGCCCGGTCGATCAGGTCTGGGACGCGCCCGCGCATCCCTATACCAAGGCGTTGCTCGCGGCGATGCCTTCTTCCGATCCCGACCGGCGCACCGAGACGCCACCGATCTCGGGCGATCCGCCCAATCCGATCGATCCGCCGGCAGGCTGCCGCTTTCACACCCGCTGTCCGTTTGCGGAGCCGCTCTGCGCCGGCACCACACCTAAACTCACCGCGCTTGATACAATGGGCCATCAGGCGGCCTGCTACATGGCTATTCCCGGTTCGGGCCACAGCCGTGCGCCAAAACAAGAAGGAAGAAACAACGCATGACCAGACCCACGGAAAAAGAGATAAGTGCAATTGCCAGCGCGGCCGGCGTGCCGGTCGAGACCGAAGTTGCTGCCCGCATCGCGGGCTCGATTGGGCCGGCCTTCGACGGGTTTGCTGCGATTGCCGGCACACTGCCGTTCGACCTCGAGCCTTCGACTTTTACGCTCGTTCAAACCGAAAAGGCCGCGCGATGAGATCAGAACCGGCCTTGATGTCGTTGAGCGCGATCGCGAGTGCGATTGCGGACAAGCGGGTTTCGTCGCGCGAGGCGACACAATCCTGCCTCGACCGGATTGCGAAATGGCAGCCGCATCTCAACGCCTTCATGGCGATCGAGGCGGATGAAGTCCTTAAAGCCGCCGATGCGGCGGATGCCGCGCTTGCCAAGGGAGCCCGCCGCGGGCGGTTGCATGGCGTGCCGCTGGCGCACAAGGACATGTATTACGAGGCCGGCAAGGTCGTGACCTGCGGCTCGCGCATTCGCCGCGATTTCGTCGCCACCACCACCTCGACCGCGTTGCAGCGCCTGAAGGACGCCGGCACGATCCGCCTTGGCTCGTTGCAGATGGCTGAATTCGCCTACGGCCCGACCGGACACAACGCCCACTTCGGTCCGGTGCATAATCCCTTTGGACTGGCGCACGTCACCGGCGGCTCCTCGTCGGGCTCGGGCTCGGCGGTCGCCGCGCGCCTGACCTTTGCCGCGCTCGGCTCCGACACCGGCGGTTCGATCCGTATGCCCGCGCATTTCTGCGGCGTCACCGGCTTGAAGACCACGGTCGGCCGCATCAGCCGCGCCGGTGCGATGCCGTTGTCGCAATCGCTCGACACCGTTGGACCGTTGGCGCGCACCGTGGAAGATTGTGCCGTGCTGCTGGGTTTGATGGCCGGCGCCGACCCCGCCGATCCGACCGCGCTTCCCGGACCGGTGCCGGACTACGCGGCAGCGACCGCGGAATCGATGAAGGGGCTCACCATCGGCGTGCCCAGCGCTTTCTACGTCGACGACCTCGATTCCGAAGTCGCTGGCGTGCTCGATGCGACGATCGCAACCCTCAAGCGCGAGGGCGCCAATGTCGTTCAGGTCGATCTGCCTGATCAGCGCCAGCTTGTGAGCGCCTCCCAGCTTGTGCTCGCGGTGGAGGCGGCCGCCTTCCACAAGCGCTGGATGATCGAACGCCCGCAGGATTATGGACCGCAGGTCATGATGCGGCTTCAGAATGGCTTGGCGATCCCAGGCATCACCTATCTTGAAGCGCTGCGCTGGCGCGGCCCGGCATTGGCGGCACACAATGCCGCCACAGCAAAGGTGGATGCCGTCATCGCGCCGGTGTCGCCTGTTCCCGCGCCGACTATCGCCGAAAGCGATGTCGGCAGCAGCCCGGGCGCCGAAGCCGTGATCCAGCGGCTGACCCGCTTCACCCGCCCGATCAACTATCTCGGCCTGCCGTCGCTGTCGATTCCGTCAGGCTTCACCCGCCACGGCCTTCCGGTGGGGCTGCAACTGGTCGGCCGCTCGTTCGACGAGGCGACGATCTTGCGGATCGGGGCTGCGTTCCAGCGCGCGACTGATTTTCACGAAAAGGTGCCGCAACTGCCATGACCGTGCTCGTCGACGTCAACAACCTCAACATCCGCTTCTCGGGCGACCGCACGGTGCATGCCGTGAACAATCTGTCTTTCTCGGTCGGCGAAGGCGAGGTCTTGGGGCTGCTCGGCGAATCCGGTTCCGGCAAAAGCGTGACGTTGCGGTCGCTGATGCGGCTGTTGCCGAAGAAGCGGACTGCGATCACCGGGAGCATTCGGGTGGCCGGCCGCGACGTGCTCGCGCTTAATGACGAGGAGTTGTCGGCGTTCCGCGGCCAGACGGTTTCGATGATCTTTCAGGAGCCGGCGCTGGCGCTCGATCCGGTCTACACGATCGGCCATCAGATCACCGAGACCGTGATGCGCCATGAGGGCAAGAGCCAGAGCGAGGGGCGGGCACGCGCGCTGGAAATGCTCGAAGTGGTGCGCATTCCCTCCGCCAAGCGCCGGCTCGATACCTATCCGCACGAGATGTCCGGCGGCATGCGCCAGCGCGCGATGATTGCACTCGCGCTCGCCTGCCGGCCAAAAGTCCTGCTCGCGGACGAGCCGACGACCGCACTCGATGCCACCGTGCAGATCCAGATCCTGCTGTTGCTGCGCGAGTTGCAACGCGAGTTCGGCATGTCCGTGATTTTCGTGACGCACGACATCGGGGTTGCCGTCGAAATCTGCGACCGCGTGGCGGTGATGTATGCCGGCGAAATCGTGGAGCAGGGCACGCTTCGCCAGATCGTGCGCTCGCCGGTTCACCCTTACGCGAAGGGGCTGTTGGCCTCCACCGTTCACGGCGCCAAACGCGGCGAGCGGCTGGAGACGATCCCGGGAACGCCGCCGACGCTCGATCATGCGCCCAGCAACTGCTCCTTTGCGCCGCGGTGCAGTTTTGCCGAACCGCGCTGCCTCGAGCGCCTGCCACCCAACGTGCCAATGGCCGGGGACCGGGTTGCAAGGTGCATCCTGGCGGAACGCGTCGCGGTTGCCGCGACGGCGTAAGTCCTTTGCCTTTCGGAAATATCCCCATCGGCCCGTCCGGGCTCAAATGGGCATGGTCACATCAGCCAATTATGGGATAGGTTTCCGATCAGCGCGGGGAACAACGACGCGCACCATGAGGGGGAGTTTCATGCATATTTCCAACGAAGGTCTTATCGTTATTCTGTTCGTCGGCCTGGTCGCGGGCTGGCTGGCCGGCAAGGTCGTGCGCGGCACCGGTTTTGGCATCATCGGCGACATCGTCGTCGGCATCGCCGGCGCGCTGCTTGCGAGTTTCCTGTTTCCGAAGCTCGGCATCAGCATCGGCTCCGGCCTGGTGTCGGAAATCATCTATTCGGCGATCGGTGCCATTATATTGCTGCTGATTGTGCGGCTGGTTCGGGGCGGTGGCCGCTGGTGAGGCCGAAGTAGATCGAGGCTGTTCGACCGCCAGCCTTGCCATTCTCCATGACTTGCCGGGAACGGGCCGCTCTGGCCCGCCCGGCGAAGGAAAAAATGCCTGGGCTAAAGGCATTTAGGTTAATGGGACTTCATTAGACGCCGCTTTCGAAAATCAGTAATAATATGTCGCAGACCCCTCATTTGAGCTGGGGCCGCAAGCCCCTCAGGAAGAGACCAGGATAGATGGCAGCCGCTTCCGGCGTCCGGCGTTCCGAACTCGGTGAAGCGTTGCGTGCCTGCCGCAACGCCTTTATCGGCCTCGGCATCATGAGCTGCATGATCAACCTGCTCTATCTGACCGGGTCGCTGTTCATGCTCGAGGTCTATGACCGGGTGCTGCCGAGCCGCAGTGTTCCGACCCTGATCGGCCTGATCATTCTGGCGGGTGGTCTCTATATGGCCCAGGGCGTCCTGGACTTGATCCGGGGACGAATCCTCGGCCGCATCGGAACCTCGCTCGATGAGGCGCTCAATGCGCGGGTGTTCGATATCGTGGTGCGGCTGCCGCTGACTGCCGGCGGGCGCGGGGAAGGCCTGCAGCCGCTGCGCGACCTCGACAACGTGCGCGGGTTTCTCGGCGGCATGGGACCGGGCGCGTTCTTCGATCTGCCATGGCTGCCGTTTTATCTCGCGATCTGCTTTGCCTTCCACGTCCTGATCGGCGTCACCGCACTGGTCGGCGCGATCATTCTGGTGACGCTCACCGTCATGACCGAATTTCTGACGCGCGAACCGGCGCGTCAGGCGCTGGGACTGGCGGCGCGGCGCAACGATCTGGCCGCCGCCAGCCGACGCAACGCCGAAGTGCTGGTGGCGATGGGAATGTCCGGCCGGTTGTCCCGGCGCTGGGCCGATGCCAACCAGAACTATCTCGATGGCAACCAGCGCGCCAGCGATGTCACCGGCGGTCTTGGCGCCATCGCCAAGGTTATGCGGATGACGCTGCAATCGGCTGTGCTCGCCGTGGGCGCCTATCTCGTGATTCATCAGGAGGCGACCGCCGGCATCATTATCGCCGGCTCGATCCTCAGCGCCCGCGCGCTTGCGCCGGTTGATCTTGCGATCGCCCATTGGAAGAGTTTCGTCGCCGCACGCCAGAGCTGGCACCGTCTCAACCACCTGCTGCAATCGATGCCGGCCCGCGCCACGCCGACTTTGCTGCAAACGCCTTCCAGCCGCCTGTCCGTGGAGGCCGTCGGCGTCATTCCGCCCGGCGATCAGCGCCTCATCGTCCAGGACGTGACGTTTGCGCTTTCGGCCGGAAGCGGCCTTGGCGTCATCGGGCCGAGCGGCTCGGGCAAATCCTCGCTGGTGCGTGCGCTGGTTGGCGTGTGGCAGCCGGCGCGCGGAAAGGTGCGGATCGACGGCGCAGCCCTCGACCAGTGGTCTTCGGACGTGCTTGGTCGCTATGTCGGTTACCTGCCGCAGGACGTCGAATTGTTTGCGGGCTCGGTGGCGCAGAACATCGGCCGCTTCGATCCCGAAGCCACCTCCGACAGCATCATCGCTGCCGCCAAGGAAGCCGGCGTGCATGAGATGATCATCAAGATGCGCGAAGGCTACGACACCCAGGTCGGCGAGCAGGGCACGGCCCTTTCGGCAGGGCAGGCGCAGCGCGTGGCGCTGGCGCGGGCGCTGTACGGCAATCCCTTCCTCATCGTTCTGGATGAACCGAATTCCAATCTCGACACCGAAGGCGATGAAGCGTTGACTCGCGCCATCCGTGGGGCGCGCGAGCGCGGCGCCATCGTGGTGGTGGTCGCGCACCGGCCGATCGGGATCGAGGCGGTCGATCAGTTGCTCGTGCTCCGGGATGGCCGCGTCCAGGCCTTCGGGCCCAAGGAAACCGTGCTGGGGCAGGTGTTGCAGCCTCGTGTCGCTGCACCCTCGCCGATCAAGATCGTCTCTGACGGAGGCGTCGCCAAGTCATGATGCTGCTGAAGGATTTTAACGAGAAGGGCACCGGCTTTTCGATCAAGCGGCATTTGATCGTCGGCCTGTCGGTTGTCATCCTGCTGGCAGGCGGGCTCGGCGGCTGGGCTTCGACGGCGCAAATCTCGGGCGCGCTGATTGCGCCGGGATCGATCGTCGTCGAATCCAACGTCAAGAAAGTGCAGCACCCGACCGGCGGCGTTGTCGGCGAGTTGCGCGCCCATGACGGCGACCTCGTCAAGGCGGGCGATGTGGTGGTCCGACTCGATGACACCGTCACCAAGGCGAGCCTTGCGATCGTCACCAAGAACCTCGACGGGTTGTGGGCCCGCGCGGCCCGGCTGGAGGCCGAGCAGCGCGGCCTCGACAAGGTCACGTTTCCGCCGATGCTGACGAGTCGCGCCAACGACCCCGAGGTCAACGCGATCATCGCTAGCGAAACCAAACTCTTCGAAGTGCGCGTCAACGGCCGGACCGGCCAGAAGGCGCAGTTGCGCGAGCGCATCGTTCAGTTGAACGAGGAAATCTCAGGTCTTACCGCGCAGGAAAAGGCCAAGGATCAGGAAATCGCGCTAGTGGAAAAGGAACTGGCCGGGGTTCGCGATCTCTACGACAAGCATCTCGTGCAGTTGAGCCGGCTCACGACCCTTGAGCGTGACGCCGCGAGGCTCGCGGGCGAGCGCGCGCAATACATCGCCTCGCGCGCCCAGGCCAAGGGCAAGATCACCGAAATCGAGCTGCAGATCATCCAGGTCGACAAGGACGTGGTCAGCGACGTATCCAAGGACCTGCGCGAGACCAACGACAAGATCGGCGAATTCGTCGAACGCAAGGTAACGGCTGAAGATCAGTTGCGGCGGGTCGACATCCGCGCGCCGCAAGCTGGCATGGTGCTGCAATCCAGCGTGCATACGGTCGGCGGCGTGATCACCGCCGGTGACGCGATCATGCTGATCGTACCGCAGGCTGACGATCTTCAGGTTGAAGCCAAGGTCAACCCGCAGGATATCGACAAATTGCAGCTCGGCCAGAAGACCCTGCTGCGGCTGTCGGCGTTCAACCAGCGCACCACGCCGGAACTGAACGGTGTGGTCACCAGGGTCTCGCCCGACACGACCACCGACCAGCGCACCGGGCAGCCCTATTATACGATCCGCGTCTCGATGCCGCCGGAAGAGATTCAACGCCTCGGCGACGTCAAGCTCATTCCGGGCATGCCGGTGGAAGCCTTCGTCCAGACCGGTGACCGCACGCTGCTCTCCTACCTGATCAAGCCGCTGAGCGATCAGTTGATGCGGGCGTTCAGGGAGAAGTGACGGCGTAAGCCGTCATTCCGGGGCACGCGAAGCGTGAACCCGGAATCTCGAGATTCCCCGATGCGCAATTGCGCATCTGAGGTCTGGTGCTGACGCACCATCCCGGAATGACATGGATGGAAATCACCGCGACAGATTTTCCAACAACAGATTCAACGCGCGCGCCGCGAACGCCTGCATGTTGCCCTGCCGGTCAGAGCTCCCGGTCTCAAGCGTAATCACTTGCGACATGCGTCCCGCAACCGCCATGCAACTGTGGCCGGCGGCATCGCCATAGCGGTTGCCTGTGGGCCCAGTCGCGCCGGTCTCGGATAGTGCCCAATCCGTCGAAAAGCGTTCGCGGGTCCGGTTTGCCAGCAATTGCGCGTAGGGCTCGGAAGCCGAGCGGATGCCCTTCATGGCTTCATCGGAAATATCGGCGAGAAGCCGCCGCGCATCGCGCGTGTAGACCACGGCGCCGCCAAGAAAATAAGCGGACGCGCCGGGTACAGCGAGCAAGCTCGCGGAAATCAGCCCGCCGGTCGAGGACTCCGCAACGGCAACGGTCTCTTTTCGCGCGACCAGTTTGGCCGCGACCTGTTCGGCAATTGCGATGAGGTCTTTCATTGAGGTTCTCCGGCGTCCGTTGAATCAGGCGTGCCCCGCCATTTTTCGTTCGCGCGCATAACGCACCAGCGCGGCAAAGCGATAAAGACCGTGGACGAACTTCCCGTAAGGCAGCGTGATGAACAGCGCGAACACCACGCCAAGGTGAATCGCAAGCAGAGGCCCCATCGCCATCGTCTCGCGCCAGAGCAGCAATGCGAGGCCCGTCGCGCCGGCCAGAAACAACATCAGCGTAAAGGCCGCGTCCATACCGGAGCTGTTGGCGTCGACGAGCGCGGTGTCGCGTTTTGATTTCTCCGCGAGCAATCCGATCGGGCCGATCACGAGACCGATGCCGCCGAGCGTGCCCAGCACCACCGGCAGGTCCCACCAGGCATAAGGCGCCTCGCGCGCCAAAAGATAATGATAGAGCGTGGCGACGCAGGTCGACGCGAAACACAAAAGGAATCCGTAAAACGTGAAGTGATGATAAATTCTGCGATGATCGGTCGGTCGCTCGTCTTCGTTGAAGCAGCCGACGCCGCCGCCATCGAGATAGCGTAGCTGCCCGGCATCCTTCATCGCCTGCCAGAGCGACGGCGGATCGGTCAGGGTGCCCACGGGCTCACCAATATCACGCCAGAAGGCGCGCAAGCCCATCGCGAGTGCGAGAATGGCATAGACAAACGCCGTGCCGAACAGAGCCGCCATCGCGTTGTGCGGCATCAAGGCATAGAACGCGCCGGGGCCGGTGTGCACGCCGGTCAGGACCGCCCGATCGTTCAAGGCGGCAAAGCCGAAGATGAACGCGGCGACGCTCACGGCTGCGATGAGGCTGATCGCAACGCCGTTGCGCGCAAACAGGCCGGAGAAAGCGCGCGGCCAGGCGTAAGCTGCCCAGGATTGCGCGCGCAGGGCCGCCAGATTTTGCGGCACATTGACGTCGAATTCATGCGGCGGCGAAAACTGGCAGTCGGTGTAGCAGGCGCCGCAGGCGTGGCAGAGATTGGCAAAGTAGTTGAGGTCGCCGTCCGAAAAGGCGCGGCGCATTTCCATCGCCGGGAATACGGCGCACAGGCCCTCGCAGTAGCGGCAGGAATTGCAGACCGTCATCAGGCGGTCGGCTTCCTTCAAAAGCTGGCTGCCGTGCATACCGGTTACTCTTTCATTCTTGACGCGTTTTCTTCACGCGAACCGGTATCCACTTCGCTTGAAAACGCTATGGGCTGGTTCACTTCGTCAAACCTTTACGTTCCAGCCACGCCTGGATCAGGCCGGCGACTTCGGCGTTGTTCTTGTCCATCATGACCATGTGCGAATTACCCTTGATACCGGCCTGCGGCAAGTCGATCACGTCGACACTGCCGCCGGCCGCCTTGATGCTGTCGGCGAAGGCAACGCCGGTCGCCCGCATCTTCGGCCAGCGTGAATCGCGATCGATATAGTCGCCATAGACGATCAGGGTCGGAATGTTCTTCAGCGCCTCGATCTTCGTGGGATCGCCGACGCCGGCGGGTTCGACCGCGATCAATGCTTTCACCTTGTCGGGCCGCGCCTGCGCCACTTTGAAGCCGAAGCTGCCGGCCTGGCTGTGCACCATGACGACGCTGGGACCGATGCGGTCGATCTCGGCGATATAGGCCGCAATCGTCGCGTCATCGTTGGTGGTCCAGCGCGGCACGCCCTGCTTGACGAAATTCTCGTAAGCGTTCACCGGAAACTGGCTGCCGGGCATCACCTTGCGCTTGGCGGGATCAGGATCGTAGGAGTTCGGCCCGTCGCCGATACGAAAGCGCTCGAACGGGTTGGCAGTGGTGAGAAACACCGGCTCGCTCTTGAAAATGTCAGGGTATTGCGCCCAGCCGGCGCGGCCGCGTTCGACCGCATCGGAGTTATAGACGCTCCAGCCCTTGCGCAGGAAATAGTTCAGCCAGCCCTCGCGCCCGTCGGGCGTCGTTTCCCAGGTGACCCCGGTCAGTCCGCCGCCATGCCACATCAGAAGCGGGTAGGCGCCATGTTCGTTGGTGGGCAGGAAGTATTGCACATACATCTGCTCGACCTGATAGACGCCGTTGGGATCGACCTTTGCCGGCACGCCGGCCGGCGTGAACGTCACTTCCTTGACCGGCTTGCCGCTGATCTCGACCAGACGTCCGCCGACATGGAACGAGCCCATGTCGCGCAGCGAGATCGGCTCTGCGGCTTGTGCGGAGGCCGACACCAGAGTGGTCAAGGCGGCAGCGAAGATCAGTCGTGACATGGCGCTTCTCCCTGTGGCCGCAACGGCAGCGTCCTCCCTCCCCCCTTGCGGGGGAGGGTTGGGGAGGGGGGGTAGATCAGGTGACGGGATGCCTGTGAAATTCCCCCACCCCCGACCTCGAGAGCGAGCTTCGCTCGCCTCGGACCCCGCAAGGGGGAGGGGTGAAGAAGCGCCATTGCGTGTTTCAGTTCTTCGCATTCCGCGCCGCTTCCTGCCCCGCAATACGGCCGAACACGCTGCCGATGGTCATGCCCATGCCCGCCGCGTAACCCTGGCCCAGCACATTGCCAGACATGATTTCGCCGGCGGCGAACATGTTGGCGGACGGCTTGCCGTCCTTCATCAGCATGCGCGCCTGTTTGTTCACGCGCGTGCCGAGATAGGTGAAGGTGATGCCGGGCCGCACCGGATAGGCATAATACGGCGGCGTCTCGATCCGCCGCGCCCAGTGGGTTTTCGGCGGCGTCAGCCCTTCGGTGCGGCAATCGTCCAGAATCGTATGATCGAAGGTGCCGGGCCGCACCGCCGCATTGAAACCGGCAACTGTCTTTTCCAGCGCCGCGGCATCAAGCTCCAGCTTTTCGGCGAGGCCTGCGATGGTCAGGGCCTCGATCGGCGGAAACAGCGTCGGCATGAAACTGTTGCGCGAACTCGCATCGAAGATGATGTAGGCGATCTGGCCGGGCTGCGCCGCGACGAGGCGTCCCCAGATCGCATAACGCTTGGGCCAGATGTCTTCGCCCTCGTCGTAGAAGCGCTGGGCCTCGCGGTTGACGACGATGCCGAACACCACGGAATCATGTCTCGTGATGATGCCGCCGTCGAATTTCGGCGCGCGTGCATCGATCGCGACCGCATGGCACTGCGTGGGATCGCCGATTTCCTGCACGCCCTTGTCGAGTAGCAATTTCAACACCGAGCCGCGGTTATACGGCGTGCCGCGGATCAGGAAATTGTCGGCAATCTCGCCCCAATATTGCTTGAGCCATTCGATGTTGGCCTCGAACCCGCCGCAGGCGGCGACCAACGCCGACGCCTTGGTGGTAGCGAGGCCGTCGCCCCGCTTGAACGTCGCGGACAAGAACATGCCGTCGGCGATCTCGAGATCGGTGACCTCGGCATCGTAGAGCACGTCGATGCCGAGCTGTTCGGCGGTCAGATAAAGCGCGTTCAGCATCGCCCGGCCGCCGCCGAGGAAGAACGAGTTGGTGCGCCCCAGGCTGAGCGTGCCGCCGAGCGATGGTTGCCAGCGCACGCCTTGTTGGACGATCCAGTGCAGGATGTCCTTGGATTCGTGGATCATGTGCCGCGCCAGTTCTTCGTCGGTCTTGCCGCCGGTGACGCGAAGCAGGTCTTCCCAGAATTCTTCTTCCGTATAGGGGCCTGTGAGAATCTCGGTCGCCGCGTCATGGGCGCAGCGCATGTTGCGGGTGTGGCGGGTATTGCCGCCGCGATAGAATTTCGGGGCGGCTTCCAACACCAGCACCGAGGCGCCGTCCCGGGCCGCGCTGATCGCGGCGCAAAGCGCGGCATTGCCGCCGCCGATCACCAGCACATCGTATTTCCGAGCCAAATCGACCATGCGGTTCTTTATCTTCTTTGCATGGAAATCAGAACCCACGTCCCGCGCGGGGCGATACGTGGCACCGGCATGATCGAAAGCCGCGTCAGGTGGCCAGCGCGTGCTGCTTCGCGGCAGCCTCGCCATCGCGGTAGAGCACAAGCGCTGCGAAGATGCCAAGAACGGCGGCGCACATCAGCCAGTAGCCGGGAGAAGCCTTGTCGCCGGTGTAATCGATCAGCAAGGTCGAGGCGAACGGCGTGAAGGTGCCGAACAGTCCCGCAGCCAGAGCGAACGCCATCGAGAAACAGGTGGTGCGAACGTGTTTCGGTACGATCTCGACCAGCGCACCGAGCATGGTGCCGCTGTAGATGCCGAAATAGAACGACAACATCATTTCGACCGTCAGCATCTTGCCGAAGGTCGGATCGGCGACCAGCCAATGCAGAGCCGGATATGCGGTCAGCAACGACAGGACCGAGATCGCCAGCAGCACGGGTTTTCGGCCGATGCGGTCGGATAATGCGCCGCCGACCGGATTCCAGATGAAATTGGTCACCGCGACCAGCAGGGTGACCAGAAGCGCATCGGTGGAAGAGAGTTTCAGCACCGTCCTGCCGAAGGTCGGGGTGTAGACGGTGACGAAATAGAAGGTCGTGGTCGTCAAAACCGCGACCATCATCCCGAGCACAATGATCTTCCAGTTCGCTGCCGCCGACGCGAAGACTTCGCGCGTCGTCGGATGCTTCTTCATCGCCAGAAATTCCGGCGTCTCCTCCAAAGTCCGGCGCAGCAGGAAAATGAAGGGAATGATCAGGCAGCCGATGAAGAACGGAATACGCCAGCCCCAGGCCGCGACGGTTTCGGCCGGAATCATTTCGCTCAACGCAAAGCCGATGAGGGAGGCCACGAAAATCGCGACTTGCTGGCTTGAGGACTGAAACGAGGTGTAGAAGCCCTTGTTACCGGGGGTTGCGATCTCGGAGAGATAGACCGAGACGCCGCCGAGTTCGACACCAGCCGAGAAGCCCTGCAACAGGCGGCCGATCAGCACGATGACCGGCGCAGCGACGCCGATCGTGGCATAGGTCGGACAGAATGCGATGGTGACGGTACCGACCGCCATGATCGCCAAGGTTACGATCAAACCCTGGCGACGGCCGATCTTGTCGATATAGGCGCCGAGCACGATGGCGCCGACCGGGCGCATCAAGGCGCCGAGCCAGAAGACGCCGAAGGTGTTTAAAAGCGCCGCCGTCTCATTTTCGGAAGGAAAGAACGCGGCTGCGATATAGCGGGCGTAAAAGCCGAACAGGAAGAAATCGAACTGTTCGAGGAAATTGCCGCTGGTCGCCCGGAGAATGGCGCCAATTCGTGACTTGAGCTGGGGCGGCGGCGAACTGGACGACGGCGTCATTGATTTGGTTCCCCCTGTATCCCGCGCCTTCAGCCGTTTTCGGCGCGCGCGGGTTATCTGTCGCGACAATCTGCCACGTCACCGTCATCTGACCAACCAGAAATCAGGCGACTTTCAGGCCGCCCTGGTGCCGCCTATTTGACGTTCCTGCACCACAAGCGGCAAATTCGACCCAGGAACGTCAAATAGCAAAGCGGCACCAGAATCATTAGTTTGCTAGTGCCCATGGCTTTCCGAAGTTCGTGAAAGGTGGGGGCTGAGGCGTAGCACGAACTTCGGAAAGTGGGCACTAGACCGAGGCCAGAAGCCATTGCCGGAATGCCGCCAGTTTGGGCGATTCGGCGCGCGCCTGTGGCGACACCAGATAAAAACCGGCATCGGCCGGCAGCGCAATCTTGAAAGGCACCACCAGCCGGCCCTTGGCGATATCGCCTTCCACATAAGTGGTCCGGCCGAGCGCGACACCGAGCCCGTCGATGGCGGCCTGCACGGTCATCAGGATCAGATCGAAGCTCAAGCCGGGGTGCTTGGAGATATTCGAGGCCAGCCCGGCCGCGGTGAGCCACAGCCGCCAGTCGTCGTCATAGCCGCCGCTGGTGTGCAGCAAGGTGTGATGGGCGAGGTCTTTCGGGGATTGCAGCGGCCTGTCGCCTTTCAACAGCTCCGGGCTGCACACCGGAAACAGTTCGTCGGCCGTGAGCCAGTCGGCGCGCAGGCCAGACCAGTGCCCCCGGCCGTAGCGGATCGCCGCGTCGACATCGTCGCGGCGGAAATCGACCAGGCTGGTCGAGGAGGTGATGTGGACGTCGATCTCGGGATGCGCTTGCTGAAAGCTGGATAGCCGCGGCAACAGCCATTTCGCCGCAAAGGACGCCAGCGTCGAGACCGTCAGCACGCGGTCGCCGTCCTTGCGCAGCAGCCGGTCGGTGGCGAGCCGCAGATCGTTGAAGGCGGCGCGAATGCCCGGCAGATAGTCCCTCGCTTCCGCCGTCAGCGTCAGGCTGCGGTTCTGCCGGACAAACAGCCTGATCCCGAGTTCGGCCTCTAGCCGCCGGATCTGATGGCTGATCGCGGTCTGCGTGACGTTCAGCTCGGTGGCGGCCGCGGTGAAGCTCAAATGCCGGGCGGCCGCTTCGAACGCGCGTAATCCGTTGAGCGAGGGGAGACGGGTGGCCATGGACCCCATTTACATGAATTTATCTCATGTATTATGGCTCAAAGTGTCGTTTGCCGCAACGCCAAAATCGCCACATACTGGCTGAAATTGTTAGATTTAGGAGGGCGAAATGTCCCTTTGCTTATCCGAGAATGTGACAAATAATCATGATTCGGGCTTTCTGAGCCGCCTGAGCCATCAGTTCCACGTCTGGTCCGACCGCTGGCAGCAGCGCCATGAGCTGACCCATTGGTCTGAGCGCGAACTGCATGACGTCGGACTGTCCTGGAGCGAGGTGGTCCGCGAGGCCGAGAAACCATTCTGGCGGGCTTAAACGCAGCCGAGGCTGGAGCCGCCTCTGAGAGAGGGGCTCCAGCCTAGTTTCCTTCTCTGGTGGAGGCCATCATGGCCGCGATCAGTCTCCTCGAACATCCACGCCACACCGACCATCTCAGGCTGCGCGACGGCAGAATATTGACCGTTCGCTTTATCGACGCCGACGAGGGCGAGGTGCTGCAAGGCTACTTCCGCAAGCTTTCGGTTGGTTCGCGCCATAGCCGCTTTCTGGGTGCGATGAGCGAGCTGCCGCCCGGCGAACTCGATCATTTCCTTCACGTCGGCGAAAACGACCGCTTCAGTGTGCTCGCGACCGTGACGACAGATGGCCGCGAAACCATCGTCGGCGAAGCCCGCTACGGCTTCGAGGCCGAGACCGGACGTTTTGAGTACGGCATTTCCGTCGACGATCTCTGGCAGGGTCAGGGCATCGGTTCGGCGCTGCTTGGTAATCTCGAGTGCCGGGCGGCAGCGCTCGGTGCGCACGTCATGTTCGGCGACACCTTGCGTTCCAATGAGGCGATGATTTCGCTGGCGCGCAAATCCGGCTACGCCTTCACGCGCCATCCTGACGACTGGAAGCTGGTGCGCTTCGAGAAGCCTATCGATTCGATCCGTCAGGATATTCCCTGCGCAAGCTGGAAGCTGGTCGCTCAGCAGCGCGCGCTGGAGGCGGTGGTGTAAACGCCTTCGTCATTCCGGGATGCGCCGTCAGGCGCAGACCTCAGATGCGCAATTGCGCATCGGGGAATCCATCGCGCCGTGGAATTCCTGGAGCGACAGATTCTCAGGTGCGCAATTGCGCACCATAGCTCGCTCGTTTTACTCGCGCCCCGGAATGACAGCAAAAAAATCAGCTTGCTCTAACTCAAAACTTCTCCACCCACGGCCGCAATTCGACTTCCCAGGCCCATGCGCTGCGCGGCTGCTGCAGGACGTTCCAGTAGCTCAACGCAATCGCGTCGGGATCGAGCATGGAATCCGGCTTGTCGGCCGGCTCGACGCGCGCGGCGCTGCGAATGCCGCCATCGATGACAAAGTGCGCGATATGAAGGCCTTGCGGCGATAACTCGCGCGCCATGCTCTGCGCCAGACCGCGTAGCGCGAACTTGCCCATCGCAAACGGCGCGGACTGCGGGTAGCCCTTGACGCTGGCGGAGGCGCCCGTGAACAGGATCGCGCCATGCCTGTTCGGCAGCATGCGTTTTGCGGCCTGCTGAGCCACCAGAAAGCCGCCGAAGGCGCTGACCGCGATCGCCTGCGCCACATCGGCCGGCACCAGATCGACGAACGGGCCGCGCGACCGCCCGCTGGCATTATAGACCACCACATCCGGCGTTCCGATCTCGCGCTCGACCAGGCCAAACAGCCGTTCGACCTCGTCAGGATCGGTCGCATTGCAGGCATAGGCGCGCGCGCCGGTTTCCGAGCACAGCGCGCCGAGCTTTTCGATGCTGCGGGCCGCAACCGCGACCTTGATACCCTCGCGCGCCAACAGCCGCGCCAGCGAGGCACTCAAGCCCGCGCCGGCGCCGACGATCAGGGCATTCTTGTATTTTGGCGTCTCCATCGGGTGTTCCTTGCTTTTCTGCGGCGTGGGATATGCGATAGTTCGTCTCAACAGATGAGGAAGCGACCGAAGGAATTCAATGCAGGCGGGCCCGCAAAATCGCGTTGCAAATTCCAATTCCAGCCTGCTTGCGCCGGACACGTCCGGCATGAATTTTTATCGTGCGGATCCGGCGCTGGCGGATCTGTTGCGCATTCATCTGCCCGAGACGCTGTTTCGTCATATCGAGCCGCATCTCGATCGCCTGGGCGGGCTTGCGGGCGGCCATCTCGATGAATGCGCCCGGCTTGCCGACCGTCACGTGCCGGTGCTGCATCAGCGCGACCGTTTCGGCCGCGACGCGCAGTGGATCGAATATCACCCGGCCTATCGCGAGCTCGAGCGCACCGCCTTCGGCGAATTCGGCATCCATGCGATGTCGCTGCGCAAGGGCAATCTCGGCTGGCCCGACAAATACTCCGTCGTCGCCAAGCATGCCTTCACATTTTTATTCAATCAGGCGGAGTTCGGGCTGGGCTGCCCGATCAACGTCACCGATGGCTGCGCGAAATTACTTGCCAACTTCGGTAGCGATGAACTGAAAGCAAAGTATCTCGATGGGCTGACAACGACCGACATGGACAGGCTGACCCAGGGCGGTCAGTTCATGACCGAAAAGGAAGGCGGCTCCGACGTCGGCACGCTGACCACGGCCGCCGTACCGGAAGGCGGCCACTGGCGGCTTCATGGCGAGAAATGGTTCTGCTCGAACGCCGACGCCAAGGTCGTGATGCTATTGGCGCGGCCAGAAGGCGCGGGTCCGGGCACGCGAGGTGTCGGTCTCTTCTTGATGCCGCGTACCCTCGATGACGGATCGCCCAATGCTTACCGAATCGTGCGGCTGAAGGACAAGCTCGGCACGCGATCGATGGCGTCAGGTGAGATCAAGCTCGAAGGCGCGGTGGCTTACGCGGTCGGCCGGCTCGACCGCGGCTTCGTGCAGATGGCCGAGATGGTGAATTCGTCGCGGCTCTCCAATGGCGTGAAATCCACCGCCTTGATGCGGCGCGCCTATCACGACGCAATGACGGTTGCGAAAAACCGCGTAGTGTTCGGCAGCCGTATCATCGACCTGCCGCTGGCGCGGCGGCAGCTGATGAAGATCATGCTTTCGACCGAGCAGGCGCTGTCGATGAGTTTTCTGACCGCGGACGCGCTCGACCGCGCGGAAGCTGGCAGCCAGGATGCCGCGGCTCTCTTGCGGATACTGACGCCGACGCTGAAATTTCGTGCTACGCGCGATGCACGAAAAGTCTGCGGTGACGCGATGGAGATGCGCGGCGGCATCGGCTACATCGAGGAATTCGCGACCGCGAAGCTGCTGCGCGACGCCCATCTCGGCTCGATCTGGGAAGGCACCGGCAATATCGTTGCGATCGATGCGCTCAAGCGCGCGGTCGGCCGTCATGGTGCGGAGACGGCGCTGGCAGCCGATCTGCACGCTCGGCTCGATGATAGCGCCGGCGTGCCGAACGCCTTCCGCGATCGCTTGCGCCAGCTTACCGACTCCGCCGTGCGATTTGCTCGTGAGGTCGCGGGCCACGGCGAGAACGAAGCCGAAGCGCGCCGCGCCACAAGCCTGCTTTATCACGTCACAAGTGCGGTCGCGTTGGCTTGGGAAGCCGACCGTATCCATGAGGTGCGCGGCGATGCGCGCCGCTTGCTGTTGTCGCGGCTCGTGGTCGATCACCGGCTCTCTTCCGATGATCCGTTCCGGGTTGCGGATGGCTCAAGACAACATGCGATCACCGAACTTTTGCTCGGTGATCGCACGGTCGGCATGGAAGAGGCGAGCGAACTCGTCGCTTAGTCCCCAAACGCCGGCGGTAGCACGAAGCCGCCGAATTCGCGCTCGATCAATTCGGCAAGTCTGAGCGGGGTGCGATCCTCCAACCACGGGCCGATGATCTGCGCCCCGATCGGCAAGCCTTCCGGCGAGAGCCCGAGCGGCACTGCGGTAGCTGGTAGCCCCGTCAGATTGGCGATGCCGGGCCACGCCATCTGGTCGGGGTAGGGATATTCCTGACCATCGATCACGATGCGGCGTTGCTCCTGCTCCACGGAGTGGTCGTGCGGAAACGCTGGCGTCGGCATGATCGGACAGATCACCGCATCGAAGCTCTCGAACAGCGTGCGCCATTGCGCCCGCAACTGCGTGCGTGCGCCGTCGGCCATCACCCAGTCGCGATGGCCGAGCGCGATGCCACGCAGCCGCTCGGCTTGCAGGTTTTTGACTTCGGCAGGCAAGGCCGCTGCGGCTTTGACCGCGACGGCATAGACGTCAGGCAGGAAGCCTATGGCGATGAAAGACATGAGCATCCGCATGAACAGCCGCGATGAGGCCGCAAAGTCCGGCCAGAGCGCGCTCTCGCGTACGATCCGGACGCCCCTTTTCGCAAGCTCGGTGGCGAGCTTGTCGATGGCTTCGCGAACCACGGCGCCCGCCGGCATCAGGGATTCGCTCTCGATCACCAGTACGCGGAAGTCTTTCAATTCGTGATGGCGTGCCGGCGGCAACGACAGCGAAAAGGCCTTGCCGGCTTCGAGCGGATCCGGCCCGGCAATCACATCGAACAGCAGCGAAAGGTCGGCTGCGCTGCGCGCCATCGGGCCGATCGCGCCCATGTCGCGATCGAGTGGCAACGCAGGAAACGGTGGTGGCGTGTGACCACGGAAAGGCACAAGCGCTTGCGTCGGCTTGTGCGCGAACGTGCCGCAGTGGAACGCCGGCACCCGCAGCGACCCCGCAAGGTCAGAGCCGAGCGAAAGCGCGCCGTAGCCAGCCGCAAGCGCCGCGCTCGATCCGCCGGAAGAACCGCCCGGCGTGCGGCCGAGATCGTACGGGTTGTTGGTGGTGCCGTAGATGTCGTTATAGCTCTGCCAGTCGCCGAGTCCGACCGGTACATTGGTTTTGCCGAGGATGACCGCGCCGGCGTCCTTGACGCGCGTGATCGCGAGCGCATCTTCCTTCGGGTAAAAATCTTTTTGCGTCGGAATGCCCCAGGTCGTCGGCAAGCCGGCGACGTTGAAGGATTCTTTCACCGTCATCGGAATGCCTAGCAGCGGCGTGTCCTCTCCACGGGAGCGCGCCGCGTCGGCAGCGCGGGCGGCCTGAAGCGCACGGTCGAAATCGCGCACGCAGACCGCGTTCAGCTTGGCATCGTGACGCTCGATACGCATAATCGCGTGCTCCACGAGCTCGACGGCGGAGACTTTCCTTTGTGCGAGCGCATCCGACAGTTCGGTTGCGGTGGCAAAGCTCCAGGGTGATGTTGTCACGTCGTCTCTCCCGGTCTGATTCTTGTTTCCGACCGGAATATGCGTAGCCGAGATGACGGCCGCTAGATCGCTATTGCTGTCTCGCTACGCCGCACCTATCAGAATGCCGACGCCGAGCACGATCGCGCCGCCCAGCACGATCTGGAACACAGCCTGGAGGAACGGCGTGTCCATGTAGCGCGCGCGGATATAGGCGATCGCCCACAGCTCGAAGAAGACGACGATTCCGGCGATCGCGGTTGCGATCCAGAACGCATTGGCCCAGCGGTCGGGCACGAGATAAGGCATGGTGTGACCGAGGCCGCCGAGCGCGGTCATCAAGCCGCAGGTCAGACCGCGCAGCCACGGCGAGCCGCGCCCCGTGAGCGAGCCGTCGTCGGACAAGGCTTCCGCAAAGCCCATGCTGATGCCGGCGCCGATCGAGGCGGCAAGTCCCACGAGAAAGGTCTGCCAGTTCTGATGCGTGGCAAACGCGGCGGCAAACAACGGCGCCAGCGTCGATACCGATCCGTCCATCAGCCCGGCGAGGCCCGGCTGCACATATTGCAGCACGAACACGCGACGCCGCGTCTTGTCTTCTTCCGCGCGCACGTCGGGGGTGAGAATTTCGTCGGTCAGTTTGGCGGCGATGTGCTCGTGGCCTTTTTCCGCTTCGGCGAGATCGGCAAGCAACCGGCGCACACCGACATCCTGAGTCTGTTCGGCGGCGCGGATGTAAAAGCGCTCGGCCTCGAACTCCATCGTCGCGACCTCTTTTCGGATGGCGTCGAGCGAGAGGTTCTTGGTCAGCCAGATCGGGCGGCGGCGCAAAAAACCTTTGACGTTGTCGCGACGGATTGGCGGCAGATGCTGGCCAAAGCGCTGCTCGTATATTTCGAGCAGCCGGTGGCGATGGCCTTTTTCTTCTTCCGCCATCTGCTCGAACAGTTTTGCCGATTCCGGATAACGCTCCGCGAGGTCTTCCGCGAAGCTCATGTAGATGCGGCTGTCTTCCTCTTCGGCGGCAATCGCCACCGCCAGCACTTCCCGCTCGGTCAGATCGGCAAATTTCTTCACGGCTTGGCCCTTGGCATCAATTTAGAATTATTCTAAATTGATATAGCTGGGTGCCCGGCCGAGGTCAAACGCTCCCGAGAAATTGCAGCAGCAGGCGGCTGACTTCCGCCGGCTGTTCCTGCTGCACCCAATGTCCGGCGCCTTCGACCAGGTGAACGCCGGTCATGCGCGTGTAGGCGGTTGTCTGCATCGCCTCGAACACGCCGGGACGCTGATACGTGCCCCAGTCCTGCTTGCCCGAGATAAAGCAGGAGGGCACGTCGATGGCCTTGCCCGACCAGGTCTCAAGTTCCGCGGCGAAGGCGCCCGACGTGCCGCAGCGATACCATTGCAGGCCGCCCTGAAATCCGGTGCGCTGATATTCGGCGCTGTAGACCGCGAGCTCACGATCAGGAAGCCACGCATTCGCGGCGATCTCGTCCTTTGACGGCATTTCTTCCGCGACCGTCTCCGGCATGGTCTTCGCGAGATCCATCACATAGTAGGTCGGCAGCTCGGCGAGCTCGGTGGCCGACCAGGATTTCAGCGGATGCGGCCGGTTGTCTTTCCAGTCCGCGCTCTTGTGATGGTAATAGGCACGCAGGAAATCATGTACGCCTTGCGGCGCGCGCCACATGTCGTCGTTGGCCTCGCGCGTCGAGTAATACCAGTGATAATGCTTGCGCGGGCGCGGCAGGGCCGCAAGCGCGTGATGTACCGGATCGACGCGCTTCGGCGGCGATGGCGCATCCGCGGTATTGAACGCGAGCTGCGGCGGACCCGCAAACGGCGCGCTCATCAGCACCACCGATCGAAACACGTCCGGCCGGATGATCCCGCACCAGGCGGCAACCGAACTGCCGAAATCGTGCCCGACCACGGCAGCCGAGCGATGGCCGAACGCTGCGACCAGGCCGAGCGCGTCGCGCACGAGATTTGGCAGGCGAAACGAGCGGAGGTCGCCGTCGAAGCTTGCGTCCCAGCCGGTGGTACGGCCATAGCCGCGCTGATCGGGCGCGATCACGTGATAACCGGCTTGCGCCAGCAGCGGCATCACCTTGCGCCAGCTATAGGCGAGCTCCGGAAAGCCGTGCAGCAACAGCACGCACGGGCGGCCTTTGCTTTCAAAGCCGGCCTCCAGCACGTGCACGGTGAGCCCGTTGATGTCTTCGACGAAGCGCGAGCGGACGCCCGAGGGCATCGGCAAGGGAGGATAGCCGGTCGTCATGTTCATTCGTTCCAAGGCCGTCGTTCCAAGGCTGGCGGCTTGCCTCTGCCGGTCATCCACGTTTAGCGTGAGAGCAAGACTGAAAAAAGGACGCTTCCATGCAATTGAAGAACGAGGAGCGGATCGGCGTGCTGGAAGAGCTGCTCGGCGAGCGCTTTTCCTGCCGTGCCTTCAGGCCCGACCCCGTGCCGCGCCCGATCATCGAGCGAATCTTGAAGACGGCACAGCGGACCGCCTCCTGGTGCAACAGTCAGCCGTGGCAGGTCGTGATCGCAAGCGGCGAGGCCAAGGAAAAGTTTCGCAAGGCGATCTATGCGTCGGCGAGTTCCGGCGTCGACGACGGCGACTTCCCGTTTCCACGGGAATATCGCGGCGTTTATTTGGCGAGGCGGCGGGAAAGCGGCTTCCAGCTCTACAATACGCTCGGCATTGTCAGAGGCGACAGAGCGGCCTATGCAAAACAGGCGCTGGAAAATTTCAACTTCTTCGGCGCGCCGCACGTCGCTATCATCCACACTGACGAGGCGCTTGGCGTCTATGGCGCCATCGATTGCGGCGCCTATGTCAGCAATTTCATGCTGGCCGCACAGGCGCTCGGCCTCGGCACGATTCCGCAGGCCGCGCTCGCGCATCAGTCGGGCCTGATCCGGCGCCATTTCAACATCGGCGACGACCGGCGCGTGGTGTGCGGAATATCTTTCGGCTTTGCCGACCGCGATCACCGCATCAACAGTTACCGCACCTCGCGCGCCGGCGTGGAGGAGGCCGCGGTGTTTGTGGACGAGTAACCCGCTTTCGCTCAAAACCTCGGCGGGCGCTTCTCGGCAAACGCCTTGATGCCTTCCTTGATCTCCTCGCCGCGCATGCTGTCGCGGGCCCGGCGGTCGGCTGCCGCTTCGTCGAGCTTGCCGCGCGCGATCTCGTGGATGGTCTGTTTCATGCCGCGCATCGCGATCGGCGCATTGCCGGCCAGGATGCCGGCGAGCCGATCGACCTCCTCGTCCAGCGCTTCGGCAGGCACGACAGCGGCGAGATAGCCTATCCTCAACATCTCCGGCGCGCCGATCTTCTCGGCGGTCAAAAACAGCCGCTTGGCATTGTCGAGACCGAGCCGCGTCACATAACGCGCGATGCCGCTCTTGTAATAGTGCAGGCCGAGCCGGGCGGCCGGCATGAACATTTCGCAGGTGTCGACGCCGATGCGGAAATCGCAGGCGAGCGCAAGATCGGTCGAGCCGCCATAGACGCCGCCGTTGAGCCGGCAAATCGTGGGGATGCCGATATCCTCGAGCCGGTTCACGACGGCTTCAAAAGCCGAGCCCGCGCTTTTCTGTTCGACATCGCTAACTGCGCGCTCGGAGACCGAGTTCAGATCGTAACCGGCGCTGAACGCACGGCCGGTGCCGGTCAATACCACCACGCGTAATGCGGAATCGGCCTCGATCTCCGCAAACAGCTTCATCAAGACGTCGAGATCTTCGGCCTGCAGGCGGTTGAGGTGTCTTGGCCGGTTCAGGCGGATGGTGGCGCGGGCGCCCTGGCGTTCGAGCACGGGCGGGCTTGCGTCGGTTTCCGACATTCTTGTCTCCGCTACTTATTTTCCTGCACGCGCCGCTTGGCCTCGGCTTCGATCGTATCGGCAAGGTCAGGATGCCGGGCCATCAACAGCCGAAAGTCGACGAGGTCAAGTACCAATAGCTGCGACACCCGAGTCGTCGTGATGTTGGCGGAACGCAGATTGTTGCCGAGCAGCGCCATTTCGCCGAAAAATGCGCCTTCGCCAAGCGCCACTTTCTTGCCGGGCAAATCGACCTCGACTTCGCCGTTGGCGATGAAATACATACAGTCGCCGGTCTGGCCCTGGCGAATGATGGTGGTGCGTGCCGGAAGATCGATGGTCCGCAGCATCTGCGTGACGTCGGCGATCGCGGAGGAGCCGAGCGAGGCGAAGAACGGCACCTTGCTTACGTGCTCCCAGGTCCGCAAAAAATTGTCGCGGCGCGTTTCCGCGGCAAAACCGGTGGCAAGAATACCGGTCCACAAGCCGAACACGCCGAGGCCGCAGATCATCACGGCAGCAGCGATGAGGCGGCCGAGCGGGGTGACCGGCACCACGTCGCCATATCCGGTCGTGGTCAGGGTCGCGACCGCCCACCACAGCGCGGCAGGCACGCTGCCGAAGGCTGTCGGTTGCACCTCGTGCTCCAGCAGAAACTCGGCGACGGAAGCCAGGAAGAGCACCGTGAGAAAAATGACGAGCACGCTCAATAGCGGACCGGATTCCTGCACGATGACCCGGCGCAATTGCCGCAAGCCGCGAATGCCGGGCACGACCTTGAGCACCCAGAACACGCCGAGCAGCCAGGCGGATTTTGCATTGACCTCCGCTGCCAGCGCGACAGGTACCGCGAGCGCGGAAGCCGTATCCACGATTCCCCGGAAAGAAAGGATATAGGCCGAGCGGCGGCCGGTACCCGCGGCATGGCGGAGCCTGACCACCCATTCGAAGATGAAAAAGAGCAGACAAGCCCACAGCACGGCATCGATCAGATAGTGCAGGGCCCGATAGGCCGGATCGACCGTCAACAGCACCATCGCCACCACGCCGCAGGTGACGGCGACATAAGCCGCTGTCGTCATGTTGCGGCCGGCCGTTGCGAACATAAGCCGATTGAGAGCAGGGAAGGCGGACGATTTGGACATGGTGCACCTAGTGGTCCGATTCTAACATTCGCTTCTCCATCTCGGCGCGCACTTTTGCGAATGTTAAAATCATAGGACCACGAGCAAATACATGTTTCTAGTGGAGTTCAGGATTTGACATTCGCTATCCGAACTCGCGGCCAGGTGGTTAGCGAATGTCAAATCCACTCCACTAGGTGTCTCTTAAGCGCTCTGCGCGGTTTTGACGACCACCAGATTGTCGTCGTGGCTGCCCTGCCGCTTCAGTCTCTCGCGCCGCATGCCGATCTCGTCGCGCACCAATTCATATCCGAGCTTGAAGGTGTCCAGCCCGTCGCTGGAGATGGTGCCGTCGCGAAGGCCGATCACCACGCGACGAAGCACGCGTTCAAGCTCGTCCTGGAGGCCTTCGAGCCCTTCCATGCTCTGGGCATCGGCGACCCGCTCGCCGATATCGAGGATGGCGGTTGCGAGTTCGCTGGCCTTCTCCGGCGCCACCCGCGTGACCTTGGTGTAGAGCGCGAGAAAGAGCGAGCCGATGATGCTGAGCGCGGCTAAGCCGACATAAAACAGGTCGCTGTAGCGCTCGAGGAACGATTTGGCGGTGTCGTTGATATATTCGGTCACGCCTTGGTGGGCGACGACGAGAGCGGTCTTCTCGACGTCGGCCGGCTCGATCTTGGAGGCAAAGCCGTCGTCGAGCGCGAGCTCCGCCTTGTTCTCATAGATGGTGCGTGCGAGGTCGCCCGCGGTGTTCGCGGACATCGTGGCCTGCCCGACCAGCAGCCATTGCAGCCCGATGGTGTCCAGATCGTCGTCGGGAATCTGCGGCGTCGAGGATAATAGCCCGGTGGCGAGCGTTTCCTCCAGAATTCCGGGATGGCGCCGGCTCAAGGCCTTCGCCTCGTCGACGGCGTTCACGGTGAACGGCGCGCGTTTGGCGGTCTGCTCGAAATTCTTGTCCTTCACGATTGCAGACGCATGGTCGACGGCGATCACTGCGCCATAGCCGCCCGAGGCAAACAGCTTGTCGAGCGTCGAGTTCGGCGGTGCCAGTTGCAGGCGCGAACCGGCATCCGCTCCTTCGGCAATGTCGAGAACATTGCGCACGAAGGCGAGGTTGTTGCCGCTTGTCAGCAGCGCGACCTTCTTTTTCTTCAGCTCGGATAGCGATTTGATCTTCTTGTCGCCCGGGCTGATCAATATCAGCACGTCATGCTCGAGGATCGCGATCGAGCGGGCTCGGGGCGGAATTTTCGCATCCGTCCGCAACACGGCGAGGTCAGCCAGTTTGCGGTCGAACTGGCCGAGCGCCTTGGCGTTGTCGGCGTTGCGAACAATCTTGATCTGAAGCCGCGACGAGGTCGCCTTGAGCATGGCGGCCAATCTCGCGGCGAACCGCGCCTCGGGAGCGCCCGCCTCGCCGACGGCGAAAGTCAGCGTCTCGGAATTTCTCAACCAGATGCGGCCGCCCCACACGGTTGCGACCGTCAAGATCAAGGTCAACACGGCAAACAGGATCACCTGCCTGCGGTTGCTGTTGAGAAGCGGCGGACGCGAACGGCGCGTGTCGGATGATGATGTTGGGACTTCAGCACTCATGGCCCATATCCACAACCTGAAGGCGTTTTCGAAGGCGTAAGCGGCGCCGAAAATCGCCCAAACGACGTCCTAAATGTCTAAAAAAGAACGATAATTTTACAAGCCCGCATGATATCCGCATGAGTGCCGAATGCAATCAAGGTGCCACCAGTAACCTTACCCGTGGTGCGCGCATCGGCCACACCCTGTGTTTTTCGAAACGGACGGTGGTGCATTCTGCTTCCGGAGATGTCATAAAATGGGCAACCCTGATCGGATTTGTCGGGGGTTCAACAAGAAGAAGTCGCGCTGAAGCCGCCATATCATTCCCGAATCATTCAAATCCGAGGGCTTCAGCTTGTCGTTTCCCCCCATGTCCGCATCAGTACCGGTAGGCGCGCTGATCGGATGGATGGTGCTTCTAACCGTCAAGCACGTGATCGCCGACTTCGTGCTGCAAACATCCTGGATGGCGATCGGCAAGGATCAACGGAAGGGATGGGCCCTTCCGCTGCTCGCTCACTGCGGCGTGCACTTTGCGGTTGCGCTGGTATTTATCCTGATCGTCGCGCCCCGGTTCTGGTTCGTGGCGGTGATCGATTTTGTCATTCACATCACGGTCGATCGTTGCAAGGGACTGGTGTCGTCGCGATTGGGCGTGACGCAGGAAAACCATCACCCGTGGTTCTGGACGTTGATCGGCGTCGACCAGGCGCTGCATCACCTGACCGGATTCGGCCTGTCGATCTTCATGGCGGCGAACTGATCCAGTGTAGCGGCTCTGACGTTCCTTCCAGCGGCCGGTCCGATTCCAGCATTCGCATCCAGCCGAATCAGTTCGGCGTGCAACACATGCCGCCGATCAAGTCCTCCGTGGCACTACTGGGGGCCGTGGTTAACCTTTCGTTAGAGAGTCGCACTGCATCCTCGGGCTCGGGGGATATGCAAAATGTTCGAGAACGACTTTTGCCCGGTCCGAGACGACTTGCTCGGTGAAATGTATCGCGCCAGCGAACACGGTTTGCCGCAGCTGGTGGCAAGCGTCTCGCCCGACGTCCGGGCGATGCTGGCGCTGTTCTGCTACCGCAAGAGCCATCTTCACTCGCTGGCGCTGGCGATCGCAGCAAGCTGCAGCGAACTGGAGCTGGTTCAGGCTGGCGGCCGCGTCGGCTCGACGCTTTACGCCTTGTCCCGCGAACCCGCGGCGCGCACCACGCCAGCATCGGTGAACGGCCGCAAGCCGATCACGTTGTCGACCAAGCCGCTCTCGGCAGTCGCGCCGATCGAGGACGATCTCGACGACGAGGATTTTGCCGAGTTCGCCAAGGCCGTCACGGCGTAGTCGCCGCTTTTTTCGTTCAAAGAGCAGAAGATCCCAGCACCGGCAGTCCCCATTTGCGGCGCGCCATATCGCATTCGGCATCACCCGGCATGCAGGTGCGGCACACCTCGGGCCGCACCGCGTAGATGGTGCACGAGGTCTCGATGCCGACCCGCCCTGACAGCGCCGAACAGCGGTCGCCGTCGCAGCGCATGCCGGACTGCTTCTCGTTGACGAATTTTGCCGGAATGAGCTCGAGCGCGGCATCGTCTTCGGTCGAAAAACGCGGCCAATTTTCCGAATAGGCACAGCACGCGCCGCAGGACTGGCACGGGCTGTCTGATATCGAAGGCTGATTTTCTGCTGCCATGACTAGTGGTCCGATTCTAACATTCGTATCCCTTCTCAGCGGCCACTCTTGCGAATGTTAGAATCAAAGGACCACTACCAAGTATAATTTTCTAGTGGAGTAGATTTGACATTCGCTTTCCGAACCCGCGGCTAGGTGATTTGCGAATGTCAAATCTACTCCACTAGGTTTCGCTCGGAGCTTCCCAGACCAGGCTGCGCCGCCATTTGGCGCGAAGCAAGTCGCGCCTTTCAGGATATTTTTCATCGAGATAGACGGCGTCGATGACGCGGTCGGTGCGGAAAGAGCGAAAATCCCGGCGCAATTCGCACCATGCCGCGAGCAGCCGCACCGCTTCCAGATAGCCGATCGCGATCGGCCAGATCGTGCGCTCGCTGTCGCGTCCATGCTCGTCGCGATAGCGCAGCGCGATCTTCTTGCCCTCGTGGATATGCGTCCGCGTCCGCGCCATGTCGATGCGGTCGGGCTCCTTGCGCCAGCCGGGGCGGGCCCGGCTCGCGGGTTCAAGCACAAATGGCCGCAAGCGCTCCGGCACGGTCTCGGCGATTTTCGCAATCAGGTCAGCGGCGGCGCGCGATAACGCTTCGTCGGCATGACCGGCGACCCACTGTGCGCCGAGCACCGCCGCCTCGATTTCTTCGGGCGTCAGCATCAAGGGCGGGAGGTCAAAACCCTTTTCCAGGATGTAGCCCATGCCGGCCTCGCCGCGGATCGGCACGCGTTGCTCCATCAAGGTTGCGATGTCGCGATAGATCGTCCGCTTGGACGTTTCGAGTTCAGCCGCGATCGCGTCCGCCGTCATCGGCTTCCGGGTGCGCCTCAGCACCTGAATGATTTGAAACAGACGATCGGCACGTCGCATGAGAGGTCTCGTATCTTTTCCACATGGTGCTGTTGGATGCTGACACCATGTTGGCAGCAGGTGGCAAGTATACCGGTGGCAACAATCAAATCGAGAGGGGTTTGTCCCATGATCATACTTTACGGCCTCGATCTCTGGACGACATGGTCGCCACTGCTGACACCACGGTGGCAGCAGGCCATCGCTAACCTGAAGCGGTTTTTCAGGAGAATGGGAGTGATCCAGTGATTACGCTTTATGGCTTCGGCCCGGGCTTCGGCTTGCCGGAAAAGAGCCCGTTCGTGACCAAAACCGAGGTCCAGCTCAAGATGGCTGGCCTCGCCTGCGTCAAGCAAAAGGCGATGCCGACGGCGTCTCCCAAGGGGCAGTTGCCCTATATCGTGGACGGGGCCGAGGCGATCGCCGATTCGACCTTCATCCGCGCGCATATCGAGGGAAAATACGGCTTCGACTTCGATGCGCCGCTGAATTTGCAGCAGCGCGCGCAAGCCTGGGCGTTCGAACGCATGATCGAGCACCACATGTACTGGGCGCTGGTCGGTGCGCGCTGGGTCAATCCGGAAAACTTCGCCAAGGGGCCGGCGCATTTCTTCGATGGCGCGCCGGCGCATATGCGGGAAAAACTGCGCGAGGATGCCCAGTTCCGCGTGGCTGAGAACTATCTCATCAGCGGTCTGGGGCGTCACGCACCGGACGAGGATGTCGATCTCGCTATCCGTTCGCTACTCTCGCTGTCGGTGCAGCTTGGCGACAAGCCCTTTCTGATGGGCGATACGCCGTGCGGCGCGGACGCCACCGCCTTTGCCGTGATGGCGGGAATTCTGACCCCGTTCTTCGTCTCGCCCTTACGCGAACGGGCCCAGCAGTTCGACAATCTGATCGCCTATGTCGACCGCATGATGGGAAAATATTATCCCGACTTTGCCTGGACGTCGCTTCGCGAAGCGGCCTGAGTCGCCGAAGGGGCCTCGGAACCGCCCTGGCCCTTCAAGGCGGCTAACTCGGCCTCAAGCTCCGCGATCCGCTCATCGCGGGCCGCGAGCGCCGCCGCCACGTCGGCCGCATCGAACTTCTGCGGAATGTGCTGCGGACAGTTGGTGTCCCAGGCGGCGATCCGGAACAGGATCGCCTGCTCAGGCCGCGCCCGATAGCCCTTTGGCATCAGCGATTGCAGAAGCGCGGAGTCGTCTTCGATGACCTGCGCTTCGCCCCAGAGCTTCACCCTGCGGCGGTGCGCATAATCCATGATGAAGATATAGGCCTTGGCATTCTCCGCCAGATTGCCTTGCGTGATGTACTGCCGGTTGCCGATGTAATCGGCAAAGGCAATCGTGTTCTTGTCGAGAATCCTGATGAACCCCTTCGGCCCGCCGCGATGCTGGATATAAGGCTGGCCGTCGGCGGAAGCGGTTGCAAAATAGAGACTGTTGGTCTCAGCCAGACGCGAGGCCAGGTCTTCGTCGATCTCGGTTCGCCATTCCGCGCGCTGGGCATAGGCTTCGCGCGATCCCTTGCGCGTCTGAATGGCTTTCACGGTCGGCGTGAAGGCGACGTCGCTGGAATAAACATGGGTTTCTGACATCGGAATTCTCCGGGGCCGGGCTCAGGCCCGCCACACTGGAAAATGGCCCCCGTCTCGGCTTAAAACAATCACGCCAGTTGACACCAGATCATTTCATTATATGAAATAATACCATGGATCGGCTGGATGCCATGCAGGCCTTTGTGACGGTTGCGGACCTCAAGGGATTCGCGGCTGCCGCGCGCAAGCTTCGTCTGTCGCCCCCGGGCGTGACGCGGCTGATTGCGGCGCTGGAGGATCGGCTCGGCGCACGCTTGTTGCAGCGGACCACGCGTTCCGTGACGTTGACGGGTGCCGGCGCACGCTATCTCGAACGCGCCAGACGTATTCTTGCCGATGTCGAGGAAGCCGAGATTGCGGCGGAAAGCGAACGCGCGCGCCCGACGGGGCGCCTCGTGATTTCCGCGCCGGTCGGTTTCGGGCGCCTCCACGTCAGCCGCGTGATGAATACCTACCTCAAGCGCTACCGCGAGGTGTCGGCGGAACTGCGGCTCGAGGACCGCATGATCAATCTGGTGGAGGAAGGCGTCGATCTTTCGGTCCGGATCGGCCATCTGGCCGATTCGTCGCTGGTGGCTCGTCATGTCGGCGACATGCGTCGGATCATGGTGGCCTCGCCCGGATATCTGAAATCCCGCGGCGAGCCGAAGCGACCTCAGGACATTGCCGCGCACGACACCATTCAATTCGGGGCCTCATCGGGTTCGGGGGAATGGCGTTTTGCCGAAGGCGGAAACGAAACTCGACCGAGCTATTCGCCACGACTCATGACCAACAACGCGGATGCCGCGATCCAATATGCGGAAGCCGGCGGAGGCCTGACGCGCGTACTGGCCTATCAGGCTGCGGATGCGATCAAGCGCGGCCGGCTCAAAATCGTGCTGGCGAAATTCGAGCAGCCGCCGCTGCCGATCCACATCGTCTATCCGACCTCGCGACTGCTATCGGCGAAGGTGCGCACCTTCATCGACCTCGTGGTCGAAATCAGCGAGTGGCATTTTGGCGACTAGAACGCCTATCCTTCTTTTGCCTTGACCACGCGAAACGTGCCGTTTGCGCGAGCGATCACCGTATCGTCGGCGGTGACGCGGCATTGCGCGAAGCAAAGCGTGCCGCCGGTCTTGATGACCTCGCTCTCGACCACCAGCCACTGACCGATCTGGGCGCTACTGATGAAATCGATCGACATGCTGACCGTCACCAGCGAATGCGTGCCGCGCATCTTGTGGCCGCAACTGTGGCCCATGGCTTTATCGGTCAGCGCAGCTATCAACCCACCATGGACGAAGCCGCGTGCATTGGTATGCGCCTTGGCTAACCGAAGTCCGAGAATGATCGCGTCGGACGTTTGCTTCGAATAAATCGGTTCCCAGGGATCGGTGAGGGGGCTGCGCCGGGTTTGGCGTTCAAAGCCTTCGGGAATATCGGATGCGGTCATCTAAAGCGTCTTTTGTTGGCGGGATGCGCCATTAAACGCAATCGGTCAGCAAATTGCACTGCCTACAAAGTTTGAAACGGAATTTGCGCCGATGTTTGAAATGGTCCCGCTTCCGGGACTGATCTCACGGCCGGTTTCTGCTAGCGTTCAGCCAACCAAATAAAGAAGACGGGTCGGGAGGAAAAAGTGACGCTTGCAACCAGGATTTTCTATTTGCGGATCGCCTTGATCGTCGCGGGTCTGATTGCAACGCTGGCGTTCTATCCGCTGATGATCCTGTGGCCGTCGGGTTGGGCCTGGGGCCACGGGCATTCGCACTACGCGATGATGATCGTCGGCATCTATGCGACGCTCGGGATCTTCCTCTTGCTTGCCGCGCGCGACCCGCTCAACCATCGTAGCCTGATCTGGTTCGCGGTGTGGTCGAGCGTCGTGCATGGCGGCATCATGGCCGTTCAATCGGTCCAGGATCCCATGGAAAATGGCCATCTCGTCGGTGACGTACCGGCACTGTTCGCTGTGGCAATCGTGATCGGGCTGTTGATGCCGCCGTCGAAAACGGCCGTCTAGTGGTCCGATTCTAACATTCGCATCCCATCTCGGCTGGCACTATTGCGAATGTTAGAATCAAAGGACCACTAGAAAATTTTGAGATTTCTAGTGGAGTTTTGGATTTGCCATTCGCTCTCGAGATCGCGGCTTGGCGGATGGCGAATGTCAAATCCACTCCACTAGCCTAGAACGGCAGGCCGACGTAGTTTTCGGCGAGCGAAGCGGCGGCGACCTTCGAGTTCACGACATAATCGAGTTCGGCGAGCTGTATCCGCGCGCCGAACGCGCCGTTGTCCGGAAACTTGTGCAGCATCGACGTCATCCACCAGGAGAAGCGCACGGCTTTCCAGACCCGTGACAGCGCGCGTCCCGAATACGCATCGATGCCGGCGGAAGATTTCTCGTCATAGAATTCGCGAAAGGCCTGCGCGAGGTAATGCGCGTCGGAAGCCGCAAGATTGAGCCCCTTGGCGCCGGTCGGCGGCACGATGTGGGCGGCGTCGCCGGCCAAAAACATTCGCCCGAACCGCATCGGCTCGGCGACAAAGCTGCGCAACGGCGCGATGCTTTTTTCGATCGAAGGGCCGGTGACGAGCTTGTCGGCGGCCTCCGGATCGAGGCGCCTTTTCAGTTCGTCCCAGAACCGGTCGTCCGGCCATTCCTCGATATGATCGTCGAGCGGGCACTGCACGTAATAGCGGCTGCGCTTGGTCGAGCGCATGGTGCAGAGCGCAAACCCCCGCGCATGGTTCGAATAGATCAGTTCATCGCTGACCGGCGGGGTGTCCGAGAGAATGCCGAGCCATCCGAACGGGTACACCCGCTCGTAGGTCTCGATCGCTTGAGGCTTGACGCTGGCGCGGCTGACGCCATGAAAACCGTCGCATCCGGCGATGAAGTCGCATTCGATCTCGTGCGTCACGCCATCCTTGCCATAGGAGAGGCGGGGATGGTCAGTGTCGAAATCGATCGGCTTGACGTGCTCGGCTTCATAAATGCTGGTGAGCCCGATCGCGCGGCGTGCATTCATCAGGTCGAGCGTCACCTCGGTCTGGCCGTAGATCGTCACTGTCTTGCCAGTAGGCCGATGCAAATCGATGCGGTGGCGCTCGCCGCCGAAGGCGAGTTCGATGCCTTCATGCACCAGGCCTTCGCGATGCAGCCGCTCGCCAGCGCCGACCTCATCGAGCAGGGCGACCGTGCCCTCTTCAAGCAGGCCGGCGCGGATGCGGCCGAGCACATATTCGCCCGTATGGCGCTCCAGGATGACGTTGTCGACGCCATAGCGGTGCAACAACTGTCCAAGCAAAAGGCCTGCAGGTCCCGCGCCGATGATGGCAACCTTTGTCCGCAATGCCCGCTCTCCTTCAGTTGCATGACTCTGCGATCCGCAATCGTCATATGCAAGCGACCTGACTAATTATAACGTATAACAGTTCGCAGCCGTGGAGTGCTTGAAGCGAAATCCACGGTTATATAACATGTTAAATAACAAGACCGGCCGAACAAGGCCGCCGCGCCATCCCGGGGAGGGGAGACCGATGAAAAAAGCGCTGCTTGCCGTGCTGTTGGCCGCTTGGGCGGCGCCTGCCTTGGCGCAGGAAAAAACCTTCGAGCTGAAGCTTTCGCATTGGGTGCCGGCTTCGCATCCCCTGCAGAAGGCGCTGGAGGATTGGGGCGCATCGGTCGAGAAGGCCTCCGGCGGCACGATCAAATCGAGGGTTTTTCCCGCGCAACAGCTCGGCAAGGCGTTCGATCATTACGACATGGCGCGCGACGGCATCGCCGACGTCACCTACGTCAATCCCGGCTATCAGCCTGGCCGCTTTCCGATCATCGGCGCCGGCGAACTGCCGTTTTTGATGTCGGATGCCAAGGGCGGCTCGATGGGGCTGGACGCCTGGTATCGCAAATATGCCGAGAAGGAGATGAAGGACGTCAAGTTCTGCCTTGCCTTCATCCACGCGCCGTCGTCGTTTCACTCCCGCACCAAGAAGATCGTCGTGCCCGACGACATCAAGGGCATGAAGATCCGTCCCGCCGACGCCACGATCGCGAATTTCGTCACGTTGCTGGGCGGCACCAACGTGCAGTCGTCCGCGCCTGAGGTCCGCGACATCATCGAGCGCGGCGTGGCGGATGCCGTCACCTTCCCGTGGGGATCGCTGGTGCTGTTCGGCATCGACAAGGTGACGAAATTCCAGATGGATGCACCGCTCTACGTCACCACCTTCGTCTTTGTCATGAACAAGGACAAATATAACGAGATGTCGGAGCGTCAGAAGAAAGCGGTCGACGACAACTGCAACACCGAGGCCGCGGGCCGCGTCGGCGAGCCCTGGGGCAAGTTCGAGGATGCGGGTCTCGACAAGGTGAAGGCGCAAGCGGGCCAGGATGTCTACACGCTCACTCCGGAGCAGACCGCGTTGTGGAAGAAGGCGTCCGAGCCGCTGATCAAGACCTGGGGTGATGGTGTGCGCAAGACCGGTGTCGATCCGGATGCCGCGCTCACCGAGTTGCGCGTCTCGCTTGCCAAATACAACGCTCTTACGCCGTAGTAACCGGCTGCTATCCCACGCATCGCTGGAGCGATACATGACGCGCCACTCCATGGATCGCTTCATCGATATGATCGAATGGATCGCGGCCGGCTTCGTCGGCCTCGTCGCCCTCGATATCTTTGTCTCGGTCTTGTTACGCAACCTCTTCAACTATGCGATCCCGGATTCCTTCGATATCGGGCGCTTGCTGCTCGGCATCTTGATTTTCTGGGGCATTGCCGCGACGAGCTATCGCGGCACCCATATCACGGTCGATCTCGTATGGGGCAATGTCAGCCCGCGCTATCAGCGTTGGATCGACGTGTTCGCCACGCTGGTGCTGCTGTTCGTGGTGACGGCGCAGACCTGGACGCTGTTCGACAAGGTGCGCGGCACCTACCGGGACAATGTCACGACCTTCGACCTGCACATGCCGACCTGGCCGTTCTTTGCGGTGGCCTGGATCGGCGATGTCTCCGCGGTTCTTCTGATCGCGATCCGCACCTATCGGCTGGTTTTCCATCCCGAAGATATGCACGACCCGAAATTCAAGGCCACGGAGTGAACGCGGCATGAGTACCGACGCGGTCGCCATCGCCGGATTTGTGGCCTTGTTTGCGTTGATGCTGCTGCGCGTGCCGGTCGGCATGGCGATGGGCCTCGTCGGCGTCTGCGGCTTCGGTTATCTCACGGGCTTCACGCCGGCGCTCAAGCTGGTCGGTCAGACCTCGATGCGTACGGTGACCGACTATACGTTTGGCGTGATTCCGATGTTCCTGTTAATGGGGACTTTCGTCAGCCATTCCGGCATGAGCCGCGATCTGTTTCGCGCCGCCAACGGTTTTGTCGGGCATCTGCGCGGCGGGCTCGGCATTGCGACGGTTGCGGCCTGCGGCGGCTTTGCCGCGATCTGCGGTTCGTCGGTTGCGACCGCCGCGACATTTTCCGCCGTGGCTTATCCCGAAATGCGCCGCTTCGGCTATCCGCAATCCTTTGCGACCGGCGTGATCGCCGCCGGCGGCACGCTCGGCGCAATGCTGCCGCCATCGACCGTGCTCGCAGTCTACGGCATCATCACCGAGCAGGACATCGGCAAGCTGTTCATGGCCGGCATCATCCCCGGCCTGCTCGCGATGACCATGTACATGATCACGATCGGGCTGATCGGCTATTTGCGGCCGGGCTTTTTGCCCAAGGGCACGCAGACCTCCTGGCGCGAAAGTTTCGCGACGTTGAAAGATATCTGGGCGCCCGTGCTGCTCTTCATTTTCGTCATCGGCGGCCTCTATGGCTTGCCGTACCTGCCGCGCTTCACGCCAACCGAAGCCGGCGGCGTCGGCGCCACCGGCGCGTTCCTGATCGGCGTCCTCACCGGCCGGCTCGATAAAGAGAAAATCCTGGCGTCGCTGTTGCAGGCGACGCGCACCGCGGCCGCCGTGTTCACGGTCCTGATCGGCGCGCTGATCTTCGGCTATTTCCTCACCGTGACGCAGACGCCGCAGAAGGTCACGGAGTTTCTGACCGGACTTGGCCTCGGCAGCTACGGCGTGCTCGCCGTCATCATGGTGATGTACCTCGTGCTCGGCTGCCTGATGGACGCCATGGCGATGATCATCCTCACCGTGCCGATCATCTTTCCGGTGGTCTCGCAGCTCGGCTTCGATCCGATCTGGTTCGGCGTCATCATCGTGATGACGGTCGAACTCGGCCTGATCCATCCGCCGGTCGGCATGAACGTCTTTGTCATCAAGAGCGTGGTCAAGGATGTCTCCTTCACCACGATCTTCAAGGGCGTGCTGCCCTTTGTCGCCACCGATATCATCAGGCTGATTATTCTGATCGCTTTCCCGCTGCTGGCGACCTGGTTGCCGCAACAGATGATGGCGCGTTGAATTCTTGTCGGCTGAAAATCACGGAGTGGTTCGATGGAGCCGGTGCTCGCGACCCGTTATGTCTTCACCATCACCGCGCAAGTCGCCGGCATCACCTCGGCCGGCGATATCGGCGTCGGCGAGCGCCGCATCATTCCCATCGTTGGTGGCGAGGTGAAGGGCAAAGACATCAATGGAAAGGTTTGTGCCTTCGGTGCGGACTTCCAGATCGTTCGGCCGGACTCCTCGATCGAACTCGAGGCGAAGTATGCGCTCGAGACCGATGACGGCGCGGTGATCTATGTCGAAAATCGCGGCATCCGCCGCGGACCGATCGAATTGATCCAGAAACTCAACCGTGGGGAGGCGGTCGATCCCGCGCTGATCTATTTCCGCACCACGCCGCGGTTTGAGACCGGCGCTGCAAGATATCGCTGGCTGATGCAGAGCCTGTTCGTGGCCTCCGCCGCGCGTCACAGCGATCGTGTGGTCCTCGACGTGAATCAGGTGCTGTGAAAACCCTCTCCCGCAACAGAACGCTCCCTCCCCCTGAAAGGGGGAGGGTTCGGGTGGGGGTCAATTTCGATGAGCTGCTGCGATCGGCCACAAGATGACCCCCTCCCGGCTCGCTTCAAAGCGCAAGGGCGCTTGTGTGCTCGCCGACCTCCCCCTTTCCGGGGGAGGTGAAGAAGCGTGAGCGACGGTTTCGTTGACTCCACCCCAATTAGTTATAAAACATAACTATTCGGGAGGTGGACGCTAGTGCCGCCTATTTGAAGTTCCTGCACCACAAGCGGCGAATTCGATCCAGGAACTTCAAATAGAAAAGCGGCACTAGAATTAATTAGTTTGCTAGTGCCCATGACTTTCCGAAGTTCGTGAAAGGTGGGTGCTGCGATGGAGCACGAACTTCGGAAAGTGGACACTAGGTATGAGCGCAACAGCCGACCTGTCCTTGCAGGCAAGCGGTGCCCTGCCGTCATCCGGCGGCGGTTCTCCTCCGTTGCGTCCGATTTCATTCAACGATCCGGAAATCACGGTCGACGCCCAAGCCGACGGCAGCATCTATCTCCGGCCGCACCGGCTCAAAATCGAGTACCCGGACCGCCTCACGGACTCGCTGCGCTATTGGGCAGCCGTCGCGCCGAGCCGCCTCTTCATGGCGGAGCGTGATGCCGATAGCGGCTGGCGCAAGATCACCTATGCGGAACTGCTGAATGCAAGCCGCCACATCGCATCGGCGCTCCTGACGCGCGAACTCTCGGCCGAGCGACCCGTCGTCATCCTTTCCGGCAACTCGGTCGATCATGCGCTGGTCGCGTTCGGCGCCATGATGGCGGGCGTGCCGTTCTGCCCGGTGTCGCCGGCCTACTCGCTGATCTCGAAAGACTACGGCAAGCTTTCCTACCTGATGAGCCTTCTGACGCCGGGCTTGGTCTTTGTCGACGATGCCGATCAGTTCGCCGCCGCGCTGCAAGCCAACGTTCCAGATACGACCGAAATAGCTGCTTCGCGCGGCACGTTGCCGGGACGCGTGCTGACCAAGCTTGCCGATTTACTGGCGACGTCGTTACATCCTGATCTCGATGCCGCGCATGAAGCCATCGGTCCCGACAGCATCGCCAAGTTCCTGCTGACCTCAGGATCGACCGGCAATCCCAAGGCCGTCATCAACACGCAACGGATGCTCTGCGCCAATCAGGTGATGATCCGCGAGACCATGACCTTCCTGAAGGAAGAGCCGCCGGTCATCGTCGATTGGCTGCCGTGGAATCACACCTTCGGCGGCAACCACAATCTCGGGCTCGTGCTGTTCAACGGCGGCTCGATCTATCTCGATGCCGGCAAGCCGATGCCCGGCGGCATCGAGCAGACGGTGCGGAATCTGAAGGAGATTTCGCCGACGGTCTATTTCAACGTGCCCAAGGGTTTTGAATCGCTGCTGCCTTATCTGCGCGACGATGCGCAGCTGCGGCAGATGTTTTTCCAAAAGCTGCAAGCGATGTTCTTCTCAGGCGCGGCGATGTCGCCCTTTGTCTGGAAAAGCCTCGATGAATTGTCCGCGCAGGAGACCGGCTTTCGGGTACCGATGCTGACCGGGCTTGGCGCGACCGAGAGCGCGCCGCTCTCGCTGTCGACGACGCCGCGCACCAGCCGCTCCGGCCATATCGGGCTTCCGGTGCTCGGCAACGAGATCAAGCTCACACTCCGCAATGGTAAGCTCGAACTGCGTGTCAGGGGACCGAATGTCACGCCGGGTTATTGGCGTCAGGCCGAACTTACTGAAGCCGCTTTCGACGAAGAAGGCTTCTACAAGTTCGGAGACGCCGCGAAGCCTGCGGTGGCCGGCGATTTTTCCGCCGGGCTCGACTTCGATGGTCGCATTGCCGAGGATTTCAAGCTCGCCAGCGGCACCTGGGTCAGCGTCGGCCCCTTGCGCGCGCGTTTCATCGCGGCTTGCGCGCCGCTGGTGCGCGACGTCGTGATCGCCGGCATCAACCGCGATGAAGTCACGGCGCTCGTCGTGCTCGATCTCGATGGTTGCCGCCTGATCAATCCGTCGCTGCCGGTGAGCGATATCGCCGCTTGCGCTGGGGATGCGCAGGTGCGCGGTGCCTTCCGGCAACGCTTTGCGACCTTTCAGGCGACCGCGACCGGTTCGTCGACGCGGGTCGTGCGCGCGCTGTTGATCGACGCGCCGCTCTCGATCGATCGCGGCGAAGTCACCGACAAGGGATCGATCAATCAGCGCTCGGTGCTCGAACACAGAGAGGCGCTGGTCGAGGCGCTTTATTCGCCTGACGCGAACGCAGATGTGATAACGCCTTAAGCCAACGAGCTTCGTTCAGGAGGAAACCATGCAATTGAAGGATCAGGCTGCAATCGTTACCGGCGGTGCATCGGGATTGGGCGCTGCGACCGCGCGGCGGCTTGCCAGGGAGGGCGCCAAGGTTGCGATCTGCGACGTCAACGCCAAGCTCGCCGAGACGGTCGCCAAGGAAATCGGCGGCGTGGCGGTCACCTGCGACGTGGCCGATAGCGCATCGGCGGAGGCGGCGATTGCCGCCGCCGCCAAAGCCCATGGGCCCGCGCGGGTGCTGATCAATTGTGCCGGCGTCGGCGTTGCCAAGCGGGTGATCGGGCGCGAAGGGCCGATGGCGCTTGCCGATTTCGACCGCGTGATCCGGATCAACCTGATCGGTTCGTTCAACATGATCCGCCTTGCGGCCGCCGACATGTCGAAGCTCGAGCCGCTGTCGACCGGCGAGCGCGGCGTGATGATTTCGACCGCCTCGATCGCCGCCTATGACGGCCAGATCGGACAAGCCGCCTATTCGGCCTCGAAGGGCGGCATTGTCGGCATGACGCTGCCGATCGCGCGCGAATTCGCACAGTTCGGCATTCGCGTGCTGGCGATTGCGCCCGGCCTGTTCCTCACGCCGCTGCTCGCCGCTCTGCCGCAGGAAGCGCAGGATTCGCTCGCCGCCGCCATTCCCTTCCCACGCCGCCTCGGCGATCCCAACGAATTTGCTTCCCTCGTGATGCAGATGATCGACAACGCCTACCTCAACGGCGAGGTGGTGCGGCTCGATGCGTCCCTGCGCATGGCGCCGAAGTAGGGCCGTTTCGAATGTTCGTTCACCGCAGGGATGTGCAAATCCAGTGGGGCGATTGCGACCCCGCCAACATCGTCTACTACCCCCGCTATTTCGAGATGTTCGACGATTCCACCTCGATCATGTTCGAGGCGGCCGGCTTCTCCAAGCAGGACATTGTCAGGAAATACGGGCTGGTCGGCATTCCCATGGTGGACACGCGGGCAAAATTCTATATCCCCTCGACCCATGGCGACTGGATCACGATCGAAAGCCGGATCGAGAGTTTCAAGCGTTCGAGCTTCGAGGTCACCCACAAGGTGTACAAGGGCGAGCGGCTGGCGATCGAGGCGTTCGAGACGCGCGTGCTGGTCGGACATGATCCCGCCGATCCCGCGCGCCTGAAATCGGCGCCGGTGCCGGAGGAAATCGTCGAAAAATTCCTGAAGGGATAATCGCCGTGTCTAGTGGTCCGATTCTAACATTCGCATCCCTTCTCGGCAGGCGCCTTTGCGAATGTTAGAATCAAAGGACCACTAGAAAATATAGGTCTCTAGTGGAGTTTTGGATTTGACATTCGCTTTGATAGTCTGCGGCGCGGTGGGTAGCGAATGTCAAATCCACTCCACTAGGCGCGAACTGATAAAGAAGACAGTCAGGGGAGGAATTCATGAACAGGACCTTTATCGCGGCCGTCGCCGCCGCTGCACTTGCGCTGACGGTGCCACCGGCCCGCGCACAAACAAGCGAAATCACCATCGGCATTTCGATTTCCACGACCGGACCGGCGGCGGCGCTGGGGGTGCCCGAACGCAATGCGCTCGAATTCGTGCCGAAGGAAATCGCGGGCGTGCCGCTCAAGGTCATCGTGCTCGACGACGGCGGCGATCCCACCGCCGCCACGACCAATGCGCGGCGCTTCGTCACGGAATCCAAGGCCGATATCATCGTGGGATCTTCGACCACGCCGCCGACGATTGCGATCTCCAATGTCGCCAACGAAGCCGGCACGCCGCATATCAGCCTCGCGCCGTTCCCGGTCACGCCGGAGCGCACCAAATGGTCGGTGGTGCTGCCGCAGCCGGTGCCGATCATGGGCAAGGTGCTGTACGAGCACATGAAGGCGCATAACATCAAAACCGTCGGCTATATCGGCTATTCCGATTCCTACGGCGATCTCTGGTTCGACGACTTCAAGCGTCAGGGCGTGCCGATGGGGCTGACGCTGGTCGATGAAGAACGCTTTGCCCGGCCCGATACGTCGGTCGCAGGTCAGGTGCTGAAGCTCGTCGCCGCCAATCCCGATGCGATTTTGATCGGCGCGTCCGGCACCGCCGCCGGCCTGCCGCAATCGAGCTTGCGCGAGCGCGGCTACAAGGGCCTGATCTACCAGACCCACGGCGCTGCCAGCATGGACTTCATCCGTATCGCCGGCCCCGCGGCCGAAGGCGTCATCATGGCTTCAGGCCCGGTGATGAATCCCGAAGGTCAGCCGGAGTCCGCGCTGACGAGGAAACCGGGTCTGGCGCTCAACGCCGCCTATGAAGCCAAGTATGGCCCGAGCAGCCGCAGCCAGTTCGCCGGCCACGCCTACGACGCGTTCGAGGTTCTCAAGCGCGTGGTGCCGACGGCGCTGAAGAGCGCGAAACCCGGGACGCCGGAATTCCACGAAGCGATCCGCCAGGCGTTCATGAGCGAACACGAGATTGCGGCGACGCAGGGCGTCTACAACTGGACCGAAAAGGACCGTTCCGGCCTCGATGATCGCTCGCGCATCATCCTGACGGTGAAGGACGGCAAATACGTGCCGGCGATGTGAGGGTTTGTTTGGGTAATAATATCCCCAATTTAGACCGCGAATTCGGTGCGCTCCCTCTCCCGCTTGCGGGGAAGGGGTGGGGAGGGGGCGGAGCCAGACGTGATACCGACCCCCACCCGCCCTCGCTTTGCTCGGGCACCCTCCCCCGCAAGCGGGAGAGGGAAGATAGCGTGCACTGTCTCTGCGCTTCTTTACCCCAACCCCAGATAACTCGCGGCGACGCGGGCGTTGCCGGCGATGTCTTTCGCCGTTCCTTGCAGGACGAACTCGCCGAGTTCCATGACGTAGGCGCGGTCGGCGATTTGCAGCGCGGCCTGCGCATTCTGTTCGACCAGCAGCACCGACACGCCACTCGCGCGCAATTCCCCGATGGTACGGAAAATATCAGCGACGATGATCGGCGCTAGGCCCAAACTCGGCTCGTCCAGCATCAAGAGTTTCGGCGCGCCCATCAGCGCGCGGCCCATGGCCAGCATCTGCTGCTCGCCGCCGGAGAGCGTGCCGGCGAGTTGCCGCCGCCGCTCCTTCAGGCGCGGGAACAGGGTGTAGACCCGTTCGAGCGATTGCATCGCGTTCGTCTTTCCGACCCGGAACGCCCCAAGCCGGAGATTGTCCTCGACATTCATCGCCGCAAACAACTCGCGGTGCTCCGGCACGAGGCTTAAGCCCGCCGCGACGCGGTCTTCGATTTCAAGTCGTGTGAGGTCAGTGCCCGCAAAGTTCACGCCACCCCTGAGCGGCAGAATGCCCATGATCGCATTCAACAGCGTGGACTTGCCCGCACCATTGGCGCCGATGATGGTGACGATCTCGTTCTCGGCGACGGTGAGCGAGACGCCGCGCACCGCCTCGACCTTGCCATAGGCGATGTGGACGTCGGCGACCTCCAGGAGTTTCTCGCTGCTCATGGCGCGGCTCCGAGATAGGCGCGGATCACGTCAGGGTTGGTCTTGATCGCCTCGGGCGTGCCTTCGGCAATCCTGGTGCCGAAGTCGAGCACGACGACCCGGTTCGCGAGGCCCATCACGAATCCCATGTCGTGCTCGACCAGCAGTACCGACATGCCGCCGTCGCGCAAATTTCGCAGCAATGCCGCCAATTGCTGCTTTTCCATATGGCGCAGGCCGGCCGCCGGCTCGTCGAGCAGCAGCAATGCCGGATCGGCGCACAACGCGCGCGCAATTTCGACGATGCGCTGCTGGCCAAGCGACAGGTTTCCGGCAAGCATATCTGCCTGGGCGGAGAGCCCGACGCGATCGATCTGGCGTAGGGCTTCCGCGAGCAGCTTGGCCTCGTCGTCGCGGTCGAGACGAAGCATGCTCCGGATCGCGCCAGCGTGCCCGCGCAGATGCGCGCCCAGCGCGACGTTTTCGAGCACGGTCATGTCGGCGACGAGCTTGACGTGCTGGAATGTCCGGCTGACGCCGAGTTTTGTGATGTCCTGCGGCTTTGCACCCTTCAGTGTCTGGCCCATCACGGAAATGGTGCCGGCCGATAAAGAAAGCACGCCGGTGATCAGGTTGAACGTCGTGCTCTTGCCAGCGCCGTTCGGGCCGATCAGGGCGACGATCTCGCGCGCGCCGACATCAAAGGAGACGTTGTTGACCGCGACAACGCCGCCGAATTCCTTGCGCGCGTGATCGATGATCAGAAGTGAGTCGTCGATGGCAGCGGGCTTTCGACGCGGCGGTAATTTCAGCGATGGGTCGACAGGGGTGCGTCTTGGTTTCAGCGGCAGCCACCGCACCAGCCACGGCCACACGCCGTTCGGCGCGAGCTGAAGCAGCGCCACCAGCATCATGCCGAACACGATGGTCTCGAGCTGGCTCTCGCCGTGAAACAGATACGGCAAATAGTCCTGAAGCACTTCCTTCAGCACGACGACGATGGCGGCACCCAAGACGCCGCCCCAGACATAGCCGGCGCCGCCGACCACGGCCACGAAGAGATATTCGATGCCGGCCTGGGCGCCGAACGGCGTCGGATTTACCGCGCGCTGGAAATGGGCGTAGAGCCAGCCGGAGAGACCGGCGAGCACGGCGGCATAGATGAAAACGAGGAGTTTTGTCCGTGGCGGCTGGATGCCGAAGGCCTCGGCCGCGACATGTCCCCGCCGCAATGCGCGGATGGCGCGGCCGGTGCGGGAATCCAACAGGTTCATCGTCACGACAGCGCAAAGGATGACAGCGGTCCAGATCGCGAAATAGATCGCATCAGGGCTGATCATCTTCAGCGATCCGATCGAAAGCGGCGGAATGGCTGAAATGCCATCGTTGCGGCCGAGGAATTCGAGCTTGCTGAAGAGATAGAAGAGGCCGAGGCCCCAAGCGATGGTGCCGAGCGGCAGATAGTGGCCGGAGAGCCGCACGGTGATCAGGCCAAGCGCCACCGCGAAGATGCCGCTTACGATCAGCGAAAGCGGGAGCGTCAGCCACGGCGAGAGGCCGTATGTCGTCGTCAGCACGGCGGTGGTGTAGGCGCCGAAGCCGCAAAACGCCGCCTGGCCAAACGAGGTCAGGCCGCCGACGCCGGTGAGCAGCACAAGGCCCATTGCGACCAGCGCGGAAAGGCCAATGTTATCGAGCAGCACGATCCAGAACGGCGGCATATGGGGCACGAACGGGATCGCCGCCATGGCGAGTGCAAACAGCAACACCGGCAGCCGTTCCATCGCGGTCAATCCTTGTCTTCGTCGACCGCGGGCGTTGCCAGCGAGCGCAGCAGCAGCACCGGAATGATCAGCGCGAACACGATCACTTCCTTGAAGTTGCTGGCGTAGAACGACGAGAAGGCTTCGACACTGCCGACCAGCAGCGCTGCGATCGCGGTCAGTGGATAGCTCACGAGACCGCCGATGATCGCGGCGACAAAGCCTTTCAGACCGATCAGGAAGCCGGTGTCGTAATAAAGCGTGGTGATGGGAATAATGAGAATGCCGGATGTGGCGCCGATCACGGCCGCGAGAAGAAACGCGATCTGGCCGGACAGCGCGGTGCGGATTCCGACCAGCCGCGCGCCCAATCGATTCACGGCGGTGGCGCGAAGCGCCTTGCCGTAGAGCGTAAAGCTGAACAGTAGCCAGAGTGCTATGATCAGCGCCAGCGTCACCACGTAGACCGCAATGCTTTGGCCGGTGAATCGCAGGGGATCGATGGTGAAGGCGGCGTTCGACAGTGGCGGGCCGCGTTGGCCCTCGGCGCCGAAAAACACGAGGCCGATGCCTTGCAACGCCAGATGGCAGCCGACCGCCGCGATCAACAGCACCAGCACGGACGTATGCGCGATCGGCGCAAAGGCGATGCGGTAGAGATAAAGCCCGATCGCTCCGACGATCAGGAGCGAAAGGACGATGTCGATCGCAATCGGGGTCTGCTTGTCCGCCAGCATCAAGGTGAGCGCGAGAATCGCTGCGGGCAGGGCGATGTTGATCAAAAGGCTTTGCGCGATCAAAGCCGGCCGCAGCGCCCGCCGGCGCATGGCAAGATCGAGAACGAAAGCGACGACGCCCATGGCGACCGCAAGCCGTGCGGTGCCCGGGACCTGTCCCGAGGCGAGCGTCGCATAGGTCAGCGCGCCATAGGTGACGAATTCGCCCTGCGGGATCAGGATGACACGCGTCACGGCAAAGACCAGCACCAGCGCCAGGCCCAGCAGGGCATAGATCGCGCCGTTGGTGATGCCGTCCTGCAGCAGGAACAGCATGATGGTCGTGTTCAATTAGGCGCTCCCCCTTTAATCCCTCACGCTAGTGTCGCCTATTTGAAGTTCCTGCACCGCAAGCGGCGAATATCGTTCAGGAACTTCAAATAGCAAAGCGGCACTAGAATCATAAGTTTGCCATTGCCCGTGACTTTCCGAAGTTCGTGAAAGGTGGGTGCTGAGACGGTGCACGAACTTCGAAAAGTGGGCATTGGCGCGGTTGAAATCCGCGCGCCTAGTTTGATATGGTGGATAACAATTATCGAATATAACCTCAAGGCCGGACGCGCTGAGAGCGTCTCGACCATAGCGCGATAAATCCCAGGCGATGACCGTTTCCAGACCCGCTTCCGATAGCGCCAAAGCGCAGCGTTCTCCGCACAAGGAGGATGCGGGGCTTGATCTCGGCGAATTGTCGGAAATGCTCGGCTATCCGCTCAAGCGCGCGCAGCTGAAAATCTTCGACGATTTTCTGCGCTGCATGGCGCCGCTGCAACTGACGCCCGCGCAATTTTCCGTGCTGCTGCTACTCGAACGCAATCCCGGCCGTAACCAGACCGAGATTGCAGGCACGCTCGGAATTCTGCGGCCGAATTTCGTGGCGATGCTCGATGGTCTCGAGAGCCGCGACCTGTGCGCGCGGGTGCGCTCGGTCAACGACCGCCGCTCGCATAATCTCGTGCTGACCGACAAGGGCAGGGCGGTGCTGGCGCGGGCGAAGAAACTCGTGACGGCCAAGCACGAAGCGCGTCTCAACGAATTGCTGGGTCCGGCCAATCGCGCGGCGCTGGTCGCGATGCTGACCAGAATTGCCGATGAGTTTTGAGGGTTACTCAGCTCGTCATTCCGGGGCGCGAGCGTTTTTGCGAGCGAACTCCGGTACGCAATTGCGCACCGGAGAATCTCGAGATCCCCGGTTCGCGCTAAGCGCGCCCGGGGATGACGTGCTTTCGCACGTCAATCCACCAAAATCACCCTGACGTCGTTGACATTGGTCAGCGTCGGCCCGGTCTGAAGCAGATCGCCGGTCGCCGCGAAGAACGCGGTCGCATCGTTGTTGGCGAGATAGGCCGAAGGGTCTAACGCTAGCGACTTCATCTTCGCAAAGGTCATGTGGTCGATGATTGCGCCAGCAGGATCGCTGGCGCTGCCGGCGCCGCCATCGGCGCCGTCGGTATCGCCGGCGAGCGCCGAAATATCAGGCGTGTCCTTCAGGAGCGCCGCAAGCGCCAGCGCATATTCCTGGTTGGGGCCGCCGCGCCCGTTGCCCTTTACGGTCACCGTGAGTTCGCCGCCGGAGAGAATCGCAACGCGCTTGCCTTCGCTGCGCGCTTTCAATGCTAGCCGGGCGTGCTCGGCCGCGACGTCGCGCGCTTCGCCTTCGAGATCGGCGCCAAGGCCAATGGTCGCATAGCCGGCATCGGCGGCGACCTTGATGGCGGCATCGAGCGAGGCTTTCGGCCGCGCGATCAACTCGAAGGTCGCGCGTTCGAAGGCCGCATCGCCGGGCTTGCAGCTTTCGTTGTTGGAATCGTCGAGCGCGCGGCGCACGGCGTCGTCGATTGAAAGATTGTATTTGGCAACGATGGCGCGCGCATCGGCTAGCGTCGTCGGATCCGGCACGGTCGGACCGGAGGCAATCGCCGAGGCCTCGTCATGCGGCACATCGGAAATCGCAAGCGTCACGATTTCGGCGCGTTGGCCGGCGCGCGCGAGCCTGCCGCCCTTGATCCGCGACAGGTGCTTGCGGACGATATTCATCTCGCCGATCGGCGCACCCGAACGCAGCAATGCACGGTTGACCTGCTGCTTCTGCGCGAAGGTCACGCCCTCGGCCGGCGCGATCCAGTTGGCCGAGCCGCCGCCGGATAGCAGCACCAGCAAGAGGTCGTCGGGACCTGCTTCCCGTGCAAGCGCGAGCGTCTCGTCGGCGGCTTTCAGTCCGGCTTCATCGGGCACGGGGTGGCCGGCCTCGACCACCCTGATGCGCCGGGTCGGCACGCCGTGGCCATGGCGCGTGGTGGCAAGCCCCGTCAGGCGCGAAGGATCAAGCTTGAGCTCGTCGAGATAATGCCGTTCGGCGGCGGCGGCCATCGCGGCTGCGCCCTTGCCGGCCGCCAGGCAGATGATCTTCCCCTTCGGCACAGGCGGCAGATGGGACGACAAGATCACGTCCGGATGCGCGGCGGCGACGGCGGCATCGAAAATCGCGCGCAGAAGAGGGCGTCGGTCGGGCATGGCGTCTCGGTTTCGTTCAAGTCGGCGACGGGATTGCCGTTATCACTCCCCTTGCGGCAAAAGAAAACCCCCGCTGACGACGCCAGCGAGGGTTTGTTTAGCCAACGCCGCAGGCGAGCTTAGCCGCCGATCTCGCCGCTGATGATATCGCCGAACAGAATCCAGCGCTCGCCCTTGAACACCTGCAACTGAAGCTGGCTGATGGGAGCGAAATTGGTGGCTGACGTGTTGATCCGGATGCCGGGCAGCAGCACCTCGGTGCGGAAGTCTTTCAGGCTCGCCGCCTGCTTCATGACGTTCTCGCGCGTCAGCTCGTCGCCGCACTGCTTAAGCACTTGCACCATGGTTTGCACGACGGCGTATCCGACGATGACCGAACCGTCGATCTTGTTGGCTTCCGGGAAATCCTTGGCGAGGAAATCCAGGAATTGCTTCATGCCGGGATCGTTGTCCCATTGCGGATCCGTGACGTCCTTCAGATAGGCTGCGGAAATGATGCCCTGCGCATTCTCGTAGCCGGCGGGCTTGATGACGCTGCCGACGGAAGCGGACACGTTGTTGAGAATGTGCAGCGCCTTCCAGTCAATCTCCGCCGCCTTCTTGATGGCCTGCGCCGCGAATTTGGGCGTAGCAATATCAACGAAGATGTCGGCGCCGGTCGCCTTGAGCTTGACGATATGGTTGTCGATCGTCGGCTCCGAGGTCTCGAAGCTTTCCTCCGCGATGATCATGGAGGCAGCCTTGTTGCCGAGACCGTCCTTCAGGCCCTTGAGATAGTCCTTGCCGTAGTCGTCGTTCTGATAGAGCACGGCGATCTTGGCGTTGGGCTTCTCTTTCAGAATGTATTTGGCGTAGATGCGCCCCTCGCTCTGATAGCTCGGCTGCCAGCCCATGGTCCAGGGAAAGTCCTTCGGATCGTTCCACTTGGTGGCGCCGGTGGCGACGAAGAGCTGCGGCACTTTCTTGGCGTTCATGTATTTCTGGATCGCCGAATTGGACGGCGTTCCCAGCGAATTGAAGACCAGCAGCACCTCGTCGCTTTCGACGAGCTTGCGCGCCTGCTCGACCGCCTTGGGCGGACTATAGCTGTCGTCATAACTGATGAAGTTGATTTTGCGGCCGTTGATGCCGCCGGCGTCGTTGATCTTCTTGAAATAGGCAGTTTCGGTCCTGCCGATCACCCCGTAAGCGGAAGCCGGCCCGCTATAGGGCATGATATTGCCGATCTTGATTTCGGTGTCGGTTGCACCCGTGTCGTATTTCTTTTGCGCCAGCGCAGCGCTGCCGGAGCCGGCCAGCAGTGCGAACGCGGCAACAGACGCGATCGCAATTCTGCTTGCGAAAACAGCCATGACGTTCTCCCTCTCGTCCAGTGATGAATGATTGTGTGCTGGCTTTCTTGGCCGAAAGCTCTTGATCATTTCAGAGGCGTAGCAGCCTACCATGTCGTACAAGAAAAAACCCTCCGCGAAAGGCGCGGAGGGCTGCATCTTTAGTAGGCTTTTCGAGGTGCGCGACGATCCGCCACGCCATTCCACGGGGTGGAATGCCAGATATCTAGTTGCTCAGTTCGCCGCTGATGATGTCACCGAACAACTCCCACTTCTCGCCCTTGAAGCGCTCCATCTGCAACTGCTTGATCGGGGCGAAGTCGGTCGCCGACGTATTGATGGTGATGCCCGGCAGCAGGGTATCCGGTGCGAAGTTCTTCAGGCTGGCGGCCTGCTTCATCACGTTCTCGCGCGTCAGGTTGTCGCCGCACATTTCAAGCACCTTAACCATAGTCTGCGCCACGCCATAACCGTACACCACCGAGCCATCGAGCTTGTTGGCGTCCGGATAGTACTTCGCGAGGAACTCAAAAAACCTTTTCATGCCGGGATCGTTGGCCCACTGCGGATCGGCGCTGTCCTTGCCATAGTTGGCCGAGAGAATGCCCTGCGCATTCTCGAACCCGGCCGGCTTGATCACGCCGCCGACAGAGCTTGAGACGTTGGACACGATGTGCAGCGGCGTCCAGTTCATCTCGGCCAGTTTCTTGATCGCTTGCGCCGCAAATTTCGGCGTGGTGATGCTGATGAAGACGTCGGCGCCGGAGGCCTTCAACTTGACGATGTGATTATCGATCGACGGCTCGGAGGTCTCGTAACCCTCCTCCGCTGTTATCATCGACGATTTGGCGCCGAACCCGTCCTTGAGGCCTTTCAGATAGTCCTTGCCGAAATCGTCGTTCTGAAAGAGAACGGCGATCTTGGCGCCGGGCTTTTCCTTCATCAGATATTTGGCATAGATCCGGGCCTCGGCCTGGTAGCTGGGCTGCCAGCCCATGGTCCAGGGAAAGTCCTTCGGCTCGTCCCACTTGGTGGCGCCGGTCGCAACAAAGAGCTGCGGCACCTTCTTGCTGTTCATGTACTTTTCGATCGCCGTGTTCGACGGCGTGCCGAGCGGGTTGAAAACCAACAGCACCTCGTCGCTTTCCACGAGCTTGCGCGCCTGTTCGACCGCCTTCGGCGGGCTGTAGCCGTCGTCATAGGTGATGAAATTGATCTTGCGGCCGTTGACGCCGCCCTCGGCATTGATCTTGTTGAAGTAGGCCGCCTCGGTCTTGCCGATGACGCCATAGGCGGAAGCCGGCCCGCTATAGGGCATGATGTTGCCGATCTTGATTTCGGTGTCAGACGCGCCGGTGTCGTATTTCTTCTGGGCCAGCGCGCTGCCGGTCGAGGCGAGCGCAACCGCGCTTGCTGCCACCGCGGCAATCCATAGCTTCCGTCTTGCAGACATCGTTTTCTCCTTGGACTGTTTTTATCTTAGCGTTTCTTGAGGCGGCCAAGCAGATGCTGGGCGACCATGGCGACCTGCCTTGCGCCGTGCGGCACCAGGAAGATGACGAGAAACAGGATGACGCCGAACACCGCGCCGGAAAGCCCCTTGGAAATGCCTTCCGCAATGTTCGGCACGAAGATGATGAAGGCGGAGCCAACGATCGAGCCGGGCAACCAGCCGACGCCACCGACCACCATGCCGAGAAACAGCGAAATCGCGAGCGTGATGGTGTAGCCGTCGGGCGCAACGAATTGCACGGCGATGGCGCCAAGCCCGCCGGCGATGCCGGTGATCGCGGCCGAGACGCCGAAGGCCAGCGTCTTGTAGAGCGAGACATTGATGCCCATCGCGGAAGCCGCGATTTCGTTATCGCGGATCGCCATGAAGGCGCGGCCTGAACGTGATCTCAGCAAGTTCACGGAGAAGATGTAGATCGCGATCGTGACGACGAGCGTGAAGTAATAGAGCCACATGTCCTGCGACATTTTCAGATGGACCCATGCGAGCACGCTCTGCACGATCTCCGGCGGGTCGGGCTTGGTGACGACAAGGCCCTGCACGCCGCCGGTCCAGTGTTCGAAGTAGCCGAGCTTGAGCAACTGCGGCATTGCGGTGGCGAGCGCAAAGGTCGCCAGCGCCAGATAGACGCCGGAAAGACGCAGCGCCGGCTGGCCGAACAGGAAGCCGAACACGAAGCAGACCAGGCCAGCGACCGGCAGCGTCAGCGCGTAGTTAATTCCGATGTGTTCCATCAGGATCGCGGAGGTGTAGGCGCCGACCGCATAGAACGCGCTTTGTCCGAGCGAGAACTGCCCGCTGCCGCCGGTCAGGATGTTCAGCGCCAGAACCGCAAGCCCGTAGATGAGCAGCATCGTCATCTGGAAGATGATGAAGTTCTTCACGAACAGCGGCACGGCGATCAACAGCGCCAGCACGATCAGCGAAGTGCCGGCGCCGAGCGTCATCGCCCGCTTCGGAACGGCTTCGAGCGCGGGGGCTGCGGTGACTTCCTGCACGGCGCTCATGATCAAACCCGCTTCACGATCGGCCGGCCAAACAGCCCGGCCGGTTTGACAACCAGAACAGTGATGATCAGCGCCAGCGCGATCGGCAGCTTCAATTCATTGCCGACGCCCGGGATGTAAGTGCCCGCGAGATTTTCGAAGATGCCGACCAGAAACCCGCCGATCACGGCGCCGAACGGGCTGGTGAGGCCGCCGAGCACGGCCGCGGCAAAGCCGTAGATCAGGACGCCGCCCATCATGTTGGGTTCGAGAAACACGACGGGCGCAATCAGCATGCCGGCGATCGAGCCGATTGCTGCCGCCATGCCCCAGCCGAGCGCGATCATCCAGGAGGTGTTGATCCCGACCAGCCGCGCCGATTCGGGAACCGAAGCGGCCGCGCGCATCGCAAGTCCGATCCGCGTGTAGCGGAAGAAGACGTAAAGCGCGATCAGGAGCAGCACGGTCACGCCGATCATGCCGGCCTGGTGGGTCGAAATCAGCTGGCTGCCGAGGAAGGGCGCCGAACCAAACGGCGTCGGGTACTGCTTGATGGTGAAATCCCAGATCAGGCCGGCGCAGCTATTGATGATGGCAAACAGCGCGATGAAGCCGGCGACGTTGGTCAGAATCGGGGCTTTCGCGAGCGGCTTGAACAATAGCCGCTCGATGGCAATGCCGCCGATGAAAGAGAGCGCGAGCGTGAGCAGGAAGGCGCCCCAGTAAGGCACGCCCCACTGCATCAATTGCCAGGACATGAAGGTCGAGAACATCGCCATTTCGCCTTGCGCGAAATTGAGATGGTCGATCGCCTGATAGATCATGACGACGGCGAGCGCCATGCAGGCATAGATGGCGCCGGTGGCGATGCCGGCCAGGATCTGGTTGGTAAGAAGCTCCATGGGCTCGCGTCCCCTAATAGCCGAGATAGGATCTGCGGACGTCTTCGTTGTCCGCGATCTCGTTCGCCTTGCCGGACATCACGATGCGGCCGGTCTCGATCACATAGGCATGGTCGGCGATTTCCAGCGCCAGCTGCGCATTTTGCTCGACCACCAGGATCGTGACCTTGTCCTCGCGATTGATCTTGCCCAGAATCTTGAAAAGGTCACGCACGATCAACGGCGCCAGCCCGAACGAGGGTTCGTCGAGCAGCATCAGCCGCGGCCGCAGCATCAGCGCGCGCGCCACCGCCAGCATCTGCTGCTCGCCGCCCGATAGCGTACCGGCCTGCTGGGTGTGGCGCTGCTTGAGCACCGGGAAGTGCGCGTACATGCGTTCGATGTCGGACGCCACGCCGCCCTTGTTTCGCGTGATGGCGCCGAGTTGGAGGTTCTCCTCAACCGTCATGGTGGTGAAGGTGCCGCGGCCTTGCGGCACATGGGCAATGCCGAGACGGACGATGTTTTCGGTCGAGCGGTTCGAGAGCGAAGCGCCGTCGAATTCGATCGCGCCCGTGCTGCGGACCATGTTGCAGATCGCGCGCAAGGTGGTGGTCTTGCCGGCGCCGTTGGCCCCAAGCAGCGTGGTCACGCTGCCTTCGTTCAGCGAGAATTCAAGGCCGTGCAATGCCTGGACCTGGCCGTAAAACGCGTTCAGCGCCTTGATGTTCAGAAGCGCCGTCATTGGTCCTTGCTCCCGAGATACGCCTTGATCACGTCGGGATCGGACTGCACGGCGGCGGGTGTGCCGTCGGCGAGCTTGCGGCCGAAATTCAGCGCGACCACATGATCGGCGATCGACATCACAAGTCCCATGTGGTGTTCGACGAGCAGCACGGTGATCTTGCGGTCGTTGCGAATACGCTGGATGAGGTCGCCCAGCGCATAGACTTCTTCGTGATTGAGGCCGCCGGCCGGTTCGTCCAACAGCAGGATCTTGGGTTCGGCGGCCAGCGCACGGGCGAGTTCCACGCGCTTCTGGGTGCCGAACGGCAGGCCTGAGACGATGCTATGGGCAACATCCCGGAGTTCGAGATAGCCCAGAATTTCGTCAACGCGCGCGTTCAGCGCCGCCTCGCCGCGGCGAATTTTGGGTAGCCTCAAGGAGTCGCTGATGATGTCGCTTTGGGTTCGTGCGTGCGCACCGATGCGGACATTGTCGAACACCGAGAGGTTCGAGAACAGCGCGACATTCTGAAAGGTACGCCCGATGCCGATTTCGGCGATCCGGTGTGGCGGACGCTTCAGGATGCTCGCGCCCTCCAGCAGGATGTCGCCCGCGCTCGGCTGGTAGAGCCGGCTCAGGCAGTTGAAGAGCGTGGTCTTGCCGGCGCCGTTCGGTCCGATCAGGCCCAGGATCTGCCCCTGATGCAGGTCGAACGATACGCCGTTCAATGCGACGATGCCGCCGAACGTGACGCTGACGTTGCAGACCGCAAGCAGCGGTGAGGCTGCCGGTGCCGCCTGGGGCTCGGTCATCGTTCCCCGCACTTTGCGCAATCAGACCGGCAAAGGCTACCTGATCCCCTCAACCACTCGCGCAACTTTCCCTCCTGCTTTCAGTTTCCGTCCTTCTTGTTTTTTTGCTTGCGGCGCTATTCCGCCGAGTGCGGCCTCGATCGTCCGGACCATGGTCAGAAGACGCGGTCCGATATCGTTGCGCAGCCGGTCTTCGGTGAAGCGGAATGCCGGCGCTCCACAGTTAAACGCATATGGGCCGGTTCCGTCATTGAGCTTTAGTGCTACGCCGACAGCGGCGATGTCGTCATGCCATTCGCCCGCCGAGATCGTAAAGCCGTATTTGGCCACGGTTTCTCCTGCACGCTCGAGGCCGTCGCGCATCTTGGCCCAGCGGGCGCCATAATATTCGCGCAGGTCGCGCAACAGCACACTACGCTCTTCCTCGGGCAGTGCCCAGAAATAGGCGCGCCCCATCGCGGTGGTGGCGATCGGAATCCGCGAGCCCACATCCAGTTGTACGCCGAGCGTCATGCCGCGGCTCTGGCCGAAATAGATCATGCTGAGGCGGTCGCGGCCGCCGACGGCTACCGCACCGCCGGTCTCGCGCATCAACTCTTCCCGGTAGGGTTCCGACAGATGCCGGACGCCGAGATTGGTGAGCGCGGCATAGCCAAGCGCCATGGCAGCGGGCGCCAATTGATATTTCTCGAACCGTGGAACCGGCGTAAGGTAGCCGAGCTTGGTGAGGGTATAAGTCAGCCGCGAGACCGTGGGCTTGGGCAGCTTGGTGCGGGCGGCGATCTCCTGATTGCCGAGCAAGCCATCATTTGGCTGAAATGCGCGCAATACATCGAGACCGCGGGAAAGTGCGACAACAAAACTGCGATCGGTCGCTACTTTCTTGCCTTGACGCTTCATGTCTACCGCCGACGCTTGCCCGCTAGTGAGCCAGATGTGACATGCGCTACCCTCGTACCCACGAAATCAGAAGCGAATGTCAAATCCAAAGTCCCGAGAGGCGCTTTGTTGACAAGGGACGTGCTTCAAAATAACCCTCCGTGTCAAGATGCGGAATTCAATTCCGCAATGCGGAATAAATTTTTTCGACTGAAATAAGCTACGCAAGAACAGGCTGTTTAGGGAGAGTGCCGTGAACGAAGTGGTCAGGCTTGAGCGTCATGACGTGGTTGCCATCGTCACGGTCGATAGTCCCCCGGTGAATGCGCTGAGCGCCGCCGTGCGCGGCGGCATCGTGGATTGCGTCAAACGCGCGATCGCCGATACCGAAGTCAAGGCGATCGTTCTGACCTGCGCGGGGCGCACCTTCATTGCCGGCGCCGACATCACCGAGTTCGGCAAGCCGCCGGTTCCTCCGAGCCTTCACGACGTTCTCAACGCGATCGAAAGTTCGCCAAAGCCGGTGGTAGCAGCGATCCACGGCACTGCGCTTGGCGGCGGGCTCGAAGTCGCGCTCGCCTGCCACTATCGGGTCGCAACCAAGGATGCGCGCCTCGGTCTGCCGGAAGTAAAGCTTGGCATTTTGCCGGGTGCAGGCGGCACGCAGCGTCTGCCGCGTGCGGTCGGACCGGAGTTGGCGGTCAAGATGATCGTCGGCGGCGACCCGATTTCCGCGTCCGACGCCTTGAAGAACGGCTTGATCGAGGAAATCGTCGAAGGGCCCGCCGCAGGCGGCGAAGCGTTTGCCCGAAAGGTGCTGGCGGAAAAGCGCCCGTTGCGCAAATTGCGCGACGACGACAGCAAGCTTGCGGCGGCCAAGGCCGATCGCTCGATTTTCACCAGCGCCGTTGCGGCGTTGACGAAGAAAGCCCGCGGGCTGGAGGCGCCGTTTGCCGCGGCCGACGCGGTGGGGGCTGCGATCGATCTTCCCTTCGATGAAGGGATCAAGAAGGAGCGCGAGACCTTCCTCAAGCTGGTGGCGAGCGATCAGTCCAAGGCGCAGCGTTACGCGTTCTTTGCCGAGCGCGAGGCCGCCAAGATCGCCGGCGTCCCCGAAGGCACCAAGGCGCGGCCGGTCGCGCGCGTCGCCATCATCGGCGCCGGCACCATGGGCGGCGGCATCGCGATGTCGTTTGCCAATGCCGGCATTCCCGTCACGCTGATCGAGACCAGTGAGGAGCAGCTCAAGCGCGGCCTGGGCGTGATGCAGAAGAATTACGAGGCGACAGCCGCGCGCGGCGGCATTCCGACGGATGCGCCAGCCAAGCGCATGGCGCTGATCAATGGCGTCGTCGGGTTGGAAAACGTCAAGGAAGCTGACCTCATCATCGAGGCGGTGTTCGAGACCATGGCGATCAAGAAGGAAGTGTTTGGCGCGCTCGACAAATACGCCAAGCCCGGTGCGGTGCTGGCCTCCAACACCTCCTATCTCAACATCAACGACATCGCCAAGGAGACCAAGCGCCCGCAGGACGTGCTCGGCATGCACTTCTTCTCGCCGGCCAATGTGATGAAGCTTTGCGAAATCGTGCGCGCGGAAAAGACCGCGCCCGATGCGCTCACCACGGCTGTTGCCGTCGCCCGCAAGATCGCCAAGGTGCCGGCGGTGGTCGGCGTCTGCGACGGCTTCGTCGGCAACCGCATGCTGGCCCAGCGCAGCAAACAGGCCGAGAAGCTGTTGTTCGAGGGCGCATTGCCGCAGCAGGTCGACGCCGTCGTCACCAAGTTCGGCATGCCGATGGGGCCGTTTGCGATGGGCGATCTTGCCGGTCTCGATATCGGCTGGCGTTCGCGCAAGGACCGCGGCATCAAGTCGGAAATCGCCGACGCCTTGTGCGAGGCCGGGCGTTTCGGCCAGAAGACCGGCAAGGGCTATTACAAATACGAAGCCGGCTCCCGCGCGCCGCTGCCCGATCCCGAGGTCGAGAAGCTGATCGACGAGACCCTGCAGCGCCTCGGGCGCAAGCGCCGTGTCGTCAGCGACGAGGAAATCCTCGAGCGCATGATGTATCCGATGATCAACGAAGGCGCGAAGATCCTCGAAGAGAAGGTCGCGGCGCGCCCGGGCGATATCGATGTGATCTGGCTCTATGGCTACGGCTGGCCGGTCTATCGCGGCGGCCCGATGTTCTATGCCGATCAGGTCGGCCTGAAGCACATTGCCGATCGTCTCGCCTTCTACGCCAAGGAAACCAACGATCCCTCGCTGGAGCCGGCGCCGCTCTTGAAGCGGCTCGCCGCGGAGGGCAAGACGTTTGCGTCGCTGGCGCAATCGGCAAAGGCAGCGTGATGGTATGTATTGGCACGCTCTCTCCGTTCCCTCCCCCCTTGCGGGGGAGGGTCAGGGAGGGGGGTAAGTCCCGGGCATCTTGCCTGTTGTACCCCCACCCCCAACCCCTCCCCGCAAGGGGGAGGGGAGCCGCGGTTGCTGCGCTCACCTTACGGTCGTCGTGCCCATGACCCATCCCGGCGAACAGTTTTATCCGAAAGGCGTCCGCTGGGACGACGCGATCGAACGCGGCACGCTGCCTGATCTGTTATCGAACGCGGCGCGCGATTTCGGCACGCGGCCGGCGTTCGAGTTCCGCGACCGCGCCATCGGCTATACCGAGCTGGAGGCGCTGGTGGACGTCGCAGCGTCTGCGTTTCTGCGTGCCGGCATCGGCAAGGGCGCGACGGTCGCGCTGTTTCTCGGCAATTCACCCGACCATCCCGTCAATTTCTTCGGCGCGCTGAAGGCGGGTGCCCGCATCGCGCATCTTTCGCCGCTCGATGGCGAGCGCGCGCTGTCCCACAAATTGAACGACAGCGGCGCGCGCATTCTCGTCACGTCAAATCTCGCAGCGCTGTTGCCGACGGCACTGAAATTCCTGGAGAAGGGCCTGGTCGACCGGCTGATCGTCTGCGAGGACGACCATTGGGGCGCGGTCGGCAATCCGCATGCGGCGATTCCCGATCACCCGGCGATCATTACCTTCGTAAAATTCACCGAAGGCGCGGCAAAACCTTCGCGATGGCCCGAAATCTCGCCTGATGATGTCGCGCTCCTGCAATATACCGGCGGCACGACGGGGTTGCCGAAGGGCGCGATGCTGAGCCATGGCAATCTGACGTCGGCGGTCTCGGTCTACGAAGTCTGGGGCCGGACGACGCGGCTTGAGCGCAATGCGATCGAGCGCGTGATCTGCGTACTGCCGCTGTTTCACATCTACGCGCTCACGGTCGTGATGTTGTCCTCGCTCCGGCTCGGTAACCTGATCTCGCTGCATCAGCGTTTCGATATCGAAGCCGTCATGCGCGACATCGAGGTCAAGCGCGCCACCGCATTTCCCGGCGTGCCGACGATGTGGATCGCGATCGCGAGCCTGCCCGATCTTGACAAGCGCGATATGTCGTCGCTGGTCAGTTGCGGATCGGGCGGCGCGCCGCTGCCGGTCGAGGTCGCGAAAATCTTCGAGCGCAAGACCAATATGAAATTGAAGAGCGGCTGGGGCATGACCGAGACCTGCTCGCCCGGCACCGGCCATCCAAAGGAAGGGCCCGAAAAGCCGGGCTCGATCGGGGTGATGCTGCCGGGCATCGAGATGGATGTGGTGGCGCTCGACGATTCCAGGAAAGTCTTAGCCCCGGGTGAGACCGGCGAAATCCGCATCCGCGGACCGAACGTCACCAAGGGCTACTGGGGCCGGCCGAAGGAAACCGCGGAAGCTTTTGTCGGCGACCGTTTCCTGACCGGCGATATCGGCTACATGGACACCGACGGCTACTTCTTCCTGGTCGATCGCAAGAAGGACATGATCATCTCTGGCGGCTTCAACGTCTATCCGCAGATGATCGAGCAGGCGATCTACGAACATCCGTCCGTGCATGAAGTGATCGTCATCGGCATTCCCGACGATTACCGGGGTGAGGTGGCCAAGGCCTTCATCAAATTGCGCGCGGGTGGCAGTTCTTTTTCGCTGGACGAGCTTAAATCGTTTCTCTCGGGTAAGCTTGGCCGGCACGAGATTCCGGCCGCGCTCGAATTCGTCGAGGAATTGCCGCGCACGCCGGTCGGCAAGCTCTCGCGCCATGAACTACGCAACCAGCAGGCAGCGGCGCATCCCGCGTCAACAAAACAACAAATCGCATCAGGAGGTCGCCCATGACCGACGCCGTCATCGTTTCCACCGCCCGCACCCCGATCGGCAAGGCCTATCGTGGCGCGCTGAACGCCACCGAAGGCGCGACGCTGCTCGGCCACGCCATTGGCGAGGCGGTCAAGCGCGCCAAGGTCGACCCGAAAGAGGTCGAGGACGTGGTGATGGGCGCGGCACTGCAACAGGGCTCGACCGGCGGCAATATCGCCCGCAAGGCGCTGCTGCGCGCGGGGCTGCCGGTGACGGTTGGCGGCACCACGATCGACCGGCAGTGCGCTTCTGGGCTGCAAGCGATCGCGCTGGCGGCGCGCTCGGTGATTTTCGACGGCGTCGAGGTCGCGGTCGGCGGCGGTGGTGAATCCATCAGCCTGGTGCAGAACGATCACGCCAACAAATTCCATACCCAGGACCCGGCGCTGCTCAAGATCAAGGGCGAGGTCTACATGCCGATGATCGACACCGCCGAGGTTGTCGCCAAGCGCTACGGCATCTCGCGTGAGCGGCAGGACGAGTATTCGCTGGAGAGCCAGCGCCGCGTCGCTGCCGCTCAGCAAGGCGGCAAGTTCAACGATGAGCTCGCTGCGATCACCACCACGATGGGCGTTGCCGACAAGGCGACCGGCGCGATTTCCTTCAAGGAAGTGACGCTCTCAAAGGATGAAGGCCCACGGCCGGACACCACGGCCGAAGGGCTCGCGGGTCTCAAGCCGGTGCGCGGCGACGGCTTCACCATCACCGCCGGCAATGCCAGCCAGTTGTCCGATGGCGCGAGCGCCAGCGTGATCATGAGCGACAAGGAAGCCTCCAGGCGCGGGTTGAAGCCGCTCGGCATCTTCCGTGGTTTCGTCGCCGCCGGCTGCGAGCCGGACGAGATGGGCATCGGGCCGGTATTCGCGGTGCCGCGGCTTCTCAAGCGTCACGGCTTGAAGGTCGATGACATCGATCTCTGGGAGCTGAACGAGGCGTTCGCGGTGCAGGTGCTCTATTGCCGCGACAAGCTCGGCATCGATCCCGAAAAGATCAACGTCAATGGCGGCGCGATCGCGGTCGGTCATCCCTACGGCATGTCGGGCGCCAGGCTCACCGGCCACGCGCTGATCGAGGGCCGCCGCCGCAAGGCCAAGTATGCCGTGGTGACGATGTGCGTCGGCGGTGGCATGGGCGCGGCCGGATTGTTCGAGGTGGTGCAGTAACACGCAGCGTCATTCCGGGATGGCGCGCGAGCGCCAGACCCGGAATCCAGAAATTTAAGTCGAGATTCCGGGTTCGTCGCTTCGCGACGCCCCGGAATGACGGTTCAGGATAAACAGGAGAATCCGATGGATCTCGCGTTCACCAAGGAAGAAATGGCGTTTCGTGACGAAGTGCGGACGTTCTTGCGCGACAACGTGCCGCCGGCGACTCGACAGAAGATCGTCGAAGGCCGCCATCTCACCAAGGATGAGATGATCGCGTGGTGGCGCATCTTGGATAAAAAGGGCTGGGGCGTCTCGCACTGGCCGAAGGAGTATGGCGGCACGGGGTGGACCTCGGTGCAGCATTACATCTTCAACGAAGAGCTTCAGGCGCATCCGGCGCCGGCGCCGCTCGCCTTCGGCGTCAGCATGGTCGGCCCCGTGATCTACACTTTCGGCAACGAGGCGCAGAAGAAGCAATATCTGCCGCGCATCGCCAAGGTCGAGGACTGGTGGTGCCAGGGCTTTTCCGAGCCTGGCTCCGGCTCCGATCTCGCCTCGCTGAAGACGAAAGCCGAACGCAAGGGCGACAAGTACATCATCAACGGCCAGAAGACCTGGACCACGCTGGCGCAGCACGCCAACATGATCTTCTGCCTCTGCCGCACCGATCCCGCCGCGAAGAAGCAGACCGGCATTTCCTTCATCCTCATGGACATGAAGTCGAAGGGCATCACGGTGCGCCCGATCCAGACCATCGATGGCGGGCTTGAGGTCAACGAAGTCTTCTTCGACGACGTCGAGGTGCCCGTTGAAAATCTCGTCGGCGAGGAGAACAAGGGCTGGGATTACGCCAAATTCCTGCTCGGCAATGAGCGCACCGGCATCGCGCGGGTCGGCGTCTCCAAGGAACGCATCCGCCGCATCAAGGATCTGGCATCAAAGGTCGAATCCGGCGGCAGGCCCGTCATCGAAGACCAGGGTTTCCGCGAAAAGCTTGCAGCGGTCGAGATCGAGCTGAAGGCGCTGGAGCTGACGCAGCTGCGCGTGGTGGCCGATGAAGGCAAGCACGGCAAGGGCAAGCCGAACCCGGCGTCGTCCGTACTCAAGATCAAGGGCTCGGAAATCCAGCAGGCGACGACCGAACTTCTGATGGAAGTGATCGGTCCGTTCGCCGCGCCGTTCGACGAGCATGGCGATGACGGCTCCAACGAGGCGATGGAATGGACCGCGCAGATCGCGCCGAGCTATTTCAACAACCGCAAGGTCTCGATCTATGGCGGCTCGAACGAGATCCAGCGCAACATCATCACCAAGGCGGTGCTGGGACTGTGATTGTCGCTACGGCCGGAACGTTGACCTTTGTGGTCATGGCCGGGCTTGACCCGGCCATCCACGTCTTGACCCACGGCGAGTAAGACGTGGATGCCCGGCATATAGGCGGGCGAAAGCAACGCCGTTCTTCGAACGGCTATGGCCGGGCATGACGGTGAATTTGTATAGGCGGGGAAGAAAAAAATGGATTTCGATTTGACCGAGGAGCAGCGGCTTCTCAAGGACAGCGTCGAGGGGCTGCTCGGCGACGCCTATGATTTCGAGGCACGCAAGAAATACATGAAAGAGCCGGGCGGCTGGAGCAAGGCGATCTGGGGCCGCTTTGCAGAGCAGGGCCTGCTCGGCCTGCCGTTTGCGGAAGACGACGGCGGCTTCGGCGCCGGCGCGGTCGAGACCATGATCGTGATGGAGGCGCTGGGCCGCGCGCTCGTGATCGAGCCCTATCTCGCGACCGTGGTGATCGCCGGCGGCCTGTTGCGCCATGGCGGCTCGGCCGCGCAGAAGGAAGCACATATCCCCTCGATCATCGATGGCAGCAAGACCTTTGCCTTTGCGCAGCTGGAGAAGAATTCGCGCTATGACCTCGCTGACGTCACCACCACGGCCAAGAAGAAGGGCGAAGGTTACGTCATCGACGGCGAAAAATTCGTCGTGCTCAATGGCGAGGCCGCCGATACGCTGATTGTGACGGCGCGCACCAAAGGCGGCCAGCGCGACGCTGATGGCATCGGCGTGTTCCTGGTGCCGGCCGGTGCCAAGGGCATCGCGAAGAAGACCTATCCCACCCAGGACGGCCTGCATGGCGCCGACATCACCTTCACCGGCGTCGAGGTTGGCGCGGACGCTGCGATCGGCGATCCCGAAAATGGCTTGCCGCTGATCGAGCGCGTGGTCGATGAAGCGCGCACCGCGCTTTGCGCCGAGGCCGTCGGACTGATGGATGAATCGCTGAAGACCACAGTCGAGTATCTGAAGACGCGCAAGCAATTCGGCGTGCCGATCGGCAGTTTTCAGACCTTGCAGCACCGCGCCGCCGACATGTTCGTCGCGGTAGAGCAGGCACGCTCGATGTCGATGTTCGCCACCATGGCCTGCGACTTCGACGATGCGAAGGAGCGCTCGACCGCGGTCGCCGCCGCCAAGGTGCAAATCGGCAAGTCCGGCAAGTTCGTAGGTCAGCAGTCGATCCAGTTGCATGGCGGCATCGGCATGACCATGGAGGCCGCGATCGGCCACTACTTCAAGCGCCTGACCATGATCGAAAACACCTTCGGCGACACCGAATATCACCTGCGCCGCGTCACCGCGGCCGGCGGGCTGGTGTAGTTCGTTGTCATTGCCGGGCTTGACCCGGCAATCCATCTTTCCGAAACGATGGATGCGCGGGCATAGGCAAGCGAAAGCGACGCCGTTCTTTCGAACGGCTGCGCCCGCGCATGACGAGTGTGCATGCGGCGCGTGCGGACTTATGGAGGAAATAACATGAAATCCACCCCCTTCGATCTCACCGGACAAGTCGCCGTCGTCACCGGTTCGAGCCGCGGCATCGGCCGCTCCTCGGCCGAACTGCTCGCCAAGTTGGGCGCCAAGGTCGTGATCTCCTCACGCAAGGCGGAGGCCTGCGAGGAAGTCGCACAAGGCATCCGCAAAGCGGGCGGCGACGCCCACGTCATCGCCTGCAACATCTCGCGACGCGAGGAAGTCGAGGCGCTGATGTCGGGCGCGACGAAGCACTACGGCAAGGTCGACATTCTCGTCTGCAACGCGGCGATCAATCCCTATTACGGCCCGCTGCTCGACATCAAGGACGAGGCCTTCGACAAGATCATGGCCTCCAACGTCAAGAGCAACCTCTGGCTCTGCTCGCTCGCGATCCCGCCGATGGCGGCGCGGGCTAAGGGTTCGGTCGTGATCATCTCCTCGATCGGCGGCTTGCGCGGATCGACGGTGATCGGCGCCTACGGAATCTCGAAGGCGGCGGATTTCGCGCTGTGCCGCAGTCTCGCCGGCGAATGGGGCCCGAAAGGCGTGCGCATCAATTGCGTGGCGCCGGGCCTGGTCAAGACCGACTTCGCGCGGGCCTTGTGGGAAGACGAAGAGCGGCTGAAGCGCCGCACGGCGTCGACGCCGCTTCGGCGTATCGGCGAGCCCGACGAGATCGCAGGCGCGGTCGCCTATCTCGCCTCCGATGCCTCGAGCTTCATGACCGGGCAGACGATTGTGGTCGACGGCGGCGTCACCACCGCGGGGGCGTAGGTTCTCTTTCTTTCCCCTCTCCCCTTGTGGGAGAGGGTGGTTTCGAGCGTTAGCGAGAAACCGGGTGAGGGGTTCTTCGTCAATGCGAGACTTTGACCCCTCACCCGGCTCGATCTCACTTCGTTCAATCTCGCCACCCTCTCCCACAAGGGGAGAGGGTGAACAGCGGACGGCACGGCAATCTTGACCTTCTCTCCCCAATCCGCTTGCCTTGCGCGCAAACAGGAATCCGGGAGGAACGCCAATGTCCTTCGTGCTCGCCATCGATCAGGGCACCACGTCCTCACGCGCCATGCTGTTTCGCGATGACCTCTCGGTCGCGGGCGTCGCACAGCAGGAGTTTCCGCAGCATTTTCCGGCCTCGGGCTGGGTCGAGCACGATCCGGAAGACATCTGGAATTCCACGGTCGCGACCTGCCGCGACGCGCTCAAGAAAGCTGGCCTCACGCCTAAGGACATCGCGGCGATCGGCATCACCAACCAGCGTGAGACCGTGGTGGTGTGGGATCGCGCGACGGGCCGGGCCATTCACCGCGCCATCGTCTGGCAGGACCGCCGCACCGCTGAGTTCTGCGCCAAGTTGAAGAACGAGGGCCACGAGCCCGTCATCACGGCCAAGACCGGATTGATCATCGATCCCTATTTTTCCGGCACCAAGGTCGCCTGGTTGCTCGACAATGTGCCGGGGGCGCGGGCGCGCGCGATGCGTGGCGAATTGCTGTTCGGCACCGTCGATTGTTACCTGCTGTGGCGCCTCACCGGCGGCAAGGTGCACGCGACCGACGCCACCAATGCCTCGCGTACCTTGCTGTTCAACATCCACACCGGCGCGTGGGACGACGATCTCCTGAAACTTCTCGGCGTGCCGCGCGCGATGCTGCCGGAGGTGAAGGATTCCTCGCATCGTTTCGGTGAGACCGTGACCGATCTGTTCGGCGCACCGATCGCGATTTCCGGCATCGCCGGCGATCAGCAGGCGGCAACCATCGGTCAGGCCTGCTTCTCGCCGGGCATGATCAAGTCCACTTACGGCACCGGCTGCTTTGCGCTGCTGAACACTGGCACGATGCCGGTTGCCTCGAAGAACAAGCTCCTCACCACGATCGCTTATCAGCTGAAGGGCGTACGTACTTACGCGCTCGAAGGCTCGATCTTCGTTGCAGGAAGCGCCGTGCAATGGCTGCGCGACGGTCTTGGCATCATCAAGCAAGCGGCCGAAACAGGTCCCCTTGCCGAGAAATCCGATCATGTCCAGAGCGTCTACCTCGTGCCGGCCTTTGTCGGTCTCGGCGCGCCCTATTGGAATCCGCGCGTGCGCGGCGCGCTGTTCGGGCTCACGCGCAATACGGGCCCTGCCGAGCTCGCGCACGCCGCGCTGGAGAGTGTTTGTTACCAGACCGTCGATCTCTGGGAAGCGATGCGCGCGGACTGGCCGGAGGCGAAAGCCGCCAACATCGTGCTGCGCGTCGATGGCGGCATGACGGCGTCGGATTGGACGATGCAGCGGCTGGCCGATCTCTTAAATGCGCCGGTCGATCGGCCGGTGGTCCAGGAGACGACCGCGCTCGGTGCTGCCTATCTCGCCGGACTTGCGGCCGGGGTCTATCCGGAGCCTTCAAAATTCGGCGATAACTGGCGGCTTGAGCGCCGCTTCAAGCCCAATATGAGCGCTGCGACACGCGAACGAAAGCTGAAGGGCTGGCGGCGCGCGGTGAAAGGCGTGCTGGCAAGCGACGAAGACGAATAAAAGCCGCGATAAACGCTGCACCGGTCGAAGGGAAGAAACAATATGAAGAAAATCGTTAGCCGTTGCCTGCTAATTCCTGCACTTCTATCGATCGCAACATCCTCGGTACTCGCCCGCGATAACGACAGCACACCGTCCGCCGCGCGGCTTTCAACCGCGCTGGCCCCGGGCTTGCAGGCACTAGGCAAGATCCTGATCGACGTCTGGGGCATTCCGCACATCTATGCCGAGAACGAGCACGACCTGTTTTTCCTGCAAGGCTTTAATGCCGCGCGCGACCGGCTCTGGCAGATCGATCTCTGGCGCAAGCGCGGCCTCGGCCTGCTCGCCAAGGATTTCGGCCCGGCCTATGTCGGGCAGGACAAGGCCTTGCGGCAATTTCTCTACCGTGGCGACATGAATGCGGAGTGGGCGGCCTATGGTCCGAAGGCAAAAACCTATGCCGAGGCCTTTGTCTCAGGGATCAACGCCTATGTCGCGGACGTGCAGGCCGGCCGCCGCTCGCTGGGAATCGAGTTTCGCATCGCGGGCACCATGCCGGATTTGTGGAAGGCCGATGACGTGGTGCGCATCCGTAGTCACGGCCTGACGCGTAATGTCGCGTCCGAAGTCAAGCGTTCGCTGGTGGCCTGCGCCGCCGGCCTCGACGCGGATCGGTTTCGGGTGAAACTTGAACCCGCCTGGACCACGAAAATTCCTGAAGGGCTCGATCCCTGTTCGATCCCCAAGGGCGTGCTGGCAGCCTATGACCTCGCAACGCGGCCGGTGACCTTTGCCAGGGCCGAAGAGCGCAAAGCGATGCTGGAGCACGATCCGGACCGGTTCTTGACGCAAGCCGACCAGCAGCGTGACACCATCGGCTCCAACAACTGGGTGGTTGCGCCGTCGCGCACCGCCACCGGCCGCGCCATCCTCGCCAACGATCCGCACCGCGAGCACAGCGTGCCGTCGCTGCGTTATATCGTTGGCCTCAACGCGCCGGGCTTGTCCGTGATCGGGGCGGGCGAACCGGCGCTGCCGGGAATTTCGATCGGCCACAACGGCACGATCGCGTTCGGGCTCACCATCTTCAACGTCGATCAGGAAGATCTTTACGTTTACGAGCTTAATCCGGCCGATCCGAACCAGTATCGCTATCGCGACGGTTGGGAACCGATGCGGATCGTGCATGAGAGCGTTGAGGTCAAGGGCGAGGCCGCGCGCGACGTCGAGCTGAAATTCACCCGCCATGGCCCGGTGATCTACGTCGACGACACGAACAAGCGCGCGTTTGCCATCCGCTCGGTCTGGTTCGAGCCGGGCACTTCGGCCTATTTCGGTTCATCTGACTACATGACCGCCAAGGACTGGAGCGGCTTTGTCACCGCGATGAAGCGCTGGGGCGCGCCGTCGGAGAACCAGGTCTATGCCGACGTCAAAGGCAATATCGGCTGGATTCCCGGCGCCAAGACGCCGCGCCGCGTCAACTATGACGGGCTGATGCCGGTGCCGGGCGATGGCCGCTATGAGTGGCAGGGTTTTGTCGATAACGATCAATTGCCGCGGGTCTATCGCCCCGAGCAGGGCTTTTTCGCCACCGCCAACCAGATGAACCTGCCGAGCGATTATCCGGTCGCGGAGCGCAAGGTCGGCTTCGAATGGTCGGACCCCGCGCGCTGGCAGCGCATCGTCGAGGTGCTGCAATCCAAGCCCAAGATGACACTGGCGGATGCGATGGATTTGCAGAACGACAACACCTCGATGCTGGCGCGGCGTCTGGTGAAGCTGTTGCAGCCGCTTCAGTCCGACGACGCCAATGCCAAAAAGGGATTGGCGCTTCTTCAAAATTGGGATGCGCGCGACGATGCCGATAGCGCGGCGGCGGCCGTGTTCGAGGTGTGGATATCAAATCATCTGGGCGCAGCGCTGCTCAAGACAGTGGCGCCCAAGGCCACTGAGCTGATCGCGCCGGAAGCCTCCAGCATTTCGCCTGTTGTCGCCTATCTCGAAGCGCCGGACTCAGCGCTTGGCGCCGATCCGAAAGCTGCGCGCGACCGTATCCTGAGCGAAAGCCTCGGGCGTGCGGTGGCCGACGTCACCGACAAGTTGGGCGCGGATTCATCGATGTGGCGCTGGGGCCGCCTGCACGTAGCGAAATTCGATCACGCGCTGGAAGCGCTCGCCGACAAGGCCACGGCATCGCAACTGTCCGTCGGGCCGCTGGCGTTTGGCGGCGCCGCCAATGTGCCGCGCGCCGCGACTTACCGGCGCGCCGACTATCGCCTCACCGCCGGCGCGTCGTTCCGCATGGTGCTCGATGTCGGCAACTGGGATGCGAGCCGCGCCATCAACACGCCGGGGCAATCCGGCGATCCCTTCAGCGGTCACTACCGCGATCTCGCCCCGCTGTGGGCGACGGGCCAGTACGTGCCGCTGCTCTACAGCCGCGCCGCGGTCGAAGCTGCGGCAGCGGAGGTGATTACCTTGATGCCGCGGTGAGGGGACGCAATCTCCAAACCTCCCCTTGAAAAGGGGAGGTCGCTTTGCTCTTTGAGCAAAGCGGGAGGGGATCAAATGGCCAAGTGAATATTCGTTTGACCCCCTCCCCAACCCTCCCCCTTTCAGGGGGAGGGAGCGACCGAACGTCAATTCAAACAAATCTCTTCGCGCTCACCCCTCAAACCTCACCGCCGTCGTGTTCGCCCCGCACAGCAGCACCGCTACGCGTTCTCCGGCGGAAGGCTTGTAACGTCCTGAAAGAAGCGCGGCCAAGGCTGCCGCGCCGCCGGGCTCGGTCACCACGCGCAAGGTCGACCAGAGCATTTCCTGCGCCTCGCGAATGGCGTCGTCCGTGACCAGCACCACCCGGTCGACATTCGCACGCGCGATCGGAAACATCAGTTCGCCGACACGCTTTGGTGCGAGGCTGTCGGCGGCGATGCCGCCCGCGGGCGCGTCCACCGGATGCCCTGCGGCAAGTGCATTATGCAGGGTGGGCGCGGCTTCCGGTTCGACTGCGACGATGCGGATCCGCCGCTCGAACCACGCCGCGATGCCGCCGATCAGCCCGCCGCCGCCGACCGCGACCAGAAGCGTGTCGATGTCAGGCGCATCCTGCTCCAGCTCAATTCCGACCGAGCCCTGACCCAGCAGCGTTTCGGCCTGGTCATAGGCATGAACCGGCATCGCGCCGGTTTTGGCGATATGCGCTTCGCTGGCGGCCAGCGCATCGGCATAGCGCGAGCCCCCGACGATGAGCTCCGCGCCATATCCCTTGATACGCTCCTGCTTGGCGGGCGAGGCGACGTCGGGCACGAAAATCGTGGCGGGCACGCCCAGGCGATGCGCGGCACAGGCGACAGCAACGCCGTGATTGCCGCCGGAGGCCGCCACCACACCGGTGGCGGATGCCTTTCGCAGCAGGAGATTGGCGAACGCGCCGCGCGCCTTGAACGAGCCCGAATGCTGCAAGAATTCGAGCTTGAAGGTGAGGGGGCCGGGCGCAAGGCCGAAGTCGGCCATGTCGGATTGCACGAGCGGCGTTCGCCGCACGAAGGGCCGGATCGCGGCTTCGGTCGCGACAATGCGCTCGCGGGTGATCGGGTTCGTGTCTGCCATATGGATCTGCTCTTGCGGTGATTTCCGGTTGCTTTAGTCGCTTACATATTCCGGTGAGAGGTTCACGGTCCGGCCCGCGCGCGTGAGAATGACGCTCTCCGGAAAGTCCTGCTCAAAGACAGCGCCGAGGTCGTTCAGGCGCTGAAGCAATTCGGGCAAGTGAGGCAAACAACCGCTTTCGATGTCGTGCAGGACGACGACGCTCCATTCGTTTTCAAGCACTTGTGCGATGCACGTCTCGACCCATCCCGCCGCATCCTTCCAGTCGCCCGGGACACTGTTCCAGAGCACGGTCTGAAACCGGTTCGCCAGCAGGTAGTCGACGGACGCCCGGCTCAGGAGATGGGGGCCGATCAGGCCGGAGTTTCCGTACGGCCGGAACAGTTTGTTCGGGTGAGACAGTTCGCCGATCGCCCGCTGGGCATTGTCGATTTCATCCGCGGCGAAATCCGCCTCGGGACGATCTCCAAACGCCACCGAGTGCGAGAACGTGTGATTGCCGATCCAGTGGCCCGCGGCATGGGCCTCTCTTGGCAGCGACGCGGCCGCGCGGTCGGCCAGCTTGCGGCCGATGACGAAAAAAGTGCTGCGGATACCGTGGCGCTCCAATATCTCGAGCACGCGTTCGGTGATCCCGGGCGTGGGACCGTTGTCGAATGTGAGAGTGACGCGTCGCGGTGACATGCGCTTGTGAGCCTTCTTACTCGCCCATCTTGACACAAGTTAGGTAATTAGCAAAATGGCTAAATGAAAATCGCGATTGCGTTGCGCGCGCTCGCCAACGAACGGCGTCTGCTGATTCTGGATTGGCTTCGCGATCCGAAAAAGTATTTTCGGGCGCAGGTGGACGGCGACCTCGTCGAAGACGGTGTCTGCGGCCTGCTGATTGCCGAAAAGCTCGGCGTCAGCGCGCCGACCTTGAGCGAGCACATGCGGGTCCTGATCGCAGCGAAGCTCGTGCGCGCCAAGCGCGTCAAGCAATGGACCATGTACAGCCGCGACGAGGACGCGATTGCGGCGGTCAAGCGCGTGATTCACGACAAGGTTTGACGGGTATGCCGTTGCGTGATGGCTAGCGCGAGGTATCGGCGAGCCAGGCCGCGAGCACGGCGCGCTCGTTGGCGGTGATTTCGGTGATGTTGCCGGGCGGCATGGCATTGGACCAGGCCGCGTTGCGCCCGATCAGGCGGCTGTTACGCATGATCTGGTCGGGATCGTCGAGGCGAACGCCCTTGGGAGCCGCCGTGATTCCGTCGAACACCGGCTCCGCGGCGTGGCACATGCTGCAGCGCGACAGCACGATCTCCTGAACCGCGGCGAAATCGTGTTTCGGCACGACCGCGGCCGCCTTGGCGTCGCGGGGGCCGGCGGTGGTGAGCAACCCGATCGCGATCATGCCGATCGCCGCCACGCCCCACACCCACCACGGCGATTTGCGCCCGGCATGGCGTTCGTTGAAGAAGTGACGGATCACGGGACCGAGCGCGAGCACGATTGCGGCGATCAGCCAGTTGTAGCGGGTGCCGAAGATCAGCGGGTAATGGTTGCTGATCATGAGAAAGACGACCGGCAGCGTCAGATAGTTGTTGTGGACCGAGCGTTCCTTGCCCTGCTTGCCGTATTTGGGATCCGGCTTTTGGCCGGCGAGCAGGGCGGCGATGACCTTCTTCTGGTTCGGGATGATCAGCGTGAAGACGTTGGCGACCATGATTGTGCCGATGATCGCGCCGATCTGGTTGAAGGCCCCGCGGCCGCTCAGCACATGGGTGAAGGCGTAGGTCAGCGCAACAAGGAAGATGTAGCCGCCGATCGCAAACGGCAGTTCGTAGGCAGAAAGGCCGCTTCGGCAAGCCGCTTCATATAGCAGCCAGGCCAGCGCCAGGCTGAAGAAGCTGAACAGCGCCGCCTGCGTCGGCGTCAGGTCGAGCACGGATTTGTCGACCAGGAACAGTTCTGCATCGAGATAATAGACGATGACCATCAGCACGAAACCGGACAGCCAGGTCGTATAGGCCTCCCATTTGAACCAGGTCAGTTCCTTCGGCATTTGCGACGGCGCGACCAGGAACTTGATGATGTGGTAGAAGCCGCCGCCATGCACCTGCCAGGCCTCGCCGTGGGCGCCTTCGGGCAGACCCTCACGCGGCTTGAGTTCGAGGTCGAGGTGAATGAAGTAGAACGAGCTTCCGATCCAGCCGACGGCTGCGATCACATGCAGCCAGCGGAAAATCAGGCTTGCCCACTCCGATAGAATCGATGCCCACATCGCCGTCTATTCCCTGCGCGGTGTATGCGGCGGCGGTTCCGCGCGTAATCCTGAAAAGATGCCCCAATTCTGTGTCGCATCTCCCGGGCGCGTTTTCCAGCGCTTCCGTTTGGCAATTGGGAAGAGTAGTTTGCCCAAAAAGGGGGCATGTGGACTTCGCTGCCCCGATCCGGGTAAATGGTGGGGGCTGATTTCGAGGTGGGAAAGATGAAGAAGCTTCTCCTGTGCGCGATGCTGGTAGCGGCGGCCACGCCAGCCTGGTCGCAAACCAAGCCGAAGGCGGTTGCCGGGCGCGACTCCTGCGCGCCGATTGGCCAGACCGCCAACCGCGAGCTGGTCTATCCGATGAACTGCAACAACCTTCCGGCGCCGCCACCGCTGCCGCCGCAGGCCGAACTTCAGCAGGCCCCTGCCGCGGCGCCTGAGCCCGAAGTGCGACGCGGCGGCCTCTTCGGCATGTCCTTCGACGCGGGAGGGGGAAATTCGCCGTCCGCCCAAGGCAGGAGCCCGTAATCCGGGCCGAGGCAGACGGGGCATATGTCGCAGAAGCCGCTTGAGGAACTGAACGGCTGCACGCAGGGCGATTTTGTCGCCGCGCTTGCCAATATTTTCGAGTATTCGCCCTGGGTGGCTGAGCAGGCCTTTGCCGCGCGGCCGTTTGCCGGCGTCAATGCGCTGTTTGCGGCGATGAAGTTGGCGGTCGAGCGCGGGAGCCAGGATCAGCGGCTCGCGCTGATCAAGTCGCATCCTGATCTCGCCAACAAGACACAGCGTGCTGCGGGGCTGACGGCCGAATCCACCGCCGAGCAGAACAGCGTGGGCCTCGACCGGCTGTCGGACGCCGAATACGCGGCCTTCGAGCGCGTCAACAATGCCTATCGCTCGAAATTCGGCTTCCCCTATATCGTCTGCGTCCGCCGCCACACCAAGGATTCGGTGCTTGCCGACTTCGAGCGGCGGCTGCCGAACGATGCCGCGACCGAAACGGCGGTCTCCGTTGCCGAGATTTGCCGGATCGCGGCGCTGCGGCTCGATCAGCTTGTGGCGGCGGCCGACCGTCTGCCGGTTCATGGGCGGCTTTCGACCCATGTGCTGGATAACAACAGCGGCAAGCCTGCGGCAGGAATCGAGGTCGAACTCGTCGAACGCTCACGGCTTGGGGCGAACCGCGTCGTGGCGCGCGCGGTGACCAATTCGGATGGCCGCACCGACCAGCCCTTGATCGGCGGCCGGCCGGTGCCGATCGGCTACTACGAACTGATCTTCAGCGTCGGAAAATATTTCAAGGAGCGGAACGTCCCGCTCTCCGATCCGCCGTTCCTCGACGATATCGCCTTGCGATTTGCGGTGAGCGAACCGGAGGGGCATCTGCATGTGCCCCTCCTGGTCACGCCCTGGAGTTACGCGACCTATCGCGGGAGTTAACTACCGCAATCACACGTGCTGCGCGGATGAGGCCACCGCCGCCGCATCGCTCTTTGCGCTGGCGCTGCTGCCGAGCCCGTTGAAGAACGCGTTCAGGATCACGGCGACGACGGCGCAAAGCAGGATGCCGGATTCCAGGAGCGGCTGGAGCTCGCGCGGCAGGTTGTGGAAGAAGCCGGGTGCGGCGAGCGGAATCAGGCCGAAGCCGACGGAGATCGCGACCACGAACAGGTTGAAGCGGTTGTTCTTGAAGTCGACCGCCGTCAGGATCCGCGCGCCGGTCGCCGCCACCATGCCGAACATCACAAGCCCCGCGCCGCCAAGCACCACCTGCGGCACGGCTTCGACAAGCGCGGCCAGTTTTGGCATCAGGCCGAGCAACAGCATGATGCCGCCGCCGGTGATGGTGACCCAGCGCGAACGCACGCCGGTGACGCTGACGAGGCCGACATTCTGCGAGAACGAGGTGTAGGGGAAGGTGTTGAAGATGCCGCCGATCAGCGTGCCGACGCCGTCCGCGCGCAGGCCGCGCGACAGTGCGTTGCGGTCGATCGTTTTCCCGGTCATCTCGCCGAGCGCGAGGAACATGCCGAGCGATTCGATCATCACGACGATCATGACGATGCACATGGTGACGATCGGTACGAGGTGAAACTGCGGCATGCCGAAGCGGAACGGAATGACGATGTCGCCCCAGGACGCGGCCAGCACTTTCTCGAAATGCATCACGCCAAGCACGCTCGCCAAAATCGCTCCGGCAATGATGCCGAGCAGCACCGAGACGTTGGCGACAAAGCCGCTGCCCCATTTGAGCAGGCCAAGAATGAACAGCAGGACGAAGGCGGAGATGCCAAGCCCCTGAAGCTGACCATAGGCCGGATTGGGAAACGCGCCGGGCACGCCGTCGACCACCTTGGTCAGCGTCGGCAGGCCGCCGCCCGCCCAGTTGATGCCGACCCGCATCAAGGAAATGCCGATCACCATGATGATGGTGCCGGTGACGACAGGCGGAAACAGCGGCAGCAGCCGGCTGATGAAGGGGGCGGCAATGATGCCGAAGATTCCGGCGGCGATGACCGAGCCGTAGATGCCGAGCAGCCCGATATCGGGAGAGGCCGCCATCGACAGCATCGGGCCGACGGACGCAAAGGTCACGCCCATCATCACGGGCAGCCGGATACCGACGCCAGGAAATCCGATGCACTGCACCAGCGTCGCAAGCCCGCAAGCAAACAAGTCGGCGCTGATCAGATAGGCGACGTCTTCCGGCGGGAGTTTCAGCGCCCGTCCGATAATCAAGGGAACAGCGACCGCGCCGGTGTACATCACCAGCACATGTTGCAGCCCCAGCGCCAGCAGGCGCGGGACCGGCAGGACTTCATCGACGGGATGGACTTCGGCGCTCATGGTAAAACCCCCAGCTACGCCGGCGTATTCGGCGTGTGTCACAGCTTTGCAGCAATTCAAGCCCTGTGCCAGATGCCTCTCTCGCACCGCCGCAGAGAAACATGTCTGCGTATTGCTTAGCTCCCGAACTTTTCCTTTAGCGCCGGAAACAGCCGGTCCGGCTTGAACGGCGTCGCGGTAAAGCGGATACCGGTGGCGTTGGCGATCGCATTGCCCATCGCGGGCGCTACGGGATTATACGGACTTTCGCTCATCGACTTCGCTCCCATCGGTCCGACCGTGTCGTAGGTGTCGGCGAAATAGACCTCGGTGCGTGGCACGTCGGCAAAGCACGGCAGGTGATAGTCGCGGAAGCGCGGATTGACGATGCGGCCGCCCTCGTCGATCACAAGTTCCTCGTAGAGCGTGGCGCCCAGCGACTGCGCCACGCCGCCTTCGACCTGGCCGCGGCACTGCATCGGGTTGGCGACGCGGCCGGCATCGGCCGCCTGCACGCTTTTGAGAATTTTCACCTCGCCGCTGCCCTTGTTCACGGCCACCCGAAAACCCTGCACGTTGAAGGCGACCGTGCGCGGCGTGCCGGCTGACTTGCCGTGGGCCGTGAGCGTCTTGCCGCGCGCTCGCGCGGCTTGTGCGATCTGCGTCAGCGGCAGGTGCTCGCCGTCACAGACAAGGTCATCGCGTTCGAGCTTATTGGTCGCATTATCTGCGCCCATGGTGTGCGCGGCAAAGGCCTTGATCTCGGCGACGAGATTTTCGGCGGCGAGTTTAGTGGCGAGCCCCGCCACGAAGGTGCCGGCCGAACCATAGGCGCCGGTGTCGTGGCCGCCATTGGCGGTGTCGGATTGCTTGAGGTGGATCTGGTCGACGGTGGTCGAAAGCGCTGTCGCTGCGATCTGACGGTGCACGGTGGCGGTGCCATTGCCGAACTCGGCGGTGCCGACGGTGAGGTCGAATCCGCCGTCGTCGCGCAACGAGACGTAGCAGTCCGCAAAGTGGCCGGCTGGCGGCACAGTATCGATCATCGTGAGCGCAATTCCGTCGCCGATCAGCCATTCGTCCGGCAATCGCGGCAGTGCGTCGGCTTTCATGGCGCGCTCGACGAGGTCGAGGCATTGGTCGAGACCGTAGGAGCCGTAGATCACGTCGTGATATTCGGATTCCGGCGGCGCCAGCATGGGATCGCCGGGCTTGACGACATTGCGGCGGCGCATCTCGAACGGATCGATACCAAGCCGCCCGGCAAGCTCGTCGATCGCCGATTCCACGGCGATCAGCCCTTGCGGCAGGCCGTAGCCGCGGAAGGCGCCGGCCGGTACCGTGTTGGTATAGACGGCTAGGCCGTCAACCTTCTTGTTCGGACAGTTGTAGACGCTGATGCTCTCGGCGACAGCGTGGAACAGCACGGGACCTGCATGATTGCCATAAGCGCCGGTGTTGGAGAGCACGTCGAGCTGGAGCGCGATGAGCTTGCCGTTATGGTCGGCGCCGGCCTTGATCGTCACCCGCATCGGGTGGCGCGTCGAGGTCGCGATGAATTGCTCCTCGCGTGTCAGTTCGAGCTTGACCGGACGCCCCGTCTTCAATGTGGCCAGCGCCAGGATATCCTCGACGAACATCTCCTGCTTGCCGCCAAAGCCGCCGCCGACGCGTTTGCATAACACGCGCACCCTATCGGGAGGCAGATCGAAGAGATCGGCCAGCGCTCGCCGCGTCAGGAAGGGAACCTGCGTCGAGGAGCGAACGGTCAGCACGCCATCGGCATCGACATAGGCAAGTCCGCCATGGGTTTCCAATGCGGCGTGCTGCACCCGTTGCGTCTGGAAAGTACCTTCGTAGGTCACGGCAGATTCGGCCAGCGCCTGGCTGACGTCGCCGAATTCACCGTGGGTTTCGGCGGCGATATTGCGCGCGACATTGCTGATACGATGTTCGGATGTTTTGCCGGCGTGAATCACCGGGGCGCCCACGGCAATCGCGGCGGCTGGATCGACCACGTGCGGTAATATCTCGTATTGGACCTTGAGGCGCCGGCAGGCTTCCTCGGCGGCGCCTTCGCTGTCGGCCACCACGGCTGCGACCCTCTGGCCGATGAACCGCACGACATCGTCGAGCATGCGGGTATCGGCGGGGTCCATCCAGTCTTTCTCGTGCCGCGCCGTCGAGAACAGGGTTTTGGGTGCATCCTCGTGAGTCAGCACCGCATGGACGCCCGGCACCGCCAGCGCATCGCTCTGGTCGATCGAGACGATTTTGGCGTGCGGATGTGGCGAACGCAGAATCTTGATGTGGAGCAGGCCTTCGATCTCGGTGTCGAAGGTGTAGCGCTCCGCGCCGCGCACCACCTGTGGTCCGGCGGGCGCGGGCAGGCTGCGGCCGAACGCATCGCCGGCGGCGTCGTCTTCGATATTGGTCTTGCCGTTGAGCGAATCCTCGATCGAGCGATAGCCGGTGCAACGGCAGATATTGCCCTTCAGTGCCGCGCCGAGGTCGCGCTGCTGCGCCTGGTTCAAGGAAGCGCAGGTGAGGATCATCCCGGCGGTGCAGAAGCCGCATTGAAATCCCTGCGCATCCAAAAACGCCTGCTGCATCGGATGAAGGGCGGCCTCGTTCGCAAAACCCTCGATGGTCGTGACCGTATGACCTTCGGCGCGAAACGCCGGAATCAGGCAGCTATGCACCGGCTCGTTGTCGAGCAGCACGGTGCAGGCGCCGCAGTCGCCGGCGTCGCAGCCTTTCTTGACGCCGAAATGGCCGAGCTCGCGCAGGAACGTGCGCAGGCATTGCCCGGCGCGCGGCTGCTGTTCGAAACTCTTGCCGTTGATCTCGAACGTCATGCTGGTGGTCCGATCGTCAAATCCACTCCACTAGCTCGTCGCGGACTTCGGACGCCAGCCGTAGCGTCATGTGCTTGCGCCAGAACGGCTTGCCGTGGACGTCGTCGTGATAGAGGTTGTCGGGAACCGCTTGCTCGATCGCGTCGCGTAGCCCGGCGGTGTCAGGCACTCTCTTGAAGGACAGCTTGACCGGCCGCTTGGTCGAGGCGGTCACCGTCAGCACGAAGCTGCCGTCATGCGCGATGGTGCCGATCAACAGCGCTGCCGAGCGGCCGACCGGCGTCAGCGAGATCTGGCGGAACGCCGATCGGCGTTTCAGCGCACTCATGGGAATGTCGATCTGCCGCAACAGATCGCTGGGCTTGAGCACGTTGGCGTTGTTGCCGGTGACGAAATCGGAAGCCGCGATCTTTTGCTCGCCGCCATCGGCCAGCCAGATGGTGCAGACGCCGTCGAGCGCCGCGGTCAATGAGATCATCGGTCCCGCGGGCAGCGACATGCAGATGTTGCCGCCAACAGTTGCGGTCTTCCAGATCTTGAAGGAAGCGAGAAAGGCACGGCAGCATTGGTTGATCAAGGAAGCCGCGAGCCAGTCCGGCGGACAGGCGAGCGCGTCGAGTTCGGCGACACTGCAAGTCGCCGCGATCGATAACCCGTTCGCATCGATCGTCAGTGCGGGCCACTTCAGCTCGGCCAAATTGATCAGCCGGTTGAGATGCGCTTGCGGTTCCGAAAACAGCCAAGTCCCGCCCGCGAGCCAGGCATCGCCTGCCGTCCAAACGGGCAGCTCCGAGCGCGTTTTCGGACGGGCCACCGCCGTGATCGTATTCAGGTCCATACCAACGCTTTCAACGCCAACACTCTTCCTCTAACTGTCTTGCAAGACCAGCGCCAACCAGCAAAACCAGCGCTAACCAAGAAGCGCCAACTGGCATCGGGCCTGGTCTTTGCAGGGGCGGTTTAAAAAGGAAGGCCTACATGGCGCAGTCGCAGGCGATCTGGATCAAGGACCCCGTGGGTATTCTGGCCGAGGGTGCCGGCCGCGGTATTGTCGTGCGAAAGGGGCGGATCGTCGAGCTGGTGCCGGCGGGCGCGACGCCCGCGACGGACGCGGCGGTGTTCGATGCATCGGCGCATGTGGTTCTGCCCGGGCTGATCAATACCCATCATCATTTCTACCAGACGCTGACGCGGGCGGTGCCGGCGGCGATGGACCGCGAGCTGTTCCCGTGGTTGCGGGCGCTCTATCCGGTATGGGCGGGATTGACGCCCGAAGCGCTCGAACTCGGTGTCACCGTGGCGATGTCGGAGCTGATGCTGTCCGGCTGCACGACCACGACCGATCATCACTATGTCTTTCCGGCTGGCCTCGAGCAGTCCGTCGATATCGAGGTCGCCGTCGCTCACAGGCTCGGCTTGCGCGTGCTCTTGACCCGCGGTTCGATGAACCTGTCGCAGCGCGACGGCGGTCTGCCGCCCGACAGCGTGGTTCAGGACGAAGATACGATTCTCGCCGACAGCGAACGCGTCGTCGCCAAATATCACGAGCGCGGCGAAGACGCTGTGGTGCAGATTGCGCTGGCGCCCTGTTCGCCGTTTTCGGTGACGACCTCGCTGATGAAGAAGACGGCTGAACTCGCCGAAAAACTCGACGTCCGCCTGCACACGCATCTGGCCGAGACCGAGGACGAAAACCGGTTCTGCCAACAGCTCTACAACTGCCGGCCGCTCGATTATCTGGAAAATTGCGGCTGGCTCAATGCACGGACCTGGCTCGCGCATGGCATCCACTTCAACACGTCCGAGATGAAGCGGCTCGGCAAGGCCAAAACCACGATCAGCCATTGCGCCTGCAGCAACCAGATTCTGGCCTCCGGCGGCTGTCCGGTCTGCGAGATGGAGGAAGCGGGCGTCGGCATCGGGCTGGGCGTCGACGGCTCGGCGTCGAACGACGAATCCAACCTGATGCAGGAGGTCCGCGCGGCGTTTCTGTTGCAGCGGGCTCGCTATGGCGTCGCCAAGGTGAGCCACAAGGACGCGCTGCGCTGGGCCACCAAGGGGTCGGCAGCCTGCGTCGGCCGTCCCGAACTCGGCGAAATCGCGGTCGGCAAAGCCGCCGACCTCGCATTGTTCAAACTCGACGAGCTTCGCTTCTCGGGCCATGGCGATCCGCTGGCGGCACTGGTGCTGTGCGGTGCGCATCGCGCCGATCGCGTGATGGTGGCGGGGAAATGGACCGTCATCGACAGCGCCATTCCCGGTCTTGACGTCGCCGATCTGATCCGCCGCCACAGCGCGGCCGCGCGCGCTTTGCAGGCGGGTAGCTGATGATGGTGCCGCGACGATGGTGAGCTCCCTCTCCCTTTGGGAGAGGGGTGGGGTGAGGGGTTACGGTCTATCGATGGAGCTTACCCCCTCACCCGATTTGCTTCGCAAATCGACCTCTCCCCGTGGGAGAGGTGAACGACGGACCGGCTCGGCCAACCTTACTCAATCAGCAAAACAGGGTGAATAAGAAAAAGGCCGGGCGTTTCCGCCCGGCCTTCTTCTTGATGATTGCGAGCGCTTACTTGCCCGGAATCTTGTCGTCGATGCCCTTGACGTAGAAGTTCATGCCGAGCACCTGGCCGTCGTCGAGATGATCGCCGCCCTTGCATTCGACCGTCTTGCCGTCCTGATCGACGATCGGACACTTGAACGGATAGAGCTTGCCGGCGATGATGGCGGCTTCGGTATCCATCGCCATTTTCTTTACGTCGTCGGGCATGTTGGTGTAGGGCGCCATCACGACCATCTTGGCCTTGAGGCCATCCCAGACGTTGTCCGTTTCCCACTTGCCGTCGAGTTCGGCCTGGACGCGACGAATATAGTAGGGAGCCCAGTTATCGATGATCGAGGTGAGCTGCGTCTTGGGTCCGAACTTGATCATTTCGGAATCCTGGCCGAACGCCAGCTTACCGCGCTCGGAGGCGATCTGCATCGCGGCCGGCGAGTCCGTGTGCTGCATGATCACGTCGGCGCCCTGGTCAAGCAACGCCTTGGCGGCGTCGGCTTCCTTGCCGGGATCGAACCAGGTGTTGGCCCAGATGATCTTGACCTTGATGTTCGGGTTGACCGTCTGCGCGCCCAGCATCGTGGCGTTGATGCCCATGATCACTTCCGGAATCGGGAAGGAAGCGATGTAGCCGAGCACGCCGGCCTTCGACATCTTGCCGGCGATGATGCCCTGGATATAGCGGCCTTCGTAGAAGCGGCCGTTATAGATGCCCATATTCTTGTCGCTCTTGAATCCGGTGGCGTGCTCGAAATGCACGTTCGGATACTTCTTGGCGACCTTCAGCGTCGGATCCATGTAGCCGAAGGACGTCGTGAAGATCAGCTTGTTGCCGGCGCGCACGAGTTGTTCGATCGAACGCTCTGCGTCCGGGCCTTCGCTGACGTTCTCGAGATAGGTGGTCTCGATCTTGTCGCCGAATTCCTTGACCAACGCCTGACGGGCGACTTCGTGCTGATAGGTCCAGCCGAAATCGCCGACCGGGCCCAGGTAAATAAATCCAACCTTCAGCTTGTCTGCGGCTGAAGCGCTCAGGCTTCCGGCCAGCAGCACTGCGGCAGCGGCCGCAAGAAGTTTTCTCTTCATCATCAATCTCCACACGTTTGGGGTACAACTTACATTCAGAACGCGGCCTCCCCCTTTTACCGCGCTTTGAAACGCGAAATCAGCGATCCGGCACAAATGTATTTCCCAAGGCAGCGGGCGCGGTCGAGCCGCCGGTTCTCGCCCGTGAAATCAGAACAAGGACAATGACGGTCGCCAAGTATGGCAGCGACGACATGAATTGCGAGGGAATTCCGAGGCCGAACGCCTGCACGTGCAATTGCAGGATGGTTACGGCGCCGAACAGGTAGGCGCCGATGGCGAGACGCAATGGCCGCCACGAGGCGAACACCACCAGAGCAAGTGCGATCCAGCCGCGGCCCGCGGTCATGCCGGGAATGAAGAACGGCGTGTAGGCGAGCGGCAGATAGGCGCCGGCAAGCCCGGCGCAGGCGCCGCCGAACATCACGGCATACAGGCGGATGCGAAGCACGGGATATCCGAGCGCATGGGCCGAGATGTGGCTGTCGCCGGCCGCGCGCAGGATCAATCCGCTACGCGTACGATAGAGGAAAAACCAGACGCCGATCAAAAGCGCCAGCGACAGATAGACGAATGGGTCCTCGCCGAACAGGATCCGGCCGATGAAGGGAATGTCGGTCAGGCCGGGAATGTAGAGATGCGGCGCCGGCGTGATGCGCTCGCCGACGAAGCCGGCGCCGATCAGGCCGGAGATGCCGACGCCGAGAATGGTCAAGGCAAGTCCGGTCGCAACTTGGTTGACCGCTAGCCCAAGCGTCATCAGCGCGAAGATCAACGACATCAAGACGCCCGCGACGATCCCAAAGATCGCGCCGACAATGATCGAGCCGGTGAGCCAGGCGCCGCCAAAGGCGCAAGCTGCTCCCACGATCATCATGCCTTCGACGCCGAGGTTGAGGACGCCGGAGCGTTCGGTCACGAGTTCGCCGGTGGCTGCGATCAACAGGGGTGTCGAGGCCGCCAGTACCGACAGGATGATGGGTTCAAGCAGTTCCACTTGGCACCTGTGGCGAAGAGGAAATCAGCCGGATCTTGTAGAGAATGAGGGAATCGCAGGCGAGCACATAGAACAGCAGGATACCCTGAAAGACCTTGGTCACGTCCAGGGGTATCTTCATTGCGATCTGGGCCTGTTCACCGCCGATGAACGTAAGCGCCAGGAAAAGTCCTGCAATTAATATTCCAATCGGGTTCAGTCGCCCAAGGAAGGCGACGATGATCGCGGTGAAGCCGTAGCCGGGCGAAAAGCCCGGTTGAAGGTGGCCGACAGGACCTGCGACCTCGATGATTCCGGCAAGGCCCGCGAGCGCGCCGGAAATGGCGAACGTCAAGAGGATCAGTTGTTTGGAATTGAAGCCGCCGAAGCGTGCCGCGCGGGGTGCTGCGCCAACGACGCGGATTTCAAAGCCCTTGATCATGCGGCCGAGCAGGATGGCAGCGGCGATGACGACGATCACGGCGAAGATTGCGCCGAGGTGTAAGCGGCCGCCGTCGACAAGGATAGGAACGGTGGCGACCGGATCGAATTCCGCGGTGGTCGGAAAGTTGAAGCCGTTGGGATCGCGCCAGGGGCCGCGCACGAGATAGTCGAGGAAGAGATCGGCGACATAGACCAGCATCAGGCTGGTCAGGATTTCGCTCGCGCCGAACCTCACCTTGCAGATCGCGGGGATCAGCGCATAGAGCGCACCGCCAGCGGCGCCCAGCACCAGCATCGCCGGGAAGACCCAGGGACCGGCATCGGTGCCGTGGGTTTTCACCGCGAGCCAGCTTCCTGCGACCGCGCCGATCAGAAACTGTCCTTCGGCGCCGATATTCCAGACGTTGGCGAGATAACAGAGCGAGAGCCCGATCGCGATCATCACCAGCGGCGTCGCCTTGACCGCGATTTCCTGTAGCGAATAGCTGTCGGTCAGGGGATCGATGAAATAAACCCAGAGCGCGAGAAGCGGGTTCTTGCCGAGAATGGCGAACAGGATCACCATGGTCGCGATCGTCAGCCCGATCGCGATCAGCGGCGAAACCAGCGCAATCGTGTTCGATCGCTCGGTGCGCTTCTCAAGTACCAGCTGCATGTGCTGCCTCCTTCTGATCGAGGCCGCTTCCGCCCATCAAGAGTCCAAGTTTTTCGCGCGTAGCCTCGGCCGTCGGCATGGTTTCCGACAGCCGGCCGTGAAACATCACCGCGATCCGGTCGGTGATCTCGGCGAGTTCGTCGAGGTCCTGGCTTGTGACAAGGACAGCCGCGCCGGCAGCGGCAAGATCGAGCAGCGCCTGGCGGATCACGGCGGCTGCGCCCGCATCGACGCCCCAGGTCGGCTGGCTCACCACGAGAACGGCGGGCTTTCGCAAGATCTCGCGCCCGACCACGAATTTCTGCAAGTTGCCGCCGGAAAGGCTCGCGGCTTCCGGATCGCGCTTGGCCTTGCGCACGTCGAAGACCTCGGTGGCGCGGTCGACCGTCAATAGCGTCGCCGGCGTATCGATAAAGCCGAATTTCACCATGCCGCTAGCCGCATGGCCGGTCAGTAGCGCATTCTCCGACAGCTTCATGCGCGGGGCGGTGCCATGGCCGAGCCGTTCTTCCGGCACGAAGGCCGCGCCCAGTTTGCGCCGCTGGGTGATCGTGAGATGGCCGGCCGCGATCCCCTCGATCACCACCGTCCCGGGGTTGTTGGAATAGCGCTCGCCGGAAAGCGCGGAGAACAACTCATCCTGGCCGTTGCCGGCAACGCCCGCGATGCCGAGGATTTCGCCGCCCCGCAGTTCGAGTGAGATGCTTTGCAGCCGCACGCCGTGCGGATCGTCGGGCTCGAGGCTGAGATCGTTGACGACAAGGCGCGGCACCGTGATCTGCCGCGACGCCGCGGCTTTGACTTGCTTGATTTCGGTGCCGACCATCATCCGCGCCAGCGAGGCTGCGGTCTCCGCCTTGGGATTGCAGGTCGCGACCTTCTTGCCGCCGCGCAGAATGGTGGCGGTGTCGCAAAGCCGCTTCACCTCTTCGAGCTTGTGACTGATATAGAGGATGGCGCGTCCCTCGGCCTTCAATCGCTCCAGCACGATGAAGAGCTGGTCGGCTTCCTGCGGCGTGAGAACCGCGGTCGGCTCGTCGAGGATCAGGAATTTGGGATTCTGCATCAGCGCGCGCACGATTTCGATGCGTTGCCGCTCGCCGACCGACAACTGCCAGACCTCGCGGCGCGGATCGAGCGGGAGTCCATAGGTGCGCGACACCTGTTCGAGGCGTGCCGACATGTCCTTGAAGGATTCCTTGCCGTCGAGCCCGAGCGCAACGTTCTCGGCCACCGTGAGATTGTCGAACAGCGAGAAATGCTGGAACACCATGCCGATGCCGCGGGCGCGCGCTTCCGATGGCCCGGACAGCACCATCCGGTTGCCTTCCCAGCGCATCTCGCCTTCGCTCGGCTGGATCAGGCCATAGACGGTTTTGACCAGCGTCGACTTGCCCGCGCCGTTCTCACCCAGGAGTGCGTGGATCTCCTTCGGCCAGACCTCGATGTCGATGGAATCATTGGCGAGAAACGTCCCGTAGTGCTTGGTCAACCCAACGGTTTGCAAGAGCGGCGTCTCGCCGGAATGCGGGCTGACGGGCGTCGAATCTGACATTCGGGTCCAACGGGGTCCAAGGCTCAAAAAAGGGCTGTCTCAATACTGTGCTAGTTTAAGCGTCAGCGTAAGTAGTGAAAAAGCGCCAGCCGTTGCCCACGCAATCGGCAACTGGGGATATCGGCGTGATTCTCAGGCAGGGCGCCCCGCCGTCGCCTTGCGACATCCCTCCTGACCCATTTGGGCTTTCATGGCCTGAAATGGCTGTTGCATAATTGTGACGGTTCGTTGCAATTCGTCATCGGTCACGGGACCTTGCCTTGCGGTCCAGCGTCGTCTTTCGGCGATCTCGCCAGAGTCGCGGCGAGCCGGTTTTCCCGTACAGCGGGTTTTGCGCCGCTGGACAAAAAATCAATAAAAACAATTGGAAGGTGGCATGTGGCCGCGGCGAACCGAATTCTTGAGACGGAGCGTTGAGCCGCAATTTGTCCTGCAAAACAGGGGTCGCGAGGGCGTTTCTGATTAAACATGCAGCAGGCGATGGAAAAACTTGAGGCTTCTCACGTCGTACGAACGGCGTAACTGTTCCGTTCAGGGCCTGTGATGGTTCGCTCTGCAATTGGGGGTACTAATGTTTCGCAAAACAATCTTAGCAACCGCGGCGCTATCCTTGGCCGCGCTTGCCTCTGCCGGCATGGCACGCGCCGCCGACCTTCCGGTCAAGGCTGTCAAGCCGGTCAAGGATATTCCTTTCTTCCTGGTGATCGACGATCGCGTCACCTATTCGTGGATGCCGAATGGCACCGATCCCGGTGCCTATTCGCTGAAGCCCAATGGCGGCGGCTTTAACGGCAACACGGCCAAGAGTGTCTATTCGTTCACCCACTTCGATCTGTGGGCTTACGGCACGAACTTCTTCACGATCTCGATGTTCAAGTCGGACCACAACGATCCGGCCGCACCGTGCTCGGGCGCGACGACCAACTCGATCTACAACACCGCACTGATCACCGGAGGCAATTCGTATTGCGCCGGGGCCACCGAGTTCTATGGCCTGTTCCGCAGCACGCTGGGATGGAACGAACTGTTCGGGACCAAGCAATTCACCATGGGCCCGCTGCATAACATCTCGTTCGAGTGGGGTGCCGATATCGAGACTGAAAACAGCTTCCTGGCTCCGGCCAAGCGCGATGTCGTCGCCGGTCTCCAGTTTGCGTTTGACCTGCCTTACAAGGGCTATATCAACGTAGCGCCCTTGGCCTACAAGGAAATCAACCACAACGCGTTTGATTCCTGCGTGACCCTTTCTGCAATTCCTGGTACTTGCCTCCCCGACGGTAACACCAAGTTCCACACCACCTGGGCGGTTGAAATCAACTACTACATGGACCTCGGCTTCCTGCCCGAGAACATGCAGTACTTCTCGATCAGCGGCCGCGCCGGCTTCTACGGTCCGAAGGGTGACTCCAACGCTCCTCTGGTTGGCACTGGTGTCGGTCCCTTCAGCACGGCCAGCAAGACCGAAATCAACAGCGAACCGATCCGTCTGACCTTCGACGCCTCTAAGGCGGTCCTGGGTCCGAAGTACTCGCACTTCGTGGACGTCTGGGTGGCCTATCGCTACTGGCAGAACAAGTTCGGTCTCGATCATAATGCGGAGCCGGGCGTTTGCACCGTCACCACCGCTGGTGTCACGGTCAGCACCAACTCCTGTACCGAGCAGACTGTCTATACCGGCATCACGATGAAGTTCTAAGACCTTCACCGGTTCTCAAAACGATGGCGTCGCGACTTGATCGCGGCGCCATTTTTGTGTGTGAGCAGTTTGTTGGTGGATTGTCTGACGCGAAAGCCGCGCTTGCGGCGGCGCGGGGCTTCGGCCTTCCGCCTATTTCTTCCAGACCCCGTCGTGGAGCGCCGCGGCCTCATCCTCCAGCAGCGGGCCGATCACGTCCGTGGTGCGTTGCCCGCTCGCAAACACCGCGCGGCAGGGCAGGTCGAGCGTCGGATTCTCGGGATGATTGCCGGTGATGACGCGTAGCCGCGCTTCGCTGAGGCCGTAGACCAGGCGGCCGATACCGGCCCAGTAGATCGCGCCTGAACACATCGCGCAGGGTTCGGCGGACGAATAGATCGTGGCGCCAGTGAGGGCCTCGGCCTTGAACGTGCGACAGGCTTCCGTCGCGAGCAGCCGCTCGGCATGCGCGGTGCCGTCATGGGCCGGCATGTAGCCGTTCTCGGTCTCGATCAGCACCTTGCGGTCTCGGTCGACCAGGATGGCCCCGAAGGGGTGGTTGCCGTTGCCCATCGACCGCCGCGCGACGTCGAAAGAATGCCGCAGGAAGTACTCGTCAGCCTGCGCCTGTGTCAGGCCCGCGACGTCGGTCATTAGTTAGTGTCCCGCCATGTGGCGGCCAACTTCCGTCAGGTCGGCTTCGCTCGCGCGCGCCTCGTAGACGAACTGGCCGTGAAACATCACGACCAGACGATCCGATAATTCGAGCAATTCGTCGAGGTCTTCGCTGACCAGAAGCACCGCCGCGCCGCGGTTGCGCGCCGCCATGATCTCGGCATGGATCTGGGCGACGGCCGCGAAATCGAGCCCGAAACAGGGGTTGGCGGCAATCAGCACCTCGACGTCGCCGCCGAGTTCGCGCGCCAGCACCGCGCGCTGGACGTTGCCGCCCGACAGCGCCGAGATCGGCATGTCCGGGCCGCGGGTCTTGATCTTGTAGAGGTTGATCTTGCGTTCGGCGTCGCTGCGGAAGGCAGCGCGATTCAGCCACCAGCCGCCCTTGGCAAAGGGCGCGCGGTCGAATTCGCGGAACGCGACATTATCGGCGACGCTCATGCCGCCGACGCAGGCGTTTTTCAGCGGCTCCTCCGGCAATAGCGACATCTTGTGCCGGCGCATCTCCTCGCGGCTCGCGTGATAGGCGTCGCCGGCGACGCGGATTTCACCGCTTTCGGCCTCGCGCTGGCCGGACAGGACTTCGACGAGCTGGCGCTGGCCATTGCCGGAGACGCCGGCGATGCCGACGATCTCGCCGCCGCGCACGGAAAGCGAGACGCCGTTCACCGCAACCGCGCCGGCATCGTCGAGCGCGCTTATCTTGCTGAGCTCAAGCCGTACGGCGCCGGGCTCACCCGAGCGCGGCGGCTGGATCGTCAATTGCTCGGCGCCGATCATCGCGCGCGCCATCGCATCAGCCGTCAGGTCCTTGACGAGGCCTTTGCCGGCGAGCTTGCCACGACGCAGGATGGTGACCTCGTCGGCAAAGGCCATCACCTCGCGGAACTTGTGCGTGATCATCAGGATGGTGAGATCGCCGTTCTTCACCATGTCGCGCAGCATACCGAGCACCTCGTCGGCCTCGCCCGGCGTCAGCACCGAGGTCGGCTCGTCCAGGATCAGGAAGCGCCGTTTCAAATAAAGCTGCTTGAGGATTTCGCACTTCTGCCGTTCGCCGGCGGAAATGTCGGAGACGCGGGCGTTGAGCGGCACCTTGAAGGGCATCCGCGCCAGAAACGCTTCGAGCTCTTTCTTCTCCTTGGCCCAGTCGACCACGGCTGGCACGTCGTCGCGCGCCAGCACGAGATTTTCGGCGACCGTCATCGCCGGGACCAGCGTGAAATGCTGGTAGACCATGCCAAGGCCGAGCGCATGCGCATTCTTCGGGTTGGCGATCGCCTGTTCGCGTTCGCCGACCATGATCTGGCCTTCCGTCGCGTGGTAGTAGCCCATGATGCATTTGACGAGCGTGCTCTTGCCCGCGCCGTTCTCGCCGAGCAGCGCATGCAGCGTGCCGGGCTTGACCTTCAGCTCGACATTGTCGAGCGCGACGAAGTCGCCGAACCGCATCGTCATCGCGATGGCGTCGATGCCGAATGCGCCCGACGGCGGCGGAATTTCGCCAATTATCACTAGAGCTCCGATTCTGAAATTCGCAAAGTGTCGCGGCAACCTCTGATGCGAATTTCAGAATCAAAGGAGCTCTAGAACTATTTATTCGCTAGTGTCCCTTTGGTTCTGACATTCGTAAAAGTGCCCGCTGCGATATGATACGAATGTCAGAACCGGGACACTAGATCGCTCCGATCAGGTCGGCGGATGTGGTCACCGCGCCGAACACGCCGCCCTGCATCTTGACCATCTTGATGGCGTGGTCGTGATTGCTCTTGTCGGTCGCGCCGCAGCAGTCCTCGACCAGCACGCATTCGAAGCCGCGATCGTTGGCTTCCCGCATCGTCGTATGAACACAGACGTCGGTGGTGATGCCGGTCAGCGCAATATTCTCGATGCCGCGCACGCGCAGCATCAATTCAAGATCGGTGGCGCAGAACGATCCCTTGCCGGGTTTGTCGATGATCGGCTCGCCGGCTATCGGATAGAGATCGGGGATGATGTCCCAGCCCGGTTCGCCGCGCACAAGGATGCGTCCGCACGGGCCGGGGTCGCCGATGCCGGCGCCGATCTGGCGCGAGCGCCAGCGCTTGTTGGCGGGCAGATCGGCAAGGTCGGGACGGTGGCCCTCGCGGGTGTGGATGATGTGATAGCCCTTGGCGCGCATCGCGGTCAGAAGACGTTTGATCGGCTCGATCGGCGCACGGGTCAGCGACAAATCATAGCCCATCTTGTCGACGTAGCCGCCGACGCCGCAGAAGTCGGTCTGCATGTCGATGATGATGAGCGCGGTGTTTTCCGGGCGAAGATCGCCATTATAAGGCCAGGCATAGGGCTCGGACTTGGCATAGCGCTCGGGCATGGTTGGCCTCGTTACTTCGTGATCGAGAGTTCGGCGGGCGCGCCGGTCAGCGTGCGCTTCGGCGAGCAGGTGATGATCATGATCGCGAGCGTCAGGATGTAGGGCGCGGCGTTGAAGAGGTGATAGCCGGAGGTGACGCCGACCGATTGCAGCGCCGGCCCGAGTGCCGCTGCGCCGCCAAAGGCGAGCGAGGCCCACAGGCACAGCATCGGGTCCCAGCGCGCGAAGATCACAAGCGCAACCGCCGTGACGCCTTGGCCGGAGGACAGGCCCTCGTTCCAGCTTCCGGGATAGAACAGCGACAGGAACGAGCCGCCGATGCCGGCGAGGAAGCCCCCGACCATGGTTGCGCGCAGGCGGATCAACAGCACCGAATGGCCCATGGCGCGCGCGGCATCGGAGCTTTCGCCGGCGGTGCGGATCAGAAGGCCCCAGCGCGTGGTGCGGAACGCCCAATAGAGAATCGGCGCCAAAGCGATGCCGATCAGAAATAATACGTTGATGCGCAGCGCGGCCCGAAGCTGCGCGATGTCGCTCCACCAGCCGAAGTCGATCGCGGGGAGTCTCTGGGGCCGTCGGCTCGATCAAGGGCTTGCCGAGATAGAAGGCCAGGCCCGTGCCGAACAGCATCAAGGCGATGCCGACGGCAATGTCGTTGACGCGCGGCAGCGAGCAGATGCCGGCGTGAAGCGCGCCCAGCATCGCGCCGGTGATGCCGGCGGCGAGAACTCCCAGCCAGGGCGATCCCGTGAGATAGGAAATGCCATAGGCGCTCATCGCGCCCATCACCAGCGTTCCTTCGAGGCCGAGATTGATACGGCCGCTTCGCTCGGTGATGCACTCGCCCAGGCTCACGAACAAAAACGGTGTGGAGACCCGGATGGCGCCGCCAAACACGGCGAGCGGCACGGTCCAGAGCCCGATCGTTCCATCAGCCATATCGTTTGCCTCTCAACCCTGCTTGCCCCTCAGGAAGCCGATACGTCCATAGACCGCGTCGCTTGCGAGCACGAACACGAAGATGATCCCCTGCAACACCTGCACCGAGGCGTCGGGCAGGCCGAGCCTTCGTTGCAAAAGGCCGCCGGAGGCGCTGATGCCGCCGAGCAGGATCGCGACCGGAATCACCGCCAGCGGATTCTGCCGCGACAGGAACGCGACCAGGATTCCCGTAAAGCCATAGCCGGCGGCGAGATTGGCGTTGGTGCGGCCCTGGACGGCGGCGACCTCGACCATGCCGGCAAGGCCGGCGCTGGCGCCGGCGATGAAGCAGACGGTGAGGATCAATTTGCCGACGGAGAGGCCGACGATCTTGGCGGCGCGGACATTGCCGCCGGCGACGCGCGCCGCGAAACCGAAGGTGGTGTGATAGATCAGAACGTAGGAGGCGACCGCGGCGATCAGGCCGAACACCAGGCCCCAATGCACATCGGTGCCGGGAATCGAGCCGATCATGTTGGCCGCGCCGATCTCGTGCGTCGAAGGCTTGTTGAGGCTGGCGGGATCGCGCATCGCGCCTTCAACGAGGTGATTGAGAATGGCAAGCGCGATATAGACGAGCAGCAGGCTCGATATCGTTTCGTTGACGCCGCGGTATTGCCGCAACGCGCCCGACAGCAAGATCCACAAGCCGCCGCCGATCATGCCGGCGGCCGCCATCGCCAGCTGCACCACGAGCGGCGGCGCCCATTGCAGCGCGAGTGCGGCCGATGTCGCCCAGAGCGCGCCCATCAGGAGCGCGCCTTCGCCGCCGATGATGACGAGGCCGAGTTGCGCGGGCAGCGCCGCGCACAGCGCGGTCAGGATCAGCGGCGCAGCGCGGGTCAGTGTGTTCTGCCAGGAGAACCAGGTGCCGAACGCGCCCTGATACATGTAGAAATACAGGTCCAGCGGATTCTTGCCGAACAGCGCGACAAAGATGCCGAAGACCACGAGCGCGCCGGCAAGCGCCGCGCCCGGGATCAGGATGTATTCGATGGTTGCGCCGTGGCGCTGGAGAAATCCGGGGTCGGCGGCCGGAGCAATTGTGGCCGCCTCTGCCGAATCCGCAACTTCTGATGTCACGAAGTTACTCCAGATGTCACGACGTTGCGCCGATCACGCCCTCGACCAGATAATCCATCTTCTCGAGTTCAGGATCCTTCTGGCCGCGCTCGGTGCCCGCCGTGATCACGGTCTTGCCCTTGTTGTCCATCAGCGGGCCCTTGAAGATCGCCAATCCCGTCGCCAGGAACTTGGCCTTCACCTCGTCGGCGTGCTTGCGCGCCGCTTCGCCCACCTTGGGGCCATAGGGCGAAATCTTGACGATCTCTTCCTGCAAGCCGCCGCGGTAGAAGTTCGGAATGCCTTCGCCGGAGGCGATCATCTTGAGGAATTTCGGATACAGCGCTTCCCAGTTCCACTCCGCGCCGGTGAGGTAGGCCTCGGGCGCGAGCGCCGACTGGTTGACGTGATAGCCGCACACCATGGCGCCGCGGCGGGCGGCGTTTTCCACCATCGTCTTCGGTCCGTCGACGTGGCAGGTCAGGACGTCGACGCCCTGGTCGATCAGGCTGTTGGTGGCTTCGGCTTCCTTGACCGGCATTGACCAGTCGCCGGTGAAGATCACCTGCGTGGTCGCCTTCGGGTTGGCGAGCTTGGCGCCGAGCGTGAACGCGTTGATGTTGCGCAGCACCTGCGGGATCGGCTTGGCGGCAACGAAGCCGAGCTTGCCGGTCTTGGAGGTGTGGCCGGCGACGATGCCGGAGATGTACTGCGCCTCGTCGATATAGCCGAAATAGCTGCCGGCGTTCTTCGGGTCCTTGTCGGTCCACAGGCCGCCGCAGTGCTCGAAACGCACCTTGGGATACTTGTTGGCCATCTTGACCATGTGCGGGCTGAAGTAGCCGAACGAGGTCGGGAACACGAGCGTCGCGCCGTCGAGATTGATCATCGACTCCATGGTCTTTTCGACCGCGTCGGTCTCCGCCACCTTCTCTTCCTCGACGATCTTGATGCCGGGCATTTTCTTCAACGCGGCGGCGGCGGCCGCATGCGCCTGGTTGTAACCGTAGTCGTCGCGCGAGCCGACATAGATGAAGCCGATCGTGGTGTCGGCGGCGGCGGCGGTGCGTGCGCCGAACGCGGTGCCGAGGGTCAGCGCCGCGCTTCCCTGCAAAAGGCGCCGTCGTGAAATATTGCTGAAATCCATTGACTACTCCCCGTGGCGGGTAAATTCCCGCTCCCAACTCTTTGGCCGCGCCGGTCGACGGGGCCTGACCCCTTGTCGCAAGCTTCATGCCAGAGCTTTGCGACTCGCATCTATTTGTAATCGTTGGGGAAAGGCTTCGACCCGGAGTTCGCGGGCCTGCACTCGCTGATTAAATTCGCGGCAGATTCCTCGAATTGTATGCGGGAGAGTTGAGCAGCGGGGTGGGGGAGGGGTGGCTGGCCCTGAAGGCGGGCGGGTTCGGCGAATTGCGCGTTGGCTACTGCCTATAAATTAGGCGACCGGCGGTCCGAGCAATCCCGATGATGGCCGATCCCCAGGTCGATATGGAAGCGCGCAGTGCGTCGCTACCCAAACATCCGCACGGCGGTTAGAGTCATCGATACAGCGGTGATTTGCAGGGGGCCATCTTCGTATGACCCTGGTTCCCCAGGAGCCAGACTTCAGGACGTTGTTTGAGGCGGCGCCGGGTCTTTATCTGGTTCTCGAACCGAATTTTCGCATCGTGGCGGTGAGCGACGCTTATTTGCAGGCGACGATGACGGAGCGCGCGGCGATTCTCGGGCGCGGGTTGTTCGAGGTCTTTCCGGACAATCCCAATGATCCCGCAGCCGATGGCGTGCGAAACCTCAAGGCCTCGCTGCAACGGGTTTTGCAGTTCAAGCGCCTCGACACCATGGCCGTGCAGAAATACGACATCCGCAAGCCGGAGGCCGAAGGCGGCGGATTCGAGGAACGCTATTGGAGCCCTTTCAACTCACCGGTGTTCGGACGCGACGGACATCTCGCCTACATCATTCACCGCGTCGAGGACGTCACCGAGTTCATGCGGCTGAAGCAGCAAGGTCTCGAGCGGGACAAGCTGACCGAGGAGTTGCGCGACCGCACCAAGCAGATGGAAGTGGAAGTCTTTCTCCGCGCCCGTGAGGTCGAAGAGGCCAACAAGCGGCTGGAGGATGAACAGCGGCTGCGCCAGGTGCAGAAGATGGAAGCGGTAGGCCATCTGACCGGCGGCATCGCGCACGACTTCAACAATATCCTGACGGTCATCATCGGCATGGCGGAAGTGCTTGAGGAAGAGCTGGCGGACAATCCCGCGCATTCATCGGGCATCCGCATGATTTCCGATGCGGCGGCACGTGGAGCGGCTGTCACCAAACAGCTCCTGGCGTTTTCTCGCCAGCAGCCGTTGCAGCCCCGCGAAACCGATATCAACGCGCTTGTCGAAGATACCGCCAAGCTGCTGCGGTCGTCATTGGGCGAGCAGGTCGAGATGCAGTTGGCGCTCGAAGAGGATAGCTGGTCGGCGCTGGTCGATCCCAACCATCTGGCGACCGCGCTGCTCAATCTTGCCGTCAACGCGCGCGATGCGATGCCGGAAGGCGGCAAGCTGACGCTGGAAACCGGCAACGTCTATCTGGATGAAGCCTACGCGGCGGCCAATCATGAGGTGAGGCCGGGGCACTATGTCATGCTTGCGGTCAGCGATACCGGCACCGGCATGCCGGCCAATATCCGCGACAGGATATTCGAGCCGTTTTTCACGACCAAGGAGACGGGAAAGGGAACGGGCCTCGGCCTTTCCATGGTCTATGGATTCGTCAAGCAATCCGACGGCCACATCAAGGTCTATTCGGAAGAGGGACAGGGCACGTCGGTCAAGCTCTATCTGCCGCGCGCTGCGGAGGGCGCCTCGCGATCGGAGCCGCCGCCATCGAACGAGGCGAGTGGCGGCAGCGAGACCATTCTGGTCGTCGAGGACGACGCCTTCGTGCGCAACTACGTGAACACGCAGCTCGTCCAGCTCGGGTACCGGGCTATTTTGGCGGCCAATGGCCCCGAAGCTCTTGCCGAACTCGAAAAAGGAATCGTGTTCGACTTGCTGCTCACCGACGTGATCATGCCGGGCGGCGTGAATGGGCGGCAGCTTGCTGACGCGGTTCGCCTGCTGCGCCCGAGCACACGCGTGCTTTTTACATCCGGCTATACCGAGGACGCGATCATCCATCACGGCCGGCTCGATCCCGGCGTGCTGCTGTTGCCAAAACCCTATCGGAGGTCGGACCTGGCGCGGATGATCCGGCTCGCGCTCGAGCAGGATGGGTGAGTTTTGTTCTTTGTGTTTCGCTGCTTTCGTTCGAGCCACGCAGGACGCACTGACCGCCGCTTAGAGAATTTGAGACAGAAACTGCTGCGTGCGCTCGTCCTTAGGGGAGGCGAAGAACGTATCCGGCGGCCCGTGCTCGACGATCACGCCGCGGTCGGTGAAATAGATGTGATCGGCTAACTCGCGGGCGAAACCCATCTCGTGGGTGACAAGGATGCATGTCATCCCTTCCTCCGCGAGTTCGCGGATGGTGACGAGCACCTCCTTCACGGTCTCCGGATCGAGCGCCGCCGTAACTTCATCGAACAGCATCACGTCCGGCCGCATCGCGAGCGAGCGCGCAATCGCCACTCGCTGCTGCTGTCCGCCGGAGAGCTCGCCGGGATAACTGTCCTCTTTCCCCGCGAGCCGCACCTTGGCCAGCAGCGCTCGGGCGCGGGTTTCAACTTCACGACGGTCCTGCCCGAGAACATGGATCGGCGCCATCATCACGTTCTGAAGCGCCGTCTTGTGCGGAAAGAGGTTGTACTGCTGGAACACCATTCCAACCTTCCGGCGCAGCGCGAGTTTGTCGAGCTTGGGGTCGGAGACGTCGATGCCCTCGACCTTGATGCTGCCGGCCGAGATCGGCTGGAGCGCGTTGATGCAACGGATCAGCGTCGACTTGCCCGAGCCCGAGGGGCCGATGATGCAAATCACCTCGCCCTTGTGGACCGACAGGCTGATGCCTTTGAGGACCTCGAACGTGCCGAATGATTTCCGGACATCGACACATTCAACGATCGGCTGATCCGGCGTCCAGTTCGAGGTCATGGTCCGGCTCCTTCAATGGACATGAAACCGGCGCTCGAGATGGGCCGTCCAGAGATTGATGGGATAGCAATAGAGGAAGAAGCACAGCAGTGCGAAGCCATAGAGCGGCGCGAACAGTTCGGGTCGTCCGCCTTCGGCCGCGTGCACCTGAGCTGTCAGTGTGAGCATCTCCGAGACGCCCACGATCGACGCGAGGACTGTCGACATCGCCACGAGGGAATAGATGTTCATCCAGGGTGGCAGCATTCGCTTGATGCATTGGGGCAGGATGATCAGCCACATCGTCTGGCGCCGCGTGAATGATAGCGATTCCGCCGCCTCCCATTGCGTCGAGGGAATCGAGCGGACGGCTCCGCGCACGACTTCGGCAACATTCGCCATAACAGGCAGCGCGAAGCCGATGGTGGCTTTCTGCCAGTCCGGCAAGGGAATGGTCGTCTTGAAGAGGGTGAGCTGGAACGGTACCAGGAACATGACGAAGAACAACAGCACCAGCCACGGCGCGTTACGGAAGACCTGGGTCACAAACCAGCTGACGGCGGCGACGATCCTGATCTCCGAGAGCAACGCAAGGCCGAGCCAGAGGCCGGCAATCGTGCCCAGCAGCATCGCCAGCAGCGAAATGGCAATGTTGAAGGCGAACCCCTTCAGCAGGAGCGGGGCCCACTTCACGATCACGTCCAGCGGAGACAGCGCCGTTGGTCTGCTCTCGCTCCAGGCCGACGATGCAACCATGACGCATCCGAAGCAAAGCATCGCGGCCGACAGCGGACTGATCTGGAAGGCCATCCGGGTCGGCGTGACGCGGTAGGGGTGAAGGATGGCAAAGCCGTTCGGAGTGCGACGTGCGGTGCTCATCGGCCGTACCCGGGAATGTGCATCGCCCGTTCCCACCGGTGCATCAGCCAGACCAGAACGCCCACGAGGATGCCGTAGGTTGCGAGCAGCACGATCATCATCTCCAACACGTTTTGTGATTCCGACCAGATCTGCTTGATCGCATAGAGCGTTTCCGGCACCGCGATCGCGTAGGCGAGCGTGGTCGTCTTGAGCAAATTGACCAGGTTATTGTTCAGTGCCGGCAGGCAGACCCGGATCGCCAGCGGCAGCACGATATAGATGTAGGCCTTGATACGGGTGTAGCCGAGCGACTCCGCGGCCTCGATCGTCGTCCGTGGCACCGCCTCGATGCCCGAGCGGAATATCTCGACGTTGAATGCGCCGGCGAATAGCGACAACGAGATGATCGCCCACTGAATATTATTCAGCAACGGCACTCGCATGCCGCCGCTTTCGATTGCCGGCATCAGGGTGCCAAGGCCGAAATAAAAGAAGAAGAGCTGCACGAGCGGCGGCGTATTCCGGAACGCGACGACGAAAGCATTGACTGCAGTTCGTGCAATTCTAGACGGCCCACCCTGGATGAGGGCGCCTGCGGCGCCGATCGCCAGACTGAGCAGAATTGTCGTGACGCTCAGAAACAGCGTCATCTTGAGGCCGCCGACGTAGCGGTTCCAATCGTAGGCATCGTAGAAAACAGAGAAGTTCAGGCCCGTCTTGTCATAGAGCTCCTGGAACCAGTTACGTATCGCTTCCATCTGCGCGACCCCGAATGGTTGAGCCTCGCTCCGCGCTTACTTGTCCTTGTATTGCTCATGCATGGAGAGCGAGTACTCGGTCGGCGCGATGCCCCACTTCTTTTCCTCGGCCACGATGAAGCCGGCTTTCATCCAGTCCTTGGTGGTGTCTTCGAGCAGCTTCTGGAGGCTGGTATTGCCGAGCGCGACGGCGATCATCCAGGGCGCCGGCAGCACGCCCTTCAAGGGAAGTCCGTAGTCGGCCTTCCACTCGTCCTCGAGCAGTTTGCCTTGCAGAAAGGTCTGGTCATAGAGATAGCCGATGCAGTTGCCCTGCTTCATGGCGAACAGCGGCTTCTCCGAGCCGTCGAATGCAACGATCTCGACACCGTAGGATTTCGCGACGTCCTTGTTGTACCACGCGCCGGAAGTTGCACAGACGGGTTTGTCCTTGAGTTCGGCCCAATCCTTGATGCCGGCCTTCTTGTTGACCAGGATATTCACGTAGTCGGCATAATACAGCGGTTCGATGACCTGCACGACCTTGCGACGTTCCGGCCGGTCCGACATCGTTGCGATCAGCAGGTCGATCTTGCCCTGCTGAAGGAATTCGATCCGGTTCGAGGCCGCAACCGAGACGAGTTCGAGCTTGACGCCGAGGCGTTTGGCGACGTCGGCGGCAAGATCCGGCTCGATGCCAACGATGTTTCCGGTTGGATCCCGGTATCCGAACGGCTTGTAGTCCGCCTTGACGCCGACGATCAGCGTTCCACGCTGCTTGATCGCGTCAACCCCATCGGCCGCGTGAGCATTGCCCAGCATCACCAATGCCGCGGCGCTGGTGATCATGAACCGGAGTACGTTTCTCATCGGATAAACCTCCAAGTTTTAACTGCGCAAACTGATCAGTGAGCCGGCAATGTTCGTACCATGTTAGTTGCGAAACGGGACACCGAGAATGCTGAAAGGTCGATCAAGCTTCTACCCTCGGCAAGCTTCTCGGCGACGACGTTACCAATGCCTGCCGAATGCTTGAATCCATGTCCGGAACAGGCGGAGATGACGAATACTCGATCCTGGTCAGGGTGGCGGTCGATAATGAAGCCTCGGTCGGGCGTCCCGGTGTAGAGACAGGCGGCCGCCTGGACCACACGGGGCGTCACACCGGCCACGCGTCCCCGGACATGGTCCCGATACATCCTGGCGGATTCCGCCGGATCGACAACGCGATCCATCGTGTCCGCCGTAGTGCTGGTCTCGTACTGCTCCGTCGCAATCTTGAGGCGCCGGTCGCCGGGCAGCGGCGGGAAGCCATACAGGTAGTCGCTGTCCGTCGCGCCGTGCATCCAGATGAAGACGGGTGCGTCGGCCCGGTAGGCGCTGGTGTCCTCGAGCTCGAACCAATGGAGAAGCTGACGGGTCACGGTGAGCACGCGGTCGAACGGTGCACCCAGAAGATGCGCATTCCAGGCGCCGGCCGACACGACCACTTGACCCGCCTCGTATGTTCCGGCCGTCGTTTCCAAGCGAACGCCGGCTCCGGTCTGGGTGATCGACAGGACTTCGACATTCGCCTGGATCACTGCGCCAAGCTCTTTCGCGCGCGTCAACTGCGCATGGATGCAGCGCTCGGGCAGGACGTATCCCCCGCCAGGCTCATGATAGGCCTTCTCGTTACCTTCGAGGCCGAGAAATTGCGGAAAGCGATGCGCGACCTCTTTCCCGCTGAGCACTTCGTGCGGGATGCCGAACGCTCTGGCTGCATCAGTTGAACGGGCGACGAAATCCGGCTTGCCGTGATGCGATGTCTCGCCGGTGCCGGGCGCCATGACGAGGACGCCGCATGCGTTGAGCAGTTGCTCGCCTGTCTCGGCTTCCAGCTCGCGCCAGATCCGATGCGAATCGAGCACGAGGGGAACGTAGTCGCGTCCCTCGCCGACAGCCTGCCGCGTGATGCGGGTCTCGCCATGACTTGAGCCCATGGTGTGGGGCGGCGTGAAGCGGTCGAGGCCGATCACTTTGGCCCCCCGCTTGGCCAGCTGGTACAGCGTCGCGCTGCCCATGGCCCCCAGACCGACCACCAGAAAATCCGCGTTCCCGCTCATGAAGCCTCAGCTGCGCATTTTTTAGGAAGTGCGGAAGATTGGCGTGCGGCCGGGCTTCGGAGCAAGAAATTTGGAATAAATGAAGTAAAATTGTATATTAGAATAATACTTCCTAATTAAGTGGATGCTTGAGCTGACCCCAGACCTGCGCAGCCTCCAGATCGTCGCCGCCGTGGCCGAGACGGGCAGCATGCTCGCGACCTCGCGCCGGTTTGCCATGACGCAATCGGCGGTTTCGCAAGCCGTGCGTCGCGCAGAGCAAGCCGTGGGCGTCGAGTTCTTCGATCGAAGCCGGCGGCCGCTCACGATGACGCGGGCGGGCCGAATCCTTAGCGCGCGCGTCACGGACCTGAACCGCGACTTCGATACGCTGCTGGTCGATCTCCGGGCGGCCGCGGCACTCCCGGAGCGCGCCGACCTGAGGCTCGGTCTTGTCGACTCCTATGCCGGCACGGTCGGGGCCTATCTCGTCAAGGAACTCGTGACGGGCTCGACAGCGGTGAGCCTGTCCGCCTGGTCAGGGTTAGCTCAGTCGCATGCCGAAGCGCTGATGCGCCGAACGATCGATGCGGCCATCACCTGCGATGCCATGGAGGACCTCGATGACATCGAGCGCTACCCCTTTTACCGGGAGCCTTATTTGCTGGTCGTTCCGCGCGATCTGGAATCGGAATTCGAAAGTCTGGATCTCCAGGAGATCTTAAGTCGATCCCGCCTCGTGCGACATAGCGAACGCTCCTATGTCGGCGCGCAGGTCGAGCGCCACCTTAACCGGCTCGGCTTGCGCCCGCCGCGGGCATTCGAGTTCGATACGTCGGATGGTTTGATCGCCATGGTTGCGACGGGCATGGGGGTCGCGATCACCACGCCGCTTTGTCTCTTGCAGGGCATTGCGCACGTATCCCGCGTCAGCGTGCTTCCGTTGCCGGGTCCGGGTTTTTCCCGCGACCTTCTATTGGTAACACGCCGCGGCGATCTCTCGACGCTGGCGCCGCGCATCGCCGAGGTCGCCCGGTCGACAATCGTCGAACAGGCGATGCCGCGCATCCAGACGCTGGTGCCCTGGTTCACAGCAAGCGCGCCGCCGCACCCAAGTCCAGTTGAGTTGACCGATGGCCCAAAGGGTCCGAAGTAGACGCATGCGACGCCGCGTGCCCGATCGAGAGCGGCGTTTCGCAACCGTCACGAATGTGGGGGGCGGGATGCGGCTGGCCGCATCCCGCGAGCTAGCTTAGGCGGCGAGCTTTGTCGTCGCCGGCTTGCGCATCGGCTCCATCAGATAGAAGGCGGAGCGGAAACCGAACTGCATATAGAGCAGGCTGAGCAGAAGCAGCCCGGGAGATTTAAGCGGCATGCGCTTGACCTCGACCAGCTTCAGGCCGCGCTCTGCGCCGAGTCGTTCGATCATCCCGCGGAACCATATCGGATATTGAATCAGAAGCCGGCCGTCATCGGCGAGGTGTTCGCCGACCTGTGCGAAAAGAGTTGGCAGATAACGTACCGACGTTGCGAACTGCTTGTCCTCGTCAGCGAAATCCGCCTCGAGATAGGGCGGGTTCGCCAGGATCAGGTCGAACTTGCCTTCGACGCTCGCGAACATGTCGCTTTGCTTGACCACGACATTGTTCAGGCCGTTGCGTCGGCAATTCTCTTCCGTGTTCTTGACCGCCGATGGGTTGATATCGACGGCGACCAGTTCGCGCGCCTTGGGCGCGCAGAACACGGCGCCGACGCCGCTCCCGCAACCGAGGTCCAGCACCCTGTCGCCGACGCGGCAGTAATCGGCACAAGCGTATTCATTTTCCAGCGGCTTATACACGTCAGGAAATACGACGATCCGCTTTCCCTGAACGACGGTCGACGGCAAAATCAAATTCAGAATTCTGACGTAGCGATACCAGAAGACCATGAACGCGTGCTTGGCGAACGACCAAATTTTCATAACCGGAAATCCTTTGTGGGATGTCCGGTGATTGAAACACACGCCGGTTAAGAATCTGCCCCTACGATGCCACCTATTTTGCAGCCAAGTGCGTGCGGCAGCGGCCCAAAAGCCCTTGAATCTCGCGCTCTGGTAAGGCGTGGCGGCAGTAACCTTAAGGATGGCTTACTTCGTCTGAGGACTCGGGGGCGGTAACCTCTGGGACGGCTTACTTCGTCTTCCTCACGTTCACGGTGCGGCCCATGCCTGCGCAGTCGTCGTCGGTCTTCAAGCCCGCGGCGCGAATACCAAAGGCGGCGAGTTCTTCATCCTTCTCTTCCGTATCCCCGGTGACGCCAACCGCGCCGACCACCTCACCGTTATCGGCGCGGATCAGCATGCCGCCGCCTTCAGGAAAAATCTTGTCGTCGGTCGCGCTCAACAAATAGCGCATGAAGACCGGCTTTTCCTCGTTGCGAACGCGCACCAGCGTGGAAGACCGGCCGAGCGCCAGCGACGCGTAGGCCTTGCCGAACGCCATTTCGAAACGAACCATCGATGATCCGTCTTCCTTCTGAAACGCCTTTACGATGCAGCCGGGCTCGACGACGATCACGCTCAACGGACGGCACTCCAGTTCGGCGCCGCGTTTGATGATCGCTTCGATGATGCGATTGGCTTGCTCCAGTGTGATCGCGGTCATGGTTTCCTGTCGTGTTGCTTAAAGCCGCCTATTGAGGTTCCAGGCCTGCGGCCTTGATGATCGGGATGAGACGCTGCCGCTCTGAATCCAGAAATGTCTGTGCGCCGGCCGGGCTCGCGTCGGATCGGGTCTCCAGCCCCGCGGCCCGCAGTGCCATCTCAAAGTCAGGCTGCTTCATGACATCAGCGGTCGCATCGGCAATTTGAGCGATGATCGGCTGCGGCGTTTTCGCCGGCGCCAGAACGCCGCAAGTCAGTCCTGCAACCAGCCCTGGCAGCGTCTCGACAGCCGCCGGAATTTCCGGCGCAGCCTTGAGCCGGGCAGGAGCGCAGACCGCGAGGATGCGGAGGTCGCCGTTGCGGTGGTAGCTCAGGACCTGACCGGTGACGTTCGGCGTCATCATCGGCACTACATTGGCCAGGAGATCGATCAGACCGGGACCGGCGCCGCGATAGGGCACGTGCAGGATGTCAGGCGTGTTCGTCAGCTGCTTGAACATTTCGCCTGCGAGGTGCGTGACCGTCCCCGCGCCGGCCGAAGCGTAGGACAGCTTCTTCTGATGGCTGACGGCATATTTGACGAATTCATCGAGAGTCTTGGCAGGCACGCTGGGGTGCACGACAACAGCCGTCGACGATGTGGCGATCATTGAGATCGGCGCGAAGTCTTTGACGGTGTCGTAGGGCGGGTCGACCATCAGGTAGGGCGCAATGATCTGGCTGCTGGTGTCGCCAAACAGCAGCGTATGTCCGTCGAATGCCGCGTGAGCGACGGCGCTTGCGCCGATCGTGCCTCCGCCGCCGCCCTGATTTTCAATGACGACGGTGCCAAGCGGCCCCTTCATCCGTTGGGCCCAGTTGCGAGCCACAGTGTCCACGACCCCGCCGGGGGCATAGGGGACAATCAGGCGGATCGGCCTTGCCGGGTATTTCGATTCAGCAAAGGCGACGCGGCTCGGCAGAGACTGAGCGAGCAACGCCGCTCCACCCGCTTGAATAAAGGTCCGACGATGCACCCGCTTCCTCCCGAGCCGCTCGGCGGCGGCTTTTCTTTGGCCGAAAACGCGAAAACGTATCCGGTAGACTTAAAGCAATGCTATCGCGGCTTGAAGAGGAGAGTCGAGGATCGTGCTGCTTGGCCGGTCCGCCCCGGGATATATTGACATCGGCGCTCGGATGGCCCCATCAGCGTTCGCTGAACCACACCGATCTTTCTTTGAAAGTTTCCGCCCACCTTCATCTCCGCCGTGATCCGGACAAACAATAACCGATAGCCAGAAAGAGGCTCGCGAATGACAGCGTCGACAGACTCCAAGGGATTTTCCTGGCCGAATGGCGCGCGGATCGCCGTGGTGGTGACTTGCCTGATGGAAAACTGGTCGGGCGATAAAGGGCCGCCATTTTCGGTGCAGACCACCTCGCTCAAGCCGGGGACGCATGACCGCGCGGCGATGACCTGGGGTTGGTACGGCAGCCGTCATGGCGTGTGGCGCCTGTTGAAGATCCTCAATGAGAACGAGGCGCCTTCCACCTTTGTTGCAAACGCGCACTCGATGGAATTGGCTCCCGATGCGGTCGAATGCATGCTGAAATCCGGGCACGAGGTCGCGGCCCATTCGTACACGCAAGACGCATTGATGGCTTACCTCGATCCGGAAGAGGAGCGCGCCATCATCGAGAAGTGCATCGGCGTGTTCAGGAAGCTGACGGGAGCGCCGCCCAAGGGATGGCTCAGCCCGGTGCTGGCGCCGACCGCGCACACCGAAGAGATCATCGCCGATACCGGTTTCCTCTGGTACGGCGACTACAACAACATCGACCTTCCATTCTGCGTCGATACCGGAAAGGGCACGCTGGTTGCCCTTCCGCATTCGGATTTCGCCGATCACCGGGTACTGCGCGGCAATCCGCGCGACTGGTACGACGTGTACAAGGACACGTTCGATTATCTCTATGCAAATGAACCGACGTCGTACCTCAACATCACCCTGCACTGCCACTTCGGTGGCCGGCCGCTGATGGCGGCGCAGCTCGATCGAATTCTGAAATATATTCGCGGTTTTCCGGACGTATGGCTCGTGCGTCACGATGAACTGGCGCAATGGGTCAAGACGAACAAAATCGGGGAATGGTCGAACCAGGCGCGCTTTTTCAAGAGCGGCGCGAGATAGCAACGATGTCCGTTTTGGGATTGCGCCTTGGTCAGGGCTGATGCAACATTTGGTTGCATTCCTGATCAGATCAAATGGCGCCTGGATTGTCCTGCTCTGCCGTTGATTCCATCGTTTCAGCGCTGCGATTGCGCGATGACCGCGCGCTCCGCGCTGTCGTTCGCGCGCTGCTCCGTTCGTTTCACGAGGACATCAGTCGCACCCAAACGAAGGACGTTTGATGATGAGAATTGCTCTCGTGTCGGTGTTGGCCCTGGCCCTTGGAGGGAGTGGGACAGCACTCGCTCAAACCTCGCCGGATCCCCGCGTGGCAGATCTCGTGCAATCCGGCGCGCTGCGGGTTGGACTTGGTATTGGGAGTTTGACGACAGCCACAAGAAATCCGGCGACTGGCGAGGTCAAAGGACCGGCGTTGGAGTTGGGGCGTGCGCTTGCTGGGCGAATTGGGATCCAATTTGTATCCGTCGAATATCCGAGACCCGGCGCCGTGATTGATGGCCTGCGTGCCAACGCCTGGGATATCTCGATCCTCATTGTCGATCCGGTGCGTGCAGAGCAGGTGGATTTTTCGCATCCCTTCATGCAAACCGATCTCACCTACCTGGTCGCTGCTGGGTCTACAATCCAAAGCGCCGCGGACGCGGATCATCAGGGAGTTCGTATCGCGGTTGCGCGCGGCGACACCTCGGATCTGTATTTGACCCGCGTGCTCAAGCAAGCCGAATTGGTGCGGACGGACAGTATTCCCGCCGCCGTTGAACTGTTGCGGAGCGGAAGCGTCAACGCAGTGGCATTGAACCGCCCCAGCCTGATTGCCCAATCCGCTGCGCTCCCGGAGTCGCGCGTCCTGAGCGATGGGTTTGCCGACATCTATTCCGCGATGGCCGTACCCAAAGGACACGATGGGCGGCTTGCCTACATCAACGAGTTCATTGAGGACGCGAAAGCCTCTGGCCTCGTGAATCGCATGATTGAAACACTGGCTCTGCAAGGGGTTCGGGCCGCTCCGCCCGAAAACCTGCCCAAAGTGAAGAGATGACAGGGCGGTAGATCGCGGAAGCATCGTCAGCCGACGACCGATGCGAATGGCGATCGCCTTTCTCTCTCGAGATCACCGCGGGTCTGCTAGAAACTCTTCTTGCACCCGACCGCATGCTTGCCTTTGGTGCTGGGATCGATGTTCGTCGCAGGAGCTATGTTGGGATTTGGGGGAGTCGAGCCGGGCTTCGGTTGGTCGGGCTGGGTGAGATCGCCCGCCAGCACACAACCCAATACTTTCTTTTGAAATGCTTCAGCCTTGGCTCCGACATCCGTCGTCTTCTGTTCCACCTTCGACCAGTCGGGCGGGTTGGTCTCGATCACGCTCCGCTGCCGGCCTTCCAGGATGGTCTTGACGCGGTAGATGGCTTCACGGTCCTTGGCGGCTCGCTGCTTGAGCGCGTCGATTTTCGCCTGTGAGTCCACCTTGTCGAGTTCGTCGTAGGCCTTGGCGAGATCCTTGTCGGTATCATCGATTTCCTTCTCCAGTTCCGCTGGAGATTTCAGCCGAAGGTTCGGAGGTGCCGCCGCCGGTGCCGGGCTGGACGCCGCACTGGCCGGTGGTGCTGCATCGCAGGTGACGCTGACCGTGGCGGGGCCGCTGATATCAATGGAATGGCTGCCGCATGTCTTGCCGGCGTACTCCGCCTTCCACGAATACTTGCTTTTCAACGCCGGGCCGGTGGCCGGAATGGTGATTGTTGCCGTGCCGCCATCCGGTCTGACGCCAGTCGCCTTGTTTCCTACGGTCTTGCCCTCGACGGAAATCGTGACGTCGGCCGGCACCTTGCTGGCGTTTTTGACCGTGATCGTCCAGTTGCTATCGGCGGCGCAGATGCCGGTTCCAAGCAATGTGCTGATGGCAACTACTCCGCCGGATGTCGCGGCAGCCAGGGTCCGCTTGTTTCGAAGCGTGTTGAACATTGTCCGTATCCTCCGAAGGCACCCATTTAGCTAATAGGTCGCGCCTGGCGAACATCGGGTTCATGGGTAGTGGGTAATGCAACTCCCGGCAGGCAATGCCGGTTTATTTTGCCTGGGATTCGATTGTCACGACCGGATGGGGCCTCCACTCCTGCGCCAGCTTCTCCGCCTCCGCGATTTGCGCGCTCGTCATCAGCGCCACAAGCCTGTCTCGTTGTTCTGGCGCCGTGTATGTCGACGTATCGACCAGCTTGATGCCAAACGGATCCGGTGGCTTTGTATCCCCAAAGGCTACCGCCAGGGTAAACCACATCAGTGCCCGGACATTATCCTGAGTCGTGCCGCGACCTGACGCATACATGGCCCCGATATTGTACTGCGGACTGTGTATCCACGTGTTACCGGGCCGGTCGTAAATCTTGTTGGCCGCGCGCCGGTACCATCGAAATGCCTCGGCAAAGTCCTGGGTAAAGTAGAGCCCGCGTTCGTAAGCGACGCCGATCACATTTTCCGCGTAGGAAGAGCTCTGATCAGCAGCGATCTGGTACCACTTGAAGGCTTCGCGGAGGTTTTGCGGCACGCCGCGTCCTTGCGCAAAGATATCCGCGAGATTGTTTTGGGCGATGACCGAGCCCTGATCCGCAGCAAGACGAAACCACTTCACCGCCTCGGCATCGTTTCGCTCGGCGCCCCAGCCTTGTTGAAGCAGAATCCCAAGCTCATTCTGCGCGTCCGCCAAACCCTTTTCCGCTGCAAGCCGCATCCATCTCATTCCCGTGGCGTAGTCCTGCGGGACGCCCTGGCCTTTGATGTACATGATGCCGAGAATACGTTCGGCATAGGCATTGTTTTGATCTGCCAGGGTCCCGAGCAATTGCAGGGCGGTGACATAGTCGCCAGCGCCGATCGCCGCCTGCGCGTCCTCCAGCGGGCCCGCGTTAGCGGGAAGGGCGGATGCCAAGGTCCATAAAGCGAAGGCAAATGAAATGAATGGGTTTCTGACCACGACGGCCATTTCGAGTTCCTGCCTGTCTGAGGCTATGTTGGCTTAAAATGGTGCGTCAATAGCCGACATCAGGGCTGGCCCGGGGCATGGACCTGCTCAAGTTCGCCCCTCGCCCTTCGCGTCGCTGCGTTTCCACGCAACGACGGCGTTGATTTAGGAGCAAAGCGGACATCACCGCAATTCAATTAATGGGTGCGCGGCCTGAGGAATTGTTAGCGAAGATCGCTGCTTGAGGCTGTCACACCGGCGCACCAGCCGCTTCAATCAAAATTGCTGCGACAAGTCGCACAATTTGCAAGCCCGCCTGACCGTGCCACGTTCGTTGTGTGTGACAAGTTCATTTGGTTTTTTTCCCGCCTGCGATGAGATTCTCTCTCTTTGGTTTGACATTGCCTGAATTGGCCGGCCGCTCGGATATCCATCCTGGGCGATGGCGACAGCCATTGCTGCGCCTGCTGGACGGGATTGAGGCGGGCTGGGCCGTTCCACTGCTGCTGACCGGATTTGTTACGGTCTGGATGGCCTATCTCGTGATCGCCTATCTTGCCGGCGACCTGCATAGTGACGTGCTGGAAGCCTGGACGCTGGGGCGCACCTTTGAATGGGGCAGCTTCAAGCACCCGCCGCTGATGGGCTGGATCGCGCGTGCATGGACGTCGGTCTTTCCTCTGACCGACTGGTCGTTTCAACTGCTGGCCCTGGTCAATTCCGCTGTTGCCTTGTGGTTCGTCGATCTGATTTCGCGCCGCTTTGTCAGAGGCGACAAAAGAATAATCGTGCTGCTGCTTCTGATGGTGCCGCCGACCTATCAGTTGTTCGCGCAACGCTTCAACGCCAACGCGGTACTTTTGCCCCTCTGGCCTCTCGCAACCTATTGCTTCCTAAGGTCGTTTGAAACCCGCGAGTTGAAATGGGCCATCGCCGCCGGTGCGACAGCCGCGCTCGCCATGCTGGGCAAGTATTACTCGGTCTTTCTGATCGGTAGCTTTGTCTTCGCCGCACTCTGTCATCCTCGACGTCATGCCTATTTCAGATCGTCAGCCCCCTGGGTCTCCGCAGGCGTTGGTCTTGTCGCGTTGGCGCCGCATTTGCTTTGGCTGGCTACAACAGGCGCAACGCCGTTCACCTATGCTCTCAGGGAACATGCAGGGAAGGATTTCGTTCCGGCGCTGGGCGAAGCGCTGCTTTTCCTGGCGGGCGCGGCGGCGGGCTTGATGCTGCCGGCAGTCTTCTGGGTCGCGACTGCAGGACAGCGCCTGAAAATACTGCCTCGCGATTTTCGCAAAATGGACCCGGGATTGTTCCTGCTATTTCTCGTCGCAGTCGGGACAATCGCGTTTCCGGCGATCACGGCGGTTGCCGTCGGCGCTCACATGCCCGGGGTCTGGGCGTCACAGGGTCTCTTCCTGTTCTGCATCCTGGCTGGCTGCAGCACGAGCTACCCGATCGAGCGCTTTTACACGGTCAATCTGATCGTCATCGTCGCAGGTATTGCATTGGTCGCCGCTGTGGTGGCGGCGCCGCTTTACGCTTGGTACCACAATACGCATCCTCTGAATGAAGGACGCAATTTCTACCGGTTGTCCGCGATTGAGCTTACACGCCAATGGCACCAACAATCGGAAGTCCCGCTTCCGCTCGTGGGCGGCGACGAAGGGTTGGCGCTTGCGGCGGCGTTCTACGGCCCGGACCATCCCCTGTACGAACAGGAACTGGTTTGTCCAAAGAACAAGAATGAGTTGCCTAAGGCGGCCATTATCAGCCGGGGGTGGGCAGCCCTGTGTTTCGCCGAAGACGACGCCTGTATCGATCGAACGAGGAGAAATGCCTCACGGTCCCCTCGAATTCTGGAGAGCGAATTCACCGTTCAATCGGCCTTGATTGGTTTTCCGGGTGCTCAACAGCGCATCAAAGGGTTCATCATCCCGCCCGTCCGTGAGGATATGATTTCAACGCTGTCGCCAGACGATATGATCGAACGTCGCTGCAAGAGTGCAAGACACGGTGACTGGTGAACGGCGAGATGTGGGGAACAACGACATCGATTCGCCGGCTGGCCACGGCCTGCAAGCTTCACGCGTAAAGCTGGGAATGAGTGATCTTTTGCCCAACGGGCAAATCAAACGAAAAGCTGTCCAGTCTTAGCGCGAAAAATATGCCGCTTGTGCCGTCGGGCAAATCAGTGGTCCCTCTTCGCGCGTCCCATGGCCGATCAAGAGGGGCGTTTCGCGATCGTCACGAACGTTGGGTCAGGGGATGCGATGGACGCGTTGGCGCCGCCAGACGAGCGGCGTTGTCGCGGACGGCGAAGCCGTGTGGTCTTGATGCCTCGACGCTGGCATCAAGTCGGCGGAGTAATCCGCCGGCGATGGTGGCAAGAAAGCCCGATCACCAGAGAGAGCACGAAGCAAGCCGTTAAAACCAATCGTGCAGGAAAAGCCGGATCGTTTTGGCGGACCTGTGGTGACTAACTCGTGTCTTTTGTTTTTCGACACGAGGCTGCGGGTGCGCATGAGCATCCGGCTTTTCCTGCGCCCTCTGTTCTTGAGGGACGTTACTGCGGTACAGCTCGGGCAAAACAGGCCGCGGGAATGCGGACGCGTGGCTTGATTGTTCGTGCGGTCCATCCTTCGAGACGCCCGGCAGCGGCGGGCTCCTCAGGATGAGGCCGGAGCAAGCCCAAACCCTCATGGTGAGGAAAAGCAGCACCCGAGCAGGCCGAGCAGAGCAAGGCCGTTGCGAATGGTGCAAACCAAAAAGCGTTGTCTACGGGACGATGCCTTGCATCGCCCGGAGGACCATGAAGCCCGCAGACCGCGCTGTTTGACAATTGAATCAGGAATTGATCGGCTTTACCAAATAGCGTTGTCAGCCTCTGGTTGTGGTCTTATGAATGAGCGAGGTGAGTGTTGCCTCGTCGGCGGAAATTCCGGTGCGAATGGAATCGATAGACCCGTTGCGTCCATTTCTCCTGGAGCAGTCCGACGACCGCCGCATCGGCTATGGTCTGTCGATTGCTGGCCACATCATCGTCATGCTGCTTCTGGTGGTTGGGCTTTTCGAGCGAATCGAAGTGGTGGCGGGTGTTGAAGTCCCCGTCGAGATCGTGATGGAAAGGCCGGAAGAGGCGGCTCCCGCGTCGGCCGGAGCGGGACATCTTTCCGGCATTCCCGCCGTCGCCGACGTTGACAAACACGCGAAAGCTCCGCCGGCAGCGGTGAACGTGAATGGCATCAATCAGCCGAAGCAGCCCGGGCTGGATGGCAGGGACCCCAGCGCCGACCATGCCAGCGTTGCCTTGCCAACCGGTCCGGATGGGGAGACAGACGCCGCAAGCGGTGCATCCAGTCCCTCCCGTGCGATGGTGGCGGCGCCGATCGGAGCCGCGTCACCGCAGATGACGGCGCGCGAACCCGGCGAGGACGACCTGACCGCTATCAAGGACCAGAAGGTCGAGTGCGGCGTCTTGGCCAAACACCCAACGCCAGCGATCGTGACGCAGGGACAAGCCAGAGTGAGAGGATTCGCCACCGAGGCCCAAGCGTTAGCAATGATACGGGCGACCCAGGTACAGCTCGACCGGCATATCAATTCCGGTTACATCGGCAATCGGCGGCTGTTCGTGGAATCGCTGGACGCGCGCAGGAGATTTATTGTCCTGCTCCCTTCCGGGCTCACAGTGAACATCGGCGACGTGATCGAATACGATCAGCACCACATCGATCCGTCGGATTCCTGCCGGTACATTCCGAGCCTTGCCGTCAGGAAGCTTTGACGGCGCGCTGTCTGACAATTGAATCAGAAAATCGATCGGCCTGCCGAACCGCAGCCTTGCCTTGGCCGGCTCACGCGGCGCCGGACTTGCGGCGGTTCCGATTGGCCTGGATATAATGCAGGCGCTTGATGCGCAGCATCTTCATGTCGGCGCGTTTGACGACTTGTTCGAGCCGCTCGCCCGGCTCGCTGGTGGCTAAACCGGCCGAGATGCTGAGCGGAGTTTCCGGATAATACTGGTTGTTGATCTCGATCAGCTCCTTCAGCGTCTTTAGCAACGCCTCGCCGACCACGGCGTCGGTGCCGGGCAGCAGCACGGCAAATTCATCGCCGCCGATGCGCGAGACCGAAGCCGGCTTTTCGATCAGCGAATCGAACACTTCGCCCGCCCGGCGCAGCAGCCCATCTCCGGCCGCGTGGCCGAGTTCGTCGTTCACTGCCTTCAGTCCGTTGAGGTCGACGACGATGATGGTGACCGGCAGCGGTCCCTTCCGTTCCAGCCGGTTGAGCTCGTCGACATAAAACGAGCGGTTCAGCGTCCGCGTCAGCACGTCATGGGTGCCGAGATATTCGAGATAGGTCTCGGCTTTCTTGCGGGCGGTGATGTCGGTCAGGGCGACCTGCACCCGCGACCAATCGCGCTCGTGGTTCGGAAGCACAGAAAATTGCAGCAGCAGATGCAGCTTGCTGCCGTCCAACGCATAGTTCACCACTTCACGCTGCTGGAACAGCTTGCCGGCCCACAGGTCGATCAGCTGTTCGCGAAAAGGCGGCTCCATTTCGTCGCGGAATATCCGCGGAAGATTGCGCAGCAGCATTTCCTTGTCGGTCGCGCCGAACAGCTCCAGCGTGCGGCTATTGACGTCGATGACGTGGATTTCGCTCATGCAACGCGAGACGAACTCCTGATGGACATCGGTGAAGACGCGCAAGTCCTCGACGCCGCGGTTGCGCACATCGTCGATCAGGCGTTTCACGCCGCTGAAATCCTCCACCCACAGCGATACGGGCGAATGGGCGAACAGGCCGAAGGCGTAATTCTGGCTGTCGACCAGGTCGCGCCGGGCGCCTTCCCGCTCGGTGACGTCCTCTATCGACACCATGACGCGGTCCCAGCTCTTTTCGTGGCCGGGAAGAATCCTGCCGCTGAGCTGGATATCGAGGCGCTTGCCGGTCAGCGTGTAGTTGACCGTGTGGCTGGAAAAACTGGTCTGCCCGTACCAGAGCTGGGCGAGTTCCTCGACGTGGCTCTTGAACGTATCGTCGCGCAGCACCCGGCCGAGGTTGGTCATCAGATGATCGAGGTCGCGGGCGCCGTACAGCGCCAGGGTCTTGGGATTGACCTTCAGGATGCGGATGCGCTCGGAGCAGCGCCGGACGCGATCGGGGTTTGCGGTTAAGAACGCCTTGATGTCGGTGACGTTTTCCGCGCGCCATTCCTGGAACAGCGCCCGAACCCCACTGTAGTCCTCGATCCAGAGTGAAACCGGCGCCAGATCGAACATTTCGGCGTCGCTATCCCGGTCGATGGACGAAACGGACATGAAGAGCCCTGACAAAGTCGGATGCTCTCTCGTGGTAGGCAGAATTCGTTAAGATTCCTTCATTGCCTGCGGCAATCAGCGCCGACGCGCCGATCAAATGAAGCGGAGCGAACACGCCTCGCTAATTCGCCACGATAGAATGAGTTTGGCCGCGCCAACCGTCTTCGCTCTCGCTTTGCTCAAGCTTCGCCGGACACGCTTCGCCGTTGGGGGAGTTGGCAGCGCCACGCGAAAGTACGGAGATCGGTGCGCCCGCCTTCGCCTGACGGCTTCGGCGCGGCAGCCTTCGCTCGCCATGATGGATCAGAGTGGCCCGCCAAGCCGTAGCTCGCATCGCGAGCGAAGGCTGGTGCCCCTGGCCGGAATCGAACCAGCACTCCTTGCGGAACTCGATTTTGAGTTCGAGCGCGTCTACCAGTTCCGCCACAGGGGCCTTCGGTCGGCCGCTGTTGGCGTCGCGAAGCCGGCGGAATATAGCGGCAGGCCGCTGCCGGTCAACCCGCTGTGAAAAGGGTTGGCTCGACAGGGGCATTGTCACGGGATAGTCAGCGTGGCTGGCAGGAGGCTCTTGATGTCGAATATGACAGCCGTGTCCCCGATTTCGCGTAGCACGTCGCCCGCACTGGCCGCGGCGCTTGCGGTTGGCCTGATCGCAGCCGCGACCCTGGCCGGCGCCTGGTATTTCCAGCTGGTGCTCGGCCTTCAGCCCTGTCCGCTCTGCCTCGAGCAGCGCTACGCCTATTACCTGGCGGTCCCGCTGGCGGCGCTGGTCGCGCTCGCGGCCGGACTTGGCGCCCCGCGTAGCCTCCTGATCGGCGGGCTTGTCATCTTGGCGCTGGCTGCGCTCGGCAATGCCGTGCTCGGCGCCTATCACGCCGGGGTCGAATGGAAGTTCTGGTCGGGTCCTTCAGACTGCACCGGTCCGGTCGGTAATCTCGGCAGCGCCGGCACGCTGCTGGACCGGCTCGATACCGTCAAGGTGGTCATGTGTGACGAAGTGCAGTGGACTTTTCTGGGCCTGTCGCTCGCCGGCTACAACGTGCTGATCTCGCTTTTGATGGCGGCGATTGCGGTTTGGGGCGTCGCGAGGTCGGCCCAGCAAAGCTAATCGTCCACATCCTCTTGCGGGCGTCCAAAGAGGTGGACGATGCCGGGCGTCGCGATCGTCACGAAAATGAAACGCGACAGGTGATGGGCCCCGACAAAGATCGGGTCGATATGCAGCGTTAGCGCTAAGGCCAGCATCGCGTCCATCGCGCCGGGCGCAAAGGCCACCAGCACGTCGGCAAAGCGCACATGGGTGGTCCAGGCGACGATGGCAACGAAAACCGCCGTGATCAGGCTGGCGACGGCGAACGAACCGAGGCCGGCGGCGAGGTGACGGAGCAGGGTGCTCGTCTTCATCCGCGAGAAGCGCGAGCCGATCAGTGTGCCGATGCCGATGAGCGCGATGCCGCGTACGATCGGCGGCAGGCCGCCGTCGATCAGGCCGGTGCCGTGCAGCACGCTTGATCCGATCATGGCGCCGAACAGCCAGCTCGACGGAAATTTCGCCATTCGAAGCAGTAGCGAAACCGCGACCGAGGCGCCGATCAGGCCGACGAGCCCGAGCGGCGTGGCGATGGTCGTCGTCAATGTTGGCGCCGAAGCAGACGTCAGCCCGGTCGCGACCAGAATGAGCGGCAGGGCGGCGGTGAGAATGATCACGCGCAACGTCTGCACCACCGCAATCGCCGGCATGTCGGCGCCCTTCTCGATCGCGAGCAGGGCGATTTGCGACAGCGCACCGGGGCTTGCGGCCAGAAAGGCCGAGGTGCGGTCCCAGCCATGCAGCCGCTGGAGGTAGAGGCTGGAGCCGAAGGTCACGCAGAAGGTGGCGAGCGCCAGTAGGCCGATGGTCAGGGGATAGGCGCCGATATGTTGCAAGAGTTGCCGCGACATCAGCGAGCCCAGCATGATGCCGAGCATCACCAGCACCGCCTGGGTCAGGTGGGCGGGGACGGCCATCGAACGGCCCGTCATGGCGGCGGCCGCGACCGCGAGCATGGCGCCCGAGATCAGCCCGCCGGGCAATCCCGTGACAAGAAACAGGACGCCGCCGACGGTGCCGATGGCAAGCGTTTCGAGGAATTGGAGGGTTTTCGTGCGGGTGGGGAGGACGTCCGCCATCCATTTAGGGATTTGGCTCACGGCGCCTTATGGCAAATCCGCATCCCCCGGACAAATGCACTGACATGATCGCTGCAATGCACTCTGATTTGGGGTCAGCGGGCTTTGGGTCAGTTGGCGTGTGTCAGGCAATTGGAGCCAGGCCGGCTCGTCTCGCTTGGTGCCTGCCGCGTAGGCAGTGAGGATCCCGTCCCCCCGATCGAAGGGACGGGATCAATCGAGGTGTCGCTACTGCTTCTTGCCCATCGCCGCCTTCTTGCACTCGGAGCGGAATTTCTTGCGTTCCTTGCCGTGCAATCCCTTGGCGTCGGCTTCCTTGGAGCATTCGATCGATTCGGGGCTGTGGGGCTTTGCGGTCTTCGCCGCTGGTGCAGCCGCATCCGACTTGGCGGCCGGGGCTGCGGTCGTTTGGGCGAAAACGGGGGTCGCGAACAAGAGGAGCGACGCGCCGAGGGCGGCGGCCACGCGGGAGGAGATCGTCATGAGAAATACCTCGGAGGGTTGAAGAGGGCGCCACGGTTGCGCCGTGATACTGAACCGCCGATGAATGATCGTGTAGATGTATTTCGCGTCGCGAAATTTTTGAGCAACTCAGGATGGCCGTTGTCACATGCCTTGGCTACGTTAGGATGGGAACTCCAGAACAGCATCCCCCAAGGAGAGCAGGATGACCATTAAAGCCAAATTATTGTGCGCCGTCGCGGCATCGGGATTTGCCGCGGTCGTCGCCACCGCGCCCGCGCAGGCGCTGACCACGCAGGAATGCAGCGCGAAGTATCAGGCGGCCAAGTCCGCCAATACCCTCAACGGCATGAAGTGGAACGACTTCCGCAAGGCCCAGTGCGGTGCGGATGCAACGCCGATGGCAGCGCCAGCGGCTCCGCCCGCAGCACCGCCGCCGCCGGTTGCAACGGCTCAGCCGAAGGCACCACCGCCGATGGCAGCGCCGGCGTTGCCGAGCGGGCCTGCGATCTTCCCGATCGTTGTCGATCAGAAATACGCCCAGGAAAGCGCCGGCAAGGCGCGCATGCACACCTGCCTCGATCAGTACAACACCAACAAGGCGGGTAACGGCAACGCCGGCCTGAAGTGGATCCAGAAGGGCGGCGGCTATTACAGCGAATGCAACAAGCGCCTGAAAGGGCCGGCTTGATCGTCCAATAAATAAGGCCCGGGCCTGATCGGTCCGGGCCTTATCCTGTCCGGCAAGCGACGTGATAAGGTCTCGGCCGGATGTTTTCGGGGAAAAACGATGGGCAAATCTGAAACGGTTGCGGTTGTTGCGCTGGTGCTTGTGTCTCAGTTGCTCTCGCAGGCCACGGCCTCGCCCCTCGTGATTGCCCAGGCCGAGACCAAAGCCCCGCCCGCTGCCGCGCCTGCACCGCCACCCGGTCCGCCGACGGCGGTTGGGCCGGCCGAAAAATCGGCGCTGTCGATCCCGGCCTGTTCGTTGAAATATCTGGAAGCAAAAGTCGCCGGCAAATTGCAGGGCCGCAAATGGGTCGACTTCCGCCGCGAGGAGTGTGGAAGGCACGAGACCACGGCGGTCTTCCCGACCGCGATTTCGCCGAAATACGAAAGCGAGAAGGATCTCGACAAGGCCCGCACCAAGACCTGCGCCGATCAGTTCACGGCCAACAAGGCGACCAATGCCAATGGCGGCCTTGTCTGGATCGAAAAGGACGGCGGCTACTATGCCGAGTGCATCATCCGCCTGAAGGGATGAACCGGCCACACTTGTGAGCTCCCATGATCGCGAGCCTCAGCCTCATCCTGCTCTGTCAGCTGGCCGGTGAGGCGTTCGTGCGCGGGCTCGGCCTGCCGGTGCCGGGACCGGTGATCGGTCTCATGATTTTGCTGGTATTGCTTCTGGCGCGCGATCGTTTCGCGGTCCTCGCCCGCGGGCCGCTGCAAGGCGACGGCGTCGAATCGGCGAGTCGTGGTCTTCTCGCCAATCTGTCCCTGCTGTTCGTTCCCGCCGGCGTCGGCGTGGTTCAAAAGCTCGATCTGATCGTCGACCACGGCATCGCCTTCCTGGGCGTGCTGGTCATTTCGGTGTTGATCACGCTCTTGGTCACGGTCGCGACGTTTCTGGTCGCAAGCCGGCTGCTGACGCGGGGAGGGGCTGCGCCATGAGCGGCGATCCGTTCTCGCTATGGGTCTATCTCTCGCAATCGCCGCTGCTGTGGCTGACGGTGACGCTGCTGGTCTATGCGATGGCGGACGCCGTCTCGCTTTGGACCCACCGGCATCCTTTCGCCAACCCGGTCCTGCACTCGATGTGGATCATCGGCCTGTTCCTGAAATTGACGAATACGTCCTACACCACCTATTTCGGCGGCGCGCAGTTCGTCCATTTCCTGCTTGGGCCGGCGACGGTAGCGCTGGCGGTGCCGCTTTACGAGAACCGCAAGGTGGTGGCCTCTGCCATTCTGCCGATGCTGGTGGCGCTGGCGGCGGGATCGGTCACGGCGGTTGCGTCCGTCGTGCTGCTTGCGGAAGCCTTCGGCCTGCCGCGCGAGGTCGTGCTGTCGATGGCGCCGAAATCCGTCACCGCCGGCGTTGCCATGGGCATCAGCGAATCCCTGCATGCCGATCCGTCGTTGACGGCGGTTGCGGTGATTCTCACCGGCATCATGGGTGCGATCACGGTGACGCCGCTGATGAACCGGATGCACATCACCGATTTTCGCGCCCGCGGTTTTGCCGTCGGCATCGCGGCGCACGGGATCGGCACTGCACGCGCGTTTCAGGTCGATGAGGTCGCGGGCGTGTTCGCCGGCATCGCGATGAGTCTCAATGCGCTGGTAACGTCGTTGTTGGTGCCACTGGCGGTTACCTTCCTGCTGCGCTAACAGGACTTTCTGAACCGCCACACCAGGGAGACGGCTTCTTGATAATCTCCGCGATGCAAGCTGGACTCGGTATCGCATCGGGAGCGCTGGTTGGATTTTCGCTCGGCCTGATCGGCGGCGGCGGATCGATCCTGGCGGTGCCGCTGATGGTCTATGTGGTCGGTGTCGCCGATGCCCATGTCGCGATCGGAACCAGCGCCATTGCGGTGGCGACCAATGCTGCGATCAATCTGTCCAATCATGCCCGCGGCGGCACCGTGCGGTGGTCGTGTGCAATTCCGTTTGCCGCGGCCGGCATTGCCGGCGCACTGGTCGGCACCATTTTCGGCAAGCTGCTCGATGGCCGAAAATTGCTGGTGCTGTTCGCGCTTTTGATGCTCGTCATCGCCGTGTTGATGCTCAAGACGCGTGCGCGTGCCGGCGTGCCGGATGTCCGGATCGGCCGGGACAACATGCTTGCGATCCTTGGCCTTGGCCTTGCCACCGGCACGCTATCCGGTTTCTTCGGCATCGGTGGCGGCTTCCTGATTGTGCCCGCCTTGATGCTGGCGACGGGCATGCCGATCATCAACGCGGTCAGTTCCTCGCTGGTCGCGGTGACGGCCTTCGGCCTGTCCACGGCTGCGAGTTACGCCTGGTCGGGGTTGGTTTCCTGGCAATTGGCAGGGCTGTTCATCGCGGGTGGATTGGCCGGCGGTCTGATCGGCACCAGCCTGGCGCGGTCGCTATCGGCGCAGCGCGGTGCGCTCAATATCGTGTTCGCCTCTGTCATTGTACTGGTGGCGCTTTATATGCTTACACGTAACTTATTCGTGTTCTGGTCGTAGATCAGGCAGCAACGATAGAGGCGGCCGGAGACAATCAATGAGAGATACGATCGATCCAGTGCGGTTGAGCCGGCGAGGCCTGTTGGGTTCGTTCGGGGTTTCAGTTGCCGCACTCGGTATCGGTACATTGTCCGCACCCGCGCGTGCCGAAGACGATGTGCTCAATGAGGCGCTGGTGTTGCGCGATCCGGACATTCCGGCGGCGGGAAATCTTTCTGGCGACATCTCGATCATCGAATATTTCGACTATCAGTGTCCGTATTGCCGCAAGGTCGATCCGGAATTGCAACAAGTGGTCCATGACGACGGCAAAGTACGGCTGGTCTGGAAAGACTGGCCGATCCTTGGGCCGACGTCGGTGACGGCGGCGCGGATGGTGCAGGCCTGCAAATACCAGAACAAATTCGTTGAAGCCCATGACGCGTTGATATCAGTCAATTCGAAACTGACGGAAACGAAGATTCGCGAGGCGATTGCGAGCCGTGGTGTCGATATGGACCGGCTCGATCGCGATCTTGCCGGCCGTGCAAGCGCCATCGATGCCACGTTGAGGCGCAACAACGATCAGGCGTCCGCGTTCGAATTCCGCGGGACGCCTGCGTTCATTGTCGGAAAATTCCGCGTGCCCGGCGTTCTGACCATGGCGCAATTCAGTCAGGCTATTGCCGACGCGCGAAAAGCTGCCGCGGCCAGGAAATAGCGCCGCCGCCGCTATCTCAGCGCGTTAGCGCGACGACAGCCGCACCCAGTCTTCATGGGCGCGTGCCTTCAGCGCACGCCAGTCCGCTGAAGCGACATCCCAATTGACGATCGTCCGGCTGGTCGCGGCATTCTGTCCGTTCGCGACCGACGATGTCGATTGCGAGTCATAGACATATATGCCGGCGACGAGTAGCAACGCGCCCAAGATCATTCCCAGGAAAACCTGCATCGCTTATCTCCAACTGATGCGCGACAACGTGCGCGGGCCGGGAATGGTTCCCGCGTTTCGTCGCATGTTTGTGTGAATGGTACTGGTATAAGATGTTTTTGGCGGAGTTATCAGGACAGGAGGCAACATGACCGACAAAACGAAGAAGGTCGCGATCGTGACGGGGGCTTCGCGCGGCATCGGAGCGGCCATCGCGGAGCGCCTGGCCCGTGATAATTTTGCGGTCGTCATCAACTATTCGGCAAGCGCCGGTCCTGCGGAAGCCCTCGTTGGAAGGATCAAGGCAAACGGCGGGAGCGCATTGGCCATCCGGGCCGACGTCGCCGACTCCGGCTCCGTGCAGGCCATGTTCGAAGCAACCGAAAAGGCATTCGGCGGCATCGATGCGCTCGTCAACAATGCCGGCATCATGATGCTTGCCAAGGTCGCCGACAGTGACGACGCGATGCTCGATCGGCAGATCGCGGTCAACCTCAAAGGCACTTTCTACGGCATGCGGGAAGCGGCGCGGCGGATGCGCAACGGCGGGGGAATCGTCAATTTCTCGACAAGCGTGGTAGGCACCAAGCTTGAGACCTACAGCGTCTATGCCGCAACGAAAGCGGCCGTGGAAACGATGACGGCCATTCTTTCAAAAGAATTGCGCGGCCGTAACATCACCGTCAATGCCGTCGCGCCGGGGCCGGTGACGACCGAATTGTTTCTTGAAGGAAAATCGCCGGAGCTGGTCGAGCGGATGGCGAAAATGAACCCGATGGAGCGCCTCGGCACGCCGGAGGATATCGCTTCCGTGGTGTCATTCCTGCTCGGACCCGATGGCGGATGGGTCAACGGCCAGGTGCTGCGCGCCAACGGCGGAATGGTGTAGATCTAGGCTTCTCCGCCGAGCCACTTCAGGATCGGCGCGTTCATCTCGCGCGGATAGCAATGGCTGAGGTTGTCGATTTCACGGTAAGTGACGTCGGCGCCGGCCGCGGTGAGCACGTCGCGGGTGATGCGTGCCGTCTGCACCGGAAACATCCAGTCCAGCGCCCCGTGCACGATATGGATCGGCAGGCCACGTAGCCTTTCAGCGTCGGCCATCTCCGCCATCAACGGATGAAATGTCGCTGCGACCGGCGCCAGGTGCGTGAACGGCGAAGTGCGCTCGAGCCCGGTGACATAACTGAACGTGCCGCCATCGCTCATTCCCGTCAGCAGCAATCTTTGGGAATCGATATTGAAGCGGCTGCGCACGGTTTCGAGAATGCGCAGAAGATTAGCCGTATCGGCGTCTTCGCCCATCAAGGCCCAGGTCGCACCCAGTGCCGTCGGCGTTACCAAGATCGCACCCAAGCTGCGGGCGTCGCGCAGCCAGCGCCACAGGAAGCCGCGGCCATTGCCGCTGCCGCCATGCAGCGCCATCACCAGGGGCCAGGCACGCTCGGGCGTGTAGTATTCCGGCACGTAGAGCGAAAAGCCGCCCCGGCTGCGCGGCTCGTTGTTGTCGTGGATGATGCCGGTGGTCTCATTTGCGGGCGCCGCCAGCCGCGCCAGCAGATCGGCATCGTCGCAGAGCTCGGGATTGAGAAAGAAGCTGCTGATCGGCGGAAATTTTGCCGCCAATGGATAGAGCGCCTCTTCCGCGCGCGGCAACTGGCGCAACGCGCGAAACGCCAGCGTCATATCGCCCTGGCCCGCCCGCACCGCTCGGAGCCCCGAGAATGCGGCGAGCGCCGCATCGCTTGCGGTCTCGAGCGCGCGTTGAATGTCGGAAAATTCCGCGGGCCAGTTCGAGAGCCGCGAACGAGCCGCGCTCAACTCCTCGTCCGGCTGCCCGGCGGCGTCCATCACGCGGTCGAAAGAGGGCGGGTGAAAGTGGCGCGCGATGAAGCCGAGCGATTCCAGCGATTGCAACAGCGGCGGCACCACCGCCACGACGTCGTCGATCACGGCCTCGCTCATTGGCGCAGGCCCCGCTAATGCAGGCGCGGCGCCTTCAACAGCCGCGCGCGGTCGGTCGATGCCAGCACCACATCAAAGGTGACGCCCTCATGGTGCACCGTGAGCGGCACGTCGACGCCTGCCGAGCCCAACGCCCAGAGCTTGCGGTAGAAGCCTGCCTGTGAGGTGATCTTGTCGCCGTTGATGGCAAGGATCACGTCGCCGGCCTTGAGTTCGGCAAGGGCGGCAGGTCCTTTCCCGGACACGCCAACGATGACGACGCGGTTGTCGATCTCGGTCGTGTACATTCCAAGCCAGGGCCGCGCCGGCTTGTTGACGCGGCCGAATTTGCGCAAGTCGTCCAGCACCGGCTTCAACAGGTCGATCGGCACGACCATGTTGATATGCTCGGGCTTGTGCTCGCGTTCACGCTCGAGCTGAAGCGAGCCGATGCCGATCAGTTCGCCGCGATCCGAAATCAGCCCGGTACCGCCCCAATTGGGATGGGCGGGGTGGGTGAAGATCGCTTCGTCCAGCATGTATTCCCAGTAGCCGGCAAACTCCTGCTTGGCGGCGATCTGGCTCGCTACCGAGCGCGTGCGTCCGCCGACGCCGCCCAGCACCACGCGGTCGCCGACGGCAGTGGCCGCGGACGAGCCGATCGGCAGGGGATCGAGGCCGAGATGGCCGAGCGCCTGGACGAGTCCGAAGCCGGTCACCGCGTCGAATCCGAGCGCATGACCTTGCACCACGCGTCCGTCGCTCATGTGCAACCACACCGCCTCGGCTTCGGTGATGAGATAGCCGATGGTCAGCACAAGGCCGTCATCGATGACGACGCCATTGCCGGCGCGCTCGGTGCCGAGCGTATCGGCCGTGAACGCATCGGACGGGATGATCGAATGCAGGCCGACCACGGAGGCAAGTGCTCGGTCGAGGTCGAAGCCATAGTCGGCGGAGCGGGGCTGGTTCGCCGGCGGCACCTTCCATTCTGTGAGGGCGGGCATGGAGAATCTCCCAAACGGCATTCGAAAGCTTCGCCTGGCGGCGATTTCGAGTCGGTAACGACGATCTTAGGCCGCAAATTTTCTTCGGAAAAGGGCTTGTGCGGCTGGATTGCCGCACGCACCGCACGCCGCGCAAGATGCCGAACCGAAACGGAAATTTGTCGCTTCAAGCGGCCGTGTAGCCTTATTAAGCTTTCGCGGAGTTAACGATGTACCGCAAGCTTGCATAAAGAGTTCGCAACTAGCCTGTGCCTCCGGAATTTCAAACCAAATTTTTTTCAGAGGGTCAAAATGGATAATGTTGCGAAAATCTCCGCCGAAGCCGTTCCCGCAGTGGCCAACAACCTCATCGTCAATACGATGGCGGTGATCTGCGGCCTCGCGCTGGTGGTGTTTGCCTGCATGGCGACCTCCGGCCTCGATATGAGCCCGGGCTTCTTCTGATCGCGCCTCTCACACGCCTGAATAATCAATTTGGCGCGGGACGCTTATCGCTTCCGCGCCAAATTCATTTGCAGTCAATCCTGAATTCTCGAAGCCACCCTCGCCGAACCCAGCTCTCGGCGGGTGCTTTGCGTTTACGGATCGAGCTCGGTGTCCCAGTAGAGATAGTCGAGCCAGCTATCGTGCAGATAGTTTGGCGGGAACAGGCGTCCGTTGCGGTGAAGCTGATGCACCGTCGGCGCGAACGGGTGCTGCCTCGGAAACATCCGCGCCTGCTGCGGCGTCAGATTGCCCTTGCGCAAGTTGCATGGCGAGCAAGCGGCCACGACATTTTCCCAGGTGGTCTGGCCGCCCTTGCTGCGCGGAATGATGTGATCGAAGGTGAGATCGTCGCCGGACAAACAATACTGGCAGGCGAAACGATCGCGCAGGAAAACGTTGAACCGGGTAAAGGCGGGATGCGTCGTCGGTTTGACAAAGGACTTCAGCGACACCACGCTGGGCAATTGAATCTCGAACGTCGGGCTGCGTACGGCCCGATCGTAATGTTCCACGATGTTGACGCGGTCGAGAAACACCGCCTTGATCGCGTCCTGCCACGACCACAGCGAAAGCGGGTAATAACTCAGCGGCCGGAAATCCGCATTCAGCACCAACACCGGCCAACCGCCTTGCGAGACATGTGCGTTCAAGTAACGCTCCCGGCCTCCATCTAGCTGCGAAGCAGCATGCATTGACATACTACATTCAGCGTGACGGGATTGTGAAGAGCATAGATGGGGTTGTCTACCCCGGTCTTGTTTGTGGAAGGGCTGCCAAGGTCACAGCAAGGGCACCAAAAGAGGCGGGATGGACACGGCAAAATGATCACCAAGTCCCCCTATCTCGAGGCGCCGCGGCGCCTCAGGGCCTTCGTCCGGGCTCACGAGACCAGCCTGGTGATCCTGGCGGCGCTGGTGGGCGCTATCGGGGGGCTGGTGGTGGCCGCCATGAGCGCCGCAGTGGATTTTCTTCATGTCGCGCTCTTTGACCTCAATCCCGGTGACCGCCTTTCAAGCCAGGCTGCGATCGACCCCTGGCGCGCGCTTCTGGTTCCAAGCCTGGGCGGGTTCCTGCTGGGCATTGCGTTTCTGTTGCTGTCGCGCGTTCGGCCGGCCCGCGAAATCGACCCGATCGAGGCCAATGCGCTGCATGGCGGCCGGATGTCGTTTCGCGGCAGTGTGATTGTGGCGCTGGAGACGGTCTGGTCGAGCGGGGTCGGCGCGTCGGTCGGGCTTGAGGCCGGCTATACCCAGCTCTCAAGCGGGCTTGGCGCTTCGATCGGCCGCGGGTTTCATCTGCGCCGTGCCGATCAGCGGCTGATGGTGGGATGCGGTACGGCGGCTGCGATCGCTGGCGCCTTCAGCGCGCCGCTGGCAGGCGCCTTCTATGCGTTCGAACTGGTGATCGGCGGCTATACGCCCGCAAGCCTGACGCCGGTCGGGGTTGCTTCCGTCGTCGGCTATTTTGTCGCGCATGCCTTTGCGCCGCTGTCGCTCGGCGTCGGCGCCGGCCCGGTCGGCGTGATCATGGGGCGCGACCTTGTCGTGGCGGGATTGCTCGGCGTTTTCGCCGCGCTGTTCGGCATCGCGATCATGCGCGGCGCCGGGCTTTGCGAGTCCCTGTTGTCGAAGATCGTGGCGTGGCCGCCGCTGCGCCCCGCGCTAGGCGGTCTCGCGGTGGGGTGTCTGGCGTTGCAGACGCCGCAGGTGCTCTCGTCCGGGCATGGCGCGTTGCACTTCAACGGCATTGTGACCATGCCGCTGGTCTTTATCGGCATGGTGTTTGTGTTGAAGACGGCAGCCTCCGTGATCTCGCTCGGCGCCGGTTTTCGCGGCGGGTTGTTCTTTGCCACGCTTTTTCTGGGCGCGATCGGCGGCCGTCTGTTCGCGGACGGATTTGGCGCTATCTGGCCGGGCCTCCATTTCGATCCCAACGTCTATGCGATCATCGGCATGAGCGCGCTGTCGGCCTCCGTCATCGGCGGTCCCCTAACGATGTCGTTCATCGCGCTGGAATCGACCGGCGACCTCTGGCTGACCACGGCCGTGCTGGTTGCGGTCATCATCTCGACCCAGATCACGCGCGAACTGTTCGGCTATTCCTTTGCTACCTGGCGGCTGCACCTGCGCGGCGAAACCATCCGCAGCGCCGCCGACGTCGGCTGGATTCGCGATCTCACGGTGCGGCGGCTGATGCGGCCGGATGTGCTGACGGTGAACGCGGCGACGTCCATCGCCGAGTTTCGCGCCAAGTTCCCGCTGGGCTCGAAGACACAGGTGGTCGCGGTCGACGACGCCGGCCATTATGCCGGCATGGTGTTCATATCCGACGCGCATGGGGGGGATATCGATACCAAAAAGCCGCTGAGCAGCATCCTGCACTATCCTCGCGTCGTCCTGCATCCCGGCATGAATATCCGCGAGGCGATCGCGGCCTTCGATGTGACGGAGGCTGAATCGCTCACGGTGGTCGAACCCGGCGACCGGCACCCGATCGGCATCTTGACCGAGGCGCATGCGATGCGGCGCTACGCCGAAGAATCCGAACGGCGGCGGCGCGATGTGGTGGGCGATGGCTAGCGCGGGAACTTGCGCCCACCATCAGAGCTTCTCCAGCTTTTGCAGGCAGCGCGCCCGGCTCACCTCCGCCGGCATCGGCGTGTCGCCGAAACTGGTCTTCCAATTGGTGACACCGACTTCGCCGACATAGATGTCGCCCCTTGAATCCAGCGCGACGCCGTGCGGCGCGAGGAACTTGCCGGGCTCGAGGCCCGGTCCCTGCTCGCCGCCGAGCCGCGCAACGCGCTTGCCTTTGGAATCGACGATGGTCAGGCGCGGGCCGAGGTTCGGCACCCTCAGGTTGACCGGCATGCCGGGGCCGAGTTCGCCGATAATGAAAGTAGGTGATTTGCCGCCGCAACAGTGCAGCGCGCAGGGCCGGTGCAGGTTGTTCCACTGCGCCTCGTATTTGCCGTTGCCGTCGAACACCTGCACGCGGTGGTTCTCGCGGTCGGCGACATAGACCCAGCCGTCGGCATCGGTCGAAATGTTGTGAACGATGTTGAACTGGCCGGGATCGCTGCCCGGCTCGCCCCAGCTTTTGATCAGTTTGCCGTCAGGCGTGTATTTGTGCACGCGGGCATTGCCGTAGCCGTCCGACACGTAGATCTCGCCTTTGGGCGATAGCGCCGTATGGGTGCAGCGATGGAACGGCTCGCCGCTCATGAACGGCGCCGGCTTTTCCGGGATGCCGATGGTCAAGAGCACCTTGCCGTCGGTGCTGCATTTGCGCACGGTGTGGTCGCCATCGTCGGTGCAGTAAATATGGTCGTTGGCATCGATGTGCAGTCCATGCGCCCGGTGGAACAGGCCTTCGCCCCAGCTCTTGACGAAATTGCCATCGCGATCGAACACGATCATCGGATGGGCGCCCCGATTGAAAACATAGACACGGTCCTTGCTGTCGACCGCGACGGAGGCGACGTCGGTGAGCGTCCAGCCATCCGGCAATTTTGCCCAGTTCTCCACGACGCGATAGCGGTGCTCATCCGAGCCGAGAATGGTCGGCATCTGTTTCTCCCTTTGATTTTTTTGAAACGATGATCAGCGAGCCTTTGGCAACAGGCCTTCCTCGATGGCCTTGATCTGCAATGCCAGAAATCTCGAATTAATGCGACACTGCGCGAGACTGCCGGCGATGAACCAGAGGCCGTCCTGGCCTGTGCGGGCATACATGTTGCGCAATTCCTGCCCGACGCCAAATCCCCAGATCGGTCCGACGCGGGCGGCGACTTCATCGCCGAACAATTGCTTCACCAGGACTTCCTGCGGCTTGTATCCCGTCGCAAGCACGATGAGATCGGCGGCGAGCATCTCGCCATTCTTCATCCGCGCACCCTCGGCGACGAAGGATTCGACATCGGCAAATTGCCGAAGCGCGATCTCGCGGCGAGCCACAAGGTCCGAGCAGCCGACGTTGAAGTAGTAGCCGCCGCCGCGCGTGAGATATTTGAACTGCCAGCCGGTATCGTCCTCGCCGTAGTCGAGCTTGAAGCCGATCGCAGTCAGGCCATCGAGCAAGTCCTTGTCGAGCGCCTTGGACTGCTCGGTGATCATCTGATGGGTCTTCTTCGCCAGTCGCAGCGGCATCGAGGTCGCGATCAGGTCGTTATCTTCCAGCGTGCCTTCGTTGTAGGCCGCATAGGCAAGCTGCGCCGACGGCTCGATGTTGGTGATCAGGGTCGGGCTGCGCTGAACCAGCGTCACCTTGGCGCCGCTCGAATAGAGATCCTGCGCGATGTCGTGCCCGCTATTGCCGGTGCCGATCACCACAGCGCGTTTGCCGGCCCAGTTCTCGCCATCGTCGTACTTGCTGGAATGCAGGATCGTGCCGCCAAAGTTCTTCAGCGTCGGAATGTCCGGAATATTCGCGATGCCGCTCACGCCGGTCGACATCACGAGATGGCGCGGATGCATGGCGATGGTGCTGCCGTCGCCACGGCGCAGCACCACGGACCATCGTCCCTTCGTAAAGTCATATTCGCCGCTTTCGAGGCTGGTTGCGGTCCAGAAGTTCAGCTCCATGGCATCGACGTAGGCTTCGAACCAGTTGGCGAGCTTGTCCTTGGGAATATACACCGGCCAGTTCGGCGGGAACGGCATGTAGGGCAGGTGATTGACCTGCACCTGGTTATGCAGGGTCAGCGCGTGATAGCGCTTGCGCCAAATATCGCCGATGCGTGGCTCCCGATCGACGATCAGCGTGTCGATGGAAAGCTGCTTCAGCCGCGCGGCGATCGAAAGCCCGGCCTGTCCGCCGCCGACCACGAGCACCGTCGGGTCTCGGTCGGCATAGGCGAACGACGCCTGGCGCTGATCGAGCCAGTTCGGTCCACGAAAATCGCGCGAGTAAGATTGCCCGCGCGGCCGCGCCGATCCGATTCTCTCCTCAAATCCCTTTAGTTCTTCGAGCGCCGTGAGCAGCGTCCAGGCCTTGAGCCTGTTGCCATCATGGGCGTCAGCGATTAGCCGGACAATGCCGTGGCCGCGGCCCTCTTCGGTTTCGAACTTGAAGATCGCCTCGATCGCCTCGGTGCCGGCGCGTTTGACCCCGCGCGGGGCGGCGCGCTCGGGATCGATCGAGAAACGGCAAGGCGCGCGACGCGCGGCGAGGGCGGGAAGCTCGCTCAGGATCGCGTCGGCACCGTTGAGCGTTTGCAAATTCCAGCTCAGCGCCAGCGCGTCACGCCAATGGCTGTCGGCGTGAAAGAGCGGCCGAAGGTCGTTGTCGTCGGGACGCTCGAGCGCGCGCTCGAATTCCGCCAGCCAGTTTGCGGCTGACGTCGCGATATCATCGGTGCGATCGAGCATGCGATGGCCTCTTTCGGCCTGAGCGTTTCCAGCCGTCGAGGCTATACTTTTTAGGATGGGGTAGAAAGCTCCGAGCTATGAGCGTTTTGCAACAGGGGCCTTAGCTGGGACAGCGTTCGCTTTTTCTGTTCCCGCCATCACGCCTTCGCGCTTCTTGAGTGCGCGATAGTAAGACCACCACAAATGCGCCGCCGCGCCGCGCATCGGACGCCAGGGTTCCGCGAGTGGAATCATCTGCTTTGCGGTGGGCCGCGTCTTCAATCCCAATCCGATTTTCACCGCCTCCTGTACCGCGAGGTCTCCGGCGGGCCACGCGTCGCCGTGGCCAAGGCAAAACAACAAATACACGTCCGCTGTCCACGGGCCGATGCCGTGCAGCGTAATCAGCGTGTGGTGCGCGGCATCGGCGTCTTCGCTGGCGAGCACATCCAGATTGAGCCGCTCGGCTACGATCTCGCGCGCAAGATTCTTGAGGGTCTTGATCTTCGCCGCGGACAGGCCGAGCCGGCCCAGGCGATCGGCGCGGGCGCGGCGGACCGCGTCATGGTCGAACGGATCGAAGGCCGCGATGAGGCGGGCCCAGATGGCGGCCGCGCTCGCGGTCGAGAGCTGCTGGCCGCAGACGATATGCGCAAGCCCCTGAAATCCGGGCTCGCGCCGCCGCAGCGCCGGCATGCCCGCGACGGCGAATACCGGCCGAAGCCGCGAGTCCAGCTTCAGAAGCGCGTGGATCGCCTCTTCGAGATCGGCCTGGCTGTTGAGGTGAAGGGTCATTCGAAGGGTCAGCGGGCTGCGGTCATGCGCGGGCTTGACCCGCGCATCCATCTCATATCGTAAAAGAGACTCATTGGGGATGGATTGCCGGGCATAGGCGAGCGGAAGCGACGCCGTTCTTCGAACGGCTATGCCCGGCAATGACGCGTATAAGAATTCAATGCCGCCACCCGTTTTCCGATTTGCGCCGTCTCCGAACGGCTATCTGCATCTCGGTCACGCTTTTTCGGCGATGCTGAACTTTGACCTGGCGTACGGATCCGGCGGACGGTTCCTGCTGCGCATCGAGGATATCGATCCCACCCGCTGCCGTCCTGAGTTCGAAGCTGCGATCGACGAAGACCTTGCCTGGCTTGGCCTGTCCTGGGAAAGGCCGATGCGCCGTCAGTCCGAGCATTTTGCCAAATATCGCGCAGCGCTCGAAAAGCTCACCACGCTTGGGCTCATCTATCCCGCGTTCGAAAGCCGCGCCGAGATTGCCCGTCTGATCGCCGAGCAGGAAAAACAGGCGCCGTGGCCGCGCGATCCCGACGGCGCGCCGCTTTATCCCGGCACGGCGCGCACGCTTCATCCCGAGGAGCAGACGCGGCTGTTGCAATCGGGCGCGCCCTACGCGCTGCGGCTCGACATGGCGGCGGCTTGCGCGCGGGTCCGCCAGTTGTACTGGGTCGAGCGCGGCGAAGGCCCCGGAGGCGAAAGCGGGACGGTCGCCGCGGATCCTGCCGCCTGGGGCGACGTCATCATCGCGCGCAAGGAGACGCCGACCAGCTACCACCTCGCGGTGGTGGTCGACGACGCCCTGCAAGGCGTCACGGAGGTGGTGCGGGGCCAGGACCTGTTTTGGTCGACGAGCGTCCATCGCTTGTTGCAGGCACTTCTCGGGTTACCTCAACCTGTTTACCGGCATCACCGCCTCATTCGCGATGTCGCCGGGCAGAAACTCTCGAAATCGACCGAGGCCACCGGATTGCGCGAATTAAGGGCGGCGGGCGTTACCCCAGCCGAGATTCGCCGCCGGATCGGTCTCGGCTAGTGTGGCGACACTGCCGTTCCTTTCAGTTTCGCGGCGATCTCTTCAAAGGAACGTCAGAGTCAAAGCCACACTTGAATCATGTGCTAGTGTCCCTTTGGTTTTGACATTCGTCAAAGTGCCGCTGCGACAAGATACGAATGTCAGAACCGGGACACGAATGGTCCGATTCTAATTGCCAACAGTCTGTTCGGGAAGGAATCGCGCTTCGGCGTGACTCCGTCCACTTCGCCATGCCATGGTGAGACCGGCCAGGATTGGGGGAATCATGGCGTTGAGTACGCGCCCACGGCGCAGTCGGCGGCCGAAAGAAACGCCGCCGAAAAAGCGTAAAACGGATGTTGCGGCAGGCAAGCCGCGCAAGGCCGCCAAATCGGCCGGCAAGGCGGCTGTGCCCGGCATTGTCGAGACGGCGCTCGCGGCCTTTGCGCATGAGGTGCGCACGCCCCTGACCGGTATTCTGGCGATCAGTGAACTCCTGGCGACGTCTGATCTCGACGAGCGGGAGCGGCGCTGGGTCGATACCATCAAGGCCGGCGCCGAACATCTGGCGAGCCTGGCCACCCTGTTTGTCGATGCCGCCAGAAGCGGGCGTTCCGACTTCGGCGTCCGGCAGGACTTTTTCGACCTGCGGACGCTCGCCCATAGCGTCGGCGATTCGCTGGCCGGCCGGGCGACCGCCAAGGGCTTGCAGTCGCGAGTCGAGATTTCGGACAAGCTCCCCACCTTCGTCATCGGCGATCCCGTCCGCTTAAGGGCGGCGCTGGAGAACCTGATCGACAATGCCACCAAGTTCACCGAACACGGGGCCGTCGCGCTGGCCGTGCGGCCGACCGGAAACGTGAGAGGCAAGGCCCGCGTGGCGTTTGCGGTTTCCGATAGCGGCATCGGGCTGACGCTCGCGGAGATCAAACGGCTTTTTCGGCCGTTCTCGCAGGCCAATGTGAAGATTGCCGCGCGCTTTGGCGGCGCCGGGCTCGGCCTGTCGTCGGTGAAACAACTCGCCCGCGCAATGGGCGGCGATATCGTCGTGACGCCGCGCCGCGGCGGCGGAACGACGTTTACGCTGACGGTATTACTGGACGGCGTCGAGGCCTCGCCAGAGGACTCCGCCCGGGGCGAGGATTCCCCGCAGGACCATGCGCGCGGCCTGCGCGTCCTCAGCGTCGAGGACAATCCATTCGGTCGGGTGGTGCTCAATGCGGTCCTGACCGAACTCGGCCATCACGCGGAATTCGTCAGCCGCGGCGAAGATGCGCTGGAGCGCCTCACGCAAGGCGACTTTGACGCGGTCTTGATGGATATAGTGCTGCCGGGCATCGACGGTATCGAGGCGATCCGGCGGCTTCGCGCGCTGGATGCGCCCTTCGGCGCCATCGCCATCATCGGCGTATCCGGCCGCAGCGACGACGAGGCGGCCGCACGCGCGGCCGGCGCCGACGCCTTTCTGGTCAAGCCTGTGTCTCCGAGGGCCTTAGCGACTGCGCTGCTTGAAGCGTCACGCCGCGCGGCAGGCGCGACTTGATGATCGCTGCATTCAGCTCCCCGCCATAGACGAAAATCGCGGCGAGGAAATAAAGAAACACCAGCGCGATGACGACCGATGCAAGTCCGGCATACATCGTGACGTAGTTGTTGGCGAAACGCGCCAGATACTCTCCGAATACCGTGCCCGATATCATCGAGGCCAGCAGGGTGAAGACGATGCCGGGCAGGATCTGCAAAAAGCCCCTGCGGCCTGCGGGAAGCCAGGCATGGAGAACGAACAGGGCAACGATCATAGCCAGGATCGTGACGCTGTAGCGCGCGATGTTGAGAAGATTCTCGTTGCTCTCGACAATCAGCGGAATATGGCGCCGGGCGGCCTCCAGCATTAGCGGTCCGAGCACGATCAGGAACGCCATCGCGAGCGAGGTGACGGCGGCGACCAGCGTGTATCCGATCGACTCCAGCCGCAGCCAGTACCATCGGCGCGGCTCGATCACCGCATAGGCGCGGTTGAGTGCGACGCGAAGCGCCTCGACGCCGTTGGAGGCGAAGTACACCGCCAGCACCGCACCGATGGTCAGGATATCGCCTCGCGTGGTGGTCAGGACATCGTGGATTTCACCCGATAGCGAGTCGGTCACTTGTTTCGGCCAGACCTGGAGCAGAAGGCCCGCAGCCTGATCGGCGAGTTCCTTGGAGCCGAAGAAACCGGCGAGCGAGGTCAGCACGATCAGAAACGGAAACAGCGCCATCAAGGTCGAGAGCGCGATGTGGCTCGCAATCGCCCAGCCGTCGTCGGCCAGAAACGTATAGAAAGCGTCGATGCAGACATGGAAGATGTAGCGAATCTGCCGCACGGCTGTCCTCGGCACCAAGAATCGAGCCAGCTTCTGATATTATTCCGTCAAAAGCCAGATCGCTCTTGCAATAGCGGATCGGCAACCGCGGTGTTATGTAGGGAAAATGGCTTCGTTCCTCAGTACGTTCATTGTCCCCCTCGCGGTGGGCGCGGTCGCGTTGGTGCTGCTGTTCGGTCTCATCAACATGATGCGCGGCGGATCGCCGAATTGCTCGCAGCAATTGATGCGGTGGCGGGTGGCGCTTCAGTTCGTTGCGATCGTGGTCATCATGGTCACGGTGTGGGCGATGGGTAGTCATCGCTAAAGGAGACAAGGCATGGTCGTCCTCAATCGTATCTATACACGCACCGGCGATGACGGCACCACCGCGCTTGGCAGCGGCGAACGGCGTCCGAAATACGACCTGCGTATCGCATCCTATGGAACCGTGGACGAGACCAATGCGGCGATCGGCGTTGCGCGGCTGCATCTGAAGGCTGCGCCGGAACTCGATGCGATGCTCGGGCTCGTCCAGAACGATCTGTTCGATCTCGGGGCCGACCTCGCGGTGCCCCAGCGCGAAGGCAAAGCCGAACGCCTGCGCGTGCTGTCGAGCCAGGTCGAGCGCCTCGAACGCGACATCGACCGGCTCAACGCGGACCTTCAACCCCTGAACTCGTTCGTGCTGCCGGGCGGCACGCCCGGGGCTGCCCATCTGCACCTGGCGCGTACCGTGTGCCGCAGAGCGGAGCGGATCATGGTGGAGCTGGCGGCCCAGCCGGACGAACCCGTAGGCGAGGCCGCCATCCAGTACATGAACCGGCTGTCGGATTTCCTGTTTATTGCCAGCCGCACAGCTAATCAGAATGGCGCGGGTGACGTGTTGTGGGTGCCCGGCCAGAATCGCTGACTTGAAAGGGCAATTTTGGGCCCTAGTACCGCCGATCTGAAGTCCCTGCACCGCAAGCGGCAAGTTCGATCAGGGACTTCAGATCGACAAAGCGGTACTAAATTCAATAAGTTTGCTAGTGCCCATGACTTTCCGAAGTTCGTGACGGTGGGCGCTGCAATGGAGCACGAACTTCGGAAAGTGGGCACTAGTGGTCCGATTCTAACCTTCGCAACCCGCGGCCAGGTGGGTAGCGAATGTCAAATCCACTCCACTAGCGTTGACCGGGGTGGGCGGGCGCTTTAGGTTCCGCGGCCTAGCCAACTACTGTCGTGTTCGCGCGAAAGAGGGTCGATGAAGGTCTTGGTAGCGGTCAAGCGGGTGGTCGATTACAACGTCAAAGTCCGCGTCAAGAGCGATGGAACCGGCGTCGAGCTGGCCAACGTGAAGATGTCGATGAATCCGTTCGACGAAATCGCCGTGGAAGAAGCCCTGCGCCTGAGAGAGGCCGGCAAGGCGACCGAAGTGGTGGTGGTATCGATCGGGCCGGCCCAGGCGGCGGAAACCATCCGGACCGGTCTCGCCATGGGCGCCGACCGTGGCATCCTGGTCAAGGCCGAAGGCAATGTCGAACCGCTGGCAGTCGCCAAGATCCTCAAGGCGGTGACTGACGAGGAGAAGCCGGGGCTCGTCATCCTCGGCAAGCAGGCGATCGACGACGATTCAAACCAGACCGGACAGATGCTGGCGGCCTTGCTCGGATGGTCGCAGGCGACGTTTGCCTCCAAGCTCGAGGTCGACGGTTCCGACTTCAAGGTGACGCGCGAGGTCGACGGCGGATTGCAGACCGTGAAACTCAAGGGCCCGGCGATCGTTACCACCGACCTGCGGCTGAACGAGCCGCGTTATGCGAGCCTGCCGAACATCATGAAGGCCAAGAAGAAGCCGATCGCCGACAAGGTCGCGTCGGATTATGGCGTCGATCTCACGCCGCGCCTTGAGATCGTCAAGACGTCCGAACCGCCGGGCCGCAAGGGCGGCGTCAAGGTCAAGGACGTCGCTGAACTGGTGTCGAAGCTCAAGACCGAAGCGGGGGTGCTTTAATGACCACGCTTCTGATCGCCGAACACGACAACGCATCGATCAAGGATGCCACCAGCAAGACGCTGACAGCGGCCACCGCACTCGGTGGCGAGGTACATGTGCTGGTCGCTGGCGAAAACGCCAAGGCGGCCGCCGACGCGGCAGCCAAGCTTTCCGGCGTAAAGAAAGTGCTGCTCGCCGACAATGCGGCCTATGCGCACGATCTGGCCGAGCCTCTGGCGGCGCTGATCGTCTCATTGGCCGGAAACTACGATGCCTTCGTTGCGCCTGCGACCTCGCGCTTCAAGAACGTGATGCCGCGCGTCGCGGCCCTGCTCGACGTGATGCAGGTCTCGGAAATCATCAAGGTGGTATCGCCCGACACCTTCGAGCGGCCGATCTATGCCGGCAACGCCATTCAGACCGTCAAGTCAAAGGACGCCAAGAAGGTCATCACGGTGCGGACCTCGACCTTTGCGGCCACCGGCGATGGCGGCAGCGCGGCGGTCGAGAATGCGGCGGCTGCCGCCGATCCCGGTCTTTCCAGCTTTGTCGGCGAGGAGGTCGCCAAGAGCGATCGTCCCGAACTGACCTCGGCCAAGATCGTCGTTTCGGGTGGCCGTGCGATGCAGAGCCGCGAGAACTTCGCCAAATATATCGAGCCGCTGGCCGACAAACTTGGTGCCGCCGTCGGCGCCTCGCGTGCCGCGGTCGATGCCGGCTACGCGCCGAACGACTGGCAGGTCGGCCAGACCGGCAAGGTGGTGGCGCCGGAGCTTTATGTCGCGATCGGCATTTCCGGGGCGATCCAGCATCTCGCCGGCATGAAGGATTCCAAGGTCATCGTGGCGATCAACAAGGACGAGGATGCGCCGATCTTCCAGGTTGCCGATTATGGCCTGGTCGCGGATTTGTATCAGGTGGTTCCGGAATTGACCGAGGCGATCGGTAAATAGATGCGAAGGCTAGTACTGCCGATCTGAAGTCCCTACACCGCAAGCGGCAAGTTTGTTTAGGGACTTCAGATCGATAAAGCGGTACTAGATTAAATAAGTTGCTAGTGCCCATAGCTGTCCGAAGTTCGTGAAAGGTGGGTGCTGAGATTGAGCGCGAACTTCGGAAAGCGGGCACTAGTGGGCGCGTCGTTTGGTTGATATGGCGGGATGGCGGTCATGATAAAGAAAATCGGCGTGATCGGTTCGGGCCAGATGGGCAATGGCATCGCTCACGTCTCGGCTTTGGCCGGCTTCGACGTGGTGATGAATGACGTCTCAGCCGACCGCCTGAAGTCGGGCATGGCCACCATCAACGGCAACCTGTCGCGCCAGGTCGCCAAGAAAGCCATCACCGACGATGCCCGCAAGCAGGCGCTGGAGCGGATCACGATCGCCGAGTCCATGGAAGGTCTTGCCGATTGCGACATGGTGATCGAGAGCGCGGTCGAAAAGGAAGACGTCAAGCGCAAGATCTTTCACGAAGTCTGCGCGCTGTTGAAGCCGACCGCGATCGTCGCCTCCAACACCTCATCGATTTCGATCACGCGGCTGGCGGCTTCGACCGACCGGCCCGAGCGCTTCATCGGCATTCATTTCATGAATCCGGTGCCGCTGATGGAATTGGTCGAACTGATCCGTGGCATCGCCACCGACGACACGACCTTCGACACCGCCAAGGAATACGTCACCAAGCTTGGCAAGCACATCGCGGTGTCGGAAGATTTCCCGGCCTTCATCGTCAACCGCATTTTGCTGCCGATGATCAACGAGGCGATCTATACGCTTTACGAAGGCGTCGGAAATGTCGAAGCGATCGATGCGGCGATGAAGCTGGGCGCCCATCATCCTATGGGCCCGCTCGAGCTTGCCGATTTCATCGGCCTCGATACCTGTCTGTCGATCATGCAGGTGCTGCATGAGGGGCTCGCCGATTCCAAGTACCGTCCGTGCCCGCTGCTCGTGAAATATGTCGAAGCCGGCTGGCTCGGGCGCAAGACCCAGCGCGGGTTCTACGACTACCGCGGCGACAAACCGGTCCCGACACGGTAAATCTCCGCTGAATCTCCAGCATTTGTTAACGCCTGCCGGATAGTTTCGCCGGCGACGGGGGTTACGCGTATGGACGTAGCAAGTCTGGCCATGAGCTTGATCGCGATGCAGGCGGGAAATACCCAGCAGCAGATCGCGACCTCCGTGCTGAAATCGAACCTGGACTCCGAAAAAAACTCGGTCCTGACCCTGCTGGGCGCCGGATCGCCCTCTCTCGCCAATGTCGGTCCCGGCATCGGCGGCAATCTCAACATCGCGGCCTGACGGCCTCAACCCTGACGCCGGAGCGCTGAAAGCGCTGACCTGCTGCGCGGATTCCAGGGCCGTCGCGGCATTGCCCGTTGTCGCTGCATGCGATAGCGAGAAGCTAGTGGTCCGGTTCTAACATTTGCAACCCGGTGAAGTTGGCACTTTTGCAAATGTTAGAATCAAAGGACCACTAGTGAATATAAGTTTCTAGTGGAGTTTTGGATTTGACATTCGCTTTGTGCATTCCCGGTTAGCGGGGAGCGAATGTCAAATCCACTCCACTAGCCTCACGCTATTCCCAGGGACATCTCATGAAATTCGCAAGTTTCAAGATCAACGGCGCCACCAGCTGGGGCCTCATCGACGGCAATGACGTGGTCGATATCGGCGCTGCCTTGCGCGATCGCTTTCCGGATCTGAAATCCGCGATTGCCGCGGGCGCGCTGGCTGAGGCCGCGAACGCCGCCGGCAAAGCCGCGCGGCATCCGCTCACCGCCATCGCCTGGCTGCCGGTGGTCCCGAACCCCGACAAGATCCTCTGCATCGGCCTGAACTACGAAAACCACCGCAAGGAGACCGGCCGCACCGAGGTCGAACATCCGACCGTGTTCGGCCGTTTCGCCAACAGCCAGACCGGGCACCTCACCGACATCATCCGGCCCAAGGTCTCGAGCGATCTCGACTATGAGGGCGAGCTGGCGCTCATCATCGGCAAGCCGGGCCGCTACATTTCAAAGAAAGATAGCTGGAGCCATATCGCAGGATATGCCTGCTACAACGAAGGCAGCGTCCGCAACTACCAGCGCCACACCCATCAGTTCACGCCGGGCAAGAATTTTCCGAACACCGGCGCGTTCGGTCCCTGGATGGTCACGCCCGACGAGGCCGGCGATCTCGGTCCCTTGCGGTTGCAGACGCGTCTCAACGGAGAGGTCGTTCAGGACACGACCATCCGCGAGATGATCTTCGATATCCCGCGCCAGATCGAATATTGCTCGGAGTTTACCCGGCTCGAGCCGGGCGACGTGATTGTGACGGGCACGCCGGGTGGCGTCGGCTCGCGCCGCACCCCGCCGCTGTGGATGAAGCCGGGCGACGTGGTCGAGGTCGAGATCGACCGGATCGGTCTGTTGCGCAACACCATCGCCGACGAGAAGTAAGGCGTCGTCCCGCACCCTAGTGGTCCGATTCTGACATTCGCACCCCGTCTCAGCGGTCACTTTTGCAAATGTTAGAATCAAAGGACCACTAGCAAATATGGGTTTCTAGTGGAGTTTGGGATTTAACATTCGCTTTCCGAGCTTGCGGCTAGGCGGGGAGCGAATGTCAAATCCACTCCACTAGGCCGCGGGCTTCCGTCAGGAGCCCGTTCCAGCGGCCGCCGTGATCAGCTTGACCGCGTCCTCGCTGTCCCATTCGGCAGGGCCGGCAATGGTCGCGATCTCGCAGCCCTGAGCGTCGACCAGTACTGACGTGGGCATGCCGAGTGCCCGGCCCACTGCCTTAAGATCCTGAAAAGCCTTGGCTTTCTCGTCGTTAAAATAGCCGAGCGCAGTCAGCTTGGCCTCTCTCAGGAAGTTTTTCGGCTTTTCGGGGTCGCGGGTGTCGATATTGATCGCCACTACCTCGAAATCCTTGCCCCCGAGCTTGGTCTGCAGGCGATCCAAAGCCGGCATTTCCTTGCGGCAGGGCACGCACCAGGTTGCCCAGAGGTTCACGAGCACCGTCTTCCCGCGCCAGTCGGACAGCTTCTTCGGCTTGCCGTCGGCGTCGTCGAAAGTGAGGTCGGGCAGCTTCAGCGGGGCGGTCGCCATGGTCAGCGCGGCCACCTCGCCATGGGCGAGCGGGGAGATCTTGCGCGCAAGGTTAACCGCGCCCGCGCAGGCGGAATCGCCTGATGCGTTGCGCTTGAGCCCGCCAAACCCGTATACCCCGGCAAATCCGATCACCGCGCCGATCATGACCGCCCCGATCACATAGGGAATGCGGCGCAGTGGGGCGGGGGCAGGCGAGGGGCTTTCGGGCATATCGTTTGTCATTCAGGTTCAGATACGGCTATTTGAGGCTTTCGTTACGCCAGTGGCGTGGCGAACGCAGCAGCGAAAATGAGCAGAGGGTCATGAGCAACAAGATGTGGGGCGGCCGGTTTACCGAGCGTCCTGACGCGATCATGGAGGAAATCAACGTCTCCATCGACGTCGACCGGCACCTTTATGCCCAGGACATCGCCGCGTCCAAGGCCCATGCCGCCATGCTGTCGGCGCAAGGCATTATCACCGCAAACGATGCAAAAAACATCGCGAGGGGTCTAGACACGATTTTGTCAGAAATCGGCAAGGGATCGTTCGATTTCAAGCGCGCGCTCGAAGATATCCATATGAACGTCGAGAGCAGGCTCAGCGAACTGATTGGGCCCGCCGCGGGGCGGCTGCACACCGCGCGTTCGCGCAACGACCAGGTGGCAACCGATTTTCGGCTGTTCGTCCGCGACACCATCGACGAGACCGATCACGCGCTGAGCCTGTTTCAACAGGCGTTGGCACAGCGTGCGCTGGAACATGCCGCAACCGTGATGCCGGGCTTCACCCATCTGCAAACCGCGCAGCCCGTCACCTTCGGGCACCATTTGCTTGCCTATGTCGAGATGGCATCGCGCGATCGCGGCCGGTTTGCGGACGCGCGCAAGCGCCTCAACGAATCGCCGCTGGGAGCGGCTGCGCTCGCCGGCACCTCGTTTCCGATCGACCGCGCGGCGACAGCCAAGGCGCTCGGCTTCGACCGGCCGATGGCCAATTCGCTCGATGCCGTGTCCGACCGCGATTTCGTGATCGAGACGCTGTCGGCGGCGTCTATCTGCGCCGTCCATCTGTCACGCTTTGCCGAGGAAATCGTGATCTGGACCTCGCCGCTGGTGGGGCTGGTGCGGCTCTCCGACAAGTTCACCACCGGCTCCTCGATCATGCCGCAGAAGCGCAATCCCGACGCGGCGGAACTGGTGCGCGCCAAAACCGGCCGGGTGATCGGCGCGCTCAACGGCCTGTTGATCGTGATGAAGGGCCTGCCGCTCGCCTATCAAAAGGACATGCAGGAAGACAAGCAGGGCGCGATGGAAGCGTTCGGCGCGCTGTCGCTGGCGATTCGGGCGATGACCGGCATGGTGCTGGACATTGTGCCCGATGAGGCCCGCATGAGGCTTGCTGCCGGCGATGGCTACGCCACCGCCACCGATCTCGCGGACTGGCTGGTGCGGACGCTGAAAATGCCGTTCCGCGACGCTCACCACGTCACCGGGCGAATCGTGGCGAAGGCGGCAAGCGACGGCGTTGCCCTGCATGAATTGCCGTTGAAGGCGATGCAGGCGATCGAGCCGAAGATTACCAGGGATGCGCTGTCGGTGTTGTCGGTCGAGGCATCGGTGAAAAGCCGGACGAGTTTTGGCGGAACCGCGCCGAAGAATGTGGCGACACAGGCCAAAGCCTGGCTGAAGCGGCTGGAAAAAGAGCGAAAGTAGGGCTGAGCCGCGCTTCCTTTCGCTAAAATTGAAGGCCGCCCGGTGTGGTCAGAACGGATCAATCTTTGTATGGTGCGGCCCGCATTGGGGACTTTGACGTGACTCGCGACACCAGCCGAACCTATCGACGATGGGCCCTCATTCTATTGGGGACCGCTGCGCTGGCGCTTTCCGGTTGCGGCCGCAAGGGGCCGCTCGATTTGCCGCCGACTGCCTCGGGGCAGCCGGGCGCGACCGCCAACGCCGTGCAGCCCGATCCCACGGCGACAACCGAAGCGAGCAAGGCGAACCTGTTCAATCCGAGTTATGGCAGCGACCAGTTGCCGGTCGCCGGCAAAGGTCCGAAACGGCCATTCGTCCTCGACCCGCTTCTCGACAGCAAGTAGCTAGCGTTTTTTCGGTTCTGACCCATGAATCACTTTGATTATCGCAACGGCGTGCTGCACGCCGAGGCGGTTAGTCTTGTGGAACTCGCCGATGCGGTGGGCACGCCGTTCTATTGCTATTCGACGGCGACGCTGGAACGTCACTATCGGGTGTTTAGCGATGCCTTTGCCGGCGAGAAGGCGCTTGTTTGCTACGCCATGAAGGCGAATTCCAACCAGTCGGTGCTGCGCACGCTGGCGAAGTTGGGGGCCGGCGCCGATGTCGTCTCCGGCGGCGAACTCAAGCGCGCGCTCGCAGCCGGCATTCCGCCCGAGCGGATCGTGTTCTCCGGGGTCGGCAAGACCGAGGCTGAATTGCGCGCCGCGCTCGCCGCCGACATCCTCTGCATCAACGTCGAGTCCGAGCCCGAACTGGAATTGCTGTCGCGTTTGGCGAGCGAGCAGGGCAAGACGGCGCGGATTTCGGTTCGCGTCAATCCGGACGTCGATTCCGGCTCGCATGCGAAAATTTCGACCGGCAAGTCCGAGAACAAGTTCGGCATTCCGCTGACGCAGGCGCGTGCGGTCTACGCGCGCGCGGCGAAGCTGCCGGGCATTCGCGTGGCCGGCGTCGACATGCATATCGGCAGCCAGATCACCGATCTCGAACCGTTAGAGGCCGCCTTTCGCCTGCTCGCTGACTTCGTGCAGACCCTGCGCGCGGACGGCCACACCATCTCGCATGTCGATTTCGGCGGTGGCCTTGGCATTCCCTATCATATGGACCGCGCAGCGCCGCCGTTGCCGTCGGCCTATGCCGCGATGGTCAAGCGCGTGACGCACAATCTCGGCTGCACGCTGTTGTTCGAGCCCGGCCGGATGATCGTCGGCAATGCCGGAATTCTGGTCGCGCGCGTGATCTATGTGAAGCAAGGCGAGGCCAAGAAGTTCGTCATCATCGATGCGGCGATGAACGATCTGATCCGCCCGACCTTGTATGAAGCGTATCACGACATCCTGCCGGTGCGCGCGGCTCCTCAAGGTGCGCCCGACGTCACCGTCGACGTGGTCGGACCGGTCTGCGAAAGCGGCGACTATCTCGCGCTGGGACGCAGTATGCCGGAGGTGAAGGCAGGAGATCTGGTGGCCATCATGACCGCGGGTGCCTATGGCGCGGTGCAGTCCGGCACCTACAACACGCGTGCGCTGGTGCCCGAAGTGCTGGTCAAGGACGATCAGTATGCTGTCGTCCGCCCGCGCGTCGAAGCCGACGATTTGATTGCGATGGATCGGCAGGCGCCTTGGCTGTGATCGCTCTTCCGTACCTTCTCCCGCGAGGGGAGAAGGTAAGAAAGCTATTTTCCACTAAGCCCGCCCTTGGTACCGCCGACCACGACACCGGCTTTCTTTTCGATCGGCTTGATTGCCGACGTGAAGTCGGAGTCGGCGCCGTTTTCGCGGATCACGACTTCCCAGAGCCGCCCGACGGCTTCGGCGACTTCCATCGACAGCCCGAGCGACTTCATCTCTTCCAGCGCCAGTCGGATGTCCTTGACCATCAATCCGGTGGCAAATCCGAAATCGAAGCTGCGTGGCAGGATCGAGCGCGGAAACTTGTCGCGGCTTGCCGTGTTCAGGCCCGAGCCTGAATTGATCACGTCGATCATGATCGTGGGATCAAGCCCGGCCTTCACGCCCATCACGACCGCTTCCGACGTCGCCACAATGGCCGTTCCCGACAGGAAGTTGTTGGCGAGTTTCATGGTCTGCGCGGAGCCCGGCTTCTCGCCGATGAAGAACACCTTGCCGATCACCTCCAGCGCGGGCTTGATCACCTCAAACTCGGCGCGCGGGCCCGACACCATCACCGCCAGCGTTCCCTTTTCGGCGCCGCCGACGCCGCCGGAAACCGGGCAATCGATCTGAATCAGCTCGCGCCTGGCGAGAATGTCGTGAATGCGCACCGCCATCTGCGAGCCGACGGTCGACAGATCGACGAAACGCTTGACGCGCTTGCCTTCGATCACGCCGTCCTTGCCGGTTGCGACATCAAACGATGCCTGAAGCGAGGGCAGGCTCGCCATCACCGTTTCGGCGTGATCGGCGACATCCCTGGGCGAAGACATCGCCTTGGCGCCCAGCGCGACGAGTTTATCCAAGACTTCCTTGCGCTGATCAAACGCAAAGAGCTGATGTTTGGCCTCGATCAGTCGACGCGCCATGGGAAAGCCCATGTTGCCCAGGCCAATGAATCCGATGTCCATGATGTCGCTTTCTCCCTGATCGATTTTTGGTGCTGGAACCCCAATGAGCAGCACGAGCCCAACGTTAAGGCAGCCTCACGCCTTCGTGTTATGCGTAATTCCGGGTGTGGGATACTGGCCCGGCGTGGGTGCCTCACGGCCGCCGTTGTGTTAGGCTCTAGTTGCCGGGCAACTTGGAGAGATGATTGAGCGGACCCACCCCCGTTTCGCCGGAGCCGGAACGCAGCGCTGATATGGTTTCGCGGCTCAAGCTCGCGCAGGCCTTGCGGCGTGCCGAATTTGCAATCGCCTGGGAGCGAAGCTGGCCGCACCTGGCGCGATTTCTGACCGTCGTCGGACTGTTTCTGGTGCTGTCCTGGGCTGGGCTGTGGCTGGTACTGCCTTTCATTGCCCGCGCCATCGGGCTCGGTCTCTTTGTGCTGCTGGCGCTCGGCGCGCTATCCCCCTTGTTCCGCTTCCGCTGGCCAACCCGTCAGGATGCGCTGACGCGGCTCGACCGCGGCACCGGCGTCCGCCATCGCCCGGCAACGACGCTCACCGACACGCTGACCACGCAGGACGCGGTCGCGGTGGCGCTGTGGCAGGAGCAGCGCGAGCGAACGCTGGCTTCGATCAAGCGCATCCGCGCCGGATTGCCCGCGCCGCGGCTTGCGATCCACGACCCCTGGGCGATTCGCGCGCTGATCGTCGTGCTGATGGTTGCGACCTATATCGCGGCCGGCGACGAAAGAAGGATTCGCGTCGCCGCCGCCTTCGACTGGAACGGCGTGTTTGCGGCTGACAATGTCAGGGTCGATGCCTGGGTGACGCCGCCGGTTTATACCGGGCGTCCGCCGGTCATCCTGTCGGCCGCGAACAAGGAGGCCGCGCTTCCGCCAGCGGGCCCGCTGACCGTGCCGGCCGGCAGCACGCTGATCGTGCGCTCCAGCGGCGGTGCGCTCGACGTCGTCGTCGGCGGTGGCATCACCGAGATCGCACCGGCCGAGCAGGCGCCCAAGGGCACAAACGAAAAGCATTTCACCATCGCCGGTGACGGCACGGCTCATGTGCGCGCGCCGTCGAGCCAGCCGCAGTGGCGCTTCAGCGCTTTGCCGGATCGCCCGCCGACCATTGCGCTCGCCAAGGATCCGGAACGCCAGGCGCGCGGTTCGCTGCAACTGTCCTACAAGATCGAGGACGATTACGGCGTCACCGAAGCGCACGCGCAATTTGCCGCCCGCGCCAAGCCGACCGACGGGCCGGAGGTGCGACCGCTGTTCGATCCGCCGCAATTCTCGCTGGTATTGCCGAACGTCCGCACCCGCAACGGCGTCGGTCAGACGGTCAAGGACTTGAGCGAGGATCCCTATGCCGGCGCCGACGTCACGCTCACGCTGACGGCCAAGGACCAGGCCGGCAACGAGGGACGCAGCCAACCGTTCGACATGCGCCTGCCGGAGCGTCTCTTCACCAAGCCGCTGGCGCGCGCGCTAATCGAGCAACGTCGCACGCTTGCGCTTAACGCCGAGCAGCGTCCACAGGTCGTGGATGCGCTGGAAGCGCTGTTGATCGCCCCGGAATTGTTCATGGCGGAACAGACGGGGCAGTATCTCGGCCTGCGCAGCGCGGCGCGGGAACTCGAAATGGCCCACTCCGACGATGCCTTGCGCGGCGTCGTGGCGAGCCTGTGGGCGCTCGCCGTCACGATCGAGGATGGCAACATCACCGACGTGGACAAGGCGCTTCGTGCGGCGCAGGACGCGCTCAAGGAGGCGCTCGAGCGCGGCGCCAGCGACGAGGAAATCAGAAAGCTCACCCAGGACCTGCGCGCGGCGCTGGATAACTTCCTGCGCCAGCTCGCCGAGCAGTTGCGTAACAATCCGCAAGCTTTGGCCCGGCCGCTCGATCCCAACGCCAGGGTCATGCGGCAGCAGGACCTCAACAACATGATCGACCGTCTGGAGCGGCTGTCGCGCTCCGGCGACAAGGCTGCCGCGCAGCAATTGCTGGACCAGCTCCAGCAGATGCTGGAGGGCCTGCAACTCGCCCAGCCAGGCCAGTCCGGCGATGACATGGAGCAGGCGCTGAACGAACTCGGCGACATGATCCGCAAGCAGCAGCAACTGCGCGACAAGACATTCAAGCAGGGCCAGGATTCGCGGCGCGACCGCCAGCGCGGCAACAAGCAGCAGGGCGATCAGGCGATGGGCGACCTGCAGCAGGATCAGCAGGGGCTGCGCGACCGGCTGAAGAAATTGCAGGAAGAATTGGCCAAGCGCGGCATGGGACCGGGCCAGCGCGGGCAGCAGGGACAGCAAGGCCAGCAAGGTCAGCAGCCGGGGCAGGACGGCGACGGTGACGGCGACGAGGATGGTCTGGGCGCAGCCGACAACGCGATGGGCGATGCCGGCGGCAAGCTCGGCGAGGGCAATGCCGACGGCGCCGTCGATTCGCAAGGCAAGGCGCTAGATGCCTTGCGCAAGGGGGCCAAGAATCTTGCCGACGCGATGCAACAGCAAGACGGCGATGGTCAGGGCACTGGGCCCGGCCAGCGGGCCGGCCGTCAGCAGGGCGACGGCAGCCAGAGCGATCCGCTGGGGCGGCCCTTGCACGGCAAGGATTTCGGCGACGATCTGACGGTGAAGATCCCCGGCGAGATCGATGTGCAGCGGGTCCGCCGGATTCTCGAAGAGCTTCGCCGGCGTCTCGCCGACCCGCAGCGTCCGCAGATCGAGCTCGATTACCTCGAGCGTCTGCTCAAGGACTACTGAGGTCCTGAGCTAGTTCACTTTCCGCGAGGCCAGCGCATCCGCGACCGCAGTTCGGATATCGGCGACCGAAAACGGCTTGCTGATGACATCGTGCGCGATGGCGTTGAGGCCGGAGGCGCGCTCGCGCTGATCGGCAAACCCGGTCATGAGCAGGATGGTCAGTTGCGGAAAATCGCGCGCGGCCGTCAGCGCCAGCGCAATGCCGTCCATCACCGGCATCTGGATGTCGGTCAGCAAGAGATCGAATGAGAAAGCGGGGCTGCTCAGGATATCGAGCGCCTCGGCGCCGTCGGCGGCGGTGGTGGTCTCGTGGCCGTCCATTGCGACCGCGCGTGCGACCAGCAGGCGCATCGATTCCTCATCATCGACGATCAGCACGCGTGACATAGTCATCCCTTGAACTTGCGAATGCGATTGAAGCGCTCAACTCAGGCGTGGCCGCCGATGAGGTCCCGCTTGTTGAAGAAGCGTACGTCGATGTTGCGGCCTTCCGGCGGCGGCGAGGCCAGGCGCGACTTGAATTGCGCCCGCTCGCCCGGCCGCAGGACGGATTGCTCGAGCACGGCATTCCAGGCGTAGATTTCGGCGCCTTGCGCGTCGCGCACGCTGAAGCGCAATCGCGGAATTTCGACCGGCTTGTTCGATTCGCCGGTGATCGAGCCCTCGATCACCAATACCTGCTTGCCCTCGACCATTTCGGAAGACACCCTGACGTCCTTGAACTTGAGCCCGCGCAAATTGACGTCGAGGCCGACCAATTTATAGAAGCCTGCCGTCTGCGGCAGCAGCCGCACCAGCTCGGCGCGCCAGATCAGGGTTGCGAGCACCAGCGCCCCCATCGCCGCGCAGGTGGTGGTAAGGCTGACGGGCGCCTTGAGACGCGGCATGCGGCCGAGGGTTTTGGCCGGCATGAGCTTGCCAAGCCACGACAGGCGCCCGGACGGCGCGCCATCAAGATCGTTCCGCGTGTCAGTTGACCAGCCGGCCAAGCCCTGATCCTCGGCCGAGCCCTGCCAGGCGATCGAGGGACTGTCGACATGCGGGGTGTCACTTTCCACATTGCCCTGCTGATAGCTGTTCCATTCGGCGGCTTCGTCGTGTCCCGCCCCGTCCGCTCCCGCCATGGCTTCAGCGAATTCGACGGCGTCTTCGGGCCGGGCCAGCCAGACTTCCTTGCAACGGGAGCAGCGCACGTTGCGGCCGGCCTCGCCGAGCGCAGCCGGACTGATGCCGTAGGAGGTCGAACAATGGGGGCAAACGATCTGCATGGAGCCGCTCTCCGCAAGGACGCTGGCCGGGGTCACCGGTTGCCCGCGCTTTTCCGAGATTCGTGGCCGTACCCGACGGCAATTGACTTCGGAAGCGGGGCCCCAGGATGCTACAAGGCGACCGTTAACGAATCGGAAACCATAAACGAAGCAAAACGCTTTCTATGGTTCCCGGCGGCAAGCAAAGCCTATCGGGCTGAGACAGCCGGTTTTGGGTTTCCGGTCGCGCCCTTCATCGAACGGAGCTGAACTTGGTTCGGTTCGAAAATGTCGGATTGCGCTACGGGCTTGGCCCGGAGATTCTGCGCGACCTCAGTTTCCTGATTCCCGCCCACTCCTTCCAGTTCCTCACCGGCCCCTCCGGCGCCGGCAAGACCTCGCTGTTGAAGCTGTTGTTCCTGTCGCTGCGGCCGACCCGCGGCCTGGTCAACCTGTTCGGCCACGACGTCTCGCTGCTCAGCAAGGATCAGATCGCGGACCTGCGCAAACGAATCGGCATCGTTTTGCAGGATTTCCGTCTGCTCGATCACATGACGACGTACGAAAACGTCGCGTTGCCGTTCCGCGTGATCGGTCGGGACGAATCGAGCTACCGCAAGGAAGTGATCGATCTCCTGAAATGGGTCGGTCTCGGCGAGCGCATGGACGCGCTGCCGCCCATTTTGTCGGGCGGCGAAAAACAGCGGGCGGCGATCGCACGCGCGGTCATCTCGCGGCCACACTTGCTGCTGGCCGACGAGCCGACCGGCAACGTCGATCCGACGCTCGGGCGGCGCTTGCTGCGGCTGTTCATCGAATTGAACAAGTCCGGGACTGCGGTCGTGATCGCGACCCATGATATGAACCTGATGGATCAGTACGAAGCCCGGCGGCTCGTGCTGCATCAGGGACGGCTGCATATCTATGAGTAGGACCGATCAACATCTGGGCCCGCTGGTCGATCTCGGACGCGAGCGTCCGCAGGTCCCGGCGCAGGCGCGCAACATGTCGCCGGTCGTGCCGCGTGGCTCGATCGCTGGCAGCGCGCTGGTGGCGGTCGTCGCGATCATGACCTTCCTCGCCTCGATCACGACCGGCACGGTATTGCTCGTCGGTGCTTCAGCGGCCGAATGGCAGTCGGAGGTTGCGAGCGAGATCACGATCCAGGTTCGGCCTGCGCCCGGGCGTGACCTGGAACGCGATGCGGCGGCCGTCGCGGACGCGGTGCGGGCGCAATCCGGCATTGTCGACGTCAGGCCGTTCTCGCGGGAAGAGTCCGCCAAGTTGCTGGAGCCATGGCTTGGCAGCGGATTGTCGCTCGACGACCTTCCGGTGCCGCGGGTTCTTGTCGTACGTGTCCAGCCAGGATCGACCGTCGACCTCGAAACGCTGCGCCGCCGCGTGACGCAGGCCGCGCCGACCGCAAGCGTCGACGACCACCGCGCCTGGATCGAGCGGATGCGCTCGATGACCGGCGCCACCGTGGTCGCAGGCATCGCCATTCTGGCGCTGGTGATCGTCGCCACCATCATCTCGGTCTCGTTTGCCACCCGCGGCGCGATGGCTGCAAACCGCCCGATCGTGGAAGTCCTGCATTTTGTCGGCGCCGGCGACCGCTACATCGCCAATCGCTTCCTGCGGCATTTTCTCAGGCTCGGCCTCGAGGGCGGCGTCATCGGCGGCGGCATCGCCATGCTCGTTTTCGGCTTTTCGGAATCGATCGCAAACTGGTTTTCCGGCACCCCGGTTGGGGACCAGTTCGCCGCCCTGTTGGGAACGTTTTCGCTGCGCCCCTCCGGCTACCTGATCCTGGCGGTGCAGGCGGTCGTGATCGCCGCGATCACGGCGTGGGCGTCGCGGCGCACCTTGTTTGCTACCCTTAACGATATCGAATGAGGCTAGGGATCTCGGTCCAGACGCGAAAACCGGTTCCCGTTTCCAGGCCTCATGCCTTAGAATTGGGCTGAAGAGGGGATCGCCTGATTGCCATGAGCCCGCAAGCCACCCAATCGAACGTCCCGGCTTCCGCCGCGCCGCGGAAGCGGCGGGGGACTGTGATCGCGAGCTTGCTTGCCATCGCCATTGTCGGGGTCGCGGCCGGTTTCGTCGGGTTTCTGGCGCAGTTGCGCGGCAGCGAGGCCAAGCCGCCGCGCAAGGCCGACGGCATCGTTGTTCTCACCGGGGGGGCGTCCCGTGTATCGGATGCGATGGAGCTATTGGCGGACGGCTACGGCCGGCGGCTTCTGATTTCCGGCGTGCATCCGGCGAGCGGGGCCAGCGACATTTCGCGCTCGCTGTCCGACAATCAATCGCTGCTGAATTGTTGCGTCGATCTCGATCGCTCGGCGGTCAACACGCGGAGCAACGCCGCCGAAACGCGGCGCTGGGCGCGCGAGCGGGGCTTCAAGTCGCTGATCGTGGTCACGTCCAACTACCACATGCCGCGGGCAATCGTGGAATTGTCGCACGCGATGCCCGATATCACCCTTATCCAGTACGCAGTGGTTGGCGACAAATGGCGCGAGGAACCCTGGTGGAGCAATGGTGGAACGTTGCGCCTGGTGCTATCGGAGTACGTCAAATACGTCGCCGCCGAGGTGCGGGTGCGCCTGGCGGATGCGGGTCTCGACGTGACGGCCAATGAGACTCCGCCCGCCACGCCGCGCCAGCCGGCGACCGCGCAAGCGAATTGATCGGTAACATCGATGACTTCCATCTTTCTGCGCTCGTTGATCTACAACGTGCTGTTCTATCTGCTGCTCGTATGCTGGCTCATCGTTGCGATCCCCACCCTCGTGATGCCGCGCACGGCAATCTTGATGGTTGCCAGGCAATGGTCGCGGCAAAGCACCTGGCTGTTACGTATCGTCTGCAAGGTGAAGGTCGAATATCGCGGCGTCGATAAAATCCCGAAGGGGCCGCTGATCGTCGCCTCCAAACATCAATCGATGTGGGAAACCTTCGCGCTGCTGCAACTTTTCGATATGCCGCTCTACATCCTCAAGCGTGAGCTGACGCGGATTCCGTTCTTCGGCTGGTATCTGATCAAGGCTGGCATGATCTCGGTCAACCGGCGCGCCGGCGGCCGCGCGCTCCTGAAGATGGTGCGGCAGGCCAGCGAGGAAGTCCGCAACGGCCGTCAGCTGATCATCTTTCCCGAAGGCACCCGCAGGCCCGTCGGCGCCCCGCCGGACTACAAGCCCGGCGTCGCGCAGCTTTATGCGAGCAGCCGCGTGAGCTGCCTGCCGGTTGCGCTCAATTCCGGCTTGTTCTGGCCGCGCCGGACCTTCATGCGTTATCCCGGCACGCTGGTGGTCGAATTCCTCGACTTGCTGCCGCCCGGCCTGCCTCGCGACGAATTCCTGACGCGTATTTCCACCATGATCGAAGAAGCGACCGTTCGGCTCGTCGAGACGACGCGGCGCGAACAGGAGCAGTTGTTCGGCCGTGTGCCGAACTCCGCGTCCGCCAAGGCATAGAAAATCTCAGCTCAGCGGTGAAGCGGCGCTTCGTCGTGCAGCATCAACGCAAGCTGATGCAGTTGCGGATCGCGAAATCCCTGCGCTTCGATCGATCTCACGGTCTCAAGCACATAGTCGCGGTTGTTGCCGGAGCGGCCATGGCCTTGCCGCACGTAACGCAGTTGTTCATGCAGCGAAAGCCGTCCGGCATATTGCACATGACCGCGGTCGACGACGTAGGCAAGCGCGGCTACCCGTCCGCGCGGTTCGTTCTCCAGCCAGACCGAGCGCATCACCTCGCGATAGACATGCGTGGTCTGCTCCCGGCCGCGCAAATAATCGACGACTTTGTCGCGATGGGCGGCCGCGACGCGGAACGCGATGCCGCGGCAGGCGCCGCCGCGATCCAGGCCGAGCACGAGGCCAGGCTTCTCCGGCGTTCCGCGATGGTCGAATGAATAGACGCAAAGCGCGCGATGTTCGCCGATCAGCCGCGCAGGAACCTGCTCGAGGAACTCAAATCCCGGCCGCCACATCAGCGAGCCATAGCCGAAGACCCAGAGATCTTCGTGAGAGGGTTTGGAAGGCTCTTCGTCGGACATGTGGGGCAAATCGCTAGCAGAACATTATTGTGAAGCGAAGTGGAAATTCGTTTCTCACGGCTCGGCAAGTGGCTGCTTATATTTGACAAAATTGGCCGCCAATGGTCCGTCTATGGCTGCCATGACAATGCCCTCAGATACTCCGCGCCGCCGCTCGCGGTGGCCGCTTTTCGCGATACCGATCCTGGTCCTGACTGCCGCCGCGGCATGGAGCGCGTTCTGGTTCTATGCCGTCTCGCAGGCGGAGGTGAAAGCCGACGCCTGGCGCGCGCAGGAAGCAAAATCCGGTCGAAGCTACGATTGCGCCAAGCAATCGATCTCCGGCTATCCGTTTCGTTTTGAAGTTCGCTGCGACGGCGCGCGCGTCACGCTAACCTCGCAGACGGCCGGCGCAGCGCCTGCGCCCGTCACGATCAATCTCGGCGAAATTCTCGCGGTTGCGCAAATCTACGATCCGAAGCTGCTGATCGCGGAATTCAAGTCGCCCGCGACGATTTCCGAAACGTCGAATGCGCCTGCGATGCAGGTGAGCTGGAGGGCCGCGCGTTCGAGCGTGGTTGGATTGCCCGCAATTCCGCAACGCGCCTCGATCGTGTTCGACGATGTCGCGATTGATCGCGTCAACAACAGCGCGGTGCAGGTGCCGGTGGCACGCGCCAAGCATGTCGAGTTACACGGTCGCCTGGCGGAAGGTTCGACGCCGAAGGACCCCGTGATCGAAAGCGTGTTGCGGATCGAATCCGGCAGTGCGCAGGACGTTCATCCGGTGCTGGCGCGCCCGTTCGGCGCGGACATCCACGCAAAGCTTGTCGGCCTGAAGGACCTCACGCCGAAGCCCTGGCCGCAGCGGTTTCGTGAATTGCAGGCCGGCGGCGGGCAGGTCGAAATCGTGCAATCGCGGATTCAGCAGGACGATCTGGTCGCGGTTGCCGCGGGCACGTTAGGGCTGAACGCGCAAGGCCAGCTCAGCGGCGAATTGCAGATGACGGTGACCGGCCTCGAGAAAATTATCCCGGCGCTTGGTATCGAGAAAATGCTGGAGGACGGCGTGCCGCAGGCCACGCTCGACCGTGTCGCGCCGGGTGTGAAGTCACAGGACGTCACCAACCTGCTCGGTGCGCTCGACAAGGCCATTCCGGGTCTTGGCCGGGTGGTCAAGCAGAACGCCAATGTTGGCGTCGCTGCCGGCATCAATGCACTCGGCAAGGAGGCCACGCTGGAAGGCAAACCGGCGCGCACCTTCCCGCTGCGCTTTGCCGATGGCGCGGTCTATCTCGGTCCCTTGAAGGTGGGCCAGGTCCCGCCGCTGTTTTAAGAGCGGCTACTTCTTCAGTTGCTCGTGCGGACGGCCGAAGTCGGCCGCCGCCGAATCCTGTCCGGTCTCGACGATGCCGCGCCGGATCGCGCGCGTGCGGGTGAAATGTTCGAACAGCGCTTCGCCGTCGCCACGCCGGATCGCGCGGGTGAGTTTCGACAGGTCCTCGTTGAAGGTGCCGAGCATTTCCAGCACGGCCTCCTTGTTGGCGAGAAACACGTCGCGCCACATCGTCGGATCGGACGCCGCGATGCGCGTGAAATCGCGAAAGCCGCCGGCCGAGAACTTGATCACCTCGGAGGAAGTCACCTGCGCGAGCTCATCGGCGGTGCCGACGATGGTGTAGGCGATCAGATGCGGCAGGTGGCTCGTGATCGCGAGCACGAGATCATGATGCTCGGGCGTCATGATCTCGACCTTGGCGCCGATCGCGGCCCAGAACGCGCGCAGCTTTTCGACCGCATTCGCGTCCGTGCCTTCCGGCGGGGTGAGGATGCACCAGCGGTTGATGAAGAGTTCGGCGAAGCCGGAATCGGGCCCGGAATTTTCGGTGCCGGCCACGGGGTGCGCCGGTACGAAGTGCACGCTCGCGGGCAGATGCGGCGCCATGTCCTTGGCCACGGCGGCCTTGACCGAGCCGACGTCGGAAATGATGGCGCCCGGCTTGAGATGGGGCGCGATCTCGGCCGCGACTGCGCCGCAGGCGCCGACGGGGATGCAGAGGATCACGAGGTCGGCATCCCTCACGGCTTCGGTGTTCGTCTCGACCACGCGATCGACGATGCCGAGTTCCATCACGCGTGCGCGGGTCTTTGCCGAGCGCGCGGTGGTGACGATCTCCTTCGCCAATCCCTGATCGCGCGCGGCGCGCGCGATCGAGCCGCCGATCAGCCCGAAGCCGATCAGCGCGATGCGATCGAAATTTGGTCCCGTATTCACTTCGACCTCATGAAGTCGCGCAGGCCGTCGACCACCAGCCGATTGGCCTCCTCGGTGCCGATCGTCAGCCGCAGGGCGTGCGGGAGCTTGTAATTCTTCAGCGCCCGCAGCACGAGGCCGCGTTGGGTGAGGAACGCATCCGCATCCACCGCCGTCTTGCCCTCGAGCGGGAAGTGGATCAGCACGAAATTGGCGACGCTCGGCGTGACCTTCAGACCAAGCTTTGTGATCTCTTCGGTGAGCCAGTTGCGCCATTTCTCGGTGTGCGTCTTCGACATCTGGTGATGCGCGGTGTCCTCGATTGCAGCAACCGCCGCCAGCATGGCCGGCGTGGACACGTTGAAGGGCCCACGAATTCGATTCACCGCGTCCACGATGTGAGCCGGTCCGAACATCCACCCCACACGCAGCGCTGCAAGACCGTGAATCTTGGAAAACGTGTGGGTCATCACGGTGTTCTCGCTGGTCGCGACCAGCTCGATGCCCATCTCGTAATCGTTGCGCGACACATAGTCCGCATAGGCGGCGTCCAGCACCAGCAGCGCATGCGACGGCAGACCTGCGCGCAAGCGCTTCACCTCGTCGAACGGCAAATAGGTGCCGGTTGGGTTGTTCGGGTTCGCAAGCCAGACCAGCTTGGTGCGCGGCGTCACAAGCTTGAGGATCGCGTCGACATTGGCCGTGTAGTCGGTCTCCGGCGCGATCACGTTGACGGCGCCGCTCGCTTTGGTCGCGATCGGATAAACCAGAAAGCCGTGGGTGGTCGAAATCGCCTCGTCGCCCTGGCCGAGATAGACGTGCGCCAGCAGATTGAGAATTTCATCGGAACCCGCACCGCAGATGATGCGGTCGGGGTCGAGCCCGAAGGCGCGCCCGATCGCTTCGCGCAGGATACGCGAGGTGCCTTCCGGATAGTCCTCCAGATGCGCAGCCGCACTCTTGTAAGCCTCGATCGCTTTCGGCGAGGGGCCGAACGGCGTCTCGTTGGCCGACAGCTTGAACACCTTGCGGCCCGGTTCGGCGACCGGGCTTTTGCCGGGCGTATAGGGCGCAATATCGAGAATGCCGGGATTCGGCACGGGGCGTGACATTTTTAGCTCCGGAAGTGGCGGGGGCGGCTATCTGGCCGGCCCGTTCGGGACCGTATAGCGCGTTGCGTGGCTGCCGACGAGGGCCGATGAGCGCACCGAGGCGCCGGCCTCGATCAGCGCCGCCTTGATCTTTTCAAGGTTGCCGGCGGCGACCGACACCAGAAGTGCCGCGCCGTCAAAGGCCGCATCGGGCACCGCGACGATGTCGGCCAACGGCGACAGGGCGCGGGCGGTCTCGGCGTTCCAGCCGGAGACGCGCACGCTCCACGTCTCGACCTCGGTCACCATGGCGCTGTCGGCAACGCGCGACACCACAAAAACCGGCAGCGCCGCCGGATGGTCGGCGCGCTCGACGAAGGGCAGCCGCGCGATGATCTTCGGCGCATCATGTGTTTCGAGCGCAATCCACCACGGTGTGCGGCTGGACGTCGCCGACACCAGCGCGAGATCGCCCTTGGATTTGGCAACCGCTTCGACCGCGGCCGGCGCGCTGAAATGCGAAACGTAAGGCACGGTGAAACCGAAATGAAATCGCGCAGAGTCCCGCATCAGGGATTCGCCGACGGAAATGTCGGCATGCACCGAGAACGGCGCCTGGACGTAAGTGAAGGTCGAGATGATGACGCGCCAGATGCTTTCGACGGTGTCGAGCGGCAGGATGCCGCGATGACGCTGCACCAGGCGGCGCATCATGTCGGCCTCGCGCGCCGGCCGGAAGGCCGAGCCCACCTCCTGGGTGTGCTTCACCTGGATCAGCCGATCGATGATGTCGCCGCGCTGCATCAAAAGGCTATGCACCTGCGCATCGATCGTATCGATCTCCTGGCGCAGGTCGGCCAATGAGGGCGGCGAAGGGGGCGGCTTGGACATGTTCGAAAACCTGACGAAATTATAGCTCCTCATCCTGAGGAGCGCGAAAGCGCGTCTCGAAGGATGCGGGGCCCGTTCTCCCTCATGGTTCGAGACGGCGCAAGGGCGCCTCCTCACCATGAGGGCCCCGGACCGATTAACTATGGCCTCGCCTTGACGCTTGGGGGGCGAGGGACTAATTTTATGTCGTTCCGTGGTCATTTGAGCCGGCCGGCTTGCAGCCACGTTAAACAACTCGCTAAACAGGCCGGGGACAGAGTGATCCCGGCCGAACTTTCGTTCAGGCCGGATTTTTTATGGCCTGATTTCCGCGGCAGTTTTAAGAGCTGCCTTGAGGGGATCGGTATCAAGATGGTGAAAGTCGTGCCAAGTCCCACGGTCGCCGCCGAGGAGCGGTCGCAGGAGGCGGACCATCCGAGTTCGGAGGTCGTGCGGTTTGGCGCAGATCAGCCGCTGCGGCTTGATTGCGGCATCGACCTTGCGCCGTTCCAGATCGCCTATCAGACCTATGGCGAACTCAACGCCGGGCGCTCCAACGCCATTCTCGTCTGTCACGCACTGACCGGCGACCAGCACGTCGCCAATGTTCACCCCGTCACCGGCAAGCCCGGCTGGTGGGAGACGCTGGTCGGTCCCGGCCGTCCGCTGGATACCGAGCGCTACTTCATCATCTGTTCGAATGTGATCGGCGGTTGCATGGGATCGACGGGGCCAGCCTCGATCAACCCGGCGACCGGCAAATTGTGGGGGCTGGATTTTCCCGTCATCACGATTCCCGACATGGTGCGCGCGCAGGCGATGCTGCTGGATCATCTGGGTATCGAGACGCTGTTCTGCGTGGTCGGCGGCTCGATGGGCGGCATGCAGGCGCTGCAATGGACCGCGGCCTACCCGAAACGGGTGTTCTCGACATTGGCGATCGCGTGCTCGACGCGGCATTCGGCGCAGAACATCGCCTTCCATGAACTCGGCCGTCAGGCCGTGATGGCCGATCCCGAATGGCACAACGGCCGCTACTTCGAGAAAGGCACCCAGCCGCATCGCGGCCTCGGCGTCGCACGCATGGCCGCGCACATCACCTATCTGTCGGATGCCGCCCTGCATCGCAAATTCGGCCGGCGGATGCAGGATCGCGACTTGCCGACGTTCTCGTTCGATGCCGATTTTCAGGTCGAAAGCTATTTGCGCTATCAGGGCTCGTCCTTTGTCGAGCGCTTCGACGCCAACAGCTATCTCTATCTGACGCGGGCGATGGATTACTTCGACATCGCCGCCGATCATAACGGCGTGCTGGCGCAGGCCTTCCGCGGCATCGAGACCCGCTTCTGCGTGGTGTCCTTCACCAGCGACTGGCTGTTTCCGACTGCGGAGTCGCGCGCGCTCGTGCATGCGCTCAACGCTTCCAGCGCGCGGGTTTCGTTTGCCGAAATCGAGACCGACCGTGGGCATGACGCCTTCCTGCTCGATGTGCCGGAATTTTTCGACATCTCGCGTGCCTTCCTGCAATCGGCGGCAAAGGCACGCGGCCTCTCTGTGAGTAGCGACACATGAGCGCGCAGCAACAGGCCCTGCCGTTGAGTCCGACCGACCAACGCGAGGCCACGGGCCATCGCGGCGATCACCTCCTGGTCGCCGAAATGGTCGCGCCCGGCTCGAAAGTGCTCGACGTCGGCTGCGGCGACGGGGATCTGTTGCAACTCTTGGAAAGCCGCGGGATCGACGGCCGCGGCATCGAACTGTCGCGCGAGGGCGTCAACCGCTGCGTCGCCAAGGGGCTTGCGGTGGTGCAGGGCGACGCCGACACCGACCTCATCAATTACCCCGACGACGCCTTCGACTATGTGATCCTGTCTCAAACCTTGCAGGCGACGCGGCAGCCGAGGGTCGTGCTGGAAAACCTCTTGCGGATCGGCCGCCGCGCCATCGTGTCGTTTCCGAACTTCGGCTTCTGGCGGATGCGCTTGCAGCTTCTGATCGGCGGCCACATGCCGCGCACCGAGAACCTGCCGGCGACGTGGTACGACACGCCGAACATTCATTTCTGCACCATCAAGGATTTCGTGCAGCTTTGCGACGAGATCGACGTCAAGATGGAGCGCGCGGTCGCGCTCGATCTCTACGGCCGGCCGTTGCGGGTGAACTTGCCATGGTGGTTCTGGAATATGTTCGGCGAGCAGGGCGTGTTCCTGCTCAGCCGCGGGGCTAAGGGGAAATAGCGGTTGAGCCTCACGACTGCGCCGGATCCGCAGTCCACGATGTGACGATGTTTGGCTCACTAAGTCGTCCCGGCGAACCGCGGCCCGCCGCTGCGTCTGATTAACCTGTCAAACAGCCACGACATCCGGGCCTCGTGGTTCCCCCGGCGATGCGAAGCATCGTCCGGAAGACGCGCGGCGTCGCCGCGCTCCTCACCATGAGGAGTTGGCAGACTTCATCCTGAGGAGCGCGCTCTTGCGCGCGTCTCGAAGGATGCGGCCCCGAACCGCGCACGACCCCACATCCCCGCGACGCAAACACGCCCGAGCTGTGCTTCATCACTTCGCCCAAAGAGGGCGTGGGGAATGCCGGGTGGCAAGCGCACCCGCAGCCTCGCGTGGAAAATAGAAAACACGCGAGTTAGTCACCACGGTCGCGCCGGTTTCACCCGGCATTCCCGCACGCGAATGGTTTTAACGGTTTCCTTCGCGCTCTCCCTGGTGAACCGGGCTTGTTGTCACCATCCCCGCGTGATGCGCAGCATCATCGCGAGTTAACGCCAGCGTCGGGATATCAGGCCCACACGACTTCGCCGTCCGCTTCTAGCGTCGCTCGTCTTGCGCCGCCAAAGCGTCCACCGCATCCCGCGCCCAACGTTCGTGACGATCGCGAAACGCCCCTCTGTTCGAGGGCGCGGGACGGCAGCGCTTATGGATTTGATTTGGGCAAATCGCGAAGCGATTTATTTTTGCAGCAAGGACTGGACAGGTAGCATCAGCCTGATCGGGTTCGACAAATTCGGCGATTGGCGCAAGGCAGGAAAGGGGGCGATTTTCTCTCCGCCGTCATTCCGGGATAGTGCGTAAGTACCGGACCCCGGATGACGAGAGATGTTTCGCATCTCGCTGGCGATGTCCGCTCTTGAGAGTAGAACCGACATGCCGTTCAGGGTGAACCATTTCCGCTTATGACGGCCGGTCTCAACCGGTCGACGCAACACAGGCGTTAAATCTCTCTGCTGGGGTTTCAAATTGCAAGGTCTGCCGTGGCCGTTCGTTGAGCTGACGAGCCACTCTGTTCAGATGGGCTTGCGAGTGCACCGACAAGTCGGTGCCCTTCGGGAAGTATTGTCGCAGCAGGCCGTTGGTGTTCTCATTCGACCCCCGCTGCCACGGGCTTTGCGGATCGCAGAAGTAAACTTCGATGTTGGTCGTCAGGGTAAATCGTCGATGATCCGTGAGTTCCTTGCCCCGGTCCCAGGTCAGCGATTTATAGAGCTCACTCGGCAGCTTCTTTGCCTGCTTGATGAGCGCGGATACGACCGTCTGGGTGTCCTTATTGGCCACCTTTGCCAGCATCACGTAACGGGTATGACGCTCGACCAGGGTCGCGATATAGCTGTTCTTCGACCCGGACAGGAGATCGCCTTCCCAATGGCCAGGCACCGCCCGATCTTCAACCGCTGCCGGCCGCTGACGGATCGAGACGATGTCCTTGATTTGTCCCCGTCCATCATTGATGAGACCCGCCTGTTTCGATCGACGGATCGTGCGCTTCGACCGAAGATGGCAAAGCAGCTCTTTCTTGAGCACCCCGCGGGCTTGAACAAATAGACTGCGATAGATCGTCTCGTGTGACACGTAATAACGCTCGTCTTCAGGATGGGCTCTTTTAAGCCAGCCGGCTATCTGCTCGGGCGCCCAGTTTAATCTCAGCTTGTTGGCCACCGCCTGTCGCAACCAAGCATTGGTCGCCAGCTTACAGTGTTTCGGGCGACGGGTTCGGGCCCAGGCCTTGTCATCCGCCAAAGCCGCTCGGTAGCCATCATAACCGCCGTTCCGACGAATTTCCCGGCTCACCGTCGAGGGCGAGCGGCCGAGCAATCGGGCCATTGAGCGTGCCGATCGATGGATCGCGATGCCTCTCGATATCTCCTCGCGTTCTGAGAGCGTCAGAGCCAATCGCGAGCGACGCCGGGGAGTTGGACGAATTCCTCCGTATGGCGACACCTGGAAATAAATCGACGATGACGGCTTACCAAACGCCCGTCCGATCGCTTTGAGAGACTCCCCGCGTTGCCAGCGATCCCATAACTCCGTCTTCTCGGCCGCCGTAAACCCTCGACGAAAGCCTCGATCCATCGCCACACTCCATCTCTTCGCTTTAAGATAAAGTGTTGCGTCGACCGGTTGAGACCGCCACCCACAACGGACATACCGTTGCCGCGGTTAGGTCGGCAAAACCGAGATGTTATCGCCCGAGATCGCGTCGCCTACTGAGATGATGCCGTCTGACAATATTTCGGCTCGTACTCCTCCTCGGTTGCTGTACGCCTCTTTAAACCCGGTCTTGTTGGCCGCTGCCGAGGGAATATGGCAAGGTCGGGTGGGTTCGATGCCGCGCAGCCTCACGTCACCAATATTAAATTCTCGTCCCAGCAACGCATATACATCGGCACCTTCGACGACGATATTTCGTCGTGTCTCACTCGGTTCGAAAGGCACTAATCCGCGTCGGGCCAATTCTTCGTTTGCCGCTTCGATCGCTTCGCGCTCGATGATCGACACGTGGCGGATCACTTGGCGCTTGGCTTGCGAATAAGAGCCATCACCCGTGGCGTACCGGTCTCCGTCCAAGCCGCGACCTGCCAAAGCCCGCACCTTGGCGCAAGCTTTCATGGACTGACCGATGCCAGGGGAGACGAACAGACCCACGACCCTGCCCATATCACTCGCCCCCAACTCTTGAGCGGGTGTGATGGCCTTGCCAGCAGTTCTGCCTCCAGTCATTTGCTTGATTTCCGTCGCCCGAGCATTCGCCGATGGCAGTAACAACAACCGTTCGGAACCGCCTCGTCAAACCGTTATGTTTTTGCGCCTGCAAGCGCGATTCGCGTCGATATGAAAGATTTTGTCAGCGCTTCTCAGTCAACTCGCCTTGGCGCCCGCAAACTTTACCACCTTACTCCATTTCTCAGTTTCATCAGCCACGAACTTTCCGAAATCGGCAGCGGAGCCGCCAAGCACTATGCCGCCAAGGTCGGCAAACCGCGCCTTTATCTTAGGGTCGGCGAGGCCCGCGTTGATCTCGTTATTGAGCCTACCGATGATCTCGCCGGGTGTGTTCCTGGGTGCGCCGACGCCGAACCAGCCGCTCGCCTCGTAACCCGGAAGGAACTCGCCCACGCTTGGGATGTCCGGCAACGCGTCTGTGCGCGTCGGGCCGGTCACTGCCAGTGCGCGCAGTTTGCCGGACCGGATGTACTCAATCGAGGCAGCCGAGGAGGCGACCATGACTTGCACTTGTCCGCCGAGCAGGTCTGTGAGCGCCGGGGTCACCCCACGATAGGGGACGTGAACCATGTTGACGCCGGCCATCATCTTGAACAACTCGCTGGCCACATGGGACCCGCTGCCGATGCCGCCCGAGGCCATGTTGAGTTTGCCCGGATTGGCCTTGGCGTAGGCGATTAACTCGGGAACGGACTTGGCGGGAAGCGATGGATGAACCACCATGACGCTGGGCACGCGCATGATGCCATCAACTGGCGCGATGTCGCGGATGAAATTGAAACTAAGCTTGTCGTAGAGCGTCGCGTTGATCGCGTTCGCCGCATTGACTAGCAGGAGCGTGTGGCCGTCGGGGGGAGCACGCACGACAGCCTCGGTGCCGATATTGGTGCCGGCGCCCGGCCGATTATCGATGATGAATGGCTGGCCCAGTCGCTCAGATAGCCATTGACCGATCAGGCGAGCACTGATGTCCGCGCCGCCGCCAGGCGGAAATGGCACGATCAGGCGCACCGGCGGCGATGGATAGGCTTGCGCCCAAGCGAAGCGCGACACGGCGAGCGCGGCAGTGCCGGCTGACAGCTGCAGAAATTGACGACGTGGAACCTGCATGGCGCTCTCCTCTTAATGCCAGGCTGGCGAGATGCACGGCACCTGGGTCACGGGCCGTTTACGAGCCTTGGCCCAGAGGATAGCGGACACTCCCATCAACTGATAATATTGTTGTTTGATGATGCCATATATATTCCTATATGGGGTAAAACTGTGCAGTTAAGCGATCGCATCGGCCGCCGGATGAAGCTGCAGGACCTGCACGTCCTCATGACGGTTGTGCAGGCCGGCAGCATGGGAAAGGCGGCGCGGCACCTGAACACCTCACAGCCCAACATTTCGAAATCGATTGCGGATCTGGAGGATGCGCTCGGGGTGCGCCTACTCGATCGCCATCGCCAGGGCGTCGAGCCAACCAAATACGGCCGCGCGTTGCTCGATTGCGGCGTGTCTGTATTCGACGACTTGCGGCAGGGCCTGAAGAACATCGAGTTCCTCGCCGACCCTGCGGCTGGAGAAGTGCGGATCGGAAGCACGTCCTTGGTGGCCGCGAGCTTCGTTTCTGCCGTCATCGAGCGGCTCTGCCGGCGATATCCGCGCATCGTCTTTCATCTTGTGACCGCAGAGGCGGAGACGCTGCACCGTGAGCTGAGCGAGCGCAACGTCGATTTCCTGGTTGCACGGAGATTCGGCCGCATTGCAGACGAGCGACAAGGCTTCGATTTTCTCTTTGATGACTCCTTCGTCGTCGTGGCGGGCGCGCAACATCGATGGGCTCGGCGGCGTAGGATTGCGCTTGCAGAGTTGGCGAATGAAGCATGGGTGCTACCACCGCCAGCAAGCGTGGTCGGATCGGTCGCATTGGAAGCCTTTCGTGCCAGCGGGCTCGATTATCCTCGCGTGACAGTGGTCACCGTTCCTCCCGAGGTCCGGACCAGCCTCCTGGCGAGCGGACTCTTTCTTACGATTGTTCCGGCTTCCGCATTGAGGTTTCCCACCGCGCGTCCGGAGCTCAAGGTCTTGCCGGTCACACTGCCAATGACCCGCGTGCCGGTCGGCATCGTCACCCTGAAGAACCGCACGCTCAGTCCGGTCGCGAAGCTTTTCATCGACCACGCCCGTGACGTCGCAAGACCCCTGGCGAAGGGAAAATAATAGACGCATGTCGGCTTATGGCACTTAGCGGACATGAGCCGCCGCCCACTGGGCCGACCGCACGGCCGGCGTTTTCATCCAGTACCGTCGCGTAGCGTCAGTCCGGCTTTACGCCGGAGAGCTGCACGACTTTGGCCCACTTGTCGGTTTCGTCGACGATGTGCTTTCCGAAGTCGGCAGGCGAGCCGGTGAATGCGGTCGCTCCCAGATCGGAAAGCCGAGCTTTCATTGCTGGTTTCGCAAGAACAGCGTTGATCTCGCTGTTGAGTTTGTCGACGATTTCGATCGGCGTCTTCCGTGGAGCGCCGACGCCAAACCAGGTGCTCGCCTCATAGCCCGTAACGAACTCGGCAACTGTCGGTATGTCGGGTAGCGCCTCCGAACGCTGCACCGTCGTGACCGCCAATGCCCGAAGCTCGGCAGCTCTAACGTATCCGATTGATGAGGGCACGGGATCGAATATCACGTGCACTTGGCCACCGAGCAAATCCGTGATCGCCGGCGCGACGCCGCGATACGGCACGTGCAGCATATCTACGCCCGTCATCGTCTTGAACAGCTCGCCTGCGACGTGCGGCGGAGTGCCATTGCCGGCGGACGCCATATTGATCTTGCCGGGGTTGGCCTTCGCATAGGTGATGAATTCGGGAACCGTTGCAGCCGGGAATGAAGGAGCGACCAGCATGATGAGAGCGCCACGGGCAAAGCTCGCGACCGCGGCGATGTCGCGAATGAAATTGAAGCCGAGATTTCCGTAGAGCGTCGCGTTGATCGCGTTCGGTGCCGCCACGAAGAGCAGCGTATGACCGTCAGGCGCCGCGCTCACCGCGGCTTGCGTGCCGACGTTGCCGCTGGCGCCCGGACGATTCTCGATCACGAATGGCTGGCCCAACCGTTCCGACAGCGCTTGGCCGATCAGACGTGCAAGGATGTCGCTCGGTCCGCCGGCAGGAAACGGAACGATCCACCGGACCGGCCGTGCGGGATAGGTTTGGGCTCGCGCGGAGTGCGCACGCGCCAAACTCCCCAATGCAGCACCGGCCAAGCGCAAGATATTTCGGCGCGACGTGTTCATCTTGTGTCTCGTCCCGCAGTTAGTGAACGCGCCTTAGTCGGGCGACGCCCGATGCGCCCGTCGACACGGTGGGATTCTTCCACGTCAATTCGTCACCATTGAGTGCAAAGGTTCGCCTCTGCTCGGCGCCTTCCTCGTTCGGATAGCTGCTGGCTTCGATCTTCAGGATGAGAGTGTCGTTGCCGACCGAGTAGGTGCCGCAATACGCCAGGCTTCCCTGGACCGTCGCCTTGTTCTCTTCCGGGGTACCTTGATCGCGCTTGCCGCTCGCGAACTTCGACCGGCCGGGACGTGTGATGAGCCAGAAGAAGCGACCGTTGGCGTCAAAAGTCAGATAGCCGCCAGGGCTTGGACCGAATGGTTGCGTCTTGGTGCCGTCGGGGGTGCTATTGTCGACCGAGGCCCAGGCCCACGTCCCAATAAGGTCTTTGTCGCGTTGAGCGTGCGTCGACGACATTCCGATACCCAGCACTGTTGCGGCGATGATCGCAAGCGCAGCTAGCCACCTTCTCATCTCGCCCCCTGCGTCGTGTCATTCAATTTGCCGATTTACCGCGGGCAGATAATCAGCAATAAATCGCCTTCACTCATGAATTGAATTCTCGAATGCCCAATTCGTCGAACGAGATGCACATCTTCACTCGAGTGGTTGAGCGCGGCAGCTTTGCGGCTGCTGCCGATGATCTCGGCTTGTCGCCCTCGGCGGTTTCGAAGCTCGTCACACGGCTGGAGTCGCGCCTCGGTGTGCGCCTGTTCAATCGCACCACCAGGCGACTCGCACTGACTGCTGAAGGCGAGGTCTTTCTCGATCGATCGCGGAAGATTCTCGACGCCATAGAGGCAGCGGAATCCGAGGTTTCTTCTGGGCGCAGGGCGCCGCAAGGACACCTGCGGGTCCATGCCTTTCCCACGTTCGCGGTTGATCATCTCTCCATCGCATTATTGGAATTCCTAGCTCGCTACCCTCGCATCACTTTTGAATTTCTGGTCACAAATCGCGTCGTCGATCTTGTCGAGGACAATATCGACATCGCGTTCCGGGTTGGGCCGCTCGGCAATTCTTCGTTTGGAGCGCGCAAGATCGCCGACCTCACACAAGTTGTCTGTGCAAGTCCGGCGTATTTGGCCAGGCATGGCAGCCCCATTCATCCTCGCGATCTCGCGCAACATGCCTGTTTAACCCTGAGCCACATTCAGGATTCCAGAACCTGGTCCTTCAATGTCGCCGGGGAAACGGTACGAGTGGACGTCAAAGGTCCGGTCACCGCCGACAGCGCGCACATGTTGCTCAAATTGGCGACTGACGGCGTGGGCGTCATCCGCTTTGGCGACATCATTGTCGCCAAGGCGATCCGGGACGGACTGCTTGTCCCCCTGCTGGAAGGCTTGCAGCAACCGGAGAGCTTTCCTCTTTGGGCGATTTCTCAGCCGGGCCGGCAACGAATGCCCCGAGTCAAGGTGTTCCTTGATTTCCTCATGGAGCGTTTCGGAGAGGCACCGTGGCGAACGAGGCGGGACAAATAATATAAAACTCCCCAACCGATCCTCCATCTCCAACTCCTTGAAATCTCCGATGTGGGTCGTGGCAAATGCGTCTGCTGTTGGCACTTAGCCGACTTTGGCTAAACCCACGACGTCCGTTAACGGGGGTAAAGCGGGCATCCCATCGTCGCGTCGCTACGTCGGCTTGTGACCCATAGCAGCCCTTGAGCAGGTGCCAGTGCTTAGACCGCTTGAACCTGGGGTACCCTACTCCACCAATTCAAGGTCTCCGCGACATCGGCGCGGTGCTGACGAGGCAAGATATTTCGACTATCCTTCAATGCGGACCATCAAGGCGGGGCAGGACAGGGCCCACGAGAGGAGATCGATGAGCACAGTAAAAAACGCTCTGGCCCAGAAGAGTGGCACCCTGATCCATGTTCGTTCCGGCGACATGGTCGTCGAAGCCTTGCGCCAGATGCGCGACAATCGGGTCCGGTCGGTGCTGGTCATCGACGACGACGTGCTGGTCGGTATCGTGACCCAGGGTGACTGCGCCATCAAAGTGCTGTTGCCCGGGCTCGATGCGAAGCAGACGCCAGTGGGCCAAGTGATGACGGGCAACCCGGTGACGGTCAAGCCGGACGATCGGCTGGACGGCTGCATGGCAATGATGGCTGAGCGCGGTTTTCGCCATCTGCCAGTGCTGGACGCGGGCAAGGTCGTGGGCGTGATCTCGATCGGAGACGTCGTCAAGAACATCATCCGGGATTTGGAGCACAACGTGGGCGACCTGATGGGTTACATCATGAAGGACGGCCCCGGGGGCTGACAGACGAACCGCGGTGCCGTCGCCCCCCGCGTATGTCCGCTTGTGGCACCTAGCCGACATGTCCGGCCGCGCTCGCGATGTCGGCTGTTGGGGTGAAAGCAGACATGACGACGCCCGGCTGTTATTTCCGGTTTTGACCCAGAGAGGACATTGCGAGCGTCTGCGCTGGATCAGGGCGCCGGCGATGCCAGCGGCTTGCCTTTCTCTATGACAAAGGTGTCGATCAGCTTGTTGCCCGATACCGAGCAAGCGTCGTGGGGCGTCTGGGGCGATGTCTCGTATGAGTTGCCCGCCTTAAGGGTCTGTTCTGGCTTCCCATCGATTTTGAGCACGAAGTCGCCCTGTATGACGTAACCGCTGTCGATCCCCGGATGGGTGTGGCGGCCCGAGCAAGCGCCCGGCGCGATCTCCACAATCACCGTCACGCTGGTATAGCCCGCGGGATAATCGATGCTGCGAAGGACGGTGCGCTTGATCGCAGGCTGCTGTGCGATGGCAGATACCACGATAGCCGGCACGGTTACGCACACGATGGCGAGAGTCTTTATCATCAGCTTTCCTTCCTCTTGGTAGCAAACAAAAAGAACTGACCTTCGCGTCGGGAATTGCTCATTCAACTCCTCCCCGGCGTGTGATCCAAATGATGCGAGTGTATTCCCTGCAAACAAGGATTTCCTCTCCCGATCGGGAGAGGCCAGGCTCCGCGCGGCAACATGACAAACAGTGCCGCTTTGCGGCCGTTGGCTTCATGTCTTACCGCCGGAAGTTGAATTGAGGGTCGCCTGATTTACGATCATCAGGCTCGAATTGAGAAGCTGCCTTCGGGCGGCTTTTTGTTTGGTGACTTCCGTTGTTGGCCCTTTGCGGACCCATTGGATTGAAGGTCGTCTCAATCAATCACCGGACGCGAGAAGCCGGCGACGAGTCTTACCAGATCCGTCTGGTGTTTCGTCCCGGTTTTTCGGAAAAGACTGCGTAAGTGGGTTTTCACGGTGCCGCTGCCGACGCCGAGAGCTTCGGCGATTTCCGGGCCGCCGCCTAATTGCACCAATGCAAGCAGGACCTGCAGCTCGGTCCTCGTCAGCTTGTAGGCGCTGGCGATGACCTCGGGCTGGTTAGGCAACTCGATCTCGGCTTTCTGCACGAACACTGCCGCGGTCGCCTTGGCGTCGATCCCGGCAGCACGCCGGCGTTTCAGAGGAAGGAGATTGGCGAGGTAACGCGTACCATCTGCTGCCAGCAGCGGCATCGCGACGCTCTTGTTGCTGATCGCTGCATCACCATCGCCCGTAGCTCGAAAGGCCTCCTGCAAAAGCTGATTGGCTTCGGACTGCCTAGCGCTCAGCTTTCCGCCTGCAGAGCGCAAATAGTCGCCAGCCCGGACGATCTCGTTTCCCGCCCTGTTCGAGTAACTGATGTTGCCGGATGCATCGACTACGAAAACGCCGGCTCTGATACGGTCCAGCAGATCGGAGAATCCCTGCGCTTCCGTCGTCTTGTGCTCGACTACGTTGCCGATCAGAACCGCACGACGCAGATGGGGCACAATGGAGCCAAAGAGCGCGTATGCCCGAGCATCAGCCATGCCGTCTCTTTCGTTGCGGAACACGACACATCCGGCGCCACGGGTCGCCGATCTCTCAAGGATGCAAAAAACGTTGTCGATCAATCCTTGAGGCTTGGCCCACTCCTTGTAGAATCGAGTCTCAAAGAATTCCGCGGGTGGAAGCAGTTCGGAACTGCTGGAGATGCGCCCCACATCAACCGTCAGCATCGCCGGGAGCAGCGGATTGAGGTGGATGTATTCCTTGAAATAGAGCTTCTCGTAGTCCAGATCCATGCCCCAGGTGTAGTACGCGTTTCCCACCTTTCGGATGGCATCTTGCCAGAAAATCGAGGCGCCCATGCCTCCCACAAATCCAGCCGTGCGTTCGAGGACAGCATTCCACAAATCGGGCTTGAGAACGGCATCATAGATCAAGCCAACAAGATCCAGCAGTCGGACGGTTTCCTTATTCATCGAGTGACTCTGGCTTCTTTCCGAATACAAAGACGTAAAACAAGGTTGGTCAAACCACAGTGAGAAACCTCACAACTTCGCGTTTATTCCCGCCAATGGACCTTCCTCTCCCGATCGGCAGAGGCGGCGTAGCTCCGTTCAAGGCTAAGGGATCGGTACCACGAAGATTAGGGGGATTTCATGCCGACCTCTATCCAGCTTGCCTACGCAAAACCAGCCAACGCCTTTCCACAGGATTTCTCTGCCGTCTCTGCTTTTCTAATGATTGGGTTGATCCAGATCGTTATCGCCGTTCTCACTGGCGGTCAGTGGGCATCGTTCGGCGAGCAGTCACTATGGTAGACGGATCCCTGTTGTGCTGCTTGACTTTGACGTTTGATGTCCGGTTTTGATGCTGTGGACGGCTCCTCCACCGGCACGAACGTGCCATGGATGTGGGGGCTGCTAAGGCTCCCACGATTCAGAGGAGCGAGCCATGCAGACGATCACGACCATCGGTTTAGACATCGCCAAGTCGGTTTTCCAGGTCCACGGAGTTGATGCCGCCGGCCGGGTGGTCATCCGCCGCCAGTTGAAGCGTCGCCACGTGCTGGCGTTCTTTGAGGAGCTGCCACCATGCCTGGTCGGAAAGGGGTTACGGAACTGCTGCAGATTGTTGCCGACCCGAGCGACCAGCGGGTGTCTGAGGTTGCCCGTGCGTGCCTTGCCGCGCTCGGTACTCAACTGCTCAATCTCAAGAAGCAGATCTTGGACTTCGATCGGATGATCATGGCCTGGCATCGGTCCAACCAGACGAGCAGGCGCCTTCATTACATTCCCGGGGTCGGTCCGATGCTGGCGACCGCCTTGGTCGCGAGTGTTGCCGACCCCAGCACCTTCCGATCAGGACGTAACTTCTCGGCCTGGATTGGGCTCGTTCCCAAACAGCACTCAAGTGGGGGCAAGGAGCGGCTCGGCGGCATCAGCAAACAGGGGGACCGCTATCTGCGCGGCCTGTTCGTGGCCGGAGCACTTGCCGTCATCCGCTATGCCAAGATCCATGGCACCGGGCATCGGCCGTGGCTCACAGCGTTGTTGGCACGGCGTCCGACCAAGGTCGCCGCCATTGCACTTGCCAACAAGATTGCGCGGATGGCCTGGGCCATGATGGCCAAGAGTGAGCGTTACAAACAACCCGCAGCGCTTGCGCGGTAACGAGATCGCGCCGGATGCCCGGCGTGATGTGAAGGTTGGGAGGGCGAACAGCACGTAATGCAGAGCCGGTCGATCCGGCGATCAGGACAACCCACTTGTGCCATCGCATCGTCGAATGCGCGGTTTTGACCGGGACCTGATCCGCGGAGGGCATTATGGCCAGCGGTCATGTGAACCGCACCTCAAGGCCGAACACATGGCAGCACCGACCAAGCCTGCGACGTGAAGATTCTTCTTGCCAACCCGGAGCCGTCCACACATGGCACTTAGCGGACGTGAACGCGCGGGCCTTCGACGTCCGCTTTCAGGGGATGAACGGGCTAAGATCTATTGAGACCCGCCTCATTGCTAATGCTCCCTTGCGCAAACGCTTCGCGTTTGTCGCAGGCAATGACGGCTAAACCAACACCGACCTCGGATCCCTCACGCTCCAGCGGTTGGCTTCCACCAGCGCGATGAAGCGTTCGACCATCTCGTTGAACAGCGTCGGCTCTTCCAGATTGAGCACGTGGCCCGACTTCGGAAAAAACGTCAGGACCGATGCGGGAAGATGTCTCTTCAGAAAGAGACTCGGCTCGACACAAGCGTCGTCCTCGTCGCCTCACGTCGTCTCAATGGAAGATGCGACCGGAGTCGATGACGACCGTCTGGCCGGTCATGGTCTCTGTGCGGCACATGGCGACCACCATGTCGGCGCAGTCGTCCTTGTCGGCCGGCTTCTTCAGGAGCGAGCTCGTACGGAGCGCTCGATCTGCTCCGACCGGAGATTCGCGCTGACAATGAGACAGCTTTTCAGCTCCGCGGCAGCTCTGCGAGATCGAGACCATCGCCGAGGCGGGACATAAAATCCGGCGTGAATGGCCAGGCCTGCCGCGCTTCGGCGACTGTAAGGTCAGGGTCCTTGCGCATGAGCTGCCGCCCCATCCGCCGCGCCTCGCTACGAGCCCCCGTCATCGCCAAAGCGGCTATCGCCACACGCTGGGCCCAGAATGAACCCCGGCTTGCCCTGACACCGCTGTCCACCCAGCGAACTGCGCTGTCGTACCGGCCGGCGGCAAAATGCGCACAACCCATGCCGATGAAGCTCAAATGGCGTAACGGCTCGAACGGCATCAGATGAAGAGCCGTGGAAAGCTCGCGGATCGCCGTCTCGCTGTCGCCCAGATAGGCCGACATCCAGCCGCGGCGGATCCAGGCATAGGCGAGCCACGGGTCGAGCGCCAAAGCGCGCTCAAGGCGTCGGTCGGCTTCCTCGAGACGACGCGCCAGCACCAATGCGCCACTGCTCAGCGTAACCGTCAGGGCGTCGTTTGGCGCGAGCTGATAGGCTTCGTCGGCCAATTGTAATGACAAGGCCCTGTCGCGATCGGGACTCGAGCTGAAGCGGTGCGAGGCGCGTTGTCCCCAGCACCATCCTGCCACCGCCTTTGGCAGGCCATAGTCCGGCGCCAGTTCCTGAGGACGGCCGAGCTCTTCGAGGGCTGTGTTGCATTGCTTCGGGGCGACCGCAAAGGCGAAGGGCAAGGCGACAAGGGTCAGCCGCATCGCCTCGTCGAGACCGCCATCGCGCGGCGCGCGTTCGCTCGCTCGCATGGTCTTCGATGGCAATTCACCGAAGGCACATCGGTATTCGGCTGCGAACCGGCCGAGCTGAGCAAAGCCGTTCGACAATGCGATATCGGTGACGGTGTCTTCGGGGCCGGCGTGCAGGAGGGCCTGGCGCGCCCCTGCCAGCCGCATCCGGCGCGTCCAGCCGAGCGGCGTCGTGCCGAGAAACTCCCTGAAATGTCTTTCGAGTGTCCTTGGGGCTACGCCGCTGACCTCGGCAAGGCGATCGAGCTGCACCGGCTCCGACAGATGGCCGCGAAGCCAGTCCAGCGCGCGGATCAAGTCCGCCGGCAATGCCGAGGTGGCCGTGGTCAGGCCGATTTTCGGTCCCGGGTCAGGCGTTGGCATGGCGGCACAGCCCTGAGTTGCGATCCGGCGATTATAGCACGTTTCCCGATTTGGTGGCGAAATCTGTATAGCGCGGCGGAAATGGTATAGCCTGCGCGCTCCCAGCTGCCACAAAGTCCCTGAAGCCATCGCGTGTTGCGAGAACAGGAGACGGATCATGCTGAAGGCATCACTTTCGCTGGCCACCGTGTTGGCCGGCGTGTCGCTCGCCCATCCAGCCTTTGCCCAATCGGGCGATGACAAGCTAGGCAAGGTCCATTTTGAGACGTCATGCAACGCCGATGCGCAAAAGCTGTTCGACCGCGGCATGCTGTATCAGCATTCGTTCTGGTACCGCGCCTCGCAGAAGATGTTCGACGAGACGCTGAAAGCGGACCCCACTTGCAGCATCGCTTATTGGGGCACTGCGCTTAGCCTGTTGTGGAATCCACATACCGCGCCGCCGGCGAAGAATCTCGCGGAAGGAGCGGCCGCAATCGAGAATGCGAGAAAGCTCGGCTTCAAGACCGAGCGCGAGAAAGGCTATGTTGACGCGCTGGCGGTGATGTACACCGACTACGACAAGGTGGATCACCGCAGCCGCGTCGTCGCCTATGCAAAGGCGATGGAAGCGCTGGCGCAGAAATATCCAGACGACGACGAGGCGCAGATCCACTACGCGCTTGCGCTCAATACGTCGGCTTCTCCGGCCGACAAGACCTATTCCAACCAGCTCAAGGGCGCGGCCATCCTGGAGCCGATCGCGTTGCGGCAGCCGCAGCACCCCGGCGTGGCGCACTATCTGATCCACCTCTACGACTATCCGGCGATCGCGGACAAAGGCGTCGCAGCGGCGCGGCGCTATGCCAAGGTCGCGCCGGATGCTCCGCACGCTTTGCACATGCCCTCGCATATCTTCACGCGGGTCGGCTATTGGAACGACTCGATCGCGTCCAATTCCGCATCCGCCCGTTCCGCAAAGGAAGGGGGCGATCTCCATGATCAGCTCCATGCGATGGACTACCTGGTCTACGCCTATCTGCAGCTTGGACAGGACGACAAGGCCAAGGCGGTGGTCGACGAGATGGGCACGGTCACTGGCTTCACCGAGACTTTCATTCCGGGGCCTTACGCGGAGGCGATCTCGCCGGCGAGATATGCGCTGGAGCGCGGCGACTGGAAGTCGGCCGAAAATTTGACGGTGCGTGCGACCCCGCTCGCCCACGTCGAGGCGATCACCCATTTCGCCCGTGCGCTCGGAGCCGCTCGCTCTGGCGATGCGGAAGCCGCCAAGCCGGATGTCGCAAAACTTGGCGAACTTCGCGACAAGCTTCGCTCAGCAAAGGACGCCTATTGGTCGGAGCAGGTCGATATCCAGGCCAGGGTCGCTTCCGCCTGGGTGCTCTACGCCGAAGGCAAGAAGGACGAGGCCTTGAAGGCGATGAGCGATGCCGCCGACGCGGAGGATCGCACCGAGAAGCATCCGGTGACGCCAGGCGTTCCGAAACCGGCGCGTGAGCTCTATGGCGAGATGCTGCTCGACAGCGGCAATGCAAAGGACGCGCTTGCGGCCTTCGAGGCGACGTTGAAAAAAGAACCGAACAGGCTCGGCGCCAGTGTCGGCGCGGGAAGAGCCGCAGCACAACTCGGCGACAAGACCAAGGCACGGGACTATTTTGGCAAGGTCGTCGAGCAGGCGGGCAGCCAGGGCGGCACCCGCACCGAGGTCGCCGATGCGCGCAAGTATCTGGCAGGGAATTGAACTGTGAAGGCAGGTGACGCTCCTGCGGTCGCGGTATTGTTGCTTGCGCTGATGCTGCCGGCCGCATCGGCCGGAGCCAATTCGCTGGAGGTTGTCGGCTATTCCGGCTACCTCGGCGAATGGGAGTTGACGGCCACCGTGTCGGAAGACGGCGCGACCACGCCAAAGGGATATGCAGGGCCGCTGTCGATGAAGCACGTCGGCCTCTGTACGCAGGACGGTCCGGAGGAAAAAAGCGGCAAGATCCGGGTCCAGATGACGCCGTCCGGGTCGCGCATCCAGGCCACGCTATGGGTGGACGGTGTTGAATGCGGCTATCAGGGAGTCCTGTCTGACTTTTACACCGGGACCATGGATTGCTCCGGCCGCGAACGTGTTCCACTGAAACTTTGGGTCAAGGAGTCGAAATAAGTTCTGTCGGCTTCGGGTCAAAAGCGGTCGATCGTTCGATTCCAGCCGGACCCCAACAGCACTTCCTGGCCCGTTGGGTGGGTTAGCCGAAGGCGTAACCGACCTCTTCGCCGTCGATGCATGCGGATTACGCTCTTGCTAATCCGCCCTACGGGCTTCGTAGTTAAGTTCATCGTCTCAATGGAAGATGCGTCCGGAGTCGATGACGACGGTCTGGCCGGTCATGGTCTCGGTGCGGCACATCGCGACCACCATGTCGGCGCAGTCGTCCTTGTCGGCTGGCTTCTTCAGGAGCGAGCTCGCTGCGGAGCGCTCGATCTGCTCCGACCGAAGGTTCGCTGTCGCGCGCGTGCCGTCCAAGAGACCCGGTGCCACGCAGTTGACCAGCGTCTCGGGCGCCAGCGCCACCGCCATGCAACGCGTCAGATGAATGAGCCCCGCCTTCGATACGGCATAAGCGATCGAAGAGCCGGTCGGGCTCAGCCCTGCCACCGAAGCAATGTTAACGATGCGGCCTCGCCCCTGAGCCTTCATGACAGGGGCTACCGCCTTCGTGAGAAGCATCGGCCCGGTCAGGTTCGTGGCCATGATTTTTTCCCATGCCTCCAGCGTCAGACCGTCAAGATTGTCGAAAGGGATCGCGAGGTTGTAGGCGGCGTCATTGACCAGAATATCCAGGCGGCCGAAGGCTTGCGTGACCTCGCCGACGAGCCGACCCACCGCTGCGCCGTCCGTGATGTCACAGGCGAAGGCCTGTGCCTTGATGTGATATTGCGACGCCAGTTCGCCGGCGACGCTTTCCGCCTGGTCTCGGCTGCGCGCGTACATGATAGCGACGTGTGCGCCCTCCTGCGCGAGGGCGTGGCAGATGCGCTGCCCCAGCCCGCCGTTACCGCCCGTCACCAGTGCAACCACGCCCTTCAGCTCCATCGATTCTCTCCTTTAATGCAAATGCGTTGTCGCACCGCCATGACCACCCTTTGATGCCGCGCCATTCGTTAGTGCGGCAATACCGACCTGGGGTCACGCGGATTCCAGCGATTGGCTTCGACCAGCGCGATGAAGCGCTCGACCATTTCGTTGAACAGCGCGGGCTCTTCCAGATTGAGCACATGGCCCGACTTCGGAAAAAACGTCAGGCCCGAGGCTGGAAGGTGCTTCTTCAGAAACAGGCTCGGCTCGACGCAGGCGTCGTCCTCGTCGCCGCAGATGATCAGCGCCGGCGTCATCGCCTTTTTGATCGCATCCGCCAGGGTGTAGATTGAGGGACGGCCGCCCTGGAAGCCGCGCATCGTATTGGCCGAGCCCTTGGAATCATGCCTTGCCAGTGCTGCGTAGAAGTCCGCGTGTCCGCGCGGGTCTTTCACCAGAAAGGGAATCCGGCCCGGCGCTTCGCGGGTGACCTTGGCGACTTCCACCGAGCCGATTTTTTCGAATTGATCGGCGGTGTCGTGGCAGGTCTTGCGAAACGCATCGAGGTTCTCGAGGCTCGAGCCGGAGCCGACGCCGGCAAGTGTCATCGACAGCAGGCGCTCGGGCGCGTTGAGGGCGACTTGCAGCGACGAGTAAGAGCCCATCGAGAGCCCGACGAAATGCGCTTTCGCGATGTTGAGATGATCGAGCACGGCGAGCGCATCCGTATAGAAGTGTCTGTAGCTGTAATCTTCCGCTGATGGCGGCACATCGGAAGGCGTATAGCCGCGCGCGGAATAGGCGATGCAGCGGTGGCCGCGCGAGAAGTAACGCATCTGCGGCTCCCAATTGGTGTGGTCGGCCGCGAACTCGTGCACGAACAGGATCGGCGTGCCGCTGCCGGCTTCTTCGAAATAGAGGCGGACTTTATCTTTCGTGACGGCGTGGGGCATTGCTTCCTTCTCCCGTTTCTTTCCCGTTTTTTGCGCGCTCATTCGGCGCGGCCTCTCGCGAAACCCTCGCAAGTCCGAAATTCGCAGTTAATGCTCGTGGCTGCAATGGGGCAGCTGTCGTTTCATTTCCGTCACGGATTCCTCGCGGAATCACCTTCGATCGGATCGCAGCCCGCCGCATCTGATCTTGCTCTCGCCACACCGCGATTTTCATACGGCGCCTGGAAGCCGGCCGCGTCGCGGCCGGTGGGCAATGGGGGGTGTCAAAAAGGATCAAAAGGATCAATTGCGTATGCTTCGATCATCCATGTTCTGCAGGTTGCTGGTTGCACTGGTGTTGTGTTCAACAGCCTTCGTTGCCTCGATCGCTCCCGCCTCGGCAAGATCGCACCACGGTTATGCGCGTCACGCGTATGTGCATCATGTCAGGCATCAGGCGAGGCATTATGCATCACATCGCTTCCGGCACTTCTCGCACCGGCGTCTGTCACGCTGGGATGCACGCGTTGCAGAAATGAGAGCGCGAGGTCTCGGTGCCGCCAATGCCAGCCTCGGATCGTCAGCACTCTCGGGCGGCTCGACGTCAGGTGGCGGTTCGTCCGATCTGGTCAGCGAGGCGCGGCGTTACGTCGGCGGCAACCCGACCGGCCGCGGCAGCCTGTGGTGCGCGCGCTTCATGAACATGGTGTTGCAGCATACTGGTCATCGCGGAACCGGCTCGGACATGGCGGTCTCTTTCACCCATTACGGCCAGCGTGTGTCGGGCCCGCAGGTCGGTGCAATCGCGGTGATGGGCCGGCGCGGCGGCGGCGGCCATGTCGGTATCATCACCGGCATCGACGCGTCAGGCAATCCGATCATGATCTCCGGCAACAACGGCAACCGAGTGAAGGAAGCGCCGATCTCGCGCGGCCGGATCTACGCCTACGTGATGCCGAATTGATCTTCTCCCTCCCCCTTGTGGGAGGGTCGGCGAGCGAGAGCGAGCCGGGGTGGGGGTTCAGAAGGCCAATTCCAATGTTGGACCTTTCGCTAACGTCGGCGCCCCCACCCGACCGTCGCTTCGCGACGGCCACCCTCCCCACGCTTCGCGGGGGAGGGATGAGAAAGATGCGACCGCCGTGCCGATTGCAGGGAGAGGTCGGCAGCATCGCCTACACCAACCGCGGCTCTTCCGCCGCGACCTCGTCGCCAACGCGAAGCGTGCCGCCGGCGATCACCTCGGCATAGATGCCGCAATCGGCATGGCCGAGCCGGCGTTGCAACGTGTTGGGAATTTCGAGATCGCGGAGCGCGGTATCGGGATCGACGTTGACGGCGGCGCAGCGTTTGATCCGCTTGACCACCTTCAAACGGACATCACCGATCGCAAGCGTACGGTCGAGCAATTCGAATTCGTGCCAGGCCGGCCAGCCCGTCACGTAGAGGTTGGCGCGAAAGCGCAAGGGATGAACGTCCCAATCGACAAGGCCCGCGACGGCCCCGACGCTCGAGAGATTGATGATCGAGACGACCTTGCGGGCGACGTCAGAGAAGCTGTGGCCTTCGCTGGGGATGACCTTTGGCGGCCCCTTGAGCTCGCCGGGAAAATTCGCCGTGAAAAAATGTTCGATCGCGGCACGGCCTTCCGCCGTCTCCAGGTCGCCCTGGGCTGCGACCTCGCCGTCCCGGCGGATGGTCAGGAGATGGGTGTGATCGTCGAAATGGGTCTTTAATCCGGCCAGGCTCTCGTTGCGCATCAGCATTAAAAAATGGGCCTTCGGCAGCCAGCCGGGCGCCTTGGGATCGAAGCCGCTCGGGCCGTTTTCGATGGCGTAGCGCCGGTCCGCCGGAAAGGTCTGGCCGATATCGAGGGCGACCTGCGGCAGGGACTCCGGAGAGAGGCCCTTGACGGGATAGCGGTAGAGGCCGGTGATTTGCGCGGACATGCGCTTGTTATTTAGGGGATTCTCACCTTGGCCGCCACCGCACACGAATTTGTGAAAATACCTCTTCCGTTTGTTCGGACCGCTTCCCACATTTGCCTCAAGCCCGTCGAGGGTGACGACTGCGGCCGGTTGATGAACGTCAACGCGGACCGTGGATACCCAATGAAGATGCCGTAATCATGCCTTAGGGGTGGTCGCGGCATGCCGAGGGAAGCGAGCTATGAATATCGAGAAATATACCGAGCGCGCGAGGGGCTTTGTCCAGTCGGCGCAATCACTGGCAGTGCGCGAGGGGCATCAGCAGTTTTCCTCACTGCATATGCTCAAGGTGCTGCTGGACGACAATGAGGGCCTCGCCGGCGGTCTGATCGACCGCGCCGGGGGCAACTCCCGCGCCATCCTCAAGGCGACCGAGGAAGCTCTCAAGAAATTACCGAAAGTTTCGGGTGGCGGTGCCGGACAGGTTTATCTGGCGCCCGATCTGGCGCGCGCCTTCGACGCCTCCGAAAAGGCGGCCGACAAGGCCGGCGACAGCTTTGTCACCGTCGAGCGCTTGCTGCTTGGGCTTGCACTGACCAAGGACGGCGAGGCCGGCGATTTGCTGCGCAAGGGCGGTGTCACGCCGCAAAACCTCAATGCGGCGATCGAGGCCTTGCGCAAGGGCCGCACCGCCGACAGCGCCACGGCCGAGAACGCCTATGACGCGCTGAAGAAGTATTCGCGCGACCTGACGCAGGCGGCGCGTGACGGCAAGCTCGATCCCGTGATCGGACGCGACGAGGAAATCCGCCGTACCATTCAAGTGCTTTCCCGCCGTACCAAGAACAATCCCGTCCTGATCGGCGAGCCCGGCGTCGGCAAGACCGCCATCGTCGAAGGCCTCGCGCTGCGCATTCTCAACGGCGACGTGCCCGAGAGCCTGAAGGACAAGCTGCTGCTGTCGCTCGACATGGGCGCGTTGATTGCGGGCGCGAAGTATCGCGGCGAATTCGAGGAGCGGCTGAAGGCCGTCTTGTCCGAGGTCACCTCGGCCGAGGGCTCGATCATCCTGTTCATTGACGAAATGCATACGCTGATCGGCGCCGGCAAGGCCGACGGCGCCATGGACGCGTCCAACCTGTTGAAACCCGCGCTGGCGCGGGGCGAATTGCACTGCATCGGCGCAACCACGCTCGACGAGTACCGCAAGCACGTCGAGAAGGACGCAGCTCTCGCGCGGCGCTTCCAGCCGATCTTCGTTTCCGAGCCGACGGTCGAGGACACGATCTCGATTCTGCGCGGGCTAAAGGACAAGTACGAACAGCATCACGGCGTGCGCATCACGGATTCGGCGCTGGTGGCCGCGACCACGCTGTCGAACCGCTACATCACCGATCGTTTCCTGCCCGACAAGGCCATCGACCTGATGGACGAGGCCGCGGCGCGGCTGAAGATGCAGGTCGATTCCAAGCCGGAAGAGCTCGATTCGATGGACCGGGAAATCATCCGGCTCAAGATCGAGCAGGAGGCGCTGAAAAAGGAAAACGATGCCGGCTCCAAGAGCCGCCTGAAGGCGCTTGAGAAGGAACTTGCCGAGCTCGAGGAGAAATCGGCGGCGCTGACCGCGCGCTGGAGCGCGGAGAAGAACAAGCTGTCGAACGCGCAGAAGCTCAAGAGCGAACTCGATGGGCTTCGCATCGAACTCGCCGATGCGCAACGCCGCGGCGAATTCCAGCGCGCGGGCGAACTTGCCTATGGCCGGATCCCCGAGCTTGAGAAGAGGCTCACCGATATCGAGGACAAGGAGGACGCGGGCGAGATGATGGAGGAGGCGGTCACCGCCAACCATATCGCGCAGGTGGTCTCACGCTGGACCGGCGTGCCCGTCGACAAGATGCTGGAAGGCGAAAAGGACAAGCTCCTGAAAATGGAGATGAGCCTTGGCCAGCGTGTGGTCGGCCAGGCCGAAGCCGTGCATGCGGTCGCGACCGCGGTGCGTCGTTCACGCGCGGGCTTGCAAGACCCGAACCGGCCGATGGGCTCGTTCATGTTCTTAGGCCCCACCGGCGTCGGCAAGACCGAGCTGACAAAAGCGCTTGCGGAGTACCTCTTCAACGACGAGACCGCGATGGTGCGTCTGGACATGTCCGAATACATGGAGAAGCACTCCGTGTCCCGGCTGATCGGCGCGCCTCCCGGCTATGTCGGCTATGACGAGGGCGGGGCGCTGACGGAAGCGGTGCGGCGCAGGCCCTATCAGGTCGTGCTGTTCGACGAGATCGAAAAAGCGCACCCGGATGTGTTCAACGTGCTGTTGCAGGTGCTCGATGACGGCCGCCTGACCGATGGTCAGGGCCGTACCGTCGACTTCCGCAACACGCTGATCATCATGACCTCGAACCTCGGTTCGGAATTCCTGGTCAACCAGCCGGAAGGCGAGGACACCTCGGCCGTCCGCGAACTGGTGATGGGCACGGTGCGTGCGCATTTCCGTCCCGAATTCCTCAACCGCGTCGATGAGATCATCCTGTTCCACCGGCTGCAAAAGAGCGAGATGGGACGGATCGTGGAGATCCAGTTCGCCCGGCTCACGAGGCTTCTGGAGGAGCGCAAGATCACGCTCACGCTGGACGCGGCAGCGCGCGACTGGCTCGCCGAAAAGGGCTGGGACCCCGCTTATGGGGCCCGTCCGCTCAAGCGGGTGATCCAGCGCAATGTGCAGGATCCGCTCGCCGAGATGATCCTCGCCGGCGAGGTTCACGACGGCGATCGCGTGACGATTTCGGCGAAAGGCAACGTGCTGACCTTCAACGGTAAGGCGCGCCAGACCGCGGAAATCGCGCAGTTCGAGACGCCGGTGCCGAAGCGCAAATTGAACTGAGAGCTTGCCTGGTTCTGATTGGACCAAAGCCGGGCGATAGATTCTTGTTTGACGCGTTTTCTTCACGCGAACCGGTACCCACTTCGCTTGAAAACGCTTTGCAAAACAAAAAGGCCCCGCAATGCGGGGCCTTTTTCATAAGGGATAACCGAGGAACCCTCAGCGGGTCGTGAGCTGTACCGGGCCGCCGCTGGCATCGGAGATGCGGGCGCCGCGCCCGGTCATCATGACGTCGAGCCGATCGCGTTCCTTCTCGAAGCCCGAAAGCATCGTGCCTTCCAGCGAGCGGCCGCGCGGCAGCTTCACGCGCATCGGGTCGACGAAGCGGCCGTTGACGAGAATTTCGTAGTGGACGTGGGCGCCGGTGGATTGTCCGGTCGAACCGACGAAGCCGATGACCTGGCCCTGACGCACCCGCTTGCCGACTTCCAGGCCCTTGGCGAAAGCCGACATGTGGCCGTAGGCGGTCTCATAGCCGTTATTGTGCTTGAGCTTGACGTACTTGCCGTAGCCGCCTTCCCAGCCTGCGGTTTCCACCACGCCGTTGCCGGAAGCGAAGATCGGCGTGCCGTAGGCGGTCGCCCAGTCGACGCCGGTGTGCATCTTCACGTAACCCAGGATCGGATGGCGGCGACTGCCGAAGCCGGAGCGCATGATGGCGACGTTGACGGGCTTGCGGACCAGGAACTTCTTCGCGCTCTTGCCGGTCTCGTCGTAGAAGTCGACCACCGCATCGTCGGGGGTCTGGAAGCGGTAATACTTCTTGGTTTCGCCACCGACCGTGAGCGAAGCGAATAGCACTTCCGATTTGTCGCCGCTGTTGGAGCCTTCTTCTTCGCCGGCGAAGAACACGTCGAAGGAATCTCCAGGCTGCACCTTGCGCTGGAAATCGACGTCATAGGAATAGATGCGGATCATGTCCTCGATGACATTCGCCGGCACCTTGTTGCGCAGCGCGGTCTCGTAAATGCTCTGATAGAGCCGTACGCCGGTTCCATCATCATCGTCATCGTCGTCTTTGCTGTTGTCTGCGGTGTCGGTGACGGTGTTGATGCTCGAGACGTCGACCGCGACGTATTTGCCAAGATCGGATAGCGCTGCGACCGCTTCGACCGAGGAATCGTTGGCAACCATCACGCGCGAGGGCGCAAGCCGCTGGCCGGGACCGGCCGGCGCCATCAGGATGCGAAGCTTCTGGCCTTCCTTCAGGCCGCCATCGCGGCCGCGTGCGCCGAGCGTGGAAGCGATCGCCTTGGCTTCTTCCGGCGTTGCGCCCTGATCGCGCATGATCGAGGTGACGCTGTCGCCCTTCTTGACGACATGGACGCGTTCGCCGGTCGGGTTGCCGCCGGTGATCTGGTCCTTGGTCTTCGGCAGCAGGGTGACGTTCTCTGGCACGACCCGGGTTTCAAAGCCGGCATAGGGGTCGGACACATTACCTTCGGTGGCGTAGGCCAGCTTGAGACCGCCGGTCGCACCGCCGACATCGGCCGTGGCATTGGCGAGCGCGGCATATTTCACGCCGCCATTGCCGTGCCAGCTCGAGGCGTCGCGCACGCGCAGCGTGATCTCGTCCAGCGAAATGATCGCGGCCATCTTGGCCTTGGGCAGGATCGGCGCCAGATCCTTGGTGACGAACGACACCTCGGCATCGGGCTCGGCGGCATCCTGATTGTTCGGATCGTCGGCGGCTGCCGGCGCGCTGGTGCCGACATCGGTCAGCATGCGCTGGGCATTGAAGGGCGGGATCTTGGCCGAGAGATCGCTGGTCGTCATCGACAGGTTGCCGGAGATGCGGATGAACGGCCGCACCCGCATGACGTCGCGGTTGCCGACCCGCGTGACCGTCGAAACCCGCACCACGTTGCGTGCGGCACTTGCTTCGCTCGGCGGCGGCAGGCGATCGCTCTTGTGCAAAGACGCGGCGCGATCGTTGGCGCCGAAAGCGCCGCGCAAGGTACCCTCGACCCGCTCCGGGATCTTGGCGAAGGTCATTTCGCCATCGAGCGACGCGAAAACGGCGCCGCCGATCAAGGCTGCGCCGCACAGGCCCGTCAGAATGGTACCGCTAAACCACTGTACGGAGACGCGGCGGCGGTCGATCACCGCGGCCTCAGTGCCGTCAACCGAAAGCGGCGGCTCGTGGCCGAGGTCAATGACCCCGGCGTCGCGCCCGTAGCCGCCCCCGCGTGACGTCCTGTGGCTCAAACCGCCATCCCCCCAAATTCCATCGTCATTCGACGAGATCCCTAGGCCGTCCTGAAACCCTTACACCCCCGAAGGGGGAGCAGGAGCGCGGCGTACCGCACAATGTTCGCGACAAAGAGCCGAAAGCACGGCCAAAATCGCGACTGTTAATAGTGTGGAAATCTCTTCGAAGTCTTCCGTCCGCGTGAAAGGGGCGACCCCCTCACTGGGTGATCTTCGCCTCTTTCGGCACTTGTCACCGCCCGCGACCCCCACTGGTATCAAGCGATTCAATGCCTAAGTATGCCAGAACGTCGTAGGATTGTGGCTCAAGTACGGCGCTAAACCCCTAAAAAAACAGGGCTTGCCGCCGACTCAAGATTTCTCGATCCGATGCGACGATTTGTTGACATCAGGCGTTGACAACGCCGATGGGGCGGGCTTATAAACCGCCCACTGAGCGCGGCGCTGCATTGGCCCTCGGCCAAGGCATTTGTTCGTGCCTGTAAGCTCCTCACTGAGATGAGTAAATCAACAGCCGGTGGAAACCGGTTGTCATTTGTCGTCGAGTGAGATGCCTGAAAGCTTCCTTGGAGGGTTTCGGACTTGAGCTAGAGGCTCCCGGCCAAGGGAGAGGGGTTTTCGAGCCCCGGGCTGTTTGACAAGTGAAGATGAAGAAAGAGAAACGTGGACGGCGGAGTCCTTGCGGATCTCGGAATATTTGAAGGCTTCGGCTTTCAGGTTTTCGGGGTCGGACGAAAGACTTCGGCGGTACACGTTTTAAAGGTTACACCATCGTTGCCCGCGATGTGAATCGCAGGTGGCTTGTTGGCTTCGGCTGACAAAAAATGGTGGGACCTCGTCAAACGTTGTGATCAGCCGGTTTAAAGTTTCAAGTCCAACTTGAGAGTTTGATCCTGGCTCAGAGCGAACGCTGGCGGCAGGCTTAACACATGCAAGTCGAGCGGGCGTAGCAATACGTCAGCGGCAGACGGGTGAGTAACGCGTGGGAACGTACCTTTTGGTTCGGAACAACACAGGGAAACTTGTGCTAATACCGGATAAGCCCTTACGGGGAAAGATTTATCGCCGAAAGATCGGCCCGCGTCTGATTAGCTAGTTGGTGAGGTAATGGCTCACCAAGGCGACGATCAGTAGCTGGTCTGAGAGGATGATCAGCCACATTGGGACTGAGACACGGCCCAAACTCCTACGGGAGGCAGCAGTGGGGAATATTGGACAATGGGCGCAAGCCTGATCCAGCCATGCCGCGTGAGTGATGAAGGCCCTAGGGTTGTAAAGCTCTTTTGTGCGGGAAGATAATGACGGTACCGCAAGAATAAGCCCCGGCTAACTTCGTGCCAGCAGCCGCGGTAATACGAAGGGGGCTAGCGTTGCTCGGAATCACTGGGCGTAAAGGGTGCGTAGGCGGGTCTTTAAGTCAGGGGTGAAATCCTGGAGCTCAACTCCAGAACTGCCTTTGATACTGAGGATCTTGAGTTCGGGAGAGGTGAGTGGAACTGCGAGTGTAGAGGTGAAATTCGTAGATATTCGCAAGAACACCAGTGGCGAAGGCGGCTCACTGGCCCGATACTGACGCTGAGGCACGAAAGCGTGGGGAGCAAACAGGATTAGATACCCTGGTAGTCCACGCCGTAAACGATGAATGCCAGCCGTTAGTGGGTTTACTCACTAGTGGCGCAGCTAACGCTTTAAGCATTCCGCCTGGGGAGTACGGTCGCAAGATTAAAACTCAAAGGAATTGACGGGGGCCCGCACAAGCGGTGGAGCATGTGGTTTAATTCGACGCAACGCGCAGAACCTTACCAGCCCTTGACATCCCGGTCGCGGACTCCAGAGACGGAGTTCTTCAGTTCGGCTGGACCGGAGACAGGTGCTGCATGGCTGTCGTCAGCTCGTGTCGTGAGATGTTGGGTTAAGTCCCGCAACGAGCGCAACCCCCGTCCTTAGTTGCTACCATTTAGTTGAGCACTCTAAGGAGACTGCCGGTGATAAGCCGCGAGGAAGGTGGGGATGACGTCAAGTCCTCATGGCCCTTACGGGCTGGGCTACACACGTGCTACAATGGCGGTGACAATGGGACGCTAAGGGGCAACCCTTCGCAAATCTCAAAAAGCCGTCTCAGTTCGGATTGGGCTCTGCAACTCGAGCCCATGAAGTTGGAATCGCTAGTAATCGTGGATCAGCACGCCACGGTGAATACGTTCCCGGGCCTTGTACACACCGCCCGTCACACCATGGGAGTTGGTTTTACCTGAAGACGGTGCGCTAACCAGCAATGGAGGCAGCCGGCCACGGTAGGGTCAGCGACTGGGGTGAAGTCGTAACAAGGTAGCCGTAGGGGAACCTGCGGCTGGATCACCTCCTTTCTAAGGATGATCCTTCAGAGAGCTCACGCTCACTATCGGATCGTTTTAGAAACATCAGGGGCCAGCAATTTCAGGATTGTTGAGCTCCATTGGCGGGATTTCGCCGTCTTCGTTTCTCTTTCTTCGCGGACGAACACGCGCCAGGGGCTTAGCGCTGTGCGACGCATCCGGCGCCAGCCGGCTGTGTGCATATCCATGCTCCTCGTGTCAGGGGCTTGTAGCTCAGTTGGTTAGAGCGCGCGCTTGATAAGCGTGAGGTCGGAAGTTCAAGTCTTCCCAGGCCCACCATTTGATCGAGTGCGTTTTTCTCTAGGAAGAAATGCAGCTTAAAGACCGCTGTGAAGCATTCGTCTTCTGGTTACGGGGCCATAGCTCAGCTGGGAGAGCGCGTGCTTTGCAAGCATGAGGTCGTCGGTTCGATCCCGTCTGGCTCCACCAGATGGTTTGATTGCCGAAGGCCAATCAATCGTCCGCGAAAACATCGTTCCGCGATCGTCGTTCTCAGAACGTCGATCGCGTGATTTCTGACATCGTAAAGAGGAGATCGATCCGAG
>CAWBIR010000010.1:0-70000 GCA_963788885.1 uncultured Alphaproteobacteria bacterium | reverse complement strand
ACGGCGGGAACAACAATCCGTTCGAGGGGACGTCCAGCCCGGTCGCGTTCGCAATCGCCGCCATTTCGATGGCGGATTTGGTGCCGTCGAGAAACGAATTGAACATTTGCGGGTTCATGCCGGCGGACTGCGCCTCGCCGGCCGTGAGGCCATAATGCCGCCAGACGCCGTCCGGCGTCACGTCGTGATAGGCCGGCAGATATTTGGTGCCCTTGCCGGCGGCGACGACGCGAAAGCCTGTCGCGCGCGCCCAGTCGACCATCTCGGCCGTCAACGCCGGCTGGTCGCCGTAAGCGAGCGAATAGACCACGCCGGCCTTTCGCGCTTCCTCCGCGAGCAACGGTCCGGCGAGCACATCGGCCTCGACATTGACCATCACGATATGTTTGCCGTTTGCGATCGCTGCGCGGGCGTGCCGGATGCCGACGGCCGGATTGCCGGTCGCTTCCACCACCACTTCGATATTGCCCGCGATCGCCTTGGCGCCGTCGGTTGCGAACGTCGTCGCAGCGATGCGATCTCGGTCCCAGCCGACGGTGCGGCACGCCTCACGCGCACGCTCGGGATCGAGATCGACGATCACGGGCACCTCTAACCCCGGCGTGTACGGCACTTGCGAGAGAAACATTGAGCCGAACTTGCCGGCGCCGATCAACGCGACCCGCACCGGTTTTCCGGCGGCGTGGCGTGCTTTGAGGAGGGAGAAGAGGTTCATGATGATCCGATCTTGATTCCGTCATTCCGGGACACGCGTCTTCGCGTGGACCCGGAATCCAGGGGTAATAAGCGCGAGATTCCGGGTTCGCTCGCGGGCGCGAGCGCCCCGGAATGACGGTCCAAAAAACGCCCTACTCCGCCGCCTGCCGCGGCGCGCGTGCGAGGCGTACCAGCGCATCGTCATCGACGGTCTGGATCGGCGTGAAATCGCGGTGCGCGATATAGTCCGGCCGCGTCGGGGTGCGGATATAATTCGAGACGGCATTGAGCGTGAGGTAGACGATCTTGCGCGGGTAGGGCGTGATGTTGCCGGCCGAGCCGTGCACCAGGTTGCCGTGGAACATCAGCATGCTGCCGCCCTTGCCGGTCGGTGCGACGATGCCGCCTTCCTTGACCAGCCGCGTCACGGTCTCCTCGTCCAGCGTCCACAGCGGATAGGACGTGGTCTGGAGGTCGTGCGAGGCTTTCAGATCGCCGGCGTGCTGGCTGCGTGGCACCAGCATCAGGGGGCCGTTGATCGGCATCACCTCGTCGAGGAAAATCGCGATATTCATCGCGCGCGGTTGCATCATGCCGTCATCGCGCTTCCAGGTGCCGTAATCCTGATGCCATTGCCAGACGTCGCCGGTGAACGCCGCCTTGGCGTTGATCTTGAACTGATGCATGTAGACCTTCTCGCCGAACAGTTGCTCGATCGGGTCGATCATGCGCGGATGCGCGCCGAGCAGGCGGAATGCTTCGTTATAGAGGTGGGCCGCGAAGGCCGTGCGCGGCGCGCCGCTCTTCTCGCGCCACACCTCCGGCCGGTCGGCGTCGTAAATGTTGACCGCCTCGCGCGCGAGCAAAGCGATTTCTTCCGGGGTGAACAGTTCTGGCAAAAACAACCAGCCCTCGCGGTTAAAATCATCGACCTGCTGCTGAGTGAGTTTCATGGCGGTTCCTCTCGCGCTTTATTAGGCTCGCGCCCATATTGTTCCTTATGCCGAAGGATATCACCTGACAGCGGGGTTGCCAGCCCGCGTTGGTGAGGTATTGCGGCGCAGAAACCGGGTGGATCGCAACAATCTCCAAGCCTAGATTTGGCCCATGAGCTAAAGGGGTTGCATCTGGAGCGAGCCATGACTGACCAGCATTTTGCCCTGTTCGACACGCCGATCGGCATCTGCGGGATCGAGTGGGGTCCTCGCGGCATCAACGGACTGCAACTGCCGATGGGCAGCGATGAGAAAATCCGCGCCCGCATCCGGCAACGCCGTGGTGACCTCATTGAGGCCGCACCGACGGACGAGGTGCAACGCGCCATCGATCGGATCGTCAAGCTGCTTGCGGGCGAACGCGATGACCTCCGGGACATTCCGCTCGATCTCGACGGCGTGCCGGAGTTCAACCGCGGCGTCTACGACATCGCCCGCACCATTCCGCCGGGCGAGACCATGACCTATGGCGATATCGCCAAGCGGCTCGGCGGGGTCGAGCTATCGCGCGATGTCGGCCAGGCGCTGGGCCGCAACCCCTGTCCGATCGTGGTGCCGTGCCATCGCGTGCTGGCCGCCGGCCAGAAGCCGGGCGGATTTTCAGCCAGGGGCGGCGTCGACACCAAGCTGAAAATGCTCGCGATCGAAGGCGCGGTGGTCAATCACACGCCGAGCCTGTTTGATTGAGGCACTCAACTCCCTCCCCCTGAAAGGGGGAGGGTTGGGGTGGGGGTCAATTCGACGAGGCAAAGAAGACGGGTAGCAAGGGCCAAGAAAATTTGACCCCCTCCCGCCTCGCTTGAAGCGCAAGAGCGCTTCTGAGCTTGGCGACCTCCCCCTTGCAGGGGGAGGTGAAGAGATCTTCCTTCTCGTGGTACTCGATCAGACCGCCTCGCAGCTGAATCCATTGCCCTTACGGCGGATCTTCCCGGTCGACGGCGAGGGGAAGTGCGCCGTGCAGCACAGTGTATCGGTGTCGCAATAGCGTTCCAGAAAGCTTTTGCGCGTGACGGCGGCCTGCACCGGATCGACATCGAATTTCGGCGACAATTCCGGATGCTGCAATTGCAGCGGCGTGTGCATGATATCGCCGACGAAAACCGCATCGTCCTTGGCCTTGCCGAAGGTGAAAGCGACGTGTCCGGGGGTGTGGCCCGGCGTCGGCAGGATGCGCAGGTGATCGCCGAGCGCAAAATCGTTGCCGACGATGTCGGCGCGTTTGGCCTCGACCACCGGCAGCACGCTGTCGCCAAACGGAGGAACTTCCGCCTTGGCGTGCTGGGCGGTCCAGTAATCGTATTCGGTCTTGCCGAAGATATATCGTGCGTTCGGGAAGGTCGGCACCCAGCGGCCGCCTTCAAGCCTGGTATTCCAGCCGACGTGATCGACATGCAGATGCGTGCACATCACGAAGTCGATGTCTTCAACCGAGATGCCCGCGGCCTTCAACCCGCGCATATAGGTGTCGTCGGTCTTCTCGTGCCATTTCGGACGCAGCGGCCGCGGCTTGTCGTTGCCGATGCAGCTATCGATCAGGATGGTGTGGTGCGGCGTGCGCACGACATAGGACTGAAAGCAGAGGATCAGGACGTCGGCGGCGTCGATCGCGCCCGCTTTGCGCATCCAGTCGCGGTTCTGTGCCAGCAGCTCTGGCGTCAGCGTCGGAAACAGCTCGAGCGCAGGAAAGAACGTCGTCTCCTGCTCGATGATGCGATGAATGGTGAGATCGCCGGCGGTGAATTTCAGGGTCATGTCGGCTCTTTCGAACAGTTACGCCTTGGGCGGCAGGGAGATCTTGATCGAAGGCCGTTGCAGCATCCGTTCGTGGAAGGCGTCAAGGTTTGGATAGGCCTTGCGCCAGCCGCAATCGGCATAGCGGAAATCGGCGTAGCCGAGCACGCAAGCGAGCGAGATCTGAACGATGTCGAGCGGACGCGACAAAACTTCCGGCTTGCCGTTGAAGCGCGCCATGCCGGTCCAGGCTCGATTCCAGTGATCGTCGGCCCACCCCTGCCACTTCAACTCCTTGGGCCGGACCATATTCTCGTAGCGGCAGAGCAGCATGGAATCGAGCATGCCTTGCAGCATGGAATGATCGCTCTTGACCTTCCAGCGATCGGGCCCGCTGGCCGGGATCAGTTTGCCGCCGCCGGCGAGTTCGTCGAGATATTCGACGATGACATAGGAATTGAGGATGACGCTGCCATCGTCGAGGATCAGCACCGGCAGCTTCTTCAGCGGCGTGATCTTCGAATAGTCGTCGTTGGCCTGCGCCGGCGCCACCGTGGTCGGCACGAACTCGATTCTGTCGATCAGGCCGAGCTCGATCGCGGCGATGCGGACCTTGCGGGCGAAGGGGGAGGCGGCCGAGAAAGTGAGTTTCATGGGCGTGTCCTTGCTCAGGGAGACGTTTCGTCATGGCCGGGCCTAGCCGTTCGAAGAACGGCGTCGCTTACGCTCGCCTATGCCCGGCCATCCACGTCTTCCTCTCGCCTGTTGGAAAGCAAGACGTGGATCACCGGGTCGAGCCCGGTGATGACGGTGGTTAGAGGCAGTTACGCCGCGATGATTTCCTGGCGCTGTTCGCCGAGGCCGTCGATACCGAGCGTGACGACGTCGCCGACATTGAGGAACTTCGGCGGCTTCATGCCGAGGCCGACACCGGGCGGGGTGCCCGTCGTGACAATGTCGCCGGGCAGCAGCGTCATGAATTGCGACACATAGGAAATGCACTTCGCCATGGAGAAGATCATGGTCGCGGTCGAGCCGGTCTGGCAGCGCTGGCCGTTGACGTCGCACCACATGCCGAGCTTCTGCACGTCCGCAACCTCGTCCTTGGTCACAAGCCAGGGGCCGAGCGGGCCGAAGGTGTCGTGCGACTTGCCCTTGGTCCACTGTCCGAGCCGCTCGATCTGGAAGTTGCGCTCGGAGACGTCGTTGCAAACGCAATAGCCCGCCACATGGTTGAGCGCGTCGGCTTCGGAAACGTATTTCGCCCGGGAGCCGATGATGGCTGCGATCTCGACCTCCCAGTCGAGCTTGGTCGAGCCGCGCGGCTTCTCCACCGGATCGTTCGGGCCGGACAGGGAGGTATTCGCCTTGATGAAGAAGATCGGTTCGGTCGGGATGGGTGACCCAGTCTCCTTGGCATGGTCGGAGTAGTTGAGGCCAATAGCGACAAACTTCGAAATGCCGGTGACGGGGGCGCCCAGCCTCGGCTTGCCCGAAACGGCGGGGAGGGATGCAGGGTCGATCGCCGCGAGCTTTTTCAGCGATTCCGGTGAATAAGCCGCACCGTCGAGATCTTTGATGTGCGCCGACAGGTCCCGGATCTGGCCTGATTTATCGACCAGGCCCGGCTTTTCCTTGCCGATCTCCCCGTAACGAACAAGCTTCATGTCTCATCACTCCCTAGTGTGGTGGTTCAGAAGTTCTCTCAGTGTGTGCGGCTGGTTCGTGAAGAGAACTTCTGAACCAGAAACACACTAGAACAAATGATCCTAGTGTCCTTTCGAATCCGAAGTTCGCAAAGGGGGCCGCAAATTCCGGCGAACTTCGGATTCGGGACACTAGATGGTTTTGTACGCTTGGGACGCTTCTTGGAACAGGCGGCGGCCAAATTCAACCGCCCAACGGTGGCAGCAGGGTTGTGGCAAGGCCCGGCACCGTCCTTAGGTGCCCGCCACGATGAATTTGAAGGCATCGCCGTCGCGCCGGATATGGCCGGCGTCAAAATGACCGCCGATGACCAGCACCGGCCGATCGGCAAAGCGCGAAAATAGCTCCCGCCGGGTTGCGGCCGACTGGAGAGGGTCGGAATCGGCGGTGGAGGACCAATCGAGATGGGCCATCTGGCAGGGGTGGTGGGCGACATCGCCGGTCAAGAGACCCTCTTCGCCTTCCGAACGGATGTGCAGGCTGACATGGCCGGGGCTGTGGCCCGGCGTCGGGATCAGCGTGATCTCGTCGCAAATACGGGCGTCGCTGGCGACGAGATCCGCTTGGCCGGCTGCGACGACCGGCGCCACAGAATCCGCGAAGATCGCCGCCTTGTCCGGCGTCGTGCTGTGGTCGCGCCAGTAAGCGTATTCGGTTTCGCCGAACAGGTAACGCGCCTTCTCGAACGTCGGCACCCATCGGCCGTCGACGAGCCGCGTACTCCAGCCAACGTGATCAACGTGGAGGTGCGTGCACAGCACGGTGTCGATGCTGTCGGGCGGAAAGCCCGCCGCGGTGAGGTCGTCGAGGAACGGCCCTTGCCGATTGTTCCACGTTGGAATGGAGCGATCCTGCTTGTCATTGCCAAGCCCGGTATCGACCACAATCCGCCGCGTCGGTGTCTCCACCACCAGCGAATGGATCGATAGCTTCAGCCGGCCTTCTGCCGTGGCGTAATGCGGGATCAGCCACGGCAACTGCCGGATCTCGTCGGGGCCGGCGAGCGGCAAAATGAAACGCGTGTGGCCGATCGTTTCGAGTTCGACCACTTTGGTGATTTTGACGTTGCCGATCGTCCAGCGCATCCAGCGCTTCCCCTGTTGAACCGGCGCGTCCGAATAGATCGTCAGCGCCGGTTGCAGCGTTCAGCGCCTACAGCGTACCGGGGAAGGCGCCGCCGTCGAGCAGGATGTTCTGACCGGTGATGAAGCCCGATTTGGCGGCGCAGAGAAATGCGCAAGCCAGGCCGAATTCGTCCGGTTCACCAAACCGCCCGGCCGGATTGAGCCTGGCGCGTTCGGCCAGCATCGCATCGACCGTCGTTCCGCGCTTCTCGGCTTCGGCCTTGGCGACGGCGCCGCGCAACCGGTCGGTGTTGAACGGTCCCGGCAGCAGCGCGTTGATGGTGACGTTGTTGATCACGGTCTTGCGGGCGATGCCTGCGACAAAGCCGGTGAGGCCCGCGCGTGCGCCGTTGGATAATCCAAGCACCTCGATCGGCGCCTTCACCGCAGCCGAGGTGATGTTGACGATGCGGCCGAACTTGCGCGCCATCATGCCGTCCACCGTCGCCTTGATCAGCTCGATCGGGGTCAGCATGTTGGCGTCGATCGCCTTGATCCAGTCGTCGCGGGTCCAGTTGCGGAAATCGCCGGGCGGCGGGCCGCCGGCGTTGTTGATCAGGATATCCGGCTCCGGGCAGGCCTTCAGCACCGCCGCACGCCCTTCGGGCGTCGTGATGTCGCCGACAATCTCGGTCACCGTGATGCCAGGATTGTCTTTTCGGATTTCGTCGGCGGTCTTCTTCAGCGCCTCCGCGCCGCGCGCCGTCAGCGTCACATGCACGCCCTCACCGGCGAGCGCAATTGCGCAGGCGCGTCCCAAACCCTTGCTCGATGCGCAGACGATGGCGCGGCGGCCCTTGATGCCTAGATCCACTGTTTCACTCCCGTCGGTACAGATTTTTTCGATAGCCTAACCTTAGCCAATCGAGGCCGCCCTGATAAGGGACGAGCCGTCAGCCAAACGCATAGCTAGTGTGGCGGTTCAGAAGTCCGCATCATTGCTGCCGCGAGTTCTTCATGCGGACTTCTGAACCAAAGCCACACTAGATCAATAGGTTTGCTAGTGTCCCTTCGATTCCGAAGTTCGTAAACGTGGGGCCGCAAGAGGATACGAACTTCGGAATCGGGACACTAGAGACAGGAAAGACTTCAAATCCGCCGGTCTTTTTTCAGGCGATCGACATAGGCCGCAATCTCCGGCGGCAGGGATTTGAGACCCATCTGCCCGGCGGCCGAAAATATCGGCCGCAGCCGCGAGCCGACGAGATAGGACGGTTGGCGATCCGCCGGCACGAGCTGGTCGAAGATCACGACCAGCGAAACGGCGACGAGGCCGACGCGCACCGCGCCAAGCCCGGCGCCGGCGAGGCGGTCTGCTACCCCGGATTCGGTTCCGATGGTCTCGTCGATCGCCATGCGCATGAGTTTTCCGAGCACGATGCCTGCGGCCAGAAATGTTCCGAAGAACGGCAGCGGATTCTGCATCAAGGCGATGCCGCCGGCATCGTGCGACATCAGTGCGGTTACCCAGACCGCGATCGGCATCGCGATCAGATAGGCCAGGATGGTCACCGCGCTGCGCAGCAATCCCGCATTGAAGCCCATCGTCATCGCGGCGATCGTTGCCACGCACACCACGGCGTCGAAGCTGTTCATGAGGCGCCGCTCCTGGCCTGCGCGATGGTTTGGACCTTGGTGAACGAATTCGGTTTGCGGTCCCGAAAATCGTCTATATCAATGCGTCTTGTTGACGTTTTCGGAGTTGGTCGTGCCCGGTTTATTCGACGTCAGTAAAGAAACCATTCTCGTCACCGGAGCCTCTCAGGGGCTCGGCCGGCAGTTCGCGCGCGTGCTTTCGGCCCATGGCGCTTCCGTGGCGCTGGCCGCACGGCAAACCGCCAAGTTGAAGGGTCTGGAAGACGAGATCAAAGCCAAGGGCGGCCGCGCTGCCGCCGTCGCGCTTGATGTCACCGACAGCGCCTCGATCGTCAGCGCCTTCGATGCGGCAGAGGCCGCGCTCGGACCCGTGACCGTGCTGATCAACAACGCCGGCATTGCGATCGAGAAGCCCGCGGTCGAGCAGACCGAAGCCGACTGGGACGCGGTGATCGGCGCCAACCTCAAGGGCGCTTATTTCGTGGCCACCGAAATGGCGCGGCGGATGATCGCGCGCAAGCAGGAGGGCAACATCGTCAACGTCGCCTCCGTGCTCGGCTTCGGCGTGATGAAATTTCTGTCGCCCTACACCATCTCCAAGGCCGGCATCGTGCAGTCGACCAAGGCGATGGCGCTTGAGTTTGCGGCCAATCGCATCCGCGTCAACGCAATCGCTCCCGGCTATATCGATACCGAGATCAACCACCATTTCTGGTCGACACCGGGCGGTGAAAAACTCACCAAGCGGATTCCGCAGCGGCGCGTCGGCGCCGAATCCGATCTCGACGGCGCGATCATGCTGCTCGCGTCATCCGCCTCGCGCTACATGACCGGCAGCGTGGTGACCGTGGATGGCGGTTTCCTTTTAAGCTGAGGCTAAACCCGATTGCGTTTCGCAGACGGGACTGACGACGCCGTCATATTGCATTTTAATCGATCCGATAAAGCTTCCTCAAATCGCGCGAGCTATACAACCAAACATTGTATAGATGCAGGAGTTCGCAATGAGGATCTTCGTCTGTTTGGGATTTGTGTTCGCCGCCAGCGTCGCGCACGCCCAGACCCATGCCACGTCCGCCAGCCACAGCAGTTCCCACGCGGCGACCACCACGGCCAGCAGCCACACCGTCATGAACACGCGGATTTCGCGTTTCCCGGACAACGACAACTACACCACGATGAGCCGTTCGGGTGGTTATCAGTCCACGATCTCGGACGGCTATCATCCAATGGGCCATTGAGACCGGGGCCACGAGCCGGAATCGTGCGCTTGCGGTAACGCTCGGGTCCCCCGCAGGCCTCAAGCCCACGGTCCGACCGGAATTCGCGCCGGGGCGGCGGCTTTGGCCGATGTGTCGGAAAAAAGGCGCGCATTTCGCGAATTTTGCCGTCACAAAATCCTCAAAAGTGACCTCGCGGCCCTTTCCAAAGCGGACGGTCGTTGGTACATACCGCCCGCGACCTCACGGCCTTCGAGGCCAAGGGTTGCCTTCTCAGGAAGCCTCTGGACGGAAGCTGCGCCCTCGGGGCGTTGATCCAGCCGTTTCGGTTTTCGAACAAGGCGCGCAAAAGTTTATCGCGGGGTGGAGCAGCCCGGTAGCTCGTCAGGCTCATAACCTGAAGGTCATAGGTTCAAATCCTATCCCCGCAACCAAATTCAAACCCCGCAATCCTGTGATTGCGGGGTTTTGTTTTGCCGTGATCAGCCGATGCGCGAGTTTGAGCAGCCGTCAGCCGCTAAGCAACGGTCGGAAGCAGACGCTCCACTTCTTCGCGCAGGTCAGCGATCGCCTTGCGATCGCCCGAGAGATGCCGCAGCAGACATCGTTGGAACAGTCCATCAAACAGCGCATAGAGCGCGCCCGGGGAGACGGCAGGCTGTCGGCCGCCAAGTGACGCAAAGCGGGACGCGATGCGCCACACCATATCTTCCAGGCTCTTGTCGATCTCGGCGACGTCGTCGCGAAAGGCCTCTTCAAACAGAGACTGCGAGCGAAGGTCGTACCAAAGGCGATGCATCGGCGCCTCGTCGCGAACCGTGTCACCGAGCTTTTCCAGAAAGCTCTTCATCAGTTCGTCGCGGCTTTGCGCCGCTGACGTGATCTGGTCGTACCGCGTGACGCACTTCGACTTGTAGTGACGAACACAGCAGCAGATCAGGTCGACCTTGTCGCTGAAGTAATAGTGCAGCACCCCGTGCGTAAACTCGGATTTTTGCGCGATCTCGCGCAGGCTGGTCCTCGCATAGCCGAGCTCAGCCAGGGTTTCCAACGCGGCTTCGGCAAGTTCGACGCGTCGCGCGCTGAATTTGTCGACACGCGCACGCTGGATTCGATCCGACGGCCGGCCCGGCCGTCTCGTCGTTTCGACTTTCCGCTGCGCCACGCCAGATTCTCTTCGCACGCTTGAGCTCCGAATCATCGTCACCCCGGCGGCCATCATGGCCCGAGGCGTCCCGCAAAATCATCCTCTACCCTCGTGGTCAAGGATTAACTTGACAAGTGGATAGTTTTTGGACGATCGTCAAGATATTATTGGGCAAGTGTCTAATTTCCAAGCATCGCAGCCGGAAGAAGCTGCGTACGGGAGGGAAGAACAGACCGCACACCCGCGTCATCCAACGGTTCATTCCGATCAGCCTTTTTCTCGGCGGCAGCAGCCCCACTGCTCGGCGGGGCAGCGACGTATCACGACAACGAAATCGCAAAGGGAGGAGTAGACGATGAGTGGAAAAAGTCTGGCTGGGCGTAAGGCCTTGGTCACCGGCGGCGCAAGAGGCATCGGTGCCGCGATCGCAGAGGCGCTGACGAGTGCCGGCGCTTCGGTCATGATCGGCGATATTCTCACCGATCTGGGTAAGGAAACGGCCGCGCGTCTTGAAAAAGCGGGTGCGAAGACCGGCTTTGCCGCGCTGGATGTCACTGACGACGCGCAATGGGAAAAAGCTGTCGCGGCCACCATCGCCACGCTGGGCGGTTACGATATCCTGATCAACAACGCCGGCATCGAGATCACCTCGCTCGTCGTCGATCTCAAGGCCGAAGATCTGCGCCGGATGTGCGACGTCAACATCGTCGGCACCGGTCTCGGCATGAAACATGCGTTTCGCGCGATGCGACCTGGCGGAAGTGCGGGCGCCGGCGGGGCCATCGTCAATATTGCCTCGGTCGCAGCTACGATCGCATTCCCGGCCATTGCCGGATACTCCGGCACCAAATCGGCCGTCGACCGCATGACGAGGGTCGCCGCGATGGAAGCGGGCAAGCTCGGTTACGGTGTGCGGGTCAATTGTCTCTATCCCGGGCTTGTCCCAACCGACATGGGCATGCAACTGGCCAACGACATCGTCGTCGCAGGACTGGCACCGGACGCCGGCGCCGCCGTCGCCTCGGTGATCGAGCAGACGCCGCTCGGCCGGTTGGGCGAGGTCGGTGACATGGCCGACGCCGCTGTTTTCCTCTGCTCCAACGAGGCGCGCTTCATCACCGGTGCCGGCCTGCCGGTCGACGGCGGCATGGGCATGTAAATCGTCAAACGCAAAAAATAGAGATCAGGGAGGATATGGACATGAGCGAGAAAAAGCCTGTCGTCGTCTACGGCGTCTCTGGCTACACGGGGCGTCTGGTTTGTGAATATCTGCGGGAATACAACATTCCCTTCATTGCTGCCGGCCGCGACGCTGCCAAGGTGAAGGCCGTCGTCGAAAAAATTCCCGGCATCGAAACCGCGGACTACGAAGTGGTCGGTGTGGAGCACAACGTCGAGGCGCTGACGAAATTGTTCCGCGGCTCGCGAGCCGTCAGCAACATGGTCGGCCCGTTCATCAAGTACGGATCGGAAGTGGTGGAAGCCGCGCTACAGGCCGGATGCCACTACACCGACACGACGGGCGAGCAGGACTGGGTGCTGCTTGCACAGGAGAAGTGGGGCAAGCAATTCGCCGAGAAAGGGCTGCTGCTGTCGCCCAATCTCGCGCAAATGTATACGACCGGCGAGATCGCAGCCAACATCTGCCTCGAGACGCCGGGCCTCGATACGCTCGATATCCTCGTCTTCTGGAAGGGCTTTCCAACCTACGCCTCGACGCAGACGATCTTCACCATCCTCAAGGCGAACTGGTACTACCTTGAGCAAAACAAGTTTGTTGAATGGGACGTTACCGCACGTGCCGACGTCGTCGTGCCCGGGCAGCACGAGACGGCGATCGCAGTGCCCTGGGGCGGCACCGCACATCCGGTCTGGTTCAAGAACGATCCCCGCGTGTCCAATTGCAAGGTGCTCGGCGGCGTTCTTGCCCGACCGGTGATGGAAGGCGTGGTGCAGACTACCCAGATGGTGAAGGAGAAGATCAAGCCGCTGCCGCCCGACCAGCAAGAGAAGGAACTCGCCGCCATCGCTGCCACCTTGCAGGCCTCGATGCCGCCGCGCGAAAATTCCCGTGTCAACACCTCGATCGACTCCGTCTATGCATCGGGACCGCTCGGTCGCGTCCATTGCGTGATCCACGGCAATTGCAATTACAAGCAGACCGGAATGCTGCAGGCCTACGCCGCGTTCTCGCTGCTGCAGACTGCTCCGAAGAAAGTTGGCTTTGCCTCCGCCTGCCAGGCGTTCGGACATCGGGAACTGCTGGGCCAGTTGCGGAGCTTCGGACTGGTGATGAATCCAATTCTGACGGTTCACAATTGATATAATCGGGTGGTGCGTTACGACCGCGCCACCCGCCTTCGCTCCAGGAGGTAGTCCATGCGGCTTGTCGACTATCTGGATAAGGGCGCGTCGCTTGGTGCTCATGCTCCATGCCTGACCATGGACGGAAAGGATCTGAGCTATGGTGACGTGCAGCGCCTGAGCTACCGGATCGCATCCGGGCTGGCTAATTCCGGCGTTTCCCCCGGCGACAAAGTCGCGATCCTGTCCGGCAACGACCCGATCGCCTTTGCCTGCGTGTTCGGCATCTCACGTGCTGGCGCCGTCTGGTGTCCGATCAATCCACGCAACGAGGCGGCGGAAAACCAGTTCGTCCTCGATGCGTTCGACTGCAGCCTGTTGCTGTTCCACAGTGGCTTCGCGCCGATGGTCGACAAGTTAAGGTCTGATCTGCCGAAGCTGCGCAAGCTCGTATGTCTCGATACCGATATGCCGTTCGCGCCGTCGTTTGAGCGTTGGCTAGCCGATATCGGCGGCCAGCCCTTTCAGCGCGATCCCGTTGATGATCTTGCGCTGATACCGGGCACCGGCGGAACGACCGGCAAACCCAAAGGCGTGATGCTCTCGGGACGCAACATCGAAACGATGACCGCGCTGACCCTGATGGGTTATCCGTTCAAGGGCCGCCCGACCTATCTTGCGCTCGCGCCGCTGACGCACGCCGCCGGCGTGCTGTGCTTTCCCATCATGACGCTCGGGGGCAGGGTGGTGATCATGCATCATCCGGACATCGGCGAATTCCTCGATCTGATCGCCCGCTACCGGGTATCGCATACATTCCTTCCGCCAACTGTCATCTACATGCTGCTGGATCATCCGAAGCTCGAAAGCGCCGACCTCAGCTCACTGCAATGCTTCTGGTACGGCGCGGCCCCGATTTCGGTGGCGCGCCTGACCGAGGCGCTGAAAAAGATCGGCCCGATGGCGCAGCTCTTTGGGCAGACCGAAGCACCGATGATGATCTCGATGATGCCGCCTGAAGACCATTACAATCCCGACGGCTCGGTCGCGACTGGACGTCTGTCGTCGGCGGGCCGGGTCGGGCCGCTGGTTCGGGTTGGCATCATGGATGGCGGCGGCAATCTGATGCCGGCCGGAGAACGCGGCGAGATCGTCGTTCGCGGATCGCTGGTGATGGATGGATACTACAAGAACGCCGAGGCGACGGCGGAGGCCTCCGTGCACGGCTGGCATCATACGGGCGATATCGGATACCTGGACGCGGACAACTTCCTTTACATCGTCGATCGCGCCAAAGATATGATCATTACCGGCGGATTCAATGTCTATTCGGTCGAAGTCGAGAACGCCCTTCAGGCCCACGAAACCATTCAGGATTGTGCCGTCATCGGTTTGCCAGACGAGAAGTGGGGCGAACGCGTTGTCGCTGTGGTGCAGCCGAGAGCAGGACGCACCGTCGATGTCGCTGCGGTATCAGCCTTCGTGAAGCAGCGGATCGGCAGCGTCAAAACACCCAAGCAGATTGAAGTCTGGGATGACCTTCCGCGCTCCAAGGTCGGCAAGGTGCTGAAATCCGAGATCCGCGCCAGGTTGCTGGCGAACGCGAATGCATGACGATAGCTCGCAGCAATGGTCGGCATGATGACCGGCACCTGATCGGCGAGGGGGCATTACGTTCAGCGGTCATGTGAGCCGCACCTTGTCAGGCTCATAACCTGAAGGTCATAGGTTCAAATCCTATCCCCACTCATCCCTGCAGACTCTGACGGCATTCAGCGTAATGTCGCTTGCTAGAGGCAAACCGGACATTGCTCGCCGCCTGATGTGATTTCTGCTTTTGGATCCAATGCGGACATGAGGCTGATCTCTCTGGCAGAAAGGAGCCTAGATAGACCAGCGCAAAGGCCGTGGACGAGAGCAGCGGTCGAAAGCATCAGTAAGGCATCGTCGGCAGGGATGCTCGAATGCGCTGCGAGAAATCGGGGGCGCCATCGGCCTCCTTCGCGGCCTCATTAATCAGGGAGCGTCGCCGCAGTTCTTCAAACGGCAGCGTCGTATCTATGCGACCGGAGTGATAGAGGTAGCTGTCGACCAAGCCGTTGAGGAGATGGCGGATGTCGAACCGGCCGACGCGGCCGGCGGCGTTCGCGTAGCGCACGATGTTGACCGTGCAGCTGTTGGTCAGCAGGTGATAGAACTCCGGCCGATCGGCGAGTTCGTTGATCCGCGCCAGATACACCGTGAACAGCCGGCGCGCGTCGTCGGCCGAGGCGTTGAGACGGTAGAGATACACCGCTTCCCTTCGGTGGTTGGTACGCACTCCCACGAGGTCACGCTCATCGCCCACCACGTAGATCAACTCGAATTGCTTGAAGAGGGAGGCGACGGGCGCAAAGCCCTCGCCGACTTCCGGCCGCGTCTCGATGGAGATACTCAGCGGCGGCGCGTTGTCGAAGATGAAGCTGAGGAACGTGTGTCCGACCGGCCCCCCGGTAAAATAGGAAACGTAGAAATCGAGACCTGTCAGGTGCGACAACAACACGTCGCGCTCCTCATAGCGCACCGTGAAATCGTTCCGGGTACGATAATCGAAGTTACGGACACCGATGAGATGCACACGGTCGCCGTCGATGACGGCCCGTGGCATCACCGCGACTTCCGGCCGCCAGGGACGATCGTGCGAGGGAGGGATGGTGATCCACCAGGCGGCCACGCCGAGAAACGCCGCGATCACGATCATAGACATGCGCCGTTCGCGAGATAGCCAGAGACCCCAGATCGCAAACGCCGCAAAGGCGACCGCCAACCCCAGACGCAGCGCCGCCGAAGGCAGATTCGAATAATAGATGGCAAGGGTGGCCCACGCGACAAGTACGGCCCGGCACAAAAACCAGATTGCCGCGATCAGCCCGGCGAAGGACCTGGACAGGAAGCTGCGAAGTGTACTCAACGGCTCCTCCCGCGCGCCCCAACTGAGTGCGCGTGCTGGCGCGCGCGGGCTCGAAAGGACGACATCCCGCATACAATTTCCGCGACCGGCGGAACGGCGGGAAGCATCGCCTGTTGGGCCTCACTTGTTCAGCGTGTTTTTATAGATTTTACCATCCTTCATGATGACGACGAAATTTTTTTCGGGATTTGCGACGAGGTTGATGTCATCGAGGGGATTGCCATCGACGAGCAGCAGATCCGCAAGCGCCCCCGCTTCGACGACGCCGAGCCTGCCGGGATAGGGATTGATGAAGCCCGAGAGGGCCATCAACTCACCATTGTCTGCAGTCGCCATCTTGAGTGCTTCGGCAGGCGTGTACCAGCGGACCATCATGGCGAGATATTGCCCCTGCCGGCTGGCAGCCCCCGCGTCGCCCAGGATATCCGCCCCCCAGGCCGTCTTGACGTTGTACTTCTTTGCAAGTTTGTATGCGTTCTCGGTTCCGGCAAAGACCTCGAGCGCCTTCTTCTGCGACACGGGACTCATCCGCGCAAATACATCTGCATCGTAGGTCAGCGGCTGCAAGCTCCACCAGATGCCTTTGTCGGCCAGCAACTTCGCGGTGGATTCGTCGATCAGTTGACCGTGTTCGATGCATTTGACGCCGGCGGCGACCGCTCGCCGGACAGCAGCCGGCGTATACGCATGGACAGCCACATAGGTGCCCCAATTCTCGGCCGCCTCGACCGCGGCATGAAGCTCCGCTTCCGTGAACTGGATCGACTCGATCGGATTGTGGGGAGAACTGACGCCACCGCCTCCCATTAGCTTGATCTGACTGGCCCCATGTCTCAGTTGCTCGCGCGCGCGAAGCCGTACCTCATCTGGACTGTCGGCAATGGCTGCGACGCCCGAGATCTCGGATTGGCTCAATGGCCCGCCCAGCGCCCGCGGAATTTCGTAGCGAGCCCGAAAATCTCCATGGCCCGAGGTTTGAGAGATCATGGCACCAGAGGGATAGATGCGCGGACCAACCGCGATGCCCTCATCGATAGCGCGCTTCAATCCAAAAACGGGCCCCCCCATATCGCGTATGGCGGTGAAACCCCTCATCAGCGTTGCTTCGGCCTGTCGCGCAGCCAGGAGGTTGAGGTAGCCGGGATCGGCGGTCATGATGAGCATAGGGGATGCCGCCGCCAGGAACGCATGCCAATGCGCATCGATCAAACCTGGCATCAACACACGCCCGTTGGCGTTGATCACGCGGGCGTCGGCACCCGGCTCCGTAGCGGCCGGATTCGCCGATATCTGCTCGATGACATTGCCCCTGACGAGCACGCTGGAAGGCGCCGACAGCGCGGCGTTCTTGCCGTCGAAGATGCGGACGTTCAGAAAAAGCGTGGTCCCGCCGGCGGGCAAGGTGGGGGCGGCCTGCTCAGGCACGAGGTCCATCGCTTCATATTGCGCCAGGCCCGGCCGGCAAAGTCCAACCAGAAATGCCGCCGCGAGTAGCGGCGGAAATAGCATGCGCCGCAAGTCCCGGGCCATCGTCTGGGCGAATGAGGTACTTGGAAGGTTTCTTGAGTTCATCGCGCATGCTCCTTTTGGAAAGCACGAGCCCTGTCACACACCACTCATTATCCGCAGCCGTTCTCGATCGGTGGATGCGGGTACTCGTTCCGCTGCCTCGCCCAAACGCCCCGAGGCAGTTACATTCTTTGGCGAACGAAGCCGTCAAGAGAAGGACGGATGCGCCACCAAGTACCACTCCGGTCGGTCGTTCACCAAAGTTGTCGGCAAGTGTGAGCTCATATCGAAAGCCGAAAAGTCGAAAATGGCAAGAAATAGCGATTGCAGCCGGTATCACTTGTTCGATATGTTTCATCCTGTCGTGCAGACGAACGTCAGATAGGTTTCTCATCGGAGGCCGTCATGACCAATGCTTCGGACACTCTTATAAATCCTCAAGCCGGTTCTGAAATGGCGCCGCTACGCGTCAAGTGGGGCTGGATCGTCGCGCTCGGCGTCGTCTATCTGCTCGCCGGGTTTATCGCTCTTGGCAGCGTGGCCATGGCCACCGTCGCGAGCGTCCTCGTCGTAGGCGTGATGATGATCGTCGCCGGCGTCGCCGAAGTGATTAGCGCCTTCCAGGTCAAGAGCTGGGGCAAATTCCTGCTCTGGGTCCTGCTCGGGGTGCTCTACATCATCGCCGGATTCGTCACGTTCGAGAATCCCCTGCTCGCCGCCGCACTGCTCACGCTCATTCTCGGCGCATCGCTGGTGGCCTCGGGCGTCATGCGGATCATTCTGGCCTTCAGCATGAAGCAGGAAACGCCCTGGATCTGGATACTGTTGTCCGGTGTGATCACGGTACTGCTCGGCCTGCTCATCTTGGCGCACTGGCCTGTCTCGAGCCTCTATATCCTCGGCCTGTTCCTTGGCATCGATCTCATCATGGCTGGCGCAGGCTGGATCGGACTCGGCGTCAGCCTGCACCGCGGTCATTGACGTGTAATTGGCTGTCTGCTCGCCAGGCGGTCTCTTGATCGATGATGAGGAGGTGCCCATGCGCTGGATTTACCTCGCTGTCGTCATTCTGATTGCGGCGGCGGCGATCATCTTTGCGCTGCAGAACTTCGAGATCGTCACTATGTCCTTTCTCGGCTTCAATGCCCGCGTGCCGCTCGCACTGTTGGTTGCCGTCGCCTACCTCCTGGGCACGGCGACAGGCGGTAGCCTGTTCGCGCTACTGCGTCGCTCGTACGAGGGGTCGAGACGAAACATTGTGGCTTCATCCTGAATTAGGTGTCGCTTCATCTCCGACCGAAGAGGCTGACGATGGAGGTAACGGCGCGAGAACGGGTTCTGGTGGACCTGGCTTTGCAGGGTGGCGGCTCCCACGGAGCGTTCACGTGGGGCGTGCTCGATCGGCTGATCGAGGAGCCCTGGCTGCGGATTGACGCGATCTCCGGCACGTCTGCCGGTGCGATGAATGCAGCCTTGGTGGCAGATGGTTGGACGCAAGGCGGACCAGAAGGTGCGCGGGCGGCGCTCGAGGCCTATTGGCGGCGCGTTTCGCGCGCCGCGGCATTCAGTCCGATGCAGCGCTCGCCGCTCGACCGGTTGATGGGCCGCTGGACCCTCGATACGTCGCCCGCCTATGTCGCCATGGACCTGATGGCCCGCGTGCTTTCGCCCTATGATCTTAATCCGCTCGGCCTCAACCCGCTGCGTACCATCCTCGCCGAAAGCATCGATTTCGGCGGACTCGCCAACGCACCCATCAGACTGTTTATCACCGCGACCAATGTGCGTACCGGCCGTGGCCGGATCTTCCGCAACGCGGAGATCACGGCCGACGTCCTGCTCGCGTCGGCTTGTCTGCCGACCATGTTCCAGGCGATTGAGATCGACGGCGAGGCCTATTGGGATGGCGGCTACTCCGGCAATCCGACCCTTACGCCGCTGGTACGCGAAAGCGATGCGCAAGACACCATCCTGGTGCAGATCAATCCGCGCGAAAGGCTGGAACCCCCGCGTACGGCAAACGATATCCTCAACCGGCTCAACGAGATTTCATTCAACTCGCCGTTGATGAAGGAATTGCGCATGATCGCGCTGCTGCACGAAGTGGCGGATCCCGGACACGGCGAAGGCGCGCGTTGGGCCGGAATGCGCACGCACCGGATCATGAGCGACACGCTCACGGATTTCGGTGCGTCGTCGAAGCTCAATGCCGAGTGGGAATTCGTATCGCTGCTGAAGGAGGAGGGACGCAAGAGCGCCGAGGCATTTCTTACCGCCCACGGCGGGGAAATTGGAAAGCACTCCACTGCCGATTTCGACGCCCTGCTCGCAGAATGCTGAGGTGACGACTGTGTTAGGGCTTGTTGGCATCCTGATAGGGCTTTGCCTGCTGATCTCGTTCGCCTTCCGGGGCAGATCGAAGGCTGGGATGACCTTCCGCGCTCCAGGGTCGGCAAGGTGCTGAAATCCGAGATCCGCGCTAGGTTGCTGGCAGCCGGGAAGACCTGACGACAGCTCGGCTGCGCGGAGGATGCCGGCATCGCGCCTGCCGGCTCGTCACACGCGAAATCGCGACATGATCACAAAAAGCGGCGTTGTGATTGAGGATGACTCACACGCGTTTGAATCGACGCACCGGAACGTGTGTCGTCAGCGGGGGGTTGTTGGTTGTAGGAAAAGTCACGAGGAGGGGTTCACCACGTTAAGATGGAAAACCCTATGATCAAGACACTCAGCGCTATCGCTATCGTAACTGCGGCTCTCTCGAGCCCGGTCTTCGCCCAGGATCTGGACGCAGCCGCTCCTCATAAGCCGGTCCATGCTCTCCGCCACTACCGCGGTGCTTACAACCAGGTGCAGGGTCCGGCGGTTTACGTCGCGCCGCGCGCCTATGAAACCCAGCTCGGTTTCGACCGGTCGCGGATTGGCGACTACGATCCGGATTTCAACCCTGCGGGCAACTAAGCTCGACTTCTGTTCGTTCCGAAATAGAACAAGACGGGACGGCACAACGGTGGCCTGGCTTCATGCCGGGCCGCTGTTGCATGTTCAGCGAGAAGAACGTCTGCTGACGAAAGCTATACTTAAAGCTAGGTGTCGCTCTCTGCCTTCTTGCGCGCGATGACGCCGGCGGCGATCTGCAAGGTCGCGCCGACCGCCCATGCCAAGCCGATGAGAAGCGCGGACGTGCGATGTGGGGTCTCGTCCAGCACGATACTTGATACCGAGATCACCGCCGCCACCGCGGCGATGAATGTGCCGGCTGCGCTAAGCAGTTCGACCGTGTCCGCCTTCGAGCCGAGGCCGTGATCGAGCGGCAAGTGCATCTCGTGATCGGCGGGCGGATGTGGCAGGTCGATGCCGAGATAAAAACCCGCCGCGCCGTACATCATCATCGCGAAGACGGAGGCGGCCGAGCCGATCATTTCGATGTCGGCCCGTCCGATGTGCGCGGCGACGAACAGGCCGCAGGAGCCTCCGGTTAGCGCCAGTCCGATCCGCTCAAGCACATGCGCCGACCTGGAGATCGTCGAGCGGGCGTCCCAATGAGCTTTTTGTCTGATCATGCGGTCCGATACTTTCGTATCGCTAACAAGGATCAGGATAGTCCGGCGTTCCCGAACCGGCCACTGAAAAAGGGCCGCTCGCTTTACTCTTTCCGCTGCCCGGAAAGTTCCACGACCTTGCGCCAGCGTTGCGTCTCGGTCGCGAGCATGTCGCCGAATTGGCCGGCGCTGCCGGTAATGGGAATAGCGCCCAGCTCGGCAAATCGCTGCCTGATGACGGGATCTTCGAACGCAGCGTTGATCTCCCTGTTCAGGAGGTCGATGACCGCGGTCGGCGTGCCGCGCGGGGCGCCGACGCCGTAGAACGAACTTGTCTCAAATCCCGGCAGCGTGTCGGCGATTGGCGGGACGTCCGGCAAGGCTTCCGAACGTTCCCTCGTCGTGACGCCGAGCGCACGCAATTTCCCCGACCTGATGAATTCGAATGAAGAGGGCACGTTGTCGAACATGCCCTGGACCTGGCCGGCCATCACATCGGTCAACCCCGGCGCCGAACCACGATAGGGGACATGGACGAATTGAACGTGCGCGCTGGCCTTGAACAACTCACCGGAGAGATGCAGCGACGTACCGACGCCGGATGAAGCGATGCTGAGTTTGCCAGGATTGGCCTTCGCATAGGCGATGAAATCGGCAACGTTGCGGACGGGAAGTTCGTTGTTGACGACCAGCACCAGCGGATTGCGCGCTACGCCCGCAACCGCCGCAATGCCCTTCAGGAAATCGTACGGCAGCGTTGGATCGAACGACGCGTTGATGGCGTTGGCGGTGCTCGTCAGCAAAAGCGTATAGCCGTCCGGCGGTGCGTTGATCACGGCTTGTGTGCCGATGTTGCTGCCGGCGCCCGGTTTGTTCTCGACGATGAAGGTTTGACCGAGCCGTTCCGACAGGCGCTGGCAAATCAGACGGGAGAAAGCATCGGTCGCGCCGCCCGCCGCGTAGGGAACGATCCACCGTACCGGATGAGACGGGTAAAGCGCGCCTTGCGCCGATGCGATCGATCGGATGCCAAGCCAGGCGACGCAGGTCGTAGCTGAACCAAGGAGTAGCCGTCTGTCGATCAAGGCAGCCTCTCAAAAAAAATAGTAAAGGCCGACACCGTAAGAATCGGGGGGGTGAGGTTGCGGGAACCAGGATCATCACGAGAAAATTTGTTCGCGTCCATAGCGGCTTATCGCGGTTGCGCCGCTATTTTGATCAATCGTAGCCACTCGTTTGATCAGGCGTTTGCTTAAGAACCGTTAACCAGTTTGCGGGAGAATCGCTTAGAAGATTCCCGAAAAGGAACAAGCGATGGCCAAATTTGCGATTGGCGAACGAGTTGAAAAGGCGACCGACGACCGTAAGGACGGCGTCGTCATTGCAGTCTTCCCCACCACGGACGGCAACTTTCGCTATGCCGTGGACCTGGAGGGCTACGGTACGCTCCAGTTTTTCACCGAAGAAAAACTGGTCGGTCACGCCGGATAGGTTTTGATTCCTGTTTCGATGCGGCCTGAGTTCATCGCCGCAGCATGAGCGCTTGCGCGCCTTAATGAAATATTCATTGCGCCAATTCGCTCAATTTTAATGAGTTAACTTCACTGTTCGTCAGGGGACCCGAGCACCGGGTTTTCTCGCGTACAGGAGGTACTGTGAAGAAGATTGTTGCAAAATTCTGGGCCGATCAGTCGGGCGCTACCGCGATCGAATACGGCCTCATCGCCGCCGGCATCGCCCTCGCCATTATCGCTGCGGTCAATGGCCTTGGTTCTACCCTGCAAGGGAAGTTCACGAGCATCAATAGCTCGCTGAAGTAAGCGACAGCTATTGATCCCATAACTTCTGGACAACTGGCGGTCGATTCTCTCCGTTCTCAGCGGAAACCGACCAACCCGCTCGCAGCTTTGCGGGCGGGTTTTTTCGCGTTACGGCCGCCTTTGCGCCTGACGGATGACGAGCCCGCTTAACCCTGCCGGTTAACACCTGGAAAGGCGCGGGCGGTTATAGATAGCCATCACGCGAAGAGATGGTCAGCGATGAGCGCAGGGGTCATTGAGCACACGACAGCCGAGCAGCCTGTGGCGGCGTCCCGGCCGCATGGCAAGCCGTCGACCGCCAAGACCTGGCTGAAGGCGATCGAGCGCACCTCTCGCATTGAAGCCAACCCGAACCGGATGTTCGCCGATCTCATCGAGCAATGGGCTGAACGTCAGCCGGACCATCCGGCGCTGATGTCGGATCGCGAGACCCTCAGCTACCGCGAATTGAACGGGCGCATCAACCGCTATGCGCGCTGGGCGCTGGCGCAAGGCATCGGCAAAGGCGAGACGGTCTGTCTCTTGCTGTCGGGCCAACCGGATTACCTCGCCGCGTGGCTTGGCCTCAGCAAAGTCGGCGCCGTTGCCGCGCTGATCAACAGCAAGCTCGTGGGATCGTCGCTGGCGCATTGCATCGATGTCGCGGAAGCAGGTCACGTCATTGTCGGGCAGGACCTCGAAGATGCGTTTGAGAAAATCCGCCCGCACCTGAAGTGGACGCCCAGGATCTGGCGGCATGGCGAGAACGAAGGCGAAGCCAGTCTCGAGACGACGGTGGCGCGTTTCGATGCCGCGCCGCTCAGCTCAAGCGAGCGAGGCGACGTCACGATCGACGATCGCGCGCTGCTAATTTACACCTCCGGCACGACGGGCTTGCCGAAAGCGGCCAGCATCAGTCACCGTCGCATTTTGAATTGGGGCGGCTGGTTTGCCGGGCTGACGAACGCATCGCCTGCGGACCGGCTGTTCAACTGCCTGCCGCTCTTCCACAGCGTCGGCGGCGTCGTCGCGCCGTGCAGCATGCTGGCGGCGGGCGCTTCCGTCGTGCTGTCCGATAAATTTTCCGCAACCGCGTTCTGGCGCGACGTGGTGCGCTGGGATTGTACGCTGTTCCAGTATATCGGCGAGCTGTGCCGCTATCTTCTCAAAGCGCCCGCGTCCGATCTCGAAAAGCAGCATCGGTTGCGGCTTGCCTGCGGCAACGGCCTGCGCGGCGATATCTGGGAAGATTTTCAGACGCGGTTTTCGATTCCGCAAATCCTGGAGTTTTACGCAGCGACCGAAGGCAATTTCTCGCTCTACAATGTCGAAGGCAAGCCCGGCGCGATCGGCCGGATTCCGCCGCTGCTGGCGCATCGCTTCCCGGCCGCGATCGTTCGCATCGATCCCGAAACGTTTACGCCGCTGCGCAGCGCCGACGGCCTTTGCGTCGCGTGCGACGTTGGCGAGGCAGGCGAGGCGGTGGGGCGGATCGGGACCGCTGACGATGCCGGCGGCCGCTTCGAAGGCTATACGAGCACCGCGGACACCGAGAAGAAAATCTTGCGCAACGTGTTCGCCAAAGGCGACGCTTGGTTCCGCACCGGCGACCTGATGAAGATCGACGACGGCGGCTTTTTCCATTTCGTCGATCGTCTCGGCGACACCTTCCGCTGGAAAGGCGAAAATGTTGCGACCTCCGAAGTGAACGAGGCGATTCTGGAATATCGAGGGGTGATCGACGCCACCACTTACGGCGTTGTGGTGCCCGGGACCGACGGCCGCGCCGGCATGGCCGCACTCGTCACCGATGCCGGCTTTGATTTCGCCAAGTTCAGCGACCATCTCGCACGCCGGTTGCCAACGTATGCCTGCCCGGTCTTTGTCCGCCTCAGCGCGGCGTTGGACAGCACCGAAACCTTCAAGCAGAAGAAGCAGGATCTCATTCGCTCAGGCTTTGATCCGCGCAACGTCACCGATCCCTTGTTTTTCCGCGACCCAACATCCGGCGATTTCGTGGCCCTCGATGCGGATCATTACGCGAAGATGCTGCAAGGCATCATCCGGCTGTAAAGGATACGCCCGCCTCACATGCCGTAAATTGCCAGTTCCGTATTGGCGAGATCGCCAAGTCTCGGCTGGCGGGGGCCCTTGAAATATTTGCGGCCGCGCGCCTCGCTGTAGATACCTGCAATACCGGCAATCGGACCATTGGCATCGGCGATCACGACCGGGCTGCCGCGCCAGAGCAGGTGGCGTCCGATCGCACCGGCGCACCTGACATAGTCGGCCATATCGCGGCAGAAACCGAGTTGAAGCGCGGGCAGCGGGATAATTCCACGGCGCTTGCGCAGGCGAAAGAAAACGAAAGGAATGGCTTCTCCTGCCGTCCGGCAAACGAGACTGACGCAACCGTAACTCGCGTGGCGCTTGAGCATTGCGAGTTCGTCGTCCGGCAGACCTGCGATAGTTGTCGTATCCGCTGTCACCGTCTCCACGCGCATCTCGCGTCCGTTCCGCGACAGTACCGGAAACGAGAAGGTGAGGCCGCGGCAGTAGACCTTGAAACCCTGGGCCTCGAGGATTGGCCAGGTCGGCGGCGCCGGGGTGACGTTCAGGTAAGTCACGTCCTTGCGCTTCTGCGTCCTCGATGCAAACAGCGCGGCGTAGTTGCGGAATTCCGGATCGACGTACCAGCTCGAATTGTTGCAGCAGATGGCTGCTTCACCGTCGATCATCTTGGTCGAATAGATCACGAGCAAACAGCCCACCGGCTTGCCGTCGTGTTCCATCAGATAGCCGTAACGCGGTGCATCCGGCGGCAGCGATCGCGCGCCCTGCCGGCGCAGACCGGCCATCCAGTACTCACGGCTGCGATGCACGAAACCCCGCGTCAGCAGGTCGGCGATCGCCTCGACGTCGCGCTCCTGAATCTCGCGGAACCGCGGCTGGACGGCAGGCATGATGTTTACCAACGGACGTAAAAGATAACGCAGCAATGGGGGTTAGTTCACCTTTTCGCTCTATCATGGACTTTCAAAATTTTATGAGAATGCGGAGTAATCCATGTCGGTAAGGTTAAAGATTATTGCAGCGATCCAGCAGATCGCCGCCGAGCAGCACGTCACCCTTCCGCCGCTGGAAGATAACCTGTCGCTGCACGAGACCGGATTCGACTCGCTCGCATTTGCCATCCTGGTTGCGCGTCTGGAAGACGACCTTGGCGTCGATCCGTTTACCATATCGGCTGACGCGAGTTTCCCTCTCACGATAGGCGACTTCATCAAGGCCTATGAAAATGTCCCCGCGTGAAATCTTCGCGCTGCGTGACTATCTCGATCCCGGCCTGAAAGGCCGCACGCTTTCGGATGCGCGACACTCCGCGTCGCTGACCGACATCGCCGATCACACCTGCCTGAACGGCCGGCTCGCCGAACTCTCCGGCCGCTCGGTGCTGCTCGCCGTTACCAGTCAATTTCTCGCAAGCCTCGTCATGCTCGAGGTCGACGGCATCGCGCAGCGCATGCTGCTGTGCCCGCCGGATCTCAACACCGACCATCTTCAGGCCATCATCGAAGATGCGGAAATCGATGCCGTCGTCACCGACCAGCCGGACCGTTTTGCGGCCTCGGGGATTGCATTGATCGTCACCGCCAGCGAACAGCTGAAAGCCGCTCCCCGCGCCCGAACCGAGCGTGCCACCGAATGGCTGATGCTGACTTCGGGCACGTTGGGCCTGCCGAAAATTGTTGGGCACACGCTCGAAGGTTTGACCGGTGCGATCGCAGCCGACACGCCGGCTCGCGGCATCAGGCCGATCTGGGCGACGTTCTACGATATCCGCCGATATGGCGGCTTGCAGATTTTCCTGCGCGCGGTGATCGGCGGCGGTTCGCTGGTGCTGTCCGAATCCGGCGAAGCGCTCGCGGATCATGTCGCGCGTTTGAACGAGAAAGCCGTCACGCATATTTCCGGCACGCCCTCGCATTGGCGCAAACTGCTCATGAGTGGTGCGGCCTCGGCCTTTTCGCCACGCTATGTCCGCCTCTCCGGCGAGATCGCCGACCAGGCGGTGCTCGACGGTTTGCGCCAGGCTTTCCCGCAAAGCTCGGTCGGTCATGCCTATGCGTCGACCGAAGCCGGCGTCGGCTTTGCCGTCAATGACGGACTTGAGGGCTTTCCCGCCAGCATGATCGGAACGATCAGCGACGGCGTCGAAATGAAGGTCGTGGATGGGTCTCTGCGAATTCGTTCGCGCCGCGCCGCGCATGCCTATGTCGGCCGCAGTGCCGCCGCGCTGACGGACGAAGAAGGCTTCGTCGACACCGGCGACATGGTCGAACTGCGCGGCGACCGTTATCATTTCGTCGGCCGCCGCGGCGGCATCATCAATATCGGCGGCCTGAAAGTTCACCCCGAGGAAATCGAAGCGGTCATCAACCGGCATGACGCCGTGCGGATGTCGCGCGTCAAGGCGCGCAAGAGCCCGATCACCGGCGCTATCGTGGTCGCCGACGTCGTTCTCGCTGACGGCAGCGATGCGAACGGGGGCAATGAAATCAAGAGTCAAATCATCGCCGATTGCCGCGCGAGTCTCGCGCCGCACAAAGTGCCTGCCATGATCAAGTTTGTCGACAAACTCGACATCACGGCCGCCGGAAAGCTCGCGCGATCAGATGCGTAATGTTCTGTTGACAGGCGGCAGCCGCGGCATCGGGCTTGCGATCGCGCAAAGGCTCGCGGGCGCTGGCTATAACGTGATCGCGGTGGCGCGCCGTGAAAGCGACGATCTGCGTGAGGCGATTGGTACAGCTGCCAAGCAAGGCGGCGGCCGGATTCATTTTCGCGCCTTCGACTTGAGCGAGATCGACGGCATCCCTGCTTTCGTGAAAGGCTTGCGCGACGAATTCGGCGCGATCTATGGCCTCGTCAACAATGCCGGCCTCGGCACCGAAGGCCTGCTCGCGACGATGCATAACAGCGAGATCGAGGCGTTGATGCGCCTCAACGTGCTCTCTCCGATCATCCTGACCAAATATGTCGTGCGCCACATGATGGCGGACGGCGCCGGTGGCCGCGTCATCAACATGTCGTCGATCATCGCTTCCACCGGCTATAACGGCCTGTCGGTCTATGGCGCGACCAAGGCGGCCGCGACCGGCTTCACCCGTTCGCTGGCGCGCGAGGTCGGCAAGCTCGGCATTACCGTGAACGCGATCGCGCCCGGCTTTATCGATACCGAACTGACGCACAGTCTCGGCCCCGAGCAGCGCCAGCGCATCGCCGGCCGCAGCGCGTTGCGCCGCTTGCCGGAAACCGACGACGTGGCCAGCATGGTCGAATATCTGCTCGGCGAGGGCGGCCGCAATATTACCGGCTCGGTCCTGACGGTGGACGCCGGAAACACGGCCTAACTCTTCAATTCTATTATCCGGCGATATAGCCTCATCGAAGTCCGTGACGATTTGATCCGATCGCCCTGGGCGAAGCGCTGAACCCATTCTCTGTTTCCGCCGTATCTCTTTCCCAGAACCTTTTGCGATTGCGCAGCCCATGAACTCACCCAGCGGCAGCGACAAATTCTACAGCGCCGTGCCGGTGTTCCGGGGCTTTACGCGGCTGATGGAGCCGTCGCTCTATTCGCCGCTACCCGACGACTGGAGCGTCGGAGTCGCAGATATCGTTGGGTCCACCAAGGCGATTGCGCAGGCGCGCTACAAGGCGGTGAATATGGCGGGAGCGGCCGTCATTGCGGCCGTCACCAATGCGCTTGAGGGCCGCGAATTTCCGTTCGTATTCGGAGGTGATGGCGCAAGCTTTGCAGTCGCGCCTGATGACCTGGAGCGTGCGCGAGAAGCGCTCGCCGCAACGGCGGCATGGGTGAGGGAAGACCTCGATCTCGTGATGCGGGTGGCGCTTGTGCCCCTCGCCGCGATCCGCGCGCAGGGCCTGGACGTTCGCGTGGCGCGTTTTGGCCCGTCTGCCAATCTTTCCTACGCGATGTTTTCCGGCGGCGGCCTCGGCTGGGCGGACGCCGCCATGAAGCGCGGCGAGTTCGCGGTCGTGCCGGCGCCACCGGGTACGCAGCCCGATCTATCGGGTCTGTCATGCCGGTTCGAGGAGATACCGGCGGCGCGCGGCGTCATTCTCGCGGTGCTGGTGATGCCGGTTGGGGGCGTGGATCCCGCCGCCTATCGCAAGCTGATCGAGGACATCGTTGTGCTGGTCGAGCGCAGCCCAGATCAGGGACGGCCGGTGCCGCCGGGCGGCCCGCCGCTGCGCTGGCCGCCCGCCGGCGTCGAATTCGAGGCGCGGGCGAAGAGCGGAGGGCCTTTATTCAAGCGGCGACTGAGTGTATTCGCGTGGACCTTGTTCTATTATTTGATTATGCGCTTCGGCATCAAGGTCGGTGGCTTTGTGCCGGAAGTCTATGTGCAGCAGGTGGTGGAGAATTCCGACTTCCGCAAATACGACGACGGCTTGCGCATGGTGCTCGATTGTACGCCCGATCTCGAACAGGCCTTGAGCGCGCGCCTGGCCGCGGCATCATCGGCCGGCGTCGCTCGGTATGGCCTGCATCGGCAGGATGCGGCGATGATGACCTGCTTTACGCCGGCCGCGACGCGCAGCGACCACGTCCATTTCATCGACGGCGCGCGAGGCGGCTACGCGTCGGCGGCTACCGCATTGAAAGCGTCGATGGCGGTATCAGCGTGAGCTTCGGCTCCAGTCTTCGCCGCCGCACAGGCCAGCGCCGAGGCAGCCTTCGACTTTCAGCGTGGCCGGCCCGGTCACGGAAATCTTGCTCGCATAGGTCTTGCCGTCATCGGCGTTGTAGATCTGTCCCGCCCATTGGTTCGGCCCGGTCGGATGCATGCCGGAAAATAGCGGAAGTCCGATGATGGGCCGTTTGGCGAGCGCCTGATTGGGGTTCTTGTCGTCGACCTGCGGCTTCCCGGTCATTGGATCGATCGGTTCTCTGAGCCAGACCACCACGCCGCAGATTCCCCCGCCGCACTTCGAGACGCGCACTTTCGCATCACCCGCCTGGGTCAACCAGATGCCGTCGGGACCGCCAGCACTTTGCGCCTTGGCAGGCGCTGCCAAAAACAACGCCGCCACGATCGCGACGACGAATTCAAACCTGCACGACATTTATATCTCTCCGGAAACGGCGGGCATGCATAGCAACAAAAAGTCGGCGCGCAAATCCGTCACCATGGCAGACCACACATGTCGAGCGTGCCCAGCGTTGGTGCGCGCCGCTTCAGATCAAGCACGAACGGCGCCATCGCGTCGAAGCGGATTTTGCCGCCCGGCTGTTCGGCATGGACCGGTCCGGTAAAAGGATGCCAACCTCGCGACTGATAGAATTCGAAATTGTGCGGCTCGCAGAACAGGACGGCAAACTGTGCGGCATCATGGTGGCGCATCGTTTGGACCGCAGCGTCGATTGCGATGCTGGCATAGCCCCGGCGGCGGCAATCGGGACGGGTCGCGACCTGGCCAATGCCGCCGATGTGAACCTTCTGGCCGTTCCACGTCACCGTCCTGAAGAAAATACCGGCATGGCAGGCAAGCTCGCCGTCGGCGGCATCGATCAGCACGCGTAAATCCGGATTTGCCCATGTGACGCCGCGCCAAGGGGCGTCGTCTTCCACCTCGGGCTCGGGCGACGCCTGCGCGAACAGCTTCTCGACCTGCGGCCCGGATTGATCGCCGTTCACAATCTCGATTTCGATGCTCATGACGCCCCCTGTACGCGTCGGTGAATACCGAAGCTGGCGCGGAAATGACAGAATTCAGAAAAATTCACGGTGAAATGATCGCGACGGGTGAGAGGTATGGAGCCGGCCGGCCGGGCCGGTCTGGGCAAATTCAGTGTGTCTAAGAGGATTGGAACCTTCTATAAGGGGTTCCCGTTAGAAGTTATCTCCCACCATTTTCGGACATGACCCCATGACCTTCACGCTTCCCGACCTTCCCTATGCTCACGACGCGCTCGCGCCGTATATGTCGAAGGAAACGCTGGAATTTCACCACGACAAGCATCACCAGGCCTATGTGACCAACGGCAACAACCTGCTCAAAGGGACCGAATTCGAGGGCAAGTCCCTGGAGGAGATCGTCAAGGGCTCGTTCGGCAAGAATGCCCCGCTCTTCAACAATGCCGGCCAGCATTACAACCACATCCATTTCTGGAAATGGATGAAGCCCAATGGCGGCGGCAGCAAACTGCCCGGCCGTCTCGAAAAGAAGATCAACGAGGATCTCGGCGGTCTCGAAAAATTCAAGACCGATTTCGCCGCTGCCGGCGTCGGCCAGTTCGGTTCGGGCTGGGCCTGGCTGTCGGTGAAGAACGGCAAGCTTGAAATCTCCAAGACGCCCAACGGCGAAAACCCGCTGGTGCATGGCGCGACCCCGATCCTCGGCGTCGACGTTTGGGAGCACTCCTACTACATCGATTATCGCAATCGCCGCCCCGATTATCTGAAGGCGTTCGTCGACCATCTCGTCAACTGGGAACATGTCGACGAGATGTTTTCGAAGGCCTGATCCCTCGGCTATCTCTGGCGAAAAGCGGCAGCGTAAGCTGCCGCTTTTTTGTTGGCGTTTGCCGATCAGCCACGCTTGCGGGACACGTGCCCTTGCGGCAAAGCTGGTGTTGCCGGCAGCTTGGCTTTGGGATTTGAGGGATGAATTATCTTCTGGTTTTTATCGGCGGTGGGCTGGGCTCATGCCTGCGTCACATCGTGAACGTGACCTGCCCGCGCTTTCTCGGGACCAATTTCCCGTATCACACCTTCATCATCAACATCACCGGCTCGACCGTCATGGGCCTGATCGCGGGCTATCTCGCCTTCAAGGGGGACGCCGCCCAGTCCTGGCGGCTGTTTCTGATGACCGGCATTTTGGGCGGCTACACCACCTTTTCGGCGTTCTCGCTGGATGCCGGCTTGCTCTACGAGCGCGGCGAAATCGGGCCGGCGGCGCTCTATGTGCTGGGGTCGGTGGTGCTGTCGATCGTCGGGCTGTTTGCCGGGCTTGCGTTGGTGCGGTCGCTGGTGGCCTGACCTCAAGCGCCCGCCATTGGACACCCCAAATGTTATAATATAACATTTGGGGATGATGATGCCGCATTCCCACGGCCACGATCACGGCCATTCCCATCACCACGCCCATAGCCACGGCCCGGCCGCGCCACACCCGGCGCAGGCGGTCACCTGGTCGATTTTGCGGATGACGGTGCTTGCGCGGTTTGCGGCTGCGGCGGCCGTCAGTGCCGCACTCTGGGCCTTCATTTGGCTGGCGATGAAGTGAAGATGTCGGCGCTCCTGCAATTTCGCGATGTCACGCTGGGCTACGATCGCCACCCGGCCGTGCACCATTTGAGCGGCGAGGTTGCTCCGGGCGCCTTGCTCGCCGTCGTGGGCCCCAACGGCGCCGGCAAATCGACGCTGTTTCGGGGAATCGTTGGAATCCTCAAGCCCCTGTCGGGCTCGATCCTGACCGGCGGCATCGATTCCAAGGATATCGCCTATCTGCCGCAAACCGCCGACATCGACCGCAGCTTTCCGATTTCGGTGTTCGACCTCGTCGGCACCGGGCTGTGGCGCCAGAGCGGCTTCTTCGGCGGCATCGGCAAGGGCGCCCGCGAAAAGATCGGCCGCGCGCTTGCCGCGGTGGGTTTGAGCGGGTTCGAGAACCGCGGCATCGGCACGCTGTCGGGCGGCCAGATGCAGCGCATGCTGTTTGCGCGGGTATTGTTGCAGGACGCGCGGTTGATCGTGCTGGATGAGCCCTTCAATGCCATCGACGCCAAGACCTCGGCCGACCTTCTGGCGCTGGTCCGGCAGTGGCATGCCGAGGGGCGCACGGTGCTGGCGGCGTTGCATGACATGGATCTGGTGCGCGCTCATTTCCCCGAGACGCTGCTGCTCGCGCGCGGCAAGGTCGCCTGGGGCGCAACCCCCGAAGTGCTGACGGTCGAGAATCTCGCCGAGGCGCGGCGGATGTGCGAAGCCTTCGACGACAGCGCGGTCATGTGCGTTGCCGATGAAGACAGCTCGAAGGCCGCGTGATTTATGATTTACGACGCGCTGATCGCGCCCTTCCTCGAATTCGAATTCATGCGCCGGGCGCTCGCGGCCGTGGTGGCGCTCTCGCTTGGCGCCGCTCCAATCGGCGTGTTTCTGATGTTGCGGCGGATGAGCCTCGTCGGCGACGCCATGGCGCACGCAATTCTGCCCGGGGCTGCGGTCGGCTTTTTGCTCTCCGGCCTCAACCTGTTCGCGATGACGGCGGGCGGGCTGATCGCGGGATTCGCGGTCGCGCTTTTGGCCGGCATAGTGTCGCGTGTCACCGACCTGAAAGAGGACGCCTCGCTCGCGACCTTTTACCTCGCATCGCTCGCGCTCGGCGTCACCATCGTCTCGGTCAAGGGCACCAACATCGATCTCTTGCACGTGCTGTTCGGCAATATTCTCGCGATGGATGACCAGATGCTGCTCGTGGTCGCGTTCAACGCCACGCTTACCTTGATCGTGCTCGCGGTGATCTACCGTCCGCTGGTGATCGAAAGCGTCGATCCGCTTTTCCTGCGTACTGTGAGCCGCGCCGGCGGCATTGCGCATCTGACGTTTCTGGCGCTCGTGGTCGTCAATCTCGTCAACGGCTTTCAGGCGCTCGGCACGCTGCTCGCGGTCGGCCTGATGATCCTGCCCGCCGGCATTGCGCGGTTCTGGTCGCGCGAGCTGACCGGCATGATCACGATTGCAGTCGCGAGCGCGATTCTGTCGGGCTATGCCGGGCTGGTGCTGTCGTTCCAGACCCGCATTCCCTCTGGTCCGGCGATCATCCTGGTGTCGGCCGCGCTCTATGTCGTCTCGATCCTGTTCGGCAATGTCCGCGGCGTGGTCCGGCAGCTGTTTCCCGCACCCCACCTCGAAGCGTGAGGCGCGCAATGCGACGCTGGCGCTATCTTCTGCTGGCCTTGGTCCTGTCGCTCGGCACGAGCCCGCTGCATGCGCAAACGCGGCTGCACGTGGTCGCGAGCTTCTCGATCCTTGGCGACTTCGTCAAAAACGTCGGCGGCGATCGGGTCGAGGTCACAACGCTGGTCGGTCCCGACAGCGACGTGCACGTCTATACGCCGACGCCGGCCGATGTGCGCAAGATTGCCGATGCGAAATTGCTCGTGATCAATGGCTTTGGCCTTGAAGGCTGGCTGCCGCGGCTGCTTCAGGCGGCCGGCGGCAAGGCTGCCATCGTCACGGCGACCGAGGGTATCGCACCCCTCAAAGCAGGCTCCGATGCCGACCCGCATGCCTGGCAGTCGGTCGCCAATGCCGAAAAATACGCGGCCAATATCCGCGACGCGCTGGCCGCTGCCGATCCCGCCGATGCGGAGGTTTTTCGTCAAAATGCGCACACCTATCTTGCCAGGCTCGAGGCGCTTGACGGCGAGGTGCGCCAGGCGATCGGCCAAATTCCCGAAAGCCGGCGCAGGATGATATCGACCCACGATGCCTTCGGCTATTTCGCCGCCCGCTACGGCATCGAATTCATTGCCCCGATCGGCGTCTCGACCGAGGCCGAGCCCAGCGCGCGGGACATCGCTGATATCATCGCCCAGGTCAAAACCGAGCATATCCCGGCCGTGTTTCTGGAGCGGATCGGCGACCCCCGCCTGATGCGCCGGATTTCTGAGGAGACCGGGGCCAAGGTCGGCGGGACGCTCTATTCCGACAGCCTGACCGACGAAAAGGGCGAAGCCCCCACTTACATTGATATGGTCAGGCACAATATAAGGACGCTCACCAGCGCGCTTGGGAAATAGGCCCGAAATGGCCCTCCCGCTAGCGCCGCAAATACCGTTTCTCGCGGAGCCATCATGTCGGAAGTGACGTCCCAAAAAATCCCTGTGACCGTGCTGACGGGCTATCTCGGCGCCGGCAAGACCACGCTGCTCAACCGCATCCTGTCGGAAAACCACGGCAAGAAATACGCCGTGATCGTCAACGAATTCGGCGAGATCGGCATCGACAACGACCTCATCATCGGCGCCGACGAAGAAGTCTTCGAGATGAACAACGGCTGCGTCTGCTGCACGGTGCGCGGCGATCTCGTTCGCATTCTCGACGGCTTGATGAAGCGCAAGGGCAAGTTCGACGCCATCATCGTCGAGACCACGGGCCTCGCCGATCCTGCGCCGGTCGCGCAGACCTTCTTCGTCGATGAAGACGTGCAGAAGCATGCTCGGCTCGACGCTGTCGTGACGGTCGCCGATGCAAGGTGGCTGAGCGACCGGCTGAAGGATGCGCCGGAAGCCAAGAACCAGATCGCTTTTGCCGACGTCATCGTGCTCAACAAGACCGATCTTGTTTCAAAGCCTGAGCTGTCCGAAGTCGAGGCGCGGATCAGGGGCATCAATCCCTACGCCAAGCTGCACCGCACCGAGCGCTGCAAGGTAGCGCTGTCGGACGTGCTGGAACGCGGCGCGTTCGATCTCGATCGCATCCTGGAGATCGAGCCTGAATTCCTGGAAGCCGGTGACGACCATCATCACGATCATGATCACCACCATCATGATCACGACCATCACCACCATGACCATGGTCACGGCCATGGCCTGAAGCACTACCACGACGAGGACATGCAATCGTTGTCGCTGAGCACGGAAAAGCCGCTCGATCCGTCAAAGTTTATGCCGTGGTTGCAAAACCTGGTCGCCACCGAAGGGCAGAAGATCCTGCGCTCGAAAGGCATTCTTGCTTTTCACGACGATGACGAGCGTTACGTCTTTCAGGGCGTGCACATGATGCTGGAGGGCGATCACCAGCGGCCGTGGAAGGACAGCGAGCCGCGCCTGAGCCGTCTCGTCTTCATCGGCCGCGAGTTGCCGGAAGCGATGATCCGCGAAGGCTTCGAGAGCTGCATCGTCACGCGATGACCGATTTCGAGCCCGGCGAATCCGATTCCATCGTTTCCGTGACCGACAAGGTGCGCGCGCTTGCGCTTGGCGCGGCCTTGAGCGCCGTGCATTTCCTTGGGCAGACGGCCGCCTTCGTTGGCGCGGAAGAAAATATCTTTGTCGTCGCGGATGGCGGCGAGCCCGCCACCATTCCCGTGCATGGCGGCGTCGTCCTGTGCGCTGCGTCCGACGGAAAGCGTATCGTCACCGGCGGCGATGACGGCAAGGTCTCTTCGCTGAACGCCAAAGGCGAAGTCGCCGTGCTTGCGACCGATGCCAAGCGGCGCTGGATCGACAACGTCGCGCTTCACCCCGACGGCGCGGTGGCGTGGTCGGCGAGCAAGACAGCGTTTATTCGCAGCGGCAAGGATCAGGAAAAATCTCTCGATGTGCCGTCGACCGTCGGCGGCCTTGCTTTTGCGCCGAAAGGCTTGAGGCTCGCGGTCGCGCACTATAACGGCGTGACGCTGTGGTTTCCTAACATGGCCGCTACGCCCGAATTTCTGCCGTGGGCCGGCTCGCATTTGGGGGTGACGTTCAGCCCCGACAACAAGTTTCTGGTGACCGCGATGCACGAGCCGGCGCTGCACGGTTGGCGGCTCGCCGACAACAGGCACATGCGCATGACCGGCTATCCCGGCCGCGTGCGCTCGATTGCCTGGACCGCGGGCGGCAAGGCGCTGGCGACCTCGGGCGCCGACATGGTCATCCTGTGGCCGTTCGCGAGCAAGGATGGCCCGATGGGCAAGGAGCCGGCGATGCTGGCGCCGTTGAAGGCGCGCGTCACGGCGGTCGCTTGCCATCCCGATCAGGCCATCCTCGTTTCAGGCTATAGCGACGGCACCGTGTTGATGGTGCGCATGGCCGATGGTGCGGAAATCCTGGTCCATCGCAACGGCGGCGCCGCGATTTCGGCGCTGGCCTGGAACGCCAAGGGCACGCTGCTGGCCTTCGCGGCCGAAGACGGCGAAGCCGGCCTTCTGGAGCTCTAGGTTTCGGGACGGGTTCCCAACTCAAATCCGGGAACAACGCTTTGCAGCGCCCGTTAACGCCCACGAGCCATTTGTGGGTGAAGCGATGTTGAACGATCGAAAGCGCCGCGCGGATTTGCTGATTGCGTCGGCCATGCTGGCATCAGGATTGATGCTGACCGGCTACTCAATGCTGTCCGTCACCCGCACCACCCGCGTTCACCTGGCGCAGGCTACGCCGCCAGTTCAGGCCCAGCCGGCGCCCGAGAGCAGCGACAAGCCCGCGGAATCCAAGCCCGGCGGCACGCGTCCGACGACGCCTGCGCCCGAGCCGGCGCGGCCCGACGCACAGGCGCAACAGGAGGGCGCGAAGGCCGCGCTTCCGCCGGCGCCGGCTGAAAAGATGGCGCCGCCGATACAGCAAAAGCAGTGACGGCGATCAGTCCCTGCGTGATTCCCCGTTGCGCGTGAGCGCCTGCCGCCACCGGCCCCTTGGGCACCGGCGATGCCGTTTCTTTGGTCTCGTTTGTGTCACCTTGTTGCACCATGCTGAGCGGACGCGCGGAAGGCGCGGGTGACAAGGCAGACGACAAAAGGGGCGATCATGAAAATCGACGATGTCCGGCGAAACGCCTATTCCATGCCGCTCACGAATCCCGCCTTTCCCCCGGGGCCCTACCGCTTCTTCAACCGCGAATATTTCATCATTACCTACCGCACCGATCCCGAGGCGCTCGCGGCTGTGGTGCCCGAACCACTCGAAGTCACCGAGCCGATCGTCAAATACGAATTTATCCGCATGCCCAACTCGACCGGCTTCGGTGACTACACCGAGACCGGTCAGGTGATCCCGGTGCGCTTCAAGGGCGAGGAGGGCGCCTATACCCACGCGATGTATCTCGATGACGAAGGCCCGATCGCGGGAGGCAGGGAGCTGTGGGGATTTCCCAAGAAACTGGCGCGGCCCAAGATCGAGGTCGAAAGCGACGTGCTGGTCGGCACGCTGCATTACGGCTCGGTACTCTGTGCGTCCGCTACCATGGGCTACAAGCATCGCCTCGTGGATCATGACACCGTATTGAAGGGAATGAAGGCGCCGAACTTCATCCTAAAGATCATCCCGCACGTCGACGGCAGCGCGCGCATCTGCGAGCTGGTGCGTTTCCATCTTGAGGATATCAACCTCAAGGAGGCCTGGACCGGTCCGGCTGCGCTCGGCTTGTTTCCGCACGCGCTCGCTGACGTGGCGCGCTTACCGGTACGCGAGGTGATCTCGGCGCTGCACTACAAGGCCGATCTGACGCTCGGATTGGGCAGCGTGGCGTTCGATTATCTGGCGAAGTGACGGAGTCAATCTCCGAACAAGCCGAAGCGGGGCGGCGGCTCGTTGACCACGCGCGGCGCGTCGTCGTCTCCGTACACTTCGAAATGGCGTGGGCGCATGCGGAAACGCGGCGCATCGTCTCGTTCGACAATCTCATCAACCGCGTTGCCGCGCGGCATCTGCCGGACCACGTTAGTCGCCTCGTCCAGCCGGCGCTCGTCCTGATCCCGCCGCCTGCGATCTGAGAATTTGCGGTCATCGGAAGGTTTCCGGTCGTCGGCTCGTTTGCGAGGGGTTTCCCTGCTCAAGTCGGCTGAACGAGAAACGTCTCTGTTCGGGTCGGGCGCGCGGCCGACCGTGGTGCGTTCGTTCTTCGCTGAGGCCGCGTCGTCGCTCCTGGCGATAGGCGCAGGCGCGGAGTTCTTCGCCGCTGCGGCTGGCGCAGCCCGCTCCTGAACATTCGCCGCCGCATCAGTCTTTGCCGCTGCGGGAGCCGCCGCTTGAGCCTGCGGAGGGGTTTGTGAATCAGCTGCCGGTGCCGAAGGGGCGGCGGCCACGACCGGCGAGGGCGGTGCGTCCTGCGGCGCAGGCTTTGCCGCGTTTGCCTGTTCCGCACCTGATGACGCAGCCGATGAGGTCGTCGCGCCCGCGCTGGCGTTCACGCGTTCCAGCCGGTTAGGCGGCTGGACGGTGCTGGTCGTGATCATCGTGCCGCCCGCAAATCCAACCGCGATTGCAGCGAAGGCCGTTCCAATGCCGAAAAAATAGGACGAACCGCTGAAAGCCATGTCGTCTCCTCCGATTCTGGAAGAGCAACGCGATGTGGCTGCGCGCGTTCCCGGAGCGGATGTACACAAGTCATTCCGGGATGGTGCGCTAGCACCAGACCCGGAATCTCGAGGTTCCGGGTTCGCTCGTTACACTTGCGCCCCGGAACGACGTAGTTTACCGCACCAGCACGTTCCGGAACTGCCACGGATCGCTCGTGTCGATGTCTTCCGGGAACAATCCGGGACGATCGGTGAGCGGTGTCCAGTCGGTGTAGTAGCCTTTCACCGGACCGAGATACGGCAGCTGGATTTCCAGCAGACGATCGAAATCCATTTCGTCGGCCTCGACGATGCCTTCGTTCGGGTTTTCCAGCGCCCACACCATGCCGCCGAGCACGGCGGAGGTCACCTGCAGGCCGGTGGCGTTCTGATAGGGCGCGAGCTTGCGGGTCTCTTCGATGGAGAGCTGCGAGCCGTACCAGTAGGCATTGTTGTCATGGCCGAACAGCAGCACGCCGAGTTCGTCGATGCCATCGACGATTTCGTTCTCATCGAGGATGTGGTGCTTTTCCTGCATCTTCGCTGCGCGGCCGAACATTTCATGCAGCGACAGCACGGCATCGTCAGCCGGATGATAGGCATAGTGGCAGGTCGGCCGATAGATCGCCGTACCCGACGCGTCACGCACGGTGAAGTAATCGGAGATCGAGATCGACTCGTTGTGGGTGACGAGGAAGCCATACTGCGCGCCGCGGGTCGGGCACCAGGTACGCACGCGCGTGTTGGCGCCGGGCTGCATCAGATAGATGGCAGCGCCGCAGCCGGCTTCATGGGTACGCGCATTCTCGGGCATCCATTTCTCATGGGTGCCCCAACCGAGTTCGGACGGCTGCACGCCTTCCGACAGGAAGCCTTCCACCGACCAGGTGTTGACGAAGACATCAGGCTCTTTCGGCGACTTGGAGCGCTGGGTGTCGCGCTCGGCGATGTGGATGCCCTTGATACCAGCCTGCCGCATCAAGTCCGCCCATTCGGCTTTGGTCTTCGGCCTGGGGGCATTGAGCTTCAGATCAGCGGCTACATTGAGGAGCGCCTGCTTGACGAAGAAGGAGACCATGCCGGGATTGGCGCCACAGCAGGAGACGGCCGTCGTCGAGCCCGCGGGGCGCGCCTTCTTAGCGGCCAGCGTCACTTCGCGAAGGGCGTAGTTGGAGCGCGCTTCCGGGCCCTTCGACGAATCGAAGTAGAAGCCGAGCCAAGGCTCGTTGACGGTGTCGATATAGAGCGCGCCAAGTTCGTTGCAGAGCTCCATGATGTCGGTAGAGCCGGTATCGACCGAGAGATTGACGCAAAAGCCCTGGCCGCCGCCTTCGGTGAGCAGCGGGGTCAGCAATTCGCGGTAATTGTCCTTGGTCACGGCCTTCTGGATGAAGCGTACATTGTGCTTCTCGCAATGCGCCTTGCGGCCCTCGTCCTTGGGATCGATCACGGTAATGCGCGACTTATCGTAATCGAGATGCCGCTCGATCATCGGCAGTGTGCCCTTGCCGATGGAGCCGAAGCCGACCATGACGATGGGGCCGGTGATCTTCGCGTAGATCTGCGAGGCGGGGCTCATGGGAATGGTGTCTCCGGAAAAATGCTGACGGAAAGGGTGGGAATTTCAGGCGGCACGCCGCTTGGCGGTCACCTCGATCTCGACCTTCATCTCAGGTTTGAAGAGGCTGCTAACGACAAGCATCGTGGCCGCGGGGCGGATCTCGCCCAGGACTTCGCCGCAGACCGCAAAATGCGCGTCGGCATCCCTGACGTCGGTGAGATAGTAGGTCGCGCGAACGATGTCGGTCATCGCGAAACCGCCCTCCTTCAAGGCCGCTTCGATGGTCTTGAAGCAGTTTCGTGTCTGGCTCGTGACGTCGGCCGGCATGGTCATGGTGGTGTAATCGTAGCCGGTGGTGCCTGCGACGAAGGCAAAATCGCCGTCGATGACGGCGCGGCTGTAGCCAGCGGTCTTCTCAAAGGGCGAGCCGGTCGAAATCAAGCGGCGGGACATATCGGGGCCTCGGCTTTCGGGTCTTGAATGAACTAGCTCAGGGCAAACGCCGTGTCACGTCGGGGGCGGGCGGCGGGGAACCCCAACGCCGCACCAAAATATCCCGGACGATCAGCAGGCTCAGCGCCATAACGAGCATCGTGGTGATGATGCCGCGAAAACGGGTCCGCGCCACCGCGCGGGTGGTGGGTGAGTTCTTGATCATGGGAGGCCGCTACGCCGCGCGGGCGCGCGGCGCCTTCCTCAGGGGAACGGCGGCGCCGGTCGCAACGATCATCCCGCAGGCGCCGTCGAGCGCGCCCTGGTGCAGCTCCAGGCCGAGCAGGCGGTCGCGTTCGAACGGGCCCGGAAGCGACAGCGCGGCCATCCTCTCGGCCGAGAAGCCGAAGCGGGCGTAATAGGGCTCATCGCCGAGCAAAATCACCGCGCGATGGCCACGCGCTCCCGCCGCCGCGAGCGCGTGGTCCATCAGCGCGGTCCCGACCCCGAGCTTGCGCGAGGATGCCTCAACAGCAAGCGGGCCGAGCACGAGCGCCGGGATGCCCCCGGCGCTGACGTGCCACAACCGCAGCGTCCCGACCAGGTGCCCATCAACGATCGCCGAGAAGGCAAGGCCTTCGGCGGGCGCACATCCGTCGCGCAGGCGCTGGCAGGTGCGCAGATGGCGGTTCTCGCCAAAGCAGGCATCGAGCAGCGCCTCACGGGCGACGACGTCCGAAGCCTTCTCCGCACGGATCGCGAACGGAGCGGCTTTCGGGGTGAGGGCGAGGTTGGTCTTCCGCAAGCTGGTCATGACACGTCAGTCTCCACAGCCCACGGGCGGCGAGGCCCGCGGCTGCGTTGTCAGTCTTGATATTTTGAAAGGAGCCGACTGGTCGGCTACCGCTCTCTTGCTCCCTCCCCCGTTTACGGGGGAGGGTTGGGGTGGGGGGGCGCCCCCACCCGGCGCTTCGCGCCGACCTCCCCCGCAAGCGGGAGAGGTGAAGCAAAGCGCTCGCCGCGCCGTCAGATGTGGTAGGTCCTGAGCGGCGGAATGCCGTTGAAGGCTACCGACGAGTAAGTCGACGTATAGGCCCCGGTTCCCTCGATCAGTACCTTGTCGCCGATCTCAAGCGTGACGGGTAGCGGATACGGCATCTTCTCGTACATCACGTCGGCGGAATTGCAGGTGGGACCTGCGAGCACGCACGGCGCCATCTCTGCCCCGTCATGCGGGGTGCGGATCGCGTAGCGGATCGACTCGTCCATGGTCTCGGCGAGACCACCGAACTTGCCGATATCCAGGTACACCCAGCGCACCTCGTCCTCGTCGCTCTTCCTGGAGATCAGGACGACTTCGGACTCGATGATGCCAGCATTGCCGACCATGCCGCGTCCCGGCTCGATGATGGTCTCCGGGATCTGGTTGCCGAAATGCTTGCGCAGCGCGCGGAAGATCGACCGGCCGTATTGCAGGACCGGAGGAACGTCCTTGAGGTACTTGGTCGGGAATCCACCGCCCATGTTGACCATGGAGAGGTTGATCCCCCGCTCGGCGCAGTCGCGAAACACCTGGGAAGCCATCGCCAAGGCGCGGTCCCAGGCCTTCACCTTGCGCTGCTGCGAGCCGACGTGGAAGGAGATGCCGCACGGCTCCAGGCCCAGACGTTTGGCGAGGTCGAGCACCTCGACCGCCATTTCCGGGTCGCAACCGAACTTCCGCGACAGCGGCCATTCGGCGCCGGCGCAGTCGTAGAGAATACGGCAGAACACCTTCGCGCCGGGCGCGGCACGGGCGACCTTTTCGACTTCGGCGGCGCAATCGACTGCGAACAGCCGAATGCCGAGCGCGAAGGCACGCGCGATGTCGCGCTCCTTCTTGATCGTGTTGCCGAAGGAGATGCGGTCCGCGGTCGCACCGGCGGCCAGCGCCATCTCGATCTCCGCTACAGTTGCGGTATCGAAGCACGAGCCGAGCGAGGCGAGCAGCGACAGCACTTCCGCCGCCGGGTTTGCCTTCACCGCGTAGAACACGCGGCTGTCGGGCAGCGCCTTGGCGAAGTTCTGATAGTTGTCGCGCACGACGTCGAGGTCGACGACGAGGCAAGGCTCAACGTCCCGGCCCTCGTTCCGGCGGTTACGCAGGAATTCCATGATGCGTTCGGTCATAGCACCCTCCAAACGGCCCAAGCGACGGGGCCCGTTCAAATTGTTCTCGGTCGTAAGTGTCGTGGCTGTTGCCGCACGATGGAGACGCGACGAAGCCTCGAACTCAGAACCGAACTGTGCTGCCGTTGGATTGGTTGGGAAATTTTCCCGCCCGCTCACCTGGCAATGAAGGACAAGCCTTTTCAGTAGCCCGCGCCGGCGGTGGAATGCCGGTAGAGACCAAAAAAGCCCGATCCGTCGTTGCTTTAAGTCGCGTCCCCCGTTGAGAACGAGGTGCGCCGGTTCGCCTCCGGCTGCCAGTCACGGTTGCAAGGAAATGAAGGGACCTTCAACGGCATCTCTGGAGAGAGATGCTGGCCTCTGGAGTCTTCGACTTGAAAAGTCTTATCGACTTTGAAGTCTCGGACCTGAGCGACCCTCGGTTCTTCATCCCTTGGCGGCTGTCCGGCCTCTTGTCCGGATACCTACCGACTGACACACGACCACAGGCACGTGCGAAATTGGGCAAGAACGCACATAAGGGTTTTGACTCTGCTTCGCAACATTTTTTTTAGGCTGTGCGCAAATTTCCCTAACACGCACTTACGTCGCCGCGCACGACGCGCGAGCGCGACGTCAAAGATGAACGTGCGTTAAGTTTTTTTAAGGAAGCGTAACGTTCGCGCGAAGACGAGGCGCGCTTGTGCGCGCTGATCTGCTCAGGCGCGGCGCGTGAACGGCTCGACGCGCTGAGCTGCGCGGATGAAGGCGATCATGATGAGCACGCCGACGCCGAACAGCACCGCTTGCAGGATGTGCGCGCCGGTGTCGTCGAGCCCGAGCAGGATCGCGAGCGCCCAGCCGCCGGCAAAGGCGGCGCCGAACACTTCTGCGCCGATCAGGATAGCCGCGCTGATCACGGTGATGACGCTCGGCCAGGCGATCTGGCGGCCAGTGGTCGGAGAGGTTTGCGCGCTCATGACGTGAACTCTTAAATTCCAGGCCAGTTCCTGTTTTCGGGCCGCAATCTCCATGAAAAGCCGGCCCGTATCAAGCGCAAAAGGCCCAAAAAAGCCTCGCCGCGTGATATAGCCTTAAGCCTCAAATCGGCACTCACGACGGGATTTTTCGATGTCAGAAACCCCAGCATCCGCAGAAGCCAATCCGCTGCTCCGGCCGTGGCAGACGCCGTTCGAAACCCCGCCCTTTGCCGAGATCACGCCGGAAGTGTTCCTGCCGGCGTTCGAGCAGGCCTTTGCCGACCACGCCGCCGAAGTCGCCGCGATCACCCACGATCCCACCCAGCCAGACTTCAACAACACGATCACCGCGCTGGAGCGCTCGGGCAAGCTGCTCAGCAAGGTCTCGTCGGTGTTCTATGCGCTGGTGTCGGCGCATTCCAACCCGGCGCTGCTGGAGGCCGACAAGGAAGTGTCGCTGCGGATGGCGCGGCACTGGAATCCGATCATGATGAATGCCGTGCTGTTCGGCCGGATCGCCCAGCTTCACGAGCAGCGTGCGACGCTTGGCCTCACGCCTGAGCAGATGCGGCTATTGGAGCGCACCTATACGCGCTTCCACCGCGCCGGCGCCGGGCTCGATGAGGCGGCCAAAGCGCGGATGGCCGAGATCAACGAGCGGCTGGCCCATCTTGGGACGACCTTCAGCCATCACCTGCTCGGCGACGAGCAGGAATGGTTCATGGAGCTTTCTGAAGGAGACTGCGAGGGGCTCTCGGACAGCTTTGTCGCGGCGGCACGGGCCGCCGCCGAGGAGCGGGGGCTTGCCGGCAAGGCGATCGTGACGCTGTCGCGCTCCTTCGTGGAGCCGTTTTTGAAGACCTCCTCCCGCCGTGACCTGCGCGAGAAGCTCTACAAGGCCTTCATCGCCCGCGGCGATAACGGCAACGCCAACGACAACAGCGCCACCGTTGTCGAGATCCTGGCGCTTCGCGAGGAAAGCGCCCGGCTTCTGGGCTATCCGACGTTTGCCGCCTATCGGCTGGAAGATTCCATGGCCAAGACGCCGCAGGCCGTGCGCGGGCTCCTGGAGCGGGTCTGGAAGCCGGCGCGAGAGCGGACGCTGAAAGATCGTGACGCGCTCCAGGGAATGATCGCGGCGGAGGGCGGCAATTTCGCGCTCGCGCCCTGGGACTGGCGCTACTACGCCGAGAAGCTGCGGCAGGTGAAGGCCAATTTCGACGACGCCGCGATCAAGCCTTACCTCTCGCTCGATCACATGATCGAGGCCGCCTTCGACTGCGCCACCCGCCTGTTCGGTCTCTCCTTTGCCGAGCGCAAGGACGTCCCGGTCTGGCATCCGGACGTGCGGGTCTGGGAGGTCAGGGACCGCGACGGCAAGCACAAGGCGCTGTTCTATGGCGACTACTTCGCCCGGCCTTCAAAGCGCTCCGGCGCCTGGATGACCTCGCTGCGCGACCAGCAGAGGCTCGACGGCGAGATCGCGCCCGTGATCCTCAACGTCTGCAACTTCTCCAAGGGCGCCGGCGGCGAGCCGTCCCTGCTGTCGCCGGACGATGCCCGCACGCTGTTCCACGAGTTCGGCCACGGCCTGCACGGCATGCTGTCGGATGTCCTCTTTCCCTCGCTCTCCGGCACCAGTGTTTTTACGGACTTCGTCGAACTGCCCTCGCAGCTCTACGAGCACTGGCAGGAGCAGCCGGAGGTGCTGCGACAGTTTGCCCGGCACTACCAGAGCGGCGAGCCGCTGCCGGATGATCTGCTCCAGCGCTTCATCGCCGCGCGGAAATTCAACCAGGGTTTTGCCACCGTCGAGTTCGTCGCCTCCGCGCTGCTCGACCTCGAATTCCACACCCAACCGGCTTCCGCGAGCGCGGACGTGCGCGCCTTCGAGCAGCGGGAATTGGAGAAGATCGGCATGCCCGCAGAAATCGCGATGCGCCATCGGCCCCAGCAATTTGGCCATATCTTCTCCGGCGATCACTATGCGTCGGGCTATTACAGCTACATGTGGTCGGAGGTGATGGATGCCGACGCCTTCGGCGCGTTCGAGGAGGCCGGCAATATCTTCGACCCCGCGGTCGCCAAGCGGCTGCACGACGACATCTATTCCTCCGGCGGCTCGCGCGATCCGGAAGAGGCCTATATCGCCTTCCGCGGCCGGGAGCCCGAGCCGGACGCGCTGTTGCGCCGTCGCGGCCTGTTGGAAACGCCAGAGGCGGCCTGACGATGAAGCCGTTGCGCCTCATCGGCCTGTTGTTCGTCGTCTGCTTCGGGATGCTTGGCACTGGGGTCGCACAGGCCCATCCGCACGTCTGGATCACCTCGACCAGCGAATTGATGTACGCGCCCGATGGCTCGGTCACCGGCGTGCGTCACGCATGGACCTTCGACGACATGTTCTCGACCTATGCCTTGCAGGGGATCGAGACCAGGAAAAAGGGCGTCTACACCCACGAAGAGCTGGCGCCGCTCGCCCAGACCAATGTCGAGTCGCTGAAGGAGTTCGGCTACTTCACCTTTGCCAAGGCCGACGGAAAGAAAGGCAAATTTCAGGAGCCTGTCGATTACTTTCTCGAATACAAGGATGGCCTGCTGGTCCTGCATTTCACCTTGCCGCTGAAGACGCCGATCAAGACCAGGGAATTATCGCTCGAGATTTTCGACCCCACCTTTTTCGTCGACTTCCAGCTTGCGAAGAAGGATCCGGTGCGGCTGGTTGGTGCGCCCGCGGACTGCACATTCGATTACCAGCGGCCGAATGACGGCGCGGCCGGCGCGCAGGCCATGGGCGAGGACAATTTCCTCAGCGGCGGCAACGCTAATTATGGCGCGATGTTCGCCAACAAGATCACGGTGAAATGTCCATGAGTTCTGGCAAGGGCAGGGCGCGCTTCACGCGCGCACTCGCAACAGGGTTGCTGGCCGTGGTGGCGGCGCTGGCAGCCGATAGTCTGGTGCATGTCGTTGCCGCGCAGACGCCGTTCGGCGGCGTGCGCCCGCCCGTCACCGAACACGCTGGCGGCCTGATCGGATGGCTACTGACAAAACAATCCGAATTCTATCGCGAAATGTCTTCCGCCATCCGCGCCGCCAAATCCGACGGAAGTGCGGTCTGGGGCCTGCTCGCGATCTCGTTCGCCTACGGGATTTTTCACGCCGCCGGCCCCGGCCACGGCAAGGCGGTGATTTCGTCCTACCTCGTCGCCAATCAGGAAACCGCGCGGCGCGGCATCGCGCTTTCTTTCGTCTCGGCCATGTTGCAGTCGCTGGTCGCGGTCCTGATCGTCGCGATCGGCGCCTGGCTCCTCAATGTCACCGCGAAAACGATGTGCGGGGCCGAGAAGGTGATCGCGATCGCGAGCTACGGGCTGATCGCAGCGTTCGGAGCGCGCCTGGTCTGGAGCAAAGGCGCGGGTTTCATTCGGGCGTTACAGGTTCACCCGCCGGGTCCTGAACTGGCGATGGCCTCGGTCTCTCATGGTCACGTTCACCATCATGATCATCACGATCATTCGCATGATCATCACGGCCACGATCACGCCCACCACGGTCATGACCATTCGCACGATCATGGCCATGTCCACGACGAACATTGCGGGCACTCGCATGGCCCGATGCCGGGCGAGCTTGCCGGGCCCGGCGGATGGCAGCGGGGCCTGGGGGCGATTTTCGCGGTAGGCTTGCGGCCGTGCTCCGGCGCCATTCTGGTTCTGGTGTTCGCGCTGGCGCAGGGCCTGTTCTGGGCCGGCGTCGCCGCCACCTTCGTGATGGGGTTAGGTACCGCGATCACGGTCGCGGCGATTGCGGTGCTCGCAGTATCCGCAAAAGGCATCGCAAGCCGCCTCAGCGGAGCCAGCGATGGCCGCGGCGCGCTGTTCATGCGCGGCCTCGAATTTGCCGCCGCGGGTCTCGTGCTGTTGTTCGGGATCGGCCTTTTGACCGGCTACCTCTTTGCCGAGCCGCTGACCTGCCTCCAGCCGGTTCTATAGCGGTAGAAATTTCCGAAGCGCCGGCAGGAAGAAGATCGCAATATTGATGGCTAAGCCGATCGACCACAGGATCGAGCGCAGCGTCGGCCGGTTGCCAATATAGGTGAACACATAGGCAATCCGCACGATCACGAACAACACGGCGAGTTCGTTGATCAGGTTCTGCGGGCAGGCGCGAAATTCGGCGAGCAGGACGGCTACGGCAAAGAACGGAAACGACTCGATCCCGTTCTGGTGCGCGCCCAGCGCGCGGGCGGCGATCGGGTCTTCATAGAAGGCGGGATCGCGCGGCTTGGAATTGTCGAAACGGCCAGACCTGAGCCATTTCACCGAGGCAATGCTCAGGAGAGTGAGCATCAGGCTCAAGAATACGCACCACTCGGCGACGGTCATACTTCCTCCAGCGCGGCGCCTGGCGTGGCTCGCAGCGCCCGGCGACGTAGCCACTAGTGGAGTGGATTTGACATTCGCCGTCTAGTGGCCGCGCATTCCGACGCGAATGTCAAATCCAAAACTCCACTAGAAGCCTATATTTACCAGTGGCCCTTTGATTCTAACATTTGCAAAAGTGCCTGCCACACCGGGATGCAAATGTTAGGATCGGGCCACTAAAGAGTATCGAACCTGGCGTAATCTTGACAAGGATGGTCGGGCGCGCGAAGCCAGCCCCATGAGCGTGGCCTCGCAGACCGATCCTTCAAAGCCAGTTGCCGGTATCGTGCCGGAGCGCGTCGGCGTCCTTCTGGTCAATCTCGGCACGCCCGACACGGCGGACACGCGCGGCGTTCGCGTCTACCTCAAGGAGTTTCTCTCCGACCCCCGCGTGATCGAAAATCAAGGTCTGTTCTGGAAGCTTGCGCTCAACGGTATCATTCTGCGCACGCGCCCCCGGCGTAAGGCCCGCGACTACCGCAAGATCTGGAACACCGAGAAGAACGAGTTGCCGCTCAAGACCATCACCCGCGCGCAGGCCGAAAAGCTCGCCGCCGATATCGCGAGCGATCGCGTCGCGGTCGATTGGGCGATGCGTTATGGCAATCCCTCGATCGCCTCGCGAATTCACGCGCTGACGGCGCAAGGCTGCGATCGCCTGCTGGTCATGCCGCTCTATCCGCAATATTCGGCGGCCACGTCCGCAACCGTGTGCGACGAAGTGTTTCGCGTGCTCGCCGAGATGCGCGCGCAGCCGACACTCCGGGTGACGCCGCCTTACTACGACGACCCCGACTATATCGACGCGCTTGCGGTTTCGATCGAGGCGCATCTGAAAGCGCTTTCGTTCCAGCCCGAAGTCATCGTGGCGTCATTTCACGGCATGCCGAAAAAATATGTCGAGAAGGGCGATCCCTACGAACGACAATGCATGGCGACGACGGACGCGCTTCGCAAACGGCTCGGCCTTGATCAAGCGAAGCTGCTGCTCACCTTTCAGTCGCGCTTCGGCTTCGATGAATGGCTTCAGCCCTATACCGACAAGACCATGGAAAAGCTGGCCAAAGACGGCGTGCGGCGCGTTGCCGTCGTCACGCCCGGCTTTGCGGCCGATTGCCTGGAAACGCTGGAGGAAATCGCGCAGGAAAATGCCGAGATTTTCCAGCATCATGGCGGCGAGCAATTTTCCTTCATCCCGTGCCTGAACGACAGCGAGGCCGGCATGGACATGATCCGTCAACTCGTCTTGCGCGAGCTTCAGGGCTGGATCTAGCGGTCCGATTCTAACATTCGCATCACCTGTTGTAGAATGGCTTTTCGCGCTTTCAGGGCACTTCGCCGCTAGTGTCCCGGTTCTGACATTCGTATCATGTCGCGGCGGGTACTTTTACGAATTTCAGAACCAAAGGGACACTAGCAACCATATGATTCTGGTGTGGCTTTGACTCTGACGTTCCTTCGAAGAAACTCGGGGCGGCACTGGAAGGAACGTCAGAGTCGCCACACCAGGAGATTTGTATGACCGGTTTCGACATCTTCGCCATTGCGCTCGTCCTGCTCGTGATTTTCACCTTGTTCGCCGGTGTCAAGACCGTGGGACAAGGCTATAACTGGACCGTCGAACGCTTCGGCAAATTCACCCGCACGCTGTCGCCGGGGTTGAACATCATCGTTCCCTATTTCGACCGCATCGGCCGCAAGATGAACATGATGGAGCAGGTGATCAACATTCCGGAGCAGGAAGTGATCACCAAGGACAACGCCACGGTGACGGCCGACGGCGTCGCGTTCTTTCAGGTGTTCGATGCGGCGAAGGCCAGCTACGAGGTCTCCAATCTCGAACAGGCGATCATCGTGCTGACGATGACCAACATCCGCTCGGTGATGGGCGCGATGGACCTCGACCAGGTGCTGTCGCATCGCGACGAGATCAACGAGCGGCTGCTGCGGGTAGTGGATGCCGCTGTCTCGCCCTGGGGCCTGAAAGTCAACCGGATCGAGATCAAGGATATTGTGCCGCCGGCCGACCTGGTCGAGGCGATGGGGCGGCAGATGAAGGCCGAGCGCGTCAAGCGCGCCGATATTTTGCAGGCTGAAGGCCAGCGCCAGTCGGAAATCCTGCGTGCTGAAGGCGCCAAGCAGGGCCAGATATTGCAGGCCGAGGGCCGCAAGGAGGCTGCGTTCCGCGACGCCGAGGCGCGCGAACGTTCCGCTGAGGCCGAAGCCAAAGCGACGCAGATGGTGTCGGAAGCCATTGCCAAGGGCGACGTCGCCGCGCTGAACTATTTTATCGCCGACAAATACATCAAGGCGTTCGGGCAATTGGCGGATTCGCCGAACCAGAAGATCATCATGCTGCCGGTGGAGGCGATGAGTATTTTGGGATCGCTCGCCGGCATCGGCGAGATTGCCAAAGCGACCTTCGGCGAAAGCGCGATGTCCGCGCAGGCCGCCGCACGCCGCGGCTCGGTACCGACGGCGGGCGGCTCCCCGCCGGTGCCGCCCGCGAGGTAAGACAAGGACGCATCCATGAGCGAGATGTTCGTTAGTTTGGGCAGCTGGAACTGGCTGATCTTCGGCGTCATCCTGATGGCGCTGGAATTGATCGCGCCCGGCGTTTTCCTGTTCTGGTTGGGCCTGGCGGCGCTTCTGGTCGGGCTGGTGTCGTTCGCGTTCACGCCGTCCTGGCAGGTCCAGATCCTGATGTTTGCGGTCTTTGCCGCTGCCGCCGTGCCGGTGTGGCGGCGACTTTCACGCAGCAACGCGACGGCAAGCGCCGACAGTCCGTTCCTCAACAAGCGCGCCGATGCGCTGGTCGGCCGCGTCTTCACGCTGGAGAAGCCGATCGTCGATGGCGCCGGCACGGTTCGGATCGATGACACCGTCTGGCGGGTCGCCGGTCCCGACGCGCCGGCCGGCAGCCGGATTCGGATCGTGCAAGCGGATGGCGCGAGCCTGACGGTGGCGGCCGCCTAGCGCGACTACGCCACGCCGGCGCGCAGCAGGTCGTGCATGTGCACGATGCCGACCGGCTTGCTGGCCTCGGTCACGATCAAGGCGGTGATCTTCGAGGCGTTGAGCAGTTCCAGCGCTTCGCCCGCCAGCGACGTACCGCGAATCGTCTTCGGATTTTTCGTCATGACGTCGTCGACCACAGCCGTCATCAGGTCGGACCCCATGTGACGGCGCAAGTCGCCGTCGGTGACGATGCCGACGATCGCGCCGCGAGCATCGACGATGCCGACGCAGCCAAAGCCCTTCGACGTCATCTCGACGAGCGCTTCCGACATTTTGGTGCCGAGCGGCTTCAATGGCACCGCCGCGCCCGTATGCATGATGTCGCTGATGTGTTTGAGCATGGCGCCGAGCTTGCCGCCCGGATGCAGCACGCTGAAATCGACCGGCGTGAAGCCGCGGCCTTCGAGGAGCGCGATCGCCATCGCATCGCCGAGCGCGAGCATCATCAGCGACGAGGTGGTTGGCGCCAGGTTATGCGGGCAGGCCTCGCGCGCCTTCGGCAGCGTCAGGGCGACGTCCGCCGCCTGGCTCAGCGTCGAATCGCGCTCCGCCGTCATGGCGATCAGCGGGATGCGGAAGCGTTTGGCGTAGGTGATCAGCGCCTTCATCTCCGGCTGCTCACCGGACCACGACAACGCCAGGACAACGTCGTCTGATGTGATCATGCCGAGATCGCCGTGGCCGGCTTCGGCGGCATGGACGAAGAACGCCGGGGTGCCGGTGGAGGCAAAGGTCGCGGCGATCTTGCGGCCGATATGGCCTGATTTGCCGAGCCCAGTGACGATCAGCCGCCCCTTGGCGCCGAGAATGAGAGCGGCGGCGCGGGCGAACGGCTCGCCGAGATCGGACCGCAGCGCAGCCTCAATGGCGGTAATGCCGCTGCCTTCGGCCTCCAGGGTGCGTAGGGCCGATTGGACGGCGGCGTTGGCAGAATCAGTGCCGGTTGAATTGGCCATCAGCGGTTTCGAGGGACGCATACGTGGTTCCGGAGGGGCGCTCTTGGAGCGGGTAAACTTCCTACCACGGCGAGGCCCTCATAGGCGACGCAAGCCGCCGTTCTCAACGCCTCATTAACCATAATTGTTTTTACTCCGTTAACGACGTTTTCCGCGCCGGTCCTGTGGCCGTTTAAGCAAGCGTCTGACTTTGTTGGGGTATTTCCATCGTGATGCCGAGGCCATCCACCGGCCGCCGCCAGCGTGCGACGTTGCTGCGCGCTGCCTTGCCGTGCCTTGCCGTGATCGCGGCCGCCTCGCCCCTCAAAGCGCAGACCCTGACGTCCGATCTCCTGCGCCCGGTCCGCGACGGCTTTCTCACGCCGCAGGATTCGTTTCTGCGCAAGACCAGCGACAAGACCGGCGACAACAGCGCCGATCAGACCGCCGATCCCGCTGACGCCCAGCGCAACAACAAGACCCCGCCGGCGCCGTCGCGGATCGGCGCCATTCCGAAGTATGGCCTGCCGGCCGCGAGTGGCGCTTCGGAAGCCGGCTACAATTCTCTCAACCGCAAGCGCAAGCAGCCGAAGTTTTATCCGGGGCAGGTGAAGCCCAAACCTTCGCCCGGGCCGGGCACGCCCGTACCGGCGGAGGCGAAAGGCCCGGCCAACCCGAATGCCCGCGTGCGTATTTCGCCGCCGCCCTCTCTCTCTGCGAATCGGTCGCCGATGCCGGCAGCCATGGCGGGCACGGCCGTTGGCCAGCCCGCGCGCAAGCCGTTGCCGGTCGATATCGATCCATTCGGGGCGGTCGGCGACTATGCCGGCAGCTTCCTGATCAAGTCTGCGGTCGAACTGCGCGGCGGCTACGAGACCAATCCCGGCAGACTCCCCCAACCGGTCGGCGCACCGTTCTGGGTGGTGGCGCCTGAATTTCTCGCGGTCTCCGACTGGGAGCGGCATGCGCTGGTTGCCGATTTGCGGGGCTCCTTTACCGGATACGGCAACAGCCTTCCGCCGATCGTGGACGGTGGAATTTCGCCCGCGCCGACTAATGTCAACCGGCCGGATTTCCTGGGCCATGTCGACGGCCGCGTCGATGTGACCGACTTCACCCATATCACCTCGCAGGTGCGCCTGCGGGTCGGCACCGACAATCCGGGCAGCCCCAACGTCGAGGCGGGCCTTGCCAAATACCCGGTGTTCGCAACGTTCGGCTCTACGGTCGGGATCGATCAGCAATTCAACCGGCTGGATGTGGCGGCGGGCGCAACGTTCGATCGCACCGTGTATCAGAACTCCGTGCTCACCGACGGCTCGATCGCCAGCAACGCGGACCGCGCCTTCAACCAGTATGGCGGCGTCGGCCGCGTCAGCTACGATTTGCTGCCCGGCGTAAAGCCGTTTGTCGAAGCCGAAGGCGACAGCCGCGTCCACGATCAGTATCTCGACAATTCCGGCTACGCGCGAAATTCCACCGGCGGATATGCCAAGGCCGGCACCTCGTTCGAATTCTCGCGGCTTCTTACCGGTGAACTCGCGGTCGGCTGGGCCGAGCGCAACTATGTCGATCCGCGCCTCAGCCGGCTCGACGGTCTCTTGACCTCATCGTCACTGGTCTGGACCGCGACGCCGCTGACCACGGCAAGGTTCAACTCCACCACCTCGATCGACGAGACCATCGTGCCCGGCGTCTCCGGCGTCCTGAGCCACACCTATACGTTCGAGGTCGATCATGATTTCCGCCGCTGGCTGACGGCGATCGGCAAGTTCACCTACGGCACCTACGATTATCAGGGCGACGGCCGCTTCGACAAAACCTACTCCTACGAAGGCGATCTCATCTACAAGATGACCCGCAACCTCTGGATCAAGGGCACGCTGCGGCGGGACATCCTCAACTCCAACGTCCCGCTGGCGAGTTCGGCCTCAACCGTCGTGATGCTGGGCGTGCGGGTGCAGAACTAGCTTTCGATCTCGCAGATGTTCTTATCCCTCCCCCTTGTGGGGAGGGTCGGCGCGTAGCGCCGGGGTGGGGGTTCTTAGCGCTAGCAAGATATTCTCAGCTACGCCTTCCAAATTCTGGTCGACATCTGAATTCCAATAACGATGGACTTTGAAGCCTTGGGATTGCAAAAAGGTGTCGCGCTCTCGATCCGATTGAGAGCCCTCCGGTAGGGCGTGCTGCCCGCCATCGATCTCCACGACGATCCGAAATTTGAACGACACAAAATCAACGATGTATCGACCAATTGGCGCCTGACGCCTGAAATGAAAGCCAAGCGGCTTCAATTCACGTAGCTTCGTCCAAAGCTTGACTTCTTGCGGCGTTAGACGCTTGCGAAGCGCACGAGCATTTGCATTTGCCAAGACAGCCCCCACCCGGCCGGCCTGTGGCCGGCCACCCTCCCCACGCGTTCCGCGGGGGAGGGATAAGAAACTAACACTTTTTAATTCGCCCGATTCGAACGCGCTTCGCGGTCGTGGCGACCACTCTTCAGACATCAGACGGAGAGTGAAAATGAAACATATTTTGCCGATTGCCACGATCGTCCTTCTGGCCACCGCCATGCATGCCCACGCCAAGGCACGTCACCACGCCGCCCGCCACCATGTGGCTTCGAGCCATAAGGTCTATGATCAGGATTCTTCCAAATCCCAATTTCGCCTTGCACACGGATCCGAACGGCATACGCGTCTGCCACACCGGTTGTGACAATCGAGCCGCGCGTCCTTTTCGTTTGAAAGCGTTACCCCACCCGACCGGCCTTTGGCCGGCCACCTCGAGAGCGAGCTTCGCTCGCCTCGGACCCCGCAAGGGGAAGGGATAAGAAAGCTACCTCGGCAGGTTGGTCGAACCCATCAGGAACGTGTCGATGGACCGGGCGCACAGCCGGCCCTCGCGGATTGCCCACACGACCAATGACTGGCCGCGGCGCATGTCGCCGGCGGAGAACACCTTCGAGAGCGAGGTCTGGTAGTCGGCCGTGTTGGCGCGCACATTGCCGCGCGGGTCGAGATCGACGCCGAGCGACTTCAACAGCCCTTCGTGAACCGGATGCACGAAGCCCATCGCGAGCAGCACGAGCTCTGCGTCGAGGTCGAATTCGGTGCCGGCAACCGGCTTGAACTTGTCGTCGACCTGCACGCAATGCAGTTTTGCCACTTTACCGTCGGCCCCTGAAAACTTTTGCGTCAGCACCGCATATTCACGCTTGGCGCCCTCGGCCTGGCTCGATGACGTCCGCATCTTCAACGGCCAGTTCGGCCAGGTCAGGGCCTTGTTTTCGTGCTCGGGCGGCGCCGGCATGATTTCGAGCTGGGTAACGGACTTCGCGCCTTGCCGGAACGAGGTGCCGATGCAGTCGGATCCGGTGTCGCCGCCACCGATCACGACGACATGCTTGCCGCCCGCGAGAATTTCGCGCACGCCGCCAAGCGGCTCGTTACCGACACGACGGTTCTGCTGCGGCAGGAAATCCATCGCAAAGTGAATGCCGTCGAGTTCGCGGCCGGGAATCAGCAGGTCGCGCGGGGCTTCCGCGCCGCCGGTCAAAGCCACCGCGTCGTATTCTTCGACCAGCTTGCGCGGATCGGTCCCGCCGCTACCGACATGGGCGCCGTAATGGAAGGTGACGCCTTCGGCTTCCATCTGCACCACGCGGCGATCGATGACGTTCTTTTCCATCTTGAAGTCGGGAATGCCGTAGCGCAGAAGGCCGCCGGCCTTGGCGAACTTCTCGAATACATGCACATCGTGCCCGGCGCGCGCGAGCTGCTGCGCGCAAGCGAGCCCGGCAGGCCCGGAGCCGACCACCGCGACCTTCCTGCCGGTCTTCTCCGTCGCGACTTCTGGTGTAATCCAGCCATTGTCCCAGGCGCGGTCGACGATCGCGCATTCGATGGTTTTGATCGTGACCGGGTTGTCGTCGATGTTGAGCGTACAGGAAGCCTCGCACGGCGCAGGGCAGATGCGGCCGGTGAATTCCGGGAAATTGTTGGTCGAGTGCAGGTTGCGCGCGGCTTCCTGCCAGTTGTTCTGATAGACGAGGTCGTTGAAGTCGGGGATCTGGTTGTTGACCGGGCAGCCCGGGGTGCCGGGCGCCACCGCGCCGGTGCCGTGGCAATAGGGAATGCCGCAATTCATGCAGCGCGCGGCCTGGTCGCGCGTTTCCTTCTCCGTCAGGGGAATGACGAATTCCTGAAAGTTCTTCAGCCGTTCGGCCACGGGCGCATATTTGCGATCGTGCCGTTCGAATTCGAGAAAACCGGTAACCTTGCCCATCTAACCCTGAATCCCCTGCGTCCCGTTTGTCATTCCGGGATGCGGCGAAAGCCGCAGACCCGGAATCTCGGAGTTGCTTTGCGAGATTCTCCGATGTGCAATTGCACATCGTAGTTCGCAGTATCGCCGCGCCGCGGAATGACGCGTTTTAGTTTTACGCCCCGATCGCGATCTTCGGCTCGGCGTCGGCGTTTGCCTTCATTTCCTTCAGCGCGCGGCGGTACTCCACCGGCATCACCTTGCGGAATTTCGGCAGCCACGTCTTCCAATCGCCGAGGATTTCGGCCGCGCGCCTGGAGCCGGTCAGCTTGGCGTGACGGGTGATCAGGACGTGCAGCCGTTCGACGTCGGAGTCGAGAAGGTTCTGGAACACGTCAACGCGGCCGTGCGCTTCGAGGTCGCCCGACGCATGGTAGGCGTCCTGGTTGATCATCTCTTCCGAGAGCACCGGCTCGAGCTCGACCATTGCCATGTTGCAGAGCTTGTCGAAGTCGCCGGTCTCGTCCAGCACATAGGCGATGCCGCCCGACATGCCGGCCGCGAAGTTGCGCCCGGTCTTGCCGAGCACGACGACGATGCCGCCGGTCATGTATTCGCAGCAGTGGTCGCCCGCGCCTTCCACGACGGCGACGGCGCCGGAGTTGCGCACCGCGAAGCGTTCGCCGGCGATGCCGCGGAAGTAGCATTCGCCCTTGATCGCGCCATACATCACGGTGTTGCCGACGATGATGGACTCTTCCGGCACGATGCCGGAATTGCCCGGCGGTTTGACGATGATGCGTCCGCCCGACAGGCCCTTGCCGACATAGTCGTTGCCGACGCCTTCGAGATCGAAGGTGATGCCGTTGGCCAGCCAGGCGCCGAATGCCTGACCGGCGGTGCCTTTCAGGCTCACTTGAATCGTGTCGTGCGGCAGGCCGGCATGGCCGTAGATCTTGGCGATCGCGCCGGACAGCATCGCGCCCGCGCTGCGATCGGTGTTGTTGATCTCGGTCTCGATCCTCACCGGCGCGCCCCGGTCCAGGGCGGCCTGTGACTTTTCGATCAGCCGGCGGTCGAGCACAGCCTCCAGGTGATGGTTCTGCGACTCGGCGTGATAGATCTTCTGGCCCTTTTCTTCCTTCTGCCGCACGAACAGCTTCGAGAAGTCGAGGCCCTTGGCCTTCCAGTGCGCCACCAGCCTGGTCTGGTCCAGCATCTGGGTCTGGCCGATCATCTCGTTGAAGCTGCGGTAGCCGAGGCTTGCCATGATCTCGCGGACTTCTTCCGCGACGAAGAAGAAATAGTTGATCACGTGCTCGGGCTGGCCAGTGAAGCGCTTGCGCAAGACCGGGTCCTGCGTCGCGACGCCGACCGGGCAGGTGTTGAGATGGCACTTGCGCATCATGATGCAGCCGGCCGCGATCAAGGGCGCGGTGGCAAAGCCGAATTCATCGGCGCCGAGCAGCGCGCCGATCACGACGTCGCGTCCGGTGCGGAAGCCGCCGTCGACCTGCACGACGATGCGGCTGCGCAAGCGTTCGCGCACCAGCGTCTGGTGGGTTTCGGCAAGGCCGATCTCCCATGGCGAACCGGCATGCTTGATCGAGGTCAGCGGCGAAGCGCCCGTGCCGCCTTCGAAGCCGGCGATGGTGACATGGTCGGCGCGTGCCTTTGCGACGCCCGCGGCAACCGTGCCGACGCCGATTTCAGAGACGAGCTTCACCGAGACCTGACCGTCCGGATTGACGTTCTTCAGGTCGTAGATGAGCTGCGCCAGATCTTCGATCGAATAGATGTCGTGATGTGGCGGCGGCGAGATCAGGCCGACGCCGGGCGTTGAATGCCGCACCTTGGCAATCGTCGCGTCGACCTTGTGGCCGGGCAACTGTCCGCCTTCGCCGGGCTTCGCGCCCTGCGCCATCTTGATCTGCATCATGTCGGAATTGACGAGATATTCCGTCGTGACGCCGAAGCGGCCGGAGGCGACCTGCTTGATCGCCGAGCGCATGGAATCGCCATTCGGCAGCGGCTTGAAGCGGTCGGCTTCCTCGCCGCCTTCACCGGTGTTGGACTTGCCGCCGATCCGGTTCATCGCGATCGCAAGCGTGGTGTGCGCCTCGCGCGAGATCGAGCCGAACGACATCGCACCCGTTGCGAAACGCTTGACGATATCCTTGGCCGGTTCGACCTGGTCGAGCGGTATAGGCTTGCGCTTCTCGTCCTCGGCGGACTTGATCTTGAACAGGCCGCGCAGCGTCAGCAGCCGCTCGGATTGTTCGTTGAGGATCTTTGCAAACGCCCGGTAGCGCTCCAGCGAATTGCCGCGCGCCGCGTGTTGCAACATCGAGACGGATTCGGCCGTCCACGCATGATCCTCGCCGCGGGTGCGGTAGGCGTATTCGCCGCCGACATCGAGCGCGTTCTTGTAGACCTGTGCATCGCCGAACGCGTCGGTATGACGGCGCGCGGTTTCTTCCGCTATTTCGGCCAGGCCCACGCCCTCGATGCGGGTGTGGGTGCCGGCGAAATATTTGGCGATGAAATCGGCCTTCAGGCCGACGGCGTCGAAGATCTGCGCGCCGCAATAGGACTGATAGGTCGAGATGCCCATCTTGGACATCACCTTCAACAGGCCCTTGCCGATCGACTTGATGTAGCGCTTGACGATCTCGTAGTCGTCGAGCGAGCCGGGCAGGCGGTCCTTCATGGCGATGATGGTTTCGAACGCCAGATAGGGATTGATCGCTTCCGCGCCGTAGCCGGCCAGACAGGCGAAGTGATGCACCTCGCGCGGCTCGCCGGATTCGACGACGAGACCCACTGATGTCCGCAAGCCGGTGCGGATCAGGTGATGATGCACGGCGGCGCAGGCGAGCAGCGAGGGAATCGGAATCCGGTCCGTGCCCGCCATGCGGTCGGACAGGATCACGATGTTGATGCCCTCGCGGACGGCGGCTTCCGCGCGCGCGGTGAGTTCGTCGAGCACCTGCTCGAGGCCGGCCGCGCCGAGGCCGGCATGGAAGGTGGTGTCGAGCGTGCGCGACTTGAAATGCGTATCCGCAATCTCGGAGATCGAGCGGATCTTCTCCAGATCCGTGTCGGTCAGAATCGGCTGGCGCACTTCGAGGCGCTTGCTCGCGGCAGCGCCCTCGAGGTCGAACAGGTTCGGCCGCGGCCCGATGATCGAGACGAGGCTCATCACGAGCTCCTCGCGGATCGGGTCGATCGGCGGGTTGGTGACCTGGGCGAAGTTCTGCTTGAAGTAGGTGAACAGCGGCTTGGCCTTGTCCGACAGCGCCGAGATCGGCGTGTCGTTGCCCATCGAGCCGGCCGCCTCTTCGCCGGTGGAGGCCATCGGCGCCATCAGGATGTTGATGTCTTCCTGGCTGTAGCCGAACGCCTGCTGCCGATCCAAGAGCGGCAGGTTCGAGCGCATGCCTTTGGTGGGCGCTTCCGGCAACTCCTCGAGCACGATCTGCGAGCCGTCGAGCCACTCCTGGAAAGGGTGGCTCCTGGCAAGCTCGGCCTTGATCTCGTCGTCGGGAATCAGCCGGCCCTGTTCGAGGTCGACGAGCAGCATCTTGCCCGGTTGCAGCCGCCACTTGGTGACGATCTCGTTCTCAGGGATCTTGAGCACGCCCATTTCGGAGGCCATGACGATGCGATCGTCGGAGGTCACGAGATAACGCGCCGGCCGCAGGCCGTTGCGGTCGAGCGTGGCGCCGATCTGGCGGCCGTCGGTGAAGGCGATCGCGGCGGGGCCGTCCCACGGCTCCATCATCGCGGCGTGATATTCGTAGAAGGCGCGGCGCTTCTCATCCATCAAGGGATTGCCGGCCCACGCTTCCGGAATCATCATCATCACCGCATGCGGCAGCGAGTAGCCGCCCTGCACCAGGAATTCGAGCGCGTTGTCGAAGCAGGCGGTGTCGGACTGGCCTTCATAGGAGATCGGCCACAGCCGGCTGATGTCCTTGCCGTAGAGTTCCGAATGCACGGAAGCCTGCCGCGCCGCCATCCAGTTGGTGTTGCCGCGCAGCGTGTTGATCTCGCCGTTATGAGCGACCATGCGATAGGGATGCGCCAGCGACCAGGTCGGGAAGGTGTTGGTCGAGAAGCGCTGATGCACCAGCGCCAGCGCGCTTTCGAAATCGGGCTCGTGCAGGTCGGGATAGTAGCTGCCGAGCTGGTCGGCGAGGAACATGCCCTTGTAGATCACGGTGCGGCACGACATCGAGCACGGGTAATAGCCCGCCATGCCGCGGTCGCGGCGCTGATAGATCGCCTGCGAAATCGACTTGCGCAGAATGTAGAGCCGGCGTTCGAACTCGACCTCGTCCTTGATATGCGTGCCGCGGCCGATGAACACCTGCATGTTGGCAGGCTCGGTCGGCTTGACCGTTTCACCCAAAGTGGCGTTGTCGGTCGGCACGTCGCGCCAGCCGAGCAGTGTCAGCCCTTCCTCCTTGATCTGATCGGCGATGATGCTCTGGATCACCTTCCGCCAGGCCTTCTCCTTCGGCATGAACAGCGCGCCGACTGCGTAGGCGCCGGGCGCGGGCAGCGTGAAGCCGAGTTCCTTGGCCTTGCGCGCGAAAAAGGCGTGCGGGATCTGCACCAGAATGCCGGCGCCGTCGCCAGCGCGCGGGTCTGCACCGACTGCGCCGCGGTGTTCGAGGTTGCAGAGGATCTGAAGCGCGTCGGAGACGATCTGATGCGACTTCTTGCCCTTGATGTTGGCGATGAAGCCGACGCCGCAAGAATCTTTTTCCAGCGCTGGATCGTACAGACCTTCAGCCGGTGGGCGGAACGTGTGCTTCTCGATCACGTGCGAAGAATCGGCCGGTTTCGACGCCGCGACCGACAGCCCAGGGGCCACGATGTTTTCGCGCTCGAATTCGGACCGGCTCATTCTTTGCGTCCTCTCAATCAATAAGGCTTTAGGCCTCACCGTCGGCGGCGCAGCTTGGGCGCTGTGGCACCCACCGGGCCACTGGTCGTCCTCCGCGAGCCGCTATTTCTTAAATTTAGCCTGGCCGCTGCAAACCCTGTGCCGGGGCTGCGGCCCAAAATTGAGACAGTGTTACTGTCCTAACTTCGACCATGCCAAATTTTTCTCTATCACACAAGCGCGTGAAAGTCGCTCGCAAGCTGCTCTGCACGCCGCGCCGGTCACTATGACGTGGTCGCCCCGGATTTGCGGCGAACACGCCGCGATCCCGCCCAAGGACCGCCGGAATCGGCCACGAAGTTTCGTTCCGGGGTGAAGGCAAGAAAGCTCTCCAGGCGAGAGCGTCACAGGAGCTCCAAGATGAAGGCGTTCAGAGGGTGGGCCATCACGGCCGGGCTGGTTTTCGCGAGCGCAGCGGCGAATGCGCAAAGTGCGCCGCCTCAGCAGGTTGGTCCCGCCCGCTACCAGGCGGCATCCGATATTGAAGGACCCTATGCCGACGCGCCGCCGCCACTTCCTCGCGCACCGGCTTACGGCCCGCCGGCGGCCTATGGCCCGCCGCCAGCCTATGGCGCTGGCCCCGCGGAATACGGTGCGCCGCTGTTGCCGCCGACCGAGGTCTATGCGGTTCTGCGCGAGAACGGGTTTTCTCCGCTCGGCGTGCCGCGGCTTCGCGGCCTGTTCTATTCGATCTCGGCGATCAACCGCCGGGGCGGCGACGGCCGGCTGGTGATCGATGCGCGTGACGGACGGATCGTGCGCTTCGTGCCGGCCGAGCACTTCGGCGGCTATGGCGGCGGCTACGGTGGCTATGGCGATGGCTACTATGGAGGCGCGCCACGGCCTTCTTATGGGTACGGGCCGATTGAACCGATGACTCAACTCGACGGCGCGCCGCGGCCGCCCGCGGCCATTCCCAAGATCGCAAGTCGCATGCCGCAACAGGTTCCGATGCCGAAGGCCGCGCCGTCGAAATCCACCGACCGGCTCACCGACGTGAAGCCCTTGGCCGACAAGTTGACCCCGGCGCCCGCGCCTGCGCCGATACAGCAATCGGCCGCTGTCCAGGCCAAGCCTGCGGACACCCCGCCCGCCACGCCTCCTGCGACGACGGCGGAAGCCAAGCCCGCGCCGGCCATTCAAGCGACCCAGCCGATGCCGAAGGTGCAGGGGCTGGAGTGACGTCCGAGGCGGCAACAAAAAACGCCCCGGTTTTGCCGGGGCGTTTTCGTTTCAGCCAATATCTGCTGAAGGGGGCTTTACGTCAGGCGGCGGCTTTCTCGGCCGAGCCCTCGATCACGGGCGCGACCTGCGTGCTGATGCCGATCGGGATATTGCGCGGCTTCTTGGCCTCGGGGATCTCGCGGACGAGATCGACGTGGAGCAGGCCGTTCTCCAGCGAAGCGTTCTTCACGATCACGAAGTCAGCGAGCTGGAAGAGCCGCTCGAAAGCGCGCGCCGCGATGCCGCGGTAGAGCACTTCGGACTTTTCCTTGGCGTTCTCGTTGGCGACTTTCTCGCCCTTGATCGTCAGGGTGTTTTCCTTGGCGACGATCGAAAGCTCGCTCTGCGCGAAGCCGGAGACCGCAACGCTAATGCGATAGGCGTTCTCGCCGGTGCGCTCGATGTTGTAGGGGGGATAGCCGGGGCTGCCGTCGGCGGTCGCCTGGTCGAGCAGGGAGAAGAAGCGGTCGAAGCCGACGGTGGAGCGATAAAACGGAGCAAGGTCAAAGGTACGCATGAGAGTAGTCCTCCATTGAGCGACTGATTGAGATGAACCCGCCCGCCAGGGGCCGGGCTTGTTGATGTGCAGCCTCCAGCACTTCCCGGTTCTCGGAAATACTGGCCGTGGCCTGCACGAAGGTGATATGGGAAGGTCCGAAAGACGTTCAAGACCGGATGAATTGGCGGTCTTTGACGCGCCACCCCTTGATTTCCAGCCCCCTTTTCCTAGTCCGCCATGACGCTTGTCTCGATCCCCGCCAATCCCGTGCCCGACGATGTCGTCTCCGGGACCATCAAGACGCCCGACGGCGCCGAACTGCGCTTTGCGCGCTGGGCGCCGCCGGCGAATCGCAAGGGCACCGTCTGCGTTTTCACCGGCCGCAGCGAGCACATCGAAAAATATTTCGAAACCGTGCGCGACTTGCGCGACCGCGGTTTTGCGGTGGCGATGATCGACTGGCGCGGGCAGGGACATTCGTCGCGGCGGTTGCGCGATCCGCGCAAGGGCTATGTGCGCGACTTCTCCGACTACGAGATCGACGTCGAGACCTTCGTGCAGCAGGTGGTGATGCCGGATTGTCCGCCGCCGTTCTTCGCGCTCGCCCATTCGATGGGCGGCGCGGTGATGCTGCGGATCGCCCATGCGGGAAAGCGCTGGTTCGACCGCATGGTGCTGTCGGCGCCGATGATCGATTTGCCGGGACATCTGACGTCGATGCCGGCGCGTGCGATGTTGCGCACCCTTCGGTTTGCCGGACTCGGCGGCCGTTACGTTCCAGGCGGCGGCGATACGCTGACCGGCACCCAGCCGTTCGTGAACAATCCGCTCACCAGTGATCCTGTCCGCTACGCGCGCAACGCCGCGATCCTGGCCGAGGACCCGACGCTCGGCCTCGGCTCGCCGACCGTCGCCTGGGCCGATACGGCTTTTCGCGCCATGAACGGCTTTCGCGCGATGACTTACCCTTCAGAAATCCGCCAGCCGATCCTGATGCTTGCGGCGAGCAGCGACACCGTTGTTTCGACGTCGGCGATCGAGGAATTCGCCTATCATTTGCCGGCCGGATCGCATCTCGTCATCGCCGGCGCCAAGCATGAAATCCTGCAAGAGCAGGATCGTTACCGCTCGCAGTTCTGGGCGGCGTTCGATGCCTTCGTGCCGGGCACGCCGCTGTTCGGGTGATCCGCGCTTAGGCGGTGTAGATTTCGTAACTCTCAGCACACGCCAGATAGATCCCGAGCACGATCATCGCGATCAAAAACCAGCGGCGGAAGGCTTCGGGCTCAAGCCGCGAACGTACGCCTTGGCCGAGCGCCATCCCGGTGAATGAGCAGGCGAGCGCGATCACGCCGGGCAATGCCGTCGATTCATTCAGCAAGCCGGCGGCAGAGAGGTTGAAGGCCTGCGCCACGGTCGCGACTGTGAAGAACACGCCGAGCGCCTGGATGAGTTCGTCCTTCTTCATGCCGAGCGCCTGGAAGAACGGCATCGAGGGAATCACCTGCACGCCGGTCGCGGCCGAGATGAGCCCGGTGGTGAGCCCGACGATGCCGCCGATCGATTTCTCGTGACGGGGAGGAACGGTGATCTCAAATTTCCGCAGGCTGACGATCGCGTAGATCACGAGCAGGACGCCGATCAGAACCGTGCCGTAGCGCGCATAGGGGCCGGTCATCATGTCGCCGTTGAGCCAGATGCCGACCGCGAGTCCCAGCAGCAGCGGCCAGAGCCGCCTCACGATGCCGAGGAAATAGGGGCCGGCAAAGGTCTGCCAGATGTTGGTCAGGATGCCCGGCACGATGACGATGGCGAGCGCGTGTGCCGGTGCCATCGCGACCGCCAGCAGTCCCATCGACACTGTCGGCAGGCCAAGCCCGATCACGCCCTTGACGAAACCCGCCAGGAAGAACACCGCGGCAATGAAAGTTAGGAGAGTGTGGGTCATTCCGTGACATTGACCGATCGGCGTGACCGGCACAATCTGTGACTTATTGAATGAGCCTTCGGCTATGACGAAGGCAGGAGATGCTACACCGAGACCCCTCATCCTGAGGAGCGGCCGTTAAGCCGCGTCTCGAAGGATGCTACGCCGGCCTAAGAGACCCGCCATGCGTTTTGATCTGGTCGATCTTCAACTTTTTGTCGCGATCGCGGATTCCGGCAGCATCACCCATGGAGCTGCGCGGGCAAATCTCGCTCTCGCATCGGCAAGCGCCCGGATCAAGGGGCTTGAGGCCGATCTCGGCGTGGCGCTGGTCAGACGCCGCCGCCGCGGCGTCGAACTCACGGCTGCCGGCGAAAGCCTGCGCGATCATGCCAGGACGATCATGCATCAGGTCGCGATGATGCAGGGCGATATCGCGGCTTTCAGCAGCGGCGTCAGGGCGAGCGTTCATCTGCTCGCCAATACGTCCGGCCTCTCGGAACATCTGCCGAGGGCTCTGGGTTCGTTCCTGCGCGAGTATCCCGACATCAGCCTCGACGTCGAGGAGCGCGAGAGCGCCGATATCGTCGGGGCCATCGCCGGTGGCGCGGCCGATCTCGGTTTTGCCGCCGAGCATGCGCTGCCGGAGCACTTCGAGCGATTTTCCTTTGGCGAAGACCGCCTGATGCTGGTGGCGCCGAAGCGCAGCGAGTTTTCGAACCGCCGCCAGATCGATTTTATCGAGGTGGGGAATCGCGATTTCGTCGGCCTGACCAATGCGACCGCGCTTGCCATTCATATCGGCAGGCATGCCGCGCGGCTCGGGGTGCGGTTGCAGGTTCGGGCGCGCTTGCGGGATTTCGACGCGATCTGCCGCATGGTGGCCGCGGGCGTCGGTGTCGCGGTGGTGCCGGAAGCCGCAGCCAGGCGCTGCGTGCAATCGATGCCGATTGCGCTGCTCGCGATCCGCGATGACTGGGCCAATCGCAGGCTTGTGATCTGCGCCCGCAGCTTCAAGAACCTGCCGAAGCCGGCCAAGCTTCTCGTCGATCACCTGCGCAAGGCGGCGCGGTAAAATTCACTTCTCGACGGCGACGCCGGCGTCCTTGATCACCTTGGCCCACCGCGTGATCTCGCTTTCCAGGAACGCGTGGAAGTGTTCCGGGCTGTCGCCGACGACCGTGGCGCCTTGAATGGCGAGCTTTTCCTTCACAGTCGGATCCTGCAAGGCTTCGGTCGCGATCCGGTTCAACGCTGCGACGATCGGGGCGGGCGTGCCGGCGGGTGCGACCATGCCGTGCCAGTTTTCGGCCAGAAGATCAGGCATGCCGACCTCGGCGGTGGTCGGCACGTCGGGCAGGGTTGACGCACGTTCCGGTGCGCCGAGCGCGATCGCGCGCAAGCCGCCGGCCTTGATCTGCGGCAGCAGGACGGGCTGATCGAGAAACGCCATCTGCACCTGTTGCCCGAGCAGATCGTTCACCGCCGGCGCCGCACCGCGATAGGGCACATGCACCATGTCGATCTTGGCGATGAGCTTGAGCAATTCGCCGGCGAGATGCGGCATGCTGCCCGGACCTGTCGATGCAAAGTTGAGTTTGCCAGGCTTTGACTTCGCGAGCGCGACCAACTCCGCCATGTTCTTCGCCGGCACGTCGTTTGCCACGACGAGCATCTCCGGCACCTTGGCCACCAGCGTGATGGTTTGCAGATCCTTCAACGGATCGTAGGAAACGCGTTCCATCGTCGGGCTGATGGCGAGTGCACCGGCGCTCGAAAGCGCAATGGTGTAGCCATCGGGCGCGGCCTTGGCGAGCACCTCGGTGCCGAGCACGCCACCCTGGCCGCCGCGATTGTCGATGATCACCGGCTGCTTGGTGATTTCCGACATGCGCTGGCCGAGCACGCGCGCGATGATGTCGCTGGGGCCGCCGGCCGGGAACGGCACGATGAGCCGGATCTGGCGCGCCGGAAAATCCTCTGCGCTGGCCGACGCCCGAAGCAGCAGAGACAAGCCAGCGAGAAACGCGCAGAAGATTCTCATGTTATCGGCCTCAACCGTTGAGCAGCTTGAGCGCTGCTTCGTGTACGCGCGGATCGCCGGCCGCGACAATGCGGCCGCCGCCTTGCGCGGGCTTGCCTTCCCAGGTCGTCACCACGCCGCCGGCGCCGGTGATGATCGGGATTAACGCCGCAATGTCGTAAGGTTTGAGTTCGGTCTCGATGACGAGATCGAGATGGCCGCCTGCGAGCATGCAATAGGAGTAGCAGTCGCCGCCATAGCGCGTCAGCCGCACGACATCTGCGACACGATTGAAGGTGGCGCGGTCGGCCTCGTTCATCAGCAACGGACTGGTCGTAAACAGCGTCGCATCCTTGAGCGAAGCGCAGCGACGCACCGCCAGACGCCGCTGGCCGGCCGATCCGGAATAGTTCGCCGAGCCGTTGTCGCCATAGAAGCGTTCGCCGATATAGGGCTGATGCATCATGCCGAACACCGGCATTTTCTTGTGCATCAGCGCGATCAGCGTGCCCCAGGTGGGGAAGCCCGAAATGAAGGACTTGGTGCCGTCGATCGGGTCCAGCACCCAGACATATTCGGCATCCTCGCGTTCGTTGCCGAATTCTTCACCGACAATGCCATGCTGGGGGAAGTTGGCCTGGATCAGCCGGCGCATCACGGCCTCTGCCGCCCGGTCGGCCTCCGTCACCGGATCGAAGTCCTTGGCGCCTTTGTTGTCGATGCCGAGCGAGGTCCTGAAGAATGGCAGGATGGTTTCGCCGGAGGCGGTCGCCAGGCGGCCAATGAAGGCGGTGAAATCAATGACCGTCACGGTTACTCCCCGGCTGCCGCAGAACAGAATGTGTGCCTCGGACCACTAGCGGAGCGGATTTGACATTCGCCCCGGCCCAGCCGCGAGCGCGCAAGCGAATGTCAAATCCAAAGCTCCTCTAGAGACCTATATTTGCCAGTGCTCCTACAATTCTAACATTCGCAAGGAGTGCGCGCTGGGAAGGGATGCGAATGTTAGAATTGGACCACTAGCGCAATCCCACGAATTCCGCACCGTTAGCGAGATGACAACCAGCGGGACCACGCTTGATTTCACTCAGCGATTCGGCTCCCGCACAGGGGTAAATTTCCGATGAGCGCGCGCGATCACGAATTCGAGAGGAAATTTTGGGTTGGGGACAAGTCAGCGTTAAGCGCAGCCGGGTTCATATTTAAGTATTTGATATTTAAAGATAAATATCGATAATCTTCTGCAAGGGTGCGCCGAACCCGCCATCCGATATTCACCGGAAATGTTTCGAAAGGTCTTGCACTTTGTGCAGCGCGGCCGCATATTGTTGCGGTGCGGTAGCGCCTTGCGCTATCGCTGCCCTCCTTGGGCGTTTCCTCCCTAGACTTGGGCCGCTTGTTCATTCAGGCGGCCCTTTTTTCTTGGAATTGTCATTTCTTGGAATTGTCATCTCGCCTGCATCGCGGTCGCCCGCGATGACCGCTTATTCGGCGGCGGCCGGGAATGGCTCGAGTCCGTCCAGCGGAAGTGCGGCGAGCACTTCGGCCAGGACAGCGAAATCGCGCGCGACTTGCGCGAACCGCTCGCCGCGGGCCCGCCGCCGCTCATCCATATAGACGGCGCGATTGAGCTCGAGCTGGACGGTATGCAGCCCGGAGGCCGGGTTGCCGTAATGCTCGGTGATGAAGCCGCCCGCATAGGGCTTGTTGCGCCCGACCGAATAGCCGAGCCGGCTCACGGTTTCCTCGACCGTGTCGGCGAGGACGGGGGCGCAACTGGTGCCGTAGCGGTCGCCGATCACGACGTCCGGCCGCCGCGGCTCTTCGCGCGACACGCCGACTGAGGGCATCGAATGACAGTCGACGACGATCACGGTGCCGAAGGCGCGGTGGGCCTTGTTGATCAGGCGGCGCAAAGCGCGGTGATAGGGCTTGTAGAGCTGTTCGATCCGGGCGAGCGCGTCATCGACCGCGAGGCGTTCGCTGTAGATTTCCTGGCCGTCGCCGACCACGCGCGGGATGGTGCCGAGCCCGCCGGCAACCCGCATCGAGCGTGTGTTGGCAAAGCTCGGCAAGCGGCCTGAAAACATCCTGGGATCGAGCTCGTAGGGCTCGCGGTTGACGTCGACATAGGAGCGGGGAAAGTTGACGCTCACGGTCGGAAAACCGAGGTGGCTCAGACCTGCGATCAACTCGTCCATGAACGAGTCTTCCGAGCGGCGCAGACCGGCGAGATCGATCCGCGAGATCTTGAGGAATTCAGCGGGGTAGACCGAGCCGGAATGCGGCGAATTGAAGATGATCGGCGCTCGCCATGTCGCAGGCTCGACAATTTCGAACGGCGGCGGCAGTCCTTCGTCAAATTGGGTCATCATCTGGCGCCGTTCCTAAGAATCCGCCCTCCCGATACGTATCTTTTCGCCGGAAGATGCGGCTTTTGAGGCGCCATTGTCGGTAATCGCGGCGGCTCTGCCAAGCGGAAAAACTCCAGATTGGACGAAACGTAAACTTGCGGCGGAATTCGCCGTCTCGATTGATTCGCGCCGCAATCGGGTCCAGAAATAGTGGGCACCAGACCCGTTCGCACCGTCTCTTTCACCCGAAATTTACTCTCTGTCGGGCTTAGTGGAACGGGGCAATCTTCAAACCGGATTCGACGATTCCTGCCATGCACAAGATCCTGCTTGCCGAAGACGACAACGACATGCGCCGCTTTCTGGTCAAGGCGCTGGAAAACGCCGGTTTTCAGGTCTCGCCGCACGATAACGGCATGTCGGCCTATCAGCGGTTGCGCGAGGAGCCGTTCGAGATGCTGCTCACCGACATCGTCATGCCGGAGATGGACGGCATCGAACTGGCGCGCCGCGCCTCGGAACTCGATCCCGACATCAAGATCATGTTCATCACCGGCTTTGCCGCGGTGGCGCTGAATGCGGACTCGGAAGCGCCCAAGAATGCCAAGGTATTGTCGAAGCCGGTCCACCTTCGCGAACTCGTCAGCGAAGTAAACAAGATGCTGGCGGCCTGATCGGCCCTCAAAGGGGTCGAAATCGCAGGGCTCTCACCTTGCCTGCCCGCGTCGGAGCCGATATAGGGACCCTCACCCGAACAGGACTAAAGGGCACGTAGCTCAGCGGGAGAGCACTACCTTGACATGGTAGGGGTCACAGGTTCGATCCCTGTCGTGCCCACCATCTGCTTCCCGGACC
>CAWBIR010000009.1:0-401649 GCA_963788885.1 uncultured Alphaproteobacteria bacterium | reverse complement strand
CGGGGAAGACCGGAAGTGACTGGCCCGCGGTCAGAACGACGCGATTGATGTGGTGGACGGCGCCCACTCTGCGGCATCGAAGTGCCATAGGATGGTTGCGTCGAAGCAAACCACATTGAGGGGAGCCGTCCATGGGCGAGGTTATCACGATCGGTCTCGATATTGCGAAGTCAGTATTTCAGGTTCACGGCGTCGATGCCGATGACACCGTGGTGATCCGCAAACGTGTTGGTCGGGCGAAGGTTATTGAATTCTTTGGCGATTTGCCGCCTTGTGTCGTCGGGCTGGAAGCGTGCGCAACGGCGCACCAATGGGCACGCGAACTCAAGATGCTCGGGCATGACACGCGGCTCATGCCGCCGAGCTATGTCAAAGCCTACGTGAAGCGTGGCAAGAACGATACGGCCGATGCGGCAGCGATCTGCGAGGCCGTAACGCGGCCATCGATGCGGTTTGTGCCGATCAAAAGCGTTGGGCAGCAGAGCGCGCTGATGCTGCATCGGACGCGGGATCTTCTGATCCGTCAGCGGACTCAACTGATCAACGCACTTCGTGCCCACCTGGCTGAGCTCGGGCTAGTGGCAGCAAAGGGACGTGAAGGGTTGCAGCAACTGATTACAGCCGTGACGAAGAGCAGTGATGAGCGGTTGCCAACTGACGCACGCTTTGCCTGCCAGACCATCGTTGCGGAATTGCACGCGCTTCAGATCCAGATCGGCGGCCTCGACAAGCGTATCACTCAGACCCATCGCGCTAACGCAGACAGCAAACGGCTCGATGCCATTCCAGGGTTTGGCGTGATCCTGTCTACAGCTGTCGTGGCGACAATGACCGACCCGAAGGCGTTTAAGACTGGCCGCGAGTTTGCAGCCTGGATCGGATTGGTGCCGCGGCAGAACTCCACCGGTGGAAAGGAGCGTCTCGGCTCTATTTCCAAGCAGGGTGATCGCTACCTGCGACGACTATTAGTCGTTGGTGCAATCTCCATCGTGAGGACCGCTCGGATGTGGCCAGAGAAATATCCCTGGGTAATCGAGCTGCTGGGTCGTCGACCCGCCAAGGTAGCCGCGGTGGCGCTTGCCAACAAGATGGCCCGGATCGCGTGGGCGGTGCTGGCCCAGGGTGAGAGCTATCGGGCGCCGACACGCTCAAGCAACGCAGCCATCGCGGTGGCGGCTTGAAGGGCTTGGCATCGAATTGGTGAAGCGGCGTCGAAGCGCACAAGAAAGTCGAGGGTGATAATGGTTTGATGCGAACCGGTTGGACCGGGGATTGGGAGAACCCGCTACTGGGTCAAGCGCTCTTAAGCGCGGGCGATTGATAGGGACTCAATCTGCGGATTACATCAGGGCCAGCGGTCATGAGCGCCGCACCAAAAGGCCGGACACATGACTTGCACCCGACCGCAAGCTGAGAACTAAAAAATCCCTTGACCCGTGGGCGTCGTCCACACATGACCCACTGCAGACATTAGCGTTGCGCTCCCATGGACGGCCGGCGCAGCGTTACCAAGGATTAATTTCTTCGACAGGAGGCAGAAACAATTGATCTTCTAAGATGGCCTCAGTAGGGGGAGATCGAGTCATCGCGATGCGCCACGCCTCCCTCTTGCACGCTCTTGCCAAAGCCGGCCTGTTCACCGGTCTGTTCTTGGGATTCGGCCTCATCTCAATTGCATACGCCGCGAACGCCGACGACGCCTTGGCCGTCTCCGTCGACGATTTCAAATATAGAGACACGTCGAACGAGCCCACCGATCAGACGGCCGTGCATGAGAAGCGATTGCGGGCTTTCATGACTGCGCTGCGGGACGATGTCACGGCAGACCGCCGTTTTGAGCTCGTGCCTTCCTCCTGCGGACCAAATTGTCCGACCGACGGACCGGCATTGCGCGATCGGCTGCGCGCGGCGTCACAGGCCGGCGCGCGGATCCTGATCATCGGCGGCTTTCATAAGATGAGCACCTTGGTGCAGTTCGCGCAGACTGTTGCCATCGATACAACATCCCAGCGTGTCGTGTTCCGGAAGTACTTCCAGTTTCGCGGCGACAATGACGAGGCATGGCAGCGGGCGGAGCGCTTTGTATCGGAGGAGGTCCGCCACCGGCTGCTTGAAAGCAGATCGCAGCAATAGGCTACGCGCGACGCATGTGCATGGTCCCGTGAGTCCGGTTTTGATGCTGTGGACGGCTCCTCCACCGGCACGAACGTGCCATGGATGTGGGGGCTGCTAAGGCTCCCACGATTCAGAGGAGCGAGCCATGCAGACGATCACGACCATCGGTTTAGACATCGCCAAGTCGGTTTTCCAGGTCCACGGAGTTGATGCCGCCGGCCGGGTGGTCATCCGCCGCCAGTTGAAGCGTCGCCACGTGCTGGCGTTCTTTGAGAAGCTGCCACCATGCCTGGTTGGCATCGAGGCTTGCGCCTCGTCTCACCATTGGTCGCGCGAGCTGCAGGCACTGGGCCATACCGTGCGATTGATGCCGCCGGCATACGTGAAGCCCTACGTCAAACGGCAGAAGAACGACATGGCTGACGCGGAAGCGATTTGCGAGGCGGTCACCAGAGCCAACATGCGGTTCGTGCCAACCAAGACGCCTGAGCAGCAGAGCTGCCTGATGCTTCACCGGACCCGTCACCTGTTCATCCGGCAGCAGATCGCGGTGATTAATTCGATCCGAGCGCACCTCGCCGAGTTCGGCATTGTCGCGCCGGTCGGGCGGAAAGGGGTTACGGAACTGCTGCAGATTGTTGCCGACCCGAGCGACCAGCGGGTGTCTGAGGTTGCCCGTGCGTGCCTTGCCGCGCTCGGTACTCAACTGCTCAATCTCAAGAAGCAGATCTTGGACTTCGATCGGATGATCATGGCCTGGCATCGGTCCAACCAGACGAGCAGGCGCCTTCATTACATTCCCGGGGTCGGTCCGATGCTGGCGACCGCCTTGGTCGCGAGTGTTGCCGACCCCAGCACCTTCCGATCAGGACGTAACTTCTCGGCCTGGATTGGGCTCGTTCCCAAACAGCACTCAAGTGGGGGCAAGGAGCGGCTCGGCGGCATCAGCAAACAGGGGGACCGCTATCTGCGCGGCCTGTTCGTGGCCGGAGCACTTGCCGTCATCCGCTATGCCAAGATCCATGGCACCGGGCATCGGCCGTGGCTCACAGCGTTGTTGGCACGGCGTCCGACCAAGGTCGCCGCCATTGCACTTGCCAACAAGATTGCGCGGATGGCCTGGGCCATGATGGCCAAGAGTGAGCGTTACAAACAACCCGCAGCGCTTGCGCGGTAACGAGATCGCGCCGGATGCCCGGCGTGATGTGAAGGTTGGGAGGGCGAACAGCACGTAATGCAGAGCCGGTCGATCCGGCGATCAGGACAACCCACTTGTGCCATCGCATCGTCGAATGCGCGGTTTTGACCGGGACCTGATCCGCGGAGGGCATTATGGCCAGCGGTCATGTGAACCGCACCTCAAGGCCGAACACATGGCAGCACCGACCAAGCCTGCGACGTGAAGATTCTTCTTGCCAACCCGGAGCCGTCCACACATGGCACTTAGCCGACATCTCCGGCCGCGTTCGCAATGTCTGTTGTTGGGGGCAAAGCGGACGTGACGTCACTGGGCGGTTACATCCGGATTTGACCCGTTGCGGATGTTCAATTGCCTAGATAGTCAAGAGTGTAGCTCATTGGTTATCAACCCTGCTCGTGCGTTACATGATGTACGATGACCCTGGAACCTTCTGTCTTTCCAGTTGCAGCTCCTCGCGGAGCGGAACACCCGGCTCGTTTGGCCGTTCACATTGGTCGTTCGTTGATTCTCCCACGTTTGAGTGCGCGTCATTGTATCGATATGGGCTCATTGCAATCACCTTGGTTTCCACAGCCCATCCGGCGAACGCTGAAAGCGGCCTTGCTTCTTATTACGGCGGGCGCGGCCACAAGGGAGAGCTGACCTGCGCTCATCGAACCCGCTCCTTCGGAACCATGGTCACCGTGACGTATGCCGGCCGTTCAATTCAGTGCCGTGTAAATGATCGCGGACCATTCGTGAGAGGCCGAGTTATCGATGTGTCGGTGAGTGCCGCGCGTGCGCTTGGAATGATGCGATCCGGCGTCGTGCACGTCCTGGTCGAGTGATCATTGCCGCGAGATTCTGCCTATCGCGCGGTCTGCTTCAACGGCGTGCTCCCTCGTGCAACTCCCGAGCCCGTAAGAATGCCGGAACGCTGAGTTGCAGCGACTCCCGGTTCACCGTTATTCAGCTTGGAGTATAGCGAGCGATCGATGGCAGCCAATTCAAACTGCTTTTTCTGCTCAGGGGTTGGACCAATGTGCTGTCCATTGGCAACCTTCTCCTGCTGCTCGGTTGCCCGTGCCGCGGTTCCTCTTTCCCCGCCGTTGTAGCTGATATGCGATGTGTTCTCCTCTACAGCCACCGCCTGATTGTAGACGCTTGTGCTATCGAACGAGCCGAGATTGTTCACGGCGCTGTTGTAGGTGAATGAGCCATCATTCCAGCGGCCGCCCTCATAGCCGCTCCCTGTATATCCGAAGCCATAATTGATGCCGCCGTAGAAGCCGACTTCGGAAGCCCAATAACCGGCATGATAGGCATAACCGCCGTCGACCTGATTCCAATAGGGCGGCGTCCATAAAAGCCCGGACTGCGGCGGCCGGACCCACGTCCCAGGCACCCAAAAATAGTCAGGGACCGATTTACGCCAGGCCCAGTACCCGGGCACCCACAGATAACCCTTCTCCGGAATCGCAGGTTGCTCATACGACGGCAACGGGGGCGGCGCGACAGCAACGTTTTCGGGATTTGCGGCGATCACACGGCGCGGCTGAAAATGAGGCGGTAGCGGTCGATACCCACTTGGTGGGAAATTTGGCGGGTAATCCGGCTTGGTTGCGCTACCGTCCTGAGCCGCGGCACAACGTCCGCACGCGATGACGAGAGCTAACACACCAGTGGCCAGCTTGTGCATGGCTTGACCCGATCATTGGTGCCGGTCGCGGTGGTCAAACGTCGCTCAATCCGAGATAGCCGCGATCATCACATGTTAAGCGGGGCGACGCCGGGAAGTTTCACATGATGGCGCGAGTCGCTGCCGGTTGGGTCTAAATTATTCCTTAGAATCTAAGGGCGAGCGAATGAATTGCCGCAAGCTCACCTTTTTGGGCTTGGCGCCGGTAAACAATTCTTTAGTTCGGCTCATCGGTGGCCAGAAGTATCGTTCGAGTGGATAAACCCAGCGCTTCGCCGGTCCGCTTTCAGGCCCACGCTGTGTCGTCTGACAAAACGGAACGCTAGACTCGGCCCTGAAATGCGGCGTTTTCGACCTGTAACATTCTTCGCGGCTCGCTATCGTGCCCTGTTAGGCACGAATGGCTGGAGAATTTCCCGTGTCCTTTCCCGCAGGCGAACATCAAAGATGACAAGCGAAGAGCTCGAAGTGGTCGTTCGCGCGATGATGCTGGCGGTAGACAATTTGGAGGCCGGTCCGGTTAAACACTCAATGCAGGAAGCATCGACGCTAGTGCTTGCCCACGTAATTGCGGCGCGAGGCTTCCGTCGGGAGAACAACTGAGTGGCAGAGACGGGCAGGGCCTCGCGCCTAGCGCAACGCCAAGGTTAAGAAGACCACCTCAGCTGGGCATGCGATGCTTCTCCACCTAATTTAATCTTGCAATGGAGATTTGGGAACCAAGGAGCGCCGCATTTCGCGCCCCCAAGGAAAAAATATTTCGAGCACCGTTATCAGAGGACGCCTCAGAGCATCCTGCCTAAACCCCTCAGCTCGTTCGAGGGCAGAGCATAAACCCCTGTCCGCGTACATTGGCAATTCGCGATGGGCGGCCTTGCTCATCGATTTTCCTTCGAAGGTTGCTGATCTGAACGTCGATCACGTTGCTCTCGACCTCGAGCTCATATTGCCATACATGCTCGAGCAACATCTCGCGCGTCACCAGCCGCTCGGGGTGACGAAGGAAATATTCGAGGAGCCTGAATTCGGCCGGAAGCAGCGAAATTGCGATGCCAGCTCGAGAGGCTGTTCGATCTATCAAGTCAATTTCAAGATCGCCTACCGTTAGGCTCGTGGTTCGAATGCTGCCGAGGCGACGAACCAGGGCATTCACTCTTGCGACGAGTTCAACCATGTGAAAGGGCCTTGGAAGATAGGCGTCGGCGCCGGCCGTCAGGCCGCGAACGACCTCATCTGGAGACCATAAAGCAGAGATTACCAGGATGGGAATCTTAACACTCTGGTTTCGAATAAACTCCACAGAGCGCAGACTGTCCGCACCGGAGAGTAATCGATCGAGGATCAACATCGCAGCACCGTTCGTTCGCGCAATATCCGTCGCCTCCGCAATCGAGGCGACGTGCACTCGGTAACCATTTCCCTCAAGTTCGGTCTTGATCGTGGCGGCCAGTTCCGCGTCGTCCTCGACAAGCAGAATAGTACGCGCGGGGCCCAAAGGTCCCTCGTTCAACGAGTCCTCCAATCGTCTGCACATTCCCGCAGAGATGATGGAATCGTGACAAGACAACTAAAACTTAAAGAATCTTTAGGAAAGGAGACCGGTGTCCTAAAGCGATCGATAGACTGGACAGCCGCTGCACGGAAATATCGGCGGCTCTACAATTCAGGAACGCCGAAAGGCACTCAGGATATTGATCGTCGTGTTTAGTCCTTCACCGGGCGAGGGCCGACATCACGAGCGAGCCGGATCTCGTTGTCGTGGCTCCGCGAGCGAAAAGACTTCGTTAGCTAGCGTGAAAATGATTTTAGTTTCGCTACAGCCCGGCACGAACCAAACTTGTGTTGGGCTGCCTGGCCCGCTTCGAGCTTCCCCTCGAGGCAAGAGCCTCGGCCGTGTTCCCCACGGCTGAGGCTCTCTGTTTTGTCCGATCCACTTGCTGCTCGAACTAGAAGCTCCTTGGACCGCCAACTGCTGTTCGATTCAGGCACACGTCGGCGGCCCCTTCAATGCAAGGACCCAAGCTCATCAGCCGCCTTAGGCGTCAGGCGAGAGCGATAAACTTCAGCGCGGCAGGAAGCTATAACGGCGTTCTACCCAGGCAGCTGGCGATCTCCAATTTTATTTTAGCTCCTCGCCGCGCGCTCGTGCGCAACAGTTTCGCCGCGTAGCCGTTGCTTCTTGCGGAGACCTCGGATTTCCAGGAGTTTCAGATGAAAAAACAGATTGCAGCGGGCGTCATGGCTTTAGCACTGGCAATGGGGCTAACGACCAGTGCGATGGCCTTCGGTCATGGAGGCGGCGGTCATGCCGGAGGATTCGGTGGCCACGGTGGAGGCTTCGGTGGAGCGCATGTCGGCGCCTTCAGTGGTCACGTCGGGCGTTTGGGCGGCTTGCATAGCGGCCGGTTTGCTGGCATTCGCGGTTTCGACAGCTGGCGTCACGGTGGCTGGAATGGCCCGGGCTTTGTCGGGGGGTATGGGCCGTACTATGACGATGGATACGTCGGTCTTGGCTTGGCGGGGCTAGGCATCGGACTGGCAACGGGCTACGGCTATTGTGCGTCCTACGATTACGGCTACTGCGATCCAGGTTTCGTTGTAGGTTGGTAAGACGTTCACGCTCGATATGGCCTCTCGAAGAAGCCAAGGCGCCTAGCGAAAGTCGCCTTGGCTTTGGCGTTTGGTTGGACTGGAAAGCGCTTGTTGGCGCGAATGCCGGCCAAGCTCTATAAGCATCGAGACCATCGAAACAAATTCTGGCGCGCGCTCTCCACAATGATTCAATAAGTCTGCGTGAGATACTCCACGATCTTCGCGATCTCAGGTTCGGGGATTGGCGCCCCATGTCTGCTATTGGCGGCGGTCTCAACCGGTCGACGCAACACTTTATCTTAAAGCGAAGAGATGGAGTGTGGCGATGGATCGAGGCTTTCGTCGAGGGTTTACGGCGGCCGAGAAGACGGAGTTATGGGATCGCTGGCAACGCGGGGAGTCTCTCAAAGCGATCGGACGGGCGTTTGGTAAGCCGTCATCGTCGATTTATTTCCAGGTGTCGCCATACGGAGGAATTCGTCCAACTCCCCGGCGTCGCTCGCGATTGGCTCTGACGCTCTCAGAACGCGAGGAGATATCGAGAGGCATCGCGATCCATCGATCGGCACGCTCAATGGCCCGATTGCTCGGCCGCTCGCCCTCGACGGTGAGCCGGGAAATTCGTCGGAACGGCGGTTATGATGGTTACCGAGCGGCTTTGGCGGATGACAAGGCCTGGGCCCGAACCCGTCGCCCGAAACACTGTAAGCTGACGACCAATGCTTGGTTGCGACAGGCGGTGGCCAACAAGCTGAGATTAAACTGGGCGCCCGAGCAGATAGCCGGCTGGCTTAAAAGAGCCCATCCTGAAGACGAGCGTTATTACGTGTCACACGAGACGATCTATCGCAGTCTATTTGTTCAAGCCCGCGGGGTGCTCAAGAAAGAGCTGCTTTGCCATCTTCGGTCGAAGCGCACGATCCGTCGATCGAAACAGGCGGGTCTCATCAATGATGGACGGGGACAAATCAAGGACATCGTCTCGATCCGTCAGCGGCCGGCAGCGGTTGAAGATCGGGCGGTGCCTGGCCATTGGGAAGGCGATCTCCTGTCCGGGTCGAAGAACAGCTATATCGCGACCCTGGTCGAGCGTCATACCCGTTACGTGATGCTGGCAAAGGTGGCCAATAAGGACACCCAGACGGTCGTATCCGCGCTCATCAAGCAGGCAAAGAAGCTGCCGAGTGAGCTCTATAAATCGCTGACCTGGGACCGGGGCAAGGAACTCACGGATCATCGACGATTTACCCTGACGACCAACATCGATGTTTACTTCTGCGATCCGCAAAGCCCGTGGCAGCGGGGGTCGAATGAGAACACCAACGGCCTGCTGCGACAATACTTCCCGAAGGGCACCAACTTGTCGGTGCACTCGCAAGCCCATCTGAACAGAGTAGCTCGTCAGCTCAACGAACGGCCACGGCAGACCTTGCAATTTGAAACCCCAGCAGAGAGATTTAACGCCTGTGTTGCGTCGACCGGTTGAGCTGGCAGCACATCTCGGACGGGACCGGTCGCGCTCGCTATGTCGGCAGTTGGGATGAAAGCAGACACGTCACTCCCGCCGAACCACTTCCGCTAATGACCCACAACGGACGTCGGCCGTTCTCCGTGCCAACGGTCTAAGGCCAGTCTCCCCAGAGCCAGCGGACCGTGTAAGGTGCTCCCGGCTTTGGGTGGAGGGCCTTGTGATTGGAGAAGGCGTGATTTGGCATTTTACCGTTGCCGGCGAGCAGCGCGGCCCACGTCACTTCGGGCTAGCGACCTGCACCCTTCACCTGCGCATGATCTGTGGCGCATTGATCATCCTTTGCGGGGCCGCAAATTACGCAATGGCAGCAGATGCGAAGCGCGTGATGTTTCTGCATTCGTTCGGACCACTATTCAAGCCGTGGAGCGACTATGCTCGCACTATTCGAATCGAAACTAATCGTCGAGCAAAGTGGTCAATTGATTTCTCGGACTTCTCGCTCGCTGGTGCAAGATCAGACGGCGCGGAGTCCGAAGCCCCGCTGGTTCAGTATCTGCGAGCGCTTTATCTCAAGGAGCCGCTTGACCTGATAATCGCGATTGGAGCGCCCGCCGCAAGCTTTATCCAGAGGCATCGCAGCGAGTTGTTTCCAACGACCCCAATGATCTTCACGGCCGTTGACAGGCGCCGCGTCGATTATGATCAGCTTTCAGAAAACGACACGGTCGTAGCCGTCGATCACGATTTTGCTGCCATTCTCGAAACGATCCTCCAAGTGCTGCCGGATACCAAAACGGTTGCAATTGTGAACGGAGTTACACCCAACGAAGTATTCTGGCACGAGGAGATACAGCGGCAACTGGCTCCTTTTGCAAACAGGGTCGTATTGAAATGGTATGATGAGTTGCCTTTCGTCGACATTCTCAAGGACGCGGCCAAACTGCCGCCGCGTAGCGCGATTCTCTGGCATTTGATGAACGTGGACGCAGCAGGCGTCTCTCACGAAGAGAACGAGTCGTTGAACGCATTGGCTTCCGTAGCCTCTGCTCCCATCTTCTCTTATGACGGTTCGTTCTTTGAAGGCGCCCTCGTTGGGGGGCCAATGTTTTCCGTGATGGAGAGCAGTGCAATCACGGCCAATGTTGCGAACCGAATCCTTTCCGGGGAGAGGGCGGGCGACATAAAGACCCAGCCAGTCAAGTTCGCGGTTCCAAGGTTCGATTGGAGACAAATGCAACGATGGGGTATCAGCGAAGGCTTGTTGCCCCCCGGCAGCTCCGTTGAATTTCGTTCGCCGCCCCTCTGGCAAGCATATCGCGTGCAAATTGCTCTGATAGCTGCAGTCATTTTGCTACAGGGAGGGCTAATCAGCGGACTTTTCTGGCACCGTCGGCGCCGCTACCGTGCCGAGTCCGACGCGCGTCAGCTAATGGCAGAGCTTGCGCACGTCAACAGGTATGCGACTGCGGGAGAACTGACCGCGACGATCACTCATGAAATCAATCAACCCCTTGGCTCGATCCTCATCAATACGGAAAGCGCAGAGTCGATGCTGCGCTCAGCGTCGCCAGACCTGAATGAACTCAAAGAAATCTTGGCCGACATTCGTTACGATGATGAGCGGGCGACGGAGGTGATACGGCGACTGCGCAGTCTCCTGAAGAAAGCGCCCTTCGCGGCTCGGACCATCGATTTGAACGCTACGGTCAAGGAAGCAGTCGATTTGCTAGCGCCGGTCATGAAGCAGCGGAACATTGCAACCCAGACTCGCTGGTCGCCGGGTCCACTTCTGGTCAATGCAGACGCTATTCAAATCCAGCAAGTGGTGATCAATCTCGTCCGCAACAGTTCGGATGCCATTTTGGAAAGTGCCGCGGCGGAGAGAGCTATCGACATTTCGGCGAGCAAGCGCGGCAGATCGGCGGAATTGCTAGTCGCTGACAGTGGAGGAGGCATTCCAGCCGATAGTCTCGGAAAACTGTTTGATCCCTTCTTTTCGACCAAGAAGGAAGGCATGGGTATAGGGCTATCAATTGTTCGCACAATTGTGGAAGCTCACGAAGGGACAATTAGCGCAGAAAATGCCAACGGCGGAGCGACCTTCCGCGTTAAGCTTCCTATCAGGGAAGCTTGAGCCCGCGGTTCATCGACTTCGATGCCGAGGTATCGGACCGTCCTTTCGACCTTGGTATGCCCGAGTAAGAGCTGGACAGCCCTCAAGTTGCCGGTCCGCCGATATATCAATGTGGCGTTTTGTTCGTCGCAGTGAATGCGTCGAAAATAACATGGGGGTCATCCTCGTGGGAGGGCACGCACAGAAAGGGGCGAATCTCACGCCATTTCGCAGTCATCTGAATTGCGCTCCAAATGGCCTTGATCTGCCATCCGGGAGCGCGGTAGTCCGGCCCCCATGAGTCTGGCACAAAAGCGGACAAATTGCTTTGTCTGATGATGTCCGCTTCTGAGCGCAAATCAGACGTCGCCGTTCCATAACAATCGATCGGCGCACGTGATGTCCGCGCTGGGAGTAAGAGCGGATGTTCATTGTTCTGCATTGACACCATGACCCGAATTGCAATTACTGCCACTTTCACGAAAAAGAAGGGACGGGCTCATGAACTATCGTTCGCTTGGCCGCAGCGGTTTGATGGTGTCGCCGCTGGCGATCGGCACGTTAAATTTCTCCAGTCCCACATCCGAAACAGAACTCGATTGCGATCGTGGAGCGCGCCTATGAAGCGGGCGTAAATTTCTTCGACACCTCGAACAATTATAACGAAGGGCGGAGCGAAATAATTCTCGGCGATGCCATCAGACGCCTGCCGTCGCGCCACAAGGTCGTCATCTCGAGCAAGGTCCATTTCCCGATCGATGCCAGCGCCGGTCCAAACGAGCAAAGCAATTCGCGCGTGAACATCATTCGTACCTGTGAAGAGTCGTTGAGGCGGCTCGGCACGGACTACATCGATCTTTACCAACTGCATCGTCCTTCGTTTCACATCCCGACGGAGGAAACGCTCAGTGCAATGACCGATCTCATTCGTCAGGGAAAGGTGCGCTACATCGGATGTTCCACGCATCCGGCCTGGAAGGTTGTTGAGGGGGTCATGCTGAGTGAGGCGAAGGGGCTTGCCCGCTATATTTCCGAACAGCCGCCCTACAATCTGCTCGACCGGCGCATCGAAAACGAACTCGTGCCGGCATGCCTAGCACACGGTGTTGGCCTTATTCCATACGCGCCGCTCGCACAGGGTGTCCTTTCCGGTCGCTACGCCGACGAGCGCAACTTTCCTGTGGACTCACGCGCGGCACGACGCGGCGGCGTGTATATCGGCCGCGTCAATGAGTCCGGTATCGAGATCGGGCGAAGACTTACGGCGCTCGCCCACGAGGCCGGCATTACACCTGCACAACTCGCAGTACTCTGGGTCAAGGACCAGCCCGCCGTGACGGCTCCGATCTTTGGGCCGCGAACGATGCAGCAGCTCGAGGAGATCCTTCCCGTGCTCAAATTGACGCTCTCATCCGCGCTCGCTACGGCTTGCGACAAACTCGTCCCTCCCGGCAGCGCCGTGACCAACTTCCATAACGGGTGCACTTGGATGAAGCAGCAGCTCGTGATTGGTGAAACGACTCAGAGTGAGGTCGCAGTACATTGACATTGCATTTCCGACGGCGCTAACTGGTCCGTATAACGGAACGCTACGGTCCGATTATCGGACCAATGGCAGGAAACGGCATTGGCTGCGCAGAGATGGCCCAGCGGAAGCGATGGTGAACGCTCGGAGTTTTCCCTGAGCGTCAGTCGCGCACTGCAGATCCTTTCGCTGTTCAACAGTGAGCGCCCCTCGCTCGGGGTCTCGGAGATCAGCCGAGCGCTTTTGCTCTCGAAGACAAGTACGCTGCGCTTTCTCCAAGCGCTGGAAATGCACGGCTATCTGGAACGCGACGCCGAGTTGCGCAAATATTATCCGGGCATAGAGGCCGCACGTGTCGGCAGTTTATATGTCGGGGGCAGCAGGCTCCGCCGCATCGCGCTCCCAATCCTTGAACGGCTCGTCGCGCAACACGGATTCACTGCCTATCTGACTGTGCTGCAAAACGACCGCATGGTCATTCTTGCGTCCGTCGAGGCGGAAGGTAGACTGAAATTCAGCATTCCGCTTGGCGCCAAGTTGCCGGTCCACAGCACGGCGACGGGTCAGGCCGCGCTCTCGACGCTCGAGACCGAGGAAGTCGAGGCGATCGTGCGGCGCGCCGGCATGCCGGCTCGGACACCAAGAACAATCACAACACTGCCCGCCCTCAAGAAAGTGCTCAAGGACGTGCGCACTCGCGGCTATTCGATGATCTGGGAAACGCAGTCGCATGGCACTGGCTCGGTCGCTGCGCCGCTCCTGAGGTCCAACGCAAAAGTCGTCACGGTGCTTTCGCTCGGTTTCGCGACCAGCCAGGTCACGCGCGAAGAGCTCCCCGGGCTTGGTGAAGCGATCCGCAAGGCGGCTGCCGCGCTGGCGCGCCTGTCCACGCAAGAGGGTCAAAAAAATGCCGCCTAATGCGCACGCCGCGAAACTCTCCCCGGAAATGGCCGAAGCATTGGTCACGCTTTCGGGCCTCGCCACGGCCACGATCTACGAGTCCAACGGAAAGTGGGGCGACATCGGCCCGCCGATCCGCCCGCTCATCGAAGGTGTGCGCCTAGCGGGCCCGGCGTACACGGTGAAGGCGATGCCCGGTGACAATCTCGTCATCTTCCGCGCGATCGACGAGGCGCCTCCCGGCAGTGTGCTGGTTATCGACGCCGGCGCGACCGACCGGGCTACGATCTGGGGCGGCACATCAACAGTCGCCTGCGTTGCCAAAGGCATTGTTGGCTGTGTGACAAATGCGGCCGTGCGTGACATGGCGCAAATCCGCGAGATGAAATTTCCCGTCTACGCGCCGGGCATCAATGTGCGCGGCACGGTGAAGGGGCATCCCGGTTGGACCAATATCCCGATCGCGATCGCCGATGTCCCTGTCAAGTCGGGCGATCTGGTAATTGGCGACGAAGACGGTGTGGTGATCGTGGCGGCCGAAAAGGCCGTCGAAGTCGCCATAAAGGCCTTTGCCAGATCGAAGGAAGAGGATGCGCGCGAGGACCGGCTCCGCGGAGGCGAAACGATGAAGCAAGTCATCGGCTACTAGGTGCAATTAATCCAGATTTCGACGGAGGGCGGTTCATGGGCCAAACGATAACCGAGAAGATCCTTTCGCGGGTGATGAAGCGCCCGGTCAAGGCTGGCGAAACGATATATCCCGAACCTGATCTGATGACCGTGCACGACTATTACGTCGTGAACTTCGACAAGGCGCTTGAGGAACAGGGCGTCACGCAACTATTCGATGCCAAGCGCGTGCTCATCTCGACGGATCACGAGCCCGTCGCCGCGACCCCTCCGGCTGCTGAACGGCAAAAGAAAGTGCGCGAGATCGTTCGCAAGTACGGCATCACGCAATTCTTTGACGTCGGACGCGGCGGCCTTGGTCACGTCTTCCCGATGGAAATGGGAATGATCAAGCCGGGCATGTTCGTGCTTGCTTACGACACGCACGTCACCAATTATGGCGCCGTCGGCTGCCTGGGCATCGCAATGGTATTCGAGATACCCGAAGTCCTCGCCTGTGGCTCGTGCTGGATTCAGGTACCGGAGACCGTGCGGGTCAATCTCAAAGGTTCGTTGCAAAAGGGCATCACGATCCGCGATGTTTCGCAGCGCATGATTGTGGATATCGGCGAAGACAATCTCGACTACTCGGTGGTCGAATACGGCGGTCCGGCGCTGAAGGACATTGACTTCGGCGGCCGCATGACGCTCTGCAACAATCCGCTGGAGATGGGCGCGAAGTCGGCCATAGTGGAGACCGACGAGCGCATGAAGGAATGGCTTGGCCCACGCATCACCGGAGCGATCGACCCTCAAGTCAGCGATCCGGATGCAAAATTCAAGTCAGTCTATGACTACGACCTCGGCTGCCTTGAACCGCAGGTCGCCGCACCCCCTCGGCCCGATAATGTCGTCGGCGTATCGAAGGTGGCCGGCGTCGCTGTCAATCATGCGTTCATCGGCTCATGCGCCAACGGATCGATCGAAGATCTGCGCGATGCGGCGTTGATCCTGCGCGGTCGCCAGATCCACCCATCGGTGAGGCTCTTTATTACGCCTGCCACGCAAGAAATCGCCGTTCGCGCGGGCCAGGAGGGCCTGATCACGGCATTCATGGAATCGGGCGCGGTCATGACCGCCCCTGGATGCGGTCCGTGCGCAGGCGGACGCATCGCGCCGGTCGCACCCGGCGAGGTCTCGATCAATACTGGCACCCGCAACGATTCTGGCCGGCTCGGCACAACCAAGGCCGAAATTTATCTCGCAAGCCCGCTCACCGTCGCGGCTTCGGCGATTGCCGGCGAGATCACCGACCCCCGTAAATATCTGTGAGGACGCAGATGGATTGGATTTATCAGGGCCGCTGCTGGAAATTTGGCGACAATCTCGCGGTCGACGCCGATCTGACCAAAAAAGAATTCGCTCATTTGCGTGAAACGCGCCTGGAGGTCTTGCGCGAATTCTGCATGTGCGGTGTCGATCCTGAGTTTCCCAAGAAAGTATCTCCACACGACATTATCGTGGCGGGACGCCGCTTTGCACAGGGCAATCCGCACATTCAGGGTTTGCTCGGGATTGCCGCACTCAATCTCGGCCTTGTCGTAGAGTTGATCCCTCGCGGCAGTTACCGGAACGCGATCAATGCGGGACTACCATTTCTCCCTCATTGCGACGGCGTCACCAAAGAATGCGAGACGGGTGATGAACTGCGGGTGGATTTCTCGACCGGTGTTTTTGAGAATCTCACCCGCGGCACACGAAAGAGCTACGAGCCGGTCGCAAAGGAGCAGCGCAACATCATCGCGCTCGGCGGCTGGACGCCTATGTTCGCCCAGCGTATCGCCAGCATGCGCGCGGAGGGAAAAATAAGCGCTACGTGATTGCTCGGTTACGCTGGGGTGGAACGGCGCCTGCAGGCGACAACAAATCGATCGGAGGAGCCCAATGTTGAAGACACTTCTACTGCCGCTTGCCGGTTTCATCGCGACGTCGCTCGTTCCTGCAACGACGCTCGCGGCGACCAAGGTGATCGTGGGCGACACCGCCGCTCCAACGAGCATCATTGGTCGCACGCTCGAGCAATTCAAGGACAAAGCCGAGAAATACAGTGACGGCGAGCTGGCTGTCGAAATCTACTCCAACAGCCAGCTCGGTACCTTCGGCACGATGGCAACGCAGATGAAGGTCGGGCTGGTCAATGTTATGTTCATTCAGCCCGACGCGTTGGGTGAGCAGATTCCGATCGTGACGGCGAATTCATGGCCATTCACCTTCAACAACGGCGACGAGATGGTCGCCGCATGGCGCGGGCCCGGCGGCAAGGCGCTGATCGCGGAGGTCGAAAAGCGCAGCGGGTATCGCATGATCGCGCCGTCCTGGAATGTAGCGCGGTGGGTGTATTCAACGCGCAATGCAAAATCTCTCGATGACCTCAAGGGAATGAAGATCCGCGTGCCGGGTACTGCGATTTACGTCAATCAGATCAAACTACTTGGCTTGAGCCCAACTCCGATGAACATCGCAGAGACCTTCTCGGCCATGCAACAGAACGTCGTGGAAGGCGTCGAGGGCGCGATCCCGGACATAGCGGCACTATCGATCCAGGAGGTCGCTAAGTCCGCAGTGATGACTGGCCATGTGCTCTCGCCCAAGGCGTTCCTCACCTACGGACCGTTCGTCGACAGTCTGGCGCCAAAGAGCAAGGAGGCCTTCATTCGCGCCGCGACTGAGGCGTCAGACTATTACGGCGAGACCACGAAGGCCCAGGAAAAGGAACTGATCACGGCGTTCAAGGCGAAGGGCATCAACTTCGTCGAACCGGGCCATTCCGTTGAAGACATGGCGAAGATGGAAGAGCCGCTTAAGAAGCAGCTCCCGGACATATGGGACTGGGCGCAAAAGCTTCAGCCGAAGTAGCGTGGTTCAAAGGGGGGCGCGGCGATGCGACGGGTTTTTGACGCGCTCGAGCGCCTGCTCGATGCGCTGGCTGCCGCTCTGGTTGCCGTCTGTCTGGCGGCGGTGTCCGTCCAGGTCATCATGCGTTACGTGTTTGACAACGCCACGACATGGTCGGACACAGTAGCGGCCTGTGCTCTCGCCTGGATGACGTTCCTCGGCGCCACGGCGGCAGTGCGGAGGGACGAGAATCTCAATGTCCGGTTCGTGTGGAGGATGCTCAAGCCAACCGCGCGTAAATGCCTGGCGACCTTGTGCCACCTTGTCGTCCTGCTCTTTTCGCTGGTGCTGACATATTCCGGCGTAATGCTGATGGCGATTACCAGTTCCGCCAAAGTCGAAGGCCTGGCGCTTGAGATCACTTGGGCGCAATTCTATTCGGTCGCAGTCATCTCCGGTGTGCTGATGGTGCTCTTTTCCTTGGAGCACATCGTGTCATTGTGGATGAAAGAGGCGCCACAATGATTGGCGTCATAACCCTTCTCTCGTTCATTGCATTGCTGCTGATTGGTGTCCCGCTGGCTTTCGGCATCGGGACGGCCTCGTTGCTCGGACTGTACCTACTCGGAGTACCGAGTTCTGCAATCATCGCGATGCAGTTTTTCGAGGGACTGAAATCTTTCCCGCTGGTCGCGATCCCGTTGTTCCTGCTGATGGCGAATCTGATGACGGTCGGTGGCGTCACCAACGCGCTGGTGGGCTTTGCAACTTCGCTTATTGGTCATGTCCGGGGATCTCTCGCGATCGGAAACGTCACCGCATCGACGCTATTTGCGGGGATCTCGGGCTCTTGTCTTGCGGATACGACAGCCATCGGCTCGGTTATGATCCCGGCGATGATTAAGGAGGGCTATCCGAGGGCCTTTGCGGGTGCGGTCACGGCCGCGGCCAACATCGTCGGGCCGATCATTCCGCCCAGCATCCTGATGATCCTCTACGGTTTTGCGGCCGAACAATCCGTCGCTAAATTATTTCTCGCGGGGATCGTGCCGGGCCTGCTGCTATCGTTGGTATGCGGAGCTCTCGCATTCTGGCTATCGCAACGGCACGGCTACGGCTCGATCACACACGGTTTTAGCCTTCGCAAAGCGGCCTACGCGTTCGTCGCGGCGCTGCCGGCGCTGATCGTCCCGGCCGTGATCGTCGCCGGCGTCGTCTGGGGCGTGTTTACGCTTACCGAATTTGCCGGCGCGGCGGCTCTCTATGCCCTGATTTATGCGATCGTCCGTGGTGCAATACGGCGGAAGGTCCCCTGGAAAGAGTTAGTCGATGCATTCTATCGCACAGCGATCGATACCGCCGTCGTGATGATCCTGATCGGGGGATCGAATTTGCTGAGTTGGGTCCTGGCCCGAAGCCAGTTACCTCAACTGATCGTGTCATCGATGCATGGCTTCAGCCAAGCGACGACGCTGCTGCTGATCAATCTGCTGCTGCTGTTGTTCGGGATGTTCCTGGAGCCAGCCGCGTCCGTCCTGCTCGCCAGCTCAATCCTGCTCCCCCTGGTCAAGAGTTTGAACATCGATCTCGTTCACTTCGGCATCATCATGATCGTTAACTTGCAGATTGGCGTTTTGTTACCGCCGATCGGCGCGTCCGCACTTGTCACATCACGATTGGCCGGCATCTCTTTCGAAACCCAGGTTCGCGCGCTGGTACCGTTTATCGCGCTCGGCCTGGTAACGTTGATTTTCGTGACTTATATCCCGGCATTGTCGCTTTGGGTGCCGAACTATTTCGGGGGTCGTTGACGCAGATTAAATCGAATTGCTAGGCGGGTGGGATAACTCTGCTGCAGTTCCATAATCAGCGATTTGCGAAGGTTATGCGCTTTCGGAAACCGCCTAAAACGTGATTGCGCCGTTGTTCGGCTGGTCGAGACCGAGCCCGCGCATCATGAACTCGACAAGTCCATCGGTGTATTGATCGTGGGTGAGGTCCTTCGGCAGCGACCAGGCGCGCAGCGCAATCAACGTCGGAAGAAAGGTCACGATGTTGGTCAAGAGGCCCCGCTTTGTTATAGGAAGGCGGTCGCGGCCCAATGCTTCTGTGACCAGCCCCTCGAACTGATTGATCCAGCCCTGCACCCGCGCCAGCAGGCTTCGCAGGGATCGGCGATCGAGATTATGGCTCTCGTGATAGACGAGCAGGATCGCGCTGCTCTGCTCGATCATCACCCGCGTCACGCCGCGCAAGGCTTCGCGCAAGCGCGCGGCCGGATCGCCGGTCGTAGCTACGGCTTGTTCCATGCTTGAGATATATTCGGCAATCACCCGGTCGCAGACCAGGAACAGGATGTCTTCCTTTGAACGCACGTAATTGTAGATCGTGCCCTGGGTGAGGCCGGCGGCGCGGCCGATGTCGCGTACCGTCGTGGCGTGAAAGCCTTTCTCCTGAAAAACTTCGAGCGCGGCGCGGATCAACTGCTCGCGCCGATCGCGAATGAGATCGGGGTCCTTGGTGTTGGTTCCGATCGAGTGGACGGCGGTGGCGCGGATGGTTGCTGCTTTCATGGCTCTATCGCAGTTCTCTTCGCTTGCCCTTTGGCCCTGATCGCGCCCGGCTCTTTGAGAGGAGGAAGGAATGTCGCATTGACATTCCCAGCCGTTTGGACTTGACTGAGCGCTCAGTCAGAAAAAGTATACGGGAGGATGGGATGTTTGGGAAGGGGTTTCGTGGCCTGTTCTATGCAGCCGCCGTGCTTTGCGCGTTTCCCGGCGAGGTGCGTGCTGACGAACCCGGGATTACGCCGGACAGCATCACGATCGGCGCCTTCGGTCCGATCACCGGTCCCGCCGCTTATATTGGGCTGGCCGGCCGCGACGGCGCCAATCTCGCGATCAAGGAAATCAACGCTGCCGGTGGTATCAACGGCCGCAAGCTCTCGATGATCTTTGAGGACGACGGGCACTCGCCAACCAAGGCGCTTGCCTCGGTGAAGAAGCTCATCGATCAGGATCATGTATTCATGATCTTCTGCGTCGCCGGCAGCAACGGCACCCTGGGTACGATAGATTTCGTGCGCGAAAACGGCCGCGTGATGTTCGTGTCCTTTGCCTCAGCGCCGGGCGTCACCTGGCCGTTCGCCCGCAACATGTTCCGCGGCGGCACGACCGAGGTGCCGCGCTATGGCGAACTCTATGCCGAGTATCTCCACGATTCTCTTAAAGCCACGAAGATCGCGATTCTCTCTGGCCGCGAGGAATATCCGAAGAACGAAGGCGATGCGCTCACCGCGCAACTGAAGAACTGGTACCAGACCGCGCCGGTCAAGCGCGCCGAATTCAACATCGGCGACAAGGATTTCACCCCGCAGCTCCTCGACATTCAGGGCGCCGATCCGCAGGTCATCGCGATCTTCGGCAATCCGGCGGAAGCGGCCATTGCCATGCGCCAGGCCAGGGAATTGGGGATGAGCGGCTCGTTCTTCGTCGGCTCCAACATGGTCGACCAGGGTCTGCTTTCAGCGGCCAAGCAGTCGGCGGAAGGCACCAGCGGATTTGCACTGATTCCGCTGCTGCCGACATCGTCGAATCCGGAAATGAAGGCATGGCTGGCGAAATGGAAGCAGGAATATCCGAACCTGCCCGCCGGGCGTCCCAATACTTTCGACCTGCTTTCTTACGCCGACATCTATGTGCTGGCGGATGCGATCAAGCGCGCCGGCAAGGATCTGACGGGCGACAAGTTGATCAACGCGCTCGAAGCCACCAACGAATATCGTGTCGGTGCGATCGCCACGCCGCGGACCTTCACCAAGAAACATCACATCGGCAATCTACGTTTGCAGGCGATGCAGGTGAAGAACGGCGAATGGGAACCCGTCGCCTTCGAAGGCAAGCACGAGAGCGACATCCTCAAGCGCTACCAGTGAGGTGGTGAAAATGATGCGGATGAGAACAGCGTCATGACCTGGCGGATCATCCTCCAGCTTGCCCTGTCGGGCCTGAGCATCGGCAGCATCTATGCGCTGGTCGGTCTTGCGCTGGTGCTGCCGTTCAAGGCAAGCGGCATCGTCAACTTCGCGCAAGGCGAGATCGTCACTTTCGGTGCCTATCTCGCCTTGATTCTCTCAGGTCTCGGTCTGCCTTATCTCGCGGTGGTGCCGCTCGTTCTCGTCGGCGCCGCCATGCTCGGCATGGCGACCGAGCGACTGTTGATCCGGCCGGTCGTCAATCAGCCGGAGTTCACGTTGGTCATCGTCACCTTTGCGATCGGCTTCATCATCAAGGCGGCGGTTCGTCTGCATTGGCAGGACAACACGTTTTCGGTCGATGCCCCCTTTGTCGGGCCGCCTTTGGTGCTTGGTGCGCTGCGGCTCAATCCGGCCTATCTCGTCTTTATCCTCAGCACCATTTTGGTCGTTGCCGCGCTGTTTCTGTTCTTTGGCTACAGCAAATTCGGCAAGGCCATGCGCGCCACCGCGCTCGATCCGATCGCGGCAAAGTTGATGGGTATTCGCATCGGGTCGGTGTTCTCGGCGGCTTGGGCGCTTTCCACCATGCTGGGTGCGTTCGTCGGTCTGCTACTGGCGCCGGTGATCGGAATCAATCCCGAGATCGGCCATCTCATTCTCAAGGGTCTGGTCGCGGCCGTGATCGGCGGCTTTTCCAGCCTGGGCGGCGCGGTGATTGGCGGACTGCTGCTAGGTCTACTCGAGACTTATGCGGGGGCGTACTTCGGCGCGACCTTCAAGAATCTGGTGCCCTTCGGCGTGCTCATTCTGCTGTTGTTGCTGCGTCCGCAGGGGCTTGCCGGCGCCTCCAGCGTGCGACGGGTATAGCGATGCGCGCGCGAGTTCTGCTGATCCTTGCCGGTCTTGCGCTTCTCGCTGCATTGCCCCTGGTCGCGACGAGTTACTACCTCTATCTCGCAGAACTCGCGATGATCAATGTCATCGTTGCCGTCGGGCTTAATCTGCTCAGCGGCAATTGCGGCCTGATATCGCTTTGTAACGCCTCCTTCATGGGGATCGGTGCCTATTGCACGGCGCTGTGTACATCCCGGCTCGGACTACCGACGCTGATCGCGCTGCCGGCAAGCGTCATCGTTGCCGCATTGCTTGGCGCTGCGCTCGGCTATCCGGCGCGGCGCCTGTCGGGGCTTTACCTTGCGCTGACGACGCTGGGCTTTCTCGAGCTTGTCGGCATCGTCATCGAGGAGTTTCCCGAATACACCGGTGGCATTCGCGGGCTCAAGGTTCCGCGGCCGGATATTTTCGGCCTCGCGTTGCAGTCCAACGCCTCGCTGTATTTTTTCGTTTTCGTGCTCACGGTCGCGGCGGTCGTGGTGGGCTATAATGTCCAGAGATCGCGCTATGGCCGTGCCTTCGACGCCGTGCGGCAGAGCCCGTTTGCGGCGCAAGCGCTTGGCATCCCGGTCGCTCGTGTCAAGGTGATCGCGTTTTCGCTCAATGCCGCCTTTGCAGGTTTTGCCGGTGGCCTGCTGGCCAGCGTCGTCGGCTTCATCGATCCACCCGAGTTTGGCATCCTCACCTCGATCCAGCACATCACCTTCATTGTCGTCGGCGGGTTGGGCTCGATCGCCGGCTCGATCGCGGGCGCCGTGGTGCTCACGGCGTTGCCGGAGGCGCTGCGCGGCGTTCAGGAATATGGCGAACTGATTTACGGCCTCATTCTGCTTGGCACGCTCTTGTTTTTGCCGAAAGGCCTGGTTGGTCTGGTTGCGAGGCTGGAGATGCTGCGGCCCGGCAAGCCCCTGACCAAGCCGCCCGCCAAGCCACCCACCAAGGAGCCCGCCTATGGCGCTTCTTGAGATCGATACTCTCTCTGTCCGCTTCGGGGGCGTTGCCGCCGTCACGGATGTGTCGCTCGCAGTCAATGCTGGCGAGATTCACGGCATCATCGGCCCGAACGGCGCGGGCAAGACGTCGCTGATCAACGCCGTCACCGGCATGGTCGCCGCGCATTCGGGCTCGATCCGCTTCTCGGATAAAGAGATTGCCGGCGTCGCGCCGCATCTCATCTCCTCCCTTGGGCTTGGCCGCACCTTCCAGCATGTGGAATTGTTTGGCGATCGAAGCGTCTTCGATAACGTCCTGACCGGATTCTACCGGCATCAATCTTATGGCCTGTTGGCCGCCGCATTTCGGTTTGGAAAGGCCGGTCAATCCGAGCGCGAGACGCGCCAGCAGGCAGCCAGACTGCTCGACGCTTTTGATCTTACGGCGTTCGCCGATACGCAAGCGGGGTTGTTGCCCTTCGGCATTCAGAAGCGCGTTGACATTGCCCGCGCGCTCGCCGCCGAACCGAAATTGCTTTTGCTCGACGAGCCCGTCTCCGGCATGAGCGAGGCCGAGGCGGAAGCTGCCGTCACGACCATGCGCAAGCTCGCTCGCGAGCACGGCATTACGCTCGTGGTGGTCGAGCACAATATGCACGTCCTGATGAATCTGGCCGAGCGCGTCACGGTGCTCAATCAAGGGCGCCTGCTTGCGACCGGCACGCCTGCCGAGATGCAGGCCAATACTGCCGTGATCGAAGCCTATCTCGGAGACGCCGCATGACGCTTCGTCTCACCGAATTCTGCGCCGGCTATGGCCGCGTTCCCGTCGTCCGCGATATCAGCCTCACGATTGGGGAGGGGCGGATCGTCGGCCTGCTCGGCGCCAATGGTGCCGGCAAGACCACCTTGATGCGCGCGATGTCCGGCCTAGCGACAATGCAAGGTGGACGCATCGAATTTGGCGGCAGCGATGTCACAGGCCTGTCTTCCGCCGAACTCGTGGCGCGCGGCCTGATCCAGGTGCCGCAGGGCCGCCACCTGTTCGGCGACATGAGTGTGCGCGAGAATCTCGAAATGGGCGCCTATCTGGTGCCGGGACAGGCCGAAAAGGCGCGCATGCAGGAAGTGTTCTCGCTGTTTCCGATCCTGCGCGAACGCGAGAGGCAACCGGCCGCACTTCTCTCAGGCGGCGAGCAGCAGATGCTGGCTGTCGGGCGTGCGCTGATGTCAGGGCCGCGCTGCCTGTTGATGGACGAGCCGTCGCTCGGTCTCGCGCCCAAGGCGTTTGACCTCATCCTCGACGTCGTCAAACGGATCAATGAAGGCGGCACGACCGTCTTCATCGCCGAGCAGAACGCGCGCAAGGTGCTGCGCGTCGCCCATTATTGCTACGTACTGGAAAATGGCCGCATCGCCACCGAAGGCGAAAGCAGCGTGCTTCTTGCCGACGACCGCATTCAACATTCCTATCTCGGAGTTGCTCATTCATGAAAATCATCGACGTGCATTCGCATTGGGGCACCAAGCGCGGCTACCCTCTGCAGACCCCGGCCGAGCAGGAACAGCAAAAGGCGACCTGGAATTCGCAGGTCAATTACCATTCGGAAGCCGAGATGGCGCAGTATTTCCGCGACTCCGGCGTGCAGACCATTCTCGATTTCGGCTTTTCCAAATTCCTACCGATGGAGGAGACCCGTGCGCTGCACGACTACGCTTTCGAGACCGAAGCCGCGCATCGCGACGTTATTCTCGGACACTGGATCCATATCGATCCGCGTTCAGGTGAGGCTGGCTTGCGCGAACTGCGCCGCTGCATCGACAAGCGTATCGGCTTTCTCGGCTACGGCGTCTCGGCCTCGCTCAGTCCGCCGGCGAGCGATCCCCTGTATGATCCGTTCTACAAACTGTGCATCGAAGCCAAGGTCCCCGTGCTGATCTTCGTCGGCACTACCGGGCTTGGGGCCGGTCTGCCCGGCGGTGCTGGCGTCATCCTCGACGACTGCCATCCCCGCCATCTCGATCGGGTGGCGGCGACCTATCCAGAGCTGAAGATCGTTGCTGCGCGTCCGGGATGGCCGTGGCAGGCCGAAACGATTGCCGTTCTTATGCACAAGCGTAACATCTGGTACGAGCTGCACGGTTGGTCGCCGAAATATCACACCGCCGATCTGCGTCACGAGATTCCGCGCCGGCTCAAGCACCGCATCATGTTCGGCGCCGATTATCCGTTGCTCAGCTACGAGCGGCTGGTCGGCGACTGGAAAGCGCAAGGCTATCCCGACGACGTGCTGGAGGGGATTTTTCACCGCAACGCGCAGGCCTTTTTCGAAAGCTTGAAGACATGAACCTCGACCTCAAGGGAAAGTGCGCCATCGTTGGCGGAGCAAGCCAGGGCATAGGTTATGGCATCGCGCATCTTCTAGCGGCCGAAGGTGCCCGTGTCGCCATCACCGCACGGCGGGAGAAGGATTTACGTGCGGCTGCGGAAAAGATGGCGGCCGAGACCGGCGCCGAAATTTTGCCGGTGCAGGCGGATTGCCGCCTGCCTGCGGATTGCGAGCGCGTGGTCGAGACCGTCAGCGAGGCCTTCGGCCGCATCGATATCCTGGTCAACAATGACGGTGCACCGCCGCTGGGGGAGCTTGCGACATTCGACGACGTGGCCTGGCAAAAGGCGATGGAGCAGAACTTCATGTATGTGGCGCGCATGTGCCGGGGCGTGCTGCCGCACATGCAAAAGACCGGCGGCAGCATTCTCAACATCACGGCCATCTCGGCCATCCAGCCGATCCCGCGCTTCGGGCTTTCGGTCGCGAGCTGGGGCGCTGTGATCGGCTATGCCAAGACGCTCGCGCTCGAGGCGGCGCGCTTCGGCATCAATGTCAACACCATCTGCCCTGGTTATGTCGACACCCAGCGCCTGGAAAAAGTGTTCTCCGCAAGCGAGAAACCAGCGCAACAGATGCGCAATGAGCTCGAGCAGGAAGTGCCACTGGGGCGCATCGGAACGGTCAACGATATCGCGAGTCTTGTTGCTCTGCTCGTATCGCCGCGCGGCAGCTACATCACCGGTACCGTCATCCCGGTCGATGGCGGCTTGTTCCGCGCCGTCCGTTGAGGGAGGAAGTCATGGCCTACATCAATATGATGCCGACGGAGCTTGCTGCGAAGTACACGCGTGAAAAGCTCTGGATGCAGAAGACCGTCTTCGATATCCTTGCCGAGCAGGCAGCCAGGCATCCGGACCGCATTGCCATCAGGGATCAGCGCGGCGCCATCAGCTATGGGGCGCTCAAGGACAGGATCGAACGCGCCGCGCAATTCTACCGTTCTATCGGCGTCAACCGCGGCGACGTCGTCACCATCCAGCTTCCCAACCGGATCGAATTTGCGGTTGCGTTCATTGCGCTCGAGCTGTTGGGCGCGATTGCCAACAAGGTCAATCCGGATTTCCGCGCCCGTGAGCTCGGCTACATGCTGAAATTCTCCGGCAGCTCGGCCTATGTTTTTCCCAGGGAATGGAGGGATTTCGATTACGCCGGCATGGCACGCGGCCTGCAACGGGAAAACCCAGCGCTCAAGCGGCTCATCGTCGTCGGCGGTGCCGCCGAAGGAATGCATGATTTCGATGGTGGCGTGGCGGCCGTCGCGCCGATCGCCGCTGCGGACAAGGTGCACATGGATCCCAACGAAGTGTGCCGAATGTGTTTCACCTCGGGCACGACAGGCGATCCGAAGTGTGCCTTGCACAGCTTCAACACCACGCTCTATGCGGTCGAACTACTCAATCACGACATGGAGGTGACCGAACGCGAGGTGTTCCTGGCGTTTCTGCCGCTCGGCTTGAACTGGGGTTACATCACGCTGCTGCAAAGCATTCTTGCCGGCGGGACGCTGGTGCTGATGGAGCGCTTCAATCCTCGCGCGGCCCTCGAGCTGATCCAGAACGAGCGCGTCAGTTATATTCCAACGGCCCCGGCCGGGCTGGTGGGGCTACTCAATGCGCCGGGCCCGGAGACTTTCGACGTCTCCTCCTTGCGTGTCGTCATCACCGGCGGAGCTTCGGCGGCCGTCGAGACTATCCGCGAATATCAGAAACGGATGAAGGGCCATCTGATCGAGCTCTACGGCATGCTGGAGGCCGGCTTTCAGACCTATACCCGCTTCACGGACGATCCGCAGAAGGTGAACGGCACCATCGGGCGGCCGGTGCGCGCCATGGAGCTGCGCATTGTGGACGCGGAAGGAAACGACGTGCCATCGGGAGAGACCGGCGAACTGATGTCGCGCGGTCCTTCGATTCATCTCGGCTATCACAACAATACGAATGCCAATGCGGCGGCTTTCAACAGCGAGGGCTGGTTCCGCACCGGCGATCTCGGCCGGGTGGTCGATGCTGACGGCAACGTGCAGATTACCGGCCGCAGCAAGGAGATCATCAACCGCGGCGGCAAGAAGTTCTTCCCGCGCGAGGTGGAAGAGATCCTCTATACCCATCCGAGCGTCATGCATGCGGCGATGATTGGCGTGCCGGACGCCCGCCTCGGCGAGCGCAACTGCCTGTGCGTCGTTCCCAAGGGCGACGTCGTTCCGACGGTTGATGAATTCGCCGATTTCCTGCGCGATCAAGTCGCCGACTACAAATTGCCGGAGTCGGTCGAGCGGTTCAGCGAACTGCCGATGACGGGCAGCGGCAAGATTCAACGCCACGTGCTGCGTGACCTCGTATTGAAGCGGCGAGGTGCGGACGCGTTAAACTAGCTTCAGCGGAGACAGCCATAGTACGAGTTCGCAGAACGATCGACGCCCTGAGGGCGGCGTGACTTACTCTGGATCCAGAAGCGAACGAGCGGATCGGGGGACACCAGCCGCATCGTTTCGGTTTCTCCCTCCCCAGATGGGCTGCTCACAGTGGCCCGGTGGCATGCACTGAGCGGTCAAGTCGGCCGTTGGCCCAAATGTTCCGTAACCTCTCAATTGCGAATTGCGGGACTGATAAGGAAATTAACAAAACCATATCAGTCGAGGAACATCGGTCATGTAAGGGTGGGTTGAGTTGTAAACGGCTGATGAACCCGTAGTGAGACCCTGGGCTTAAAAGCCTACGCCAACAAATCTTCCATCGTCGTGACACGGATCGAAGCGGGAGCGGAGGCGGTCATGTACGTAAGCTCGTCGATGTCGTGAAACTCGCTCACCAGGAGGACCTCGCCGTCGGATAAGATCGCGGGTGTCCAACATGATCGGCAGTAGCGCAGATCCTGACCCCCGGCGGGCTTCCACGTATTAACAACCGAGACGCTCGCTATGTCTCCCTCAAAAAAACCAATCGACAGGATCTCTTGCCATTGCTTTTCCAGAACGTCGGTGAAGAGCTCGCGATAATCCAGCGTCTGCAGCCGACGCCATTGAACTCCGTGCAGCACCGCCGCGGCGGATGACGCCGCTCGATTTCTTCCGTCTCTGTCGGCGAGTTTCATCGGTACTAGCGAGGTGCGGACACGGTGATATACGAGGCAGTCCTTGATCACCGGGGAGCGCGTCAAAAGATCGCGCAAGCGTCTTTGCGTATTCAATTCAGGGGTATGGGTGCCACGCTCCCAGCGCGAAATCGTCGCCTGTTCCACGCCGATGACTTCTGCGAGTGCCGCTTGCGTGAGTCCGTTCACTTGGCGGTATCGTCTGATCACTCCGTCCCAAGCACTCATTTTCTCTGCTCTATACGTATATATTCGCCCTAATCATTCGCATCGGTCCCGGCTACGATCGCCTATCAGATGGTAATGGCGCCGACATTTCAAGTACTTAGTACGCTGGAACCACATAATTGTTGTGCGCCGGCTGCCTTTCAGTGTGGAATGAAAGCAAGAATTGAGCCGCACATTGCGAACGCAAGGCCGGTTCCTCGCTTTTCGTTTCGACAGATGAGAGGAGTGTCTTATGCACGGTATCTCGCGGCGTAGAGTATTAGCGACCATTGGTTCGGCAACTCTCACTGGCGCTGCCATGGCTGCGATCGGGGATGTGCCTCACGCGAACGCGCAAGTTCGGCCGTTTACATGGGCAGGGACGGGCGGCACTTGGGGAGATGCTCTCAATCGCGTTTTTGTCGAGCCCTTCGCGAAGGCTCAAGGGTTGAACACGGTCCACTCGGCTCAACTCGAAGCCGTGGCAGCATCCAAGATCATGGCAAGCTGTGGAAACCCGCCGTTCGATATCTCGAACGGCCCGCAGGCCGACTATGACCTCCTGAACGACAGCAAATGTCTGGACCCATACGATACATCGGTCGTCACCGGCCTCGACGACATTTATCCGGAGGCGAAGAACGGCGACTTCTACGCAGCATTCAATATTCTTTTGTTCGGCATGTGCTGGAACACAAAGGAAGCCAAGAAGCCGATTTCGTTCATGGATCTGCTTAAATCCGAATACAAAGGCGCAATCGGAATTCCGGCGTACGGGTGGTACGGAATGGGATGGCTGCATGGCCTGAACAAGACGCTGGGTGGCACCGAGGACAACATCGATCCCGGACTGGCCGCGGTCGTCGAGATGGTTCGCAAGAACAAGGCCGTCATCGTCGAGAACGCGGATCACGGGACGCGTCTGATGGAGAGCGGCGAGGTGGTCATCATGCCCTATTGGAACGGCCGAACCGTTCGCCTTCAGGAAGCAAACGTCCCTGCCGCGTTCGAATTGGTTCCCGGCACGGTGCTTGTCGGCAGCGGCTGGTCAATCACCAAGGGCAGTCCCTACACCAAACAAGCTCAAGCCTTCGTTCAGTCGACCCTCGGCGTCGAAAAGCAGTTGGAGTTCACGCGCTGGTCGAAATACCCGCCGGCGAACAAGAATGTGAAACTGCCTCCTGAGCTCGAAGGGATCGCCATCCCGCCGGGAGGCTTGGAGCGAACGGCGAAGCTGAACTGGACCAAGGTCAACGAGCATCGGTCGGCCTACCTTGAACGATGGAATAAAGAGGTGCTCACTGCCTGAGTTTGGAGCATGGTGACAGCCTCGCGGAGCATGCTCGAAGTAACGGGGTTGACCCGCCGTTATTCAGATCAGGTTACGATCGGACCCATTTCTTTTTCCGTCGAGCAGGGCGAGTTCTTCTCGCTGTTGGGGCCCAGCGGCTGCGGAAAATCGACGACGCTGCGCTGCATCGCCGGTTTCGAAGGTCTCACCACCGGTGAAATTTCGCTGCTGGGCGAAAGAATTGACACCAAGCCTGCTTATGCGCGCAACCTCGGGCTCGTGTTCCAAAGCCATGCACTGTTTCCGCATTTGACGGTGGCCGACAACATCGGGTTTGGCCTGACGATCCGGAAGGTGGGAGCTGCCGATATCCGTCGCCGGGTCGATCGTGTTCTCGAACTCGTGGGCATGGCTGGACTCGGCTCCCGAATGCCCTTGCAGATTTCTGGCGGGCAGCAGCAACGCGTCGCGCTTGCCCGCTCGCTGGTGCTCGAGCCGCCGCTGCTTCTTTTGGACGAGCCGCTATCAAGCCTTGACCTCAAGTTGCGGCAGCAAATGCGGGATGAGTTGAGAACGCTGCAAAGAACGCTCGGGCAAACCACCGTCTTCGTCACTCACGATCAGACCGAGGCGCTCGCGATGTCCGATCGTATCGCCGTGCTGTCGAACGGTCACATCGAGCAGGTCGGAACGCCTGTCGATATCTATCGCCGGCCCGCTTCTCGCTTCGTCGCCGGATTTATCGGTCAGTGCAATCTCCTCGAGGGATCAGTCGAGGCACGTGAGGGTAACACGGCCCGCCTGGCAGTCGGGGACGGTATCTCTCTCCTTGCTAGAGTGACCGACGATTGCCCCGCTCGACCGGGCGACGCGGTGGTCGCGGTCGTTCGGCCCGAGGATGTCCTTATTGGCGGCGCAGGATCTGCGGGAAGCGCGTCTCCATTCTCCGGCACCATAACTGATGTCGAATATTTGGGTGAGGACACGCAGGTGCGAATTCATGTGCCGGGGCTCGCCCCGCTAACCGCCGCATTCAAGACAACCCGGGAGGCCACCGCCAGGATTGCTACGCCGAATGTTCAGGTCAGGATCGATGTCGATGACGTCTTTGTCCTCAGTCGTTGAAACACACGACCTCAAGGTGCTTCCGAAGGTGCCGCTCTGGGTTTGGCTGCTCGGCCCGTACCTCGCTTTCCTGGTACTGGCGTTGCTTCTTCCGATTCTGTATCTCGCGAGCATCAGTGTTCACACCTATAGCGCCCAGAAAATCTGGTCGAGCATCCTAACGTTCCAAAATTACGCAAAACTGTTTGACGGATATTACGTCGACGTCTTGCTGAGAACGCTTCGGATCGGACTCGTCACCACGCTTGCATGCACGATCCTTGGAGCGCCTTTGGCGTACTGGCTTGGCCGCTGCTCGAGGAAGATGCTGGCGATCGGTCTCTTTCTGATCGTAGTCCCAATGATGGTCAGCACCGTCATCCGTGCCTTCGGGTGGATGATCCTCTTAGGGCGTAATGGGCTCATCAATCAGGCGTCGGTGCAGCTGGGCTTCGGCCGCTGGCTGAACATCATGAATACCGAGCCTGCCGTCGTGATTGCGCTCGTCCAAATCTGCCTTCCCTTGATGGTGCTTCCCACGATGGCTGCGGTCGAGAAAATACCCATGAGCCTCGAAGAGGCGGCAACCAATCTTGGCGCCGGTCCATTTCAACTGTTTCGTCGTATCTTACTGCCTCTCGCCAGTCCTGGTCTGGCGTCGGGAGCACTGCTTAGCTTCGTCGTGGCCATTAGCGTCGTGGTGACTCCAGCCTTGATGGGCGGCCGCACCAATCGGATGGTCGGGAACGAAATTTACGACCAGGTGATTACGGCGATGAACTGGCCGTTTGCATCCGCGATGGCCGTTGTCCTTATCGTGATCGTTATCTTCCTGCTCGCGTCAAGTCTGACGCTCGGCAAATATCTTGAGCGACGGGCGAGTGCCCGGCACGTGACGTAAGGGGGCCGGGATGTATGCAAAGTCGTTGCCTCTTCGGATATTCGTCTTCGTCACCTTCGTCTTTCTGCTGGCGCCGATCGTCGTCGTCGTGCTCGTCTCATTCAATCCGACCTCGGCGTTTAAGATCCCGACCACCGCCGTGTCATTTAAATGGTACGAGAAGTTCTTCAGTCTTGCGGAATTCCGCGACTCCCTTTTCCTGATCAGCCTGCCGGTCGCTGTTGCGTCATCCGTGGTCGCAACCGCTATCGGGACTTTGGCGGCTACCGGCCTACAGCGCTCGCGAATCTTCGGAAGAGATCTTGTGGAGAGCTTCTTCATGCTTCCGTTGCTGATACCGAGTATTCTTCTCGGTGCTGCTCTGTACCTCGTCTATTCGGGTATGGGTTTGGCCGGCAGCTTCTGGACGATCGTCGTCGGCCACTCTCTGCTCGGCATTCCCTATGTTATCAAGGTGGCAGGGGCCGGGCTGGCTGCTGTCGACAAGCGGTTGGAAGAAGCGGCAATCAGCCTTGGGTGTACGCCAACACAGGCATTCATCCGGGTCGTGTTGCCAGTCATACGCTCCAGCATACTCAGCGGCGCGATTTTCGCGTTCATCGTATCGTTCAGCGACATCAATCTCGCGTTGTTCGTTGCCGGTCCCAAAACGACGACACTGCCGATCCACATCTACTCTCAAATATTCTGGGAGGGCGATCCGACAATTGCCGCCGCGTCGACGACGCAGATCTTCATCGTCGGTGGCTTGTTGCTGCTCATACAGCGCCTCTTCAATGTCAGGATGAGTTTCTAGGATGGGTCTCATGGGGTGGTTCTTCGCGTCTAGATTCTGCTCACAAGGAGTGGCGGCATGTCCCGGTTCCGTATAGGCGTCGATATCGGCGGCACGTTTACCGATTTTGCCGTGCTCGACGAAAGCACCGGGAAGATTGCAGCGCTGAAATATCCATCGGATCGGGCGCGTCCCGCCGCGTCCGTTTTCGGCGGACTCGCGGAGCTATGTTCCAGCGACGGCATTTCCATGTCGGACGTCGGATACTTCAGTCACGGGACGACGCTCGCCGTTAACACAATCCTGGAATACAACGGCGCAAAGACCGCGTTGCTGGTCACAAAGGGCCTGAAGGATATCTTGTATATCGGCAGGCACAGGCTGCCCGATATCTTCAATTTCTTCACCGACATGCCCGAACCGCTGGTTCGCCGGGCACATGTGATCGAAGTGCCGGAGCGATCCTTCGCCAACGGGAAGGTCGCGCTCCCGGTCGATCGCGCCATGATCTCGGCGGCTGTGGAGCAGCTTCGGGCAAAAGGCATCGAAGCGGTCGCTGTCGGATTTCTGCATAGCTATCGCAATCCATCAAACGAGCGCGAGGCGCGCCGGCTTCTCAACGAACTTGCGCCGGACCTTTACGTCTCGCTGTCCAGCGAGATCTGGCCTCAGATGCGAGAGTTCGAAAGGACGCTGGCGGGTACGATGAACGCCTATGTCGGACGCCGCATGGAGAATTACTTTGGCGATCTGGAGCGAGGCCTCGAACATGATTTCGGCCTCAAGGCGCCAATCCTGAGTACCAAGTCCAACGGGGGGGTCATGACCGCCTCCGAAGCTGCAAAACGCCCGACCGAAACTCTCATGTCTGGCCCCGCAGCAGGGGCGATTGGCGCCGCTTTCGTGGCGCGCGCTGCCGGTTTCGAGCAGCTCATCACGATCGACATCGGAGGAACCAGTACCGACGTCGCCATTATCGACGGGGAGCCACGCTACTCCACGGAAAACCAGGTCGGAAATTTTCCGGTGATCATGCCTGCCGTCGATGTCACGTCGATCGGCGCTGGCGGAGGCTCCATCGCATGGATCGATGACTTCGGCGTGTTGAAAGTCGGTCCGAAGAGTGCTGGAGCTCGCCCGGGGCCGGCGGCGTATGGCTTGGGAGGCAAGGAAGCGACGCTTACCGACGCGTTCGTCGCTCTCGGCATCGTTGCTGCCGGCGAGTTTGCCGGCGGAAGGATTACCATCGATCGCGATCTCGCGATGGCCGCCGTCGGTGCGCTTGCATCGAAATTGGAGTTTTCGATCGAGAAGACGGCCGAGGCGATCATTCGTATCGCGACGTCGCACATCTACTCGACGCTTGTTCCTCTCCTTGCCCGGAAAGGTGTCGATTATTCCGAGTACACGCTTCTGCCGTTTGGCGGCGCCGGGCCGATGCATGGCCTGCTCGTCGCCAGGGACATCGGCATCAGGAAGGCCTTGGTTCCGCGTCACCCCGGGGTGCTTTGTGCGACGGGCGCATTGGTTGCCGACGTTCGCACCGATTTCGTTCGGACGATCCACCGGACCTTCAGTTCAAGCGAGAGCGGGGACCTTGTCGACGAATTGAGGAATGCCTTCGAAGACCTGGAGGCCCAGGGCTCTCGTTGGCTCGATGCGCAAAATCTCAAATACGTGAGCAGGCGGTTCCGCCGGGTCGCCGACATGCGCTATCACGGTCAGTCCTTTGAGATCGCGGTTCCGCTCGACGGCATTGACCTTTCATCCGGGCTTGAAGCGCTCATTCATGCGTTCCAGTCCGAATACGAAAAGGTTTATGGCTATGCAAATGCCGGCTCGCTCTTTGACGTCCGCGATGTGCGCGTCGTGGCCGTCGGTGAAACGCCGAAACCCAAGTTGGAACAGCTGGCGGTTCAATCGAGTGATACCTCGCTCGCAAGCGCCGTATCGACGAGAGAGATATGGCACGATGGCAGGATGCAGCCTGCGAGCTTTGTCGATCGGGCGCATATCCTGCCCGGACGAACGCTGGCCGGTCCCGCTGTTATCACCCAGTACGATACGACGACCTTCGTACCTTCAGGGTATTCCGTGACGTCCGACCACTACGGCAATCTCATCGCGGAGGCCAGCCATGACCGCTGATAAAATGGCGATCGACAAGGTACTCCTCGAAGTCCTCAACAACCGTTTCACCGGCATCGTCGAGGAGATGGGGTACGTGATCCACAGGGCGGCGTTCACGACCTTCGTGAAGGAGACGTGGGATTTCGACAGCGCGCTCGTAACGACGGATGGCGAGGTATTTGCCTATCCGAGGAATATCGGGGTCACCAACATGCTCTCGATGAGCATGAAGGCGGCGATCGAGTGCTTCGATGCTTATGAGCCGGGCGATATCGTCATCACCAATGATCCGCTTACCGCAAAGGGCATGGCTACTCATCTGCCGGATTACATGATGTTTAGTCCGGTCTACAGCGGTGGTCGTATCGTCTGCTTTGCCTGGTGCTTTGTGCATTCGTCGGACGTCGGAGGGCTTGTTCCCGGCAGTATCGCCCCGCAGGCGAGTGATCGCTTCCAGGAGGGCGTCGTCATTCCGCCCGTGAAGCTGTTCAAGGCGGGAAAGCTCGATCCGGAGGTGCAGAGGTTCATCTTGGCCAATTGCAGAATTCCGGAGCAGAACTGGGGCGACATCAGCGCGCTGACGGCCGCTCTGACGACGGCCCGGCGGCGAATGGATGATTGCATCGGCCAGTATGGGGCCGGGCAAATTTCCGAGATCATTGTCGCGCTGTTGGAATATGGAGAGGCCCGCGCGCGCGCGGTGATATCGGCACTTCCCGACGGGCGCTTCACATTCACCGATTATCTGGAAGGCGACCTTCTCAAGACGAATCATGTGCGTCTTTGCCTGGCGCTGGAGAAGTCTGGCAGTGACATCCTGCTCGACTTCACCGGCACAGACCCGCAAGTCAACGCTGCGTTCAATCTTCCGACCCACGGAATGCTGAATCAGTTTCTGGTGCTTGGCCTGGTGAATTTTCTGCGCACGTCCGACTCCGGAATACCCTTCAATCGCGGGATGGTGAGGCCGGTTTCCGTTAAGGTGCCGGAAGGGTCGATACTCAACCCGACGCGCTTTGCGGCGACAGGTATCCGTTACACGACCGCATTGCGTGTGTCTGATCTGGTCATGGGAGCGCTATGCCAAATGGCTCCTGGCCGGGTGCCGGCGGCCGGCGCAGGGCAATTCGGTTTGCTGACGCTCAGTGATCTCGAGCCTCACAGCGGAGAGTATGTGGTTCACGTGCTTGAGCCGTTGCAGGGCGGCTCGGGAGGGCGTCCCGGAAGGGACGGAATCAACGGCGTCAATTTCTCAGGTGGTGCTTTGCGGAACGCCCCGATCGAAGCGCTCGAACTCGATAGTCCGATTTTCGTCTCGGGTTACAAACTAAACGATGCGGTAGCACCGGGGCGTTGGCGGGGAGGTAGCGGCATCGTTTTCGAATTCCAGCTTTTGTCGCCGCACGCGCAGATATCGTCGCGCGGCTGGGACCGGTTTCACCTGCGGCCCTGGGGACGAGAAGGAGGCTTCGGCGGGACGCTTGGTTCGACCAGCATCATCGATGCGAAGGGAAATGAGCGCGCCATTCCCAAGATCGACGTACTGCGCCTCTCGCCGGGTGAAACCATCCGGATCGTATCCCCGGGAGGCGGCGGCTACGGCGATCCATTGGAGCGCGATCCGCTCGCCGTTGCACGCGACGTTGAAGACGGTTTCGTAACCGTTGCGGAAGCAAGAGAGCAATATGGCGTCATCGTCGCCAATGGCAAAGTTGATATTGTCGCAACTGAGAAGCTCCGCAAAAGCAAAATCACGACGACGCCAAAGCCGGGCTTTGATTTCGGTGCAGAGCGTCTGCAATACGAACGCCGTCTGCCGCAAACTTTTCAGGACATGGTGGTAAGGGTCCTTGCGGATGAGCCGGCATCGAGCCGGACCTATTTGCGTGACGTACTCTATGAGAAGTGCTTCTCGCTTGGGCACGAGAATCTGGACGAGGCGGCCTTAAGGGGCATCATCGCCGAATTGGGCGACGAAGTGCGGACACCCATCCTGGGTTGGCCGAGGTTGAGAGCCGTGAGTTGACTGCTGCATCCGCTGAACTCAGCACGAACAAGTTGGAGCCCGACGTTGCGTGATTTCGCAAAGCCAGGACGGTCGTTGGCCGTTTCGTCAGAATGCATGGTTGCCACGTCGCACCCGCTTGCGACGCTGGCTGCTCTCGAACTTCTTCGCGAAGGCGGAAATGCGGTCGACGCCGCCATCTGCGCAGCTGCCGTTCAGTCGGTGGCCGATCCCGCAATGATCGGGATCGGCGGAGACTGCTTTGTTCTTTATTCAAAGGCTGTTTCCTCACCCCAGGCTTTAAACGCTTCCGGGCGTGCATCGGAAAATATAGACCCAGGTTGGTTCGCACATGCCTGCCCCGGCGGCATCGAGCAGGAATCCGTTCACTCGGTGACTGTACCAGGAGCCGTCGACGGATGGTGCCGCCTGCACGAACGGTTTGGCAGCGTACCCCTCGATCGAATTCTTGCACCGGCGATCAAGGCAGCCAGGGAAGGCTACAGGATCACCCCACGTGTCGCGTTTGATTGGTTCCGCAACGCCGCCAAACTCAAGCGTGATGCTGCATGCGCCGAACAATATCTGCCCGGGGGCCGTCCGCCTGTGATAGGCGACGTGATCCATCAGCCGGCGCTGGCTCAAACTCTTGAGCGTATCGCCAAACACGGAAGATCTGCGTTCTACGAGGGAGAGGTCGCTGGCGAGATTGTAGCTAAACTCCGTGCGGGAGGAGGGGTCCTTACAGAAGCCGATTTCGCCGCGCAGGTCAGCGAATGGGTACAGCCGATCTCTACCCGTTATCGCGATCACGATGCCTATGAATGTCCGCCGAATGGTCAGGGCGTTATTGCGTTGATGATGTTGCGCATGATCGAACAGAGCGCCGTTCGGTTTGGCGAGCTTGCTGAGGCGGATGAAATCCATCTGATCGCAGAAATCACCAAGGCCGCCTATGCCGCGCGAGACCGTTTCGTCGGTGATCCCGCGCAAACGCCTGTAGACGTCGAGCGGCTGCTATCCAACGAAACCATTGCGAGGGCTATCTCCCGCATATCGATGGAGCGGGCGGCGAGGCCTGAGACGTTCGATGAAGTCGAACACAAGGACACGGTCTACATCGCGATCGTCGACAAGGATCGGAACGCGGTCTCGTTCATCAACTCGCTTTTCTCGGCGTTTGGGTGCGGGATTTACGCGCCGCGCTCCGGCGTTCTGCTTCACAACAGAGGAAGTTGCTTTTCAACCAGATTGGGGCATCCGAACGGGATAGCTCCCTCGCGCCGGCCGATGCACACCATCATTCCCGGGATGCTGTATCGCGATGGCAAAGCCATCATGCCGTTCGGCGTGATGGGCGGGCATTATCAGGCGACGGGGCACGCTCATTTTCTGGCGCGTGTCCTTGATGCCGGGCTGGATATTCAAGCCGCCTCGGAGCAGCCTCGTTCGTTCGCGGTTGGTGGCAGGCTGCAACTCGAGAACACAATTTCCAGGTCGGTCGCCGAGGAACTGTCTCGCAGGGGGCACGATATCGAGTGGGTGCCTGCTCCGCTTGGAGGCTGCCAGGCCATCCTGATCGACGACCAACTCGGCGCTCTCTATGGAGCAACCGACCACCGCAAAGATGGAATTGCGCTGGGATTCTAGAGCGTAACGAATCTAATCGTTATACGCACGCTCGTCGCGTTTCGAATTGTTGTTGCGCCCAAAAAGACAAAATACGAGTCTGCGTCTGCTGATAAAGAAAAGCTACAAGACAGGGTTAGTTGGCAGGTTGGACCTAGCGCAACCCCAATTCACCGTTTCGGCATTGAGTCAAAGGGCGACGTTGAGAGCGCAGGCACCCAGTTCTGCTTTTGCTGCGAACGCTGATTGTCAGTATCGGAAATCCAGAGCTTTCGGCGGTCGTCAACTGTTAAGGTTAGGCCACAAACCTTATCAGTTGAGGCGAGATCGACGGACCTTCCGTCGACGCAATCCAAGTTTAGCAGACAGACCTCTAAATGGGGTACGAGCAACAAGGCGTGAGGCGGGGTGAGTCGTAAATGACTTATGAATCCCGTTGAAAAATATCTTGTGGGACTTCTGGGTAGAATCGCCTGATGCTACCGGAGCCATGAGCATCAACGACCAGATCTCCTGCCGACGAATTCACACGACGCTGTCCCTTGTATTGTTCGCAGCTTGCACCGCCAACATGGTGCTGTTCTGTGCATTCCTATGAGCGGTAACTTGTTATTGCTCACGGGTAACTGCTCGAAAAAATGACATGATCTCAATAACGTTGCAGCGAGACGTCATGCAAAAGATTACTCGAAGTTTGCCCGCTAAGGGCTTCGCGGTCGTTGTCGACGGCCTCACAAAGACTGAGTTTGAGACAAGGGAAGGCGCCATGAAGGGCGCCCGAGAATTGAAATGCCGCTTTCCAGCACTACAAATTAAGATCTACGACGCTGGGACGAAGTCGGATCAAGAGGTGGTTCTGCCATAGTCGATCTAAGCGGGAGAACTGGCTGCATGTGCTTGTCACAAATCGAGAGACAGCAGAGCTCGTTCGCTGACTGAAGGAAAGAGTACCAACGGAGTCAATTCTGGGACTGCCAAGGGTCAGTTGACTGCCTTAGCGCCTGCAGCCACGCGCATGTCCGTTGTCGAAGCAAATCCACGCTACGCGTGCCGACGATTTTATGCAAAGAATTCGGGTGGTGGCAAAACCTGACCTAAGCTCGAAACGGCGAGGATTGATGTTGGGCGTTTCTGTTCTCATTGATCGCCATCAATCAGCACGAGCGTGCTCTTGCCGATCACGCCAAAGCCAACCGACATGCGAGTCGGGGCTATGTGGAAAAGGTCGTGCGTCGCATCTACAAAAGGCAGCACGAGCATCCAATCTCGCGACGATCTCGGCGCTATTCTCGCATTCCGAAGAGGCGAGTGAGATAAAAACATATCGGTGACGCCGCGAACTCCAATGTTTCCCTTGAAGGCTTGAGCCATGTACATGGCTCAGCATCTCGCCAACGCCGCGACGGTTGGCGGCTAAAACCTCCACGAGATCGACTAGCGCCCAATATCGAGGTGTCCAATGCTGAAGGGATTTTCCGTCCCTCTTACGCCACAGGGATTGTCACCTCTCGTAAGCCTTCCCCCATGGCACTATTCCAGCGACTGTCTTGTCATCGAGTACTGGGCCGAGCCTGAAGCCGTGACCGCTCTCCTCCCGGCAGGTGTTTCGTCTGACGCAAAGTCGAACGGACGCTCATTTGTCTGGTTTCTTGATTGGCAATTCACCGGTTCCAACGATGAGCATACGGACCCCGCCCGGTATCAATACCGGGAGGCGTTTGTTTTGGTGGAAGCCGTCTTCGACGGCAGGCCAATCAACTATTGTCCTTACATCTTCGTCGACAATGATGCAGCGATCGCGCGCGGCTGGGCCCAGGGCTTTCCGAAGAAGCTGGGCAGTGTCTTCCAGACGCGAAGCTTCTCTGCGCCGAGCGCCGCCGCTGCTCCCCTGGCGAAGGGGAGCCGCTTCGGCGGAAGCCTGGCTGCTCATGGAGAGCGGCTCGTGACGGCACGTATTCAGCTTGAGGAAAAGATCGAGAACCCGGCCGCCATATTCAATCGTCCGACGGTGATGCGCCGCTATTTTCCGCAGCTTTCGGCGGGCTTGCAGGAAAAACCCGCGGTGGATGAGCTGACGATGTCGCTCACCGATGATCTTGCAGTCGTGGACGTTTGGGCAGGGTCGGCCGAACTCAGGATCCCTGAGGTTCAGGGCGAGGACTTGCATTCGCTGGCGCCAAAACGCATCGGACGCGGCTACCGGCTTGGAATGTCGTATTCGGTGACGGACCTCCGCATCTTGAAGAACTACGCGCGCTAGCTTCTGGTCATATTTAGGTTACTGGGTCCGAGGCCTCTCCCCCGCAAGCCGAAAGGAGACATCCTATGTCCGTCGATGCGAAGTACCGGACGAGTGCGACCGCAAGCGGCGGTGGCCGCGACGGAAGGACTGCGCTGGCCGACGGCACGATGTTCTTCGACCTCGTCATTCCGAAAGAATTGGGAGGCTCCGGCGGCGCCGGCGCAAATCCCGAAAAGCTCTTCGCGCTGGGCTATGCCGCTTGCTTCCTCTCGGCCATGCGCACGGCATCGGCAAGGACGAAGATCAAATGTCCGGAGGGGGCGACCGTGACGGCAACCATCGGCATTGGTCCGCGCTCCGAGGGCGGTTTTGGCATCACGGCCGCGCTCGATGTTTTTCTGCCAGATCTGCCGGAGATGGATGCGAAGAAGTTAGTTGAGGTGACTCACGCGATTTGCCCCTACTCGAACGCAATCAAGGCCAGCGTGGATGTCAAGATAACGACACGCTCCTAGCCGCGATGCGGCAACTGACGCTTCATAAGAGCTATGTCGGGCCGGTTTCGGAACAGGCTTTTTGACGAGATTCTAAAGTTGCTGGATTTTCATATATTCAAATTCGTCGTGGCAGGCGGAACTGAAGCCACGCAACAAATCAATGGTGCCGTCGATCGCCATTTCCCGCAGTTCGAAGAAATTCTTGTCTGGCTCCAGGTAGGTATCCAGAATTTTTCGAGTGACGTTTTCTGCGCTGTCGATGACCTGCGGGGACGACAGAACCCTCATCCTGTTCAGCTTCGCGTAAAGGCCGACGAGACCAGGTATATCCGCTTCATTGCGCTGGAGCGCATCGATATAGCACCTGGAAGCTTCCTCTATGAAGTCCTTGTAGAGGATCTGCCGGCGGTTCTTTTCATGATTGAGCCACTGGGCGCGAAGCTGGCTGCGATGGTTGACCCAATTGGATATGCCGCTCGTCAAGCCGCCGACGACGGCGCCAGTGAGGGCGGCGAGCGCGGAAATAACTGAAGCATCCATTCGGCAAGCGGCTCTTTAGAGCAAGACAACTGATGGTCGACGGGGGTGAGACGAGTGAGGGCTACCATCAAAGACCGCTCACCTTGAGCTCCCGGGATCATGACTCCCTCGATGTCGCGCGCGATTGTTGATTCCTGACATCGATTGTACGTCGATGACGGCAAGATTGGCGACGAGCCGCGCCGGAGCCGGGCTGGCAATTATGAAGTCCCGATTTGTTTCGCGCCGAAAGCGCATCAGTTACGTTGGGCGGTCCAATAGCCCGAACAGCGTGCAGTCCCCGAGTATCCGCGCCACGTGCCGCGCCCCGTATTGGTAGAGAGCTTGCCGGAGCCGGAGGCGTACTTGTCCTGAACGGTTACCGATGCACGAACCGCGCCGGTGGGCGTGACATAACCTTTGAACCTGACCAGACTCGGGTGCGTGACGGTTCCATTGTTGATGTTTACGGAAAAATTATAGCTCGAATCGCAAGCGCCTCGTTGCGTGACGAACACGAGGTCCCACGATCCATCATAGAGCGACCGCGCTTCCGCGGTGTTGGTCAGGGCAGCGAGACATCCCGCGATCGTCGCGGAGATCAGGGGTTTCATCGTCTTTCATCCTCACAATCGAAAAACTGGTGCGGACATATCGTCAATGGTACCGCGAAGGCTTGTTCAAAACTGCTTCAATCATTTTCGTCTGGGCCGCGGCGCATGCGTCCGGGGAGAACAATCGTGCCGACGGCCATCGATAGGAGCCATCTCTATTCCTTGCGTCTCGGCATGATCATTGGCTCGATTGATCATGCCAAGTTTCGTGTCGGCAAAAAGCGCCAATTTTAGGCAAGGGCCTACAATATCGGAATCCTGCCAGGTTTAAGGTTTTTCGCGGCCGTAGTTTGCGCGGTTTGGCGAACGGCCGCCGGTGCAGAGGGTCTTTTGATGCTGAAAGGTTTTACGGTCCCTCGGTCGCCGCGGGGAACCGCGGCTTTAGCTCCCCCACCGCCGTGGCACTACGCGGCCGATGTGCTGGCGGTGGAGTTCTGGAGCGATCCGGAAGTGTCGGCCAGTATGCTTCCCAAAGAGGTTAAACTGGACGGGCGGAGCAACGGACGCTCGGTCGCGATTTTCGCGGATTGCCAATTTACGGCAAACGATGAGGAGTATCTTGATCCCGCGCGCTACCAGAGCCGCGAGTTCGCTGTTCTCCTTGACGCCACATGGCACGGTTCGCAGATAGCTTGGTGCCCTTACGCTTATACCGACAACGACGCGGCGATCATGATGGGTTGGGTCCAGGGCTATCCAAGAAAGCTTGGTGCCGTCCACCAGACCCGGACTTTTGCTGCCCAAAGTGCGGCATCGCCACCTCTCGGCCGCAATGGTCGATTTGCCGGTTGCGTCTCTGCCCATGGGCAGCGGCTCGCAGACGCCCGCCTGACATTGCGCGAAGAGGTGGATCGGCTCGATGGTCTGTTCGATCGACCTGTCGTGACCCGACGATATTTTCCGCGGCTCTGCGCTGGCGTCCACGACAAGCCGGTCGTGGACGAGCTGGTCCTGTGCATGATGGACAACATCCTGATCACCAACGGATGGATCGGTTCGGCGGAATTGATCTTCCCCGAAGTGCATGGCGAAGATCTCGACATGCTGGGCCCTATCAAGGTGGGACGCGGTTATCGATTCGCATTTTCCTTTTCGGTTTCCAGCAACGAGATATTGGCGGATCTGGCTGTCTAGCTCTTGCGTCATAGCCCGTCGAAGCCGGCAATGCGTCGTTGGCGGCCGGCACCGCAAGAATAGACAAGCTGACGCAAGCCGGTGAAATCAATTGTGGCCGGTCTTGATAGACTTTCCCGCAAATGAGCGAGAAGCGCAGGAATTGAAATGCTCAAGGGCTTCACCGTTCCCAAGTCGCCATTCGGCCAGGCAGCACTGGCTGCGCCTCCGCCCTGGCACTACTCAGGCGACGTCGTGGGAGTCGAGTTCTGGGCGGATCCGGCTGCGGCCGCGGCGACGCTGCCCCAAGGCCTTTCGCCCGATCCAAACTCGAACGGTCATGCCGTGATGATGTTCCTGGATTGGCAATTCACGGCTCAGGATGACGAGTTTCTCGATCCGGCCCGTTACCAATATCGCGAGGCGTTCGTGCTGCTCGATGCGATCTATCGTGGCAAGCCCGTCATGTGGTGCCCTTACATCTATGTCGATAACGATGCTGCGTTGGCGCGAGGGTGGACACAAGGCTTCCCGAAGAAGATGGGCAGCATTTTCCAAACGCGCACCTTTGCGGCCACAGGTGCAGCCGCAGCCCCGGTCGTACCCGGCGGCCGATTTGGTGCGAGCCTTTCCGCGCATGGCGAGCGGCTCGCGGAAGCTCGCATCACCTTGCGCAAGCCGATCGAAGATGGATTGTCGCTGTTCAGCCGCCCGACGGTTCTGTTGCGATACTTTCCGAGACTTGCCACCGGTTTCCAGGACAAGCCGGCAGTCGACGAGTTGGTGATGTCGATCACTGACGATCTGATTGTCGTCGACACCTGGGTGGGGGAGGGTGAAATCTATCTTCCCGAGACGAAAGGTGAAGAACTGCACGCGCTTGCGCCGAAACGTGTCGAATCCGGTTTCCGCTGTTCGCTCGCTTATTCCGTCACGGATCTCAAGATCCTCGAAGATCGCGCGCACAAATGACGAACGGTGTAGCGTGTCCTCCCCGCTCCGCCGAGGAGGGCCTCCGCGGACCGACAGCCCCTCTGTTCGTGGAGGCCCTCTGCGAGAGATATTTTCAAGGAGAACGATCGTGAGCAAAGCTGCCTCAGAATATCTTGTCGAGGCTCTCGAAAAGGCGGGAGTCAAACGCGTCTATGGTGTCGTCGGCGATTCCCTCAATGGATTTACTGACGCGATGCGGCGCAGAAAATTGATCGACTGGATCCATATGCGGCACGAAGAGGCGGCGGCCTTTGCAGCCGGAGCGGAGGCTCATCTGACCGGTAGCCTTGCTGTGTGCGCCGGCAGTTGCGGCCCCGGCAACCTGCATCTGATCAATGGTCTGTTCGATTGCCAGCGCAACGGCGTGCCGGTGCTGGCGATCGCGGCTCACATTCCCAGTAGCGAGATTGGCATCGACTATTTCCAGGCAACGCATCCTGAAAGTCTCTTCAAGGATTGCAGCCACTATGTTGAGCTCGTCTCCAATCCCGGGCAACTGCCACAGATCCTCAAACGCGCCATTCGCGTCGCCGTCGCCAAACGCGGCGTGGCTGTCGTTGTGTTGCCGGGCGACGTCGCCCTTATGAAACTCGACGCTGAGGTACCCGAATGGCTTTTGCCAGCAGCGCCTGTCTTGCGGCCGGACGCCATCGACGTTGATCGCCTGGCGAATTTCCTCAATGGAGCTTCGCGGGTGACCTTGTTCTGCGGGGCAGGATGCGCTGGCGCACATGACGAGGTCGTCGAGTTGGCCCGAAAACTGAAGGCGCCGATTGTGCACGCATTCCGGGGCAAGGAGTTCATCGAATACGACAACCCCTACGATGTCGGAATGACCGGTCTCGTCGGCTTTGCGTCCGGCTATGCGGCCATGAAGGAATGCGATGCCCTGCTGATGCTCGGTACGGATTTTCCTTATCGGGCATTTTATCCCGAACGGGCCAAAATCGCTCAAATTGACGTACGGCCAGAAGCGCTCGGCAATCGCTGTTCGCTCCACCTCGGCCTGCTCGGCACGGTAAAGGACACCGTGGAAGCCGTTTTGCCTGCGATCAAGGAGAAGACTGATTCAGGCCATCTCAAACGTGCGCTGACTCACTACAAGGAAGCACGCAGTGAGCTCGATGCGCTCGCGGAGAGCGGTCCCAACAGCAACATCATCCATCCCCAATATGTCACGCGCCTGGTCAGTGACCTGGCCGCTGACGACGCGATATTCACGTGCGATGTGGGCACTCCGATCATCTGGACCGCGCGCTACCTCAAGGTCAACGGCAGGAGGCGCATCGTCGGCTCGTTCAATCATGGATCGATGGCGAACGCGATGCTACAGGCCATCGGCGCCCAAACGGCGTTTCCGGGTCGCCAGGTCATTTCGATGTCGGGTGACGGCGGCTTCAGCATGATGATGGGAGATTTCATCACGCTGACCCAGATGGGGCTTCCGGTGAAGGTCATCGTGCTCAACAACGGCACGCTCGGTTTTGTCGAAATGGAGATGAAGGCAAACGGTTTCCTCGACACCGGCTGCGACCTCAAGAATCCGAACTTTGCGCGAATGGCCGACGCGGTCGGTGTTCGTGGCATCCGTGTGGAGAAGCCGCAGGAGTTGAATGCAGCCATCCAGGCCGCGCTCGAACACGAGGGGCCGGTATTGGTCGACGTTGTGAGCGCTCGCCAGGAACTCGCCATGCCGCCGAAGACGACTCTGGATCAGGCCTATCATTTCGGAATGTACATGATGAAGGCCGTTCTCGACGGAAGGGCAACACAACTCATTGACCTTGCTAAGGTCAATCTGACGCGTTGAGCGTCGCCGGGCAGCAATGAAGACGTGATGTTGACGCCTCGTCTCTCCGGGGGAGAAGGTGCGCGTCCGGTTTCGACTTTTCTGCCCGCGCGGACGAAGCCATTTACGTGCGCATTCCGGTTTTATGGATGGCGCCCTTGCTGTGCGTGCGTTCGCTTCAAATACGGGGCAGCGGTATGAGGCTGTCCTCGTAAGGACATGAAAATGCTATCGTTTTGCTATTATTTTCACTCCAATTAATAATTCAGAACACAACTTAACAAGCCATAACGGGCAGTCTGGGGCATCCTCTTGCTCGAGCAGGAGGATGCGGCATGGACGAACCTCAAGCGATACCGGATATCTCTTCGAGCGGATTGCCGTTCGGCTATTTGGCCAACAGCCTGGCGCAACTCCTTGAAGTGGCGCGGCGTGAGCTGGAACATGATCGCGAGGCGGCGAAGGCATCGCTTGCCGCTGCTTCGACCATCCTGCAATCCGAGATCGAACGCCATTCGGGCGCGAAACAGTCGGGCGCGGCCGGCCTGACGGGCTGGCAGATCGCCCGGGTGCGTGTCTTCATCGACAAGAATCTGCATCGCACGATTCATACCCGGGATCTGAGCGCGGTTGCGCGGCGAAGCCCGGCTCACTTTTCTCGCTCGTTCAAGCTGACATTCGGCGAACCGCCGCACGCTTACGTGGTCAAGAGACGCCTGGAGAAGGCTTGCAGCCTCATGGTGACCACGTCGGCTTCGCTCAGCGAAATAGCCCTGAACGCGGGATTTTCGGATCAGGCGCACCTTTGCAAGTTGTTCAGGCAAGCCTTTGGCCAAAGCCCGGCCAATTGGCGACGCGAGCGCGAGATGCAATAAGATGGATTAAACCCGGAAAGCCAGCATCGGCCAGAAATATCCCATGGGTGAGGAGAATCGGAAAGTTCTGAGCTTCGGCCCGTTCGAGCTTTCGATTGACAGCAGGCGCCTGACGAACGGCACGCAGACCGTACCCCTCGGCGCGCGTGCCATGGACATCCTCATTTCTCTGGTCGAACAGCCAAGCATGGTTGTCGGCAAGCGCGATTTGCTCGAGCGGGTCTGGCCTAACCAAAGGGCCGACGAAGTCAGCCTTCGGGTCCACGTTTCTGCTTTGCGAAAAGCGCTCGCTCAAGGCGATCCCAACAGACGGTATATCGCAAACGTGCCGGGCCGCGGCTACAGCTTCATTGTTCCGATCGCTACGTCTTTTCTGCAGGCTAGAGAACTCGAGCCGGCGCGTCACGCGTGGCTGCCCGCTCATCTGGAGCGCATGGTCGGTCGAACGGAGACCGTCGCAACGATAAAGGCGAAGCTTGCTGAGCAGAAGTTCGTTACGATTGTCGGGCCCGGAGGCATCGGGAAGACGACCGTGGCAGTGGCGGTCGCTCATGAGATGCGCTCAATCTTCGACGGTGAAGTTCGGTTCGTGGACCTCAGTCCGCTCGATGACGCATCTTTGGTCGCACCCGCCGTGGCGAGTGCATTCGGGCTTGCGATCCAAACGGCCGACGTACTTCCGCTCTTGATCGACCGTTTGGCTGGAACTCCGAAGCTCCTTGTGCTCGACAGTTGCGAACATCTCATTGATGGCGCTTCCGCTCTCGCGGAAAAGCTGTTCGGCCATGTGCCAACTCTGTACCTGCTCGCGACCAGCCGGGAAGCACTGCGCGCCGAGGGGGAAAACGTTCACGAACTCGCCGCGCTTGCGTACCCTCCGGAAGATCACACCATCCTGGCATCGGATGCCCTGAAATACCCTGCCGTCCAATTGCTGGTTGATCGCGTCAAGGCCTTGCAGCGGCATTTCGACCTGCACGATCAGGATGCGCCGATTGCTGCTGGAATCTGCCGGCGGCTGGACGGCATTGCCTTGGCAATCGAACTGGCAGCAGGCAGGGTGGATGTCTATGGCCTCGACAAGACTGCAAGTCTACTCGACGATCACCTGAATCTGTCGTGGGCCGGACGCCGGACCGCGATGCCGAGGCATCAGACGCTGAACGCGGCGTTGGAATGGAGCTACGATCTTCTCGACAAAGAGCAAAGGCGCGTTCTCAACAGGCTGAGCGTATTCTCGAGCGGATTCACCTTCGAGGCAGCGATCGCTGTCGTTGCCGACGATTCGGTCGACGAAGCAAAAGTGGCCGACTGTCTTTGGGAACTGCGATCGAAATCGATGATTGCGGTCTACGGGCCTAACGCACGACTGCGCCTGCTCGACACCACCCGAGCCTTTGCTGCACATCGGCTGGTCGAAGCGGGCGAACAAGGCTTGTTCCGCCGCCGTCATGCTCTTTATTTCAGCGACCTGTTCAGACAGGGAGCCTCGATAGACGTGTCAAGCTGGCCAAAAGCGCTTGGGGTTGAGATCGGCAATCTCAGGGCTGCCATAAACTGGGCATTTTCCAGCGAGGGCGATCCGAAAGTTGGCGTCGATCTCGCGGCTGCTTCGGCGAGCACTTGGACTGGGATGGCCTTTCTGACCGAATGCCGGCAGTGGATGGCAAAGGCCATTAGCTGCCTCGACGTCATGAATTCGGGTTCGCGGCAGGAGATGATCATTCAATCTGCGCTCGCCAGCAGCATGATGTTTACGCTTGGCATGACCGAGGAGTCATATGCCGGCTGGGCTAAGGCGAGGCTTCTCGCCGAGGAGCTCGGAGATGTCGAATATCACCTGGCCTCTCTGCTTGTCCTTTGGGCTCACAGGATCAGGCTGCCGCGCTACGCTGAAGCGATCGAATTGGCGGAGCGCTGCGGTGAGGTCGCCGAGGCGTCCGGCGATCGCGGTGCTATCGCGACCGCGAGCTATATGCGGGGGGTTACTTACCACCACACCGGGCGATTATCGCAGGCCGAAAGTATGCTTGAGGCCTCGCTGCATCACGATGTCGAAGCCGCGCGGCAAGCGATCATCGAGCAATTTGGCTACGATCGAAAAACGGATGCATTGGCCGTTTTGGCGAATCTGGTTTGGTTACGTGGGGCACCCGGTCAGGCGCAGCGGCTTGGCCGGATGGCGATCGCCGAGGCTCGCCAACTTGATCAGGCCGTGCCGCTCTGCGTTGCACTCGCCTGGACGGCCTTCACTGCGTACCTGACAAATCCGGAGGGCGGCGAAACCGATGCTCTTGCCAACGAGCTTGTAGAGCACGCCGGAAAACACGCGGTGGATAGCTATTACGGCTTCGGCCTCGCGATGCAGGCGTTTGGTAGGCTCAGGCAAGGCACGGTCGAAGCTGCCACCGATTTGCTTTATTCGGGATTGGAGAAGCTGGCTGCGGCGCGCTACGGTGTTTTCCATGCGATCTTGCAAGCAGAGTTTGCGCGGTGTTTGGCGGTTCTTGGCAACACCCGGCAGGCGGTTATTGTCTTCGAGCGCGCAAAAATCGACATCGATGACGAGAACCAGCTTTTTGTCCCCGAGTTGCTTCGGATCAGAGGCGAACTGGCCTTGCGCAGCACCGAAGGGTTGGACGTCTGCAAAGGGTATTTTTTCCGTGCGATCGAGATGTCGGACAGGCGAGGAAGCTTATCGTGGACGTTGAGAGCCGCGACGAGTTCTCGCCATCGCCGAGACGTCAGATGCTGGAAGAGAAGAGGCGAAGTTGATCCTGCGAGCCGCTCTCGCGAAATTCCGCGAGGGATCTGACACGTTCGACCTGAGACTGGCTGCTCGCGTGCTGGACGGCTCGTAGCGACGCTATCATGCCATCGGGATCGCGCACCGATAGATTTTTATCAGTTGACGTTTCGATTGCTGCGCCAAACTAGCAGCGTTGGGCTCATTCCGTAATGACGAGACCGAGGGTCTGCGCGCGCGAAACCGCCTGTGAGCGCCTTTCGACACCGAGTTTGGTGAAGACGCTCTTGAGATGCGATTTAACCGTCTCTGGACCAATGTCGAGGCGCCGGGCGGCCTCCTTGTTTGATAATCCATGCGCGATTAGTTGCAGAATGTCGGTTTCACGGGGACTCAATGCGCCGAGAAGCTGTGGTCTGGAAGCCGGTGCAAGTCGATCCCGTCGCGCGCGCTCGACGCCTGTCATGAGCCTGTCGATGTAGGACATCAGATCCGCGCCAAGATTTCCGGTGACCTGGGTCGTCCGGAGAATTGGGTCAATGATTGGTCCCTCGTCCAGAATGGTCTGGTAAATGCCGCCTGATGCGCATGCGCTCAGAACGCGGCGAAAGCGACTCACAGCCTCCGCGGCCTTGCCTGCATTGAGCTGAACTACCGAAAGATGAATCGCGCTCCGGATCAGGAAGTAACGATGCTGCGCCGCTTCGGTTTCGTGTTGCAGAACTTTCAGGATCGAGATGGCGTCGTCAGGACGGTCCTGTTTCCCCAATAACTGGGCGCGCGACAGCTTGTGATACCATTCAATTTCCGACCAGGCGCAAGGCCTCACTGCCGCGTACTTTCGCGCAAGACGCTCCAGCCGATCGACACAGGCGGCGGCCTCATCGATGCGGCCGTCGTTGAGGTGAAGCCGCACTTGCTCTGCTATTGCGCTGGCTGAGAGCCTGCCCCAGCCGCGTGCAACCCCCTGATTTTCCGCTTGCTCCAGCACCGTGCGGGCTCGCTCGAAGTTCATCCGGGCAGCAGCGACCCTGGCGAGGACAAAATACGCGCTTAACACGCATTCCTGCATCGTGCCGGAGATGATCAGCGGCACCCGGTCGATAATCCAGCTCTCCGCCTCATCAATCTGACCGCCCTCGTATCTTATTCTCGCGATCAGACTTGCCGGCAAAGCCGCGGCAACCGAATTCGGTCCGACGCCTTGTTCGGCGATCCGCAGGCCCTCGCGATACTGCGCATCCGCCGCCGCGACCCGTAGCTGCCGCTCCTCAACAAGCCCTTGAAGGCAGCGCCGGTATACTGACGCAAATGCGTTCCTGCGATCCTCTTCGACCGAATATGGGATCCATGGTGTAGCATGGAATTGTTTCAGGTCTCCCGCTTTCATATGGCAATAGCGGACGACATTCGAGGCGACGTTCGCAGTCCACGGATCGGAAGAGTTATTCACGCAGTCCTGCGCCAGAGGCAGCGCGCGTTCGGTGTCATCCATAAGCGCGATGGTGAGGGCGCGAATCGCCTTGCATTCCGACAGCAGGTCACCTCGCCGTGGATCCTTTGCGCCGACGTCTTCCTGAATTTCGGTTGCGAGTTGCAGGGCCTCTTCAAAGCGCAACGCCAGCGCGAGCCCCCAGGCGATCGCCATTCTCACCTCGGGTTGGCCTCGCATGAGTTCGCCGGGAAACAGACGCTGCCATTCAAGCAGCGTGAACAGATCGCCCCTCGTGATTAAGGCCATCGCGCAATTCTTGATCCAGCCGATCGCGCGATCCGAATCGCCGGCCGCGATCGCGTGCTGAACTGCTTCGGTCCATAATTCCTGCGAGGCGTACCAAAGGGAGGCGCGCCGGTGCAGCTCGGGAATTTCGATATCGCTGTCCGCTTCCAGCCGCTGTCTCAAGTACTCGGCGAGCAGTGTATGAGGACGATGCCAAACACCGTCATTGCCGAGTGGTGTGAGCAGCATCTGGCGCTGCGCAAGCGCGGCCAGGATCGCGCGGCTCGAACTCGCGCCGGTTACGGCCTCGCATAGTGGACCCGAGAGCCGATCAAGAATGGCCGTTCGCAGCATGAAGTCGACCAATTCGGCCGGCAGTGCATCAAGCATCTCCGACAGATAGGCCGCGATCGGTCGCTGTGAACCCGAGAGACTGTGTACGTAGTCCTTCAAGTCAGGCCCCGACTGCGTCGCCATGGACACGATAATTCGCAAGGCGGCCGGCCAACCTTCGGTCTTGCGCTGCAAGAGCTGGACCTCGGGGAGCTCTAGTACCCCGGGTCTGGTGCGATCGAGAAATGCGACCGTTTCTTGCATATCAAACCGCAGGGCTGCGGCGTCGATTTCGATCAGTTGATTCTGGGCGCGCAAGGTCGCGAGCGGCAGTGGCGGTTCTGTACGCGTCGTCAGCACCACATGACAGTGGGAAGGCGCGTGCTTCAGAAAATATGCGACCGTTTGATGAATGCGGGCGGCGCTGAGCCAGTGATAGTCCTCAAAAAAGAAGTATACGTCCTCTTCCACCTCGGTCAGGTCGTTGATCAAACTTGATAAAACCGCTGGCGGGTCGATCAGATTATTCTCCAGGATCAACTCGATCGCCGCGGCGCCGACGTCCGGACAGGCGCGATGCACGGCCTGCGATAAATAGAACAGAAACCGTGTGGCTTCGTCGTCGTCCGAGTTGATGGTGAGCCATGCAACGGCACAGCCCTTTTGCTCCAGCTGTTCGGCCCAGGCAGCCGCGAGCGAGGTTTTGCCGAATCCCGCCGGCGCCTTGATGACCCCAAGTTGCTTGGCCGGGAGCCCGGATAGCATCGCCAGTAGCCGCGGACGGGCAACCAGCCCGCCGGGTCGCGCCGGCACGATCTTCGTCGCCAGGAACGGCAATCGTCCTTCGCCGGCGAAAGCGCCTATTCCAGCTCCCATCACGTTGTGGCTCGAGCTGGCTTCGATCAAGGGGACCCCCTTCGTGTGTCGGTCTTCCCCCCATCCGGGGGATACCCTCAATGGCGCAAGTGTACGATCACAGTTCGCGAGAGGGAAGGGTTGGTCTCGCCGGAGACAAGCTCGAGGGGGCAGCCACCATGGGCTGCCGAGCCCTGGTGGTGCAGTTGCACAAGAGAACAACAACAGGCCAATATCGACCGGTGGGCGCGAACTTCGGTTGCATCCCGACTGTGTGGGTATTTGCGGGACACAAGAGATCCGCGTTGGAAGCCATGACTGGCGATGACATTCACAGAAAACTGAAGTTCGGCCCTTTTGAGCTTTCGAGTGGCGAGAGAGTCCTTCAGCGCGATGGCGCCATGCTTCCCCTGGGCAGCCGGGCGCTCGATATTTTGATCTATCTCACCGAGCGTCCCGGCGAAGTCGTTACAAAGAAAGAGCTCATCGATCACGTCTGGCCGGACGTTGTGGTCGAGGAGGGGAGCCTCCGCGTCCATATCGCCGCGATCCGAAAAGCGCTCGGGGACGGCAAATTCGGAAACCGATACATCGCGAACGTCCAGGGCAGAGGCTATTCGTTTGTCGGCTCTGTCGACGGATCCGACGACCACAAAACCAATAGTCCACGCCAGCAGTACGAAGGCAACTTACCCGCGCGCGCCCGCAGGATGGTCGGGCGCGACCTCATCCTGAGCGACGTTCAAGAGAGCCTTCGCAAACAGCGGTTCGTCACCCTGCTTGGCCCGGGCGGCATCGGGAAGACCACCATTGCTGTGGCTGCCGGCCACGCCCTTGCCGCTGAGTTCGGCGGAGCGGTCTATTTCGTCGACCTGGGAAGCCTTGCCGATCCGCATCTTGTCGTTCGGGCCATCGGGACGTCCGTGGGGCTTGCGACATCGAGCGAAACGAGCAAGGAGCTCGTCGATCTCATCCGCTCGAGAAAACTTCTTATTATCCTCGATAATTGCGAGCACGTGATACAGGCAGCCGCGTCGATCGCCGAGCAGCTCTTTCAGGAAGCTGGACAAGTTCATCTTCTCGCCACGAGTCGTGAATTGCTGAAGGTGGAAGGAGAGCATTGCTGTCGCGTCGAACCGCTAGATTTTCCGCCGACCGAATCGGAGCAAACGGCGGATGTCGTGGCCCGGTATCCCGCCGTGCAGCTCTTCGTCGAGCGCGTCGCGGCCAGAGGTGGCAGTTTCGTTCTCACAGACCGAGAGGCGCCGTTTGTCGCCGATATGTGCCGAAGGCTGGACGGACTACCGTTGGCCATTGAACTGGCCGCCGGCCCAGTAGCTGCGTTGGGCATGAGGAGCACTCTTGCAGATTTGGCGTCCCGGCTGGAGTGGCTGAAGCGTGGCCATCGCACAGCGATCCCCAGGCATCAGACGCTGAAGGCGACGCTGGATTGGAGCTACGATCTGCTGTCGGGTATGGAGAGAATTGTCCTCAGACGAATTGCCCGGTTTGCCGCCCAATTCAGCCTGGAAGGAGCGAGACATGTCGCTGGCGACCCAAGCTCGGACGATGGAGTGATCTTTGACGCCATCGCCGGTCTGATCGAAAAGTCGTTGATTGCGACCCGGTTTGACCTGGGCGAGCCACAATACCGATTGCTGGAGACGACGCGGGCGTATGCGCTCGAAAAACTGGAAGAGCATGGTGAGCTCGATCCCATCTCACTTCGGCACGCGGAATACGTGATCCAACAGCTCAACTCGCAGAAAGAGATACGATCGGCTCGGCCAAGGGCCGAAAGAGTTGCGGTCTATTCCTCGCAACTCAGCAATGTTCGATCGGCGCTGGAATGGAGCTTTGGAGCGCACGGCAACGACGAGATCGCGACTAGGCTTGCGGCCGCTTCAACGCAACTGTTTCTCGAACTTTCGCTGTTGACCGAATGTCGAGTCTGGGCGGAGCGCGCAATCACTCGTCTCGGAGATCAGCGCAAAGATTCTCGTCGGGATTTAGAAATCTCTACGTCACTATCCTTCGCCCTGTTGCACGCCGAAGGGAGCAGCGAGCTGATTCACAAAACATTCGCTCGAGCACTCGACGCCGCGGACCTGCATGGAGACGCTGCTTACGAGTTGCGGCTTCTGAGCGGGCTCTTCACGTACTACCGTTGGAATATCGACATCAATGCTGCGCTCGATATCGCCTCTCGAAGCAAAGAGGTGGCCCTAAGAACCGGGGATCACGACGATATAGCGCTCGCCGAATTGATGTTGGGCGCCGCTCATCATCTGGCTGGAAATCACCTCGTTGCGTTTAAGCATTTCGAAACGGGGCTCAACCACTCTGCCTTGGGCTGGCGCTTCCGCTTGGGGCAACACCTATTTTATCACAGCAGTCTCTTACTTGTCGGAATGGCTCGGTGTCTGCTGTACAGAGGACTGGTAGATCAGTCACTTGACCACGCAAAGCGTGCCGTAGAAGAAGCGGAAAAATCTGGTCATACCGCCACGCTTTGTCAATCTCTTAGCCTGGTTCTTCCGGTGTATTTGACGATGGCGGACTTTCGCCGATCGGATCAATACATCACGCGGCTGACTGAACTCTCATCAGCCTATTCGCTGAAGCCATACCGCGCCGTGGCGACGGGTCTAAGAGGCCGGTGGTTGATCCTCCAAAATAATCTCCGCGAGGGGATTCCGATGCTGAAAAGAGCTCTGGAAGACCTTCACGCCCAGCGCCATGAAATGCTCAGCATGGACTTTGTCTGCGACCTAGCTGCGGGTCTCACCGAGGTTGGCGAGCACCAGGAGGCTCTGACGATGGTTATGAACGCCATAGATGCGCAGCATCGCGGCGGAAAATTCTTGTACATGTCCGCTTTGTTTAGAACGAAAGGGCTCGTCCTGGCGTCGCGATCGGCCGAGGATTCTGTCGAAGCCGAAGAAAGCCTGCTATCGGCAATCGACTGGGCCAAGCGCCAGTCCGCAAATCTGTTTGAATTGTACGCCGCTACGGATCTTGCTGAGCTGCTATCAAAGCAGGATCGTGCCTCAGAAGCCCGTAACCATCTTAACGATGCGTTTGATCGAATGCCGGCTGGAATGGTATCTCCCGCTCACGAGCGAGCCCGGAAAATCCTCGATCGGCTCCAATCCGATATAGAGCCCCTTGGCTAGGACAGCGCACCTGCAACGACTGCGCGGTGTCTGCGCAACCGCATACAAATCGTCGCATTCCTCTACAAGCACGCTTTCACGGCGGGGCGCATGTTGCGGCAAAGTACAAAAGGGTGACCGCCATGAGCAAGAAGGTCGCAGAGATCATCGTTGAGACGCTACAGAGTGCGGGGGTCAAGCATTGTTACGGCGTCGTGGGCGATACTCTCAATCTGATCGCCCACAGCATCTCCAAAAGCGGGATCGAGTGGGTGAGCATGCGCCACGAAGAGGCTGGCGCCTTCGCTGCCCATGGCGAGGCCTTGATAACCGGCAACCTCACTGCGTGCGCCGGAAGCTGCGGTCCCGGCAGTCTGCATTTCATCAATGGCATCGTCGAGGCGAACCGCAATCGCGCGCCTGTCATTTTGATCGCGAGCCAGATCGTTCGCGACGAATTGGGATTCGAGTTTCCGCAGGAGGTTGATTTCAAGGCGATATATGGGAGCATCAGCGTCTATTGCGACATGATCCTGACCCCCGAACAGGCGCGCCGCAAGACCGTCATGGCCTGCCAAACGGCAATCGCGAAGAGCGGAGTGGCCGTCCTGATCGTTCCGGTCGACATCTCGCATTCCGACGTCAAAGACGATGTGCCGTACGCGGTACATACCAGCCGTCCGATCATACGCCCCAACGATGCCGATCTGGATGAGATCGCGGCCATCATCAACACCGGCGAGAAGGTCGCCATCTATGGCGGGGCAGGTTGCCGTGGCGCGCATGACGAGATTCTTCGTGCGGCCGAGATCCTCAAGGCGCCGATCGCCCATACTAGCCGCGCCAAGGACTCCCTCTCTTACGACAATCCTTACAATGTCGGTATGACCGGACTTATCGGAAACGAGGCGGCCTATCATGCCGTTCGGGAATGCGACACCCTGCTGCTGCTTGGAGCGAATTTCGCCTGGCGGCAATTCTACCCGGACCACGCGAAGATCGTGCAGATCGACATCGATCCGACTCATCTGGGCCGCCGCCATCCGATAACCCGGGGTGTGGTCGGCGACATCAAGGCTACTCTCGAAGCATTGATCCCCCGGCTGCACAAAAAAACAGACACTAGTTTCCGCGATCACTTCGTCCAGCGCTACCGCGACCTCATGGAGCACCAGATCGAGAAGGCCGAGCCCAAGCGGCGCAATACTATTTCCGGGATCTACCTGACTGAGGTCATCGATCGCATGGCGGCGGACGATGCTCTCGTTGCCGGAGACGACGGAACGGCGACCGTCTGGATGCACCGTTATTTCAAGGCCACCGCCAAGCGGCGCTTCTATGCCAGCCTCTTGCACGGAACCATGGCGGCCGCCATGCCGACTGCGCTCGGTCTGCAAAAGGCTCAGCCTGGCCGTCAGGTTATCTCGCTCTCGGGCGATGGCGGGATCGGAATGTTGATCGGCGATCTGATGACCGCGGTCCAGCACAAGCTGCCGATCAAGGTGGCGGTGTTCAACAATGGAAAGCTGGGCTTCATCGATATCGAGCAGAAGTCGGAAGGGCTGTTGCCGCTCTATACCCATCTGCAAAATCCGGATTTCGGCGCGGTCGCAAAGGCAATGGGCCTATGGGGCCGCACCGTCGCCAAGGCGGACGAACTCGAGGCAGCCGTCGGTGAGTGGCTCGCTCAGCCGGGGCCCGCTTTGCTCGATGTGAACGTCGAGCCCATGACGCTGGTGATGCCGCCGATGATCGAGTTTGGCCCGGCCTACGGGATGGTCCTCTATTCCGCGCGAGCCGTGCTCGGCGGACAGGCTCACGATCTGATCGAAATGATCAAAGAAAACATCTGACTGGTCGTGCCGGACGCGATCTCGGCGCGGCTGTGGGCTCTTCCGAAAATGACGGATGCGCTCTGCCGTGTCGGCAAAAGGGTCACATAAGAAAGGAATTGAGCAGCATGCCGCTTTATACGGTCACGACGCCGGATGGATTGCTTTCAGCCCAACAACGAGACGCGATAGCGGCTGAGCTCGTTCGGATCCATACGGCGGCAATGCACGTGCCTGCGCATTTCGTCCATTCGATTTTTCCGACCTATCCTCGAAGTCATGCCTATGTCGCCACGGAACGCTCGCCGGTCAGTTCGATCGTGGGCGTAATCCGCGCGGGCCATACGTCGGAAGAAAAATCCCGGCTCGTTCAATCGCTCTGGAACATGTTCAAGGACAAGACGGGGGTATCCGATCGCGACCTTTCCATAGCGCTGCAGGAAGTCCCTGCAAGCCAGGCGATGGAGAACGGGGTGATCATGCCGGAGGTCGGGCACGAGAAGTAGGCGCGAAGTCCTTGGTCCGCGCATCGGCCGGGCCTGATACCTCAGTCGCAGGTTATCTTACGGGGGGAGCCTCGATATAAAACCCATCTCCAACTCGCCCTCGTAAGTTTCGGCGCCGACCTTCAAAGCTTCCGCCACGCGCGCCTGCGTCACCTCGCTGGCGACACTCAAATCGGACTCACGAGCTTCTACCAGAAGCCCCTCCGCCAAGGAGCCGAACGCTCCCTGATCGACGGCCGCCTTGACGTGAGCGACGGTATGCGCAGGAAACGAGGCGATGCGGTGGGCCAGTCTCTCGACAAAGGGCGTCAGTTCGTCCGCTGGCAACGCTCGATTGATATAACCGTAACGTTCCGCCAGTTCTGCGGGGAAATCATCGCAACCCAAGAGCACTTCAAGGGCGCGTCCTCGCCCGATGAGCCGTGGCAATCTTTGCGTGGAGCCGCCGCCCGGGACAAGCCCAACCGCGACCTCCGGCTGGCTGAAGATCGCCTTGCCCACGGCGGCAAAACACAAGTCCATGGCCAGCGCGATCTCATTCCCTCCGCCCCGGGCTCGCCCCTCGATCTTGGCAATGGTCACCTTGGGCATGTTTCTGAACCGCTCGCCGATCATCTGCGTAAGACGAAAGCTGCGCGTATGGGAGACCGTCTTGGAGGCGGCTCCAACTCGGCCCAATCCGGAGTGAGCTATAAAGAAATCGGGAAGCGCACTCTGCAAGACCACAACACGGACGGTCTCGTCGGTCTCGAGTTCCTTGCCGAGTCTGTCGAACTCGGCCGACAGAACTTCATCAAGAAGATTGATGGGCGGGTGATTGATGCTGACGAATGCGACTCCGGAATCGAACTCGAACCGGAAGCATTTATAGTCAGAATATCCCATCGGCGTAGCTCCATTTCAGGGATCGCAAGACCCCGTTGCTGCATGATCCGTGGCCCCGCCTCATGACTCGCGCTGGACAGGGTTGCTCAAGACACCTATCCCCTCGATCTCCACTTCGAAGACATCGCCCGGCTGCATGTAAACTGGTGGCTTGCGCGCCGCTCCAACGCCACCGGGCGTTCCGGTGATGATCACATCGCCTGGTTCCAGGCTGATCGCGACGCTGATCAATTCGACCAAGGTAGCGACGTTGAAGATGAGCCGATCGGTAGACGTATCCTGCATAACTCGGCTATTCAAACGGCCTTGAATGCGCAACCCGTGAGCCCCCGGTGGCAAGGCATCCGGCGTCACTAGCCAGGGGCCGAACGATCCTGTGCCATCGAAATTCTTGCCCATCGTCCATTGCGGCGTGCGCAGTTGAAAATCGCGAATCGTCGCGTCGTTGAACAGCGAGTAGCCTGCAATGTGATCGAGGGCTTTGTCGCGGCTGATGCGGCGGCCCTCCCGGCCGATCACCACGGCGAGCTCCGCCTCATAATCCAGCATGGACGATTCTCGTGGCCAGCGGATCGGTTCACCGTGAGCGATCAAACTCGTCGCGAACCGTGCGAAAATTTCGGGATGGACCGGCTTCTTGAGCCCGCTTTCCTCGAGGTGATCATCGTAGTTCAGACCTACACAGAGGATTTTAGGTGGCTTGGGCACCGGAGGTAGTATCCGGACTGCATTCAGGTCGATTGCGTGCGTGCGAAGAAGGTCTCTGCCAGCGCGCAACAGATCTGCACCTTGCGCAATCAGATCAGGAAGCGTGCCTGGAAATCCGCTTTCGCTCTCCGTAAGGCCATGCCAGCCCGAGCCGTCATCCGCCGCGATTCCGCGGACGCTTCCCTTCTTGAAATGGACAATGCGCACGGGTTTCTCCTTGTGGTCTGCTGACACGAGCCTCAGCGCTATAAATTCGTCTTGATCATGTTGCGATCCGTTGCCTGCTTCAGTTGGATCGGGCCGACTTTCGCAGCTTCGCGACATCGCGAGCGTCTATCGGCGCGCTGCGATTGCCCCAGCTGCTGCGGATGAAGTTGACGATGTCCGCAACCTCCTGGTCGTTTAGCCGCCACGCGAAGGAAGGCATCGCGAATTGCGCCGGCGTGGCGCTCGTCTTTGGCGTGAGCGAGCCCTCGAGAACGATCGTAGCCAGCGATATCGCCTCGGGAGCCATCACTACTGGATTTCCGGCCAGTTGCGGAAAGACGCGCTTGTATCCCAGCCCGTCGGGCCGATGGCAGGCGGCGCAATTGTCGAGGTAGAGGAGGGCGCCTGGTTTGCCGGTGTCACCCTTTTGTAAGGCGTGGTGAGCCGCCTCGTCGTACATGAAAGTCTGCGTAGTATTGTCGGCGATCGATTTGAGGTACTTGGCCGCGGCAAGCGCATCGTCGTCGGTCATGAATCGCGTGCTGTGGACGATGACGTCCGTCATGGAGCCGAACGCGATGCCGTGGTCATTGGCGCCGGTCTTGAGAAAATCAGCGACGTCCTCGATGCTCCAGTCGGCCAGTGAGCCGTGTCCGCCGGTCCGCAGACTGGGTGCAAAGTAATTCTCGATCACCGCGCCGGAAAGGTAGGCAGCCCCGTCAGTTCGAGTCTGGGCACGAACCTGCATCGTCAGAGCGCGCGGCGTATGGCACTCCCCGCAATGTCCGAGACCGTCTACGAAATAGGCTCCGCGCGCCTCGACCGGATCGAGGCTGCCGGGCTCGAACGGCGCGGGCGTGGGCGAAAAAAACAGCCGCCAGAACGTCAGCGGCCAACGCATCGATAGCGGAAACGGAATCTCATTCGCGATGTTCGCCGTCGCCGAAGGGGTAACGCCGGATTTGAAGTAGGCATAGAGCGCCGCCACATCTTCCGGCCTCGTGTTTGCATAAGAAGGATAGGGCATTGCCGGATAGAGCGTGTGCCCCTTGGAAACGCCGAAACGCAACGCGCGGTCGAAGTCGGTCAGCGTGAAACTGCCGATACCGTATGTTGGGTCAGGTGTAATGTTAGTCGTGTAGATCGCGCCGATCGGCGTGCCCATCCGCAATCCGCCCGTGAAGGGCGGGCGCCCGGGGACTGTGTGGCAAGCCGCGCAATCGCCGAGCCTGGCAAGATATTCGCCACGTGAGATGAGTGATGGTGATGCGTCCGGCGCGGTGAGAGATTTTTCGCCAGCCGCTTTGTCCAGGATAGTCGATATCGCAATGACGCCGAAAAATCCGGCGACGCCGCCGACCAAGACGATCTTGCCGAGAAGTCTCCAGCTCATGACGGAACCAGGGGTCCTGGCGATTTGAGATAACTGTCCCGGATCGCCGCTGCCGAAAAATAGGCAAGACCGGCGAGAAGACCTGTCGGGTTGTAGCCGATGTTCTGCGGGAAGGCGGATGCACCGTAGACGAACAGGTTGGATACATCCCAACTCTGGGAATATCGGTTGATGACACTGTCCCGCGGGTTCGAGCCCATGATCGCGCCGCCTGTCGTGTGCGTGGACTGATAGATACGCACATCGTAGTGATTTCCGGGTTTGAAGCTTATCGTCGCGTACTTCTCGGGTTTCATGACTCGAACGATCTCTTCCATCTTTGCGGCGCAGTAGGCCGCCATCTTGTATTCGTTATCGTGCCAATCGAAAGTCAGACGGAGTAACGGCAGGCCGTGAGAGTCCTTGTAGGTTGGGTCAAGCGACAGGTAGCTATCGCGATAGGACATGACCGAGCCTTGCGTCCCGAGCGGCGCCGAATGACGGTAATGTTTACGTATCGCTGATTTCCACCCGGACCCCCATCGCGGTGCGTCAGGCGGAATCATCATCTGATCTATCGGGCGGCCGCCGGTGGCGCCGGCGTAGATCAGCGAGCCTCCGACGAAACCCAGGCCGCCGTGGTCGAAATGATCGGAATTGAACTCATCGATGACGCGTTGGCCCGCAGCGCCGGCCCCAATGAAAGGATTAATCTCCACGTCTTCGCCGAAGTAAACGGCCGTTTCACTGCACATCTGGTAAGCGTAGTTCTTTCCAACGACGCCTTTGCCCGTCGATGGGTCGTAGGGTTCGCCGATGCCTGAGAGCAGAAGCAGACGAACATTGTGCATCTGGAAGGCGCTCAGGATTACGAGGTCCGCCGGCTGTTCTACTTCTTGTCCCTCGCCATCGATGTAGAGGACACCCGTAGCTTTCTTGCCGGTGCCGTCGCGGAGGATACGGGTTACATAAGCGTTCGTCCTGACCTCGAGAATAGACCGCTCCGCAAGGATCGGCAGGATCGTGGTCTGGGGCGACGCCTTGGAGTAAAGGAAGCAGCCGAAGCGCTCGCAGAACCCGCAAAGATTGCAGGGACCTAAACGAACGCCATACGGATTTGTGAAGGGAATCGAGCTGTTGGCGGCCGGCGTCGGGAACGATTTGTAGCCAAGCTCGGCCGCGGCGATTCCGAAGCGGCGGGCCGCTTCGATCGACGGTAGTGGAGGCGTCGGAAATTCGTCGCTCCGTCGGCCTTCGAAAGGATTACCTCCGGGCTTGATCTCTCCGCGTAAGTTGCCGGCGACTCCGGAGACGCCGCATACTTTTTCGAAATGATCGAAATGTGGCTCAAGCTCTTCGAACGATACGGGATAGTCCTGGATCGTCATCTCTTCGGGAATGACATCCTTACCGTAACGTTCTTCGAGACGGCTTCTGAGCCGAAGATCCTCGGGCGAGGCGCGCCACAATTGACCATTCCAGTGTACGCCGGCGCCGCCGACGCCGTTGCCGAGGACAAACGACCCGTAACGACGATATGGAACGGCGACATCGTTCGTGCCATGCCGAACCGTAACGGTCTCCTTCGCGAGCGGCTGCCATAACTCACCGCGGATGGCATGTTTGAGCTCATCGACGATCTTCGGGTATTCGAAGTCGGGCGACGTGTCGCGGGCCGGCCCTCGTTCCAGCGCGACGACGGAAAGACCGGCGTCTGTCAACGTTTTGGCCATGATGGCGCCGGTCCAGCCGTAACCAATGATGACCGCATCGACAGGTCGCGCTCGCTTTGCCATCAGCGCCTCGTGCCCTGGATAGCCACGGGGCCGAGCGGGTAAGGTGATCCCGGTCTGTTGATCCAGTCGGTGAAGTCGGCACGGGCTCCCGGAAATCCGATCCATTTCCACGCGGCCATGCCACGGTTTCCGCCGTACATCGGGTCGGCGAGATATCCTTCACGCGCATTTTCAAGCAGTTGGGCGAAGAAACTCGCCGCCGGGATCCTCTCAAAAGAGATTTTGCCTTTTTCCATCTGCTCCAGAAATTCGTCCTGCTGATTCGGCGGCAGGTCGGCAAAGGACTTTCCACTGCTGCCAACGCTGCTCTTGTTCGCGTCAGCAATACCGACGCGGTAGATCTCGCGAGGAGCGTATTGGAGCTGATATCCCAGCGTCGGAGCCGCATCGGGATGGAATGGCCCCGGCATGTAGAAATATGCGCCGTGGCCGTAAGGTGCCTCCATTTGTCGGTCGATGAACTCCGGCACGCCGGTCTCGATGCCGCCTGGGCCATTTCCATCGCTTGGAATGAGCCGGGCCACCGCTGCATTCATGAATCTCCACTCGTCCGGAGCGAAGAACGAAGGCACGAAATCCGCGCTCTTGGTTTCGTTCACCGCCGCGGGCGACGTTGTGGAAACCGTTGGCAGAACGGCAGCTGGCGCGAGGCCAAAGATCAATTTTCGTCTGTTCAACATGTGGCGGACCCGGCTGCGAAAAAATGCAGAGGAGCGTCACAGGCTCCATTGGCCCGAACCTCACTGCGACGAACCTGGCCGAAGATTACGCGCCTACGAGAGATCTGATTGAATGAAGCTGCTTGGAGTTGTCTTGGTTTGACGTCGCGCCCGGCTATTCCTGCTCACGGGGGACAGACTCCCCAACACAATCCCGCGGACGCTACTCCTTCGCCTTCCAAATAAATTGAACGTCACATCCTAGTCGTAGCAGGTTCTTACAATCCATTTGAGCCGTGGATTGTCCAGAGTTTCGAGAGCATGGATATGCCAGCTCCCAACACCCAGATCGAAAGCACGCCCAAGGCACCAGAAACTGGTGGGAAGGAGAATACGGTGGCAAGCGCTCCTTCCGGACGCACTCCCTCCATAATCGTCGGCGTCGTTGTGGCAATCGTCGCCGCGCTATCGGTTTTCTACCTGTTGCGGCCGGAACCGCTGCTGGTGCAGGGGGAGGCTGATGCAACGCGGCTGGACATCGCCGCGCGCGTCGATGGACGGGTCAAGGACATACCGGTCGAGCGTGGCCAGAATATTACCGCAAATGCTGTGCTCGTCAGCATCGATAATCCGGAGACTGTCGCCAAGCTGGAACAAATGAAGGCAGCCATGGCCGTAGCGCAGGCGCAGCTTGCCAACGTCCTCGTCGGGACACGCGTGGAAACCATCGCTGCGCGGAAGGCGGAGTTGGAACGCGCGCAGGCAGCTCTCGTACTGGCGCAGAAGACCTTCGATCGAACCCGCATTTTGACCGAGCAGGGAAATTCGCCGCAATCCCGCCTCGACCAGATGACGGATTCGTTGCACGAAAACGAAAGGGCCGTCGATCAGGCCAACTCGGCCTACGAGCAGGCTGTCAACGGCTACACGAAGGAAGAAAGGGCGATTGCCAAGGCCAATGTCGAAAAGGCCAACGCCGACATCCAGAGCGTTCAGTCGATCATCGATCAATTGGTCGTCTACGCCCCGGTTGCCTCGCAGATCTACCAGCGCAACGTGGAGCCCGGCGAATATGTGTCCCCGGGGGTGCCGCTAATAACCTTGATTGATCTGGCCGACGTCTGGGTCCATTTCGACCTTCGTGAGGACTTGTTGAAAACCATCAAAGTCGGCGATCGATTCAATGTTCGCGTTCCGGCTCTCGATGACCGCAGCATCACGGTCGAGGTAAGGCTCATTGCGACCAAGGGCGAATATGCGAGTTGGCGCGCCACACGCGCTACAGGCGACTTCGACTTGCGGACATTTTCGATCCGCGCCTACCCGGTTCAGCCGGCGCCGGACTTGCGACCGGGGATGAGCGCATATCTCGACTGGCGTTCCAGACAATGAGGCCGGTGGCGCAACCTGGATTTCTTATGGTCGCACGGCGTGAATGCCAATGGCTGTTTCACGACCGGGTGGCACTCCTTTTGATCTTCGTCGTGCCGCTGTTTGCGTTCGTGGTTCTCACAACCGTATTCAGCCATCCGGTTATCCGCGGGCTTGGTGTAAGCGTTGTCGACGAGGATCGATCGGATACGTCACGTGCCCTGGTAGAGTACGTTGCGGCGTCGCCGAGCCTGCATATCGTCGACCGCTCCGGCACCCTGACGACGGCTGCACAGGATATTCGGTCCGGCAAGGCGATCTCGGCAATCTATATTCCGCCGGATTTCGAACGTGACCTGAAAGCCGAGCGCCGCCCGCAGGTCGTAGGTTTCTACAACCAGCAGTTCCTGACGGCAGCCGGCATTGCATCCTCCGGCCTGAGCGACACGCTTTCCGCAGCAGCCTCGGCCGTGGCCCCCGCGTATGCCGCCGCTCCCGCGGCCGTCTCCGTCGGAACGCTGACCGGAGAGACCATCGCGCTTGTCAATCCGCAGAAAAACTACGCGCAGTTCCTGCTGCGCGCGTTGCTGCCGATGATCATTCACGTAGTGATCACCCTGGCCGCAAGTTATTCGGTCGGCTCCGAATTCCGCCGTCGCGATGCGCGCGCCTGGCTCGAAAGCGCCGGCGGCGATCCGATCGTCGCGCTGGTCGGCAAGCTCGCGCCGCTGTTTGCGATCTTCTTCCTGATCATGCTGGCCGAAGCGCTCTCTCTTGAAGGCGTGCTGAAAATCCCCTTCAGGGGAGACCTGCCGTTGATGGTAGCCGCCGCCTCTCTGCTGATTGTTGCCCACCTGTCGCTCGGGGCCCTGCTGCAGCTTCTGACCGGCGATCTGGCGTCGGGACTCGGGCTTGCGGGTCTCTTCGTATCTCCCGCATTCGGCTATGCCGGCGTCGGCTTTCCAACGGTCGGCATGAATGCGTTTGCTCAAACCTGGAGCGCGATTCTGCCGCTGCGCTGGTATATGGCGGTCTTGCTCGGGCAGGCGGCGCGAGGATTGCCGGTCTCGGAATCCGCCGTTCCCTTCGCGGCGCTCGCGGGCTTGACTGTGCTCTTTGCCGTTCTCGCATTGCTGCGGATGGCAAGCCTCACGCTCCAAGGCCGGTTCGAGGCGGCGTCGCCTCCCGAGCAACCCGGGATCGCCGGAACATCTCGAGGCGTCGGCGGCGCCTTCAAGGCGGAGTGGCGGCGCGTGCTCGGAACAAAGAGCGCTTTCACCTTGCTGATCCTGGCTCCCCTGATTTATGGCATCTATTATCCACAACCCTACCTGAATCAAATTCTTCGCAAGCTTCCGATTGCCGTCGTCGACAACGATCTGAGCGAGATGAGCCGGCAGATCGTCGAGGCGCTGGATGCGAGCGGAGCATTGAGCGTCGTGATTCGCGCCCACACACTTTCCGAGGCGCGCACCGCAATCGATCGTGGCAAGGTTTTTGCGGCCGTCGAAATCCCGCCCGACACCGAACGCGATGTGCTCAAAGGCATTACAGCTCACATCCCGATCCACGCGGATGCCACTTACCTTTTCATATTCCGCTCGACCGCAAGCGGCGCGGTCGCCGCCGTCGGTGCATTGACGTCCGATCTCGTTTCGAGAGGCGCGCGGTCCGATGGAAGCCTCGTCAAGGCGAAATTGGCGAGCTTGAGCCCCGCCGACGTTCTGCTCCAGCCGATCTTCAATCCGGTGGGCGGCTATGCGAGCTACGTCGTTCCGGCGGCGTTTATGCTGATCTTGCAGCAAACACTGCTGATCGGGGCCGCAATGTTGACCGGTAGCGCGCTGGCAAAGGCCGATCGCGCGTTTTCGAGCGTGTTGGGCCGCGGCGTCGCCCACCTGACCATCTACCTTCCGGCGCTCGCGCTTTATCTCATCGTGCTGCCGCGCATCTACGGCTTTTCGACGCTCGGTCATCTTCCGCAACTCTTCGCGCTTGGAACGGTCTTTTTGCTGGCGACGAGCTTCATGGGGCAGGCGGTTGGAGCCTGGTTCAAGCATCCGGAAAACGCCACTATTGTTCTGCTTGCAACCAGCCTGCCTCAGTTCTTTACCGCAGGCTTCGCATGGCCGCGCGAGGTAATTCCCGAGGCGGCCACGGCGCTCGGTCGAATATTTCCCGCGGACTCTGCGATCGACGGCCTCGTGCGCATCAACCAACTGGGGGCGGGCATCTGGGAGGTTGCGCATGACTGGTTCGCACTTTGGTGCCTGACATTGGCCTATTTCGCGCTCGCCGTAATCTCGGCGTTCGCCGTCAATAGAGGACGGGTAAATGCGCAAGGCTAAGCCTGCCGTCATCGCCGCAATCGCACTCGTGCTTGTCGCCGGCGCCTTGATCTATTCCTCGCGTCGTTCCGAATCGCCAGCCGCGATCGTCGGCGTCGTGCGGGCTACTGAAGTGAGGGTCGAGCCGGAAGTGAACGGCCAACTCGTGTCCATTGCGGTCGGGAAGGGCGCGCATGTACACGCGGGTGATATCCTGGCGAGGCTTTCCGCGGTGGAGTTGACTGCGCAAGCCGACCAGGCGCGTGCCGCCCTCGGATCGGCAACCGCGAACCGCAACAACGTCTATGTCGGCGTCCGTCGTGAGCAGGTCGAATCGCTAAAAGCCCAGATTGCCAAGGCAAGCGCCCGCCTTGAATATGTGCAAGCACAGTTGACAAGGACCAGCACGCTGGCACGTCAGAGCTTCGAGTCCCAGCAGGCGCTTGATCAGGCCGAAAGCGATGCCGCATCCGCTCGTGCGGATGTTGCGGAGGCCCAGGCGAATTATGATGCGGCTGTGGCGGGCCCGACGCGGGAGGAGCGCGCGATCGCCGAGGCGCAAGTGCAGGCCGCAGCCGCGTCAGTGGCCGTGCTTGAGCGCCGTCTTGAAAAGATGATCCTGCGCGCTCCGACCGATGGTGTAATCAGCGTCGTCGCCGCAGAGGTCGGTGAAAATGTTCGTGCGGGCCAACCGATCCTGATGGTCGAAGCGGCAGGCAAGCAATGGCTGTCGTTCAATGTGCGCGAGGACCATCTCGACGGCCTCACAGTTGGAAAAACCGTAGACGTGGCGCGAAGCGGCACCGGTGGGGCGATCAAAACCACCGTCACCGGGATGCGGCCGCTCGGGACGTTCTCGACCTGGCAGGCCGAGCGAGTGATTGGAGATCATGACCGCAATACGTTACGGATGCGCCTCGATCCGCTCGCGCAGCCGGCAGACCTCGAACCCGGCATGACTGTTTGGGTTGAACGTTAGCGACAGAGCTTCGCGCGTCTCGCCTGCGTCGCTGACGCAGCTCGATAGAAGCACAGCGATTAAAGCCACGACAGTATCGTTCAAGATGACAGGAAGCATCCGCAGCATAGTCCGTGACTGAGTTCCGACGGAACGAACCAGCCCTGGATGGTGTGCTGTCATGAAATCTTCTCAAACCGCCGTCGCGACGGCTGTGATTCCCCAGCTTTTCGTTCTCGAGCTGAACGCCGACAAAATCCACGTCATGAATACCGATGGCTCTGATCACAGAACGATTGTGACGGGTTGTCATCTTCCGGACGGCATCGTCGTCGATGTCGACGCCGGCCATATCTATTGGACCAACATGGGCATTCCGAACCTGGACGATGGATCCATCGAGCGCGCCGATCTCGACGGCAAGAACCGCAAGGTCATCGTACCAGTCGGAAACACTCACACTCCGAAACAGATCATTCTCGAGAAAGCGAGCGGAAAGCTCTATTGGTGCGACCGCGAGGGCATGCGTGTCATGCGGTGCAATCTCGACGGGTCCCGGATCGAGACACTGATTGAAGCGGGACGCGGTGACGTCGACCGCCGGGATCCGACCAAGTGGTGCGTCGGACTGACCATCGATCCGAAGCTCGAACGGATTTATTGGACGCAAAAAGGTCCCGACAACGCCGGCCTCGGCCGCATTTTCTGCGCCAATGTCGAAATCCCCAAGGGGCAGAGCGCAACAAGTCGCTCGGATATCGAAGTCTTCTTCGATCGCTTGCCGGAGCCGATCGATCTCGAGCTCGATCTCAAGAATCGCATTCTGTACTGGACCGATCGAGGTGACCCGCCGCGCGGCAACACCGTGAACAGGGCATCGATCGACAACAAACCGGCTGAGCCAGAGATCGTGGTGAACCATCTCATGGAAGGGATCGGTATTGCGCTCGATGTACAGGGTAACCGGATGTTCGTGACCGACTTCGCCGGCTCGGTTTACTCCGCGCGGCTCGATGGGTCCGGAGAGCGCAATTTCCTCTATGGCCAGGGCAACCTCACCGGCATCGCATACGCCGAAATCCCGAAGGAGAGTTGATATGTCGCAAAACAAGCCCATTCGCCGGATTGCCATTATTGGCACAGGCGTCATCGGCGCGAGCTGGGCCTCGCTGTTTCTCGCCAAGGGACTGCAGGTCGTCGCGACGGACGTTGCGCCGAACGCGGAAGCCGCGCTGAGGAGTTTCGTGGAGGCGGCCTGGCCGGCGCTCAAGCGATTGGGCCTCTCGCCGGGAGCGTCACAGTCGAACCTGAAATTCACCGCAGCGCTCGCGCAAGCGGTCGACGGTGTCGATCTCGTCCAGGAGAACGGGCCCGAGCGGATCGAGTTCAAGCAGAAGCTCTATGGACAGCTGGACGAACTGTTGGCGCCTGACGTGATCGTCGCGTCGAGTTCGTCGGGGCTCACCATGAGCGAAATCCAGAAGGGCGCCGCGGCCCACCCCGATCGCTGCGTCATCGCCCATCCGTTTAATCCACCGCACCTGATCCCGCTGGTCGAGATCGTCGGCGGGGCAAAGACCTCGGAAGCCACAATCCAGCGCGCCGCGGAATTTTACACGTCGATCGGGCAACGGACGGTTCGCCTTAACAAGGAAATGCCGGGGCACGTCGCCAACCGTTTGCAGGCAGCGCTGGCCCGCGAAGTTTACTACCTCGTCTCCGAGGGTGTGGTGAGCGCCGCCGACGTCGACACCGCGCTGTGTTGGGGGCCGGGCCTTCGGTGGGGCGTCATGGGCAATCTGATGCTCAACCATCTCGGCGGCGGTCCGGGCGGCATCGAGCACTTCTTCCAGCAGTTCACCGGCCCGATGACCGCCTGGTGGAAGACCCTTGGCTCGCCCGTGCTGACGCCGGAAGTGCAGAAAAAGCTCATCGACAGCGTTCATGCCGAGGCTGGATCGCGTTCGATCGGCGAACTCGCGGCGGAACGCGACGAGGTCCTGCTCGGCCTGATTGAGCTGCGTAAAAACGCTGCCACAACGGGCCAAAAGAACTCGACAGCCGCCTAGGAGCGAGCCGCGGCCGACAAGATCAATCAACATGAAACTTATTCCGGCGTTTAGGCCGCAGTATGAGGAGTTCCGCATGCCCACCGCGTCAGCAACCAAGACCACCGCGTCGAAGCCGGCGCCCGCACCGAACGGCGACTTCTACCAGCTCGTCGACCTTCTCGCTCCCGAGGAGAAAGCGCTGGTCGCGAAGGTGCGGACATACATGGAAAGCAGGGTCCAGCCGATCATCAATAATTACTGGTCCGACGATGCGTTTCCGTTCGAACTTCTGCCTTCGTTCAAGGAACTCGGTATCGGCGGGCTCGGCTTCGAAGGCTATGGCTGCGCGGGCGGTAGCCAGAAACTGTTCGGTTTCGTCGCCATGGAGCTGGCGCGCACCGACGCGTCGTTCTGCACATTCTTCGGCGTGCACAGCGGCTTGGCGATGGGCTCGATCTATCTCGATGGCTCCGAGGAGCAGAAGAAAAAATGGCTGCCGCCGATGGCGCGCTTCGAAAAGATCGGGTGTTTCGGCCTGACCGAGCCATTGGTCGGATCGGGAACAAGCGGCGGTCTGACGACGACGGCCAAGCGTGAAGGCGATACATGGATTCTCAATGGACAGAAGCGCTGGATTGGCAATGCGCCGTGGTGCGACGTCTCCATCATCTGGGCGCGCGATCTCGGCGACAACCAGGTCAAGGGCTTCATCGTCGAGAACAAGTCGACGCCCGGCTTCAGCGTCGAGAAGATCGAGCACAAGATTGCACTCAAGGTGGTCCAGAACGGCCAGATCACGCTGAAAGATGTGCGGATATCTGAAGAAAACCGCCTGCAAGGCGGTAATTCCTTCCGCGATACGGCACGTGTGCTGCGAATGACGCGATACATGGTGGGTTGGGCCTCCACCGGCATTCAAATGGGCGCATTCGAAGCAACCCTCAAATACGCGCAGGAACGACTGCAGTTCGGCAAGCCGATCGCTTCGTTCCAGATGATTCAGGATCTGTTGGCGAAGATGCTTGGCAATCTGACCGCGTGCCAGTGTCTGATGCTCCGCCTGGCGCAGCTCGATGACGAAGGCAAGCTTGGCGATCATCACGCGGCGCTGGCGAAAGCATTCTGTACGTCGAAATCGCGCGAGACGGTGTCATGGGGACGCGAGGTGCTGGGCGGTAACGGCATCGTCGCCGATTATAACGTCGCACGCTTCTTCGCCGATGCCGAGGCGCTCTACTCCTATGAAGGCACGTACCAGATGCAGAATCTGATCGTCGGAAAAGCCATCACCGGCCACGGCGCCTTCTTGTGATTTCTCAAGGCGCCGGCGTTCCGACGCCGGCCGCCTCCCATCCAGGAGATATGACCATGGCTTCCGGAGCCGCATCATTCACGCCGTCGCCGGCAACCGTGCCGGATTCGTCACCCAGAGTGGCATTGGCGCTTGCGAATGTCTTGTATGAGAAAAAGGGATCGATCGCCTATGTGACGGTCAATCGGCCCAAAGTGCTCAACGCGCTCAATACGCCGACGTGGACCGACTTGCATGCCGCATTCGAGGAAGCAAAGGCCGACGCCTCCGTACGCGGCGTGATCCTCACCGGTGCGGGCGACAAAGCGTTCATTGCCGGCGCCGATATCGGCGAACTCGCGGATGTCGATGCCTACGGTGCCGAGGAGTCGAGCCGGTTCGGGCAGGGTGTGCTCGATCTCGTCGAAAATCTCGGCAAGCCCGTCATCGCGGCAATCAATGGCTTTGCGCTGGGCGGCGGCTGCGAGACCGCAATGGCCTGCACGCTGAGGATCGCGGCGGACCACGCCAAGTTTGGGCAGCCGGAGGTGAAGCTCGGCCTGCTGCCCGGCGGCGGCGGAACGCAGCGTTTGCCACGGCTTGTGGGCAAGGGTCGTGCGCTGCAGCTGATCCTAACAGGCGAGACGATTTCCGCGCAGGAAGCCTATCGCATCGGTCTCGTCAACGAAGTCGTTCCTGCCGCCGACCTGATTGGCCGTGCCGAGGCGATTCTGAAGCAGATCATGGCTAATGCACCGATCGCCGTGAAGTTTTCTTTGGAGGCAGCAAACAAGGGGATGGAGACCAGCCAAAACGAGGGTCTCGCATTGGAAGCGTCATACTTCGGCATTTGCGCCGCCACTGAAGACAAGAAAGAAGGCACCTCCGCCTTTCTCGAGAAACGTGCACCGAAATTCCGCGGCCGGTGAGGCAGCCCGCACACTGCGACTTGGAAAGGACAGCTATGGCAAGCGATAATATTTTTTCCGGACTGAAAGTGGTGGATCTGGCGAGCTTCATCGCCGGCCCCAGCGCGGCGGTGATCCTGTCGGACTTCGGTGCTGATGTGATCAAGGTGGAGCCGCCGAGCGGCGAACTATGGCGGCACGCCAACCACCTGCCGCCGCAACCGGTCGCCGAAGATGCCTATCCCTGGCATCTTGCCAATCGCAACAAGCGAGGTATGGCGCTTGATCTGAAGTCTCCAGGCGCGCAGCAGGTTCTCGAAAAGCTGGTCAAATGGGCCGATGTTCTGGTCGTCAATACGCCGCATCCGGCGCGGGCGCGGCTGAAGCTCGAATATGAAGACGTGGTGAAGTGGAACGCACGCTTGATTTACGCGGATATCACGGGTTTCGGCGACAAGGGTCCCGACGCGGATCTTCCCGGCTTTGATATCACGTCGTACTGGGCACGCAGCGGATTGCTGTCGATGACACGCGACGCCGGTGCGCCGCCGACCTGGCCGGTGGCGGGCAGCGGTGACAATGCCACCGCCGTCGGGCTTTATTCTGCGATCGTCACTGCTCTTTATCGTCGCGAGCGCACCGGGGAGGGGGCGCATGTGACGACCTCGCTTCTCGCCGAAGGCGTGTGGTCGGCCAGTGTCTCGATCCAGGCCGCGCTGTGCGACGCGAAATTCTTCGGGCTGCACGATCGCAAGAACCCGGCGAATGCGGCGATGAACGTCTATCGAGCCAAGGATGAAACCTGGTTCGTTCTCATCGTCACGCCCGATAAGCTCGCGGCCGTCGCCAAGGCCATCGGCCGTCCGGACCTTCTGACCGATCCGCGTTTCTCGGATCCGGCGAAGCTGGCGGCGAATATGCCGCAGCTCACGGCGATCCTCGACGAGATCTTCTGCGCTGAGCCGATGACCCACTGGTACGAGGTGTTCAACGGCGTTCATGTGACGTTCGGCGCGGTGCGCGGGCCGCAAGAGGTGGTCAACGATCCGCAGCTCCGGGCGAACGACATCATCGTTCCGCTCGAAGGCGCCGGCGGCAAGCTGACGTCCACCATCTCTAGCCCGCTTCAGGTGCATGGTGTCGTCAAGGTGTCGGCCAAGCGAGCCCCGAAGATAGGAGAACACAACGACGAGGTTCTCCGGCAACTTGGCTTCAGTGCGAGTGAAATCGATGGCTTGCGGGCGAGCGGAGCGGTTCCGAAAGCGAAGGAACACGCGGCCTAGCGTGGCGCCATTGTCGGGGGGCGGCCAACCGCCCCTCAGCGCGCAGCGAAACTCATCATAAGGATCAGGGCTCTGATAATGGATGATATTGTTACCGAACGGACAGGCGGCGTCCTGAGCGTCCAGCTAAATCGCCCGGCAAAGCGCAACGCGATGACGTCCGCCATGTACCTGTCTCTTGCAAGCGCCTTCAACAAGGCGGCGAATGACGAGAACACACGTGTCATTCTTTGGCACGGCGCGGGAGACTCGTTCTGTGCGGGCAACGACATAGAGGATTTTCTCAAAAATCCTCCGGGGCCGGGCGAATTGCCGCAGGCAGGCCTCATGAACGCATTGGTCAACTTCGACAAGCCGTTGGTCGCTGCGGTCCAAGGCGCCGCTATCGGTGGCGGCACCACCATGCTCACCCACTGCGACTTCATCTATGCCGGCGAGAGCACGAAGTTCCAGATGCCTTTCATCAATCTTGCTGTCGTACCGGAATTCGGATCGAGTTGCTCCGTGCCGTCGCTGATCGGCCATCTCCATGCGGCCGAACTGCTTCTGCTGGGAACGTCCTTTGATGCAAGGCGCGCCGCGGATCTGGGTCTGGTGACCGAGTTTGTATCCGACAAGGACGTCCTGCCGAAGGCCACCGAAACAGCTCGTAAATTGGCAGCGAAGCCGGCAGCGGCGCTGCAAGCCAGCAAAAGACTCATGAAGCAGCCATTTCGTGAGCAGATCAAGGCGGCGATGAAGGCTGAGAACGAAGAGTTCAGCGTGCAAGTGCGTTCTGAGGACGCAAAAGAAGCGCTTACGGCCTTCGTGGAAAAGCGCAAGCCGGACTTCACGAGGAACACAAAATCTCCGGCGACTGCATAGGGACGAACTTCTATCCCGCGCGAGCTCGAAAACGTTCGTGAATTGGATCGAAACGATCCGATCCGATCCCTGAGGCCAGCGCATCTTCATGACTTGCGGAAACCCTGTGTTATCGATGGACAAGCCGGACAACGGCGAGCAACGCAGCCTTGAAGCGGTTGCGAGATTCCTTCGCGGCTTGTTTTTCGTAGCGGGATTATTGTTGGGGCTAGCTTTTGCCGTTGCCTGTTACGCCGAGATGCTCGGCGTCGTTCAGTTCGGGTAGGCCTGCGCATCGTGCTAAAGCCGGCAGTTGTTGGAGACGATGGACTCGCGAGCCTTGCTGTTCTATCCCGCGGGCGGAGGCCCTTCAGAAATCAGCCGCGAGCTCCGTTGCCCCGAAAGATAAGACCAGAACCATTGCGTTTGAACGCGAAACCGGTTCTGAAGCTGCGGCAGCGCCAGCACGTGGAGCGTGGCCCAGATCAGCCAGGTCACAAAGCCGCTGCTGCGCAAGTGACCGGCCTCGAGGATCGCGAAGTTCTTGCCAACCACCGCCATGTTGCCTTTATTGCGGTACCTGAACGTTCGACCATCCTTGCGTCCTCTGACCCGGTTTGCGATGACCTGTCCAACAAATCGGCCCTGTTGAATGGCTGCCTGCGCCACTCCGGGGACGGGGTGCCCATCCTGGGTTATCATGGCGGCATCTCCCACGACGAAGACGTCGGGCGCTTCGGGGATATCCATGAAAGGCCCAACGATCGCGCGTCCGGCGCGATCGGTCGTGGTCCCCAGCATTTTTACGACGGGCGAGGCGCTCACGCCTGCTGTCCAAAGCACGGTGGCACTTGGAATGCGGGCGCCAGCCGCGATGACGCCCTGGTCGTCGACCTTCTCGACCTTGACGCCGGTCGAAACTTCAACGCCGAGCTTCGTCAGCCGTTTGGCCGCTTTTCGCGACAGCGATTCGGCAAATGTCGGGAGCACACGAGCGCCGCCGTCCAGCAACACAATTCGGCTCTTGGCAGGATCGATCTTGCGAAAGTTCCTGCGCAACGTCACCGTCGCCAATTGCGCGATCGAAGCGGCGAGCTCGACGCCGGTCGGGCCAGCGCCCACCAAAACGAAAGTCATTTGGCGGGCGCGTTCTTTCTCGTCGTCGGTCGATTCAGCCAATTCGAATGCACTCAAGATCTTCGTTCGGATCGTCTCGGCGTCATTGAGACTCTTGAGGCCAGGCGCAAACCGCGCGAACTCGTCGCGACCGAAATAGCTCGGACGCATCCCGGTGGCGATCACCAGGAAGTCATATTCGAGTTTGCGATTGCCGACTCCGGGGCAGGTGACTTCGACGGTGCGAGCGCCGATATTTATGCTCTTAACTTCCCCGAGCAGCACGCTGAGGTTCTTCTGCTTCGCCTCGAGCTGACGGATTGGCGCCGCTATCTCGGCGGGCGACAAAACAGCGGTGGCGACCTGATAGAGGAGCGGTTGAAAGATATGGTGATTACGCCGGTCAACCAGCACGACGTCGACATCGGCTCGTTTGAGTGCGCGTGCTGCCGCGATTCCGGCGAAGCCGCCGCCGACAATTAGAACCCGCTTCTTCAGGGGCGCATTTGCGACGGTTGGGTTTTCTCGAGGAAAGCTATTCGTAAGGACTGTGCTCACCGATCCACTCCGCCTGAGGGCGTTTGCGATAACCCGCCACTGCCGCATTACAGCCTACGGCGATGGGGCACGGTGTTCTTGAATGGCGTTGCGGTGGATGGAACGTTCGTGCCGTGTTCGCAAGAGCGCAAACAGGACGTGCCGCGGCCTGCTCCGACCGTCGTTGTGGCAGACGGTTTTTTAGCAGGAATAACCCAAGGCGAGCAGCCGCGTTCAAGCGTTTCCGAAGCCAAGAGGGCACTACGACAAGTGCGCGCCGACGGTCCGTCGGCGCGCGCACGGTTGGTACTTTCTGGATGAAGCCGGAGCATCGCGATGGACGCCAAAACCGTTGATAACCAGCTGATCGAAAGGGCCACCGATCTCGCCGCGGGGCCTTCGGTTGCGCAGGGCTGGCGCATTTTTGAATTTCTGGCACTGGCGAAGCCTCGCGTCATGGCGCTTGCCGTCTTCACCGCGATCGTCGGAATGAGCCTCGCTCCGGATCGACTTGATCCGCAAGCCGCTGTTGCCGCGGTTCTTGCCATTGCTGCGGGAGCTGCCGCTTCCGGCGCGCTCAACATGTGGTACGACGCCGATATCGATGCGGTCATGAGCCGCACGGCGAAGCGACCAATTCCTCGCGGCCGGGTGTCCCGCTTCGAGGCGCTCGTCTTTGGACTCGTGCTCGCCGCTTTCGCAGTGGTCGTTCTGGCTCTCGCGACCAACCTCATGGCAGCCGCGTTGTTGGCCGGCACGATCTTTTTCTACATTGTGGTATATACAGCGTGGCTGAAGCGAACGACGCGGCAGAACATCGTCATCGGCGGCGCTGCCGGAGCGCTGCCGCCCGTGGTCGGATGGGCTGCTGCGACCGGAGACGTCGGGCTCCCGCCGTTGACGCTGTTTCTCATCATCTTTCTTTGGACGCCGCCTCACTTCTGGGCTCTCGCGCTCAATCGCGCCAGTGACTATGCGCGCGCAGGCGTACCGATGTTGCCGGTTGTCGCGGGGCACGCAGCAACAGCGCGTCAGATCCTGATCTACAGCATTCTTCTGGTTTTCGCCTCGGGGTTGCCTTGGGCGCTCGGCTTCGTCGGTGCGACGTATGGCGCGATCGTCGCGGTTTGCGGCGCGATTTTCCTTCGCCTCGCGGGTCGGATCAACCGAAGCGCCGGGGTCGATGGCCATGCTGCTCACAAGCTGTTCGTATTTTCCATTGTCTATCTGTTTGCGCTGTTTGCGGCTCTCCTGATCGACCATGGAAGCCGTTCATTCTCGACCATGCGTTTGTCGCTTGGCGACTTGACCATCAGCTTCAGCGCGGGCGAGGTCTGACATGCGTTATGTTTTACTCGCCGTCGTCCTCATCGGCGCCGCGATGCTCGGCGGCTGCAATGAAGGCGTGCTCGACCCGAAAGGACCGATCGCCTCCGCCAACCGGCAAATTCTGCTCAACTCGCTTGGCATCATGCTGGCGATCGTGATCCCGGTGATCGTTGCGACACTTGGCGTTGCTTTCTGGTTTCGTGCATCGAACATGCGGGCGCGCTATCGGCCGGATTTCGAATATTCCGGCCGTCTCGAGATGCTCGTCTGGTCGATCCCGGCCATGACCGTGTTCCTGGTTGGTGGTGTCGCCTGGGTCGGCTCGCACGATGTGAGCCCACGCAAACCGATAGCGTCCAGCGTGAAGGCCCTGCGCGTGCAGGTCGCTTCGCTCGACTGGAAATGGCTGTTCATCTATCCCGATCAGGGCATCGCAAGCGTCAACCGGCTGACCATTCCTGTCGGCACCCCGATTAGCCTGGAACTGACTTCCTCTGGCGTGATGAACAGCTTCTTCGTGCCCCAGCTTGGCAGCCAGATCTACACGATGGCGGGCATGGTCACCCGTCTTCACCTGCTGGCCGACGAAGCCGGAACATACCGCGGCTTCTCTGCCCAGTTCAGCGGCGACGGCTTCTCCGACATGCATTTCGACGCCGAAGCCGTGACCGGTGAGAAGTTCGCGCAGTGGATTGAGACGGCGCGGAGCGCCGGTCCTGAGCTCAACGCGACGACTTACACGAGCCTGACGAAGCAGAGTGTTGCGGTTGCGCCATACACCTACCGCTCGGTCGCGCCCAGTCTGTTCGAAACCATTACTGTCTCCGAAATGCAGTCCGACGATGCAATGTGCCGCAGATATCCGACATTAATGAGGGCCGAAAGATGAGCCTGCTTGGCAAGCTGGATTGGAGCGCGATTCCGTTCGACCAGCCGATCATCATGGGGGCGTCCGGCGGCATGGTCCTGGGCATCGGGGGTGTGCTTGCGTGGGTCACGCTCAAGGGTTACGTGCCTTATCTCTGGCGAGAGTGGATCACCTCCGTCGACCATAAGCGTATCGGCGTCATGTACATCATACTGGCGCTGCTCATGCTGCTGCGCGGATTCGCCGATGCCATCATGATGCGAAGTCAGCAGGCGATCGCAGCAGGCGGCGAGCACGGCTACTTGCCGCCCGAGCACTTTAACCAGGTCTTCTCGGCGCATGGCACGATCATGATCTTTTTCATGGCGATGCCGTTCGTGATCGGAATGATGAATTTCGTGGTGCCGCTGCAACTCGGCGTCCGCGACATGGCGTTCCCAACATTGAACTCCGTTGCCCTCGGGCTGACCGCGTCGGGGATTCTGCTGACAAACATCTCGCTTGCGGTCGGCGAGTTCTCGAAAGCCGGCTGGGTTGCCTATCCCCCCTTGAGTGAGTTGCAATTCTCGCCCGGCGTTGGCGTCGACTACTATCTCTGGGCGCTTCAGATCTCCGGGGTCGGCACCCTAATGACCGGAATAAACTTTGTCGCGACAATCCTGAAAACGCGGGCGCCAGGAATGACCTATATGCGCATGCCCGTCTTTTGCTGGACGTCGCTTGCCGCAAACCTTCTCATCGTCGCGGCCTTCCCGGTCTTGACCGCGACCATGGCGATGCTGCTGCTTGATCGCTACCTCGGCTTTCATTTCTTTACGATCGACGGGCAGGGCAACGCGATGATGTACGTCAACCTGTTCTGGGTTTGGGGGCACCCGGAGGTCTACATCCTTGTGTTGCCCGCATTCGGAATCTTTTCCGAGGTTGTCTCGACCTTCTCCGGAAAGCCGCTGTTCGGCTATCGCTCCATGGTCGCCGCCACGATGGTGATTTGCGTGCTGTCGTTCGTCGTCTGGCTGCACCACTTTTTCACTATGGGAGCAAGCGCCAACGTCAACGGCTTCTTCGGGGTAATGACGATGATCATCGCTGTGCCCACGGGCGTCAAAGTCTTCAACTGGCTGTTCACGATGTATGGCGGCCGCATCCGCTTCACCGTGCCGATCCTGTGGTCGATCGGATTCATGGTCACGTTCGTGATCGGCGGCATGACAGGCGTGTTGATGGCCGTGCCTCCCGCCGACTTCGCTCTGCACAACAGTTTGTTCCTCATCGCGCATTTCCATAACGTCATCATCGGCGGCACGGTGTTCGGCCTGATGGCTGGTTACAATTACTGGTTCCCGAAGGCATTCGGTTTCAAGCTCGACGAAGGCTGGGGACGGCTTTCGTTCTGGTGCTGGTTGATCGGCTTTTATATCGCCTTCATGCCGCTCTACGCGCTGGGTCTTATGGGCATGACCCGCCGCATGCAGCATTACGACGTTGCGGGCTGGCAGCCGTGGCTGGTGGCTGCCGCGATTGGCGTCGTCGTCATCCTTGTGGGCATCGTCAGCCAAATCATCCAGCTCGTCGTCTCGATCCGTGACCGCGAGAAGCTGAGGGTCACTGCGGACCCATGGAACGGCCGCACGCTGGAATGGGCAACCGCATCACCGCCGCCGCCCTGGAATTTCGCCATCCAGCCGCACGTCACAGGGATCGACGCCTTCTGGAGGGCCAAGCAACAACGGCGCGCGCAGCAAGCCTCGTCACCGAAAGAGAAAAAATTCGAGCCGATCGAGCTTCCAAAGCGAAGTGCAACCGGAGTCGTGACCGCGTTTTTCGCGGTCATATTCGGCTTTGCGATGATCTGGCACATCTGGTGGATGGCCGGTGCAGGAATCGTCGGCGCCTTCCTGACCATGCTCGCCTTCGCGTTTCGTGAAAAAGAAGAAATCGAAATTCCGGTGGAGCAGATTGCCCGGCTTGAGTTGGTAAACCCGTCGGAGATCTCGCTATGAGCACCATGGTCGTTGGCGGGACGAGTTATCGGGAAGACACGTCCGAAAGCGTTCCCGCGTCCAAGCAAGTCGTCGTTGGTTACGGCTTCTGGATCTTCCTCTTGAGCGACATCGTGATGTTTTCGGCGTTCTTCGCCGCCTACGCTGTGCTCGCGCATGCGACGGCGGGCGGACCGAACGGGATACAGCTCTTCAATCAGCGCAGCGTCGCGATCGAAACCGCCTGCCTTCTTGCTTCGAGCTACACATGCGGATTGATGCAGTTGGCCGTCACGGCGCGGCGATACGCCGTCACTTACGGGATGGCTATTCTGACGTTTGTGCTCGGGGCCATGTTCCTGGCGCTGGAGCTGCGCGAGTTTTCCGGCATGATCGCCCTTGGAGCAGGACCGCAGCGCAGCGCGTTTCTCTCGTCATTTTTTACTCTGGTCGGCTGTCACGGGCTGCATGTGACAGCCGGCCTGATCTGGCTAGTGGTCATGCTGGCGCAGGTCGCGATCAAAGGCCTTTATGACGCGACAGTCGAGCGTCGCTTGCTCTGCTTCTCACTGTTCTGGCATGCCCTCGATATCGTCTGGGTATGGCTGTTCACGGTGGTTTATCTGAAGGGGATCCTTTCATGAGCGACACGTATTACGATTACGATCGCGCGCCCGGCGACGCATCGGCGCTGCCCGATATAGAACAGGGCAGGACGTCCGGCGTGCTCGTCTACACGATCGGATTCGGTCTCGCAGTCGTCCTCACGACGATGTCGTTCTGGGTCGCCAACACATCACTGCTTTGGGCGGGCGGCGTCACTATCGGCCTGACGGTGCTGGCGATTGCGCAAATGGGTATCCACCTGGTGTTTTTCCTGCACGTCACCTCAGGGCCCGACAATACCAACAACGTGATGGCGCTCGCGTTCGGTGTGCTGATCGTAATCATGGTCGTCGTCGGATCGCTTTTGATCATGGCGGATCTGAACGACGGCATGATGCCGGGGTCGGAGTTGATGGATCTGCATATGCAGCGTTGAGGGGTTGAGGCCAGGCACCGACTTCCATGACGTCTGGGAAACGGTGAAGGAGAAGTTCCTCTAAATGAAGATTCTCGCTACACTCCCGGCGAAAGGCCGCGATCTCCGGCTCGACCTGTTCCGAGGTGTGGCTAATTGGGGAATTTTTTTAGACCATATCCCCAACAATGTCGTGAACTGGGTGACAACGCGGAACTACGGCTTTAGTGACGCCGCAGATCTCTTCATCTTCATTTCCGGCTACACTGTTGCCTTTGTCTTCGCTCGGATGATGCTTGAACGTGGGTTCATCATCGGCGCGTCGAGGCTGCTGAAGCGTGTCTGGCAAATCTATGTGGCCCACGTCTTCCTTTTCGTGATCTACCTCGCCGAAATCGGATATGTCGCGCAAAGATATGACAACTCCTCTTTCACCGATGACTTCAATATAAGGGGCTTTCTGGCGAATCCGGCACAGTTCTTGTTCGAGGGGCTGATACTCCGCTTCAAGCCGGTCAATATGGACGTACTGCCGCTCTATATCGTGCTGATGGGTGTTTTCCCTCCGATATTATGGCTGATGCTGCGCAGACCCAATATGACGCTCGCCGCTTCGGGGTTGCTTTATTTTCTGGCGAGACACTTCGGCTGGAATCTTACCGCCTATCCAGCCGGTGACTGGTACTTCAATCCATTCGCATGGCAATTTCTGTTCACGTTCGGGGCCTGGTTCGCTCTTGGCGGCTCGGCACAGGCGATGCCATTTATTCGGTCGCGTACCGCGCTGGCATTTGGCACCGCTTATCTTCTGTTTGCCCTAATAATGACGATGGCCGCCCGGTTCGACACGCTGCGTTCGATGATCCCACCGGAGATCTACAGCGCCTTCAATCCGAACGACAAAACTAACCTCGCGCCTTATCGCTTTTTGCACTTTGTTGTGTTCGCTTTCTTTGTCGTTCGTCTCCTGCCGCGCGATTGGCCGGGGCTGGAATGGGGGATCTTTAGGCCCGCAATCAAATGCGGTCAGCAGTCGCTCGAAGTCTTTTGCGCAGGCATATTCCTGTCCTTTGCTGCACATTTTGTGTTGGTCGAGATTTCCGGCGCTATCTGGATGCAGATCGTAGTCAGCACCGTCGGTATCTTGATGATGACCATGCTGGCTTACTACCGGTCTTGGTCGAAGAACGCTGACAAAGCACCGAAGATTAAGCCGATCGCCGCAGCGGCCGGCTGAGAGGCGCCTGGGGGCTGCGTCGCGATGAGCGTGCCGGGACCGATTTAGGACAAGGAACCCGTCTCTTTGACAAGCCTGCTTCGTGCGGTCCCTCGGCCACCATTTGGCGCATCGAAGCTATTCACTTCTGATCTCGCTGGGAGATTTGCTCGTCCAGCGGCGAAATGCACGGCGGAAATTCGCTGCGTCGCTGAAACCGAGAGCCAGCGCGATATCCTCGTTGGCGAGCCTTGTTGTGCGCAGGTATTTCAACGCGATTTGCATGCGAAGTTCATCCAGCAGGCCACGGAAGGAGATGCCCTGGTCCTGGAGTTGACGCCGCAGCGAGCGATCGCTCACTTCAAGCAGCTTCGCTATCGCGGCAAGCGTTGGAGGACTGGCGATATCCCTGATCAGCAGAGCGCGAATTTCTCCGGCGACGCCAACGCGAGACTTCAACTCCTGGAGCAGGTCGTCGCAAAGGCCCACGACCATGGGGTACGTGGTCCTGTTGCCAAGATTTGCAGCCCGGTCCAGCCACTTTGATTGAAAGATGATCTGGTTCGTCCCGCTTGAGAAGCCGAGAGGGCATCCGATTTCGTCTGCAGGCAAGCCAAACTCGCGCGCCTCCGGATAGGCTAGATTGATCCGGTCTGGCGTGAAGGCGGGGCCCATGACGTCCCGCATCAGCGATATGTGAACGCCAATCTGCATTTCGGTGACGAAGCGATAGAGTTGCGGATCGATTACAGCAGCCGGATTGGGCTCAATGGCCCAGCTTGCGAAGCCGTCTTTCTCAGTGAATTTGATTGTTGCCAGCGGCGTTGCGAGCGCGTGGTACAATTCGGCAAAAGCCATCATCTTGCGAAAGTCAGGGCAGCAGAGAATGGCGAACCCGTACATACCGTAAGCCGAGACGTGAATCGACGTACCGATACGATAGGGCAGGTGCGGGTCGCTTGAAAGCCGAATGGCATTCTTGCCCGCCGTTATCAAATCCGCGAGCGAAATTCTCGATTTCGGAGAGTGCACCTCGTCCGCGGTCAGGTTGACGTTCTTCAGGATTTCGCGGGGTGGACAACGCTGGTCGACGAGGATGTCGAACAGCGCGGCAAGCTTGGTTGGTTCGTAAACACGCTCACGCAATCCAACGATCGGCTTTTCCTTTGCGTTGTTCGAAATAGAGCGTGAAGCCTTTGCGGACGGCTTGGAGTCGGGCAACTGAACCTGCCTTTGGTACCCACGGTTCAAAGCTGTGTCGTTCGGGCAGGATAGCAGCTTTTCCAATATGCCCGTAGCTTGGCCGGCCGAGGTGCCGGCTTCCCAAGCATGCAAAATGCAGCAGCTTTATCCAAGACGCCGCCGCCGAGGACCGGCAAGGTGTCCGGCTGGGACCCGGTCGTTGTCCGTTTCGGACCTTCACAAGCAGGAGCCTGCGCGCGACGCTCGCGCTGGTCTTGTGCGGTGCGACCGGCAGCAGAACGGCAGACCAGGCGATCCGCTCAAGAGAATGGCGGACGTCGAGATGGCCGAAGGAAACAAGTCGAGGGAGAGGCCGCGATGGTGGGGAGACTGATTCAGTCCGCCAAATCAGCTTATCAGTATCCACTGATCTTCAAGCAATTGTGGCATACGCCGCGTGTGCAGGCGCCGGATCAGGAGATTGTTTATCGCGATCTAAAGCGCTTCACCTATCTCCAGATCAGGGAGCGGATTGGGCGTCTGGCGTCGGCCCTCAGCAAAGCTGGCGTAGTGGGCGGTGACACGGTGGGCGTCCTCGACTGGGACAGCAACAGGTTTCTCGAAGCATTCTTCGCGATCCCGATGATGGGTGCCGTGTTGCAGACGGTGAATGTCCGTCTTTCACCGGAGCAGATTGCCTATACCATCGATCACGCCGGCGCCTCGACGCTCCTCGTCAACGATGAGTTCGTCGGATTGCTGGAGGGGATCAGGTCGCGGCTGCCGAAGGTCAAGCGGCTGATCGTGATGTCGGACCGGCCTGCACCTCAGACAGGGAGTCTGTCCTTTGTCGGCGAATATGAAAGCCTGCTCGCTGTGGCTGCGCCGGACTACGACTTTCCCGATTTCGACGAGAATACACAGGCCACCACTTTCTACACCACCGGCACGACCGGTCAGCCCAAGGGGGTCTATTACAGCCACCGGCAACTGGTGCTGCACTCGATCTGCGGGTTGGCGCTGTTCGGCATGGCGGGGCAGCATGGACGCTTCTCGCGTGACGACGTCTATATGCCGATTACGCCGATGTTTCACGTCCATGCCTGGGGTTTCCCCTGGTCCGCGACGCTCGCCGGTGTCAAGCAGGTCTACCCCGGACGTTACGAACCGGCGATGCTGGTCAAGCTGATCAAAAGCGAGGGCGTCACCTTCACCCACGGCGTGCCGACCATCCTGCAAATGCTGCTCGACGCAGCGGCCGCGGCAAAGGCTGATCTCAATGGCCTCAAGATGGTGATCGGCGGTTCGGCGTTGCCGAAGGCGCTGGCCAAGCGCGCGCTTGCGGCGGGCATCGACATTTTCGCCGGCTATGGGATGTCGGAGACTGGTCCGCTAGCCGCAGTGTCCCATGTCCGATCGAAGGACTTGACCGGCGATCCGGACGGCGAGGTCGAGTTCCGCGCCAAGGCCGGCATTGCCGGGCCTCTGGTTGATCTGCGCATCGTCGACCCCGATATGAAGAGCGTGCCGCATGACGGCAAGTCGGCCGGCGAGATCGTGCTGCGGGCACCCTGGCTCACCCAGGGTTATTTCAATAATCCCGAAGGCTCCGAGCAACTCTGGGCCGGCGGTTACCTGCACACCAGCGATATCGCTACGGTCGACCCGAACGGCTACGTGCACATTACCGACCGCATCAAGGACGTGATCAAGACCGGCGGCGAGTGGGTATCGTCGCTACAGATCGAGGATCTGATCTCGCAATGCGCCGGCGTTGCCGAGGTCGCCGTGATCGGTGTCAAGGACGACAGATGGGGTGAGCGTCCGCTGGCGCTCGTGGTCAAGCGGCCCTCTGATGCGAATGGCGTCAGCGACGCGATCATCAAGAATCACCTCAAGACGTTTGCCGACCAGGGCATCATCTCGAAATACGGGATTCCTGAAAAGATCCTGTTCATCGACGGCATTCCAAAAACGAGCGTTGGCAAGATCAACAAGAAGGAGCTGCGCGAACGGTACGGCGACATGTAGCCATTCGAGCGCCCACAAAAAGATCGAGGAGGAAACGTGAGCAATTTAACACTTGCCGGTTTGAGCGATCGGGTCGGGCAGGAGCTCGGCCTTTCCGATTGGGTCACTATAGATCAGCCGCGCATCGACAAGTTTGCGTCCTGCACGGGTGATCGCCAATGGATTCATGTCGACGTTGAAAGAGCGAAGCGGGAAAGTCCTTTCCGCGGTCCGGTCGCGCATGGCTATCTGGCGCTCGCCATGGTGGCGCCGCTTTCGATGGAGGTCGGCGTCATCCCGAGGGACGCTGCAGCGGGCCTCAATTACGGCATCGACAAGGTTCGTTTTCTGGCGCCGGTGCCTGCGGGAGCGCGCGTAAGGTTGCGCGTCGTGCTCGTCGGGGTCGAGCCGAGGGAAGGCGGGCAGGTGATCATGAAGACCCAGAACACGTTGGAGGTGGAGGGATCGGAAAAACCTGCGCTGATCGCCGAGACGCTGGCGCTTCTGATTCCCGCCAAGGGCGCAAATCAGCCATGAGCGCCGAACAGCGTGAAACGCCGCCACCCATGGAAGGGATCTCCGAAGACGCGTCCCGAAACACGCTGTCGCTCAATCCGCTGGTTGGGATCCGGGGGCAGGATCTGATCGATAGCGCGAGCACTCTGTTCAAGGCGGTCGTCAACGAGCCGAAGGTTGCCACCGAGCAATGGCTTTCCTTTCTCGGTGAACTCGGCGCTATCATCGCCGGCAAGTCGGAGCGTGCACCGAAGGCCGGTGACCGACGCTTCTCCGACCCCAGCTGGAAGGAGAGCGCGGTTCACAGCGGATTGCTCAAGGCGTATCTCGCCTGGGGCGATGCCGTCAGCGGTCTGGTCGACAGGTCGAGCCTGAGCGAGATCGACAAGGCAAGGGCGCATCTGGTCACGGAAATCCTGATCGATGCCGTGGCTCCGACCAATGCAATGCTGACCAACCCGGCGGCGGTGCGCAAATTCGTGGATACCGGCGGCCGAAGCCTGTGGTCCGGACTGCAAAACTATCTCGATGATCTCGCGAAAAACGGCGGTATGCCGTCGATGGTGGATCGAAACGCCTTCAAGGTCGGCGAAACACTCGCGACAACTCCCGGCGGGGTAGTCTTCCGCAACGAGTTGCTGGAGCTGATACAGTATACGCCGACGACGCCGAATGTGAGAAAGCGGCCGCTCGTCATCACCCCACCGCAGATCAACAAATATTACGCGCTGGATCTGTCGCCGGACAAAAGCATGGTTCGCTTTCTGCTCGACAGTGGCATTCAGGTGTTCTGCGTCAGCTGGCGCAATCCCACGGCGACGCATCGCGAATGGGGCCTAGATACCTATGTCGCAGCGCTTGATGAAGCTGTTGATGTTGCGCGGGAGGTGACGGGCAGCGACGATATCTCGATGATGGGGTCCTGTTCCGGAGGTATCACCTCGACGGCCTATTTCGCGACGCTCGGAACTGCTGCGCAACAGAAGATTAGGAACATGGTGCTGGCGGTCTGTTTGCTCGATCCGAACACCGCCGACGAAAGCGCCTTCGGCTGCCTGATGACACCGGAGACGATGAACGCGGCCAAGGAAGCCTCCCGTTTGCGCGGCATGGTCGACGGCCACGAACTGGCACGGATGTTCGCGTGGATGCGGCCGAACGATTTGATCTGGAACTATTGGGTCAACAACTACCTGCTCGGCAACCAGCCGCCGGCCTTCGACATCCTGTACTGGAACGCCGACACAACCCGGCTTCCGGCTGGCCTGCATGGCGATTACCTCGATCTCTATTTCACCAATCCGTTCGTCAATACCGGAAAGCTCGCGTTGAACGGCAAGACGATCGACATGGGCAGGATCAAGGCCGACAGCTACGTTGTCGCCGGGGTGACCGACCACATCACGCCCTGGAAGGGGGTGCACAAGACCGCTCAGATCATGGGCGAGGGGACGACGTTCGTGCTTTCGAACAGCGGTCATCTACAGAGCCTTCTCAATCCCCCGACCAATCCGAAGGCCTCCTTCATGATCGGGACGGTTAATCCATCCGGTCCGGACGCGTTCGTGGCGGCGGCCGAGAAGCGAAAGGGAAGTTGGTGGCTCGACTGGCGTGATTGGCTGCAGGCGCGATCGGGCGACGAGGTTGCGGCGCCCGCGTCGCTGGGCAGCGAACGCCATCCTGTCCTCGCTGCAGCTCCGGGGACTTACGTCTTTGACTGACGATCCCGCCAGAGCGAACGGAGCCACGGCACCGGAGATCGAGACGCGCGGAATCGCGATTGACGGGCAGTTGCTCCAGGTTGCCATCAGGCACCATAGCGGTCGCCAGCCGCCGCTGTTGCTGTTCAACGGGATCGGCGCCAACTGGGAATTGGCGAAGCCGTTCCTGGAAGCACTCACCGGCACGACTGCAATCATCTTCGACGTGCCTGGCGTCGGCGGTTCTCCAAGGCCGCTGCTTCCCTATCGGCCGTCGAGGCTGGCGCGGCTCGCAGCCGGACTGGTTGCCGAACTCGGCTATGCGGAGATCGACGTCGCCGGGGTGTCCTGGGGCGGCGGCATCGCGCAGCAGTTCGCGCATCAATATCCAAAGCTGTGCCGGAGGCTGGTGCTCGCCGCAACCGCCCCTGGGGTAACGATGGTACCAGGCGGCCCTTCCGTACTCTGGAAGATGCTGACGCCGCGCCGCTATACCGACAAAGCGTACATGAATCGCATTGCGGCGGATCTCTATGGAGGTGCCTTTCGCCGCGATCCATCGCTGATCGGCCAGCATGCGGGGGCGATGCATGGCGCGCGCAATCTCGGCTACCTGTATCAACTTCTTGCTGTGGCGGGCTGGACCAGCCTGCCGTGGCTGTGGTCGCTGCCGCAGCCGACGCTCATCCTGATGGGCCGCGACGATCCATTGGTCCCTCCGATCAACGGTCACATACTGGCGGCTCTGATCCCAAACGCCGAACTACAGATGATCGATGACGGGCATCTGTTCATCGTGACCAAGCCTAAGGAAACCGCTGCCTTGATCGAGGCCTTTCTGGCGGATGCGAGCAGAGAGACCGAGTCATCATCTGCGCTCTCACGAATGGCCGGCTGGGCCAGAGGTCTCATCCCGGCGCTTGCAGGACGGCGCGATGCCCAGGCGCAGCAAGGGAATGGTGACGCAGGAAGGCCGCACTAGCGAAGGGAGGAACCGATGGCGACACAGCAAGCAAAATCAAAACCGGATTACGCGCCGCCTCCCATCGAAGGCGACTTCTACAGGATCACGGCCGTGCTGAACGAGAGTGAGCGGGCGCTGCTCAAGCGCGTTCGCGAGTTTACGGAAAGCGTGATTGCGCCTGTCATCGAGGATTATTGGAGCCGGGACGCATTTCCTTTCGAGATCATCCCGAAGATGGCCGAAGTCGGTATCGGCGGGGTGGGCTATCAGGGATATGGCGCGGCCGGCGGCAGCTGGCTGCTGAACGGCCTTGTTGCGATGGAATTGGCGCGTGTCGATGCATCCGTCGCGACGTTCTGGGGCGTGCATACGGGCCTCTCGGCCGGGTCGATTTATTTGTGCGCCGATGAGCAGCAGAAGCAGCGCTGGCTGCCATCGATGATGCGCTTCGACAAGATCGGCTCGTTCGGCCTGACCGAGCCGCTGGTGGGATCGGCAACCTCAGGCGGAATGATGAGCACATGCCGCCGCGAAGGCGACAGCTGGATCCTCAATGGCCAGAAGAAATGGATCGGCAATTCCACCTTCGCCGACATCAACGTGATCTGGGCGAAGGAAGAAGGCTCGAACCAGGTCAAGGGTTTCGTGGTGGGAAAGGACAATCCCGGTTTTTCCGTGGAGAAGATCAAGACCAAGATGGCCTTGAGAGTCGTACAGAACGGTCTGATCACCTTGAGCGACTGCCGTGTTCCGGAAGCCGACCGGCTGCAGAACGCCAACTCGTTCAAGGACACCGCCAAGGTTCTGAGAATGACGCGCACCGGTGTGGCCTGGTTCGCGGTCGGCTGCCAGATGGGCGCCTACGAACATGCGTTGCGCTATGCAACGGAGCGGACACAGTTCGGAAGGCCAATCGGCGGCTTCCAGCTCGTACAGGATCTGCTGGTCCGGATGCTGGGTAACGTAACGTCGACCCAGGCCATGATGCTGCGTCTCGCCCAGCTGCAGGACGAAGGCGTGATGCGCGATGAGCATGCCTCGCTTGCGAAGGCGTTCTGCACCGTCAAGTGCCGCGAAACCGTCGGCTATGCGCGCGAGCTGCTCGGCGGTAACGGCATCCTGCTCGAGAACCATATCGGGCGATTCGTCGCCGATGCCGAAGCAATTTACTCTTACGAGGGCACCAGGGAGATGAACACGCTGATCGTCGGCAAGGCCATCACGGGATTGAGTGCTTTCGTATGACACCAGGTTTGAGCGACGTGGATATCATAGTGTTCGCGGCGGTTCGGTTGCTAGTCCGCGTCCGCGCAGCTAATGGGCGCCTCTCGTCATGTATGACCGGCGTTGAAGGCTTCGCCACCGCTGATATGCTGACAGCGAAGCAACTGCTCAACGGGTGACAGCCATTGATTCGACCTATCCAGCTATCTGACGCCCCTGACCGTCCCGGCCTATTTACAGCTTCCACCGCGATGGCCGCTGCGAGCCCAAGCCTGCAAACCGTTGTAACGAATCCATCGGCTGCAACTGGTTTGTCATTTCAAGAACAAGCCAAACGCGCAGAGCAAGCGTTATGCGAGAGCGAGTTAAAGTTCCGCGAGTTCATCGAAATAATGCCATCGATGTTATGGTCGGCAGCGCCGAGTGGCGAACCAACCCATGTCAATCAAAGGGTTCTCGACTATGCCGGGCTGCGTTTTGAGGATTTTCTGAATCTTGGCTGGAAGGAATTTCTCCACCCGGAAGACTTTCCAGAAACCGCGAGAGCGTTTTACCAGGCCATTCAAACTGGAGAGCCCTACGAAGCGGTGCACCGCTTGCGTCGGGCCGACGGTCAGTATCGCTGGCACCACGCGCGCGGGGAACCTCTGCTCGATAAAGATCAACGTATCATCCAGTGGTTCGGGTTGTCGGTCGATATCGATGATGGCAAGAGGGCGGAGAACGAGCTGCGATCCGCACAGGCGAAGCTTGCGCGGGCGTCTCAAGCCGTAACCGCTGCCCAGCTTTCAGCGTCCATTGCCAACGAAATTGACGCGCCCTTGGCGGGGATCATCGCCAGCGCTGAGGCCTGCCGAGCCTGGCTGTCCGGCGACAAGCCAGATGCCGAACGGGCAAGAGCGGCGCTAGAGCGCATTATCAGAAATGGCGGTACGGCGGCTGATGTGATTCACCGCATCCGCGCTCTCATCCACCAGGCAGCGCCTGCGATGTTATTGCTGCAAATCAACGAGGTGATTGACGAGGTCCGACGTCTGGACCAGCGCGAGCTCGATCGCAACCCTGCGCGGACCTTCATGGGAAGGCTGAGATTCGGTCCTTTCGAGCTTTCGAGCGTAGACAGGGTGCTCCGGCGCGAGGGCTCGCTGATTCCCCTCGGCGGTAGAGCACTCGACGTTCTTGCATATTTGGCGGCGCGCGCTGGCGAGGTCATCCCAAAGAAAGAACTTATCGATCACGTCTGGCCGGGCGTTACCGTAGAGGAGGGCAGTCTGCGCGTCCACGTAGCTGCCATCCGCAAGGCGCTCAGGGACGGCCAATTCGGCAATCGGTACATCGCCAACGTACGAGGACGAGGCTACTCCTTCGTTGGCGCGGTCGTCCGACTTGAAGACGGCGACGAGAGCAAGCCGCAATAGTTCGACAAAGGCATAAGGCAGACGACGTACGGTCTCGCGTAGGACCTCCTAAAAAGTAGCCGAACCGCAAGCCTGCAGGCGGCATTCTCGAATGGCCTTTGATGCCCGATCATGAAGTCTGGGATTGAAATGCACCTTTGGCCACGGTAGAGCACCTCATATCTCGGGCTGAGTCGGAAGGCGTTGAAATCCCTTGGATCTTCGGCGCCCTCCGAGCGCACCATAAAAAAATTATCTGGGAATGCCGGGCCGGCCCAACGAGGGGCAGGCGCGGAAAGAAAGTTGGTGCTCGCTCACACTCCCGCGAGACCGCCGGCGTATCGGTTGCTGCGCTGTTACAGCACTGGCGTATCGGGCATGCGCTAGCGGTCCGACCACTCCACCAGGTGGGCTGTGGCTTGCGATTCGACCGTGAAGTTCCCTGAAGCTGTCCGTGTCACGCGGCCATGCTTGCACCGGATGGATGACGCGCATGAAATTCCTCGGCTACGGCTATCGCTTTGCCTCCAACTTCCTGTTCCTCATCTTCGTCTATTACAGCCTCAACTTCCTGGAGAAGTACAACCAGCGCGCCATCGTCGCGGCGATGGTGCTGGTCTATAGCGCGATGCGCGCGGCCTCCGCGTTGCGCTCGTTCTATTTCTATCAGCGCATCGAGCGGCTGGAGGGGGAAACACGCCGGCTTGCGGCGGCGGCCGGTGAGGGGCATTCGGCTGCATCCCAGCGCAAGCTCGTGGTCAATGAGGTTGCGAACCTGCGCCATGCCGGCGAGATGAAGTCGTATATCGACCTGCTGTTTCTCGGGTTGATCGTGCTGTTATGCATATCGAAGATCGTGACGAACTAGTGTCCCGATTCCGAAGTTCGTCGCATTTTGCGGAGCCACGTTTCGAACTTCGGAATCGAAAGGACACTAGCAAAATTATTATTCTAGTGTGGCCTTGGATCAGAAGTCCGCATGACCAACTCGCGGCGCAAGCGATGCGGACTTCTGAGCCGCCACACTAGTATCGTCAGACGCGCCGTTTCCTGACCTGAACCAGTCGCTTGACCGGCCCCCGATGCGCCGTTGTCACCGCATGCGCCTTCTGTCGCGAAGCTCCCGCCGCCCCGCGATGGGATTGCCGGCCGGACGCCTGTGCAAGCCGCAACTGCCGGCTGTTCGTAAGCGCCAGACGCCGCGCTTCACGCCGCGACAACCGTTTGCTGCGGATGGGCTCCGAGGATCCGGGCGCGACCGACGCGGTCTTGTGGAAGCGACGCGACAAGGCCGCGCCGTGACGGGCAACGTCAAGGCCGCCTTCGATCTCGAAAAGGCTGGGCGCGGGCGCGGCGAGGGTGACGGTCGCGTTTCCGGCTGCAAGTTCCGACGGCTCGGGCCAGGACGGGCGGGACCAAGCGGCCTCGTGCAGCATCGGCGTGTCCCCGGTCGCATCGAAGTCCGAGCGCGCGGGCGCGGAAAGGTGGCCACGATTGGCAAAGACGAAGTTTGGAACTTCCGGCCAGTGGGCGATGGCATCGGGCGCGGGGTGCATGAGCCATTCCTGCGGTTCGGTTGGCGTTGCCGGCCGCTCCGGCGTCGCCGGCACCACGTGAACGATGCGATAGCCCCGTGCTTTCAACGTTTCGAGAATCCGCGGTAGCGCAGCAACGGTGCGTGCCTGGATGTCATGAAGCAGCAGGATGCCCTTGCCCTTGGCCTCGAGCCGGCTGATCGCGAGATCATAGACGCGCGCGGATGAAATATGCCGCCAGTCGTCGGCGAGAAAGTCAGCGCTCCAGATCTGAATGCCCTGTTCGGCCGCATAATCCTCGACAGCGTCCGCCCGCAACAGGCCCGGAATCCGGAAGAACGGCGCCATCGCGTCGGCATTGTCGCCGAGCGCTGCTTTCGTCGACGCGATGCCGTCTTCGATCTCCTGCCTGGCGTGCTCGATCGGCATGCGATGCATGGTCAAGGGATGGGTCTGGGTGTGCGTGCCGATGGTGTGGCCCGCGGCCAGCAGCTTGCGCACGCCTTCCGGAGAATTGCGCGCCTGTTGGCCGATGGTGAAGAACGTCGCCTTGACGCATTCGGCCGCGAGAATGTCGAGGATCTTGTTGCTGTTCTTCGGCAGCGGTCCATCGTCGAAAGTGAGCACCACCTCGTGATCCGCCAACGGCAACGTTTCCGGATACTGCATGGTGCCGATGCGGGGATGCTGGCGCGGATCGACCACGAGCGTGCGCGACGTGCCAAGCGCGTTCGGATGCCCCGGGCAGTCGGCGGCCGACGCCGCGGGGGCGGCAAAACCGGCGAGGAGCGCAAAAGCCAAAGCGGCCTGCCGCCACAGCCGAACGCCACGCCACGCTCCGTCCATCGAGAAGTTTCCGTCACCCATGCCTAAAGCTGGACCCATCATGCCATGCTCGAAAGTGAATGCGGCCTGAATAGTCAAACGTCCACACATGTTTTCGGGAGGTTAGTGCTTTTCGGCGGCGGCAGGTTCAGCCGGCCTGACGTGGACAATGTGGTAGCCGTTGTCGCGGAGATACCGCAGGAAGGCCGGCAACGTCGCGGCCGTCTGCGCCTTGGTGTCGTGAAACAGGACAATCCCCTTGCCGGCGGCGCTGAGGCGGTCGGTGATCAGCTTCAATTCCTGTTTCGGCGTCATCCTGTTCCAGTCGCTCGCCCAAAGATCGGCGCCGAATACCACAATTCCGCGCGATTGCAGCAGATCGAGGGTCGCCGGCGTCGATTCAAAACCGGGAAAGCGGAAAAACGGCGTGATCCGGGCAGTGCCGGCATTTCCGTGCAGCGCGGTTTCCACCGCCGAGATGCCGCGGTCGATTTCCGCGATCGCCGCTTCCGGTTTGATCCGCATCAGGTTGGGATGGGACCAGGTGTGCGTGCCGATCGTATGACCTTCCGCCGCGATCCGACGCACCAGCTCCGGATGTTCGGACGCGGACCTCCCGATCAAAAAGAACGTCGCGCGCACGCATTCCTGGGCGAGCGCCGAAAGCACCCGTGACGTGGTGGCAGGCCAGGGGCCATCGTCAAAGGTCAGCACCACTTCGCGATCGGCAAGCGGCAGCGTTTCCGGAAAGCTTTTCAGCCCCACCCGCGGCGTCGCGGCGGCATTGACCGTGAGAATTCGTGAGGTGCCGAGCGTGCCCGGACGCGGGCATGGCGCGACAGGCGCCGTCGCAGCCAAAGCGGGAGCGATCGAGAAGTGCCAGATCAACGCCAACCAGACCAGACCACCGGGCAGCCACATATTCGCCGGGCGCCCTCGATCGAACCGGGACGAATTGTAGCTCTGCATGAGAAAAGGCCTCCATAGGTTTGGAATGCCTGCCAAACCGGAAGAGAAGAAGTATCGTTAATCAAGCCTTAACGCGCATCACCGACTATTGAGACCATGGGGCCAGTGCTTTGGCGGCCCGCAATGCACGCAAGATGAGGCGAGAATGCAACGTCTTCGTCTGAAAGCAGATGGACGAATTGTCGAATTGATCGACGGGCACGAGTTTCCGCTCGCGCCCGTGATGGCCGCTTCACCGCCAGCGGCGGTGTCCGGCCCGAGGCTTGCCGTCACGCCGACTGAGGCGGAAGCGCTGCCTACGGTGCGCGATCTTCGCCGCCGGGTTCGTTTGACCCAGTTGGAATTCGCAAGCCGTCTCGGCGTTCCCGTCGAAACCATCCGCAATTGGGAGCAGGGCAAGCGCATGCCGCGTGGACCAGCCCGCGCGCTGCTCGCCGTGATCGCGCACGCACCGGACACCGTATTTTCGGCGCTCGCCAAACCCTGATCGTCCGTTTCGGATTTCGCCTTCAGCTTCCCATCGCCCGCCAGGCGTTGGAGGCAAATTGCCGGCGCCAGGTGACGATTACGACCGCCGCCGTTGAAGCGAACAACACCCAGGGACTGACGAACCATCCGAGATAGCCGAGCGCGAAAAAGAACGCGCGCTGCCCGCGATTGAAATGCCGTCCGGCCGATTCGAACATTCGCGTGGTCCGGATGACATGTGCTTCCGCCTGCGGAGTATCGCGCTGCGAGGCCGGCGGCATCGAACCAAGCAGGATGGCCACGTAGTTGAACAGCCGATACGCCCATGCGAATTTGAAAAAGGCGTAGATGAAAATCAGGATCAGGCCGGCGCATTTGATTTCCCACAGCGCCGGCGAGGGACTCATATCGATGGGAAGCGTTTTCAAGACGGCGAGCGCGTCGTTGGTCGAGCGCAAAAGCGCCAGCGCTCCGCCGACCGCGATCAGACTGGAAGAAGCGAAAAAGGCGGTGCCGTTCTGCAAGGAGCCCATGATCTGCATGTCGACCATGCGGGCCTCGCGGTCGAGCATGCGGCGAATCCACACCTCGCGATAAATATGCATGCGGGCCGAAAGGCTGTCGCGTCCGTAAGCGCTGCGTTCGAGGGTGAAGGCGTACACCGCCCATTCCAGGGCGAAAAAGCCGACAGCCAGGATATCGACGAGATAGGCGCGCATGCGTGGTCCCTTTGAACTCTAAGGATGCTGCCATGCTAGCTTGATGGCGGCAACGGGCGGTTGATTTGTCGCCGTCTTGAACGCGCGCCTGCCGACGTGGCATGGTGCCGCTGACGCCCTCGAGGATAGATTGAGATGACCCTGAAGCTCGTGATCGGCAACAAGAACTATTCGTCGTGGTCGATGCGGCCGTGGCTGGCGCTTCGCGCCAACAACATTCCGTTCGAGGAGGTTTTCATCTCGCTCTATACCGGCGCGGCCGACAAAGAGCGCATTCTGAACTTCTCGCGTGCGGGCAAAGTGCCGATCCTGGTCGATGGCGACGTCGCGATATGGGATTCGCTTGCGATCATCGAATACGTCGCCGAGCGTTTCCCGGAAAAGCGGCTTTGGCCTGAACATCCCGCTCACCGTGCACATGCGCGTGCAATCTCGGCGGAGATGCATTCGGGCTTTGCGGCGCTTCGCAACGAATGCGGCATGAACCTGCATCGGCCTGTGCACGCGATCGAACTGTCGGATGAGGCGCGCGCCAACATCGCCCGCATCGAGGAGATCTGGGCCGAGTGCCGCGAGCGCTACGGCAAGTCCGGACCGTTTCTGTTCGGCAGTTTTGGCGCGGCCGATGCCATGTTCGCGCCGGTGGTCCATCGCTTCCGCACCTATGCCGTTGCGGTGAGCAAGGAGACGCAAGCGTACATGGACACGATGATGGCGCTGCCCGCTTTTGCCGAATGGACGACGGCTGGGCTGGCCGAGACGATCGTCATCGAGAAGTTCGAAACCGCCTGACTTTTTCCGAATCATTTCTGTTCGGAAAAATACGCGAGTTGCCGGGCCGGCTTTCTCGGTTCCACGGGAACCCGCTGCGTTCACATTTACACTTTTAGCGAAACTGTTTGCACCCGCGAGCGTTAGGAACCCGTAAGGCCAGCTGCGGGGATGAATGATGGTAGGAAGGGCGTATCTGTCGCGTCAGGTGATGGCGCTTCTGACGTTTGCTCGCGAGACAAACAATCCGGAACTCGCAGCACTCCTTGTGCAGAAGGCCGCCCGCCTCAAATCGCAGGCCGATGAAATCACGCCGTCTCGGGACATCGGTCCCAAAGCGCCCGACGTGGAACCGGCGCCGCCTTTCCGCAGGAACTGATCCCGTCAGCCCTGCTTTCGTGGCCTGCTTTCGTGGGATGTGATGGATTTGTGAAACCGGCCTGTGGCGAGCCGGCGTCTGAGCGCGTCGTGATGTCAAACGGTCTTGAGGGCTGATCTGGCGGCTTGACCTTGCCAGGCAAAGCAGTCTGAATCTGGAACCGACGTCGCTCCAATCACCCAATAAGGGGTTCGGCCATGGGAATTCTCGATTCGTTGCAAAATTCGCCCGCCTTCAAGAACGCGCTTGGGCAATTGGAGGGTGCGGTGCTGCCGGCTGTGCTGAGCGAGGTACTGGGCAGCAGCGGCGGCCAGGGCGGGCTGTCCGCCATCGTGGCCAAGTTGCAGCAGTCGGGGCTCGGCGACCAGGTGAAATCCTGGATTGGCAACGGCCAGAACTTGCCGATCACGGCGGAACAGCTGCAACAGGTGCTAGGCAGCGATGTCGTCAGGCAACTTGCAGCCAAATACAACATCCCGGTCGATCAGATCACCCAGGTCCTGGCGCATCAGCTCCCGACCGCCGTGGACAAGGCAAGCCCCGACGGCAAGCTGCCGCACACCGCTTGAGTTCGAATAACGGCCTTTAATTACCGCCGGGACCACAACGCCCGGCGGTATTATTTGCTCGCCCGAACCTCTGGTTCGGGAGGTGGTTCTTTGTACCCATGAAACCGCCATTCGGACCGGTCCAAAACACCCGTTACCGGCGATTTATCTAACTGAAAATCCTGCAAAATCGTCGTATTTGCCATGTCCCCATCGCGCTGGCCAAAAAGCGAAACTGCGTGCTATAATGTCGCAGTTTTCAGTCAGCCAATGCAGCGGGACCAAGGCAGAAGCTGACGTATTTGCGTAATGGAGATGGGCGTTGAAGCATAAATACAGGGTTGGAGAGACCGTCTATTTTACCGCGAGCAATGTCGCGCGTCCGGCCGCGAGCGGAACCTACGAAGTGATCCGCCTGCTTCCGACCGACGGAGACGACTGCCAGTATCGGATCAAGAGCTCCACCGAGGCGTTCGAACGCGTCGCCAAAGAAAGCCAGCTTGCGGTTTCCTGATGGGATGCAGCGCGGAGTGAAGCGGTCTTGCGTTTCACCCGCCGTCAAAAGGCCCCGTTCGCAGAACTAATTTGCTGGCCGGGCTGGTGTGGCGATTTGGATGCTGCATTTGGCTGCATGGCGGCACGCATGCGTTTCTGAAAACATGTCACGCAGGATGTATGTCTTGCGATAGGGGCGGGCTCCGCAGGCTCGCAAGTGCCGAATGCGCCTTCGCCGTGGATATCGCGCATGAACTGGTCCTGGGCCAACACGTTCGATCAGCTGTGGCGTGCTCCGGCGTTTCCGATGTGGCTCACATTGGCTGCGGCGGGGTTCTTTGCCGTCATCGTGCTTATCACGTTGCTGCGGGCCGAAAAGTCGGTGGCGAATGGCGCGCTGACCGTCATCACGCTTCTGGCCGTCGGCATCGCGCTGGCCGCGACGACTCGCGGTTTTGGTTTAAGCGGCACCGGCAGCACCGAGGACGGCGCGCCGCCGACGACGGTCGCCAGCATGCCAGCGCTCGCTTGTGTCGACGACCTGGCTGGAGAGTCGGTTCTGACCGCTTGCGAAAAGGCGGTGTTCGGTTCGCCGGAGGCAACCGCCGCGGCGCTGTCCTACGCCGCCCACCAAATCACCCGCCTGACCGCTTTTGGCGACGTGATCGCGGCTGACAAGAACATGACGCCGAGCCTCGAGGCCCTGCGCCGTGCGGTCGAGCACGATCGGTACGGGTTGATGGCCGAGGTGCTGGTGGTTCGCGACCACTGCACGCCGTCCGATTGCGCGGCGTTCAGGTCTCTGACCGACCGTAGCCGCCTTGCGTCGAACATTGAGGAGCGGGCCTATCAAGGGATGGTTGCGCGCTATTCCGCGTTGTGGAACGCGCCGCCAGCGGCGGCGCCCGCCGTGGCGGGGGTCGCGCCGCTTATCCCGGGCGTGCCGACGGGCAGGCCGACCAACGCGGAATTTCCAAGCGCATCTTCGACGCCGCCTGTGAGCATCATGACGGCAGAACCCCCGACGGCATCGGCATCGCGTCAGCCTGCGGCCGCGGCGGCCGCGCCTGCGCCATCCCCGAAGCCGGCAGCGCCGGCATCACCGACGGTCGCTGCGGCCAAGAAACAGCCAGCCGCACCTAAGGCTGCTGCCCATGCGCCGCCGCCGGCGCCGGCCACGTCGTTGGCGCCGACAGCACCGGCAGCTTCTTCCGAGTGATGTCGGCTATTGTGAGCAGATCTGACATTCGCTTGACGAACCTGCGGCCAAGCCGTTAGCGAGTGTCAAATCCAAAACCTCATTCATGCTTGCGCTGATACCAGCAAAATGCCGCTTCATCTGATCAAGCTTTGTGTCGGCTGCGATTCCGTGAAGGACCTGAAGGAATGGGTCGCCGAACGGATGAAGACCGCCAAAAAGAAGGGCCAACCCGCCCATCACATCCACATCACCCGGATGACCCCCAAACGCGTCGAGGAGATCCTCGCAGGTGGTTCGCTCTATTGGGTTATTCGCGGCGAAATCGCTGCGCGCGAAAAGCTGATTGGCATCGAGCCGTTTCGCGACAAGGACGGCATCGGGCGATGCCGACTGATGATGCAGCCGAAAGTGATCCCGGTGTCGCCGCGCCCGATGCGGCCGTTCCAGGGATGGCGGTACTTCGACGCCAACACCGCGCCACCCGACCTCACGAAGTCGGCGGCATCCGGCGTCGCCGCCATGCCCGAGCCGATGCGCCGCGAATTGCGCGATCTCGGGCTGCTCTAGAGCTCCGATTCCGAAGTTCGTATGATATCGCGGCAACCTCTGGTGCGAACTTCGGAATCAAAGGAGCTCTAGCAACCTATTGTTTCTAGTGCGGCTTTGAATTTGAAGTTCCTATAACGAACTTGCCGCAATACTGACAGGAACTTCAAATTCGCCGCACTGGAGCTCCGATTCCGAAGTTCGCATGATATCGCGGCAACCTCTGGTGCGAACTTCGGAATCAAAGGAGCTCTAGCAACCTATTGTTTCTAGTGCGGCTTTGAATTTGAAGTTCCTATAACGAACTTGCCGCAATACTGACAGGAACTTCAAATTCGCCGCACTAGACGGCGATATTGTCGATCAGCCGCGTGGTTCCGATCTTCGCGGCGACCAGGATGCGCAATGGCCCATCCATGATCGAGGCGATGGGCGCCAGCGTCTCGGCGTGCCGTGTTTCGAAATAGTCCACGGTAAATCCCGCAGCCGCGATCGTCTCGATGCTACTTGCCTGCGCGGTTTGAACGTCCTCGCCGGCGTGCAGGCGGCGCGCGGTTTCCTTCATGGCTTGAAAAAGTGCAGGCGCAACGCGGCGTTGTTCCGCCGACAGGTAGACGTTGCGCGACGACATCGCGAGGCCGTCGCGCTCGCGCACGGTTTTGGAACCGATCACCTTGACGCCCAGGTCGAGGTCGGCGGCCATGCGCGCCACGACTCGTAATTGCTGAAAGTCCTTCTCGCCGAAGATCGCGACGTCAGGCCGGCACTGCGTGAACAACTTGCCGACCACGGTGGCGACGCCGCCGAAGAAGTGCGGACGGAAACGGTCCTCAAGATCTGCCGTCGCCGGGCCCTCGGTGAGGATCCGGCTCGCAAACCCGGCCGGGTACATGACGCTGACGTCGGGATTCCAGATCAGGTCGACGCCTTCCGCCGTGAGTTTGGCGAGGTCGGCTTTCCAGGTCCGCGGGTAGGACCCGTAGTCTTCCGTGGGTGCAAACTGGGTGGGATTGACGAAGATCGACACGATCACCTTGCGGGCGCGCCGCTTTGCCAGCCGAACCAGCGACACATGGCCGTCATGGAGCGCACCCATGGTCGGCACCAGTGCGATCGTGGCTTTTCTGGCACGAAGACCATCGAGCGCGCGGCGCAACGCGGGGATGGTGCGGGCGATCATGGGGCGTGACGGCATCGGGTCTCGATTTTTGGAGGCGGGGAGGAGCGGCAGGCGTCGGGTGTCGTGGCCCGGAAGCGGGACACCAGTTGATTCTATCAAGCTCTGTGGCTAGTCGCCAAGCACGGCGATAGGCGGCAACCGATTTCAGCAACCGGCGCGCTTCGTAACGCGTCTTGCATCGGGATGCGGCGCGCGATTCATCATGTCGGCAGGCTTGGTTGCGATTTGAGATGACGTTTGCGCATTTTACTTGACCGCGCTCGCGCGGAATTTGAAGATGACGAAAGGGGGGTCGAGGGCATGTTGCTGCAGACAAGTCAGGGTCAATCGGGCTCGGCTCATGTTGTTGTGCTGGGCAACGAAAAAGGCGGCTCAGGCAAGTCCACCACGGCCCTGCATATTGCCGTAGCTCTTCTGAAGGCCGGCCAGCGAGTCGCCACCATCGACCTCGATTGCCGCCAGCAAAGTTTCACCCGCTACATCAACAACCGCCGCGCATGGGCGAGTCGGACCGGAATCAATCTCGAGATCCCGGTGCATCGGTGCATCAAGCTCGGCCAGACCATGCAAATTGCCGAAAACGAGATGACCGAATTCGAGCAATTCGAAGAATTGGTGAGGGAGGTCGAGCACAGCTTCGACTTCATCGTGATCGATACGCCGGGTTCCGACAGTTACCTGATGCGGCTGGCCCATTCGATGGCCGATACGCTGGTCACGCCGATCAACGACAGCTTCCTCGATTTCGATGTCCTTGGAACCGTCGATCCCGAAACCTATTCGGTCACCGGCGAAAGCCACTACGCCGAGATGGTGCGTGATACACGGCGCAAACGCCGCCAGATCGACGGCGTCAGCACCGATTGGATCGTGGTTCGCAACCGTCTGTCGATGCTGGGGTCGCGCAACAAACAGCTCGTGGCCGACGAACTCAAAGAGCTGTCGCTGCGGTTGGGCTTTCGTTCGGTGGATGGATTTGCCGAGCGCGTCGTGTATCGCGAATTTTTCCCGCGCGGTCTGACCGCGCTGGACGACCTCGACGAGGAAACGCTCGGGACGCGCCCGAATCTCGGTCACGTGACGGCGCGCGAGGAAGTCACGAGCCTGTTACGCCAGCTCAAACTGCCGCTGGACGAGCGCGGCCGCCGCCGCGCCGCCAACCGCGCCGAGTGGTTCGGCCAGGTCGACAAGCCGCTGGAACTCCACGACATCATCGGCGCCTGAATCTGCCTAAAGCTTTCCGGATCGGGGTCACGGCCGGTTCACTAAGGCCGTGTTTTACCGGGCTTTTACCGAGAATCTGAACCCGCTTTTGGTCGTGGGCGGTCCATTCCGCAGGCGTTCGGCCAATCTTTCGAGGGCATCCCACTGCCTGCGAAATAGTGCGCCGCACAACGATCAGGCGGTGAAGTGCCAATTTTTGGTCTTTCTGTCACGCCAGCGTGAATTATATTAGGGTCGTGTGTCGCACCGCCTGGACACGAGATTCAGGCAGTTCAAGCGGTCCGGCAGAGGACGAACATGAAACGTGGAATTGCAGTTCTACTTTCCCTGTCGGCTTTGGCTGCGGTTGGCTACTTCACCGTCAGCAAATGGGCGATCCGTCATGAAACGCTGATGTTCCATGACGAGGCGCGCGGTGGTCGGCCGGTCGAAATTGATATCGCTGTGCGTCGTGACCGTGAACTGCAGGCTGAGGCCGGCATGATCAAGCTGCCGGTGGCGATCCTCAACCACGGCAACACCGTGAAGTTCACCGAATACTCCTTCCTCGCGAACCTCTTTGCCGCCCGCGGCTATATGGTGGCGAGCATCCAGCACGACCTCGCAACCGACGCGCCGCTCGTGACCAAGGTCGGCGAGCTCTACGTCGGACGTCTGCCGCAATATCATCGCGGCGTCGCCAACATCCGCTTCGCGATCGACGAGCTGAAAAAGGTTGAGCCCGAGGCCGACTACGATCACCTCACGATGATCGGGCACTCCAACGGCGGCGATATCTCGATGTATTTCGCCAAGCTCTATCCCGACCAGATCAAGAAAGTGGTCACGCTGGATAACCTGCGTGTGCCGTTCATGACCGACGGCCGGTTCAAGATCATTTCGTTCCGTTCGAAGGATCCCGTCTTCAAACCCGATCCCGGCGTCATTCCCAATGACGAAATCTGCGCGAAGGCCGGAATCACGGTGGTGCGCACCTCGTTCCAGCACAACGACATGCGCGATACCGGTCCCGACGAAGCCAAGGCCTCCATCCAGGAAATGCTGGATAAGATGCTGGACGACGACAGTCCGCTTCGGCCGGTCGAAACCGGTACGCCGCCGGAAATGACGGACGCCGGCCCCGTCGCGCCTTATGGCCCGGTCGCGCACAACTGATCGACGCCTTTCTTTCGGCCTCGTCTGGTAACAGCCGCGCATTGACCAGCTGAAGACCGCAACCCACATTGTCGGTTGCGGGAGCATGTGATGTCCGGCGAGCCCAGCAACTCAAAGTCCAAAGGTGAAGTGACGCGCAACCGCGACGGCAATTCCCTGCCGGAGCGCGAGCCGTCGACCTCGGAGGATATTGCCGCCTTCCTTTCCAAGGCGAAGGCGATGTCGCCTTTTGCAACCGGCGGCAAGGGGCGGCTGGTCTTTGCGCTCGATGCCACCATGAGCCGGCAACCGACCTGGGATATGGCGTGTACCTTACAGGCCGACATGTTTCGCGAAGCCGGCTCGCTCGGCAGCCTCGACATCCGTCTGGTCTATTATCGCGGCTTCAACGAGTGCCGCGCGTCAAGCTGGATTTCCGACAGCGCTGTCTTGGCGAAGCTAATGGGCAAGATCGATTGCCGCGGCGGCAACACCCAGATCGGCAAGGTGCTGTCGGAGGCGCGACGCGAGGCCGTGGCATCCGGTGTCAGGGCCGTGGTGTTTGTCGGCGACGCCATGGAGGAAAATGTCGACGATCTCTGTGCGAGAGCCGGCGAACTCGGTCTGCTCAAGGTTCCGGTCTTCATGTTTCAGGAGGGCCGCGATGCCGCCGTCGAGCGGGCATTTCGGGAAATCGCGCGGCTGACGGGAGGGGCGTGGTCGCGGTTCGATCCCGGCGCCGCGGCGCAGTTGCGAGAGCTGTTACGGGCGGCGGCAGCTTACGCCGCCGGCGGACGCGAGGCGCTGCTGCGGCTTTCGAGTCACGAGGTTGGCGCCGCCAATCTGCTCGGCCAGATGAAGTGATTGCGCTCTAGTGTCCCGGCTCTGACATTCGTACGATATTGCGGCCCGCACTTTTACGAATGTCAGAATCAAAGGGAAACTAGCCTGCCGTCGCTGTTTTCGCGACATCCTCGAGCAGCGCGGCCAACCGGCCGACCACGGTCTCGACGCCGCTCACGCCGTGCCGTGTCGCAAGCCACGCCGGATCGTTGAGGGATAGCCAGGTTTCGCCCGCGGCGTCCTGCCAGACCAGCGCCTTGAGCGGAAGATCGATCCCGATCGTCTGCACGGCTTGCATCAGGGGCGTGCCGCCCTTGGCGTTTCCGAAGATCAGAACCTCTGTCGGCCGCAATGAAAGACCGGCTGCGGAGGCGCCTTCCGCGTGATCGATCCGGGCAAACACCGTCAGGCCTTTGGCTTTGACCGCGGCTTCCAGCCGGTTCATGGTCTCCTGCGGCGGGTGGCTGCTTTTGATGGTCGTCAAACCCTGTACTGCCATCGCGTGCGCTCCTTCTCCCGGGTCGTCCGGCTTAAGATGATAAAGGCAGGATATCGCAACGCCAAAGCGGGTTTTTAGCGGGCCAGGGCGACCAAGGTCGGCCTGCTTTTTTCGCCGGCGACAACTATATTGCATCCATGCCCACGCTGATTGCAGGCGCCGTCGCCGTTATTGTTCTCTATTTGCTGCTGCAGATGTTTCGCGCAGCCAATCCGGTTGTGCTGGCGCGCGCCATCAAGATCGCCGGCGGCGTGCTGGCGCTCGCGGTCGCGGCATTCACCGGCCTCAGAGGCGAACTGGCGGTTGCCTTGCCGCTCGGCATCTTCGGGGCGGGCTTGTTGGGATGGGCGCCATTCGGAACGCCGGGCTTCGGCTCAATCGGCGCAATCTTCGGCCGGGTTGGCGGGGCGCGCTCGAGCGGCCAGGCCTCGCGCGTGCGCTCGCGGTTCTTCGAGATGACGTTGGATCACGACACCGGTGCGCTGACGGGAACGGTCGTTTCCGGCCCGCACGCCGGGCGCTCGCTGGAAGATTTCGACCTGCCAACGCTGCTTTCGATGTTTGGCGAACTGGACGCCGAAAGCGCGCCGTTACTTGAAAGCTATCTGGACCGCCGGTTTCCCGCCTGGCGTCAGCACGCGCAGGGAGATGCGGCAGGGCGGCAACGCAACGCGGCGTCGAGCGGCAAAATGACGAACGAGGAGGCCTATCAGATCCTTGGCCTGAAGCCGGGAGCGGGGCGCGACGAAATCGGCCGAGCCCACCGTGCCCTCATGAAGAAACTGCATCCCGACCAGGGGGGGTCGACGTACCTCGCTGCCCGTGTAAACGAGGCCAAGGAGGTTTTGCTTCGTACGCATCACAACTAACTCCGGTACGCCGTCAAACGCAGAAAGCCGAAAGCAGCTTCCCTCCGCCCGCCTGACGCCGTTACGGCCCGCCGTTGTCCGGCGTGGCCTCTTCCCCCTTAGGCTTAACCGCAAAGTCTTGACGAGAAGTTGCAAACGAAACGGGCGGCCTCGCTGGTGGAGGCCGCCCGTTAAAAAAGTTCAGTGCCTGGGGCCTTAGTTGCGAACCGTGATGCAGGAGATGTCGCTGCGCTTCAGCGCCCGGCAGACCGCTTCGGCCTGCTCGCGGTCGAGACCGGCAAAGCGGGCGCGGTACAGTTTCCGGTCGTCCTTGGCCGTAACCGGCTCGGTAAAGGGATCGGCCTTGTTCAGCAGCCCGTGCGCCTTATTGCGGGCGGCCTCAATGCGCTGGCGGGCTTCGCTTTCGCTCTCAAGCGCGCCGACCTGAACGATCCATCCGCTGTGGCTTGTGGCCGCAGCCTCCGGCTTGTCGCTATTGGCCGGCGGAGGGGTCTGTGGCTGCTGCGCGCGGGAGGACGGATCGGCATTGGCCATTGTCTGCACCGGCTGCGACGCGGGAAGGCTGGAAGCTGGCAGAACGCCAAGAAGGCCATTGCCGGTACCGTGGCCCGCCGGCTGCGGCGGAAGGTCGGTGCGCGCGGTCTCAACCTTGGCCGAGCCGGTATCGAATTTGGCGGTGTCAGCCTTTGCGGTGTCAGCTTTGGCGACAACCGTGGTCGAGATATCCGGCGCGTCGGCGCGCGGGGAAGAGGAAATCGTGTTGGTGACCGACGGCATCGGCTGGGCCGGGCCTGCGGACGCCAGTTTGATCTGGCCAGCCTTGATCTGAACGGTCTTCACCTTGACCGGCTTCATCGGCTCGGCCGAGCCGGGGATCGCCGCAGCCGCCTGGGCCTGGAGCACGCCGCTTGTCAGCGGCGCGGGCTCGGTCCTGGCTTGTTCGGTGGTTTTGGCCTGCTCGGCTTTGGCCGGCTCAGATTTGGCCTGCTCAAACCTGGCGTCCGATTTGGCCGACGATGCATCGGCGCGGACTTGTGCCATCAGGGAAGCGGCAGCCGCCGGCCGTGGCGCAGCAGGCGCAATCGGAAGCGGGGCGGAAGAAACTTGAGCCGCGGGTGGCGTCGACGCCGCGTCGTCGGCGCTGGCGACCTCTGCGTTGCCATCGGCAGCAGGGCCGCGTTCGGTGATCGCGGCGACGGTGCGCTTGGTCGAGGCCTTTTCGAGATTTTCGGCCAGAAGGTTGCGCATGATGCCGTCGCGGGAACTGGCGCTGTGGCCGCCCATGACGACGCCGACCAGATGGCGGTTGCCCCGGCGCATCGATGTCACGAGGTTGAAGCCGGACGCGCGCGTGTAGCCGGTCTTGATGCCGTCGACGCCTTCGACGCTGCCCAACAGATGATTGTGGTTGGCGATCGAATGGCCGCGGAACGTAAAGGAGGCGGTCGAGAAATAACGGTAATAGCGCGGAAAGCGATCCTGGATCGCGCGGCCGAGCGTGGCCTGATCGCGCGCGCTCGTCACCTGTTCGTCGTCGGGCAGGCCCGAGGCGTTGCGATAGGTCGTCTTGCTCATGCCGAGCATGCGTGCTTTTCGGGTCATCAGCCTGGCGAAATCGTCTTCGTCACCGCCGATCGCTTCGGCAATCACGACGGCAGCGTCATTGGCGGAGCGCGTCACCAGTCCCTTGATCGCGTCTTCGACGCGGATGGTCTGGCCGGGCAGCAATCCAAGCTTGGTCGGGTCCTGTTCGGAGGCGTGCCTGGAGACGGGCATTTCGGTGTCGAGCTTGATCTTGCCGGAGTCGAGGCGCTCGAACAGCAGATAAAGCGTCATGATTTTGGTCAGCGAGGCCGGATGGCGGCTGGCGTCCGGGTTGCTTGAAGTAAGCGTCGCGCCGGAATTGCCGTCTACGATGATCTGGGAGAAGGACGGGCTGTAGCTGTCTCGGTCTTCCGAATGCGACCGGTAATGGCGTACGGAGTGTTGGTGGTGCCGGTAACGGCGCGCCTCAGCGATATCGGTGGTGAAGGTGATTGCGGCTGTGACCGCGACAAACCCGAAAGAGCAAGCTCGCAGACGGCGCGAGGTAACCAAGCTGGTTCGAAGCATGAACTATCCCGTCCCCATTTTCTGTCTTGATCACTGGTTCGTGAGGCCAAATTATGCCCAACGATCCCAAGATGTTCCCTGTTCAGAAACCGGCTAAGGGGCTCATTCCGCTCCACCGGCCGACAGTCCGCCATTCTAGCTAAGACGCTGTTCACAAACAGATTTCCGAGCCCGCCCCAAGCCGGACAGACCCGAGGAATCAGGTTAGGAGGCCGCGGTTTCCAAATGATTAAGAAAGGCTTGCAGAAAAGCACGGGATTCGAAGTTTTCGACTTTAGCAGCGGGCTTTTCTTGTGCAATGCACAATCCCTGCTGGGCCGATTCCGGTCCTGCCAGCGCTAGCGGAGGGCGGCAGGGCCTCATACGGCCTTGTAATTGGCTGCACATAACGCCGCCGGGTTCTGGCGCCGCCTTGCCCGGCAAACCGAGAGGCCGCGCGAAATCGCTGCCAACCGTGTGTGAGAGGCCAAACCGGCGGCCGCCGAACACAAGACTTGAAGAACTTCGCGAACGCCGTGCGCGTTGCTTTGTCAAAGCGGAGCGAATTGACTAAGCTGCGTGGGAACACCATGCGAGGAATTGGGTTTGCTGCAAGCCAAGCGATCGTGACGATCGCGCGTATTTTCTAAGCTTGCGGCCGGACGTAGCTGAACACATATTCTGCTTCGCGCGGCAGGTCGCAAAAAGGCCCGGCACGGGCTGTACGGTCGGGAGTTGTTTCCGGAGTTGGCCGATGGTTCGTGTCGTTCGAGAACCTCGTCGCACTAGTCGTTTTTCGGCTTTCCCAAGAGAACCTCAAACACACCTGTCATGTTACGCTTGATTGCCAGCCCCGATCCGCAACCATCGTCGATCGCTGCATTCTCTTCCCGAATGTCCAACGATGAAAACCGCACTGGCGGAACCGGCGGCCCGGCTACTTCTGTTATCACAAAGGTCAAGCCGAAAACCAAACGGCCCAATCTTTATCGCGTCTTGATCCTGAACGACGACTACACGCCGATGGAGTTCGTCGTTCACGTGCTGGAAAAATTTTTCCAGAAGGACGCCGAGGCTGCAACAAAGATCATGTTGCACGTCCATCATCACGGTATCGGCGAGTGCGGCATTTTCACCTACGAAATCGCCGAAACGAAAGTCACGCAGGTGATGGATTTTGCGCGCAAGCATCAGCACCCCCTGCAATGCGTGATGGAAAAGAAGTGACGCGCACCCCGGCCAAAAGGCCGGGCTTTTTTACCTATTCCAGTTTTTCACGGTCTGAAATCGGCGCGACCTGAAACCGGAATGGGTCTTGCATCGAGCAGGGCGCTAGTTCGTTAACCGGTGAAATACGGGCAAACCCGTCCCCTAACTTTAGCGTGCGGGGAGAAGTGTGCGAGCCGGTCTTTTGCTTCTGTCCGACGCAACTATATTATACGGCGAAGGTTGTTGTTGCCTCACCGGTCAACGACGATCATGATGGCCGGGGGCCACAGAGGACGCGAATGCCGACTTTTTCCCAAAGCCTAGAACAATCCCTGCATCGTGCGCTGGCGATTGCAAACGAGCGTCATCATCAATATGCGACGCTCGAACATCTGTTGCTGTCGCTGATCGACGACGGCGATGCGGCGGCCGTCATGCGCGCTTGCAGCGTCGATCTCGACAAGTTGCGCACCAGCCTCGTCAACTATCTCGAAACCGAATTCGAAAATCTGGTGACCGACGGTGCCGACGACGCCAAGCCGACCGCCGGATTCCAGCGCGTAATTCAGCGCGCGGTGATCCATGTGCAGTCGTCCGGCCGTGAAGAAGTCACTGGCGCCAACGTGCTGATCGCGATTTTCGCCGAGCGCGAGAGCCACGCCGCCTATTTCCTGCAAGAGCAGGACATGACGCGCTACGACGCGGTCAACTACATCAGCCACGGGATCGCCAAGCGGCCCGGGGTGTCGGAAGCACGCCCGGTTCGCGGTGTCGACGAAGAGACCGAGACCAAGGGCAACGAGGATTCCAAGAAGAAGGGCGAGGCGCTCGAGACCTATTGCGTCAACCTGAACAAGAAGGCGCGCGACGGCAAGATCGATCCGGTGATCGGACGTAACGCCGAAATCAACCGCGCCATCCAGGTGCTTTGCCGCCGGCAGAAGAACAACCCGCTGTTCGTCGGCGAAGCCGGCGTCGGCAAGACCGCGATTGCGGAAGGGCTCGCCAAGCGCATCGTCGACAGCGAGGTGCCGGAGGTACTATCTGCCGCTACGGTGTTCTCGCTCGACATGGGCACGCTGCTTGCCGGCACCCGTTACCGCGGCGACTTCGAGGAGCGCCTGAAGCAGGTGCTCAAGGAACTCGAGGCGCATCCGAACGCGATCCTGTTCATCGACGAGATCCACACTGTGATCGGCGCCGGCGCCACATCGGGCGGCGCGATGGACGCCTCCAACCTGCTCAAGCCGGCTCTGGCTTCGGGCACCATCCGCTGCATGGGCTCGACGACCTACAAGGAATATCGTCAGCACTTCGAGAAGGACCGTGCGCTGGTGCGGCGCTTCCAGAAGATCGACGTCAACGAGCCGACGGTGGAAGACGCGATCGCGATCCTCAAGGGTTTGAAGCCTTACTTCGAGGACTATCACCGGCTGAAGTACACCAACGAGGCCATTGAAGCCGCGGTGCAGTTGTCGTCGCGCTATATCCACGACCGTAAGCTGCCGGACAAGGCGATCGACGTGATCGACGAGTTGGGCGCGGCGCAAATGCTGGTCGCCGAGAACAAGCGCAAGAAGACGATCGGCATCAAGGAAATCGAGACGACCATCGCCACGATGGCTCGGATTCCGCCCAAGAGCGTCTCCAAGGACGATGCCGAGGTGCTCAAGCATCTCGAGCAGACCTTGAAGCGGGTGGTGTTCGGCCAAGACAAGGCGATTGAAGCCCTCTCGGCGTCGATCAAGCTGGCGCGTGCAGGCTTGCGCGAGCCGGAAAAGCCGATCGGCAGCTATCTGTTTTCGGGCCCGACCGGCGTCGGCAAGACCGAAGTTGCCAAGCAGTTGGCGGCTTCGCTCGGCGTCGAATTGATCCGCTTCGACATGTCCGAATATATGGAACGGCACACCGTGTCGCGCCTGATCGGCGCGCCTCCCGGCTACGTCGGCTTCGACCAGGGCGGCTTGCTGACCGACGGCGTCGACCAGCACCCGCATTGTGTGGTGCTGCTCGACGAAATCGAGAAGGCACATCCGGATCTCTACAACGTGCTCCTCCAGATCATGGACCACGGCCGGTTGACCGACCATAACGGCAAGCAGGTCAATTTCCGCAATGTGATCCTGATCATGACCACGAATGCGGGCGCGGCCGACCTCGCACGTCAGGCGTTCGGCTTCACGCGTAGCAAGCGCGAAGGCGACGACCACGAGGCGATCAACAGGCAGTTCGCGCCGGAGTTCCGCAACCGCCTCGATGCCATCGTCTCGTTCGCGCATCTCAATGCCGACGTGATCGGCATGGTGGTCGAGAAGTTCGTGCTTCAGCTCGAGGCGCAGCTCGCCGACCGCGACGTCACGATCGAACTGTCGGAGCCGGCGAAAGCTTGGCTGGTGCAGCACGGCTATGACGAGCAGATGGGTGCGCGGCCGATGTCGCGTATCATCCAGGAGCACATCAAGAAACCGCTGGCCGACGAGGTTCTGTTCGGCAAGCTCAAGGGCGGCGGTCATGTCCGCGTCGTGCTCGTCAAGGACGAGGCGACGAGCCAGGACAAGATCGGCTTCGATTTTGTCGAAGGCCCCGTCACGCCAAAGCCGGAGAAATTGCCGGGCGCCCGCAAGCGCGCGGTGCCGCGCAAGCCGAAGCCAAATGGCCCCGGCGGTAGCGGGCCCAAGGGCCCGGCCTCCCGCGGGCCGCTGGTGAAGGCGTAAAGCAAGTAAAACAGCGATAAGATAAAGGCCGACAGTCGCAAGACTGTCGGCCTTTTTGTTAGAACAAAGCCAGCCGCAAAGCGGCGCGGGGAGGCAGCCATGATCATCGAAAACCAGGCCATGGTGACGGAGGCGGTGGAAGAAGCTTTTTCCCGCGTCGAAGACCCGCGCCTGCGCGAGATATTGCTGGCGCTGGTGCGGCACCTCCACGGCTTTGTGCGCGAGGTGCGCCTGACCGAGCGCGAATTCGGTGAGGCCGTGCGCATCGTCGCTGACCTCGGCCACAAGACGACGGCGTCCCACAACGAAGTCATGCTGATGGCGGGCTCGCTCGGCGTCTCGCCGCTGGTCTGCCTGCTCAATAACGGCAATAACGGCCAGACCGAAACCCAGGCCAACATGCTGGGGCCATTCTGGCGTGACGATCAGCCGATGTGCGAAAGCGGCGCGTCGCTGCTGCGCTCGGCCACGTCAGGAGCGGAATTGCTGGTGTCGGTGTCACTCGAGGATGGGCAGGGCAATCCAGTGGCGGGCGCCGAGGTCGATGTCTGGCATTCCTCGCCGGAGGGACTCTATGAAAACCAGGACCCCAAGCAGGCCGAGATGAACTTGCGCGGCCGCTTCGTTTCGGACGCAAACGGAAAATTCCAGTTCCGCAGCGTCAAGCCGGCCGGCTATCCGATTCCGGTCGATGGGCCGGTCGGAGAGCTGGTGCGCGCCACGCGCCGCCACAACTTTCGCCCGGCGCATCTGCATTTCATGGTGTTCAAGCCGGGCTTCAAAACGCTGATCTCGCAAGTGTACTCACCGGATGATCCGAATATCGATTCAGACGTGCAGTTCGGCGTCACGCGCGCGCTGATCGGAAATTACGTTCGTCATGACCAGCCCTCGGACGAGTTTGGGTTTGGCGCGCCCTGGTATTCGCTCGACCAACGCTTTGTGCTGGAAACCGGAGAGGCGCGGCGGCCGATGGCGCCGATCCGAGGCAAGGTGGCGTGACTACCGGATCAGTCCGGCGAGCCGCGGCAGCGTCAGGCTGATCTCGGGGATGCAGATGATCAGGAGAAGCCCGACGAACAGAGCGAGCATGTAGGGCAAGTAGGTCCGGAAATGCTCGCCTACGCTCAAGTTCGCAAAACGCAGCGCCATCAGAAGCCCGACGCCCATCGGTGGCAGGAAAAGGCCGATCCCGACCGCAGCCGTCTGAACGATGTTGAAGTGGATGGGGTCGATGCCCATCGATTCCGAAATCGGAAACACCACGGGAATCAATACGACCGCGGCGGGAAGGCCTTCAAGCACCATGCCGAACAGGCAGCTGACGATTGCGGTGACGGCAAGAAACAGCCACGGATGTCCCTTCAGCGGCGATAACAGTTCGCCGAGCAGTTGAGGCACGCCGCTCACGCCCATCAGATATTGATAGACGGAAGCGACCGCCAGCAGGAACACCACGGCGGCCGTGAGGATCGCGCTGTCATAGGCGATCCTGCCCATCTCGCTCCAGGAGACGTTGCGGTAGTAAAGCTTGGCCGCGAGGAAGGCATAGCCTGCGACCACCGCGCCGGCCTCGGTTGCAGTGATGATGCCGAGAATGAAGCCCGCGAGGATGACAAACGGCACCACCATCGGCACCGCTGCATGAAGTGCGGCCTCGCCGAGGCGTTTGAAGCTGGGTCTGGTATCGACCGGCCAGTTCTTTTGCCGGGCCCGGATGTAGACCACCGCCATCAGGCAGAACATGATGACCATGGCCGGAACGAAGCCGGCGACGAATAGGGCAACCGCGGAGGTGTTGGTGACCTGCGCGATGACGATCATGAAGATCGCCGGCGGCACCAGCATGCCCATCGCGGTCCCCGCCGCAATCAGGGAAGCGGAGTCCCGCCGGTCGTAGCCGGCCTTGGTCAGAGGCGGCATCAGCGCCGAACCCAGCGCCGAGACTTCGGCCATTTTCGATCCGCAGATGTCGGAGAAGAAATAGGCTACCACGATCACTGACATGCCGAGCCCGCCCTTGACCCAGCCGATCAGGGCCCGCGCCAGTTCGACGAGCGCATGGCTCATGCCGCAGCGCTCCATCAGGTTGCCGGCAAAGACGAAGGCGGGGATGGCCAGCAGCACCCAACTCTGCGAGCCCGAGACCAGCGCGGAGGCGAGCTGTTGCATCGGATAGTTGCCGATCCACAACCCTGCGATGCCGGCGACCGCGAGCGCAAACACGATCGGCATCGAAAGCAGGATCAGGACAACGAAGATGGCGGCAACCGAGGCGAGCAGCATGAACGGCGCGCCTTAATGCGAGTCGGGTTGGAGTTGCGGCGATATCATCGTCGCAAAACCGTACACAGCGATCAAAATTCCGCCGACCGCGGCCGAGGCGTAGAGCCAAGCGAGGCTGATCTCGAGGCCGGGTGTGGTCAACGCGCGGTTGAGCACGCAAAGCTTCCAGCCATACCAGGCGAGCAGAAGGCCGACGCCCACGATCAGCGCGTGATTGAAGCGGCTGATCCAGAGCTGCGCGCCTTCCGGCAGGCGATGCACGAACACCGACAGCGCAAAATGCGAGCGTGACTGGATTCCGATCGCAGCGCCAATGAGCGTCAACCAGGCCAGCGACAATTCGCCGACTTCCTCGACCCAGGTGAACGGCACCGGATCGACATCGAGCCAGTCGGTGATGGCGCCGACGAAATAGCGCAGGATCACGCCAACCAGGAGGTTGACGATCGCAAGCACGATCAGCGCCGTGACCGCGACTTTCGGGGCGGTTTTGAGGATCCGCAGCATGCGCATCAAGATTCCGTTCGGCGGCTTAGGCCTTGAAACCTTCGATCTCGTCCCACAGCGCGCCGTATTGCGACTTGTAGGCCGGCCAGATCTTCTGCTGTGCCACTTTACGGAATTCCTCGACCTTGGCTTCGACCACGGTCATGCCGAGCGGCTCAAGCAAAGCCTTGGCCTCGGCAAAGTTATCGACCGACTCGGTCTGCTGGCGAATTTTTTCCTGCGCGGCGCGCGACAGATCAAGCACCAGCTTCTGTTGATCCGGCGTCAGGCCGTTCCAGATGTCGAGATTCATCACCGCGTTGGTCGGGCCGTAATTGTGATAGGTGAGGGAGGCGTATTTCGAGACCTCGTAAATCTTGAGCGCCTTCATGTTGACGACGGGCAGGTCGCCGCCGTCGATCACGCCCTGCTTGGCTGCCGTGACAACCTCGCCATAGGCCATCGGCACGGCGTTGCCGCCGAGCCCGTTGATGGTGTCGCCGAAAATCTTCGACTGCTGCACGCGGATTTTCATGCCGCGCAGGTCCCTCGGCTCGACGATCGGCTTTTTCGAGGTCCAGAAATGACGGAAGCCGTAATCGAAATAGCAGAGCACCTTGAGCTTGTAGTTGTCCTCGATCTGCTTGCTCAGCTTGTCGCCGACCTTGCCGTTGAACATCGCGTAAGCCGTGGCGTAGTCCTTCACGAGATAAGGCACCAGGAATGCGCCCATCTCCGGGAATATCGTCGCGGCCGCGCCAGCAGGGCTACCCATCGCGACGCTGCCGGACTTCACCGCATTCATGATCTCGAGCTCTTGCGGGATCAGCGTCTTGCCGAAGAACTGCATTTCGAGCGCGCCGTTCGAGCGCGTGGTCAGCTCCTTTGCCATCCAGTCGAAGGCGACTGCGGCCGATTCCGGCACGGCGTTGATGTGCGCAAAGACCAGCTTTTTCGGCTGGGCCTGAGCATACACAGGCGCGCGGCCGGTGGCGAGAATGCCTGCGAGGCCTCCGCCGGCGCGCAGCAGCGTGCGGCGATTGAGGATGAGGCGACGCGATGAGGCGGCTTGCATCAGGTTTTCCTCCGGCTGGTTTGTTTATTATCGTTGTAGGTCCGGCAGGGATCGGCCCGCCAAACCGGCCGTAAGCTGACAGAAGTGCGCTTGCGTTGAAAGTGAGATATTCGTCGCAACCTTCGCAGCCGCGAAATGGCAAACGCTACCCGCTTGGGCACCCCAGGCGCGCTCTTACGGCGCGCCCACCTTGGCGTTGAGGTGACGCATTTCCCACGGCAGGATGATCTTCTTGAAGATCACGGGGTCCGGCCATGTGTCGGCGGTGCGGCCCATATGACCGCCGGCCGGGTTGATCCAGGCCTCGCGCGGCTCCGTGCCGCTGTTGATCAGCAATTCGAGATCGTCGATCGGCACTTGCGTATCGCGCGTGCCGCCCACGACCAGAATGGGCGCGGTGGGCTTGCCGAGCAGGCCTTGCGCCTGCAGCGACATCTTCGGCAGGAAGGCGATCAATTCGTCAGCCGATTTCATGCCGTAGACGAACAGGCTCGCCGGAACCAGGTCGAACAGGTATTCGCGCGTGTACATGCGGCTGCGAAAGAAGTCCGGCTGGAACGTGCGATGAATGGGTGGGGATTGCGTTACCGCGCCGACCAGACGCTTGGCCTCGGTATGTGCGAGCTTGGCCGCCCAATAGGCGCCAAAACTCTGGCCGTGAACGAGGATGCGGTTCTTGTCGATCTCGCTCCGCGTGGCGAGATAGTCGAGCACGCGCGAATAGATCTGGTCGGCGGTCTCATCGGCTTTGCGGGGTGACTGTCCTGTGCCGGGGCTGTCGACGGCGAAGAAGCCGATGCCTTCGGGAATGGCGGCCGCATAGGTCTCGGAGACGGTTTCCTTGCGGCTGTCGAGGCCGGAGATGGCGAGCACCAGCGGCACCGGCCGCGGCGCGTTGGCCGGCAATCTCAGATAGCCGACGATTTCCTTATCGCCGTAGGGGATATGCACGACTTCGAGCGGCGGGTCGAAATAGCGGGCGTGCTGCAAATAGGCGTCGACCGCCTTTTGATAGGCGGCCTGCTTGCCGGATGACGTCGGCGAGGGCCACTGGCCGAAATAGTAGAGGCGCCAGGCGCGCACAAAGTTGACGTCGGCTTCCTTGGGGTCGGATGCGGCCTTCGCCTTCGCCTTCGCCATGTAGCCATCGGCAACCGCGCTCCAGCCGGCGGCCCATTCGTCCGGGTCGCGGCTCTTGATGCGTCCGAGCGCCTCGCTGGCGTCTGCGGGCTGAATGCCGAGAGCCGGATACGCGCCGGTCTGGGCTCGCGCCAGCGTCTCGGCCTTGATCTCGTCGATGGTGCGGTCGGTGGTTTGTGCCGAGGCGGGTTCGCAGGCCAGGCCCATGAGGGCAGCGGCGACAACAAGTGAAAATGTGCGCATTGTTTTTGTGTTTCCTCCCTAGTGGTCCGATTCTAACATTCGCATTCCCTCGCAGCGGGCACTTTTGCGAATGTTAGAATCGAAGGACCACTAGCAAATATAAGCTTCTAGTGGAGTTTAGGATTTGGCATTCGCTCGACGAACCCGCGGCTAGGCGGGAAGCGAATGTCAAATCCACTCCACTAGTCGTTCCCGCAATTATGGGCGGGCGAGGGAGGGGACACAAGGATGGTCGAATGGTCCGCGTAGCGGAAAGGATCAGCCTTCGCCGATCAATTCCTTGATGCGGCGCTGCAATTGGCGCTTCTTCTTTTCGCTTCGGCGCAGCCGCTCGGCAAGATCGGAGCCAGGCAGTTCGTAGGAATGATCCGGGCTGAACGCGACACCGACGAAATTGTCGCGCCACCAGATGATCTTGGCCATGAACGAACGTCCCTTGCGCGCGATCGTCAGCTGCAGAGAATCCTTAGGGAGGCCGACCGGGCTCTTGAATTCGAGATGAGCGCCGCTTTCTGAAATATTGCGCACCACGCAATCCCTGGACGCGCCGCCATCGGCAATCTCGGCGGTCCCGCCGTAAATCACCTTGTCGCGCGGGGTATGGCGTCGGTCCTGCATCGAAAGCTCCCAATCGGAAACCTGATCTATGACGCGAGCCGGTGGCGCATAAAAGGGCAACGGGGCCAAAAAGCCGCGTTAACGTAAATCGATTTTAGGAGGACTGGGCCGCAAACGACGAGAATAAGGACGATTTTACGCTTTCAGGCAGCCGTCAGGCCGCCGTGTCGCGCAACGTGCGGGCGATTTCCTTCTGCGCATCGAATTCACGCCGGCGGCGCGCCAGTTCTTCGGCGCTCAGCGCCGCGACATTGTTGTAATCGCGTTTCCAGGCGGGATCGGCGCTCCATCGTAGCGGGGACTGCACCGTGGTTTGCGCCGATGGTGCGGTTTCCAGAACGCGCAACGCCAGCTCAAGCGTAAAGGCTTGCGACGCTGCGTCATGCGGTTTGCCGGCGGAGTTACCGAGCGGGAAATCGGAGAACAGGAAGCGGGGCACCGCGGCATGCTCGACGATATCCTTGGCGCAGCCCATCACCACCGTCGGGATACCGTTGGCCTCGAGGTGGCGGGCGACCAGGCTGACGGTCTGGTGGCAGACCGGGCAGTTCGGCACCAGCACCGCCGCATCGACGCGATCGTCCCGGCAGCGGGCCAAAATTTCCGGCGCATCGGTTTCGATCGTTACGCGATGGCTGCGATTGGTCGGCGCGCCGAAGAAGCGCGGCGCGACTTCGCCGATGCGTTTCTCGGAGGCCAGGCGCAGCAATTGCGGCAACGGGAACCAGGTGCCGCTGTCTTCGGCTGCGGTGTGCACACGGTCATAGGCGACGTGCGATATCCGCACATCGTGCGTCTTGGAGCTATCGCCGTCATAGACAGAATAGAACTTCGCAGCCCCGTTATACTTGGCGCCGGGGCCCTGATCGCCCTTGGCGGGATCGAACGGCGCGGCCGTCGTGATGAGGGTTACGCGCGACTGCGCGAGCGGTTTGCGCAGGGGTTGGAACGGTGCCTCGACATAGTGCGCCCAGCGGTAGGGCGTGGTGTAGCCGATCGCGGCGTAATATTCGCGCGTGCGGGCCATATAGGGGATCGGCGCATCGTCGTCTGGCGCGAAACCCAGGCGGTCGTCCGAAGTTACCGTCATGTTCTGAACGCCTCATAGACGTGCCATCATCACTCGTTAGCTAAACTGCCGGCTCCCGGTGTCAAGCATGGTGGGCCAAGATCAGAGCCGCGATGGACCTGCGAAACGCCCTCAATGCCATGCTCTGTGCCGTGCTCATCCTATTCGGGGCATCGGCGGCAATTGCCGAGGATGCAGCCGTGCCGCCAACCGGCGGCTTCGGCAGGGCGGTGCCGAGCGTCGAAGAACTCGCCATTCCGCAGGACAGGCCGGCAGAGCAGCCGGCCAGTCAGGATACCAGGGAATCGGTGTGCCTGATGATCGAGGCGGCGGCCAGGGCCAACAATCTGCCGCTTGAGTTTTTCGCCCGCGTCATCTGGCAGGAGAGCCGCTTTCAGCCGGGCGCCATCGGCCCCGTCACCCGCAGCGGCCAGCGCGCGCAAGGGATTGCGCAGTTCATGCCGGGCACCGCAAACGAGCGCCGCCTGCTCGATCCCTTCGACCCCGTTCAGGCACTGCCGAAATCCGCCGAATTCCTCGCCGAACTGCGCAACCAGTTCGGCAACCTTGGGCTGGCGGCTGCGGCCTATAACGCCGGGCCGCGGCGGGTTCAGGAATGGCTTGCCGGCACCGGACCGATGCCGCAGGAAACGCGCCACTATGTGGCCGTCATTACCGGCGCTACCGTCGACGAATGGCAAGCAGCGAGACGCGGCGGCCAGATATCCGATCGGGCTGTCGCGCGCACCACCTGCCAGGACCTGATGGCGCTGCTCAAGCGCGCGCCGAACTACTTCGTCAGCCGGCTCGAAGAAAGCGTGCAACTCGGCGCCGCCCAGCCATGGGGCGTACAACTGGCTGGCGGCTTCAACCGCGACCTGGCGATGGCGATGTACTCGCGTGCGATGACGAAATTGCGTGGCGCGATCGGCGACCAGACGCCGACCTTGCTGAGCTCGCGGAACCGAAGCCGCGGCATGCGGGCGTTCTATCAGGTGCGTATCGGGGCCGACACGCGGCCGGCAGCGGATGACCTCTGCAACCGCATCCGCCATGCCGGTGGGGCCTGTTTTGTGCTGCGAAATAGCATGAGGGGATGAGATATCTCGGCGGGCCAATCGTGCATGCCAGCCGTGAAACGGCTTTGCTTGACGGCCATCTGATTAGAAGCGTTATGGGTGCATCAATTCAGGCTGCCCCTTTCTCTCATGTCTTTTCCGCCGCTCGATTCTCCCCAATGGCATCAGCCCTTGCGCGCTTACGCCTATGGGATGTCCGCGGTCCGCTCGACGATTCTCTCCGCTGTGCTGTTCGTCACCTATATCGGCATCGGCGCGCTGGCCCATGACACGCATTTCTCGCTGGCCTGGGCCTTGTTGACGACGCTGCTGGTTTGGGCGGGGCCGGCCCAGATCATCCTGATTTCGACGCTCGCGTCGGGCGCATCCATCGTTCAGTCGGCGATCGCGGTCACCGTGAGCGCGATCCGGCTGTTTCCGATGGTGATCTCGGTGCTGCCGATGATGCGCTCGCCCGAGACCAAAAAGCGTCAGCTTATATTGGTCGCCCATTTCACCGCGGTGACGCTCTGGGTCGAGTGCTACCGCTTCCTGCCGCATGTGCCGCGCGAGCGTCGCATTGCCTTTGTCCACGGGCTCGGCAGCGGGCTGGTGTTGATCGGTCTGGTCGCCACCACGATCGGTTATGAGCTGGCTGCGAACCTGACCCAGACGTTGGGTGCAGCGATCCTGCTGCTGACGCCGTTGTCATTTCTGTTTTCCACGGCCCGTAATTCCAAGGAACTTGCGGACGTGCTGGCGCTCGGATTGGGGCTCGCCTTCTATCCGTTGGCCACGCTGCTCGGCAGCGGCTTCGATATCCTGATCAGCGGCGTTGCGGCTGGCACCGTTGCCTTTCTCGTCCATAAATGGCGGGAAGGGCCATGAATAGCTTCGTGGGCGATTTCCTCGGCGATTGGCACGCACTTGTCGTGTTGCTGCTGGCGGGAGTAATCCCGAACCAGATCTGGCGTATGCTTGGCCTGTGGCTTGGTAGCGGACTGGACGAAGGTTCCGACCTGCTGATGTGGGTGAAAGCCGTGGCAACCGCGATCCTCGCTGGTGTGATCGCGGAGATTTTGGTGCGGCCGCCGGGGGCGCTGGCGAGCGTTCCGGATTTTCTGCGCTACGGTGCGCTGGTGGTCGGTTTCATCGTCTTCATGCTGACGCGGCGGTCGATCTTCGCTGGCGTGGTTTCCGGCGAAGTTGTGATGCTGGCCGGAAAATGGTGGCTTGGCTGATCGCCACATTGCTGGTTTGATGATCTTGCTGGCGCAACGTCGCTGGCGGAGGAAACACATGGGCAGGCAACTCAAGTCGGCCTTGATCGCTGCGCTCGTCGGCGCGGCGGCTCTTTTTGCGGTGACGCCAAGTCATGCTGCCGAGTTTCCGGCGCGGCCGCTGCGCCTCGTGGTTCCCTATGCCGCGGGCGGACCGACCGATGTCGTCGGGCGGGTTGTGGCAGATTATCTTGCCAGGGACCTCAGGCAGGCGACGTTCGTCGAGAACAAGCCAGGTGCGCAAGGGGCGATCGGTTCTGAGGCGGTCGCCCGCAGCGATGCCGATGGCTACACGCTCCTGGTCGTATCCGGCTCGATGTTCGTGCTCAATCCCATGCTCTACAAGAAGCTGGCCTACGATCCCGATCGGGACTTTCGGACGCTTGCGATCGTCACGGAAGACCCGCTGGTGATGGAGGTCCATCCTTCCTTGCCAGTGAAGTCCGTTGCGGAGTTCGTGGCCTACGCCAAACAAAATCCGGGCAAGCTCAGCTTCAGCTCTGCCGGAACGGGCGGCGTCATTCATCTCGCCGGCGAGATGTTCAAGCAGATGGCCGGCATCGAGATGACGCATGTGCCCTATAAGGGCGCTGGCCCCGCCATGGTCGATCTTCTCGCCGGCAACGTTCAGCTGATGTTCGATTCCTTCGGTACCGCGCTGCCTCCGGTCACGGCCGGATCGCTGCGGGCCCTTGGCGTGAGTTCGGCCGAAAGACGTCCCGAAATGCCTGGCGTGCCGACCATGGCCGAGAGCGGCTTCCCCGATTATCTCGTCAGCGTCTGGTTTGGCGTTGCCGTGCCGGCCAAGGTGCCGGAGAATGTCGCAACCATTCTGAAAGCGAGTCTCGACCGGGCGATGGCCGATGAGACGTTCCGTGCATCGCTTCGGAAAATCGGCTATTCGGTGAAGCGTCCGCAAAGCGCGGACGAAATTGCGAAATTCATCGAGGCCGATCGTGCCAGGTGGTCGGCGGTGGTCAAGGCGCGGAATATCTCGTTGGACTAGTGGAGTGGATTTGACATTCGCTACCCATCTGGCTGCGGGTTCGCCAAGCGAATGTCAAATCCAAAACTCCACTAGAAACTTATATTTTTAGTGGTCCTTTGATTCTAACATTCGCAAAAGTGACCGCTGCGAAGGGATGCGAATGTTAGAATCGGACCACTAGAGCGATGATCGCAGGAACGCAAATACGCGAGGGCGAGGTCGCCGTCGACATGCCGGACGCCAACGATGCCGGTCTTGTCTTCATCGGCAGCATCCGCACACCCTGGAAATTGCGCGAGGAGACGCCGCGGCAGGGCAGCTTTGACGGTCCGATCTGCCGGATCGAGATTTTCGAGCCGTGGGTGCCGGCGCTCAAAGGCGTCGATTTCTATGAGCATCTCGAAGTGATCTACTGGCTGCACCACTCGCCACGCAATCTCGTGCTGCAAAGCCCGAAGAAAAATGGAAAAACGCGCGGCACGTTTTCGTTACGCTCGCCGGTCAGGCCAAACCCAATCGGGACCTCGATCGTCAAATTCGTTGGCATCGAGGGCTCAAGCGTGCTGGTGCGCGGGCTCGATTGTCTCGACGAAACCCCGCTGATCGATCTGAAGCCCGACCGTTGCGATTTTTCGCCGCTGGCGGCGCAGCGAGGTGGGGATACGGAAGTTGAGTGATTCGTCGATGGTCGAGCAGCAGACAGCCGTTCGTTGGTGTCCTCTTGCTGACATTCCGGAGACTCCAATAGAGGATTTCGCGCTCGAAAGCTCGAAGGCCGGCCAGTTGCGCTTGGTGCTTCGATATAGCCAGATTCCGGTAAATCCCGATCGCGATTTGGAGCTAATGTTCTCTGATGCGCTTGCTCTGAGAATGCATTGGGAAGGGGACGCTCCGCTGGTGGGTAGGTTGGTTGATCCACCGCGCTGCGCAGGCGACGAGTTTTCTCGGTGTATTTGGCCCTTGCTCATCGTGAAGAACTCGCGATGGCTGGCTAGCGGAGAGTTCGATACTTCGAATTTTATTGCAGAAGAAATGAAAAGGGAGCTTTGGCAACAGTTCACCTTTTTAACCCTCGAACGCTCCATAGATGTCATTGCCCGTGGCGAGGTGTCCGCAAACTGGATTGCTTCGCTTCGCTCGCAATGACGGGCTGGGTTATTTCAACGCCGCCACGAGTTTCGCCGCATTGGCTTCCAGAACTTTGCCGTCTTCCTTGCGGCTTGCGGGCGGCAACAGCGCCACGCCCTCGTGGCGCGGCATCACGTGCACGTGCAGGTGAAACACCACCTGGCCGCCGGCGGGCTCCGAGAATTGCTGCACCGTGATGCCATCGGCATCGAACGCCGTCATCGCCGCGCGCGCGATTTCTTGCGAGGCGCGCGCGACGTGGGCGAGATCGTCAGGCGTGATGTCCAGGATATTGCGGGCAGGGGCCTTCGGAATGACAAGCGTATGGCCGGCACAACGCGGCATGATGTCGAGAAAGGCCAGCGTGTGGTCGTCCTCATAAACCTTGTAGCAGGGGAATTCGCCGCGAAGGATTTTCGCAAAGGGATTTTGCGGGTCATAGGCGGGCATGAAAAACTCCTGATCTAATCGTTGTCGGAGGCGCCGTTGTCTTTCCGGAACGGTCCGGCCTCGCTGAGTTCGCGGCCCATCTCGGCGACATAGGCGCGCTCGCGCTTGAGATAATCCTTGATGGCATGACGCAGACCGGGATCGACGATGAAATGCGCCGAATAGGTGGTTTGCGGCAGGTACCCGCGGGCGATCTTGTGCTCGCCTTGTGCGCCGGCTTCAACCGTTTTCAGGCCCCGCGTAATCGCATACTCGATTGCCTGATAATAGCACACCTCGAAATGCAGGAACGGGTGATGCTCGATCGCACCCCAGTTGCGGCCGAACAGCGTGTCCGAGCCGATGAAATTGATGGCGCCGGCAATCCAGCGGTTGTTGCGCCTCGCCATGATCAGGAGCACGTCTTTGGCCATGGTCTCGCCGATCAGCGAGAAGAACGACCGGGTAAGATAGGGACGGCCCCACTTGCGCGAGCCGGTCTCCATATAGAACGCAAAGAACGAATCCCAGGCGTCTTCGGTGATGTCGTTGCCGTTGAGCGCATGAATTGTGATGCCGTTCGCGACCGCCTCGCGGCGCTCGCGCTTGATCGCCTTGCGATGGCGTGAATTCAGCGTCGCGAGGAAATCGTCGAAGCTGCGATAGTCTTCGTTGCGCCAATGGAATTGCTGATCGGTCCGTTGCAGGAAGCCGTGGTCGGCAAGCAGTTTCCATTCGGCTTCGCGTGCGAAGGTCACGTGCACAGAAGAGGCTTCGGTGGCCTGGCACAGCGCCATCAATCCCTGCGCCAAGGCACTGCGGATTTCGTTCTGGTCGACGTCATCGCGAACCAGAAGGCGAGGGCCGGTCGCGGGCGTGAAGGGAACCGAGGCTTGCAGTTTCGGGTAATAGCTGCCGCCCGCGCGGTCATAGGCATCTGCCCAGCCACGGTCGAACACGTATTCGCCTTGCGAATGCGATTTCAGATAGCAGGGTACGATGCCGGCGATGATGCCGTCGCGACGGGCAATCAGATGCCGCGCTCCCCAGCCGGTGCGGGCGGTGGCCGACCCGGACGCTTCGATAGCTGAGAAAAAAGCGTGCGAAACAAAGGGGTTGTATGGAGTTTTGAGGCCGGCGGGAGAGCCGTCGGGGCAATGGGCCGGATTGGCGCAGGCATTCCATTCCTCAGCCGCAATCTGGCTGACGGAAGAAACCGCTTCGAGGGTGATTTCGGATGAATCCATGCAGGCTTTAGGGCCGGTCCACGTTGGTGACCGCTGATAACATTGTGCAGTGCGCGATGGACTTCAAGGTCCGCTCATCACGGCCGGAACCCTTCAAAGATCATTTGATCGGCATAGCGGCCCGCGCGTGCCCGTTGTTCGGGCGTGCGCACCGTCCATGTCAGTAGCGGCAGGCCGAAGATATACCGTGCGATCCACGGCGCGGGTGCCGGCAGGTCGTTGACCCAATAGGCGACGAAATGCGGTCGGGTGCTGAGCGCGTGTTTCAAGTGCCGCATGCCGTTCCGTTGGCTTGGCGTTGCCTCGGGCCAATCGGTTGCCGTGTAGTCGCGTTGGGCGACGATGCCGCGCGGCAGCTCCGGCATCAATTCGCCAAGCGCGACGACCTGATCCGGATCGAAGGACATTCCTGCGACCGGTCCCGGATAGGATTTCAACACTTCCGCCATGCGTTTCACCAGCCGGGGGTCGCCGTCGAAATGGCTCTTGACCTCGACGATGATGGGAACGCGACCCCTGACCAGAATGCAGAGGTCGGCGAGCGACATCATCTTCTCGGAGGTATCCTTGAAGCGAACTTCTTTCAATGCGCTTGAGCTCAAGCCGCGCAGGGCGCCCGAGCCTTCCGTGAGGCGGCCGAGCGCGTCGTCGTGGTGCACCATGGCTTCGCCATCGGCGGTGAGCTGGATATCGCATTCGATGGCGAAGTTGCCCTCGATGGCGGCAAGCGCTGCGCCCGGCATGTTCTCGATGATGCCGCGCGCGCGATCGTGCAGGCCGCGGTGGGCCACCGGCCGCGCCGTCAGCCATTCGGGCGCGCGCATCGTCACGGCCTCCGGTTCAAGAAATCTCGAACACCCCTTCGACCTCGACCGAGGCGTCCGCCGGCAGCGCGGCTACGCCGACCGTGGTGCGGGCGTGGCGGCCCTTGTCGCCGAAGGCCGCGACCATCAGGTCGGAAGCGCCGTTGAGCACTTTTGGCCCATCGAGAAAGTCGGGGGCCGAATTGACGAAGCCGCCGAGACGAACCACCCGCGTTACCTTGTCGAGATCGCCGATCGCGGCCTTGACCTGGGCCAGAAGGTTGATGGCGCAGCCGCGTGCGGCCGCCACACCTTGCTCGATCGTCACGCCGGCACCCAACTTGCCCTTGGCGATCAGCTTGCCGTCCGCGCCGAGACATACCTGGCCGGAGACGAACAGCAAATTTCCGCTGCGTACGAACGGCACATAATTCGCCACCGGATTCGGCGGTTCATGCAGGGTGATGCCCTGTGATGCCAATTTCTGTTCGACCGTACCCGCCATGTGTCGTCCCCGCTTGATGTTACCAGTGTGGTGGATTGACATCCCGGCCAGATCTGACCGGGACGCTTTATTTCGCGCATCGTACGGCCACTTGCAAGCGAGGGTCTGTTGGCGGCTGTGTGCCGAAAAACGTGGTAGAGAGGCCGCAAAACCCGCTTTTCCGCCTTTTGGCCGTAGTTGCGGCGCAATGGAACGGTGAATATTCTGATGAAGCCTTCTGGTTGAGTCCGGTCCGACGAAAAAGTGTTTGACGTTTGCCGAATGAGGGCGGACGTACCGGATTGTGCCTGACCTTGAGAAACAACCGCTTCCGAAGGAAGAACCTATGGCCCGCGCATTCCGGATTATGTCTCCCAACGTCAAATCGTTGGCTTTGGCTGTGTCTGTCGTGACGGTGGGGCTTGCCGGAAGCGCTGAGGCGGCTGCAAATAGCGCGTTTCTGTCTCACCAGGCGCTTTATGAACTCAGCCTGTTGAAGTCGCGCGCCAATTCGATCAGCAGCGCACGCGGCCGCATCCTCTACAGCTTCACGGGAAGCGCCTGCGAGGGCTACACCTCCGAATTCCGCCAGGTGTCGGAGATGGACAATGGCGAGAACAAAGTGACGTTGTCCGACCTGCGTTCGACGTCATGGGAAGATGCGGCCGGCAAGACCTATCGCTTCAAGATCGATTCGCGAATGAACGATGTCGACACGGGACCGATCGATGGGATCGCGGAGCGGGTCGGCGACCACATCACGGTGAAGCTGAAGCAGCCGCAAACCAAGACCTTCAACCTCGACGGCTCGATCGTATTCCCGACCGAGCAGATCCAGCACATCATCGCGGCGGCGAAGGACGGCAAAACCATTCTGGAACAGACCGTCTATGACGGTTCGGACAATGGCGAAAAGGTTTTTAACACCATGGCCGTGATTGGCCAGCCGATCCAGGGTGACAAGACCAGCGCGTCCCCCGATCCCTCGACCGAAAACGACGTGATGAAGTCCGCCACACGCTGGCCGGTGACGGTGAGCTATTACGATCGCGAAGCGAAGCACGAGGAGGGCGAGCAGGGGCCGCTTTATGCGATGTCGTTCGAACTGTTCGAGAACGGAGTGTCGCGGCAGCTCGTGCTCGACTACAACGACTTCGTGATTTCCGGGGCACTCGGAAAATTCAACGTCAAGGATGCCAAGCCGTGCAAGTGACGGCCTGAACTATCCGTCCGATTTCTCCGGCCCCTGATAGGCAATTCCCCGGATCACGGCGGCGTCGCCAAATTTCTTGCGCAAGCCGTCGATCGCGCGTTCGGCATCGGCCGAGCGCCGATCGAGCATGTCGGTGTCATGGGCCTGCGAACCCGGACGAAGCGCGCTGACGCCGGCACCCATCAGGCGAAACGCCGTGCCGTCGATTTCCTTCGCCAGCATTTCGCGCGAGATCGCAAAAATCTTGGCCGCAAGCTGGGTCGGGGCGTGAATCGATTGCGAACGGGTCCGCTGCCTGAAGTCGGCGGTCTTGAGCTTCAGCGTGATGGTCGATCCCGCCAGTTCACTGTTCTTGAGCCTGCTTGAGACCTTCTCCGACAACCGCCACAGCAGCCTTTCGAGGGTTGCGAAATCGCGAATATCATTCTCGAACGTGGTCTCGTTCGAGATCGTCTTGGCGCCGCGATCGGCCACCACGCGCCGGTCGTCGATGCCGCGCGCCAGCCGCCACAGCCGTTGCCCCTCGGCGCCGAACTGCTTCATCAGCTCGGCTTCCTCGGCGCGCTGCAAATCGGCGATGAGACGAAAGCCGCGCTGAACCAGACGCTCTTGCGTCGCAGGCCCCACGCCGAAGATGAAGTTGACCGGTTTGTCGGCGAGCAAGGTGCGCGCGTCATCCTGATCGAGCGTCGCAAAGCCGCGGGGCTTGTCGAGATCGGAGGCGATCTTGGCGAGGAACTTGTTGCAGGAGAGGCCAACCGAAACTGTGACGCCGATCTCGCGTTCAATGGTTTGCGCAAATCGCGCCAGCACCTTGGCGGGAATCATGCCGTGGACGCGCTGGGTGCCGCTTAAGTCGAGAAAGGCTTCGTCGATGGACAACGGCTCGACCAGCGGGGTGAGCGCCTGCATCGCGTGGCGCACCTCGCGGCCGACCCGGACATATTTGGCCATGTCGGGCCGGATCACGACGGCCGAAGGGCAGAGCGCGAGCGCTTTAAACATCGGCATCGCCGAGCGGACGCCGAAGGTGCGCGAGATGTAGCAGGCGGCCGAGACCACGCCGCGTTTGCCGCCGCCGATAATGACCGGTTTGTCGTTGAGCTCCGGATTATCGCGTTTTTCGACGGTGGCGTAGAAGGCGTCGCAATCGATATGGGCGAAGTTCAGCGAGGCAAGTGCGTGATGACGTACCAGCCGCGGCGAGCCGCAGGCGCGGCATCGTTTTGCGCCGATCTCCAGATCATGGAAGCAATCCCTGCAAAAGCAGGTTGGCCCATCCACGATGGCTGGAGCTTGGGATGTCACGGCACGTCGCGTTCACTAGTGTCCCGGTTCTGACATTCGTATTCCATCGCAGCGACCTCATTTACGAATGTCAGAACCAAAGGGACACTAGCAAATATCAGATTCTAGTGCGGTTTCGGATTTGACATTCGCCATACGAATCGCGGGGCGCACTGAGCGAATGTCAAATCCACCGCACTAGATAGGATCGTTCAACGCCTGATGGGCTGCGGCAATGTTGGTCGGGTGAAGCTGCGACGCTTCGGCAAATGCTTTCACGGTTGCGTCATCGCGCATGACGAAATCGAGCACGCTCGCCAAAAATCGGGGATCGGCGGCTGCGCCGCGCAGGGTCTCAGGACCGATCCCGCTTTCGGCCAGGAACGCACCCAGCCGTTCGGGATCGCCTGCGACAAAGGAAAGCGCCTGAATTGCAACGATTTCAGCTACTTCCCGAGGGTTCCGTTTGGATTTTCTCAAGACGGCGATTTGCCTTTCCGTAACTTATGGTCTCTAGTTTCTGAACAATCATGCCCGAGTCTGTGGAAACTGTTCAAGCAACTGGCAACCACGTCCTGGAAGTGGAGTCCCGGCTTAACGGGTTGGAGCGAATCTGACGCTAGTGTCCCGATCGAGAGGGTGAGCGGCGCTGGGGGCTTGGTTCTCGGCGTCTGCATTGGGAGTGGAGGGGCGGGATGGCAAAGACCGTCCTGATCGTGGAGGACAACGAGCTCAATATGAAGCTCTTTCGCGATCTGCTTGAAGCACACGGCTATCAGACTTCCGGCACCAGCAACGGTTTCGAGGCGCTCGATCTTGTGCGTAAGCTTCGCCCCGATCTGATCCTGATGGATATCCAGCTTCCGCAGGTGTCGGGCCTCGAAGTCACGCGATGGATCAAGGACGATCCGGAATTGCGTTCCATTCCGGTCGTCGCCGTCACCGCGTTTGCGATGAAGGGTGATGAGGAGCGCATCCGCGAAGGCGGGTGTGAGGCGTATCTGTCCAAGCCGATCTCGGTCGGCAAGTTTATCGAGACCGTCCGACGGTTTATCGGATAGAGGGTTGCAAAATGTCCGCGCGCGTTCTTGTCGTCGACGATGTTCCAGCCAACGTCAAACTGCTGGAAGCGCGGCTGTCGGCCGAATATTTCGACGTGCTCACCGCCTCGAACGGTGCCGAAGCGCTGGCGATGTGCGCGCGCGCCGAATGCGACATCATCCTGCTCGACGTCATGATGCCGGACATGGATGGCTTCGAGGTCTGCCGCCGGCTGAAGTCGAACCCGGTCACCCATTACATTCCCGTCGTCATGGTGACGGCGCTCGATAGTCCTTCCGACCGCGTCCGCGGGCTGGAGGCCGGCGCCGACGATTTCCTGACCAAGCCCGTTTCCGACGTGGTCCTGATCGCGCGCGTGCGCTCGCTGACCCGCCTCAAGATGATGACCGACGAATTGCGGATGCGCGCCATTACCTCGCTCGAAATCGGCGTGCAGGCGCCGGAGCGCAGCGCGGTGGCCGACACCGGCAAAGGCGGCCGCATTCTTCTGGTCGACGATCGCCCGTCGTCCTATGAGCGGCTGGCTCCGGTTCTGAGCACGGAACATACGGTCGACCTTGAAACCAATCCCGCCGAGGCGCTGTTTCATGCCGCTGACGGCGACTATGACCTTTTGATCGTGTCGCTCGGTCTCGATAATTTCGACGGCTTGAGGCTGTGCAGCCAGGCCCGCTCACTCGAGCGCACGCGTCAAGTGCCGATTCTCGCGATCGCGGACGCCGACCAAAATACGCGGCTGCTCCGCGGGCTCGAGATCGGCGTCAACGACTATCTGCTGCGTCCCGTCGACAAGAACGAACTTTTGGCGCGCGCCCGCACCCAGATCCGCAAGCGCCGCTATACCGATCATCTGCGCGACAACGTGCAGAACTCGATCGAGGCCGCGATTACCGATGCTTTGACCGGCCTGCATAACCGCCGTTACATGGAAAGCCATCTGGCGACGCTGGCCGAGCAGGCCTCGAGCCGCGGCAAGCCGTTGGCGGTAATGATGCTCGACATCGACTTCTTCAAGTCGATCAACGACAATTACGGCCACGACGCCGGCGACGACGTGTTGCGCGAATTCGCCGTGCGCGTGCGGAAATCGATCCGCGGGATCGATCTCGCCTGCCGTTATGGTGGCGAAGAGTTCGTGATCGTGATGCCGGAAACCGATCTGCACGTCGCCGGCATGGTGGCGGAGCGCTTGCGGCGCTCGATCGCCGGCGAGCCGTTCGTCGTCAACAAGGGCGAAAAGCGCATCGAGGTTACGATCTCGATCGGGCTGTCGACGCTGGAGCGAAAGGGCGAGGCGGTCTCCGACGTGCTCAAGCGCGCCGACAACGCGCTCTATCGCGCCAAGCACGATGGCCGCAACCGCGTGGTCGCCGACGCCGCCTAATCAGGCCCGCGCTATTTCTTGATCGCTTGTGTCGACATCGCTCGGGGTGCGTCAATCCGGACGCCGGCGCTCGTCAGAAGCACTTTCGCGGCGTCCTTGGCGGCGCGTGCCATCGCGGGATCGTCGCGAACCAGGTCCTGCGCAATCGAACCATCCACAAGCAGGACAAGCTGGGTCGCCAACCCCTCCGCATCGGCTACGCCGAGCTGGATCAGCAGGTCGCGGAACCAGAGGCGGCGGCTTTCCTTGAAAGCAATGGCAATCTTGCGCACCGGTTTGGCGTCCGCACCGAGTTCGGCCACCGCATTGACGAAGGGGCAGCCACGAAAATCCTTGTGTGAAAAACGTCGTTCCAGCGAATCGAAGGTGCCGAGAATCTGCTCGGCCGGCGGCTTGTCCGACGGCTTGGGCTGCACGAAGCGCCGTTGGAGATAGGCGGATATCAGTACGTCCTTGGACGGGAAGTGATTGTAGAGGGTGCGCTTGCTGATGCCGATTTCGGCCGCGATGGTGTCGACACCGATGGCGCGAATTCCCTTGAGATAGAACAGCCTGTCGGCGGTATCCAGAATCCGCTCCTTCATGCTTGGCTTGATGGGCAGACTTGCCATGCGAATACGCGAACCCTCTCGAACTTGACAGTGTGGCCCGGTTATAGCCTAAGTACACAGGTCTGTGTACTTATTTCAGCTGACGGAAATAGGATGCTTTCGTCGGTGCCGGAACCGGGAGAACAAGAACAATGCCCCTGTTGCAGATCTTGCGTCCGACATTACCGATCCTGATCGGCGCCTCGATCATGCTGACGCTGAGCATGGGGTTCCGGCAGTCGCTCGGCATCTTCATGCAACCGCTGACGCACGACATCGGCATCTCCGTATCCGATTTCACGCTTGCGATAGCCGTGCAAAATCTTGCCTGGGGATTTTTACAACCGCTCGCCGGCGCGCTGACCGTGCGCTTCGGTTTCCGCGCGATCATGGTGACGGGCGCGGCCTTCTATATCGCAGGCCTTGCGCTGATGGCGACGGCGCACGGTCTGGTCAGTGTCATGATCGGCGGTGGCTTGCTGATCGGCCTGTCGCTCGCCTGCACGGCAGCGGCGATTGCGATGTCGGTTGCGGCGCGCGCGGTGCCGGAAACGGTGCGATCGACGGTGCTCGGCCTGGTTTCCGGTGCCGGATCGCTGGGCGCGCTTCTATCCGCGCCGATCGGGCAAATGCTCAATGCCGACTATGGCTGGCGGGTGGGGCTCGCCGGCTTTGTCGTGCTGTCGGTTGCGATGATTCCCGCGGCGTGGTTCGCCGGCAAAGTGGATGCGATCCCGCTGCCGAAGCCCACGCGCGATGACGCCAGCAGCAATTCGGCCGGCGATGCGGTCAGGGTTGCGTTCGGTAACGCTTCGTTTGTGGTGATGACCTGCGCTTATTTCGTCTGCGGCATGCAGCTTGTTTTCCTGACCACGCATCTGCCGTCATATCTTTTGATCTGCGGCATGGATCCGATGCTGAGCGCGCAGACTCTCGGGATGATCGGCGGCTTCAACGTGCTCGGCAGCGTGTTCTTTGGCTGGGCCGGCCAGCGCTGGAACAAGCTCGCGCTGCTTGGCGGCATTTATGTCCTGCGCTCACTCGCACTCGCCTGGTACTTCATGCTGCCGCCGACGCCCGCGACCACGCTGCTGTTCGGCGCAATCATGGGCTTTCTATGGATGGGCGTCGGTCCCCTGGTGGCGGGCGCCGTGGCCGAGATGTTCGGCCTGAAATGGCAGGCGATGATCCAGGGCTTCGCCTTCATGAGCCATCAGCTCGGCAGCTTCCTCGGCGCTTTCGGCGGCGGGCTGCTGTACGATTCGCTCGGCTCCTACACGCTGGCCTGGCGGATCGGCGTGGCGCTGGGACTGGCCGGCGGCATCGTCCAGATCGCGTTTGCGCTGATCAAGCCGTCGGCGCCGCCGATGCTGAAAACGGCTTGAAACAAAAAACGGGGCCTCGAAGGCCCCGTCGTTATTTCTGCCGCGATGTTTCGCCTGATCTTACTTGATCTTGGATTCGCGGAATTCGACGTGCTTGCGCGCGACCGGATCGTACTTCTTCTTCACGAGCTTGTCGGTCATGGTGCGCGAGTTCTTCTTGGCGACATAGTAGAAACCGGTGTCCGCCGAAGAGACGAGCTTGACCTTGATGGTGACCGCCTTGGCCATGTTCAAAACCTTTGATGATCGGGATAGGCGCCGGCCCATAAGGGGGCGCGTTCGGGCGGCAAACTAGCTTCAAACCGTCCAAAGTCAAGGATTTGCGGGCCAAAAACCCGCAAAATCCATTGGTTTACCGCTCAAAGAACCGGTTTTTCGGCCTGGGAAGGCCGAGATTCTCGCGCAAGGTCCGCCCCTCATACTCTTTACGGAATATCCCGCGTTTCTGGAGTTCCGGGACCACCTTGTCGACGAAGTCGTTAAGGCCGCCGGGCAGGTACGGAAACATGATGTTGAAGCCGTCGCTGCCGTAACCCGTCAGCCATTCTTCCATCTGGTCGGCGATGGTCTTCGGCGTGCCGACAAACGACAATCCGCCATAGCCGCCGACGCGCTGCGCCAACTGGCGCACGGTGAGCTTGTCGCGCGCGGCGAGGTCGACCATGCGCTGGCGTCCGCTCTTGCTCGCATTGGTTTCGGGAATCGGCGGCAACTGACCGTCGGGATCGAAACCGGAGGCGTCGGTGCCCAGGATCACGGACAGCGAGGCGATGGCGCTGTCGTAATGCACCCTGCTGTCGAGCAGCGCGCGCTTTTCCTTTGCTTCATCGACGCTGTCGCCGACTACGACGAAAGCACCGGGCAGGATCTTCAGATGCTCGGGGTTGCGGCCGATCTTTTCCATCCGCCCCTTGATGTCCGCGTACAGCTTCTGACCGTCGGCGAGGCTGCCGCCGCCGGTAAAGACCGCTTCCGCCGTTTCTGCCGCGAGCTGCCTGCCGTCGTCGGACGCGCCGGCCTGAACGATCACCGGCCATCCCTGCACCGGCCGGCCGATATTGAGCGGGCCGCGCACCGAGAGATATTCGCCCTTGTGATCGAGCACATGCATCTTGTCGGGATCGAAATAGAGGCCGCTTTCGACATCCCGCACAAAGGCGTCGTCGGCGAACGAATCCCACAGGCCCGTGACGACGTCATAGAATTCGCGGGCGCGCTTGTAGCGCTCGGCATGCTCCATGTGCTCGTCGAGCCCGAAGTTCAGTGCGGCGTCCGGATTGGACGTGGTGACGATATTCCAGCCCGCGCGGCCTCCGCTCAGATGGTCGAGCGAGGCGAAACGACGCGCGACGTGATAGGGCGCGTCGAACGTCGTCGATCCCGTCGCGATCAAGCCGATGCGTTCGGTGACCGCGGACAAGGCTGAGAGCAGCGTGAACGGCTCGAAAGACGTAACGGTGTGGCTGCGCTTGAGCGCATTGATCGGCATGTTGAGCACGGCCAGATGGTCGGCCATGAAGAAGGCGTCGAACTTGCCGGCTTCCAGCTTCTGGATCAGCCGCTTGATGTGGGCGAAATTGAAATTGGCGTCGGGCCAGGCGCCGGGATAGCGCCACGCGCCGGTATGAATGCTGACCGGTCGCATGAAAGCGCCGAGCTTGAGTTGCCGTTGTGTCATCGCCCCATCCGTTTTGGTTATCGCTTTAGAGAGAGATAGGAACGGCGGGCCGTGCCGCCATTGCCAAGAGGTGGGAAGATTATTTTGTTTTTGTGGGCTCAAGCGACGAAGCTGTTATTCGCGATCACCGCCGCGTGATGAGATCACGAGGCGCGGACCCTATGACGCGCCCAGCACGTCCCGTCGCATCCCGCCGCCTTCGGCTCGGAAAAACGGCACCTCGGCGTCGTGGCGCAGCGGGCCGGTCGCAAGCCGTTGCGCGAGTTCGTCGAGCACCCTGGTCGTCATCCGATGCAGATCGGCGAGCGGCTTCGATCCGAGTTCGACCCAGACCAGTTCGACCAGCTCCGCATCGGCATGGACCACGCCCTCGACACGATGGGCGATCGCGGAAGCATCCGCCGTAAAGAAGCGGGTGTCGTAACGCCTGACGCGGCCGGGCGGGGTGATCGCGCGCGCGATCAGAAACAGGCCCGACGGATCGGGCAGGAGATCCGCATCGGCAAAGGGTTTCCACGGACCCGATAACGTCGGCACCGCATTTGCGGGTTTGCGGCCGAGGCACAGACCGGTTTCCTCACAGGCTTCGCGGATGGCGGCCACCGCAAGCGCGCGGGCGCGCGAAGTAGTGATCTTCGGGCTGCCTTTGAGCAGGTTCGCTTCAAGGGCTTGGGGTATCGGACCTGCCAGCGGTACCCGGTTGTCGGCGGGGTCGACCCGGCCGCCGGGAAACACGATCTTGCCGGGCTGAAACACCACCTTGTCGTGGCGCCGGCCGACCAGAACCTTCGGCGTTGCATCGGAGCGGTCGACGAGAATCAGCGTGGCGGCATCGACGGGACGGCGATAAGGAAAGTGGTCCGGCTCCTTATCCTCGTTTTTGGGCTCGCGCTCGCTCATTTCCCCCGTGGCCTCTCTTGTTATGCAAGAGGTCTACGGCTCCGGATTCGCTTCGTCAAATCCGTGCATTCTGAGCGCCCATTGCACGCCTACCACGGCGCCCTTGACCGGTTGTAGCAGCGCAAGCGAGGCCACAACTGTCAGCGGCAGATAAATCGCCAACTGAAGCGCGACCGGCGGCGAATAGTCGGTCTCAATCCACAGCGCGAGCGGCACGATGATATGGCCGACGATGACGATGACGAGATAGGCCGGCAGATCGTCGGCGCGGTGCGGCGTGAAATCCTGTCCGCAAACCGAGCAGGCGTTGTCGACTTTCAGGAAGGCGCGAAACAATTTGCCTTCGCCGCAACGCGGGCAGCGGCAGCGAAAGCCACGCTTCAGGGCCTGCCAGACGTCACGCTTTCCATTCAGCGCGGTTTCCTGGCTCCAGACAGTCGGGCGGGTGCTTACCGTTTCCATGACTTGCCTTTCTTCGCTTTCTTGCCGGCCTTCGCCTTATCCGGTTTGCGATGCTTGTCGCGCGGGCTGCGTCCGGGGAAAACCTTCGGTCTTCGCTGCGCCCCGCGCTTGTGACCGCGGGCGGCAGGTTGGCCTTCCGAGAGCAACTCGAACCGCAAGGCGCCGGCAACTGGTGCAGCTTCTATCAGACGAACTTCAACGACGTCACCTAATCTGTGCATGGCACCGCTGCGCGAGCCGATCAGGGCGTGGCGAGTCTCGTCATAGTTGAAATATTCCTCGCCGAGCGTGCGGATAGGTATCAGGCCGTCGGCGCCGGTATCGCTAAGTTTCACGAACAGTCCCGAGCGAGTCACGCCGGAAATGCGGCCCTGAAAGGTCGCGCCGACGCGGTCAGCGAGAAAATGCGCGATCAGGCGGTCGGCGGTTTCACGTTCGGCCTTCATGGCGCGGCGTTCGGTGACGGAGATCTGAGCGGCGACTTCGCTCAGGGATTCCACGGTTTCGCTGTCCGGCAGCGCGCCTTCGCCGAGTCCAAGCGCGCGGATCAACGCGCGGTGCACGATAAGATCGGCGTATCGCCTGATTGGCGAAGTGAAATGCGCATAGCGGCGCAAGTTCAGGCCGAAGTGGCCATAATTCTCCGACGAATATTCGGCCTGCGCCTGCGAACGCAGCACTACCTCGTTCACCAGCGATTCCGCATCGTGTCCCTTGACCTGCGCGAGCACGCGATTGAACACGGCTGGCCGTAACGCACCGGCCTTGGCGAAGGGCAGGTCGAGCGTTTTCAGGAATTCCTGCAACGCATGAACCTTCTCGAGCGTCGGTTCGTCGTGCACGCGATAGATCAGCGGCAGCGATTTCTTTTCGAGCATTTCGGCCGCGGCGACGTTGGCCAAAATCATGAACTCTTCGATCAGCCTGTGCGCGTCCAACCGCTCCGGCACGACGACCCGATCGACGGTGCCGTCGGCTTTCAGGAGAATCTTGCGTTCGGGGAGGTCGAGGTCGAGCGGATCGCGTTCGTCACGCGCGCGTTTGACGGTCGCGTAAGCCGCATAAAGCGGTTTCAGGATCGAATTGAGCAGGGGGCCGGTGGTGTCGTCGGGGCGACCGTCGATCGCGGTTTGCGCCTGGGCGTAATGCAGCTTGGCGGCCGAGCGCATCAGCACGCGATGAAACGTATGCGAGCGCTTGCGTCCGTCCGCGCCGATTACCATCCGCACCGCGAGCGCGCCGCGCGGCTCGCCCGGCACCAGCGAGCACAGGTCGTTGGAAATGCGCTCCGGCAGCATCGGCACGACACGGTCGGGGAAATAGACAGAGTTGCCGCGCAAGAGCGCATCGCGGTCGAGCGCCGAACCGGGCCGGACGTAAAAGGCTACGTCGGCGATCGCGACATGGACGATGAAGCCGCCTTTGTTGTTCGGGTCGGAATCCAGCTCGGCGTGAACCGCGTCGTCGTGATCCTTGGCATCCGGTGGGTCGATGGTGACGAGCGGCACGTCGCGCCAGTCCTCGCGGCCTTTCAAGTTGGCGGGCTCGGCTTCCTCGGCCTCGCGCATCGCGTCCCTGGAGAAGGCCTGCGGAATGTCATGCGAATGGATCGCAATCAGGCTGATTGCCGTTTCGGTCGCGATCGACCCCAACTTCTCTTTCACCTTGCCGGAGGCAAGTCCGAAGCCGCGCGAGCGCACGAGATCGACGCTGATGAGGTCGCCGTCTTCGGCGTCGAGTGTATCGGTCTTGGCGATGTTCAGTTCGCGGCCGGCCGATTTCTTGTCGACCGGGATCAGGCGTCCGCTTCCGTCGGGGTTCTTCCGGAAGATGCCGAGCACACGTGTCTTGGCGTGATCGAGGACTTTTAGAATTCGCCCGCGATAGGTAACGCCGTCGCGAACCCGCTCCTCGAGCTTTTCGACACGCAATAACACGCGGTCGCCAACGCCGGCTGCGGTGCCGGGCTGAATCCGTCGCGGCATGTGAATGCGAATTTTTGGCGGTTCGCCGCTTTCGACTTCATCCCATTCGGCCGGAATGGCGAGCAGTTCGCCGTCGCTGTCGCGGCGCGTGATGTCGGCCAGCAAGGTCGCGGGCAGGGCTTCGGGTTCGCCGACGTCCTTGCCGCGCTTCTTGATGATGCCTTCGGAGGCCAGGTCGCGCAGTAATTGCTTCAAGGCCACGCGGTCAGCGTTCTTGAGGCCGAACTCGCGCGCGATCTCGCGGGTTCCGACCTTGCCCGGGTAGGCGCGAATAAAGGCGACGATGGCGTCCGTCGAAGGAAAGCCGCTGTCGCGTTGTCTTGCCACCTATCCGCTTGCCTTGCTCTTCTTCGCTGCGGGCTTGGCGGCGGCCTTCTTGGCCGAAGTTTTTGCGGTCACCGGCGCGCGCGCCTTGGAGGTCGCGTCCGATTTCGGCTTGGCGGCCGCTTTCTTGGCAACGACCTTTTTTGCGGGCTTGTCGGCCGTCGCATCCGCTTCCGACTTGGCTGCTGCGGCCTTTTCGGCCTTGGCCGGCTTGGCTTTCTTGCCGCCACGCTTGGAACCGCCGCCCTTGGCAGCGCGCTCGTCGATCAGCGCGATCGCTTCCGCGAGCGTAACGGTGTCCGTCGTCTTGTCGCTCGGGATGGTCGCATTGATGCCGCCGGCGGTGACATAGGCGCCGTAACGGCCGTTCTTGACCGCAACCGTGCCGAGCGAGGGATGTTCGCCAAGCGGCTTGCCGGGATCGGCGCCGAAACGGCGGCCGCTCGGTCCTTTTGCAACCTTCTCCGCGATCAGCGTCACCGCGCGGTTCAACCCGATGTCGAAAACCTCGTCGCCAGCCTCGAGGCTGGCATAGGTTTTGTCATGCTTCACGAACGGCCCGAACCGGCCGAGGCCGGCCGTGATCGGCTGGCCGCTTTCCGGATGCAGGCCGATTTCGCGCGGCAGCGACAACAGTTTCAGCGCCAGCGCGAGTTCGATATCGGCGGGCGAGATGTTCTTCGGGATACCGGCGCGCTTGGGCTTTTCGCCCTCTTCATAATCCTTCGCCTCACCAAGCTGGATATAGGGACCGAAGCGTCCGGCCTTGACGATCACGTCGCGGCCGGTTTCGGGATCCTGACCCAGCACACGGTCGGCACTGGCTTCGCTGTCGGCGGCGAGCGGCCGCGTGTACCTGCATTCCGGATAGTTGGTGCATCCAACAAAAGCGCCGAACTTGCCGGCCTTCAGGTTGAGCTTGCCGGTGCCGCAAGTCGGACATTGCCGTGGGTCGCCGCCATCGGCACGGGGTGCATAGATGTGCGGACCGAGCATGTCGTCGAGCGCATCCAGCACCTCGGAGACCCGCAGATCCTTGATGTCGTTGACCGCGCCGATGAAGCCGGTCCAGAAATCCCTCAGCACCTGCTGCCAGGAAATCTCGTTGTTCGAGACGCGGTCGAGCTGTTCTTCCAGCGCCGCCGTGAAATCATATTCGACATAGCGGGCGAAGAAGTTTTCGAGGAACGCGACCACCACGCGGCCCTTGTCCTCGCCATGCAGGCGCTTTTTCTCAAGCCGCACATAGCCGCGGTCCTTCAGCACCTGGAGGATCGAGGCATAGGTCGAGGGGCGGCCGATGCCGAGTTCTTCCATGCGCTTCACGAGGGAAGCTTCCGAGAAGCGCGGCGGCGGCTCGGTGAAGTGTTGCGTGACGGCGAGGTCCTGACGCTTGACGGTCTCGCCTTGGCTCATTGCGGGCAGGCGGCGGCTCTCGTCGTCATCGGCGTCGTCGTCGCGGCCTTCCTGATAGAGTGCGAGGAAGCCGTCGAACTTGATGACCTGGCCGGAGGCGCGCAGGTCGAGCGTGCGGGAGCCGGCCTTCGCCGTGATGTCGACCGTGGTGCGCTCGAGTTCGGCGGATTCCATCTGGCTTGCGATGGTGCGGGTCCAGATCAGTTCATAAAGCTTGGCCTGTTCCGGATCGAGCCGGCGGCGCATCTCGTTCGGCCGCCGCGACAGATCGGTCGGGCGGATCGCTTCGTGGGCTTCCTGGGCGTTCTTGGCCTTGGCCTGATACTGGCGCGGGGCTTCCGGCACGTAGGCGTTGCCGTAATCCTCGCCGATCACCTTGCGGGCCTGCGTGATCGCCGAACCGTCGATCTGCACGCCGTCGGTTCGCATATAGGTAATGAGACCGGTGGTCTCGCCGCCGATATCGATGCCTTCATAAAGCCGCTGCGCGATCCGCATCGTATGCGCGGGCGCAAAGCCGAGCTTGCGGCTCGCTTCCTGTTGCAGCGTCGAAGTGGTGAAGGGGGCCTGCGGGTTGCGCCGGGCCGGTTTGGCCTCGACCGACGTTACCGCGAAGGTGGCGGCATCGAGCGCCTTCTTGAAATCTTCGGCTTCCGCGCCGGTGCCGATGTCGAGGCGCTGGATCTTCTTGCCGTCGGCCCCGACAAGCCGCGCCTCAAAGGTGTCGCCGCGCGGGGTCGTCAGTGTTGCGACCAGCGACCAGTATTCCCGGGCGACGAATTTCTCGATCTCGAGTTCGCGGTCGCAGACGAGCCGCAACGCCACCGATTGCACGCGGCCGGCGGAGCGCGCGCCGGGCAGTTTGCGCCACAACACCGGCGAAAGCGTAAAGCCGACCAGATAGTCGAGCGCACGGCGCGCCATGTAGGCGTCGACCAGCGCACCATCGATCTGGCGCGGATTCTTCATCGCCTCCAGGATTGCCGGCTTGGTGATGGCGTTGAAGACCACGCGCTCGATCGCTTGATCCTTCAGCGCGCGTTTTTCCTTCAGCACCTCCAGGACGTGCCAGGAGATCGCTTCACCTTCGCGATCAGGGTCGGTCGCCAGAATGAGCTTGTTCGCGCCCTTCAGCGCCTTGGCGATATCGTTCAGCCGGCCAGCCGCTTTCGGATCGACCTCCCAGATCATCTGGAAGTTGGCGTCCGGATCGACCGATCCGTTCTTGGCGGGGAGATCCCGAACGTGGCCAAACGACGCCAGCACTTCATACGAAGAGCCCAGATACTTGTTGATCGTCTTGGCCTTGGCAGGCGACTCCACGATGACGATATTCATGCCATTCCAATAGCTTAGGGAAAAAATAAAGGCCGGTTCCGCGAGACTCGCGCCAGCCGTTTCGTCCCGAACATGGGTGGTGAGGCCGCCCCTGTCAAATCGACAGGAGTTGAAAGCAGCCGAAAGTGGGAAATTCCCACCTCACTCAGGTTGTAAAATATGTATCAAAAGTTGTATTTTAAGCGCGAGATCATGCGGCCGTCCGTCGCTTCGGCCTGGTTGGCGGTCGCGGCTTCAAGGTCGTGTCGGCGGGGCCGAGCAGGCGGCCGTCTCTAGAATAAAGAGCGAGCTTCTCGACCGGGGAACCCTTCTCACGGTCCACCAGAATGGTGTCGATCTGCTCGGGGTGGTCGTCGAACGCCTCGGTCCATTGCCGAAGCGCCACGATGACCGGAAACAGTCCGCGGCCTTTCTCGGTCAGGACATATTCCTGGTAGGCGCTGCCGTCGGAGGCGGGCGCGGTTGCGAGAATCCCTTCGTCGACCAGCATCCGCAGCCGCGTCGTGAGGATGTTCTTGGCGAGGCCAAGACTTTTTTGAAACTCACCAAAGCGTCGCCGGCCGAGCAGGGCGTCACGGATGATCAGGAGCGACCACCAGTCGCCGATCACGTCGAGCGCGCGCGCGATCGGGCAGGCGTCGCCTTCAAAGCTTGTCCGTTTCACGGTTCGCCTCCGTCTTCCCGATGTCCCCCGCGAGGGAGCGTCATCACGGCCTTGTGTGGTTGCAATATTAAACCAGATACCGTATCTAGGCAACTAAGTTTAATAATGCAACCATCTCACCAGGAGGCCATCATGGCTAACAGGCTCGCAAACAAGACGGCGTTGATCACCGGCGGCAACAGCGGCATCGGGCTTGCGACCGCCAGGCTGTTCGTGGCCGAGGGCGCCAAGGTGACGATCACCGGGCGCAACAAGGAGACCCTGCAGGCGGCGGCGAAAGAATTGGGACCGAATGCGTTTGCTGTCGTTGCCGACGTCAACGACGTTGCGGCCACGGAAGCGGCTGTGAAGCAGGCGGCGGAAAAATTCGGCAAGCTCGATATCGTCTTTGCCAATGCCGGCATTCCCGGCAACACGCCGGTCGGCAAGACCACGCTCGCTGCCTTCGAGCAGGTGATCCGCACCAATCTGACGTCGGTCTTCTTTACCGTGCAGGCGGCGCTACCTTATCTGAACGACAACGCCTCGATCGTCCTCAATGGCTCGGTGATCTCGGTGCTCGGCAATCCCGGCTATTCGGCCTACGCGGCCACCAAGGCCGGCGTGACCGCGATGGCGCGGGTGATGGTGTCGGAACTGTCGCCGCGCGGCATTCGGATCAATGTGGTGGCGCCCGGTGCTGCGCGTACGCCGATCTGGAACAGCTCGGCGCCGACGGCAGATGCGTTCGCCGCGCTGGAAAAGCGCATCGCGGGCACAACGCCGCTCGGGCGGATCGCCGAACCCGATCATATCGCGAAGACGGTGCTGTTTCTGGCGTCCGACGACGCGGCCCATGTCCAGGGCCAGGAAATCTTCGTCGATGGCGGCGCGACCAGTTCGCCGGCTGGCGCGCCTGTGTTCCGCGGCTAACCATCGAGCAGTGAGCGAGCCCGCTGCGCAATGGCGGCGGGCTCTTTATTTTTAAGCCGCGCGCAGATTGGTCACGGCCTCTAGCGCGCCGGCAAGCGCCTTCTCGCGGTGCTCGGGACCGATCTGAATGCCGTCGGCCATAATGAATTCGAGTTTTGTGACGCCGATGAAGCCGAAGACGCCGCGCAGATAGGATTCAAGATGTTCGAGCGCTGCGGCCGGCGTGCCCGCGCCATAGAAGCCGCCGCGCGAGATCGCGACAATGACGCGCTTTTCGCCGGCTAATCCTTGCGGACCTTGCGCGTCGTATTTGAACGTCTTGCCAGCCACGACGATGCGGTCGATCCAGGCCTTGAGCTGGCTCGGGATCGTAAAGTTGTACATCGGCGCCCCCAGCACCACGGTATCGGCAGCGAGGAATTCCGCTAACACGGATTGGCCTACCGCCATTTCCTGGGCGAGGCTGGCATCCGCACTCGCCGCGCCTTGCGCGGCGGCTAGATGCGCTCCTGAAAGATGTGAAAGCGGGGTAGCGCTCAGGTCGCGGTAGGCCACCTCGAGATTTGGCGCGGTCTGTCGTAACCGGTCGACGATGGCCGCCGAAACTTGCCGGCTGACGGAGTGCGGGCCGAGGACGCTGGAATCGATGTGGAGCAGTTTTTTCATGGTGAGCACCTTGGTATTGGTTTGTAACTCACGCTATATGAGTGACCGTCTGACAAACCCACAAGAACGCACTTTTTTGAGCCCAGGACACATCTTTGAAATCAAGGCACTTCTTTGAAATGAAGGCACATTCTTGAAACCTGCGAACACCAGAGTTCCCGCTCTTCCGACACTACCGGACCCGCAGCATGCGGACTGCCGGGGCGTCGCCTCGGTTCTCGCGCGGGTTGGCGACAAATGGAGCGTCTTCGTCATCATGATGCTGTTCGATGGACCGAAGCGCTTCAACGAGATCAAGCGGATGATTGACGGCATCTCGCAGCGGATGCTGACGCTGACCTTGCGCGGTCTAGAGCGCGACGGGCTGGTGACGCGCACGATTTTTCCGACGATTCCGCCGCGCGTCGATTACGAACTGACCGATCTCGGGCGAGGTTTGAGCCAACCGGTGATCGCGCTTGGCGAATGGGCGAAGGCGCACCAGAGCGAGATCGAAACCGCCCGGGCCCGGTTCGATGCGCGTCAAGAAGCGGCGGAATAGGAAGCTGCGGAGTAAGGCTTAGATCAGCGAAATCAATCCGCCGCCGTGGCGATCGAGCCTTCCTGCGAGTTCAAGCTCGAGCAGTACGGTGCGCACCACCGCGGGCGAGGCGCCCGACAGTCGGATCAGGTCGTCGAGCAGGACCGGGGTCGGGCCCATTAGATCGACGATACGTTCGCGCATCGCGTCACCGGGATCGGGTGCGAGCGGCTCGTGATCGTCTTCGCGCAGGGTCATCGGCCGGCCCATGATCGGCTCGACCGCCTGGATCACGTCTGACGCTTCGGTGATGAGCGTCGCGCCCTGCTTGATCAGGTTGTTGGTGCCGGCGGCGCGCGGATCGAGCGGCGAGCCCGGCACGGCGAAGACCTCGCGTCCTTGTTCGTTGGCAAGCCGCGCGGTGATCAGCGAACCCGACCGCATCGCAGCTTCAATGACGACCACGCCGAGCGAGGCGCCCGAGACCAGCCGGTTGCGCCGTGGAAAGTCATGGGCGCGCGCCACATACCCCAGCGGCATTTCAGAGATCGCGCCGCCCGCGGCGAGCAGGTCATGAAGCAAATCGGTGTGTTCGGGCGGATAGATCCTGTCGTGACCGCCGGCGAGCACGGCAACCGTGCCGCCCTCGATCGAGGCCCGATGCGCCGCCTGATCGATGCCACGCGCGAGGCCGGAAGCAACGACAAAACCGGCGTCGGACAGATCGCGCGCCAGTACCTGCGCGAATTTCAAGCCGGCAGCGGACGCATTGCGTGAGCCGACGATGGCGATCATCGGCCGCATCATCACGTCGATCATGCCGCGCACGCCGAGCAGCGGCGGCGCATCGTCCAGTTCTACGAGACGCGGCGGATAGCCGTTTTCATCAGGTGCAATCAGGCGGACGCCGAGTTTTGCGCTGGCCTCGAGCTCCGCGCGCGCATCCGCTTCGCTCGGAATGCGTTGCGGCTTTGAGGCGCCGCCGCGGCGGGCGAATTCCGGCAGCCGCTCAAGCGCTGCTCGCGCGCTGCCGAAATGATGCAACAGCGAACGAAAGGTGCGCGGCCCGACATTGTCTGATCGGATCAGCCGCAGGCGATCGATGCGCTCGGCATCGGTAAGCTGCGGGAGGCTCGGGCGTTCGCTTGTCCATATCGCCCAGAATGGATCAACGGGAGCGTGTGGGGAAGGGGGCCGTTTTACCTGGGTGAAAAAGCACGGCCTTAAGGAAACTGAGGTCGGAATCACCATGAAACTGAAACGGCGGACGTTTACAGCAATATTCTTCCTTGCGTGTGTTGCCGCCCTAGAGCTCGAACAAGTAGTATCGGAGGAGATTTGAAGTGGGGGCTTAGTAGTGCGTTGGTCTGTGCCGCGCGAATTGCTTTGGGCGCTGATAGGCTCTCAGGCCATAGTCATCATCGCGCTATGGCCCACGCATTATCCATATGGCCAATCTCCAAAAATCCATCCGCAACAGCAGACCGAAAATGGCGTAAGTGGCACTGATCCGGCCGATCACCGTCCATCCGCGCAAATAAATCTAGGTCGCGAGAATCCTACTGAAATCTCGATATTCGGCATTAAGCCCGGCGAGTGGCTTCTTTCCATTGTAACGTTGATGCTGTGGGGAGCTACGGTCGGACTCGTAAGAAGCGCCGATAGAACGGCTGAAAGGCAACTGAGGGCCTATTTTGATCTGAGGAGCGCCAACGTTGAGAATTTCGAGCAGGGCAAGGTGCCCAAAGTTGTCTTGGGTTTCAAAAATGTAGGCCAAACCCCGGCTATTGAAGTTGTTCTCCAAATGAGTATTCAAGTTCGAGATTCCGGAAACGAGCCTCCCGAAGTCGATCTCACCGTCTTTCCGGACGGGTCTAAGAGCACCATCGGGCGCGGCGGCTCCCTGAACTCTCGCTTAGAAATGAGCGAGCCTCTGAGCGAATATTCTTTCGAGGCCGTTAAAAACGACAAGGCCACGTTCTTCGCTTGGGGAATTATTCGATACAGCGATGTTTACGAACATCGACGATATCTGCGCTTCCGTATGGCACTCGTAGCTAAAAATTTCGCTACCGGCGACATGGAAACGTGCAGCGAGGGCAACAACTCTAATTAGGTTGTAGCGTTTGCAGCCATAAATACCTCGCGATCCGACATTGTCGGAGCGGATCAGCCTTGCGCCCCCGCAACCCAGCCATCGTCATGGCCGGCTTGTCCCAGCCATCTCTGCCTTGCTACGCATAGCGGCCTACAAAGACGGGGACCTCCGGCATGATGCCGGACATGACAAAGGGGAAAATCCCATGATCTCGCTTGCCGACCAGAAGCGCCGCATCGAACAAGGCGGGCTCACCCCGGATGCCGCATTGGCGGAGTCGCTGGCCGCCATCGACAAGCATGAACCCGATATCAAGGCCTTTGTCGCACGCGCCAAAAATCCGCAGGCACAGAAGGAAGGGCCGCTGCGCGGCATTGCCGTCGGCATCAAGGACATCATCGATACCGCTGATATGCCGACCGAGATGGGGGCGCCATCCATTTATAGAGGCAACCAGCCGCGCGCAGATGCCCCGATCGTGATGCTGCTCAAGCAGGCCGGCGCTACGGTGGTCGGAAAGACCACGACCACGGCCTTTGCCGCCAACGACCCGACGCCGACGCTCAATCCGCGCAATCTTGGCCATACGCCGGGCGGATCGTCCTCCGGTTCGGCCGCGGCGGTTGCCGCCGGCATGCTTCCGCTTGCCGTCGGTACGCAGACCGGCGGTTCGGTAATCCGCCCGGCGTCGTTCTGCGGCGTCGCCGCGATCAAGCCGTCCTACCGGCTGTTGCCGCCGGTTGGCGTCAAATGCTTTTCCTGGACGCTCGACACGGTCGGGCTGTTCGCCGCGGAGGTCGAAGACGTCGCCATTGCGCTGGCGGCAATCACCGGCCGCAGCGAGTTGAACGCGCCCGAACTGAAATCGCCACGCATCGGCGTCGTAACGCAGGATTTTGCCGGTCCAGCCGAGGCGGGCGGCGCTGAAGCCTTGCAACACGCCGCGCGCGCCGCCGCGAAGGCTGGTGCTTCCGTGCGCGAACTGAAAATGCCCGAGATCGTGCAGGAGGCCTGGCGCATTCACCTCGTCGTGCAGCAGTTCGAAGCGCATCAGGCGTTCGCCTGGGAGTACCGCGAAAATTACGAGGCGATGCCGCCGCTGTTGCGCAAGCGTCTCGATGACAGCCGCCACTTCACGGCCTCCGACTACGACGCGGCGCGCAACGTGACGCTTAAAGCGCGCGCCGCGTTGACCGAGATCCTGAAAGACGTCGACGTGTTGCTCGCGCTGTCGGCGCCGGGTATCGCGCCGAAGGGTTTGGATTCGACGGGTGATGCCCGTTACAACCAACTCTGGACGCTGATGGGCACGCCATGCGTCAATGTGCCGGCTTATGTGGCCGACGGCAATTTGCCGGTCGGCGTGCAGACGATCGCTGACTTCGGCGACGACGCCAAGGCGATCGCCGCCGCGCGCTTCATGGAGCGGGCGCTGAAGTCGTAACTACTTCTGCCCGATCTTGCCTTCGGTGCCGGCCATCAATCGACGGATGTTGGCGCGGTGCATGGTGAACAGCAGTACCGTCAGCACGACAAAAAAGTCCGCTAGCGTCGGGTGGCCGAACCACCACAGGAAGATCGGCGTGATGAAACTTGCGACCAGCGCGGAGAGTGAAGAGTAGCGCGAGATCACGGCGGTCAGCAGCCACACCGCGCAGAACAGCAGCGCGGCCGGCCAGAACAGGCCGATCAAGATGCCGATATAGACCGCAACGCCTTTGCCGCCTTTGAATTTCAGCCACACCGGAAAGAGATGGCCGAGAAACGCGCCGAGGCCGGCCAGCATCGCGGCTTCCGCGCCGGCAAAATAGCCAGCGATGATCACGGCCACCGTGCCCTTGAGCGCATCGAGCAACAGCGTTGCGGCGGCGAGGCCTTTGCGTCCGGTGCGCAGCACGTTGGTGGCGCCGATATTGCCGGAGCCGATCGAACGCAGATCTTCCGTCCCGGCAAGCCGGGTCAGGACCAAGCCGAACGGTATCGAGCCGAGCAGATAGCCGAGAATGAGAGCAAGCGGCAGCCAGGCGTTTGCGGACATCACTGCCTCCTCGTTACCCGACGACTCATCACCATGTCAGACATGTTCGTACACGGTCCGCCCACCGACAATGGTGCGCATCACGCGGCCTGAGAAGCGGGCCTCGTCGAAGGGCGTGTTCTTGCACGGCGATTTGAGATCGTCGGGATCGAGCACCCAGGGTATGTCGGTGTCGATCACGATCACGTCTGCCGGCGATCCCGGCCGCAGCGTTCCGCCGGGAAGTCCCAGCCGTTCGGCAGGCCGTGTCGACATCGCGCGGATCAGCGTCTTGAAGTCCATCTCGCCCTGATGGATCAGCCGCAGCGCCGCCGGCAGCATGGTCTCTAACCCAACCGCGCCGGGAGCAGCCTCCGCAAAGGGCAGCCGCTTGACCTCGACGTCCTGCGGATTGTGGTCGGACATGATCACGTCGATCAGGCCCGATGCGACGGCCTCGACCAATGCGCGGCGGTCTTCCTCGGTGCGCAGCGGCGGCGACAGTTTCAGGAAGGTTCGATAGGGGCCGATGTCGTTTTCGTTCAGCGTCACGTGGTTAATCGAGACCGAGGCGGAAACGTCGAGGCCGGCTTCCCGCGCGCGCTTGAGAATGTCGAGCAATTCCTTGCAACTCAGCGAAGCCGCATGGTAGCGGCCGCCGGTGAGTGCGACGAGGCGCATGTCGCGCTCGAGCATCACGGCTTCCGCGGCATTGGGAATGCCGATCAGCCCCAGGCGCGTGGCGAATTCGCCTTCGTTCATGACGCCTTCGCCGACGAGGTGCGGGTCCTCGGTGTGATGGACGATCAGCGCGTCGAAATCCCGCGCGTAAGTCAGCGCGCGGCGCATCACCTGCGCGTTGGTGACGCTCTTGTCGCCGTCGGTGAAGGCGACCGCGCCTGCGGCCTTCAAGAGGCCAATCTCGGTCATTTCTTCGCCGGCGAGGCCTTTGGTCAGCGCCGCCATCGGATGGATGTTGACGATTGCGGTGTCGCGGGCGCGACGCAGGATGAAGTCGACGGTCGCGGAGTTGTCGATCACAGGCGAGGTCGAAGGCTGGCAGACGATGGTGGTGATGCCGCCGGTCGCTGCTGCCTGGCTTGCGGACGCAAAGGTCTCGCGGTGGCTGGCGCCGGGCTCGCCAACGAAGGCGCGCATGTCGACCAGGCCGGGGGCAACCACCTTGCCGGCGCAATTGACGACGTCGGTGCCTTCGGGCACGCCCGCCGCGCCGATGCCGCGTTTCAAGTCACGGATGACGCCGTCGGCGATCAGGACATCGCCGGGGCCATCGAAATCGCGCGACGGATCGATCACGCGGGCATTCGCAAGCAAGATGGGGCGACGATCTTTTAGCATGTTTTTACGCGTTCGGCAGGTTGCGGGCGAGCGCTTCCAGCACCGCCATGCGAACTGCCACTCCCATTTCCACCTGTTCGCGGATCAGCGATTGCGCGCCGTCGGCGACGATCGAGTCGATTTCGACGCCACGGTTCATCGGGCCCGGATGCATGACGAGCGCATCGGGCTTGGCATAAGCAAGCTTCTTCTGGTCGAGGCCGAAGTAATGGAAATATTCGCCAGTCGACGGCACGAACGAGCCGTTCATGCGCTCGCGTTGCAGCCGAAGCATCATGACAATATCCGCGCCCGCGAGTCCCTCGCGCATGTCGCGGGCGACCTCGACCCCCATCCGCTCGATGCCGTGCGGCAGCAGGGTGGAGGGAGCTACCACGCGCACACGCGCGCCCATGGTGTTGAGCAGGATGATGTTGGAACGCGCGACGCGCGAATGCATGACGTCGCCGCAAATCGCAACGGTCAGTCCCTCGATGGGGCCCTTGTTGCGACGGATGGTGAGGGCGTCGAGCAGCGCCTGCGTCGGATGTTCATGCGCGCCGTCGCCGGCGTTGATCACGGAACCGTCGACCTTTCGCGCCAGCAGTTCCACCGCGCCCGAGGCGTGATGCCGGACCACGAGAATATCCGGGTGCATGGCGTTCAGCGTCACCGCGGTGTCCATCAGCGTCTCGCCCTTGCGGATCGAGGACGAGGATACCGACATGTTCATGACGTCGGCGCCGAGCCGTTTGCCCGCGAGTTCGAACGAGGATTGCGTCCGCGTCGAGGCTTCGAAGAAGAGGTTGACCTGGGTGCGGCCGCGCAATGAGGTGCGCTTCTTGTCGACTTGGCGGTTCAGCTCGACATATTCCTCGGAAAGATCGAGGAGACCGGTGATATCGGCGGCGGAAAGGCCCTCTATGCCCAGCAAATGCCGGTGACCGAGGACGAAGGTCGATTTCGATACAGATGTCATTAAAGCGAGAGCTATAGGCGCAAGACGCTCGCCGGGCAAGGCCGAAGAGGGAACTTAAGAGTTATCCCCCGATCCCGCCGGTTTACCATCGCAATGCTCGGCAAGGTTTTGTCCACCATGCGGCGTGGCAAGCGCGTTTTTCGCTGCGGGGAGGGTGTCGTCCCGCGTATGATTGAGGGGCTACGACGGCCTGTCCCGACGGGGATATCCAATGACCAAAACTTCATTCGCGACCCACGAAGTGCTCAACCAGTCGCCGCCCTTCGTCGATGTCGATCTGTTCGCACTGGATACGGCGCTTCATGAGGCCGTCGTCGCCAATGGCGGCACGGCCGCAGCGAAGGAACTCTCGGAATTCGGCCGCCACTGGGGTTCAGCGGCCATGGCCGAACGCGGGCGGCTTGCGAACGAAAATACGCCAAAACTTCGCATCTTCGATTCCCGCGGCAACCGGCGCGACCAGGTCGAGTTTCATCCGGCCTATCACGAACTGATGGCGCACAGCACTCACGCCGGATTGCACAATTCGACGTGGGGACCCGACGGCCGACCCACGGGCGCGCCGTCCGAGGTGGTGCGCGCGGCGAAATTCTATATGGCGGCCGGTGTCGAGACCGGGCATTTGTGCCCGATCACCATGACGCGCGCCTCGGTCGCCGCGCTCGCTGTGCAACCGGATATCCTTAAAAAAACCATGCCGGTCATCGGCACGCGCGCTTACGACCCGAGCTTTGCGCCGTGGCCATCCAAGCGCGGCATGACGCTCGGCATGGGGATGACCGAGAAGCAGGGCGGCACCGACGTACGCAGCAACATGACGCGCGCCGAACGCGACGGCGACGCCTGGCGCATCACCGGCCACAAATGGTTCATGTCGGCGCCGATGTGTGACGCCTTTCTGGTGCTGGCGCAGGCAGACCAGGGCTTGAGCTGTTTCTTCATGCCGCGCTTTCGCCCCGACGGCTCGGTCAATGCGATCCAGTTTCAGCGGCTAAAGGACAAGCTCGGCAATCGCTCGAACGCGTCGTCCGAAGTCGAGTTTCTTGGCGCTTATGGAGAGCTTGTAGGCGAGGAAGGCAAAGGCATTCGCACCATCATCCAGATGGTGCAATTGACGCGGCAGGATTGCGCGATTGCCTCCGTCGGCCTGATGCGCTCGGGGCTCGTGCATGCACTGCATCACACGCGATATCGCAGCGTGTTCCAGAAACATCTCGCCGATCAGCCGTTGATGCGTGCAGTGCTGTCCGACATGGCGCTGCATGTGGAAGCTTCGATTGCGCTGGTGATGCGGCTCTGCCGCGCCTTCGACCACGCGCCCGCGAACGCCGAGGAGGCCGCCTGCATGCGACTTTTGACGCCCGCGATCAAATACTGGACCTGCAAGAGCGCGCCGGGATTTCTCTACGAGGCGATGGAGTGTCTCGGCGGCAATGGCTATGTCGAGGACGGCATTCTGGCGCGTCACTACCGGGAATCGCCAGTCAATGCGATCTGGGAAGGTTCGGGCAACGTGATGTGCCTCGACGTGTTGCGGGCGCTGTCGCGCGAGGCGGAAGCGGCGACTGGAATCTTGAAAAGTCTTGCATTGGAAACCAAGGGCCTGCCGGGCACTGCCGAGGCTGTATCCCAGATCGGCCAGGCTTTCCGCCGGGGTGATGCCGAAAGCGTCGCGCGGCTGGCGGTGGAGAAGCTGGCGCTTCTCGCGGCAACCGCGGCGCTCAACGCCATATCGCCACGCCATGCCGAACTATTCGCGGGCGCCCGCCTTGCCGGGAATCACGGCGGCATGTACGGCGCTGTGGACCTGCCACCCGACGATATCGGCCGGTTGCTCGACCGCGCATTGCCCCAGTGAAAGCTTTACTTCAGTGAAGGCCAGTGCCGCCCATTTGAAGTTCCTGCACAGCAAGCGGCAGATCCTTTCAGGAACTTCAAATGGAAAAGCGGCACTGGATCAATAAATTCGCTGGTGCCCAAGACTTTCCGAAGTTCGTGAAAGGTGGGTGCTGAGGTATGACACGAACTTCGGAAAGTGGGCACCAGTTGATGGATTCTCTCAACCCTGAATCGCCTATCGTCGCCGAACCGCCCGTAACGTCCGGTCCTCGCGTCTGGAAGTTCTGGGGCACGGCGTTCTGGGGCTTTGTCGTCTTCATCGGCATGCTTGTCGGCCAGTTCGCCGTCGTCGGCTGGTTCCTGGTGCGTCAGGACGGCCCGATCAATCAGGATACCTTCGGCAATGCCGTCACCACCATCGTCGGCAACGGGCTGACGATGTCGCTGTCGGTCGTCACGGGACTACCGGCCGTCCTTGTGGCGCTTTGGATCGCGATCCGGATCAAGCGCGCTAGTCTTGCCGATTACCTCGGCTTGCGTTCGTTCTCATGGGCCAATTTTGGAATTGGCGTCGTCGCGTTGTTCGTGCTGGTCATGGGATGGGATGCGCTGTCGCGGGCGACCGGGCGCGAGGTCGAGCCTGGCTTCATGGGCGAGGTCTTGAAAACGGCGCGGGCCGACAACGCGCTATGGCTTCTGGTGATCGCTTTCTGCGTGGCGGCGCCGATCACGGAAGAACTCTTTGCCCGCGGTTTTCTTTACCGCGGATGGTCGGAGTCGTTTCTGCGGGTGCCCGGCGCGATCATCCTGTCGTCGCTGGTCTGGACCGGCCTGCACCTGCAATACAACTGGTATTTCCTTGGCGAGGTGTTCTCGATCGGCGTGTTGCTCGGCTACCTGCGCTATCGCAGCAACTCGACCTGGCTGACGATCATCCTGCACGGCCTCAACAACCTCGGAGCCGTGGTGCAGACCATCCTGCTCACGAGCTCATAAAGTATTCGAAAGCCGGTCCAGCGCGCCCTGAAGGATGAAGATCGCGGCGTGTTCGTCGATCACCTCGGCGCGGCGGGCGCGGCTCATGTCCATCCCGATCAATTCGCGCTCGACGGCGGCCGTTGAAAGCCGTTCATCCCATAGCGCAATCGCAAACGCGGTTAGCCCGGCAAAATTCCGCGCAAAGGCGCGCGTCGATTGCGCGCGCGGTCCTTCGCTGCCGTCCATGTTGATCGGCAGCCCCAGCACGAAGCCAACTGCCGCGCGCTCAGTGGCGATCTCGATGAGGCGCGCAGCGTCAGCCTTGAAGGCCTTGCGCTGAATGGTCGTAACTCCCGTCGCCAGGCGGCGATCGGGGTCGGAGACGGCAACGCCAATGGTCTTGGTGCCGAGATCAAGGCCGATCAGCGCGCCGCGTTCCGGCCAGTGTCTGGCAGCTTCGATCAATGGCAAAATGAGGGCAAGCATACCGTTGGCATTATAGAATTCGCGCAGCGATTCCAACAGCCGAACAATGATCCGAGCGCATAGCCCCGGGCTGGCACCGCTGCTATTCTGCGGAAAGCCGTGACGGCGCCGATGCCGTTTTTCCCTGATTCAGAGAGCAGCGACCATGTGGCCTGACCGCCGATTGATCGACCTTTTCAAAATCGAGTTTCCGATCGTGCTCGCGCCGATGGCGGGCGTGATGGATGCTGACCTCGTGATCGCGGCGGCGCAAGGCGGGGCACTGGGCTCGCTGCCCTGTGCAATGCTCTCCGCGGAGAAGGCCCGCGAGCAGGTTCAGGTCATCCGTCAGCGGGTGTCGGCGCCCGTGAACATGAATTTCTTCTGCCACACGCCGGTTCCAGTCGACGCGTCGCGCGAGGCCGCGTGGAAAGAGCGGCTTGCGCCCTATTACAAGGAGCACGGTCTCGATCCGGCGGCGCCCGTGAACGCCGCCAACCGCGCTCCGTTTGATGGCGCGATGTGCGAGGTCGTCGAAGAGCTCAAGCCCGAGATCGTGAGCTTTCATTTCGGCCTGCCGGAGAAGGGCCTGCTGGCGCGGGTCAAAGCGGCCGGCTGCAAGGTCATCTCGTCGGCGACGACGGTGAGGGAAGCTGTCTGGCTCGAGGAAAGTGGCGCGGATGCGATCATCGCGCAAGGCGCCGAAGCGGGCGGTCACCGCGGCATGTTCTTGACCGACAATATTAGCGAGCAGCCCGGCACCTTCGCGTTGGTGCCGCAGGTCGTGGACGCCGTGCACGTGCCGGTGATTGCGGCGGGTGGAATTGCCGACGGGCGGGGGATCGCGGCGGCCTTTGCGCTTGGAGCCGCCGGGGTCCAGATCGGGACCGCCTATTTGCGTTGTCCGGAATCGAAGGTTTCCGCGCCGGCCCGCACCTTGCTGGCGCAGGGGCGGGACGATTCCACTGTGATCACCAATGTCATGACGGGGCGCCCGGCGCGGGGCCTCGTAAACCGCGTGATGCGCGAGTTGGGCCCGATTTCGCCCCTAGCGCCGGAATTCCCCCATGCGGCGACGGGTCTCGGGCCGTTGAAGGCGGCGGCCGAGAAGCAAGGAAAGCTCGATTTCACCAATCTTTGGGCTGGCCAAGCGGTGCGGCTGGGCAAGGACATGCCGGCGGCCGGGCTGACCCGGGCCCTGGCCGGTAGCGCGTTGGCGCGGTTGAGCAAAATGGCGGGGTAGGATCCACCGCTGCCGCGGTTGCGGCGCAAAAGCGGCCTCTGCTATACGCTAGTCCCGCCTATTTGAAGTTCCTGCACCGCCAGCGGTGAATTCGATCCAGGAACTTCAAATAGAAAGCGGCACTAGGCTGAAACCCGCATTTTGAGGCCATATATAATGTCGGTCGATGCTGACACCGTTCGCCGTATCGCGCACCTGGCGCGGATCGGGGTGAAGGATTCCGAGATTTCCCACCTCCAGGGCGAATTGAACGCGATGCTCAAATTCGTTGGGCAGCTCGAGGAGGTCAACGTCGAGGGCGTCGAACCCATGACCTCGGTGACGCCGATGGCCATGAAAAAGCGCGCCGACGTGGTCAACGATGGCGAGATCGCCGACGACATCGTCAGGAACGCGCCGGAGACCCAGGATCATTTCTTCCTGGTGCCGAAAGTCGTCGAGTAGAACCTTTAGCGAGACGTCCGATGTGCATGCTCTGCGACGATGAAAAAGCCTACCGCGCTTACATGGAATATCTCGACGCCATGGAGCGGCAGGGCAAGGCCGCCGATCCCGACAAGGCGATGGACGCGGTGCTCGATGCGCTGGAGGCTGCGAGCCAGGCGCGCGGCGAGGTGAAGCGCGACGATCCCGCCAACGACAAGACACTCTCTCCGTTTTTCTGCTCCCCGGTTAAGAAGTAAATGACCGATCTGACATCGCTGACGCTCGCAGAGGCCCGTGATGACCTTGCGAAGAAGTCCTTCACCTCGCGTGAGCTGACCGACGCCCATCTGAAAGCGATGGAGGCCGCACGCGTCCTCAATGCCTTTGTGCTGGAGACGCCGGATCGCGCGCGCGATATGGCGCAAAGAGCCGATGCAAGTATCGCAAACGGCGAAGCCGGGCCGCTCGCGGGCATTCCGCTCGGCATCAAGGATCTGTTTGCGACCAGGGATGTCAGAACGACCGCGTGTTCGAAAATTCTGGGCAATTTCGTGCCGACCTATGAGTCGACGATAACATCGCAGCTCTGGCGCGACGGCGCCGTGCTGCTCGGCAAGCTCAACAACGACGAATTCGCGATGGGCTCGTCCAACGAGACCTCGTGCTTCGGGCCGGTGGTCAATCCCTGGCGACGCGAAGGCTCCAACACCTCGCTGGTGCCGGGCGGTTCGTCCGGCGGTTCGGCCTCGGCGGTCGCCGCACTGCTGTGCATGGGCGCGACCGCAACCGACACCGGCGGATCGATCCGCCAGCCGGCGGCATTCACCGCAACCGTCGGCATGAAGCCGACTTACGGGCGCTGCTCACGCTGGGGCATCGTCGCCTTTGCGTCCTCGCTCGATCAGGCCGGGCCGATCGGCCGCACCGTGCGCGACACCGCGATCCTGATGCGCTCGATGGCGGGGCATGACCCGAAGGACACGACCTCTGTCGATCGTCCGGTGCCTGACTATGAGAAGGCGATCGGGACATCCGTGAAGGGCATGAAGATCGGCATTCCCAAAGAATACCGTCTCGATGGCATGCCGGCAGAAATCGAAAATCTCTGGAGCGAGGGCGCGGCGTGGCTGAAAGCGGCCGGCGCGGAACTCGTCGAGGTGTCGTTGCCGCACACCAAATATGCGCTGCCGGCCTATTACATCGTGGCGCCGGCGGAAGCTTCCTCCAACCTCGCGCGCTATGACGGCGTACGCTACGGCCTGCGCGTGCCGGGCCGCGCCATCTCCGACATGTATGAAAACACCCGCGCCGAAGGTTTTGGCGCCGAGGTTCGCCGCCGCGTCATGATCGGCACCTATGTGCTCTCGGCCGGCTACTACGACGCCTATTATCTGCGCGCGCAGAAGGTGCGCACGCTGATCAAGAAAGACTTTGAGGATTGCTTTGCGCGCGGCGTGAATGCGATCCTGACGCCGGCAACGCCGTCGGCGGCCTTCGGCATCGGCGAGAAGGGCGGCGCCGATCCGGTCGAGATGTATCTCAACGACATCTTCACCGTGACCGTGAACATGGCGGGCCTGCCTGGCATCGGTGTGCCCGCGGGCAAGGACTCTCAAGGTCTGCCGCTCGGCCTGCAACTGATCGGGCGACCGTTTGACGAGGAGACGTTGTTCTCGCTCGGCGAAGTCATTGAGCAGGCCGCCGGTCGCTTCACGCCGGCGAAATGGTGGTGACCATGGCCGGCTTGAGGTCCACGCTGTCAAACGCAGCTCCGGACGGCAAGCTCACGCCGCCGCTCGCCGCACTCTGGTGGGCCGCCAAGGGCGACTGGGACGCTGCGCACAAGATCGTGCAGGACGAGAGCGATGCGAACTCCGCGTGGGTGCATGCGTACCTGCACCGTGTGGAGGGCGATCTCTCCAACGCCGGATACTGGTATCGCCAGGCTAACCAGCCGGTGGCGAAGGATTCACTCGAAAGCGAGTGGGAGCGCATCGCTTCCACCCTCGAAGGTTAAAACGCATGACGGCAACCAGCGGCAAATTGGTCAAGGGCGCAACCGGCGACTGGGAAGTCGTGATCGGCATGGAGGTCCATGCCCAGGTCACTTCCAACGCGAAGCTGTTTTCCGGCGCCTCGACCGAATTCGGCGGCGAGCCCAATTCACACGTCTCGCTGGTCGATGCGGCAATGCCGGGCATGCTGCCTGTCATCAACGAGCAATGCGTCAAGCAGGCAATCCGCACCGGCCTCGGTCTCAACGCGCAGATCAATCTGCGCTCGGTGTTCGATCGGAAAAATTATTTCTATCCGGATTTGCCGCAGGGCTATCAGATCAGCCAGTACAAGTCGCCGATCGTGGGTGAGGGCGAGGTGACGGTCGAACTTGAGGGCGGCAAGACCGCCACCATCGGGATCGAGCGGCTGCATCTGGAACAGGACGCCGGCAAATCGCTGCACGACCAGTCGCCGACCTTGTCGTTCGTCGATCTCAACCGCTCCGGCGTGGCGCTGATGGAGATTGTATCAAAACCGGACATCCGCGACGCCGAACAGGCCAAGGCCTATGTGACCAAAGTGCGCTCGATCCTGCGCTACCTCGGCACCTGCGACGGCGACATGGAGAAGGGATCGCTTCGCGCCGACGTCAACGTGTCGGTCCGCAAGCCCGGCGGGCCGCTCGGCACCCGCTGCGAGATCAAGAACATGAACTCGATCACCTTCATCGGGCAGGCGATCGAATACGAGGCGCGCCGGCAGATCGAGATCATCGAGGAGGGCGGCGCGATCGACCAGGAAACGCGTCTGTTCGATCCCAACAAAGGCGAAACCCGCTCGATGCGCTCCAAGGAAGAGGCGCACGACTACCGCTATTTCCCGGATCCTGATCTGCTGCCGCTCGAATTCACCGACGCCTATGTCGCAGAACTGAAAGCGGGCCTGCCGGAACTGCCGGACCAGAAGAAAGCGCGCTTCACGGCCGAGTTTTCGCTCTCGTCCTATGACGCAAGCGTGCTGGTGGCCGAACGCGAGAGCGCCGATTTCTTCGAAATGGTGCTGGCGAAGCTCGCTAATCAGCCCCGCGATGGCAAGGTTGCCGCCAACTGGGTAATCAACGAGCTGTTCGGGCGGCTGAACAAGGAAGGCCTCGCCATCGGCGCCTCGCCGGTGTCGGCCGCACAGCTCGGTGGCATCGTCGATCTGATCGGCGAGGGCACGATCTCCGGCAAGATCGCCAAGGACCTGTTCGAAATCGTCTGGCAGGAGGGCGGCGAGCCCCGCGCGATCGTCGAAGCGCGCGGCATGAAGCAGGTGACGGACCTCTCCGCGATCGAAAAGGTGGTCGACGAGATCATCTCAGCCAATCCGGACAAGGTGACGCAGGCCAAAGCCAAGCCGCAGGCACTCGGCTGGTTCGTCGGTCAGGTGATGAAATCATCCGGCGGCAAGGCCAACCCGCAGGCCGTCAACGATCTCCTGAAGTCGAAACTCGGCATCTGACTTGCCGCATCGATAGCGCGCGCGACGCTAGCGCGGGTCACGCTCAGTCACCGATCGTTCACGATGTCCAGAGGTCGGTGGCTCGCATCGCGCGAGCTCGCCGCGAATCGGCCCCAATCGATTCGAGCCAAAATTGGCGCTTGGCGAGCGCCGATGAGCCGTAAACGCCCTTCTCGCGAAAAATTTTTTTGTTGCCAAAATCCCAATTCGGAGTCCGTGCGACTCGCCTCCGGGCGGACTTTCCGACGGATCGCGACATCGATCGCAGAGAGATCGTCGACATCTCGAATAACGGAAACTGCTTCAGCGCCAGTATTTCCTGCATTCCTGCAAAGAAAACATCGACCGTGCTTGCGTATCTTTTGCATAAACGCCTGAGTGCTTCAGCATCGCTTCGATGGTCGCGCGTCGCGCGCGCAGGGCTTGATGCGTCAATACTTCCTTAAGCGGGAAGATGTTTTTTTCGTCGTGTTGGTGTATTCGGGATGTAGTGCATCTCGATTCCCGAGTGCACGCAGCGATTAAGCCATCTCACATTGGAGGGCAACATGGCCAAGAAAGCGAAGAAAGCGAAGAAGGCGAAGAGCGCAGTGAAGAAGACTGCGAAGAAGACCCGCAAGGTCTCCAAGAAGAAGTAAGTCTCGCCTTACGAAGATGCCGGCGGTTTGATGCCGGCACGTCACACGAGCCTTCGACGGTTGCTTCCGCAAGGAAGAGGATTTGAAGAGCGGCTCTTGTCGACGAAAGAGGGTGTCGGCGAGACATCAGGTCAAACGGCTGGATCGTCATTTCAAGGGAGCTTGCTCCCATCGAAGGCCGGTCCGGCAGAAGAAACAGGTTTTCTTCGTTCGGTGCGGATCTCTTACGTGGTTCGCAATTTCACCGGTCCGACGGCCTCATTGCCCGAAGACCTCCGTGAGATCTGGTCCTGACGTGTTCGCCGACGCCCTCGTTCCGAGCCGATGTGCCTTGAGCCCGGCCGGACGTTCCCAACATTCCCCGCAAATCTTGTTCCGCCGCATCGTTAGGCCGCGCCCTGTGCCGGGGCGAGGGATGGCTGTCCCGTCGGTCACCAGGGCCGTTCAGTTGGGGCAATGGTTATCGGTTCGCCAAACGCCAGGGTAAACCGATTTCGCAAAACGCGACAAAACCCGCATAAAACGGGCACTTCTCGCGTGTTGCCGTGGCCGCGGCCGGCAAACCGTTTACGCCCCATTCATCCCGACCTTTAAACTGTCCTTCAAATTTGAGCGGTCATGATCACCCCAAGAGCCGGCCAACGGCCGCGCATTAAAGCGCAACGGGGAAACGAACGGGACTGACGCCGCGCGCGACTAACTGTGCGGACGAATAACAAAACGGGGAGACTAAGATGTTTCAGGGTATTTTCGATCTGGACTCGGCAATTCCGGTGACGGCGACCGCCATTCCGGACGTGCTGTTCGAGCGCGGGCTTTACTGGTCGAGCGGACGCTCCGGCGTCGTCAACCTGATCGCCGCGCATAAATGGTTCAACCTGGCTGCCCTCAAGGGCCGCAGCGACGCGGTTGAGATGCGCCGCGAGGTTGCCGAGCTGATGTCGGAAGCGGAAATCGCTGCCGCCCAGCGCGAAGCCCGCGACTGGGTCAAGACGCACTGAATCAAGACGTACGGACTGTTTGACGCATTCGGCGACTGCGGGTTGTCTGGTCCGCCATTGCCGATGCCTTTGACAGATCACCGCGATGCTGCTGCATCCTCATCGATGATCAATCGGATCTGGTCGAGAAGCTCGGGCGTGGTCGGGTGATAGATCACCAGGCTGAGATCCGGCCGTCCGTCGACAGCGAAGGCCGAATATTCAAACGCGACCGGGCCGAGAACGGGATGCTTGATGTGCTTGATGTACTCGCCATGATGGCGGACCTCATTGTCGCGCCACATCGCTTTGAACTCGGGGCTTAGCCGACAGAGTTCGTCGACCAGCGGTTCCATCTCCGCCGACGCGCCGGCGCGCGCCGCGTCGATCCTGACTGCGCCCAGAACAAACTCCGCCACGCTTTCCCAATCGTACTGCGCAGCACGTGCGCGGGGATCGAGAAAGATGAAGCGCAGGATATTGCGCTGTTCCGGAGGCATCGCGCCGTAATCGGTGAGCATCACAGCCACCGCACGATTCCAGGCGACGACGTCCCATGTCGCGGTTCGGATCAGCGCAGGGCTCGGCTCCAGCGCATCGAGCACGCGTTGCAGGCGAGGCGTGACGCCTTCGTCCTTGCGGTAATGCGCTTCGGGAGGATGGCCGAGGCCGAGGAGAAACAGATGTTCGCGCTCGAGCTCGGTCAGCATCAGCGCGCGGGCTATTCGGTCGAGCACATCGGCCGATGGCGATCCGCCGCGCCCCTGCTCAAGCCACGTGTACCAGGTCGGACTGATATTGGCGCGTTGCGCCACTTCCTCGCGGCGCAGTCCCGGCGTGCGACGGCGGTGCGTCGAAAATCCCAACGCGATGGGATCGAGCTTGGCTCGGCGCGTTCTGAGATAAGTCCCGAGCAGGCTGTCGTTGGTGACGGGCTCGCTCATCCTCATCCTGTTAGCCATTATACTACGATAACGTCACTACTTTACTAGGATACATCAAGGACCGACATCTGTCTCCACCAAGCCAAGGAGACTCAACGCCTGCAATGGCAGCCGAAGGAGCGAGGGCTGCTCGCCGACCTCGAACAGCTGGAATACGCGGGCTGGTGATCTATCGGCGCATCGACTTCGACCGCGAGGCAAGTCTCATCGGGCCTTGTGTGCGACGCTCGCGGAACGCAACCGTGAGCGTCCGCAACGCGCTCCGCGAGCGCGCATCCAAAGAGGACTGCAATGCGGCGCTGGAATCTAATGCTGCGCTTTATCGGTGTGATGAAGCTGTCCCGCAGAGTGCGGAGTGGCGTTGATCTTTTCGCTTCTAACCACGCTGGTCAGAACCACTGCGAAAAGGGTGATCCAGATCACGACACCAGCAATTTTAAACATGCCCGCCTCGCTATGCCTTTGCAATTGGTCGTCGGATCGCGGGCGAGGGTTCAAAACTTCGTCCGGAACATTTAGATGCGCGAACCACCCACGTTCTTGATTGCTCTGGCTGTTGCGGTTGGAGCTGTTGCTGTCAACGCAAGCGTGCGTCGTGCAGCAACGATCACTTCGGCGTCTGCATAATTCTTGTCGGCCATCGCGTGCGCGAGCGCAATCAGCGTGCGCAGGATTGGCGGAGCCGGAGGGATTCGAACCCTCGATAGGCCTTTACAAGCCTATAACGGTTTAGCAAACCGCCGCCTTCAGCCACTCGGCCACAGCTCCATCAAGGCGGATATGCCCGACACCGGGCTGAGCCGCAAGTCGCAGATTTGCGCCTCGTCTTAAGATGCGGAAAGCGCGGCCCACCGCTGGCAATGCCATTAAGGTGTGCGTGCCTTTTGTGCAACAGCTTCCAGAAACATCGATCGCGACCGCCGTCTTTATGTTGCGTGTGCATGAAGCTTCAGTAATCCTTCGAACCGCGACGGAGGGGGGCACCCGAGGTCGTTCTCGGGGGTTCGCAGGAATTCCCGCTTCCATGCGGGAGAGGCGAGGGCGCTAAGAAGCTGAGCAGTGTTCCCGGGGGACATATCCTGGGGGGTATGGGGGAACCTGCTCAGCTCTTTCGCCATATCGAGCACAACGCCGCCGCGATGATCGCCCGGCCGCCTTCTTTCCCAAACCATCATCCTTGTCAGACCATCCGCCATCAAAACCGCCGCCAAATCGTCGTCGCGCGCGCCGGCGGCGCTCGCGGCTTCACTTCAATTGTATCAGGTCGGCCAGCGCCGCCGTCGATTCGATGAAGCTTGGCGGACACTGGTCGGCAGCGAGCTTGAGCAGGCGCTGCGCCTCTTTCCTGTCTTTTTTCAAAAGCGCCACTTCGCCGCTATAGAAATTGGCCTCACAGGTCTGCGCCGCCTTTGTCCTCGGATCGGTGTCGAAAGCCGCGCCATAGGTTTGTTCGACGTTGAGCTGGCCCAGGAAATGACGGACCACGGGCGCGGGCCACACGGTCATGTCGAGCTGCTTGGCGGCTTCGGTGAGGTGACCCGGCGAATTGTTGCGCCGCTCGGCGAGTTCACGCCACAGCGCAGCATAGGCATCCGCAGGGTTGATTTCGGCGGCCTTCTTGAAATCGGCGATCGCATCGGGGTTGCGGCCGCCGATGACGTAATAAGCGACGCCCCGGTTGAAGTACGAGGTCGCTTCGTTGGCCTCGAGCTTGATGGCCTTGGTAAAGTCTTCCAGCGCCGCCGGCGCGTTGCCGAGCAGATAGGACAGCTGGCCGCGGATGAAGTAAGCGACCGCGTAATTGGGATCGAGCCGCAGCGTGTCGTTCATGTCGGACATGGCGCGGGTGACATCGCCATTGCTCCTGTAGAGCTCGCCGCGCGAGAAATAGGCAAGCGCATAGCCGGGATCGAGCCGGACCGCTTCGTTGAGGTCCGTCAGCGCGCGATCGAAGTCACCCTTGCTCTTGTAGAGATTGCCACGCGCGGCAAAGCCCCAGGCGTTTTTCGCATCGAGCCGAAGCGCTTCGTTGAAGTCCGCAAGCGCATGCTCTAGGTCCGACTTGCTCTGATAGACATTGCCGCGATTGAGGTAAGCGGCCGCGAGGTTGCGGTAGATGCGGATGGACTCGTTGCAATCGGTCAGGGCCCGATCGGATTCCTTTTTGGCCCACCACCATCCGCAACGGCTGCTCAAGGCGCTGGCGCGATCTTGCGAGGATACCTTGGAGTCGCTGACGACGCGATCGCAGGCCGCGATTCCCTCATCGGCCTTGTTGAGTTCGCCGGCGAACCTGCAACGATCGAGATCGGCTTGCGCCGCCGCCGGAGCCGCATTGAGAAGCATCGCAAACGCGGCCAACACAGGCGCAAGCACTGAAAAACGCAATCTCTCCTCCCGTGATTTTAGCCCGCCGCCGCCGCTCTGATATAGGTGACTACCTACGTTGCCGGGCGCCGGTCCTGCAATATCGTTGACGTGAAATCGATCAGACTGCGCGCTTGTTGAGCTTGTGTGCCGTCGCGACAGCCGGTCTCGAATCTGACGTTGCAACGACACCTTGCGCACAACGTTACGTCGAGAATTTCGTCTCAAGGAATTTTGAGCAACGAATTCGCCGCCGTCGAATGGGAAAAATCTACCCACATAATCAGTGGCTTACCGATTCGTTTGTTGAGGACTTGTGTGTGCATATTTTGCAACACCCTTCGGAAATGTGTCTGTGACAAAGAGTCATCGGCCAAGTTTAAATTGCCTTTTCACCTGCGAGCAGCAACTCTCGGAGCAAGAAATAGGCACGTCGGATTCGTCGCGTTCGGATTGCTTCCGATGACGAACAAATAAGTAAAAACTCGACGGCCTGGGGTGGTTTGGCGTTTTACACGACGAGGGGACACATGAAATCGAACATCAAGGCATTATTGGCGGCAGCGGGCGTGGCCGCTTTCGCTTTCTCGCCGGCGAACGCCTATGAAGGCGGCGTCCAGTGGCAGCAGAAACCGGGTGTGTTCATTGGCGCCAGCGCCGGTGTCCCGCCGCCGGGCATCTACATGTTCGATCAGGTCTTCACCTATCAGACCAACGTCTCGGGGCCCGTCACGAACGCGATCGGCACCCATAACGGCGTGCAGGCTGCGGTCGACATTCAGGGCTTCGTGTTCGTTCCGGGCTGGACTTTCCTCGGCGCGACCTACGACGCGGTGCTTGCGCAGCCCTTCGGTATGGTGAGCGTCGGCCGGCCCCTGTCGGACAATCCCACGCAAGTGGACATGTTCTCCGGCGTCCACAACACCTACTTCGCCCCGATTGAGTTGAGCTGGAAACTCGGCACCAGCGGCTTCGTCGTCAAGGCGGGCTTGGGTATGTTTGCGCCGACCGGCACCGTGCAGGGCGTGTCAGGCATCAATATTCCAGGCGTCACCGGCGCGAGCCTCAACGGCTTCGGCAACTTCGGCAATAAGTACTGGACCTACCAGCCTGAATTGATCCTCTCTTACCTGAAGGATGGCTGGAACCTGAGCGCCGCGTTGTACGGCGAAATAAATACGGCCAATCAAATCGACCATTACACCCAGGGCAGTATCTTCCACGCCGACTTCACCGCCACCAAGACCATCGGCAAGTGGACGTTCGGTCCGGTCGGCTACTACGTCGCTCAGGTAGGGGACGACAAGTGCTCCGATTCCGTCTGCTTGGCGCTCCATCCGGGTATCCCCGTTGCGCCTGGTGTCTTCATCCCGGGCACGAGTGGTATCTTCGGCAACACGCAGCGCTGGCAATTGGGTGCGATCGGCGGCCTCGTCGAGTATAACTTCGGCCCGGCAAGCTTGACGGTGTGGGCGACGCAGGAAGTCTTCTCCAAGGCGTCGGGTGCATCTTTCGCCGCCATTGGCAGCCCTGTCGACATTTCCGCCACCACCAAGGGCATGACCGTCTTCGCAACGCTCAGCTATCGCCTCTGGGCGCCGGAAGAGCCCGCGAAGGCGCCGATGTTCCACAAGTAACCGACGCCGACGGCGTCCTGATCTGACAAATCCCCCTTTCGGCCGATGCCGGAAGGGGGATTTTTCTTGGGCGCTCGGTTTTCTTGAGCGGGGTTTTACAAAGCGCGAACCTGCGCGCTGGCTTCTTCAGAGTTTGCGGAAGGAGAAACCGGCTTGCCGAAGCGCTATTGGATGTTGCCGCGATGCAGATCGGCCTCGATTTGCAGTCGCGTTCCACCGCCGAAGCGGGTGCGATAGACCTGCAAATTTTCCATGATCCGCTGCACGTAGTTCCGTGTCTCGGCAAAGGGGATGAGTTCGACCCAGTCGACGGCGTCGACCTTCGGGTCGCGCGGATCGCCGTAGCGGTCGATCCATTTTTTGACGCTGCCGCGGCCGGCATTGTAGGCCGCAAATGTCATGATGTAGGAGCCGCGATAATCGTCGATCAGGCCGCCGAGTTCGGCCGCGCCGAGCGCAGCATTATAGACGGGATCGGTCTTGAGGCGGTTGATGTCGAAATTGGCGCCGTATTTCTTGCAGACATATTTCCCGGCGTCCGGCGTCACCTGCATCAGGCCGTAGGCCTGCGCCGGCGAAACCACGGCCGGATTGAAGGCGCTCTCCTGCCGCGCGATGGCGTAGATGATGCTCGGCTCGACGTCGGGGCCGATCGACTTGAACGGCGGAATGCCCGTCACGGGATAGGCGTAGAAATCGAACGGCAGTCCGCGGTTGAGGGCGGCCTTGCCCATCAGCAGCATGCCGCGGGCATCGCTGTAGCGCGCGGCTAGTTCACCCAGCCCAACCAGCGCATCGGCGTCGCCGTTTTCGCCCATATCGGCAAAAATCGGCACGGCGATTTCGCCTTCGCCGAGTTCGTAAAGCAACTGCACCGCGCGCACGATCTCGAGCCGCTCGGCGCGGCCGCGGGCGCTCGGCGCCGCGTTCAGCTCGATCTGAGGTAGCCCGAGCTTGGCGCGCGCCAGTTGGCCGTAATAGCTCGTCGATTGCTCCGCCGCCGACGCATAGGCGGAGCGCGCTTCCTGCGAGCGCCCGGCGGCCTCCGCTGCGCGGCCCTGCCAATAGCCGGCGCGCGCCAGCGTCGTCGGATTGGCGCTGCCGACGCCAATGCGCGCAAAGTGCTGGGCGGCGGTCGCGGGGTCGTTGAGAAAGCGCAGCGCGATCCAGCCGGCGGTGAATTCCTGTTCGGTCTTGTAGATGTCGCGCGAGGGCAAGGCCGCGTCGCGCGCGATCAGGTAGGCGGTGCGGTGTTCGCCGACGTCGATCATCTTGCGCGCCAGGAGCCGCCGCTCGATCCACCATTCGTCCAGATTGTAGAGCCGGCCGGGATCCTTCGGCGCGCTCAGCATCAACTGGGCGGCCTCGGCAAACTTCTCTTCGCGCCGCAAGAGCTGGATCCGGCTGAAGAGGTAGCCGGAATCGTTGCGCAACTCGCCGGGTACTCCCTCCAGCAGCGCGCGGGTGTTGGCTGCCTTGCGGTAGGCCCCGATGCGGGCCTTCGCGAGCGTCACCTGGCCGCTGCCGAGCCGCTTTGCAGCGCGCAGCGCAATCTCATGCTCGCTGCCATACAGGAAGAAATCCATCCGCGCTTTGTGATCGCCGGGCGTGATCAGCGCGCCGAACAGATCGAGCGCATTGTTCTCGGTGTCTTCCGACATCGGATCGTTGCGCCAGGCATCCCGCACCAGCCGCTCGGCATTGGCCTTGTCGCCCCGGCCGATCATGACGCGCGCCAGCGAGAATTTTCCCTTCGCCGAGATCGGCAATTCGTTCTCGAACCACGACCAGACAGTCGCATCCTCGCGGTGGTCGTCCCACAGCGCGGCCTCGATCCGTCGCCGCAGGAAGGTTTGCGAGGGCCAGCTCGGATTGGCTGAGACGAAGGCGCGGTACCGCTCGACGGTCGCGTCGTTGTTGTCGCTGCGCAAGACGATCCACTCCGCAAGCTTTCTTGCGAGCGGATCGGAGATCGCGGATTCAGCCTGGGACGCATCGGCCGGTTTGTGCTTGCGCACGAGATCGATGACGTTCTCCAGCGCTTCCTTGTCGGATGCAGACGTCGAGGACGTCGTGGCCACGGCGGCCGGCACCGAGGGCTTCCGGGCAGCGGCAGGTGGCAGCGCCGCATGCTGGCGTGTCGCCGGCGCCATCGCGGCGTTCACCGCAGATGCTGCGGGAGCAACTGGAGCTGTCGACTTGGGCGTTGTCTTGGCCGACGCCTTGTCTGCCGTTTTCTCCGCGGCTTTTTCCGTTTTGGGCACGACGTTGCGCGCAATCGGACGCGGCTTGGGCAGGGGGACCTTGTGCTTGGCCTCCGCGTGCTTTTCCGTGTTCTTGGCTTCCTTCTCTTTCGCGACAGCCTGCGCGCCGATGATCAGCGCAAGCATCGTCGCCAGGGTGGTTGCCATGGCTGTCGAACGCAAAGCGGCGGCGCGAGCAAAGCGGGTCACGGCATTCCTGTGCGGCGAATCACGAAAGACCTCTAAGCTAAGGTCTATTTTATTGAATATGCGGAAAAAACACCCGATACGCGGGGCTCCAGTGATCCTTTGATTCCAGCATTTGCAAAAGCGCCTGCCGCATATGGGTGCAACGCTGGAATCGGACCACTGGGCCGTTGTTTGCGTCATCACCACGGCAAAATCGCGGCCGGGAGCTGAGCGGGAGGCCGGACTTCCGGACTTCCGCCGGAGTGTCATAACCGGTATGAATGGCTAAATTCAGTGCTGAAAGAGCGGCCGAGCCGCTTGCGGAGTTTGGGAGAAGTCCATGGCAGCGAAGACGAAATTCCGCGGGTCCTTCACCGCTTTGGTCACGCCATTCAAGAACGGCTCGGTCGACGAGGCGGCGTTTCGCGGGCTTGTGAACTGGCAGATATCAGAGGGAACCAATGGGCTCGTGCCGGTGGGAACCACGGGCGAAAGTCCGACGCTGAACCATGACGAGCACAAGCGCGTCGTCGAATGGTGCATCGAAGAGGCGGATGGCCGCGTTCCCGTGATCGCGGGCGCCGGTTCAAATTCGACCCGTGAGGCGATCGAACTGGCCGAGCATGCCGAGAAGGCGGGGGCGAATGCGGTGCTGGTCGTGACGCCCTACTACAACAAGCCGACGCAGGAGGGCCTGTATCAGCATTTCAAGGCGATCAATGACGCGATCGGAATCCCGATCATCATCTACAACATCCCGCCTCGCTCGGTGATCGACATGAGCGTCGACACCATGGAACGGCTGTTCCAGCTCAAGAACATCGCCGGCGTGAAGGATGCAACCGCCAGCATGGTGCGGGTCTCGCAGCAGCGCGCGCAACTTGGCGAGGATTTCAACCAGCTCTCGGGCGAGGACGCGACCATCATCGGCTACATGGCCCATGGCGGCCATGGCTGCATTTCGGTGACCTCGAATGTCGCGCCGCGCCTGTGTTCGGAGTTTCATCAGGCCTGGCAGAAAGGCGATCACACGACCGCGCTCAAGTTGCACGACAAGCTCATGCCGCTGCACACCAATCTCTTCATCGAGTCCAATCCGGCCCCGGTCAAGTACGCTCTGTCGCTGCTCGGCAAGATGGAAGAGAAGCTGCGTTTGCCGATGGTGCCGGTGTCGGAACCCACGCGCGTCGCGGTTCGCAGCGCGATGGTGCATGCGGGATTGATCAATTGATTTTCGTGCTGGCCGATTGTTCGGCCGGCTGAATCGAAGGGGGCCTGCAAATGTTGAAGGAGTTTCGCGACTTCGCCATGAAGGGCAACGTCGTCGACCTCGCGGTCGGCGTCATCATCGGCGCGGCTTTCGGCGCCATCGTATCCTCGCTGGTTGCCGACGTTATCATGCCGATCATCGGCGCGATCTCCGGGGGGCTCGACTTCTCCAACTACTTCCTTGGGCTGTCGAGCAAGGTCACGGAGCATAACCTCGCCGATGCCAAGAAGCAGGGCGCAGTATTGGCCTACGGAAGTTTTCTCACGATCACATTGAATTTCATCATCGTCGCTTTCGTGCTGTTCATCGTGATCCGCTTGATGAACCAGCTCAAGCGCAACGAAGCCGCTGCTCCGGCCGCGCCGGCCAAGCCGACGCGCGAGGAAGAGCTTCTGACCGAAATTCGCGACCTCCTGAAGAAGAGCTAGGGCGAGGCCTCCGGCCGGCCCTGCCAGGGCGCGACAAAGAGAGCATTGGACGTGGCCGAGAAGAAAGAGCGCCCGATCAAGGTCATTGCGGAAAACCGCAAGGCCCGTTTCAACTATGCGGTCGACGATACGGTGGAAGCCGGGATTGCGTTGACGGGCACCGAAGTCAAATCGCTGCGCAGCGGCAAGTCGACGATTGCGGAATCCTACGCCGATTCCAAGAACGGCGAGATATGGCTGATCAACGCCCACATTCCCGAATATTTGCAGGCCAACCGCTTCAATCACGAACCGAAGCGGCCACGCAAACTGCTGCTGCACCGAAAGCAGATCCACCGTCTGATGGGCGCGGTCGATCGCGAAGGCATGACGCTGATCCCGCTCAAACTCTATTTCAACGAGCGCGGCCGCGCCAAGCTGCTGTTGGCGGTGGCAAAGGGCAAAAAGCTGCACGACAAGCGCGAGACGGCGAAGAAGCGCGACTGGGGCAGGGAGAAGAGCCGCCTGATGCGCGCCCGCGGATAGGGTTTGGTTGCTTCCACAGCTTGGGAAAGAACATGAATCAGAAGAACCTGCTTGAAGTCGACTGGAGCCAGATCCCGGCGCCGACGGATGACGGCGCGGCCGATCATCTCACGGGCCGCAAGATTCCGCCGGTCAGCCTGGTCGCCACCGATGACAACTCGGTCGCGCTTGCGGCGCTGAAGGGCCGCAGTGTGGTGTTCGCCTATCCGCGCACGGGTGAGCCGGGCAAGATTTCGCTGGTCGACGATTGGGACATGATCCCGGGCGCACGGGGCTGTACGCCGCAGACCTGCTCGTTTCGCGATCTGTTTGCCGAGCTGAAAGCGGCCGGGGCGCAACAGGTGTTCGGGTTGTCGACGCAGAGCAATGCCTATCAGGCCGAGATGGCCTCAAGGCTGCATTTGCCGTTTCCGGTTCTCTCGGATGAGAAGCTCGAACTGACGCGGGCCTTGAATCTGCCGACCATGGAGGTGGCGGGCCTCACCCTGATCAAGCGGATGGCGCTGATCATTGACGACGCGCGCATTACGCACGTGTTCTATCCGGTCTTTCCGCCGGACCGGAACGCCGGCGATGTGCTGGAGTGGCTGAAGGAAAACCGCCGCTAAAGGCCAGATCAGGTTTGAGCCAGATCAGCCCGCACTTTCGCAAACACGCTGCGAAACATCTCGGGTGTCAGCACGCCGGTGTTCGTGTTGTAGCGCGAGCAATGATAGCTGTCGTAGAGCCGGAACCGGCCGGCTTCATGGACGGCGCCGTGTGCAAAGGGCACGGTCGAAGCGCGCAGGCCCAGTGCTTTGGCGGTTGTTTCATGGGCGATGCGGCCGAGCGCCACGATGGCACTGAGCCGCGGCATGCTCTCGATGGCCGCCAGAAGAAAAGGCCGGCAATTGGCGATTTCCGCAGGAAGAGGTTTGTTCTGGGGCGGGACGCAGTGCACGCCGTTGGCAATGCGGCAGTCGACCAGCGTCATGCCGTCATCGGGCCGGGCCTGGTAGGTGCCTTTGGCGAAACCGTACTCGATCAAGGTGGCGTAGAGCAGGTCACCCGCGTAGTCGCCGGTGAACGGGCGCCCGGTTCGGTTGGCGCCCTGCAAGCCCGGCGCAAGTCCGACAATCGCGAGCCTTCCGTTTCGGTCGCCGAATCCCGGAACCGGTGCGTTGAACCATTGCGGTTTTTGGGCGCGGTTGGTCTCGCGAAAAGCAACCAGCCTTGGACAGAAGGGACAGTCGCGGTCGGGCTCGGGCGGGTGAGGGGCCGGTTTTGTCGCGGCGCTTTTAGTCGTCGAAGTCGTCGCCATCGCCCCTCGAGGCTAGCGTGGTCGCCCGTTGCAGGAACTGCGGGGCATGATGGCGTGGCTCGCGGGGGGCTGGACGTTCCGACGGATCGCGTCCGAGCTTGGATTGCAGCTCGACCAGGTCGGTGAAAACGTCGGCCTGGCGGCGCAATTCGTCGGCGATCATCGGCGGCTGGCTTGAAATCGTCGAGATCACGGTGACCCGCACGCCGCGCCGCTGCACGGCCTCGACCAGCGAGCGGAAGTCGCCATCGCCGGAGAACAACACGATCTGGTCGACATGTTCGGCGAGCTCCATCGCGTCGACGGCAAGCTCGATGTCCATATTGCCCTTCACCTTGCGCCGGCCGCTCGCATCGATGAATTCCTTCGTCGCCTTGGTGACGACGGTGTAGCCATTGTAGTCGAGCCAGTCGATCAGCGGACGGATCGAGGAATATTCCTGATCTTCAATGATGGCGGTGTAGTAAAAGGCCCGGACCAACGTTCCCCGGCTTTGGAACTCCTTCAGAAGGCGCTTGTAGTCGATGTCGAAGCCAAGTGTCTTGGCGGTTGCATAAAGATTGGCGCCATCGATGAAAAGCGCGATCTTGTTGGAAGCGGGTGACATTAAGAATTCTCGCAAGGTTGTTTCCGGCAGGTTTTTTGGCGCGGCTGCAGCGCTCGGCGCGTTGTTGAGCATGCTGCCGAAGCCCTGCGGATGTCCAGACGCCGCCGGAAATTTAGATAGGTCGAAGCAACCGGGAGTGGATTTTGTCAACGCAATGAAGCGTTTTCTTGTCCGCGCCGATGTCTGACAGCTCGAAAATGCCGCGCTGCCGGGTCCCAAATGTGGGGTATCAGAGCAAATTAGGTAGGCCAAATCACAAATTATTCTTGCGAAACGACCGTTGGCCCTATAACTACCCCAATTAAATCAACACATTCCTCCCCCAATTAACGGAGCGACAGTCAATGGCTCGCGTCACCGTAGAAGACTGCATTGATAAGGTCGACAACCGATTTGATCTGGTCCTGTTGGCCGCACATCGCGCCCGTATGATTTCGTCCGGATCGCAACTTACGGTCGACCGCGATAACGATAAAAATCCGGTTGTGTCGCTGCGGGAAATCGCGGATTCGACGATATCGCCGGAAGATTTGCGCGAAGAGCTCGTTCATTCCCTGCAGAAATTCGTTGAGGTGGACGAGCCGGAGCCCGATTCGGTTCCATTGATCGGCTCGGCCGGCGCCAGCGTCGATGCCGACGACACCGAGGTCGCTGTCGAGCGCATGACCGAGGAAGAGCTCTTGAAGGGTCTCGAAGGGCTCGCGCCGCCGGAAGAGCAGCCGGAAGAGGACGAGTAATCGTTTGGATTACGTCTGAAGGGGTTAACCCCGTCAGCCTCATTCAATTCTTGAATTCGAAAGGCCCGGATGATCGATCCGGGCCTTTTGCGTTTTGGACGGTTATTTTTTGTTTACCATCGCTTCGACCATGGCCGAAATACGCCGCGAGTTGTCTCCTATTTGAATCGGACAACGGCCGATTTCGCACTAGACTGTTGTTGCGTTTCCCGAGAGCCGGCTCGCCCTCACCCATGAGGGTGCCGCTCGGCCGGGGAACCCACTACATTAACCCTATGGGGTGAGAAGCAGACCGCATCCAGCGAGCTGCATGTGGAGGTGTTGACGATGGCGCAGCGGCGCCAAAAGCCGGAGCAGATGCAGGCCGCGAGCCCGGTCTCGGTGGCCCCGTCTTCGGCTGCGCCGGGCTCCTCGTCGGCTGGGCCGGGCTCTCCTTCGGCTGCGCCGGGCTTGGAGGGCAGGCCGGCCAAGTCGCGTGCGCGCATGATGCGCCAGTACGACCTGGTCGAACGCGTCCGGTCCTATAATCCCGACACCAATGAGGATCTTCTCAACCGCGCCTACGTCTATGCGATGAAGGCGCACGGCTCGCAAACGCGGGCGTCCGGCGATCCCTATTTCTCCCATCCGCTCGAGGTCGCAGCGATCCTGACCGACCTCAAGCTCGACGATGCCACCATCGTTTCGGCGTTGCTGCACGACACCATCGAGGACACCGAGGCCACTCGCGCGGAAATCGACCAGGTGTTCGGGCAGGAAATCGGCGCGCTGGTCGAGGGCCTCACCAAGCTGAAACGGCTTGAGCTCGTGTCGCGCGAAGCCAAGCAGGCGGAAAATCTGCGCAAGCTTCTGCTCGCGATTTCCGATGACGTGCGCGTGCTCCTGATCAAGCTCGCCGACCGCCTGCACAACATGCGCACGCTCGAATTCGTGCCACCGGCATCGCGCCGGCGCATCGCCGAGGAGACGCTCGACATCTATGCGCCGCTTGCGGGCCGCATGGGCATGCAGGAGATGCGGGAGGAACTCGAGGACTTGTCGTTCCGCACCCTCGATCCCGAGGCCTATTCGGTGGTGCGGCAGCGGCTCGATTCGCTGGCCGAGCGCAACCGCAACCTGATCGGCGAGATCGAAAGCCAGCTCTCGAAGGACTTCCAGAAGAACGGCCTGAAGGCGCATGTCTATGGTCGCCGCAAGCAGCCATTTTCGATCTGGACCAAGATGCAGCGCAAGTCGGTCGGCTTCGAGCAGCTCTCCGATATTTTCGGCTTTCGTGTCGTGCTCAGGGACGTCGAAGGCTGCTACCGCGCGCTCGGCATCGTCCACACCACCTGGCCGGTGGTGCCCGGCCGCTTCAAGGACTACATCTCGACGCCGAAGCAGAACGACTACCGCTCGATCCACACCACCGTGATCGGTCCGGGAAAGCAGCGCGTCGAACTGCAGATCCGCACCGAGGAGATGGATCAGATCAACGAATTGGGCATCGCCGCGCATGTCTTCTACAAGGACCTTGCGGGGTCGCCGACCGAACGCCTGAAACGCAATTCTTCGGCCTTCGCGTGGCTTCGCCACACCATTGCGATCCTGTCGGACAGCGCGAATCCGGAAGAGTTTCTCGAACACACCAAGCTCGAGCTGTTCCACGACCAGGTGTTCTGCTTCACGCCGAAGGGCAAGTTGATCGCGCTGCCGCGCCAGGCCAACGTCATCGACTTCGCCTACGCCGTGCATACCGACGTCGGCAACAGCGCGGTCGGCTGCAAGATCAACGGCAAGTTCGCGCCGCTGTCGTCTGAATTGCAGAACGGTGACGAGGTCGAGGTCCTGACCTCGGACGCCCAGTCGTCGCCGCCCTCGGCCTGGGAATCGCTCGCCGTGACCGGCAAGGCGCGCGCGGCAATCCGCCGGGCGACGCGTACGGCGGTGCGGGACCAGTATGCCGGCCTGGGGCGCCGTCTGGTCGAGCGGCTGTTTGCCCGCGCCAAGATCGAATATGCCGACGACAAGCTGAAGGGCGCGCTGCCGCGGCTGGCGCGCGCCTCGATCGACGACGTGATGGCGGCCGTGGGACGCGGCGAAATGAAGGCCTCCGACGTCGCCCGCGCGATGTATCCGGACTACAAGGAGGAAAGGGTGGCGCGGTATGGGGCCAAGAAGGGCCTTGCCGACAAGCTCAAGGTGAGCACGCCGGTCGGCACCGGACGGAGCCTCACGGCGATTCCGATCCGCGGCATCAATTCGGACCTGCCGGTCAAGTTTGCACCCAATGGCGGCGCGGTGCCGGGCGACCGCATCGTCGGCATCGTCTCGCCTGGCGAGGGCATCACGATCTATCCGATCCAGTCGCCGGCCCTGAAGGACTTTGAGGAGCAGCCCGAGCGTTGGCTCGACGTGCGCTGGGACGTGGATGAATCGACGCCGCAACGGTTTCCGGCGCGAATCATGATCGACAACGTCAACGAACCCGGCAGCCTCGCCCAGGTCGCGACCGTGATCGCCGAGCACGACGGCAATATCGACAATATCAGCATGTCCCGCCGCTCGCCCGATTTTACCGAGCTCACCATCGATCTTGAGGTCTATGACCTCAAGCATCTCAGCGCTATTATCGCCCAGTTGCGCGCCAAGGCCGTGGTCGCACGGGTCGAGCGCGTCAACGGGTAAGATTTTCAACCCTCATGGTGAGGAGGCGCGCACCTGCGCGTCGGTTTATCGAGAGTATGAGATGCCCTCTGCCTTGCCGCTACGTCTCGGAGTAAACGTCGACCACGTTGCCACGCTTCGCAATGCGCGGGGCGGTGCGCGGCCCGATCCGGTGCGCGCGGCCCTGCTCGCGATCGAGGCCGGCGCCGACGGCATCACCGCGCATTTGCGCGAGGACCGCCGCCACATCCGCGATGCCGACATGGCGCGGCTGAAGGCCGAAATCTCGAAACCCCTGAATTTCGAGATGGCGGCCACTTCCGACATGCTGCGGATCGCGCTTGAGACCCAACCTCACGCGGTCTGCCTGGTGCCGGAACGGCGGGAGGAACTGACGACCGAGGGCGGCCTCGACGTGGTCGGTCAGCATAACGTATTGGCGCCATTCATCGCGCGGTTGAACGACGCCGGCATCCGGGTGTCGCTGTTCATCGCCGCCGATCCGGCGCAGATCGAAATGGCGGCGACGTTGCGGGCGCCGGTCATCGAAATTCACACCGGCGCCTGGTGCGATGCCGTGGTCGACGGTCACACCGAGAAGGCGGAAGCCGAGTGGAAGCGCATTGTCGCCGGGGCGCAGCTTGGGCGCTCGGCCGGTCTGGAGGTGCACGCCGGCCATGGTCTCGACTACGCGACCGCGGAGAGGATCGCGGCATTGCCCGAGATTGCCGAGCTCAATATCGGCTACTTCATGATGGGCGAAGCCTTGTTCGTGGGCTTGGGCGAAACGGTTCGGGCGATGCGGGCCGCCATGGATCGGAGCCGGAAGGCGGGCCGGGCATGATCATCGGCATCGGCTCCGACTTGATCGATATCCGGCGGGTCGCCAAGGTCATCGAGCGCCACGGCGACCGCTTCCTCGACCGGATCTTTACCGACGCCGAGCGCGCCAGGGCTGACCGGCGGTCCAAGAATCAGAACATGGTCGTGGCGACCTACGCCAAGCGCTTTGCCGCCAAGGAGGCCTGTTCCAAGGCGCTCGGGACCGGGATCCGGCAGGGGGTCTGGTGGCGCGATATGGGCGTGATCAACCTGCCGGGCGGCCGGCCGACCATGAAGCTGACGGGCGGGGCACTGGTCCGGCTGGAAGCCCTGACGCCGGTAGGATTTGACGCCAAAATCGACCTCAGCATCACCGACGATTGGCCGCTCGCCCAAGCTTTTGTCATCATTTCGGCCTACGATGCGCGCAAGGCATAGCGCTGTTGCAAGCGCGCAAGGTCTAAACAAAAACGTCTTATTTTTCAGTGGCTTGTGAAATTTTGATACAGCCGTTGATTGCGCGCCTGCCAACAACCGTCTAAAACGCGGGGCGCGTTCGGACCGAGTCCCGCATTATCAGAATCCAGGGGTCCGATTCTAACATTCGCATCCCTCCTAGTTTGGGATTTGACATTCGCTTTACGGACCCGCGGCTTGGCGGGGAGCGAATGTCAAATCCACTCCACTAGGTCATTTCCTTGACGCGAAGCGCGTGGCTGGTCGCGTGAGGATCGTATTCTGCCGCTATCCAAGCGGCAGGCAAAAAAGAAGCAGGAAGCTAGGAATTCATGAGCGTGACATCGAGCACAAAATCCGAAGGCGGCCTGGGCGAGACCATCCGCGTTGTCGTTCACGCTCTTCTGATTGCGCTCGTCATCCGCACCTTTCTGTTTCAGCCTTTCAACATCCCGTCGGGATCGATGAAGGCGACACTCCTGGTCGGCGACTACCTGTTCGTCTCGAAATATTCCTACGGCTACAGCCACTATTCATTCCCGCTCTCCCCACCGCTGTTTTCAGGCCGCGTCTTCGGCTCCGAGCCTTCGCGCGGCGACATCGTGGTGTTTCGCCTGCCGAGGGAAGACTCCACCGACTACATCAAGCGCGTGATCGGCCTGCCCGGCGATCGCATCCAGATGAAGGAGGGCCTGCTCTACATCAATGACGCGCCGGTCAAGCGTGAGCGTTTGAGTGACTTCGTCGGCGAAGATCCTTGCGGCTCGGGCGCCACCGCGCGGGTGAAGCGCTGGAAAGAGACGCTGCCCAATAGCGTCACCTACGAAACGCTCGACTGCATCGACAACAATTCGCTCGACGACACCCCGGTCTATACCGTGCCGCCCGGTCATTTCTTCATGATGGGCGACAACCGTGACAATTCCACCGACAGTCGCGTGTTGTCGGCGGTCGGCTATGTGCCGTTCGAGAACATCGTGGGCCGGGCCCAGATGATTTTCTTCTCGATCGCCGAGGGTGAACACGCCTGGATGATCTGGCGCTGGCCCACCGCGGTGCGCTGGAACCGAATATTCAAAATCGTGCGATGAACGAAGACGCATCCGACATCATCGCTCCACTGGCATCCGGCGAAGCAGGTCGGCAAATCGAAGCCGGGCGCGAGGCTGCGGCGCCAAAAAAGAAGAAGCGGCCGAGGTCCGGCTCCAAGGCGGCGACCACCGCGCTTGAGGCGCGGATCGGGCACAAGTTTGCCGATTCAACCCTGCTCGCGACGGCGCTGACGCACGTTTCGGCGCTAAAGCCTTCACGCAAGCGCGGCGACAGCTATCAGCGTCTTGAATTTCTCGGCGATCACGTGCTCGGGCTGATCGTATCCGACATGCTCTACCGCGCCTTTCCGAACGCCGACGAAGGCGAACTGTCAAAACGCCTGGCCGATCTCGTGCGCAAGGAAAGCTGCGCCGATGTCGCCAAGACGCTCGGGCTCGTCGACGACATCAAGTTGGGTGCAGTCGGTGCCGGCGTCGGCGCGCGTTTGCGCAAATCGGTGCTTGGCGACATCTGCGAGGCGGTGATCGGTGCGGTGTTTCTCGATGGCGGCTATCAGGCGGCTGCGCAATTCGTCGAGCGGAACTGGAGCGAGCGGATGCACAAGCTGCGCCGGCCGCTGCGCGATCCCAAGACCACGTTGCAGGAATGGGCCCAGGGCAAGGGGCTGCCGACCCCGGTCTATCGCGAGGTCGAACGCACCGGGCCGCACCACGACCCGCAGTTCCGGATCGCGGTCGAACTGCCCGGACTTGAGTCAGCAGAAGGTACCGGCGGCAGCAAGCGCGCCGCCGAGAAAGCCGCGGCCTCCGCGATGATCGCGCGCGAGGGTGTTGGCGGCGGCGGCAATGACTGAAGCGCCGCCGGATGACACCGCGCCACTCGCTACGCGTTGCGGCTTTGTCGCGCTGATCGGCGCGCCCAATGTAGGCAAGTCCACGCTCGTCAATGCGCTCGTCGGCTCCAAGGTCACGATCGTCTCACGCAAGGTGCAGACGACGCGGGCGTTGATCCGCGGCATCGTGGTCGAGAACCATGCGCAGATCATTCTGGTCGACACGCCCGGCATCTTTTCGCCGAAGCGGCGGCTCGACCGGGCGATGGTGTCGACCGCCTGGAGCGGGGCGCATGATGCCGACCTCGTCTGCGTGCTGCTCGATGCCCGTGAAGGGCTCAACTCGGAAGCCGACGCCATCCTCGCCAAGCTGGCTGACGTGGCGCACCCGAAGATTCTCGTCATCAACAAGATCGATCTCATTCCGCGCGAAAAGCTGCTCGCACTCGCCAAGGCCGCCAACGATCGGCTTGTCTTCGCACAAACCTTCATGGTCGCGGCGCTGTCAGGCGATGGCGTCGGCGATTTGCGAAGTACGCTAGCGAGTATGGTGCCGCCGGGGCCGTTCCATTATCCCGAGGACCAGATGTCGGATGCGCCGATCCGGCACCTCGCCGCCGAAATCACGCGCGAGAAAATCTTTCAGAAATTGCACCAGGAGCTGCCGTATCGCTCCACCGTCGAGACCGAGAGCTGGACCGAGCGAAGTGACAAGTCAGTCCGCATCGAACAAACGATCTATGTCGAGCGCGAAAGCCAGCGCAAGATCGTGCTCGGCAAGGCTGGCGCCACCATCAAGTCGATCGGCGCGGATGCCCGCAAGGAGATTGCCGAGATCATCGAGCAGCCCGTGCATCTGTTTCTGTTCGTGAAGGTACGCGAGAACTGGGGCGAAGATCCCGACCGCTATCGCGAGATGGGGCTGGAGTTCCCCATCGAGTGATCGCGTAAATGATTTGAAAAAGAAACTATTGGCGTCATCGATGAAAGTTCCAAGCAACGTCGTCTGGTTTGAAGTGCTGCTGTATCTGTCGCTGACGCTGGATGCGCTCTCGGTCGCGTTTCAGGATCGCGGTACGAGCGGCGATCTCTTCGCGCCGATGATTCTGGAAGCGGGCCTGATCCTGCTTTTGGTCTATTTCGTTCATCTCGCGGCCCAAAAGCGCAAGAACTGGCCGCGCTGGGTGCTGACGGCGCTGTTGGTGCTTTCGGTGTTGTCCCTGCTGCCGGTTTTGGCTGAAAACGGCCTCGAACTCTCTAGCGGCATCGAGCTCCTGTCATGCATCCTGACGGCGGTCGGGCTCTATTGCTCCTATACCGGCGACGCCCGGGGCTGGTTCAATGCGTAAGGCTTTTTCGATGTCATTCCGGGATGGTGCGTTAGCACCAGACCCGGAATCTCGAGATTCCGGGTTCGCTGCTACGCATCGCCCCGGAATGACTTTAACTACGGCTGCGCCTCGCGGCGGAATCCGGTAAACTTGATCCATGGAATGGACCGACGAAGGCATCGTGCTGGGGGTACGGCGGCATGGCGAATCCTCCGCCATCGTCGAACTCCTCACGCGCAGCCACGGCCGTCACCTCGGTCTCGTGCGCGGCGGCGCGGGAAAACGGATGCGGCCGCTGCTCCAACCCGGCAACAGCGTCACGGCGGTGTGGCGCGCGCGGCTCGACGAACACCTCGGTTATTACCTGATCGAGGGCACGCGGCTGCGCGCCGCGAACTTGTTTGCTTGGTCGCATGCGGTCTATGGCGTGACGCATCTGGCGTCGCTGGCGCGGCTATTGCCGGAGCGTGATCCGCATGAGGACATCTATGAAATGCTCGACCACACGCTGGATGACTTCGAGGATGCACAGGGAGCCGCCGCGCATCTGATCCGGTTTGAACTCGCGATGCTCGCCGAGCTCGGTTTCGGGCTCGATCTCGAGACCTGCGCGGCAACGGGCGCCACCACCGATCTCGTCTATGTCTCGCCGAAATCCGGCGGTGCGGTGTCACGCAGCGCCGGTGCGCCGTTTCACGACCGTATGCTGCGGCTGCCGGCATTTCTGCGCCGGAGCGAAGAGGGCGCCGCGGGCTGGACCGAGCAGGATTTGCGCGATGGCTTTGCCCTGACGGGACTTTTTTTAATGCGCCATGTGCTGGAGCCGCGCGGGCAGGGGCATTCCGACGCCAGAGACGGCTTTATCAACGCCGTGACGCGTCCGCGCGCCAAGCTTGCGGTTTCGTAACGCCACGCGGCAGCCTAAATTGGGCCGCTGATTCGCAGGAAAACCTGCCTCTTACCCACCTGTACCGGATAACTGTTTCTTATGGGAAAACGAACACCTCCGCCTGAGCCGGCCGAAGTTCACGAGGTCATGCTGCGCGATGCGCTCGAAGAGCGCTATCTCGCTTATGCCCTCTCGACCATCACGGGCCGCGCGTTGCCGGATGCCCGCGATGGGCTGAAGCCGGTGCATCGGCGCATCCTCTACGGCATGCGGCTGCTCAATCTTAACCCCAACACGGTTCCCAAGAAGTCGGCGAAAATCGTCGGCGAAGTGATGGGCTCGTACCATCCCCACGGCGACCAGGCGATTTATGACGCCATGGTGCGTCTCGCGCAGGATTTTTCCTCGCGCTATCCGCTGGTCGACGGCCAGGGAAACTTCGGCAATATCGACGGCGATAATCCGGCTGCGATGCGCTACACCGAAGCGCGGCTGACCGACGTCGCGCGGCTTCTGCTCGATGGCATCGACGAAGACGCGGTCGAACTCAAGCCGACCTATGACAACAGCGGCAAGGAACCATCGGTCCTTCCCGGCGGCTTCCCGAATTTGCTCGCCAACGGCGCGCAGGGTATCGCGGTCGGCATGGCGACCTCGATCCCGCCGCACAACGCCGCCGAACTGTGCGAGGCGGCGCTGCATCTGATCGACAAGCCGGACGCAAAATCGAAGTCGCTTCTGAAATGGGTCAAGGGTCCGGACTTTCCGACCGGCGGCATCGTCGTCGATTCCAAGGAAGCCATTGCCGAGGCCTATGTTACCGGCCGCGGCTCGTTCCGCGTCCGCGCCAAGTGGAAACAGGAAGAGGGCGCGCGCGGCACCTGGGTGATCGTCATCACCGAGATTCCGTTCATGGTGCAGAAGTCGCGGCTGGTCGAGAAGATCGCCGAGCTACTCAACGAGAAGAAGCTGCCGCTGGTCGGCGATGTCCGAGATGAGTTTGCCGAAGATATTCGTCTCGTGATCGAGCCGAAGTCGCGCGCGGTCGACCCTGAACTCCTGATGGAGTCGTTGTTCCGCCTCACCGAATTGGAAAGCCGGATTCCGTTGAACCTCAACGTGCTGATGAAGGGCCGTATTCCGAAAGTTGTCGGCCTCGCCGAATGCCTGAGGGAATGGCTCGACCATCTGCGCGATGTGCTGATCCGTCGCTCCAACTATCGCAAGGCGCAGATCGAGCATCGTTTGGAGGTGCTCGGCGGCTACCTGATCGCCTTTCTCAACCTCGACAAGGTGATCAAGATCATCCGCACCGAGGACGAGCCGAAGCCGGCGTTGATCAAGGCGTTCAAGCTTACGGAAGTCCAGGCCGAGGCCATCCTCAACATGCGCTTGCGGAACTTGCGCAAGCTCGAGGAAATGGAAATCCGCGGCGAAGACAAAGAGCTTCGTGCCGAATTGAAAGGCATCAAGGGGATCCTGGCCTCAGAAGCCGAGCAGTGGGCCAAGGTCGGCGAACAGGTCCGGAAAGTCCGCGACATGTTCGGCGCCAAGACGCCGCTCGGCAAGCGCCGCACGCAATTTGCCGATGCGCCCGAGCACGATCTCGCCGCGATTGAGGAAGCGTTCGTCGAGCGCGAGCCGGTGACGGTCGTGATTTCCGACAAGGGCTGGGTGCGCACGCTCAAGGGGCACGTCGCAGATCTTTCGGGACTCGTCTTCAAGACCGACGACAAGCTCGACCATGCCTTCTTCGCCGAGACGACGTCGAAGCTGCTGTTGTTCGGCACCAACGGCAAGTTCTACTCGCTCGATGTCGCGAAACTGCCGGGCGGCCGCGGCCATGGCGAGCCGATCCGCATGTTCATCGATCTCGATCAGGACGCGGCTGTTGTCTCGACCTTCATCAACAAAGGCGGCCGCAAGTTCCTGATCGCAAGTCACGAAGGGCAGGGCTTCATCGTCAACGAAGACGATTGCGTCGGCAACACCCGCAAGGGCAAGCAGGTGCTCAATGTCGAGATGCCGAACGAAGCGTGCGCGATCGCTACCGTGGCCGGCGACAGGGTCGCGGTGATCGGCACCAACCACAAGATGGTGATCTTCCCGCTCGATCAGGTGCCGGAGATGGCGCGCGGCCGCGGCGTGCGTTTGCAAAAATACAGCAGCGCCAAGCTGTCCGATGTCACGACCTTTGATTCCAAAGCGGGCCTGACCTGGAAGGATTCGGCCGGCCGCGACCAAAGCATGAGCGCGAAAGAGCTGTCCGACTGGAACGGCAACCGCGCCGATGCCGGTCGTCTCGCGCATGGCCTGCCGAAGTCGAACAAGTTCGGACGCGCTATCGAATAAGACGATTTCGTCGCTGCTGGTCGGAACGACGTCAAATAATTCCGGTCAGCCGCAACAACACGCCGGCCGCGCACGATCCGGCCAGCACCGTCAGCATGCCGAGCTTGAACCGGAAGACGGCGGTAGCGGCTGCGACCGCCAGCGCCAGCGCCGGAATATCGATGCTTGCGAGTTTTGGCATGTCGAACGACAACCCGTACGAATGCACCGGGATGGTCTCGCGAAACACCGTGTGGAGCGCGAACCAGATCGACAAATTGAGGATGACGCCGACGACGACGGCGGTGATGGCGCCGAGTGCGCCCGCCAGGGCCTTGTTGCCGCGAAGCTGCTCGATATAGGGCGCGCCGCTGAAGATCCACAGGAAGCACGGCGTAAACGTCACCCACGTTGCGAGCAGGCCGCCGAGTGTGCCCGCCCACATCGGCGAAAGGGTGCCGGGGTCGCGATAGGCCGCGAGAAAGCCCACGAATTGCAGCACCATGATCAGCGGACCGGGTGTGGTTTCGGCCATACCCAGCCCATCGAGCATTTCCTGCGGTTTCAGCCAGTGATAGTGCTCGACCGCCTGCTGGGCGACATAAGCGAGTACGGCGTAAGCGCCGCCAAAGGTCACCATCGCCATTTTGCTGAAGAACAGCGCGATCTGGCTGAACGTATTGGCGGCGCCAAGTCCGATCAGGACGGCGGCCACGGGCGCGAGCCACAGGAAGGCCCAGAGCAGACTGACACGCAAGGTGCGCATCAGATCAGGACGCGCGTGATCCGGCACCTCCTCGCCAAGCGCGCTCGGCGCGTCGGTCGTCTTTGCGCTGCCGTGGCCGCTTCCGGCAAATTCGCTCCGGCCGCTTTTGACGCCGAGATAGCCGATCAGGCCGGCGGCGATGATGATGATCGGGAAGGGGATGGCAAAGAAGAAAATTCCGACGAAAGCGATCGCGGCAAGGGCGATCATGAGGTTGTTGCGCAAGGCTCGTTTGCTAACGCGCACCAATGCCTCGATCACGATGGCGAGTACGGCAGCCTTCAATCCGAAGAACAGCGCTTCGACATACGAGACGTTGCCGAAGGCGGTATAGACATAGCTCAATCCCATGATGGCGACGATGCCGGGAAGGATGAACAAGCCGCCCGCCACGAGGCCGCCGGCGGTCCGGTGCAACAGCCATCCGATATAGGTCGCCAGCTGCTGGGCTTCGGGGCCGGGCAGCAACATGCAGTAATTGAGCGCGTGAAGAAAACGGCTCTCGGAGACCCAGTTCTTTTCCTCGACCAGAATGCGATGCATGACCGCGATCTGTCCGGCCGGTCCGCCGAAGCTCAGGAGGGCTACTCGCGCCCAAACGCGCGCGGCGTCGCCAAAGCTGATATTGTGACCAACGGTATCGATTTTGGGGGACGGAGATGGCGTCTGGGATGAAGAAGACATGGCGCGCCTCGTCGAGGGAACGGGACGCGATGCTTGGGCATGATGCCTGATGGGGAGATCGCAAGTCCCCGATTGCGATATTACAGACGGAAGTGGCGCGACCTGTCAATGCGCTCGGCCTCACCATTGTCTGCAAGGCGGCAGGCGTAATAAGGTGGTATCGAACAAACCAAGAAAAGATCAGGGAGGAAGTACCGTGAATCGAGCAGTTGGTTTCGTGGCCGCGATATTGTCGGTCGTGCTGGCCGGTGCCGGCCAGGCGCGGGCGGGGGTCGAAAAGCTTTACATCCTCAATTGCGGCGAGGGCGTTGCCGGCGACATCTCGCGATGGTCGCCCGGCCTCAACGAAGGCAAGTCGATGGACTTCGTCGATAATTGCTACCTGATCAAGCACTCCCAGGGCTGGTTCCTGTGGGACACCGGCATTTCGGATGCGGTCGCCGACATGCCAAACGGTCTGGCGCCGGCAGATCCCAAAGCCACGACTTGGCATCGGCCGAAGAAGCTCGCCGCCCAGCTCGAGCAGCTCGGCGTGAAGCCGTCGGACGTCAAGGCGATGGCGGTCTCGCACACCCATCCCGATCACATCGGCAATGTCGAGATGTTTCCGAACGCGATGCTCTACGTGCAGAAGGCGGAATATGAATGGCCGGGCGCCAACAACGCGCCGCGCTTCAAGCCGGAACACCCCGTGACCAAGCTCGAAGGCGATCGCGACGTGTTCGGCGACGGCAGCCTCGTCATTCTCGCCACGCCCGGACATACGCCGGGGCATCAATCGCTGCTGGTGAAGTTGCCGAAGACCGGCGAAGTCATTCTCTCCGGCGATGCCGTCCACTTCAAGAGCAATTGGGAAAACCGCGGCGTACCCGTCAACAATGTCAGCAAGGAACAGACGCTGGCCTCGATGCAGAAGATCGCGGATCGCCTTGCGCAGGACAAAGCGACGCTCTGGATCAATCACGACAAGGCCCAGCGCGACAGCTTGAAAATGTCGCCGGAGTCCTATGAGTGAGGTGATTTCAACCTACGGCGGGCTGCGCTGCTGGAAGCGCCACATCGCGGTGGCGTTCGTCGCCACTTCGATGGGCGCAGCGACTCCCGCGCGGGCCGAACCTGAGTGGAAAATCGCTTTCTATGACGACATCCGCATTGAAGTCGCCGCGGAGGGCCGGGGGCCGCTCATTGTCATGCTGCCCTCGCGCGGCCGCGGTGCGGAGGATTTTGACGGTGTCGCGGACGAACTGGTCAAGGCCGGTTTTCGCGTGTTGAGGCCGCAGCCGCGCGGTGCTGCACTAAGCCTCGGGCCGATGCAGGATCTCACGCTCCACGATTTGGCCAACGATATCGCCGCTGTCATCCGCAACGCGGGCGATGGTGGTCCCGCAATTATCGTGGGACATGCTTTCGGCAGTTGGGTTGCCCGCATGACGGCCATCGATCATCCCGAACTTGTGCGTGGGGTGGTGATGGTCGCCGCCGCAGCCAAGGCCTATCCGGTCGGCTTCCCCGGCGCGCAGGAATTGTCGGAAGCAGTGCAAAAATCGGGCGATTTCACGCTGTCGCCTGGCGAGCGGCTGAAATATCTGCGATTGGCTTTCTTTGCCCCGCATAGCGACGCAAGAACTTGGCTTCAGGGTTGGCATCCCCTCGCAGACGGCTTGCAGTCGGCCGCCGGCCGCGCCACCAAACAATCCGAATGGTGGTCGGGCGGCGCGGTGCCGTTGCTTGACCTTCAGGGCGAACTCGATCCTTTCAAGCCGCGCAGCATGGCAAACGAGATGCGTGACGAATTCGGCGAGCGCGTATCAATGGTCGTCATCCCAAATGCCAGCCACGCGCTGATCCCGGAGCAACCGGCCGCAGTTGCCGATGCGATCCTCTCCTGGATCGGCAAGCTTCCGCCTCAGGCGTCGCAGCCGGAGCGACCGCGGTAGCCGTAACGGCTCTTGCCGTCTGCTGCCCCATGCTGACATTTGCTGCCATCTTGCGTCGATCGTGTGGAGCAACGACGCTCGATCGATAATCGCGCCTTGCCTGTGATCGGGTTCTGTCGGTCAATAGCTCCATCGTCAATGCGAGAGGGAGCTGAAGCGTGGGCGAGTGGGTCGGTGTAGCGATTGCGCTGCTGTCGAGCTCGCTCGGCGGTACCGCCGCTGCAGTCACCCGCTATCTCGTTTCCGGTGCAGATCCGGTCGCGCTCGCCATTCTGCGCTGGGGAATAGGCTTTCTCTGCGTGCTGCCGGCGGCGATTCTGATGAAGGCACGCTGGCCGGAGGCGCGCGACATGTTGCCGGTCGCGGTACTCGGGCTCAGCTTCTTCGGTCTGTTCTTCATTCTCTACAATATTGCCGTCGGCTACACGACGGCGGCGCGCGCAAGTCTCGCACTGGCGACGCTTCCGCTGCACACCATGGTGGTTGCTGCGCTTCTCGGCGTGGAGCCGCTGACCGTCCGCAAGACGGCGGGAGTTGCCATCGCGGTGCTGGGTGCCGGTGCGGCGCTCGCCGCCGGGCTGGCGTCGGCGCCGGTGGGCGCGTGGCGCGGCGAGTTGATCATGACGGCTGCGGTGTTCTGCATGGCGTTCTACAACGTGCTGTCGCGCCCTTTCATCCGGCGATCGAGCGCGCTGGGTTTCCTTGCTGTGGGCATGGGAAGCGGCGCGCTGGCGCTGATCGTCGTGGGAGCATTCACGGGAAGCTTCAGCTCCTTGCGAAGTTTCGGAACGCCACAATGGCTCGCCGGTATCTATCTCGGAGTCGGAGGTGGTGCAGCCGCCTTTATCCTGTGGGTGATGGCCCTCGAACGCGCGACGCCGACGCGGGTTGCCAACACCATGACGGTCAATCCGATTGCAGCCGCATTGCTCGCGGCGTTGCTGGTCGGTGAACCCATCACGCTCGATCTCTTGTTCGGCTTGATCGCGGTCTTTGCCGGGATTTGGCTCGCCACGTCGGATGTTCCGAAGCGCTGACACCGCGAAGGCTAGTGGTCCGATTCTAACGTTCGCAGCCCTTCTCAGTGGAAACCTTTGCGAATGTCAGAATCAAAGGACCACTAGCAAATTCAAGATTCTAGTGGAGTTTCGGATTTGACATTCGCTTTGCGAATTCGCGGCCAGGTGGGTAGCGAATGTCAAATCCACTCCACTAGCGTGGTGTTTACGTTGTCGTTGGGCTCGCATCCGGCCGCAGCAGGCAAAGCGCCAGCAATGCCGCGAGACTGAGCGCGGAAGAGACGATCAGCACCTTGATGCCGATCAGATCGATCAATAGCCCGAACGCCAGCGGCGCGGCCGCCTGCGCCATTCGGGCCGGCGCGCCGATCAGGCCGAGGCGGTAGCCGTAATCCTTGGGGCCGAAGATCGCGAGCGGAAGCGTACCGCGCGCAATCGTCAGGATGCCGTTGCCCATGCCGAAAAAGACCGCGAACACGCCGGCGGCCGGGCCGCCGGCCACCGCGAGGATCGCCGCGCCGATCGGGTGGGTGAGGCAGGCAAGGCGAGTTGAAACCAGCGGATGATATCGCTTGAGGAAGGTCGCCTCGAGAAGGCGCGCAAACACCTGCGCCGGGCCGAACAATGCGCCGGCCGCCACCGCTTGCACGGCGGTCGCGCCGCCAGCCTCCAAGATGCGCGGCATGTGGGCTGCCATCGCACCGGTCACCGTCCAGCCCGCCGCAAACGTGAAGGCGAGCAGGATCATAGTGCGATCGATCGGGATGTACGGCTTCGCGATATTCACCGCCGCCGACTTAGCGCCTGTGACCTTGGGCAGCATGAAGAAATTGAGCGGCAGGCCGATCAAGAGATGCGCCGCCGCCCATGCAAAACAGGTGTCGCGCCACCCGATATGCTCGAGCCCGAACGCCGTCAGCGGCCATCCGACGGTGGAGGCAAAGCCGGCCATCAGCGTGATGCCGGTGATGGGGCCGCGCGCCGCGTCGCCGTAGATGCGCCCGAGCGCAGCGAACGCCGCATCGTAGAGACCAAAGCCCATGCCGATGCCGAGCATCAGCCAGGCCAGCAGCAAAACAGGAATCGAGGTGGTGACGCCGAGCAGAATGAGACCGGCTGCGATGGTGAGATTGGAGGCGCACAGCACCGGCCGTCCGCCGAACAGGTCGATCTGCCGGCCGACGCGCGGGCCGAGCAGCGCCGAGATCACGAGCGCCGCGGAGAAGGCGGCAAAGATCCAGTTGGCGGACATGCCGAGATCGTGCCCGATCGGATCGGCGAGGATCGCGGGCAGGTAATAGCTCGACGCCCAGGCTAGCGTCTGCGTGGTGCCAAGCGCGAAAACGATCGGAAACGGGCGGGTGCTCATACGTCAGCCGCCATATTGTTTTGGCCTCACTTGCACCCGCACCCTGTCTGGCCTTCCTGCTGGGCATTTGCATCCGCGACACAACAGGCGTCAACATGCGATGGCGCCGGGCCGCCACAGCAGTTATTCGCATCAAGCCCGGTCGATCGATTGCAAACGCCCGTTTCGGGCAGTTCGAGCTCGACACGTTCCGCGGCCTGTCGATCGCCGGCGATATCGGCCGCAATTGAGCGGACCTGCTCATATCCCGTGATCATCAGGAAGGTGGGAGCGCGCCCGTAGGATTTCATGCCAGCGAAATAGAATCCCGGCTCGGCTTGCGCCAATTCCCGCGCTCCATGTGGCCGCACGGTGCCGCAACTATGTTCGTTTGGATCGATCAACGGGGCCAGCGCAACCGGGCACTCGATTGCCGGATCGAGCGCAATGCGAAGTTCACGCACGGAATCCAGATTGGGCCGGAATCCCGTTGCGACGACGAGTTCATCGACCGTTATCTGTCGACCGCAGCAATTGGAGCCGGTCCCCACGATGAGGCCAGGGCCGTCGGTGGTCAAATGCGAAACACGAAAACCGCTTTCGACCTTTATCCGATCTGATGCGATCAATGCGGCAAAAGCTGTTCCGAGTTCTCCGCGGGCAACGAGCTTGTCGTTGACGCCGCCGCCGAAGGCCTTTGCAGGATCGTTTCCGCGCAACAGCCAGATCGGTCTGGTTTGCGGTGCCTGTTGCGCGAGTTTCGCGAGATCGGCCAAGGTCCCGATCGCCGAATGCCCCGCGCCCAGCACCGCGGTCGCTTTACCGGCATAGCGGGCGCGGTCTTTCCCCAGCACATCCGGCATTCCATAAAAAATCCTGCTTGTGGCTTGTGCCTCGCCGACGGCCTTGATGCCGTTGGCTCCGGCCGGATTTGGCGACTGCCACGTGCCGGATGCGTCGATGACGGCATCGGCCCGTACAGATTTTGTGCCGTGACCGTTTTGATAGCGAATCTCGAACGGTGCTGCTTCGCGGCCTTTGGTCTTGAGCTTGTCGAATCCGACGCGGCTGATATCGGTGACCCGGCTCGATGTATGAATGTGAGTCGCGAGAACTGTCTTTGCAGCGAGCGGTTCGAGATAGCGTTCGACCAACTCGGCGCCGGTCGGATATTGGCTGGGCTCGGGAGAATTCCAGCCGCTCGGCGTCAGCAATCTGGCGGCCGCGCGGTCGACATTGTATTCCCAGGGCGAGAACAGTTGGACATGGCCCCATTGGCGCACCGCATGTGCAACGTCTGCGCCACCCTCAAGCACGATCGGGCGAAGACCCCGCTCCAGAACATGGGCTGCGGCGGCAAGGCCAACCGGACCGGCTCCGATGATCGCTACTGTCCTGGCTTCCGTCACGGCATCCTCCTATAATACTGGAAATATCGAAATTATAGTCATGGAACGGCTACGCGGCCTTGCTGTCGTCGTCCTCCGCGGCATCGATGCAGCATTCGGCGACCAGAAAATCTACCAGTCCTCGCATCACATCGTAGTTCGCGTGACACACCAGAGTGGTTGAATCCCGCACCTGGTTGACCAGTCCGACCACCACAAGTGTCTTGATATGATGGGACAGCGTTGAGGGGGCGATTTTGAGCTTGTCCTGCAGGCGGCCGACAGCAAGTCCCGCATTGCCGGCGCGAACCAGCGTTCGGTAAATTTTGAGCCGGGTGGGATTGCCCAGGGCTTCGAGATGTGCGGCTGCGTCATCCAATTTCATGTGACATCCTTCCGCATCGCACGGCTCTTGTCAACCATATTTCTAGTTATATCGAAATAACTCCTATGATTGGCGGTCGGCGCGCGAGTGCGTCGATCATTTCTCCCCTGACCGCTCCTTGATGATGAGGCCGATGACCATCATGGCGATGGCGCCGAGCACAGCCCCTGTCAGCGCCTGCGACGCGAAGATCTGGACGTGCGTCGGTTCGTTCAGGCTTCCGTTGGCCGTGACGACGGTGGACGCGTATTTTTGCAGGACAAGCCCACCAAGGGCGCCGCTCACGAGACCAACCAGGGTATGTCCCCAAAGACCGAACCGGTGCTCATGGGCAGCCGCGGCGGCAATGTGTGACCCGATCAGGCCGGCCACGGTCTGGATGATCACGTTGGCAAAAGTCCATTCCATCTCGCTGCGCTCCCCCTGAATTCCAAAAATCGAATCGCACGGCCACCGATTCCAGGCAATTGACTTCGTCGTAATACATCGATAATTCCGGATATATGGAATCCGAAGAAACCGTCCTGGCGCTGGCCGCTCTGGCGCAACCGACCCGGCTCGGTGTGTTTCGCCTTCTTGTCCGCCATGAGCCGGAGGGGCTTGCCGCGGGCGAGATCGCGAAAAGTCTGGCCGTTCCGCAAAACACGATGTCCTCGCATCTGGCGGTGCTGTCGCGTGCCGGCCTGATCTCGGCAAAGCGCTTCAGCCGCTCGATCATCTATCGCGCCGAGCTCTCGCATCTTCGTGCGGTGATGTTGTTCATGCTCCGGGATTGCTGCGAGGGACGCCCCGAAATCTGCGCGCCGCTGATCGAGGACCTGACGTCGTGTTGTTCGCCTTCCAGCAAGAGACGAACGCGTGCCAAGCTTTGACCTGACCCGCCGTCTGGCCGCGGAGGCGATCGGCACCGCGTTTCTGGTGGCGACCGTCGTTGGCTCCGGCATCATGGCTGAAAATCTCACCAAGGACGTCGCGTTGGCTCTGCTTGGTAATACGCTCCCGACCGGGGCGATCCTGATCGTGCTGATCACAATCCTCGGGCCCATTTCGGGAGCGCATTTCAATCCTGCGGTCACTGCGGTCTTTGCGCTGAAACGCGAACTCGCGCCGGCCGAGGCGCTTGCCTACGTGCTGACGCAAATCGCCGGCGGCATCGCGGGGACTTTAGTGGCGCATGCGATGTTCGCATTGCCGCTATGGGATGCTTCGCTGAAAATCAGGACCGGCGGCCCGCAATGGCTGGCCGAGGCCATCGCCGCGTTCGGTCTGATCGTGACCATTTTGGCTGGGTTGAAGTTCAACCGGCCGGCTATCCCCTGGCTGGTCGGCCTCTACATCACCGCGGCCTATTGGTTCACGTCCTCGACCTCATTCGCAAATCCGGCCGTCGCGATCGCGAGATCGCTCACGAACACGTTCTCCGGCATCCGCCCGGTCGATCTTCCGGGCTTCATCGCCGCTGAATTCGCCGGTGCGCTCGCAGCATTCGCGCTGATGAATTGGCTGCTGCGGTCGAAGGGCGAGGAGGCTGTCGTGGCAAGAGAGGTTCACCCATGAGCGTCACGATCTATCACAACCCATCCTGCGGCACCTCGCGCAACACATTGGCCATGATCCGCCAAAGCGGCGAGGAGCCGGAAGTAATCGAATATCTGAAAACGCCGCCGGACCGCGCCCGCCTGCTGGAGTTGGTCAAGGCGATGGGAATTACCGTTCGCGAATTGCTGCGCGAGAAAGGCACGCCCTACGCCGAACTTCGGCTCGCCGATCCCAAATGGAGCGACGACGAACTCATCGATTTCATGCTGGCGCATCCCATCCTGATCAACCGGCCGATCGTCGTGACGGCAAAAGGCACCAGACTGTGCCGTCCGTCGGAGGCAGTGCTCGATCTCCTCGAAAATCCCGTGACGTCGTTTGTCAAGGAAGACGGCGAGCGCGTATCAAGAAGTTAGGGCGGGCTATCGCACGCCGCGATCGCACGGCATAATCCGGCGATGGAACTTGCCACCCGCGTCGGATTGATGAACTGGCTGGTTAGCCAGGGCCTCACTGGTCTACCCGAGAACGATCTGATCCGCGGCTTCTGCGAGCGCTGCTGCGCCGCAGGCCTCGATCTGTCGCGCAGCCTTGTCTTCATCGACACGCTGCACCCGATCTTCGAGGGGCGCGGGTTTCGCTGGAACGACTCCGAGACCAACGAGGCTGATTCGTTCGAGTATGGGCCGACCGGCGAGAACGACGACGGCTGGCGCCGCTCGGTGTTCTATCACATGCTCGAAGGAGGGCATGATGAGTTGCGGCTCGACTTGGCCGATCCGGCCGCGCACCGATTTTCAAGAGTCCCTGATCTCGTGGAAAACGGTCACAGGCACATGCTGGGCCTCGTGCACCGGTTCGGCGAGAGCGGCGCGCTCGGGCAAATGGATTGCTTTTATTCCTACTGGCTGACCCGGCGTGACGGCGGCTTCAACGAGCGGGAGCTCGACGCATTGCGCGACCTCGTGCCGGTGCTGGGGATGGTGATCAAATCGGCCCAGCAGGTCGACATCGTGCGTACGCTGGGGCGGGTTTATCTCGGGCGCGATGCGTCCGAGCGGGTCTTGCACGGGAAGATCTCCCGCGGCGTCACCGAGCAGATCAATGCCGTGTTGTGGTTTTCCGATCTGCGCGGCTCGACCTCGATCACCGAAAGCATTCCGCCCGACGAGATCATCCCGTTCCTCAACGATTACGCGCAGGCCGCGATCGATGCCGTCCATGATTCCGGCGGCGACGTGCTGAAGCTGATCGGCGACGGCGTGCTGGCGATGTTCACCAGCGAAAACCTGGGTCACGCCAAACGGGCGGCGCTGCGGGCCGAGCATCGCTTTCGCCTCAACATGATCGGGCTCAATGCGACACGTGGCGCCGAGGGCAGGGCGGTGACCTCGGCCTATGTCGGCCTGCATGTCGGCGAGGTGTTTTACGGCAATATCGGCCACGACGACCGGCTGGATTTCACCGTGGTGGGACCGGCGGTCAACGAAGTCAGCCGCATCTCCTCGATGTGCCGTTCGGTCGACCGCGAACTTCTGGTCTCGGAGGCCTTTCGCGAGGGGCTGGATACGTCCGGGCGGCGTTATCTGGTGTCGACCGGCCGCTTTGCCCTGCGCGGCATCGGGCGCGCGCAGGACCTCTATACGTTGGAGCCGGCCATCTCAACGGATGAGGTGCTGGCCGGCCAGTACGAGCGCTATTTGAAAAGTTAGGCGCACTCTCCGACCATGTCCGGCTGGCGATCCAGCGCCACCGCCGGCGACATCAGGATCACCAGCGCCTGCACGGCGAAGATCGCTGTCGCGAGGTAGAGACACGCCTCTGCGCCGGAGAGCCAGCCGATCAGAGCGCCGAGCGCAGAACCCAGCGGACGTGCGCCGTAGCTCAGGACGTTGATCGCCGACACCCGGCCGAGAAGGTGCGACGGCGTCACCGATTGCCGCAGCGTCGTGGTGCTGATCACCCAGAGAATCGGACCGACGCCGAGCAGGAAGAAGCTGAGGCCTGCAAGCCCGGCCGATGGAATGACCGTCGTCAGCGCCATGGTCGCGGCTGCGACGAATCCGGTGACGGGTCCGAGTGCGATCACGGTGCCGAACGCGAGGCGTTGCATGATGCGGGTGGCGAGCAGGGCGCCGACGACCATGCCGACCCCGAACATCGCCATTGTCACGCCGACGCCGGCAGCCGAGAGGTTCAGGCGATGCACGGCATAGGGGACGAAGATCGCGAGCAGCAGGAACGAGCCCGTGTTGAAGATGAACTGGGTGGCGAAGACCGGCCGCAGCAGCGGATGATGCAGCACAAATGCCGCGCCTTCCTTGATCTCATGCAGCGGATGCCGCCGGGACGTCGCCGTACGCGACGGCTCGTAAAGGCCGGACAGCAACACGACCGCGATGACGGAGAGCACGACCGCGAACGCAAAGGCGGGAGCCGCACCCAGCCATCCCACCAGAAAGCCGCCGAGCGCGGGTCCGCTGGCAAAGGCGATGGTGCGGGCGAGTTCGATCCTGGCATTGGCGGCGGGCAATTGCTGCGAAGACACCAGCGAGGGTACCAGCGCCGGTGCCGCCACGCTGTAAACCACCGTTCCGCATACCGCGATGAAGCCGGCGAGCGCGAGCAGCGGCAGCGTCAGTTGGTGCAGGGCGATCAACAGCAGGATCGCCAGCAGGGCGACCGCGCGTAACGCTTCGGCCCCCGCCATCAGCCGCCGCCGCGAGATGCGGTCGGCGAGAAGTCCGGCCGGAATCGCGAACAGGATGAACGGGAGCGTCAGCGCGGTCTGCAACAGGCCGGTCTCGCCTTCGCCGGCGCCAAGCAGCAACACCGCGACGATGGGGGCGGCGGCGAGCGCGATCTGCTCGGCCGATTGGGCGGCGAGATTGGACCAGGCCAGCCGGTTGAAGGTCGGGGGCAGCGGGGCAGTTTCCGGGGCGGACATGGCAAACTCCTTGGCAGATTCCTTCGTCTCTCTGGCTGCCATGATTGGGTGTCTGACCCCTCAAACCCACCCGATTTCGGATCGGATAGCTGGAACCTTGTTAGATGCAGTTGCAAATTAGTTGCAATAAGGATCGGGTTTGGGCATTCTCTGGGAATGGATGCACAAACCCCTGATTTTGGCCCCGGGCGCGGCGGGGAAATCGCTTCGGGCGTGATTCCTGGAGCGTCGGGGTGGCGTCGTCCACGCGGCGAGCCGTCGTTGGCGGACATGTTCGCCTCGGTGGGAACCCCGAGGGGCGGCCCGTTCTGGCGCAAGCTGCTCGCGTTCCTCGGTCCCGGCTATCTCGTCGCCGTCGGCTACATGGATCCCGGCAACTGGGCGACCTCGCTCGCCGGCGGGTCGAAATTCGGCTACGCGCTGCTGACGGTCGCACTGCTGTCGAACGTGATGGCGATCATACTGCAGTCGTTGTGCGCGCGGCTCGGGGTCGGCGCCGGTCGCGACCTCGCGCAGGCCTGCCGCGATTCCTTCCCGCGCTGGATCTCGTTGCCGCTCTGGCTGTCGGCGGAGATCGCGATCACGGCGACCGACCTTGCCGAAGTCATCGGAACGGCGATCGGTCTCAATTTGCTGTTTCACATTCCGCTTTCGATCGGCGTCATCCTCACAGCCGCGGACGTGTTCCTGATCCTGGCGCTGCAAGCCTTTGGCTTTCGCTGGATCGAGGCCTTCGTCGTGGCGATGCTGGGCGTGATCGCGGCCTGCTTTGCGATCCAGATTGCGCTCGCTGATCCCGACTGGGGTGCGGTGCTCCGCGGCTTCCTGCCGACCTCGGACATTCTCGAAAACCACGAGATGCTCTATCTCGCGCTCGGCATTCTCGGCGCGACGGTGATGCCGCATAATCTCTACCTGCACTCTGGACTGGTGCAGACCCGCTATATCGGCGAGAGCGGCAAGGACAAGCACGAGGCGATCAAGCTTGCGACGATCGATTCCTCGATTGCGCTCTGTCTTGCGCTCACCATCAACGCCTCGATCCTGATCCTGGCGGCCGCGACGTTTTATCGGGTGGGAAAGACCGACGTTGCCGAACTGGACCAGGCGCACGCCTTTCTGGCACCGCTGCTCGGCTCGGCGCTCGCGCCGACGCTGTTTGCGGTCGCGCTGCTTTGTTGTGGCCTGAACTCGACCATCACCGCGACCCTGTCGGGCCAGATCGTGATGGAGGGCTTTCTGAACCTTCGCATCGCGCCATGGCTGCGGCGTCTGGTGACGCGGATGATCGCGATCCTGCCGGCGGTGGTGGTGACGATATGGGCCGGCGAAAAGGCGACCGGCCAGCTTCTGATCCTGAGCCAGGTCGTGCTCAGCCTGCAATTGCCGTTGGCGGTGGTGCCGCTCGTGATGTTTACCGCGAGCCGCCGCAAGATGGGTGAGTTCGTTGCGCCGCGCTGGCTGAGCGGATTGGCGATCGTGACGGCAGCCGCGATTATCGCACTCAATGCCAAGCTGGTGTGGGATTTCTTCGTCAGTTAGGCGTCTGAGCGATTGCCCGCCATTTTCATTCCCTGAAAAGAGCCAGCCGCTGGCGGACCAGAACTTCAAATGGTCGGCGCCAGTCCCTATGCTGCGAACTATCATCTCAGCTGGAGGTTCGTTTTGAAGAAATTCCTGGTTTTGTTCGTTGCTTTGGTGTGGGTCGTGCCTGTTGCCGCAGAAACGTTGCCGTTATCGCCTTCCGGGGTGAAGACGCTCGCGCCGGAGGGCGCGATCAAGCCGACCGGCCCCTGGAGCCTGGGGACCCGCGCGGGCGACTTCGTCTACATCGCCGGCATGCGCGGCATCGATCCCAAGACCGACCTGCAAGTCCAGGGCGACGAGCCGCGTATCCGCCAGGCGTTCGCCAACATGAAGCTGATCGCGGAATCCGAAGGTGCGACTTTGCGCGACGCAGTGCGCCTCGTCGTCTATGTCACCGACATGTACCGCTTCCGTCCGATCGTGAACAAGATCCAGGAGGAGTTCTGGGGCAAGGGGCCGTATCCGCCGCGCACCATCATCGAAGTGCACCGGCTCAATGGCGATGATATCTGCGAAGTCGAAGGCACCTTCTACGCGCCGGTGAAGAAGTAGCCGGCCATAGCGTTTTCGAGCGAAGCATGCCCTCGGACTTGATCGGGGGATGGAAGCCGGTTCGCGTGAAGAAAACGCGTCAGACAAAGACCAGGGTCAATCGAACAATGCCGTTCGCTCACTCTTGCGGTTCGGCCAGCATTTCGCCTGAGGCGTCGATCCGGATCCAGCCCGAAGGCGCAAGCCGTTGCTGCGGCAGGAAGCGGCCCTTGTAGTCCATCTTCTTCGAACCCTCGATCCAGTAACCGAGATAGACGTAAGGCAGCCCTTGCCGTCGCGCGCGGCTGATGTGGTCGAGGATCATGAAGGTGCCGAGCGACCGGTTTTCTTCTGAAGGCTCGAAGAACGAGTACACCATCGACAGCCCATCGGAGAGCACGTCGGTCAGCGCTACGGCCACGAGATCGTGGCCGCGGCCGTTGATGGCAGTGTCGACGCCGCGGCGGCGGTATTCGATGATGCGGGTTTCGACGTGGCTGTCTTCCACCATCATGGCGTAGTCCAGCACCGTCATGTCGGCCATGCCGCCGTGGCGGTGCCGATGGTCGAGATAGGCGCGGAAGATCGAATATTGCTCTGATGTCGGCACCGCGCTGCGCTGCTCGCCGACGATATCGGCGTTGCGGGCCATGATCTTGCGGAAATTGCGCGAGGGCCGGAATTCGTTGGCGACCACGCGGACGGACACGCAGGCGCGGCACTGGTCGCAGGCGGGCCGATAGGCGATCGACTGGCTGCGGCGGAAGCCGCCATGGGTCAGGAGGTCGTTGAGGTCGCCGGCCTTGTCGCCCACCAGATGCGTGAAGACCTTGCGCTCGTGCCTTCCCGGTAAATAAGGGCAGGGAGAGGGCGCCGTCAGATAGAATTGCGGGGTATCACGCGAATGCTGGGTCACGGGATGCTGTCGAACTCCGAAAGGCGAAGCGTACGGGCACTGGACGCAGCATCGCGCCGCCGAGCCTAACGGTCAATTGGTTTGCAAACCGTTTGCCGCCGCACTTTTTGCGACCTGTTTCCCGGATTTCCGGCGAGTCGATCAGAAAGTCCGCGCCGGCTGACCCACGGGAGCGCGCACCGAGGTGTTGATGACCACGGTTCCCAGCACGAAATCGTGCAACAGCCGCCTGCGGCCGTTGAAAAGCCCGACCAGGACGACCAGCGGCGACAGAAACGAGATGGAAACCCAGAACAGCACGGCGTGCATGGCACCCAGCACGAAATAGCCGGGTGCGCCGTACCAGGTGCGCAACTCCAGGTCCATGACCCGCATGCCCAGCGTCGCCGAATGCGGGCCGCCGAGGGTTGCGCCGTAATAAACGATGGCCCAGACCACCGAGGCCGGCCATGCCAGCCAGAACAGCATCCAGCCGAGACCGAGTGTCAGCAAGCCGAATACCGCGATGAAGATGTAGCCGAAGACGACGGGGACCGAGAGGACGATCAGGTCGATCAGAAATGCGAACACACGCCGCGTCAACACGCCGCGAAACAGTTCCGGTTCGAGATCCGGATCGAACGCATGCGGCGAGACGCCGCTGTCGTTGCGCCAGGCGCCGCCAGCGTTAGAAGCGCCGCCAGCATCGTAGGCGCCGCCGGTATTTCCAGAGCCGCTATATGACATGATCCCTCTCCATAAGGTCGGACAGGACATGGGAACGGGCCGGGCCGTTGCAAGACCGGCAGTTGGCGGCCGGGTGGAAATATTCGAGCATTTTCGGTGTAAAAGGCTCTAGGCAAGACCATTTTCGCAGCCCCGGGCCGCTCCGGGAAGCGCTCTGCGGTGACGAGGGGGACAGATGGATACGCGGGTGGAATTTCGTTGCCGCTGCGGGGAAGTGCGCGGCTTCGTTGCGGATGCTTCGCCGCGAACGGTCAATCGTGTCGGCTGCTATTGCGATGACTGTCAGGCTTTTGTGCACTGGCTCGGACGCGCCGAGCTGCTCGATGACCAGGGCCGCTCCGACATTATCCAGGTCGCGCCGGCAACGTTCACCTTCACGCAGGGGCAAAACCGCATCAAGGGCGTCCGGTTGACGCCCAAAGGCCTTTATCGATGGTATGCGGGCTGCTGCAACACGCCGGTTGGCAACACGCTCACGCCGTCTGTTCCTTTCGTCGGCATTCTCGCCGCGGCATTTGATCACGATGGACCGCGCGCGGATGCCGTGTTCGGTCCTCCGACCGGCGCCATCATGGGAAAATACGCGATTGGCGAGGCGCCTCAGGGCACGACGGGAGTTAGGCTACCTCTGCTGCTACGCGTGATCAGCAGAGTGCTGGGCTGGCGCTTGCGCGGCAAGGTGTGGCCGCATCCGTTCTTTGCGCGTGGCAATGTCGCACCGGTTTATCCGGTCGACGTGCTTTCCCGCGAGGAACGAGAGGCACTCCGTCCGCGCTGCGGCCCGAACCCGAGCGCTGCGGCCTAGCGCGCCGTCCCGCGCTTGCCGCGTGATGTCGATGCGAGCGCGCGATCGCCGCCTGGCGGCGCTGCGGCCTCGGCAAGGATCCAGCTTCGAAATGCCTTGATCGCGGGATCGCGCAGCCGGTCCTCGGGGATAACGAGTTGATAGTCCTCAGCCCGCCATTCTGGTGCCGCGATCGGACAAACCAGACGCCCCGCCGCGATATCAGCTTCGACCAGCGGCAGCGAGCCCAAGGCAACCCCCAGACCATCGACGGCCGCCTGAAGCTGAAGGTAGACGTGATCGAGCTCGAGGTGCCGAACCGGCACCAGGCCCGACACGCCTGCGGCCGCAAACCATTGCGGCCACGCCGATCGCGTCGTGGTGGAATGCAACAGCACGTGCCGCCGCAGGTCCTGCGCCGTTTCGACCGGGCGGTCGCGCAAAATCCGGGGATTGCACACGGGAAGGCGACGGTCCGGCATCAGTGTCTCGGACCGAATGCCCGCGCCATGCTCGACGCCGGAGCGGATGCCGATATCGAAAGCGGTCCCGACGTAGCGCAGCTTGCGCGAGGTGGTCGAAACCTTGATCTCGATGCCCGGGTGAGACTCCTGGAATTTCGAAAGCCGCGGCAACAGCCAACGCAGCGCAAAGCTCGACAGCAGGTTGACGCGTACGACGCCGGACACGCGACGCGCCGATTCAGGCTCTCTCAACCGCCCCGCCGCCGACGTCAGACGTGAAAGCGCGGCGCTGACGTCGGTCAGGAGGTCCGCACCATGGTCGGTCAGTGCGACGCCCCGGGTGCGGCGCTCGAACAGGGGGACGCCGAGCCAGTCTTCCAGGAGCCTGATCTGCTTGCCGATCGCCCAATGGGTGACGTGCAGGTCTTTTGCGGCTTCCACGAAGCTGCCGCGCCTCGCCGCCGCCTCGAAGGCCCTGATCGCATTCAGCGGCAATTCGTGCTCGCTCGCCACGCCTTAAGTCTCCAGGGTGACTTTTTCTCTCATCAGGGGAGAAAATAGCTCAGTTGTAGGCGCGCGGCTACCGATCTATTCCGGATGCAGAGCCATCGAATCCCGCCAGTCGAAGGTTTGCGGCTGGGAGGATTTCTCCCGGGTAAGCCAATCAGTTCGGCGGCGAGCCAACATCAAATTGCCAATGACAACGCTCAGCACCAACAGCGAAACTGCAACGCTACCGGCCGTATCGCGCGCACGGACGCTCTGGACCGCCTGCGCGGTGCATGCGCTGCACGACGGCTATACCGACCTGATCTACCTGCTGCTGCCGATCTGGCAGGCCGAATTTGCCATCGGTTACGGCGCGCTGGCGTTCCTGCGCGCGCTTGCCGCAGCTTCGATGGCTGGATTGCAGGTGCCGGCGGGGCGGATCGCGGAACGTATCGGCGGGCGCACCACGCTGGCCGCAGGCACCGCGCTCGCGGCCCTCGGCTACGTGGTCGCGGGCTATTCGACCGGGCTCATCGGTCTCTGCGTGGCGCTGGTCGTGATCGGTTGCGGCTTGAGCACGCAGCACCCGATCGCTTCGGCCGCGGTCTCGCGCGCCTATCAGGGCGATGCACGCGGTCCGCTCGGCACCTACAATTTCGCCGGCGACATCGGAAAGGCCGCGATCCCGAGCGGCGCATCGCTGCTGCTGGCGTTCATGACCTGGCACCACATGCTTTGGGCGCTTGCCGCGCTCGGCGCGGTCGTCGCCGTGGCGGTTGCGATCTTCCTGCCGGCCAATCTGCATGCGCTGTCCAAAACCGCCAAGGCCGAACATCATGCGGCCGGCACGCGCAGCGGATTTGTTCTGCTGCTTTCGATCGGCATTCTCGACTCCAGCGTGCGGATGGGATTTCTGACCTTCCTGCCGTTCCTGCTCAGGGAGCAGGGCGCATCCCTGTCGGTGGTCGGCCAAGCGCTGGCGCTGGTGTTCATCGGCGGCGCGGCCGGAAAGTTCGCCTGCGGCTGGCTGGGCGCGCGGTTCGGTTTGCTGGCAACCGTGCTTCTGACCGAAGCCGGCACGGCCGCCGCGATCCTGGCCGTTCTGCTGCTGCCGCTTGCGCCGACGTTGCTGATCTTGCCGCTTCTCGGTGTCATGCTCAACGGCACGTCCTCGGTGCTCTACGGCACCGTTCCGGACCTCGCGCCATCCGGCCGTACCGAGCAGGCCTTTGCGATCTTCTATACCGGCACCATTGGCGCGGGCGCGACGGCACCGATCCTGTTCGGGATATTGGGAGATGCGGTGGGCGCACACGGCGCGTTACTCGCCACCGCCATCACGGCTGCCGTCATATTGCCGCTTGCGATTGCGCTGGCGCCGCGGCTTCGGACCGCAGTGGCTAGCTAACTTCCCTTTTTCAGCCGCTCCGCGGCCTGCGGTGCGAAGTAGGTGAGAATGCCGTCGGCGCCGGCGCGCTTGAACGCGGTCAGGCTTTCCATGATCGTGCGCTCGCCGTCGAGCCAGCCGTTGTTGATGGCGGCCATCAACATCGCGTATTCGCCGGACACCTGGTAGACGAAGGTCGGCATCGCAAACGTATCTTTGACCCGGCGGAGAATATCGAGATAGGGCATGCCGGGCTTGACCATCACCATGTCCGCGCCCTCGGCGATGTCGAGTTCGACCTCGCGCAACGCCTCATCCGAATTGGCGCTGTCCATCTGATAGGTGCGCTTGTCGCCGGTGAGCGTTTTCGCCGAACCGACGGCGTCGCGGAACGGACCGTAAAAGGCGGAGGCATACTTCGCCGCATACGACATGATCTGCACGTCGAGGAATCCTGCCGCATCCAGCCCTTCGCGGATGGCGCCGACCCGGCCGTCCATCATGTCGGATGGCGCGATGATGTCGCAGCCGGCTTCGGCCTGCACCAGCGCCTGCCGCACCAGAACTGCGACCGTGGCGTCGTTGAGGATCTTGCCATCCTCCATCAGCCCGTCATGGCCGTGGCTGGTATAGGGATCGAGTGCGACGTCGCACAGTACGCCGAGATCGGGGAATTCCTTCTTGATCGCGCGCACCGACTGGCACACGAGATTGTCGGAGTTGACCGCTTCGGAGCCCGCCTCGTCGCGCAGGCCGGGCTCGGTATAGGGAAACAACGCGATGCAGGGGATGTCGAGTTTCATCGCGCGTTCGGCCTCGCGCACCACCTGATCAACGCTGAGGCGCTCGACGCCCGGCATCGAGGCGACGGCGCTGCGTTTGTTGTGGCCCTCCGACACGAACAGCGGCCAGATCAGATCGTCGGTCGTGAGCACGTTTTCGCGGACCATGCGGCGCGCCCATTCCGCCTTGCGGTTGCGGCGGGGCCGGATCGCGAGATCAAGGCGGGAGGCGGAGAGGGCAGCCTCACGGCGCGGCGTGTCGCGCATTTCGATCGGACGCCCAAATTTGATCGCCATTTGATGTTGTCTCCAGGGACGGTTGGCTTTTGGTTATACGTAGCACTTTGTCCGGTCCGCGTCACCGAGGGGAAGGTTGCCGCACACCCAATTGATTTTGCCGTGCCGAGGGGCCATGACTGACCCCCGAAAAGCAACGATCCCGAATATTCGCCCAGAAAGCGGCCGGCAACGCCATCGATGTCAAATTCTTCAACGCGCGACTCCTCCAGGGACCATGCGATATCGGTCGAGGCGATATCGTCGGAACGCATCGAGTCCGGCGACAACGTCTGGACCCGCCGGCTGGTCTTCTTCCTGCGGATCATGGCCGTCGTTTCCGTCGCCAAGGGCCTTTATCACTGGGCCCAGGTCACGGGCTTCGTCGGCGGTGAAGAGGAAGCATTCGAAAATCAGTCGCTGGCCTGGCAGTCTTCGACCGTCTATTTCGCCGTGATCGAACTCGTTGCAGCCGTCGGCCTGTGGCTGGCGACGCCGTGGGGCGCGGTGGTGTGGCTGATCACCGTCGTTTCAATGACGGTGATCGAACTGATGTTTCCAGCGATCTATGGCGGCAGCCTTACGGTCGTCGTCGCCGAAGCGCTGATGCTCACGGCCTATCTGGCGCTGGCATGGATGGCAGCCCGTGAACGGCCGCCATAACAAGACGAAAATCGCGGTAAGGATTTGGTCATCGTAAGGCGTGTGGCCACACCTGTTACGCAAGCGTTTCCGCTTTCGCCCGCGTTGTTTCCATATGTGACATGCCCCTTAGACGAAGCGTGAACACGAGGTGCAAAGCGTCAATGAAAGGTTGCGAAAAGCCCTTGTATTGCAGGCTTAATCCGCGATTCACTCTCTTAAATTCATGATCTCTTTATTCTCTTATTTAAGCTGATCTTCAAACGCGCCCCTTAAGTTGCACCTATCAGGCGGGACAAAAGTTTCGTCGAATAAGTCGATAAAAACGACAACAGGGGAAGTGTCATGATGAAAACCGCAGCAGCGGTGGAAACCATCGAGCGCGCGCCGGGGCAGCCGGCGGCTCAGGTTCAGCCGCTCTATCTCGAAGCTTTGACTCTTGTTGAGCGGCTGCATCGCCGCCTGCTCGATGTCATCAAGGACGAATTCGATCGTCGCGGTCGCGCCGACATCAATTCGGTGCAGGCGCTCTTGCTCTATAACATCGGTGACAAGGAACTGACCGCGGGCGAATTGCGCACGCGCGGTTATTACCTCGGCTCCAACGTCTCCTACAATCTGAAGAAGCTGGTCGAACTCGGCTTCCTCGACCATCAGCGTTCGCGCGTCGATCGCCGTTCGGTTCGCATTCGCCTGACCCCGCAGGGCCAGGAAATCCGCAAGATCGTCGATGCGCTCTATCAGAAGCACGTCAAGACGGTGGAGCAGGTTGGTGGCATCTCGAACGAAGAGTTCGCGACGCTGAACAAGTCGCTGCATCGCCTGGAGCGCTTCTGGACCGACCAGATCCTCTATCGGCTCTGATAGCGACCTCAAATTCTGTTTCGGCCAAGCCGGCGACTTGAAAAGACCGGCGGGCCGCAACGACCCCAAAACACTTCCCCCATAGCGCACCGCTTCGGATTTTTCCGAAGCCGGTGCGTTTTGTCGTTTGGCCGATGCCGAAACGACCCACGGGCTCTAGGTTTTTGTTTTGACGTGTTTTCTTCACGCGAACCGGCGTCCACTTCGCTCGAAAACGCTCTGGTATGGAACCTTTCCGCTCCGACGCGCTTATCTCTGCGTATCGGAGAATACGGATGCTCGTCGAGCGCGGAATACGGGTCATGAACGTGGGAGTGGTCAGCAACTCCTACGCGATCGCTGCCAATTACCTGTGCCGCACCGGCGCCATTTCCGACAGTTTTGCCACCGACGAGCAGTTGCTTGCGATCGTCATCAAGCTGTTCGAGTGCGGCGAATTCAACAAGATCAGGCTCGCCAACAAGGCGATCGCTCAATACGAGGCATTAGTGGAGTGGATTTGACATTCGCTACCCGCCTGATCGATCAATCCGAGAGAGTTGCATCAAAACGCGAGGGAGTTATGGAAGCCGCCATCGATCGTATCATGATGACCTATGATCTCCTGATGAATCGTTCGGCTGCCGCGAGCGCGGAGGCGCGCGTGAAGGTGACCGAATATGTCACGACCCTGTTCGAGGCCGGCGAGAAGGACATGCATCGGCTGACGGTGTGCGGCCTCACTTACCTGCGTGAGCTCGACGGCTCCAGCGACCCGGTCAAGGCCGGCTATACCGGTCTTTGAGAGTTAAGCTTCTGATTTAGACCTAAGCTTCTGATTTCCCAAAAGCTCTGTTAAAGCACGGCTCGCTTGGACAATCGTCTAGGCGAGCCGTTTGACCGTGCCCTCAAAATTGCTCAATCCAGCACTATCGCGCTGATCCCGGCGGTAAATTGGATTTCGGCGCGCGATCCCGGTTATGTTGATTGTGCATCGGAGGGCAGGGAGTCTTTGGTGGACGATAGATTCAAGCATTTGATCGCGAGGGACGGCGTCAGCCGGTTTGCAAACTGATGCAGATGCCTCGGATGAATCATTTGCGCTTGCTGGGGCTGTTGTCGCTGTTGGCTGCGACCGCCTGCACGCAGCAGCCGAGCTTTCTTGCTTCTTACGCCGAAAAAAATGCTGCGGCGCCCGTTGAGCGGCTGAACCCCGGAACGGCGCCGCCCGACAAGTGGTCACCGGCGCCCGATCCGCTGGAGGACGAGGATCTCCCGAACACCGAGCGCATCTCGAAAATGCCGCGCAAGGTCGGCGAATGCTTCGAGACCACGATCACCTCGATCACCGACCGCTATGGCGAGGACATAGCGGCGCGCGCCAAGAAGGGTGCGGATCCCGGCACCATTGTCCGCTTCTCCAACTCCGGCGTTCAGGTCTCGCTGCGCCGGGAGAACTCCATCGTTCGCTCGCAGGTCTTCGACAAGGTCAACCTGTGCCTGGTCGAGGTGCCGAAGGAATGTCCCGGCGACCTCCGCGGCCGGGTCTACCGGACCACCAATCTGCGCACCAAGGAGACCTGGAGTCTCGCAAACGACATCAAGAATTGCGGCGGCCCCGCCGGCTAGCGCGCCGGAAATCCTTGGAAACTATCGGGCGCTTTCACGTATTTGCGATGGCGGATTGGCGGCCTTATCGCTGCGCGCCGGGCCTGCTATGAAGGCGGGATAAACCTGTCCACTAGAGCCATGAGCGCCATCACCCGACGATCTTTTCTGACGTCAGCCGCAAGCGGACTTGCGGCGGGCGCACTCGCACGAGCTGCCGCCGCCGCCGACGGGCAGACCTCCGATCAGATGCTCGACGAGCTGATGCGGGAAAATCAGGAGAACGGGCTCGGCAGCGGTTTCGATAATTCCTCGCGCAACGTCCGCCTGCCGAAGAAGTCGTTGCCGACGCTGTCACCGTCGACGGCGGAGACCACGCAGACCTCGATCGCTCAATATGAGGCGATCGTCGCCAAGGGCGGCTGGCCGAACGTGCCGGCCTCGGCCAACGGCTTGCGCGTCGGCGCCAGAGGCCCGGCCGTGCCGTCTCTGCGCACGCGGCTATCGATGGCCGGCGACCTCGAGCTCAACTCGGGTGAAGCGCAGGTATTCGATTCCTATGTCGATGCGGCCGTGCGCCGTTTTCAGGTGCGCCACGGGCTGCACGCCGACGGCACGGTGCATGAGCCCACCCTGCATGCGCTCAACGTCCCGGCCGAGCAGCGGCTCGCGCAACTCCGCACCAACGCGGTCAGGCTGAAGGCGCTCACCGGCAATCTCGGCAACCGTATCGTGGTCGCGAATATTCCGGCCGCGCAGATCGAGGCGATCGAGAACGGCGTGGCGGTGACGCGTCACACAGCCGTGGCCGGCAAGCCGGACCGGCCGTCGCCGGATGTCCGGAGCAAGATCACCCAGATCAATTTCAATCCGTTCTGGACCGTGCCGGTATCGATCATCCGCAAGGACCTGATCCCGAAGATGCAGGCCGAGCCGGACTATCTCACCAAGAACCACATCCGCATCTTCGATCCCAGGAGCAACGAACTGCAACCGTCGCAGATCGACTGGTATTCGGCTGAGGCGGTGAACTACAAGTTCAAGCAGGACGCCGGCGATTTCAATTCGCTTGGATCGATGAAGATCAATTTTCCGAGTCCCGACGGCGTCTACATGCACGACACGCCGTCGAAGAATCTGTTCGGCGAGGATTTCCGTTTCGCTTCATCCGGCTGCATGCGCGTGCAGAACGTGCGCGAACTCGTCTACTGGATCCTGGCGGAAACGCCGGGCTGGTCGAAGGCCGAGATCGACGAGGTCATCAAGTCCGGCGAGCGCAAGGATGCCAAGGTCGCAAAGCCGCTGCCGCTGTACTGGGTCTATGTGACGGCCTGGGCGACACCCGACGGCGTCGTGCAATTCCGCGACGACATCTATAACCGCGACGGCGTCAGCTAGGGCGTATGCCAGGCGGCAGGCTGCTGGTAAACGCTTCCGACGCCACACAAAGACGCATTGCCGAACGCTGCAACAGCAGCTATCGAAAATCATGATCTTTTAGCGATCAGGCTCGGGCAAAGGCTCCGCAAGAGAGCTTTCCGGGTGTCACAACGGGAGGGATATTTCATGGATACCGCTTTTGCGCGGCGCACGGCCGCGCTCCTTGCTCTTACGGGACTTGCGCTCGGCGCGGCTACCCCGGCTCAGGCCGATGACAAGGTCGTCAAGATCGGCGTTCTGACCGACATGGCGAGCCTGTATGCGGATATTAACGGCCCCAATACCCTGATGGCGGTCAAGATGGCGGTCGAGGATTCCGGTCTCGCGGCGAAAGGCTGGAAGATCGACGTGATCGGCGGCGATCACCAGAACAAACCGGACATCGGCGTTAGCATCGCGCGTCAATGGATCGACACCGAGAAGGTAGATCTGGTCGAAGACACGCCGAACTCCGGCGTGGCCCTGGCCGTCAGCAACCTCGTCAAGGAGAAGAATTCGATCCTGCTCAATTCGGGTGCGGCCAGCGCCGACCTCACCGGCAAGGCCTGCAACGCCAATACCATCTCCTACACCTACGACACCTACATGCTTGCCACCGGCACCGGCAAGGCACTGACGAAAGCCGGCGGCGACACCTGGTTCTTCATGACCGCCGATTATGCCTTCGGCGCCGCACTCGAGCGTGACACGACCGCGGTGGTCACCGCCAACGGCGGCAAGGTGCTCGGCGGCATCAAGCATCCGCTCAACACCTCCGACTTCTCATCCTTCCTGCTGCAAGCGCAGTCCTCCAAGGCCAAGGTGATCGGCCTGGCCAATGCCGGCGGCGACACCACCAACGCGATCAAGCAGGCCTCCGAGTTCGGCATCACGGCGCAAGGCCAGAAGCTCGCGGCCCTTTTGCTCTTCATCAACGACGTGCATTCGCTTGGTCTGAAGACCGCGCAGGGCCTGACCTTCACCGAATCTTTCTACTGGGACATGAACGACGCCACGCGCGCGTGGTCGAAGCGGTTTGCGGAAAGAGCGAACAATCACGCAATGCCGTCGATGAACCAGGCCGGCAGCTACACCGGCATTCTGCATTACCTGAAGGCGCTGGAAGCGCTTGGCGGCAATCCGCATGACGGCGCCAAGGTCGTCGCCAAGATGAAGGAAATCCCGACCGACGATCCCTTGTTTGGCAAGGGCGTGCTCCGCGCCGATGGCCGCCGTCTCATTCCGGCCTATCTGTTCGAAGTGAAGAAGCCCGAAGAGTCGAAATATCCGTGGGACTATTACAAGCTGATCGCAACGATTGCGCCTGACGATGCCGCAAAACCGCTTGCGCAAAGCGATTGCCCGCTGGTGAAGAAATAGCGGCGGGCTCTCCCGTCGTTGCCGATCGGCTCCATCGTCTCCGTCATTCCGGGATGCGCCAAAAGGCGCAGGCCCGGAATCCATTTCGCCGCTCGAATGCCGGGAGAAATGGATTCTCAGGCGCACTATGGCTCGCGCTGACGCACGCCCCGGAATGACAAACCGGGGCTGACTCCGCCGCGTTCTCCCTCGAATCCACCATCGTCATCGCCCGCTTGCATCTCGCGCAGCTGGTCCAGTCGGCAACGGTCGCCATCGAAATTTCCGAACGGTTAACGAGGAGAAAAAAGCTTTCACCCTCAATGTGATCGCGTCTTTTCAGGTCCCGCTTCCGCGCTCCCGCGGCCGATCAACCCTTGCTAGAAATGACCCGCATCGGTACGGTCCGTCGCAGCGTTAATTTTCCGTGAATGGATCAGCTAAAATGACCGCAGTTCGGAGTTTGGAGCCGGAGGAAAGTGTCGGAAAACTGCCGCCGGGCGTGATCGTCGGTGGTCCGGTGGTAGAGGCCAAGCTTCGCGAATCCTATGCCGTGTTCGGCATTCTTTACGCCGGTTCGATCGCCGCGGTGCTCTGGGCGATCATGCAAGGCATCGGCTGGGTGGAGATTGCCGTCTTCGCCGGCATGTTCTGGCTGACCATGTTCGGGATGGGGGCAGGCATGCATCGCCTGTTCGTGCACCGGAGCTTTCGCTGCGGTCCGGTCATGAGGGCGTTCTTCGCTGCGATCGCCACGATGGCGGTGCAGGGCTCGGTGCTCAAATGGGTTTCCAATCATCGCCGGCACCATCTCTACGCCGACAAACCCGGCGATGTGCACAGCCCTCACTATGACGGCCGCGGCAACCGCTATCTCAGCTTCGTCAAGGGCATGCTGCATGCGCAAGGCAGCTGGGTGTTCGACGATGTCTCGACCGACGGCGAATACTACGCCAAGGACATTCTGGCCGACCCGATCGCCATGTTCTTCGTCAGAACGCGCTGGGTCTGGTACGCCCTGTCGGCGGTTTTCATTCCGGGCGCCATTGGCTACGCGGTTGGCGGGTTCCACACCATGATGGGCTGCGTGCTGTTCTCCGGCCTGTTGCGCGCCTACCTCATGGTGCTCGCCACCTCGCTGGTTAACTCGTTCTGCCATAGCGATGGTCGCTACGGTTACCGTCGCTTCGAGCTCGATGATGGCACGACCAACGAGTTGGTGATCTCGATCCTCACCCTCGGTGAAGGGCTGCACAACAACCATCATCGGTTTCCGCGGGACGCCTATATTTCGCACGCCTGGTACGAAATCGACATCAATGGCCTGATTATTCGCGGGCTTGGGAAACTCGGGCTCGTGCACGACGTTTTCGACGGCGGGCGCGCGTCGACGCTCTCGAGCGGGCAGACTTCGCCAGCCGTGACGAGCTCCTGAACCTCACGCTCGGGTCCTTCCGTCGGCATCTCGGCGCGACAGATAAGCAGTACGGCGGCCTTGGGGCCGTCGCCATCCAGAACGCAGTCGACCGCGTCGCCGAAGACCTTGGCTCGTCCGGCGGAGGTAGACTTGCCCGCTCTTCCCGGAAGCCGGATCGAGAAGGCCGCGACGTTACCCTCGTCCGCGAATTCCGCGCTGTAACCCGCCGGTCCGCCGCGCCAACCGCTGATCTGTGGTACAATCAAAGTGTTCAAAAATATCGTTGGAACTGTTGCGACGGCCCATGTGCTGGGCGCCGGTGGCAGGAACCACGAGCACGACACACGACAAGGGAGTAGCCGATGATCGATTCAAGCCGACGCACCGTTCTTGCAAGCGGTGCTGCCGCCGCGGCGGCAAGTGCCGTGCCGCAAGTGTTCGCCCAAACGGAAGCCCAAGCACAGCCGGCGGGGGCGGTTCCGGGATTGCCTGATGGCGCCAAGGTCGGCTTCTACGAGAAGGGCAATGTCCGCATCCGCTACGCCGAGATCGGCTCAGGCTTCCCGCTGCTGGCGACGCCCGGCGGCGGCTTGAACTCCTGTATGGCCGTATGGGCGCGTGCGGTGATCAACATTCCGGAGGAGTTCAAGAACGATTTCCGCGTGATCACCATGGACCAGCGCAACGCCACGGGCGGCGAGTCCACCGGCCCGGTGCCATCAGACGATCCCTGGGGCGCGTTCGCCAGCGACCAGTTGGGCGTGATGGACCATCTCGGCATCGACAAGTTCTTCTTCTTCGGCAACTGCATCGGCGGCCCGTTCGCGATGAAGTTGATGGAGCGGGCTCCGCAGCGCGTCACTGCTGCGATATTGAGCCAACCGGTCGGGCACAACCCGGCGAAGCCGGATTACATGTACGATGCCGGCAAGACCGTCTGGGCCAAGGAGCTGCGCGAGCGCCGGGGCGACGTCTCGATGGAGACCATCGAGAAATATCTGCACAACCTTTACCGCGTGCGGCCCGATTTCGTGTACAGCGTATCGCGCGATTTCGCGAAATCATGCCAGACGTCGATGCTGGTGCTACCTGACGACGTCGACGCGCATCCGCTGGTGGCTTCGATCGATATCGCCTCGCTCTGCCCGAATGCCGAGATCACGGTGTTTCCCTGGAAGGAGGTGCCGGAGCTGAAAGCGCGCACCATCAACCGCGCGCGCACCTTCCTGAAGCGGCATCAGACGGCGTAGCGAAGCCGGAATCATCGGACCACAAGCGGACCCACTTTCCGGGATCAACAGTGTGGTGCTGATGCCACCTGTTGAAACGTCTGCTTTTGGCCCGAAGCTGCCTCAGTCGAGGGGAGAGGAGTTCGTCTGCTCCCTCCGCAATTCAGACATCAACTTGTTCTGCTAAGGAAACGGATTGTCGGGCTAATGTACGCGCCATGGACATCGTGACTTTCTCGCCAGAATACGTTGCTCGCGTAGGTAAGCTGATCGTTCCCATTCAAAGGGAGGAGTTTGGCGTCGACATTACCTATGAGGAACAGCCAGACCTCATGGATATTCCAAATTTCTACCAGAAGGGGGCCGGTGAATTTTGGGTGGCGCTCGATCAGGGCGAGGTTGTCGGTAGTATCGCTCTACTCGACATCGGAGCAGGAGAGGCTGCTCTTAGAAAAATGTTTGTCGCTGCAACCCACAGAGGCGGTGCGCATGGCGTTGCATCGCAATTGCTGGGGACGCTGCTCGATCATGCCCGGAAGAATGGTGTCAAAACCATCTACCTGGGAACGACAGAGAAGTTCCTCGCTGCACATCGGTTCTACGAGAAGAGCGGGTTTGAATTGATCGAGCCCCATTCTCTCCCAGCCACATTTCCGCGCATGGCGGTAGACAAGCGGTTCTACCGATTGGACACGGATATTGCCGCTTAGCGGGATCAAACGGATTGCCCTTGACAGCGTTCGCACGGCCCGCACTGATTTGCCCGTCGTGCCAATGTGCCGCAGGCACTTTTGCTTGTGACGTCGGGCAAATCAAAAGCATGGTCCGCGCCATCCTGCGCTCCACAAGAGAGGGCGCTTCGCGATCGTCACGAACGTCGGGTGCGGGATGCGATGGACGCTTTCGCATCGACTGACGAGCGATGGGCTAAGCGGACGGCGAAGTCGTGTGGTCCTGACTCCTCGACGCTGGAGTCAAGTTGGCGATGATGCTCCGGCAGCGCGCCAATGACGGTGGCAAGAAAGCTCGATCACCGGGGAGAGCACGAAGGAAACCGTAAAACCATCGCGCAGGGAATGCCGGGATGATCCGGCGAACCTGTGGTGACTTACTCGTGTGCTTTCTTCATTTGCACGCGAGGCTGCGGGTGCGTTGGGCACCCGGCATTCCCTGCGTCCTCTGAAAGGGGACCTCGGCCATAACCCGGGCATACCTGTCGCGGGAACGGATGGCCGCGGCTGGACGCCTGCACGGGGAGGGCTGGGAACTGGCAAAATGGCCTGTCCCCACCATATCTTGCATAAATATCAGGCCTCTACCGCAAGCGCTTGGCCGGGAACGGGCGATATGGTATTTGCGCAAAGACCGACCCTTCGACCGACATTCACGGATCGACCGCGACGCTTCTTGTCGCAGCGATGGAGATATTTCGCCTATGAGCTCTTCCTCTAGCGTCAAGTCGGCTGCCACGCCCAACTCGTTCTTTGCTGCAAGCCTTAGCGAGGCCGATCCCGAAATCGCTGCCGCCATCAAGGGCGAACTCGGCCGGCAGCGCCACGAGATCGAGCTGATCGCGTCGGAAAACATCGTCAGCCGCGCGGTGCTGGAAGCGCAGGGCTCGGTGATGACCAACAAATATGCCGAGGGCTATCCGGGTGCGCGCTACTACGGCGGCTGCGAATGGGTCGACGTTGCCGAAACGCTTGCGATCGAGCGCGCCAAGAAACTGTTCGGCGCCGGCTTCGCCAACGTGCAGCCGAACTCCGGCAGCCAGATGAATCAGGCGGTGTTCCTGGCGCTGTTGCAGCCGGGCGATACCTTCATGGGTCTCGACCTCGCTGCCGGCGGTCATCTCACCCACGGCTCCCCGGTCAACATGTCAGGCAAGTGGTTCAAGGCCGTGCACTACACGGTGCGCCGCGAAGACCAGCTCCTCGACATGGATGCGATCGCGAAACAAGTCGAGCAGGTGAAGCCCAGGCTGATCATCGCGGGCGGATCGGCCTATTCGCGCTCCTGGGATTTCAAGCGGTTCCGCGAAATCGCCGACAGCGTCGGCGCCTACCTTCTGGTCGACATGGCGCACTTTGCCGGTCTCGTCGCCGGCGGCGTTCATGCTTCGCCCGTGCCGCACGCGCACGTGACGACTACCACGACGCACAAGTCGCTGCGCGGTCCGCGCGGCGGTCTCATTCTTTGCAACGACGAGGCGCTCGCCAAGAAATTCAACTCGGCGATTTTCCCCGGCCTCCAGGGCGGTCCGCTGATGCATGTGATCGCCGCGAAGGCGGTGGCTTTTGCCGAGGCGCTGCGGCCGGACTTCAAGATCTACGCCAAGAACGTGGTCGATAACGCCAAGGCGCTCGCGGAGTCCTTACGCGCGGAAGGTTTCGATATCGTCTCCGGTGGCACCGATAACCACCTGATGCTGGTCGATCTCAGGCCCAAGGGCTTGAAGGGCAACGTTTCGGAAAAGGCGCTGGTGCGCGCCGCCATCACCTGCAACAAGAACGGCATTCCCTACGATCCTGAAAAGCCGTTCGTGACCTCGGGCCTTCGCCTGGGTACGCCGGCCGCCACCACGCGCGGCTTTGGCGTCGCCGAATTCAAGCAGGTCGGCGGCATGATTGCCGAAGTGCTGAATGCGATAGCGCAATCGACGGACGGCACCGCGCCGCTCGTGGAAGCGGCGATGAAGGAACGGGTCAAGGCGCTCACCGATCGTTTCCCGATTTACCAATAAGGTTTCATCCGCATGCGTTGCCCAAGCTGCAACAGTCTCGATACGCAGGTGAAGGACTCCCGTCCGACGGAAGATTCCGCCGTGATCCGGCGCAGGCGCGTGTGCGTCGCCTGCAACTTCCGCTTCACCACGTTCGAGCGCGTGCAGCTTCGCGAACTGACTGTGATCAAGCGCAACGGCCGCAGGGTGCCGTTCGACCGCGACAAGCTGGTTCGCTCGCTGCAAATCTCCTTGCGCAAGCGCCCGGTGGAGGCGGAGCGCGTCGAGAAAATGGTCTCGGCCATCGTGCGCGAGCTCGAAAGCGGCGGCGAGGCGGAGATTTCATCGGAGGCGATCGGCGAGATCGTGATGGAGCATCTGCGCCAGCTCGACGACGTCGCCTATGTGCGCTTCGCGTCGGTCTACCGCAACTTCCGCGAGGCCAAGGATTTTGAGACGGTGCTTGGCGAGCTCTCCGGCGAGGACGAAGCGCGGATCACGCTGTTACGCAAATGATCTTCCGAATTCTGGAAGAACAGCTCGCGCAAAAAATGAAAGATTCGAACGCGGCCGACCGGCGTTTCATGGAATTGGCGCTGACGCTTGGCCGGCGCGGCTTGGGACGCACGCATCCCAATCCAGCGGTGGGCGCCGTGGTGGTCAAGGACGGCGTCATTGTCGGCCGCGGTTGGACGCAAGCAGGCGGACGGCCTCATGCGGAGCCGGTGGCGCTGGCGCAGGCTGGTAGCTTGGCGCGCGGTGCGACCCTCTATGTGACGCTCGAGCCGTGTTCGCATATTGGCAAGTCGCCGCCTTGCGCCGACGCCGTCATCGCCGCAGGGATTGCGCGCGTGGTGTCGGCGATCGAGGACCCCAATCCGGAAGTGGCGGGGCAGGGGCACGCCAGGCTGCGTGCAGCCGGAATTGAGGTCGATGTCGGGTTGATGGCTGAGGAAGCCGCGCGCGCGCACGCCGGGCATTTCCGGCGCATCCGCGACAAGCGCCCGCATGTGATCGTGAAGCTCGCGGTCTCGACCGACGACAAGATCGCCGCTTCGGGCCACAAGACGGTGGCGATTACGGGAGAGGCCGCCAACGCCCGCACGCACCTGTTGCGCTCACAATGCGACGCCATCCTGGTCGGGATCGGAACCGTTCTATCAGACAATCCGCTGCTGACCTGCCGGCTGCCGGGCATGGAAGCGCGCTCGCCGGTCCGCGTCGTGCTCGACCGGAGCTTGCGGATCCCGGCGAAAAGCCGCCTGGTGCATTCGGCGCGCAGCACGCCGCTGTGGGTGATGACGTCGGAACTCGCGGAAGCGCCGGCGGCGGCGATACTGGGCGCCAATGGCGCGCAGGTGATCCGGCTCGGTTCCCGCTCGCGAGGAGGGCTCGACCTGTCAGAAGTGGTGCGCTTGCTGGCGGAGCGGGGCATCACCCGGCTTCTGGTCGAGGGCGGCGCGCGGGTGGCATCATCGTTTGTTGCGGCAGGTCTCGCCGATGAATTCTGGCTGCTTCGAGGGCCGCACGCGATCGGCGCCGACGGTGTGGCGGCGCTGGACGCATTGCCACTGACCGCAATCACCCAGTCGTCGGCCTTTCGCGTTCGTGGTAGCGAAACCCTCGGCAAAGACACTCTTACTGTTTACGAGCGAAGCTAAATGTTTACTGGCATCGTCACCGACATCGGCGAGATCGAAAGCCTCAAGCCCGTCGCGCAGGGGCAGTTGCACCGGCTGCGTATCGGCTGCCGCTATGACCGCACAACGATTGCGGATGGCGCCTCGATCGCCTGCAACGGGGTTTGCCTGACGGTCGTCGCGTCCGGCGTCGAAGGCGGCAAGACCTGGTTCGACGTCGATGCCGCCGCCGAGACACTTGGTATGACGACCGCGAAACATTGGGCCGTCGGTACCCGGCTCAATCTGGAGCGGGCGCTGAAGATCGGCGACGAACTCGGCGGCCATATCGTCGCCGGACATGCCGATGGCATCGCCACGATCGTCACGCGCGAGGACCTGCCGGACATGGCGCGGTTCGAATTGAACACCACGCGCGAACTGGCGCGTTTCATCGCGCCCAAGGGATCGATCACGCTGGACGGCGTTTCGCTGACGGTTAATTCGGTCAAGGACACTGCCTTTTCGGTGCTGATCATCCCGCACACGCTCAATGTCACGACTTTGTCGGCCTGGCGCGCCGGCAGCGAGGTCAATATCGAGGTCGATCTGATGGCGCGTTACGCGGCGAGATTGAGCGAGATGCCATTGTAGCGGTAACGTTTCGCCGACACGGTCCGTAGAAGCCGTTATCTTACGGGAGAGTCCAGTGCCGGCATTCAGCGACTATCCGATTGCAAACCTTGCGGACGTGATCCGGTTTGAAAACGAAAAGCCGTTTGCGGAGCGTTATGACGCCCGCAGCGTGTATGATGTGTTCGTGAAAAGTGCAGCGCGGAATCCGGACCGCACCGCGCTGACCATGGTGATGACCGGAGAGGACGACGAGAAACCGCGGTTGGTTTCCTACCGTCAGTTGCTTGATGGCATCACCCGGGCGGCCAACCTGTTCACGTCGATCGGCGGACCTGCGCCGGGCGTGGCCTACATCCTGCCAAGCCTGATCGAAACCCACTTCGCATTGTGGGGCGCGGAGACCGCCGGCTACGCGGTGCCCATCAATTTCCTGCTGCAGGCCCAGAATATCGCCGAACTGATCGAGGCTTCCGGCGCGACCATTCTGGTGACCCTGGGGCCGCATCCGCAACTCGACATCTGGCAGAAGGCGCTCGCGGTTCAGGCCTTGATCCCGGGTCTCAAGCTCATTCGGATTTCGGTGTCGGATACGCCTTTGCCGGAAGGCGTCATCGAATTCGCATCGGCTCTCGCGGCCCAGGACGGGAAAGCTCTCGCATCCGGCAATTCCCGTCGCGACGACGACGTCGCCGCCTATTTCCACACCGGCGGCACCACCGGTTCGCCAAAGCTGGTCGTGCATACCCACCGCAACCAGATCGTCGCCGCGTTCGGCGCCGTCGTCCTTTTCGATCTTGGCGAGACGGACAATCTGACCAACGGCCTGCCCATGTTTCACGTCGGGGGCGCGGTCTCGGTGGGTCTGTCCTGTTTCATCGCCGGCTCGAATGTGATCGTGCTGTCGCCTTCGGGTATGCGCAATCCGCTGATGATCAGGAATTTCTGGCGCATCGTCGCGCGTACCAAGGCCACCGCGATCGGCGCCGTGCCAACCGCTTTGTCCGCGTTACTCAATGTTCCCGTGGACGCGGATATTTCGTCCGCGCGCTACGCCCTGACCGGTGCTTCGTTGCTGCCCCGTGCCGTCGGCGAGAAATTCCAGGCGATGACCGGCAGAAAGATTTACGAGATCTTGGGGATGACGGAAACCGCCGGCGTGCTGGCGATTGATCCTGCGCGCGGGGAGGCGGTGCCGGGGTCGGTTGGCTATCGCATTCCCTATACCGAGGCCGTTGTCCGCAAACTCGACACGGATAACCTTCTCGGCGAGCCCTGTGCGCCACACGAGATCGGCGTACTGACGATCGCCGGACCTCACGTCACGCCGGGCTATCGCGATCCCAGCCATAACACGAACTCGCTGCGCAATGGCTGGCTCGACAGCGGCGACCTTGCCTATGCCGACGAGCACGGACGGATTTTCATCGCGGGCCGGTCCAAGGACCTGATCATCCGCAGCGGCCACAACATCGATCCCGTGCTGATCGAAAGCGCGCTGGCGGCGCATCCGGCGGTAGCGCTGGCGTGCGCCGTGGGGATGCCTGACCGGTATGCGGGTGAACTGCCGATCTGCTACGTCGCTTTGCGGCCGGGAAAAGAGGCGACCGCCGAAGAACTCCGAGCATTCGCCGAGCCCTTGATTGCCGAACGGCCGGCATGGCCGAGGCACATCGTTATTGTCGACGCTATCCCGATGACGATTGTCGGCAAGATATTCAAGCCTCAGCTTCGCTGCGACGCCGTGCAGCGGGTCGTGAGGCAGGAGATCGTCAACGCGGCCGGTATCGACGATTTCACGGTGGATGTAGCGGCGGGCGGCAAACGCGGGATGGACGTCACGGTGACGCTGCCTGTGGAACATTCAGCGAAGCGATCGGCTGCCGCAGCGGCGCTGGAAGGTTATCTGTTCGATTACAAGGTCGTAACGGATGGCTGACCCATCTCAAAGGCGGGCAGTATAGTGCTTGGCTTCCTGTTGGGCGGCGACTAAAACCCCTCGCACGAAACTTCCTTCCCGAGGCGCGCACGCGGCCGCATCTGGGAGAAAATGCTGGTGGAAAATCGTAGATGGCAGATGCACGGCGCGCACCGTTAAAAGACCAGACCGACATTTCCGGCGCGAGGGCGCTGATTGTCGAAGCGCGCTTCTATGACGACATTCAGGATGCGCTCCTGGAAGGCGCAGTCATCGAGTTGAAGGCGGCCGGCGTCGGCCACGACGTCATTACGGTGCCGGGCGCGCTGGAAATTCCGGCCGCCATCGCGATTGCGCTCGAGGCGGCCGAAAAGGCCGGCAAGCCCTACGATGCCGCGATCGCGCTTGGTTGCGTCATCCGCGGCGACACCATCCATTTCGAGATTGTCTCGACCGAATCCTCGCGCGCGTTGATGGAGCTCGCGGTGTCGAAAAAGTTTCCGCTCGGCAACGGCATTTTGACCGTCAATACCGAAGCGCAGGCATGGGCGCGGGCGCGCGCCAGCGAACTCAACAAGGGCGGCGATGCCGCGCGTGCGGCAATCGCGATGCTGCGGCTCAAGCGCCGGCTGAATCAGCGATCATGAGCGACGACAAGAAAAACCAGGGTAGACAGCCCGCAAAGGGTCCCGAGCGCAAAGCCAACCGGCGTGGCGCCGCGAGGCTTGCCGCCGTGCAGGCGCTTTACCAGATGGACATCGCGGGTGCGGGCATCAACGACATTTTCGCGGAGTTCGAAAGCCACTGGCTCGGCAACGAGGTCGAGGGCGACAAATACCTGCCGGCGGAAGCGGCGTTCTTTCGCGACGTGGTGTCCGGCGTGGTGCGCGATCAGGCAAAGCTCGATCCCCTGATCGACGAAGCGCTGTCGAAAGGCTGGCCGCTGAAGCGGATCGATGCCATCCTGCGCGCGGTGTTGCGCGCCGGCGCCTACGAGCTGGAACATCGCAAGGATGTTCCCGGCCGCGTCGTGGTGTCGGAATATGTCGACGTCGCGCACGCCTTCGTCGAGGCGGAGGAGACCGGCATGGTCAACGCAGTGCTCGATCAGATCGCGCGCCAGTTCCGCGGCAGCGAATTCGTGCGGGCCGGTGGCTGAGATGGCCGCTCCCGGAGCGCCAGCATCCGGCGAGGACTCTCTGATCGCGCGCTACTTCAAGCCGCTGGCGACCGATCCGGGCGCCTTTGGACTTAACGACGACGCCGCGGTTCTGAAGGCGCTCGGTGACGATATCGTCGTCACGACCGATGCGCTCGTTGAAGGCGTCCATTTCCTCGCCGACGATCCGCCCCATACGATCGCGCAGAAGGCGCTGCGGGTGAATCTGTCCGACCTCGCGGCAAAGGGCGCGACGCCAGCGGGCTTCGTGCTGTCGCTGGCGCTGCGCAAGGTCGATGAGGCCTGGCTTGCGGCCTTCGCCCGCGGCCTTGGCGCCGATGCGTCCGAGTTCAATTGTCCGTTGCTCGGCGGCGACACGGTTTCGACGCCGGGTCCGCTGATGATCTCGATCACGGCCTTCGGCCGTGTCGCTCCGGACAAGATGATTCACCGAAGCGGCGCGAAGCCCGGCGATCATGTGGTGGTGACGGGAACGATCGGCGATGCCGCGCTCGGTCTGGACATATTGAAACGGGGCAGGGTGGCGGCGGCGCTTGCGGGCGATACCGCATCACGGGACATGCTGGTCGGCCGCTATCGCGTGCCGCAACCGCGCAATGCGCTGGCGTCCGCCATACGCGCGCATGCGCATGCGGCCATGGACGTGTCGGACGGATTAGCTGGCGATCTCGCCAAGCTCTGTGCGGCGTCAGGTGTGTCGGCGGTGATCGACCTGAAATCTATTCCGCTATCCGGGCCAGTGTCCGCCGCGCTCGCGGCAGGTGCCGTTGGCATGGCCGAGATCATCTCTGGCGGCGACGATTACGAAATTCTGTGCGCGATTCCTCAAGACACATTCGATGAATTCGTCCGGACGGCTCAGACCGCAGGGGTAGCCGTCGGCGCGATCGGCACCATCATCGCGGGCGAATCTCCCCCGAAATGGCTGGATGCGGAGGGTAAGGAATTCGCCGCTAACGCGAACCTCCTACAGCCATTTCTAGGAATTCCATGAAAATGGTCCGTTCCGGTGTAAATACCTTTCGAAATCGACCATTTTTGCAGCCCGCAGCGTTGCGCCGGGCATGCGATTTTGGCATGGTCCCGGCCGATTTCAGGCCACCCTTTGGGCAGGGCTGGCCTGCTTTTTGAGCGCCGGCCGCGATCCGCGGCCGTGGCGTGGGGACATCTTTAAAAATCTGAGGCAAGTTCAATGACAGCATTATGGTTGATCGTGCTCTGCGGCGCGCTATCCATCGTCTACGCCATCTGGGCGACCATGTCGGTTCTGAAAGCCGATGCCGGCAATCCGCGCATGCAGGAGATTGCGGCTGCGGTGCGTGAAGGCGCGCAGGCCTATCTGCGGCGGCAATACGCCACGATCGCCGTCGTCGGTGTCGTGATCTTCGCGCTGCTCGCTTACTTGCTCGGCATCCTGGTTGCGGGCGGCTTTGCGATCGGCGCCATCCTGTCGGGTGCGGCTGGCTTCATCGGCATGAACGTGTCGGTCCGCGCCAACGTCCGTACCGCGCAGGCGGCCACCACTTCGCTTGCCGGCGGTCTCGAACTCGCCTTCAAGGCCGGCGCCATCACTGGCATGTTGGTCGCGGGTCTCGCGCTGCTTGGCGTCACGCTTTATTTCGGCTTCCTGACGTTTTCGCTGCATCTGGCGCCTGACAGCCGCACCGTGGTCGATGCCATGGTGGCGCTCGGTTTCGGCGCTTCGCTGATCTCGATCTTTGCCCGTCTCGGCGGCGGCATCTTCACCAAGGGTGCTGACGTCGGCGGCGATCTCGTCGGCAAGGTCGAGGCCGGTATCCCCGAGGACGATCCGCGCAACCCGGCCACGATCGCCGATAACGTCGGCGACAATGTCGGCGACTGCGCCGGTATGGCGGCCGACCTGTTCGAAACCTATGCGGTGACGGCTGTCGCCACCATGGTGCTGGCGGCGATCTTCTTTGCGAAGACGCCGATCCTCGCCAACATGATGACGCTGCCGCTCGCGATTGGCGGCATCTGCATCATCACCTCCATCGTCGGCACGTTCTTCGTCAAGCTCGGTGCGAGCCAGTCGATCATGGGCGCACTTTACAAGGGCCTGATTGCCACCGGCATCCTGTCGCTCGCCGGCGTCGCCATTGTGATCTACGCGCTGATCGGTTTCGACAAGCTCGCCGGTGTCGATTTTACCGGCATGGCGCTGTTCGAGTGCGGCATCGTCGGCCTGATCGTGACCGGTTTGATCATCTGGATCACCGAGTACTACACCGGCACCGACTACCGTCCGGTGAAGTCGATTGCAGCCGCTTCGGTCACCGGTCACGGCACCAACGTGATCCAGGGGCTCGCGATCTCGATGGAAGCAACCGCGTTGCCCGCCATCGTCATCATCGCCGGCATTCTGGTGACCTATAGCCTGGCCGGCTTGTTCGGTATCGCGATTGCGACCACCACCATGCTGTCGCTGGCCGGCATGATTGTGGCGCTCGACGCCTTCGGTCCGGTCACCGACAACGCGGGCGGTATCGCGGAAATGGCCGGCCTGCCGAAGGAAGTGCGCAAGTCGACCGACGCACTCGACGCCGTCGGCAACACCACCAAGGCCGTCACCAAGGGTTACGCGATCGGTTCGGCCGGTCTCGGCGCGCTGGTGTTGTTCGCCGCCTATAACCAGGACCTGAAGTTCTTCATCGCCGACTCGGCGCATCACGCCTACTTCAAGGGCGTCAATCCGGACTTCTCGCTGAACAACCCCTATGTGGTTGTCGGTCTGCTGTTCGGCGGCTTGCTGCCTTACCTGTTCGGCGCGATGGGCATGACCGCGGTCGGCCGCGCGGCCAGTGCGATCGTCGAAGAAGTGCGCCGTCAGTTCCGTGAAAAGCCCGGCATCATGCAGGGCACCGACAAGCCGGACTACGGCAAAGCCGTCGACCTCCTGACCAAGGCGGCGATCAAGGAAATGATCATTCCGTCGCTGTTGCCGGTGTTGTCGCCGATCGTCGTCTACTTCCTGATCTATGCGATCGCGGGCGGCGGTGTGGCCGGCAAATCGGCGGCGTTCTCCGCGGTCGGCGCGATGCTGTTAGGTGTGATTGTCACCGGCTTGTTCGTCGCGATCTCGATGACCTCGGGCGGTGGCGCCTGGGATAACGCCAAGAAGTACATCGAAGACGGTCACTATGGCGGCAAGGGCTCGGACGCGCACAAGTCGGCGGTGACCGGCGACACTGTCGGCGATCCCTACAAGGACACGGCGGGCCCCGCGGTGAACCCGATGATCAAGATCACGAACATCGTGGCGCTGCTCTTGCTTGCGATCCTCGCGCACTAAGGCCGTCGGGCTGGAATGCAAAAACCCCGCGGGGCCGGCTGGCTCCGCGGGGTTTTTGATTCGGAAAACTAGAAATGGCCGGCTTGGTTCGGCCGTCAGCCGAGAAGGCTAGTTGGTGCTTTGGCCGATATTGAGTGCCTTGAACAGCGGCGCGACGTAATTGATTTCCTGGCCCGAGGTCGGCGTGGTGCGGCTGATGAAGTCGAAGATCTTGCCGTCCTTCAGCCCGTAGTTGGCAAGGCGCCGCACCGACCGGTTCCTGTCAAAATAGATCGCGATCACGCGTTGATCGACGACCTTGTCGTTCATGAAGGCGATCGGGCGCGCGGTGCGCTGGGAGATGTAGTAGAAGACCTCGCCGTTGAGCGTGGCGACCGTGGAGGGGGTTCCCATCACGATCAGCACCTGGTCCTGGCTTGCGCCGATCGGAATTTGCTCCAGCGCGCCCGGCGGAAGGATGTAACCCTTCTGGAACTGTTCGCCGCAGCCGCTGACGACGGCGCAGACTAGCGCGACCGCAGCCATGGTCCGCATGCCGCGCCATCCGAAGCGGCGCGTGAAGTTATTCAGGTTGGACTTGATCATCCCGAATGGGTCCCATCCCCTTGCATCAAAGGAGGCCTTGACGTACCCGGCAGGGCGCGTGTTTGCAACAGACGCGGGTCCAGCAGGCTCGCGGGTGGAACCCACAATGCTTTGGCCATTCAATCACTTCAGTAAGCCCCACGCGCCCCTGCGTGGCACCATCGAAGCCATCTATGGCATGATCGTGACGCAGGCGCGAGAACCGTCATTCTACCGGGACCTGGGCGTATCCGACACAGTTAATGGGCGTTTCGACCTCCTGCTGCTGCATTTGTGGATGGTCTTGCGGCGATTTCGATCGGCCTCGGGAGCGCGAAATGCTTCACAGGCCCTTTTTGATCGATTCTGCGAGGATATGGATGCCAACTTGAGGGAAATGGGCGTCGGCGACCTCACCGTTCCCAAGCGCATGCAGGCGTTTGGCGAAGCATTTTACGGTCGCGCGGCAGCCTATGATGTTGCCTTTGACGCAGGTGGTGACGCACCAGCCAAGGCCTTGTGCAAGAATATCCTGAACGGGGAAGACATCGAAAATGCGCAGGCGCTTGCTACCTATGCGCAGACCGTGATGGCCCGTCTTGGTGATCTCGACGATGCCACCTTCCAGTCGGCCGGATGGGCTTTTCCTGCTCCGGCCGCAGCATCGGGGCAAATTTCGCGAGGATCATAGCCGATGAACACTGATCCCTGGCGCGTCCCGATTGTCGTCGCGCAAATACCGGATACGGGATTGCACCGTACGTTTGAGGCCGGCGATGCAGTCCGTGCGGCGATGGCCGATATCGCGGGCTTGCGAGAAATCATGGCCGCGAGCGCATCGTTCGATCTGAAGCTCGGGAGCGGCGGGCGTGTGCATGTCACGGGCGAGGTGCATGCACGGGTCGGCCAGACCTGCGTCGTATCGCTCGATCCTGTCGAGAACGCGATCGACGAGAAAATCGACCTGACGTTTGCTCCTCCTGAGCAAATTCGAAAGCTCGCCGCTTTGGTCGATGAGGCGGCCCAAAGCGAAGATGAAGAAGTGCCTGACCCACCGGAGCCCATCGTCAATGGCGTGATCGACCTTGGCCGCCTGGCTACCGACGCCCTGTTTCTGGCGATCGACCCTTATCCGCGCCGGCCCGACGTCGCGTTCGAGCCTCCTTCGGAGATCAAAGATCCCGCGGATCACCCGTTTGCGGGTCTGAAGGCTTTGCAATCGGGCGGGCAGCATGCGGCCGCCAAAAATTCCCCCAAAAGCCCGCGGGAGGATGAGGACCGGTAGCCACAGTGTCGAGAAACTACGTTCCGTCAGGTTCTTGGAATTGTGTACTAAGGTATTGAACTAGCTTATATTATTGCCATGCTCTGATTCTCTTGCGAGATTGCTTGAACCGCAAAAGACAGCGGTCAAGAGGTTGTGTCGGTACGGGGAAACGCTATTGTCGCCGCCCAGCCTGGCGCGGCCAGGTGTCGCGCCGATCGCCGCAACCGGGGTGGTTGCCGCTGCCGGCATTTCAAGTCCGATGAGAGGTCGGGTTACCCGAACGTTCATGCCTCAAAAGGTTCGAATAGCGCTTGACGCCATGGGGGGTGACGTCGGCGCCTCAGTTGTTATTCCCGGCGCCGCGATCTCATTGACTCGACATCCCGGCACCGAATTTCTCCTGTTCGGCGATCGCGGCGCGATCGACGCGCAGCTCGCGAAACATCCGGATTTGAAGGCGGTCTCTTCGGTCATTCATACGGATGTTGCCGTCAGCATGCACGACAAGCCAAGCCAGGCTTTGCGGCGAGGGCGCAAGACCTCGTCGATGTGGCTTGCCATCGACGCTGTAAAAAAAGGCGACGCGGACGTCGCGGTATCCGCCGGCAACACCGGCGCGCTGATGGCGATGGCGCGGTTCTGCCTGCGCACGCTGCCGGGCGTCGATAGTCCGGCGATCGCGGCGGTGTGGCCGACGGTGCGCGGCGATTCCGTGGTACTCGACCTCGGCGCCACGATCGGCGGCGACGCGCATCATCTGGTGACGCTGGCGATGCTGGGCAGCGCCATGGCGAGCGTTCTGTTCGACCTGGCAAGGCCGACCGTCGGCCTGCTCAACATCGGGGTTGAAGAGATCAAGGGCCGCGAGGAAGTTCGCGAGGCCGCGGAACTCCTTCGTGCAATGAACCTGCCGCAGCTCGAATATATCGGCTTCGTCGAGGGCGACGGCATCGGACGAGGGGCGGCCGACGTGATTGTTGCGGAAGGTTTCAGTGGCAACATTGCCCTGAAGGCCGCCGAGGGCACCGCGCGCCAGATCAGCGAGTTCCTGCGCGAGGCGGTGTCGCAGCGCTGGCTTTCCAAGGTGGGTTATCTGCTGGCGCGGCCTGCGTTCAGGGCGCTGCGTGACAAGCTCGATCCGAGCAAGTCCAATGGCGGGGTATTGCTCGGCCTGAACGGCGTCGTGGTCAAAAGCCACGGTGGAACCGACGCCGATGGCTTTGCCTATGCCGTCGATGTTGGCTATGAAATGGCTAAATACGATCTCCTCAACAAGATCAATCAAATGCTTAAACTTGAGGGTGGCACGTTGGTCCAGGCGTCTGCCACGCAGGAGGCTGTTTCGTGACTGCACTACGCTCGGTCGTGCTTGGCTGCGGCTCCTATCTGCCGGAGCGGATCCTGACCAATGCTGAATTGGCGACGCAGATCGACACCTCCGACGAATGGATCGTGCAACGCACCGGAATCCATCAGCGCCATATCGCGGCCGAGGGCGAGTTCACCTCGCATCTGGCCATCAATGCCGCGCGGTCGGCGCTGGCCCATGCCGGCATCGACGCGCAATCGATCGACCTGATCGTGCTTGCGACATCGACGCCCGACAACACGTTCCCGGCGACAGCGGTCGCGGTTCAAAGCGGGCTCGGCATCCACCATGGCGCCGCCTTCGATTTGCAGGCGGTGTGCTCGGGCTTCGTGTTTGCGCTCGCCACCGCGGACAACTTTCTGCGCAGCGGCGCGTTCAAGCGGGCGCTCGTGATCGGAGCGGAAACATTCTCGCGCATTCTCGACTGGAACGATCGTGGCACCTGTGTGCTGTTCGGCGATGGCGCAGGCGCCGTGGTGCTCGAAGCCCAGGAGCAACCGGGACTGTCCTCCGATCGGGGGATTTTGACGGCCCATCTGCGATCCGACGGTCAGCACAAATCGAAACTTTATGTCGACGGCGGACCATCCTCGACCAAGACGGTGGGTTACCTGAGAATGGAAGGACGCGAAGTCTTCAAGCACGCGGTCGGCATGATCACCGACGTGATCGTCGCGGCGTTCGAGGCAACCGGCCTTACCGCCGACGACATCGCCTGGTTCGTCCCACACCAGGCCAACAAGCGAATCATCGACGCCTCAGCGCACAAACTTCATATTGCGCCGCAGAAAGTGGTGCTGACGGTTGACCGGCACGGCAATACGTCGGCGGCCTCAATCCCGCTGGCATTGGCCGTTGCCGTCGGGGACGGCCGCATCAAGCGGGGCGATCTGGTCCTGATGGAGGCCATGGGTGGCGGCTTCACCTGGGGATCGGTGCTCGTCCGTTGGTGAGCGACGGGTAAATTAATCCCGATGTTTTGCGCCTTTCTTTCATGGTAGGAAGGCAGGACGGCTGTTGACCGTCGGTACTTAAGCTCATAATTTCAGAAGCGAATATGTGTTCGCCGAGAGTGGGGCAGGCGATGACCGGAACCGGAAAAACTGTCACGCGTGTTGATCTGTGCGAGGCCGTCTACCAGAAGGTGGGACTATCACGCACGGAATCATCAGCGTTTGTCGAACTGGTATTGAAAGAGATCACCGACTGCCTCGAAAAGGGCGAGACGGTGAAGCTGTCATCTTTTGGCTCGTTCATGGTGCGCAAGAAGGGTCAGCGGATCGGACGTAATCCGAAGACCGGGACCGAGGTGCCGATTTCGCCTCGCCGCGTGATGGTGTTCAAGCCATCGGCGATTTTGAAACAGCGTATCAACGGCCATGGCGCCGGGACCAACGGCGCCAAGCCCGCATAGCAGCGGTTCTTCACCGGCGCGAGGGATAGAGGAGCGAGCATTTGGACAAAGCGCCGGATGCCTTCCGAACCATCAGCGAAGTCGCTGACGATCTCGACATTCCGCAGCACGTCTTGCGGTTCTGGGAGACAAGGTTCTCCCAGATCAAGCCGATGAAGCGAAGCGGAGGCCGCAGATACTACCGGCCCGACGATGTCGACCTGTTGCGGGGAATCCGCCGTCTCCTCTACGGCGAAGGCTATACGATCCGCGGCGTCCAGCGCATTCTGAAGGAGCACGGCATCGCATCGGTGCAGCGGCTCGCCGATGCGTCCGCCGTCGCTTCCTTCGGTGCGATCGAGGAGGTGGTGGGCCAGAGCATCCTCGAGGACGACGATGTTGCGGCGCCGATCGACCTCGATGACGACGATTTCGACAGTTCGGAAGAAAGCGGCGTTCCGCGAATGGCCCAGCGCCGCAGCCGGCGTGACGTCGACAGCTATGACGACGAAGAGGCGATTGCGGGAGTGGCGGATCTCGCCCCCATGGTCGATCTGGTCCGCCTCAAGGGCGTGCTGGAGGACCTGATCGCCTGTCGCCGGATGCTCGACGCCGCAATCAAGGACGGCTGACGGCAATTGCGGCGCACCCTTCAGCGCCCGGGAAGGCGAGGCCATCATGGCCAACGCCCCTTGCGGCCCCCCGCACCTGGAACGGGAGATTGCAGGCGGGCCAACCAAGTCGTCCCGACAAGGGGCTGGTTTTGTTGAAATTTGGTCGGAGCGAGAGGATTTGAACCTCCGACCCCTAGTCTCCCAGTGATGCAAATCCGGTATCTCGCGGATATTATTTAAGTCTCACCTATTCTCAATAATGCCTGCGGCACAGGGACTTCTCGCATCTCACGTTGTATCGGCCCGTCTCGCCGTATACCCTGATATCCAATGCGAAAGTTTCCCAGGGTTTCCCACAAAGTAGCTTTGACCGACCAATTCCTTCGGGCGCTTAAGGCGCCGGACGGCCGCGTTGAGGTGGGTGACGCCGGCTGCCGGGGCCTGTCGATCCGGTGCACGCCGGCGGGGGTCAAGACCTGGACCTTTGCCTACAAGCTGAACAGCCGGATGCGCCGAATCACCCTCGGGGAATACGGCGAGCACCCCGCCTTGGGGCTTAGCGAAGCCCGTGCGCGCGCCGACGAGCGGAGGGCACAGCGCCAAGCCGGCAAGGATCCACGAGCCCTGCAGGACGCGGAACGGGTGGCGCAGGCGCAGACAACGCTGACCTTCGCCGAACTTTGCGAGCTTTACATTGAGCACGTTAAGGCCGCCGGCAAGATCAGCTGGAAAACCGACGAAGGCTACCTCAAACGACCCAAGGCCAAGTTCGGCGAGCGGCCGGCCGTGTCGATAACGAAGCGCGAACTGACGGACTTTTTCGGAACGATCGCCAAAACCTCGAAGTCCAGCGCAAACAGAACGCAGTCTACCGTTCGGACCATGTGGGGCTGGGCCGCGGATCGCGACCACATTCCGATGAACTTCCTCGCCGGCATCAAAAAGGTCGGCGGCAAGGAGAACGAAAAGGATCGGGTCCTAACTGCCGACGAGATTCGTGCGTTTCTCGCCGCGCTCGTCGACCCAGAAGTCGAGACGATCGAGATCGTCGCACTGGCCCTCAAAGGCATCCTGTTGACGGCCCAGCGCCCGGGAGAGGTTGCGGGCATGATGCTGTCGGAACTCCACGACCTCGATAATGCGGCCCCCCACTGGATTGTCCCAAGGCTTCGAACGAAGAACAAGAAAACCGAGCACACCGTGCCGCTGTCGCCGGCGGCAGTCGACCTCATCCGTCGAGCCCTCGAAATCAGCAAAGAGTACGCGAAGGACAAGAACGACGTTCCCGTCTTTGCTAGCCGCTTCAAAAAGGTTACGTCCCTTGCTCGGCACTCGTTGAGCCAGGCGGTCCGGCGCATCGTCGCTCATAAGAGCTTTGCCAAATTCACACCGCACGATCTCCGGCGCACCGCCGCTACGCTTGCGCAGTCGCTGCGCACCCCGCGTGACCACGTGAAGGCGTTGTTAAATCACAAAGACGGCGACGTGACCGCAATTTATGCCAGGTGGCATATGTTCGAAGAGAAGCGCGAGGCTGCACTGGCCATTGAGGCCGCAGTGCTGCCGCTGATGGGTGCGGCACCCGCGGCTTTGGCGGCCTAGCTTTAGCTTGCTCGCTGCTAGGCTTCCTAAACCGTAGGTCGCATGTTCGAGTCATGCCGGGATCGCCATTAAAAGCCCTCTAAACAAAGGGTTTTTGCGGATCCGCCCTTATCCGGACAGTTCGGAAACGGGCCAGGGAAACACCGGGGAAGCACCGGAGGCTGTTTCAATTAGGCGATTAAGGGCGCAAACGCGCCGACCATGCGCTGCATCTTCTAAGAGAAACGCGAGGCCGCGCTAGCGTGGAAGCTGCCGTGCTGCCGCAGGCAGGGCCGACACTTCACGCCCGGAAAAAAACACCAGGCGATCCAATCGGGAGGCCGTTGAGAGCGGCGCCCGCGCCGGCATTTCGGTTTGCCGATACAAAACTATAGCGCATCGTATTTGGATTGCGCTTGCCTGACCTGTTCCCAGTTGGTTTTTGCAAAATCGACCAGCCCTTGCGTAGGTCCCAGTAACCTCTTGCCCAAGTCCGTAATCTCATACTCGACGCGAGGGGGCACCTCGGGAAACAGCTCGCGAATGACCATTCCGTCACGTTCGAGAGTTTTTAGGGTCGACGAAAGCATACGCTGCGAAATCCCCGGGACCGCACGTTCGAGCTCGGAAAATCGAGCGCGCCCACCAAGGAGGTCGAGAGAAAGGATGACGAAGATTGTCCACTTATCGCCGATTTTGGTCAGGAGCTCCCTGACCGCCATAGGGTCCGAGCTCCTACAGATTGCAGCCGGATCCAAGTGATCGGCTTTGCTCGTTTTCTTCATAGCTTACTCCGAGGTTAGCGACTGATTTCAAAGTGCCTTCTTTTTTGAAATCAGCTTACAGATTATGTGTAGCTCTCGTTCGGTAAGCAACATCCCAAAGCGGATCGAGAGTTGAGAATGCCACGTTCGAAATATGTCGCCTACGAGCCTGCTTCCCCTTACTTCAACCTGGTTCGGGGCGCGCTCGGCGACCTCGTCGATGGGGAGCACTTCTTCGATGTCGTCGCCGAGGACACTATCTACCAGGTTCTCTACGACGTGGCCGGTTGGCCTCGCATTATCCGCGGGCGCGCCGACTTGATGGCCCAGTTCAGGGGCTATTGCGACCACATTCAGATTCAATCCGCCGACAATCTGATTGCCCACAAGACGGACGACGGCTACGTCGTCGTCATCGAATACGAGGTCCACGGAACGATCCTCGCAACAGGCGTGAAGTACAACAATCGGTTCTGTTCGGTCATCAGGATCAAGGACCGCAAAATCGCGCACTGGAGAGACTACATGGACTCCCTCGCTGCGTGGAACGCACTGACGTCGCCTGCCCGCTAAAGCCCGCATCCCCAATAAATCGCGAGAGGCTGCTATGAAGCGAATACTCATGATTGAGGTAAGCCCGAGGAGAAAGGAATCGGCCAGTCGCTCGGTTGCCGATACGCTCGTCGCACGGCTTAGCGAGCTTTATCCATCGGCAAATATCACGCGTCATGACTTGGCGGCGGACCATCTGCCACACCTAGACGAGGTCACGTTGCGGGCTATCTCCACCAAGGAGTTGGCCGACGCCTTGGGGTTGAAAGAAGCAGCCCGCAGGTCCGATCAACTCACCGACGAGCTTTTGGAATCCGAACTTCTGGTCATCGCGACGCCGATGTGGAATTTCGGCATACCCTCAGCCTTGAAAGCCTGGATCGACCATGTCGTACGGGCCGGAAGGACATTCCAGTATTCTGACGGCGGCGTCCTCGGTCTGGCGAAGGACAAGAAGGCCATTCTTGTTTTGGCTTCCGGCGGCGTCTTTACCGAAGGCCCGTGGCGCGCATGGGATTTTGTCGAGCCCTACCTTCGTCAAATCCTTGGCTTTATCGGGATCACCGACGTGCAGACGGTTCGGGTGGAAGGGATGAACATCCCCACGTTGGCTGCCGACGCCGTGCCGAAAGCGAACGAAATCGTTGAGGAACTCGCATTATAGAAGCAACTGACGGAAAATTCGATGATCAATAGAGCTCTCTACAAATCAGACGCATCACGACGTGAACTCCTAATCAGCGGCGCGGCTGCCGCGCTTGTGTCAACCGCTCCGTTTGCTGCGGCGTCCGATATCAAGGCAACCAATCCCTCCGATCGAAGTAAAGGAGCCCATACCATGGAAAAGATTACCACGAAGGACGGTGTCGAACTCTTCTACAAGGACTGGGGCCGCGGGACGCCGATCGTGTTTCATCACGGCTGGCCGCTCAGCGCGGACGACTGGGACCCGCAAATGCTATTCTTCCTTCAGCACGGCTACCGCGTCGTCGCTTTCGATCGGCGCGGGCACGGCCGTTCGAGCCAGGTCGCGGAAGGCCACGATATGGACCACTACGCCGCGGACGCAGCCGCCGTCGTCGAGCATCTCGATCTGCGTAACACAGTTCACATTGGCCATTCCACCGGTGGCGGCGTCGTGGCGCGCTATGTTGCACGACATGGCAAGGGGCGCGTAGCCAAGGCCGTGCTGATGTCGGCCGTTACTCCGATCATGGTGAAGACGGAGAGCAACCCAGACGGATTGTCCATCGATGTCTTCGACGGTCTCCGCAAAGGATTGGCGGCAAACCGCGCTCAATTCTTCCGCGACGTCCCCGCAGGGCCGTTCTACGGTTTCAATCGACCCGGCGCGAAGCAGCTGGAAGGCGTGATCGAGAACTGGTGGCGGCAAGGCATGATGGGCAGCGCGAAAGCTCATTACGACGGTATCAAGGCCTTTTCCGAGACCGACCAGACCGAAGACCTCAAGAATATCGAGGTCCCCACCCTCGTCATGCACGGGGAAGACGACCAGATCGTTCCCTACAAGGACGCAGCGCTGCTATCGATCAAGCTACTCAAGCGTGGCACTCTGAAGACCTACCCCGGGTTTCCACACGGCATGCTCACCACCAACGCCGACGTAATCAACCAGGACCTCCTCGACTTCATCCGCGCCTAACAAGATACAGCAAAACGCTAAACTTTTGCCATCGCGCAGGTATGCAATCTTGACCAGACAGATCGCCGCCGCTCCGCTACGAATGGTGAGAGCGTCGGTCGGCATCGAACTAACAGACTTTCTCAACCCTGCATCGGACTCGTTCCGGTGTAGGGATCTACGTCCGCTCAAACAACGGCCCCTGCCAGTCGGCGAAGCTGTTGAAGGGAACGAGGCAGCGGTTCTCGGGTTTGAGCCAACCGCGCCAGTGCGGTGACAGGTGTTACGGATTTTGGTAACGGGCGGTCCGCGGGTCCGCGGCGTCCCCCATCGTATCATCGCAAGCTCGGTGCCGTTGTCGGCGTTCCGGATCCCTGGCTCCAGCCCTTCGCCATGCGGTTGTCGACCGACGACATTCCAGACGACGGCGAGCGCGACGATCGCCACCACGCAGATGATTGTTCGGCGGCCGATATCGGTTCATGCGAACAGGTCCGCCCCTGCTTGCGTGAACCGGACGAAGGTTCCGCTTCTGTGCATCTCGATCCAGCCGTGCTCGATGGCATGCTTCAGCCCGGCGCTGTACTGCGCGGGCGTGCCTTTGATCTCGAAGAGAAACGGGCCGTTGATCCGCTCGATGTAGATGCGACCATCCTGAACGGCTTCGACGCCGCTGGCGATCTCGATGAGCTTGCGGGCTGCCGTTTCCGGATCAGACAACAAACTGGCTTCAACGTACTTCTTCATGCGGCCAGAACGTCCTCTTTATCCGCGCTGCGCCGGACGATCTTTAGCGCATCGTCGGGTAGGGGCCGCTGCAGCGCCTTCGCCTCGTCCCACGGCGCGCGCATCCACACATCGCGTTCCTCGTCGGTCGTTAAGATCACCGGCATCGCCTTGGGATGGATCGGCTCGACGACAGCATTCGGCGACGTCGTTAGGAAGCCGTAGACCTGATGCGGTCCCGGCACCGGCTTCGACTTGGTGCCGCGATCACCGTTGAACGTCGTCCAGATGCCGGCGAATGCCGTCAGCGGCCGGTCGTCGTTCAAGGCGAACCAAACAACATCCTTCTTCTTCGTCTCCGGGTTCGGCTCTGGCGCGTATTCAGCGAAGCTGTTGAATGGCACAAGGCACCGGTTGTCCGGCTTGAGCCAGCCGCGCCAGTGCGGCGATGAGGTGTTGCGAATGTTGGTAACCGGAGGGCCGCCGGTTCGCGGCGGAGGCGGCATGCCCCAGCGCATCAGTGCCAGTTCGGTGCCGGAGTCGGTTTTGCGGATCACCGGGGCAAGGTAGTCGGGAAAGACGCCCGGCATCGGCGCAAGGTTGCCGACGTATCGATTGACGACCCGGAAGAGTGCGGCGATCGCGGCCTGGTTGGTTGTGATGGATAGATTCGGCGCGGCCCCAGCGCTGGGGGGAGCGCCGAGGCCTGTCCCGCTGTGAGGGACGCGACGCCGGCATGGGGCGGATGCCGGGTCACTGAATCGATTCCTGCTGACCAACTTCGTTCCAAAGCAATGGGCGCGCCCCGCTCCACCGTTGGAACGCCGCGCCTCCCGCCGGCGTGTTTTTGGGGCGGGCCGCGACAAGGGCATGGTCCCCTAAGCCCTTAGCCCCGCCGTGTCGCCGGTCCCGCCCCACTGGAACGCTCCCCCGCAATCTGGGTTGATGTTTCGGGTAACGGTTCCCGGCATGGCTCGTTGCCCACCGCAAGACCTGTACCAACTCGACCCGGCGCCCCTCAGCGCCGGGCTTTTTTCTTTTGCACCGGCGCCCCCGACATGCACAATGAGCGCGGGATCGTGGGCCCCATATTTACGATTCCTCCAGAAGTGACTTTGGCTCGGCGCGGGCATGGCGTCGGGCCCTTTTCATGCCGAAACGAGACAATGGAGCGCCCCATGACAGTCATCGGCTACGCCCGCGTCAGCACCACAGACCAGGATCTCGATATTCAGGAGGCGGCACTGAAGGCCGCCGGTTGCGAGGTTATCCGCTCTGAGAAGCGCAGCGGCACCACAACCGCCGGCCGCGATGAGCTTGGCACCGTGCTGGAGTTCTTGCGCCAGGGTGACGTGCTGATGGTGACGCGGATCGATCGCCTCGCTCGCAGCATCGGCGACCTGCAGGACATCGTCCGTTCCGTGAAGGCCAAAGGCGCCGCGCTGAAGGCCACCGAGCAGCCGATCGATACCAGCACCGCCGCCGGCAAATGCTTCCTCGATATGCTTGGCGTGTTCGCTGAGTTCGAAACCAACCTTCGCCGCGAGCGCCAGTTAGAAGGCATCGCCAAGGCAAAACAGGCTGGCGTCTACAAGGGCCGCCCCGCGTCCATAGATGCCACGCGGGTGCGTCAACTGAAGGCGGATGGTGCGGGTCCCTCTGACATTGCGCGTGGCCTCGGTATTAGCCGGGCGTCGGTCTATCGCGCGCTCGCCTAGGAACAAAACGAACGGCGGTTCGATTGGAGCCAAGCGCATCAAACAAGCCGCCTGACGACGCCTTTGCCGGTACGTTACGCGACGTGTGTGTGGCCGACGTGCGCACCGATCAGATAGGCAAGCCAGAACAGCGCCGTGAGTGCGGTGAGGTAGCCTATGACCAGAGCAAACTCGTTCTTTTTCATCACTGTCGAGGGTACGTTGACGGCGCCGAAGCCGCCAAGTCGGTGAGGCTTGTCGCCTACGCCGGGACAACACAGTGCCGCAGCGACCGTTCCCAGCTAGATCCCCCGGCGGGAAGTAAAGCCAGAAACTGAGGGACCGCCCATGAGGCGCCCAGGGGCACCGAATTTCAGAACGGCCGCCTTGGCCTCGGCGAAGTTGGCGTAGTTGCCAATCTCGGGCTCCTTTCACGGTTCGCGACTGCGGCGCCGCGAGGTTGCACATTTGGTTCTTCGTTCGTTCTGTCGCGCCTCTGTAAGCAAATAAATCGCTCGACGGCTAGAAAATCTGTCGGAACCGGCGATCCCCATTCGTCTTGAGTCCGAACCGCCTCTTTTCGGAGTAATGCGTACCCATGGCCCCGCGCGCGAACTGGAAAGGCTTTTTGCGCCTTTCACTCGTCACTTGTCCCGTTGCGCTGTATCCCGCCACTTCAGACAGCGAGAAGATTTCATTCAACCAACTCAACCGACAAACCGGCCATCGCATCAAGTATGCCAAGGTCGACGCCGACACTGGAGAAGAGGTCCCAAACGAGGACATCGTCAAGGGCTACAAAGTCGATACCGATACCTTCATCGAGGTGACGAAAGACGAGCTCGAAAACGTCGCGTTGGAGTCGACGAGGACGATCGATATCGACGAGTTCGTCGATCGCAGCGAGATCGATCCGAGATATCTCATCCGGCCATATTATCTGCGCCCCGACGGCAAAGTCGGGCACGACGCATTCGCTGTCATCCGGGAAACCATCCGGGAGATGAATAAGGTTGCGATTGGACGCGTAGTGCTGACCAACCGCGAGCACATCATTGCGCTTGAACCACTGGACAAAGGACTGATGGGGATGCTGCTGCGATATCCATACGAGGTCCGCTCGGAAGACGAGTATTTCGACGAGATCCAAGACGTCAAAGTTACGAAGGACATGCTCGATCTCGCCAAGCATATCGTCAACCAAAAGACCGGGCGCTTCGAACCGGAAAAGTTCGAGGATCAATATGAAACTGCTCTAATTGACCTCATCAATCAGAAGCGCGCCGGGAAGCCAATCACGCCGAAGGAGCGCCCCCGCGGAGAGAACGTCGTCGACCTGATGGAGGCGCTACGGCGAAGCGTCGGCGGCGCTGCGGCGGAGACCAAGGGCTCGAAGAAATCGGCCAAGAAACCGCGCAAAGCGGCGGCCGGCCAGAAAGAGATGCTGATGCCGATCACTGGCAAGAAGTCGGTGACTGAGACAGCAGCGAAGAAGCCGGCGGCCAGGCCGCGTCGGAAGTCAGCCTAGTCCTCTGGCGGGCACTCGGGACAGGTATCGCCGATCGAATCCAGCACTTCCGCGATCACGACAGTTGCAGCCTGCCGCGAGACGCCGAGCGGCGGATCTTGGCGGGCGATGTCGAAGGCGCGCTCTCGCGCGTGCGGATCGGCGCGGTCCCGCATCCAGCCGTGCTCCTCGCATTCGCGAATGGCGCCCGCCTCCAGCAACACGCCGACGGCCCATCCCTCCAAGGATCGTATGGCTGGTCGCGGCTTTTTCGTTACCAACATTTTGGCCTCCTGGGATGACGAATCCCGAAGAGGCGACTTTCGTTCCAGCAAACTCCCCCGAAGGGCGGCGGCTCGTCACGCTGCCGCACTGCGATCTCATCGCTTGATCGTCGGCCAAGAAGGCTTGCATGTCCGCGACGAACTCGCGGGGCCGCCAGCTCGGCCGCTTTTCCTTGCCGGTTCCGGCGTTCGCCGCTCTAATAGGCGAATCGGCTCAAAAGGGAGTGCGGACGTGGCTACAGGTACAGTGAAGTGGTTCAACTCGACAAAGGGTTTCGGATTTATTCAACCCGACGGCGGTGGCAAGGATGTGTTTGTGCACATCTCCGCCGTGGAGAAGGCCGGCCTAAGCAGCCTCAATGAGGGCGCCAAGGTGAGCTACGACATCGTCAGCGAGCGCGGCAAGGAATTTGCCGGAAATTTGAAGGTGAAGTGAGGGGCGCGCGAAGCGCATCTCAGCCGGCAGCAATCCGCCCCTTGCCGAGACATTTCTCGCACCGCTCCGGGTAAATCCTGACGCCGGCGCGGTCCGGCTGGTTTACTATCGCAAAGCCGGTGCCCTTGCATTGCGGGCATTCGCGTTCCGGCGGTTTGACGATCGGCTGTTTTATCATGTCAGCCCTCGGCCGGCGACCCGGTGCGCAGAAGCCGAGCGCTCGTCGCGTCCATCACACGCTTGAACGTAGCCTCTTTACCTTCAAAGAACTTGAGAGGCGTGTCGTGCCCCAACCCACTATCGGGGTTTCGAAATCTGACGAATTCATGGATCTCAGCTTTCGAGCAAAACTCAATTGCCTCTTCATAGATACGGCGGAGATCTTCGGGAACAAAAATTCCGCGCTTTTTCAAAGCGATACGCACCTCAAAAATTTGGTTATGAGCCTTGGCTATATTCTTCCACGCGAGGGTCCTAGTGTAGAGCTTGTTTTTGTCCGAAGACGATCTGAACTCTCGTTTCTGATCTTCATTGAAGTCGGTTGCGTTTAAAAAAGTGTCGATCTCTTCGGCGCTCAAGCGATCAAAATCCGGGTGTTCAATAAACTGGGTTACACACCGCTCAGTTGAATCAAACGCGTCGACGAATTGGCCCCATATATCTGAGAGGGCTTCATACTCACGCTCGTTGGATCTTTTTCCTCGATCGCCGAGGTGGTTCAACTGCTCTTTGAGGCCTTCGATCTTCTGATTCTGAGCATCCTTCAGATCCGCGAGCTTTCGATCGAAATGAAAGCTGAGATATTTCTCACCGAATTTTGTCGGCAGAAGAACAAAGAACGCAGTTGTGGCGACGCCGGTGGCGATCGCCGTCTGCAAGAGCCATGATACGATATCGCCAGCGGTGATCATCGCTCAAAATCTTTTTCCGTGGCTTCGCGATGGCCTGGCGGATTGCCGTCGTCAGCCTCAGCTGCGAGGACCACATATGTCACCTTGGAGCCGGAGGCGGACTCCTTGGACGAGACGATTTTGGCCCGGACACTTTTGCGCTTTACAACGACGTCGATTAATTCGCCCTGCACGGGCGCGTGCCGCCGGTTGAGGTCGATCTCGGCTATCTCGTAATCGGCTTGACCGATACTGCGAACTTTGATGTGCCAGATGTATTGGCCGGGCATGCGAACCGCCTGCGAATTGGGAATTATGTTACGCCTGAATTTAGTGAGCCACAGGGTCGATTAACTAATTTTCGGGGAAAGCCGCTACGGATTACGCCTGAAACAGACGGACCTATAGCGGATCGCCAGTGTGGAGAAGTAGGCGAACCGCCGGGGATAACTCAGAACGTCTCTTGCGATTGCTGGCGACCGGGTCCTCAATCCAAGCTTCAACCTTGGAGGGTGACGATAATGGTGACATCGAGAAAAGAGGCGAGCCAAGCCGGGAAAGATCTGCGAGATAAGCGCACGCCAAAGAGAGATCGAGGACCGATCGCATCAGCCCTGGCACAGGCGAAGCACAAGCCCAAAAAGAAGGGCAAATAACGATGAGCATGCGAGGGCCGATAGTTTAGCCCGGCGCGCGAAACACGCCGGTTTTGGGTATCATGCGTTCTCGTCTTCGATAAAACCGGGCGGCATCTTCGGCGGATCAACTCCATCGCTGGCGTTGCAGACCGGGCACGGCATTCCGGGCGCGCCGCAGCCGCAGGCATAATCGCCTTCCCACGCCATGTGGGGATGAGCCTCGCAAACCCATCGGCATCCAAAACAGCGCATGCAAGTCGCCATGCGGAAATTAGCTCTCGAAAATCAAAAAGGGCCGCATTAGCGCGACCCCAATGGCCGGTTTAATTTGTTCGGGATGAAATCTCAGCCCCGGCAAGAGCAATCCTATAGCTTTCCACAGGAGACGAGGATTTCCGTAGAACCACGGTGAGGTTGTGCCGGCGCCCATCTCGCATTTGCGAATGGCCTTGTTTGAAGTTGTTAGTGGCCAAATTTAATTGACTTTGAATTTTCACACCGTCAAAATTTGTTCCATGGGCCAAGCCAAACGACCGACTTGCCCCGATTGTGGGGCGTATCTGACTTTCGCGTTGCCACCTGGCGGTGACGGTCCGCGCAGATTCCAGTGCTTGGATTGCGAAGGCCCAGACCCCCTTCAGAGTCCTTATGCAGCAGGCTGGCTTGCCGGTGAGCTAGGCAGGTCCAAATCCCCCGACGCAGAGTAAGGGCGCCCCTCAGTTGACCGCTTTGGGCACGGGCCTGTTTTGGTTTTCTTCCGCCGCGATTATCTGCCTGCCAACGGAAGTCATCCGGAGCCTTCCATCCAGGTCCGCCATGTAACCTAGCTCGATTAGCCGGGCACTATGTTCAGCGGGGATTACTGCGGGAGGTTCGAGCACGGCGCTCGTATTGGCGACCTTAAGCAGGGACACGAACTCTTCACTGGTGAGCATGGGAGCCATCATCAAAATATGGCACCGCTCCCTAATTGCAGCATGGTCAATTTTGACCAGATCGGCGAATAAGGCCGCTTCAGTTGGCGGCCGCGTTTAGCCGACGATACCCTTCATTTCGACGAACATCTGTTTGACGTCGCTGAGACGTAGCGGCTTCTCGCGCGGCCCCTGGTGCTCCCTAAGCGCATTGAGCTGGCGCACCGCGATCGCATCTTGTTTGTGTTTGTCTTCCTCGGCGAAGAACGCGCGCATGTCCTTGACGAAGGCGCGGGCGACGGCGGGCGGCAGATCGAGCGGCTTGCGGGTCATGCGCTCCCGTCTTCGACAAAGCCAGGCGGCGTTGCAGAGCGGGCACGGCATTCCGGGCGCTCCGCGGGCCACTTAAAGGAACAGCGCCCCTGAGCTTGAAACGGTGCCCAGATGCGCTGCTTTCGAAAGCTGAGCCGGTTAATCCCTAGCCTGTGAATAGGTACGGGCCAGACGCGAAAAGGTTCACGCGCTCAGCGTTGCGGGTTACCACGCGTTAGAACCCATTCTGGCCGGCGGGTGTTCAGGTCTGACGTCCACCCAGCCAACTGCACCACATTTCGTACACTTCAGGTGCGCGGAGATGTCGTACAGATCCCAATCGGGAAGATCAGCGGTCTTTAGTCGTTTGCTATGATGGCAGCGGTAGCCTTCTGCACCGACGCAATAGACCCAGACCGCGCCGCTCTCGCTCCGCGCAGGGCCGGTCAGATATCTCAGGAACCCAGCCGGTTTGCGGCGCCATGGCATCCCCCATAATTCCGCAAGTTCGGATAATCCGAAAGCCGCTATAAATCGTGGCTGGGGAAATCACGGCCACTGCCTCTTGAGTTCCACGTAAAATTTCGAGAACGTTTTTTGGGGCGCAGTGACTGGAGTGAATAATGTCGGAAGCCGTCAAGTTTATCGTCGACAGTTTTGTGCGCCTCAAAGATCGCCAGGCGATCGAAGACCTCCGCGTACATCGACAGATGTTGCGCGCCAAGCTTCAGGCTAGTGACAGTAGTTGGCCGGGCGTCAGGGACTCTATCTCTCTGATCGATAGCGATCTGAGCGAGATTGAAACTGGGCTCGCGCGGCTACAATAGCCGTTGCCTCCACGGTGCCGATCGGGCGCGGGGGGAAGCCGCTAGGGATTGGGGGTGGAACTTTGGTCGTCTACAGCGGGTTCTTGCCACGGCATTGGTCCGGACATAGAAGGCCTCACGAGAATCGGAGTAGCGGCAGGTTAAAGAAGCCCTATCTGCCAAGTGAAAAACGCAGCGGATGATGGAATTTGCCGCGTGACAAGGTACAGCCCAGGCTGCATCATGTACGTACGTGTACGTGGCCGTTCGGAATAGGGCCGACAAGATTCCGAAAGGATATTACAATGACCAACCTCAAGACGAAAGAATCGACGCTAAAGGCTCTCGAAATAGCAATGCGGACGCCCACGACCGCTCAGGAAATTCATCACCAGCGAATCTCCTTCATCATGGGCAGTCTGGACACCAAGAGTCACATGACTAGAGCTAAGGTTGAAGAGATCCTCGATAATCATGAGGGTCGCAAGGCACAAAAGTGATTGTATTCGAGCTCACGGGTAGAGAAGACCATCCGGTCTATCAAGCTCTTGAGGTCGCGAACGGAAATCGACAATACGATTTCCTTGGCTCGATTGTGCAGGCCTCCCTTGATATAGGGAGGCCTTTTCTTTCTCAGCATGTGATCAAGGCCTTCAACTTCCAGGCCATAACCTGCCTGCACACAGATCCCGGCGAATACAGGCCATGCCCGGTGACTGTAGGAGCGCACCTGCCTCCTGCGCACTACCGAGTACCTGCGTTGATGGACGACTTCGTCAACGTGGTGAACCGCAGCTGGGAGCAGTTAGATGCGATCGTCTTGGCGACGTTGGTTCTGTGGCGCCTCAACAACATACATCCTTTCATCAATGGGAATGGGCGCACCGCTCGGGCGGCATGTTATTTCGTCCTTTGCTTGAAGTCGGGTGGTTGGCCACCAGGCCAAATGATTTTGCCTGAACTTATTCGGCGTGAGCGAGACGAATACTGCATTCACCTTCAGCACGCTCACGACACATTTGCTGCAACAGGAAACCCTGATCTCGGCCCGCTCCACGGGCTAGTCACGCGACTATTCGACGAACAGTTGGCGAGCGCGGCTCCCGCGCCAACAGCCACCGCGGCAAGAGCGCCCTCGACCGTTCGTAAGGTGGGCGAAGTGCGGCTACGATACACAATCAAAAAGCAGTTGGATGACCGCTTCTGCATCTGGGACAATGATGCCGACATGCTGGCAGAGGTCAGCGGAATACGCTTCGGCGATCTGGAATACGACAAGGCTTTTAGTGAGATGGACCGCCTAAACTAGGGCGTTCAACTTTGCTACCGCGGGTTCACGCAGGGACTGATTGCTAATACTGCGCGCGCGAAGGGAATCCGGTTTTGGGCGGCTACGCCGGCTCAGTTTAAAAATCGTGCTCGTCCGCTGCGCGGTGACCGGGCGGGTTGCCGGCCTCGATCTCTTTCTTGTGCCGGTTCAGCAGCGACTGGATTTGCGCTGCGTCGAAAAACGAGGGTTGCTCGATAGAGGACACCGAGCGGGCCGACACGATCTGGCATCCGTCCCAAGGCTGACCGGAGCGTCACCAAGCCAACGCCGTCCATTTTTACGATCTCATCAAGGTCGTACTGAAAATCGATCTCTGACATGGACGCAGCTTAACGCCGCCTTGGAGTGTGCGAAAGCCGCCTGGATGGGCGTTGCAAAAGAGGCCCGCCAATCGCGACGGGTGCCAAGTTAGGGGGGGTGCCGTGATGACGGCATCGCGACGTTAGGCCGATTCGGCCGCTGGAAGATGTGCCGCAATTCACACAATGGCTGGCAATCATCGTGAGTTCGGCGAAGTTGCTACCTTTGGCGATCAGAAGCCCGATGTCGGCTCAGGTTGTTTCGGCTGCGGCTTCTGCATCGGCCCCAACAAATCCGCCAAGGGATCTTTCTGGATTGCATTTTGCCAGTCCTGGCGTGGGATATAACCGGGGATCGTCTTGTGCGCGTCCATATCATTCTGACCGACGTACTGGCCCGCAAGGTTCGACCAATCCCCGCCTACGTTATTTCGGGCCAGGATTCCGGTTCCGATGCGGTGCCCGCCAGTTGCGCCCGTCGGGGAAAGCATTGGAAAGAGCGTGTGCAAGGGATCTTGCCAAATGCGCTGGTTCTTCATGTAGGCCATTAGCGCTACGCGGCGAAGCCGGTCCGCGATCGACGTGCCTGAAGGACCCGTGACGCCGTCTCCCTCTTCGCCGTAGTCGGGAGCGTTGTGCGTGAACATGTCAGCCATTTTCGTTAGTGCCTCTGGTTGTTGCGATTGTCGGATGCGGCGTCGATTGGCCGTTACCGTGTAAGCACGAATAGCGTCCTCGGCTGCAACGCCGTAAACGGGTTCTGGGTTTGGAAGTTTGAGAAGCTGAAAGCGCAATCGTACGAAGGCGGCTGCGGCACGGGGCATCCTCAATTTTTGAGGTACGCCGCCGGCGACGCGACTAAATCAGCCAAGGGGTAGATAGTACCCTAAAGGGGTCTGAGAGGCAATCGTTGCTGCGCCTTTCTGCGGAATGCGTTCGATGCCCGCCTTTGAATTACGTAGCGGACATCTCAGCCGGCAGAACTAAATGGCGAGGTCCGCTCTTGAGAGTAGAACCGACATGTCGTCCGGGCTGAAACACTTCCGCTTTTGGACCCAGAGCGGACCATTCCGGCGCAACACATCAACGTCAGTTTTCTACACAAAGGCGGCGTGGCGGTTGCTCGATAACCTCATGCGCGAGTAAAAGTATCGCGGGCGGGCGGGGTCTAACTTGATCGCACCGTCATTGGGCGCGACCACAAGGCGATGAGTTCCGATTTGGAAGCAAGAATCGGAGTTTGGCGTAGCGCGTTTGCACGTACGTTCGGTCATGAGGACAGATGGAGGCGATCCATGGATCTCATGACACACGCTGAGCCGTCGGCTGACCTGGCCACCGTCACTGCCGACGTTCTTTTCTATGCGACCTGCGGCTGCGCGCTCGGCACGATTCTGACCGCACGCAGCACGAAGGGTGTTTGTGCGATCCTGCTCGGTGATGACGCTCGCGCACTGGAAGATGATCTTGCGAGACGCTTCCCGCATTCCACGCTCGTTCCGAACGAGTTGATGGTTCGCGACGACTTAGCGACGGTGGCGCGGTACGCAGACAAGCCCTCCGAGGGACTCGATCTCCCGCTCGATATTCGCGGTACTCCGATTCAGCGTCGTGTATGGAACGCGCTTCGTTCAATTCCGTTCGGAAAAACCAGGAGCTGCATGCAGGTGGGTCGCCTGATCAACGCCGCCTATCCCCAGGTCGCTGCTCGCATCGTAGCGAATGCCTGCGCCGCCAATCCGCTCGCGCTTGCCATTCCGTCTCATCGCGTCCAATGAGCTCCGATTTGAAAGCAAGAATCGGAGTGCGAAGGCGAATGCGTCGACGGACGGTTTAGTCACCGCATCATGTCCAGGAGCCTTTCATGAGAACACTAACGCTGGTGCTGTTCGTGTTCCTGTCGGGAACAGTCTCAGGCAACACCACTTCTGTGCTCGAAAAGCGTCAACTGACGCAAAGGGAAGTGCCGACGGCGTGCGTCGCAACTTGCGACTCAGCCAACTACACTTGCGCGTTGAATTGCGGCTTGTCCGGAGCGTGCGTTGCACAATGCACTACTGAGGCAACCGCGTGCAAGAGCCGATGTGGCGAAAGAAGGTAGATACTCCGGGGCCGCTCGACCGAATTTGGCACTTAACCGACATGTCCGGCCGCGCTCGCGATGTCTGCTCTTGGGAAAAGTGGACATGACGACGCTGGGCTGTGACTTCGGCTTATTTCTAAGTTGAATGCGCTCGCGAATTGAAGGCCCAAAGCGGTCTTGGACGAATAACTTCTTCTATCGCGATTGAGCGTCTTCGCGTTTTCACACAGCCAAGACCCAAATGAGACCTGGACGCATGGAAGGAGGGGGTGATCCTCGCTGCCTCGCACAGGGCCGGAACATCTAATGCCTTCAGCGCAGCTTAGGTAGGCGGTCCGCCCTGTTGATTTGGATCAAACGTAAGCACTTTGGAATTTGGTGCATTGGCAGGTGGTTCATCTAGTCAGAGAGGTTTGACATGAGTGCAATCATCAAGTCGGAAATGATCTCTCGCCGAAAGGCGCTTTCACTGATGGGATTAGCGGCGGCGTTCGGCCTTGCAGTATCCGATGCTGAGGCTCAGACCACTGCGGCTCCGACCGCTGCGGCTCCGACCGCTGGCGTGGAGCGGCGTCAGGCGCGGCGCATGGCGCGCACAGAGCGGCGTCAGGAGCGGCGCATAGCGCGCACAGAGCGGCGTCAGGAGCGGCGCACGGCGCGCACAGAGCGGCGTGAAGAGCGGCGCACAGGTATAAATACCGCCCCAGGTACAACTACCGGCACCGGTACCGGGGAGAAAAAGTAATTCCACCGGCTCGGCGAAGTCACTTGCTGGTGGCGGATTGATTGGAGAGCTACCAAATTGAGACGTTCAACGCGCCGATAAAGGTCCAATGTCGTCAGCAAATACGACCGCCCCTCATACTTGTATGCCATAGGTCCTCACGGTACAAAAATGCGTTTTGGTCGAGTATCCACGCCGCATGGCAAGTTCCGGGAACAACGATAGCTTTCCTTTCGGCGGGGGCGAGATGGGCGCACTCATCCGTCTCCGCGACTGGTCCGACACAGGCTTGGGGCCGATCTCCGGGTGGCCGCGAAGCCTGAAAACCACGGTGGGAATACTGCTGCGCTCGCCAGTCCCCATCGTGCTCCTGTGGGGATCGGACGGCATCATGATCTACAATGATGCTTACTCGGTCTTTGCAGAAGGACGCCATCCCCTCCTGTTCGGATCGAAAGTGAGAGAGGGCTGGCCTGAGGTCGCCGACTTCAACGACAACGTAATGAAGGTAGGCTTGAGCGGAGGTACGCTCTCCTACCGCGACCAAGAACTCACGCTTCACCGTAAAGGCTTTCCCGAGCAGGTCTGGATGAACCTCGATTACAGCCCCGTGCTTGGCGAGAGCGGCCATCCCGCAGGCGTCCTCGCCATTGTCGTGGAGACGACCCAGCGGGTTCTGACGGAGCGGGCATTAGCGAAAACCGAGGAGCGGCTTCGTCAAGCCCTCAACGCCTCTGGAATGGTGGGCACATTCGACTGGCATGTGCAGTCCGACATTTTCTATTCCGATGCCCGCTTTGCAGAAATGTTCTCGGTCGACCCTGCCAAAGGAGACTTGGGCGCACCTTTGGTGGACTACCTTGCTGGCATCCATCCCGAGGACGCAGAGCGGATCGCGAACGCAGTAAACCACGCCGTCGCCACCGGAGAGAAGTATGTCCAAGAATACCGGCTATTACAAAAGGACGGAAAAATCCGCTGGGTCGAGGCGCGAGGCGAGTGCCTGTATGGCGAGGATGAAAAGCCGGTTCGCTTCGTCGGCGTGGTGGTGGACGTAACCGATCAGAAGAATGCGCAAGAGCGTCAACGGCTGCTTGCGCGGGAGGCCGACCATCGCGTTAAAAACATTTTTGCCAACTTCCATTCAATGATTAGCCTGAGTGCCCGTTCTGCCCGCACCCCCAAAGAGATGGCCCAAGCTCTTCGTGGTCGGCTGGATGCGCTGTTACGGGCCAAGGACCTTATTCGACCCGGCATTATGGGTACGGAACACGAAAGCAAGCAGACGACGGTGGATGCGCTGATCCGCACAGTCTTGCAGCCCTATGAAGACGGCTCGTCCCAACGCATCATACTAAACGGTCCAAATGTGCCTGTCGGGGCGAAGGCCGTAACGGGCCTTGCCCTCGCGTTGCATGAGACTGCGACGAACGCGGTTAAGTACGGGGCACTGTCTCGCCCGAACGGATCGATCAACGTTACATGGGACGCGAGCGATGCCGACTTCCATCTTGACTGGGACGAGAGCGGAGGCCCGGTGATCGACGTGACACCGCAGGCTCGTGGCTTTGGCAGTGTTCTTACCGAGCGCAGTGTTACCGGTGAGTTAGAGGGCAAGATCGAGCACGACTGGCGGCGGAATGGCCTCAGATTAAAGCTGAGTATTCCGTTGGAACGCCTCGCAGTTTGAAATGTATAGGCTCGATCCAATAGATCAGTAACCAAACCTAACGTCCTCGCGGCACCGGCACGATCGGGCCGCACGTCGAATGCCGTGAGACCCTAGATTTCAAAAAATCGTGCACTAGCGGAAGCACGATACGGCCTCTTTGGCTTGACGAGCGGGGGGTGTGCCGGGGGGTTGGGTGCCCCCGGTCACCTCGACGCGCCGGGCTAGTGCTCAACGGCATTACATCGCCGACACCACGCGCTGCACGACGCTGGTGCCGACGCGCAACGTGCGACCGATCTTGAGAACGCCCATGCCTTTGACGCGGAGGCCACGTATGCGCTTCTCGATCGCCGGCGCCGTGCGAGGGCGGCCGAGCGTCGTGCCCTTCTCCCTAGCCCGCGCTAGGCCGGCGTTGACCCTTTCGCGGATGATGCCGCGTTCGAACTCGGCAAACACTCCAAGCATTTGAAACATCGCACGGCCGGCCGTGGTCGACGTGTCCAAGCCTTGCTGATGCAGAAACAAATCGACGCCCTTGTCACGCAACGCCTGCAGGATCGCCAGTAGATCCGTGAGCGAACGCCCCAATCGGTCGACGGACCAAGCTGCCACCATCTGGAATTCTTTGGCGTTCACTGCCTTCATCAGCGCATCCAGGCCCGGGCGCTTGTCGCGACCCTTGGCGCCGCTGATGCCGGCATCTTCGTAAACCTTCACAATTTGCCAGCCCGATCGCGCGGCGACCGCTTCCAGCTCGCGGCGCTGGTTATCTGTCGTTTGGCTGCCAGTGCTCACGCGCAAATAGATCGCGACTTTCTTCATGTCCCTGCCTCCGTTGCGTCAGACGGCAAGCATTATGTTTTGTCCATACGAAAAACAAGTGTTTTCGGTATAGACATTCTCGTTCGATATTCGCGAGCAAACACAAGGCCGGCGACTGCGGAAACGCGCAGGGTTTTTCGTATGGGCAAGCGCGAGCATGACGGCGATGGCGTCGGTCGGTGTCTCTCGTGTCGTGTTTGCGAAAATAATTGGCGGGCAGCAAAACGCGATCAAGCGCTTGAGTTTTATCGAATTCTGCCTGTAGAGGTCTGTAGAGAACTGAGAGAAGATCAATTAAATCAATAGCTTACGTTGACAACCGTGGATTCGGCGCGCATTCTCCCCTCACAGGCGGAAAACCTGTCGAGTGCATAGCGATCTCAGTAACCAGTACCCCGGTGGCGCGTGCGTATGTCCAGGGCGAGAGCCTAAAGGCACGTTGCGGACCAATCTATGCCTGGTCTTTTTCACGCCGGGGAAGCTGAACTCTCAACCGCCTGAAAAGCGGAAAGGCATATCAAATGACAAACGTTATCCCGTTCAAATGCCCAGCCTCAGCTCAAACACTCGACACGCCAGAGAAGGACTCGGAGAACGTGCCCTATTTCGACATGGTGCATATCGGAGACAGAATCATCATTGACGCGAACGTTTCTGCCGCGGTCGGCATGAAAATCGCGCAACTGATATTGGAGGACAACGGCGCCGGTATCGATGACGCGCCGAAGCCGCGCAAACGGCAACGGAAAGTCTGAATAGTCGCGGTCCCTCCGTCAACCCGTCGCGCCAAAAGGTGCGGCGGGTTTTCTACGCGCTGGTGTGTCTAGCGGATCTCGCCGCGCCAAGCGGCGCCGGCGATCGATATCCCGATGATGCAAAGCCAGAACACCATCCGGAACGCCCACCACGCCGCTTTGAGAGCTAGAGTCACCAAAGGCAGCATGATGAAAAACGCAAACAGTGTCCAACCAACGGCTTCCGACATAACGGTCACCCCTTCGCTTGCGTAAGCGGGAAGCGCCACTCTCGGACGAACACGCCGCGGTTGCAATGACCAGCTTTTATTCGCCGGCGCATTTTCGAACGTTCACGTGCGTTTGCGTGGCGCAGCTGGCAACTATTCCGCCGGCAACGCCGTTTTCATCTTCAGGCCCAATTCAGTCAGCCGATATAGGTGCAACGGTTCGGGCTCGCCGCCCCGTTGGATTGCCCAGGGATCCAGCTGCCCACGAAATGCGGGGTTTGCTGCTCTCTCAATCCAGCCGCGGCGCAACAGGACCTGATGCACCTTGCCGCGGGCGCTGCGATCGACGCCAGCCAACCTGGCGATGTCGCCCATGCCGTACCATTCACCTGGCCGCATCACCCTCAGCATTCGATCCGCAATGGACTGGCCGGGCTTGGCCCGGCACAGATTGCGCACGCGGGAGGCGGCAAGAGTGCGCGCGATCGCGGCTTGTTGCTTCGCGGCTCGAACCCGACGTTTGTTCGTCAGTGAAGCCTCGATGTCGCACCACGGGCGCTTGTCGCCTCTCTTTGTGAACCGCCAGCTATGATCGTTCTCGTCGAGAAGCCGCCGAACGGTGTCCCATATCGCGATGGGGTCGATCTTGAAAGCCGGCACGTGCGGCTCCTTAAGGTTCGCTATGCGCGCCGCGCGCGTGAGCAAATGTCGACAGAAACGGTGGCAAAGGGTGATCGCTGCTTCACTACTTGAACGGGATAGCCTGCTGTTCGTCGGCACAAATTGATATTCTCGCCTGCGCTTTCGGTTTCGCGACAGCAGGGACGGCCCGGAGGCGTGGCGACGGCTTTCCAACCGTTCGGCCAAGTGTGCTCTTTCTGGCCCTTTGCGCTCTAGGTGTCACGATCGGCACAGGGCCGCTGTGAATCTTTCGGCACTCGGGGCAGCGACGCACCAACTGGCGGGTGCTAATTTGGCGCATCGATGCCGTGGTCTGAAATGTCTGCGAACATTCCGGACAGGTGGTGTCGAGCTCTAGGACGCGCACTTCGCGATCATTGCTAATCGGATGATAGAAGGCGCCGGTCTGAATATAGACTTGGCCGCGCACAGTGAATTTAGAGCCAGGGGTGGTGTTCTTTCGCCGCATAGAGTGGGCCTTTCGTGTTGGAGCTTTGGATTGGTGCCGGCGGCGAAACGGCTTTCCATCTGTGGAATCGGCCAGTGGTGGTCGGGTCGTCTGGAACCTTTTGAAGGACGGGGAGGGTGGAAGACTGTCACCGGTTGTCACCGTCTGTCACTTGAGGGGTTTGTAGTAGAGATGAGGCCAGGGGGTCCTTGGCTTCTATTATTAGAAGAAGGGCTTTTATGGTTCTCACGCGCGCAAGTGACAGACGGTGACAACCGGTGACAGTCGGTGACACCGCGACCGTCCGAAAAGGCGGTGACACACGGTGACAGTCGGTGACAAATGCCAGCATTGCGTCCCGTCACGCCGCTGCGCCCAGCTTGATGCGCTCTTGTACGCCATCGCGTCGGTTCCGCTCCGTTGCCGCGATTTCTGCGAACCGGCCATCGTGCACCGCCGGGTTAACGGTCCAACGATCCTCAATGCCATGGCGATCGAGGTGGGCCGGCTTAACCCAATCGTGCATTTCCAAGACGCGCATTGTCGCCACGATTAGGCTTCTCTTCTCGGGCGACTTCAGCGCGGGATAGACGCGATAGATTTCCCGGCTCGAAATGGTAGGTAGCCCGCGCGCCAGCACAAAGCCGGCGATCCAAAGGGCGTGCTCGTCCATTGTAGAGGCGCCCAGGTCTTTCAGGTAAAAAGTCAACGCGTGGGAATAGACGAACTCTGTCAGATACCGTCGAGCCCGCGCCGCGGTGTCGAGCCCGATAACAGAGGCGGGAAGGGTGTCTTCGCCGGCGCGCGCGGCCCCGTAGTGCTCGATGAAGTGGAAAACGAGGGAAAGCCTGCCGAACTCGTTAGGCATCTTGTCGAGCCACTGGCGCAGCGTGGGGGATACGTCCGGCCGTGCGATCTCCTTGGCCTTGAACGCTTCGACCGCGTGCAACTCCGCGTCGGCTTCGGGCGAAAACCGAAACAGCGTGCCATTGGCAGCATCCGCGATCGCATTGGCGGCATTCGCCAGTCGCTCGCCGGTTACGGTATCGGGGGCGATGTCGGCGCCATTTCCGGACCGGTGGATGACAATGGGCGTGAATCGCTGCAGCAGCCCGTCGTCCGACATGCCAAGCTTTAGCGCCTTGATCTTATCGGGTTGAATTCCGCCAAGGACCGAAATCGCGCAGTTTTCGACGCAGATCCGCTCGGACAGTTTCCGGTTGACCGTGAAGTCACCGCCTTCCTTCGCCTGAAGCCAGAAGGCACGATCTTTTCCACCTTTGGTGCGATACGCGTCCATCCCGGCCAGCCAGCCCGCGAGTTCGTCTGCGTGATAGAGCAGTCCCTCCGGATTTTCACACAGTGCAACGGCCAAAGCCTCCGTGGTTGCGTCATTATATATTTTTTGCCTGAACCGCGGCTTCGCCGCGTCGGTTTCGCCTTCGAAAACTTGGTCGGTGGTTTCGGGCTTGGCCTTGTTTGCCTTTTCGGCCGTTGCGCGTCGCGTCTCGTTAAGCTTGCGTTTGTGCTCGTCTGCCGCGAAAGATTTCCGCCACGCGCTTTGCAGTTTCTGCAGTGGTCCCATCGCGGCGTTGATGGTCGCGGACTTGTTCGAGCCAGGGGGGCCGATGATGGCCGTCCACAGTATCGGCTTAACGGTCCACTCCGTATCAAGCTGACGCATCTGCAGACGGTTTCCGGCCGGCACAAGCGAACCGAGGGCGGTCACCAATGCAGCGGCAGGGGCGCCAGCGTCCACACCTAGTCGGCGTGCGCGGTCGCGGGCGAACTGCTCCACCAGTTCAGGGAGAACGCCGGCCGGTAAGTCAGCGGGTTTCAGGTGGTCGACAAAAATCGCGTTAGGCTCATTCTCCCACGCTCCTGCGTTGCCGAATGTCTGCGTCGATACGATCGATGGCGCCCTGCTCTCGTCGATCTCGTGGACTTCGAACCCAAGCGGCGCCATCGGGTGGAGGCAACCCAGCGGTCTTTCCCGGTTGCGACCGGAAGAATCGGCGAGGCGTTCCAGATCCCCGATGTCGAGGGGCGGAGAACATTTTGTTTCGTTCCAATGCAGTAAGAGATCGAGTTGGTTTTCGTAACCGCATCCGAAGTCGCCAAACTTGGTCCCAACGACATACCCGGTGTTGTCGCGACTACCCAATTCCGCGCGCGGCGCCTTCGTTGCGAGCCAATGTTCGGCTGCCTCGCGCGCTGCGTCGTCGTCGGGCGCAACGCGTTTGCCGGCCGCACTCGATTTCGGCCTTGCGTTTTTGCACTGCTCGACAATCCATGCCGGTGCGAATGCGATCGGCGCATCGTTGGCGCGCGTGTACGAGCGGCCTTCAATTGTGCTGCCCGGCATCAGGACGTATCCGCCCTCGGTTTTGACATCGATGCCCGGGCCTAGCTTATGTGTGCCGTTTTTGAGTGGCTCACCTGCGCGGAGTACGTAAAATAGATGTTGGCCACCGCCCTGCGTGTTGCTCGTCATTGTCTCGGGGAAGTCTTCAACGAGCCGCAAGAACTCAAACGTTTCGCAACCGCCGTGCCGTTTGTCGACGTCGAGCACCACGAGTTGGTTAGTGACCCCGCCGATGTTGGCGTCTGGCCACCGGCCCCACCATTTCTGAATTTGCTCCGGATCTTGCGTGGCAAGATCCTTCCACATGGTGAGCGGCTCTTTCGCATCACTTACCGCCTTCTCGCGTTCCTTCGGAGTGGCGCCAGGGCCGGGGTCAATGTACCAGCGGCAGGGGTGGACCGGCACATGCTGCGAGGCCTCAAGAGCCCAATCGAGCTTTGTTTTGATCGGCGCCGACATTGCCGCGGGCGCCACCGGAGCGGCATCGGCAGCGGCAACCTTCTTCATCGGGATCACGTTGCTCATCGAATTACTTTCCGGCAGCTGCACGCCGCACATCTGCATCAGAAATAAAGGTGCGGGGGCCGCAGGGTTCGCATTGGAGACACATAGCAGGCCGTCAAACTTTGACCCTGGCCCTATGATGACATCCGCAAAAGAGAGTAAATCGACGCCCGGCGCGATGTTGACGCGCGCCTCTACGTTGACGCCTTTAGGCGCCAAAAACAGCACATAGTTCTCTTGCTCAACGAGGTCGCCACGATCGATAAGTATGCGTGCGGTCTTCGGCGTGTCCGGGTGCGTTAATATGCGACTAAGCTCCACCGCGCCCGCTGCCGTGTTGACGCGCAATGCAAGAAGATTGTCGGTTGCGACCCCGATATTGTATTCGGGATTCTCGTCCCACCACTCGACGACCTGGCTTTCGTCGTGAGTCGCGAAGCAGTCGGCCTCCGGGAACGCCGGCTGATCACTGTTCGGCTCCATCGGATAAACACGGAAACCGCGGCCTAGCGTTTCCAACGCATAGTCCAGTTTCGAAACTTGGCGAGCGGTTGCGGTCATGCGCGCCCCCCGGTCGAACGCGGGGGCGGCGATGACTCGCTATAGGGGAACGGCGACGTAGGCGAAGAAACGGCTGAAACCTTGCGGTTTCTCAGCGGAATTGATAACATGAGGACCTGCAATAAATTCGACCGGTTCGGAGTTGGTAGCTCCGGCCGGTTTTTTGCATTCAGCGCATTCGCTGTTAGCAAAAGCCGGCGACCCAGTCGGTGGGTTTAGTCGCGCTCGACACGTTGTGAGCGCTGCGGTTGGGTTTGCGAATCCCCGCGGCCCGAGGGCCGCTGCTGCAGGTAGGCTTTAGTGACGCCGCGTCACTTCGCGCGGCTAACTTTTCCCTCATCTATTTTTGGACGAAACGGCACATAGTCGCGATAGATGCCGCGACAATCATCGATGCCAGAAGCGTCATCGCCGAGCACGCGGATGACGCAAAACTCGTCTTCGATATCGGGTGTATCGAATTTTTTGAGCAGTGCTTCGATGTCTTCTGCCCGAGAAGGTTTTCGGCAATCAAAGACGCCAGGCAGGATGCTGGTCGCAAGGGCCACACACCAGCGCAGCGTCTCGACCGGATAATCTTCAAACTTGAGGGGCACTGGCCTCGATCGACTGGCTGCGACACGATTATCGACGAATATTCGAACACGCTTCGCGCCGCAGATCGCGCGCTTTTCCGCCCGCGCCAGGTCTCGTGTCCAAGGCTCAACGATCAGGGCCGCGACCCCTGAATCGACGGACCAAGCATTTGCAGGTAGCGCCTCCGGAATTGGAGACATCACGCTGCCGCCTGATTGCCCGACCCGGCGGCTCGCATAGTGGGCAAAGCTTCGACCGCGGCGGCCATCGAAATTTCTTTCCAGCGATTAAGAGTGCCAAGTTTCTTGTCGGGGGGAGGCAGTAGTCCGATCTTTAGCCAACGGGCGAACGTGCTGCGGCCGGGATTGCCAAGCAGCTCGCGAAACAGCTCTGCATCAGCAAGGCGGTGAGGATTCGGAAAGTCGGATGGAATCAGGGTGGGCTTTTTGGCCATGGCTGCAGCTCCAAAGGCGTTCGGCGCCGGACTCCGGCGAGAACCACTGCCTTTATGAGGAGAAAACCATCCCTCTCGGGATGCTGCGGGTGACGAGACCGCGTGCCAGCCAGTTCGCAGAGAACCGCGAACAAAATTTAGTATCTCAGAAAACCGATTGATATTCAAGAGCATTGAATACGCACGGAGGTATACCAAGGGCAGACGCGGTAGTTATGCTATTAAAATGCGGGATACACACCAAGACTGCTCAAGAACTTTTGGGTTTATTGCGATCGCGGCCGTTTGTGCCAAGCCATCTCGATCGCAACGAAAACGACGCCTTCAAATCGATAGACCCGCCGCCGGGAAATCGACACATCGGAGTGTCGTTTGAACGGCTCACGTATCCGGCAACCATTACATCAATACTCTGATTCCTCAGGCCGCTTGCAGTGCAGCTTCGTAGTGTCCAAGCTTAGGCGGTGCTTCGTCCCCGGCGGCGGCAGTCCCGGAAGCATCGACGGGTTTGAGGTCCGCTTCCCGGTCGGTCGGTATCGCTTAGGCGCTGGCATGGCTGCGGGGGCTGTGTGCAGAGCCGCCGGCAGTGTACTTCCGAAGCTGTCAATCTTGGAGTTGTGAAATCAATGCGAGTTGCTGCTCATGGCCCGGTTGACTCTGAAATTATGCCGGGCCTGAATGTCGCTTTATTTCGTTAGTGCGGGGGCGACTATGGATAGTCGTTACGTTCGGTCGGCGCTCTTTGGGCTGTTCGCTGCGGCGACAATCCTTGCCACGGTCACAACGGTCCGGCATGTTTCACATCAGCCGGTGACAACTGCTACCCGCTGAGAACAAATAGAAAGACCGCCCGGAGGCGGTCTCTCAATCTTCAATGAGTTATCTGATCAGGCGGCGAGCACAGCCTTGCGTCTACGCCAAGCCAGCAGGCCGCCGAATGCTGCAATCAGTCCGGGCAGACCAGCACCGACTAGTGGGCCGGGGACTGCACTCGGGTCCAGCGTTTCTGTCAGGCTTGATGGCGTAAGATTTCCACACGTTAACCCCGCGCCGAAGTTAGCGCAGAACTCCCCAAAAGCTTGGTCCCCCGCATTTACGTCTACTGTATGAGTAAAAGCGCTATCTATCGTTGCGGGTAACGTACTGCTGGAGGAATTATAAATATCGTTGATCAAATAGAGATTGGCAGTTGCGTCTCTCGCGTCGTGGTACTGCTCACTGAATCCACTATTCGCACCAAAGATCTCTCCGAAATAACTGTTGAGCAAGGGGATGCTAAAGGTGGCTGAGCCGATTGTGAGCACAGCAGAAACAGCGGGCGAAGTGAATTGAGAGCCGTACTCTGTACCGCCTACAGAGTAATTTTCGGTCTGGGATGAAAAATTGAAATAGGCGGTAGGGTCGTTGGTGTTAAACACGTACGCTGCAGTGTAAGACTGACCAGTGAATGCTCCGCTTGCAACCTTGCCGGTGTACGTAACATCCACCAGCGTCGCGCGGGCCGGAGTAATAATTGTTGCTGTAGTGGCAATAAAAACCACAAGACCGCCAAACCAAACCTTCATCTGCAGCCCTCGGTTGAATTAACAATCAGTAATGCTCTCAAAAGCTTCCGAAGCTGTCAATCTCGGAGTTGTGAATTTTTCGTCGCACTATCAGGGAGTTGAGTGCAATAGTGCACACCCGTGACGGTCAGATGAGTTCCCGCATCGCAGCGAACATCGCCTTGATGTCCCACAGTTGAAGCTTTGCTTTGCGCGGATTTTGATACTCCCCGAGCACCACCGCCTCGCCGTCGATCACGAACTGCTTGAATCGGTTCTTCAAGGCCGCCTCGACGATCCACGGATAACCTTGCTTACGAAGGTTATTTACTTGGAGTGCGATTCGAAACAACCGGCCCGTCAGACTAATAGCCTTCTCATCGCTCGGAAAATTTTCGTTGAAATTGGCCCCATGGGACTCGCTTTTATCATCTCTTTGGCTCGGTACTTGAAGGTGTATCTCGGGGCGTAGCAGCCATACACATCTACTTCACAGCCAAATATCGTGACCGTTTTTTCAAACTTATCGACGTGAGTGACGGCGAAAAAAGACCGATAAATGTCACGACAGGGCAGCCTGGAGAGATAAAGTTTGTTCGGCGTGATGCAGAAAGGCCGAAGGGCCGTGGTCTGATCAAGCATGTGGCGGCTTGCTCCCGACGCAACACCCGGCCACGACTGATTGAAGAAATCGTCAAGCACGACCACGCCTCTGTCCAACAGAACACCTTCGGCTAGTCGAAGATCGTTCAAGACACATTCCTCAGTATGGCCTCCATCAATCGACATGATCCGACAGGGTCCAACGCGGTCGAGAATCTCACGAACGCTCAAATCGAGAGATGACTTTTGAATAATTTCAATGTTTTGATCGCCGCACCATTTGGCGACATTCGAAAGGAATTTCTCGCGGTTACCATCGCCTGACTCATCAACGTTGAGGTGCTGGTCACTAAAGACGTCGATTGCGAGAGATTTTTCGTCAGGAAGCCTTGCAAGATTAAGTAGCAAAAATAGGCGTCCCATATGAACGCCTATTTCGGCCACTGAACCGAAAATGCCGTGTTCGCTCTGGTAGCCGCATAGGTCCGCTATGAAGATCGCGCTGTAGCGATCCAGCCAACCGCGAACTCGATGACCGTGCCGGAGATATCTCGCGAGTTTGTCCATTCTCAGAGCATGAAGCTGCCGCAGCGCGATCTCATCCCGCTTGAGCCGGTCATCTTCAGCGAGGTAGGCCTTCATGTCCTTGACGAAGGCGCGGGCGACGGCTGGAGGAAGGTCGAGCGGTTTGCGGGTCATGCGCTCTCGTCTTCGACAAAGCCGGGCGGCATCTTCGGCGGATCAATCAGGATGCTGAGCACCGTCGCCACCGCGCAGCCATCAAGTCGAGGCTGGTTGCCAAGTGGGCAAACGCGCGTTAGCGCGGCGGCCGTGGCCCTGTCGTCGCCTTCGTCCTGGCCGACCTTCTTCTGCGACATTGCCATGGCGGCGCGCCTCAAGTTCGGCTTGCGCAACCTTTTCTCTCAACGAGACAACTTCAGACAGCTGTTGCCGCAAACTATCTTCGAAAGCGGGTGGTAGAACCGGATCGGTAGGCTTTTGAGGCTTTCTACTCATATGTTTGAACCTGAATCCATGCGGTTAAGACCCGATTCAATGTGCCACGAGCACGACAGTTCCTGTTGCCATGCAGGCCGTCGGAGGACCGGAACGCTTCGACCGGACCTAGTCGGCCGTCGGCGGTATTTGCGACACGTAAGCGCGGCAGCCGATTAATTTATGTTAGGAAGCAACCAAATCTCCTTGCAATATTCTCGCACCGGGAGGACTTGATTTCGGATTTACGGGCATGGCATCCCATCCCCGGAGCGCCGCAGCCGCAGGCACAATCGCCTTCCCACGCCATATGGGGATGGGGCTCGCAAACCCAGCGACATCCGAAGCAGCGCTGGCGTGCGTCCATCATCGATCGTGCAGAAATTTGGTGACGAGGCTTAGGCGGTAGTCTGGATCACTGGCATAGCGCTCGGCGCCGGCCCGCTTGTCGGGTCCGAAATGATAGACCGGAATGCCGTTGCAAGTGACCGTCCACCAGCCTTGCGGCCAATCGCACGGACCAACTTCGTAGGCTTCGTTTGGGTCTTGTCCTGGAATGATCGGCATCCCCCATGATTCCGCCGATCAGGCGCGGAGGGAAGCCGCCACAGCTTGTTGCCGGGGAAAGGCGAGCTACCGGGTGTCGCGAGTCAACGGCGATCAAGTAGACGGGGCCGCCCACGCGGCGGCCCCTGCCTTTGACTACCACTACTTTTCAACTTCAACGACGTACCGCCGCACCACTTTGGTCGCCTTGTCGCGATCGGGTGCAAGGTCCGCCCAGGCTTTAGACTTGTAGAATGCCACAGCATCATCCAGGCTGGCCCATTCAGTAATTCCGACATTCTTGGGAGCCGGCCCGCCCTCTACTTGAACCACTCGTCCGGCCGCGGTGCGCAAAGTGTGACCGTTAGCTGCTTCTATCGCCTTGCGGGCGGCAGGCAGGTACGCGGCTTGGGCTGAAGTATCGAGAGTTTCCAATTCACTGATCGCGTAAGCCTTCAGCTTGGCTCCTTGAGCGTGGAGGCCCTGAACCGCGATAGCTCCGATTGCGACGCCAGTGAGCAATACCATTGCGATTTTGAAGTTGGTTCTCATGGCATTCCCTCCGATTGTGTGATTTCAAAACAGGACGAACACCCCCTTATTCGGGCGCACCTCGCCCTAAACGTAAGTCGCGGCGGTCAACTTAAGGTTCAAGTAATTCGTCTCGGCCGCGCGGGCCGAGACGTGAAGCTTCTGCCCCTCGGCAGCCCCGACCCGAAATAACGCATGGGCGCGGCCACGTCGCGCCGGCGTCCCCATTTTGGTGAAGGTCAATCCGGGTCGACGCTGGGCGCACGCGGCACGTTTCTTGGAGCTAGCGCTCGATCGATTGCTTTCTCAGCCGCTACCACCGCGGCGGATTTACTCTCCGCTTGGCCCCTCAGCACTACGCCCGCAACCGATACTGACCATTTCCAGACCCGGCGCTCTATGCCCTGAATGACATTGTATGTCGTGCCTCGGTGTTCCATTTCAAATAAAAATCCGGGGGTATTTTTTGTTCCTAGGGTATGTCCCGGATGGAATGCCGGTCAGATGTGCCTACGAAATCGTTTCGGTGCTCAGCCTGCTCTGGCGTTCATTGCGTCAATCGAAAAACGAGCGGGCTATTTGCTTATGGAGGCAATCGTCCCGAGCGATCTTCACTTTTTCTTCCGTGGCTCTGCGGCCTCTGCGAGCTTAAGCCACTCCAGGGCAACCTTCTGCCATGCCGCTCGATCCTGCGGGTTATCCATCTTGTCGGCTATGTCGGCGGCTTCTTTGGCTCGCTTGCGGCAATCGGCGGCGTTGTCCATCAGATACAGAACAACACATCGCTGGCATTCTGCTCAACCGTTAAAGTGACGATGAAGCGGCGGCCCCGCCCATGCGACGGACGGCGCCTCGACGTCGCGGTGAGGTCAGATGTCGGCGTCGTACAGTCGCTGTAAGCGCTCGACGATGATGTCGAAAAACTGCTTCAGCTCGGCCTTGTTGCGGACGGGGCCGGCAGCATCGATCTCGCCAAGACCTCACCGATCCCGTGCCAGCTTTCGCTTTCCCCAATGATGGTCCTTTCGGTCGGTGAACACGCGCTCGACGTTCCGGTACAGGGCCTGCATCACTCCGATCCGAGCGTGCATCAGTGGGCCGCGACCTTCGGCCGCCATGATCAACACCTCGACGGCCGTCTGCCACTTCTCCTGCTTCTGCTCGGCCTTCGGCAGCTTCATGATGTAGTCGGCGGCGTTCTTCAGCGTGACCAGCTTGCGACCGTCCGGCAGCGTGATCGGGTCCTCGAATTTGCGGGACCAGCCTTTCATCTCGCGGATCACCAGCGACGGTTATCACAGTTCTGCGGCGTGACATGCGCAGCCGCAGCCACAGCTGCGGCAGCCGGCGGAGGTGCTGTTCGCGCAGCCACGGACCGCGGAACCTCGGCAGCCACCATATCCGCGCCGGGCTACCTGCACGCCGCTGCCAACTTTTTCCTTATCGAAAACATAGAACGTGGCGAGACTGATGTCGGTTATTTCTTCCTCACCGAGCGTGATTGCCTCATTCGGTGCGAAGGCCGTTGTCTGCGGTACGGCCGATGCCGTCGCGCTTCCCAATAGTGAGAAGGTCAATCCGGCGGCTCCAAGAGCCGATACGGCCGCTTTAGTTCCGCGCTTCCGCTTCGAAGCTTGCTTCACCTGTGGCATGGCCTCATCCTGCGCAAGTCGTCGTAAAAGTACTACTGCACGGATAGCGGCGTTTACGCAAATAATTCTGCGCCCGCCTGCGTGAACCTGACGAAGGTGCCGGACTCGTGCAGCACGATCCAGCCGCGCTCGATTGCGTGCTTCAGCCCGGCACCGTACTGGGCGGGCGCACCCTTAATCTCGAATAGAAACGGACCGTTGATCTTCTCGATGTGAATTCGGCCATCCTGAACGGCTTCGACCCCGCTGGCGATCTCGACCAGCTTGCGGGCTGCGGTCTCGGGGTCTGATAGCGGGCTGGGTTCGACGAATCTCATGCCAGAATTATACTCGGGACCATGCGCGGCTGCCCATCCTGGCCGGAGCGAAGTTCGGCCTGATATCAGCTCCACGGCGCCCGCACGCCTTGCAGACGAAGCGCGGCTCTAGGTCAGATAGGCGCACCTGATCCGACCAGGGCTCGGCACTGATCGCGATGTGGTGGCTGCAACGATAGTCGCTGCAATAGATCAGCAAGCCGGTAACGCCCGCGCCGCGCATCTCGCCCAAGGTGATCTTCTGTTGCCGCATCCCCCCATGATTCCGCAAATTCGGATAATCCGAAAGCCGCTACCTCTCGTCGCCCAGAGTTTTCGGGGCACTGCTTCTAGAGCAAAATTGGTCGAGAACCGGCGATTTGGGATGTAATGGCGATTGTTTTTATGAAATGCTACTCGCCCTTAAAGGGTAGTCTTTGGACCGACTACTTTTGGCAGGGGGCGCAAATGGCAATGAAAACGACCTTAGCGGTCATTGCAGCATTGTTGCTAACCACATCGACAGGCCGGGCTGGCGAAGTTCGCAGCGGCTTCTGGACAGTGTTCGATAGCGACGGGCAAGGAAAGTTTAAGCCGCTGTGCGGCATGAAGACCGAGTACGCCGATGTCCAGGCCAGCATCATGGTCAAGTACATCTTAGGCTCGGATAATTTCACCATTCACATCTTCAAGCAGGGTTGGCGTTTTCCCACGGACCAACCGGTTAACTTTCCGATCACGCTTGGCTTCGACCAAGAAGCTTGGGGCCAAGCAAAGGCTGACGGCATCACACAGCCTAGCGCTGGGCCAATGATCGAGTTCTATGTTCCCAACAAATCGATAAGCCGATTTCTCAAGTCTTTCGGGGACGCACAACTACTGTGGATCAGGTTTGACGAGGGTTCAGAAAAGCCCTGGACCGCCAAGATGTCCGGGAGCCGAAATGCGGCAAGATTGTTTGGTAACTGCGTGGTAAATCTAATCAATGCGAACTCGACACAGCCCTACGGTGAAAGTTCAACACAACCCTATGGCAAGAACTCTACACAGCCCTATGCCGCAAAGCCACCGACCCAGCCTTATGGAGCGCCAAAGGAGCCGCTGAAGCTTCAGCCGGCGTTGAAGAGGGATGACGGGCAGATTTGATAATGGGCGCTTACCCTACCAAATCAGTTTTGTTCAGAGCGGCGGCGAGTGAGGGCTGGCATGCCCCATGATTCCGCGGATAGCGCGCGGAGGGAAGCCGCTAGGGCTTGGGGAGTGAACTGTAAAGGGCCACCATCGGAGGCGGCCTTATTCTCCGAGGGGAGCATAGAAGCTCCGCAAAAGCCGGAAGTGGCCGTGCGACGAAACATAGATTTGATGCAGACATCCTGACGGGCCACAGAAGATGCCACCGGTGCTGCAATAGAAATGCTCATAGTGCAGAACGACCGTTTGCATGTTGTCCCTAGAGTGGGCGAACGGATGAAGGGCTCGGGGTGTGCTGCACTTGCTAAGAACTTTAGCGCGAATCTCGGGAGGAAGGTTTTCGATATGCTGCGGATCGTAGCGGTCATCGCTTGAATAAGGGCCGCCTTTTGCGAGCATCTGCGTGCTGATCAAGGGCAGCGCGATAAGGGCAACTAAGCTGAGTAGTGGGCGAGACATGAACGCTCCTGCAGATCACTTAGGCTTTCGCATTTTGCGGCCAAAATATTCGATCACCATAAGCACCACGACAGTGGGAAGCGACAATCGCGGCAGTGCGGGGGAATGCCCGTGGCTGCCTATCCGTCTAGCTTCCATGTCATGAAAATCCCGAGGGCGATTAGGGCTAGCGCAATCACCATCCAGTGTTGGCCAGATGAGAGGCCAAACACGGTAGCGTCCCTGACAAGCCAATCGGCCATCGGCGTACCCTCAAAGAGCGAGGATACGATTGCCCGCTTACACAGGCCTTACGGCTCAGATATTCTGCTGGAAAAGACGCGTGGTTTCGTCGGCCAAGCGCGGAGGGTGAGCGATCTTTACTTTTCCTTCCGTGCCTCGGCGGCCTCTGCGAGCTTAAGCCACTCCATGGCAACCTTCTGCCATGCCGCACTTTCCAGCGGATCAGTTATCTTTTCAGCTATGTCGGCGGCTTCTTTGGCTCGCTTACGGCAACTGGCGGCGTCGTCCATCCAACTTCCAATGAACCCGCGCGAGTGCTGAAGGCAATACTGCACGCGCGAAAGCCGGGGCTTGCCTATTGCCTGCTTGGCGGGGGCCGCGGTGGCTCCGTCGGCCGAGATGGGAACAGCGACTGGGAAGGTTCCGGTTTACGTTCGGTAATTTCCTCTTCTTCATTTTCCGTCGGCTCGTGATCGGGCTCAACGGTCCTGTTTTGGTGAAATGCAAGACCGACAAATCCGACCACTACCAAGACGCCTCCGGCTACCATCAGCCAATGCGGATACCCCATCGCGGAGCCTCCTAGTAGAATCTCACTTCTTCGCCTTCAGCTTGGCAGGAAGTACTCGATCGCCCTCATTAAAAGCCAACTAAGCGCGGTCGCGGCTTCAGAGCCGTCTAGATCGGATCATTGCTGGTCAATCTGACGGTCGGCATGCCCTCATACTTCTCGGGATCAGGCCCATCTCGATCGAACTTTTCGCTGGCCGCTGCCTCGATGCGAACTCGAAACCGATCGAAATGTTCGAACGCAGCAGCGAAGTCTCGAATGTCGAACGGATCAAGTTGGGCGAGAGCCTCGTAACCGACAAAGATGCGGACAGGCTGAACAGGGATGGCTCCCTTGACGGTCATCCAAAATCCAATTGCCCGCAGATCGCAGTGGGCTACGGCCTTGCCGGCTCCCTCGGCAACGAGCGGCATAGTGTTTCTCCCGCACCGATTTCCGAATAAATAAGCTATCGCAAGCCGTCAGCGCGCGAAAGTGCCCCGAAAGGGGATAGATTTTTTACCAAATCAGGTGCAGCATATCCCTGGGCCTAAGAACCCAAACCAGTGCTGCCCGCGTCCATCATTTGTAACGGCCTTCCCCGATCACCGCGCGGGGTGCCGTTGCCCGTTGGGCGCGTGCTGTCCGGCCATAGGCCGGGGGGCCGACGTTATGTCCAAGGCCGCGAGGCCTAAAAGCGCCGCGCCTGTCTCACTGGCAGGTTCTTAGCCCCCGGCTGCCGCGGCTGACCCGTGGCGCAGGCCCTAAGAAGCCAAATCCAGTGAGCACCACCATGACCATCGATCGACCTATGTTCCGCCCCGTGCGGAGTCCGTGGATTCGTTTTCCCATCAACCCGCTATCGGACAGCCAGAGAGCCGAAACCGCGCCAGTGACTCTTCTAAGCCGTTTGAAGCCTTAGACCTCGCGCAACTGCGGTCGGCCAGGCGCCACCAAGAAGCAGCGTCGCACCCTCGTCGGCAATCGCCTTGTCCCGGTAGCGGTCTGAGGGAGGCGTGCATGTCGAAAGCCAACAAAGCTCCCACGAAACTCGCTTTAACCCGTAGACGGAATAAAGCCCGCCGCATCGCTGTCCGTCGCAAGACGGCCCGTGGTCGGCTGAGCACCGACGGCGCCTACCACGTAACGAACATCCGCCGCCGACTTAACTGGCTGGCGTATGAATACCAAATCGCTCAATCCGAGTTGCCGAAGGTCACACCCAGTCCAACGGATGAGCTTTGCGATTTCATTGAAAAATATCGCATTAGTTACGACTGGCTGATCGGTGGTGATCTCAAGGGCCTGCACCGCATGACCAACGAGCGCAAGGCCCGAAGAGTGATGACGTCAACAGCGGTAATGAACGATGGTGCGCCGTCGCCATTCCATGCAGAAATGACCGGGAAAGAGTTTGTAGCAGCGCTTAGAACCTTGCCCGAATCTGCACAACGCGAAATCGAGGCAAAGATCGATCAGATGCTTGAGGATAAAAAGCGATGAAGCGCCGGCGCCGCTCGACCAGGAAGCGCAACCGGCAGCGGATTGCCTCTCACGCGAGGCGGCTGAGGCGGTAAAGGCCAAGGAGGGCACCCCGCCGTCTAAAGGTTGGGGGCTACTAGACGGCGGGGCCCCGAGGCTCAGTCAGGTGCGAGCCCGATACATATTACGGACGGAGGGCGGCCGAGCGTTACGGCCCGCACAGAAACGTGATGAAGAACAAGGGCGCGGGGCTTCGGTCCCGCGCTTTTCTATTGAGTGCGATAGGTGTCAACAGCAGATCACAAACGAAAACTTTCTGTATTTGTTTTTGAATAGGCTCCCGCAGCTTTCAGGAGAGGTGTCACCGGTGTGCTCTAACGAGGAACGGGTTCGGCGTGCGAGAGTGTGTCATCGGCTCTGGTCGAATCGGAGGATAGCCGAATGTTAGTGTTCCTCGATATCTCTGCCGCGTTGCTCGCTTGTGGGCTCGCAACTGCCTGGATTCTAACAAGCGGTCATAGGGTTCAATTAGGAACTCACGAGCGAAACGTTCGCTAGCCATGACATCGCTGGGCGTAGCATTCACACCGACGAAAGAGAGGAAGCCATGCGGACAGATTGGCCAGCCTACGTTGCAGCGGAGGCGAAGCGCATCGCCGCCGACGAAGAAGCCTCCAAACGTCTGGTAGACCTATTCAAGCAGGCCCACGGCCGGGCACCCGCGAGTGAATGCGAGGCCTACCAGTGGGCAGCAAAGATGGACGATGGCGCGTTGACCGCGATGGGATTCGATGGCCGCGCCGGCTTCCAATACAACTATGACCTTTGCCTGATGGCTGAGTATGGCCCGCGGGTTACGATCGACCTTGACTCGACATCCCTCAAATCCCGGACTCACCAGTGAGCTTCCTAAAGTCATGGGCGGCGCATCGGAAGCGCAATCGCCAAAGGCTGTGGACACACAGAGGAAGACTAAAACGACAGCCTTGAGGGCTTTGCCGTTCCATCCGAAGGTTACCCGCCGGCCTTTGGGCCGGTGGGGAGGGTCAAATGTCCGATGCGATGGAGTCGATCGTCAACGCGTACGTGCGTATGAACAACCGGCCGGTGCTAGAGGAAATGCGGATGCATCGCCATCGCTTGAAAATGAGCTTGTATTGGCGGGGCGAGGAACAGCGCTACAACGTGAGCCCTGCTGTCCGATCTCTCCAACACGATTTGTCGGTGATCGAGGCCGGTATCGAGCGGCTCCAGGATATCGGTAACGGAGCGTCAACTTGATTGCCGTACGTTTCTGAGGTCGCGTCGCGGCGGCGCGATCCTTTTGGAATGAAACTCACACACGACCCCGCCGGCCTAAACCCCGGCGGGTTTTTCTTGGGCATTTGATCGGTCGAATTAACTGCCTCGCAACAGGGCGGCTTTACCTTGCCGCCTTCGCTCACCGGAGTTCACAGAATGACCAGCCTCGTTGCCCGCTTCCGGCGGGATGAATCGGCAGCTACCGCAATTGAATATGGCCTAATCGCCGCCGGTATCGCACTTGCGATCATCGCTGCGGTCAATGGCCTCGGCAGCAACCTGAACGGCATGTTTACCTCGATCAACAGCTCGTTGAAGTAATCGCGCATTAACTGCAAGCAGCACCATCGCGCTGACCTTCATGTGGTCACAGTACCGAGTAGAGCCGTCGCTGACTTACCGCAGCGGCGGCTTTTTCTATTGCCGGGCTCCCCGACGTCGATCTAAGGTTTCACCATATTTTCAAGCTGGGAGTGCGGAAGTGGCGACAGGCACAGTAAAGTGGTTCAACGCGACCAAGGGTTTCGGATTTATTCAGCCCGACAACGGCGGCAAAGATGTATTCGTGCACATCTCGGCCGTCGAAAGAGCCGGCCTGAGCACCCTCAATGAAGGCGCCAAGGTGAGCTACGAAGAAAAGGAAAACCGCGGCAAGATGTCGGCGGAAAATCTAAGGGTTGGATAGCGTTTAAGCTGTCTGAGGTAAGGGCGGGGCTTCGGTCCCAGCGCTCAAATCCTCACCATCCGAAAGAGGCCGCCCAACTGAGGCGGCCTTTTATCTGAATCGCCTCGGCTGGGGTGCTGGGGGCTGGTTTGCTTTGGAGATTTCCGTCCGAGCCTCTTGTCCTTCCTTGACTAATCTTAGCTCCTTGAGGCGCGCCATGTTTTGGCGAACATCAACGGCCTTCTTTGCCTCGTCTTGCATGACCACATCGCGATGCGCGACCGCAAGCCGCTCTCTGTTCGCTCTGGCAGCTAGGCGAAGGGATCGTTCCTGATCGTCACTCATCCTATGGGCTCCAACCTGAACGTGCGGCTTGGAACATTAGCATGCGCCATTAGGCGCTTGGCTGGCACCAAATGCGAGTCCTTTCACGGAGGCCAGCAGTCTCGGCAATCTCAGTAGGCTCCTGTCCCGCACCTAGCCGCCGGCTTGGCCGCCACCAGGCGGCCAAGCCGGTGAGTTCCGCAGTTTGATTGTGTCAGGATGACTGGCTTGAACCGTCCTTCCGTGGGCGCATGTTCGAAGGATGTCGACAATTGTTCAGTGCAATTGCGGCGCCGAGTACAGACGCACTGAAGAGAAGTTCTTGGAACCGCATACGGGTGACGCGGTCTGCGAGGTCTGCGGTGCAGCGCTGGAATCGTGGTGGAATAGCACCCACGTTCCCACATACGAACTTGTTGAACGTCCGCGGACAGAAAGCGGGCATGACAAGCCATCCCCAACGTCCTAGGGACTCCAACCAGCTCGCAACGATTTGCTGACGAAGTCCACTGCCCGAAATTTCCGGACTCACCAGCGGGCTTCCCAAAGTCGTGGAGGGGGCTTCGTTCCCGCGCCTTGTTGTTGGTTGCGCCAGCCTTTCGCAATCGTATATTTGGCGGTGATGGCTAAGAATCCCAATCTCCTACTTATTGTTGGTGCGGCCGCAGCAGCGGCTGCTGTGCTTGCAATATTCACCCGCAACGAGCTTGGCTTATCCCCGACGGCTGTTCGTGATGCGGCGCTACTCTGCTCCGCCATGCTTGGGGTAGGCCTCTATTCTGACCCCGGTTCGGCCGCCGGAAATAGTTTGAGGCTACGGCTTCGTTCCCGCGCTCAGCTTTTCCATAAAGTCATTTTTTGTATCATCGCTATATAGGACGTACATCCGACCGTTTTTGAAATATTCTTCGCGGAAACCTCGGGCCTTCAGCATTCGGTCAATAGGATTACCGGCCCTCCAACGGCGTGGGCTAGGGACGGAAACCATCTGACAAGACAATCTTTAGTTCGCCTGACAAAGCGGCTCATCCCTCATACTCCTACGCGATTTCCCGCAACCAAACAGCTAGCCTACAAAAGACCGATCATCGCCGTCCTAGCATCGGTTGAAAGGACGCCCAAGACTTGGGGCGCTTAACAGATCGTCAATATGATTGCCGTATATTTCAGATATCGCGATTGAGCACCGCGATGCCTTTCTGAAATACCTCGCAAGAACCCGCCGGAATGAACCCCGGCGGGTTTTCGTTTGCGGGCGGGTAAGCGGCCGGTTTAACGCGGCGTTTCTTTCGGCCGCCAGCCTATTGCTTGATGCAAAGAATGACAGTTTGCGGTGGATCGCTTTGACCAGGTTTGGCATCGCAGCTCGCACCATTATCACCAAGCGTCCGTGGCGCCTGGCCGGGCTCACCGGATTTAGCGATGCAGGTTGCGCTTATCATGACTTCGTTGGTGCCGCACATCGCTGGCTTTGAAATTCCGCCATCGGCCTCGGACCGTACGACGCGGAATGGTAAGGGCGGAGAAACACCGTCTCGCCCGTCCTTTCCTGGCCGACCGTCAGGACCCTGGGGTCCAGGTGGACCAGCCTGTCCCATTTGACCTGGATCACCCTTATCGCCCTTGTCACCTTTGTCGCCTTTCGCGCCACAGCCGCTTAGGGCCAAAGCAGAGACCAGAACCCAAAGTGTCGCTTGTTTCATGTTGGAATCCATGGAGACGATCGCTAACCCGCGATCGTCGTCTAAGGTTCCTTGGGTATTCAGCTGCATTTAAAAAAGCGGATTGCGCGCTACAGCTCCGCAGGCGCCGTCGCAAACCCTCAGAAACCTCGTACAGAGCAACGATTCCGGCCGTCGTTAACGAGACACCGACAAGCAAGCCGGTCGCCCACCCACGATTTCACTGCGTCTCATGTTTGCCTCAGTGCGATAACTCGTACTTCCGCATTTCCTGCAAACGAGCCAAGCAATACTCCCGGTAAAGATCTTGGATGACTGCCCACATGACCGAACCTCGTTGTTGGTCGTGAGCTAAAGGCTAGGCCCTGTACTGTTTCAAGAATGTGTCGCGGCTTGGGAAAATGGTTTCGTCAGACAGGGGCGGGGCATCGGTCCCGCGCTCACACAGCCGGTTCAGGCCTCAAGCCCTGACTCACCGCGGCGGGTTTTTCTTTTGCTGTTGTCGGGCGCGGCGAGTTGCTGCTGCCCTTCAAGGCGGTGCTGCTTTCGGAGGGCGCGCGCGGCCGAAAATCTGGCAGCCCACCGCCGCTCGCACCGTCTTTCAATGCCCAAAGGAATACTGCTCATAACCAAAGCTCCGGGTTTGCGGTGGCCCCGGGTCAAAGGTCTCAACGCGCGTTATCCTTTAAAGGTCCACGAGGACTCAACGCTGGCGCCCCATGCGTCGGCGCCGATCGGTCGGCACACGACAGCCATCAAACCAAACACGCACCGGTGTGTGCTGATTCTCTAGCGGGGGCACAAAGGCAACGGTCGCCTTGAAGGTTCAGCCAGCGAAATGGCGCGCGACGCCGAACAAGGCGGTAGTGGCCAAAATCATCGTCAGCATTGCTCCAACAAGGCCACGAGTAAGCCGCTCACGGTTCAGATGCCGCATGGAAACCTCCAGACGCGTAGTAGGTAAGCCGGCGACGGAGAGATGGTTCCCGCGAAGACTTCGGAGATGGTGTGCAACTCATCGGGGATGGGAGCTCTTACGCCGGCCTTACAGGTAACGACGGCGACCGTCAGACGCGATTGTCGCCAGCCGCGGTGGAACCGACCCCGACAGGCCGGTATTGGTCCGGTGGAAACAGAACCGGAGGAAGTCCCATGAAATTGATTCTCGCTACGGCCTGCGTGGCCGCCTTGTCGCTAGCATCGATCGGAAGCGCCGAAGCTAAAGGCTGCATAAAGGGAGCCATCGTCGGTGGAGTCGCCGGCCACATGGCAGGTCACGGCAAGCTCGGAGCCGCCGCTGGCTGTGCAGTCGGCCATCACGAGGCCAACAAGAACGATCCGAACAGCGCCAACGCTCAGGCGCCGGCCAAGAAGTAGTCGTCCGAAGTGCAGGTCGGCGGGCCTAGAACAACGACGGTTTCCGCTCAAGGCGGGCCCAGTCGGTGATGCGCGGGAACGCAAGACCCCTCATTTCTTGAGAGGTTGTCGAACTTCCACGGGCGCGGTCTGGCGAGGCTTGCCCAAGGACTGGATTTCCTGAATCCAGCCGTACCATGCAACAGACGTCGGGCTCCGCTCCCACAGAAGCCCGTAGGCGAGGATCATCCCGGACACCGCAACCATTGTGCAGATCCCGACTGCAAGGTGTTGAAACGGCACCGGCCAATTCTGCCAGTTGAAGCACGAGACGACGGCATACCCAATTACTGGTCCAAGGATAAAAAGGGAGGCGAGCGTTATCAGTGTGAGTGCACTATCAAGAAAGCTCATGGTCAGCCTTACCACTACTCAGCCTGCTTCAGCCGCTTGGCAATCTTGCGGCGCTCGCGCAGCCGATGGTGGCGGTGCCGGAGGATGGCGCGGTGGGCTAGTTACTTAGTGTATTCGCCTGATCAGATGGAAACTAGCAAGCGGCGTGCCGGGGACATGAAAAAGGCCCGGCGAATGGCGGCGCCGGGCCAATGGGACATCGGTTTTTCTGCTGCCCGCGGACGGGGGGTCAATCGGGCACGATCAGCATACCCAAGCTTTATGACATTCGGTGGGGCGGACCGCGGCTCACGACGTGTGGCAAAGACGTCTTCGTCCATATCTCGGCCGTCGAAAAGACCGGGCTTAGCGATCTGCGCGAAGGCGCCAACGTGTCTTATGAGGTCGTTGCGAAACCGGGGCAAGGAGAGCGCGGTAAATCTGCGGGTCTCGTAAGAGCCATTATATCGTTGTGCTACGGATGCGCAGTGGCGTCGTCCGAACATCCCGTCGGCCGTCCACCGGCACCGATACAAGCGCGATACTGCCACGATTCGAAGTAGCTGCCCTTCCAAATGCCGCGACCGGCCTGTTCCGCCTCGCATTGAGCGTCCGTGAATTTTCCTTTTGAATACTTCGGCCAGTCCAGCGCATGCCGTTCGAGACGAGCCAGCGTCCGATGTCCGGGCCCGGCTCTCCTAGAGAGCACGTGGCGACCGTGCGGCCATACTGATCCTGTCCCTTCGGCGTACACCTAAGCGGGCGAGGGATGGCATAAAGCAGTCCAGCACGCGCCGTCGCCGCGGCTGCATGGGTACAGCAGGCTGTCATCGTTCCGGCAAAGCTGCGAACTCTCAGGCGCATCTATGCCCCAAAGTCTGATGCGCGTTCCATGGATTTCGATCGTGTCACCGTCGATCACACTGGCATGGCCGACGAAATCATCGGCGTAGGCGATGGGGATCATCGAGACGGCCAAAAGCAGAAAAGCGATTGCGCGCATGGCGGGTGAGCACTTGGAAGGATGGCGCTGTTTCCTTGGCGAGAAAAGAGGCAGTTGGTCAGCTCTGGCGTTTAAAGTTTCCTAACGAGGCTTTGCCAATCTTCATGTGGGGCTAAGCGGAGATCTGGCAATGCAAGATATGGAACACGTTATTCGTGAGCGCGCCTACCATCTTTGGATCGAAGGCGGTCGACAAGACGGTCAAGCCGATAACTACTGGCTCGCGGCACAGCGAGAGGTTTTAAGCGCATCGCTCAGCGAGATGGGACGGGTGATCGCAAGCGGCGCGGTCGAAGCGCCGGCAAAGCCAAGGAAGACGAGGGCCTCCCGGAAAAAGCGAGCGGCTTGAGGCCTGAAAACCCCGGCGCAAACGCCGGGGCTGATGCGCTATCGACATAGTTCAGGCCGACCTCTAGTCCGAAATCCGACGCCTGCCGAGGTTGCTTACAAGCACCGCGGTCGACACCGAAAGATCAGCGCTCATTAGTGCGGGTCACATCGCCGAGCGATGGTCGTTATCCTTCCCTTGTGCAAACACAACTTGATTGCCATCAGGATCAGCAACGGTCACGACGCTCACGGCGGCGCCTTGGGCGAATGACAGGGGCTTGATGCCGGCTTTGATAAGCATATCCATCCGTTCGTCCATGTCGGTCTCGACCAGCGTAATTGATGAATGCCCCGCGAGTTGTTTGTTCTCGTTAACCTGCAACCAGCTTCCGCCATCAAACTTCCACTCCGCCAAGTCTTCCATTGGTCTGATATCCGGCTCACGGCCGAGCAGCATTCGGTACCACCGAATTGCTTCGTCGATATCGCGGACAGCTATGAAGGCGAGGACATTTTTGAGCACGAAAGTTTCCAAAGCGATTGAACGCGGAGGATGTCGCTTTGTTCAATGAGGATGCTGGGGCGCGCTATCGACTACGGCTAAAGGGACTGTAAGTCTGCGCGGATCGTCGACCGAACCGAATCCAAAAAACAAAAAGAAGCGCGCAGGGTTACCTTCTGGAGACCCACAAAGCGGCCCCCGAACCTCGCCGATAATTCTGATCTTCGTGTCGCGGCGCTGCCACAGTGGGCCGAAATCGGTCGCGGCCGTATGGAGTTCGCGTGCGCAGCATGCTTAGGGGAACAACCGAGCGATTGTATCCTGGGGTAGGTGAAAAGGAACACTCGCTCGGCTGCCCAGCCGCGCGGCGGCGCGGCCGCGGATGATTGGACAACGGACGGCTTAACGAAGCACCAAACGCGGCGGATCGCAGCGCTAGGAAGTGCGCGGGTACGACGGATAGCCGCCCGTGATCTGACACTGCGAGTGTGTCTTTCTAGCAACTCTCAGGCGAAATCGTGCAAGACCTGCGGCCGGAGGGTGACCTTTTCTAACGTTGCCCAGTTGTAGGGTCATCAACGGTTCAGCTGGGGAAATCAAATGCAACCTTCCAAACTCATTCTAACCATCGCCGTCGTTTCTCTCGGTCTAACGAGCTTCGCCTTGGCCGCTGACTTGCCGGCCCGTACTTACGTGAAGGCGCCAGCGATCATGCAGGCCGCCTATGACTGGAGCGGCTTCTACATCGGTGTCAACGGCGGCTGGGGGACCAGCGATATCAACTGGAATGCGGACGGCTTTGGCGACGAGGGCGGCCATCACGCATCAGGCGGCACGGTCGGTGGGCAAATCGGCTACCGTTGGCAGATGTCGTCCTGGGTTTTTGGTTTCGAAGCGCAGGGCAACTGGGCTGACTTCAGAGGCAGCAACGCCAGCGTCCAATTCGCCGGTCAGACCAATCAAACCAAGATCGATAGTTTCGGTCTGTTCACCGGCCAGATCGGATACGCTTGGGATCGCACGTTGTTTTATGTGAAGGGCGGCGCTGCGGTCACTGACAACAAGTACACGGCGATCTCGACGCTCCCGCCGCTCGTTGGGATCGATACGGCGCGCGAAACTCGCTGGGGTGCGACCATCGGTGCGGGCATCGAATACGCCTTCGCGCCTGGCTGGTCGCTTGGCTTCGAGTACGATCACCTTTTTATGGGCAATCGGGATATTAGTTCGCCCACCGGCTTCTTGATCGTCGACCACATAAAAGAAGATGTTGATCTCTTTACCGCGCGGCTGAACTACAAGTTCGGCGGGCCCGTGGTCGCCCGCTACTGATGGTGGGCTAGCTTGCACAAATGCAAAAAAGCCCTGGCAAACACCGGGGCTCTTTAAGCGACAAGTGCTATGCTGCCGCTTTGTCCTCTTTCAGGCCCGCGCATCACAATCTTTCGTGCATCGTCGGACAGTGGACATTGCAGTGCTTTGCCTCATCCCACGGGGGCCGCATCAAAACTCTCGTTCTTCGTCGGTCGTCAGGATGTGGGGCCCGCCGGCTTTCTCCTTGGCGCGGGTGCCATTACAGGTCGTTCCCGCCCATCGCGAACAGCGGCTTTGGGGCCGCGGCTGGGCGAACCACGCGGCTACCCGACGTGGGAGTTCCCAGTTGGCTGGACGTACATCACCGCAGCGGTCGGCTGCAAAAGTTTCCCTAAAGTTTCCCAAGGCTAAAGGCGAGCTTTTCGGGGCACTTGCTAAGTATTTGAAGTTATTGGTCGGAGCGAGAGGATTTGAACCTCCGACCCCTAGTCTCCCAGACTAGTGCGCTAACCGGGCTGCGCCACGCTCCGATGCCGTTCCCTTAGCTTCGATCAGGCTGGCGCGCAAGGCGGCCGATTAGCCCTCCGCGCCAATTTGCAAAGGGATCGTGAGCCAGGGAATCAGGAGACCGAGTGGCTGGGCTTTGGCCGCGACGCCGGCTGAACCCGCAAACACCACTTAGTGAACTACTTCACCAAACCAAATCCGAACGCGGAGTACCAATAGTAAGCACTGGAGAAAAACTCTCATGCTTGCTGAGAAGTTCTTCTTGTTTCTGGAAACGCTCATCAGCCGCGCCACCGCGCAAACGGCGACCTACCCCGATGGTGGCCCGAAGATGAAAAGCCAATCCCGGTTTGTGCCGATCAACCTGCCGGACACCAGCGGTCGACGTTAGCGCTTGCGCTCAAAACCTCCCGGCGTTCGGGCCGGGCGGGACGTGAAGATGGAATTGGGTTGAGCATTCCAGCGGGATGGAAGATCTCGATCGTCAGCCGAAAAGTGCTGGCTCGCGTTTTTCTTTTCGAGTTCCATCCGCGCGGTGTGATTTCCCCGGTGAAGGAAATTCATCCGGCCGCGTGAAGCTGGTCGGCCGCGTTCGCGCATCGCGCGACCACGATGGCCGACGTCGTCACATCAGCTCAAACGCCGCCGGGTGCCACGTAGCAATAAACGTAATCACCGCGGCTTAAAAATATGACACCGTGCCCGGTCGGATTTGACTGGTCATATTTCAGCTTGTGGTTCGGAACAACAATCTTGGTTCCGACGTCGACGTGTTTGCGACGCAACGGTCCATCAGGTCGGGAGTCCGTGACGATGGCGACATATCTATCGCCCTCGACTTCAAACGAATCTGCCCAGTACGCATCCGCCTCGCCGCAGCATGAGACAGCAGGATTATCCGGCTGCATCAATGCCTGGTACCATTGCCGGACTTCCGGGTCTGTTCCTTCCCACTGCCCGTAATCACGGGCACTTGCAACGCTCATCAAGAAACCGAACGCTGTACAAAGGACGAGGCGTTTCATGCCGCACTCCTGAGTTTTTTCAGCCAGTTCGTTCGAAGCAATGTTCGTGCCGCGAATCGGTCGGTCGTGATATTGTATGTTAAAATTTTGAGACGCGCGGGCGACCGTTTATTTGCAGTTGTTTGTGTGGCTTTGCTGCATCGATTTCAAACGATCTCCGTTATATTGCGGGCTTGCTGGTCGCGATCAGTCGCGATGACGTTGCGGCGATTTGATATCGTCGTTGCAAAGTCGCCACACGATTCCTTCGCGTTGACCGTGGGTTTTCTCAAATGACCGCTTTGAAGCCGGGCGATCTCGTTGTTCTGAAATCCGGCGGTCCGGTCATGACGGTCGATACGGTCAACACCGATGTTTTCGATGACGACAAGGTCACCGGCGTGTTGTGCGCCTGGTTTGTCGGCACCAAATTGGAGCGGGCGCGATTTGATCCAGGCGCGCTCGTCCCCGTGCCATTACCAGACGAATTTGTCGAGACAGCGGCAGGCTGTCCCGCCGAAACCGCAGGAGCCTACAAGGCCATTCTTGACGAAATGGTCGCGGCCATGAACGACCCTGCGGAGGTCCAGGGCGAAGCATCGAAAGTTCCCGCCGAACGACCGAAGCAGGCATCTACCAGGAAGCATGCCGCCGATGCCCCGGCAACAGAGGTACGGGGTGCGCACTGATCGGGCGTCACGCACATTTTCTGCGCGCATGTCTTCAAGGGAATTCGGCCGTCTCCTGGATCAGATAGAGTGCAACAAGGCCGATGGTAACGAGCGTTGAGAAGATTGCGATCGAAAGCGTCCAGTTGGCGTGCCATTTCGAGTAACGCCTCAGGGCCAGGAGTAGTCTAGCGGCTTTGAGCCCACTCTTTCCCATGCGGTCAATGTTCCGCGCCCTGCGCCGATGGAGATCGTACCGAGCCTCACTCTAGCACGTTTCGGCGTATCGGATCGCGTTTCGTGTGGGGCTTCTCGATGCCCTGCCTGGCTTCAGGCCGCACGAACGCTGTCGAGAAATTTTTCGACCTCGTCCCGGAGATGAACGCTGACTTCCGAAAGCGCCTTGGCCGATTGCAGCATCTGGCCTGAGGTCGTCTCGGTCTCGTCGGCGCCATGCGCGACGCGCTCGATGTTTTCGGCGACATCGAGGGTGCCACCGGCTGCGGCCTGAACGCCGTGAGCGATGTTCTGGGTTGCTGCACCCTGTTCCTCGACCGCGGCCGAAATTGCGCCGGTGATCTCGCTGATACGCTCGATGGTCTGTCCGATCGCCTTGATGGCTTCCACGGACTCTCCCGTGGCGCGCTGCATGTTGACGATGTGCGAGCTGATCTCCTCGGTGGCTTTGGCGGTTTGGCCCGCCAGATTCTTGACCTCCTGGGCGACCACGGCAAAGCCGCGGCCCGCATCGCCGGCGCGCGCGGCCTCGATCGTCGCGTTGAGGGCGAGCAGGTTGGTCTGTTCCGCAATCGAGGTGATGAGTTTCACCACATCGCCGATCCGGTCGCCTGCGGCGGACAGTTCGGCCATCCGTTCGTCGGTGGCGGTTGCCTGCTTGACGGCTTCCGAAGCGACGCTGTTGGAATCCTGGACGCGCCGGCTGATCTCGACGATCGACTGCGACAGCTCGTTGGACGCGGTTGCGGCGCTGCGGACGTGTTCGGAGGCTTGCCTCGAGGAGTTGGCCGATTGGCCCGACATCTCGGCAGTAGAGTGCGCCGTCAACGAAAGCTGTTGCGCGTCCTTCTCGAAGCGGTTGGACGAACTCATTACCTGCTCGATGATGCTGCCAATCTTGGTGCGGAAACCCTCGACGAATTGATCGCGTTCTGCCTTGCGCCGTTCGCTAGCCGACTTTTCAGCATTGACGCGATCGGCCTCGATCTGGCGGCGCTCGATCCGGTTGGTCTTGAAGACGTCGATGGTTCGCGCGATGACGCCGATCTCGTCGTGACGATCGGCGTACCGCACCTCAACATCGGTCCTGCCTTCGGCGAGCACGGTGAGGGATTCGGCGACGGCCTTGAGCGGCTTGGTGACGCGGCGGACCAGGAAGCCGGTTGCGGCAAGAGTGAGCAGGGCGGCGATGCCGGCGGCGATCGCCATGGCATAAATCGCCTGCCATAGCATGCCGTCGAGCTCGTCCATTGCGATGCCGACGTAAATGATGCCGATGACCTTGCCGGCGGGATTAAAGACCGGGTGATAGGCGGTGTAGAAGCGGCGGCCGAACAACATCGCCGGGCCCTTATAGGCTTCGCCGCGGCGAAGGATTGATTGTCCGGGATGGTCGGGAGCAAGCTGCGTTCCGACCGCACGATCGCCGTTTTCTTTTTTCACGTTGGTCGTCCGCCGGACGAACTGGCTCGTCGCGTCGTCATAGACGAACAGGGTGGCGTTGCCGCCGACGTAAGAGGTCGCGCGGTCGACAATGCGATGGTCGGTGAATTCCGGCATCTTCGGCACTTCGACCCGCTCGACGATCCCGTCGCGAATGGTGATCTTGCTGTCCGGGTAGGCCTCTCCAAACGTCAGCGTCAGGGTGCGAAGGCTGAGATCGATGTCGCGCACGGCGCGGGCGTTGAAGTCGCGCGTGAGCGACCAATATCCCGCTCCAGCCAGGAAGGCCGCGTTGATCATGATCAACAATGCTGCGCTGAGGCAGACTTTCGGGCCAAGGTTCAAACGCGAAAGGCCGAACAGGCCCCCAAACCTGATCGTCATAAAAATTACTCCGTAAAATGCCGGAATGACGCTACAGGCCTATGCTTAAAATAATATTTGCCATGACTACCCCCTGAGTGCTTAGGTCGCAGCATCTCTACTATATTACCGTTATCGTCGCTGCGGTTTTAGCACGCGGTGACGGGCGATTGGCGAGGCCTGCGATCGGAATCGGCTATGACTGTTGTCGCGGCCCATGATCCAAAAATCGCCAGAGATTTCGAGCAAGCGTTTCTTGGCGACACGCCAAGCGCAGTGATATGAAGGAATCAAAAGGGAGCTTTTTGGGATGAGAGTTCTTCGAGCCGCCGCTATCTTTACGTTGTTGCTCACCGGCCCTGTGTTCGCGCAGCAAAAGCCGCCGCCGCCGCCGCAAGAGGCGCCGAAGTCGCCGTCTCAAATTGAGGCCGAGAAGTCCCAGGATAAGGCTTACAAGAATTCGTTGAGCAATATTCCGGACAAACCCCCGGCTGACCCATGGGGTGGGGCTCGCGCAGTCGACACGCCAAGCACCACGACAGCGACGCCCACCAAGCGCACCAAAACCAATTAGCCGGTTTGAACGTGCGAGCGACCGAAGCGGCAGCTTCGGTCGCTCGTTTGATTCGTTGAACCGCCTGGTGTGGCGGTCCAGAAGTCCGCATCGTTCCTGCCGCGAGTTCGTTATGCGGACTTCAGAACCAAAGCCACACTAGATCCATAACTCGCTAATGTCCTTTCGATTCCGAAGTTCGTAAGCGTGGGGCCGCAAGGCGACACGAACTTCGGAATCAGGACATTAGAGCGTCTTCAGATATTCGATCAGGTCGTAGCGTTCGTCGTCCGTCAGGAGACGGCCGATAACGCCCGGCTTTCCCGGCCCTGGCGTTCCCTCCAGTGAATGGCCGAGATTGCTGTTGCCGGGAAGCGGCGATCCATCCGAGTTGGCGGCAGAGAACAGCGTTTCGCCGTGACGGCATTTCTGCTTTTTCCCGGCCTCGACACGAAAGCCGACCTGCTGCGGATCGAAGTCACGCGTGCCCATGCAGAACTGTTTTGGCCGCTCGGCTGCGGGCTTGAGCATCCAGTAGAGCGAAGGCACCGAGCCGTTGTGAAGATAGGGCGCCGTGGCCCATACGCCGTTCAAGGGACGCGCGCGGTAGTGGGTTTGCTTTGCGCTGCCGACATTGGGGCAATTCTTGCGAGAACGCCACAGCGCCTGTTTTTGCTCGTCCGTCAGATGGTGGTCCTCCATCCATTTGTCGCTGGCCTTTTCGACCACGATCATCAGAGCGATCGCAAACGACATCTCGGTGGAGGAGGAGGCCGGTACGCCGCTGCATCCCCAACGCTTTGCAAGGTCGCGATCCGGTTCGAGGTCGAGAAAACCGGGCACCTCGACCGTACGCAACATCAGGACATGGGCCTGGCCCGGGTCGGTGCCCATTCCGGCCACGCCCATCTCGACCTCGTCGAGCACCGGTCCATCCCCATCCTTTTTCCAATGGGACTCACCTGAGGACCAGAAGCTCTTGTCCGGAAACTGCGTATCGAACACGGGGTCGTTCACCGGCCCGAGATGACATTCCACGCAAATCTCGGCATAGACCTTCCGGCCGCGGTCGACCCGTGCCGTGTCGATCTTCCAGACGGGATCGTCGGGGAATATTTGTGACGGCCATTTCGGCGACCTCAGCCCACCAAAGCCCTTAGGCGTCTGCTCAAAGGGATTCGGACCGCGAAGCATCGCCTCGATACTGGCCAGATTTTCGATGTCGACCGAGGAGCGAAACAGCGCGCTGGGTCCGGTGTCTGGCGAGAGGTTGATCAGTGCGGAGACGCCGAGCGCTTCACCGGCGTTGCGAATGAGCGGCTGCTCGATCGAGGCGTCGTACTGCGCCCACCCGAACCACGGCACGGTCCAGATCGGCGGGAAACTGACCGGCGCATCCCGCAGGTGCATATTCTTGTCAGACACGGTGACCCCGCTCTGGACCATATCGGTATAGAAAACCTGATTGCCGATCCGGTTCAGCGCATCGAGCCGGCCGTACCCCTCCTCGGTGTCCTGCTGGTGCACGCGGCTCCACAGGTTCTCCAGCGTGGTCGCTTGTGCCTTCACAACGGCGAAGGCGTCCGACAGTCCCTTTTTCAGCGCAGTGCGGTCTGTCTCAGAGGCGTTGGGGCCGAGCACGCGCTTGGCAAAACGGTCGAAGCGGAACGGCAATAGCGGCGATAGGGTATAAGCGATCGAAAGGCCCGTTGCCTTTTCAAGACTTCAGCAAGTTCACCATCGCCGGGCCGCCATCGTAGCGAATGCTGGTGCCCTTGTAATGAATGCTGCCGGAGTGGCAGGCCGCACAAGTCAGACCGATCATGTCGGGCAAAGCGGCGCCGGTTGCGGGATCGGTCGCGCCGGTCAGCCGCGCAAAGCCGACCGGAAGGCCATCGAAATTCTCGACCGGCCATTTGCCTGAAAGCGATTGCGTCGATGTTGGTGCTTCGGCGGAGTCCGCATAGCCGTAGCGGAGCAGCGTCGCCTTGTCCGTGTCGATGGTTTTCGGGCTAGGAATGAAGCCGAAGCGCTCGAGATAGTCGGTGTCGCTCAGCAGACCCGGTCGTGAAAAGAGGTGAATCCGCGGCTGTTCCAGCGCCACGAACCAGGCGTAGGGGACTGGAAAGGTCTTGGTGCCCTGGCTGACATGGTGAAACCAGTGACGGTCTTCGGTCGACCAGTTCTGATCGAGCCAGCGGGCTGTCTTGATGGCTGGCATGTTTGGCAGCGGCGGGGGCAGCAGCTGCGCCAGCTTGTTCACGGGGCCGGGCATGGCGGCGAGACGCGTCTGAAGCCAATCCGGAAACTGGGTGATTGCGACAAGCGCCAGGACCGCGGCCGCAACTGTTGCGGAGATCAGCCAGCCGAAAAAGCGAAGAAGGCGGCTCGGCGGCACCGGTCCCGCAGCGAGCCGCGCGACGATGCGCGCGGGAAATTTCCGTTCCACGAACAATGTTCTGACGTCCGCGACGCTGAGATACCGATCGTCTCCTTCGCCCTTGCCCATGATATTGAGCAGGACCGGCCATTCGCCGTTCATCAATAGACGGTCGATCGGACGCCGGTGTCCCTTGGCGCGCTCGAAATTGGCGTTCATGTAGGTCGTGATCTGCCGAGAATTCAAACCGCGTTCGGTGCCGCCAGAGGGGGTTGCGTAATCCGAGCCGAATTCGGCAAGGCGCGCGATCTCGGATTCGTCCACCTCGCCGTCGACATTGAGGATTCGCGAGCCGGCGCCATGCTTGTCGAGCGGGCCGTTACGCAATTCGTCGAGGACCGCGCCCGACCACCAGCTTTTGAACAGGCGCACCGGATTGAGTCCATTGGCGATCAGGGCGACCCCGTAGATTTCAATTCCGGCGAAGCGTTCTTTCAGGCCTTTTTCGCCAGTCGCGGCTTCGATGGTGCCGGTCAGTTTCGGCAACGGGACTGTGTGTCCGCCGACATAGCCGTTAGCGACGAGGCCGCGCAAAAACGGGCAGGGATTGTTGGGGGAAACGGGAATCTGTTGGCCGGGGCCGGCAGATGAATTGGCGTGGGTATCTGACATGGCCTCAATCCCTGAAATACGGTGTTGTCAAAAAGGACTGGTTTCGAAAATCAAACCGGCCTCGCTCTACCTTAAGTTGATCATTGGCGGAATCGGATGGAGTGTCAATTCTACACCGCCAAATGTGGCGCAATTTGCCGGGTGCCACACGGGGGCGCGGGCGGGTCTCCTCCGAATGGACTAGTGGGGTGGATTTGACATTCGCTACCCACCTAGCCGCAAATTCATCAAGCGAATGTCAAATCCGAAACCCCACTAGTGTGGCGGATCAGAAGTCCGCATCATTGCTGTCGCGGGTTCGTCATGCGGACTTCTGAGCCAAAGCCACACTAGATCAATAGGTTTGCTAGTGTCCTTTCGATTCCGAAGTTCGAAACGTGGCTCCGAAAAATACTAGGAACTTCGGAATCGGGACACTAGAAACCAATAATTGCTAGCGGTCCTTTTGATTCTAACATTCGTAAAACGCGACCACTGCGAAGTGATACGAATGTTAGAATCGGACCACTAGGCTGATCTAGCTAGCAGGGACGCCAGCTTTCAAAAGCCCTTCCCGATAGTGGGCAATGTCAGCGGGATTTTTCCAGCGGAAATTCCGCAAGTGTCGTTCGACTGTCATGGAAGGGAAGCAGTTCAAAAGAACAGCGGTCGCCTTTGCGGCCTCTTCGCTCCGACCGGACTGCGCGAGCGCGGCGGTCCGGACCGACAGCACCTGGAGATGATTCGGATTAAGGTACGCGGCCTCCCGCGCCCAGGACAGGGACGCATCATATTGCCTCAACAAATAGTGGGCGAAGGCGAGCAACGCGGTCCATTTGTATCGGGGGTCGCTGTTGCCGCGCTGCACGGCGGTGGAAAACAGTTCGACGGCCTGCTGATGCTCGCCTTGCGAGAAATGACAAAGTCCGAGAATGCCGCGAGCGCCCATGTCATACGGGTTGAGCTTGACCGCTCTCTTGGCCGCATCCATGGCCGTGTCGTGATTTCCCTCCATCGCATGCATGTAGGACAGAAGACCAAAGGCGAAGGAGGAGCGGGGATCGAGCTGGACGCTGCTTTCCGCAAGGCTCATCGCCTCCGTCCACAATTCCTTGGTGCTCTTGATCCATCCGTATTGCACGCCTTGCACCATGATCGTGGCGAGGTAAGCGCGCGCAATCGACAGCGAGGGATCGAGTACTGTGGCCTGTCTGAACAGATCGATCGAGGTTTCGAAATCGGCTTTCGTATGCCTGTAATAATGCGAGAGACCTTTCAGGAATCGATCCCATGCGGTCGGATCGGCCGATGGGCGGGCAGGGGCCGAAGCCTCGGCGCGGAAAATTTCAGGCGCGATCGCCGCCGACAGGTTTGTCGTGAGCTCGTCCTGCATCGCAAACAGGTCGCCGATATCGCTGTCATACCGGTTGGCCCATAGTTGCTCGCCACTTTCGGGCGCGATCAGTTGGGCCGTCACCCGGATCTTGTTGCCGGCACGTCGCACCGAGCCCTGGATCAGATAGGTCGCGTCGATTTCGCGCGCGATGAGGCGTGTCGAGAGATCTTTGCCTTTGAACGAGAACGTCGCGTTTCGGCTGAGAACCCGGAAGAAGGTCTGCAGCGACAGGGCATGGATGAGGTCTTCGGTCAGGCCGTCGGAGAAATACTCTTCCGCATTGTCGCTGAGATTGGCGAAGGGCAGCACGCCCACGATGGCGGTCCGGTACTGGGCCGGCAGGTTCGTTTTGCTTTGGAGTTCACGGCCATGGGTTTCCGATCCGGCCGGGTCCCAGGTCCACACGCTGATCGCATCCTCGATGTTCTTGAAACGGCGGGTGCCGGCATCGATCAGGGGAACGTGAATATGTTTGTTGGCTTCCTGATAGGCTTTGCCGGAAACAGCGACCCCGCCGGGGGTAGCGACCGACTCCAGACGGACGGCGATGTTCACCCCGTCGCCGAAGACCTCATCCTCATCGGCCATCACGTCGCCCATGTGGACGCCAAGACGAAACTCCATGAGCCGACCTGCCGGCAACTGACTGTTGCGTTCAGACATCAGGGTTTGAATTTCGATCGATGACTGCAGCGCGCCGACGACGCTTGGGTATTCCAGCAGGAATCCATCGCCCGTGTTCTTCACCAGACGGCCGCCGTGATTGAGGATGATCGGATAGATAGCGCTGCGATGGGCCTTGAAAATCGCGTGCGTGCCTTCTTCGTCAGCGCCCATCATGCGGGAGTAGCCGGCGACATCAGCGCAGACGATGGCGGCCAGGCGTCTCTCCATCCTCAGCCTTCTCCTGTGCTCGCGGTTCGGCGTACGTCAAGGCCCGTTCGGCGTACCGCAAAGTACGCGCTCGCGGAAGCGAATCCAATGGCTCAAACCATAGATTGAATAACGCCTGTGCGACTGTTCACCCGTGAACAATCGCCTTGGCGATCATGCAATGGATGCCCTTGGAACCGTTGACCGTCTGTGTCACCCGCAAGTCGGCCGCCAGGCTGCATAACGTGTAGGCATCCTCGCGCGACAGGTTTCGCTTTTCGCCGATTAGCACGATCATGTCGCGCAACGCCTTGACGACGCATTGATCGAGGTCGGGATCCATGGCCATCGTCATATAATGGCTTGGCGTTTCGGCGCGTGGGTAGTCGTGCCGCAGATCCTTGCGCAGGGTCAGTTTGAAACGGCCCTGCAACGCCGTCTCGATGGCTGTGACGCAGACTTCGCCGTCGCCTTGAACGCCGTGGCCATCGCCGCAGGAAAACAGGGCGCCCGGCACGAACACCGGCAAATAAAGTTTGGCACCCGGCGTCAGCTCCTTGTTGTCGAGATTGCCGCCCATCGCGCGCGGGACCAGCGAGGTAATACGGCCCCAAGCCGGCGGCGGCGCGACGCCCATCACACCGAAAAACGGCGCCAGCGGCAGTTCGAGTCCCCACGGCATCTGGCCGACCATCCGCGTTCTATCCAGCGGAATATTCATCAGCCGGGGCTCGTGAAAGTCATCGGGCAGGGTGCCCGCCAGCGGCCGGATCAGATTGTAGCCCCAGTCCTGGCGAAGCTGGATATCGAGGATGTTGACCTCGAGCACGTCGCCGGGCTCCGCACCTGCGACCGCGACCGGCCCGGTCAGAATGTGACCCGGCACCATCCGCTCGTTTTTGGCATGCACCTCGTCGAGTTCGGGCGGCACGTGAAAGCGGCTGCGGTCCGGCACCACGTCGGGCCCGCCGCTGATGGTGTCGATGGTGATCTCATCGCCGCTTTCAATGGTGAGAACAGGCCGCAATTTGGCTTCGAAGAAGCCCCAATGGCAGGTTTCGGGGCTGGCGTGCAGGTGGTGATGCTTCATGACGATTCTTCCGGACTGAACTGAAGACATATCACTAGTGTCCCGATTCCGAAGTTCGTAGTATTTTTCGGAGCCACGTTTCGAACTTCGGAATCGAAAGGACACTAGCAAACCTATTGATCTAGTGTGGCTTTGGTTCAGAAGTCCGCATGACGAGCCCGCGGCAGCAATGGTGCGGACTTCTGAACCGCCACACTAGCAAATATTGCGGAGTTAGGATTTGACATTCGCTTTATAAGCTTGTGGCTGGCAGGGGTCTGTTGTGTTCTTTTTGCTCTCGAAAACCATCGGCACCATGCTGATGCCCGTGAACTTCCTGATCGGCATCGGGGTACTGGGCGCGATCCTTTTGGCGAGCAGGTACGCGAAGTTGGGCCGCCGGCTGCTGGTGGCGTCCGTCCTGCTTTTGGCCCTGTCTGGATTTTCCCCGCTTGGAAAGTTATTGATCCTGCCGCTTGAAGAGCGGTTTCCGCCTTGGGATCCCGCCCGCGGCGCACCCGATGGCATCGTTGTGCTGGGCGGAGCGATCGATCCGGATTTGTCGGCCGCGCTTGGCAGGCCGGCGCTCGGCCGTTCGGGCGACCGTATGGTTGCGACGGCAGAACTCGCTCGGCGCTACCCGAATGCCCGCATCGTCTTTTCCGGCGGCAACGCCAACCTGGTCGCCGATGATTCCGCCAAGGAAGCCGACTATGGACTGTCCATGCTCGAAGACCTCGGCGTTGGCAAAGTGCGGCTGGAGGCCGAGCGGCTCTCGCGAAACACGGTTGAAAATGCGGAATTCGTCAAAATCGTCGCAAAGCCTAAGCAGGGCGAGCGCTGGCTGCTTGTGACATCGGCCTATCACATGCCGCGCTCGATCGGCCTGTTCCGCAAGGCGGGATTTGAGGTCGAGGCCTATCCGGTCGATCGGCGCACCAGCAAATCGGAAGTTTGGCAGTTTTCGTCGGTTTCGACGAATGGTCTGGACCGCACCGATATCGCCATGCGCGAATGGATCGGTCTCGTCGCCTACCGGCTCACCGGAAAGATCGACGACTTCCTCCCGGGACCGGGCCAGAAGTAGCGGAGCTCGGGTGGTCGCGTGCGCGCGATAATCGGGTTAGGATTGTGTTACGCAGATGAAGAAACGCCGATCCGGGAGCAAACGCCATGCAACAGCAGACATCGTCGGAGACATCTGATCCCGTCGGCATGGTAGCGGATCTCAACAACCTGCTTCGGCTCAAGACGACGGTGATCGGCCTGAAAATGTTTGCGACCGTCGAGGAGATGACGGCGATCCCGAAGATCAGGCGGCCGACCGCAATCCATACCACCGACCAGATCGTCAGCATGGCCTCGCGGCTCGGCTGGACGGTCGGCGTCACCGGCGGCGATCTCGTCGGTGCGCAGTGCCGCGCGGTGATCGGACTGGGTCCGCAGGACGAGAAATGGCGCGCGGGCGCAAATTATGTCGGGGTGTGGCATGGGACGGCCGAGGATGCGCGCAAGCGCCAGGAGGCGCTCGACGTCGTTCCTTTCGGCCAGTATCAGGCGATGGCGGTCAGCCCGCTCGCGAGTGGGCGGCTCAATCCGCCGGATATTTGCCTCGTCTACGCGACGCCGGGTCAGATGATCATCCTGATCAACGGGCTGCAATATACCGGTTACAAGAAGTTCGAATGGGGCGTTGTCGGCGAGACCGCATGCGCGGATTCCTGGGGGCGGGCGCTGAAGACCGGCGAGCCGTCGCTATCTTTGCCGTGTTTTGCCGAGCGGCGCTATGGCGGCGTGCCCGACGAGGAGATGCTGATGGCGTTAAAGCCGTCCGATCTCGCCAAAGCCATTAATGGAATGAAACAACTGGCAAAGAACGGCTTGCGCTATCCGATTGCGCCTTATGGTATCCAGAGCGACGTTCGCGCCGGAATGGGCGTCTCCTACGGCAAGAAGTAAGACGCGTCATCAGGTTCAGGGAATTCAAATGACATCTTCGCCCAAGTTCGACATCGTGGTGTATGGCGCAACCGGATTCACCGGCCAACTCGTCGCCGAGTATCTGGCTGCGCACTACAAGAACGATCCGCAACTGAAATGGGCGATGGCCGGGCGGAGCCTGGACAAGCTTGCCAAGGTGCGCGACGCGATCGGGGCGGCTGCGGATACGCCGTTGATCTCTGCCGATTCCAGCGATCCGGATTCGATCAAGGCGATGGTCGATCAGACCAGGTCGGTCGTGACCACGGTCGGCCCGTATTTGCTCTACGGCAATGAATTGCTAGCGGCCTGTGCGGCTTCCGGCACCGACTATTTTGACCTCTGCGGCGAGGTGCCGTGGATGCGGCGGATGATCGATGCGCATCACGCGACGGCAGAACGAAGCGGCGCACGCATCATGTTCTCCTGCGGCTATGACTCCCTGCCGTTCGAGCTCGGAGTTTTCGTATGCCAGGAAGCCGCAAAGAAGGCCTTCGGTGCGCCTGTTGCGCGGGTTAAGGGACGCGTGCGCGCCATGAAGGGCACCTTCTCGGGCGGCACGGCAGCGAGCGGCAAAGCGATCTTCGAGGCTGCGGCGAAAGATCCGAGCCTGCTGGCGCTGGTGCGCGATCCCTTCGCCCTGACGCCCGGGTTTAGCGGTCCGAAGCAGCCGCCCGGCAACCGGCCGGTATATGACGAGGATTTGCAGACCTGGTTGACGCCATTCTTCATGGCGAACATCAACACGCGCAATGTGCATCGCTCCAACGCGCTGTTGGGTTTTCCTTACGGACAGGGATTCATCTACGACGAGATGCAGATCGCTGGACCCGGCGAGGAAGGCGAGGCGAGGGCCAAGCGCATCATGGCGGCCAACAACAATCTGGCCTCGGGCGCCGCGGTGCCCAAGCCGGGCGAGGGCCCTTCGAAGGCAGAGCGTGAGAGCGGCTACTACGATCTGCTTTTCGTCGGAATTTCGCCTGACGGCCGCCATGTCCACGCGTCGGTCAAGGGCGACCGCGATCCCGGCTATGGCTCGACATCCAAGATGATCAGCGAATGCGCGATTTGTCTGTTGCGTGACGCGCCCGAGGTTCCCGCCGGCATCTGGACGCCGGGCGCGGCCATGCAGCACAGACTGATCAAGCGGCTTGTCGATCACGCAGGCCTGAAGTTTCAGGTCGAGGCGTAGAGCCGCGCGTCGCGTCGTAGGCAAACATAAAGTCCATTCCACGCGAAGCGAACGGGATCAGCGCGCTGAACATCCGGTCGCGGATCCAGGCGCCTGTCGCGCTGAACTCGCGCTTGCTGTTGCCGTTACGCCGGGCGATCGCGACGATGCGCTCCACGCGCGCGCGCCTTTCCTCTTCGAAAGCCCTGAAGGTTTCCCCAAGGTCCTGCCGTTCCTGCATCAGGCGACAAAGCCGCATCGCATCCTCGAGCGCCAGCGAAGCACCCTGGCCCGCATGCGGGCTTGTCGCGTGCGCGGCATCGCCGATCAGGAGCGTCCGCCCGCGCGACCAAACCGGCAAGGTGGCGACATCGAGCGTGTCAGCGACGAGAATGCCTTTAGCAGCATGCAGAATGCGCGATATGGGATCGCGCCATCCGGCATGAAAATCGAGCAGATGCCGCCGCATGGTCTCCTGGTCCATGGTGCGATAGGCCGCAGCATCGAGGCCGCGGGAAGGCTGAGTGCTCCACCACATCGCGCCGCTATCCGGGTCGGGGCTGCAAAAGCCGTATCCGAAGAAGCCGCTTTGTCCGAAAGTAGCTTCAATCCCCTGTCCCATTGCGCCGCCTTCGATCAGCGATCTCGGAATGAATCCGCCAAAACTGACCAATCCAGTATCGAACGGGCGCGGTCCATCCGGCAGCACGTGCTGGCGCACCATCGAGTGCACGCCATCCGCTCCGATCAGAAAATCGCCTTCGCTGCTGCTGCCATCGCTGAAATGCGCGACGATGGGCCGGTCGGCGCGATCCTCGATGCGCGCCAGCCGCTTTTCGAAGCGCAGTTCGATGTTCTCGCACCAGGCTCTGTTGATGATCGCTTCGAGCAGGTCCGAGCGGCGCATATTCACCGCCGGCATGCCGAAGCGCTGCTGCATGCTCCGGTTGATCGAGCCGAGCCTTCTGCCCGAACGCGAATAGAAGTCAAAGGATTCCGAGATCGAGCCGGTGGCGATCATCTCGTCGGCGAGCCCGATCTCGGCCAGCACGCGCATGCCGTTAGGGGCGATCTGCAAGCCGCCGCCGATGCCGGCCGAGTAAGGCCATGCCTCGAACAATTCGACATTGAAGCCGGCCCGCTTGAGAAGAACCGCGGCGGTGGGGCCGGCGATGCCGGCTCCGATGATGAGGGCTTTTGGGGAACGGGTAACCATGGCTTGCTCCTGTCGTTGCGGCGAGCTAAGAAATCACGGATACTAATTATCTTAGTATCTAAGATATATACCGACTAAGATAAGAGATCGACCTTGTCAAGGACGAAAGCGCGCGCCGCGTTGCTGCAGGAACTCGAAACCGCGATGCGGAAATCCTCCGCACAGGGGACGTTGTTTGCGCAGGCTGTGGCGGAACATGCCGGAGTTTCCAATTCCGACATGGACTGCATGGACTTCCTCAACATGGAGGGCCGGATGACCGCCGGCCGGCTCGCCGAACTCACGGGGCTGACGACGGGGGCTATCACCGGCGTGATCGACCGGATGGAAAAGGCCGGATTTGTACGGCGGGAGCGCGACGACAGCGACCGCCGCAAGGTCTTCATCGCGCCGGTGCCGGAGCGGCTGGTCGAAATCGAACGCTTCTATGTGCTCATGCAGCGCGCGATGGAGAAGCTGTCGGACGGTTACACGGATGCCGAATTGAAGCTGCTGTTGCGCTATGCGACCGAGGCCTATCACTCGATCCTGGAGGCGACCAGTCAGCTCAAGGTGATGATGAAGGAGCTGCCGAAGGGAAAGCGCGCCGAGATCAGGAAACCCCAGCGGCACTGACGCCACGATTGGACCGGGCTTTATAAGCCTGCGCCGCGGCGAACATGCCCCACATCGTGCCGAGCATCATCCAGAAGTGACGCCAGTGGTCGGTGTCGATCACGAAGGCCTCACCGGCCGTGCCGAGAAACGCCGCAAAGATCGCCAGATACTGTCGCTGCCATGGCACCGGCGTCAGCACGTGCCGGAATCCCATGACGACCGTCACGGCAACCAACGCCGGATAGCAAATGCCGGCCAGCCAGCCGCCGGACATGAAGGCGTTCAGGTAAGAGTTATGGGTGTCTTCCGGGAAGAAGTTGTGAAATTGCAGCGGCCCGATGCCAAACGGCAGGTCGAGCGCCATGTCGGCGCCGAGAATATGGCGGCCGAACCGGCCGAAGCGGCCCTCGTCGTAGCTTTGGTCGAAGCTTGCCCGCTGCTTGAACATGTCGGCGATGGAATCGAACGACAATAGCACCGCGATCAGCATCACGAGCAGGACGACGGCCGCGACCGAAATCAGCACGATCCGCGAGCGCTGCGTGTGGGTTTTGCTGGTCAGGATCATCATTGCGAGCATGAAGGCCGCGGTGATGGCCAGCCCACCCCAGGCGGCGCGCGAAAATGCGAACAGGATCGCAAGCGCCATGATGACGAACGCGATGCCGTTCCGAAGCGCTTTTGCAAAATGATCGGAGACGACGCTTTGCAAGGCAAACAAGGCCGGCAGAATCAGGAAGGCGCCGATCACGTTCGGATCCTTGAACGTGCCGCGCGCCCGCCCATAGAGGGTGAGCAGGTCCTGCCCGCCGGGAACGAGATTGAGATAGCCCGCAACGGCCGAGACCGCTGCGATCATCGCGCCCACGATCAGCCCGCGGCGAAGCATGTCGAGGCGTGCGGCCGTGTCCTCCGACGTGACCATGGCGAAGAACATCACCGTGATCGCCATGTACCAGGACGTAGCGATCCAGCTTGCCACTTCCGGTTTGTCGTAGAACGGAATGGCGCCGATGCTGTAGCCGATATTGATCAGGACAAGGAGCAGAAGCAGCGGGACGAGCACAAGCCGCATGCGCACACCCGTAGCGCAGAACAGCACCGCCGCGCCGAGCGTCATGATCTCGTACGGACTGGGTTCGATGAACACGATGGCCCCGGAGGCGGCAACCAGCCACACCAGGACGCGCTGGAATGCCAAAAGGCGCGGCGATCCCGTTAGTGCCGGAGCGGGCCCGCCGATCGCCGTGTACGCCATCGACATGTCAGATACTCAAACTCACGCTACTTACGCCTGAACTCCAGACGCGGCCTCAATAGGCGTTCTCGTTCTTCGTCAGCAGCGCCAACGGCGTCTTCAGCAGAATGAAAAGGTCGAACAGCACGGACCAGTTCTCGATGTAATAGAGATCGAATTCGACGCGCTTCTGGATCTTTTCATTGTTGTCGATTTCGCCGCGCCAGCCATTGATCTGCGCCCAGCCGGTAATGCCGGGCTTGACGCGGTGACGGGCGAAATAGCCGTCGACCGCTTCGTCGAACAGCTGGTTCTGCAACTTGCCTTGCACGGCGTGCGGGCGCGGGCCGACCAGCGAAAGATTGCTCTTGAACACCACGTTGAAGAGTTGCGGCAATTCGTCGAGGCTGGTCTTGCGAATGAAACGGCCGACGCGGGTGACGCGGCTGTCGTTCTTGGTCACGACCTTGGCGGCCAGGGGGTCGGCCTGATCGTGATAGAGCGAGCGGAACTTGAAGACGTCGATCCGTTCGTTGTTGAAGCCGAAGCGCTTCTGACGGAACAGGACGGGGCCGGGACTGTCGAGTTTGACCGCAAGCGCGACCAGCGCCATCACGGGCGCCGCGAGCAAGAGTACGAATCCGCCGACGAAGTGGTCGAACATCCACTTCATCACCAGATCCCAATCGGTGATCGGCGCTTCGAACACGTCAAGCGTCGGTACCTTGCCGATGTAGGAGTAGGAGCGCGGACGGAAGCGAAGCTTGTTGGTATGTGCCGACAAGCGGATGTCCACCGGCAGCACCCATAGCTTCTTCAACATTTCGAGAATGCGGGTTTCCGCCGAAATGGGAAGCGCGAACAGTACGAGGTCGATACGGGTGCGCCGGGCGAATTCGACGATATCGTCGATCTTGCCGAGTTTCGACTTTCCGGCGCAAGTGTCGAGCGCGCGATTGTCGTTGCGGTCGTCGAACACGCCGAGGACGTCGATGTCGGAATCAGTCTGCACGTCGAGGGCTTTGATCAGTATCTCGCCGCTTTCGTCGGAGCCGACGATGATCGTGCGCCGATCGAGCCGTCCCTGGCGCGCCCAGTACCGGACCAGCGAGCGCAGCAACAGGCGCGACGAGATCAGAATGGCAAGACCGACGAAGAAGAATGCCGAAAGCCATAGCCGCGAAATCTCGCCACCGAGCTTCGCAAAGAAGGACACGCCGATGAACAGCAGAAAGACGAAGGCCCATGACGAGATCATGCGCGTCATCTGGCGAAGCTGGCCGCGGAAGATCTGGACGTCATAGATATCGGCAGCCTGGAAACAGATCACAGCCGCCAACGTCATCATCAGGATCGCGCCAATGTATTCCCAGTGAAAGCCGGAGAGCGGCGCGACGTAGCCGACGTAGAGAGTAATTCCGATGAAGCTCAATGAGACAAAATCGGCGATACGCACCACGCCGGCGATCACGATGGGCGAGTAGGCCCGGCGGACTTTCTGACTGGCGACGACGAGAGCGGCTTGCGAAAGCCTGCGGCGGCGCTCGACCGGTGGATTTCCCAAGGCGAGAGTAGCCGATGCCGCCGCGGCGGCGTCCAACATCGAGCGTGCATTAACCGGTTCCACTGTCTTCCAATCCGTCCAGGTCGCAATGCATATAATAAGCAGACGCGCGAGGCGCCTAAATCCCAGGCTTTCGGATTAGATGAGAAATCGGAAGAAACGGTTATCGGCGTAAGGAATGGTTAACGCCTGGCAAAGGCTTCGCCGTAGCTCGCGAGGACGCCTTCGACCATGGCCTTCTGCGAAAAGTGCATGAAGATTCGTTCGCGAAGCGCTTTGGCTCGGGCGGCGGTAGCTGTCGGATCGTCGAGTGCCGTTTCGATCGCGTCTGCCATTGCGCCGGCGGAATTCGGCGCAAATAACGCATCTTGATGCGACCCGAAGATTTCGGGGATGCCGCCGACATTGGCGGCGATCATCGGAACCCCGGCGGCGGCAGCTTCGATCACGACGTATGGCATCGAGTCGCCGCGCGAGGGAACCACGAGAAGTTTGCCTTTCGAGAAGCCGAAACGCGCCTTGACGTGGCCGATGAATCGCACCGCTTCGCTCAGGCCGAGTTTTGCGACTGTGGCTTTCAGGGCGTTGAGCTCTTCGCCATCGCCTCCAAGCGTCAGTGTTACCGGCCGTCCATCCGCGCGCAGCCGCGCCACGGCGTCGATCAGAAGGTCTGCGCCCTTGATGTGTCTGAACTCGCCGACGTAAGCGACATCAGTGGCGTCAGGGGCTAGCGTGACGGCATCGAACTCCTCGGCCGCCACACCGTTGAAAACGCAGCGCACCAGTCCCGTCGTCGGTGTGCCAATGGTGCGCTGATAGGTGTCGCGGGCGAACGCGCTCTCAAACAAAAAAAGCTCGGTGTTGTCCATGAGCGCACGTTCGAGGCGGCTATAGAATGCGCCACGCCACGTGTTGAGCGGATAATGCAACGAGCCGCCATGCGGGGTGTAAACGCGGATGAAGCGCTTTGACCGCCCTCTCATGCGGATGAAAGCACCCGCCTTGGCGCCGTGCCCGTGCACCACGTCGGGCTTCAGCCGCGCGATCAGATACATGAAGCGCGCCCAAACCAGGGCGTCGGCAAGATGCGGCTCGCGGTGGATCGCGATACGCCGGACGCCGAGCTTCAGCCGCGGAGCGATCTCGGCGAACGCCGCTGTGGCGCGTTCGCCGCCGGTCAGGCTGTCGGCAATAATGCCGACGTGGTGACCTGCATTGATCTGCCCATTGGCGAGATCGAGGATGTGGCGGATGATTCCGCCGACTGGCGCACGCACCGCGTGGACAATGCGAAGGGGCCGATTGGCTGTCTCCGACATGCGCTAGAACCAGCGTTCGCCGACGAAGACGGTGTCGCCGGGACTGATGGAGGTGCCGAGCGGCACGACGGCGCGGCCGGCGTTGTGGGTCAGCGTGACGCTGTCGCGTTTGGCGCGGGGCGAGAAGCCGCCGGCGATTGCGACCGCGCTCTCCACGCTCATGTTGGGCACATAGGGATATTGGCCGGGCGCGGCGACCTCGCCGAGGATGAAGAAGGGGCGGTAGGTTTCGACTTCGACCGCTACCGACGGCTCGCGGATATAGCCGTTGCGAAGTCGGGCGGAGATGTCGGCGGCCAGTCCCGCCGGGGTTTTGCCGCGCGCGGCGACCGCGCCGATCAGCGGCATGGTGATCGAGCCGCCGGCATCGATCGCATAGGTGTTGGTGAGGCCTTCCTGGCCGTAGACCACGACGCGCAGCTTGTCGCCGGCATCGAGGTGATAAGGCGCATCGTGCATGGCGGCCATGGGAGCGGCGGCGTAGGCGTTGGCTACTTGCGCAGGCGCACTTGCAATTGGCGCCGGTGCGTAAGCGCCGCGCGGGGGCGCGGCGAAACTTGCACGAACCGCGCTGATCGCGCCGCCGGAATCGGCCGTTGCGGTCGGCGCGGCGTAAGGCGCGGGCTCGCCATAGGCCATGGCGTCGAGGTCGCTGCGCGGCGCCATCGCCACCTGCTGGCCCGTCTGCATGCAGCCCGCAAGCGCAAGCGAAGCCATACCACAGGCAATTTGGGCGCGAACGCCTCGCATCGAGAAACCTACTGTGAATTCTTGATTCCGATTAAGGGCTTTCATGGTTAACAAAACATGACGACAGCGGATAGGCGAGCTTCGCTGGAGGCGCGAAAGCTGCCGAATTAACCCGGCGGCAACCTTAATTGAGTGTAATCGCACCACATCCGTAGAGTCGTGGCGTCCCGCGGGGAGTGAGCGATGCGTTTTGCGTTCTGGCGTTCGGGGAGGGTTGAGGCCGAGCCGGCCGACATAGCCGACCTCAAAGTTACGCCGGCCGCCGACCGGCCGGCGCCCGCGCAAGTTGGCGAGCTGGATTTTCTGGCGATCGGCCATGCGCTGTCGCACAAACGGAACTGGATTATCGCGCCCACCATGCTGGCGCTCGTCATTTCGATCGCGGCACTGAACATGATCACCCCGCGCTACAAATCCGAGGTGCGGATCCTGATCGATGGCCGGGAAAACGTCTTCCTGCGGCCCAATGGGGAGCGCAACGACGAACGAAACTCGCTCGATGCGGAAGCCGTCACCAGCCAGGTGCAGCTCTTGCTGTCGCGCGATCTGGCACGCGACGTCATCAAGAAGAACAAGCTTGCCGAACTGTCCGAGTTCGACCCCGTGCTGCGCGGCTTTTCGCCGCTAAAAACGCTGCTCGCTCTGATCGGAATTGGCCGCGATCCGCTCACGCTGACGCCGGAAGAGCGCGTGCTGGACGCCTACTACGAACGCTTCACCGCCTATGCGGTCGACAAATCGCGAGTCGTCGTCGCCGAATTTCAGTCACGCGATCCCGATCTTGCGGCACAGGTCGCCAATTCCATCGCCGACGGATATCTGGTGCTTCAACAGGGCGCGCGGCGGGAGCAGGCGCGGTCGGCGGGCCAGTGGCTGGCCGGTGAGATCGAGAGCCTGCGCAAGAAAGTGGCAGAGTCGGAATCCCGCGTTGAGGATTTCCGTTCCAAATCGAGCCTGTTCGTCGGTACCAACAACACCACGCTCTCCAATCAGCAGATGGGCGAGCTGAATACACAGTTGAACAACGCCCGTGCGCTGAAGTCCGACGCCGAATCCAAGGCGCGCCTGATCCGCGAAATGCTGCAGACCGGCAGGCCGATCGAAGCTTCCGAGGTGTTGAATTCGGAGATGATCCGCCGGTTGGGCGAACAGCGCGTAACCTTGCGCGCGCAACTGGCCGAACAATCGTCGACGCTGCTGGACAATCACCCGCGCATCAAGGAACTCAGGGCCCAACTCAACGATCTCGACCGTCAGATTCGCGACGAGGCAAGCAAGGTTTCCCGTTCACTGGACAACGACGCACGGATTGCCGGCGGCCGGGTCGACAGCCTGAGCGCCAGCCTCGACCAGTTGAAAAAGCAGGCAAGCTCCGCCAATGGCCAGGACGTCCAGCTTCGGGCGTTCGAGCGCGAGGCCAAGGCGCAGCGCGACCTCCTGGAATCCTATCTGGCGAAGTACCGCGAGGCGACCACACGCGAAAATATCGATGCGGCGCCGGCGGACGGCCGGATCATTTCCCGCGCCAGCGTATCCAACACGCCCGCTTATCCGAAGAAGCTGCCGATCGTGCTGATTGCAACGCTGTCCACCTTGTTGCTTTCCACGGGACTGATTGTCACCGGCGAGTTGCTGCGCATGACGATCCCGGGCGCGGCGGCCGCTTTTGCGCCGATCCTGGCGCCAGCGCGCGAACCGGTGATGACGAGCGCCTTCGCTGCGTCCGCCGAACCCAGACCTTTTACGAACGGGCCTCCTGTGAACGAGCCCTCTGCCGAAAAGCCCCTACTTGAGAAGCCTTCGGCGGTATCAGTTGCAGTGCCGCTCGCGCCGGAGATCGAATCCGAGTTTTCCGAGGTCGAGCAGCTCGCCGAAAGGTTGCTTGCCGCAGGCGCTGCGGCTCGCAAGGTCACCATCCTCGGCACCGCGCCGAGCCAGAGTATCACTCTCACGGCCCTGACAATCGCGCGCCTGATCGCGCAAAAGGCAAGGGTGATCGTGGTCGATCTGGCCGGGACTTCGCCGACCGTCTCGGCCGTATCGGTCGATCCGAATGCACCGGGATTGGTGGAATTGATGCAGGGCGAGGCTTCGTTCACCCAGATCATCACCAAAGACCGGCTGTCACGCGTGCAGCTTGTGAGTTCGGGACGGCCGGGCTCGGATCGCGCCTTGCTGCAATCACCGCGGCTTGGCCTTGCGATCGACGCACTGCTGAAGGTCTATGACCACGTCCTGCTGGACGCGGGCAGCGCCTCGGACCTGCCTGCCGAACTTCTGACGTCGCAGGCGCGTGCGGTCGTGGTGCCGGATGCCTCGATGGCCGCAGATGCGCGCCAGCTGATGTGCGATGAGCTCACGGCAGTCGGCTTCAGCGAGGTCGCGATGCTGAGCAAGCCGGTCCAGCCGCCGTCGGACGCGGTTGAGGCGACGCCGCGCGTCGTGGCGGCGTAATCTTTCCCGATGTGTCAGTGAAAGGCGTATCGCAGCCGTTGCGCGAGGCGCGATAATGCCGGACTGCGCTTGACGAGGCGCTTGGCGCGGCTGGATGCCGACATGGCCGTAGCCGCAACGGAACCGCGCGGGCTCAGCGGAACGAAGCAGTCGAAGATCGGTTCGTTCGTCTTGCAAAACAGCTTTTTGTATTCGTCCGACCCGATTCCAAGATCGAGCGCCCGGTAGCCGCGTTCAGCGTAATGATCGATGATGTTGCGGATCAGGATAAGTCCGGGGCTGTAGCGCGAAATTGCCGACAAGGTGTAGGTGTTGAACATCATCGAGAACCGGGTGCCGTCGGCGACGCCGGCGAACAGTGCGATCACATCGTCGTCGCTTTCCAGGACGTGAATCTCGATGACGCGGCCGCCATCCACCCGCCGCGTCATGCACGCGCTGCGAATAAAGTCCTCGACGCCGGGCTCGGCAAACACGTTTGGCAGTTTTTGCTCCGCCATGCGCTGCGGCTTGATCCGGAAGAACGCATCGAGCAGGCGCTTGATATCGGCGTCATCAGCGGCGACCTGATAACGATAGCCGGGCAGCCCCTTTATTTTGCGTTCTTTCGTCTTCAGGCGGCGGCGTAGCGACTGGCTGATGCGGGCCGTGTCGGTTGCGCCCGGCGCGAACGTCATCGTGGGACAATCGTTGGGCGAGGTCTGGTGCGACAGCAGGGCAAACGGGTTTGGCAGATCCTGCCACGTGAGCGGTTGCTGCTCGAATGCCAGCACATCGATCCCGGCGCGCTCGCGAATTGACGCAAAGAGCGCGTTCAGATCGGCGCGGGATGCGACTTTGGCAAAATCCCGGTTCCATAAGGCCATGTTGAAGGTGGCATGCTTGCCACCCATGAAGTGGGCGACGCGGGCGCCCCAACGATGTTTGAGCGCGATCGGGAGCAGCAACAACGGCGTGCGGTCGCAGTCATAGGCGACAACGATGAGAGGGCGCAGGCCCTCGCGCGTTCCGACCATCGTCTGCCAGGGACGAAGGAAATCGAACCTCTGGTAAGGCGTGGAAACGTGGTTCTGATTTTCGAGGCTTCGCCAGACCGCTTCGGCCGCGTCAATGTCGGTAAATAGTTCGACTGCGGCGATGCGGCTCGATTTCGACCATGCCTGCGCACCTGCCTTGCGGGCTTCGATCGCGGCAGCCATGGTCATCGCAATACCTGTCCGCAAATATCCGTGTAAGGCAAAACTTAACTTTTTTCGTCGGCCGACCTTTGCAAAGAAACGTCAACAAATAGTAATGACATTATCGCGCCGGCATCCGAAACTCGGCTTGTGCGGATCCTTGCCAAGTTCGCGGGCCCTATCCGAAACACGCGCTGAAAGACGAGACGTTGTCATCCGCTGCCGCACTTCTGACAAGCCTCAGACTGGAACTTGCTTATTTCAGCGGTCGGGTGTGGTTGAAACGGCGCGGTGCCGGCGTCATTCTGCGATTTGAGCGCGTCCGCCCTCGCCAGACCGGCCGATTTCAGCCGCTGCTGCCAAATGAGGTCACGCCCGGCTTTCTCGATCGAACGATCCGCGCGCTGAAGCGCTGGAAGTATGACATCGTCTCGATCGACGAGGTTTGCCGCAGGGCGGTCACGCTGGCCTCACGGCGGCGGTTCGTTTGCCTGACGTTTGACGGCATCTACAAGGACGTCGCTGCGTCGGCCTATCCGGTACTGTCGCAGCATCGGGTTCCCTTCACCGTTTATGTGCCGAGCGCATTTCCCGACGGGATCGGCGAAGCCTGGTGGCTGGCGCTCGAAAGGGTCATCGCGCAGGAGCGGCGCATCAGCCTGATGATGGACCGCAACGAGATGCACTTCAACATTCCGACGATGGCCGAGAAGCACGCGCTCTACGATTTTCTGTCGGGCTGGATGTGTTCGCTCGAGCCGGCAGACCTGTCCGCCGCAATCAAGGATCTCTGCACGCGTTACGCCGTCGATCTTGCGGCGCTCTCGCGGGAAGCTTCGCTCGACTGGCGGGATCTTGCCGCGCTCGCGGCCGATCCGCTGGCGACGATCGGCGGTGCGACCGTCAACTTTCCGGCTCTGTCGAATATGAAAGACGCGGCCGCGCTGCGGGAAATGACGATGGGGAAGGCGGTTATCGAGGCGGCGCTGCGGCGCGACGCCAAACACTTTGCCTATCCGTTCGGCGCCCGGAAGACCTGGCAGCGCAAGCATATGGCGATGGCAGAGGAGGCCGGCTTCGTCAGCGCCGTCTCGACCATTCCCGGCGTCATTGAGCCAGCCGGACACACGCCGCTACTCGCGCTTCCACGAATGAGCTGGGACGGAAGGTTGCGCTCGCTGCGCGCCATGCGCGTGATCCTGGCTGGAGCTGCGTCGCTCTAGGGTCACGTCGGGTCCGGTCGCAACATCCAACTTACGATCGGCATGGCCGGCAACACCCAGCCGAGGCCCGCAACGACGTAGAAGACCGCCTGCAAGACGCCGGAATTCGCAAGCCAGGGCGTTTGCGCAACCACCATTCCCATCAGCGACCACACCGCCGCCAGTAGCAGCAAAGCGATAGTTCCAAGCAGCTTTCGGGTGCGTATCTTCATGACGGAATCGGCAGCCAATCGACGGTTTATGCGCTTTGCGCGCGGGAGGTGGCGGACTATAAGGTGCGCGAAACTTCGATCAAGTGTCACGCCGCATGGCCGTAATGTCTGCTTCCCGAACGCCTGGAATTCGCCCCGTTCGCATCTGGCTGATTGCGGTTGCCGCGTTGATAGCTGTGATGGTGCTGGTCGGCGGTGCCACCCGGCTCACCGAGTCCGGATTGTCGATCGTGGAGTGGAAACCGGTCACAGGTAGCTTGCCGCCGCTCGGTGAGACTGAATGGACGCGGGCTTTCGAAGCCTACAAGATGATCCCGCAGTACCGCCAAATGAATTCAAGCATGTCGCTCGGCGAGTTCAAGACCATTTTCTGGTGGGAATGGAGCCATCGGCTGCTGGGGCGGGTCATCGGTGCGGCTTATCTGCTGCCGTTCCTCTGGTTCCTGTGGCGCGGCGTTCTCAATGGCGAGCTGAAGCGGCGATTGTGGGGGATCTTTGCTCTCGGCGCGCTGCAAGGCGCGGTCGGGTGGTGGATGGTCGCTTCGGGACTTTCGGAGCGGGTCGAGGTTTCCCAATATCGTCTCGCGACGCATCTTGTGCTGGCGCTCCTGATTTTTGCCGGCATCGTCTGGACGCTACGCCGACTTGGCGAGGCTGCGCCTTCAGCTGCGCCGTCACGTCTGAAAATCGGCGCGGTCGTTTTGCTGGCGCTGACTTTCGTGCAGCTTTATCTCGGTGCGCTGGTAGCCGGGCTTCGTGCCGGCAAGATCTATAACACCTGGCCCGATATCGACGGCGGATTCATTCCCTCGGCCGCGCGGCTGTTCTTCGATGCGCCATGGTGGCGCAACCTGTTCGAAAATACGCTGACCGTGCAGTTCGAACATCGCATGGTAGCCTATACGCTGTTGGTGCTGGCAGTCCTGCACGTCATCGACGCGGTTCGCTCGCGCGCCGATCGCGCAGTGATTGGCGGAGCACTGTGGCTATTCGGCGCCGTGACCCTGCAGGCGGTGCTTGGCATCCTCACGCTGCTCCATCAGGTGCCGATGGATCTCGCGCTTACGCATCAAGCGGTCGCGATCGTTGTGCTGATGCTGGCGGTGTTTCAGGCTGAGCGCCTGACACGCATACGGCGTGAGCCTGTTGCGCCGGGGATTGGTCAGCCGGTCACGCTAGCGCGCTAGCAGTAACCCAACACGCCGCAGGCATAGGGCAGTTGGAAGCGGTAATTGATATTGGGGCCGCCGTAATAGGGGCCCTGATAGTCGTAGGAATGCGTCGAGCCGTAGTAGCCGGGCAGCGTGGCTGATCCCAACAGGATCGGCGTCCGCGGTGGGAAATGGATCTCGGGAAAAGCCTCAGAAGGCGTGAAGAGGAGATCGGATTCCTCCTCGACGTGGTTGCCGTGCGCGGGCGCCTTCTTGTAGACGGGAACGCGGGTTCCCGGCATATCGGCGGCAAGGGCTGGGCCTAGAGCAAAGACCGCAGCCGTCAGCAGCAGCATCCAGCGCAACATGTTCCGCTCCGAATCATCATCGAGACGATTCAATCATCTTTAAGCGGAACGAGTGTTAACGAGTTTCAACCTTCCGGCCGCAGCGCCTGATCGAGGTCGGCGATCAGGTCTTCCTTGTCTTCGATGCCGATCGAGAGCCGCACCACGTCGGGGGCCGCACCCGATTTGACCTTCGCGGCATCGTCGAGCTGGCTGTGGGTGGTCGAGGCCGGATGAATGACCAGCGACCGGGTGTCGCCGACATTGGCCAAATGCGAGAACAGTTTCAGCTTCGAGACCAGATTGACGCCGGCGTCGTAGCCGCCCTTCAGGCTGAAGGTGAAGACAGCCCCCGCACCCTTCGGCGCGTATTTGCGCGCGAGGTTGTTGTATTTGTCGCCGTTCAATCCGGCATAGTTGACGGCAGCCACCTCCGAGTGCCCGGACAGCCACTCGGCGATCGCCTTGGCATTCTCGCAATGCTTTTGCATCCGCAGCGGCAGCGTCTCGATGCCGGTCAGGATCAGGAACGAATTGAACGGAGAGATCGCCGGGCCAAGATCGCGCAGGCCCAACACGCGGCAGGCGATTGCAAATGCGAAGTTTCCGAACGTCTCCTGGATCTTGATGCCGTGATATTCGGGCCGCGGTTCGCTCAGCATCGGATACTTGTTGTCCTTCGACCAATCGAAAGTGCCGGCATCGACGATAATGCCGCCGAGCGAGTTGCCGTGGCCGCCGAGAAATTTGGTCAGGGAGTGCACGACGATATCGGCGCCGTGATCGATCGGGCGGATCAGGTACGGCGTTGCCAGCGTATTGTCGACGATCAGGGGAACGCCGGCCTTGCGCGCGACCGCTGCAATCGCTTCGATATCGGTGATCGTGCCGCCGGGATTGGCGATCGATTCGATGAAGATCGCCTTGGTGTGCGGCGTCACCGCGCGCTCAAAACTTCCGATGTCGTCCGGATCGGCCCACGCCACGTTCCAGCCAAAGCTCTTGAAGGCATGGGTGAACTGGTTGATCGAGCCGCCATAGAGCTTGCGTGCCGCGATGAATTCGTCGCCGGGCTTGAGTAGCATCTGGAACACCACGACCTGCGCCGCGTGGCCGGACGCAACCGCCAACGCTGCGGTGCCGCCTTCAAGCGCGGCGACGCGCTCTTCCAGCACCGCCTGGGTCGGATTGCCGATCCGGGTGTAGATATTTCCGAACGCCTGCAAGCCGAACAGCGAGGCGGCATGGTCGGCATCGTTGAACACAAAGGACGTGGTTTGATAGATCGGCGTTGCCCGCGCGCCGGTGGTGGGATCAGGTTGCGCGCCCGCATGCACGGCAAGGGTGGAAAAGCCGGGGTTACGGTCGGTCATTCTGGCTCCTTTGTGTCGATCTTAGGGGGCTGACGAGTGCAGGCCGTCGAATGGAAAGTGAAAAAGCGAGATAACCGGAGAACTGTCGTTGCGCGTCATCTCTTCGAAGGACAATCGCGTTAGCAGAACCTGCCGTCAAGGCAGCATGACAAGTCATGCATTATTCGCGATGCCCGTGCTCCATGGCACCGCGCCGCAGGAAAAATGTTTTGCGTGGACGTCAGGACGGGTCGGTTCTGTTTTTCGACGCGCGATCGGACGCCGCCGTCGATCCGCCGCCGAGACTGGTACGCCCGAGCGAAAGCCGCATGCCCTGCGTGGGCATTGGCGCGCGCTTCGAACTCAAGGTGCGCGAATTCACGCCCATCCAGGATATTTCCGAAGATAGCCGGCCGTATTCGATCTTCGGGCAACGATTCATCACCACTTTCATGCCGGCGGCTTCTGCTTTTTCCGCCGCCACTTCATCGCGCGCGCCAAGCTGCATCCAGATGACCTTTGGCAGCGGCGTCATCTTCAGCGCCTCATCGACCGCGGGCATGATGTTGCTCGAGTTGCGAAAGATATCGACCATGTCGACCGGCCGGTCGATGTCGAGCAGCGACGCGACAAAGGGCTTTCCAAGCAAACTCTTGCCGACATGTCCGGGATTGACCGGGATCATGTCGTAGCCCCGTTGGGCCAGATATTTGAAGGCGAAATAACTCGGCCGCACGTTGACGGGCGAAGCACCGACCATCGCGATGGATTTCACGCCATTGAGAATCGCGCGGATATAGCTGTCGTCGTAGCTGTCGTGATTCATTTATCCTGCCATTTCGGCTCGCGCTTCTCGATGAAGGCGCCGATGCCTTCTTCGGCGTCGCGCGCCATCATATTCTCGGTCATCACTTCCGATGCGTAGCGATAAGCATCCACGAGACTCATTTCGGCCTGTCGGTAAAAAGCTGCCTTGCCGATCTTGATCGTATAGGCGGATTTGCGTGCGATCCTCTGGGCCAATGCAATCGCTGCGTCCCGTTCGCTGCCCGCAGGCACGACCCGATTGATGAGGCCGATGTCGCGTGCGGTCGTGGCGGAAATGGGCTCGCCCGTCAACAGCATCTCCATCGCATGCTTGCGAGGGATATTGCGCGAGAGCGCCACCATCGGCGTCGAACAGAACAGGCCGATATCGACGCCTGGGGTTGCAAAGCTCGCCGCTTCAGAAGCAACGGCGAGGTCGCAAGTGGCAACCAACTGGCACCCCGCAGCGGTCGCAATCCCCTGGACGGCGGCGACCACGGGCTTTGGCAAATGGACGATCGCCTGCATCATGGTGCTGCATTTGGTCATGATCTCGGCGAAATAGGCCCGGCCGCGGTCGGCGTCGCTGCGCCGGGCCGTCAATTCCTTCATGTCGTGGCCAGCCGAAAACGCGTTGCCGGCAGCAGTGATCACCAAAGCGCGCACCGTTGCATCGTCGCGGATTTCCCGCAGCGCGGCGTCGAGCGCTGCAATCAAACCCTCCGAGAGGCTGTTGCGGGAGTCCGGCCGGTTGAGCGTAAGGATCGCGATGTCGCCCACTTGTTCGCGCAACAAGACCGGTGGTTGCGAAACGGCGGCGCGTGCGGTTTAACTCGTCATCGAAATATCGCTGGTTGGCGGAGCAATGCTGTCAACCTAATGTAAGAAGCGCGGAGAGGCGAGGGCAGGTTAACGGGCATGGTGACTGCAAAAATGACGGTGCCGGAGTTGGAGCAATTCCTCCGGCGGGAATTTCCGCAAGCTTTCGCGGCAGACGACATTGCGATCGAAGCTGCCGATGGGGCCTCTTGCCAGCTCAGGCAGCGTTACAGCGATCAAATGCTGCGGCCGGGAGGAACGGTTTCCGGGCCGACGCTGATGGCGCTTGCCGATTTCGCCATGTATGTCGTGCTGCTTTCGGCGATCGGCCCGATAGGTCTGGCGGTGACCACGAATCTCAACATCAACTTCCTGCGCAAGGGCGCGCCCGGACGCGACGTGCTGGCGCAGGCGCGGCTTTTGAAGCTCGGCAAGCGATTGGCGGTTGGGGAAGTGAGCCTGATGTCGGCTGGATCGCCTGACCCGATCGCCCATGTGACGGCGACCTATTCCATTCCCGTTGCTAGGGTAATTTAGAGGTATTATAAGACCATATTTACAAGATACTGTTTTCATTAATATAATTACTTCGGTTTGGCGTTGACGCCGCGCCGAGACCTCTCTAGAAACCATCGCAGTCTGGCGCACGCGATGTGCGCCTTTCTCTTTTTCACGGATTGCTCACATGAAAACGTTTTCGGCCAAGCCCGCCGAGGTGACGAAGAAGTGGGTCTTGATCGACGCCAAGGGTCTGGTGGTCGGTCGGCTCGCAACACTGGTTGCCATGCGCCTTCGCGGCAAACACCTTCCGACCTACACGCCCCATGTCGATTGCGGCGACCACGTCGTCATCATCAATGCGGCGCATGCCGTGCTGACCGGACGCAAGCGCGAGAACAAGGTCTATTATAACCACACCGGCTACATCGGCGGCATCAAGGAACGTACCGCCAAGTCGATCCTCGAGGGCCGTTTCCCCGAGCGCGTGGTCGAGAAGGCCATCGAGCGCATGATCCCGCGCGGACCGCTTGGCCGCATGCAGTTGGGCAATCTGCGCGTTTATCCCGGCGCCGAGCATCCGCATGAAGCCCAGCAGCCGGAAAAGCTCGACATCGCCAAGATGAATCGCAAGAACATGAGGGCCGCATAAGATGGCTGATACCATGCAGTCGCTCGACCAATTGTCGCAGATCAAGCCGGCCGCTCCCGAAGCGCCGAAATACGTCAAGAAGGTCGACAAATACGGCCGCGCCTATGCCACCGGCAAGCGCAAGGACGCGGTCGCCCGCGTCTGGGTCAAGCCCGGCTCCGGCAAGGTGACGGTCAACACCCGCGAGGTCGAGGTTTACTTCGCCCGTCCGGTGCTGCGGATGATGATTCAGCAGCCGCTGATCGCCGCTGCCCGCGCCGGCCAGTATGACGTGATCTGCACCGTCACCGGCGGCGGCCTTTCGGGCCAGGCGGGCGCGGTCCGTCACGGCATTTCCAAGGCGCTCACCAACTTTGAGCCGGAACTGCGTAGCGTGCTCAAGAAGGGCGGCTTCCTCACCCGCGACTCCCGCGTGGTCGAGCGCAAGAAGTACGGCCGCGCCAAGGCCCGCCGCTCGTTCCAGTTCTCGAAGCGCTAACCGCTTCGTTACAATTTGCCGCGAAGGCGGCCGATACGGATCATCGAAAGCGCCCGCTCGCGGGCGCTTTTTGTTGCCGTTTTGTTGACGAGTTGAGGCAATTTTTTTCCGAAAACTTGCGGGGCGAAGCAAACGGATTGCCAAGGCGGGAGGGTTAGCTTGCGAGATGCGATGGTCTCGGCCGCGCGTCTACGTCTGTGCATCACAAACTCCCGGTGACTCCATGTCGCTCGATACTTCCACGCTTTATACGGTCGCCACGATGATCGCGGCGCTGCTCGGCATGATGCTCTTGTTTTTCGGCTTTCAAGAGCGAATTGCCGCCCTGAAATGGTGGGGATCGGCCTATCTGGTGGGCGCAGCCTCGGTGGCGTTGTGGACTTTCGGAGCCGCGAGGTTCGGCGACCTGTTCGCGCTTGCGCTCAACGCCATCGGCTTCCTGACCTGCGGCATGGTCTGGAATGCGTCGCGGCTGTTTCACGGCCGCAAACCGAGCTACCCCGGCATTGTGCTCGGCGCGCTGGCCTGGGTCGCCGCCGTCATGACGCTGCCGCCGGGCGCAGCCGCCATGCGAATGACCGTCGGCGCAGCGATCGTTGCGATCTATGCCGCACTGACGGCCGCCGAATTGTGGAGCGAGCGCCGCCGCACCTTGCGCAAGCGCTGGCCATCGGTTGCGGTCCCCGTCTTGCACGGCTTTGTGCTGATGCTGCCGATCCTGCTCGGCGATCTCCTGCATCCGCATGATCGGCCCTTTGACGACAGCATCTGGGTGACGGTCTTCGCCGTCGAGCTGTTCTTGTATGCGGTCGGCACCGTCTTCCTGATCTTCATGCTGGTTTCCGAGCGCGCGGTGACCGCGCACAAGAATGCCGCATCCGTCGATCCGCTGACCGGCATGTTCAACCGCCGCGGCTTTGCGGAGGCCTGTTCGCGGGTGATCGAGCGTGAAGCTCATGCCGGGCGTCCGGTGACGGCGCTGATCTTCGATATCGACCACTTCAAGTCGATCAACGATCGCTTCGGCCATCCCGCGGGCGACGAGATCCTGAAATTGTTCTCGGCCGTCGTCGTGAATAACCTGCGTATCGCCGATCTGTCGGGACGTGTCGGCGGGGAGGAGTTTGCAGCCCTCCTGACATGCCCGCTCGAGGAAGGCGTGATCGTGGCCGAGCGTGTGCGCGAGGCGTTCGAAGCGTCCGGCATCGTCTGCGATGAAGGGCCGGTCGATACCACCGTCAGCATCGGCGTCGCCGGCGGCCCGGCGGGTACCGAACTCGAGGTGCTTCTGGCGGCCGCCGACACGGCGCTCTATCAGGCCAAACGCGGCGGCCGAAACCGCGTCGAGGCGGCGGAAGAACTGCCGCTGTCGCTGGAGCACTGGCGGCGCAAGAGCGCCGGCTCCGCGCGCCCCGTGACGGTCGTGCCGCGCCTGGCATAAGAACAAGGAAAGCGGTTGGTAACCCGTTGTTTACCATCCGCTCCGTACCCTTACGCCTATGGAGTCGATCCGCAGGCGCAATCCGCAAGCCGCTTTGAATTCGCTGGAAGCAGCCGCGGTATCGGCGCGAGGCGGCTTCGCCTGCATGTTCTCGACTGCGGAAGAATATGAAGCCGCGCTGATTTCGGAGCGTCGCGCCAGCGGCCGTTACGCCAGCCGCTGGCCCATCATCATGTTCGCCGGTTGCGCGATGATGATTGCAGGGACGGTCCTGCTCTTCAGCTAAACGCAAAGGCGTGGCGCGTGAGCGCCCCTTTTCTTTTTGGCTGGCTCGGCTACAGACAAGCCTTCGAAAATCGAGAGGCTTAAAATGGTCACCGAAATCGCCCAGATCGAAGTCAAGCCCGGCACCGAGAAGGATTTTGAGGCCGGCGTCGCCAAGGCCAGGCCGCTGTTTCTGCGTGCCAAGGGCTGCAGCGGCATGGAGCTTCAAAAATCGGTCGAAAAGCCGACCCGCTACCGGCTCTTCGTGAAGTGGGCGACCTTGGAAAATCACACCGTCGACTTCCGCGGTTCTGATGACTTTCAGACTTGGCGCGGACTGGTCGGGCAATATTTTGCGGCCCCGCCGGAAGTCGAGCACACCGAAACCGTGGTGAGCTGACCTCAAGCTGGCGCTTCAGCCTTGAAGTGATCGATCAGCACCTTGACGATCGCCATCAGCGGCAGCGCCAGCGAGATGCCCCAGATCCCGAACACGATGCCGAGCAGGATCTGGAAAGCAAACAGCGTGGCAGGCGGAATATCCAGCGCCTGCCGCTGTAGGATCGGCGTCAGGATATAGCTCTCGAGCGCGTGGACGCCGAGGAAGAGCCCGAACGCGCTCGCGGTTGCGATCCACCCTGACGCGAGAGCGGCGAGCACCACGATCAGGCCTGCGACGATCGCCCCGACCGTCGGAATGAAGGCGAGCAGGCCGGCCTGAATTCCCAGAATGAACGAGCCCGGGATGCCGATGATGGCAAGCCCGAGCCAGGTCACGGCACCCACGGCAGCCATCGTGAGCATCTGCGCGATCAGCCAGCGCTCCAATGTTTCGCTGATCCGGTCGATGATGGCGGTCGCCTGGGCACGGTGCTTGGCCGGCGCCAGATATAAAAGTCCGGTGCGATAGACGCTCGGCTGGGCGGCAAAAGCGAGCCCCAAAAAGATCACGATGAAGAAGTTGCCGACCGCGCTCACGGTGCCCAGCAACAGCTTCCAGGTCTGGCTCACGATGGCGCCGCCGCTCGATGCAAGCGTGCCGGCACTCGGAAGATTATGCGGCTGAGTTTGGCCGGGCGCGGCCGGACCTGATTGTCCCGCAGGAGGGTTGCCGAGATCGAGATAGCTGGTGTCGATCCCGTTGCGGTCGAGGAAGGACTTCACATTGACGAGCTGCGACTTGATCGTGTCGCTGAGCGCGGCGGCCTGTTGCGCGATCGTGGTGCCGCCGAGAAAGATGATGCCGGACAACATTCCGGCGAGCACAAGGCATACGATCGTGAGCCGCAGCGGCTGGGGCCATCGGACCACGCGGCCGAACTGGTGGGTCAGGGCGTTGAGCGTCACGCCGAGCAGCACGCCGGCAAAGATCAGAAACAGTGCCGTCGCAAACGACCAGGCGAACAGCAACAGGCTTGCGAATGCCACGGTACCGATGCCGCCGACAGCAATCGCCCAGGCGAGATCGGCTCTATTCTGTTGGCGATCATCCGAAAACTGCTGCACGCTTCCCATTTCCCGTTTCAAGCCCACTCTTTGGTCAAAAGCTGCCCGCGATCAAGCCATCCGAGCCGTTTGTTGCAGCCTTCTTGACGCCGAAGGGTGTTCGGCCGCCGAGGGATGAATCCATTGCAGATCAGCACGGCCGTGGAAAGCGGTTCCAGAATGTTGATCCCGGAGAGGCCGAAGTGCATTATCGCTGCTTCGAAGGGTTCGCGAGATGGAAAGGGTATGAAGAAGCCGATTGTCGGTGTGATTGGGAATGCCCATCGTCTCGAAGGTCGTTTTGACGTCCAGGCGGTTGGGGTACGAAATCTTCGTGCCATCGCCCAGGTGGCTGGCGCCTTGCCTCTGGTGTTTGCCGGCTGCCCGGAAATCACCGACGTTCCGGCCCTGCTGGACGTCGTCGACGGCATCGTGCTGACCGGCGCCCGCGCCAATGTCCATCCGACCCGCTTCAAGACCGAGCCGCACACCAAGCACGAGCCCTATGACATTCCGCGCGACGAGGTCGCGTTGACATTGTCCGAGGCTTGCGTGGCCCGAGGCATTCCGCTGTTTGGCATCTGCCGGGGCCTTCAGGAGATGAACGTCGCCTTCGGCGGCTCGCTGCATCCGGAGATCCGGGAATTGCCGGGCCGCATGAACCACCGGATGCCGCGGCTGGAGAACGGCGAAATTCATCCTGACCCCAAGGTGATCTTTGCCGACCGGCATGAAGTCCGGCTGCTTGCCGGCGGCGCCTTTGCTGAACTGCTCGGCTGCGACACCATCCGCGTGAACTCGCTGCATGGTCAGGGCATCCTCGATCCCGGCGAGCGGGTCGTGGTGGAAGGGATTGCGGAAGACGGCACCATCGAGGCAATCCGCATCGCCGGTGCGGCCTCCTTTGCGCTCGGCGTGCAGTGGCATGCCGAATATGATCCGCATCGCAATCCGATCAACCGCGCGCTGTTCGAAGCCTTCGGCAAGGCGCTGCGCGAACACAAGCGCGTCGCGGCGTAGGCTTGCTGCTGCTTATCCCTCCCCCGCGGAACGCGCGGGGAGGGTGGCACATCGAGCGTAGCGAGATGTGTCGGGTGGGGGCGATCGGCTTCGTCAAGACGTCGATGTCTACAATCATGTACCCCCACCCTGACGCTCGCTTCGCTCGCGTCTTCCTCGAGAGCGAGCTTTGCTCGCCTCGGACCCCGCAAGGGGGAGGGATAAGAAAGCAAACAAGCGCCAGCGCTCTCGCGGCACGGATTGCCCGAGTTTCGCATCAGTCTGCCCTCCAACCGAGGGCGCAGGGAAAGCCGGATGCGATAGCCGCACCCGCAGCCTCGTGCGCAAAACAAAAAGCACACGAGCGTAGTCACCACAGGTTTGGCCGGATCGATCCGGCTTTCCCCGCGCGATTGGTTTTAACGGCTTCCTTCGCGCTCTCCTTGGTGAACCGGGCTTTGTTGCCACCATCATCCCCGAGAAGCGTCAGCTTCTTAAGGACTTGACACCAGCGTCGGGGTGTCAGGACCACACGACTTCGCCGTCCGCGTCGACGCGTTCGTCTCGCGCATTTCAGCGTCCATCGCAGCCCGCACCCAACGTTCGTGACGATCGCGAAACGCCCCTCTTGGAAGAGCGCGGGCCGGTCAGATTAGTGGAATTGATTTGCCCGACGGGGCAAGGGGAAATTGTTTGCCGGTATAGCTACGCCGATGCGGCCATTTGGCACGACGGGCAAATCAGGTCGTTCGTTCGGCGAGGTGTCAAGTGAATTGAGCCGTCATGGCCGGGCTTCGTCCCGGCCATCCACGTCTTGGTTTCGAGAACTGAGACGTGGATGCGCGGGTCAAGCCCGCGCATGACGCGGAGAGACGCGGGAAAGACGAGAGGGAGAATCTATTGGCCCAAAGCGCTAGTGCCCTCCCGCGCAATGTTCGCTAACATGGCATCACAATAAGCAAGAACAGCGGTTCGCCGCGGGGAAACGCCATGAAAAAACGGGAATGGTCGCGGCGCGAAGTGCTCGGAGCTTCTGCGGGGGCTGCGGCAGGCATGATGTTCGCCGGGCCGGTCAAGGCCGCGATAACTCCCTCGGCCGTCACGCCGGACTTGATCGAGGCCGCGCGCAAGGAAGGCAAGCTCTCCTATTACGCGGCGATCGAGATCAACGTGGCTGAACGTCTGGGCAAGATGTTCGAGGCCAAATATCCAGGGATTTCCGTGCGAGTCGAGCGTTCCGGCGCCGAGCGGATTTTCCAGCGCATCGCGCAGGAGAACGACAGCGGCATCCACGCGGTCGACGTCGCCAACTCTACCGATGTCTCGCACTATCTCGAATGGAAGAAGAAGGGCTGGCTTGCGGCCTACTTGCCGGAAGAGGTCGTGAGAAACTTTCCGGCCGATCAGTACGATCCTGAAGGCCTGTACGCGACCTCTTGCGCGTGGCTCGAGGCCATCGGTTACAACACCAACCTGGTCAAGGTCGAGGACGCGCCAAAGAGCTACGCCGACCTGCTCGATCCGAAATGGCTGGGCAAGATGGTCAAGGGCCATCCCAGCTACAGCGGTGCCATTCTGACGACGACGTTCGTGCTCTCGCGCGATCTCGGCTGGTCGTATCTGGAGAAACTCGCTCAACAAAAGGTGATGCAGGTGCAATCGGCGGGTGATCCGCCGAAGAAGATCATGCTTGGCGAGCGCGCGGTGATGGCCGACGGCAACGACTACAACCTCATCCTGTTCAAGGACCAGGGCAAGCCGGTGGAAGTGGTTTATCCCGCCGAGGGCTCGCCGCTGATCATCGTGCCCAGCGGCGTGTTCAAGGATGCCCCCAATCCGAACGCGGCGCGGCTATTCCAGAGCTTCTTCTTTAGCCGCGAAGCGCAGCAGATGCTGGTGAACGAGTTCGCGCATCGTTCTTTCCACGCCGAGGTGAAGCCGAGGGCAGGCCAGAAGCCGATGTCGGAAGTGAAGATGCTCAAATCCGATCCGGTTGCAGTGCAGGCGCAAAGCGAAGACATCAAAGCGCGCTACGCGAAGCTGTTTCGGGTTTAAGGACGTTTGCCGTCAGCGCAAATTTTTGTGCGACGCGGGACATTACCCACATCTTCTTTTGTGCGTCGCGGCACTGCATCGCGATCGTGATCGAGTTTGATCGCTCGCTCGCGCACGCCTCTTGAACTCAACGAATGCCAGTTGCTAAAGGGAACCGGCCGCTGCGAGGCGGAACGTCGTGCCGAAGCGCCACGTGTCCGCGACAGGGAACGCAAAAGGAAAAATAAAATGCCTGCCTACAACATTCTCCTCATGGGCGCGTCGTATGGATCGCTGCTCGCCTCCAAGCTCTTGTTCGGTGGCCATTCGATCCACCTCGTGTGCCTGCCGGCCGAAGCCGAGTTGATCAACGCGGAAGGGTTCAGGGTCACGCTGCCCGTCCGCGGCCGCAAGGACCCCGTGCTGCTGGAGTCCCGCAAGCTGCCGGGCAAGGTGACGGCGGGACCCGCGACCGGCGTCGATCCATCGAAGTTCGATCTGGTCGGGCTGTGCATGCAGGAGCCGCAATATCGCTCCGACGGCGTGCGCCAATTGCTGGATGCCGTCGGCAAGTCGGGCGTGCCTTGCATGTCGATCATGAACATGCCGCCGCTCCCCTATATCAAGCGGATTCCCGGTCTCGACTACAAGGCGCTGGAAGCGGCCTATACCGATCCGCGCGTTTGGGATTCGGTCAATCCGCACAAGATCACGCTGAACAGCCCCGATCCGCAGGCGATCCGTCCGCCGGATGGCAAGGCCAACGAACTCCTGGTCACGCTGCCGACCAACTTCAAATGCGCGAGGTTTGAAGACGACAAGGATAGCGAGATCATTCGCAACCTCGAAAAGGACGTCGATGCTGCGCGCTTCAAGATCGCAGGCGACGAGATCGAATTGCCGGTCAAGCTGAAGGCTTACGATTCGATCTGGGTGCCGCTGGCGAAATGGTCGATGCTGCTGGCCGGCAACTACCGGTGCATCACCAAGGACGGCATGCGGACGGCGCAGGAGGCCGTGCACTCGAACATCGAGGAATCTCGATCGGTCTATAACTTTGTGTTCGATCTCTGCGTGAAGCTCGGCGCCAATCCGTCCGATCTTGTTCCGTTCGAAAAATACGCCGCCGCCGCGCAGAGCCTGTCTCGTCCGGCGTCCGCAGCGCGCGCGTTGCAGAATGGCGCGCCGAATATCGAACGTGCTGACAAGCTCGTGCAACTCATCGCTCTCCAAAAGGGACTGAGGCATCCGGCGATCGATGCGCAGGTTGCCCTGGTCGATGAGCGCCTTGCCGCAAACAGGAAAGCGGCGAAGACCTGAGGATCGCGACGCCTCGCCGCGATCCGAGGCGATCTGTCTCGGGAACCAACGTCATCGCGCCAAGTTGGATGTGTTTCCGATTGGGAGGACATCCATGCGCGCGTTGACGGTTGCTTTTGGTTTGGCGGTATTGCTCGGCGCGAACGGGAGCGCGCTGGCCCAGCATATGGGAACGAAGCAGGAGCAGTCCGCATGTTCGCGCGATGCTCAGCGCTTCTGCCGCAAGGATCTCGGCGATGACAACGCGGTCCAGCAGTGCCTTCAAATGAAGCGTGCGAGTCTGAGTTCGTCTTGCAAGAAGGTCTTCGAAAGTCACGGAATGTGAACAGGCCGTTCCGCGGAGTGTCCACGATCCGATCTTTCCGAAAATACCGCTTGGTTGCAGGGGGCCAAAAGTACCGCGAGTCGAGCGTTAGCTCTTGACCTGACACCCGTCCGGCGTGAGAGACTGTCCCAATGCGGACTGTCGCTCAGGGGCTCGCATGAAACGTTTCGACGCGATCGTCATGTTCGTGAGCCTTTGGCTGCTTGCGTCAATGGTACTTGACGTTCTGACGCCGAAAGAACTGACGGTCTACGCCATCGGAGCCGCCCTGGCCCCGGCGACCCTGATATCCGTGCTGCTCTACTGGCTGGGGGTGCCGAAGATCGACTTTGCGGTCTGTTTCTCGGTGCTTTGGATGGTTTCCGGGATGGCGCTCGAACTGATCTCGCCGCAGCCGTTGCCGGCATACATGATGGTTGTGGCGCTGTTCCCGGCCGTGATCGTCGGTATCGTCATCAATTACCAGCATTGGCGAGCGATGTTCGCGGCAGTTGCGCCCGATGCAAGGCCAACTGACCCGCGCGCGTCCTGAGGCGATTTTGCCCGCGATATAAAAAGGGGCGCTTCCGCGCCCCTTTTGTGTTCAAAGGATGTCGTCGCCTTACAGCGAGTAGTACATCTCGAATTCGACCGGATGCGGCGTCATTTCGAAGCGCGCCACTTCCGTCATCTTCAATTCGATGTAGGCGTCGATGAAGTCGTCGTCGAACACGCCGCCGTTCTTGAGGAACGCGCGGTCCTTGTCGAGATTTTCCAGCGCTTCGCGAAGCGAACCGCACACCGTCGGGATCGCCTTCAACTCTTCCTTGGGCAGATCGTAGAGATCCTTGTCCATCGCCGGACCCGGATCGATCTTGTTCTTGATGCCGTCGAGGCCGGCCATCAGCATCGCGGCGAAGCCGAGATACGGATTGGCCATCGGATCGGGGAAACGCACCTCGACACGCTTGGCCTTCGGGTTCGACGTGTAGGGGATGCGGCAGGAGGCCGAGCGGTTGCGCGCGGAGTAGGCGAGCAATACCGGCGCTTCGTAACCGGGCACCAGGCGCTTGTAGGAGTTGGTCGACGGGTTGGTGAAGGCGTTGATCGCCTTCGCATGCTTGATGATGCCGCCGATGTAGTGGAGGCAGGTCTCCGAGAGGTCGGCATACTTGTTTCCTGCGAAGACCGGCTTGCCTTCCTTCCAGATCGACTGGTGGCAATGCATGCCCGAGCCATTGTCGCCATAGACCGGCTTCGGCATGAAGGTGGCGGTCTTGCCGTAGATGTGCGCGACCTGATGGATGCAGTATTTGTATATCTGCATCTGGTCGGCCATCAGCGTCATGGTGTCGAACTTCATGCCGAGTTCGTGTTGGGCCGAAGCGACCTCGTGGTGATGCTTCTCGACCTTGACGCCCATCTTGGCCATCGCGCCCAGCATTTCGGAGCGCATGTCCTGCACGGAGTCCTGCGGCGGGACGGGGAAGTAGCCGGCCTTATTGCGAATGCGATGGCCGAGGTTGCCGCCTTCATATTCGGTGTCGGAGTTGGTCGGCAATTCCGAGGAGTTGAGCTTGAAGCCGGTGTTGTAAGGCGTCGTCTGGAAACGGACGTCGTCGAAGACGAAGAATTCGGCTTCGGGTCCGAAGAAGACGGTGTCGCCGACGCCCATCGACTTGACCATGGCTTCGGCTTTCTTGGCCATGCCGCGGGGATCGCGGTTGTAGGGCTCGCCGGTGGTGGGCTCCAGCACGTCGCAGGTGATGACGAGCGTAGTCTCGGCAAAGAACGGATCGATCGTGGCCGTGACCGGGTCGGGCATCAGGCACATGTCGGATTCATTGATCGCCTTCCAGCCCGCGATCGAGGAACCGTCGAACATGGTTCCTTCCGTGAAAATCTCCTCATCGATCATCGTGATGTCGAAGGTGACGTGCTGCCACTTGCCGCGCGGATCGGTAAAGCGCAGATCGACGTATTTGACGTCGTTGTCCTTGATCGACTTGAGGACGTCCTTGGCGGTCTTCATGAATCCCCCTTTGAGACTGGCTTGGTCTGGCCCCGGCGGCCGGCCATTGATCCGTCGTCAATACAATCGGGGAATGCCTAAGACAATATCGGAAAAGGCATCAAAAATAGACGAGGCGGCGCTGCCGGAGCGAAATCCGGCCGCCACAACTAAATATCGCAGATATCGGCTAGATCGCGTCGAGCCCGGATTCACCGGTCCGGATACGGATGGCCTCCTCGATATTGGACACGAAAATCTTGCCGTCGCCGATCCGCCCGGTCTGGGCGGCGCGCCGGATCGCATCGATCGCGCGCTCGACGAGTTCATCGGAAATGACGATCTCGATCTTCACCTTGGGCAGGAAGTCGACGATGTATTCCGCGCCCCGGTACAGCTCGGCATGGCCCTTTTGACGCCCGAATCCCTTGGCTTCCGTGACCGTGATGCCCTGAAGTCCGACTTCCTGAAGCGCTTCTTTAACCTCGTCCAGCTTGAACGGCTTGATGATGGCTTCGATTTTCTTCACAGGTTGCCTCCCGGCACTTTCATGGTCTCAAGGACGTTCAAGTTTGTTGTCGCGGATTGCGCGAAATGAGTAGATCTCATGGCCGAACCCGGGCTTGATCTTTGCCTGCTCAAGCCGTCGATCCGTAACTGACCCCACGAAAGCAGGGTCTATGCCAGATCGTTAAGATGCTAAATTCGTGAATTTTATCAGCCCTTTACTGAGCGCCGCGCAGCCGCCGGCGAGATTCGTCCAATCATAGGGCAGATATAAAAATAGGCAAATAGGTCAAACCGTGTGCATACGGTTGCGCTTGGCCGCACGTGAAACGCGAAACTGCCTTCAGAAAAGGCGTTTCTGTCAGAGGATTGAGCATGGAAGTTCTGACGACCGCTGAGATGGAGCGTGCCGACCGGCTCGCGATCGCTGCGGGCACGCCGGGCTTTTCCCTGATGCTGAGCGCGGGCCAGGCGGTCGCGGCCGCGGCCATGGACCTCGCCGAGGAGGGGCCGATCCTGGTGATCGCGGGTCCCGGCAATAACGGCGGCGACGGTTTTGTGGCGGCAGCCGAACTCGCCGCGCGCGGCCGGGAGGTTTCCGTCATTCCATTGTGCGAGCGCGACAGCCTCCAGGGCGATGCGGCCTCCGCCGCGCGGGGCTGGAAATATCCGGTGCTGCCGTTCAACCCCCAGGCCATCGGCAAGCCGGCGCTGATCGTCGACGCGCTGTTCGGCGCGGGTCTCGACCGCCCCGTCAAGGGCGAGCCGTTCGACATGATCGAGGCCATCAACGCCAACGGCGCGCCGGTTCTCGCGGTCGATCTGCCAAGCGGCATCAACGGCACCACCGGCGCTGTGATGGGAACGGCGGTGCAGGCCGTCGAGACCGTCACCTTCTTCCGCCGCAAGCCCGCGCATCTGTTGCTGCCGGGACGCCTGCATTGCGGCCGCGTCCGCGTCGTCGATATCGGCATCGACGCGGCGGTCCTTAACGAGATCGCGCCCAAAACCTTCGAGAACGTTCCATCCTCGTGGAAGGACTCCTATCCGGTCCCGACCATCGAAGGTCACAAATACAGCCGCGGCCATATCGTGGTCGTCTCGGGCGGCATCGCCGCGACCGGTGCTGCGCGTTTATCCGCGCGTGGCGCGTTGCGCGCAGGCGCTGGCCTCGTGACATTGGCGTCGCCGCGCGATGCGCTGCTCGTCAATGCCTCGGCGCTGACGGCCGTGATGGTTCGCCCCGTCGATACCGTGGTCGAATTCGCCGAGCTGTTGAACGAGAAACGCCTCAACACCTATGTGATCGGGCCGGGCGCGGGCGTCGGCGAACGTATCAGGGATTTCGTCCTCACGGCGCTCTCGGCAAAGCGCGGACTCGTCCTCGATGCCGATGCGCTCACGAGTTTTGCAGACAACCCGGGGCGGCTGTTCGAGGCGATCAAGAATTCACACGATCCGCAGGTCGTTCTGACGCCCCATGAGGGCGAGTTTCCGCGGCTGTTCAGCGACATCTCAAACAAGCATCCGCTGCGCTCGAAACTCGAGCGGGTGAGGGATGCCGCCGAACGCTCCGGCGCGGTGGTGCTGTTGAAAGGGCCGGATACGACGGTCGCGTCACCCGATGGCCGCGCGACCATCGCCGCCAACGCGCCGCCATGGCTGGCGACCGCCGGCGCAGGCGACGTGCTGTCGGGCATGATCGCAGGGTTGTTGGGGCAGGGCGTGCCGGCGTTCGAGGCTGCGTCGATGGCGGTGTGGATGCACGGCGAAGCGGCACGCGAGGCCGGACCGGGATTGATCGCCGAAGATTTGCCTGAGACCTTGCCGGCGGTCATGCGTCGTCTCTACGACGAGTTCGGCATCGAGTATTAAATCTTCTAGTCGACGCTGTACCAGCGCAAAAGCCGCGATGCGCTCCAGCGCGCCTCGACCGCTTCCAGCAGCCAGCGTCCGGCATATTCCGCGGCAAACGCGATGCGCTGCGTCTGCCCGGCATCGATGGCGATCGTATCGAGCCAGAACGGCTTCCAGCCATCGTCGAGCCGATCGAGATGCCGGAAATGATGGCCATGCAAATGAAAGACGGATGTCGTTGAAGCGCGATTGATCAGCGACAGCACCACCGCGCGGCCCGCTTTGACACGAAACGCTGGCGCTGCGGTCGAGGCAAATGCAGCCGGCGTCAGCCAATCCTTCGCATCGCCACCGAATGGGAGATCGACGCGCAGCGCGCTCTTCAGATCAAGCCGTGCGGGCAGGCCGTTCGACGGCAAAGCAGTTGGTGCCGGAAGCATTTCCGCGCGAGCAGGCGTCTGGTCCGACATCGCCAGTTGTGCGATCGGCCGCGCCGCTTCGCCATCATGCATCAGGATCGGCGTGTTGCCTGCGTTAGGCGCGATATCGATGAAAACATCCGCCCGGCCGCCGGGCGCCACCGCAAAGGCGCCATTGCGCGCCAAAAAGGGTTCTGTGGGCTGACCGTCGAGCGCCATGACGGTGACGCTGTGGTGCTCGAGCTTCAAGGCAATCACATTACGCGGTAGCGCGTTGATGAAGCGAAGCCTCAGGCGTTCGCGCCCGCGCACCTTGATTTCGCATGTGAGCTGCCCGTTCACGGTGTAGACCGGCGTGGTGCCTTCCGCGTCGACGCCGGGAGCGATCGCAGTGCCATCCGGCTTAAGCCGCCAGCCCTCGATGAGGAGCACCTCGTCGCGGTCGGCCTGCACCGGTTCGCTTTCGCCGACGATCAGCGGCAGCGCCCGCGTCGGCCGCGCAGCGCCGTCGCCCAGCAGAGCGAGATCGCACAGATACGTTCCGGCGTGACGCAGCGGGAGCTGAAACGTGTCCCTGGCAGAAGGCTTCAGGGAAGGGCGGGTCAATAGCGGCTCGGCGGCGGCAACGCCATCGATGCCGCGCCAGTTGAGAGCCGCCGGCGCGGGCAGATCGTTGGTGATCGTCATCTCCGGACGGTCGCCGCGCTTGAAGCGAAGGGCTTGATCGCCAGGCGACCAGATGGGCGTCGCGGGCTGCCCCTCTTTCAACTCAAGCAGATCGGCCTTGCAGCGAAGCGCTATCTGAGACGGCTGCTGCCCGCGCGCCGTCTCACCCGCCCGCAGCAGCGCTGCGGTCGCCAATCCCGCAACCACCGCACGCCGGTCTGGTCGAAAAATGTGATCTGACATGTACCTAGTGGTCCGATTCTAACATTTGCATCCCGGTGTGGCTGGCACTGTTGCAAATGTTAGAATCAAAGGACCACTAGCAAATCTAGGTTTCTAGTGGAGTTTGGATTTGACATTCGCTTTACGAAGTTCCGGCCGGGGGTAGCGAATGTCAAATCCACTCCACTAGCGTTGATGCGGACCATTTTCCGAACGATATGTCTAGCATCGTATGTCCGGGGGTGCCGCGATACGACACCGTTTGTTGTGTCACGACAGCGCATGTTATAAACGCGGCGCCCGCGGTGTCGCGGCCGACCATGATGCGGGCGTGGCGGAATTGGTAGACGCGCTGGATTTAGGTTCCAGTGACGAAAGTTGTGGGGGTTCGAGTCCCTCCGCCCGCACCAGCGCTCCCGACATACGAGGATGCGTCTCGCCCGCACCACGCCTCCGGCACACCGACCTGACATCGCGCGAGATTTTCTCCTTGCGACGTAATTCGGCTACCGGAGGGCGAATTGCCTAAGCCGAGCAACTTGAAGGCTATGGAAATTCGTTCAAGCGGCAGTTTTTGCTTAAGAAATAGGAAAGCAAGCCGGGACATACTTCGTCAATTTTGCGCGACCTTGATTCCGAACAATGGATTTTGGGAATGCCCTCGACGAAAGGCTTTTCGCTCGGTATTCGCGGCCGCATCCTTTCGTTGTTCGGCCTCTGTATCGCCGTGCTGCTTGCGGCCGCGGCTTACGGCTTTTGGCAATCTGCAGCGAGCGTCCAGCTGTTTGAGCGGGACGTCAGAGCGAGCCAGGCCAATGCCGTTGACGTCCTGACGGTCGAGACCAGTTTCAAAAAGCAGGTCCAGGAGTGGAAGGACACCTTGCTTCGCGGCAAGAAGCCGGAAGCGCTCGACAAGCACTGGAACGCGTTTCAGCAGCGTGAAAGCGACGTCCGCCGGCTGGCGGAGCGGATGCAGGCGAGCGTAACCGATGTGGAGGCCGCGCACCTGATCGGCCAGTTCGTCGCTGCACATAAGCAAATGGGCGAGGCCTACCGGCGCGGGTTCCAGGCATTCGGAGATCACGGCTTTGACAGCGCCGCCGGCGATGCGGCGGTGGCCGGTATCGATCGCGCGCCCACGGAACTCTTGGGCAAGGCCAAGGAGCGCTTCATCGCCGTCGCCGATCGGGACGCCAGGCTTGCTTCCGATGGCGCGCGGCGCACGGCCTGGATGGTGGGGTTGCTGCTCGCGTTCTCCGCCTTCGCGGGTGCCGTGGTTTTCATGGTTTCGGTGAACCGGACGATCTCGCGACCGCTGATGGGCGTCGTCGTCAGCCTCGGCGAGTTGGCGGAAGGCAAGACGGCCACCGAGGTTTCGGGACAGGAGCGGAGCGACGAGATCGGAAGGGTGGCTTCCGCCATCCACATTTTGAAAGAGAGGATGATCCAGGCCGATCGGCTCAAGGCGGATCAGGCCAATGCAGGGCTGCGCGCGGCCGAGCAGCGCAAGTCGGATATGCTCAAGCTCGCCGACGATTTCGAAAACGCAGTCGGGCAGATCGTCGAGGCGGTATCGACGGCCTCGAAAGAGCTCGAGACGTCGGCGGGCTCGCTGGCCACCACCGCCGAGCGCGCCCAGGAACTCAGCACCACGGTCGCTTCGTCGTCGGAAGAAGCCTCGGCCAATGTCCAGTCGGTCTCCACTGCAACGGAAGAATTGTCGTCATCGATCGGCGAGATCGGCCAGCAAGTCCAGGAGACGGCGCGGATTACGGAGGAAGCCGTCAACCAGGCCCAGGCCACGACCGAACATGTCGGCGGGCTTTCAAAGGCCGCAAGCCGTATCGGCGATGTGGTGGAGCTCATCAACAGCATCGCCGGTCAGACCAATCTGTTGGCGCTCAATGCCACTATCGAAGCGGCGCGCGCCGGCGAAGCCGGCCGGGGGTTTGCCGTGGTGGCCTCCGAGGTCAAGGCACTGGCCGAACAGACCTCCAAGGCGACCGGCGAGATCGGGCAACAGATTGCCGACATTCAAGCCGCAACGAAGCAATCGGTCGGCGCGATCGGTCAGATCAGCGCCACCATCGAACGGCTGTCGGAGATATCGGCGACGATTGCCGCTTCCGTCGAGGAGCAGGGAACGGCGACCCAGAAGATTTCGCACAGCGTTCAGCAGGCCGCCGTCGGTACCCAGCGGGTGTCATCGAGCATTGTCGATGTTCAGCGCGGCGCCAGCGAAACCGGGTCGGCTTCCTCACAGGTACTGTCGTCGGCTCGGGCGCTTACCAGCGAAAGCCAGCGGTTGAAGTCTGAAATGGGCCGCTTTCTCGGAACCGTGCGCTCCGCTTGACCGGCAAATGGCCGCAAGGTCCGATCGGGCTGGTTTTATGCCGCATTCCCTGTCGGGAACTGTTGATCTCGTTCCATCATTGGGCTACGAGCGTCAGCCTGTTGCCCATCGGCCGCCGGTTGCCCGGCGCTCTTGAGACCCCGACTGCCGGGTCGCCGGAATAAGGCAAGAATTTCAAAGGGTTTTGGAGACTGCCGAAACCAGTAGCGCAAGGCGTGAGGCCGTGCGCCATCAACAACAAGCCGTCCGGTTGTTGCCGGACCTCAATTTGAGAAGATTGAAGCCATGCAGGTCAAGGAAACGGTCGCCGAAGGATTGAAGCACGAGTTTCAGATCAGCGTTCCCGCGTCTGATCTCGATGCCAAGGCCGATGCTCGTCTGGTGGAGCTCAAGGACAAGGTCCGCCTCAATGGTTTCCGTCCCGGCAAGGTGCCGGTCGCGCATCTGAAGAAGGTCTACGGCCGCTCGGTAATGGCGGAGGCGATCGACCAGACCATCCGCGACACCAATTCGCAGCTCTTCACCGAGCGCGGCTTCCGCTTAGCGACGGAACCCAAAATCACGATGCCGACGGAAGAGAAAGAGGTCGAGGAATTGCTCGCGGGCAAATCCGATCTCAATTACACCGTCGCGATCGAAGTCGTGCCGTCGATCTCGCTTGCCGACTTCAAGAGCTTCAAGGTCGAGAAGCCGGTCGCTGAAGTGACCGACACCGAGGTCGACGACGCCGTCAAGCGCATAGCTGATCAGAACAAGAGCTTTGCCGTGAAGGCTGAGGGCGCCAAGGCCGCAAACGGTGATCGCGTCACGGTTTCGTTCAAGGGAACTGTTGACGGTACCGCGTTCGAAGGCGGTTCTGCCGAGAACATCCCGGTGGTCGTCGGCTCCAACACCTTCATTCCCGGCTTCGAGGAACAGTTGATCGGCATCGCATCAGGCGAAACCCGAACGCTGAAGGTCACATTCCCGGCGGCCTACGGAAACAAGGAACTCGCCGGCAAGGCTGCCGAGTTCGAAACCACCGCTTCCCAGATCGAAGCGCCGCAAGACGTCGCCATCGACGATGAATTCGCCAAGACGCTTGGCCTGGAATCGCTCGACAAGCTGAAGGAAGCCGCGCGGGAGCGGATCGCTGCCGAATTCGCCGGCGCGACACGCCAGCGCGTCAAGCGCATCCTGCTCGACCGCCTCGACGAAACCCACCGCTTCGAGGCGCCGCCGTCGCTCGTCGACCAGGAGTTCGAGTTGATGTGGAACTCGATCAAGTCCGAAATGGAAACCTCCGGCAAGACCTTCGCCGACGAAGACACGACGGAAGAGGCCGCCAAGGACGAATACCGCAAGATCGCGGACCGCCGCGTTCGGCTCGGGCTCGTGCTTTCCGAGATCGGCGAAAAGAACAAGATCACGGTCACCGACGACGAGGTCGGCCGTGCGGTGATCGAGCGCGCGCGTCAGATGCCGGGTCGCGAGAAGGAGGTCTGGGACTTCTATCGCAACAATGCCAATGCGCTCGCCCAGCTTCGTGCACCGATCTATGAAGACAAGGTCGTCGACTTCATCCTTGAACTTGCCACCGTGACCGAAAAGAAGGTTTCGCGTGAAGAGCTTTACAAGGACGATGAAGCAGAGAAGAACGCGGCCTAAGCGGTTGTAAGTCCGACATTAAGGTTGAGACGCAAAAGCACCCCGAACGGGTCGGTCGGCGCTATGCGGGTTCGCCAGAATCAGCTTCAACTGCCTCGATTACCCCTCCTTGTGGCTGGGGCGTCCGGCCTTGTGGCTGGGAAACCCAAGCCTATCTGTGAACCTGTATAAGCCACGTCCTGCATCACGGAACGTCCATCCCGTCGCCGATTCAGTTCGTATCGTCCGTTCGGTGGATGTTCGTTTCTTCCAACTTTTGGGTGACTAATGCGCGATCCCGTTGAAACCTACATGAACCTCGTGCCGATGGTGGTCGAGCAGACCAATCGCGGTGAGCGGGCCTACGACATCTTCTCGCGCCTCCTCAAGGAACGGATCATCTTCGTCACCGGACCGGTCGAAGACGGCATGTCGACGCTGACTGTGGCGCAGCTGTTGTTCCTCGAGGCCGAGAATCCGAAGAAGGAAATCTCGATGTACATCAACTCGCCGGGTGGCGTGGTGACGTCGGGCCTTGCGATCTACGACACGATGCAATTCATCCGTCCGCCGGTATCGACGCTCTGCACGGGACAGGCGGCCTCAATGGGCTCGCTGCTTCTGGCGGCCGGCGAAAAGGACATGCGTTTTTCGCTGCCGAACTCGCGCATCATGGTGCACCAGCCCTCCGGCGGTTTTCAGGGCCAGGCCACCGATATCATGCTGCACGCGCAGGAAATCCTGAACCTGAAGAAACGGCTCAACGAGATCTACGTCAAGCACACCGGCCAAACCTACAAGGCGATCGAGGACGCTCTGGAACGCGACAAGTTCCTCACCGCCGACGACGCCAAGGCGTTCGGCCTGGTCGACAAGGTGATCGACAAGCGCGCCGAAGATCCTTCGCCGCCCAAAGCAGTCTGACCAAGGCAACCAGATCGGGCGTCATTCGTTTGCGTTAACGGTTGCTTGCCTGGGTCAAAATGGGTCCCGAAGCGGTCCTTTTTATCCCTTTTTTGGGACAGAAGTTCCGCTTTCGTCCCGGCCCTTTGGCGTGGTAATCGCGCAACGTTTCGCCGATTTCGGCCGATAACTTACCGATGGATGCGCAAATCACGGTATTGTCACGGATATCGAGCGGCCGGCCGATTAGCGAATTCTTGATAGTCGGGTGCGAGCATGGTTGGCTAGGTCGCTCAGGGTATGCTTGCATGGGAATCGAAAGGCCGCGATTCTCGTGAGCCAGTTGGGAATAGGGTCTTTTTTGGTACGAATTTTGCTCTATCTACGATTTTTGGACTTTCAAAAATCGGGGCCGGTCACTTCCGGAATTAGGGCGAGCGGGCCGGATCGAACTGCGGACGGAGATACGAATGAGTAAGGTTGGCGCCAGCGACTCGAAGAACACGCTGTATTGCTCGTTCTGCGGCAAGAGCCAGCACGAAGTTCGCAAGCTGATCGCAGGTCCCACCGTTTTCATTTGCGACGAGTGCGTCGAGCTCTGCATGGACATCATTCGCGAGGAAAACAAATCCTCGCTGGTGAAGTCGCGCGACGGGATTCCGACTCCGAAGGAAATCTGCAAGGTCCTTGATGATTATGTGATCGGCCAGAGCCACGCCAAGAAGGTGCTCTCGGTCGCCGTCCACAATCACTACAAGCGGCTCAATCATCAGACCAAGCACAACGATGTCGAGCTCGCGAAGTCGAATATTCTGCTGATCGGTCCGACCGGTTCGGGCAAGACGCTGCTTGCGCAAACGCTGGCGCGAATCCTCGATGTGCCCTTCACCATGGCCGACGCCACGACGCTCACCGAAGCCGGTTATGTCGGCGAGGACGTCGAGAATATCATTCTGAAGCTGTTGCAGTCGGCCGACTACAACGTCGAGCGCGCGCAGCGCGGTATCGTCTACATCGACGAAATCGACAAGATCAGCCGCAAGTCCGACAATCCCTCGATCACCCGCGACGTCTCGGGCGAGGGCGTGCAGCAGGCGCTGTTGAAGATCATGGAAGGAACCGTGGCTTCGGTTCCCCCGCAGGGCGGCCGCAAGCATCCGCAGCAGGAGTTTTTGCAGGTCGATACCACCAACATCCTGTTCATCTGCGGCGGCGCGTTTTCGGGCCTCGAGAAGATCATCTCCGCACGCGGCCGTTCGACCTCGATCGGCTTTGGCGCTCATGTACTGGCGCCGGAAGATCGCCGCACCGGTGAGATCTTCCGCCACGTCGAGCCGGAAGACCTCTTGAAGTACGGCCTGATCCCGGAATTCGTCGGCCGTCTGCCGGTGGTCGCCACGCTCGAGGACCTGGATGAAGCTTCGCTGAAGAAGATCCTCACCGATCCGAAGAACGCGCTGGTCAAGCAGTATCAGCGGCTGTTCGAGATGGAGAATATCGAACTGACCTTTGCCGACGAGGCACTTGGCGCGGTCGCTCGCAAGGCGATCGAGCGCAAGACCGGCGCGCGAGGCCTGCGTTCCATCCTCGAAAGCATCCTGCTCGAGACCATGTTCGACCTTCCGGGCCTTGAGGGTGTGGAAGAAGTCGTGATCTCGCGCGAAGTTGTGGAAGGAACGGCGCGTCCGCTCTACATCTATGCCGACCGTTCCGACCGCGCGGTCGAGAGCAGCGCCAGCGCTTAACGTCTTCAAGCGCTTGGACTGGCATATTTTGGTGGGCTGCCGAACCTTTCGGCGGCCTTTTTGGCTCAAGCCGAGAGCCGTATTTTGCCTTATCCCACCGGCATTTTCAGCGACTTGACACCCATACCGCCGATAGCCACCTAATAACACCGGTGGCGTGAAATCAGTTTGAAGATTCGCACCGCCGGGAAACCGGAAGAGGCGGCTTTGTCAGGCCTAACCGCTCCGGAATATCCGGCACCTTGTGGCCGTTGCGCATGATGCGGATGGCGTGCAAGGGGGCACAACAAAAGGAAAAGGCCATGACCACTCCAAAGCCTCGGCCATCAATCGTCCATGGCGAAAGCCACGCTTATCCCGTGCTGCCGCTGCGCGACATCGTCGTCTTCCCGCACATGATCGTGCCGCTGTTTGTCGGCCGCGAGAAGTCGATCCGCGCGCTCGAAGAGGTGATGAAGAACGATGCGCTGATCATGCTGGCGACGCAGAAGAATGCGTCCGACGATGATCCTGCGCCGGACGCGATTTACGAGACCGGTACGCTTGCCAGCGTCCTGCAGCTTTTGAAGTTGCCCGACGGCACCGTGAAGGTGCTGGTGGAGGGCCTCGAGCGCGCGCGCGTGGAGCAATATACCGACCGCACCGACTATTACGAGGCGACTGCGGTTGCGCTCGCCGACACCGATGCGACGTCCGTCGAGGCTGAAGCGCTCGCGCGTTCGGTCGTGTCGGATTTCGAGAGCTATGTGAAGCTCAACAAGAAGATTTCCGCCGAGGTTGTCGGCGTCGTGCAGGCGATCACCGATTTCGCCAAGCTCGGCGACACCGTGGCTTCGCATCTCGCCGTGAAGATCGCCGATCGTCAGGCGATCCTGGAGACGCTGTCGGTCACCGCGCGGCTGGAGAAAGTGCTCGGCCTGATGGAGAGCGAAATCTCGGTGCTTCAGGTCGAGAAGCGCATCCGCTCGCGCGTCAAGCGGCAGATGGAGAAGACCCAGCGCGAGTACTATCTCAACGAGCAGATGAAGGCGATTCAGAAGGAACTCGGCGATGACGAGGGCCGGGACGAACTCGCCGATCTCGAAGAGAAGATCTCCAAGACCAAGCTTTCCAAGGAAGCGCGCGAGAAGGCTCAGCACGAACTGAAGAAGCTGCGCCAGATGTCGCCGATGTCTGCGGAAGCGACCGTCGTGCGCAACTATCTCGACTGGCTGCTCTCGATTCCGTGGAACAAGAAGTCGAAGGTCAAGAAGGACCTCGTGGCCGCGCAAGAGGTGCTGGACAGCGATCACTATGGCCTCGAGAAGGTCAAGGATCGCATTGTCGAGTATCTCGCCGTGCAGTCGCGCGCCAACAAGCTGACCGGGCCGATCCTGTGTCTCGTCGGGCCTCCCGGCGTGGGCAAGACCTCGCTCGGCAAGTCGATCGCGAAGGCGACGGGCCGCGAATTCGTTCGTGTGTCGCTCGGCGGCGTGCGGGATGAGGCCGAGATTCGCGGCCACCGGCGGACCTATATCGGTTCGATGCCGGGCAAGATCATCCAGTCGATGCGCAAGGCCAAGACCTCGAACCCGCTGTTCCTGCTGGACGAGATCGACAAGATGGGCGCCGACTTCCGTGGCGACCCGTCCTCGGCCTTGCTCGAGGTTCTGGACCCCGAGCAGAACTCGACGTTCAACGACCACTATCTGGAGGTCGATTACGACCTCTCCAACGTGATGTTCATCACGACCGCGAATACGCTCAATATTCCCGGCCCCCTGATGGACCGCATGGAGATCATCCGGATCGCCGGCTACACCGAGAACGAGAAGGTCGAGATCGCGCGCAAGCACCTGATCCCGACGGCGATCTCCAAGCACGGCCTGGATACCAAGGAATGGTCGATCGACGACGACGCGTTGCTCTTGATGATCCGCCGCTACACCCGCGAAGCGGGCGTGCGTAATCTCGAGCGTGAGCTTTCGACACTCGCCCGCAAGGCGGTGAAGGAGCTGATGATCTCGAAGAAGAAGTCGGTCAAGGTCACCGAGAAGACGCTCGAAGAGTTCCTCGGCGTGCCGAAGTATCGCTACGGCGAGATCGATGAGGACGACCAGGTCGGCATCGTCACGGGCCTTGCCTGGACCGATGTCGGCGGCGAGTTGCTGACGATCGAAGGCGTCATGATGCCCGGCAAGGGCAAGATGACCGTCACGGGCAATCTGCGCGACGTGATGAAAGAGTCGATTTCGGCGGCGGCGTCTTTCGTCCGTTCGCGCGCGGTCGGCTTCGGCATCGAGCCGCCGCTGTTCGACAGGCGCGATATCCACGTTCACGTGCCGGAGGGGGCGACCCCGAAGGATGGACCGTCGGCGGGTGTTGCGATGGCGACCGCCATCATCTCCGTGATGACCGGCATCCCGGTTCGGCACGATGTCGCCATGACCGGCGAAATCACGCTGCGGGGCAGGGTGCTTCCGATCGGTGGCTTGAAGGAGAAGCTGTTGGCGGCCGCGCGTGGCGGCATTAAGACGGTCTTGATCCCGGAAGACAACGCCAAGGATCTCACGGAGATTTCCGATGCGATCAAGGGCGGGATGAACATCATCCCGGTCGCCCGGCTCGACGAAGTCGTCTCCAGGGCCCTGGTGCGGACACCCGTGCCGATCGTCTGGGAGGACAACTCCGCCAAAGTGCCGGTGACCCCGAACTCGGGCGATGAAGCCCCCGGCGGCCTGACCGCCCATTAAGTTGAATACGATGATACGGAAACGGCGCCCTCGGGCGCCGTTTTTGTTTTGAGCCGCTCCACCTTGCGCCGGAGGGGCCGGCAAGGCTAAACACGGGGCTATGGGCGGCTAGCTCAGCTGGTTAGAGCATCTCGTTTACACCGAGAGGGTCTGCGGTTCGAATCCGTAGCCGCCCACCATTCCCCGATATACGTCCGACGAACTCCGGCACCCGCTGAGCACCGCCCAGCGGCGAGGTTAGCTGAGCAGCTATCTGCGTTCCTGGATGACGTTTAGCTCGTGTAATCATCGCGACAATGAGCTGGCTTTGGCCGCGGTCCAGTGAAAACCCAGTCAAATCCGCTGTGGTGAGGAGGCAAGGAGCCCTTCTGAAACCCTCACCACAGGAGGATCAAATGAATACGCTCGATAAAATCTCCAAGCCCATGAACTGGTTGTTGAACCAGTGGTGGTTTAGCTGGCTGAACCGATGGTGGCTGCAAGCTTTGGTCCAGGCTGTCGGCGTGACCTGGCTTTTGAGTTGGGTCTTCCCGAACAGCGGACTAAGCGAACTCAGCAACAGGCTGGTCTCCATTCTCGGATATGTCGCCATACTGACCGGGATCGTGCTTGGTGCCCTGTGGTTTTGGCGTCGAAGGCTCCCTGAATCCCGCTAGCCAACAGGTGCCCCGCCGTCGGCCTCAGCACCCATTGAGCGACCCGCCGACCATGTCCGTCAAATTCGCCGAGCCGCCATCCGAAGTCGGGACCGACGGCGGGCAGACGGTGCTCGACGAGGAATGACTTGCCGCCCCTGCCGTCGAGGTAGCGGCTTGCGATGAAGTGTTGGGTGCCTCACCCGGCAGCTGCAAAGGCACCTGAGAGGTGTTCGACGACGATGCGGTGATGCCGGAGGCGCTGTTGCCGCCTGTCGCGCCTGCGCTGGCGCCGAACGATCCCGTCGCCGTGGTTGAGCCATTCGCGGTGCCGGCGGAAATGGATCCCGTCGAAGACGATGACCCCTTTGGCAAGGACGATGTCGGCACGCTGAGCGGATCGGAACCGACTTGATTGCCGCCGGTGGAAGTCGTCTGCGCCTGGACCGTCGTGATGCCGAAAGCCATGATCGCGATCAGAAAGAGTGGTCGCATCGCGTTTCTCCTGCGTTCGTCCCCACAGCCGCGATGCAGGACAACGTGCGACGGCGCAAAAAGTGCAGATGAAGTTTAGGAAAGGTGGGCGGGACGCCGATGCGCCGACGGTTCAAAGCGGGCGGTAGGCGCAATGTTGCTGACCGGAAAAGTACGTTCAGAACCGGGCCGATATGCCCGTGTAGATTTGCGCCTTCGGCGCCGCGCTGTTGAGGCCAAGGTTGAGGCCGACGTCGAGAATAATGTGCTGGCTCAGGCGGAAATTCATGCCGAAATCGAGGGTATAGACCGGCGCCGTGGCCGGATCGGTTCCGACCGACGAATAAAGTTCGACCATGGCATTGACGCCTTCGGTTCCAGGCACGCCATGGCTGACGCTGACGAGATTCACAAAGTTGGCATAGCGATTGTTGCCGGTCGCGCTTTTCAGATCGTCGACTTCGGTCATCAGCGTCACGATGAAATCGTCGGGCCGAAGCGCAAGCGGCGCAATCAGGCCGCCTTCAACGGCGCCGTTGCTGATGAGCGGTGTCGACGACGGCAGCTTGACGTAGGGGATCAGGGCAAAGCCCATGGGCCCGCTGTCATTGCCGAACAGGTTGATCTTGGTCCGCAGGAAGACGTCGCCGAAACCGGTAGCATTCTGGAAATTGAATGGCGAGGTTCGGTCGAACGATTCCGCATATTGCAGCCCGTTGAACTGGACTTCCAAGTCCATCCAGTTGGTCAGACCCAGTTTGAAGGTCGGATCGAGCGCCTGATAGTTGCGCGCAGTGATGCCGGAAGAATTTGAATAGTTGTAATTGACGAGATCGGTCTCGATCTCGAAATGTCCGGCGTCTATGGTTCGCACCGAAAAGCCTTTCGTGGGCCGGTCAGGCGCAAATTTCCGCAGGAGGTCGTCGGGCGTTGGATCGAAAAGCGTGTAACCGCTTTTGTCCACGTCATCCGCCTTGGCCCAGGAGAGCATCGAGATGGTCAGGAGCGCGATGGCTGGCAAGCGGACGATCATTCATCAACTTTCGGCGTGTCCGTTGTGGGTGCGCTGAGATTGCGTTCCGTCGGTGCAAATGCGGTGCCAGCCGGCGACATGACATTCAAGCCGTTTTGCGGATGCCGGTGGATTAAAAATCCCGTCATCGCAGCAGGGCGACTGCGCGCGAGAATATGAGAAGTGCAGGCTATTTTTATGCTATTTTCATCGCAGATGCGGTTCACGCGGCGACGGCAACGAGTGTAGGAAATGGAAGCACCTCAAGGGCACGATCAGAACGCCGACCAGATTGCGTACTGGAATGGGGCCGGCGGCCAGCGCTGGGCGCAACGTCAGCCGGTGCAGGACATCCTGCTTCAGCCGATCGCTGACATCGTGATCGACCGGGCAAGGATCAAGAGCGGCGAGCGGGTGCTCGACGTCGGCTGCGGCAGCGGGTCCACCACCTTCGCCTTCGCGAAGGCTGTGGGGCCGAGCGGGCATGTCATGGGTATCGATATCTCCGCGCCGATGCTGGAGCGGGCGCGGGAAGTGACGCCGGCAGGTAGCCCCGTAGAATTCGCTCTTGCTGACGCAACGATCCATCCGTTTGTGCCGGAGAGCTTCGATCTGCTCGCTTCGCGCTTTGGCGTGATGTTCTTTGCTGACCCCGCACTATCGTTTGCCAATATGCGCAAAGCTATGCGACGAACGGGTCGATTGGCCTTCGCCTGCTGGCGGCAGCCTCGCGAAAATCCCTTTTTCATGGTGCCGTTGCAGGCAGCCTATCAGCACGTTCCGAAAATGCCGCAGATGGGACCGGAAGAACCCGGCCCGTTCGCCTTTGCCTCCGAGGAGCGCGTAAAACGAATTCTCAACGCGGCAGGTTTTTCGGAAATCGCCATGGAGCCAGTCGATCTTGCGCTCGACGTTGCGATCGGTGGCGGGCTGGATGCTGCGGTAAAAAGTGCGGTGGAAATCGGACCGGCTGCGCGCGCACTGACGGATCATCCGCCGGAAACTGTTGCCGCCGCCACCCAGTCCATCCGCGAAGCGTTGCAGCCTTTCCTGAGGGGCCAGACGGTGCCGCTCGATGCCGCCATCTGGATCGTGACGGCTAAAGTCTAGAAAACGCTTACGCGCGCTCTTCCCAGATCATCGCGAGATGAACGATGGTCTGCACGGCCTTTTCCATGTCCTGCCGGCTGACCCATTCGAGCCGCGAGTGGAAAGCGTGTTCGCCCGCAAAGATGTTGGGGCAGGGTAGTCCCATGAACGACAGGCGCGAGCCGTCGGTGCCGCCGCGGATCGATGTCTTTATCGGGGTGAGGCCGGTGCGCCGAACCGCCTCGACCGCATATTCGACGATCTGCGGGTGACGGTCGATCACCTCTTTCATGTTGCGGTATTGCGGTTTGATCTCCAGCCGATAGGTCGAGCGCGGATAGTTTTTCATCACGCCCTGAATGATCGTTTCCAGTAGCGCTTCTTTCTCGCGCAAGCCGTGCTCGGTGAAGTCGCGCACGATCAGGCCAAGCGTTGCCGTCTCCAGCGTGCCGCCTATGGCGATCGGGTGCAGAAAACCCTCGCGGCCCTCTGTGGTCTCGGGCGAATAGCTTTTCGGCAGGCGCTCGACGATCGTGGCAGCGATCTTGATCGCGTGCTCCATCTTGCCCTTGGCGAAGCCGGGATGGGCGCTGACGCCCTCGATGACGATGGTGGCCGCATCCGCCGAGAATGTTTCGTCCTCGATCTGGCCTGCACTTTCGCCGTCGATCGTATAGGCGAAGTCGGCACCGAGTTTCTTCAGATCGGCCTTGTCGACGCCGCGGCCGATTTCTTCGTCCGGCGTGAACAGGATCTTGATCGTGCCGTGCTTGATGTGCGGGTTATTTTTCAGGAACTGCACCGCATCCATGATCTCGGCGACGCCAGCCTTGTTGTCGGCGCCGAGCAAGGTGGTGCCGTCGGTCGTGATGATGTCGTGACCGATCTGGTTGGCGAGCGCCGGGTGCTCTTTGAAACGGATTACTTGCGAAGGATCGGCCGCCAGCACGATGTCGCCGCCCTGGTAATTCCGGACGATCTGGGGCTTCACATTGGAGCCCGAGCAGTCCGGCGAGGTGTCCATATGCGAGCAGAAGCAGATCACCGGCACGCGCTTATCGGTATTCGCCGGCAGTGTCGCATAGACGTAGCCGTTCTCGTCAAGATGGGCGTCGGGAAGGCCGATCTCGCGGAGCTCGCCGGCGAGCAGCCGGCCGAGATTCTTCTGTTTTTCGGTCGAGGGGCAGGTCGGGGACGCCGGGTCGGACTGGGTGTCGATCACCACATAGCGCAGGAAGCGCTCGGCCACGGTGTGAGTAAAATTGAGGGGTGTTTTCGCGGTCATGCAAGCGCGAGTAACAGAAAAAGCGCTTTCCGGGTAGCGTCACTCCGGATGGATGACGGTCGATTGATCGAAGTGGCGCACCCAAGAAGATGGCGCAAATGGCGCGAGAGACGGGACTCGAACCCGCGGCCTCCGCCGTGACAGGGCGGCGCTCTAACCAACTGAGCTACTCCCGCGGATGCCGCAATCCGAAACAGATTGGTCCGCACGGGGCAGGAATTAAAGGGGTGCCCCTCTTTAGTCAAGGATGTTGCAAATCCCCCTGTCTGGCAGGGCTTTTTGCAATGTCGATACAAAAACGGCTGATTTATCGGCCAAACAGCGTAGGTAGCCGAAGCTCGAATCATTTAAGGCCTGCTACGCTTGGGTTTCTTGAAATCACTGACAACGAGGAGGGCCAAACATGGCGACAAAAGCAGCGACCCCGACGACAATCACGCTCAAGCACCTCGCCGCGGCGATCGCCGAGGAGCAGGAGCTGTCCAAGAAGCAGGCCGAAACCATCCTGACCGACCTGGTGACCATGATCACCAAACACCTGAAGAAGGGCGAGCGCATCCGCATCGTCGGCCTCGGCATCCTCCAGGTCCGCAAGCGCGCCGCCCGCATGGGCCGCAACCCCGCCACCGGTGAGCAAATCGAGATCAAGGCCAGCAAGAAGGTCGCCTTCCGTGCCGCCAAGGAGCTGAAGGAAGCTGTCTGACGAAACCGGACTAAGTTACTGATTTTTCAGCGAAACGGAGCCGTTCGGGATGAGGTCTAAGCCGGGAGCCGGAGCGTCATCGCCGGTTCGTAGCTCCAAAAATGGAAAGGGCCGCTGGGGGAAGCGGCCCTTTCATTATCCTCGTTGGGGGACGAGGTCCCTCGGGGGGACGAGGGTTTAGCGAACGATTGAGGTGTCCGAGGTCGTTACCATCACCGGCTTGCCGGCTTTGATGACCCGGGCGGTTTGGCTGTAATCCGCGCCGGTGCGCGTCGATATCGCAAAGCCCGCAACCGCTATTCCTGCCACCAGCGCCATCACCACGATCTTCAGGTGGGTCGCACGGTCTGCGGAGTGGATCGAGTGGTTCATGAGAGCCTCCCCGGCGTCTTTGGCGCCGTCTGTTGGTTCCCGGTGTACCCTCGAATTGTTTCCAGCTGGTTTCATCAACTCCGCAAAATGGTTTCATTCCCGCTTCGACGCTCTGAAACCTTGGGAGCGTCCGGACCGCGCCTCGGAGAATTTTGGACCGTGGAATTCGGACGCGGACGGCCAGGTGCGAGGGGAGGTTTTCCACGCGTTGCAATGTCGAAAAGGGCGTCAAGATAGCTTGTCTTGCGCCTCTTGGTGCGCTGCGCTAAGCCTCGGAACAATTCTAATGTCCCAAATCTGCGGCTCGTTCGATACCGCAGCGAAAAGGTCCTTCCCGATGACCGGCATCCTGCAAAATTACCTTCCTTTGGTGGTCTTTATCGGGGTGGCTGGTCTGATCGGTCTGGTGCTCCTGATCGCACCCTTCCTGGTGGCCTTCCAGCAGCCCGATCCGGAAAAACTGTCGGCCTATGAGTGCGGCTTCAACGCCTTCGACGATGCGCGCATGAAGTTCGACGTCCGCTTCTATCTGGTCGCCATCCTCTTCATCATCTTCGACCTGGAAGTGGCCTTCCTGTTTCCGTGGGCGGTGGCGTTCGGAAAACTCGGCGCGACCGGCTTCTGGTCCATGTTCGTTTTCCTGGCCGTGCTCACGGTCGGCTTTGCCTATGAATGGAAGAAAGGCGCTCTCGAATGGGATTGAGCCCCACTCCCACCAGGCCAGGGTTTGCGCCGGCGGTCGCCCCCGCCGCGACCGGCATTATTGATCCGTCCACCGGAAAGCCGGTCGGTACCAACGATCCATATTTCGTGGAGATCAACCACGAACTCTCCGACAAGGGTTTCTTCGTCGCCGCTGCCGACGACCTCGTCACCTGGGCGCGCACGGGCTCGCTGATGTGGATGACCTTCGGTCTGGCCTGCTGCGCGGTCGAGATGATGCAGGTGTCGATGCCGCGCTATGACGTTGAGCGCTTCGGCTTCGCGCCGCGCGCCTCGCCCCGGCAATCCGATGTGATGATCGTGGCGGGTACGCTGACCAACAAGATGGCGCCGGCACTGCGCAAGGTCTACGATCAGATGCCGGAACCGCGTTACGTGATCTCGATGGGATCATGCGCCAACGGCGGCGGTTACTATCACTATTCCTACTCGGTGGTGCGCGGCTGCGATCGCATCGTGCCCATCGACATCTACGTGCCCGGCTGCCCGCCCACGGCGGAAGCGCTGCTTTACGGCATTCTGCTCCTGCAGAAGAAGATCCGGCGCACTGGAACCATCGAACGTTAGGGTTTTGGGTATGGACGACGGCAAGCTTGACGCTCTGGGGCAGACGATCGTTGGCGCGCTGGCCGGCGCGGCGACAGGCCATTCGGTGGCGTTCAATCAGCTCACGGTGGATGTGCATATCGGACGCATCGTCGATATCGTTCGTCATCTGAAGGACGATCCGGCCTGCCGCTTCGTCAACCTGACCGACGTCACCGCGGTCGACTATCCCGGCCGCGAAAAGCGCTTCGACGTCGTCTATCATCTATTGTCGCCGACGCTGAATACGCGCATTCGTCTGCGCGGCGAGGCCGACGAGACCACGCAGGTGCCGTCGATCATCGACGTGTTTCCGGGCACCGACTGGTTCGAGCGCGAGACCTACGACCTCTACGGCGTGATCTTTGTCGGCCATCCCGACATGCGCCGGCTGCTGACGGATTACGGTTTTGACGGCCACCCGCTGCGCAAGGATTTCCCGCTCACCGGCTTCGTCGAGGTGCGATACGACGACCAGGAGAAGCGGGTGTTGTACGAGCCGGTCCGGCTCAACCAGGAATTCCGGAAATTCGACTTCATGTCGCCTTGGGAAGGTGCCGACTACCCGCTGCCCGGTGACGAGAAGGCGAAGGCGGAGCCGAAGCCATGAACGAACAAATCCCAGCCTTACGCAACTTCACGATCAACTTCGGCCCGCAGCATCCAGCCGCCCACGGCGTGCTGCGTCTCGTGCTTGAGCTGGACGGCGAGGTCGTCGCCCGCGTCGACCCCCATATCGGCCTGCTTCATCGCGGCACCGAGAAGCTGATCGAGCACAAGACCTATCTTCAGGCGATCCCGTACTTTGACCGGCTCGACTACGTCGCGCCGATGAATCAGGAACACGCGTTCTGTCTCGCGGCCGAAAAACTCCTCGGCATCGAGGTGCCGCGCCGCGGCCAATTGATCCGCGTGCTCTACTGCGAGATCGGACGCATCCTCTCGCATCTTCTCAACGTCACCACGCAGGCGATGGACGTCGGCGCGCTCACCCCGCCGCTGTGGGGTTTTGAAGAGCGCGAAAAGCTGATGGTGTTCTACGAGCGCGCCTCGGGTTCGCGCATGCATGCGGCCTACTTCCGTATCGGCGGCGTGCATCAGGACCTGCCGCCGAAGCTGGTCGACGATATCGATGCGTGGTGCGATCCGTTCCTTACCGTTGTGGACGATCTCGAGACACTGCTGACCGGAAACCGCATCTTCAAGCAGCGCAACGTCGATATCGGTGTCGTGACACTGCAGCAGGCCTGGGAGTGGGGCTTCTCCGGTGTGATGGTGCGCGGCTCCGGCGCCGCCTGGGATCTGCGCAAGGCCCAGCCTTACGAATGCTATGCCGAGATGGATTTCGACATTCCGATCGGCAAGAACGGCGACTGCTACGACCGCTACTGCATCCGCATGGAAGAGATGCGCCAGTCCGTGCGGATCATGAAGCAATGCATTGCGAAACTCCGCGCGGCGGACGGGCAGGGACCTGTCGCCGTTCAGGACCACAAGATTTTCCCGCCACGCCGTGGCGAGATGAAGCGCTCGATGGAAGCACTGATCCATCACTTCAAGCTCTACACCGAAGGCTTCCACGTGCCGGCCGGCGAAGTCTACGTGGCGGTCGAAGCGCCCAAGGGCGAGTTCGGCGTCTATCTCGTCGCCGACGGCTCCAACAAGCCCTACAAGTGCAAGATCCGCGCGCCGGGCTTTGCGCATTTGCAGGCGATGGATTTCATCTGCCGGGGACATCTGCTCGCCGACGTCTCGGCCATCCTCGGCTCGCTCGACATCGTGTTCGGAGAGGTCGACCGGTGATCGCGCCGCCGCCCATCCAGTTCGATCGCGCCTCGGGGGCCCTTGAAGGGGCCAACCTGTGGGAGCGGACGGCTGCGCTGGCGCTGGTAACGGGATCGAAAATATCGTCGCATTTTTCGCATCGCGGCTACAACGGCTGCGCCAATTTGCTGCGCAAGACGCTGCCCGAGCGCAACATTGCGATCAAACTCAACGAGGACGCGACGTTCGAGTTTCCTTATGGCGACGGCTACTGGAGCAAACTGCTCAACCGTTCGTACAGCTACGAGGACGAACTTGAATTGCTGTTTCGCCACTCGAGCGATGTCGACTACACGCTGCTCGATTGCGGCGCCAATTATGGCTACTGGTCGGTGCTGGTGACGAGCAAGCCGTTCGGTGCGCACCGGGCGATCGCAGTCGAGCCCTCGTTCGATAATTTTTCCAAGCTCGCCAACAACGCTGGGGTCAACGGCAATCGCTTTCGAGACGATGAAATGCGCGATTGGGGCCACCAAGGGCACCGCGCGGCTGTCCGGGACCAAGCATGAAGCCTTCAGCATCGCCGGCGGCACGGATCGCGGGGAAGAAGTGCCGGTCATCGCGCTGGACGACCTCTTGAGCGACGGCAAGATCGCGCCCGGCGGCAAGTACCTCATCAAGCTCGATGTCGAGGGCGTCGAGATCGACGCCATCAAGGGCGGCAAAAAGCTGCTCGCGGGCGACAGCGTGATCATGTGCGAAGAGCACGGCAACGATCCCGATCACACGGTGTCGCGTTACATCCTCGAGCAGACGCCGATGAAGCTCATCGTTTACGACCCCCGTTCGAATCGTTTTGAAACCGTGACCGAGTTGTCGATCCTCGATCGCATCAAGGTTTCATCCAACATCGGTTACAACGTCTTCGGCACGTCTAGCGCGTTCTGGCAGGAGCGGATCGCCGCCCTGAACGAGAGCGCCGCGCGCCGCATGCAATGAGAGACTGAGCACCATGTCCGTTCGCCGCCTTGCGCCAAAGGAATTTCAGCCTGCGAGCTTCGCGTTCACGCCGGAAAACCTGGCATGGGCGAAAGAACAGATCGCCAAATATCCGGAAGGCCGTCAGGCCTCGGCTGCGATTGCGATCCTGTGGCGGGTTCAGGAGCAGCATGAGGGGTGGGTTTCGGAAGCCGCGATCCGCGCGGTCGCCGACTTGCTTCATATGCCCTACATCCGCGTGCTGGAAATCGCGACCTTCTACACGATGTTCCAGCTCCAGCCCGTCGGCAAGAAAGCGCATGTGCAGGTCTGCGGCACGACGCCATGCCGCTTGCGCGGGGCTGCGGACCTCATCGAAGTCTGCCAAAGCCGGATCCACCACGATCCCTTTGAGCTCTCGAAAGACGGCAATTTTTCCTGGGAAGAGGTCGAGTGTCTCGGGGCCTGCGTGAACGCGCCGATGGTCCTGATCTGGAAAGACACCTACGAGGATCTGACCAAGGAAAGTTTTGGCAAGGTGCTCGATGGCTTTGCCTCCGGCAATCCGCCGAAGCCGGGCCCGCAGATTGACCGTCAATTCTCCGCGCCGGTGGGTGGACCGACCACGCTGAAGGAAGTCACATGATGCGCGACCGTATGTTGAAAACGGCCGGGCACGGGAGTGTCAGTGCCATGAAGAACTGGCGCCATATGGCTTTGCACGCCGCGGCTGCGGGGACGTTTATGTTTCTGCTGCAGCGCTACGCGCTGAGTGCTTCGTTTGAATCCTCATTGTTATGGGCATTGGTCTTCGGCGCATGCGCCGCGGGTCTCGCTTATTCGCAGTCCAATCGCTGATCCCGGGAACTCTGATTATGCTCGACGACAAGGACCGCATCTTCAAGAACCTCTACGGCCTGCATGACTGGGGCCTCGAGGGTGCGCGCCGCCGTGGTGCCTGGGATGGCACCAAGTCGATCATCGACAAGGGCCGCGACTGGATCATCAACGAGATGAAGGCCTCCGGCCTGCGCGGCCGCGGCGGCGCCGGCTTCCCGACCGGCATGAAATGGTCGTTCATGCCGAAGGAATCCAAGGATGGGCGTCCGAGCTATCTCGTCGTCAATGCCGACGAGTCCGAACCCGGCACCTGCAAAGATCGCGAGATCATGCGGCACGATCCGCATCTCCTGGTCGAGGGCTGCCTGCTTGCAAGTTTCGCGATGGGCGCACATGCCTGCTACATCTATGTCCGCGGCGAATTCATCCGGGAACGCGAACATCTGCAAGCCGCCGTCGATCAGGCCTATGAGGCCAAACTGATCGGCAAGGATAATGTCAACGGCTGGCCGTTCGACCTTTACGTCGCCCACGGCGCCGGCGCTTACATCTGCGGCGAAGAGACCGCACTGCTCGAAAGCCTCGAAGGCAAGAAGGGCCAGCCGCGGCTGAAGCCGCCGTTCCCGGCCAATGTCGGCCTGTACGGCTGTCCGACGACCGTCAACAACGTCGAGTCGATTGCGGTCGCACCCGACATTCTGCGGCGCGGCGCGGCGTGGTTTGCGGCCATCGGCCGTCCCAACAATGTCGGCACCAAACTGTTTTGTATTTCCGGTCACGTCGAACGGCCCTGCAACGTCGAAGAGGCGATGGGGATTCCGTTCCGCGAACTGATCGAGCGGCATTGCGGTGGCATTCGCGGCGGCTGGGACAATCTGAAGGCGGTAATCCCCGGCGGTTCGTCGGTGCGCATGGTGCCGGCCGATCAGATCATCGATACCCCAATGGACTTCGACAGCCTCGGCAAATTGCGCTCGGGCCTCGGCACCGCCGCCGTGATCGTGATGGACAAGTCGACCGACCTGATCCGCGCGATCGCCCGCATCTCCTATTTCTACAAGCATGAAAGCTGCGGCCAATGCACGCCGTGCCGCGAGGGCACCGGCTGGATGTGGCGCGTTCTGACGCGCATGGCCGAAGGCCGCGCTCACAAGCGCGAGATCGACATGCTTCTGGAAGTCACGAAGCAGATCGAAGGCCACACCATCTGCGCGCTCGGCGATGCTGCGGCCTGGCCGATCCAGGGGCTGATCGCGCATTTCCGTCATGAGATCGAAGAACGGATCGATCAATATTCGCACAAGGCCGATCTCGACGATCAGGGCATTCTCGATCCCGCGCATATGGTCGCGGCGGAGTAGGATTGATGGCGTTGCCCGCTACATTCTGGCAGAAATTCGGAACGCTCGCGCAAATGGCGCAGGCGACCGTGGCGCTGCTTGGCTTTGTGGCGATCGTGTTCCAGGTCAACGAAATCCGCTCCAACAACCGTGAGGTCGCCGCGCGCCAGGCGTTCCTCGCCTACACCGACCTCGCGTTCAAGAACCCGAAGTTTTCGACGCCCGATTACGCAACGATCAAGGCCGGCAGCCGCGACACCCTGCTGCAATACGAGAGCTTCGTCTCGTATTTCCTCTATTCCTGTGAGGAAGCGTTCAACGCCTTTTACGACAAGCGCGAGTGGCTCGCCTCCTGCGACTACGACCTGAAGCCGCATCTGCCGTTTCTTTGCGAGAAGAACCAGGCCGAGCCTGCCTATCTCGCGACCTACGGCGACGTCACCCGAGATTGGGTGAAAGCATCCCTAAAAACCGCCAGCGTTGTGCCGCCGGACTGCAAGCTGGGAAAGACCTGAGACAGCAATGACCAAACTCATTGTCGATGACAAAGAAATCGATGTTCCCGCCGAGTACACGCTGTTGCAGGCGTGTGAGGCGGCAGGCGCCGAAATTCCGCGCTTCTGCTACCACGAGCGGCTTTCGATCGCCGGCAATTGCCGGATGTGCCTCGTTGAAGTGAAGGGTGGCCCGAAGCCGGTCGCGAGCTGCGCATGGGGCGTGCGCGATTGCCGTCCGGGCCCCAACGGCGAGCCGCCGGTCATTTCCACCCGTTCGCCGATGGTGAAGAAAGCGCGCGAAGGCGTGATGGAATTCCTGCTGATCAATCATCCGCTGGATTGTCCGATCTGCGACCAGGGCGGGGAATGCGATCTTCAGGACCAGGCGATGGGCTACGGCGTCGACACCTCGCGCTTCGCCGAAAACAAGCGCGCGGTCGAGGACAAATATCTCGGCGCGCTGGTCAAGACCTCGATGAACCGCTGCATCCAGTGCACGCGCTGCGTGCGTTTCTCGGCCGAAGTTTGCGGCGCGCCGGAAATGGGCGCGACCGGCCGCGGCGAGGACATGGAGATCACGACCTATCTCGAGAGTGCGCTGACCTCGGAATTGCAGGGCAATCTCGTCGACATCTGCCCGGTGGGCGCGCTGACGTCGAAACCCTACGCCTTCGCCGCTCGCCCGTGGGAACTGGGCAAGACCCAATCCGTCGACGTGATGGACGGCGTCGGCTCGGCGATCCGCGTCGATACGCGCGGGCGCGAGGTGATGCGGATATTGCCGCGGGTCAACGAGGCCGTGAACGAGGAATGGATTTCCGACAAGACCCGCCACGTCGTCGACGGCCTGCGTACCCAGCGGCTCGACCGCCCGTACATTCGTGAAAACGGCCAGCTTCGCGCCGCCTCGTGGCAGCAGGCTTTCGCGGCCATTGCGGCGAAGCTCTCGCGTACCGATGGCAAGCGGATCGGTGCCATCGCTGGCGATCTTGCCGCGGTCGAAGAGATGTTCGCACTGAAGGAACTCCTGGCGAAGTTCGGTTCGGTCAATCTCGCCGTGCAGGGCGGCGATGCCTTCGATCCCAAGGGGGGACGCGTGTCCTACATCTTCAACCCGACCATTGCCGGCATCGATCAGGCCGATGCACTTCTGATCGTGGGCTCGAACCCGCGCAAGGAGGCGGCCGTTCTCAATGCGCGCATCCGCAAGCGCTGGCGCACCGGTCAGCTCAAGGTTGGCGTCATCGGCGCACGTTCCGACCTGACTTACGCCCACGACTATATCGGTGCGGGGGTGGAGTCGCTTGCCGACCTTGCGGCAGGCAAACATTCCTTCGCCGACGTCCTGAAGAATGCGAAGAACCCGATCGTGCTGGTCGGTCCTGACGCATTTGGGCGTCGCGATGGTGCGGCGGTGCTGGCGCAGGCCGCGAAGCTCGCGCTGGACATCGGTGCAGTGAAGGACGGCTGGAACGGCTTTGCGGTCTTGCAGAACACGGCCTCGCGTGTTGGTGCGCTCGATATCGGCTTTGCCGCCGGGGCCAATGGACTGAACCTGGCGCAGATGACGACGTTCGGCACGCTGGATGTGTTGTTCCTGCTCGGCGCCGATGAGGTGAAAGTGCCGGAGGGTACGTTCGTGATCTATATCGGCACCCACGGCGACGCCGGCGCGCACCGCGCCGATGTGATCCTGCCGGGCGCCGCCTATACCGAAAAGTCCGGGATCTTCGTCAATACCGAGGGCAGGGCGCAGATGGCGAACCGAGCCGGCTTCCCGCCGGGCGAGGCCCGCGAGGACTGGGCGATCATCCGTGCGCTTTCGGAAGTGTTGGCCAAGAAGCTGCCTTACGACTCGCTCGCGGCGTTGCGGCAATCGATCTTCAAGGCGGTGCCGCACCTGATGCGGCTCGATCAGATCGCGGCCGGTAACCCAGCCGACCTCAAGACGCTGGCCGGGCGCAGCGGCGACATCGAGAAGGTGCCGTTCAAGGCCGTCGTCGAGGATTTTTATCTCACCAATCCGATCGCGCGGGCGTCCGCCGTGATGGCGGAATGCTCGCGGCTTGCCCACGGGCACATGCTGACGGCTGCGGAGTGAAGTGATGGCCGAATTCTGGACCAGTACCCTTTGGCCGCTGATCATCATGGTCGCCGAGAGCCTGTTGCTGCTCGTCGTGCTCCTGATTGCGATCGCCTACATCCTGCTTGCCGACCGCAAGATCTGGGCGGCGGTGCAGATCCGCCGCGGCCCGAACGTGGTCGGGCCCTGGGGTCTCTTCCAATCCTTCGCCGACCTGCTGAAGTTCGTGCTGAAGGAACCGATCATTCCGGCGGGCGCCAACAAGGGCGTGTTCCTGCTCGCGCCGCTCGTGAGCTGCGTGCTCGCGCTCGCCGCCTGGGCCGTGATTCCGACCAATCTCGGTTGGGTGATCGCCGACATCAATGTCGGTGTTCTCTTTATCTTCGCGATTTCCTCGCTGTCGATCTACGGCATCATCATGGCCGGCTGGTCGTCGAACTCGAAATATCCGTTCCTCGCCGCGCTGCGCTCGGCGGCGCAGATGGTGAGTTACGAAGTCTCGATCGGCTTTGTGATCATCACGGTTCTCTTGTGCGCCGGTACGCTGAATTTGTCGGGCGTGGTCGAAGCCCAGAACACCCGCGGTCTCGCCAGCCTGATCGGCCTGCCGCAGCTCACGATCCTGAACTGGTACGTGTGGCCGTTGTTTCCGATGTTCGTCGTGTTCTACGTCTCGGCGCTGGCAGAGACCAACCGGCCGCCGTTCGACCTGGTCGAAGCCGAGTCCGAACTGGTCGCCGGCTTCATGGTCGAATACGGCTCGACGCCGTATTTGTTGTTCATGCTCGGCGAATATGTCGCGATCACCACGATGTGCGCGATGGCGACGATCATGTTCCTGGGCGGCTGGCTGCCGCCGGTCGCGCTGCCGCCGTTCACCTGGGTGCCCGGCGTGATCTGGTTCGCGCTGAAACTGTTTTTCATGTTCTTCCTGTTTGCCATGGCGAAGGCCATCGTGCCGCGCTACCGCTACGACCAGTTGATGAGGCTTGGCTGGAAGGTGTTCCTGCCGCTGTCACTCGCGATGGTCGTCATCGTTGCGGGCGTGCTGCAGCTTGCAGGGATCGCGCCGAAATGAGGTCGCTATGAGTGTCAACATCAACGCTACCGCCCGCTCGCTTCTGCTGTCGGAATTCGTATCGGCGTTCTTTCTCGCCATGCGCTATTTCTTCAAGCCGAAGCCGACCTTGAACTATCCCTTCGAAAAGGGGCCGATCTCGCCGCGCTTTCGTGGTGAGCACGCGCTGCGCCGTTATCCGAACGGCGAAGAGCGCTGCATCGCCTGCAAGCTCTGCGAGGCGATCTGCCCGGCGCAGGCGATCACCATCGAGGCCGGTCCGCGGCGCAATGACGGCACGCGCCGTACCGTGCGCTACGACATCGACATGGTGAAGTGCATCTATTGCGGGCTTTGCCAGGAGGCCTGTCCGGTCGACGCGATCGTCGAGGGACCGAATTTCGAGTTCGCGACCGAGACGCGCGAGGAACTCTACTACGACAAGGCAAAACTGCTGGCGAATGGCGATCGCTGGGAACGCGAGATTGCGAAAGCAATCGAGCTCGATGCGCCGTACCGGTGAGGTGAGGGAATGATCCTTCCGGCTCTGTTCTTCTATCTCTTTGCGGGCGTCTGCGTGGCGTCCGCCGTCATGGTGATTGTCTCGCGCAATCCCGTGCATTCCGTGCTGTATCTGATCCTCGCCTTCGTGAACGCCTCCGGCCTGTTCGTGCTGATGGGGGCCGAATTCCTGGCGATGATCCTGGTCGTCGTCTATGTCGGTGCGGTCGCGGTGCTGTTCCTGTTCGTGATCATGATGCTCGACGTCGACTTCACGGAGCTTCGCGAGGGCTTTATCCAGTATCTGCCGGTCGGGCTTGTGATCGGCGGCATCTTCCTCGTTGAGCTCTTGCTGGTCGGCGGCGGCTGGGTGATCAACCCCAATGTCGCGAAGTCGATCACGTCAGCAATCCCGTCCAATGTCAGCAATACCGAGGCCCTGGGCCTCGTGCTCTATACCAAGTACATCCACTACTTCCAGATTGCGGGCATGGTGCTGCTGGTCGCGATGATCGGCGCGATCGTGCTGACGCTGCGCCACAAGGCGAGCGTCAAGCGGCAGGACATCAACGTGCAGAACGCACGGACGCCTGAATTGGCGATGAGCGTGCGCAAGGTGGCCTCGGGGCAAGGCTTGCAGGATGCGGATGCCGCGGAGTGGGTGCGATGACGATCGGTCTTGGACACTATCTCGCGGTCGGCGCCATCCTGTTCACGCTCGGGATTCTCGGCATTTTCCTCAACCGCAAGAACATCATCGTGATCCTGATGTCGATCGAGCTGATCCTGCTCGCCGTCAATATCAACCTGGTGGCGTTCTCGACCTTCATCGGCGACATCGTCGGTCAGGTCTTTGCGCTACTGGTGCTGACGGTGGCGGCTGCGGAAGCCGCGATCGGGCTTGCGGTCCTGGTGGTCTACTTCCGCAACCGCGGTTCGATCGCGGTTGAGGACGTCAATCTGATGAAGGGTTAACCCGCCTCATGATCCAGGCAATTGTTTTCCTGCCGTTGATCGGCGCCATCATCGCGGGAGCCATCTCGATCGTTGGCGCGCATGCGCGAAATCCCAGCGGCGACGAGGTCGAGCATCACGATGACGCCCACGGCGTCGATGCCCATGCCCACGCATCTGATGTCCATGACGATCACGGTCACGACGATCATCACGTCTCGGAGCCGGCGGCGGCTGGCTCCCGCGCTGCCGAGGTGATCACCACGGGCTTGTTGCTGGTTGCAGCCGCGCTGTCGTGGTGGACGTTGTTCGAGGTCGGTTTCGGCCATCACGATGTCCGCATCGATCTGTTCCCGTGGATTAACTCGGGCGACCTCCAGGTATCCTGGGCGCTGCGCGTCGATACGCTCACCGCCGTGATGCTGGTCGTGGTCAACACGGTGTCGTCGCTCGTCCACCTTTATTCCATCGGCTACATGGACGAGGACCCGTACCGGCCGCGCTTCTTCGGCTATCTCTCGCTGTTCACCTTCGCGATGCTGATGCTGGTGACGTCGGACAACCTCGTGCAGCTGTTCTTCGGCTGGGAGGGCGTCGGTCTGGCGAGCTACCTCCTGATCGGCTTCTGGTATCAAAAGCCATCGGCGAACGCGGCCGCGATCAAAGCCTTCGTGGTCAACCGCGTCGGCGACTTCGGTTTTGCCCTCGGTATTTTTGCCATCTTCATGCTGATCGGGTCGACCGACTTCGAGACCATCTTCCATGCAGCGCCCGGGCTGACCGGCAAGACCATCAATTTCTTCGGCTGGCATCCGGATGCACTGACCCTGACCTGTCTGCTGCTGTTCATGGGCGCGATGGGCAAATCCGCGCAGTTTTTGCTGCACACCTGGTTGCCGGACGCCATGGAAGGCCCGACGCCGGTCTCCGCGCTGATCCACGCCGCGACCATGGTCACCGCGGGCGTGTTCATGGTTGCGCGGCTGTCGCCGCTATTCGAGCTGGCACCGAATGCGCAAGCCTTTGTGATGCTCGTCGGCGCGACGACTGCGTTCTTCGCCGCGACCATTGGCCTCGTCCAGAACGACATCAAGCGCATCGTCGCTTACTCGACCTGTTCGCAGCTCGGCTACATGTTCGTGGCGATGGGGGCGGGGGCTTATTCGGTCGGCATGTTCCACCTGTTCACCCACGCCTTCTTCAAGGCGCTGTTGTTCTTGGGCTCCGGCTCGGTGATCTATGCGATGCATCACGAGCAGGACATCCGCAACATGGGCGGGCTGTGGCGGAAAATCCCGTATACGTTTGCGGTAATGTCCGTCGGCACGCTGGCGCTGACGGGCTTCCCGATGTTCGCCGGTTACTTCTCCAAGGATGCGATCATTGAATCCGCCTATGCCTCGCATAATCCGTTTGCGACCTACGCTTACCTGGCGACGGTCGTCGCGGCCGGGCTGACCTCGTTCTACTCCTGGCGGTTGATCTTCAAGACCTTCTTTGGCGAGCCGCACGATCAGGAGCACTATGAAGCCGCCCATGAAGCGCCGCTGACGATGCTGATTCCGATCGGCTTGCTGGCGATCGGCTCGATCGCGGCCGGCTTCCCCTTCAAGGAGATATTCACCGGTCCGCATGGCGTCGAAGAGTTCTTCCGCGAGTCCGTGAAGATGAATCCGCACATTCTCGAAGACATGGAGCATATGCCGCCGCTATTGGCTCCGCTGCCGTTCGTGATGATGCTGATTGGTCTTGCGGTGTCCTACCTGTTCTACATCCGCCGGCCGTATCTGCCGGTCAATCTGGCGAGCCAGCAACCGCTGCTCTATCAGTTCCTGCTCAACAAGTGGTATTTCGACGAGCTGTACGACTTCATCTTCGTGCGGCCTGCGAAGCGGATTGGCCGCTTCCTCTGGAAGGTCGGCGACGGAAAAATCATCGATGGCCTGGGTCCGGACGGCGTGTCGGCGCGGGTGCTCGACATCACGCGGAACGCCGTCAAGCTTCAGACCGGCTATCTCTACCATTACGCCTTTGCCATGCTGATCGGGGTCGCCGGCTTCATCACGTGGTTCATGTTCGGCGTGGGAGGCTAACCGATGACGACCTGGCCCATTCTTTCGGTCGTTACCTTCCTGCCCGTGATCGGCGCGCTTCTGATCTATCTGCTCAGAGGCGATGACGAAGCGGCGCAACGCAACGCGCGCTGGATCGCGCTGTGGACCACGCTTGTGACCTTTGCGGTGTCGCTGATCCTGGTCGTTCGCTTCGATCCAGCGGTCGCCGACTTCCAGTTCGTCGAGAAGGCGCCGTGGCTCGCCAGCGCCATCACCTACCACATGGGCGTCGATGGCATCTCGCTGCCGTTCGTGATCCTGACCACTGCCCTGCTGCCGTTCTGCATCGTGGCGAGCTGGAAATCGGTGAAGGTTCGCGTTCGTGAATACATGATGGCGTTTCTGTTCCTGGAAACGCTGATGGTCGGCACTTTCTCGGCGCTCGACCTCGTGCTGTTCTACCTGTTCTTCGAAGGCGGCCTGATCCCGATGTTCCTGATCATCGGGATCTGGGGTGGGCCGCGCCGGGTCTACGCCTCCTTCAAGTTCTTCCTCTACACGTTCTTAGGCTCCGTGCTGATGCTGCTGGCTATCATGGCGCTGTACTGGAATGCCGGCACCACGGATATCCCGACCCTGATGCACACCGCCGTGCCGCGCTCGTTGCAGATGTGGGCGTGGCTCGCCTTCTTCGCCTCCTTTGCCGTCAAGATGCCGATGTGGCCGGTGCACACCTGGCTGCCGGACGCGCACGTCGAGGCGCCGACCGCAGGTTCGGTGATCCTGGCCGCGATTCTCCTGAAGATGGGCGGTTACGGTTTCCTGCGTTTCTCGCTGCCGATGTTCCCGCTGGCGTCGCACGAGTTCGCGCCGCTGATCTTCGCGCTTTCGGTGATCGCGATCATCTACACCTCGCTGGTTGCGATGATGCAGGAAGACATCAAGAAGCTGATCGCGTATTCCTCGGTTGCCCATATGGGCTTTGTCACCATGGGAATCTTCGCCGGCACCATGCAGGGCGTGGCGGGCGGCGTGTTCCAGATGATCTCGCACGGCATCGTGTCCGGCGCGCTGTTCCTCTGCGTCGGCGTCGTCTACGACCGCATGCACACCCGCGAGATCGCCGCCTATGGCGGCTTGGTCAACCGCATGCCGCTCTATGCGCTGGTGTTCATGGTCTTCACCATGGCCAATGTCGGTCTGCCCGGCACGTCCGGCTTCGTCGGCGAATTCATGACTCTGCTCGGCACCTTCAAGACCTCGCTCCCAACGGCTGTTTTCGCAACGACCGGCGTGATCCTGTCGGCCGCCTATGCGCTATGGCTCTATCGCAAGGTGGTGTTCGGCGCGCTGGTCAAGCCGTCGCTCGCCAGCGTCAAGGACCTCACATTCCGCGAGAGCCTGACACTGGTGCCGCTCGTCATCCTCACCATCCTGTTCGGCTTCTATCCGAAACCTGTGCTCGATATGTCGGCCGCGTCGGTGCAGCAGCTGGTCAACAACTATAATACCGCAGTGACGGCCGTGAAGGCTGCATCCCTTCTGCATTGAGACTGGACAACGTTGCCATGAGCTTTGAGAGCGCAGGTTATCAATTGCAGCCCATACTGCCGGAGCTCGTCCTGGCGGTCGGCGCCATGGCGCTACTGATGGTCGGGGCCTATCGGGGCGTGCGCACCACGGGTCTGATCACGGTCCTTGCGCTCGTCCTGCTTGTGCTCGTTGGGGTGCTGGAGCTGACGCTGCCGGCCGGCAGGCTGACCACTTTCAACGGCAGCTTCATCGTCGACGACTTCGCCCGTTTCCTGAAGATCCTCGCGCTGATCGGCTCGGGCGCGACCCTCATCCTCTCGACGGAATTCATGGCCGAGCCGTCGCGGCGCATTTTCGAATATTCCATTCTGGTGCTGCTTTCGACGCTGGGCATGATGATCCTGATCTCGGCCGGTGATCTTATCATGCTCTATCTCGGCCTCGAACTGATGAGCCTTGCGCTCTACGTCGTTGCCGCCTCCAACCGCGACGACCTCAAATCGACCGAAGCGGGCTTGAAGTATTTCGTGCTGGGCGCGCTTTCCTCGGGGATGCTGCTCTACGGCGCCTCCTTGATCTATGGATTCACCGGCACCGTCAGCTTCGTCGGCATCGCGGCCGCGGCCAAGACCGGCAGCATCGGCATCGTATTTGGTATCGTGTTTCTGCTCGCCGGACTTTGCTTCAAGGTTTCGGCGGTGCCGTTCCACATGTGGACGCCCGACGTCTATGAGGGCGCACCGACCCCGGTGACCGCTTTCTTTGCCTCTGCGCCCAAGGTCGCGGCGCTTGCGGTTTTTACCCGCGTGGCGCTGACGGCGTTTCCCGGCATCACGCTGCAATGGCAGCAGATCGTGGTGTTCGTCTCGATCGCCTCGATGGCGCTGGGTTCGTTCGCGGCGATCGGGCAGAAGAACATCAAGCGCCTGATGGCCTATTCCTCGATCGGCCATATGGGCTTCGCGCTCGTTGGGCTTGCTGCGGGCACGGCGGAGGGCGCGCAGGGCGTACTCGTCTATATCGCGATCTATGTCGCGATGACGCTGGGCACTTTCTCCGTCATCCTGGCCATGAAGCGTAACGGTCAGCATGTCGAAAACATCAGCGACTTTGCCGGCCTTTCCCGCACCAATCCGCTGCTGGCGTTCTTCTTCGCGATGCTGTTGTTTTCGCTGGCCGGCGTGCCACCGCTCGCGGGCTTCTTCGGCAAATTTTATGTGTTCGTCGCTGCGATCAGGGCCGGTCTCTTCACCCTGTCGGTGATCGGCGTGCTGACCAGCGTCATCGGCGCCTATTATTATCTCTCGATCATCAAGGTGATGTATTTCGACGAGCCTTTGACTCAGCTCGATCCCGTGCGCGTGGAATTGCGCGCGGTGTTGGCGGTTGCAGGACTCTTCAATATCTTTTTCTTCGTTTATCCCGGACCGCTGGTGAGCATGGCGTCAGCAGCGGCGAAATCCTTATTCTAGGGCATGATCCCAAAAAGTGGATTCCGGCTTTTGGATAAGATCATGCCCCCAAAAAACATCGACACCCAGCCGGCTTTGGCTAAGCCGGATCAGCCCTGAGATGGCATTCACGCTCGGTCCACGAGCCCTATCGGCTGGTTACCGGCTCGCAAGTTTCGATCAGATCGGCTCGACCAATTCGGAAGCCTTGGCGCGAGCCAATGCCGGCGAACTTGGACCGATGTGGTTTGTTACGTCAGAGCAGACCGCCGGGCGTGGACGGCGGCATCGGCCGTGGATCGCGCCACGGGGCAATCTGGCCGCCAGCGTGCTTGAAACCATCGACGTGGCGCCCGCGACCGCAGCTACCCTTGGATTTGCCGCCGGGCTGGCGCTGGAATCGGCACTTCGGACGGTGGCAGGCTCGGCTGGAACAGGCTTTTCCCTGAAATGGCCCAACGACGTCCTGGCCGGGCAGGCCAAGCTGACCGGCATCCTGCTGGAAGCGGAGGCCGCCCCTAGCCGAGGGCTCGCCGTGGTCGTCGGTATGGGCACCAATATCATTGCCGCGCCGGAAGCCACGCCAACGCCTGCTACGTCGCTTCTGGCGCTTGGCCTTGAGACGACCGCCGAGCAACTTTTCACCGCACTGTCGGACTGCTGGGCCGAATATCGCGGCATCTGGGACGACGGCAGGGGTTTTGGCGAAATCCGGCAGCGCTGGCTGGCGCTTGCGGCGGGACTCGGACAGCCTGTATCGGTCCACACGGGCCAGACAACAGTGTCGGGCATTTTCGACACCATCGATGACACGGGCTGCATGATCGTAACAACCTCCACCGGCGACAGGGTGCCGATTTCGGCCGGCGACGTGCATTTCGGTCAGGCCGCTTCCGCGAGGGCAGGTTAATGGCCGGCGGTGACGAATTCAGCTTTGCGCCGCTTGGCGGCGTCGGCGAAATCGGCATGAACCTGTCGATTTACGGGGTCGGCAATCGTCAAAAGCGCGCCTGGCTTGCGGTCGATCTCGGCGTCTCCTTCGGCGACGAAGAACATCTCCCGGGCATCGACACCATCATGCCCGACATCGCCTTTCTGGTGAAGGAGCGCAAGAATCTGGTCGGGCTCGTGCTGACCCACGCCCACGAAGACCATTTCGGCGCCATCATCGATCTCTGGCCAAAGCTGAAATGCCCGATCTATGCGACGAAATTCAGTGCTGCGCTGTTCGAAGCCAAATGCGCCGCCGAGCGCAACCCGCCGAAAATCCCGGTCACCGTCGTGCCCTCAGGCGGCCGCATCGAACTCGGGCCATTCGGCATCGAGTTCATTCCGGTCGCGCACTCGATCCCTGAATCGCATGCCATCGCCATTCACACGGCAGTGGGCACTGTGCTGCATACCGGGGACTGGAAGCTCGATCCGACGCCGGTCACGGGCCCGCCGACCGACGAGCGCCGGCTGCGTGAACTCGGGGACGCCGGCGTGCTCGCTTTGGTCGGCGACTCCACCAATGCCGTACGTGACGGCCGTTCGCCGTCGGAATCCGAAGTCGCCAAGACCATCATCGAACTGGTGAAGGCCGCCAGGGGCCGCGTTGCCGTGACGACCTTTGCCTCCAACGTCGCCCGGATACGCGCGGTTGCGGATGCGGCGCGGTTGTCGGGCCGCGAGGTGGTGGTGGTCGGACGCGCGATGGAGCGCGTGGTCCAGGTGGCGCGGGAAACCGGCTATCTCGACGGCGTACAGAATTTCCGTGGGCCCGATCTCTATGGCCATTTTCCGCCGGACAAGGTGCTGGCGCTTTGTACGGGCAGCCAGGGCGAGCCGCGCGCAGCACTTGCACGCATCGCCAATGACGATCATCCGCAGGTGACGCTCAACAAGGGCGACTGCGTGATTTTTTCCTCACGCACCATTCCGGGCAACGAGAAGGCGGTCGGATCCATCATCAATGGCCTGATCACGCAGGGCGTCGAAGTCATTACCGATCGAACCCATCTCGTGCATGTGTCAGGCCATCCGCGCCGCGACGAATTGCGTGACATGATCGGCTGGGTTCGTCCGCAGCTTCTTATTCCGGTCCACGGAGAAGCGTTGCATCTGTTCGAGCATGCGAAGCTCGCGCGGGCGGCCGGTGTGCCGAAGGTTCTGACCTGCCGCAACGGCGATCTGGTCAAGCTGGGGCCGGGCGAGCCCGGCATCATCGAAGAGTTGCCGTCAGGCCGGCTCTACAAGGACGGCAACATTCTGGAAGATTCCAAATCGCGCGCCGTTGTCGAGCGGCGGCGAATGGCGTTTGCCGGTTGCGCCTTTGTTGCGCTGGCGATGGATGAGAAAGGCGAGCTTCTCGACGACCCCGAGATCGACCTGATCGGAGTTCCGGAAAAAAACCTGGCCGGAGAGGTCATCGACGAGATTGTATTCGACGTCGTGGTCTCGACGGTCGAAGGCCTGCCGCGGGCGCGGCGGCGTGATCCGGATGCGTTGGCGGAATCGGTGCGCCGTGCCGTGCGCGCTTCCGTGAACGAGCACTGGGGGAAAAAGCCGCTGTGCTTCGTGCACGTGCTCACGGTCTAATCCACTCACTAGTGTGATGGCCAAGTCCCGGCTATAACGAAACGGGAGGAGCGCCAATGCTCGGCCGGCTCAATCACGTCGCAATTGCGGTCAAGGACGCCGAGAAGGCGGCCAAAATCTATGGCGCTCTCGGCGCCGAGGTGTCGGCGGCGGTGCCATTGCCGGAGCACGGCGTCATCACGGTGTTTGTCACCTTGCCCAACACCAAGATCGAATTCATTCAGCCGTTGGGTGAGGCGTCTCCGATCGCCAAATTCCTGGAGCGTAATGCCGACGGCGGCATTCACCACATCTGCTACGATGTGCCCGACATCATCGCGGCGCGCGACCGCCTGATCGGGGAAGGCGCACGCGTGCTCGGCGACGGCGTTCCCAAGATCGGCGCCCACGGCAAGCCGGTGCTGTTCCTGCACCCGAAAGATTTTTCCGGCGCGCTTGTCGAAATCGAACAGGCTTGATCCACCATGGCCTACACCATCTCAACCGGCTTTGCGATTTACTTCGTGCTGTGGTGGGTCACGCTGTTCGTGACCTTGCCGTTCGGCGTGCGCAGCCAGCACGAGGATGGTGGCGGAAGCCCCGGCACCGATCCGGGCGCGCCGACCGCGACCCGGATGGGTCGCAAGCTGATCTGGACGACGTTGCTGTCGGCCGTCATTTACGCGCTGGGGATGGCTGCTTATTACGAGGGTTTTCTGAACGTCGAGCGATTGTCGAAGATGATGGGCATGCCATTCTGATTCTGGGCGGAGTACGCCTCGGGGCGATTGGGGGAGAAGATGTGGTTTCAGCGGATTACGGCCGGGCTGTTGTTGCTCACCATCGCAGGTCTTGCGGTAGTTTCGTATTTCAGCTTCAGGACCAACGCGCAGCTTCAGACGCTGAAGTCGTTCGTTGAGGGCTATGTGTTTGCCGACGCGGTCGCGGCTTGTGAAAAGGCGTCAAGCACCACGCCGTTCAAATGGAACGGCGGCACCAGCACGCGGGTGATTGGTCTGAACTCGGTGAAGCTCGACAAGTACAACATTGTCTCGAGCTACACGCTGGTCGCCGATGGCGTATTTTGCGATTTCGATCCGATCAAGAAGAAGGCCAACATCGGATCGAATTTTCTCGAGCGCGAGTGATCGGGGCTCGACGATTTCCGGTGAGTCAAAAAACAGAAGCAGGCGCAAAATAAAAAAAGAGCAGGACTTGCGAAGTCCTGCTCCTAAAATTGTGTCGTCCCTATTTCCCCGTATCGCTGATTGATCTTGATTGACGGGGCGACGCTGCTTTTGCGCGCCAGGGCTCCTCCCGAGACTTGGACCACCAGACCGTCGGCCTTACGGCCGGTCTGAGGCCGGGATTCGTAGACTAAAATCAGTGGGCTGTCACCCATTTCAGCAACGAATGTTCAAATTTACAGCAGATGGCGAAATGATTGGAATTTCGGCATTTAAAACCCAAATGGCGGTATTTCAGTAGTCTATCGATGATTGTAGCTGGCCTTACGGCGCAGGCTCCGATCGGAAGAGATGCTCGGCGGCCATTGCCGCATCGAAGCGCCCCGCTGGGTCGAGCTTGTTCCAGCCAAGGATGGTCGGGAGCCACTCGTCGGAGATGCTGTATTTCAGGGCCTCGCCGGTCTTGCGGTTGCGAATGACGATCATGGCCATCGATCCCAGCGGTGCCTTCTCGGAGGCCATCTGTAGCGTTCCCTGGCCGGGGCTTGCTTGCGTAGCGATCATGATGCCGTCCGCCACGCAGGGGCAGGGCGGCTTCTCGCCGTTGTAGAAGGTGACGGTGAGGCCACGCGCGTCCGCCTTCAGCCGTTCTTTGGCGTCCAGCCCAATCCGAATTCCGACCGGGATGAACGCACCAAACGCGCCATAAATCCTGGCGCCCCATTCGATCCATTGCTCCCGCGTCTCGGATCGGGCGGGAGAAAGGCCGAGTAAAAGCAGCAAGGACGCCGCGAATAATTTTGACGTCTTCAATGAAAGCTCCAGCAACCGCGAGCATGCGCCGATACGGCATCGTTTTGATCATGCAACGGCCGGGCCGGGATCGCAAAAACCAGGTCGGCTCGGGAATAAATGGACGACGCATACGGTTGATCTCCTTGAACCGTCTCACGGCGGGCGCCGGCGATCTCGACTTGCGGCTCGTTTGGTGATTAATGGACCCGAACGGGTTTTGAGGATGCGGCGACTTAAACGATACGTTCCGATCTTCATGATCGCGCTGATGGTGCAAATCCTCGCACCGATCGGCGCGAGCTGGGCGGTTGCATCAGCCGTTTCTGATCCGTTGGCCGCAGCGGAAATCTGCCTGAGCCATCCGTCTTCCAGCGATGAAGGCGGCCAGCAACAAACCCACGACGCCGGCTGCCTGATTTGTTGCGCCTTCAATACCGGGGCGGTCACATTCAGCACGCCCGAGCCCAGCGTCTGGGACATTCCCTATCGTCTCGTCAGCAGCATCGCCTGGCGTGATCATGCGCCGCAACTCGCGGACTCCCGCGTTGGCTCGAACGCCAAAGCGCGCGCGCCACCCTCCATTTCCTGACTGAGCCTGGCCAAAGGGCTGCGCGGTTCATCTGCGCCGCTTGTGTGCATCGCTAAAGCCGGCCGTTGAGCCGGCATCAGGAATACTTCCGATGTTGAAGTTACGTGCCCTCTGCGGAGTGAGCGCGATGGTCATCGAAACGGTGCTGCTTGCGCCGTTCGATGTGGCTTTCGCCCAGAGTCAGTGAAAACTCGCTGCCGCCGGTGACGGTGGAGGCGCCGCCGCAGGCTACGCCCAAGCGCGCGGCGAAAAAGCCCGGCGAGAACGTCGCCGTGGAGCGGCGGCGTGCGCCGAAGCAGGCCGCAACACCGCAACAGCCGAGGCCCGCTATTTCGGTCACAATCGAGACCGGCGGCGTAAACACGTCCTATGGAACACCGCCCGTTGTGGCGCGATTCCAGTTGCCGCAAGAATCCTACAGCATCACGTCGAAGCAGATCGAAGAGACGATCAACCTCAAGGACCCCGAAGACGCCGTCAAATACATGCCGGACCTGTTCGTGCGCAAACGCAATGACGGCGACAACCAGGCGGTGCTCGCGACGCGCAACTGGGGTCTTAGTTCCAGCGCCCGGACGCTGATCTTCTACGACGATATTCTCGTCTCTGCGCTGATCGCCAACAACAACACCAATGGCTCGCCGCACTGGAATCTGATCTCGCCCGAAGCGATTCAGCGGGTCGATTTTCTCGACGGTCCGTTCGCCGCCGCGTATCCCGGCAACTCCATCGGCGGCGTGCTGCTGATTACCTCGAAGATGCCGGACAAACCCTTTGCGGTGGCAAAGGAAACCGTCTCGGTGATGCCGTGGAATCAGTACGGCACCAAGGATACCTATGTGACCAGCCAGACCAGCGCGGCCGCGGGAAACCGCAACGGTGCGCTGTCGTGGCTGGTCTCAGCCAATTATCTCGACAGCTTCCAGCAGCCGCTGACCTACACGACCAACGCCTCGCCTCCGGCCGGAACGGCGGGAACCATCATAGCGCTCAACAAGCAAGGATTGCCGGCCGACGTGGTCGGCACCGGTGCTCTGGCGCACTCACAACAGACGTCGGGCAATGTCCGGCTGGCTTATGACCTGAATGCGTTGGTGCAGGCGACGTACTCGTTCGGCGTTTGGAACAACCACCAGGTCTCCAACCCGCAGACTTACCTGACGTCGACGGTGAATGGACAACCGACCTTTGGAGGTGTGACCGGTTTCGCCAGCAACAGATACGTCTGGGATCAGACCCATATGAGTAATGCCGTGTCGCTGAGGAGCGACGGCAAGGGCGTGTTCGATTTCGATATCTCGGCGTCAACCTACAATTATCTCCAGGACATCATGCTCAACCCGTTCACGGTGGCGCAGACCGGCGTCGGCTATTCCCTGAACGGCAAAATCACGCGCAACGACGGCACCAACTGGCAGAACGGCGACGCCAAGGGCATCTGGCGTCCGTTTGGCTACAACGGGGCTCATGAAATTTCTTTCGGTATTCACGGCGACCGCTACGAGCTCGACAATCCCGTCTTTGCCTCTGCAAACACGTTCCAGACGTCATCGATCGGGACCGGTCAGCTTTATTCCGATGGCTTGGGCGAGACTCGTACCGGCGCGCTCTGGGTGCAGGATGCCTGGAAGATCCAGCCCAATCTAAAACTCACGCTGGGCGGACGCTTCGAGGCCTGGGAGGCGGTCAATGGTTTCAACCTCAACACGACGACGAGTGCGGCCGGCGCGATCACCTCAACGGCTGCGATCAATCAGCCGGGGCTGCAGTCGACCAATTTCTCGCCGAAGGCTTCGCTTTCCTACGATCCGAACAAGGAATGGAATATCACCGCGAACTTCGGCCAGGCGTATCGATACCCGACGGTTGCCGAGCTCTATCAGAATATCACTGTTGCCGGCGTGGCGACTTTCGCCAATCCCAATCTGACGCCGGAACAGGACCTTAACGCCGAGCTCAACATCGAACGCCACTGGAACGATGGTCGCGTCCGGCTGACGCTCTTTGAAGAGCAAGTGCACAATGCGATCATTTCGCAGACTAATCTGGTCACCGTGAACGGGGCGCAAACGCCCACCACCACGATCGGAAACGTCGATGCCATCCGTATGCAAGGCGTCAGTTTGTCGGCTGACAAGAACAATGTGGTGATCAACGGTCTGCAAGTCTTCGGCAGCGTGACCTATGTGGACTCGCGGATATTATCCGATCCGACCTGGTCGGGTAAAAACCCGCTGACCAACCAACCCGACACCGTCGTCGGCAAGCGCGTGCCTAACGTGCCGGATTGGCGGGCCAAGCTCGGTCTCACCTATCGGCCCGACGACGTTTGGGCCTATACGGTGGCGTTGCGCTACAGCGGCAAGCAGTTCTCGACCTTGGACAACACCGATATCGTTTCCCACGTCTTTGGGGCGTTCGATTACTTCACGGTCGTCGACATGAAGATCCACTACAAGGCGACGGAGCACTTCGCGTTCGATTTCGGGATCGATAATCTGCTCAACCAGCAGTATTTTCTGTTCCACCCGTTCCCGGGCAGGACCTATGTCCTCGCGGCGAAATATACGTTTTAAGCTGGCGACAATCCGGACCCAGCAAGGAGGTTCTCATGAGAAAAATCATCGCAGTGTCTTTTGGTCTGGTTTTGATGGCTGGCCTCGCCAACTCGCCGGCGCGTGCCGAGGACGTCAAGGCCGGCGATCTCGTGATCTCGCAGGCCTGGAGCCGCGCCACGCCGAACGGCGCCAAGATCGGCGCGGGCTATCTCACCATCGAGAACAAGGGAACGGCGGCCGACAAACTGGTCAGCGTCACCGGCGACGTCTCTCCCAGAATCGAAGTGCATGAGATGTCGATGAGCGGTGGCGTCATGAAGATGCGTCCCGTCGACGGCGGCTTGACCATCGATCCCGGCAAGACCGTCAAGCTCGCGCCGAGCGGCTATCACCTGATGATCATGGATCTGAAGAGCCCGTTGAAGCAGGGTGACAGGCTGCCGCTCACGCTTCAGTTCGAGAAGGCGGGCAAGGTTGCCGTAACGCTTGACGTGCAAGGCGTCGGGGCCCAGGGGCCGGGTGGCGGCGATGGCATGAAGATGTCGCCCGGCATGAAGATGTGAGGCGGTGATGAAGACAAGATTATTGACCCTGACGACGGTGGCGTTGCTGTTTGCAACGCCGGCCTTTGCCCATGTCACGCTCGAAGGCCGGCAGGCCGCGGTCGGGGCACCCTACAAGGCTGTCTTTGTCGTACCTCACGGCTGTGCGGGTTCGGCGACGGTCAAGCTCAGGGTGCAAATTCCGCCTGGCGTGATCGTCACGGAGCCGAAAGCCACTTCGGGCTGGCAGGTGTCGACCGTCACCGGCAAATATGCGAGCGAATATGAGTTCGGGGGCAAGAAGGTCGCCGAGGGAATTACGGAGGTCGACTGGAGCGGCGGCAAATTGCCGGACAAGACCCACGAAACTTTCGTGATCGAGACGTTCCTGACCGGCGGTCTCAGGCCGAACGCGACGCTCTATTTCCCGGTGGTTCAGGAATGCGAGCAGGGTGTGAACCGCTGGATCGAGATTCCGGCGGATGCCGATCATCCTCATGAGAAGAAATGGCCTGCGCCGGGCGTGAAATTAGTACCGTGACACGGCTTGTCGCAGCGATTGTCGTTCTGCTGTGCGCCTGTTGTTTTGCGAATGAAGCCTCCGCACACGCCTCGCTGGTCTCAGTCGAACCGCGCGACGGCAGCGTGCTTGCGTCACCGCCGAAGCGCGTCGAATTGCGTTTCAGCGAGAGCGTCGTTGCGGGCGCGGTCACCCTGATCGACGCCAGCGGCAAATTGCGCGACGACGCCACTGTCGATGCAAAGGATGAAATGATCGCCGTGACCGTGCCGGCGGACCTGCCGCACGGCACCGCCATCGTCAACTATCGCGTGATCTCGCTGGATGGGCATCCGGTTGCGGGGTCGGTGACGTTCTCCATCGGTGAACCCAGCGAGAGCAGGCCGGCGGCGGTGAGCCATGCCGCCGTCGACAGCATGATCTGGCTGGCGCGGATCGGGCTTTATCTTGGCCTCTTCGCCGGCATTGGCGGCGCGTTTTTTGTGAACTGGATCGCGCGAAGAAAGGTGGCGTCGCGTGCGATATCCGCTTTTCTCGCGCTTGGCATCATAAGCGCGGCGGGCTCGCTCGGCTTTCAGGGGCTGGACGCGCTCGGCCTGTCGTTAGCGGATTTGCTTGCACTCGCGCCCTGGAAGATCGCGCTCGGCACCAGCCTTGGGTCGTCGCTGCTGATTGCGATTGTCGCGATGGGAGCAGCACTGGTTTCGCTGCTTGGCGATCGTGCCGCCGCATCACGCATGCTGTCCGCGTTGGCGTTCGTCGGTGCTGGATTGGCGCTCGCGGCGAGTGGACACGCGGCGACAGCATCGCCGCAAATCGTGATGCGGCCGGTGATGTTCCTGCACGCGCTTGGCGTGGCATTCTGGCTCGGTGCGTTGTTGCCGTTGTCGGTCGCCGTATGGCAGGAGCGGAGTGCCGCACTCCCCATTGTTCAGCGTTTCTCGGCGGTGGCGCTCCCCGTGGTGGGACTGCTGGCACTGAGCGGCCTTCCGCTTGCCGTGGTTCAGCTCGAAAGCGTTCATGCGCTGTTTGCGACCAGATACGGTCTGATCCTGCTGACCAAGCTTGGGCTGGTCGCCGTGATGTTGCTCCTCGCCGCGCGTCATCGCTTTCGTCTGACGCCGGCGCTGGCGCGCGATGCCGCCGCATCGCAACCGCTCTCGCGGTCGATCGCGCTGGAATGCGCCGTTGCCGTGGTTCTGCTCGCCGTCGTCGCCGGCTGGCGCTTTACGCTGCCGCCGCGCGCGATGACGTCCGAGGGGCCGGTGGTGGTCCACATCCACACCGACAAAGCGATGTTTGTGGTGCTGGTTTCGCCGGCCCGCGTCGGGCTCGACGATTTCGCTCTGCAATTGATGCACGGGGATGCAAGCCCGCTGTCGGCAAAGGAGGCAAGGCTTACGCTCAGCATGCCATCGCGCGGCATCGAGGGCATCGAGCGAAAGGCTTCGCTCGGCGGCGACGGCTTCTGGCACGTCACCGGCGTTCCCTTGAGTGCTCCCGGACGCTGGCATATGCAGATCGATGCGCTGGTCTCCGACTTTCAGGAAATCAGCCTGGAAGACGACTTTGACGTGGCCTCGCCATAGACCGCCATAGACAGTTGCAATTCTTTCGTTTTCCGGATGCCGGGTTGCACGGCGAGGTCGGCAAAATCGCTGTTAGTTTGGATGCTTAGACGGTTTTTCTAACGCTTTCTCTTGTGTTTTGACGCCCGATCCGGTTTGACTGCCTTAGCTCCCGTAAATCGGATTGATTCCCCTAAGGAAAGCCCATGCGACTGTCGCGTTTCTTTCTTCCCATCCTCAAGGAGAATCCGAAAGAAGCGGAGATCGTGTCGCATCGGTTGATGCTGCGTGCCGGCATGATCCGTCAGGAAGCGGCGGGCATTTACGCGTGGCTGCCGCTCGGTTTGCGCGTCCTGAAGAAGATCGAGCAGATCGTGCGCGAGGAACAGAATCGTGCGGGCGCGATCGAACTGCTGATGCCGACGTTGCAACTCGCCGATCTCTGGCGCGAGAGCGGCCGCTACGATGCATACGGTCCCGAGATGCTGCGCATTGCCGACCGGCACAAGCGCGAATTGCTCTACGGGCCGACCAACGAGGAAATGATCACCGAGATCTTCCGCGCCTATATCAAGTCGTACCGAAACCTGCCGCTCAATCTCTATCACATCCAGTGGAAATTCCGCGACGAACAGCGGCCGCGTTTCGGCGTGATGCGCGGACGCGAATTCCTGATGAAGGACGCCTATTCGTTCGACCTCGACGAGGCCGGCGCGCGGCGCGCCTATAACCGGATGTTCGTGGCTTACTTACGCACTTTCGCGCGCATGGGCCTAAAGGCGATTCCGATGCGCGCCGAGACCGGGCCGATCGGTGGCGATCTTAGCCACGAATTCATCGTGCTGGCCGAGACCGGCGAGTCCGGTGTCTATTGCGACCGCGACGTGCTCGATCTCCCGGTGCCGGACGAGACTGTCGACTATGAGGGCGACTTGACGCCGATCATCAAGCAATGGACCGCGGTCTATGCCGCGACCGAGGACGTTCATGACGCCGCGCGCTTCGAGCGTGAGGTGCCGGCGGAAAAGCGCGTGCACACGCGAGGAATCGAAGTCGGCCAGATATTCTATTTCGGCACCAAGTATTCCGAGCCGATGAAGGCGTTCGTCGCCGGTCCCGATGGTGCCGAGGTCGCTATTCACGGCGGCTCCTATGGCGTCGGCGTGTCGCGGCTGCTCGGCGCCATCATCGAGGCTTGCCACGACGATGCCGGCATCAAATGGCCGGAAGCCGTCGCGCCGTTCAAGGCGGCGATCCTGAATTTGAAGCAAGGTTCCGAAGATACCGATGGCGCCTGCGAGCAGCTTTACCGAGAGCTTTCCGCCAAAGGCGTCGAAGTCCTCTACGACGATACCGACCAGCGGGCCGGCGCGAAATTCGCAGCGGCCGATTTGATCGGCATCCCCTGGCAGATCCTCGTCGGTCCGAAGGGCCTTGCCGAGGGAAAGTTAGAACTCAAGCGTAGAGCTGACGGCACGCGCGAGAATTTGAGCCCGGCGGAAGTGTTGGCGCGGCTGAGCTAGTTTAATTATCCACCGTGGGGCAGGCGGGATCGCGGCTGTCATGGCCACAATTAGCCCGAATCGTGTGAAAATCGGACATGGACCAAGCCATGAGCGAGCCCGTTCAAACCAAACCCTTTGCGCCCTTTGAGTGGCTGCTGTCCGGACGCTATCTGCGGGCGCGTCGCAAGGAAGGATTCATTTCCGTCATCGCGGGGTTTTCGTTCCTCGGGATCATGCTTGGCGTGGCCACGCTGATCATCGTGATGGCCGTGATGAACGGCTTTCGGAAGGAACTGCTCGACAAAATTCTCGGCCTCAACGGTCACCTTCTTGTGCAGCCGCTGGAATCGCCGCTGACCGACTGGAAGGACGTCGCCGACCGGATCAATCAGGTGCAGGGCATTCGTCTGGCCGCGCCCGTCGTCGACGGGCAGGCGCTGGCGTCCTCGCCGTTCAACGCCTCGGGCGTCTTCGTTCGCGGCATTCGGGCCGACGACCTGAATAATCTCACGTCGATCGCCTCGAACATCAAGCAGGGCTCGCTTGAGGGATTTGACGAGGGGCAGGGCGTCGCCATCGGCCGCCGATTGGCCGACACGCTGTCGCTGCACGCCGGCGACAACGTCACGCTGGTCGCGCCGCGGGGCGCGGTGACCCCGATGGGCACGACCCCGCGCATCAAGCCCTACAAGATCACGGCGGTGTTCGAGATCGGCATGTCGGAATACGACGCGAGCTTCGTGTTCATGCCGCTGCCCGAAGCCCAGGCCTATTTCAACCGCAACAACGACGTTTCGGCGATCGAGGTGTTCACAACCAACCCCGACCGGATCGATGCCTTCCGCAAGAGCGTGACGGAAGCGGCGGGGCGGCCGGTGTTCCTGGTCGACTGGCGGCAGCGCAACTCGACCTTCTTCAATGCGCTTCAGGTCGAACGCAATGTGATGTTTCTGATCCTGACCATGATCGTGCTGGTTGCGGCGTTGAACATCATTTCCGGCCTGATCATGCTGGTGAAGGACAAGGGCAGCGATATTGCGATCCTGCGCACCATGGGCGCCTCGCAGGGCGCGATCATGCGGATATTCCTGATCACAGGGGCTGCGATCGGCGTCGTTGGAACCGTCACCGGATTGTTCGTCGGCGTATTGATCTGTCTGAATATCGAATCGATCCGGCAATTCCTGTCCTGGCTCACCAATACCGATCTGTTTCCGCGCGAGCTCTACTTCCTTTCCAAATTGCCAGCCGAGATCGATTTCGGAGAAACCAGCGCGGTCGTGATCATGGCGCTGACCCTGTCGTTCCTGGCCACCCTCTATCCGTCCTGGCGTGCCGCCCGCCTCGATCCCGTCGAAGCACTGCGGTACGAGTGAGGACGCGATGAGCGAGGGGGCGGAGGAGGTACCAGTCGTTTATCTCCACGAGATCAAGCGACAGTACATGCAGGGCGAAACGACGCTGACCATCCTCAATGGCGCCAAGCTTGCTCTATGGGCCGGGCAATCGGTTGCTCTCGTCGCGCCATCCGGCACCGGCAAATCGACCTTGCTGCATATCGCGGGCTTGCTCGAAAGCCCCGACGAAGGCGAGGTCTATGTCGGAGGCACGCCGACATCGGGTCTGTCGGATGTCGACCGGACCCAAATCCGCCGTACCGAAATAGGCTTCGTCTACCAGTCACATCGCTTGTTGCCGGAGTTTACGGCGCTGGAGAACGTGATGCTGCCGCAAATGATCCGCGGCTTGAAACGGGCGGAAACCGTCAAGCGCGCGAGCGAGATCCTTGCTTATCTCGGGCTCAGCGATCGGATCAAACACAGGCCCGCGGAACTGTCGGGCGGCGAGCAGCAGCGGGTGGCAATTGCGCGGGCGGTCGCCAATGCACCCCGTGCGCTCCTTGCCGACGAACCCACCGGCAATCTCGATCCCCATACCGCCGACCACGTGTTCCAGGCCCTGATGCAACTCGTGAAAGCGACGCGGGTCGCGATGCTGATTGCCACCCACAATATGGACCTGGCGGGCCGCATGGACCGGCGCGTGTCGTTGGTCAACGGTGAAGTCGTCGAACTCGACTAAGTGCAATCGATTTCGTGGGAAATTCGTGCTGCCACGAGCCCTCCCGAAGACACGAATGTTTTACGAAGAAAATGTGATGTGGCGGGGGGCTGGAAAGCTCTGCGCAGTCGCGGCATAACATCGGCATGAAGAAATCCGATCTGATGTGCCCCACCTGTCATGCCGGCTACCGCCGCATTGAGCTGACGTCCCGTCCCGGGGCCAAGGGCGAGTATCGGTGCATGTTCTGCGACGAGGTTCTGGAGAAGTTTGACGGTTCCACCGAGGTTGCGATCCGCCTCACGGTGCAACCGGAGAAGACCTTCGAAGCGGACGTTAGATCGTCCTGATCTTCTGAATCGGAACTTGCGGAAATCGGTCGCGCATCCCGCGATCCCTGCGCTTTCGCGCGAACTCGCTTCATTTCGAAATATTTCGCGGGCACAAATTCGCCATCGAGTAATTTGGTTCCGTTAAACCAAAGAATGATGGAACTTTTTTGTGTCCGCGTATTTCAAGAAACCCTTATTTCACAGGGGTTTCTTAAATTTCTTTAATGAGGCTTTTCTCCACCGATGTTGCGTGCGGGTTACAGCTTTCTCCCGCAAAGGTGCTAGGAGTTTTGGCGGGGCATCTAGAGCAAACACAGATTCGAAAGCAGGATTTAGAAATGAACAAACTCACCCTTCTCGCAGCGGCAGCGATCGCGGTTGGAGCGGCTGCACCAGCGCTCGCTGCCGACCTTCCGGCGCGAGCACCTGCTCCATATACGAAAGCGCCTGCGATCGTGCAGGCTGCTTACGACTGGAGCGGCTTCTACGTCGGTATCAACGGTGGTGGCGCGACCAGCAACATCGACTGGAACTCCGATCCGGCCACTGGATTCCCCGGCGACGAAGGCAGCCATCACGCCACGGGCGGAACGGTCGGTGGCCAGATCGGCTACCGTTGGCAGATGTCGTCCTGGGTGTTCGGCGTGGAAGCGCAGGGCAACTGGGCTGACTTCAAGGGCAGCAATGTCAGCGCGATTTTCCCCAGCACGACCAATCAAACCAAGATTGATTCCTTCGGCCTGTTCACCGGCCAGATCGGCTATGCTTGGGATCGTGCGTTGTTCTACGTGAAGGGCGGCGCTGCCGTTACCGACAACAAGTACACCTCGATTACGACAGGCGTCGGCGGAGGGGTCGATACGGCCAACGAAACCCGCTGGGGTGCCGCGGTCGGCGCCGGCTTCGAATACGCCTTCGCCCCGGGCTGGTCGCTTGGCTTCGAATACGATCACTTGTTCATGGGCAACAACGACGTCGTCTCCAATGCCGGCTTCATCGCCGACCACATCAAGGAAGACGTCGATCTCTTCACGGCGCGCGTGAACTACAAGTTCGGCGGTCCGGTCGTCGCCCGTTACTGAGTTAGGCCCCTGGAACTTTCAAACCCCGGCCCGGTTGGCCGGGGTTTTTGTTTGCGCGAAAGCCCTCGCTCGGCCATCAACCAACGACCCTAGTTTCCGAACAGAGCCGAAATCTGCCGCTTGGTAGTGGGTCAGTTTGATTGTGGCGGCCGTGACGCCTAGGAATCACCCCGATCAGGGGTCATATTGGGGGGATGAAAAAATCTCCCCGCGTCGTCTTTTCCTGCAACCGCATCGCCGAAGGCGATTGGCAAATTGAGGCTCACTGTCCCGGCGCTGAAATCCGGTACATCAAAGGCCTTACAAGCAAGGCCGATGCTGATGAATGGTTGGCGGGAGACCGCAAGATTGCGTGGCTAAGATCGCAAGGTTACGCAAAATGACCGCCAGACGCCCTGGGGACCCCAACCAGCTGGCCAGGTCGATTATCGACATTGCGACCGGCCAGTAGCCGGATCGCTCGGCCATTAACCAACGACCTCGGTTTCGGAACAGAGCCGAAATCTGCCGCTTGCGCGAGAACAAAAAGCGAACTATGTTCCCTCTATGTTCTTAGCAGGGAGGCAGTCATGTTGCGGGTTTTTGTTGAGGAAGCAGCCGCGTTGGCGTCAATCGGGCTGTTCGTGGGGATGATCGCGATCTGGGCCCAGTTGATCCCCCAATTGTGAGGCTTTGAGCCGGTTCTTGGGGGCGGGGCGTCCAAACTTGGCCCTTGGGGAAAAGCCTGACAACGGCAGGCGTGGGGTGAGAGGCGCGTGGACTTGGCTTTTCGGAAGCCTCACCATGAAGGCGAGCGAGTCGCTCGATGCGGCTCGGTTTCCCTCCACATCCGGTGAGTTGCCGATAACGACATGTCAAAGCCTGTTGCGCCGTCCTCCAATCCCGGATTCGTCCATCTCCACGTCCATTCGGCCTATTCGCTGCTGAAGGGCTCGATCAAGATCGCTCGGCTCGGCGAACTCGCCAAGGCCGATCGTCAGCCGGCGCTGGCGTTGACGGACACCGACAACATGTTCGGGGCGCTGGAGTTCTCCGACAAGATGGCCGGCTACGGCATCCAGCCGATCGTGGGGTGCGAACTCGCGATCGATTTCGGCGATCAGGATCCCAACGCCCGCAACGCCATGGCGGCTGCGCCGTCGCGGATCGTTCTGTTGGCCTCGCGCGAGCGCGGCTACCGCAGCCTGATGCATCTCAATTCCCGCGCGTTTCTGGAAACTCCGGTTCACCAGACCCCGCACATCAAGTTCGAGTGGCTGGAGGGCCAGGCCGAAGACCTGATCGTGCTGACCGGCGGTCCGGATGGTCCGGTCTCGCTGGCCTTGGCGGCCGATCAATCGGCGCTGGCGACGTCGCGCTGCGAACGGCTCGCGGGCCTGTTCGGCGATCGGCTCTATGTCGAGTTGCAACGCCACGGCATCGAGAAGGAACGGCGCATCGAGGCGGGCCTGATCGATCTCGCCTACACCAAGGGTTTGCCGCTGGTGGCAACCAACGAGCCGTATTTCGCGACCTCGGACGACTATGAGGCGCATGACGCGCTGCTCTGCATCGCCGGCGGCCGGCTGATTGCCGAAACCGAGCGCGAGCAGTTGACGCCGGACCATCGCTTCAAAACGCGCGCGGAAATGGCGGTGCTCTTCGCCGACATTCCCGAAGCGCTGAGCTCGACCATCGAGATCGCCGAGCGCTGCGCGTTTCGGCCAAAGACACGCAAGCCGATCCTGCCGCGCTTCACCGTCGGCGCCGGCACCAATGCAGAGGACGCAGCCAAGGAAGAAGCGGCCGAGTTGCGCCGTCAGGCCGAGGAAGGCCTGGTGGGCCGGCTCGCCGTTCACGGACTGTCGCAGGGAACTTCCGCAGAAGATTATCACGCGCGGCTGGCGTTCGAGCTCGACGTGATCTCCCGCATGAACTATGCGGGCTACTTTCTGATCGTTGCCGACTTCATCAAGTGGGCCAAGGCGCAGGGCATTCCCGTTGGTCCGGGCCGCGGTTCAGGCGCCGGCTCGCTGGTCGCCTACGCGCTCACCATCACCGATCTCGATCCGATCCGCTTTGGTCTGCTGTTCGAACGCTTCCTCAATCCGGAACGCGTGTCGATGCCCGACTTCGACATCGATTTCTGCCAGGACCGCCGCGGCGAGGTGATCAGCTACGTTCAGCAACGTTACGGCCGCGATCAGGTGGCCCAGATCATCACCTTCGGAACGCTTCAGGCGCGCGGCGTGCTGCGTGACGTCGGCCGCGTGCTGCAAATGCCCTATGGGCAGGTCGACAAGCTCACCAAGCTTGTCCCGCAAAATCCGGCCGCACCGGTTACGCTTTCAGCGGCGATCGAAAGCGAGCCGAAACTACAGGCGTTTCGCGATGAAGATCCGGTGGTGGCGCGCGCCTTCGACATTGCGCAGCGCCTTGGAGGGGTTGACCCGGCATGCTTCCACGCATGCTGCCGGCATCGTGATCGGCGACCGTCCCTTGAGCGAACTCGTGCCGCTCTACCGCGATCCGAAGTCGGACATGCCGGTGACCCAGTTCAACATGAAATGGGTCGAGCCCGCGGGTCTCGTTAAATTCGACTTCCTGGGGCTGAAGACGCTCACCGTGCTCGACGTTGCGGTGAAGCTTCTCAAGCAGCGCGGCGTGGAGGTCGATCTGGCGACGCTGCCGCTGGATGATGCCAAGAGTTACCAGATGCTGGCGCGCGGCGATGTGGTCGGCGTGTTCCAGGTGGAAAGTCAGGGCATGCGGCGGGCGCTGGTCGACATGCGTCCCGACCGTTTTGAAGACATCATCGCGCTGGTGGCGCTCTATCGCCCGGGTCCGATGGCGAACATTCCGACCTATTGCGCGCGCAAGCACGGCGACGAGGAGCCGGAATATCTGCATCCGCTGCTCGAGCCGATCCTGAAAGAGACGTTCGGCGTCATCATCTACCAGGAACAGGTGATGCAGATCGCACAGGTGATGGCCGGCTATTCGCTCGGCGACGCCGATCTGTTGCGGCGCGCGATGGGCAAGAAGATCCGCGCCGAAATGGAGAAGCAGCGCGCAGTCTTCGTTGCCGGCGCGGTCAAGAACAACGTTCCGAAAGGGCAGGCGGACACCATCTTCGAACTGCTCGCGAAATTCGCCGACTACGGCTTCAACAAGAGCCACGCGGCGGCTTACGCGCTCGTGTCCTATCACACCGCCTACATGAAGGCGCATTACCCGGTCGAATTCCTTGCCGCGTCGATGACGCTGGAATTGAACAACACCGACAAGCTCTCGGAATTTCGCGCCGAGGCGGTGCGGCTCGGCATCAAGGTCGAGGCCCCGAACATCAACCGCTCGGGCCCCGTGTTCGAGGTCGGCGACGGCACGATCTACTATGCGCTTGCCGCGTTGAAGGGCGTCGGCCAGCAAGCCGTTGAACTGATCATCGATACACGTCACGGCGGGCAATTCACTTCGCTTGCCGATTTTGCCTCCCGTGCCAACCCGCGCGCGATCAACAAGCGGATCATCGAGAGTCTCGCCGCCGCCGGCGCCTTCGATACGCTCGAGCCGAACCGGGCGCGGGTCTTTGCAGGCGCGGATGCGATCCTTGCTGCCTGCCAGCGCAGCCACGAGGCCGCAACTTCAGGTCAGAACGACATGTTCGGTGGCGCGGCGGATGCGCCGACCATCATGCTGCCGCAGGTCGAGCCATGGCTGCCTGCCGAGCGGCTGCGGCGCGAATACGATGCGATCGGTTTCTTCCTGTCGGGCCATCCGCTCGACGATTACGCGACCGTGCTCAAGCGGTTGCGCGTGCAATCGTGGGCCGAGTTCTCGCGCGCGGTGAAGACGGGCGCGACTGCCGGCAAGGTGGCGGCGACTGTGGTCTCGCGCATGGAGCGGCGCACCAAGACCGGCAACAAGATGGGCATCATCGGGTTGTCGGACCCGACCGGTCATTTCGAAGCCGTGTTGTTCTCGGAAGGTCTCGCTCAGTATCGCGATATCCTCGAACCGGGCGCGGCGGTGCTGTTGCAACTCGGTGCCGAATTGCAGGGCGAAGACGTGCGGGCGAGGGTGCTGCATGCCGAGGCGCTCGATGCTGCCGCCGCCAAGACGCAGAAAGGTTTGCGTATCTTCCTGCGCGATACCAAGCCGCTGGACTCGATCGCCAAGCGGCTTTCGCCACCGGCTGGCCAGGCCGGCAGCGGCGACGTCGCGCTGGTGCTGCGCCTCGACATGCAGACCGAGGTCGAATTCAAGCTGGAGGGCCGTTTCCAGGTGTCGCCGCAGATTGCGGGTGCTATTAAGGCTGTGGCGGGTGTAGAGATGGTAGAGACGCTCTGATCGGGGAAAGGATTTTCCGATGTGCGAGATGTGCCGTCAAAATTTGATTGAGAGATTTGAGCCTTCGCGGCGCAGCGTGCTGGGTGCCGCGGTCTCGACAATGGGACTGTTGTTGGCGAGTGCGGCAGGCGCCAAGGAGATGAAGGCGCCGCCGAAACCGCAAAACGTGCTGACGCCGGATGCGTCGTTGAAGCGCCTGATGGAAGGCAATCAGCGTTATGTCGGGGGTATCGCGCGGCGGCACGATTTCAAGCATGAGCGCGAAGCCTTGGTCGGCGGCCAGAATCCCTATGCCGCGATCCTGAGCTGCGCCGACTCGCGCATCGCCCCGGAATACGCCTTCGACAGCGCGCGGGGCGATCTCTTCGTCTGCCGGGTCGCCGGCAATTTCGCCACCAATGAAATGATGGCGAGCCTGGAATATGCGGTGGCGGTGCTCGGTGCGCCACTTGTTCTCGTTCTGGGTCACGAAAGCTGCGGCGCGGTCGATGCGGCGATCAAGTCGCTCAAGGACAACACGACATTGCCCGGACAGCTGCCCTCGCTGGTCACGGCCATTGCGCCCGCGGTAAAGGCGGTATCCGGTCAAGCCGGCGACACCCTCGCCAACGCGACCAGGCAGAATGTGATCGACAATGTGGGCAAGCTCCGCTCGGCGACACCGATCCTGAGTGCTGCCGTTGAGCAAAACAAGCTCAAGGTCGTCGGTGGCATCTATCGGCTCGGGGACGGCAGGGTGGAAATGGTTTAGGGGCCCGCGACCCGGCGAAGCGACGCACTGATCCCCGATTTTCCACAGTGCACGAGGCGGCCGCCGATTGGTTGCGGTAGGCGAGAAATGCTGTTGCAACCTAACGGTGTTTTTGCTTATTGGCAGCGGGGTCGAGGCGTTTTGGGGGCGTTATGTTGCGGCGTTCAATGATGTTGGCAGGCGCGGCACTTTTGTCCGGCTGCGTGAGCGACGGCGTCGGTAATGATTATGCGACCATTGCCCAAAAGGTAGGGCCTCCGAGAGCAGGACAATCGCGCATCGTTGTCTTCCAGGAGAAGCGCCAGGGTCTCAGCATGGCGCTTTGCGCCTGCGATATGAAGCTTGACGGAAATCCGATCGGCAAGGTGACAACCGGGACTTATGTGTACGCCGATCGTCCGGCGGGTCGGCATCGCCTGATGGCCAGCGAAACGTTCTTTCCTGGCGACACCATACGAGAGCTCACGACGCAATCGGGTCGCACCTACTATTTCCTGATTAAGTCGAGTGAGCGACACGACGCGGTGGCTGGCGGCGGCGCCGTCGCGGGATTGGCGGGTATGTTGGTCGCCACGGTGGCAACCTCCGAAAAGGACAACCAGGGGCCGGCCGAATTGCTTGCGCTGGATGAGTCCTCCGCCAAAACGGCGCTCGCGGAGCTTGAACCGGCGCAATAAAGCGGCCTGATCCGCGCCAGGGCCGCGCAATGTCTGTTCCGGTAGTATTTTTGGCAGCTTTTGAGGGCGAAAACCCCTCGAAACCGCCCGTATTTCCTTGCTTCTCGCGAAAATCCGGCTATATACCGCGCCATCTCACACGGAAACATGGCTCAAAAGGCCGTCCGGTGGCAGCCGGGCCATAAGGCTCGCTTGCTCACACGTTTCCGGAGGAACCAACCGGAGAACTCAGACAATGGCACTACCCGATTTTTCTATGCGGCAGCTCCTTGAGGCTGGCGTCCACTTTGGCCACCAGTCGCACCGCTGGAATCCGAAAATGGCCGACTACATCTTCGGTGCCCGCAACAACATCCACATCATCGACCTCGCGCAGACTGTGCCGCTGATGCATCGCGCGCTTCAGGCGGTCAGCGATACCGTCGCCAAGGGCGGCCGTATCCTGTTTGTCGGCACCAAGCGGCAGGCGCAGGACGGCGTTGCCGAGGCCGCCAAGCGTTCGGCGCAGTATTTCGTCAATTCGCGTTGGCTCGGCGGTACGCTGACCAACTGGAAGACGATCTCCGCCTCGATCAAGCGGCTGCGGCATCTCGATGAGGTGCTCAACTCGGGCGATGCCAGCGCCTACACCAAGAAGGAACGGCTGACCTTGCAGCGCGAGCGCGACAAGCTCGACCGTTCGCTCGGTGGCATCAAGGAAATGGGCGGCTTGCCCGACATGATCTTCGTGATCGACACCAACAAGGAAGACATCGCGATCCAGGAAGCTCAGCGGCTGAACATTCCGGTGGCTGCGATCGTCGACACCAATTCCGATCCCAAGGGCATCACCTATGTCGTGCCCGGTAATGACGACGCCGGCCGGGCGATCTCGCTCTATTGCGATCTGGTCGCGCGCGCCGCGATCGATGGCATTTCCCGCGCCCAAGGCGACGCGGGCATCGATGTCGGCGCTTCGGCTCATCCGGCCCGCGTGGAAGTTGCGGCCGCGCCGCAGGCTTCCGGCTTCCAGGGCCTGGCGGGCCCGCGTGGCGCGCCCGACGATCTCAAGAAGCTCACCGGCGTGTCCGGAACCATCGAGAAGAAGCTCAACGATCTCGGCATCTTCCACTACTGGCAGCTGGCCGAGCTCGATCACGACAAGGCCCATAAGATTGGCGAAGAGGTCGGTCTTCCGGCCCGCGCCGACGCCTGGGTTGCCCAGGCCAAGGCCCTTACCGCTGAAGCGGAATAATAAAATGCCGGCCGGAAATCCCGGCCGGCATCAAGCACATTCCAGTTTACGGCATCGGTGATGGTGGCAGTGGCGGAGTTCGAACCGCCTGGCGCTGCCGTCACAGGCAAAGGACGATAGCGACATGGCGACAATCACGGCGGCGATGGTCAAGGAGCTGCGCGACTCCACCGGCGCGGGCATGATGGATTGCAAGCAGGCGCTTGCCGAGAACGACGGCAATATGGAGGCCGCGGTCGATTGGCTGCGCAAGAAGGGCCTGTCGAAGGCGGCCAAGAAATCGGGCCGCGTCGCCGCGGAAGGCCTGATATCGGCGCTGACCGAGGGCACCAAGGGCGTCGTCGTCGAGGTCAATTCCGAGACCGACTTTGTCGCGCGCAACGAGCACTTCCAGGGACTGGTGAAGATGATCGCGCAGGTCGCGCTCGATGTCGGCACCGATCTCGAAAAGATCAAGGCTGCCAAGGTCGGCGACATCACCGTTGAAGCCGCCATTTCGGACGCCATCGCCACCATCGGTGAAAACATGACGCTGCGCCGCGCAGCCGCCCTTGAAGTCGGTAAGGGCGTGGTGTCGAGCTACGTCCACAATGCGGTGATCGAAGGTGCCGGCAAGATGGGCGTGATCGTCGCGCTGGAGTTCTCCCGGCAAGGCCGACGAACTTGCGGTACTTGGCAAGCAGCTCGCGATGCATGTCGCGGCCGCCAATCCGCTGGCCGTCGATCCGTCCGGACTCGATCCGGCAACCGTCAAACGCGAGAAGGATGTGCTGGCCGACAAGTACCGCCAGCAGGGGAAGCCGGAGAATGTGATCGAAAAGATCGTCGAGTTCGGCCTGAAGACCTACTACAAGGAAGTCTGCCTTCTGGAGCAGGCCTTCATCCACGACAGCGGCAAATCGGTTGCGCAGGCCCTGAAGGAAGCTGAGGGTAAGGTTGGCGGACCGATCAAGATCGCCGGATTTTTGCGCTATGCTCTCGGCGAGGGAATCGAGAAGCAGGAAAGCGATTTCGCAGCCGAAGTCGCGGCTGCAAGCGGCCAGAAGAAGCCTTGAGACGGCGCCACTGTCGTCGCGCAAGGCCTTTCCGGTCCAAGGAGAGCGGTTAGCAAATGACTGGACCGGTCTATCGTCGCGTCGTGATCAAGGTGTCCGGCGAATATTTTGCCGGTCCGAACGCGTCGGGCTTCGATCAGTCGACGATCGACCGGGTTGCCGGCGACCTGATTGCAGCGAGAGAATTGGGTGTCGAAATCGCCGTCGTGATCGGCGGCGGCAACCTGGTTCGCGGCGTCGAGGTCTCCTCGCGCGGCGTGTCCCGGCCGATCGGCGACACCATGGGCATGCTTGCGACCGTCATGAACTGCCTTGCGCTTGAGGCGGCGATCGAGCGTAAGGGCACGCCGGCACGAACCCTGACGGCACACGTCATGCCGCAGATTTCCGAGCTTTTCACCCGGAGTGCAGCGCACAAATATCTGGCCGAGGGGCGCATCGTGCTGCTCGGCGGTGGAACCGGCAATCCCTTTTTCACCACCGACACCACGGCGGTGCTGCGGGCGGCCGAAATCGGCGCACAGGCCGTGCTGAAGGCGACCAATGTCGACGGCATCTACAGCGCCGATCCGAAAAAAGACCCTTCCGCCAAGCGATTTGACCGTCTGACCCATTCCGAAGCCATCGGGGGCGGCTACAAGGTCATGGACGCCACCGCATTTGCGCTTGCCCGGGAGACGTCGCTGCCTATCATCGTGTTTTCGATCGCCGAACCCGGTTCGATCGGCGCCATTCTGAGCGGTACCGGTCGGGGTACGATCGTTGCCGGCTAGCGCGTTTTGCTGCGCGAAAAATGCGCGGCGCGCCGGCCGTATTCAGGAGGAGAGAGCGTCATGTCCACGGGTAATTTCGACATCAACGAATTGAAGCGCCGCATGCAAGGGGCGACGCAGTCTCTCAAGCACGAACTTGGCGGCTTGCGGACGGGACGCGCTGCGGCATCGATGCTGGAGCCCGTCCAGGTCGAAGCTTACGGCTCGCACATGCCGCTCAATCAGCTTGCGACCGTCAGCGTTCCCGAGCCGCGCCTGTTGTCGGTGCAGGTGTGGGACAAGTCGATGGTCAAGGCGGTCGAGAAAGCCATCGTCGATTCCAATCTGGGATTGAGCCCTGCAACCGAAGGCCAGGTTCTTCGCTTGCGGATTCCCGAACTGAACGAGGAACGCCGCAAGGAACTGGTCAAGGTCGCGCACAAATATGCGGAAGCCGCGAAGGTCGCCGTCCGCCATGTGCGGCGCGACGGCCTCGATGTGCTCAAGAAGCTTGAGAAGAATCACGAGATTTCCGAAGACGATCAGGAACGCCAGGCGAATGACGTGCAAAAGGCCACCGACGGCACGATTTCGGAAATCGACCAGTTGCTGGCGGCGAAAGAAAAAGAAATCCTGACCGTTTAGCCTTTTGTTGGGGCACGATCCTTCGAACGGATGGTTTAGAGTCGCGCCCTGAGGGATGATTGATGTCGAATGCCGCGGCGCCTGCGACTGAGGGACCGGATCGAGAGGGCGGTCCTTTGCATGTGGCGATCATTATGGACGGGAACGGGCGATGGGCCGCGGCCCGCGGTCTTCCACGCGCCGAAGGCCATCGCCGCGGGGTGGAGACCTTGCGTCATGTGGTTCGCGCCGCCGGCGAACTTGGCGTTCGCTATCTGACGATTTTTTCCTTCAGCTCCGAAAACTGGTCGAGGCCGGCGTCCGAAATCGGCGACCTGTTCGGACTCTTGCGGCGCTTCATTCGCAACGATCTGGCGATCCTGCACCGCGACGGCGTCCGCGTCCGCGTGATCGGTGAGCGGGAGGGGCTGGAGCCTGATATCTGCGGGCTGCTTGAGGAAGCCGAAGATCTGACCCGCGGCAACGATCGTCTGCATCTCGTCGTCGCCTTCAATTACGGATCGCGGCAGGAAATCGCCCGCGCAGCGCAACGGCTGGCAGCCGAGGTGGCGGACGGCAAGCGCGATCCATCGTCGATCGACGCCGATGCGATCGGCCGATATCTCGACGCGCCCGAAATTCCCGATCCTGATTTGATTATCCGCACCAGCGGCGAGCAACGGCTGTCGAACTTCCTGATGTGGCAGGCGGCTTATAGCGAGCTTGTCTTCGTTCCGGTTCATTGGCCCGATTTCGACAAGGCCGCGCTTGAAGGTGCGATCGCCGAATATGCCAGGCGCGAGCGCCGGTTCGGCGGCCTGGCAGTGAAAACCGGATCGTGACCGAAGGCCACGCATCGATCGGGATGGGCGGGCAGGAGGGACATAACCTTCTGTTGCGGATCGTTGCCTCGCTGGTGATGGCTCCGCTTGCCATTGCCATGGCCTATGCCGGCGAATGGCTTTGGACAGGCCTCGTCACCCTGGCGGCGATCGGGCTTTACGTCGAATGGCTCACTGTCATCGGTGTGCGCAACCTTCCGCTCGTTGTGTTGGGCACACTCGCTTTGCTCGGCGCTGGATGGGTTGAAGCCGCGCATTTCGACGTTGTCAGTATTTCTGCTGTTGTCGTGCTGGGTGTCGTTGTCGCTGCAATCTTTTCCCGGGATCGGCGCGGCTGGGCCGTGCTCGGAATTGGCTACGCGTTCGCGGCCTTGATCGCTTCCTGCATGGTGCGGCGTGATCCCGTTTCCGGATTCGCCGCGCTGATGCTGGTGCTGCTCGTGGTGTGGGCCACCGATATCGGCGGATACTTTGCCGGCCGGCTGATCGGCGGTCCCAAACTCTGGCCGCAGGTCAGTCCGAAAAAGACCTGGGCGGGCGCTGTCGGAGGCTTTGTCGCGAGCCTTGCGGTCGCGGCGGGATTTGTCGCATGCAACCTCGGAAAGATGATACCGCTGCTGCTTCTGGCCACTGGTCTTTCGGTGGCCGCGCAACTCGGCGATCTCTTTGAATCCGCCGTCAAACGCAAGTTTGGTGTCAAGGATTCCAGCCACATCATTCCCGGACATGGCGGGTTGATGGACCGGCTGGATGGCTTTGTGGCCGCCGTCGTCCTGGCAGCTGTTTTCGGCTTTTTGCGTGGCGGCGCGGATGGCGTTGGCCACGGTCTTATGGTTTGGTGAGATATGAGCGCTGTTCCCTTGCGTAACAACAAAGCGGCTCCTGCCGTTCGTTCCGTCACCGTGCTGGGCGCGACCGGTTCGATCGGCGACAGCACGATGGATTTGCTGCGGGCCTCGAAGGATCGCTACCGCGTCGAGGCGTTGACGGCACATACCAACGTGCAGGGGCTTGCCAAACTCGCGCGAGAATTCGGCGCGCGCTATGTCGCCGTCGCCGATCCCTCCCGATTGAACGAGTTGAAAGACGCGTTGGCCGGCACCCGCACGGAATGCGGCGCCGGCGAAAGCGCGGTGGTTGAAGCAGCCGCACGGCCGGCGGACTGGGTAATGGCCGCGGTGAGCGGCGCTGCCGGTTTGAAACCGGCGCTCGCGGCCGTCGATCGCGGCGCGACGGTGGCTCTGGCCAACAAGGAATGCCTGGTGTGTGCCGGCGATTTCTTCATGGAGCGCGCGACGAAAGCGGGCGCCTGCATTTTGCCGGCCGATTCCGAACACAACGCGCTGTTTCAGGCCTTGAGTTCGGGCAATCGCGAAGAACTGGTGCGTGTCATCATCACTGCTTCGGGCGGTCCGTTCCGCACCTGGGCGTCAGCCGACATCGAACAGGCAACGCTCGCGCAGGCCCTCAAACATCCGAACTGGAGCATGGGCCAGAAGATCACCATCGACTCGGCCTCGATGATGAACAAGGGCCTCGAGGTGATCGAGGCAGCGTACCTGTTTGGACTGACGGCAGACGAGATCGACGTTCTGGTTCACCCGCAATCGATCATTCACGGGATGGTCGAATTTTCCGACCGATCGGTGGTGGCGCAACTCGGCGCGCCGGACATGCGCACGCCGATTGCGCATTGCTTGGGATGGCCCGACCGAATCGTGGGGCCGGCGGCAAAGCTCGACCTCGCCAAGATCGGGCAGTTGACCTTCGAGGCCCCCGATTTCGCGCGGTTCCCGGGGCTGAAGTTGGCGTATGAGGCGTTGCGGACCGGCCGCGGCGCGACCACGGTTTACAACGCGGCCAATGAAGTGGCGGTTGCTGCTTTCATTGCCGGAAAGATTCGCTTTGGCGCCATTGCGCGCCTGGTCGAGGCGACGCTGGAAGCCTGGATTCGCGCCGGGAATCTGGCTCCGCTGACGTCTGCGGACGATGCAATAACTGTTGACCATAACGCGCGAAATAAGGCGGCCACCCTATTGCCTCAAATTGCCTTAAAGGCATCCTAGAGCGTGGGGGTGGAGCCTTCTGGCTCCAGGTGAGGGAAATCGGATGTCTGAGTTTTTTCAGCATAGTTTCAATGTGTTAGGTCATGGCCTGATCGGATACATTGTTCCCTTCCTGTTTGTGCTGACGATTGTCGTTTTCTTCCATGAACTCGGTCATTTCCTGATCGCTCGATGGGCCGGCGTGAGGGTGTTAACCTTTTCGCTCGGATTTGGCCCCGAATTGGCCGGCTTTACCGATCGGCACGGAACCCGCTGGAAGATTTCGGCCATTCCGCTCGGCGGCTACGTCAAGTTCTTCGGCGACGACAGTGAGGCCTCGACTCCCGACCTGGAAACACTCGGCAACATGACAGCCGAGGAGCAGGCGGGCAGCTTTCATCACAAGGGGGTCGGTCCTCGGGCAGCGATTGTCGCCGCCGGCCCAATCGCAAATTTCCTGCTGGCGATTCTGATCTTTGCCGGCATGTCGCTTTATTTCGGCAAGCCGAGTTCAATCCCGCGCGTCGATGTGATTCAGCCCGACAGCGTCGCCGCATCCGCAGGCTTTAAGGTCGGCGACGTCGTGACCTCCATCGATGGGACTACGATCGAAAGTTTCGCTGACATGCAGCGGATCGTTTCCACCAGCGCGGGTTCAAAGCTGACGTTCCAGATCAAGCGTGACGGGGCGGCGGTTGCACTTTCGGCGACGCCCGCGCTGAAGGAAGTGAAGGATATTTTCGGCAACAGCCACAAGATCGGTGTGCTGGGTATTCAATACAACGCGCAGCCGAGCGATCCGAAAACGACTCCGGTCGGCTATGCGGAATTGCTCAAGATCGGCGTCGAGCAGGTCTGGTTTATCATCGACGGCACGTTCAAATTCGTGGGCTCCCTGTTTGTCGGAGCCGGCTCTACGGGCGATCTCGGTGGCCCGTTGCGGATCGCGCAACTCTCGGGCCAGGCGGCCAGCCTCGGTTTCCAGTTCTTGCTGCAGCTTTGCGCGGCGCTTTCGGTGTCGATCGGCTTGCTGAATCTGTTCCCGGTGCCACTGCTCGATGGAGGTCATCTTTTGTTCTATTCGGTGGAGGCCGTTCGGGGGCGTCCGTTGTCGCCGAGAGCCCAGGAAATGGGCTCCCGAATCGGGTTGGGGTTGGTGCTGATGTTGATGGTGTTCGTGACCTATAACGACATTCTGCACCTCGCCGCATCGTGAAGCGGCTTTTTTATGACGTGGCCGATAGGCAACGTCTTGGAATGAAAATGAAATCGCGCTGCCACATAAGGTTTGCCGGCTTGGCAAAATTAGCTACAAGCGGGTCGGCAAATGATGATTTGCCGGTTCGTGGGGGTACGGGCCGGCAGCAGGATTGTAAGGGCGCCCGGCGCATGAAGTTTGGAATGGGGGTACGGGGAGGCTTGTTTGCCGCCCTGATCATGTCGACGACGCTGTTTGCCGCCACCCTGGCGGTCGGGCTCGCGTCCTCGCCCGCGTCGGCACAGACGGCCGATTCGATTCAGGTCGAGGGAAACCGCCGGGTCGAGGCTTCCACCATCCGTTCGTATTTCAAGCCCGGTCCGGGCGGAAAGCTCGATCAGGGGCGTATCGATGACGGGCTGAAGAGCCTGATCGAAACCGGTCTGTTCCAGGACGTGAAAATCAACCAGGCCGGTGGCCGCGTCATCGTGACGGTGGTTGAAAACCCGGTCATTGGCCGCGTCGTTTTCGAAGGCAACAAGAAGGTCAAGGACGAGCAGCTTTCCGGCGAGGTTCAGTCGAAGCCGCGCGGAACATTGTCGCGTCCGATGGTGCAATCCGATGCACAGCGAATCGCGGACATCTATCGTCACGCGGGTCGCTACGACGTATCGGTCTTTCCCGAGATCATCGAGCAGCCGAACAATCGTGTCGACCTGATCTTCACGATCAAAGAAGGCAACAAGACCGGAATCAACTCGATCGAGTTCGTCGGCAACAGGGCCTATTCGTCCTATCGATTAAAGGACGTCATCAAAACGCGTGAAACGAATCTCTTGAGCTTCCTCGGCGGCAGCGACGTCTACGATCCCGACCGCATCGAAGCCGATCGCGACCTGATTCGGCGCTACTATCTCAAACACGGCTTCGCTGACGTGCAGGTGGTGGCCGCGTTGACGGAGTACGATCCGGACAGGAAGGGCTTCTTGGTCACCTTCAAGATCGAGGAAGGCCAGCAATACCGCGTTGCTTCCGTCACCTATCAGTCGAGCATCCCCGCCTTGGACGGCAACGCGCTTGCGCGATTCTCGCGCGTCAGTATCGGTTCGCTCTATAACGCCGAGGCGTTGGAGAAATCGGTCGAGGAAATGCAGATCGAAGCCTCGCGCAGGGGATTTGCTTTCGCGGTCGTCAAGCCTCGAGGTGACCGCAACTTCGAATCGCATACGGTTTCGATTGTATTTGGCATCGACGAAGGTCCGCGCACTTACATCGAACGCATCAACGTGCGCGGCAATACCCGCACGCGCGACTACGTCATCCGCCGCGAGTTCGATATTTCCGAAGGCGACGCTTACAACCGCGCACTGGTCGACCGCGCCGAACGACGCCTGAAGAATCTCGACTTCTTCAAGTCGGTCAAGGTCACGAACGAGCCGGGCTCATCGAGCGACCGCGTGATTCTCAACGTCGACCTGGAAGAAAAATCGACCGGCGATTTCTCGGTGTCGGGCGGTTACTCGACGACCGACGGTCCGCTCGCCGAAGTCAGCGTTTCCGAACGCAACTTGCTCGGCCGCGGCCTGTTCGGCAAGGTTGCAGTCACTTACGGCGAATATGCGCGCGGCGTTTCGTTTTCGTTTATCGAGCCGTATCTGCTGGATTACCGCGTCGCGCTGGGTCTTGACGCCTACTATCGCGAGCAACTGGCCAACCAGTATATTGCCTACGGCACCAAGACCATCGGTTTCAGCCCGCGGATCGGTCTGCAACTGCGTGAAGATCTGACCATGCAGTTGCGCTATTCGATCTATCGGCAGGAAGTGTCGCTGCCGAGCTATCTGGACAACTGTAATAACCTAACGAACAACGGACTTCCCTTCAATCCGTCTCCGGCGTTTGTAGCTAATCCGGCCAATCAGGCGACCGTCAACGCGTTTTTCCCGGCGGGCGATCCCACTGGAACTGGCCTGTTCTGTTACGGCGACGGCGAAGCCTCACTGCCCGTGCGCAAGGAATTGGCTCAAGGCGCGACCTTGACGTCGGCAGTTGGTTATTCGCTGGACTACAACACGCTGGATAACAACAAGAACCCGACCGACGGTCTTTTGATCGACTGGAAGCAGGATTTCGCCGGCGTGGGCGGCGACGTGACGTATCTGAAGTCGGCTGCGGATTTGAAGTACTATTCGCCGCTGGTGGCCGACATCGTCGGCATCGTCCACTTGCAGGGCGGCTTGATGACCCAGATCGGCAACAACCAGATCAGGATGCTGGATCAATTCCAGGCAGGTCCGAACCTGGTTCGCGGTTTTGCGCCGAACGGTATCGGTCCGCGTGACATCAATCCGTTCGGCACTCAAGACGCCATCGGTGGCACCCAGTACTGGGGCGCTTCGCTCGAATTCCAGATGCCGTTCTGGTTCCTGCCAAAGGAAATCGGCATGAAGGGCGCCGTCTATGCCGACGCTGGCTGGCTCGGCGACTACAAGGGGCCGACCGATTGGGCGCTCACTGGCGAAGTCAATCAACCCGGCTGTATTCGTCCTACGAACAATGGCTTTAATTCCCCGGCCTTTTCCGGCACCTGTTTGGGGTTGCAGTATGACCCGCAGAACGTGGTGCGCACGTCGGTGGGTGTCGGCTTGATCTGGCAGTCGCCGTTCGGACCGCTGCGCTTCGACTACGCCATCCCGCTGACCAAGGGTCCGCACGATATCGTGCAGCAGTTCAAGTTTGGCGGCGGCACCAGCTTCTAACCACGGTGCCGGCCGGACCGAGCCGATGGTCGCATGATGGCCGGAAGAAAACGGGCCCGTTAACCTCACGTCGCGTCACGTGAGGATTGCCAAGGAACGCCAACGAAAGCAAAGTCAGCCGGAGGCCTTGAGGCTAGGGTCTTGCCCTGGCCTTCGGCTCACGTAATGGTTGCGCGGATGGCAAGCGCCTGAAGGGGAGGGGCAGGAAAAATGGCGGAGGCGTCGGTCAGGTTTGCGCTCGTGGATATCAACGATATCCTGAAGACGCTCCCGCACCGCTACCCCATGCTTCTGATCGACCGGGTGGTCGATATCAGGACCGACTACAGCGGAATCGGCATCAAGAACGTGACCTTTAACGAGCCGGCGTTTCTCGGCCATTTTCCCGAGCGACCGGTCTATCCGGGCGTCATGATGATCGAAGCCATGGCGCAAACTGCGGGCGTCATCGGGATCAAGTCGGTCGAGGGCACTGCAAAGCCGCGGGCGGTCTATTTTCTAACCATCGACAAATGCAAGTTTCGCAAACCGGTGCTCCCGGGAGACACGATCGAGTACCACATGCGCAGCATCGGCCGACGTAAGACGATGTGGTGGTTTCACGGCGATGCCAAGGTGAACGGTGCGACCGTTGCTGAAGCTGATGTCGGCGCCATGCTGACCGATTGACGTTTGGCGACGGCCGTCGTCGTGCCCGACCGTTGGCCGACCTCCAATCGACAGCCCGAAGGTTCTGTGTTCTAGTTGCATCGGGTGGATGGGGCGGATGCGAAACCTGACGATACTGACAGCGTCGGCAGCATTACTCGTTGTGCTGAGCGACCGTGCCGATGCGGGCAAAACATGTATTGCGTCGGTCAGCGAGGCATTGCCGAAAATCACAGGGCTCGTTGTCAAGAAATCCCGAACCCGTCCGGTCCCGCCTTCCATTCTGGCGACCTGGAAAGGTCAGGTGAAGCCGGTGATGATCGACATTGATGTCGAAACCGAAGGCGACGCTCAGACCTATTCCTATATCTGTGTGGTCACCCAAGGCGCAGCCTTCGTCCAGCGCACCATGAATTGACGCCCAAAGTCCTCCGGGACCGACGATGGCAGGTCACTGGACAGTCCCGGCGGCGCGCGCTAACCACTGAAAAATCGACAATTTACGCCAATCTTTGACGAGAGAGACGGGCCCCTCGATGACCACGATCGACCCTACCGCGCGGGTTGAAAACGGCGCTGCGATCGGCGAGGGCGTGACGGTCGGCCCATACTGCGTGATCGGCGGCGACGTCACCATCGGCGCGAACTGCAAGCTGATTTCCCACGTCCATGTGATGGGACACACCACGATCGGCACCGGCTGCACCATTTATCCGTTCGCTTCCCTCGGAGGCGCGCCGCAATCGCTGAGCTATCGCGGTGAGCCGACGAAACTGAAGATCGGTGACGGCTGCACGATCCGGGAGTCGGTGACGATGAGTACCGGGACGGTTGGCGGCGGCGGTATCACCCGCGTCGGCGACCGCGGCTACTTCATGAATTGCAGTCACGTGGGTCATGACTGCCAGGTCGGCAACGACGTCATTTTCGCCACCTCTGCGACGCTCGGTGGTCATTGCGAGATCGGCGATTTTGTTTTCATCGGCGGCCTGTCGGCGGTGCATCAGTTCACCCGCATTGGCCCGCAAGCGATGATCGGTGGCGTCTGCGGCGTTCGCGGCGATGTCATTCCTTATGGCCTTGTGAACGGTCAGTATGCGCGGCTCGAAGGTCTCAACATTGTCGGCATGAAGCGCCGCAAGTTCACGCGTGAGCGGCTCGCCGCGGTGAGGTCCTTCTATCAAAAGCTGTTTGAATCTCCCGGGGTCTTTTCCGAACGGCTGGATGCGGCGCGCTCTCTCGCGGCGACGGATCCTGCGGTTGTTGAAATTCTCGCCTTCATCGATACCGGCAAGCATCGCCCTTTCTGCCTTCCGTCCGATCGGAACGCTGAAGACTGACGACGGAGTGGTCACAAACCCATGACAGCCGCGTCCTTAGGTGTTTCATCGCCGGTTGGCGTGATCGCGGGGGGCGGGGCGATGCCGTTTGCCGTCGCCGATTCCCTGAAAGCGCGCGGTCTTGATCCGGTCCTGTTTGCACTCAAAGGTGTTTGCGATCCGAAGGCCGCCGAACGCTTTCGTCATCATTGGATCACGGTGGGGCAGTACGGACGGGCGAAGAAGTTATTCCGCGAGGAAAACTGCAAGAACCTGGTCTTCATCGGAACTTTGGTGCGGCCGTCGCTTTCGGAAATTCGGCTCGATTGGGCAACGCTTCGTATCATGGGGCAGGTGTGGTCGGCCTATCGCGGCGGCGACGATCATCTGCTGTCCGGTGTCGGCCGTATCTTCGAGCAAGACGGTTTTCGTCTTCTGGGTTTGAAAGAAATTGCGCCGGATTTGCTCATGCCTGAGGGATGCGTCACGCGAAAAATCCCTGACCAGAACGCCACGTCTGACATCGCCAGGGGACGCGAAGTGCTACGGGCGCTTGGCCCCTTCGACATTGGTCAAGCCGCCGTCGTGATCGACGGTCATGTCGTCGGCGTCGAGGGCATCGAGGGCACGGATGAATTGCTGAAGCGCATTGCAGATTTGCGGGCGAGTGGCCGCATTCGCGCGCCGGCCGGCCGTGGTGTGCTGGTGAAAGCGCCAAAGAACGGACAGGACTTGCGTTTCGATTTGCCGACGGTGGGATCGCGAACCGTCGAGGAAGCCGCTGCCGCCGGACTTGCTGGCCTCGCCGTCATCGCCGGCAACACGGTGGTCGCCGATCCGCAAGCCATGATCGAGACGGCGGACGCGGCTGGGCTCTTTGTCATCGGTTTGCCTTCCTGATGTCGGGCCCGGCAAATGGCAGTGTCGCGCGCAAGATTTTTCTGATCGCAACAGAGGAATCCGGCGACCGGCTGGGGGCGAATCTGATGAAGGTGCTCCGCCAGCGGCTCGGCGGCGCCGTCAGGTTCGAGGGCGTCGGCGGACTGGGGATGACTCGTGAGGGGCTGAAATCCCTGTTCCCGATCGAGGAACTGTCAATCATCGGCTTCTCGGCGGTCGTCAAGCAGCTTCCCAAGCTGCTGCGTTTGATCGGTCAAACGACTGATGCGGTGTTGCAGGCTGGTCCCGATATTCTCATCATCATCGATAGTCCCGACTTCACCCATCGGGTCGCGCGGCGGGTACGAGCCCGCGATCCGACGATCCCGATTGTGGACTATGTCTCGCCGTCGGTCTGGGCCTGGCGGCCGAGTCGGGCGCGCACCATGCGGGCCTATGTCGATCACGTGCTGGCGCTACTTCCGTTTGAACCCGAGGCCTACCGCCGCTTGCATGGGCCGCCCTGCACGTATGTGGGCCATCCGCTGATCGAACAGCTTGCTTCGCTCAGGCCGAGCGCGGAGGAGCAGGCGCGGCGCAGCGGCAGCCCGGCCGTGCTGCTGGTCCTGCCGGGAAGCCGCAGCAGTGAGATCAGACATCACATTGCGATTTTTGGCGAGGCGCTGGACAGATTGCAGGCGCAGGGAAAGGCCTTTGAGCTGATCCTGCCGACCATGCCGCATTTGCTCGAACTCGTGAGCGATGGCGTCAAGTCCTGGAAGGTCACGCCTCAAATCGTGGTCGGCGAGCAGGAAAAACGCGCAGCGTTCCGGATCGCGACCGCGGCATTGGCGAAATCGGGGACGGTGACGCTCGAACTGGCGCTGTCCGGGGTACCCATGGTCGCTGCTTATCGGGCTGGCGCGCTCGAGGCCCGGATTGTCCTGCGCTTTGTCACCGTTCAGTCCGTGATCCTTGCGAATCTGGTCGTCGGCGAAAACGTGGTCCCGGAGTTCGTGCAGGACGACTGCACGGCGGACATGCTCGCAAGCGCGCTCGGCGAGGTGTTGTCCGATTCGCCGATGCGCAGGCGCCAACAGGACGCATTTGCGCGGATGGACGACGTCATGTCGACAGGCAACCAGTCGCCGAGCGTTCGCGCCGCCGACATCGTTTTAGGGATGCTCAGAAAGTCCCGAAGGGCGAGCTAAGCGCGGATACTTCGACGCCGGACCCGGACGGATCCGGCTTCGAAGGTTCCAGGTTATTTCCGCTGATCGATGGTGACGTAGTCGCGGCGCGTCTTGCCGGTGTAGAGCTGGCGCGGACGGCCGATTTTCTGTTGCGGATCCTCGATCATCTCGCTCCACTGGCTGATCCAGCCGACGGTGCGCGCCACCGCGAACAAGACGGTGAACATCGAAGTCGGGAATCCCATCGCCTTCAGCGTGATGCCCGAATAGAAGTCGACGTTCGGATAGAGCTTGCGCTGGATGAAGTACTCGTCGTTGAGCGCGATCTTTTCCAGTTCCAGCGCGACCTTCAGCATCGGATCGTCGCCATGGCCGGTCTCCTTCAACACGGCGTGACACATCTTCTGCATGATCTTGGCGCGCGGATCGTAGTTCTTGTAGACGCGATGGCCGAAGCCCATCAGGCGGACTTCGCTGTTCTTGTCCTTCACCTTCGCGATGAAATCCGGAATCTTGTCGACCGTGCCGATGCCGGCGAGCATCGCCAGCGCCGCTTCGTTGGCGCCGCCATGCGCGGGTCCCCACAGGCAGGCGATGCCGGCGGCGATACAGGCGAACGGGTTGGCGCCGGAGGAACCTGCGATGCGCACCGTCGAGGTCGAGGCGTTCTGCTCGTGGTCGGCGTGCAGGATGAAAATCTTGTCGAGCGCGTCGGCCAGCACGGGATTGATCTTGTACTCTTCACACGGCACGGCAAAGCACATGTGCAGGAAGTTTTCGGCGAAGCTCAGCGAGTTCTTCGGATAGATGAAGGGCTGGCCGAGATTGTACTTGTACGCCATGGCGGCCAGCGTCGGAATCTTGGCGATCATGCGCATGGAGGCGATCATGCGCTGCTGCGGATCGTTGATGTCGGTGGAGTCGTGGTAGAACGCGGCGAGTGCACCAACAGACGCCACCATCACCGCCATCGGATGCGCGTCGCGGCGGAAGCCCTGGAAGAAGCGGGCCATCTGTTCGTGAACCATGGTGTGAAGGATCACGCGACGGTCGAAGTCGACCTTTTGCGCCTTGGTCGGAAGTTCGCCGTAAAGCAGGAGGTAGCAGGTTTCGAGGAAGTCGCCGTTTTCGGCGAGCTGCTCGATCGGATAGCCACGGTATTCCAGAACGCCTGCGTCGCCGTCGATATAAGTAATCTTGGACTCGCAACTTGCGGTCGAGGTAAAGCCGGGATCGTAGGTGAACATCCCCGACTGTCCGTAGAGCTTGCCGATGTCGATGACGTCGGGCCCAATGCTGCCGCTCGAAATCGGAAGATCGAAGGTCTTGTTGCCTACCGTTAGCGTTGCGGTCTTGCCTTGAGATGCGGCCATCGTGAGGTCCCCGATCGTTGCGAAAGCCCGCACTTTCATGCCTTTTCCGAAAGGGCAGGCAGGCCAGCGGGCGCCTGAAATGAAGCAACGAAATGGGTAGCTTATTGCCGTGTGCGCTGCAAGGTCGCGCGAGATCGACTCAGTCAGGCCCCTGATCGTCGAGCCGGGCGAGGCTTTCGTCCCGGCCAAGAACGGCAAGGACATCGAATATGCCGGGAGACGTCGTACGCCCGGTCAACGCGGCGCGCAGCGGCTGAGCTACCGCGCCGAATTTGAGGCCGTTCTGATCGGCAAAGGCTCGCATCGCGGTTTCAGTTTCTTCGGCGGTCCAGTCTTTTACCGCCCACAAGGCAACGCGAAGCCGGCCGATCAGCAGGCGATTTTCCGGCGTCAGCAAGGCGGCAGCTTTGGCGTCGATTTCAAGCGGGCGGTCGGCGAAAATATAGTAGGCGCTGTCGATCAGTTCGATCAGCGTCTTGGCGCGCTCCTTCAAGCTCGACATGGCCTGTAATAATTGCGCGCGGGTTCTGTCGTTGAGCTTGGCCGCAAGACCGGCCCCGTTGGGCACGTACGGGAGCACCCCCTCGAACATCTTCACGAGGGATTGATCGTCGGCGTGGCGGATGTAGTGCCCGTTGAGATTTTCGAGCTTGGCGAAATCGAACCGTGCGGCTGATCGGCCGATACCCGACAGGTCAAAGGCAGCGATCATTTCCTCGGTCGAGAAAATCTCCTGGTCGCCATGGCTCCATCCGAGCCGCACGAGATAATTCCGCAAGGCCGCCGGCAAATATCCCAAGGCGCGGTAAGCATCGACGCCGAGTGCGCCATGGCGCTTGGAAAGCTTCGAGCCGTCAGGGCCGTGAATGAGAGGAATATGCGACATGTTGGGGATGTCCCAGCCGAGCGCATCGTAGATCTGCTTCTGGCGCGCGGCGTTGATCAGATGATCGTCGCCGCGAATGATGTGGGTGACGGCCATGTCGTGATCGTCGACCACCACGGCCAGCATGTAGGTCGGGGTTCCGTCGCCGCGGAGCAGGACGAGATCGTCGAGGTTTTCGTTTTGCCAGACGACGCGGCCCTGTACCTGATCCTCGATCACGGTCTCGCCGGTCTGGGGCGCACGCAGGCGGATCGTCGGCTTCATTCCGGGCAGGGCCTCGGACGGGTCCCGGTCGCGCCACAGGCCGTCGTAAAGGCGGGTACGGCCTTCGGCGCGGGCCCTCTCGCGCATCGCCGCCAATTCCTCCGGTGTAGCGTAACAGCGATAGGCCTTGCCGGCTGCAAGGAGGCTCTCGGCGACCTCGCGATGGCGTGCCGCGCGGCTGAACTGGTAGATGACCTCGCCGTCCCAGTCGAGTTCGAGCCATTTGAGGCCGTCCAGGATGGCCGCGATCGCTGCGTCGGTCGATCGCTCCCTGTCGGTGTCCTCGATCCGGAGCAGCATCTTGCCGCCGTGCTTGTGCGCATAGAGCCAGTTGAACAGGGCCGTGCGGGCACCTCCGATATGGAGAAAGCCGGTCGGTGAGGGGGCAAAGCGTGTGACGACTGGTGCGGTCATTGACGTCAGGAGGTGGGATACGGGATCTGCCTTGGCGGGCTGGGGGTGTATAGCAGGAACGCGGTATAACTAAAGCCTTCCTTGGAGGGTAAGGATTTGGCAGATAGACCGCTGACTTGCGGATAATGGACAGCAGAATGACCTTAGAACCGACAGCGACAGAGGCGGGCCGCGATTTCATCCGCGACATCGTGCAGGCCGATCTCGATGCCAAAAAGCATAAGGTGATCGTCACGCGGTTTCCGCCGGAACCGAACGGCTACCTGCATATCGGCCATGCCAAGTCGATCGGCTTGAATTTCGGCATCGCGCAGGAGTTCGGCGGGCATTGCAATCTTCGGTTCGACGATACCAACCCGACCAGGGAAGAGCAGGAATTCATCGATTCGATTCAGGCCGACGTGAAATGGCTTGGATACGATTGGGGCAAGAACCTCTTCTTTGCCTCGGACTATTTTGAAAGGCTTTACGAGTGGGCGGAAGGTCTGATCCGCGCCGGCCTCGCTTACGTCGACGACCAGTCGCAGGAGGAAATTCGGCTGAGCCGCGGCACGCTCACGGAGCCCGGGAAGAACAGCCCGTTCCGGGACCGCTCGGTGGAGGAAAATCTCGATCTGTTTCGCCGCATGAAGGCCGGCGAATTTCCGAACGGCGCACGCGTGCTGCGCGCCAGGATCGACATGGCCTCGGGCAACATCAACCTGCGCGATCCCGTGCTCTATCGCATCCTGCATGCGCATCATCCGCGCACCGGCGACAAATGGTCGATCTATCCAAGCTACGATTACGCCCACGGCCAGTCCGATGCGATCGAGGGTGTCACCCATTCGATTTGCACGCTGGAGTTCGAGGATCATCGGCCGCTCTATGAATGGCTGCTCGACAAGTTGCCGGTGCCGTCCAAGCCGCGCCAGTATGAATTTGCGCGCCTCAACCTGAGCTACACGCTGCTCTCCAAGCGCGTGCTGACGGAACTCGTGCGTGGCGGCCATGTGGCTGGCTGGGACGATCCGCGGATGCCGACCATCGCCGGGCTGAAGCGGCGCGGCGTGCCGCCGGCGGCGATCCGCGAATTCATCAAGCGCATCGGCGTTGCCAAGGCCTACAGCGTTGTCGATGTCGGCATGCTCGAATTCTGCATCCGCGAGGTTCTGAACCAGACCTCACAGCGGCGGATGGCGGTGTTGCGGCCGCTCAAGATCGTGATCGAGAATTATCCGGAAGGACAGATCGAGGAAATCGAGGCGGTCAACCATCCCGACGATCCGAGCGCGGGCACGCGCCGCGTGGCGTTTGGCCGGGAGCTCTACATCGAGCGCGACGATTTCATGGAAAATCCGCCCAAGAAGTTTTTCCGGCTGTCGCCCGGTAACGAAGTCCGGCTGCGTTATGCCTATTTCATCACCTGTCGTGAGGTGGTGAAGAATGCGGCCGGCGAAGTCGTCGAATTGCGCTGTACCTACGATCCTGCCACGCGGGGCGGCAACTCTCCCGACGGCCGCAAGGTCAAGGCAACCATGCACTGGCTCTCGGCGGCACGGTCGAAACCGGCGGAGATCCGTCTCTACAATCCGCTGTTCACCAACCCCAGTCCCGACGCGGCGAACTTCACCGCTGACATCAATCCGCAGTCGTTGGAGGTCTTGAAGGATGCGCGGGTAGAACCCGACGTCGCTGTCACCAATTCCACCGAAGTCGTGCAGTTCGAACGGCAGGGCTATTTCGTGCGGGACAAGGAGGCAACCGCCGACCGCCCGGTGTTCAACCGCACCATCGGATTGCGCGACAGTTTTGCCAAGGAAGTGGCGAAAGGTTAGCGGTGAGCGGCTCTTGGAAGCTTCCAAGCCCGATATTCGGGTGCGAAGCCTGTGTTGGGCGAGCCGGTCTTTGGCTTTCTCATCGATCAGTAACTTGATGAGGGCGAGCCGCTTCGGCTCGTCGTTCGCTTCCGCCAGCAATCTGCGATAACGATCGCAGTCATAGGCACCGTCTGCGCCACTCATTGCCACCACCCACCCGAAATCACCTGACGTACGAAATATGTTTCGCACGGGCGGTACCGCGCAAGCCGATAGACGCGATTGGCAGGTTTGGTCGACCACTACGCTGTGGATAAGGGGCGGGGAAGGCGGGCCGCCGGCAAGTCAGGATCAGGCGAGGCGCTGGCGGATCTCGTTGCACATTCTTTCGCGGAACGCGGCCTTCCGGGCCGGGCGTTCCTTCTCATGTACATCCCAGCGATCGAAGATATTGAAGTTCTCCAGAATGGGATACCGATCGCTGGCCATCGCGAGGATGCCCAAGAAGCTTGTCGGCCGGCCCGCTCGGTCCGGTCACCTCCCAACGGCGGATCGTGTCGGCGCCTTCGTTCTCCTCGAGCCCACACAGCTTTGCCATGTCAGCGGCCGATAGCGGCCGGCCAATGGCCTCACCGAGGTCCTGACGCAGTTGCTTCAATTCCGGGCCTGTCACTGTGGCTTCCTCATTGCAGATCATCGAAACGACGACGAAGCGGGCTCTCCACGATAATTGCGGCTTTCTCGCGAATTCCGCATCCGTTCGCCTTTTAGCCGGTCACCGCCCTAGGTAGCATCGGACGGCGAGGCGTAATCTTGGGGTTGGCCGGATGGCGGAGCGGGGCAGGGTGCCCGGCCGGTTGCAGGGGATCGCAGAAACCTGGCCGCCGCGAAGCGGAGTGCAGACCGGCGGCTTCACGGCCGGCTCTGGCATCTGGTCCGGCCTGCTCGAAAAGCTGCGCGAATGGGCGCGCGCCGAAGCCGGCCCCGGACGACTGTTGCCCTGGGTTCCCGTCGCCTTCGGAACCGGTATTGCCTTCTACTTTGCCGCCGACCACGAGCCGGTGTTGCCGGTCACGATCGTCACGGCACTCGTGCTGGGCGTCGTCGCGTTCCTGCTTCGGCGCGCACGGTTCTTTCCCGTCGCCGTCATGGTCGCGAGCGTCGCGGCCGGCTTTGCCACCGCAACCTGGAGAACCGCGCATGTCGCCCATGAGGTGCTGGCAAGGCCGGCCTATTCGGTTTCGCTGTCGGGTTTTGTCGAGGCGCGGGACATTCGCGAGCGGACCGACCGCTTCGTGTTGCGTGTGACGCAGGCGGATGGCCCGCGTTTGCAAACGAAGCTGGAGCGCGTTCGGCTGTCGGTTCGTAAAGGTGCCGCGCCCGCAGTCGGAAGCTTCGTCGAATTGAAGGCGCGCTTGCAACCGCCGCTCGCGCCGCTGCGGCCGGGCAGCTACGATTTCAGTCGCGACCTGTTCTTCCAGGGCATCGGCGCCTCGGGCTTTGTCACCGGCAGCATTGCAGCGCGCGAGCCGCCGGTCGCCGGTAGCCTGTCATTGCGTTACGCCGCCTTCATGCAGGATCTGCGTGATGCGATCGACGCGCGGATTCGCACCACGCTCGACGGCGACAAGCGCGCGATTGCCACGGCACTTCTGACCGGGCGGCGGGACGCGATCACAACGCCGGTCAACGACGCGATGTTCATCTCGGGCCTCGGCCACGTGCTGTCGATTTCGGGCTATCACATGGCTGTGGTAGCCGGGGTCGTGTTCTTTGCCATTCGCGCGCTGCTGGCGCTCGTTCCGGTGCTGACCGTGGCGTTTCCGATCAAGAAATGGGCCGCCGCAGCAGCATTTGTTGCGGCCGCTTTTTATCTCCTGCTGTCCGGTGCCGAAGTCGCGACGCAAAGATCGTTCTACATGACGGCTGTGGTGCTGATCGCCGTGATGGTCGATCGCCGCGCCGTGACGTTTCGCACGCTGGCGCTGGCGGCGATCGTGGTGCTGGTACCGGCGCCGGAAGCGCTGGTGCATCCGAGTTTTCAGAGGATGCATGCGCACTCGGCCTGAGATCGATTTCGACCCGCAAACCCTTTGAAGTTGAAGGGCATTTTACTAGATGGCGGCGTGCCGACCGGGAACGAAAACCGATCAGAAAGCGGCAAATAACCGGCTTTGGCGGCGAAAAGTCCCAAACGAAGTCCCAATCCGGTTCTGTGTGTTCGCGTACCGTTCCGGACGCAATATCCGGGGCATACCAGCTGGCCTTGTTCGTTGGCACCAAGGGAGAGCCGCCAGCACCGGCAGCAGACACGCAGCCTTCATCCGTGATCTCCGCGCCGGTCGGCGCACATTCGGAGAAGCCAGACCATGTCCTGGAACTGATCGAGGCCTTCTACCCGACGCTTCCTAAAATCAAACTGGGATGCATGGGAAACGAGGTCGACCAGACGGCGGTCTCCGCATGACAAAAACCCGCAAAGACGACGCCCATGTCATCCGTAGATTTCCGACACGCTTGGCCGTGCGCTGTCCGCAATGTGGGCACCAGGGCGTCGTCGAGGCATTCATTGACAGGCCGCCCAAGCTGAAATGTTCGCGGTGTGGCAGTCGCGACGCGATCGTGGTGACACGCGATCGTACTCGGTCTTGGTCGGTCCAAAGGCGCGGTAGAGGAAACATTGGGAAATGACGCAAAACGATACGGTCAATCCGCGGATAAGCGAGCAGACGACTAGTAATGGGCTAGTGCCGTTCCCACTCGCGCGCAGGCGCGCTTTTATCGAACGCCATGCCCGGATGATCGCTGCCATGAGCCCGGATGCCGGTGAGCGGTATCTTGATCGCCAGCTTCGTATTCAATTCGAAAATCTGCAACGCCGAGGAATTGATCGCGAGATCATTGATCGTGAAGTGGTCTCCCTTGACGCGGCTATCCGGGCGGCGCTCTGGCGCGCCGCCTTCATGCCGGGACAGCGCTGATGTCCCGCCGCAACCTCATTCCGAAAGACCGCCTCGGTCGGCACGTTCGCCTCATGGAATGGATGCTCGCCTCGGAGGCATGGCGATCGCTCGATCCAGTAGCTCGCGTCCTATACGTCGAAATTAGCCGTCGATATCGCGGACTGAATTCCAACAACGGGAAAATTCCATACAGCGTTCGAGAAGCCGCCACCGCCCTCAACGTCAGCCGCAATACCGCAAACCGCGCTTTTCATCACCTTGAAGAACGCGGCTTTGTTGTCGCCAAGGAGCGCAGCGGCTTCAACGTCAAGGGTCGTACATCAACGGAATGGCTTCTCACGGAATTTCCGGATGACACTCTTGCCGGCACCAACATTGCGACGAAGGACTTCATGAGCTGGACGTCGCCAACGCCCATCCATAGTCCAACAAGAGCGACGCAAAATTCGTTTCACAGTCCCACCAGGGAGACGAACAGTCCCATTAGGGAGCCACATGTGGCGTTCAGGAGGGACCGTGTCGCCAGATAGCAACGTTTATGGCCCTGTGGTGGGACTGTGGAGGCTCTCAATTTTATTTCACAGTCCCAGGAGAGCGACACTCTACAGTTTGCCATACCCTCTGCGTATTGGGTGGCATCAAGGCAGGCGCTCGTTCCCGTGCATTGCTTCTCCCCAAAGGCCTCATCTGAATAACAAACCGTGGAGCCGAGATCGCGAATTGTTCGCGGTGCTGGCACGGGCTCGGGACTCGCCCGTTTTGTAGATGCTGCCGTCGATGCACCGAACTGACGACTACGGAAACGGGAGAACCAAATGTCAACTGATTATCGACCAATTCCATCCATTCCGTTTAACAAACTGTTCGACGGTCGCCTCGATAAGTATGGCGTTCGAGAAAAAGCGGACCCCGATGCAACGGCACGGAGACGCTATCTCGTAGGAGGCGATGGCGTTCTGGTGGCTTACGAAAACGACGATGGCACCAGCCTCTTCAGCCAGCGTTCTTTCACGCCGGTCCCGTGGGCAGTTTTTGATGCGCTCACCGAAGAGTTCGAGACCGAATTGGTGAGTGAGCATGACCACCGCTTTTGGGGTTTTGCTACCAAAGAAGAAGAGAGAGATTGGCACGAGCGAATGGCCAAGGAGGGCGAAGACAATTTCTACAAAGATCTCATCCATCATCTCCGTGGCGAGCCCAATAACTTACGGGCGGGGACCGTGGGTATGCGAAAAGCCGAGATCGCTAAGGCCCTTGTTGAAAACGACGAAAGCTTGATGGCTCTGGACAATCGACAGCAACTCCTTGAGGCTGTGGAAGTGATCTATGACCGGGATCACGCCGTAAAAGTAACTTTGACACCAGAGGACATGGCCGCGGTTGAGCTCATGGTGGCCCGCAGGAACAAGCTGCCCCAAGCTTAGCCAACGCTGGCGCGTTGAGATGCAGCGCCGGTCCGCTTGCGTCGAACCACTCTCGACAGACCTTACCATGACCGAAAAGGAGATCAGAACATGACCCAGGACGATTGGGGTATGGCGGTTGCCGAGGCGTTGACGGACTTCGGCATTGAGCCGCACCCGGACGATATCGCCGGTTCGTTGGTGCCGTTGCTCCAAGAGATTGACGACTATTTCAGTGGTGACATGCGCGCGGCCTATCACGCGATGAAGGCGCGCCAGATCGAGTTCGACTACGTTGAAAGTAACTACTGCAATTGGCGGATTCGGTCCGGTCTATCGAAGATCCCGGAATGGAAGCCTTCGCGTTGACCGATGCTCGCGGCAAGCCTGCGTCATCATCACATGATCATCGGCATGACGCCGCTGTCCGATCGGCGGCTACCATGGTAAAAGCGGCCATGCCTGCGCTCCATAATCAAAAGCATGAAAACTTCTGCCTGCTCACCGTTCGCGGCGCTGCTCAAGGCCTTAATCAAAGCCAGATCTATCAGATGGCCGGATACACCTGCGACGAGCGCGTTGCTGCGGCGAACGCAAGCCGCCTGCTGAAAAATGCTAACATAAGGGCTAGGATCGCCGAATTGACGGCTCCTGCAGCCAAGAAGGCCGCGATAACGATCGAGACCTTGCTCACCAAGCTCGAGGCCAACATCATTGGCGCCGAAGCGAAAGGCCAGCATGGCGCGGTCAACGGCTCGATCAGCCTGATGGCGCAGTTGCGAGGTTTGCTGATCAACCGCACCGAGATCGGCGAGGTCGGCGCGTTCGACCAGGCCACGACGATCGCGGACGTCGCAAGGCTGCTGCTTCAGGATCAGAGCGCGGCCGAGGCGTTGGCAACGCTCGCTGCCTTGTGCGACGAGATCGAGCGGATCGGCGGCGATCGGGCCGAGCTTGTGCCGGCGCCTGAACCGGCCAGGGCACGTCCGGACGAGGCCGCGCTGTCGCTCAACTACCTGCGGCCGAAGCATCGGCGGTTATGATCGGCTGCACCTGATTTCCGGCCGCTGGCGTAGGCCATACGGAAAACCCATCACGAAACCAGATCAGCAAAGGCCTATTTCATTGGGCTTTCTGCATCCCATTTTTCCATACGCAATACAGTCGTTTTCGGTATGGATCGGCGTATGGTGGTGCTCGCAGCAGGGGGAGCATCATGAAGCAGCGTGTCGGGATCTACCTTCGGGTTTCGTCCCAAGGCCAAACGACCGAGAACCAGCGCCTTGAGCTTGAAGCAGTGGCAGCGCGTTCGGGCTGGGAGATCATCGGCATCTACGAGGATCACGGCATCAGCGGGGCGAAGGGGCGGGACAAGCGTCCGGCTTTTGATCGGCTGCTGAAGGATGCCACCGCGCGCAACGTCAACATGATCGCGGCCTGGTCGGTTGATCGGCTGGGTCGCAGTCTTCAACACCTCGTCGGTTTCCTGAATGACCTGCAGTCGCTTAGCTGCAATCTGTACCTGCATCAGCAGGCGCTCGACACGAGCACACCATCGGGCCGCGCAATGTTTCAGATGTGCGGCGTTTTCAGCGAGTTCGAACGCGCCATCATCCGCGAGCGTGTTAACGCCGGCCTTGCGCGCGCTAGGGCTGGGGGCACGAAGCTCGGCCGCCGTCCGGTGAAGGCCAAGGTAGAAGAACGCATCCGTGAGCTGCGCGCAGACGGCATGGGCAAGCTCAAGATCGGCCGCACCCTCGGCGTCGGCACAAGCGTCGTGCAGCGTGTGCTCGCAGCAGCACCCGCCTGACGCCACGCACCCCATCGACCCGCCACCGATCTGGGAGGGGAGCCGTACTGCCCCGGTGGGGCCGCTAACGGATCGAACGTCTCTAAAGTTTTATCCCCCGACCTTCAAACGGGGCCCATAATTTTTGGCAGATTGTTTTGAGGGACCCGCATCTGGCCGCCAGGTCCCCTCGCCATGAGCGCGCACCGCTGAGTTCACTTTTGCGAATCACGACGCCGGAACGCAGTCGTGAGCGCGGCGCGCGCCCCCCGCGAACAACTCGTTCACTAAATCTAAATTTAATCAGGCGTGGCTCGCGCGGAGTTGAGCAACAGTGATGTCGAAGCCAGTAGCGTTTCTCTGGAGCGATTGCCACCTGCGATGGGCGTCGAGGTTGGGAGCGAGAGTTCAAGGAGGATGGTTATGTTGCGGAAAACGGTTATCGCATTATTGGCAGTCGCGTCTGTTGGGCTGGCTTCTCCAACGATGGCGTTGGCTCGCGGTGGTGGCGGCGGAGGCCATGGCGGTGGCTTCGGTGGTGGCGGTTTTCATAGCGGCGGCTTTGGCGGCGATGGCTTCAATAGCGGCTTCCGCGGTGCTGGCATGGCATTCCATGATGGTGGTTTCCGCGGCGGTGAATTTCGTGGTGGTAGATTTGGCGAATTTCGTGGTCGTGGATTCCATGATCGCGATTTCGGACGCCGCCGCTTCGGCTTCGGGTTCGGGTACCCCTATGATGACTACTATGACGACTATGCTTACGACTACCCGGATGGCTATTATCCGTATGCTTCCAACGATTCATATGCTGACAACGGCAGTTGCTATGTGGTCCAGCGACGGGTGCACACTACGCATGGCTGGCGCCTGCAACCCCGTCAGGTGTGCGGTTGATGGATTGTCGTAGATCGATGTTGATCGCGATCTGGAACGGTCATCTGACAGATTGAGTATCGGTGGCCGCGAAGATGACCTCGGCGCGAGAGAGCGCCGAGGCGCTCTGGGAAACTCTTCGGGATTTCCGGCCCAGAAGTGCACGGCCTGATTATCGACCGCAAGTAGAGCGACGCGCCCGGTGACTTCGCGCAGCGCACGACCGAGGTCGAGGTGCTGGAGATGTTCAGAACATCGGTCGTTTCTGCAGAACACCGCGAGTGACGTCGCCGACCTCGGCGAGCGTCGGTCGATCCGCGTTTCGATGCGGCGTGGCGCGCGTCGCGGGCGGCGCACATGCGTTCGCGGCTCTCGCCGCTTCCCGAGTGCGGGCAAACGTCGAACGCATCAGCGGTCATCTCTGGCCCGGTAAACCGCGAAAACAGATTGTCAGCACATTGTTTGCGTGAGCGGGTGTTCACGTCGTCGAGGACATGCGGTCGGTCAACGAACCGCGCGTGTCTGCTGTTGGGGGCAAAGCGGACGTGACGACGCCGGGCTGTAACTTCCGGTATTGACCCATGTCGGACGTTGGGGATGTCCGCTTGCAGGCGCTTGTCCACTGCAAGCATCGCCTGGCGGGCCGCCGGGCGTCAGTCGCGCGATATGGACAGTCCCGCGAGAAGCGGCGCGTACGCGGCGAGCCTACGGGATACGAACTCCGTGAAGAGCCGCACGCGCTTCGTCTTGCGTGTCTCCCCCTGTGTGAGAAGCCAGAGCGTTCCATGCATGTGCAGGTCGGTGCCCGGCACCCTCACCAATAGGGGGTCGGCATCTCCGACGAAGCACGGCAGTGTCGTCATCCCGAGCCCTTGCCGTACTGCAACGATCTGCGCCTCGCCGTCCGTGGTCCTGAACGGAACTCCTGTGGCACGAACATCCCCCTCGCGGGCCCATTCCGGGATGCCATGAATGCTTATCATGATCCACCGGATGGGATCAGGCGCGCCCGCACGCCACGCGGCTACTCGATCGCGGGACATGTAGACGCCGCCGAACAGCTCCGGTCCCTTCAGGCCATGAAGATTGAGCGGCAGGGTTTTGCGGTCGTAGACGACGCGGAGCGCGACATCGGCCTCTCGGTTGGTCAGATTTGCCAGCTCGCCGGACGCCAGGATTTCCATCTCGATGTCCGGATGCAGGCGCGCGAAATCGGCGAGGTCCGGCATCAGCAGGTGGGTCGCGAGGGTGGGTGCCAATGTCACCCGCAGAAGTCCGCGCACGCTCTGGTCGCGACCCAAGACGCGCGTCTCCAGTTTAAGCGACGACGCTTCCATCTGGTTCGCGAGCTCGAGGACCTCCTCGCCCCCAGCCGTCAGGCGGTAGCCCGCAGGCAGCTTTTCGAACATGAGCGCCCCGAGGCGTTCCTCAAGCTGGGCGATGCGTCGCAGCACGGTCGCGTGGTTCACACCAAGGCTCTTGGCGGCAGCCCGCACCGAGCCGCCGCGCGCGACGGCAAGAAAGTAACGAATGTCATCACAGTCGGTCATGGTGCAATCTAGCACCACGCGGTGCGCCTTCCAAAAGCCCGTATCTAGCGGATCGTATAGCAGTTTTGGCGGAAATCATAGCTTGCGAAGACAAGCCAGGCCCAATTCCGACCGGCAACCACCGATCATCGCGGCCGCCGTCAATCGTCGCCCCGGATCGTTTCTGCACCACCGATGTGCGCTTTTCCGCACTCAACGCCTGACCCCGGCGGACCTATGTCGAGGTTCTCGGGGGCGTCCCCAAACGATCAGAGGCGGAAGCCTGGAAGGAAGCAGTCATGGGAAAGCTTGAAGGTAAGGTTGCAGTCATCACGGGTGGATCGAGCGGCATGGCGCTGGCGAGCGCCCAGAGGTTCGTTGAAGAAGGCGCCTATGTTTTCATCACGGGCCGGAGACAGGAGGCGCTGGACGAGGCCGTCAAGCTGATCGGCCGGAACGTGACCGGCGTGCGCGGCGACGCGGCCAATCTCGACGACCTCGACCACCTGTTCGACACGGTCAAGCGGGAAAAGGGCAGGATCGACATCCTGTACGCGAGCGCCGGCACGGGCGAAGCCGTCCCACTGGGCGAGATTACCGAACAGCATTTCGATGCGACCTTCGGCCTGAATACGCGCGGCACGCTGTTTACGGTCCAGAAGGCGTTGCCGCTGTTCAACGACGGCGGGTCAATCTTCATGACCGGGTCAGTTGCTTCGATCAAAGGTTTTCCTGGTTACAGCGTGTATGCGGCGAGCAAGGCGGCGCTGCACGCATTCGCACGCGGGTGGCTCAACGAACTCAAGGGCAAGAATATCCGGGTGAACGTGCTGCACCCAGGGCCGATCGCCACACCGATGCAGGACCAGGTTCTCACCGAGGAAGCGAAGCAGATGTTCGAATCCCTGATCCCGCGGGGAAAGATGGGTCGTCCCGAGGAAATTGCGGCAGCCGCGCTGTTTCTTGCTTCAGACGATTCGAGCTTCGTGAATGGGGTGGAGTTGTCCGTCGACGGCGGCTTCTCGGCCATCTGAATCGCGCCGAGCGAAAACGGAGAGATACGATGAGCACCGATGAGAATGTCCAGCTTGTGAAGAATTTCCTTGCAGCCATGGGCAGCAGCAACGCGCGCGATCTGCTGGCGTTGGCTGCCGAAGATATCGAGTGGATCATTCCGGGCGAAGGCTGGCCGCTGGCAGGCACGCACCGCGGGCACGCGGAGTTGGCGGCTGTGCTCAAGAAGGCGTCCGAAGAGGTGGAAACGCAATACCCGAAGCCCCCAGAATTCGTGGCGCAGGGAGACCGGGTTATGGTCGTCGGCGTCGCTACGGGAAAAATCAAAGCCACGAATAGGCCGTTCAAGGACAAATGGGTCTTCGACATTACCGTTCGAGACGGCAAAGTCGCCCACATCCAGGAGTACATCGACACGCAAGCACTGGCGCGGGCCTCGCAGATCGACGCAAGGACCTAGTCAAGTTCGACGTGTGAATCGTGATGGCATGACACGATGTTGTGCCGACCATCATCCATTTCCTGAAAAGGCTCCCACCTATGACTTCCGCTTTAAACGATCAGTCGCTTGATCAGATCTTTCGCTCCGCTCGCACCCCCAACGGATGGGCAGATCGTCCTGTAGGGGATGATCTGGTACGCGAGATCTATGACCTCCTGAAATGGGGCCCGACATCTGCGAACAGCAGCCCCGCGCGGTTTGTCTGGGTGCGTAGCCCCGATGGAAAGGCACGGCTCGCCGGGCTTGCTGCGGAACCGAATAAGCCGAAGATTCTGAAGGCTCCTGTCACGGTCATTATCGGCCACGATTTGGATTTCGCCGGCGAACTGCCAAAGCTTTTGCCTCACGCTGCCGAGGTCATGCAGAAATACTTTGCGGCACCAGACGTGGCCGAGGTGACGGCAATGCGAAACGGAACGCTGCAGGGCGCTTACCTCATCGTCTCTGCGCGGGCGTTGGGACTGGACTGCGGGCCCATGTCCGGCTTCGACAACGCTGGCGTGGATAAGGCGTTCTTCTCAGGTACGCGGGTTCGGTCGAACTTCATCTGCAGCATTGGGCACGGCGATCCAGCTTCCGTGTTCCCGCGCAATCCTCGCCTTGGTTTTGAGGAGGCCGGCCGCTGGGCCTAACTCCAGGCTTCGGAGC
>CAWBIR010000008.1:0-799869 GCA_963788885.1 uncultured Alphaproteobacteria bacterium | reverse complement strand
CCATCCGGACCACGTGCGGTGCAATCGACGCGAAATACGGCACCCGCACCATCGCGGCGGCCGAGAACAAGCGGGTGCCGCCGGGCCGCTCGGCGAGGCGTTTCCACATCCGATATGTGGTGGTTGGGGCTGCCATGGCGGCCTACCTTACTCCGGAGTAAGGTAGGCGCGGGTTTTCCGTGGCCAGAGATTTGGATGAGGCCCGACATCTAGGGCATACTGTTCGGGTTGCCTTGAGCCGGGTTCGCGCCTGGCCGGGGCATACGACCAGCGCCCGAACGGGCGCATCCGGTCCCCACCTCGATCGCGACGATTCTCCGCCGCGGCTGAGCGTGCGTAAGGGCGACACGCCCGACCGCGGGGATCGGTGGACCACAGACAGATAAACAGCGGCGGCATACCAGCGCGAAGTGCGCCGGACAGAGCGGCCCGGACACGGGCCCATAGGAGTGAGGCAGGAGAAGCGTGGCGGGACAGAAGATCCGCATCAGGCTCAAGGCCTACGACCACGAGGCGATTGACGCCTCGGCACGCAAGATCGTGGAGACGGTCACCCGTACCGGCGCCAGCGTGGTTGGCCCTGTGCCGCTGCCGACTGAGAAGAACGTGTACTGCGTCATCCGGTCCCCGCATAAGTACAAGGACTCGCGGGAGCACTTCGAGATGCGTACGCACAAGCGACTGATCGACATCCTCGACCCGACGCCGAAGACCGTTGACGCCCTGATGCGCATCGATCTGCCGGCGAGCGTTGACGTCAACATCCAGTAGGAGACCAGAAAGATATGGCTAGGAAAGGCATTCTGGGCACCAAGCTGGGCATGACGCAGGTGTTCGACGAGAACAACAAGGTCGTGCCGGTGACGGTCGTCAAGGCGGGCCCCAACATCGTGACGCTGATCCGTACACCGGAGCGTGACGGCTACAGCGCAGTGCAACTCGCCTACGGCGAGATCAGCCCCCGCAAGGTGAACAAGCCCCTGTCCGGGCAATACGCCGCGGCGGGCGTGAACCCACGCCGTCACATCGCCGAGTTTCGGCTCGAGGACGAGGCGGCCGCCGGCGAGTACGAGGTCGGCCAGGAGTTGACCGCCGAGATCTTCGCCGACGGAACTTTCGTCGACGTCACCGGCACATCCAAGGGCAAGGGCTTCGCCGGCACCATGAAGCGCCACGGCTTCAAGGGTCAGGGCGCCAGCCACGGTGCGCAGGCCGTGCACCGTCGTCCCGGTTCCATCGGTGGCTGCGCCACCCCGGGCCGGGTGTTCAAGGGCACCCGCATGTCGGGGCGCATGGGCAACGACCGCGTTACTACCCAGAACCTGGTGGTGCACAAGGTCGATGCCGAGAACGGCGTGCTGCTGATCAAGGGCGCCATCCCCGGACGCAACGGTGGACTGGTGATGGTCCGCAGCGCAATCAAGCGAGGCGAAAAGTAAATGGCTCCCAACACTCTCAAGATCGACGTCCACACCCCGGCTGGGAAGAAGGACGGCTCTGTCGAGCTGCCCGCCGAGCTGTTCGACGTCGAGCCGAACATCGCGCTGATGCACCAGGTTGTTGAGGCGCAGCGTGCCGCGGCCGTCAGGGCACACACTCGACGAAGACGCGCGGCGAGGTGCGCGGCGGCGGCAAGAAGCCGTACCGCCAGAAGGGTACCGGTCGCGCCCGTCAGGGTTCGACGCGCGCCCCGCAGTTCACCGGCGGTGGCGTCGTGCACGGCCCGCAGCCGCGCGACTACAGCCAGCGCACGCCCAAGAAGATGATCGCCGCCGCCCTACGCGGGGCGCTGTCGGACCGGGCGCGCAACGGCCGGATCCACGCCATCACCGAGCTGGTGGAGGGTCAGACCCCGTCGACCAAGAGCGCCAAGGCGTTCCTCGCCACGCTGACCGAGGGCAAGCACGTGCTGATCGTGATCGGCCGCAGCGACGAAACCGGCACGCTGAGCGTGCGCAACCTTCCTGGTGTGCATATCCTCTCGCCGGACCAGCTCAACACCTACGACGTGCTGAAGGCCGACGACGTGGTGTTCAGCGTCGAGGCGCTGGATGTGTACATCAGCGCGAACACCAAGACCGACGAGGAGGTTTCGGCCTGATGGCGACCGTCACTGACCCCCGCGACATCATCCTGTCCCCGGTCATCTCGGAGAAGTCCTACGGGCTGATCGAGGACAACGTGTACACGTTCGTCGTGCACCCCGACTCGAACAAGACGCAGATCAAGATCGCGATCGAGAAGATCTTCAACGTCAAGGTCGCGTCGGTGAACACCGCCAACCGGCAGGGCAAGCGCAAGCGCACCCGCGCCGGCTACGGAAAGCGCAAGGACACCAAGCGCGCCATCGTCACGCTGGCCGCGGGTAGCAAGCCGATCGATCTGTTCGGAGCACCGGCGTCAGCCGGCGGGAAGCAAGAGAGACCTAGAGAATCATGGGAATTCGCAAGTACAAGCCGACGACCCCGGGTCGCCGCGGTGCCAGCGTCTCCGATTTCGCCGAGATCACTCGCGACCATCCGGAGAAGTCACTGGTTCGCCCGCTGCACGGCAAGGGCGGCCGCAACGCGCACGGTCGAATCACCATCCGGCACCAGGGCGGTGGCCACAAGCGTGCGTACCGCGTGATCGACTTCCGTCGCAACGGCAAGGACGGCGTCAACGCCAAGGTCGCGCACATCGAATACGACCCGAACCGCACCGCCAACATCGCGCTGCTGCATAGATAAATCGGCCTGAATCGACGACTTTCGGTCCCCACCCCAACTTTTATTGGAACCCGGCGCGCGTATCGCGGGTTCAACGTTGTGGCGCAAAGCCCAGGTTTCAATTCTCGAAAAGCCGGAGCTCCAATGTCCAGCGATGCGATCCGCGCAGCGCTTCTTAGACGCCTGCGCGTTTCGTCCGGCATTTCGGACGATGACGTCCGCGAAATCCTCGCTTTACCCATTGCGGTGAAGCAGTATCCGGCGGAAAGGCCCGTCGTCAGCGACGGTCAAAGAGCGACCGATTGCTGCCTGGTCGCCGACGGCTTTTGCGTGCGCTCCAAGACCATCGCCGACGGCAAACGTCAGATCCTGTCGATCCATATCCCCGGCGAAATTCCAGATCTCATGAGCCTGTTTCTGCACGTGATGGATCATGACCTCCTGACGCTCACCCCCTGCACGCTGGGCTTCATCAGTCATCATACGCTGCAACGGCTGCACCAGCGCAGGCCGAACGTAGCCGAGATCTTCTGGCGCGACACGCTGATCGACGCTGCGATGTTTCGCGAATGGATCGTCAATGTCGGCCAGCGCCCTGCTCCTGCACGGCTTGCTCACGTGATGACCGAGCTGCGCGAGCGTCTCAAGGTGATCGGACGCGCCGACGGCAACAGCTTCGAGATGCCGCTCACCCAGGAACAGATTGGCGAAGCCCTGGGGATTACCGCGGTGCATGCCAACCGCGTGATCAAGCAATTGCGTCAGGAGGGAGTTGTCGACTTTCACCGTGGGCGCGTCACCGTGCTCGACGAAGCAAAATTTCAGGAACTGGCGGACTTCGACCGTCGTTACCTCCATCAGTCGCCAACAATGTGAACGGTTCGATGCCGCGTTATCATTTCCACATCCGCGAAGACAGCCACCTCATCCGGGACGATGAGGGACAGGAATTCGTCGATGCCGCCTCCGCACGCCGGGAAGCTGTCGCGGCTGGCGCTGCGATCGCGCGCGACGCCTTCACGGCGGGAAGCGCCGACCGCGTCGTCATTGACGTCCGTGAGGACGATGCACCGGTCGTGAAAGTCTCGATCACGCTGGATGTCGAGGAGACCGCAAAGTAGCGGCCGGTGGTCTAGAGCTCCGATTCCGAAGTTCGCAAGCTATCGCGGCGACCTCTGATGCGAACTTCGGAATCAAAGGAGCTCTAGCAAATTATTGTTTCTAGTGCGGCTTTTGAATTTGAAGTTCCTATAACGGACTCGCGGCGAAATAGATAGGAACTTCAAATTCGCCGCACTAGTGGATTATTCCCGGTTCGGGATTTGGCGGCTCGGCGCGCTTCGGCCCAAGCGGATCGGGCTCAAGTTCGGATTTGGGCGGGGTCGGAGCGACGTCGGCGCCGACCGCATGCGCGGCATCGCCAGTCGTCTGATAGACGGCCATACGCGGGTTTTGCGCGTGCGGACGTGCCCACGGACCGTGATCGACCACCAGCATTGCCAGGATTCCGAAGACCGCGACCGCCAGCGCAACCCAAACCGGGCGCACGCTCTTTTGCTTCGCCTGATCGGAGACCATTCGAACACCTCGCCTGACGTTTCCCAGACAAGGTCAATCAGAAACAGCTGCGATGGTTCCGCGATTTCAGCCGCGTTTAGTGCTCCGGTGGAATCGCATTCGTTGGCGTCGGACGGTCGCTGATCTGCTGACCGAACAGGCTACCAATCAGTTCCACCACGCTGCGCGCGGTGCGGCCGCGTTCGTCGAGGAACGGATTGAGTTCCACGATATCGAGTGACTGCACGATGCCGGAATCGTGCAACAGCTCCATGATCAGATGCGCCTCGCGATAGGTCGCGCCCCCCGGCACCATGGTACCGACGCCCGGCGCCACTTCGGGATCGAGAAAGTCGACATCGAAACTCAAGTGCAGCACGCCGTTTGCCGCCTTGACCTTGTCGATGACGCGGCGGATCAGGACGCTGACGCCGAACTCGTCGATCTTGCGCATGTCCACGAGGCTGATGCGGCGAAGCTTCACCAGGTCTTTTTCGAGCTTGTCGATCGAGCGCGTGCCGAACAGCTCCAGCCTGCTTGAATCGATCGGCGCACGGGGCTCGTTGCCCAACAGGCCGTCGAGCCCCTCTTCGCCGCACAGGAACGCCGCCGACATGCCGTGCATGTTGCCGGTGATCGTGGTCGCCGGCGTGTTGTAGTCGGCATGCGCATCGAGCCACATCACGAAGAGATCTTTACCCATCTCGCGGCAATGACGCGCGACCCCGTTCACCGAGCCCATCGAGAGCGAATGATCGCCGCCGATGAAGATCGGAATGGCGCCGCTTCGTGCCAGCTCATAGCTGCGCGCGCTGACGGCGCGAATCCAGCGCTGGATTTCGCGATAATGCTTGGTGTTCGCCGGCGGGTTGTCCTGGAGCGCGGCAACGCCTTCCACGGAAAGATTGCCATGGTCTTCGACGGCAAAACCGAGGCTTTCGAGCAAAGTCAGGAGCCCCGCGGTCCGGAGCGCATCCGGCCCCATCAGCGTGCCCATTTGCGACGCCCCGATCTCGATCGGCGCGCCGAGGACGGCGATTTTCTTTGCTTGAGCAGAGACTGTCACGGGCCGGTCATCCTCGCTCCACTGGCAATATTGCGAAACAGCCGCAAGCTTAAGCACAAGCCTTCGATTCTGACATTCCGGTAAATATACGGAGTGACGGGCTGCGGTTCCCGGCTATTTTCCGGATATCTTCTGGCGCGAGAATAAAGGCTTCAACAAGCGGCAACGCCGCTTGATCTTTTCAGAGGCGCGCAGAAAAGTACCGCCGGGGCATCAATCTGAGGTTCGGGATTTCCGGCCTTCATTGAGGTTTGGGGGAATGAGTAACGAACATCGGGTTGCAGCGCGGCATCGCGTGCTGAAAGGTGCCGCGATCGAATTCGGCGGCAGCGTCATCTCTTGCACGATCAGAAACATTTCCGAGACCGGCGCGGCGCTCGACGTCAGCCCGGTCGGAATTCCTGCCGAGTTCACCCTGGTGGCGGAAGGCGTTCGACGGCCGTGCCGGGTGGTCTGGCGCAAGGAAAAGCGCATTGGTATCACTTTTGACAAGACGTAACCGGTCATAGAGTCAAAACGTGAGGCGTCGTGGCTGTGCGAATCAGCCAATAGTGCGGGATCCCTTAACTTCGCTTCGACTAGCCCCGCCGATGACTGCCAGACGACAGAACGCACCGACCGCCAATTGGGCGCCGCGCCTTGCACAGGAGGCGCGGCTCGCCGAGCTCGACGCCCAACTCGCCTCCCCGGGCGATAGCGAAGCGCGGCTTCAAACCGAGATCGAGCGCGCAGCGCTGCTCGGCGCGCTGGATCGAAAGGCGGAAGCGCAAGCAGCCTTCATCGACATCCTGCGCCGGCATCCGACCCATTTCAGCGCGCTCAACGAATTCGGAACGCTGCTTGCCGCGCAAGGCGCAATCGATGCCGCCTGCCGCGTCTATGCCGAAGCGATCCTGCATCATCCGGATAATCCGATGGCGCGCGTGAACCTCGGCAATCTCCTGCTCCGCGCCAACCGCCATGCGGAGGCGCGCGCCCACTACGAGGCGGCGCTCAACGCCGATCCCGATCACGCCGCCGCCCATCAGGGCATGGGCGCGGTGCTCGCCGACGAGGGCGATCGCGTTTCCGCGAGCGAACATTTTCGAAAGGGCTTTCGCGGGCATGCCATCTCGGCCCTGCCCTACCGCGGCAAAGGCCCGCCGATTCCGCTGCTGCAACTGGTATCGTCCGGCGGCGGCAATATTCCAACCGCGCCGTTTCTCGACGACTGCGTGTTCATGACCACGGTCGTGGTGGCCGACCATCTCGACCCGGCCACGCCGTTGCCGCCGCACCGGCTGATCTTCAACGCGATCGGCGATCCCGATCTGTGCCAGCCCGCCCTTGAAGCCGCGATCCGCCTGACCGCACGAAGCACGGCGCCCGTCATCAACGATCCCCGCGCGGTAATGACGACGGGGCGCATCGACAATGCGGCACGGCTTGCAGGCTTGCCCGGCGTCATCACCGCAAAGACGCTGTCTGTGAGCCGTGCGGTTCTCGCCGGCCAGGAGGCTGCCTCCCGGCTTGCGCATCGCGGCTTTGGTTTCCCGCTATTGTTGCGCTCGCCCGGCTATCACACCGGCCGCAACTTCGTGCTGGTGGAAAAGGCCGCCGATCTCGGCGACGCGGTTGCGGAGCTGCCGGGCGACGAACTGCTTGTGATCGAATATCTCGACGCGCGGGGGAAGGACGGCAACGCCCGCAAGTATCGCGTGATGATGATCGGCGGCAAAATCTTCCCGCTGCATCTGGCCATCTCGCGAAACTGGAAGGTGCATTATTTCACCTCCGACATGGCCGACAAATCAGACCATCGAACCGAGGAAATGGCGTTCCTTGAAAACATGCGGGCCGTTATCGGCGACAAAGCGATGGCTGCGCTGCGCGCGATCTGCAACGCGCTTTCTCTCGACTATGGCGGGATCGATTTCGCCGTGAATGCGAGCGGCGACCTTCTGTTGTTCGAGGCCAATGCCACCATGGTAATCGCCTTGCCTCCCGGCAACGACCCGCGCTGGGCCTATCGGCACGGCGCGATCGCAGCCGCGATCGAGGCCGTGGTCGCGATGATCAAGGAAAAGGCGGCCGGCGCTTAGCGGAAGCTGTTCTACTATTGGTGGATTCCGAACCGAAAGCCACTCAGCACGCAGGCGCCAACGTCGCCCATGCCGCAGCGCAAAAACCTGTTGCGAAGCAATAACTTTCGCAAAATTAATTATTCTCCACCTGCAACTGAACTCCCGGTTGTAACGTCTTATGACTATCTCTTGTGCAGGAGGGATGGACACGATGAAACGGGCCTTGATCGTTCTGGCCTGCATTTTTGCGGCAGTCGGCGGCCTCTATGTCGCTGCCAGCAAATGGGCCATTCGACATGAGACGCTCGACCTGTTCGACGCCGCGCGGCAGCGGCCGGTGTCGGTCGATCTCGCCGTGCGCCGCGACTATGAGATGCGGGCCGATCAGGGCACCCGCAAACTGGCGGTCGCGATCATCAGCAACGGCAATACGGTCAAGAACACCGAATATTCGTTTCTGGCAAACGTGCTGGCCGCGCGCGGGTATCTCGTCGCCAGCATTCAGCAGGACCTGCCGAGCGACCCGCCGCTGATGACGATCGCCGGCCAGCCCTATGTCGGCCGCCTCGCCGTCTACAAGCGCGGCGAAGCCAACATTCTCTTTGTGCTCGGCGAGTTAAAGAAGATCCAGCCGAATGCCGACTACAATCACCTGACGCTGGTCGGGCATTCCAACGGCGGCGACATCGCGATGTTCTGCGCCAAGGAGCACCCGGAGCTGGTGTCAAAGGTGATCACGCTCGACAACCTGCGTGTCCCCTTCGTGCTCAACGACAAGATGAGGATCCTGTCGTTCCGCTCGACCGACCCGAACTTCAAGACCGACCCCGGCGTGCTGCCGACTCCGGAGCAGGCCAAGGCCGAGGGCATCGACATCGTCAGAACGCCGTTCCAGCACACCTGGATGAGCGATCGTGGTCCGGACGAAGCGCGCGACAAGATCCAGGCGACGCTCGACAAGTTCTTGGGGGATTCCTCCAACAGCGATCTGTCGCCGGTCGCGACCGATAATCCGCTCATCGCCAAGCTCGGACCGGGCCCTTATCCATAAAGAAGTTGGAAGCTTGAGTGTTTCACCTCTCCCCAAGCGGGGAGAGGGAGTCACTTTGGCCGTTCATTTCCACTCGTCACGTCCGGTTCGACCATCAGCGGCCGGCATGGAACCCACGCGGAACCTGCTGGAACCTACGCTGCCGGCACGAAATCCGGCCGCTCAAAATGGCGCACAGCGTGTGATGCCCTCATGGATTCAATTGGCGCACGAGGCAGAACCCATTACCTCTTTTCAACTGTGTCAGGAATTGTACATACTGCCGTCGGTTTTTGAGTTGCGTATCCCATTGAGGAATAGAGGGGAAAACCGAGGAAGCCAGAAGAGGGTACGAATGCTGGACGTTCCAAAACCCACGCCGACCTGTACGCGCTTTCAGACCACGACCGAAATGGCCTGCATGAAATGCAACGATCGGATGAAGCTCATCCTCATCGAACCGAGGGACGAACGCCTGAATTTCGTCACCTACCGTTGCAGCGGATGTTCGGCGCACGAGAGTTTTCTGAAAGCGATCTGATCTGAATTTTCGTTTTAGAGGCACACTTAGCTTAGAGACGCACTTTAACGCACGCGCACAAGGTGGCTCGCGGCTTTCGAAATCGACGTTTGTCGTTTGCGGCTTAAAATTTCGGCTTCATCGAGTCCTTGGCGACCGACATCACGTCTCCCGTGATCTGCCGCATATGCTCACCGGCGTTGGTGAATTGACTCCGCAAAAACTCCGACTGGATCTGCAGCGCCTCCTGAAGATCGTGCGCATGCACGAGCTTGCGCGCATGTTCGAAAGCCGCCTTCATGTTCTGCTCGGTAAACGACAGAGCCTGCTTCGATATTTCCGTTCCGGGACTTGGGATCGCGGCCACCGACTTGTTGGCGGCCTCGAAAAACATGCCGAACGCCCGCTCGGCCTGTTCGATGGTTTTTTCGGCCAGGTCGCGCAGTTCGGCCGGCACTTCCAGTTTTGGTTCGGACATCGGCAGCATCCCTCGTTTCTATTGGCCTCATTTTGCCGGACTTAGCACAAATCGGAAGCCGAGGCGAACGGTCGGAGAGATTAGGGTGCGCTCGCAGTGCCATGCGAACCCTCCCCCGCAAGGTTCAGATTGCATTCAGATTTGGCACTCTAAAGCCTCATCCGCGGGGCACATTGTTTTTGACAGGAGAACCCATGACCTTAAGACGATTGATGACTGCATGTGTGATCGCGGCCGGCATCGGCGGATCGGCTTCGATGGTCGCTTCCCCGGCCCACGCGCAAGGCGCGATGGAGGCGGAAATCGTCGGCTTCCATCAGCTCTGTGAAAAGGGGGACCGCAAGGCCTGCGTTCGCTTCGGCATCCTGATCGGACGCAACGAGCAGCGCAATGCCGACTGGCGCCGGGCGCACGCCGACTGGTTCTGGTTCGAGCGCTAAACCTTAGGCTGTGAAGAGGCCGCGGCAACGCGGCCTCTTCACTGAATTTCAATTACGTGAAATTCAGGACAACTCTTTAGAGTAATTCTTGAGGAGGAGTTCGCGGACTGCCGCCTGGCGCACGGCGAAATGCCGATCAAGACGACGATCGTCAGCGCGGCGTGAAACGTCCGCTGATGCCGCCCGGAAGCGGTTCGGGATCGGTGGCGAGTTGCTCCACGAGCGCAAGCACCTCGGACCGCTGCGACGGCGAAAGCCTGATAAAGGCCTTCCACAGCCGCAAACCCTGCACGGTTTCGCTGGAAGGAAATCCTAGCGTGGCACAGATTTCCGAAGCAGATGTGCGATTTTTCATCCCGTGCCTTCTCGCAAACCAATTTCACGCGGGCAACAAACAAGCCGAAAGTACTTCGTGAAAAGTATGCCAAGGAAGATCACTGCGAGCAAGTTATGTCGGCAGTCGCGCGCAGAGGAACTTTCGCGGAGGTAGAATTTACCTCCTCATACTCGTTTCGCTTCGCTTGGCATACAAAATCCGCGGCTCGCTCGCGCATCACATCCTTCAATCGCACGACCTGGACTCACAACGTGCACACGAACTGGACCCACCAGCGGTTGTCGACATCATTCAAGAAATGACACTTCGACCGCAGGTTGTTTCAGGTTGTGTCCGATCGCTATTACACCCTTTCGCATCTCAAGAAAGATAACGGCCCTCGCCGTCACGACGGACCTCACCGGCGAGAAGGCGAATGGAGGTAAAAACTCACTTTTAAGTGACCCTCCTGAGGGGCCGTGAGGTGGAAAGCCGCCGAAATAAACGCTTCCAGTCGCGGTTCTCATCAAGACGGAAACAACATGGAATCTATTGATGCCCAATGCCGCCCTGCTCTCGCTCGCGACCTCGGTCCCTCCTTATTGTTTCCAGCAGAAGGATGTTCTGGAGGCGGCATGGGACGTCTTCGGCAGTCGCTTTCCCGACTACGGCCGCTTCGCCAGCATTTTCGCCAACACCGGAATCGTCAAACGTTACGGCGTAAAGCCGTTCGACTGGTATCTGACGCAACACGGCTGGCCGGAGCGCACTGCGGCCTATCTTGAAGGCGCCGAACGCCTGTTCATCGACGCCGCGACCAAAGCCTTGCACGAAGCCGGGCTCGCGGCCTCCGATATCGACACCGTGGTTACGGTTTCCTCGACCGGCATTGCAACGCCAAGCCTGGAGGCGCGGGTCGCGCGGCGCCTGGGATTTCGTTCCGACGTCTCGCGCGTGCCGGTGTTCGGACTGGGCTGCGCCGGCGGCGTCTCCGGCCTGTCGATTGCGTCCCGTCTGGCAGAGGCACGGCCCGGCACCAATGTGCTGATGGTCGCGGTCGAACTCTGCTCGCTTGCGCTTCGGCTCGACGAACTCACCAAGGCCAACATCGTCGCCACCAGCCTGTTTGCCGATGGCGCGGCCGCGCTCGTGCTGCGCGCGGGCGATGGCGGGGCGACGCAGATCGAGGCGTCAGGCGAACATCTCTGGCCCGACACGCTCGGCATCATGGGCTGGAACGTCGATCCCCTGGGCTTCGGCGTGATTTTTCGCCGCACCATTCCGGAATTCGTCACCAACGAATTGAAGCCTGCACTTAGCCAGGTGCTCGGCCGCATGAAGCTCGGCCTCGACGACATCGACCGCCTGATCTGCCATCCCGGCGGCGCCAAGGTGATCGACGCGATCGAGGGCGCGATGTCGCTCGATCAGGGCACGCTCGAGCATGAGCGGAGCGTAATTGCCGACTACGGCAACATGTCCGCACCGACTGTGCTGTTCGTGCTCGAACGCGCGCGCGCACGCGGCCTGCCGCGGCGTTCGCTGGTGACCGCGCTCGGCCCCGGTTTCACCGCCAGTTGCGTCTCGCTGCGGCACGCGGCGTGACGGCGGCGGAAATCATCCTTGCGCTTGTGACGGCCCAGCGCGGCGCCGAGCTTGTACTCGCCCGCCGCAACACCAAGGCATTGATGGCGCAAGGCGCGAGCGAGATCGCAGCCAGTCATTATCCGCTGCTCGTCCTGCTGCACGCATCGTGGCTGATCGCGCTCTGGGTCTTCGGGCATGATCAACCGGTCAGCACCATCGCGCTTCTTGCCTATCTCGTGCTTCAGGCGTTGCGCGTCTGGGTGATGGCGACGTTGGGCGCACGCTGGACGACGCGCATCATCGTGCTGCCGAACGCGCCGCTCGTTACATCGGGCCCCTACCGCTATCTCCGCCATCCCAATTATGCGGTCGTGATCGGCGAGATCGCCGTGTTGCCGTTGACGCTGCAGCTACCGGCAATCGCGGTTCTCTTCTCGATCCTCAACGCGTTCGTGCTTTTCATCCGCATCCGCGCCGAAAATCGCAGCCTTGAGCCGTCTCGCGCAGTCAGCGGTCAAGCCGCCTCATGAGCCTCGCCATCGACACGCGCGCGCGAGAAGAAGCGAGCCTCAGAACCTGGCTCGGTTTCCTCCTGATGTGCCTTGGCATGTTCATGGCGATCCTCGACATCCAGGTGGTCGCGACATCGCTGCCGGCGATCCAGGAGGCGCTCGACATCTCGCGCGACGCGATGAGCTGGATTCAGACCGCCTATCTGATCGCCGAGATTACCGCGATCCCCCTGACCGGCTGGCTGACGCGGACGCTATCGCTGCGCTGGCTGTTCGTTGCCGCGATCTCGCTATTCACGGCTGCCTCGATCGGCTGTGCGGCAAGCGACAATTTCGCGACGCTGATTTGCTGCCGCGTCGTACAAGGCTTCGCCGGCGGTGCGCTGATTCCGGCCGTGTTCTCCGCGGTGTTTTTGCTGTTTCCGCTACGTTTGCATCCGGTCGCAACCACGCTTGCCGGGATCGTAGCCGTGCTCGCGCCGACCGTCGGGCCCGTTGTCGGCGGCTGGATCACCGAGACCTGGTCGTGGCACTGGCTGTTTTTGATCAACGTTGCGCCGGGCGTGGCGGCGGCCGCCGCCACGCCGTTCCTGTTGCCGCAGGACAAGACCGATCTCGCGGAGTTCAAACGCCTCGATATTCTCTCGCTGGTCCTGATGGCGGCGGCCCTCGCCGCGCTTGAGCTCGGCCTCAAGCAGGCCCCTCAAGGCGGATGGCTGGCGCCGCAGCCGCTCGCTTTGCTCGCAATCAGCCTTGTGAGCGGTTGGATCTTCGTGAAACGAACGATCAGCGCAGCACATCCGGTTGTCGAGCTGACCACGCTTGCCGCGCGCCCGTTTGCGGTCGGCTGCGCTCTAAGCTTTTGTCTCGGCGTCGGCTTGTTCGGCTCGACCTATCTGATGCCGGTGTTTCTCGCTTACGTTCGCCGCCACGACGCTTTCGAGATCGGCAGCATCATGCTCGTCACCGGCACCGCGCAACTCATCACAGCACCTGTCGCAGGTTATCTCGAAAGCCGGCTCGATCCGCGCAAACTGTCCGCCTTTGGCTTTGCGCTGTTTGCGATCGGCCTGGGTGTGAGCGCGCTTCAAAGCCGGATCGCCGATTTCGACGAGATGTTCTGGCCGCAAGCTCTGCGCGGCATCGCCATCATGTTCTGCCTGTTGCCGCCGACGCAACTCGCGCTCGGCGCGCTCACCGCAGCCCAGGTGCCGGATGCGAGCGGGCTCTTCAACCTGATGCGCAATCTCGGCGGCGCGATCGGCATCGCCGCGATCGACACCATTCTTTATGGCCGCACCGTCGGCCACGGCGAAGCCTTGCGCGACCGCCTGCTCGCGGGCGATGTCAGCGCGGCGAAAGCAATCGGCCTCGACGTGCAGCTCTTCCTGCATCCACCGCCGGATGTGACGCAAGCCACGATTGAGGCGTATGTGCGCCCGATGGTCGAGCGCGCCGCCTTTGCGATGTCGGTCAACGAAGCCTGGATGTTGTTGGCGGCAGCGGCACTCGCCGCGCTGGTACTGGTGTGGTGCCTAAGCAAACCAACTTCCAGATAGAAACGCTGAACGGCAGCCTGGGGTCCGGGCTTTTGGCGCTGCCCCGAAATCAGGGCAGCGCCATTTTCTCATTCAATCGCTCAGCCCGCTTACTTCGCAAACGCCGGGAATTCCGGCAGCTTGCTGATGTCGCGCGCATCGTGCTGGATGATCATCGTGCCTTTCAGATTCGCGAGGATCTTTTTCATGCGCTCCATCGAGGCGACGGTCTGGGCGCGGTCGTAGTTGAACGCCGGCACGCCGTCTGAATCGTAGTTCTCGCGGAAGTGGACGGAATCGCCGCTGAGAATGACCGGCCCCATCTGCGCGAGCTTGACCAAGAGACTGGAATGGCCCGGCGTATGTCCGGGCGTGCGCAGCACGATCACGCTGCCGTCGCCGAACACATCCTTGTCGAGGCCGAGCGGTAGCGGCTCGACCTTGCTGTCGCCCTTGATCCAGCTCTCGAACGGCTTGAAGTTCACGCCTTCCGCCGGCTTGGGAGCCGAAATCGCGTCCCATTCGCGGGTCCCGATCAACAGCGTTGCTTTCGGAAACGACGAGATCTGGCCGGTGTGATCGGCGTGGTAGTGGCTGATGCCGACGAATTTGATCTGCTCGGGCTTTACGTCGATCTTCGCGAGCTGATCGACGAGGCTCACCTTCGGGGCGACGTTGGGCATGGTCATCGCATGGCCCGTATCCCACAGCATGTACTCGTCGCCATGCTTGATGACATAGCAGCTGAAGACGAGCTGAAGCTTCAGCTCGCCATAGGCAAAGGTATCCGAGAAGCGCTGATTGACAGCGGTCGGCGCCGCTGGCGTGCCGCAATCGGCAAAGCGCGCCAGCGATACGTCCGCGGCCTGCGCGGGCGCCGCGAGACCGGCGAAAAGGATCGCCCCGGCAGCAAGCTTGGTCAGTGTTCTCATCCTTGTTTCTCCCCTTTGATTGGCCTGATGATGGCGCGCGCAGGATACATGCATGTGAAGGGCCGTGAAATGTCCGCGTCCGGTCCGAGGCACCCAGGCGGCTTTCCGCCTCGGCAATCCCTTCTACATCGAAAGTGCGGAATTATTCCCTCGCTGCGAGGTGCGGATCGGCAGAATTTGCTTTTTGCCGAACCGGCTGCGCTGACGGTTCAGGCCTTGGCTGACAGGCCTGCTAGCTCGATCCGGCGGTGATGGATGAGGGTTTCGAGCCGTTGCGCCAGCGCGATCACCGCCAGCGTCTCCGACCCGCCTTCGTCGTCACCGGCGGGCTTGGCGAGCTGCGCGCGCAGCGCCGCGTCGATCTCGTCCTCGACCTTGCGTAGGGATGCCTCGTCGGCGACGTCGCGGATGTTCTCGCGCAACGCGCAGAGCCGCGCCAGCGTGTCCTGCGCCACGCCGTGCGCGCGGATGCCGAGAAAGCGCCAGGCCGCCGCAAACATCGAGGCCAGCCCGCCGAGCACCATCGGCGTGAGATAGATCGCGTTGCCCCACCGGTCCATGAAACTTTGCTGGGTGCCGTTGTAGAACGCGGCCGCGCCGGGATGCACGGTGATGTAAGCATCCGCATCGAGCGTCGGCGTCGCGATGCCCGCGATCAGCGGCTGTTCGGCTGCGAGATCGCGCCGCGCCGCCATCACGCGCTTGGTCAGTTCGCCGACCAACTGCTGGTCGAGATGGCGGTTGGCGACGAGCATATAAGGCACGCGCAACGTGGTCACATCGTCGTCGGGGACCGCTGGCGAGCCGCGCAGCGTTCCCTTGGGAATATCGAAGCTTTCGTAGGGACCCTTGGCGTCAGTGATGGCGCCGGCCGAATTGATCGGGATCAGCACGGGCGCGGACGTCGCGCTTTCGCGAAACAGGCCCTTGATGAGCGTGATGTACTTGTCGGTCAGCGGCGTCACCAGGATCAGGGCCGCGACCTGCTTCGTCTGCACCGCTTGCCGCACTTCCAGAGGCGACAGATCCTTGAAGGTGACATTGGCGTGGCCAAGGTCGTATTCCTTCTTCAGGGCTTCCACGACGTGATGATTGATCTCGCCGCCGACCACACCGACGGTGTGATCGCGCAATTTCGCTATGCTCGTGATGTTCGATCCCGGCGGCGCCACGATCATGACGACGCCCTCGGCCATCACGGCAACGGCGCGCGCCTGCGAGAGGTCGCCGACATCGGCCCGCACCACCGCGAGATCGGCCTTGCCGGCGGCGAAGGCTTTTGCCGCATCGAGCACGTTACCCGTGTTCTCGATCTTGAGCCGGATCGGGGAGCCGATGGCGGCGAACTGGCCCGCGATCAGCGAAGCCGACTGACGCGCCTCGCCATCGAGCGACCCGACCGCAACCGTCAGTATCTTTGGCTGCTGTGAGAGCCGGTATGAAATCAGGGCGGTGCCGGCGACAAGGCATATGACGCCGACCAGGAGAACGGCGCGGACCCAGACCGGCAGGGTTTGGTGAAATCGATTCATGAAATCCGAAAACAGCGCGGCAGGGCAATCACCTTCAATCTATTGGTCGCGGCCACACCTGTTCAAGTTCTAAATAAGCAGACGAAAGCTTCGAGATAGCGGCGCCATCGACTCACCCCGGATGCCGGCAAGCGCCGCCGTTTACCATGTTTGTGCTTGGACGACTTCGTCAGGTATCGGCGGCGCACCACGCAAGACGACAACCACGACCTGTAACGATAACGCGACCGGGACAGCATCTTCATCGGACGCCTCCATCTCCAGTCATTGGTGGAGACGTCACCCCGCGCCGTTCGAGGAAACCCGGGTTACAAATCTGCAAGCTAAATTAAGCTTGCGTAATGCGGCCGAACCTGTTCGCGCGTGGCCACCTCCAACAGATGTTAGGAGGTGAAGAACATGAAACTTACATCTGCATTGATTGGTATTGCCGCTCTCGCCGGCGTTGCGCTCTCAAGCGGTACGGCATCCGCGATGCCGCTCGCCGCCCCGGTGCAAGCATCAAGTGTGGTGGTCCCCGCCGGTTACGTCTGCAACGAATGGGGCCATTGCTGGCACCGCCATTCCTACGGCTACGGTTACGGCTATTACCATTCGCACTACTGGGGCGGATGGGGCTGGCACCGGCACTACTGGCACCGCTGGCACAACTGGAACACCGGTGACTGACGATACCTGACACGAGAAAGGGGCTCGAAGAGTCCCTTTCTTTTGCGATTACTAATCCCTTCCCTTACGAGGACGGGCCTCATGGTTCGAGACGCCGCGCAGCGGCTCCTCACCATGAGGGTCTAGACTGCTTCCCAGCAAGAACCTCATCCCGAGGAGGCGCGGGCGCCCGAGCAGGCCGAGCGATAGCGAGGCTGCCCGCGAACGGCGCAACGGACGAAGCGTCGTCTCGAGGGATGGGCCGAAGAACGCAGCCCTACTTCCCCGCCGAATCCTTTCCCAGCATCGCCAGCGCTTCCTGCACGCTGGTCATGAACTGCGCCGGGAAAATGATGGTCGAGTTCTTCTCGGTCGAGATTTCCGCCATGGTTTGCACGCCGCCATTACCTTATGTGGAGTGAATAAAACCAAAACGACAGGCCGGCGCGAAGCCATAGCCGCTTGCCAAGCCCCTCTCCCTCGGGCAATTTTTCATCCGAACCGGCCTGCCAAAAGGCCGGTCATCACAGGGGAGGTTACCTATGCTCTCACGCCGAGATTTTGCCAGCGTCGCATCCTGCGCGCTTTGTTCGCTGACCGGCTTCATCGCGTACCGACGCTTCCGCGCAGACCCCGCCCACCCCGGGCGTGACGCCCGGCGTAACGCGGAAGATTCTCTCGCAGACCGACGGCCCGACGCCCGGCTATGTCACCCTCGTCGTCGATATCGAAATCGAGCCTGGTGTGACGATCGGCCGTCACACCCATCCCGGCATTGAGAGCGCCTATATGCTCGAAGGCGGCTTCGACCTGCCGATCGAAGGACAGCCGACGGTCGCGTTCAAGCCCGGCACGGGCGTCGTCGTCCCACCGAACACGCCGCATGCCGGCGGCAAGAACGGCGACAAGAAGAGCCACATCATTTCGACTTACATCGTCGAGAAGGGCAAGCCGCTGGCCTCGCCGGCGTAGGGCTGATCACGTCATTCCGGGCTGCGCGAGTGATAGCGAGCGAACTATGGCTGCGCAAGTGCGCATGACGTAGGTCGCGTTCGCGCGCGCCACGGAATGACGAAGGATAATTACTGCTGCTTTTCCCAGAACGAGAGCAGGCCCTGGCCGGCGGAGCCGCCGATCACGCAGGGAATGCCGACCGCAACCGCGCCCAGCGCCGCCGCCGAGACGCAGCCGAGCGCGACCGCGCCGACGCCGACCTGGCCCCAGAAATCGAGGTTGCGGCGCGAGTCCGAACCCTTGGCTTTCAGTTCCTCGACCGCGGCGAGCGCATCCTTGCGCACCGCGCCGAGTTGCACGGTGTCGGCGGCCTCGACCACTTCGGTCAGCGGCACCTTCACCGCCTCGGCCTGCACCTTCAACTCGCTGCGGAGATATTCACGCAAAGCTGAATCGCGCACCGCGTAGCTTGCGAGCGTATAGCGCGCCATGCTGCCGACGGTGAGCTTGTCGACGGTGTCGCAACTCTTGCTCCAGGGCAGCATCGCCATGATGCGCAGGATCGGACGGAACGAGCCGGTCGCGAAATAATAGCCCCACAGCGTATCGAGCAGATCCTGATTGCCCGCGAACGTCTGGCTCATCTTCAGCTTCTTGTCTTCCTTGGCGAACGGGTTCTTGGTCAAGACCGCCTTGACCTTGTCCATCGCCCCCGGCTGCTTTTCCTCAAGCGGAATGTCGGTCAGCGTCGGCAGCGAACCTGCAAGATACGCATCGATCATCACCTGGCGGCCGGGCATCCTCAGTGCGACCTTCCGCAGCAAGTTGCGCCAGTCGGGAATGCCTGAAAACGCGATCGCACGCACGATCACCCACTCGTCTTCCGCCGGCACCGGGAAGAAGCTGTTGATGAGCGTCTCCGCCTTGCCCGGATTCGATGCGATCGCGCCCGCGATGAAGCCGAGATAGATGCCGGCATTCTCGGGCTCCTTGAAGGTCTGCGCATGGAACAGCACGCGCACGGCGGCCGGAATATGCGCGTAGTCCGGCTTGGCGCGATAATTGTAGATCCACTGTTGCACCACGCCGAGCGAGGCACGCGGATCGATTTCCTGCGCGGGGGCGGCGGCGAGTACCGGCTGGACGGTCAGCAGGAAAGCAAGGAAGAAAGCTACGCAACGCATGTGATGCTCCCGAAAAGGGGCTCATACAGGCCGCATCTTTCGATGCACGGAGCGCCCTTTAAGCAACAGGCTAGAAAACATTTGGGCCGGCATAAGGACATTTTCTGGATGGCCGGCCACCACTCGCGTCGAAATTGTGGCGGACGTTAATATTTAAGGCACCATCTCTCCCCGCCCGCGACATTGTTTCGCCCCTGCCACCAACTTCGATGGAAGCTGGGCAAGGGCGTACGGGATATCGGGCCGAGCGTGACGCGCGTAACCAGAGTATTGATCGCATTGGGCCTGGCCGGATGCCTGTTGTCAGGCATGGCGTCTGCCGCGGCGGCCGGCGACGACAAGCCTCGCGCCAGCGAAAACAAGAGCAGCGATTACGAGGAAAAAGCGCGCGCGCTTGTGGAAGTCGAAGGCAACAAGCGCGTCGATGCCGCAACCGTTCGCTCCTATTTCCACGCCTCACCCGACGGGCGCTTCGACGAAGCCGCGCGCGACGCAGCACTCAAGGCGCTGGTCGAAACGCATCTGTTCGAGACGGTGTCGATCGAACGCAAGGGCGAGCGGCTTGTCGTGCATCTGCGCGAGGCGCCGGTCCTCGACAAGGTGGTGTTCGAAGGCAACAAGCGGGCAAAGGACACCGATCTTTCGCCTTCGATCGAATCCAAGCCGCGCAGCAGCCTGCAACGCGCAACCGTACAGTCCGACGTCAACCACATCATCGAGGCCTATCGCCATCTTGGGCGCGACGACGTCAGCGTGAAACCCGTCATCATCGATCGCGGCAACGATCGCGTCGATCTCGTCTTCGAGGTCACCGAAGGCGCCAAGACGCCGGTCCGGCAGATCAACTTCGTCGGCAACACCGCTTTCGGCAAACGGCAGCTGGCCGCCGTCATCAAGACCTCCGCCACCAACATGCTGAGCTTTCTGACCGGCGGCGACGTCTACGATCCCGACCTCGTCAACGCCGATCGCGAGGCGATCCGCAACTACTATCGAGCCAAGGGCTACGCCGACGCCAACGTGCGCGCGGCCAATGCCGAATACGATCCCGGAACAAAAGGTTTTGCGATCACCTTCACCATCGACGAAGGCCCGCTCTATCGTTTCGGCGATGTCGCGATCGATTGCCATGTCGATGGCGTCGACGGCGAAAAGCTTCGCCGCCTGTTGCTGGTGAAGGGCGGCGCGCAGTTCGACGCATCGGCGCTCGACAAGAGCAGCGACAAGCTTTCGACGGAGCTGGCAAAGCTCGGCTATCCCTTTGCCCGTGCGCAACTCCGCAGCCAGCGCGATGTGAACGCGCGCCGTATCGACTTGACCTTCGCCATCGAACAGGGCCCGCGCGCCTATGTCGAACGCATCGACATCCGCGGCAACACCCGCACACGCGGTTATGTGATCCGCCGCGAGTTCGACATCGCCGAGGGCGATGCCTTCAACAAGGGGCTGATCGAGCGTGCCGAGCGGCGGCTGAAGGCGCTGGACTATTTCAAGACCGTCAAGATCACGACCAAGCAGGGCTCGGCGCCCGATCGCGTCATCCTCGATGTCGAGTTGCAGGAAAAGGACACCGGCAATTTCAACATCTCCGGCGGCTATTCGACCACCGACGGCTGGCTTGCCGAAGTCAAACTCGGCGACAAGAGCTTTGCCGGCACCGGCGTTGCGCTCAACTCGACCTTCACTTACGGCCAATACACCCGCGGCTTCGACGTCTCGGCAACCGATCCCGGCTTTTTCGGCAACCGGGCGTCCGCCGGCATCGACCTCTCGGCCAAGCAGACGGTCGCCAACGACTACGTGTCCTACGGCACATTGAATTACGGCGCGACCATGCTGGTCGGCACGCCGATCTCCGAGCAGCTTGGCGTGCAGTGGCGCTATTCGATCTCGCGCCAAGAGATCACGCTCGACCCCGCCTCGCTCGCCGCCCCACCGTCAATCGTGGTGCAGTCGGCGGCCGCCGCCGGACCGCAATGGGTCTCGGCGGTCGGCGACACCGCGACCTATTCGACGCTCGACAATCCGAAGGCGCCGACCAACGGCTTCTCTTCGCAGCTTCGCCAGGATCTCGCAGGCCTCGGCGGCGACGTGCGCTTTCTGCGCACCACCGAAGATTTCAAATATTATCACCAGATCAACGACGACGTCGTGTCTCTGGCGCGCGCGCAAGGCGGCTACATCACGGGCTTTGGCGGCAGCCAGGTGCCGCTGATCGACAACTTCTTCGGCGGCCCGTCGATGGTGCGCGGCTTTGCGCCGTATGGCTTCGGTCCGCGCGATCTCACGCCCGGCACCACCATGGATAATGTCGGCGGCAGCATGTACTGGGCGACCACGGCCGAACTACAGAGCAACATTCCCGGCCTGCCCGCGGAATACGGATTGAAGGCGCTTGCCTTCGTCGATGCCGGCAGCGTGTTCCGCTACAACGGGCCGACGACGTTTCCGGGCTCGACGCAGTCGCTGCAACTCGCCAACTCCAACGTGGTACGCACCTCGGTCGGCGCAGGCCTGACCTGGGCCTCGCCCTTTGGTGCGCTCACCGTCACCTATGCCGCGCCGCTCACCAAAGCGTCGTATGACGTGACGCAGCCGCTCGGCTTTACCGCCTCGCCGTTCTGAGCGCTACCTTCCCGAGTTCGTGATGGTCGACGGCCGAAAGGCCCCTTGAAGCCTCGCGAAAACACCTCAAATCGAGCTGCGAAGACAGGTATCCGTTGGCGATTCTGTGCAACGGAAAATCATAGAGGCGATCATGAGAACATTTCTTTTGGCAGCAGTGTTTGCTTCCGCGTTGACGGCAGGCGCGATTGCGCAAACCGCGGACCCAAACCTCCTGCCGCGGGACCCGGCGTTCGGAAAAGGAACCGCGGAAAACGACACCTTTCACCGGCCGAGCGAGACCGATATCTGGCGCAATGCCCGTGGCAACATGATCTACGGCGAGACGTGGAACGGAATTTCGCGACGACCGGACCGCCGCTGAAATAACGCGCAACAAAATGGGTGACTTCGTCGGCCGTGATTGGTGGTAGGAAAACGGATTCCTTTCACGCGCTGTCTGTCGTGCGCAGCGCATTATCACGGAGACGATCGTGAAGAAGATTGTTTTGGCGGCGGTGTTTGCTGCCGCGTTTGCGACGGCCGCGATCGCGCAAACTTCTTATCCGGTACCGCCGCGCGATCCGCCGTTCGGAAAAGGAGCCCTGGATAACAACACCGAGCGCGAGCCGAATTACAATGGCTCGTCGGATGAACAGATCCCGCCGCGAGACCCTCCCTTCGGAAAAGGCAGACCTCGCGCAACGACACTGCGCACCTGCCGAGTTCGGCCTCTACGCAAGGCAACGCGAGCACGGATCCAGGCAAAGGCGAGATCCAGAAGAGTGCAAAGTCGAAAGACGCCAGGAACAAGAGCGCACTGAAAAAGGACAATGCCAAGAGCGGCACGAAGCCGGACAGCGCGCCGAAGAATGATACCGACTAGCGCTCAACAAAAAAATGGCCCCGATCAAGGGGCCATTTTCTGATTACATCTTCTTGCCCATCATCGGCTTGTGGTGATGGTGCATATGATGGTGGTGGTGATGGTGCATATGATGATGCATCATCGGTTTCTTCATTGGCTTGGCTTCTTTTGCGCTTGCGATTGACGGCATTGCGAACGCGATCGCGGCCAGCGCGGCCAGAACGTATGAAAAGCTCTTCATGGAATTCCTCTCGCCCTCCCTAAGTGCCTCCTGATGTGGGCACCCGATCAAGGGTAGCAAGCACCGCCGTTGCCGAAAACACGAGAATTATGAACGAACGTTCAGCTGCGGCTTGGCTCGCCTCCGGACGCAGCCGAGCGTCACAGCCCTGACATCGTCCCTGCATCGACGGAAGCGGCCGCGCAACTCCGGCCGCCACTGCCCGGCAAAACGGGCGCTCTTCGAACGTTACGTTTGATGTCTGATTGTATCTTGATGTGTCTATTGCGCCACAGACATGAGGAAATCACGCCGCCTAGTATGTCTGCCATTGCAGGTTGGGGAGTTTGGCGTCCTTCGGGGATTGCCATTTTGGCTCCGGGAATGATTTGGGCGCGAAGTGGTTTCGGAACTGATCGAATTGTCCGCCGTCATCGCGGAGATCTACGACGCGGCGATCGAGCCCGCGTTATGGCAGCAGGCACTCGCCAGCATTTGCCGTTATGTCGGCGGCCACTCCGGCGTTCTTTTTTGGCATGACGCCGCGCTGCAGAGTTCGCAGGCGCTCTATTTCTTCAACGAAGACCCCAAATACACACAGCTCTATTTCGAGAAATACCTGCCGATGAATCCGATGTTTCCGGCAGCGACGTTCGTCGATGACGGCGTGGTGATGAACACTTACGACATCATGCCAAGATCGGAATTCATCAAAACCCGCTTCTATAAGGAGTGGGTTCAACCGCAGGGCATCGAGGACGCGCTTGCGGTGAACCTGGAAAAAGGCATTACCCGCACCTCCCTCATCAACGTCTGGACGGAAGTGGCAGTCAGCGAGCCGATGCGCGATCGGATGGCCGCGCTGGTCCCGCATCTGCAACGCGCCGTTGCGATCGGCCGTCTGTTCGAACAGTACAAGGCAACCGAACAGGCGTTGACGACGATGCTCGATCATGTCGAGGCCGCCGTATTTCTGGTGGGTGCGGGCGGCGCGATCGCCTTCAGGAACGATCCGGCGCAAAAGCTGCTGGAAGAAGCCGTGCTGGTCCGCGAGCGGCAGGGAGCGCTTCAGTTCGTGGCATCGGACATGGACCGGGCACTGGGCGATCTCCTCACATTGGCAGCAAAGGGCGACGCGTCGCTCGGTGTGCGCGGCGTCGAGGTGCCGCTCTCCACTTCGAAGGAAACGCGCTGGCTCGCGCATGTGCTGCCGCTGACTTCGGGCCGGCGGCAGGGCGCCGGGCAGGTGAACCGCGCGGTTGCGGCGCTGTTCATCCGCAAGATGGCGCCGAACGCGCCGCCGCCGCTGGAAGCAATCGCCAAGCAGTATAAACTCCTGCCGAGCGAGGTTCGGGTACTCGACGCCGTGGCGAAAATCCAGGGCGTGAAGGAGCTCGCGGATTTCCTCGGCGTGTCGCAGGCGACGGTGAAAACCCATCTGCACAACCTCTTCCGCAAAACCGGCACCAGGCGGCAAAGCGAACTGGTCAAGCTGATTGCCGGGATTTGACCTCGCGCCTGCCCGGCAAGCGCCTGTCATTCAACCGAAAGGTAGTGATGCGGCGGCGACACACTTCGCGGCAATCGTTCGCCCGCCACGTGTGATTCAACCGTACGGTTGATTGATCTCTCTTCCCCCTCGGACGTGAATGCCTGCGCGTTCATTTGCGCAGATTCTTGAAAAAGGCGGCCCGCTTGCTGGAGCGGAAGCTCGCTGCAGATTTCGATTGGGGGCGTTTCATGTCGAATTCATTGACCACCCGCGCGACACGTGCGGCTCTCGCCGCCACCTTCCTTATTTCTTTTGCCGGTAGCGCCTTTGCGCAATCGGCAGACGGTCGCAGCACGGCCGACATCGAAAAGGAGAACGCAGCGCTGCGCGCGAAAGTCCATCGCCTCGAGGCCGAGAAGGAAAACATCGGACTGCGCGCGAAGGTTGACCAGCTTCAGGGCCGCCGTCCGGTTCGGCCACGCAAAGCGCGCAAGCTTCGCCCTATCCGCTCGTCACCCGCATCGAAACGAGCTCGCCCGATCGCACGCTCGTCATGGCCGACATGCCGATGAAGGTAGCGCCGCTGCCTGTTCCCTACTATTCGTGGACCGGTTTCTATCTCGGCGGCAACATCGGCTACGGGGTCGGCATCGATCGCGCCCAGGCACTTTGCACCGTCCAGGCGGAATTGACGACTCTTCCACTGCGCCGACACCGCTGTGACACCGTCCGGAGCCATTGGCGGTGTCCAGTTCGGCTACAACTGGCAGGGCGGCCCGAACTGGCTCGTCGGTTTCGAGGCCGATTTCCAAGGCAGCGCACAAAAGGCCACGAGCTGCGTCCTGACGTGCTTCAACGTTCCTGGCAACATTCTGCAACACCATCACCGCCACGCAGAGCCTCGACTACTTCGGAACAATACGCGGGCGGTTCGGCTTCGTCGACCGCGACAACCTGTTCTACGTGACCGGCGGCGGCGCGTACGGGCATGTCAACCATTCGGTTGAGTTCGTGACGCTCATCTCACTGCCGCCCGCCGTCCTGCTTCGAGGGTATCGCCTCCACGAGCGACAACAAGTTCGGCTGGGTCGTCGGCGCCGGCATGGAATCGAGCCTTGGAGGCAACTGGACCGCCAAGGTCGAGTACCTCTACATGGATCTCGGCAGCACCGCGACAGCACTCAATGGCACTGTTCGCACGGCCTTACCCGCCCTTTCACGACTACCACGACTACCAACATTCACGACAACATCGTCCGGGCTGGCTTGAACTACCGGTTCGGTCCGCCCGCCGGTCCCGTCAGCGCCTACGATGCGATGGCCGCCGTTCCGCCGCCGATCTTCTCCTGGACCGGCTTCTATGTCGGTGCCGAACGTTGGCTATGGTTTTGGCAACGACCACAATCAGACCGATCTTCTTCTTTCAGGGTCCCTCGCCACCTCCGAGCCAGGTACGTCCGTCACGCCCAAGGGCGGCCTGGGCGGCGTTCAGCTCGGCTACAACTGGCAGGCCGCCCGCACTGGGTCGTCGGCTTCGAAGCCGATCTCCAGGGCACCGCGCAGAACGACACCGTCTGCTCATCCGCGCTTTGCATTGCCCAGGTTGGCGGCGGTTCCGCCGGTGAATGAAATCATCACGGTCCAGCATCAGCTCGACTATTTCGGGACGGTGCGGGGACGGCTAGGTTATCTCTACAACAACACGCTGTTCTACGGCACCGGCGGCGCCGCCTTTGGGCACGTCAGGGAAACCATTCATGTAATTTTAGCTGGCGCGTTCGCCGACCCGAGAACCACCAAGGACCTCGCCGGCTATGCCGTCGGCGGTGGCATCGAGGCGATGCTGTCGGGCGGCTGGAGCGCCAAGGCCGAATATCTCTACATGAACCTCGGCAGCATCTCGAGCACCGTAGACGTCAACCTGGGCGGCCCGGTGACACTGTCGACCAACAGCACCGTGCGCGATCACATCGTTCGCGTCGGCCTCAACTATCACATCGGTGCGGCGCCGTACTGACGCGAGATTTCGAGTTTTGGGGTGTTTACGATGAAAAAAGCAATAGCGACAGTGACTGCGGTGGCGTTCTTTGGTATCGTGCCTTTTGCCTTCGCAGCAGACATGCCCGTCAAGGTGCCCACCGCGGCAGCCGCGTTACCGAGCTGGACCGGTTTTTACGGCGGCTTCAATGCCGGCGGCGCATTCAGCGATGGTTCTTTCGAAACGACGGGAACGCCGGTTTCGTTCAATCCCGCCGGCTTAAACGCGGGTGCGCCGGCGACGATGAATGCTCTTGCCGTAGCCGTCTCGTCGAGCGCCTCCCGTTCGGGTAGCCAATTCATCGGCGGCGGCCAATTTGGCTACAACTTCAAATTCAATTCAGCCTGGGTCCTGGGATTGGAGGCAGATATCCAGGCCCTTGGAGGAAGCATCGGAACATCCAACGTTCCTACGACCTCGTCCTTTGCGCCCTTCGGTTTTCCGAACAACAGTTATGGGGGCACCGCGGCGTTCACGGAGCGCCTCGATTATTTGGGGACCGTGCGCGGGCGCGTCGGCTATCTCGCCACGCCGAACCTCCTGACTTACGCCACCGGCGGTCTCGCCTACGCCGGCGCGCATCTCGGCTCATCGTTCAGCATTCAGGAGACATTCCCGGGGTTCAACGTAAACATCGTGTCGCCGATCGCCGGCGCGGGAAGCGCGTCAACAACCGCTGTCGGCTGGACTGCGGGTTTCGGGCTCGAATGGATGTTCGCATCCAAATGGAGCGCCAAGTTCGAATACCTTTATTATGACCTTGGCAGCGCGCGGGTGTCGGTCCCGCTTACTCAAGTCGTCTTCGTCACCACGCCCTGGGCCACTGCGCTTGCGCAGACGAGTACGCGCCTCGACGGCTCGACCGTCCGCGTCGGCGTGAACTATCACTTGAACTAACAACGCGGCGCCGTACTGACGCGGCGTCCGCAACGCATACTTCGCCCGGCCTCTTCGGCCGGGGCATCCTTCTTCGCGCTTCGTTATTTCCTTTGTCATCACCGGCGAAACTAGGGTGTGATGCGCCAGCTGGCGTTCCAGATCGTCGATATCCTGACAACGCGCTTGCGCGTGCAGGGGATCGAAAGCGTCGAAGAGCTGAAAACAATTGCGATCTTCTGCGGCGCGGGATTTGACGTATCGCTGCTGTGTCTTGCCAACGGATGGTTCGAGATATTGGTCTGACGCGGCGGTGAACCAAGCCCCGGCCTCTACCAACGAGGCCGGGGTTTTGTTTTTTCTCGAGGGCAAAAGTTACGATCGGCGGTTCCGTGTGCGGAACTGAATGATTTTTCAGCGACTTCCGCGCGAACCATCCGGGCGTCCCCGGATTAACATAGGTTGGAAAGGCAAACACACCGGTTGGAAATGGAAGGCTCGGACGATGGGACAATCAAGACCTTTTCGGCCGACCGCTTTGTTGGTCGAGGACGACCCGATCCAGCGCGAGATGATCGCGCTGTTACTCGATGAAACCGACTACAACGTCATTCAATGCGAGGACGCGGAGACAGCGGAGCTGGCGTTGAAAAACCTGCATCCCGCGCTGCTCGTGACCGACGTCACTCTTGTCGGCCAGATGACCGGCATCGAACTGGTCGAGCGCGCGCGTGAGATCAATCCAGACCTTCGTGTGATCGTGATGTCCGGACGGCCGCCGGCGCGCGACTTGCCGGACGGCGTGACCTTCTTCGCAAAGCCGTTCTACCCGATCGAACTGATCCGCGAGCTCAGCGGCGACCGCAGGCATTGAGAGCTGCCCTCTTGATCCCTCACCTCTCCCCGCTTGCGGGGAGAGGTGAAACAGATTCGGGGGCCTCAGTTCTTCGTCCGCGATGACGCAAACGCGTCCTTCACGGCGGTCGACAATTTGGACAGCGTGCAGGATAGCGTGTCTTCGGCACAATGCTGGCTCTTTGCGCGCTGCTCGGCGACACGCCGCGGCACCGGCAGCGGCACATTGGCCGGAACAAGCGAAAGCGGTGCGCCGGCCGGCTGACGCGAGCTTTCGATATCGGCCCGCAGCTTGTCGTTCTGCTGCTTGGCGAGCGCTTCGGAAATCGCTTCCCGCCGCTGCCCCTCGAGGTAGGCGATGTATTCGCGATCGATCGCCCTGCGCTCGTCGGCCGTCGGGTTGGGGCCCGAGATGTCGAACTTCCGGTCCTGCATGAAGTCGTAATAGCTGTAGCCGCCGTCCGCCTTGCGCCGTCCGGCAAACCGGGCGCCGCAGCCGGCAAGCCCGCCGTTCAATTCCTCGACAGGCAGGCTCTGCGTCTGCATCCGTTCGACACAATCTTCATAATCACGCGCCAAATCCGGCGAGGATCCGCCGGAGAACAGCCACACCGCGGCGAGCGCAACGGACGCGGCTGCGGCCACCGCCGCTGCCAACACCCGTGCGCCATAATCCAAATGAAACATTCTTTGGTCCCCCGCGATGCGCGCTACCGATCTGAAGTCCCCTGCGTCGCCCGCGACCAACGGGTTAGCTGAAGGACCTCAGATCGATAGCGGCACCGGACCCCACCAATTTTCCAGCGCCCGATTTTCCTGCTGCCAGCCATTTCACAAATCGCAAAACGCGGCAACGCCGGGACGAAATTGCGAACTCGAAAAACCAAACACCAGTTCTGATTCGCTCACTAGGCCGCTGGATTACGGGTTTTTGCGGGCAAGATGAGGATGATGTTGCAGCACTACCACAACGACCGGTTATTTGGAGCGAGCATTTTCTCGCCATCATTGCGCTGGCATCGCAGGACACAGTGCATTCGTTACTTCGAATACAGGTGCGTCATGCCGGTCACTAAGATGATTACAACCTTCGCTTCAGTCGCAGTCGGAGCCTTCGGTTTGTTCGCGTTTAGCTGGGTCGGCCTCGCGCTGCTCGGCTTTTAAGCCACATCAGTTGGATCAACGCGGCCCGGACGTGTCTCCAGGGCCACAGTTTCGGCCAAAGCCTGATCGGGTTTAAGTGTTGCGCCAAAGCGACAGCGCGAACCCAGTTCGGCCGAGAAGCGACCCAGCCAGAAATCACCCGGCGAGATATCTGACCCGGCGATCAAGCCGAAAAGAAACTCACACGAACTTCTTGAACGCGCTGTTCAGATCGGCGAACGCGATCGCGATTTCGTCGCGGATCGATTCCAGTTGCGCGAAAAGCCGGTGAACTTCCGCGATACGCTGCTCGGCCGTCCGCTTGTTGTCGGCAAAGCCAGCCACGCGTGCGCCAAGCGTCTGGTTGCCGCTGCTCTCCATATCTTCGAGCGTGGCCATGAGTTCGGCCTGCCGCTTGTCCAGTTCCTCGACCACGGCATGAACGCCCTCGCCCGGCGCGCGCAGCGGCGACAGTTCGTTTTGCGAATGGATGAGGTCTTTGCGGTAGCGGTTGAGCGTCGTCAATATTTCCTGCAACGCGCGCAGGCGGCCTCGCGTCTGCGCCGAGAACTGATCCAGTTCCTCAAGGCGCGCATTGAGGCTCTTGCCGTCGGAATCGGTCTCGACCTCGGCAAAGGCCGCGGCGAGGTCTTCCTGGCGCTTCTTGAATTCGGCCATGTCACGCCGGATCGCATCCAGCACCCCGAACGACTGTTCAAGCCGCGCGATCCTGAGCTCGGCGTCTTTCTTGCCGGAATCGAGGGTCGCGACGCGCGCAGAGATCGCCTCGCCCTCGGCCGTCGTCTCCAGCGCCTCGATCGCCTTGACCAGATGATCGCGCGCGACCTGAACGTCGCCAAGCAGCGTCTTGACGCCGGTCGCCGGCGCCTGCAACTGCACGAGCTCGCTCTGCGAGGTTGCGATTGCATCCTTGAGACGGGTGAGTGAGGCAAAGGCGTCCTGCAACGCCTGATGCCGCGCCTGGATCGGCCCCGTCTTCAGGTCGAACTCCCTCAGAAGATCGAGGAAGTTGTTGTTGCAGTCGTCGGTCTCGATCTTGTCGAGCGAACGGGCGAGCTGGCGCTGCCGGTCCTTCAATTCCTCGAACACCGGCTCGATCGCGCGGCGCTTTTCGGCGACTTCGCCGATCTGCTCGCGCAGGGCCTGTTGACGGCGGCGGACTTCTTCCAGCCGCTCCTTCATGTCGGTGGCTTCGTTGCGCCCGCGCTGCAAGGCAAGCCGTGCCTCGGACTCGGAGAGCTGCTTGTGGATCGAGGACAGCGCATCTTCCGGATCGCTGGTGGAGAGATGCGAAACGGCGGCGTCGAAATCCTTTTGCGCGGCGCCGGCTGCGGCAAGCACGCCTTTCGCGCTGGCTACGCCTGCAAGCAGCGCGCGGGAGTTCTGCGTCTCGCGCGCCACGCGCCAGGCCTGGTAAAGGGTGGAAGCGATCAAGGCGAGCACAACCAGAGGGATCAGGATCGCCGCGACCTGCTGCGTCGGCGAAAAGGCCTGGAAGGCGGCCGGGATGGAAGTCAGGTCGAAATGAAACGCCTCGCTTGCGAGCGCGACAGTTGCGGCCAGCAGCGCCAGCCACGCCAGAAGACCCCACATCACCCCATCCCCAAAACAAACAACGCACCCGGCTTCGCGAGAGGCCGGCACCAGAAAGCAGAGAAGCCGGGCAAAAGGCCCCGGTAACGGTATTTAATGGGGGTATCAATATCGATCCAAAGCGGGCCCCGCAATGCTTCCGAAGGCGATCCGAGCGGGTTCGTGCGGGCTTCACAGGCCCTGTCGGGCCTCGCTGGCTCCTTGCTGGCTCCTTGCCGAAGCCTAAAAGGCCACCCCGATGCGTATGCCGCGCCGCCAGGCTACGCGGCATTTCTTCCGCACCCGGCCATGGAGCAGTTCGAACCGGTCCGGCACCGGCACCATCGGAAAGATCTCAAGGCATGCGCCGCCCCGCGAAAAATCGACCAGCCGGCAGGCCACCACCGGAAGCTTCGGACCCACGATGATCTGCGCCTTCGCAGCCTCGCCGCTTGCGGGCCGAACGCGCTGATAGAGTCGCTTTGGTTTGGTATCCGGCGTCATCATGGACACACTCTGCCATACCCGGTTACAGCATTATTAAATCGCGAGAGCCGTGCCGCGTTGCCGGTTGCGGAAACCTTAGCGGCGGCAATTTGAATCAAAACCGGGTTCGCAAAGGCAGAAACCGGCGACGCCTCGACGTCGCTTCCGGCGATGTCGCCCCTCGCCACTCGTTCAAGTTTTAGCAAAGGCTCCAAGGTGCCCTTAAAACCTGCCGTGTAGATTGGAAGCTTCGAGTTCGTTCGAGGGGGCACTGATGATCGACGACAAGGTCAAAATCAAATGCACGAAGTGCTCGCAGATCTTCCGCGAGCGCGCGCAACGCGTCCGGCCGAACTTCCAGACCAATTGCCCTCACTGCAACCGCCTCATCACGTTCGACCCGACCGTGGAAGATCGTAACGTCCGCAAGGCGCTCCTGAACGCCAAGGAAGTGCGATACATGATCGAGGCCGCCCGCAAGGCGGCTGCGGTCGCCGCGGAAGGCGCGCCGGTGCCGGTGATGGATCGCAGCCAGTACTAGCGCTGCGCCGCAGCAACCACCACCGCAAGGACCTGGCCACCAGACCGGCGTGGTAAACGCCGGCTTTACGACCTCGGCAGGTTTGATCGCCCTTAACCACGCCTCGCGGAATTACACCGGTGTAAACACGGTTTAAGCCCGCCTGCGGCGATAACACGCATTCGTGTTTCGGCGATTTCCCTGGGGGCGTTTTCGAAAATGATCGCGCGCGGCAAATGGTTGCTCTGGATGCGGGCACTCCTGCAGCCGGCCGCTATTGCCGGCCTGGTCATGATCGCCGCGAGCTGGTTCGTCGCCGCCTATATCTCCTCCCTCGAGCGCGAGAAGGCGATCGAGGAAGCGATCAAGCAATCCGACAGCCTGGTACGGCTGTTCGAGCACAACACCGTCGATACGCTGGCCCGTTTCGACCGCACGCTGCTGCTCCTGCGCAAGATTTATGAGGACGACCCCGATCACTTCGATTTGGGCAATTGGGCTGAACAGAGCGCGCTGATCAGCGGGGACGCGATCCTGCTGACCTTGATCGGCGCCGACGGCTATACGAAAGCCACGACGCTGCCCACGAACGGTCCTCCGCCTTATCTTGGCGATCGCCCACACGTCGACAAGGCGTTGCACGCCATCGACGACGAACTGGTGATCAGCAACCCCGTCGTGGGGCGAACAACCAATCGCATGTCTATCCTGCTCCTGCGCCGGTTGCGGAATCCGCACGGCTCGACGGCCGGCCTCATCACGCTCTCGATCGATCCCAATTTCATCGCGCCGTTTTACCAAAGCGCGAACCTGGGCGCGCATGGCGGCATCTCGATGCGTAACCAGGACGGCGTCACGCTTGCGGCGCAAGGGTTTTCGACAAACATCGTCGGCCGAAAGCTCCCCCGCGAGGGGCTTACGCCTGCGCTTGCGAACGCGCCCGCCGGCCACTTCTGGGGCACCGGCAATGTGGACGGCACCGTCCGGCTGGTCTCTTACCGCGCCTCGGACCAATTTCCACTGACATTCACGGTGAGCCTGTCCGAGGACTCTATCCTGAGCGAGTATCGCCAGCACCGCGCGGCCTATCATGTCGTTGCCTCGGTCGTCACGCTTGCGGTCCTGATCGGCCTCGGCTTTGCGATCCGCTACCATATCAGGCTCGACCGCAGCCAGCGGGCGCTGCGGCAGCTCAACGAGGAAATCTCGCGCCAGAATGTCCGCTTCGATGCGGCGCTGACCAACATGTCGAGCGGGCTAGCGATGTTCGACGCCGACGGCCGGCTGACGGTGTGGAACGAGCGCTATGAGCAGATCTATCAGATGCCGCCCGGGCTCGTCCGCCAGGGCGTGAGCATCTACGACATTGTGGGATTTTCCGCCGAGAACGGCCGGCGTGGCAACTTCGACGTCCCCAGCTTCGTCGACAAATTCCGCCGCGAGTTGACGGAAACCGGCAAGAGCGTTGCGACCAACTACCTCGCCGACGGCCGCATCGTCTCCATTGTCAAGACCGCGATTGCAGGCGGCGGCTGGGTCGGCATCCATGAAGATGTCACCGCCCGACGCGCGCAGGCCAAACTCATCGAGGAAAAAGCCGCCGAACTCGAGCTGACCAATTCGCGCTTTACGGCTGCACTTCGCCACATGTCGCACGGGCTTTGCCTGTTCGGTCCGGACCAGCGCGTGGTAGTCGCGAACGCGCGTTATGCCGAGATCTACCACCTGACCGAGGATCAGGTGAAGCCAGGCACGGCCTTGCGGGACATCTTGCAGGCACGCGAGGACAACGGCACCGGTTTCACGACCGACGTGGATGCCTATGTCCAGGTCAACGTCAAACAGGCCAACGAGATCCAGAAGATCGCCGACGGCCGCATCATTTCGATCAAGCGGCAGCCGATGGCCAATGGCGGATGGCTGACCACGCATGAAGACGTCACGGCCGAAAAGCAGAACGAAAAGCTGATCGCCGAAAAAGCCTCCGAACTGGAGGTGATCAACACGCGCTTCTCGACCGCGCTCTCCAACATGGCGCAGGGCCTGTGCATGTTCGATGGCGAGAAACGCCTGACGGTCTGGAACGACCGCTACGTCGAGCTGTTGAGCATGCCGGAGCATCTGCTCAAGGTCGGCACGCCGCTTCGGGACATCCTGACCGATCGCGTCTCCCGCGGCTTGATGAAGAAGCTCGACGATGCCGCCGTCCAGACCCGGGTTACCGAACTGATGGCATTGCCGCCCGATGCCTCGCGGATCGACGAGTTGCTGAACGGCAAATTCGTGATGCTGACGCGCCAGCCGATGGCGGGCGGCGGCTGGGTCACGCTGATCGAGGACATCACCGAGCGCCGCCGCGCCGAAGCCGAGATCGTGCATCTGGCGCGGCATGACGTGCTGACGGGGCTCGCCAACCGCGCCGAATTCAACGCCCGGCTTGAGGAAGCGAGCCGCCGGCTGAAGCGCAACGGCGGCAGCGTCACCGTGATGATGATCGACCTCGACAGGTTCAAGGCGGTCAACGACACGCTCGGCCATCTCGCCGGCGACCAGCTGCTGAGCGAAGTGGCGCGCCGCCTGCAATCCACCGTGCGCGACACCGACGTGCTGGCGCGGCTCGGCGGCGACGAATTCGCGATCATCCAGGAAGGCGGCGCCGATCAGCGCGAAGGCGCCGTGGCGCTCGCGCTTCGCATCATCGAGGCGATTTCCGCGCCCTTCGATCTCAACGGACAGGAAGTCGCCGTCGGCACCTCGATCGGCATTGCGATGGGGCCGGAAGACGGCGTCGAGCCCGGCGAACTGCTCAAGCGCGCCGACCTTGCGCTCTACAGCGTCAAGTCATCGGGCCGCAACGACTACCGCCTGTTCCGCAACGAAATGCTCGAGATCGTCCATACCCAGCAGTCGGCGGAGCGCGAGCTGCGCGAGGCGATCGCGCAACGCCAGTTCGAGCTGCACTATCAGCCGGTGGTCGACATCAAGACCCGCGAACTGATCGGCGTCGAGTGTTTGGTGCGCTGGCGGCATCCCGAGAAGGGCATGATCCCGCCGGACCATTTCATTCCGCTCGCCGAATCCACCGGCCTGATCGTCCCGCTCGGTGAATGGATCCTCGACGCAGGCCTGCGCGGACGCCGCGAACTGGCCCGAGCATGTCAAGGTCGCCGTCAACATCTCGGCGATCCAGTTCAAGAAGGGCAACCTGTTCGAGATCATCCTGGCGACGCTGGTGAAGACCGGCCTGCAGCCGGAGCGGCTCGAGCTCGAGATCACCGAGACCTCGCTGCTCGAGAACCAGGAAGCGCATCTGACGACGATCCGGCAGTTGAAGAATCTGGGCCTGTCGATCGCGCTCGACGATTTCGGCACCGGCTTCTCGTCGATCAACTATCTGACGATCTTCCCGTTCGACAAGATCAAGATCGACAAGTCCTTTACCCGCGGCATTCTCAGCCGCGCCGACTGCAAGGCGGTGGTCGCCTCGTCGCTCGCGCTCGCCAAGGGGCTCGGCATCATCACGACCGTCGAAGGCATCGAGACCGAAGATCAGCTCGAATATATGCGCGCTGCCGGCGTCGAACTCGCGCAGGGCTATCTGTTCGGCAAGCCAGTGCCCGTGTCCGAATTCGGCCGCGCCAACGCGCCGATGCTGACCGCGCTCGTCGCCTGAGGGCGACATGAAAGAGGCCGCCAATCGTGGCGGCCTCGTCGTCACGTAAGATCAAAGCGTTATTGGGCGATCCCTTCGACAGCGTAGGTGCGGAATTTTCCCAGCTTGTTACGGAGCGGCATGAGCTCCTTGAAGGCGGCTGAATCGCGATAGGCTTTGATTTTCTCGATGCTGTCCCACTGCTGGATGACAATGCGGGACTTGGGCGGCTCTCCATCAAAAGCCGTGGTCTTACCGCCGGCAGCAAGGAACTTGCCGCCCGCAGCCTCGATTGCGGCCCTTGCCTTCGGGACGTAGTCCTTCGAATAGGCTTCCGGATCCAGCATCTCGACTTCAGTGACCTGGTAGACGGGCGCCTTGGCTTGAGCATGAAGTCCCTGCACCGCGACCGTGCCAAGGCCGAAACCTGCAAGCATTGCCAACGCGATTGTGTAATGGGTTTTCATTGCACTCTCCCTGCGAGGCGAGGATCCGCCACAGGGGTTACCGTAGCATAGGGATTGCGGCACGGGCGGAGACAAGGGGCCGCAGTTCGTTTCCGATCACCTCAAATGACGGTCTTGCCGGACTTTTGCGCCACGCGCTTCTGCACGAAATACATCAGCGTCAGCGCCACTAGCGAGGTCCCGATCACGATGTAGCCGAGGCGGTCGAAATGCCGGATCGATTCGTCGGCATTTTGCGCAACCACCATCGCCGCGACCACCGAACCGAGACCGCCGGAGAGCTGTTGCAGCGAGGCGCCGATAGCACTGAATGCGCCGCGCTGATGCGGCGCGGGAATTGCCGACATCATCGCTTGAGACGGAATCATTCGCGAGAAGATGCCGACGAACAAGAGAACGTTGACGACGATGACGAGCGTCAGCCCGACCTGGCCAAGGTTCGTGTAAATCAGCACCATGACGATCGACACCGCCGTGCCGAAAACGAAGATCGGAAACTTCCCGAAGGAATCGCTGGCCCGGCCCACCAGAGGGCCGATGAGGACGCTGAACAATCCCGACACCAGATAGATCGTCGGCAAGTGGTCAAACCCGATTCCAAGATTGTGCACGGTGTAGGCGCTGCCGAACGGCATCAGCATGTAGCCGCCGGTCGCAAGCAGCGTGGTGACGGCGAAAGCCAGCGTGTAATTCGGCTCGCTGACGGTTGCCAACAGATGTGCGAACGCATTGGTATGCTGCCGGTCACGCAAATGGCCGTCCACCGGCCGCATCAGGATGAGCACGGACACGAACACGGCGATCGCCAGAACCACGATCGCGCCGAAACCGACATGCCAGTTCCAGCGATTGGCGAGGAACAGTCCGGCCGGGATGCCCAGCACCTGGCTGGCGGCAAACGCCGTCTGAACATAGCCCATCACGCGGCCGCGAAGCCGCAGCGGAAACAGATCGGTGACGATCGCCATAACGATGGAGCCGACCACGCCGCCGAACAGGCCGGTCACGATCCGGCCCAGCATCAGCACATGATAATTCGGAGCGATCGTGCAAAGCGCCGTGCCGACGGTGAAGCCGGCATAGAAGAACAGCAACAGGCGCTTGCGGTCGAAGCGATCGGCAAAACCGGCCGCGAGCACGCCCGAAATGCCCGCGCTGAACGCGTAGGCGGAAACCGCCACGCCGAACTGCGCGGGAGAGATGTTCAACGCCGGCATCATGATCGCGCCGAGCGGCGACATGATGATGAAGTCAAGGATGATCGTGAACTGGACCAACGCCAGCAGCGCTACCACACAAGATTGGTAGCGTGAAAAGCCGCGTTGCAGCTCCAGATCATTCTCGATCGGCGCCGCCAAAGTCTGTTCCGTCATGCCTGGTCTTTCGAAGATGATTTGGGAACAGCGACATAGCGATGCAAGGCGTCCGGAGACAGACAATTCTTGGTTATCCGCGGCCGCGAGCTCAATAAAAGAGGCCGCCAAACGCGGGCGGCCTCGCTCGTTAGGTAAAATCGGATCGTTATTGCGCAAGCCCTTCGACGGCGTAGGTGCGGACTTTCGCCAGTTTTTCGCGGACCGGCTGGATTTCCTTGAAGGCGGCCGAGTCGCGATAGGCCTTGATTTGCTCGATACTATCCCATTGCGAGATAACTATCCGGGATTTTGGCGGCTCTCCGTCGAGTGCCGTGGTCTTGCCACCAACGGCCAGGAATTTGCCGCCGGCAGCCTTGACCGCGGCCGCGGCTTTCGAGGCGAAGTCCTTCGCATACGCTTCCGGATTCAGTATTTCGACTTCGGTGATCTGGTAGACGGGCCTCAGCTTGGCTTGAGCATGAAGTCCCTGCACCGCGACCGTGACAAGGCCGAAACCTGCAAGCATTGCCAATGCGATTGTGTAATGGGTTTTCATTGCACTCTCCCTGCGAGGCGGGGATCCGCCACGAGTACCGTAGCATACGGATTGCGGCCGTGGCGGAGACAACCTAGAGGCGCCAGCACGGGAATGCGGCCTGCGTGGTCGCCCGGCCATTGAAATCCCTGGGCAAATGCCAATTCCTCGCCACATCTCCCCATGCGGCGCCTCTCCCCGCGGTACGAACCTTGCACTCTCCGAGATGCGAAGTATGCTTCGTATTCCACGGATTGTGGGCGAGCGATTGTCTTGTTTGCAGGCTTGGTGCGCGCGTATGTCACGCGCTTGCTTCGCTCACAACGCCCAAGGGAATGGATAGACTGATCGACGGAATTGCCTGCCGGGTGCAATGTTCGAAACTACGTTTAAACCAACAATATGAGAGCGGGGAGACACCATGATATCGACGATCAGACATCTTTCGACGGCTGCACTGGCGATTACCCTTTTAGGCGGCACCGCACTTGTTGGCGGCACCGCACTTGCCGAAACCATCAAGATCGGCGTGAACGAGCCCTTGACCGGGGCATTTGCGGCTTCCGGCACCTATGTCGTCAACGGCGCGAAGATTGCGGCCGACGAGATCAATGCCAAGGGCGGCATCCTGGGCAAGCAGATCGAACTCGTGATCGAGGATAACAAGAGCAATCCGACCGAAGCCGCCGCTGTCGCTGAAAAGCTGATCACCCGCGACAAGGTCCCGGTGATGATGGGCGCCTGGGGCTCCAGCCTCACGCTGGCCGTGATGCCGAAATTGATGGAATACGAGACGCCGATGGTCGTCGAGACCTCCTCGTCGAGCAAGATCACCACCAGCGGCAATCCCTATATCTTCCGCATCTCGCCGCCATCGCCCGTCGAAGCCGCAGCGTTCAAGCCGATCGTCGACAAGCTCGAACTGAAGAAAGCCGATTTCCTGGTCATCAACAACGACTGGGGGCGCGGCACGGCCGAGGACTTCAGCAAGATGTTCAAGGAAAAGGGCATCAATGTCGGCCTGGTCGAGACCATGGATCAGGGCGCGCAGGACATGAGCGCGCAGCTTTCCAAGATCAAGGGCTCCGATTCCGAAACGCTGATCATCACCACAGCGGTCGATCAACTCACGCTGATCTTCAAGCAGGCCGCTGCGCTGGGCTTGAAAAAGAAGATCATCACGACAGGCGGTTCGCAGAATCCGGATCAGATCATCGCCCAGGCGGGTGCTGCGGCCAACGGCACCATGCATCTGACGACCTTCCTGCCGTGGTTCCCGGAGAAAACGCCAAATCCGAAGGCGACCGAATATTTCATTTCCGAATGGAAGAAGCGGGGCTTCGATTTCGCCGGATGCACCGAGAGCTTCCGTGGCTATGACGGCATCCGCACGGCCGCGGCAGCGATCGAAAAGGCAGGCAAGGCCGACGCCGGAGCGATCAAGGCGGCCCTGTGGTCGATCGACGTCAAGGGTCTCAACGGCGACATCGTGTTCAAGAAGTCCGGTCCGGAAGGAAAGGAAAGCGGCCAGAGCCAGCCGAACGTTTATCTCATCGAGATCAGCGACGGCAAAGTCGGTATGAAGTCGCTGTAATACTGTAGTAATAACGGGGCGAGGCGCGGTTAAACCGCCCTCGCCCTTTTTCCTTTTAGCTTTCGGAATTTTCGTTGAGCGAGTTTCTGCAACATCTGGTCAATATGCTCGTCCTCGGCGGCACCTACGCGCTGCTCGGGATCGGGCTCACATTGATTTTCGGCATCATGAACGTCGTGAACTTCACCCACGGCGTGCTGTACACGTTCGGCGCCTACATGATGTTTATCGTCGTGAATCAACTCGGGATGAACTTCTTCCTCGCTTTGCCGGTTGCGGTCGCCGCCGGCTGGGCGCTCGGCGCGGTCATCGAGCTGACCTTGCTGCGACCATTAAGAGGCTCCGACATCGATACGACCATGCTGGTCATGATCGGTGCCTGGATTGCCATGCAGTCCGGCGCGCTCTGGATCTGGGGTGGTGTCGCCAAGTCTGTCGCCACCCCCTTCCCGGACGAGCCGCTGGTCATCGGACCGGTCTCGGTGTCGTGGCTGCGGCTGTTCGTGCTGGCGGCCGCCGCGCTCCTGATCGTCGCGACTTACCTTCTGATCAATCGCACCAAGCTCGGCTGTGCGATGCGGGCGACGTTCCAGGATCGCGACACCGCGTCGCTGATGGGCGTCAATGTCGATCTCATCTACACCTCGACCTTCGCCATCGGATCGAGCCTTGCGGCTGCCGCCGGCGCCCTGCTTGGCCCGGTCTATGTGATCTTTCCGCAAATGGGCGATCTCGCCGCCGTCAAGGCATTCGCGATCGTGATCCTCGGCGGATTGGGTAACATCACAGGTGCGGTCATCGGCGGATTCATTCTTGCGCTCGCCGAAGAACTGGGCGCGGGCTACGTGTCGTCGGGTTATCGCGACGCCATGGGCTTTGTCATCATCATCGCGGTGTTGATCGCCAAACCTACCGGACTGTTCGCGCGTTCGGAGCGCGTGGGATGAAGCTGATCGCAACGGTTCTTTCGATCGCGGCGCTCGCCTCGGTGCCCCTGTGGCTGCGCGACCCCTATCTGATGAATGCGCTGATCACGACCGGCATCTTCATCATCGCCGCGATGAGCCTCAATCTGCTCTTGGGGTTCACCGGCCAGTTGAGCCTTGGCCACGTCGCGTTCTTCGGTATCGGCGCCTATGTGAGCGCGCTCACCTCGCTCGGTTTCGATGTCGGATTGTTCGGCGACTTCCACATCGTCCATGAGCCCTGGCCGCCGATTGCCGGGTTTTTTCTGGCGATCGTGATTGCCGGACTATGCGGCTACCTGGTCGGACGCCTGTCGTTTCGCGTCCGCGGGGCTTATTTCGTCATAGTGACGATATCCTTTGCCGAAGTCGTGCGGCTGGTCGCGCTCAACTGGATCGAGCTGACGCAAGGACCGCTGGCGCTGAACAACATTCCTTCCATCGCAATTCCGATGCCCGGCTTCGGCGAGTTGGTGATGCGGACCAAGCTCCAAAACTACTATCTGGTGCTCACGGTCGCGGTCGCCGCCTACGTCCTGATCGCGCGCCTGGTGCGCTCGCATTTCGGACGCGCCATGCGCGGCCTGATGGAAAACGAAACGCTCGCGGTATCCGTCGGCATCGACGTGACGCGGACGCTGACGCTTGCGGCGGTGATTTCTGCGGCCATCGCGGGTGCGGCCGGCAGCCTCTACGCACACTATATCCGCATCATCGATCCTGAAGTTTTCGCATTCATCAACACGGTCACCATGGTGATCATGGTGATCAGTGGCGGCAAGGGATCGTTCGCAGGCCCGATCGTCGGCGGGCTGATCTTCGGCCTGATGCCGGTCTTCCTGCGGCCGATCATGGCGCCTGAAGCGCAATGGATCGCCTATGGCGGCGTCCTGATCGTCATTCTCTTTCTTTTGCCGCGAGGCATCGTGCCGTCGCTGGCGCGGCTGCAATCAAGACGGCGCGGCGGGGTCACCGCGCCGGAGCCAGTTGCCTTCGCCAAGCACGATGCGAAGGAGCCGGCGTGATGACGGCGCAGGCCCCCGCATTGAAGGTCGAGCACGTCGGTATCCGCTTCGGCGGGCTCGTCGCTCTGGCGGACCTGAACTTCGCCGTCGACGAGGGCGAGATCGTCAGCCTGATCGGACCGAACGGCGCCGGCAAGACCACGGCCTTCAACATCGTGACCGGCTTCCTGGCGCCGACGCACGGCAGCGTCAGCTACCGCGGCACGCCGCTCAACGGATTGAAGCCGCATCAGATCGCCGATATCGGCCTCGTGCGCACCTTCCAGCGCACCAGCGTCTTCCCCAACGATACCGTGTACGACAATCTCCTGATCGGCCTGCACCGTCAGAGCCGCGTTCATCTTTCTCAGGCGATCCTTGGCCTGCCCCGTGCGCGTCACGTCGAACGAAAGGTGCGCGAGCAGGCCCACGAACTCGCCGAATGGGTCGGGCTCGGCCGGCGCATCCACGATCTCGCGGGCTCGCTGTCCTATGGCGAGCAGCGGCTCGTCGGGGTTGCGCTGGCGCTCGCCGCCAATCCTTCCATGCTGCTCTTGGACGAGCCGGTCTCCGGCATGAACGCTTCGGAGACGCACACCTTCGTCGAGCTGATCCGCAACATCCGTAGCCGTGGCGTGACCATCCTGCTGGTCGAACACGACATGCCGATGGTGATGAGCGTCTCGGACCGCATCGTCGTCCTGAACTACGGACGCATCATCGCGGAAGGTCCGCCGGAGCTGATCCGAAACGATCCGGCCGTGATCGAAGCCTATCTCGGAAAGGCTGCGGTGCATGCTTGAGATCCGCGACATGGTTTGCGCCTATGGCGGCATCGCCGCACTCAAGGGGATTTCGCTTGACGTCAAGGCCGGGCAACTGGTGGCGCTGATCGGCGCCAACGGCGCCGGCAAGAGCACGACGCTTCGGGCGATCTCGGGGCTGGTGCCGCCGAGCTCCGGGCAGCTCATCTTCGACGGCAAGAACATGACCGGCGCCAAGCCGCCGCGGGTTCTCGCCGCCGGCATTGCGCACTGCCCGGAGGGCCGCCGTGTTTTTCCGCACATGACGGTGGAAGAAAATCTCAACATGGGCGCGTATCTCCGCACCGATACGTCGGAAGTCGCTGGCGATCGCGACCGGATTTACGCCGACTTTCCACGCCTCGCCGAACGCAGACAGCAGGCGGCGGGCACCCTGTCGGGCGGCGAGCAGCAGATGCTCGCGATCGGTCGCGCGCTGATGTCGCGGCCTCGCCTGATCCTGTTCGACGAGCCTTCGCTGGGCCTGGCACCCAACATCGTCGAGCAGACGTTCGCAATTATCAGGCGCATCCAGGCGGCCGGCACCACCGTGCTCTTGGTCGAACAGAACGCGTTTGCCGCGCTCGGAATGTGCGATCACGCCTATCTGCTCGAGGGCGGACGGATCGTACTGTCCGGACCCGGCAATGAGCTGATCGCGAACGAACACGTACGCAAGGCCTATCTCGGTGGGTAGGCCCGACGAAAAGTCGTCAGAATCTCGGGGATGGACGCTCGCCTGCCCGCTCGAACGCCTGACCAGCCAAGGCATCGTCTGCGCGAAGTCTTAGAGGCGTCGGGCTCATCCTGATCTGGTCCGACGGACGCGCGGTGGCCTGCGAGCGGGCTTGCCCGCACGAGCAGGCCGATCTCAGCCACGGGCACCTCTCCGCCGGGCGTCTGGTTTGCCCGCATCACGCCGCGTCGTTCAATCTCGACGACGGCAGCATTTCGCAGGGCTGGGCGAGCCGGCCGTTGCGCATCTATCCCGCCCGCGTCGAACAGGGGCAGGTGTGGGTCAAGGTCGCGGACGAATAAGAACATCGTCCCGGCGTCGGCCAAGAGCTGGGAGCGGGCCTTGTACAACCACAAAGAAATTATTGCGTACTTCGTACAGTCGCAAAAAATTGCAGATACGATCTCTCATGCTGTATCTCTTGATGTTCATGGAGTAGACGGATGCCGATCCCTGACACTGTTGGCGCTTTCGCCATCGTTCCCAGCAACGACCTGAAGACAGCGATTTCTTTCTGGGAACGCCTGGGGTTCGCGCGCACGGGCGGCGACAGCAATTACATCATCATGAACGGCTGGGGCTGCGAGGTGCACCTTACTCAGGCAGGCGACGGTCCGTGGCGCGTGCCGGAGGAGAACAATCCTTTCGGCGTTTTCATCCGTACCCCCGAGGTCGACGCTATCGCCGCAAGGGTGGATGACTTGATTATCCGTCCGGGTGGCGTCCTACGCCACCGCGAATGGGGCCTCTATGAGGTCGGCATATCCGGGCCCGACGGGATGCTCGTCCGCATCGGCTGGCCGTCCCGGCTGATGAAGACTGCTTAAGGATATTGCTTTAGGCGCCAAGAACCGACGCCTTCGGCATGTCTGCTCCTCTCTGGTCAGCCGCCGACATCAATAACGATCTTGCCCGCGGCCGCTCTGGATTCGACGAGCGCGTGCGCTTGTTCTGTCGTCTCGAAGTCGAAATGACGCGGGTCGAGGCGAGGTACCACCTTCCCCGCCTCTATGAGCTTCGTCGCCTCACGCAATATCTCGCCGTGATGTGCGCGCCCTTCGCCGGTCAATAGCGGCAGCAACGTGAAGACCCCAGAATAGCTGGCCGCCCGAAACGACAACGGCGCCAGGGCGTGCGTACCCCAGCCGAGTGCGCTCACGACATGCCCGAAACGCGCCACTGCGTTGAACGACGCATCAAGCACAGCGCCGCCCACGGCGTCATAGACGAGATCGAACCCCCTGCCCGCCGTGTATGCCGCAAGATAATCGTCGACCGGCGTGTGCGCGTAATCGATGAACACGGCGCCAAGTCCTTCGATGTACGCCCGATCCTTGCCCGACCCGGTGGCGTAAACTTGCGCATCGAATGCTTTCGCGAGCTGAACCGCCATATGCCCGACGCCGCCCGCACCGCCGTGAACGAGGACCTTTTGGCCCGCGCTAACGCCGGCTCGATCGACAAGTCCCTCCCAGGCGGTGATAAAGGCGAGCGGGACGGCGGCTGCTTCCCGCATCGTCAGATTCCGAGGCTTCGGCGCAAGAAGCATGGCGTCCGCGGCCACAAATTCGGCAAGCGAGCCCTGGAGACCGCCGACACCGCCCGTCATTCCGTAGACTTCGTCGCCTTGCTTCCAGCCCGTAACATCAGCCCCTACGCTTTCGACCACACCGGCCACATCGATGCCCAGGACGGCCGGCAGCGGGTGTCGGGCGTGCGCCGCTTGTCCCTTCATGATCTTCAGATCGAGAGGATTTACGCCACTCGCCTTGATGCGAACCAGCACCTGTCCTGGCGCCGCTTCCGGACGGTCGACCGAGCTGGCCTGAAGCGACGAGCCGTGGCTTGTCAGCACCAGCGCTTTCATCTGCTGTGAAATCATCGATTGATCCCTTCGGTTCGCAAGAGAGCTGATGGCAGCAGCCTCGATGCCATGAAGGCTACCGGGACCGAGCCGTTCACTCAAACGAATTGCATATGTAGAAATGCCACCGAGGCCCTGAACCGCGCGGCCGTGCCTGGCGACGTATTGGCGAAAAGAATTTTCAACGGAGGATATTTTGATGTTCGATACTTTTCGGAATATGAAACTGATAGCGGCAGCCGCATCGGTTGTTATTGCGACCATGATCGGTGCCGGTGTGTCCAAAGCTGAAGACCAGGCGAGCCTCCACTTTGAAAACACCGTGGATCAGGAGATAAGTCTGGACGTGTTGGACAGCTATCGCGAAGGTTGGGACCGCGGTCCAGTGAGCATTCATTTGAATCGGCCCACGATCAACGGCAAGCCGTCGGTCATGATCTTCAGAGTGTTCTTCAAGGCCTCGAAAGACAAGAAAGGCAACATCAATCTCAGGGTTACCGTGCACTGCGGCAGCAATACCGACACCGTCACCTATACCAGGCCACCGGCGGGGGGCGATATCAAGGTTTTGGCTGGCTGCAGATTGACGAGGCCTTGAAGCGATCCACACCACCGAATAAAAGCGCCGAAGCTCCTCAAGAGCTGCGACCCCTTGTGGGGCCTATCGTCAGGAGAACTAAAAAAATGCGATACAAGATGCTGCTGCTCGCTGGCGCTATTGGTGCCCTTTGCACAACCGCTGTCCAAGCCGCCGAGCTGAAGCTGCTCACCGCCGGCGCGTTCAAGTCGACCGTGGTGGCGCTGCTGCCCGAATACGAGAAGGCAAGCGGCAACAAGGTTACGGTCGAAAATGACACCGTCGGCGCCCTGATGAAGCGGATCGAGGCTGGCGAAACTTTCGACGTGGTCGTGATGACCCCTGAGACCGTTGACCAGCTCACCGGCAAGGGCAAGGTGACTTCCGGCAGCCGCACCAACCTCGCGCGCGTCGGCGTCGGAGTGATGGTGAAGACCGGCGCGAACAAGCCCGACATCTCGACCGTCGAGGCTTTCAAGAAGGCCGTGCTCGACGCCAAATCGGTAAGCTTCATCGATCCCGCAAGTGGCGGCTCCAGCGGCATCTATGTCGAGAAGCTGCTCGAACGCCTCGGCATCGCGGATCAGGTCAAGCCGAAGGAAAAGCTCAAGCAGGGTGGCTACGTCGCCGATTACATCGAGTCCGGCCAGGCCGAGCTTGGCATTCACCAGATCAGCGAGATCCTGCCGCATGCCGGCGTCACGCTGGTCGGACCGCTGCCGAAGGAAATTCAGAACTACACCGTGTACGCCGCCGGCATCGGTTCAGGAAGCCAACACGGCGACGCCGCCAAGGCATTGATCGCCTCATTGGTTGGCCCGTCGGCCCAGGCGTTGTTTAAGACAAAGGGCATGGAGCCAGGCGCAGACTAAGCCGCCGAGGGCGGCTCAGTCGTTCGAGCAGGCGCCCGGAAAGTCGTTTCGCCGACGAACATCACCTGCTTGGGTCCGGGCGTGATGCAGATCTGGGCGCGCGCTATCGATTCCGCGGTCCGTCACGCTTTCAACTTCGAAACAGCAAGCATAGACTTGGCTCACGCGCTGCGTTTGCCGCGGCGCAGCGAAGAAAACAAAAATACAAAAGGGAGAGAATGATGCAGCCATCAGGCACGAGCGCTCTTCTTGCGGGCGCCGCAACGATTTTTCTTAACCTCGCGGCCCACGCGCAATCGGCGGATCCGATCAAGATCGGCGTCATCGCCGAGGTCCAATCGATTGCGGGCGCGGCGACGCCGGGCGGCGCGCAGATTGCCGCTGACGAGATCAACGCGAAGGGCGGCGTGCTCGGGCGCAAGATCGAGATCGTGACCTATGACAACAAGAGCTCGTCGGCGGATTCGGTCCGCGCCTTTCAGCGCGCGGTCAGCGAGGACAAGGTCTCCGCTGTCATCGCAAGCTATATCAGCGAAGTCGTGCTGGCGCTCGAGCCCTGGGCGGCGCGTCTGAAGATGCCGCTGATCACGCCCGGCGCGGCCTCGAACGAGATCACCAAAGCGATCCACAACGACTACGACAAGAACAAGTACACCTTCCACGGCTATCTGACCTCGGCCGCGCAGGCGCAACTCGTCTGCGATGCGGCCAAGGAGCTTCTGGTCGACCAGCTCAAATTCAAGAATGTCGCGATCATGAGCGAGGACGCCGCCTGGACCAAGCCGCTCGACATCGGCTACGAGGCCTGCCTGCCGAAGGCCGGCATGAAGGTCGTCGAGCACATCCGCTTCTCGCCCGACACCACCGACTTCACGCCGATCTTCAACAACATCGAGGGCAAGAAGCCCGATGCAATTGTAACGGGCATCTCGCATGTCGGCGTACAACCGACCGTGCAGTGGAAGAACCAGCAGGTGCCGATCGCGATGTTCGGGATCTCGGCACAGGCGCTGAGCCCGACCTTCTGGAACGACACCAATGGCGCGGCCGACGGCGTGCCCTCGCTCGCGGTCGCCACGCCTGACGTTGCGGTGACGTCGAAGACAAAACCTTTCGCGCAGGCCTTCAAGGCGAGGTTCGGCACGCCGCCGGCCTATACCGGCTACACCGCCTATGACGAGGTCTACATCATCACCGAGGCGATCCAGCGCGCCGGCTCGACCGATCCCGACAAGATGGTCGCGGAGATGGAGAAGACCAAGTTCGAAGGCACGATCGGCAACATCGAGTTCTACGGCAAGGACGACGAGTTCACCCACGGCATCAAGTCCGGCCCCGGCTACGTCTCAGGCCTTGTGTTCCAGTGGCAGAACGCCAAGCAGGTTGCAGTCTGGCCGGCCAGGATTGCACAAGGAAAGCTCGAGTTCCCGAAGTTCGTCAAACTTTCGCAGTAGCCGATGCGCGCGAGCTGCGGATCTACCCCGGTCCGCGGCTCCGCCGTGTCCTCCGCAACACAGGTCCGAGAAAACCGGCGTTGGCTTACAAGTCCGCATATCCGCAACGAAAGGAATCATCTTATTCTCGTTCGCCGGGTGGGCTTCGAGTTTGGGGTTTGCGGAAATGTTGACGCGAGCAATTGCGGCGCTGTCGATACTGATGGCGCTGGGACAAGTGGCGACTGCGGGCGAGAGACCAAACCTGGTTCATCGCGTGTCATGCACCGTGGTGCGCTTCTACGTGGCAAAATATTCGGAATTCGCCGCCGAAGCCTGGGCACGAAGCCACGGCGCCACGGAGGCCGAAATCCAGGCCGCCCGCTCATGCCTGGGCGGCGGATCGGGCTTGCGCACCGCGGATCTCCAGAAATAATTCTGGCGCAGACCTCCGCGCAGGGATCGCCGTTGACTGAGCTGATATTTCGCCGCGCCACCGAAGCCGACGTGCCGGCCATCGTCCGCCTGCTCGCGGACGACATGCTGGGCGCGTCGAGGGAGTTGACCGGTCCGGAAAGCCATCAGCAATATCTGAATGCCTTTCGCGTGATCGACGCGGATGCCAATCAGTTTCTGCTGGTCGTGGAAGACGGAACCCAGATTGTCGGGACGCTTCAACTGACCTTCATCGCGGGGCTGGCGCGTGGCGGACTGAAGCGCGGCCTGATCGAGGCCGTTCGCGTTTCGAACGATCGGCGCGGCGAGAAGATCGGCGAGGCGATGTTCGATTGGGCGATCGAAAAATGCCGCCGCGAGCGCTGCGGGATCGTTCAGCTGACGACCGACAAGTCACGCACGGACGCGCATCGCTTCTACGACCGGCTGGGCTTCGAGCCGTCGCACATCGGTTACAAGATGATGCTGTAGCGACGCGATCACCGCGTCTGCCGTGCGCCCATGGCCGGAGCGCCTCAACTCCGCGCGCAACAGTGCAAATGCCAAAACAATGCCGTCACGTCGGCAAACTTCTGACACATGGTCGCGGCGAAACAGGACATTCCGACATCACGCAAGCACAGCACTTCTCCGGTTCCGGGGTTGCGCGCCGCAGATTCAAAAAGAGGCTTTCGTGTCGCAAAAAATTCTCTCGTGCCATCCTGCTCGTTTTCAGCCTCCTCGCCGCCCCCGCTCTCGCCCAGACGAGTGTCCTGCCGGCCGGTGACGCGTCGCCAGTCGCTTCGAACAAGCCTGAGGTGCTGACGCCGGAACAGGCCAAGCGGGCGCTCGACACGCTCCAGGACGACCAGAAACGCGCGCAGATGATCGAGACGCTGCGGGCGATTGCCAATGCGTCGTCGCAGGCCACGCCCGTGCCGGAAAAGCAATCCGCGATCCCGCTGACCGAAGACAGCCTCGGCGCCCAGCTCCTGGCGACGGTGTCGGATCAGGTCGGCGAGATTTCGCGCCAGGTTGCGGATGTCGCGCGCACGCTGACGCGCTTCAAGGCGTTTTATTGGTGGTTCCTCCGCACCGCCAATGACCCCGAAGCGTACGGCCAGTTGCTCGACATCGCCTGGAAGCTGGCGCTGGTGTTCTTAAGCGCTTTCGCCGCCGAATGGCTGGTGTTCCGCCTGATCAGGCGGCCGGTCGCGCTTCTGGAAGCGCGGATTCCGCAAGCCGTCAATGCGCCGGCGCAGATGCTGGCGATGGCCGATCCGCCTTCCTCGTCGATGGACATAACGGCGGAGCAGGAACGGCACCACCGCCGGCTGAGCTTCGCCCGCGCCTGGCAGTCGATGATCCGCCTGCCCTTCGTGCTGGGACGCTTTGTGCTTGAACTGCTGCCCGTCGTCGTCTTCGTCGGCGTCGCCACGATGCTGCTCGGCACGGGCCTGGGCAACACGCCGACCACGCGGCTAGTGATCCTGGCCGTGGTGAATGCTTATGCGCTGTCGCGCGGGCTGATCTGCGCCGTGCGGGCACTGGTCGGCCCGTTCGGCCTGTTGCGCATGCGCGCCGAAACCGCTGCCTATATCGAGATCTGGACCCGGCGGATCGTCGCGGTCGCGGTCACGGGCATCGCCTTTGCAAATGTCGCGTTGCTGCTCGGCCTGCATCGCAGCGGTTTTGCCGCGCTGTTGCGCCTCGTCATGCTGATCGTGCATCTCTTCATCGTCGTCATCATCCTGCAATGCCGCGCCCAGGTCGCCGACCTCATCCGCGCGCCCACCAGAGAGAAGGCCAGCGAAGGCGTCGCCGTCCGAATGCGCAATCGCCTCGCCGCCGTGTGGCACTATCTTGCCATCACGCTCGATATCGCGCTCTGGGCGGTGTGGGCGCTCAACATCCACAACGGCTATTCGCTGCTCTTGCAATATTTCGTCGGCACGGTCGCGGTGATCCTGATCACGCGGCTTGCGACCGTCGTGGCGGTCAGCCTGATCGATCGCGGCTTCTCGATCCGGCCGGAAATCCTGCAACGCTTCCCCGGTCTCGAGACCCGCGCCAACCGCTATCTCCCTGTCTTGAGAAGGATCGTCGCTAGCGTCATCGCCTTCATCGGCTTCGTTGCCGTTCTCGAGGTCTGGGGCGTCGATGCCATCGTCTGGTTCTATGGCGGCCAGATCGGCAGCCGGCTGTTGTCCGCGTTTGCCACTATCACCGTCGCAGCTCTCGTGGCCGCCGCGATCTGGGAAATCTCCAACGCGCTGTTGGATCGCCAGATCAACGCGCTGTCGCGCGACGGTCACTACGCGCGCGCCGCGCGGCTGCGCACCTTCCAGCCGATGCTGCGCACGGCGTTGTTGTGCCTGATCGTCACGGTGGTCGGCCTCACCGGCGCTGAGCGAAATCGGCGTCAATGTCGCGCCGCTCTTGGCCGGCGCCGGCATCGTCGGCATCGCCATCGGCTTCGGCTCGCAGAAGCTGGTGCAGGACCTGATCACCGGATTGTTTCTTTTGTTGGAGAACGGCGTGCAGGTCGGCGACGACGTCAGCGTCGCGGGCCTCACCGGCAATGTCGAGAACGTCTCGATCCGCACGATTCGCCTTGCGAGCCGGCGACGGCTCGGTGCACATCGTTCCCTTCAGCGCGGTAACGACCATCACCAATGCGAGCCGCGGCGCGGGGAACGCCGCCGTCAGCGTCAGCGTCGCCTACAAGGAAGACACCGACCGCGTCAGTCAGATTCTCAAAGACATCGTCGCGGAGATGCGAAAAGAACCCGACTATAGAATGTCGATCCGCGGCGATCTCGAATTGTGGGGCGTCGACAAGATCGACGGCTCGATGGCGACGATCGTCGGCCAGATCCGCTGCTCCGACAGCGGACGCTGGCCGGTGCAGCGCGAATTCAACCGCCGCATGAAGCGCCGCTTCCAGGAATCCGGCATCGAGATCGCGTCTCCAGGCCGCACCGTCCTGATGCAGGTTCCAGCCTCGGTCGCTGCCGACGAACTCCCGGGCGTCATGCCCCGCCGCGCGGCGGGGTAGTGTGGCCGCGAAGCCACGTCAAACGCGAGCCGTATCGCGTCCGCAAAATTGCCTTATGTCAGTCATCGTTTCGGTCCGCCGCCGGGCAACCATTCAAGGCTTGTACAAGTCGAGTGGGAGTGGCGTCAGTGTCGAGTGATCTTCAGGAAAAACTGCAAAAGTACGAGCTCAAGGCGGCGAACTACAAGACGGCAGCCGAACTGGCGAAGAGCGTGGCCGACCGTGCGCTCTATCAGGGGCTCGCTGGTTACTGCGACGATCTCGCAGCACAGTTCCGTCAGGTCATCGCGAAGCGCACTGACCCGTTTGTGGCGGCGGAATGATGCTGTTTTAGGAGCGGATTGTCTCCGCGAAAGGATACGAACTTCGGAATCGGGACACTAGGCCCACCGTTTCCCGAAGACGGGCGCTGCCGGCTGGTCGATCTTCCAATCGAAGAAATCGTGGTTGCCGGACCACTCATGGACTTTGGTTCCGCAGACTTCGCAGGCGAAGCTGCCGGAATGCCGGGCCGAATGCTGCTCCTTGGTCGCAGCGTAGCCCAGCCCGCATTTGGGACAGTCAAAAAATTCGGTGGTCCAGATGCTGCCTGCCATGGCCGCCATGATGCACCGCCTTGGGCGGGCGATCCAGCGCACTCGTTAACCGTAGTCAACGACTTGCTACCGGGCTTTTAGAAACCTGCAAATGACCCGATAACCTTTTTTAACCCGCGGTTTCGTGGACCGCCGACCATGCCGAAACCGGATCGAACCACGTCGCGACACGTCTCAGGTCGGACGCCCTGGTCGAACAGGCTTTACATCCATCATTTTAAACGCAAAATTGCGCAGACTGCCTTTTTGCCGCCTCTGATATTTCAACGTTTGACCCGGTTTGGAAGCTGGCCCGTTTCAGGGCCGATATTTTGAACTCATTTTTTGTAAGGCTTTTCGATGCAGAAGTCTTTCAACATCCCCTCCGCGTCCCTGAGACCACAAGGCGATCTGGCCACCGCGCTGGCGGCTGGAGTGATCGCTAGCCTGGCTCTCGTCGCGACCAGCGGGAGCGCCGGCGCCGCCCTCACCAAAGAACAGGCGATCGCCAACTGCCGGGAGAGCGTCGGCCGGCCCATCGTTATGGCGTGCATGCGGGCGTCCGGCGGTGGAGAAGCCAATTTCGCGAGATGCCGCGAGAACGCGACCCCAAAAGTGAAGGCCTGTGTGATTGCGGCGCTCAATGCTGCCAACGGCAGGGCGAACGTTCCAATCGAAATGTACAAGAGCGGCAAGCCGAAAGAGGAAATCGCGGCTCCCGGCAACGCGCTGCCGGCCGGGTTCGTGCCGCCACCGCGCACGATCGGCGACATCGCCGCCATCCTCGACGGCGAGAAACCTGACGCCGCCGTGCTTGCGAAGTTGAAGGCCGATGCCGACAGCGAGCCCGGAAAAAATCTATCCCAATCCGATCTTGCTCAATTCTACTATGATCGCGGAAACGCTCGCGCCGCAGTTGGCCGCAACACGGAGGGGCTGGCTGACGCCGAGAAAGCTTTGTCTTTGACGACCGCCTCAGGCGACAGCTTTTTCGGTCAACGCATCCGGCAGTTCATCACGATTCAGAAGCTCTCGCTGGGCGACGTTAAAGGGGCTCTTCAGGTCTCCCAATTCATGGTCACGGATGCCAACCGGCCCGGACAAAAGGGATACATGTTCAATGCACAGCGGATCGCGGCCATGGTCCTCGTTCAGATGGGAGATATCCCGCAGGCCGAGGGCTACATGCGCCGCAGCCTGGCTCTGATCCAGGAAGCCCGCACCAGCGGCCTGCCCGGCTGGCGTGAGGGTTATGCGAAAGCCGGACGCGCCTGGGAAGGCGAGATCGAAGCCATACGTGCCGTGATCTTCGAGGCGCGCGGCCAGTTTCGAGAAGCTGAGGCGGCCTACGCCAAGTCGCGCGACTGGAAGCTGGCTTCCATCCCCGACATGAAGTTTCCGCACGCACCATCTGAAATCCAGCTGCGGCAGTTTGCCGACAACGAGTCCCTCAACGTTGGGCGCATGAAGACAAAGCAAGGCCGGCTCGCAGAAGCCGAGGTGGATGTACGCAGTGTCCTGCAATCGCAGCTCAAGGGGCAAGGCAAGTATAATCCGCGAACGGTGCCGTTCATCAGAAGCCTAGCCAATATCCTCGTCGAAGAAGGCCGCTACGAGGAGGCGGAAAGGCTGACACGGGTCGCGCTCGACATCAACCGCACGCTCAACATCGGCGACGACACCCAATATAGCGCCTCGACGCTGTCGCAGCTCGGCGCCATTCTGACCTTCGAGCGAAAACTGCCGGAAGCTGCCGCCGTCTATGCCGAACTCGACAAGGCGATCGCGAAATGGGAGCCGCAGCGCCGCCTGGTGCTCGAACTGAATGGATCGCGCATTAGCGCCATGTTTGCTGCGGGGCAGACCCAGGCAGGGCTTGAGGCCGCGCAATCGTTGCTGAAACGCGAAATCGCGCGCGTCGGCGAAAAGCATTTCGATGCCGCGTCCGCTCGTGGAATCCTGGCAGTCGGGCTCATGCGCGCAGGCAAAGACAGCGATGCGGTCCGCGAATTCGCCCTCGCGCTGCCCGTGCTTTTGGCGGCGGCGCGCGACAACACCGACGATGACGACGCAACCGTCGTGGCAGCGCGGAGCCAGCAGTTGCAGCAAGTCGTCGAAGCCTACATCAAGCTTCTGGCCAACACGCAAGCCGGCAACGGTGGTGGGGCCGTCGATACCTTCAGCCTTGCGGATTCCATCCGTAGTCATTCGGTGCAACAGGCGCTGAATGCCTCGGGCGCTCGCGCCTCCATCAAGGATCCGGCGCTCGCCGAACTCGTGCGCAAGGAGCAGGATCTTGGCAAACAGGTCGGCGCACAACTTGGCCTGCTCAACAATATTCTCGCGCTTCCCTCGACTGAACGGGACCCGCAGGGCGTGAAGGCCGTCAACGCCTCAATCGAGAAATTGCGCGGGGAGCGCGACCAGGCACGTGCCGAAATCAACAAGCGCTTCCCATCCTATGCCGATCTGGTCGATCCCAAACCGCCAAGCGTGGCGCAGGTTCAGGCAACGTTGGCCGAAGGCGAGGCGATGCTGTCCTTCTACTTCGGACGCGATGCGAGCTTTGTGTGGGCGGTGCCGAAAGAGGGAGCGGTCGCTTTCGCGGAAATCAAGGCGACCGGCGGTGAAATCCAGAGCAAGGTTCGCCAGCTGCGTGAGGCGCTCGAACCGCAAGCGGCCATGATTTCCGATATTCCTGCTTTCGACGTCAAACTGGGTTACGAACTGTATTCGCTGCTGCTCAAGCCGGTCGAAGCCGGCTGGAAGAAATCGAAAAGCCTGATCGTGGTCACCAATGGCGCGCTCGGCCTTTTGCCGTTGTCGCTGTTGCCGACCGCGCCCGCCGAGATCAACAGCAACGACGATCCCCTGTTTTCGAGCTATCGCGCGGTACCATGGCTGGCGCGGAACTATGCGGTCACCAACGTCCCGTCTTCGGCGGCCTTGCGGACCTTGCGACAATTGCCGCCGGGCAAGGCGGGACGCAACGAACTGATCGGCTTCGGCGACCCGCTTTTCAGTCCCGAGCAGGCAGAACAGGCCGCCCACGAACAGGAGCCGATCAAGCTGGCCGACGCTTCAACGGCAACAGCGACCCGTGGCGTGCCGCTCAAGCGACGTTCGAGTCCGAAGCTTGAGGGCGTCGATAGCGCGGAGTTGGCGATGCTGCCGCGGCTGCCGGATACGGCAGAAGAGCTGAAATCGATTGCGCTCGCATTGCAGGCGGATCCTTCGAAGGTCCTGATGCTTGGCAAGGATGCGAATGAGGCAGCCGTCAAGACAATGGATCTCTCGGGCTTCAAGGTCCTGGCCTTCGCGACACACGGGCTGGTGCCCGGCGAACTCAACGGCTTGACGCAACCGGCCCTGGCGCTTTCGGCGCCTGCGGTCGCCGGCGTCGAAGGTGACGGTCTCCTTACCATGGAGGAAGTGCTGACGCTCAAGCTCGACGCCGATTGGGTCGTGCTGTCGGCCTGCAACACCGGCGCGGGCGAAGGAGCCGGCGCCGAAGCGGCCTCGGGGCTCGGGCGCGCGTTCTTCTATGCCGGGACGCGGGCACTGCTCGTAACCAATTGGTCGGTTCATTCGCAGTCGGCGCGCGAACTCGTCACCGACCTTTTCAAGCGGCAAGCAGGTGATCCGAAACTGACGCGCGCGGAAGCGCTGCGGCTCGCGATGGTGGCGCTGATGGATGGCCCCGGCTATGTCGGCGCCGACGGCAAAACCGAATTTGCCTACGCGCATCCATTGTTCTGGGCGCCCTATACGATCATTGGGGATGGCGGCGCGCGCTGACCTGTGTGAGGATTTGGACGTAAACCGGGTTTGAGGGGAATGATGTTGCGAATTGCTTGTCTGGCATTGCTGTTCGTCTGGGCTGTCGTCGTGGGGCCGGCGTCGTCTTTGGCGGCCACCCACCTCCTGATTTCGGAGGAAGAGGCCAAACTGCCGCCGCCGAAAGGCGCTATCGCGGCCGATCGCCGCGGCATCACCAGGGGACCGAAGATCGAGGTCGTCGGAGAGAAAGAACCGAACCACTCGCCGCTTCACTTGCAGCTCAAATTCGAATCGTTTGGCGGCGCCAAAATCGTTCCGGATTCGCTCAAGGTCATCTATTTGAGGACCCCGAATGTCGATCTGACAGAACGCGTCAGATCGTTCGTGGGAGCTACTGGACTGGACATGCCGGATGCCGAACTTCCACCGGGGGATCACATGATCAGGGTCGACATCAAGGATTCGGACGGGCGCAGCGGCAGCACGAGTTTTGTGCTGAAGGTCTCGCCCTGAGGCTAGTGCCGCCTATTTGACGTTCCTGCACCAAGAGCGGCGAATTCGATCCAGGAACTTCAAATAGCAAGCGGCACTAGAATCATAAGTTTGCTGGTGCCCATGACTTTCCGAAGTTCGTGAAAGGTGGGTGCTGAGGTGGTGCACGAACTTCGGAAAGTGGGCACTAGTCATGACTTGTCCGTTTTGTGGAAGCGACCACAGATCATCGGCACTGGTATGCGCCACCTGCGGGCGCGACATCGCCGTCCCGGAATCGCTTGTTGCCGAGCGGGACGAATTGGTTCGCAAACGCGACATCCTGCGTCAGGAATTGGCCGAGGCCACCGCCGAACTTGAGAAGTGGGAGCGCCGCAAAAGGCGCCCGTCAGCCTGATGGAATGTCCCTTCTGCGCCGAATCCATCAAGGACGAAGCGATCGCATGCAAGCACTGCGCGCGCGATTTGCGCGTCGCGCGGCCGGTGATGCTCGAAATCCAGCGGCTGGTATCCGAACTGGACCGGCTCCACAACAGACTTGACCGGGTCAACACCAGCCTGGCGCGGACCCGCTCGCCGGTTCGATATGCCGTCGTTCGCGCGTTGATCTATGTGCTGGCGCCTATTCTCCTGCTGGTCGCCGCTCACATCTTCATCACGATCACGCTGAATGTGACCCCGCTCTATCTGAGACTGGCATCGGTTGTCATTCCTCTGCCGTTCGGCCTTCTGCTCTATGCACGCGAAAAGATCGGGATCGGCGCGTTTCTCGTTGGCGCTCTGACGGCATCGTTGGCTGTGCTCGGCATGCTGGCGGTCACCGGCATCAACGACAATGTTCCGATCCTGCCGGCGAGCTGGGTCGAATGGCGCGAGGTGATGGAATACGTCGCCAGCATCGCGCTTGCCTATGTGACCGGAAATCTTCTGGGCTCGCTGATTTTCGACGTGCTGCCGAAAACCATGTCACACGGCGGCAAGCCCAATCCCGTCGCCTACCGGATTGCCGGACTATTTGGCCAGCACGTCGGCGAGGATCAGCTTCGCCGCCGCGCGCGCACGATACAGGACCTGCTCCGTACCATCGGCCCCCTGATAGGGATCGCGGCCTCGGCAGGCGCGTCAATCTACGCCGGGCTCAAAGGCATTTTCGGCTGGTGAGGACTCGCGCGGCGCGGAACCGCCGCATCACTGCGCGCCCGGGGTGGTTGCCAGCAATTGCCGAAGCGGATTGAGCGGCCCGAGCGGGATCAGCTCGAAACTCATGAGATGGGCCTGGCCCAGCGGCAGCTTTTCGAGCATGTCGTGGGCGGCGGCGACATCCGTGACGTTGAGGATGAAAGCCACCCCCCGGCGTTCCTGAAGCGAGTACCACTGGTCGATCTTGCCATCCAGATAGAGCTTTGCGGTTTCGCGCATCTCGGTCGGCAAAATCGCGCGGGCTTGAGCAAAATCAACGCCGGGGTTCAACGTCCCGATCGCGAGAATTTTCGTCGTCGGCACCGCCGGCATGGCGGATTGCGCGGATGCAAACCCCGCATGGATCAGGCACGACAGAAGTGCAGCAAGACCAACAGCAAAAACTTTTTTCATTTTTTCCCTCCCATTATTTCCCGCGCGATGTGAACGCTTAACGCGGTTCGGCTCTCCAGACCGAATCCGACAACATCACGATGGTGCAGAGCGTCGCGTAGGCGATCAGCGAGGCCGTGACCATCGCGGCCAATACAGACATGCCCGCGCCAAAATAAGTCACCGCGATCCAGCCGCCGCCGGCCGCAATCAGGATTCGCGCCGTCGAGCCGATAAGGGGCAATAGCGCGCGACCCGTGCCCTGCGCGGCGAAGGCGACGACGAAACCAAAGCCAAGCGCACTGTAGGCCGGTGCTACGACGCGAAGGTAAGCCACGCCTTCGGCGACGACATCGGCGTCGTGGCTGAAGAGATGAAGCCAGACCGTCGGAAACAGCGCCACGACGAGACCGATCGTGCCGGTGAGGACGAGGCCCACTAGCCCTGAGACCCAGCCGATCCGTCTCGCCCGCGCGCTCTGGCCCGCGCCGATGTTGACGCCGACCATGGTCAGCGTTGCCGTGCCGACCCCGAACAGCAGCGGGATCATGATGTAATCGAGCCGCGAGGAGATGCCGTATCCGGCGAGCGCCGTGGTGCCGAACAGGCCGACCGTTCCCGTCACCAGGATGACGGTGAGATTGGTCAACAACGCATTGAACGACGTCGGCAGCCCGACTTTGAGAATGTCAGCAAACAATGCGCTTCGAAGCCGCACGAGCCTGAGCACCAAGCCTGCGCGGCCTGAGGCCATGTAATGCAGCAGGAACAGCATCGCGCCGCAATAATAGAGGCCGAAGGCGATGCCTGCGCCGCCGATACCCAGCCGCGGGATCGGCCCAAATCCAAAGATCAAAAGCGGCGACAGCGGAATCATCACGATGGCGCCGACCAGCGTCACCAAGGCAGGAACCTTGACGTTGCCGGCGCCGCGCAGCGCCGCGGCCTGCAAGTTGACAACCCATACCGGGATGGAGCCTGCGAACAGATAGTTCGAGTAACGCAGCGCGGCTTCAAGCGCTTCACCGTGGCCGCCGAGCGCGCGATACAACAAAGGTCCGGCCCATTCGGCAGCGAGCGTGAACAGCGCGCCGACGATCAGCGCCAGGACGATGGCGTGGAACAACAGCGCATCGGCGTCCTCGTGCCGGCCGGCGCCAACGGCGCGCGCCACCGACGAGGCGACCCCGCTGCCGAGGCCACCGTTCGACATCATGGTCATCAGCATGAAGACCGGAAACACCAGCGCCGCGCCGGCCAGCGCATCGGTGCCGAGAAACCCGACATAATAGGCTTCCGCGATATTCACGGCGGTCTGCGCCACCAGCACGGTAACGGTCGGCAACGCCAGTTTCAACAGCGTCGGCAGGATCGGCGCGGTCAGTAACGCGGCGCGGGCGTCGCCAGCTCGGTTGCCGGTTGCGGCGCGGGCCATGACCGGCGCGGGACGCGTGGTCACAGCGATATCGTCCAGCGTCGCCGCCTCGTCCACCGCCATTATCCAGGTCCTGTTTTGCGCGGCTTTTCCGGCCGCCGGCATCGATTTCTATTGAATTACGATCATACTGCACTATTATGTTGGTAATGCAATGCACGCGCCATCACGAATTTGTGGCGGGATCGCCGCCGGCCAACAAAACCTGAGGTCCGTCAATGCGATACGAAAAGGGACATAAGGAAACGACGCGCCAGCACATCGTCGATGTGGCTTCCCGGCAATTTCGCGAGGGCGGCGTCGCGGCCGTGGGCATCGCCGGCATCATGTCGGCCGCGGGCCTGACCAATGGCGCCTTCTACGTGCATTTCGAGTCGAAGGAGGACCTGGTTCGCGCCGTTTTCACCGACGCGCTCGAGCGGCGTGACCGCGGGCTTCAGGGCAATCTCGAACGCAATGAGAGTTTAAAGGAGAGCATCCGCGACTATCTCTCGGTGCGGCACCGCGATCACGCGGGCTCCGGCTGCCCGACCGCCGCGATGGTGGCCGAGATTGCGCGGCATCCGCAAAAGACGCAGGAAGTTTTCACTGACAATGTCGAGCGGATCATTGTTTTGATCGCCGGGCGTCTGCGCAGCGGATCAGCGGCCGAGCGGCGGCGCAAGGCGATGGCGATCTACGGCGTGATGGTCGGCTCGCTGCAAATGGCGCGCGCGGTCAACGATACGAAGCTGTCGGACGAGATCCTGGAAAATGCGCTCGAAGGCGCCCTCACCCTGGCCGGCGAACGCTGACGGCAGCGTGCTCTGTGCGCTTTTGGACACTACTATGGCCGGTCACCAAAAATGGTCGGTGTTGCTAAACAGGCACACATCTCCAAGTTGCGATTTGCTATAGTTTTTCGGGAAATTTTGCCGTCGTTCTGGAATTCCGAATTTAATTTCATGAAAAAGCTTTTGCTTGTTAGCTCTGCCCTTGTTACCGCCGGCCCCGCGCTCGCAGGTGATCTGGCCCTCAAGGCGCCGCCCGTGGCCGCAGCTGTGCCCGCAACCTGGAGCGGCTGCCATGTCGGCGGCCATATCGGTGCTGGGACGGATCGTGTGAACTATTCGGATCCAGGCACCTTCGTCCCAGGCACGGGCCCGGCGCAAGGCGTGGTTCAGAACTTCGCGCCGATAGGTGCGTCCTTCAGTGCCACCGGCCAGCCGGCATTTCTGGGCGGCGTTCAGGCGGGCTGCGATTATCAATTCGACAATCACTGGGTCATCGGAATTGGCGGCGACTTTTCCTGGACCAATATGAGCAGCCTGGCCAACGATCCCTTCTTCGGTGGCAAGAACGGCAACCCGGTCGCGTTTTCATCGCGCACCGATGAGATCGCGACCATCACCGGACGCGTTGGTTATGCCTTCGACAATGTCCTGTTCTACGGCAAGGGCGGTGCTGCCTACGCGCGCGACAAATACGCCACGAACAATTCTTTCGGAATCAACCAGGCGTTTCTCGGATGCGGTCCCGGTGGGACTGTCGGCTGCAACACCATCGGCAGCGCGGACCGATGGGGATGGACTGCGGGCGTGGGCGTCGAATGGGCATTCGCCCCAAACTGGTCTGCGATGGTCGAATTCGATCATTACGGATTCGGCGCCACGACGGTCTCCATGAGCGTCATCAATGCTGTTGCTGTCCCGGTGACGCCGCCCAATCTAAGCATCAAGCACGACATCGACACGGTTAAGGTCGGCATCAACTATCGGTTCTGGTCGCCCGGTCCCGTCGTTGCGCGCTATTGATCCGGCCCGCATCGCCTCGTCATCGAGAGCAGACCATCACGTTTGACTAGGCGTCGGCCTTGGGGATTCGAACAGGCGCGTTTCCACCCACTGATACGCGGCGAAGAACGCGGCTGCCGGCCGGCGTGCTCAGGAAAGCGTAGTAGCCGTCTCGGGTCCAACTCAGCATACAGGTTTCGAGCATCGAACCGTCGGTGATTGATCGCACCGGCGATCCGGGCGCCTCATCCCTTTGCCAGCCAAGTTTGAGCAGATAAGCCAGCGTCACCTGATTCCGCAGCAAGATCGACGCACGGGCGCGTTCAACTCCCACTGTATTGAAAAGAAAGTCGAGCAAGGCCACGAACACGTCGGTCGTCGCGCCCCGGTTGCGATGCTTGGCCTCGCCAATAACCGCATTGACCAATGCGCCGCCAACGCCGTCAAGATCGATCCGGACGAATCCGACATGAAGCCGGGTCCCCATCTCGAAGATGCCAAGCAGCAGGCGCGACCTCTGATCGAACTGCTTGATGTAGTCGGCAATCTCTCGTTTTCCGATCCTGGTCGGCGATGTGTTGAGGACATGCACCGTCCACGGGTCCGCCAGCCATTCAGCCCAACGATCGGAAGCGTCTTCGCGCTTGATCGTGCGAAGGAAGTAGCGATTGCACTTGAACCAGACTTCTTTCCTCGAGGGCCGGTCGCTTCTTGAGGATTGCATGGCGTTCTTCGAAAAGGAGCTGCCGGAAACGGCGGCTAACCACGGCGCGCCGCCTGGATCGCGGCGACGTCGATCTTCTTCATGCTCATCATTGCCTGGAAGGCGCGCTTGGCTTCACCGCCGCCAGCCGCGAGCGCGTCGGTGAGCGCGCGCGGCGTGATTTGCCACGAGAGGCCCCATTTGTCCTTGCACCAGCCGCACGCGTTTTCCTGCCCGCCATTGCCGACGATGGCGTTCCAGTAACGATCGGTCTCTTCCTGATCGTCGGTCGCGATCTGGAACGAGAAGGATTCGTTATGCTGGAACATGGGACCGCCATTGAGGCCGAGACAGGGAATGCCGACAACGGTGAATTCGACCGTCAACACATCTCCCGCCTTGCCGGACGGGTAGTCGCCGGGTGAGCGGTGAACGGCGCTCACTTTGCTGTCGGGGAAGGTCTCGGCATAGAAGCGGGCGGCCGCCTCGGCGTCCTTGTCGAACCAGAGACAAATCGTGTTTTTGCTCTTTGCCATGTGCGGGTCCTCTTCGATTCCAGATCACTTCAAGATCACTTCAAGGTCACTTGCCGGACGCATTGACATAGGCGGCCCAGGCGGCACTGGCCAGAACCTGGGACGGATCGCTCATGCAGAACTTGACGACCTCGCCGACCACCTGTTTTTCCGTCAACTTCGGTTGGGATTGGTCGCTGGCAGCCGCCACATAGTTGAGCCCCGACCAGAAGCCGAGGATCCAGACGGTGCCTTCGCCGCGTGTGGCCGCTGTCGATCGCCAGTGCGCGCAGGTCAACGTGCCGATGCCGTTGAGCTGCACGGCGACTTTGGATTCTTCCGCTTCGGCAACCGAAGAAAGCAAGCCCGCTCCGAGAAGGAGAAACCAAATCCGGCTTAGCATCAGGCCTTTCCGATCGGCTTAGAGCAGCGATCCATCATTATATCCAGGCGCGAGGCCTGCGAAAGGCCGAGCATGCCGATCATTTCCGCCTCAATCGTCGAACGCGTTTCCGATGGCCTCATGGCCGTTTCCGAGCGCATATCCGTGGTTTGACGGCGCGGGTTCCGCCGCGCCGCGGCACACCGCTTGCATCCATATTTGCATGCGCATTTCCTTGCATTGCCTTGCCGACCGCGGTCAGGTTCCCTTCGGATTGTGTTGCTCTTTGGGACAGTCCGGGTTGCACGGGGCTTTACTCGAAATATCCGTCGGGCGAAGATGCGCTTGGATTCTGCTCAGGTCGGGGCGTTGATGATCAATCGGCGGTTCGTAGAGGTGGCAGTCTGGTGCCGGGAAATCGCGATTCCCGTTGCGGTCATTGCTGTGCTCGTGACCGGCAGTTCTCCAGTGAACGATGTTTATTCTTTGGCCGCCGCCGACGTATCGCCTGTTGCCGACCTAACGCCCGTCACCACAGACCTGACGCCGCGTACGCCAAACGTTCCGCTTTCGGGCGAGCCGGTGACGAGCGAGCCCGCGACGACGGCCGCGATTACTTCCGCGGCGGTGCAAGAGGCGGAGGCGGCGCCGATCGACGTGCCTGTCGTGAACGCACCTGTTTCCAACGCGCCCGTCGTGAACGAGCCCGCTGCGACTGGACCTGTTTTGGCCGCGCTCGAAACGCCGGCCGAGGAGATACCGAAACCGCTCGATGGGACACCTCAACCGGATCATGTTGCAGGCCCCAAGACCGACGAGATTTACGACGCCACCAGCTCGATCGAGATCCATGACGAGTGCCTGGTCATGGAGATGTGTGCCGACCGCTTTCTCTGGCAGCTCTACCAGAGAACCCCGAAGGAGGATTCCATCAGGGAGAGCCGGCAGCGGCAGGTAACGATCAAGAAAAAACGCAAGTGGATCACCGTGACGAAAACCTGGACGGTCAGCGTCGATGAGGATTTCGGCTGGAAGGACCCGAAGGCGGCAAAGAACGCAAGCATGTCGCTTGCGGATTATGTGATTGGCGGCGTCGATCGCAATTTCAGGCTGAGGCTGTTTTCCATGCTTCACGCCGCGGAACAAGCGGGGCTGGCGCCCGGCATCACCAGCGGATTTCGCGATGATTATCGCCAGTCGATCGCTAGCGGTTTGAAAGCCGCGAGCAACCGCTCCTATCACGGCGGCAGTCTCCGCGGGGGCTATGGCCACGGGCTGGCGGCTGACATCGTCAGCGTCAAGGGCGCCACGCGCGCGGAACGCCTGAGCAATAGCAACGTTCTCTGGAAGTGGGTCGACGACCACGGAATTGAGTTCGGCATCGGACGCCCCTATCTGGACAGGGACCCTCCGCATGTCGGCCCCATTGATGGCGAAGAATTCGCGCATCATCGTCCCGGCGCGAAGACCCGCCAGGCTGCCGCGGCGGCGAACTGAGCTAACGCTATCCGTTTAGCAAAACGATTGCGACTTCCACACGCGCCTGAAGAGGTTCGAGTTTGAGCGTTGCCTTCACCAAGGAAGAGAGTGCGGAGACGGCATCCGAAACCCTGCTGCCGGATCGCCCGATTTCCCCGCATCCAAATCTGGTGACGGAAGCCGGGTTGAAGGCGCTTGAACTTGCGCTTCAACAGGCACGCGAGTCCTTTGAGGTGGCTCAGGTCATCGAGGACGTCAATGAGCGGCGGCGGCAGGCCGCAACCCCGCTGCGCGACGTCCGCTATTTCTCGGAGCGGGTTCGAACGGCGCAGCTCGTTCCAGCCCCGGCGTCGACGGATACGGTTGCCTTTGGCAGCACGGTGACCTTCCGCCGCGAGGACGGGCGCGTGCAAAAATATCGCATCGTCGGCGAAGACGAGGCCGACCCGAAGGCCGGTTCGATTTCCTTTGTTTCTCCCGTCGCGAGATCGCTGACGGGAAAGCACGTCGGCGACGTTGTCGAGTCCGCCGGACACGCACTCGAAATCACCGCGATTTCGTAAGAGACAGGCTCCCAGCCAGGAAGGTCATCCCATGAGTGAACCGCAGTCCGGCTTTGCGGGCGTCACGCGCAAAATTCTCGAACGTCTTTCGTTGCCCGGCGATAACAGGGAATTGGCCGTGGTCGAGGTGACCTATCCGCCTGATGGCGTGGCGCCGCTGCACCGCCATCCCGTCGGCGGCGTGATCTACATCGTCGAAGGTGTCGCCGAGTCCGCTTATGGCAGCGACGAGCCGCGGCGGTATCACGCCGGCGAGACCTTGCAGGACCGGGCTGATGTTGCGCACACGCTGTTTCGCAATTGCGATCCGGATCGCCCGCTCCGCTTCCTCACCATCTACGTACTCGAGCCCGGACGCTCCTACACCATGGAGCCATAAAGCATTGCGGCCGTGCGAAACCGCGCGCCCTACATCCGTATCAGAACCACGCCGCCGACCAATAGCGCGGCGCCGATCACACGAACGGCGCTGACGGGATGAACGGGCACTCCCAACAGGCCGAAGTGGTCGAAGGCGATCGACCCCAGCATCTGGCCTGCAATCAGTAGCGCGAAGAACGCGGCAGCGCCGAGTTGCGGAATGAGAAAGATCGCAAGCACGACGAAGATCGCGCCAAACAGGCCGCCGCTCCAGGCGAACCAGGGAATGCGGGCCGCGGTGGCCACTGAGGGAATCGGATCCTGCAACGCGAGCGCCAGCGCCGCCATGCAGATGACGCCGATGAAGTAGCTCATGATACCCGACCAGGCGGCGGAGTTAAGCGCAGCACGCAAATTCGCGTTCAACGCCTGCTGCACCACCAGACTGATCCCGGCCGTCGCCGCCAGAATCATGGGAATTGCCAATTTCAACATCTTGAAGTCCCGATATCGTTGATCGCATCGCAAGCCTTGCGTGGGCGCACGCGTCCGCGGCGACTCGCATTTCCGGGTTTACCCCACACGGGGAAGATTCGTTAGCGAGAGGCGGGCCTGTTCACGCCTGGGAGGTCCGATAAGCGCCAGATGCTGCGGCAGCGCAGCATCTGAAGTCGTCGCGGATGATCACCGTCGCCATGGCTATGATCGTGACCGCGCGAGATGCCGCCTGCCCCCGCATTGAATCCGCGGTAAGCTAAGTTAGTATGGATAGCACGAAGCTGTGACGCTTGCGCGCAGGGAGTATTTCCATGAAGCTGACCCGTCGGGGCGTCCTGCGTCTGGGTGCCGGCGCGACCACACTACCGCTGGCCGCGACCATTGTTGGAGCGCAAGGCGTCAGGAAGGCCGCGGCCGCAGACGCGCTTCCGCTGGCCCGCCGGCTCGCCGACTATGCGCTTTTGTTGCGTTACGAGGATCTCGACCCCGCCACCATCGAGCGGGTCAGGATTCATCTGATCAATTCCGTGGGCTGCGGCATCGCCGCCTTGAACGAACCGGCGGTCAAGATTTGCCGCGAGATCGCGCTGCCGGTCGGGGGCACCTCTACCATCATCGGGACCAGCCATCGCACCACAGCTGAACTCGCAGCCTTCGCGAATGGCGCCGCCATTCGCTATCTCGACTTCAACGACACCTATGTCGGCAAGATTGCGATTCATCCGAGCGACAATATCGCACCGTGCCTTGCGGTCGCCGAAGCCGAGCGCGCGAGCGCTAGCGAGCTGATCACGGCGATCGCACTCGCTTACGAGGTGAACTGCCGGCTCAACGATGCATTGGATATTTCAGCGCGCGGATGGGACCCGCCTGTGCTCGGTCTCCCGGCGGTCGCACTCGCCACCGGGCGGCTGATGAAGCTGACGCCGGAGCAACTCACGCACGCCGTCGGGCTTGCGATCAACGACCACATTCCGCTTGGACTGACGCGCGCCGGCGACCTTTCGGAATGGAAAGGCGTCGCGGTGGCCGAAGCCGGCCGCAACGCCGTGTTCGCGGTGCGGCTGGCGCGGGCCGGGCTGACCGGGCCGGCGCCGATCTTCGAAGGCAAGCAAGGGATGTTTCAACAGGTGACGGGAGCAGCCGACATCGACGTCGCGAGCTTCGGCGGCCGTGACCGACCGTTCCGGATCCACGGTTGCGTCTTGAAACCCTATCCGGCCGTGATCTACACGCAGACCGCCATCGTCGCGGCGATCGAGGTCGCCCAGGAAACCGGCTCGCCCGACAAGATCGCAGCGATCGATGTCGCGACGACGCATCGAGGTTATGAACGCACGGGTAGCGAGCCCGAGAAATGGGACCCCAAGACGCGCGAGACCGCCGACCACAGCCTTCCCTACATGATCGCGCGCGCGATGTTCGACGGCGACATCACCCCGGAAAGTTTCTCGGAGCAAAAGTTCCGCGATCCGACGGTTCTAGCCTTCATGCAGAAGATCAAGGTCGCCGAGGACCCTGCGTTGACCGCGCGCACCGGCGGCGCAGTGCCGACCCGCATCACCGCGACGCTCGCCGACGGCAAAAAAATCACACGCGAGGTCGATCACGCGCCGGGCTTTGCGGCGAGGCCGATGACGCGAGGCGACGTTGAGCGGAAATTCCGCGGCAATGTCGGTATGCGCTGGCCGAAGGAGCAGACCGAGGCAAACCTCAGGGCGCTCTGGGCGATCGAGCAGGCGAGCGATCTGACTACGCTGCTCGGCAATTTGGTGGTGGCGTAGGCCGGGAGCCGCGCCTTCACCGCACCCGATCGGGCACGGCCTCGGTCTTCTCCTGGATCCATTTCAACAGGCCCGGAAATCCGAACCGTTCGGCCTGCGCGGCAAGGGCTTCGGTGTCCTTGCGCCGTACCATGTCGTAAAACTGATGCGGCGTGGTGCCGAAGCGCGTGCGGAACGCGCGGCTATATTGCTCTTCCGACGAAAATCCGTGATCGCGCGCGATCGTGCGCAACGGCGGCCGGGCCGCCGTGCTGGTCAGGAGCACCCTGACGGCGCGCTCGAGCCGCCGATGCAGAATGGCGTTGCGCACCCCTCCGAGCGGCTCGAACAGACGATAGAGACTGGAGCGCGACAGCGGCAGGCTTCTTTCGAGCAGCGCCGGCGCGAGATCGGATCTGGCGAGGTTGCGGTCGATGAAGGCGAGCGCCTTGTCGAGCAGAGGGTCGCCGGATGAATCGCGCGCTGCCCGGCGAGCCTGATCGCCTTCGAGCATTCCCGCCACCATCGTGATCAGCGCATCGATCGCGGCACTGGCCTCCGCAAGCGTGAGTGAACCCATCGTCTGGAACAACGACTCGACCGTGCGGTAAAGGATCCGGCCCGGCCCGCTATCAGCTGCAAAGATGGTCCCGTGCATCGAGGGTGCGAAGAATGCCGGCGGCACCATCTTGCGCTCGATCATCACGTAGATGCTGGCGAAATCCGGCGCGCGGACGAAAATCTCGCGGGCATAATCGAGAACGACAACGTCGCCCGGACGGATTCTGCCCTCGCGCCCCGCATAATTGACGTCGCTCTCGCCGCTGACCTGAAGCCAGATCAGGATCTGATCGCCGCCGCCGCGTGCGATTTCGGCCGGTCCGCGGTCGAGCGTCTGCGCGACCGATTCCACGCTGGCGATGGCAGCGCGCGGCAATTGATAGGTCAACGAGTGAAAACGAAAACGTGCGGCAGCGCCGGGAGGGAAAGTCAGCGTATAGAGCATTTCGGTAAACCGGCGGTAATGCCCGGCAGCCGTGCCGTCGGCGTCTGGCCCAAGGCGTATGTCAAATTTCGGCACGCCAACATGACCGGACGATGACTGCTCGCCATTCATATCCCTGCCCCCAGGACCTCGGCTCGCCACACAATCCTGAGGCTCGCTCATTCCAATATTCTATTATTGAGCGATCAGTCCGGATCGAGCAAGGGGCCGGAGTGCCCGTTTTTGCGTCGTGCGGACGGCCATCCGAAAATTGGGATTCTGCGTCGCCACTTTGGGATTCAGGCACCACACGCAGCGTCGGGCTCACGATACTAATCCAGTACCACGCAAGTGAATCGTTCCGGGTTTTTCAGACCGATTGCGACGGCAAGTATTTGCGAACGCATTTTTTTGATCCAGCCGCTTTTGAAAAAGGAGCCTTTTCATATGCCTACCACGATTGCGACCAGGCATGGCCTTTCACCGACCCGCGCGTATACAACCTCCGGCTTTTCTCGCTTTGGAAGCGTCGAGGCCGTTTTGGCCGCCTGGGCCATCGCCGTGCTCGTGATCGGCGCGGTCGCGTGTTTCGCGCCGCGGCCGTTCATCGGTGCTTTTGACGTGTCCGTGGCGGCGTTTTGAAAATCGCGGGACGCATCATGGACAGCCATCGTCAAGCATCCAGCCACATGATCCGGGGTCCGAGGACCGCAATTCTCAAGGTCCCAACCCCCGAAGACAGAACAACGCATCGGCGCTGGGCCCGCATGGTGCTGGCCTGTTATTGCTTCGTGATCGTTTGTGGCGGCATCGCAGCGCTGGCCCACCGCTCAATGACAAACCCGGACGACCAGCTGGCGCAGGCTTCTTCGCAAAAGAATTTCCCGTACCACGGGCGATAGCGCCTTGGCCTTTCAGAACTGTCCACCGATGGGGGCGCGATGTGCTTTGGGTAGACTTGCTCGGCTTTGCGGCTGCCGCCGCCGTTCTCGCGGGATTTTCGATGGACTCGATCCTGCATCTTCGTCTTGCAGCGCTCGCAAGCAACATTCTGTTCGTTCTCTACGGTATCTTCGCGCACATCTATCCGGTGGTTATTCTCCACATTATCCTGCTGCCGATCAATTTGCAGAAGCTGCACCGGATCAGGCCTGAAGTCTGATCGGCGGCTCTCACCAGAATCCCCGCGGATTATCCGGCAGACCCCGGCCGCGGCGGTCATACTGGCGAACCTTCACCACGCCGTTCGCATTCGTGGTCTTGACGCGCTCGCACATTCCATTGGGGTGATACGCATATTCGAAGTCGAAGAACACCACGCCCTTGAGCACCTTGGTGACGCGCGTCAGCTTTCTGTCGTGATAGTGGCCAATCAGATAGACGCTTCCCTCCGCGTGAAGCGCGTCGGCCTCTTCCTTGGTGATCTTGTGGGTCAGACTGATCGGATGCGTATAGCCGTCCCAGCCGCGATAATATTCGATCGGCTCGTGTTTCACGCTCGCCCTGACGACGGCGGCCCAGGCTAACCAGCCGGCCACGGTCACGACGATCAAGGCCGCCACGGCGATCAGAATCTTTCCGATCAGGATGAGCGCTGCGATCAGCATGTCCATGGCCGTGGCCTCGATGGCGCGCGCATTCGATATCCGTCTAACGTGGCGAATTCATTACTAGTCGCCTGTCGGACGGTGTCGGTTCAAACACGGCCGCGATGCGTCCGTCCGTGGACTTGGAATTAAACGCCGTGACCGGCCCGCATTGTCCGGTTTCTTGACTGAATTGCTGCGTTGTTGGCCGGGGTCAGGGTTACTTGCTGAGAAATGCCGTGATGAGAGCGATCGCCTGTGCGGGCTGCTCTTCCATGATCCAGTGGCCGGAGTCCTTGATGACGGCGGGGCTGACATCAACCGCGGCAAATCCGATCTCGGCCGCCAGCTTTGCGCCGTAGGAATGATCGCCGCCGATCGCAAGTACGGGGATCGTCAACTTGCCCTTCTCGAGCAGTTTCTGATTGTCGACGGCGTCGTCCGCAAAAGCAGCGAACTGACCGCCGAAAGCGTTATGAATCGCGAACGGACGTGCGTAGAGCGCGGCATAGTGATCGCGCGTTTGCTCGTCGATCCCGGCGGGGTTCGCCGACAACTCATTGTAGAAACGATCGAGCAGAATGCGCTCGCGCCCGGCCACCAGCCGCTCGACATCCGGTCCGCGAAAGTTGAAGTGCCAGACCTTCGGGTTCTTCAACTGGTCATCCCAGTGTCCGATCCCCGGCAACGGCGCATCCATCACCACCCATTTCGTCGTCCGCGACGGATATTGCGCGACAAAGGCGTAGCCGACCATGTTGCCGATATCGTGCGTGACGAGGGCGACATCCTTGATTCCGAGCCGGTCGAGAATTCCGGCGAGATCGCGCCCCTGCTCTACCTTCCGGTAGCCTCCTTCCGGATGCGACGACAGGCCCATGCCGCGAAGGTCGGGAACGATCACCGTGTGATCCCTAACCAATACCTCGGCGAGCGGCACCCACATGTCGCCGGTGTCGCCGAAGCCGTGGAGCAGCACAACGGCAGGCCCCGATCCGCCGATGCGGACGTACTGGGTCCCGTCGCTGACCGGCATCTGTTCAGCATGGAATGCTGCGGGCCAGGGTTTGACTTCGGCGTGCGCCGGCGCAGCGGCGAACAAGGTCGCGGCTGAAAGACATGCGGCAACGCGACGGGTCCAGGTCGGAGCGACAAACTGCGAGAACATGGGAATTCTCCGTGATGATCGGGCTTGGTTGTCCGGTGGCTTCAGGCGGCACTGTATTGCCGATCATCGGCAAATTGCCGTCACTGACAAGCCAACGCCACCGGCGCGCGACCGGCATGCTTCCGGCATTCGGAAAAGCCCCAGCCGCCTCTATTTATACGTCTTTATATACTCGACGATGTCGTCCACGTCCTTTGGATCGTGGATACCGTCGAACGGCATCCGGTTGCCCCTTACCTTGGCTTGCGGGTCGGCGATGTATTCGCGCAGGTTGGCTTCGTCCCACACGAGATTCGCGCGCTTCATCGGATTGGAATAACGAAAGTCTTCAAGCGCGCCGGACCTGCGCCCGAGCACACCCTTGAGGCTTGGGCCCAGGGCGTCCGGCTTCTCCTGATGGCACGCCGCACAGGCGGCATAGAGCGCCTTGCCATGCTCGGCGTCGGCGGGAAGCGCAGGTGTGGAGAGCGCCGCTGACATCGCGGCACCGAGAATGATCGAAACAGGTCGCATGGAAATCCTTCGCACGACAAATCAGAGCGGCATGAGCGGGCCAGGGTTTTTGATGTAGCGCTGGGTGATCGCCTCAGCCGACCAGTAGGCCAACGCGCCGACGAGACCGGTCGGATTGTAGGAAGCGTTTTGCGGGAACACCGAAGCGCCGACCACGAAGAGATTGTCGGCACCCCACGCCTGCAAATAGCGGTTCACGACGCTGGTCTTCGGATCCGAGCCCGTGATCGTGCCGCCGGTATTGTGGGTCGATTGGTACGGCACGACGCTGTAGTTGCCCCGCCGCACCGCCGCCGGGCTGATCTTGGTCGGATTCATCGCGCGCCCGATCCGCTCCATCGCGGCGCCGATATGCTCGACCAGCTTGTGATCGTTTTCGCGGAAGTTGTAGCTCATCCGGATCAGCGGCCGGCCGAGCACGTCCTTGTAGGTCGGATCGAGGTCGAGGAAGTTTTCGCGGTGCGCGTAGCTGCAGCCGGACGCGCCGATGTTGAAAGCGTGGTTGTACCACTTCGCCGTCGCCTGCTTCCATTCGCGGCCCCAGCGCGGCGTGCCCGACGGCACCGGGCGCGTCTGGATCGGACGACCGTTGGTCGTGCCGGCGGCGATGATCGCGCCGCCAAAGAAACCGAGACCGCCATGGTCGAAATTGTCGCCGTTGAAGTCGTCGATGTTGGTGGTGTGCGCGCCCGAGGCCATGAACGGATTGATCACCTTGTCCTCGAAGAACACGGTCACGGTGTTCCCAGAGAGCTGGTAGCAATAGTTTCGCCCCAACGCGCCCTTGCCTGTCGCAGGATCGTACTGCTCGCCGATCCCGGCCGTCATCATCAACAGCGCATTGTTGAAGACATAGGCACCAAGCACGACGATACCTGCGGGCTGTTCGTATTCCTCGCCGGTGCGCGTATCGATGTAGCGCACCGCCTTCACCTTCTTTGCCTGCCGATCGTAGACCAGTTCTTTCACATAGGCATAGTTGCGCAGCTCGAACTTGGGGTCTTGAAGCAGGTTCGGCAGGATGCAGACATTTGGCGAAGCTTTTGCGTTCGCCTCGCAGCCGAAGCGCTCGCAGTGGCCGCAGAATTCGCACGCGCCGAGCGTCAGCCCTTCCGGGTTGGTGTAGACCTCGCTCGAATTGGCCGACGGCCCCGAGAAGGTGCTGTAACCGAGATCCTTGCACGCCGCTTGCATGATGGCGCCGGCCATCGTCTGCGGCAGCGGCTTGTTCGGATATTCGTTCTGGCGCGGCCCTTCGAACATGTTGCCGCCAGCGATCTTCTGGCCGCGCAGGTTGCCGGCCTTGCCCGAGACGCCGCAAATCTTCTCGAAGTGATCGTAATACGGCTCGAGCTCGTCGTAGCTGACGGGGAAATCCTCGATCGTCATTTCAGAAGGGATCGCGTTGCGGCCGTAACGCTCGGTGAGATGGCTCCTGAGCTTGTGGTCGGACGGCAATATCCGCCAGGTCAGGCCGTTCCAGTGCGAGCCCGCGCCGCCGAGCCCGGTGCCCGGCAAAAACGAGCCGAGCCTGCGGACCGGCAACGCCGTCTCCGACGGCGAATGGCGGAACGTAACGGTCTCCTCCTGCGCATCTTGAAAAAGCTCCTGGCGCACGGCGTATTTGAGATCGTCGCGAACGTTGGGCAGCGTGAAGTCTTCGCTCGGCATGCGCTTCGCGCCGCGTTCAAGCCCAACGACTTTAAGCCCGGCCTTGGTGAGTTCGCGGGCCATGATGCTGCCGGTCCAACCGACGCCAATCACCACCGCATCGACTTCCTTCAGAATGGTTGTCATGACGCGGCTCCACTCACGAGAAATCCGCGATCGAACGCGGCGGCTTGTCGTAGATCTTGCCGAGATATTTGCGGATGTCGTTGCGGTAGGTCGCCGGCAACCCGGGATAGCCGACCATCTTCCACGAGGCCATGTCGCGGTTTCCGCCGTAGATCGGGTCGGCGAAGAAGCCTTCCATCGTGATCAGCAACAGCGCGTTGAAGAACATCGTACTGCCAAACCCTTTGAACTCGGCCTTGCCCTCCTCCATCGCCTTGAGCGCGGTGATCCGCTGCTCGTCGTTCAAGCGGTCGAAGTCCTTGCCGTAGGCCTTGCGGGTGAACTCGTTGGCGGAAGCGATGCCGGCGCGGAAGAATTCGCGGGGCGTCAGCGAGAGCTGATAGCCCTGCTCGGGCTTGCCTTTCGGGAACGGCCCCTGCCGGTAAAGCCGCGCGCCGGTGCCGTAGGCGCCCGCGAGTTGCCGGTCGATGAAGTTGGCGACGCCGCAATCGCCGCCCGACGGCGATAGCTGATCGGCCGGGATGATGGTGTCGGCGGCGGCGACAAAGAAGGCATGCTCGGTCGCCGTCAGCGTGAGCAGCGGCTCATCGACCGGCGGCGCGGACGCTGGTGTGGCCGGTGTCGGTGCAAGTGCGGTAACGGGTTGAGCCTGCTGCGCTTCCGCAAGGCTCGCGGGCGCGAGCGCAGCGGCTGCGGCCCCCGCAACTGTAAGAAATTCACGGCGCCCGATTTTCGGGTCTTCTGCCATGACCGTCCTCCCCAGCATTATTGATTGATTATGCGTTCACAAACGGCTCCAGATTTGTTGATTTGCACGTTAGCACCGCTCAAGCCGGCGGCAAGCATTTCCGTCGTCGAGGCTTGCATAGCCCCATTCGCTTGCGCGAGGAGAATTGGTCGCCCCTCAAGGGCGGCGCTCGCATCATTTCACCTCGGTCATGACCGGCTTGTCCTTGGCCTTGATGCGGATGACGAGCGTCTTCGAGATCTTGTCGGTGGCATTCCTTCCGAAATGCGGCGTATCCGGCGGCGTATAGACGACCTCGCCGGCCTTCACGACCTTGGTGCCGACGCCTTCGATCTCGAAGGTCTGCTCGCCCTCGATGACGTAGACCAGTTCGTGGCCCTGTTCATGCTTGTGCAAGGGAAGCCTGAAACCGGGCGGCCACTCGGACGCGTAGATAATCGCCTCCTGCCCCGGCAGGTTCGACAAGTCAGTCTTGAAGATCTGCTTGGTGACCAGGCCCTGCATCTGCGCGTGGATCACCTCGGATGATCCGAGGCCGAACAGAATTCCACCGGCGAATAGCAAGATGGCGCGTGTGTGCTTGTGCATCGTTTCGCTCCCCCAACGACGTGGTTTCGCGGACTTGTATCAGGCGAGGATGCGCGGCGCCGCGGTCGCCTCGTCACCCGTATTCGGTGTTCCCGTCGGCTCGATCAGAAGAATGTGCACTTCGCCGCGCGCCACAGGCCGGTGTTCAACTCCCTTGGGCACGACAAAAACATCGCCGGCGTTCAGGGTAACGGTGCGATCGCGAAGCTCGATGTCGAGCGTGCCGTCGATCACCAGAAAGAAGTCGTCCGTGTCGTCATGCTTGTGCCAATGGAAGGGGCCTTCGAGCTTGGCGACCATGATGTCGTTGTCGTTGTAGGTCGCGACCGTGCGCGGCGAGAACCGATCGGCAAATGTCTTGAGTTTTTCGGCGAGATTGACAGGCGATTTCATCTCTGTTGCCTCGTTTTCGAGGGACCAGCCCGCCGCAATATTGGACACGCAACTGCCGCGTTGCAAGTCTGCTTCGGCGCGTCTACCCGCCGATCGCCTGCGTCAGTGCATCGCCGCCGCGTATCGACCAGGCAGTCATGCGGCGTTCGAAGAAGTCGAAGATCGCATACATGCCGACGCCGAGCACGCCGACCACCACGAGCGCCGCGAATACCAAGGGTACGTTGAAGTTCGAACTGGCCACCAACATGACGTTACCGATGCCGCTGTTGCCGGCCACGATCTCCGCGATCACCGAGCCGACAAAGGCAAGCGTCACCGAAATCTTCAGCGAGGCAAAAAAGAACGGCAAAGAGCGCGGGATTCCGATCTTGCGCGTGATGTCCCAGCGCGTGGCGCCGAGCGAGTTCATCACCTCGAATAGCTCGGGCTCGATGGTCGCAAACGCCGTAGCCACGTTGGCGACCACCGGAAAGAACGACAGCATGAAGGCGGTGCACACCGCCGGAATGGTGCCGGCGCCAAACCAGATCACGAAGACCGGCACCAGAGCCGCCTTCGGGACGCTGTTGAAGCCGATCAGGAGCGGATAGATCCCGCTGTAGGCCAGGCGGGACGTGCCCACGAGAATGCCGAGCGCCATCCCGAACACGACGGCGGCAACGAAGCCGATCAAGGTCGTCGCGAGCGTCGACATGCCATGAACAAAGAGCGGGTAGCGGAATTTGTACATCGCCTGCAGCGTCTCCCACGGCGTCGGCAGGATGAAGCTCTTGATGTCGAACAGGCGGATGAAGAGCCACCACACCGCAATCAACGCCAGCGTCGTGACCCACGGAGCCAATTTCTCCTGAAGCTTCGGTGTCAATGCTGCTTCCCCAGGCCGATATGGTGACGGAGATCGTGCACGAGGTCGACGAACCCGGGCTCGAAGGTGCATTCCAGCGTGCGTGGGCGTGGAATGTCGATCGCTGATGTCTTGAGGATGCGGCCGGGCCGCGCGCTCATCACATGGACCGTTTGCGCCAGATAGACCGCTTCGCGCAACTCGTGCGTGACCAGGATGACGGTGCACTTGCGGAACGACCACAGGTCTTGCAGCACCGCCCAGAGCTCTTCGCGGGTGAAGGTGTCGAGCGCCGCGAACGGCTCATCGAGCAGCAGGATCGAAGGCTCGTGGATCAGAGCGCGGCAGAGCTGGGCGCGCTGCTGCATCCCGCCCGAAAGCTGCCACGGCATGTGCTCGCCAAATCCGGCAAGCCCGACCTTCTCCAGCAGGACGTCGGCGGCTTCGCGGTGCTTGTCGCGGTCGATCTTCTGGCGGCTGCGATAGGGCTCGACGATTTCGAGCGGCAGCATCACGTTGTCGCGGATGTTGCGCCACGGCAGCAGCGTGGCATTCTGGAACGCCATACCGACGGTTTTCAGCGGCTGCAACACTTCCTTGCCGTCGACGGTCACCGTGCCCCGGCTTGGCCGCACCAGGCCGGAAATCAGCTTGAGCAAAGTCGACTTGCCGCAACCGCTGGGGCCGACGATCGCCAGGAATTCACCGTGTTCGATTGCAAGCGTGGCCTGCGAAACGGCAAGCGTCCGGCTGGCCGCATCCTGCGCCGCCGCGCCATAAATGAGGTCGACGTTCGCGAGTTCGATGAACGGCATCACTCTAGCTTTACTCGGACTTTTTGAAGCGCTGCGGCGGCAGCACCGTCTCGATCAGCCTCTCCTTCTCATCCGGCAGATAGGCGGCATCGAAGATCTCCTCCAGCTTCGGCCGGCGCGGCAAATTGTAAGCTTCCGCGATCTCGGTGATGTTGGTCTCCAGCCGCTCGCGATCGACGTCGCCAAAGCCTTTTTTCCGTACGGTGTCGGTCAGGATGCAGCATTCGAGCGCGACCTTAAGCCGTTCGCGCTCGATGTCCGGATTAAGCAGCGGCTCGAAGGTGACCGCCGCGTTGACCGCAAGCTCCGGATCGCGGGCCATGTCCTTCAGGCCCTTGAGCGTGGCGCGCAAAAAGCCGCGCACGCTATCCGGGTGCTCTTTAAGGAAACGACGCGACGCCGCCACCGAGTTGGCGTAGAGCGGCAACCCGTAATCCTTGTACATGAAGTATCTGACATCGGACGCCGGAACGCCCTTGGCTTTCAGCTCGAGCAACGCGTTGAAGATCTGGCCCGGGATCGCGTCGACCTTTTTCTGCACCAGCAACACTTCGCGCAGGCTCGGATCGATGGTCTGAAACTCCACGCTCGCCGCGTCGACACCGGTCTTGCGCGCGAAGATCGGAAACAGCTTGAACGTGGAATCATTGGGAGCCGAGCCGAGTTTCTTGCCGTTCAACTGCTTCGGCTCGGTAATCCCGCTCGATTTCAGCGTCACGATCGCGGCGGGCGCCTCCTCGTAGCCGATCATCACGACCGGGAATGCCTCTTCCGGATTTCTGGAATCGAAATCCATCACCGTATTGATGTCGGGAAAACCCATGTCGTAGACGCCGGCGGCGAGCTGACGAACCACTTCGGCCGATCCCTTGCCGCGGTCGATCGTGACGTCGAGGCCTTCAGCCTTGTAGTAACCCTTTTGCAGGGCGATCAGGAATGCCCCATGCGTCGCGCCGGGAATCCAGTCCAGCGTGAAGCGGACCTTGGTTTGGGCGCTGGCCGCGCCAGATGCGGCGATCACGCCAAGCAGAACAGCAACAGCGGCAAAACGAACTGACCTCATATCGCCTCTCAGATCACGGTTGATGGCCTCGGGCTTGTCGGAGCCGCCTCTCAGCTGACGTTGGCGGCGGCGAGAATATCGCGGGCGCGCGAACGCTGCTCAGGCGTGATGATCAGGCGCTGGGCGAAATCTTCCTTGAGCGGCATGGTCGCATCGATCCCCATCTTGGTGACAGTGAAGGTCGCGGGATCGGAGGTCGGATCGATGATGGCCGACTTCACGCCCGGCACCATCAGGACGTCCTTTTCGGCCCTGACGCGGGTCGCCATCGCCCACATCACATCCTCCATGTCGTAGATATCGACATCCTCGTCCACGACGATCACCTGCTTGGTATAGAGCTCGGTGCCGAGCGCCGTGAGCATCGCCATCCTTGGCTCGCCTTCCGCGATCTTCTTCATCGAAACGATAGCAAGAAACGCGCCACAGGTCTTGTGCGGCACATGCACCGCGCGGACGTTCGGGAGATTTCGCTTCAGGGCATTCAGGATCTCGCCTTCACGGGTGATGCACGAGATCAGGATGTGATCGCGCGACATGCCGGACACGACACTGTGGAACCAGGCATCGCGGCGCATGCGGACGCGCTTGGCAACAAACACATTCTGCGTGCTTCGGTGCGACGCATAGCCGGTGAATTCACCGAACGGACCTTCGGGCTCGTGGACCCCGGCCAGAATCTCGCCCTCGATGACGATCTCGGCGCTGGCAGGCACTTCGAGATTTTCGATCCCGCAGCGGGCGAGACGATAGGGCTCGCCAAAAAGTCCGCCGATGATGTCGTACTTCCGCACGTTCGGCGGATAGGCATAGACCATCGAGCCCATGTAGTGCAGCGGATGCGTGCCGATCACGATCGCAGCGGGCAGCGAATGCCCCCTCGCCTCGGCGCGGCGGTGATATTCATACATGCGGCGGCGGGAGTGCAAGGAAACGCCGAGGCGGTTCTTGCCCTTGAGCATCAGGCGATGAAAGCCGGTGGTATCGACGCCGGTCTCCGGGTCGCGCGCGGTGATCTGGCCCGCGGTGATATAGGGCGCGGCATCCACGGTAAACTGGAACGGAATCGGCAATTTCGTCAGGTCGACCTCATCGCCTTGAAACACCACTTCGTCCCAGGCGGGCTTCGATACGATTTCGGACGGAATGTATTTCTGGCAGCGCTCGCGAAAGGCGGTCGGCAGGTTTTCGACCGTGGCGCCGAGGCAGCGCGCGAGAAGCTCGCGATTGCCGGCCACGTTGGTCACGACGGGCATGTCGAAGCCTGCGACCTTCTCGAAGATCACGATCGGGCTCTTGTTCAAGCGATCGAGCTCGAACACGGTCGCCGTCATTTCAAGCTGCTGGCTGACCTGCTGCTTGATCCGCAACACATTGGCCGGATCGTTCTTTTCGGTTTGCTCGACAAAAGCGCGCAAGCTTTGATTGTCTGTCGCCACGCCGGCCTCCCCTTTTATTTGCTCCGCTTTCTCCTTATCATCTTATATGATAAGCTCGCGAGAGGCTGCCTAAAATTCCAGCAGCCTGCGCAAACATGATGAGGCCGGCCCCACGCCGAGAGCCCTGACGATGACCTATCGCCAAGTACGCCGTTCAAACGCTTCGAACAATCTGACCGATCGCATCACCTTGATGCTGCGCGACGACATCGTTCGCGGCAAATACGAACCGGGCGAGCAGCTTCCGGCCGGCAAGGATCTCGGCGAAGCCTTCGGCGTCAGCATTACGGTCATTCGCGAGGCGCTGTCGCGTCTAAAGTCGGACGGTCTGATCGCATCGCATCAAGGCAAGGGTGTGTTCGTCGAGGACGACGCCAAGGCAAGGCCGTTCCGGCTCGCGCCCTCAGAGGGCCCCGCCCGTTCGCTGCGTCACATCTTCGAGTTACGCATGGGTGTCGAACTCCAGGCGGCCACGCTCGCGGCGGAACGACGAAAGCCTGCCGACTTGCGCGCGATGCTGGACTGCCTGAAGCAGATGGAGCCCAACAAAAACAGTTTTGAGCAGGCGCTCGCCGCCGACATCGCCTTCCATCTGTCGATCGCGCGCGCGACGCAAAATCCGCTGATCGTCAGCTTCATGCAGTTCCTGCAACCGCACCTCTATGAGTTGATCTCGAAGGCGCGCGCCAGTTCGGCCCGGAAGGCACAAACGACGCAGACGGTGTATGGGGATCACACCGCGATCTATGAGGCGATCGCCGCGTCAGACCCCGCAGGAGCGAGGCGTGCGACCCGCCGCGTCTTGGAGCGAAGCCTGCGGCGGCTGGAGAAAGAGCAAAGCGAAGAGTAAGGCCGCTTATCGCGCCTCAGCCGCTGCAAGCGACGGTGAAACGGTTTTCTTGTCGGCAAGATCGATGACATCGGCAGGTTCGACCGTGTCCCACTTTATCTTGGCCGACGTTGCCCGATAGAACTTCACCATGACGGCCTGGACCTCGCGGTCGTTGCCGCGCTTGTCGTGGACCGTGATCAATCCGGTCAGTTGAACGCTTTTGAGTTTTGGGAATTTGTCCAGTGCCGCGGGAATAACCGTCCGCGCGATCGCGCCGAACTCATTCTTCGCGTTGCGTTGCTTCGCAACGAACGGATCGAGCCTGAGCTCAACCACAAGGCACTCATCGGGAAGCGTGACGATCGTCCATGGACGCAGACCGGGCTCGGTAATGGCGCTCTTGGCGAACATCGCCGGGGTTTCGGCCGCCGTGGCAGGGACCGAGAGTAACAGTGCCAGGATCAAAGCAATTACAAAGTTCATTTCGGCACCACGTGTTTCGCTGATGGAAGTCCGGCTGCGTCGGAGCCGTGCGCTATAAGGTAGCAGAGCCGATATCATATCAGCAATCAGATGATGTCTGCCTCAGACCGCCAGCGAGAGCCGCCCATACCCGGACGCAAAGTCGGCCCTGCGTCCCTGGCAGTGGACAATAGGTTCCTCGCGCGCCAAAATTATTCCGTGCGGGGGATCCACAACATGAAAAAACGGACGTTGGCGAGACGATCACATCTCGCCGCTTTGGTGCTTCTGGTTTCACTGGCGCAAGCTGCCGCGATCACCCACTCAGCCGCACAAGAGCGCAGCAGCGATCTCAGCGGCACCGTCAAAGGCGCGAAGGGACCGGAGGCCGGCGTCTGGGTGATTGCCGAGACCACCGATACGCCGACGCGCTACACAAAGATCGTCGTCACCGACGATCAAGGCCGCTTTCTGATTCCGGATCTGCCAAAGGGCAATTACCAGGTCTGGGTCCGCGGTTACGGACTGATCGACTCACCGAAGGTTCAAGCAGCCCCGGGCGCGAACCTCGACCTGACGGCGGTGACTGCTCCGACGCCGGCCGCGGCCGCGCAAGTTTATCCGCCGATCTACTGGTTCTCGCTGTTGCGCGTGCCGCCGAAAAGCGCATTCCCGATGGATCAAATCAAGAGCCAGGGCGAATGGCTGAACATCGTGAAGAGCGGTGCATGCCAATCCTGTCACGCGCTGGGCACGCCCGGCACCCGGACTATCAGCACGCGTCTTGGCGCCTTCAAGAACTCCATGGACGCCTGGATCGCACGGCTTGAAGCCGGCAGCGCACAGGCCTTCATGGCGCGCGACATCACCCGCCTCGGCACCGACGAGGCGCTCAAGCTGTTCGGCAAATGGACGGATGACATTGCGGCCGGCGAACTTCCGTTTGCCGCGCCGGAGCGCCCGACCGGAATTTCGCGCAACGTCGTGGTCACCGAATGGGAATGGAGCGATCCGACGGCCTATCTGCATGACGAGATCGCGACCGACCGCTGGGATCCGTCGGTGAATGCCAAAGGCAAGATCTACGGATCTGCCGAAGACTCAACCGACTTCATGCCGGTGCTCGATCCATCGGCCCACGCCGATAGCGAGGTCAAGATTCCCGTGCGCGACCCGAACACGCCGAATGTCACCGCGCGTCCGCATGGCTTCTCGCCGTCATGGGGACCGAACCCGATCTGGAACAGCCAGACCATCACCCACAATCCGATGATGGACGAGAAGGGCCGCATCTGGATGACGTCGCAGATCCGTCCCAACGAAAATCCCGACTGGTGCAAGGCCGGATCGAGCCATCCATCAGCCAAGGCATTCCCGATCAAGACCTCGAACCGCAACATCGCGATGTACGATCCCGCGGCCGAGAAGTTCACCTTGGTCAGCACGTGCTTCCCCACCCACCATCTCGCCTTCTCCCGCGATCACGCGCAGCTGTTCTTCAGCGCCGGCGTGGTCGGCCCGGCCGTGCTTGGCTGGCTCGACGTCAAGAAATTCGAGGCAAGCGGCGACGAAATGCAGTCGCAGGCGTGGACGCCGTTTGTCGTGGACACATCGGGCGACGGCAAGCGCGGCGAATATGTCGAACCCGATCAGCCGGTCCAGCCCGGCAAGGACAAGCGCCTCGCCGTCAACGAATATGCGGTCGCCGTCAGCCCGACCGACGGCTCAGTGTGGGGCACGGTCATCGGTTATCCCGGGTCAATCGTGCGCACCGTGCTCGGCTCAAACCCCGTGGAGACCGCCCTGTCGGAGATCTACGAGCCGCCGCTGCCCGGCTATGGCCCGCGTGGCGGCGACATCGACGCCGATGGCGTTTACTGGGTGGCGCTCTCGAGCGGACATGTCGGCCGTTTCGACCGGCGCAAATGCGCTGTGTTGAACGGCCCAACCGCTTTGGGCAAGCATTGCCCCGAGGGCTGGACGTTGTATCAGCTGCCCGGTCCGCAACTGCGCGACGTCCAGGATGGCGGCAGCGCCGAGGCGAGCTACTACGTCTGGGTCGACTGGTTCAATACGTTTGGCCTCGGCAAGAACGTGCCGATCGTGATGGGCAACCTGAACAGTTCGATCTTTGCCATCGTCGATGGAAAGATCGTCAATTTCACCGTCCCCTATCCGATGGGGTTCTTCCCCAAGAACGTCGACGGCCGGGTCGATGACCCCAAGGCGGGCTGGAAAGGCAGCGCGCTCTGGACGACCTACGGGACGCGAGCCATGTTTCACCTTGAAGGCGGAACGGCCAATCGTCCGCGCGCGGTGAAACTACAGCTTCGTCCCGATCCGCTCGCGCATTGATGTGCGAGCAATGTTTAGAATAATCCACGTCGCGCTTTTGTTTGTCGTTGCCGCCTCAAGCGCTGCAAACGCGCAAACCTCAAGCGCCCCGGCGTATCCGGATCGCCCGGTCCGCATCCTCGTTCCCTACGCACCCGGCGGGATCACCGACATCGCCGCGCGCGTCTTGGGCGCCAAGCTTGGTGAAGTCTGGGGACACCTGGTCGTCGTCGAAAACCGGTCCGGCGGCAACGGCCTGATCGCGATGTCGGCTGCCGTCAAAGCCGATCCGGACGGCTATACGCTGGTAATGGCGAGTGGCGGCGACGTTTCGCTGAATCCGGCGCTGCTCGAGAAGATGCCATACGATGTCGAGCGCGATCTCATTCCCATCTCTGGTGTCAGCGACGCACCGATCGTGCTCGCCGCCAACAGCCGCAGTCCTTATCACTCGGTGGCGGACGTCATCGCAGCCGCCAAGGCAAATCCGGGCTCGATCGACATCGGCACGCCCGGCGTCGGCAGCATCACGCACCTTATTCTGGAGTGGCTGGCTTTAAGCACCGGCACCAGGTTTCAGAACGTGCCGTTCAAGGGCGGCGGCCCTGCCGTTCAGGCGCTGATTTCCGGGGTCGTGCCTCTTGCGATCCTGGCAAGTTCTTCGGTCGCGCCGTATGTGCAAGACGGATCGTTGCGCGTGCTGGGCATCGCGTCGGCGACGCGCTCTTCTCTCAATCCGGACTGGCCCACGCTCCGCGAGCAGGGCGTGACCGAGGTCAACGGTTCGAACTGGACGGCGTTGTTCGCGCCGAAGGGCACGCCTCAAGCCATCATCGACAAACTCAACGCCGATGTGGTGAAGGCGCTGGCTTCGCCCGAGGTGAAAGAGCGCTTCGCGTCCGGCGGGGCGCAAGTCATTCCCTCGACGCCGGGCGAACTGGCGGCCCGGCAGAAGAACGAGCTCGCCATCTTTCGATCGGTCGTCGCAAAGTCCGGCATGCACGTCGAATGAGAGCCCGCGACGAACTAGCGATACTTCGTGAAAAACTCGCTGGTACTGCGCCGGCTTGCAATCGAGTTCTGTACAATTCGCTGCGGCCTCTGTCTCACGGCGTACATATTGATGAGCTTTGCCGCCGAGAGCGAACGCTCGACCGTTACTCCGGTGCTCGGGTTGATCGCCGTCGCGCCGCAGTCGTGAAAATCGACGGTACCGTAATCTGGAAGCTCCAGGGGCGTGGGATCTCCCGCATCCGCCGACCTCTCCATGACCCATTCCGCCGTTGCGCCTGAAACCTTGAAAGGCAGACCCGGGACATTCGGCGGTCGCTGAGAGAAATTCACGGCGCGGCCGGTCGTCACGTTCTTCATCAAGAACGAGACGCCGCCGCGATCACCCGCCACCTGCATGAAAAGCATGATCAGATCGCCGGCGTGAATTTCCGGTGCGACGAGCACGATCGGAAACGCCGCGCCTGCGACGTCCCTCGCCCACCATTGCCACCACGCGAAATACGACCGCGTCAGCACACCATTGATCACATCGATATTCTGGGCGGTGCCAAATTGCGGCAGCGTCGACATGTAGTACCGGCGCTGGCCGTCGAAACCGATCCACGTCGAGCTTCGATACTTCGGCCCAACCGGTCCCGTCGGCGGGTTCGGCGTCGGCACCTGATAGGTTCCCCAGATCGAGGAAAGCACCGTGTCATCCCGGGGCGTGATGTAGGCTCCGGACCAATTGAGGCTGGTTTCCAGCGGCGCCACTTGCTGGAAGAATGCAAGCCTCGGCCTGGTCAGAAGCGGGAGTGCCTTGAAATCGAATGGTTCGAATACCGGGAGCGGAGCGAACATCTTTTTCCAGAACGCATACGCGTTTGGTTGAAGCGTCGGGTCCGGCCGCGTTGGAAATCCGAGCTTGTCCAGCTCAGCCTGTGGCGCCGCCAAAGGATCGAACCCGGACGGCGGCAATCCGCTCCTGATCGAAGGGGCGACGATGCTGTTGGTTGTTGCGAGGTCGAATTGGGGGACGAAGTTGGGGCTTGGCCCTTGTCTGTGAATCATTGCCATTCCCCTTTGGCGGCGGTGATCGCGTCATCAAACATGGGCACGGCGCCTGCCGTCAGGATGGTGCCGTCAAGCAAGTCTGCAAGGCGCGCACCGCCCTCGGAGTCCTTGGGATAATGCAGGCCGGCAATCTCGCGGTTTCGCGCGATCTCATCCGCCAAAATTGACAAATCGGAAGTCATAACGGCGAGGTCGCCCGCAGGCAGGCCCGCAGCGGCAAATACCCTCAGCATGCAATTCTTCATGAAATGCGCTTGCGTGGAATGCCCGCTCGGCCAGGACGAGTGGCCGGGCACAGGGATCGGCGGCAGCAAGGCGGGACATATCTGCGTTGGCCGCGGCACATCGTACTTGCCTTTGAAATAAAGCACCGCAAACGATCCGATCAGGCTGGCGATATTCAATAGACGCCAGGTTTTCGGATACGATTCCGGCTTCATCGTCAGCACCGCTACGAAATCCGTAAAGAACTCGCCGTCCTGCGACAGGATCAGCCCCATGGCGTCCGGCCGTTCGTCGCGGGCGGCCAGCACAAGGTTGTCGATCTGGTCCTTGAAATTGGCGAGCAGGTCGGTGCGGATTTGCGTGAAGGTGGCGTCGGCATCGACGGTCGCTGCCCAGTTTGGAACGTTGGCCACGAACTGATGCAGCACGCGCCATGCATACCAGTTCGCCGACCAGTGCCGGTCGCCGAAAAAGGCCGGCGGCGTCAGCCTCAAGGCACCAAGCTCGGTTGCTCCTGCCGGATCGAGCCGTGTGACGAACGGCAAGTCGACCCGATCGGAAATAAACCAGCCGCTACCTCCAATATTGCTGCTATTCCCCGTGTTTCCGGTATTGCCTGTGTTGCCTGTGTTACCTGTATTACCTGTGTTGCCTGTATTTCCTGTCATGACGTTCTCCCTCGTTTCGACGGTTGTCGTACGCAATAGGTGTCAGTCAGTCAGCCAGGCCAGCCGATCTCAGGTGCCCCAGCCAGGTCTCGAGCGCGGCCCCGCGAAAGGGACAGCGCTTCACATAGGAAGATAGGCGAAAGTCCGGTTGGATCTGCATTAGGTGACGCGCCGCCTCGCCGGCTTCCTCGTGCCGGCCCAAGGCGCTGAGTGTGACGATGAGCAGGCGCTGACTAAAGCGGATCAGATCGTTGCGGCTCACCGCGCTGCGCACCCATTCCAATGCCTGCTCGTAATCGCCGTTCACGTAGTGAGCCTGGCCGAGCAATCCTTCGTGCCAGAACGAACGGGCGTCGAGCGGCGAAAGCCGCACACCCTGCTCGCCCTGGCGCACTGCCGCAGGACCATCACCGAGAAAGCCGGACGTCGCACTCGCCATGGTCCAGGCCATCGCTGAACTTGGGCCAGCGGCAACAGCGCGCTCCAGCACCGCCTTTCCCTTTTGAAAGTCATGCAGCAGAAAGGACTGAACGTGACCGTATACCGCCAGCGCGAACGCATCGTCGCCACCGCGTTCAACGGCCTGGGCGGCATATCTGGCGCCTGCAGCAACATCGCCATCCGGATCCGGCGATCCGATCTCGCCGAAACGAAAGATGTACCAGAGAGCGATGCACGAATAGGCCAGGGCATAATTCGGATCGTGCGATATCGCCTGTTCAAGCAGGCCCCGGGCAGCCGAAAACGAGTCGTAGTCCATCCGGTACAAGAGATTGAGCGCCTGAAGGACAAGATCGTAGGCAGTCAGATTCGTAGGATGCTTGCGCATCGCCCGCATCAATTCCCGCTCGCGCACCTGCGGTGCAATCTTTCTCACAACGCTAAGCGCAATCCGATCCTGAACGGCAAAGATGTCGCTGAGGTCGCCTTCGTACCGCTCGGAAAAAATGATCTCCGCCAACTCGGCCTCGCTGAGTTCGGCACTGATGCGGAGCGTCTTACTCGTCCTTTGCACGCTCCCATAAAGGATGTAGCGAACGCCAAGCTGACGGCCGATCTCGCGCACATCGATATTCCGCCCGCCATAGCCAAGGGCGGACCCTCTCGACACGACGAAGAGTTCCTTGAGCGCCGCGAGGCCGCGAACAATGTCATCAACGATACCATCAGCGAAATAGGTTTCATCCGGGCTGACCGGATTCATCCGAAACGGCAGCACCGCAATCGAAGGACGCGGTTCAGAACCGGCTGTGGCATCCCCTAGAAGCCTCGCAGGCTGCATGCGCCGATGGAGAGAATAAACCCGAACAGGCCGGCCGATATTGCGAAGATGCAGATCGCCGAGATCGATCACATTGACGCTGAAATTCTTGTCGAGGCAGTCGTTGTCGAGTTGCTCAGCCACGGCGCCTGACACGACGATGCCGCCCGAAGGCGCATAAGTCTGAAGGCGTGCGGCAATGTTGACCCCGTCGCCATAGACGTCGTCTTTTTCCAGGATGATGTCGGCAGCATTCAGCCCCATCCGGAAGCTGATCCGCTGATCGGCGGGCAGCGCCGAGGTGCGCGCGGCTACAGCCGCCTGCAGCGAAAGCGCACAATTCGTTGCGTCTCGCGCAGTGTCGAAGGTTGCGAGAAAGCCATCGCCGGTATTCTTGACAATTCTTCCGTGCCGTTCGGCCACACCCGGGTCGAGAATCTCCGAGCGCAGCCGCATGAGCTGGACGTGAGTGTCCTCCTCATGCATCTCCATCAGTCGACTGTATCCGACCACGTCGGCTGCGAGGATGGCGGCGAGCTGGCGTCGCACTTCCGGCACGAATTGCCCTCCTGCTACCCCCGCGCGCAATTTAGAATGCTCGTCGACCGTGTCTAGGGATTCTAATGCCGCATATAACGGCGCCTCGGCCATTACCGATCGCGCTATCGCGCGGTGTCCCGATCCGGGAAAGTCGACGTGTGGGGGACAATAATCCGTGCAATCATAGAGCGCTAGCGAATACTCAACCTCGTTACTCTCGCGCCGGGCCGTCGCCGCACCATGATGTGAGCCAGCTCACACCGTCTTGCTCACGCCCCAGAAGAACGGCGACGGTCCCTGTGTCCCTCGTCGCGAGCCAGGGACGGCAGTGGAATCGGCGCTTGGACGCGCGCCGTGGTTCAGATCAGACGGCGGAGCGGCCGGAACGCCGCGCGGACCTCTCTGCTGAAGATCTCGGGCTGCTCCCACGCGGCGAAATGGCCGCCGGCCTCGGCCTGGTTAAAATAGATCAGCTTTGGATAAGCCTTCTCGGCCCAACTCCGCGGCGCCACGAAGCTCTCGCCGGGGAACGCCGTCACCGCCGCCGGGATCATGACATTGGCGGGCAAATAGAGGTTGGTCTTGTTTTCCCAGTAGAGCCGAGCCGAGGAGATCGCAGTGTTGGTCAACCAATATAGCGAGATGTTGTCGAGCACATCGTCCCGCGTCAGCGCGCCCGCCGAGTGTCCGTTGACGGTGCGCCCGAGCACCGCCGAGATCATTGCCGAGGCCGGCTGCGCATAACCGTCGCCATGATCGAGCAGCCAGGCGGCGAGACCGGCCGGCGAATCCGCAAATCCCGAGAGCGTCTGGGGGCGCGTCCCCATGATCTGTGCATAGGCGCGCCGCCTCCCGAACTGAATCTTTAGCTGGTCGAAGGCGTGCTTCTCGTCCGCGGAGAGATTCGCAGGTATGTCATCGCCGGATGCCACCGCCTTTAAAATTTCGGACGGAACGACGGCGGGCAGGTTGACGTGGATGCCGAGCAGTTCCGGGGCGCCGAGTTTTGCCATTTCATTGGAGACCGGCGAACCCCAGTCGCCACCTTGCGCCACGAACTTGCTGTAACCAAGCCGCTTCATCAGCACGACCCAGGCGCGCGCGATGCGCTGGGGATTCCAGCCCGTCGCGGTCGGCTTGCCGGAAAAGCCGTAGCCGGGCATTGACGGAATCACGAGATCGAAAGCGTCCTCGGCGTTGCCGCCTTGCGCAGTCGGATTGGTGAGAGGATCGACGATCTTGAGCTGCTCGATGACCGAGCCGGGCCAACCATGCGTGACGATCATCGGCAGGGCCTTCTCGTGCTTCGAACGAATGTGAATGAAATGAATATCGAGCCCGTCGATCTCGGTGACGAACTGTGGCAACGCATTGAGCCGGGCCTCGACCTTCCGCCAGTCGTAGTCCGTGCGCCAATAGCGCACGAGGTCCTGGAGCATCTCGAGCGGCACGCCCTGGGACTCGTCGGCGACCGTCTCCTTCTCGGGCCATCGAGTCACTTCGAGGCGCCGGCGGAGATCGGCGAGATCGGCTTCAGGAATATTGATGCGGAACGGACGGATCTCGTCATTTGCAGCAGCGCGCGCCGAACGTAACGGCAACAGGCCGGTGGCGCCTGCCGCTAAAATTCCCGCCGCCACGGTGGCGAGGAGCTTTCTTCTGTCCTGATCGATGGCCTCAAGATCCGCTTGCGTCGCGACGATTGCGATTGGTGTCTTAGGATGCCTGGTCATTGGACGATCTCCTTCAACAGCTGGTGCATCGAGGCTTAGTCGGGCAGTTGTTCTCCGCTCTGCTCGCGGACGATGTAGTCGGCGTACCAGTCGGGCCAGTTCGCATCGTGGCCGCCGGCGCGCTTCTCGTGCTCGCCATGCGCGGTCGCCGCACGGCGCAGCGCCGCGGCAAGATCGGACGACGAGGTGAAAGTCGTTTGACCGGCGCTAACGCGTCCCGGCAACCGCTGCGTGACCTCTTGAATCAGCCAGACATTGCCATCCGGATCGCTGAAGGTGGCGAGTGAACCGTAGCTTGGCCAATCCGGATCCGAACCCGGGACATTGCCTTGCGCACCGCGGTGAAACACCTCGCTCACTTCGACACCGCGCGCGATGAGATCGGCTCGCGCGGCTGCGATGTCATCGACCACGAGAAAACGCGGCAACCCCGTGCCGGTGCCGAGCTGGATCGAGGCCGGCGAGCCCGGCGGCGTGAGCTGTACAGCGCGCGAGCCGTCGGCCCTGACGAAATCGGCATCGAGTCGCCAGCCTAGATTTTCATAGAAGCGCTTGGCGCGGTCCACGTCCGAAACCGGAATAACGACGACTTCCAGCTTCATGTCGAGTGCTGTCATGCTCGTGGTGGTCATGGTTCTCTCCTCTTGATGAAGAGGGCGGTAGCCCATTGCATTTGATCCGATGCGGGCGACGAAGAAAACGCGACGGCGAAAAAGAAGGGCAACACGACTGACCAAACGCTCTGCCCGGTTGTGGCGAGCCTACGGAGCTCGGTGCTGTCTGCGTATCCTACGGCAAGCCTTTGTTGCGTCGAGAGGATTATTGCCGAACAGGCTCTGAGACATCGCAAGGAGCGGAAGACGCGATTGGGAGACCTTCAGGCAAGCCACTAGAGATTTTCGGCCAGCTCACACCGTCTTGCTCACGCCCCAGAAGAACGGCAACGGTCCCTGGGCGACGCCCGCGAGTTCTTTGGTCCAGGCATAGTAGCGAAGGTACCAGCCGAGCGGCGCGCACATCACCTCGTACAGCGCCGCCTCGTTCAGCCGCCCGGCGGCCGATCGTTCCTCTTCAAGCGTGCTGGCGGCGAACCAGGCGGCGATCTCCGCCTCGACTTGCGGGCTCTTTGCCCAGCCATCGACCACCGCCGTGCCGTTGGCCTGGATGAAGGGGCTGGTCGGGACGACCCAGTCCACGCCGTAGACGCTGGTGTGATACATGTGCCAGCCGCCCTTGCTGGGCGCGTTCTTCTGGCCGCGGCGCGCCACCACCGTGCCCCAATCGACGGCGGCAAAATCCACGGTCATGCCGAGCTGCTTCAACAGGTCCGCGGTCACATCGCCCCATGCCTTGTGATGCGCGAGGTCCTGCGCCGCCATGCAGACAATGGGTTCACCATTATAACCGCTTTCGGCGAGCAGCCGCTTGGCAACATCGAGCCTGCGCGGGCCCTTGAGAATGTCGCCACCCTGCTCGGTATAGTAGGGCGAACCCGGCACGAAATATCCGGGCAGCGGCTTCCAAAGACTGGCATCGTCACCGACGAAGGTGCGCATGTACTCTTCCTGATTCAGCGCCATCAGGATCGCCCGCCGGGCCCGCGCATCGTTGAACGGCGGATAGAGGTGGTTCATCGACAGCACGCCGGCATTGCCGTAGCGATCCTGGATATCGACCACGACATTGCGATTCTTGCGCAGCATCGGGATCAGGTCGGGAAGCGGAAGCTCCCACCAGTCGACCTCACGGTTCTGGAGCGCGGCGGCAACCGTGGCCGCATCGGGCATGGTGATCCACTCGATGCGGTCGGCGCCGATGCGTTTTCCCCCCGCCATCCAGGAGGCTTCTTCCGCACGCGGCACGTAGTCGGCAAATCGTTCGAAGGCCGACCGCGCGCCCGGCACCCAGTCCGAGCGCACGAACCGCATCGGCCCCGAGCCGACATATTCTGATATCTGCTTGAACGGATCGGTCGCGGCAATTCGGGCCGGCATGATGAAGCAACAGGGCGCGGTGATCTTGCCGAGCGCCAGCAGCATCTTCGGATAGGGCTTCCTCAGCACCCAGCGGAAAGAGCGATCGTCAACGGCGACAAGCTCTTGCTCGAGTGCCTTGATCGACTGCCCGAGCGTATCGCGCACCGCCCAGCGGTTGATGCTGGCGATCACGTCCTTGGCCGTGACGGGCTCGCCGTCGTGGAATTTGAGCCCTTCGCGCAAGGAGAAGGTCCAGGTGAGGCCGTCGGATGAAACCACTTCGGCTTCAATCATCTGGCGCTGGACTTTGAAGTTGCTGTCAACGCCGTAAAGCGTGTCCCACACCAAAAGGCCCGCGTTGCGGGCGATGTTGGAGGAGGTCCAGATCGGATCGAAATTGGCGAGGTCGGCGTGCGGCACCAGCCGCACGGTGCGCGCCGCGGCGCGTTGCGAGATCGCCGGCGTAGCGAGGCCGCCAGACGTGGCCACGAGACCAGCGCCGGCGAAAGACTTCAGGAGTGCCCGTCGATCCATCGCGTGCCCCTTCGGACTTCAGTGTCCGCACCACTCCAGTAGGACAGTAGAGCGCCGTATCCCTTGAAGCCATCACATCAAATGGCAACGCGAGGACCGCCGTCAGGTCGAGAGCCAACCGAGAGACATGTGAGGATCACTTAAAAAAACACTGCTGTATTATTATTACATCATTATTCCAGGAATATGCCCAATTGGTTGCAGTTTTTTGATTTGAGGAATTTTCGTGAAAAGGCAGCTTGCACTTATCGTTTCGATGTTTGCCATCAGCGCGGTTGGCGCGTCAGCGGCGGACATGGCAACCCCGACCACTTACACCAAGGCGCCGCCGATGCCCGTCGCAGTCGCTTACGACTGGAGCGGCCCGTATCTCGGAGCGTCTGTGGGCGGGCGGTGGTCGAAAAGCGACTGGACGAGCACCTGCCTGACGGACTGCTTTCCGCTCTACTTCACACTGAGACTACCGAACGACAATCCGGCGAATTACGACAGTTCGACAGTGAGGGCCGGCGGGTATTTCGGCTACAACTGGCAACTAACTCGCAGCTGGATCTGGGGGCTCGAGGGCGACCTCGCCTGGGGCGACAGCAAACATACGAAAATCGGCATTCCCGGTGCCTACACCACATTCCCCGGCGCCTTCACGACCAACGATCCCACAAGCGTGCGCGAGACCTGGGACGGCAGTCTGAGACTCAGGCTCGGCTACTCCGTCACCCCTACCTTGATGTTGTACGGTACCGGCGGCGCTGCGTGGCAGCGGGTTGAGCTTAATACCACCTGCTTCGCGACGAGCGACTGGTGCGTTGCCAATCGCAGTGAAACTTTTTCGACGGTTAAGACCGGGTGGACCATCGGCACCGGTCTGGAAGGCGTCATCTCGGGCAATTGGATCGGCCGCATCGAATACCGTTACGCCGATTACGGCAAAATCAATCACGATTTCTTCCCCGGCACGATCGACGACATCGTTATGAATGAATCGCTCCGGACTCATACCGTTTCGGTGGGTATCGCTTACAAGTTCGGCGGCCCCGTCGTCGCGAAGTACTAATATCCCGAGATCGTCATCGGAAAGCCCCGGCATCGTCCGGGGCTTTTTCATGCCGGCGCTGCGATGGATGGAGATCGTGGAATACTCGCCGCAGACAACTTCACGTCGATCAAACCGGCGTCAATTCGAACTTGGCTATCGCTTAGGAGTCCATACCCTGCTTCCGGCGATCGCGCGGCTGGCGATAGGGAATCGCACGCGATGGCGACACAAGCGAGCGGCGCTTCATCGCGTTCTCCCGCCAGCGTACCCTGGTCTTCTCAAGTTCCATCAGAAGCACAATGAAGCACGCGCCCAATCCCAAGCAGATCAGTGCCAGGAAAATGACCGGATCGACGCCGGACAATGAGTTTAAAATCAGCTTTGCAGGAAATATCATTGCAGATCTACCTGTTAGGTCGATTTCTGGAAGTTGCAGCGAAACGCTAGACCAGACCTTCTCGGCTTCAGCAAAGCCAGCATCGTGCCAAGAAGTCAGCGGCAAAGGCGTCAGCGACAAATTGTCGTCCCGCGCCTGACATCTTCAGCGAAGGCGGGCCGCTCAGCGCGACCGCTGCCGGTCCTGATGATGCCGAGATCGATGTGGGCGCGGCGCTGATGGGCCGGCACGTGCATTGAATCTTGTTGTCGGTTTCGACGTCTTTAGAGTTTGAGAGCCAGAATCCGTCACCATCCCGATGCCGGGATGATTCCGCAGGAGGCAGAGATGCCGCCCGATGATTCCCAATACTGGTTTCCGGCCAAGCGTTACGGCTGGGGTTGGGGCCCGCTGGTCACCTGGCAAGGCTGGGTCGTGACCGCCGCCTTCTTCGCCCTGTTCGCCGCCGGGGCTTTTCTGATTCCGCTACAAAAGTCGCCGTTCGCCTTCACTGGCTACATGATCGCGCTGACGGTCGTCCTGACCGCCATTTGCTGGTGGAAGGGCGAGCCGCCGAAGTGGCGCTGGGGCGACAAGAACTGATCGAAGACGCGACCGCACCTTGCGCGGCTCGCGTCTTGATCGACCCCGCTATTCCTCGATTGTCTGGCCGGAGCCGCCGAACGCTTCCGGAAAATCCTTCAGCTTGGGCAGGCCGTCGGGCATCTTCAGCACCGTTTCGGCGTAGTTGACGTGAACCCCCGGCTTGAAGTCGAGCGTCGGGATGGTGGCGGCAAAGACGTCGATAAGGTCGATGGTCGGATGTTTGGCCATCAGGTGCCCGCCGCATTTGTTGCAGAAGTAGCGGAGGCTGAAGTCGGTTTTTTGAAATGTCGCGACGTCTTTGTCTCCGGCCGTGATTTTCACGGCTTCCGGCTTCCAAAGGCTGAAGGCATTGACCGGTCCGCCGGACCAGGAACGGCAGGAGCGGCAGTGGCAGTAGCCCATGGCCTCCGGCGTTCCCGACACTTCCAGTTCGACCGCCCCGCAAAAGCAATTTCCGGTATGTTTCATGATATCTCCTCCGCTCCGCCTGATCGAATGGTCAAGCGGACGTCAGGTGACACCATCAGATAGGTCCGGGCGGGGCGTCCTCCGATTAAACGACGCGACAAATAGCCCCGGCGTGATCTCTCAGAACTGGCCGGGCTGGCGGGGCGGGGGCGGGTAGTCGTAGCGCAGATTGGCCGGGTTGCGGCGGTCGAACAGGTCCTGCCGCAGGATCCCAGGCGCCACCACATCGGCCGGATTGGGCCACCGCGGGGCAGCCCGCGGCGGAGCCGGCTCGGCGCGCCGGGGCGTCTCTTCCGCCATCGCCATCGCTGGGATCAGGGCGCACAGAATCGTCAGGATACCGATGGGTCTCATTCACGCGTCTCCTTCAACCGGCCGATTTACCCCAAGCCCGCGATTCAATAGCACTTGTAGCACTATCAATTGTCTCGAATATGCCTTAGTTTTGGGACCATATATCGGCTTCTCGCCTGATCCTTGGGGGATTCGGTTGCGACCTCGTCGAGGTGAAATTGGGGGCTCCTATCCCAGGGGCCACAGACCCGTTGGCTACCCGCCAGCCGGACCCCGGTCCGCCGGCCCCAGAGCTGTGGGTGCCGAAGCGGCGGGCGTCAAACCTGTCAGCCCCAAAACTGTAAGCCCCAAGACTGCCAAACCTGTCAGCCCCAAAACTGTCAGTCCGATGGCTGCGCAACGCGCGCAGGCTCAAGCCGCGAAAGTACGCGAGCCACAACGACGTTCGCGGCGGGGCACGATGGCCCTGCTGGTGCTCGCCGCGGTCGGCCTGTCGCTGAGCGTTGCGGCCTTCATCACCAATTCCGGCGTCTCGACCCTTGCCTCCGCCGCGCTCCCTCCAGGTGGCGATCGCGCGAGCTTCGCCGACCGCTTCTTCCTCTCCGCCAAGAACGCCGAAAGCGCCGCGCTGGCGCCCTTGAAGCGTTACGTCATGGCGAGGGCCACGCCGCAGACCTCCGCGAGCGAAGCCCTCGCCTCGCGCTGGATGCCGACGGACTTCCGGGCCACCATCGGCGACGAAGACCGCAGCCAGCTCACGTTGCCGGCCATCGCGCCCCCGGCCTCGATCCCCGCCATGACGACGGCGGCCACCAGCACAAACGGCATCCCGATGCCGCGCTCCCGCCCGGCCGCCGCCGACCAGCAGATCACCGCCACGACCCAGGCGCTCGCCTTGGCCGCCGCGCCGGTAAGCCGGCCGGCCGAGCGCTCGTTGATGCAAAAGCTTTCCGACATGGTGTCGCCGAGCCGCATGACCATGGCGTCGCTGAGCACGGGACCGAATTTGTTCGGCAAGGGTCCGGACCTCACACTGTTCGGCTATGACGGCGCGACCGCCGTCTACGATCTCAAGGCGCACGCCGTTTACTTGCCGAACGGCACCGTGTTCGAGGCGCATTCCGGCATGGGCAACCTGCGCGACGATCCCGATCACGTCGACGTGCGGATGCAGGGTGCAACGCCGCCGGCGGTCTATTCGCTGAAGCCACGCGAACACGATTTTCACGGCGTGGCCGCGCTGCGCATGGCCGTCGCCGACGGCACCGATATCAACGGGCGTTCCGGCTTGCTGGTGCACAGCTTCATGCTCGGACCCAACGGGGATTCCAACGGCTGCATCTCGGTCAAGGATTATGAGCGCTTCCTCCGCGCCTTTAACGACGGCCAGTTCACGCACATCGCTGTCGTCCCGAGCCTGAAGGCGGTGGCCGAGACCCTCGCCGCGCAGAACGACCCGACCTAAGGCACTGCTGGCGCCCGGTCCGGTGGTGCGAGCGAAATGCTCGATCGTCATCACCCGCGACCCGTCTACGCCAAGGCTTCGCCGGGGTTTGAAAATGGGCCGCCGAAGCTTTAGCGAAGGCGTCAAGCGGGTGATCCAGTATCCCAGAGAATGTAAAGTTTGAGCCGAGAGGTCTCTCGGCGTACTGGATACCCCGCATGCGCGGGGTATGACGGCAATGGACGCGGGCTTTGTTTAAGCGACTTTCTCGGTTTTGGGTTCTGCATGGAGCTCAACACCAAAGGAATCCAGCACCCTCATGACTGTGCTGAATTCTGGATGTCCGCCCGGGCTCAGAGCCTTGTAAAGATTTTCGCGGGAAAGACCGGTGTCTTTCGCCAGTGCAGTCATGCCCTGTGCGCGAGCGACAGTGCCAAGAGCCTCTGTAATGAACGCGGCGTCGTGAGTTACGAATGCCTCACTTAGATAGGCCGCAATTGCCTCGCGACTATCCAGGTAGGCGGCCGCATCAAATGCTTTGGTTTTGGCCATTTTAGCTTTGGCCATTTTAGTTTTGGCCATTTTAGTTTTGGCCATGGCTCACTCCTCCAGTTCACTCACGATCTCTTTTGCTTTGGCGATATCCCTGTCCTGTGAATCTTTATCGCCGCCAGAAAGAAGAACGATCAATTCTTCCCCCCGATGAACGTAATAAACCCGATATCCAGCTCCGTGATGAATGCGTAGCTCGCTTATTCCTTCACCGACTGGCTTGACGTCGCCGGGATTACCCGTTGCAAGCCGCTGGATGCGAACCAGGATCTTTGCCTTGGCCTGAATGTCTCGTAGGGCCTTGAGCCAGCGAGAGAACTCTGCTGTTTCCCTGACCGTCGGCATCTGTATCTTATAAGCTACAGATGGTGTTTTGTCAACGGGTTGACCGCCCAAAACAAAACCGGCCCCAGCGATGGAGAACTGGGGCCGGTTCGTTTCGACCCGCTTGCGAGGTTGGGTCGGGAAGACAAGTGTAGCGCGCGGCTCTGTTATCGCATGTCGAAAATTGTTTCCGTACGTGTCCGGACCACGGGCGATTCCCGAAGGCGGTTGTCAGTAAAGCGCGCCGCCCCTCTCCTTTAATTAGGCGAAGTTCAATTTGGTACCGACGCCGGCGGACGGACCGGCGCGCGGCGCTTCTTGGACGGTTGCGAGCCGGCGCGCGACCGGCCGGTGGTGTCGACGGACGCCAGATATGAGGAGAGCCGCCAGGCCTCGGTCTTGCTCGTGGTGTAGTGATCCTGGAGAAACAGGAACAGCGTCGGCGTGATGCGGCCCCTGGCGAGATTGTTCGGGCTGCGATGACAGGTGACGCAACTCCCGGCAAAAAGCTGCTGCGCGGATTTCCCTTCATCGATGTTCTGGGCGCGCGCCGGGCCAAGCAGGAGACCCCCGCCAAACACGAGACCCGCGCCAACCAGAAGACCGAACGCCGCGAGCACCAGCAGGCCGCGGCCGAGTTTGGCCTCGGGTAGAAATTTCGATGTGAATGGCATGTCGCCCTTGTCCCTCACCCCTCAAAAGAAACGCCTTGATCGATGCCGGCGTTTCCATGCCCGGCCTTATGGTCGAACAAAGTCAAAACCGCGGCAAGACGTTTCAGCGCCCGCCATCACCGGTCGAAATGCCGCTGCGCGGACAAAGCAGCCCCTCGCCCGGCACCTTCACGAATTTTGCGTGCGGCTGATCGATCTTCCAGGCCGTCTGCACCGGCAAGGGATCGGCGGCGCCCGCGCCGTCCAGTACGGCCACGAAAATATCCGGCAGGTCCTTACCCCCGAGCTGGCAAATGCCGGAGAAAGACGGCGCGGCCTTCGAATGCGCCGGAAAGGCAAGCGCGTCGCGGACCAGCCCGCCGCGATCGACCAGCAGGATATATTCGGCGCCGCAGATCATCCAGTTCACCGTCGAGAGACGGTCGGAGATTTCGTCGCCGCCGAGGTCTTTCAGTTCAAGCGCGCGGTATTTCTTTTCCGCAGCCGCCACCGGCCCGTTCGTGCTGCGCTGGCCGATCATGGCCTTCGGGATATCCTCGCCGCATTTCACTTTTTGAAATTCATCGGCGACGGCCGTGTGCGCCCACGCGAGCGCGACGAAAGCCGACAGGTAAAGCCATTTCTTCACGGGTTCAGTCCTTTGGACGCGATGTTCAAAAACCGGCTCCCGGACATTGGCACAAAGCCCGGATAGGCACAAAGATGTGAGGGCCACGGCCTTTCGCAGAGCGCGCCCCCCCAGCTCACCTGCCTCTGAGGAGATCGAAAGACGCAGGCCGGTCAACGGCGGCAAGACCGCCTCACAAGCTCGAACGGGAGATCGCGGTTGAATTCGATGGGATGCGCGAGGTCGCGGAAAATGTCAGCGCGCTTGGCGTGCCGGGCACAGGAAGCGCCGAAGAAAATGCCGACGGCTTCCTGAAAGGCCTTCTCGCCTTTCTGCGCCTCTGAAAACGAAAAACCCCAGCACATAATAAATGCCGGGGCTCGCCAACCGCCCGCGTACATCCGGCGAGCGATCAATTGGTTAAACTTCTAGCGGCGAATTCTGAAGAAATGATGACGGCGCTCGACCCGTAAACTTACGCGGCGGCGCTGTCCTGTTCGACCGGCTTCGGCGCTTCCACCTTCAGGACCATCCGCGCTTCGGCCAGATGCTCCCAGCGTTCGGCCTGCGCCAGCCATTTCCAGCTATCTTGCGGATGAATGCTCGCCTGCTGGCGACAAAGCAGCGCAATCGCGCGACAGCGTTGAGCGTTTTCCATGACTCCCTCCCGAACCTCCGATTCGATCCGCGCGAAACTTGGCGTTCGCTTAGCGGATGATCTTTACAAGAGCATTACTGCCGTCAATTTGTCGGATCAAAGGCAAATCGGTCTTCGTCCCCGAAGTTCCATTGGACAAGGCGACCGCCTTCGGGAACCCGGCACCACCTCTTCGCATTCGTTAGGATTGAAGCGAGAGGTACTAGTGCCGCCTATTTGAAGTTCCTGCACCACAAGCGGCGAACCCGAACAGGAACTTCAAATAGAAAAGCGGCACTAGGAACCAATAAGTTCGCTAGTGCTCATAACTTTCCGAAGTTCGTGAAAGGTGGGTGCTGAAGCGTCGCACGAACTTCGGAAAGTGAGCGCTAGAGCCATGAAACAGGTTTTCGAACAGTTCCTCAAGTTCCTGCATGACGGTATCGCGGCGATCTTCCGCTTCGTCGAACTGATCTGGACCTGGTCGGTCGATCAGATCGCGAAACTGGCGAGCGTGCCGTGGCAGCAATGGCCGTTCTGGAAGCAGCTGCTTCTGGTCATCGTGCTGGCCGCCGTGGTCTGGGCGCTTTATCGCGTCGGGCGCGAATTGTTTTTCGCGGCCGCGGCGATCCTGGCCGCTTTCGCCGAACTGCTTGGCGTTGTGGTGCGGACACTGCCCCACGTCATGCTGGCCGGCATCATCGCGCTGGGCGGCGTGTGGGTGATCAATCACCTCGACAATTCGCTGGTGCGAATGCCGACCTGGCTTCAGGCCAGCGACCAGACGAGCCCGGCCGAGACGCATCCGGCGAGCCCGACGGCGCCGCAAGAGCAGAAGTAAAGGGCTCGTGAAATAGAGAATTGCGAAAACCGGCACGGCGCGAGCCGCGTTGCCGTGCTACCGGATGCTTGCCTTTCATCCGGGAGATATCAGATGATAAAGCCGATCGCAGTGGCCGTCGCAACACTCGCCGCAGCACTCCTGGCCGGCCAGGCCGTATCAGCGCAACCCATGGAATCGATCTCCGCCACCACGACCTATCACCGCGCCAGCGTCGACGGCGTCAGCATCTTTTACCGCGAGGCCGGCCCCAAGGACGCGCCTGTCATCGTGCTCCTGCACGGCTTTCCTTCCTCGTCGCGCGAATTCGACGCGCTGATCCCGCTGCTTGCCACGCGCTATCACCTGATCGCGCCGGACTTTCCGGGCTTCGGCCACAGCGATGGGCCGCCGCCGTCCGCCTATACCTACACTTTCGATCATCTGGCGGAGACCACCGACCGTTTCCTGACGCAGCTCAACGTCACCAAGTGCGCCTTCTTTCTTCATGACTATGGCGGCCCGATCGGCTTTCGCGTCATGCTGGCGCATCCACAGCGCGTTGCGGCCCTGATCGTCCAGAATGCCAATGCGTATACGGAAGGGCTCGGCGCCAAGTGGTCGGTGATCGCCAACTACTGGTCGGATCGCGCGGCGCATCCGCAAGTTTTCGACGCCTTCGCCTCGCTCGCAGGTGCCGAACAGCGCCACACGCTCGGCACGTCCCATCCCGAGCGCTACAATCCCGATACGTGGACCGACGAATTCGCGTTTTTGTCGAGGCCCGGCCAGCGCGAGATCCAGGCCGACCTGCTTTACGATTATCGAACCAACGTCGCCTCGTATCCGGCCTGGCAGGCGTGGTTGCGGGATCGCAAGCCGCCGACGCTGGTCGTCTGGGGCAAGAACGATCCGTCGTTCATCGCAGCCGGCGGCGAGGCCTACAAACGCGACGTGCCGGACGCGGAAATCCACCTGCTCGACGCCGGGCATTTTGCGCTCGACGAGGCGAACGATGAGACCGCAACGCTGGTCCTGCAATTCCTTTTACGTCAGGGCTTCTGACCGGTTGGCGCCAGGTCAAACGCCTCGCTCACCGGACCGCGAGTCCTGCGGTCCGGATCGCCCCCGCATACTTCTCGGTTTCCTCGGCAATGAAGGCTTGAAATTGCGCGGGAGACCCCGGCATCGCCGTGGCTCCCAATTCGGAAAGCCGCTCCTTGATAGCGGGGACCTCGAGCGCGGCGTTGGCTGCCTGGTTGAGTTTCTCAACGATGGCCGTCGGTGTCCCCTTCGGTGCGCCGATGCCGAACCATGACCCCGCCTGATAACCGGGAACGGTGTCGGCAACGACGGGAACGTCGGGCAGATTCGCCGACCGAGCGAGGCTCGTCACCGCGAGCGGGACAAGCTTGCGGCTTCTGACGTGGGCAATGGACGACGGCATCGGATCGAACATGGCGTCGATGCTGCCGCCCAGAAGGTCCGCCAAGGCCGGCGTCGATCCCAGATATGGGACCAGAGTCAGGTCGACGCCTGCCATCATCTTGAACAGTTCGATCCCGATATGCTGCGGCGTGCCCTGGCCGGCATACCCCACTCTCAGCTTTCCAGGATTTGCCTTTGCATAGGCGATCAGTTCGGAAATCGTTCTTGCTGGAACGGAGGGATGGACCTCGATCACGAGCGGAACACGATAGAGGCTCGCGACCGCAGCGATGTCGCCCCCGAAATCGAAATCGAGCGCCGCAAACAGCGTCGTATTGATCGTGTTCACCGGGCCGCAAACGAGGAGCGTGTAGCCGTCCGGCTCCGCCTTCACCACCGACCGCGTCGCGACATTTCCACTCTCACCCGGCTGGTTGTCGACGACGAACGGCTGGCCCAATCGTTCCGATAAACACCGGGCGATGATCCGGCCGGCAATATCGACCGGCCCGCCGGCGGGAAATCCCACGACAAGCCGCACCGTTCGCGACGGATAGGTTTGGGCGGCGGCAATCCGGGAAAAGACCGGCGCCGCCACCGCGGCCAGCGTCAGATTCAGAAATCTCCGTCGCTGCAGGTTCATGTTGTCCTCGTTCGCTGCTTGACGAACCGCAGATATCGCTTTGGCCGCGGCGAGGCTATGATATGCATGAGGCTATTTCGATACCTTTTGGGTATGCCAATGGATTTGCGGCGCTTTCGATATTTCATCGCAGTCGCGGAAGAAGGTCACATCACGCGCGCGGCAGAACGGCTGAAGATGCAGCAACCTCCGCTGAGCCGGCAGATCGGCCTGATGGAGCGCGAGTTGAATGTTCAGCTGTTTCGCCGTTTGTCTCGTGGCGTCGAGCTGACCAGCGCGGGCCACACGCTATTTCGGGAAGCCAAGGCGATCCTGGCGCATGTCGATCGCGCGCTCGATACGACCCGCCGCACCGCCCGCGGAGAACACGGCAGTTTGTGCGTCGGTGTTGCGCCGACTGCGCCTTTCAATGCCCTCGTTCCCCTGGCCATCCGCTCGTTTGGCGAAGCTTTTCCCGGCGTCTCGCTGATCCTGACGGAAGGGCTGAGTAACGAGATCGTCGCGCAGTTCAACAGCGATCAAATGGACGTTGCATTCGTTCGCGCGCCCCAGATCCATGCAGATGGAGTCGTGGTTGCGCCATTGCAGGAGGAGCCGCTCGTCGTCGCCTTGCCGAGCCGGCACCCGATGGCGCGGAACGGCAGATCGCAGCCGGTGCCGCTCAAGCGCCTGGCGAACGACCCCTTCATCATGATCGGCCCGCCCGGGACAGGTTTGCACGATGAGACGGTGGCCGCCTGCCACGCGGCCGGATTTGTCCCGCGTCTCGGGCAGCCGGCGCCGCGAATTACGTCGACCCTCGGATTGGTCGCTGCCGGACTTGGCATCGCGCTGGTGCCGTCAACGATGCAGAGCGTGCGGATGACCGGCGTGGTCTATCGGCGCCTGCAGGGCGCGGCACCGAAGGCTTTTCTTGGGCTTGCCTGGCGAAAGCACGATCCATCGCCAGTGCTCAAGCAGTTCGTCAACCTGGTTCGAACCTTCGCCAAACGTTCCAGCCGGCCGGCATGACGCCGGCCGGCGCGGTGCAAAACTCCTACCGCTCGGCCTTGACGAGCTGATATGCGCCGAGTTCGAAGGCGCGATAGGCGGCGAGCGCCTTGGCGTCGGCAAACGGCAGATACTGCATCATGATGGTGCCGGCGATGCCGCGCACCGGGTCGATCCAGAAGTAGGTGTTGTTGATGCCGCCCCAGCTCAAGGATCCGGGCGAACGCATGCCGGGCAGCTGGTCGACGGTGATGAGGAAACCGAGCCCCCATTTGTCGCGGCCGTCGGCGATGAAGGTGAAGTCGGCGCTGCGCGGCATCGCCGTCTTGAGCGCCGGCACCGACACCGCGCCGATCTGGTTCTGCTCCATCAGCTTGATCGTCTCGGCCTTGAGTACGCGCGCGCCGTCAAGCTCGCCGCCGTTGAGGACCATGCGCATGAAGCGGCCGTAGTCGTCGGCGGTCGAAGCAAGCCCGCCGCCGCCGATCGGGTTTGCGATCGTCAGCCCGACAAGCGGCGGGATTTGCAGTACGACCGGGCCGTCCATCTTGGCGCCGTCGCGCTGCTGCTGGGCAACGAGGCGCGGTCCCTTGGCTTCCGGCACGTTGTAGGAGGTGTCGTTCATCTTCAGCGGCACGAAGATGTGGTCGTGGAAATAATCTTCCAGCTTCTGGCCGGAGACCACCTCGACCAGCCGTCCGACGACGTCGGTCGAAGTGCTGTAATGCCAGCGCTCGCCCGGATCGAACAGCATGGGACCACCGAACGCATAGGTCTCGCCGGCTTTTGGTTTGAAATCGCGGTAGATCGCGCTGGTGAAGGGATAGGCCAGTCCCGACGTATGGGTCAGGAAATTCCGCACCGTCGGCGGCTTTGACGCCGGACGTAGTTGGTACTCGCCGGTCTTGGCATCAAAGGACGTGATGACTTTCGGGTTCTTCAACTCCGGCAGGTATTTCTCCGCCGGATCGTCGAGGCCGATCTTGCCCTGCTCGACAAGCTGCATCAGCGCCACTGACGTAATGGGCTTGGTCATCGAGGCGATGCGAAACAGCGCATCGGTCTTGAGCGCACGTCCGCTCGCGACATCGGCGACGCCAAAGGCGTTCTCATACAGCACGCCCTTCTTGTCGGTGACCAGCGCCACCACACCTGGAATTTCCTTGCGCTCGACGGCGCCCTTCAGGCTGGCGTCGATGGCGGTTGAGGCTGGCGAAGTTTGTGCGTTGGCGGTGGCGGTCAAAGCGGCCATCGTCACTCCTATCATCGAGATAATTCCGGCAGTCCTGTTCATGGAAGCCTCCCCTGCTTGCACCCCGCTTTTAACTCCCGGGGCTGTTCTTGCTTGAGGCCGCCAGCATAGCACTAGTGGAGTGGATTTGACATTCGCCAGAACCGCGGCACTGGCGTCGCAGCATTCTTCAATTACAGGTTGATGTCGGCGGAGCGTTGCCGTACGACTTGCTTGGCGGACTTTATTTCGCTGCTCAAGATGTTGGCGGGGGCGTCATGCCGAAGAACATCGTGATTTGTTGCGACGGTACCGGCAACGAGGTCAACGACACGATCTCCAATGTGCTCAAGCTCTACCGGGTTCTCCAAAAGGATGAGGGCCAGCGGGTCTATTACCATCCCGGCGTCGGCACGATCGGTCTGGAGAGCACATGGGGACGTCTCAAGCAGGAGGCCTGGGCCATCCGCGGTCTTGCGACCGGCGCCGGCCTCGATGAGGATACGCTGGCCGCCTATCGTTTCCTTTGCGAGACGTATGAGAAGGACGATCGGATCTGGCTGTTTGGTTTCAGCCGAGGCGCCTACACCGTGCGCGTGCTCGCAGCCCTCATCCAGGTGATCGGGCTGCTGCCGCCGGACCAGATCAATCTCGCCGGCTATGCTTTCTCGGCCTACAAGAACGCCAGCGCCCAACGCGAGGGCTCCGACGATGCGCACGCGACGTTCCTGAACGAAGCGTGGCACTTCAGCCAGATCGCCGGCGGCTATCACGTGCCGATCGAGTTCGTGGGCGTATGGGACACGGTCGCCTCCGTGATCGTGCCGCGGCCGGACAAGTTCTGGTTCGACCTGCAAACCCTGGTCTATACGCGGACCAATCCCAGCGTGAAGAAATTCCGCCAGGCGATCGCCATCGACGAACGGCGGCGGATGTTCCGGCTCAACCGCTGGATCCAGCCGCAAAAGTATCGCCCGAATATTTTCGACGCCTCGAGCGCGATCGATCAGGACATCCGCCAGGTCTGGTTTTCCGGCGTGCATTGCGATGTCGGCGGCGGCTATGAGGAAGATCAAAGCGGCCCCTCGAAATTTCCGCTGCTATGGATGATCGATCAGGCGGAAGCTGCGGGCCTTCGCGTCGACCGCGCGATGGTGAACCATCTCTGCTGGGGCCTGCCGCGACCGGGCAGCAATCATCACTATGTGCCACCGAGCGCGACCGCGCCGCTGCACAATTCCCTCACCGGCCTCTGGTGGATTCTCGAAGTGCTGCCGAAGCGGGAAAAATGGCGCGAATGGAAAGAGCGCCGATGTTTCCTCGGCTGGTATCTGCCGCTCGGCGAGCCCCGGCCGATTCCGGACGGCGCCATCCTTGCTCAATCCGTGCTCGACCGGATCGCGCAGGTTTCGTCCTACCGGCCGGTCAACATCCCCTCGAACTATACGACCGAGCCGAATCCTGTGCCGCCGGTGGCCTGACAGACGGGAATGATGCCGCGGCGCCTGACCCTCATCCTGAGGCGCGCGGTGTGGCATGCGGCGGACTTGACGCCTCGATCGCCGGTCCATCAAATGCGGAGCTTTCTCTGGCATTGACCGGCCCAAGCCCCGGGTTGCCTGGCTTTGCCTTGACGCGGCTTTCGCACACGAAACGATCCGCCAGCAGGGGCGCGCGAGGAAAGAAATGCGACGCATACTTGTCCTTGGCGCCGGGTTTGCCGGCTTGTGGGCTGCCATTGGAGCCGCGCGCAAACTCGACGAACTTCAGATGTCGCAGGCGGACGTGGAAATCCTCGTCGTCGACCGCAACCCCTATCACAACATCCGGGTTCGCAACTACGAGATCGCCCTTGACGATGTTGCTCTGCCGCTTGCCGGGTTGCTCGATCCGATCGGTATCCGTCACATCATCGCCGAGGTTTCCGCGATCGATCCGATCAAACAGGAAGTGACGCTCGCTTCCAGCCGTGGCCGCGAAATCCTGAGCTACGATCGCCTTGTGTTGACGTTGGGCAGCGAGTTGGTGCGGCCGGCAATCCCGGGCCTCGCCTCCTGCGGTTTCGACGTGGATACCTACGCGGCGGCGATCCGCCTCAACGATCATCTCGCCGCGCTGGGCCGACTTGAGCCGTCACCGGAACGCGCGACGGTGGTCGTCGTTGGCGCGGGCTTTACCGGCATCGAAGTCGCCACTGAGATGCCGGGTAAACTTGCTCAGGCACAGATTGCGAACCCGCGGGTCGTTCTTGTCGACCCAAATCCAGTCGTGGGAGCGGCGATCGGTGAGGCCGGGCGCCCTGTCGTCAACGAGGCGCTCGCGGCGCTGAACGTCGAGACGCGGCTCGGGGTCAAGTTAGCCGCCGCCGATGCGGCCGGAATCACGCTGACGTCCGGCGAGTTTATTCCCGCGGCAACGGTCGTATGGTGCGGAGGCATGAAAGCAAGTTCACTGGCCGCGTCATTGGCCGGGGAGCACGACCGGTATGGTCGCCTTGCCGTCGATCAATTCATGCGCGCGACCGGCCTGAAGAACGTCTTCGCCGCCGGCGATGCGGCCGTTTGCAAGATCGACGGCGTGCACCCGACCGTCATGTCCTGCCAGTTTGCCCGCCCGATGGGCCGCTTTGCCGGCCACAACGTTGCGGCTGATCTGCTGGGGCGTCAGATGCTTCCGCTCCAGATCGACTGGTACGTCACCGTGCTCGACCTTGGCGCCTGGGGGGCGCTTTACACCGTCGGATGGGACCGTCAGGTCTCCGCAGTCGGGTCTGCCGCCAAGACGACCAAACAGACCATCAATCACAAGCGCATTTATCCGCCGCAAACCGGACGCCGCGAAGATCTTTTTGCCGCCGCCGCTCCCGAGATCCAGGCGCCGCCAGCCCTTCGCACTCCGCGCGCGGGGTAACGCACACCCTAGTTCAGCGGCAGCCAGACGATTTCGCAGGCCACGTTGCAGGTGTTGCAATGCGCCGGCTGGGCGAAGGTGCTCGCAAGCTCCCACTCCTGCTTCTCGTTGCTCCACTGCGCGATCGCCTGCGAGGTGATGTCGTCGGAGCGGCAATGGCCGCACACCGGCGTCGTCCGCGTCGACAGGACAGCGCGATGGCGCGCGGCTTCGGCGCGCTCCTGGTTGTCCTGCTTCGAATGAAACGGGTTGAAAAGAAGATGATGCGTCATTTTCGTCAAGAACCTCAGCCGACTTTCCCCGTTTTCGAATTTAGCGTGGCCGGCGCTGATGTCTGCATCGGAATGAAATGCGGCCGTTAATTGCTGTGGACTGTTGTGGACTGGCAACGTCTGCGCGCTCAAGCGTTCCGCGCCGTTCGAAAGTCTGGACGCACGGTGCCGGAACGGGCGACCTCTCCCGCATTGCACGCATGATTGAGTCGGATGACTCCGCGCAAGACCGGATTTCTCCGGTGAGATGGCGACACAGCGGCGCGCGATTCCCAAGTTCGATCGCGAATCGGTTCTCGAACTTTATAACCTGTTGCTCGCTGCGGTGCTGCCGGAAACGAAAGAGACCGCTCATTGAGGCGGCCTTATTCGTCCGGTTCGGCCGTCGGGCGCAAGCGCTGCGGATCGATATCGACGCCGTCCATATCGCAGGATCGTCGCCTTCGGCATATGACTTCAACGAGTCGTAGACCCTCAGCGCCTCTGCCGGGTTGGTAGCGACGATCACGAGGGATCCAACCTTGATTTGGAAAGGCATTATGTTGGCGGCTTCAGCCCAGGTGAATTCGCCCACTCGTCCAGATGGGCTGCCGTCTCGGCCTGACGGACTTTTCGCAGCGCTATCTCCCTTTCCGGACCGGGAGGAAGCAATTTCGCTCTGTTCTTTTCATCCTCCGCGAAGGCGCTCAGCCGTTCTTGGAAGGATGCCGACTTATCGCAATCGACCATCACCACTCCCTTCATCGACGAAGCCATATGCCGCTCGATGCGTCGGGAAAAAGCGGCAAGGCCGAGAGAATGTTCCAACAGTTTATTTCGTTCCCTGCGCGGAACTTCTGAAGAAAAACTCAAGCCACTCAAAGTACTAACGGGGACACCGCGGCATCTTCCGCCGGCTTGCCGCGAACCCGGCTTGCAACAAAAACCCCGCCGGAACCGAAGTTCCCGCGGGGTTTTGCAATTGTCGCAGCCCCCTTGGACAGGGGCAGCGGATTATTTCAGCGAGGTATTGACGGTGCTGAACGTGCCACTCAGCGTCGAGCCGAGGCCGTTGACGGCTGCAATAATTGCGAGCGCGATTCCGGCTGCGATCAGGCCGTATTCAATCGCGGTCGCACCGTTTTCGTCGTTCCAAAACTTCCGTACATGATTCAGCAAAGCTTGCTCCTGTCAGCAAATGAGCGCCCACCGGTGTTCCCTCACACCGGCGGGCTCACCCGCAAATCTACGGAAAGCGCTCTAAGGTTGTGTAAAGAAGTGCACACATAATTTTAGCGAAAGATGTGTTTCACGCGCCCGTTTGGGTGAAACGCACGCAAATACCGCTAAAAATGACAGGAAATGTCCGCCAAACGGCGGAGAACAGCGTCGCGCAGGCGGCGGTTCCGCCTGCACCCACAACCCAGAGGTGTGAGCTATTGGCTCGCGAGCTGTGCCGGTGCCGAGTGGAAAACGCCCGCGCCGGATACCTGCGAGGCAATCAGGAAGGCCGCAACCACGGCCGGCACGCTGATAAGTCTCAGGAATTGATCAACAGATAGCATGTTCGACGTCCCCCAAGATTAGCCGACACCCGCCAGACGCGCCCACACCCAAGCGAATGTCTAAAAACGCACCGCCACCGTCTGCTCCGGGCCCGTCAGAAACCGGTCGGAGATCACCGCCCCCGAAATCGTCAGCAGCGCCAGAATGGTTATGACCGTGATGGTTTGCATTTGGTTAACGTCGTCGCCGATTGTGGCCGAAAACGTCAGAGTTCTGTCCCTTTTCGGGACAAAGCCGGGGAACTATCGTGACCGGCCCCCCGTCATTCCGGGATACGCCGCAAGGCGCAGGCTATGGTGCGCAATTGCGCAACTTGGTTCGCTCGTTTCACTCGCGCCCCGGAATGACAGACGGAAACTGCTTCCGCTGGAGCGAAAGGACCTCGCCTCAGTGACCGCTTCGCATGACGAAGATCTGGTAAAAACCGATCACGATCTCAAAGGCGATCAGGAGCACGATGATGATCTCCAGCCGCAACGAGCGGCTGACATCGATGATGTCGGCGAGCGTATCGGCGGTATCGGCGACCACCGCGAGCTTGCGGTTGAGCGTCTCGACCCGCCCGATCAGCTCGTATTCGTCTTCCAGCCGCGCATAGAGCCGCTCCAGATCCACCCGGTCCCAGAGCGCGTCGGGCTTGTCGGTGATCGCGACGCGGCCGGAGACGTTGTGCTGCACCAGCAGCGCCTCGCCGATCAGTTTCAGGATGCCGCGCCGGTTGCGGCGGAATTTTCCACTAACCGCCAGTTCCCGGACAAAGGGCTCGATCCGCTCGAACACCTTGGCGACCGCGCGCTCGTCATGGGCGAGCACGACGCTTTTGGCGAGCACGTCGGAGACCACCAGCAGCCGCGCCATCGACATGTCGCGCACGTGGACCGGCCCGCCCGAGGCGACCTGGTCCTCGTTCTCGCCCAGAAGCTCGACGGTGGCGGACTCTTCTTCCGGCGGCGTGAGCCGCCCGCCGATCCGCGCCAGCAGACGGTCGAGAAAGGCCGCCTCTTCCTCGACGGTCATGTTGAGAAACACCACCGCGCCATAGCGAAACAGCACGGCAATGCCGTCAGCGCCGGCCCGCACCGCCAGCGGCACCGCCGACAGCGCTTCCTTCTCGAAGCCGGCAGTGTTGATGCGATCGCCGACATTGAGCGCATGCGCGCTAATGCGGCTCGGCAGCGGCTCGTTGCGAAAAGCGGAATTCTTCATGCGAGAAAGGCCCGACCAAACAAAGCGAGCCTAACAGGCCCAGCATACGCCGCCAGGGTGCGCTTTCGGCATCTCGGCCACGATTCCTTTAATGGTGCGAGGCCATCCGCAGCTCGACGAGCGCGATGCGTTCGAGCACGGTGACGTCGCGCTCGCCACTGGCTGCGCTATAGAGGATCGATTCAGCCAGATGATGGACCTGGGTGGCAGAGACCGGCTCCGGCAGACTCTCGATGGAGGCCGCCAGCGCTTCCGACATGATCTCGATCACCTCTGGGGTATAGATGACAGACACGGGCCCCAAATCCTTCGTCCCATGCTTTGCCGCCGCGATCATGTCAGTTCCCCTCTCCGGCATCGCTTCGCGGAAGGCTCGAAAACCCCTCAAGCTACATAAGCCCGTAGAAGCACGGGAGTTCCTCGTTCATCAGGTCATGCATGCTGACGCTTCGGTTACGGAGTAACCGAACAAGGCTGTTTTTAGAGGCCTTCGAAAACCACCGCGCGCGCAAGACTGTGCTGCAACCGCCACAGCGACGCCGTGTCACACAAACCCTATGATTCTCGACTCCATTCCTTCACAACCAAGAGATATGATGGTCAACATCCGGGGCTGGACGAATTTCATCCTTATCCCTTATTTCTACCCGGAAGGCCGCTGGCAGAAATGTCAGCGGCCTTTTGATTCCGGGCGCTCCGACCCCGAAGTTCGCAAACTTCAAATTCGCCGCACGGGTTGAGGGCTCGCAAAGCCGTAAGTTTGCGCCAGGCGATCGAGGCATTCCTGAAAACGTCTGGCGAAATAATCCTTCCAGCGCTGGCCGCGTAACCCTCGCCGCTGGCTCGCCTGCTCCATGGTCAGCCCGAGCACGAGCACCTCGTGCACCAGCACGATGCCGTCGGCGCCAAGTTCACGCTCCACACGATTGAGCCGCAGCACCGCGCGCCGCTGCCGCTCGGTGATCGGTTCGCGCGCACGTCCGCCATCGACATATTCACGGGTCGGGTCGACCGCGCGCGGGCCGCGCTCGGCCTTTTCCCAGTCGTCCTGGAACGCCCGCCCGCCGCGATACTGCGCCTCGTCGATCTGATGGCGACTGTGCAGCCGGCCCAGCGGATCGTTGCGGATCGAACGCAGCGCCACGATCTTCTCGCCGGGTTCGAGCGCAAGCGGATCGTCGATCTCGACAGCGGCAACTTCTGCATTCAGCGGAAGATCCTGTGCCCTGCGGTCATGTGCGTGAGTAAATTTACGAAGTCGTGAGCGCTTGGCGCGAGGCATGACCGAACTCCTTTGCTAGACAGTGAACCGAATACGTCCTCGCTTCAGGACGATTTGCGCGCCATCAGCGCTGCCAGTTCGGCGCTGATGGGAATGGCTGCCTTGCTCGCCTTGGCCGTGGAAGACGCCTCTGCACCCTTGCCCGTCAGCACCCGAGAAGAAAGATTCTGATGTGAGTGTGAGTGGTCGACGTTGGCTGACGCTTTGCTTGAGCAAACGGAAGCAATTGCTCGCGGCAATGACCTTCCTTGCGAGGCGTTTTCGAGCTTCATGCGTGTGAGCGCCGAACCAAGCCCGCCCTTTTGCCCCGCGATGGCGCGCTTTTCAGAGATGCGCATCATGCGTCCGAGTTCGGCATCGATCTGCTTGTGCCGCCAGCCATCGTGGAAGAACCCCTGCAAGACGGGGCGATAGTCGCACCAGGTCTTGAGCGGCAATTTCGTGATCTTCGACAACTGGCGATCGTCGTCCGGCAACTCGCCCTTGCGCCAGTAATGCATCATCAAGAGCAGATAGGCGCCATGCTGCGCGGTCGTCAGATGACCGGTATCGCCGAGATAATCGCCGACATAAAGCGGCATCCATGGTCGCTTCATCCGCCGCGGCCGTCGTTTTTTAATCCCTCCCCCCGCACAGCGGTGGGGAGGGAAGGCCGAAGCGAAGCTGAGGCCAGGGTGGGGGGCCGCTCTCTGACACCCCCCACCCTGACGCTCATTGCATTCGCGTCTTCCCTCCCCACCACTCGCTGACGCTCGCGGGGGGAGGGATAAGAGAGATTTCCTTCGCGCACGATCAGTCGCCCACACCGCAACAACGCCGCCAGATGCGCGATACGAAGACGCGGCGGAAGCCGCTTTAGCCGTGCGAGCGTGGGATCAACCTCCGTGCTCATGCCGCCTCCACCAGCCGCAGCGGCGCCTTGGTTCGCGTGGCAGGCTCGGCCACGGCCTCAGGCAAGCGCGTCAGATGAAAATGCGACAGGCAGTAGCTCGCGCCTTCGTGGCGCGGATGGCCGCAAAATGTGATGGGATCGCCGTCGGCGTCACCGCCGTAAGGGTAGCGGCAGTCATTCGCCTCGAGATCGACCAGCGCCAGATGTCGCGGCGTGATCGCGACGCAACGAAGCTGAAGTGCGGCGGCGCGTTCGACCGTGGAGGTTTTGGGCGGGACATGCGCCAGCTTGCGGGTGCGCAGTTCCCGGATCCGCCGCGCATCCGGCTTCTTCGGCCCACTCATGACGCTGGCTGAGTGCGGCTGCACGGGCACCGAAAGTCCCATGCGGCGGGCGCGGCCGATCGCGGCGTTGCGGGAATAGGCGGTTCCGAATCGTTGGTTGAGGGCGCGGGCGATTTCCGAAAACGGCATGCCCTTGTCGAGATACTCACGCAGCGCGACCGAGTGCGCCTCCTCCCACGTTGATTGCATTCCCAATCCCGCTAAGTTTCACGTTGTGTTCTCTTTATTTCGGATATTCCGAAGTAAGTCAAGCTTGATTTCGGATAATCGGAATTGCTATGTTGGCGCTCACTGGGACACGGCAGGAGTCGGCCATGCTGGACGTCAAGATGATCGAACGGGGACTGGCGAAGCCCGGCAAGACCAAGGGCGGGCTCGCCGCTGCCATGGGCGTGCGCCCCGGCGCGGTGTCCGAAATCCTCAGCCAGGCGCGGCTGATCAAGTCGTCCGAGCTTGCGCCGATCATCGATTATCTGGAACTCAACGCGGTGCCGATCATGGGACGCGTCGGCGCCGGCGCATCGATCACGCCAGAACACGAGCAGATGCCGCCGGAGGGCCTGGGCGAAGTGCAGCTGCCGTTCCCGATCGCGGAAGAAACCATCGCGTTCGAAGTGGTCGGCGATTCCATGCTGCCGAAATACGAAAATGGCGATATCATCGTGGTCTATCGCGACCAGCGCCATCCGCTGTCGAGCTTCTATGGCGAGGAAGCGGCCGTTCGGCTGAAGAGCGGCGAGCGTTACCTGAAGACCATCGAGCGCGGAAAGACCGCCCACGTCGTCAACCTCACGAGCTTCAATGCGAAACCGATCGCTGGCGTCAAGCTGGAATGGATCGGGGAAATCTGCGTGACCTTGCCGCGCGGCCAGATCGATCGGCTGCGGTCGCGGGCCGCGGCGCGCTCGCGGCGGAAAACCCCACACAAGGACGGCAAGTAGCGGCGGGCTCTATCACCGTCATTCCGGGATGGTGCGCCAGCACCAGACTATGGTGCGCAATTGCGCACCTGAGAATCCATTGTACCGCCTGAACGCGAGGAGGAATGGATTCCGGGTCTGACCCTTCGGGTCATCCCGGAAATGACAGTAATTTCTGATTATCCGAATTTTTGATTGCAAAACTTCTGATTTTCAGAAATAATGGAACGAGCTCGCCAACTGATTCCACCACTGAACTCCATAGGGGTACCCCGCCCGCATGCAATATTTCGTCGTCATGATCGATTACGGCCGCCGCGGCCGCGAGGCCATCGTCGATCCCGAAATCACCCGCCGCGAGGTGGTCTCGCGCATCGCCTCCGGCGAATACCAAAATATCAGCTTCATCCACGAGGTGGCGGACCAGACGGTGGAAGACGTCACCGAGGATATTCTCAGCGAGGCCGCGCTGCCCGAGATCGCCGCCTCAGACTCCGCCGAGCTTCAGGCGGCGGCGTTCGATCATCTCAGGGATTTACGAAAGCATGAGCCGGCGTGAGAAGCGCCCTGCCCGCAACATTTAACGGCTAGGCCTTCCTCACGTCGCGCCGACCGCCGAACCTTCCTTCAGCACCACGCCATGCCCGGCCTCGTCGATGGTGGCGTTGCGCGGCAACAGTTGCACGAGCAGCGCGCCGAGCACCATCGCGGCCGCCATCAGATAAAGCCCGAAGTCGGTGCGCCCCGTGGCTTCCTTGGCGAGGCCGACAGCATAAGGCGCGACGTAGCCGCCGAGATTGCCGATCGTCGCCATCAGCGCGAGTCCGCCGGCGTTGGCCGCGCCCGTGAGCAGCGCGCTCGGCAACACCCAGAGCACGGTGATCGAGGCCAATGCGCCACCGAGTGCCAATGAGAGGCTGATCAGCGCCAGCACCGGCGTTGCGGTCAGCGATGCGCCGCCGACGAGGCCAAGCGCGCCGACAGCCGCCGACAGAATGATGTGCCACTTGCGCTCGCGGGTGCGATCGGAGCTGCGGCCGACCACGATCATCGCGACGCAGGCAACCGCAAAGGGAATCGAGGTAACGAGGCCATTGAGAAACACGTCGTGCACGCCGAGGTCTTTCACGATCTGCGGCATCCAGAACGAGATGCCGTAGATGCCGCCGAGCAGCGTGAAATTGGTGACCGCGAGCAGCCAGACTTTTCCGCTCAAGAGCGCATCGATCAACCGATGACCGTGGCCGAGCGCGCGATGGGCGGCTTCATCGGCTTCAAGCGCCGGCACGATGATGTCGCGATCGCGCGGCGCGAGCCACTTTGCATCCTTCGGCCCATTACTGAGATAGAAGAAGGTGACGATGCCGCCGATCACCGCGGGCGCGCCTTCCAAGAGGAACAGCCATTGCCATCCGGCAAAGCCGGAAACGCCGGCCATCTGCTTCATGATGAAACCGCTCAAGGGCGCGCCGATCAGGCCTGCGATGGGAATGCCGACGAAGAACAGCGCACAGACCTGCGAGCGCAGCTTTCCGGGAAACCAATAGGTCAGATAGAGCACGATGCCGGGATAGAAGCCGGCCTCCGCAATGCCGAGCAGAAAGCGCAGCGTCAAAAATTGCGCCGGCGTGGTGACGAACATGAAGCAGACGGAAATGATGCCCCACACCACGAGGATGCGCGAAATCCAGATTCGCGCGCCGAAGCGTTGCAGGAGAAGGTTGCTCGGGATCTCGCAGGCGGCATAGCCGATGAAGAAAATGCCGGCGCCCAGCCCGAACACGGCATCCGACAGGCCGATGTCGGCGCTCATCTGAAGTTTCGCGAAGCCGACGTTCACGCGGTCGAGAAACGAAATGATGTAGAGAATGAGCAGAAATGGAATGAGCTTCCAGGCGGCGCGATTATACGCCGCTGCCTCGTCATCCGAGCGAAATGAACTACGCGTGAAAAACTGAGCCATCGTCCGAGCCCTCCTTGGGCATCCCTGATTGGACCGCGGCGTTGCGCGGAAGGCGGGCCGTTATCGGCTCTCGCGATGTTTGAATTTTAATGCGCTGATGGCATCGGATAGTCGGATGCGTTGAGCACAAAACCTTCCCGCGACGAGAAATCCATTCGCGGCGGCCCGAATACGTCGACGAGCCAGGTGGTGCCCTCGCCAAGGTCCTGGCTGGTGTGAAGCACGCGCGCGGGGATCACGAGCACCGATGGGCTCTGTTCGTAGCGAGCGTGCTCGTCCTCGCGCCAGCGCGTCTTGTCGGGTGACCAGGGATAGCGCAGGTGATGTTCGAAGGCGCCTTCCATGCTCAGCGAGATCTGCTCGAAATCCTCGTGGCTGTGCGGGCTGAGCTTGGTTTCGTCGCGGCGCTTCTGCCACGGCATGAAAATGTTGACCATGAGGTTGGTCGAACGGAACACACGCATCTTGAGCGGACTCGGATCGGGACTTTCCGCCTTGTCGAGATCGTAATGGCGCAGGCGAAAACCACCGGCCGGATCGGGCCACGGCTTGAGGTCGGCCACTTCCGGCGCGCCATCCGCATAGGTCGACGCATTCACCGCGGCTTTCGCCAGATCTTCGGCGCGCTTGGAGAAGATCCGCGCCACCATGCCCGCTTTCCGCACCACGACGCGGCTTTGGCCCGGCGGCACGATGATCAGGCTGTTGCCGTTACTTTCGACGCGCTCGCTTCCGGCCTCGACCGTCACGGCGGTCCCCGGCGGCAGCAGCAGCATGTATTCGTCCGGATTGTTGCGAGCGAGAACGGCGCCTTCCTTCGCTTGCGAGATAGCGGTGATGAAGTTCGCCGCGCGCGTGATCCAGTGGCGCGTCCCATCGGCGTCGGTTTTCTGGGGCGGCTCGGCGTAATGCCGGGCGTGGGTCGCAGCGCGCATCGCTTCGCTCATTTGAAGTCCTCCATAAGCCTCGCGATTTTTCGAATTAGCGGTTGTTTGTTGTTCGCGAGCGTGATACATCGTTCTGTATATCGATACACCATGACACGTCAATATGAATTTTCGAAAACGCCAAATCGGCCCACTCGACCGCCCGGAAACAGGAATTTGCCTTTGAAAACAAAAGCGGAAATGGCCTCACAGCCGGAAGAGCGCCTCGATGGCGGGGTGCGCTCGGTCCAGGTCGCGCTCGATGTTCTGGAGGCCGTCGCCTTCTCCGATGAAGAGTCCGGCGTGACGCAAATCGCCGAGCGGCTCGGGCTCACCAAGGGCTCGGTGCACCGTCATCTGCTCACGCTGGTGGAGCGCGGCTATCTTGTGCAAAATCCAGTGACGACGCGTTACGCGCGCGGGCCGCGCAGCCGGCTTCTCGCGCATTACGCGCCGGAGGCCGATCTCATTCAGCTCGCGAGCGGCCCGATGCGCGAGTTGCGCGACCTTCTTGGTCACTCGGTCGTGCTGTCGGAATCCTCGCCGCGCGGCGCGCTGGTGCTGAGCATGGTCGTCGGCACTGCCGCGATCGAGATCGGCGTGCGGCCCGGCAGCGAACTCCAGTTTCATTCCTCAGCCCAGGGCAAGGTGCTGCTGGCGTATGCATCCCCCGCCCAGCGTGAGCGCGTGCTCGCAAAACCCCTGCCCTCCTTCACGGCGCATACCGTGACCGATCGCAAGACGATCGAAGAAGAACTGGCGCGCGTCGCGCAACAAGGTTTCGCCTCCGCGCCGGAACAGGCGATGCTCGGCATCAATGCGGTCGCCGTCCCGATCTTCGACGCCAAGGACGCCTGCACTCGTTCGCTTGCGCTGGTCGGCTCGATCCAGTTCCTGCCCGCGGAGACCGATGCAAAAAGTGTTGCGGCGCTGAAGGCCGCCGCGGCACAAATTTCGCGCACGCTCGGCCACGGCCGTGTCAACCATTCGGAAGTACGCGTCGCAAGGCAGCGAACGGCATAATCAAGGCGACCCCAAGCGCTTTTAGAAAATAAAAGGGAGAACAGTGATGAGTGAAGCCAAAGTAGCTGAGAAGGCGCGCGAGGCGCGCATCGACAAGATCCTGCAAGGCGCGGTCGATCCGCATGTTCACAGCGGACCTTCGATTGCGCCGCGCGCCATCGATCATCTCGATCTGGTCCGGCAACTCTCGGAAGCAGGTTTCGCTGCCGTGGTCACCAAGGATCACGACTATGCCGGCGTCGCCACCGCGCAGCTCATCACCAAGCATCATCCAGAATTGCGCACGAAAATCTTCTCAGGCGTCGTGCTGAATAATGTCGTCGGCGGCATCAACCCCTATGCGGTCGAGCATACGGCGGCGATGGGCGGCAAGACGGTGTGGATGCCGACGCTCGCTGCCGAAAATCACCTGCGCTGGGAAAAGAACGCAAGCTTCGCCCATCCGGCGTCGACCACGAAGATGCGTCACGCCACCGCCGTGCCGGTGCTCGATGCCAACAAGAAGATCCTGGATTCGGTCAAGGAAGTGCTGGATGTGATCGCCAGGAACGACATGCTGCTGGCGAGCGGCCATCTGCATGTCAGCGAGACCTGGATCATCTTCGAGGAAGCCAAGCGCCGCGGCGTCAAGCGCCTCGCCTTCACCCATCCGGAAGAAATCGTCGGCGCCAGCCTCAACGACGTCAAGGGCATCGCCGCGATGGGCGCCTTTGTCGAACATTCGATCTGCATGTTCCTGGAAGGATCGAAGTTCAAGGTCGCGAGCGGCGAAGACCTACGCCACCACATCGAGGCCGCCGGCATCGAGCAGACAGTGATCTGCTCCGATCTCGGCCAGGTCGGCGTGTTCTCGCCGCTCGAAGGGTTCCGGCGCGGCGTCGCACTGTGCCTGGACCTCGGCTACAGCGACGAGGACATTCACAAAATGGTCGCGACCAATGCTTCGCGTATGCTCGGGCTCGACCAAAAGGCGGCGTGAACGATGGCCGGTGAACTCAGCGTCAGCATCGGCGCACTGCGCTTGAAGAATCCGCTGATTGCGGGCGCGGCCGAGCATCTGATCGAGGAAGCCGGCGTGCGCGCGGCGCTCGAGTCAGGCGCGGCCGTGGTCGTGATGAAATCGACCAACGAGGTTCAGGCTGCAAAGACGCAGTTGGATGCGGCCGAATATGCCGTGTTCGACGAGACGTGGCGGCGATGCGAATGGAACGCATCGGCTCCCGCGTCCGCCTTCATCGCCTGCCGCTCCGGGCTTTATCCAGGCGCGTTCGATCAATGGCTGGAGAGCGTTTCACGGCTCGATCGTGAAGCGGCCAAAGATGATGCCTATGTCGCCGCGAGCCTCATCCTCGGCGATCTCGATCATGCGCTCAAAATGGCGCGTCAGGTCCAGGAGGCTGGACTGCGTTTGCTCGAACTCAATATCGGCACACCCTATGCCTCGCAGGCCGCCAAGGGCGCAGTCGCAACCGAGCTTCTGCCCGAGCGTGTGACGTCCATCGTCGGCGCCGTCCGGGCCGCGGTATCGATGCCGATCTGGGTGAAAATCACCGGCCAGAGCGAGCGCGTGCCGGAGCTCGCACGCGCCGCGTTTGCGGCCGGCGCCGACAGCGTCGTGATGGCAGGCCGCCTGCTCGGCCTGATTCCCGATCTTGAAACCATGCGGCCGGTGCTCGATACCACGCTCGGCGTCGGTGGCTACTGGAATCTGCCGCTGACCTGTCATTGGCTCTCGTTGTCGCGCGCTGCCGTCGGGCGCGACAAGCCGCTGATTGCGACCAACGGCATCCAGAACGGCCTCGACATCGCGCGCGTGATGCTGGCCGGCGCCAGCGCGGCGGAAATGTCGTCGCCGGTGATGCTGCGCGGTTTTGGGCTGATCGAGCGGTCGCTTGCTGAACTGAAAGATTATCTGAAACAGAAGGACATCGACGCGGAAGACCTGATCGGCCGCGCCGCTGATACGCGCAAGACATTTGCGGAAATGCCTCGGCTCGAAGGCAACTGGCGCCATTATGTGCCGCGAGATGCGCTCGTGCACGTCATAGAATTGGACGCTAGCGGCTGGCAAACACCACATGATTTTACGACCGCATTGAAGGCCGCAATTGGCGCGCCGGAATGGCATGGCTCCAATGTGGCAGCATTTATCGACTCAATGATTGCAGGTGGCGTCAACACTCTCAAACCGCCTTACCTCGTCAAAATTGTCAACTCCGCTCATCTCGGGAACGATGTGACGGAACTGATGCACGATCTTTCATCCGCCATCGAAGAGACGCGAGCGAGAAGGCTTACGCGAACGGGTGAAGACGTCGCGGTGAGTTTTGAGTTCGCGAGTTAGACGACAAGAGGGGGGGAGTAAGCGCATGGATCGCATCGTCGACGAACCGCAACTGATGTCGCGCATCATCTGGCGCGTGATGCCGATCCTGATGCTGGTCTATCTCGTCGCGGTGATCGACCGCAGCAATATCGGCTTTGCCAAGCTGCAAATGGCGCGCGAACTGAAGATGTCCGAGCAGGCCTTTGGCCTCGCGTCATCGTTGTTCTTCATCGGTTACTTGATTTGCGAAATTCCGAGCACGCTCGCGATCCACAAATTCGGCGCGCGCGCCTGGCTGACGCGGATTCTCGTGAGCTGGGGCGCGGTCACGGTCGCGATGGCCTTCGTGAACTCCGACTGGATGTTCACGGCGATGCGCTTCCTGCTCGGCATCGCTGAAGCCGGCGCCTATCCCGGCATCATCTATGTCACCTCGATCTGGTTTCCTCAGAGTTATCGCGTGCGCGTGATGGGCATCATCACGCTCGGCAGCGCCTTGGGCAACATGTTCGGCGCGCTGGCCTCGGGTCCCCTGCTCGACCTGCACGGATTCCTCGGCCTGTCAGGCTGGCAATGGGTTTTCATCGTCACCGGCGCGCCCGCCGTGCTGCTCGGCTTCCTCGTGCTCGCGCTGCTGCCGAACCGGCCCGATGAAGCTGACTTCCTCGATGACACCGAGAAAGCCTGGCTGACGCGGCGGCTCGACGAAGAAAGCGCGGCCAAGCGCGAGAGCCATTCGATCTGGCAGGTGCTGTGGGATGGCCGCGTCTGGTTCCTCTCCGCGGTCTATGCGCTGATCCTCACCTCGCTCTACGGCGTGATCTACTGGACCCCGACCGTGATCAAGGGTTTTGGCATGAGCGGCACCCAGGACGGCCTTCTGACGGCGCTGCCCTGGCTCGTGACCGTGCCGATGCTCCTCATCCTGCCGAAGCGGCTGCGCGAACATCGTTCGGTGGTCGTCGCGATGGTCGTGCTCGCAACCGTTGGCGTCATCGCCTTCGTGCTCGCAACCATCGTGCCGGAAAACTGGATGCGGCTCCTTGCCATGATCGTCGGCACGCCCTGCATCTCGCTGCTCTTGCCCTGCTTCTGGTCGTTGCCGTCGCGCTTTCTCACCGGCGAGCGCGCCGCCGCTGGCATTGGCGCGATCTCGATGCTCGGAAGCTTCGGCGGATTCGCTGCACAGAACCTGATGCCGCTGGCCGCGCAGATCGGCGGCAGTGCTGCCGCGGCGATGCTGGTGCCGGCTGTCTGCCTGGGATTGCTCGGCGTCGGCGCGGCCTTGCAGCTTATCGCGACCCAGACCAGGCCCGCGATGCGAACGGCGGCGTGACCCAGGGATCTCAGATGATTGCAACTTCCGGGATGCACTCGCAGCCGCACATGCGGCGGCCGCCGCCTCATTTTGGAACACATTCCGCTAAAAAACATCCAGTGTGGCCAATGTGCCATGGACAAGCCTGAACACGCGTGTAGCGTTTGTTCGTTCGGGGACCACCGCGGAGTTGGGGGCAGTGAAAGCCTGGCTGGCTGCTTGCATCGTGGGTGCCATAACATTCACGGGGACGTTCTATCTGCTTGGCGGAAACAGGCCAGCCGTGACCGTGCCGGACGCAGTGCCGGAAGCGGTAGCGAGCGCCGAGCCGCCCGCTGCAACTGCGCTGGCCGCCGTGCCCGAGGCATCTGCCGAAGTTGCAACAGCGCCTGAAGCAGAGCCCGGCGTGGTGACCGGGACCGTTTCCGCACCGTCGTTGATGGCCCAGCCGGAAATCAGCGACGATCGCAACGAGACAAAATTGGCGGACGTCAAGTTAGCGGACACCAGGTTAGCGGATTTGAGCCAGCAAAATGCCGTCCAGCCGGCAACGCGCGAACCATCCAACGTTGCCGCAAGCCCGGCGCAAGCGACGCAGGATTTCAAGTACCTCATCTATTACGTTTGGTCCGAACTGCCGCCGGCCGAGAAGCCGGCGGCCACTGTCTTGAAGTCATTCAAGGACATTCCGGTCGGAACGCCCGTCGAGGAGATCAAGCGCGCTGCCGACGCTTTCGGTCTGGACGTCAATTTCATGAAAGCCGTTGCGAAGATCGAGTTCTGGTTTCGACCCCAAGCAACGCACCGGCTCGTATATCGGGCTATTCCAACTGAGCAAATACGAGTTCGGCAAATTCGGGGCCGGGCAAATTCTTGATGCACGCGACAATGCCGTTGCGGCTGCCTACAAGGTCATTACCGAAGGCATCCTGTTTGAGTGGGTGACGCACAGGAAGCCGACCTTGAGCGATCTTTACCTGATCCATCAGCAAGGCTGGGAAGGCGCCGCCGAGCACATCAGCCAACCCGATCGCATTGCCTGGAAATCCATGTGCGCCACCGGCGAAGGCCGCGAGAAGGGCGAGAAGTGGTGCAAGCGCGCGATCTGGCGCAACACCCTCCCCACCGTCAAAGGGACGTGGAAGTCTGTAGACAAGCTGCCATCGGGGGCGTTCGTCGGAATGTGGCGCGAACGGGTTGCTGAGTTCATGTCGAAATACATGGCCACCGCGACCGCCGCCGCTGAACGGGCGGCCCCATAAATTCCCGTTGAGCGTTTGCTATTGGCCCTTTCGGACATGGCCCGACGCCGGGGCTTGAGTTCGTCATGTGCAACAAGGCGGACGGCAGCCGACCACTATGGATTTCACGACTTATGTGCTCACAAAAAAATCTCCCCGCGCATCATGCGCGGGGAGAGGCAGTGGACGCGCGTTTTGGGACGCAATACTAACCAAAACGCGCCGGTCTTGATCGAAGCCTTTTGATTGGGCTCCGCGTCAGTGCTGCGGCGGGCAGATGCCGAAGTCGCAGAGCAGCGAACTGATCTCCTGACCCGGGGTCAAACCCGTGCCCGGCGTGAACGATACGCCGCGGAGCACTTCGCCTGATTTGGCAGTACGCACCGTGGTGAAGCTTTCGTTGGCCGGCAGCGTGCTCGCCTTGAGCTTGTCCTTGATCGCCACGAGCTTGTTCGGATCGGCACCCTGGTCGCCGTTGCCGCTCACCGTGGAGGTGATGGCATAGATATCGACCGTGCCGTCACCATTGACGTGGCCGGTGATGTTGCGCAGGCCGCCGGTCGCGGGCGACCACGGCAGACCAGTCGCGGCGTTGTTGCCGGTCGGATAGTTCTTCACGGTGTAGGGTACGCCGAGATCGAGGCCCGCCTGCAAGGTGTAAGCGAGCGACCAGGTGTTGGTCGTCGTATTCAGCACCCACTTCTGCAAGCCCGCACTGGTCGACGCGGCGGCCGCCGTAAAGCTATTGGAAGCTGCGGCAAAGGTATTGTCGCCAGCGCCTTCGTCGGCGACGTAAAGCGTCGTGGCGTTCGCAAACCAGACACCAAACGGGTACGCGGATGCGTCGTTTGCGGACTTGGCGAGGCTGGTCGGGAAGCCGTTCAGCACGCACATGTTGTAGGGCGTCACGCCTTGCGTCTGCAGCACCGCCGCGTTGTACGCGATTGGCGTGGTCGGCAGCGTCGCCGACGGGCTCGGCACGCCGGAGCCGGTCGGGCAAGCCGCGGGCTTGCCGTTGGCGGCGCCGGAGGTGTCGATGAAATACACCGTGTCGATGCCGTTGCTGCCCGAGCCTTTGGTCATGTAGATGACGTTGTTGAACACCGTTAGCCCACGGAAGTTGGTGTCCTTGCCGATCTTGTCGATCTTGTCGCCGAGTTCGGTGACGTTGAACGAGCCGACCGGTGTCGGCTGGCCGGGATCCGGCTGCTGGGCGAGCGGCAGGCGCGAAGGCGTGATGATCTGGGCGCCACCGCCGACGATCACGCCGTTCGGCTGCGGATTGCCGCCGTTACCGGCGTTGCCGGTGGTGTAATAGACGTTGGCGCCATTGGCGTTGTTAAGGATCGCGGCGCGGCCGTTATTGCCGCTATAGGCGTTGGTCTTGGTGAAACGAAACTGGCCGAACTGGTCGACGCTCGCCACCACGCGGAAATCGGTGCCGGGCACCGGATTGGTCGGGTCGACCACGTCGGGCGTGTTGGAATTGGACACGTCGATCGCGTTGGCCGGCGCCAGATAGCCCATGAACGACACACTGGTGCGGTCGAGCGACAGGTTGAGCGAGATTTCCGACTTGGACGAGAAGCTCGTGACCATCTGGTCCTTGTTGGTGGTGACGCCGTGCTGGTCGCTGTTGGGCACCTGTACCGACTGCACGAAGATGCCGTTGGGGAAAATCTCGTCGACGAAGATCGGCGCGGTGATACCGAAGGATGCGTCAGTCAGCACGTTGTTGAACACGGTCGGATAGGTGCCGTCGGCGGTCGCGGTGACGCAGTTTGGCGCCACGCAGCCCGGCGGCAGTTGCGTCACGCCGGGCGTGATAATGTTGGCCGGACTGTCATAGACGCTGCGGCTGACGAGCAGATGGCCGGGCGCAAAAAATGTGATTTCTTCAGCATAGGCAAGCGTTCCGCCCAGCGCCGTGGTGGCGAGCAGGGCAACGGCAAAGCGCGTGTTCGAAAGCGAGCGTCCGCGCGGCGAACGCGTTTCCTTGAGGATCATTTTTATATTTCCCAGAGTGAAAAGCTTCGCGACGCAATACATGGCGCGAAGAGATGCGGAGATTGAGCGGGGGGCAATCTGCGCAGGCTCTGTTACAGGAATGCAAAGACTTTGCGAATTTTTCCGATTCTTCCCGAAAAATTCGGGAAGAAGATCGCGAACGGGTCGTTCACCGTCCCCGTGGCCCTCTTCGCTCGCGCGAATTGTTACTCGCGGGAAATAAAGAGCTTCAGCGACAGCGAGGCGATCGTCGAGGCGAAGATGATCGCGGCGACCGCGAGCAGGCCGACGACATAGGAGCCGGAAAACTCCCTCAGCCAGCCCATCATATACGGGCCGAAAAAGCCGCCGGTCGTGGCGACGCTGTTGATAAAGGCAAGCCCGCCGGCCGCCGCCACACCAGTGAGGAAGCGCGTCGGGATGGTCCAGAAGATCGCGCGCGCGGCCGTCACGCCGATCAGCGCGAGGCTGAATCCGACCACGGCCGAAACCAGCGTATTCGAGACGATCGGCACCAAGAGGCCGACCGCACCGAGCGAACAGGCGATCGCAAGGTTGGCGATGCGCTGCCCCTTGTTGTCGACATAGCGCGCCCACACGATCATGCCGACCGAGGCAAACAGATAAGGAATCGCGGTGACCCAGCCGACCTCGGTGTTGGTGAGGTGGTACTCCTTCAGCATCAAGGGCAGCCAGATGCCGATGCCGTAGGAGCCGAGCGTGAAGCCGAACTGGATCGCGGCGCAGATCAATACGCGCGCATCCTTCAGCGCTGCCCAAAGCGAAGAATGCGGCCGCTCCCGCACTTCCGAGGCGAGTACGCCGTCGAGCGCGTCGCGTTCTTCCGTGGTGAGCCACGCCGCCGTCTGCGGCCGGTCGGCCAGGAGAAACAGCGTGATGATGCCGAGCGGCAGGCAAGGCAGACTCACCAGTAGAAACATCCATTGCCAGCCGTGCAGACCCCAGATGCCGTCCATCTGAAGCAACATGCTGCAAATGGGGGTGCCAATCAGCGAAGACAGGGGAATGCCCACCAGGAACCAGGCCAGCATCCGCGTGCGGTATTGGGTCGGAAACCACGCGGCGAGAAAGAACGTCACGCCGGGAAAGAAGCCGGCTTCCATGATGCCGAGCAGAAACCGCAAGCCATAAAAGCTGTTCGGGCCGGTCACGAAGACCATCGCCGCGGAAACCAGCCCCCAGCTGATCATGATTCGCGCGATCCAGCGCCGCGCGCCGACGCGATAGAGCAGAAGATTGCTCGGGATTTCGAACGTGGAATAGCTGAGGAAGAAGATGCCGGCGGCAAGCCCGAATTGCGACGGCGTCAGTCCGAGCTGCTGGTTCATGGTCAGCGCGGCGACGCTGAGGCTGGTGCGGTCGAGGTAATTAAAGAGATAGGCCACCGTCAAAAGCGGCACGAACCGCAGCGCCGCCTTCTGCACCGCGCGTTGCAGCGCGGCATCCGCCGCCTCTGCCGTCGATCCGCTGGAACTGGACACGCCGCCCGGGACGCCCTCCCCCAAAACCGTCATCCCGCTTGATCCTCACCCCTGGCTTTTATCGTTGGATTCGATTGCCTTAGCACGGGCCGACCGGCCGGGCGACCGATCATTGGGCGAATGTCTGGGGATCGGTATGCGCAGGTGGCGCCCCCCAAACGCAACGCGGGCAGCCTTTCGGCCGCCCGCGCGGGAAAAACGTTTGTGCCGGCTTGCTAAGCCGCGTTCAGGGACTGAGCAGGAATTGAGTGGCTTGAACCTTCAGCATTGCACTCCCGGAAGTGAAACGCGATCTCGTCGAGCGCGCGTTGCTCCCACACTTCGGCTTCCGCGAGCCAGAACGATTTACGCTCGGAATCATGTAACGCACGCTCACGGCAGAAATGCTCCTGGCGGCGAATTTCAACGAGCCTGTTCATGAACTCCACTCCTGTTGTGAAGCCAAGTAACAATCCGAACCTAGCAGATTTCATGGCACCGGTCTGTTTCCTTTTGCCGCGGCTGTGGAGATTTGTTTCCCCCTGCAACTGCACTGCAATGCAGCATGCAATGCCTTGCGGAAATAGCGATCGGCCCATTTGTGGGTCACGCGATCTGCGGTAGATAGCAATATCGGTGAAGAAACACCTGCACAGGGAGAACATCATGTCTCAACATGGGGAACGCAGCGGAAAATCTCGTCTCTCGATGCGAGCTTGCGCCTGCGGATGCGACAACACGATGTCACTAACGGCAGGCAGTTTGAGCCGGCGTCAGTTCGTCGCGGGTGCGGCGGGGACCGCAGCGCTGGCCGCAACCGGACTTGGTTCCTTTAAAAAAGCATTCGCGCAAACCGCCGAGAAGCCTTACCGGATCGACGTTCATCATCACCTGTCGCCGCCGACTTTTATCCAGGCGGCGGTCGCCAATAATTTTGGCGACGGATTGTTGCGCGGCTGGACCATTGAAAAATCCCTCGCCGATATGGACGCCGCCGGTGTCGCGGTCTCCATGCTCTCGGTGACGCAACCCGGCGTGAACTTCACCTCGGGCGAGGCTGCGCGCAAACTTGTACGTGAGTGCAACGAATATAACGCCAAGTTGATTGCGGATCATCCCGGCCGCTTTGGCGGCTGGGCGATGCTGCCACTTGCCGATGTCGACGCCTCGTTGAAGGAAATCGAATACGCCCTCGATACGCTCAAGCTTGACGGCATCGGGCTGATGACGAACTACCGCGACAAGTGGCTCGGCCATCCGTCGTTCCTGCCCGTGATGGAAGAACTCAACCGCCGCAAATGCGTGGTCTATACCCATCCCTCGACCGCCGATTGCTGCGTCAACCTGCTCAAGACCGAGCCGCCGACATTGGTGGAATGGGGCACCGACACCACGCGCACGATCGGCGACATCGTTTTTTCGGGCAATGCCGCGAAATTCCGCGACATCAAGTGGATCTTCTCGCACGCCGGCGGCACCATGCCGTTCCTGATCGAGCGCTTCATCCGCCAGCCGCTGATCGACAAGCAATTCCAGCCGGCCGTGCCCGAAGGCACCCTCGCCGAACTGACACGCTTCTATTACGACACCGCGCAAACCTCGAACAAGGCATCGATGTCGGCGCTGACGGCAGTCATCCCGACCTCGCAAATCCTGTTCGGCACGGATTTCCCCTATCGCACCGCCATCGATCACGTGAAGGGCTTGCGCTCATCCGGCGTCTTCACCGACGCGCAGATCATGGACATCGAACGCGGCAATGCGCTGAAGCTGTTGCCGAGGTTGAATGCGTAAAATCCGCGGGAGGTGCGCCCCCTCTCCCCTTGCGGGAGAGGGTTGGGGTGAGGGGTAGCTTCCAGATCGAGAACGTGGCGAGTGAACCCCTCACCCAAGCGTAAGCGTTTCAGGCAGCGGAGTTGCCCTCTCCCGCAAGGGGAGAGGGCGCAATAACAAGAAGCGGCGATCTATCGCCGCAGCAGTAAAACCGCTTGCGCCTCCGCAAGCTCCTGGCGCAAACTTTGGGTCATTCGCGAAAACAACCACAAGACTTGCGCGAAGCCTAAGGGGAGGCACCGATGAGTTTTCTGATCGCGCTTGCCGCGCTGTTTTTCCTGATGTTCGTCGCCTATCGCGGTTTCAGCGTGATCCTGTTTGCGCCGATCGCAGCCCTTGGCGCGGTGTTCTTGACCGATCCGGGCGCGGTGCCCGCCGCCTTCACCAGCCTGTTCATGGACAAGATGGTGGGCTTCGCAAAACTCTATTTTCCGGTGTTCTTGCTCGGCGCCGTGTTCGGCAAGGTGATCGAACTCTCCGGGTTCTCGAAATCGATCGTCGCTGCCGTGATCGATATCGTCGGCAGCCAACGCGCGATGCTCGCGATCGTGCTCGTCTGCGGCGTGCTCACCTATGGTGGCGTGTCGCTGTTCGTCGTGGTGTTTGCCGCCTATCCGTTTGCGGCGGAAATGTTTCGCGCCGGCAATATCCCCAAGCGCCTGATCCCCGGCACCATCGCGCTCGGCGCGTTCTCCTTCACCATGGATTCGTTGCCGTTCAGCCCGCAAATCCAGAACATCATTCCGACCACCTATTTCAAGACCACCAACGGCGCTGCGCCGATCCTCGGCACGCTTGGCGCGATTTTCATCCTGGTGCTCGGCCTGACTTATCTGGAATGGCGGCGACGTGTGGCAGCCAGAGCCGGCGAAGGCTACGGCGAGGGACACACGAACGAGCCGCCGCCGGTCGACACCAAGGACCTCGCGCCGGCCTTCATCGCCTTCCTGCCGCTGATCGTCGTCTTCGTCGTCAACCTCGTGCTCGGCGGTTTTCCCGGCCTGTTCGGCGGCCTGATCGATCGCGCCTATGGCGCCAACTACGATCTGACGCTGGCGCTCGATCATTCGATCGCCACGCCCATCGCCAGCATCAAGGCGATCTGGGCAGTGGAAGGCGCGCTGACCGCCGGCATTCTCACCGTCTTCCTCTTCGCCTTCGGCAAACTCGCCTCGACGTTCGCGGAAGGCAGCAAGGCTGCGGTTGCCGGCGCGCTGCTGGCGGCCATGAACACGGCGTCCGAATATGGCTTTGGCGGCGTGATCGCAGCCCTGCCCGGCTTCATCGTCATCAAGGATACGCTCAGGTCGATTCCCAATCCGCTGGTGAACGAAGCCATCACCGTCACCGCGCTCGCTGGCATCACGGGATCGGCGTCTGGCGGCATGTCGATCGCGCTTGCCGCCATGTCCAAGGACTTCATCGCCATGGCGGAAGCGGCGCACATTCCCATGGAGGTGCTGCATCGTGTCGCGTCGATGGCGAGCGGCGGCATGGACACGCTGCCGCATAACGGCGCAGTCATCACGCTGCTCGCGGTGACGGGCTTAACCCATCGGCAGTCCTACAAGGATATTTTCGCCGTCACGTGTCTCAAGACGCTTGGCGTCTTCTTCGTGATCGGCGTCTACTACCTTACCGGACTGGTATAGGATTGCGCCTAAAGGAGCCGAGCCATGAGCCAGCACCCTGCCTTGCAATTCCTGCGGCTGTCGGAAAAGGGCAAGGTGGTGAGCGCGGCGGAAGCCGTGCGTCTCATTCGTGACGGCGACACGGTGGCGACCGGCGGCTTTGTCGGCATCGGCTTTGCCGAAGAAATCGCGCTCGCGCTGGAAGCGCTCTATCTCGAGAACGAAACCGACGCGCCGTACACGCAAGGCAAGCCGAAGAACCTCACGCTGGTTTATGCCGCGGGCCAGGGCGACGGCAAGAACCGCGGCCTCAATCATTTCGCGCATGATGGCCTCGTCAAGCGTGTGATCGGCGGCCATTGGGGTCTTGCGCCGAAACTTCAGCAGTTGGCGATCGCCAACCAGATCGAAGCCTATAACCTGCCGCAGGGCGTGATCACGCATCTGTTTCGCGACATCGCCGCGCGCCGTCCGGCGCATATCAGCCGCGTCGGCATCGGCACCTTTGTCGATCCGCGCAACGGCGGCGGCAAATTGAATGCGCGCACGTCAGAAGACCTCGTCGAGCTCATCACGATCAACGGCGAGGAGTGCCTGCTCTACAAGACCTTCCCCGTAAATATCGGCATCATCCGCGCCACCACGGGCGACCCCGACGGCAACCTCACCATGGAGAAGGAAGCCCTGACGCTGGAAGCGCTGGCGATCGCGATGGCCGCGCATAATTCCGGCGGGCTCGTGATCGCGCAGGTCGAACGCGTTGCCGAAAGCGGCACGCTCAATCCGCGTCAGGTGAAAATCCCCGGCATTCTCGTCGATTGCGTCGTGGTCTCAAAGCCAGAAAACCACTGGCAGACCTTCGGCACGCAGTATAACCCGGCCTTCTCCAGCGAAATCCGGGTGCGTTCGGGCTCGCTGCCGGTGCTTCCCATGAGCGAGCGCAAGATCATCGCGCGCCGCGCCGCGTTCGAGCTGAAAGCCAACAGCGTCGTCAATCTCGGCATCGGCATGCCCGAGGGCATCGCGGCCGTGGCGAACGAGGAAAAGATCATCGACCTGATCACGCTCACCGCCGAGCCCGGCGTGATCGGTGGCATTCCAGCGAGCGGCATCGATTTTGGCGCCGCGATCAACACGCAGGCCGTGATCGATCAGCCGTATCAGTTCGACTTTTACGACGGCGGCGGCCTCGACGCCGCCTTCCTCGGCCTCGCCCAGGTCGATCGATCCGGCAATCTCAACGTTTCCAAGTTCGGCCCCAAGCTTGCGGGCGCCGGCGGCTTCATCAACATCAGCCAGAACGCCAAGAAAGTGGTGTTCGTCGGCACTTTCGGTGCGGGAAAATTGCGCATCAACTGCGCCGAGGGGAAGCTTGCGATCATCGACGAGGCGAGGTCGCGCAAGTTCGTCGAGGCCGTGGAGCACGTGACGTTCTCGGGCGCCTACGCGGTCGCGCGCGGCCAGAGCGTGCTTTACGTCACCGAGCGCTGCGTCTTTACGCTCGGCGCCGACGGACTTGAACTCGTCGAAGTCGCGCCCGGCATCGACATCGAGCGCGATATTCTCTCCCTGATGGACTTCAGGCCTTCCATCCCGCGCGAACCTTCGCTGATGGATTCGCGCATCTTCCACGAGGGCGTCATGGAGCTCCGCCGCGACATGGTCGCGATCCCGCTTGACCAGCGCTTCACCTATGACAGCCAGCAGGACCTGTTCTTCGTCAATCTCGAGCGCTTCGTGGTGCGGAGCCAGGCCGACATCAAGGCCATCGACAGGGCGGCTGAAGCCGTGCTCGCGCCGCTCGGCCGCCGCGTCTATGCGATCGTCAACTACGACAATTTCTCGATCCCGCCCGATCTGCTCGACGAATATTCCGACATGGTGCGCTCGCTCACCGAGCGCTACTATTCGGGCGTCTCGCGCTACACCACGTCAGGCTTTTTACGGATCAAGCTCGGCCAAGCGCTGGAGAGCCGCGGCGTCGCCCCGCACATCTTCGAGAGCGCCGACGAAGCGAGGTGGGACGCGCACGAAAGCGGCAAGCACTAGGGCGTGTCAGCTGCCTCCTTGGAAGGAATATCCTGACCGATGCGCCACAGGACCCCTGTGGGGTCGACAAGGATGAAGTCGCGCAGACCCCAAGCCCTATCTTCAGGCGGATCAGCCTTGATACCGTATTTCGCGGCGATCCCCCGATCGACGACATGCTTCCACCAGGCCTCCACGTCTTCGACCAACAGATGCATCATGAAGTTGTCGGCGTGTTCCTTGACGTAGAATTTCTGTAGCAAAAACGACGAATCGCCGTGGCAGAAATACGCCAGCGCGTCGCTCGACCATGCGAGATCGAAGCCGAGGTCCTGATAGAATTGCTTGGAGAACCCGAAATCGCGCGCCGGCACGAAAGCCTTGACCTCGATTGTCGCTAAATTTCCCAAGGCGAAGCTCCGCGATCAGCCCTTAGCGCTCTACCTCTTCCTTATGACAAAAGTTCGACTGCATCGGCTGGTTGGCGCACTCCTGCGCCAACGGCTAACGCGCAGCCTGCTACTTCAGCGATCCGTCCGCGGCCCAGCGGCCGGGCCCTGCCACGAAATAAAGCAGGAAGATAAAGCAATACAGAATCGCCGCGTCGCCGCCATTGAGCATCGGGAAGAAGTTGCGCGGCGCGTGCTGCATGAAATAGGCGAACGCCATGTCACCCGCGAGGATGAAGGCCACGGGGCGCGTCAGAAAGCCGACCGCAAACAGCACCCCGCCGACCACTTCGAGGACGCCCTGAGCCCAGAGCAGCGAACCGATTTCCGGCTGATCGGTGGTGATTGTCCATTGCGGAAAGCCGAACAGCTTCGAGGTGCCGTGCTCGACGAACAGCAATCCGATCGCGAAGCGGAGGATGCTGAGCGTCTCGGGCCAAAACCTGCCGACGCGATCAAGCGACATCGCGCAAAACTCCCCTGCCTTCCAAAATGAGCTAAGCCGGCCCAATCGCGCCGTAGCATAGCCTGCACAGCCGCCGATGGGGAACGGGACGGCCATCCCGGCGCGGCGTGCAAGTGATTGATTCACAAGCTCCTGGAGCCGATGTCACGTCGTTGTGACAAACATCTTGTTGTCACGGCGCTGTGACGAAGGAGCAGGAAAATGCTCACAACTTTTTCAACGGACATGGTCGGACGGCAAGAGAGACGACCATGAAACGCGGCCGCGCGCGTACAGGAATTAATGCGAGCAACCCGGCCACGAGTTGTCAAAGCGGCGCGAACATATCCACGGAGTTGCCATCCGGATCGATCACCGATGCATATCGCTGTCCCCAAAAGGCATCCCAGGGCTCTTTCTTTGCCTTGAAACCTGATGAGGTCACTTTCTGGAACGCCTCGTCCACATGTCGCGGGGAGTCGCAACGGAAGGCCAGCATGATCCCTTGGCCCACCGGCTTTACCCATTCAGGATCGATCTGCTTCATCAGATCCTCGGAGTCGAGCATCACGCGCAGCCCGCTCGAGGTTGCCGCTTCAATGTGGTCTTCGTCCGAGTCAGGAAAATCGAGTCCGAGCAACCGATAGAAGCGGACCGATTCTTTCATATTGCCCGATACAATTCCGATGGCGTCTAGTTTCACTTGGGTCTCCTACGGTGGAGCGGCATCCAAGCACGGGGGCACGATCATGTATTGGAAAAATCGAAACTAAGACGCTAGCGGCCCAAAAACTGGCGGGGCGACAGTCCAACGAGGTCGCGGAATTCGTGGATCATATGTGACTGATCGTAGAAACCAAAATCCGCGGCAGCAGCCGGCCAATCGACGTCCGATCCCGTAGCCCGCAGACTTTGCGTACAGGCACGCATCCGGATGATCCGGCAGAACGTCTTGAGATCGACGCCGACGCCATCGTTCATGACCCGGTTGAGGTATTGGCTGGACAGCCCGAGCGAGGATGCGATCTCCTTGACTCTCACTTTTCCCCGCGACTGTCGAACGCGACGCGATATGGATTGAGTGAGCGCAAACTTTTTGTCCGGGATCAATCTGGGGGCCAGCCAACGCCGGACGATATCCGATCCGGACGACTGGTCTTGCAGCAACTGATCCAGCACTTCTTCGACGCCAGGCGTGAGCGATTGAAATGACGCGCGCTGATCGGTCAGTTCCTTCAATGGCAGACCGAGCAGACCTCTCGCGCCGCCCGGATGAAATCGCAGGCCAACCAGGTGTCGAGGCCCGGCGTCATCGGCGACGAGCGTCCTGGTCATCGTTCCAACCCAAAAGGCCGTCTCCCGTCCCGGCGTGAGATCGAAGATCAGGTCCGCGCAGCCGTCGGGAAGAACGCGATATGCCGAGGCCGCGCCGCCTTCGGTCTGGATGCTCCAGAAACATTCCAGGAAAGGCTGGAGCTGACGATCGGGGACAATTTCAGAGTACATGGTAGGCGTGATCTGCCACGGATCAGTCAGGCCTTGGCGCGGGTCTTGAGAATCCGAAGCGCCCTTTCGTCGCCATGCGCGTTGGCGTCATCGACAAAGGCAACCAGGAGATCGGCGAGCGTGGCGTAGTTCCACAGTTTCAACTCGGCCGGATCGATCCAACCTTCGAAATAGTCGTCGAGGTAACCGCGCGAGGCGTCGTTGGCTTCGGTCCAGGTCGGACCCGCAAGCCCCGGCGGATCTCGGTCCCAATGACAGATCACGAAACCATCGGCGGATTTCGCCAGAATCCAGCGCCCATCCTTCGGCGCCTCGCTGATCGGGCGCAAGAATTGACCAATGTTCCGCAAGACAAGTTCGACCTGGCCTGACATCCGACGCCCCACGACTCAAACAAGACGATGGCCCGAGAATCGCCGGGCCTGTGTTTCTGTTCCATAGGCTGATGGTTCAAGTGTGGCGAGGGAACACGGAAATGATCCCGTCTGTCTTCCGAAAACGCGAAATTTTTGTGCGTACCGTCGCGGAACGGCACCCTGGGCCGACGGTTAGCCTCCATTGACAGAAGGAGGATGCAATGAGGAAGATTCTATTGGCGGCCGCGGCGACGTGTGCTCTGGCTGCGCCCGCTCTGGCCGACGAGGTCGGCGTTCGGGTCGGCCCGGTCGGCGCCGGTGTGACCGTTGGCGAAAGCCATCGCGACTACGACCGCGACCGTGTCAGGGAAAAGACCGTGATCAAGCGGGATGAGCCCGGCGACCGGACCACGGTCATCAAGCGGGAAGACAGTGACGGCAACCGCAGCAAGACCGTCATTCATCACGACGACTAAGTTAACCTAAAAACAATTCGCCCGCGGGCTCCTTGGCGGGAGCACGCGGGCGATTGGCGTTGAGTGCATTTAGCGATGCAGCCTTTATCCCTCCCCCGCGAAAGCGTGGGGAGGGTGGCCGTCGCGAAGCGACGGACGGGTGGGGGTACCAAGTTGGCGAAGAAGTCTCACATCGATTGCCTATTCGAAGACCCCCACCCCGATGCTCGCTTCGCTCGCATCGACCCTCCCCACAAGGGGGAGGGAGAAGAAAGTCGGCGCGCTACACCAGCTTGACGTTCTTGAGCGGCAGGCTGCGCACCGGCTTGCCGGTCGCAGCATAGATCGCGTTCATCACCGAAGGCGCGACCACGCAGATCGTCGGTTCACCAATGCCGCCCCAGAAATCGTAGGTCGGCACGATCACCGTTTCGACCTTCGGCATCTCGGCCAGCCGCATGATTTCGTAGCTGTCGAAGTTGAGATTGGTCATGCGACCCTTGTCGACTATCATTTCGCCATACATGGTCGCGGTGAGACCGAATGCGACCGAGCCCTGAACCTGGGCCTCGATCTGGCCGGGGTTGACCGCATGGCCGGAATTGACGCCGAGCACCATGCGATGAACTCTGAGCTTGCCCTGCGGGCTCACGGAGACTTCGGCGACCGCCGCCGAGTAGCTGCCGTAACCCATGAACTGGGCGATGCCGCGATGAACGCCCGCAGGCAACGGCGTGCCCCACCCGGCTTTCTCCGCGACCGCATTGAGCACGGCCAGATGCTTGGGATGCTCCTTCATCAGCGCGCGGCGGAATTCGAGCGAGTCTTTGCCCGCTGCCCGCGCCAACTCCTCCATGAAGCATTCCATGTAGACGGCGTTCTGGTTGGTATTGACGCCGCGCCACGGGCCAACCGGCACATGGCTGTTGCGCATGACGTACTCGATCAGCAGGTTCGGCACGTCGTAACCCAACTGCGCGTCGCCGGGCGTGTCGTAATAGCCCTGCAACTGCCGCATGTCCTTGCCGTTGACGATGGCGTTGGGATTGGCAATCGCGTTGATCGACTGGCCGGAGACGCGGACGTGCAGACCAACCAGCTTGCCGTCATTGTCGAGACCGGCCGACAGCTTGCACTGGGAGATCGGACGATAGAAATCGTGCGCCTGATCCTCCTCGCGGGTCCAGATCATCTTGATCGGCGTATCCGGGAACGATTTCGCGATCTCGGCGGCCTGGTGGACGTAGTCTTGCGTGCCGCCGCGACGGCCGAAACCGCCGCCGAGGTCATGGCGGTGGATTTCGCACTTGTCGAGCGGAACGCCTGAGGATTCCGACAGCGCCGCGAGCGACGCTTCGAGGTTCTGCGTCGGCACCCAGGCGTCCGCCCGATCGGCCGAAAGCTTCACCGTGCAGTTCATCATCTCCAACGGCGCGTGCGCGAGGAATGGCGTCGAATAGACCGCCTCGATCTTCTTCGGCGCGTCGGCAATGGCCTTCAAGGCATCGCCGTTCTGCCGTTCGCCGTTGGTTGCGGTGGCGCTGAGGCCTTCTTTCATCATCTCCGCGATCGTCGCTGAGGACTTGCTGGCATTCTCGCCTTCGTCCCACACGATCGGCAGCGCATCGAGCGCCTTCTTGGCGCGCCACCAGGTGTCGGCCACCACGGCCACGCCGGAGTCCTTGACCCGCACCACCTTCTTGACGCCGGGCAGACCTAAGACCTTGCTCTCGTCATAGCTCTTGAGCTTGCCGCCATAGACCGGGCAATCCTTGATCGCCGCGCACAGCATGCCTGGCAATTTGAGATCGATCGCGAAGATCTTGCTGCCGTCGAGCTTGTCGGCGGTATCGAGCCGCCTCAATGGCTTGCCGGCAATGGTCCAGGTCTTGGGGTCCTTGAGCTTGATGTCCTTGGCATCGGGCGGCGTGAGTTTGCCGGCGGCGGCGGCGACTTCGCCGTAACGCAGCGTGCGATTGCTTGGCCCATGCGTGATGACGCCCTTGGACACGCTAAGTTCGCTCGCCGGGACGTTCAATTGGGTGGCCGCGGCCTGAACAAGCATGATGCGCGCGGCAGCGCCTCCCTTGCGGACATAGTCCTGCGAGGTGCGGATGCCTCGGCTGCCGCCGGTGCCCATTTCGCCCCAGGCGCGCTTGGAGGCGAGATTTTCGCCGGGCGTAACGCCTTGCGTCGTCACCTTGCTCCAGTCGCATTCGAGTTCTTCGGCGACGAGTTGAGCCAGGCCTGTCAGCGTGCCCTGCCCCATTTCCGAGCGCGCGACACGAATCACGCAGGTGTCGTCGGGTTTGATCGCGACCCAGAGATTGACCTGGGACGCGCCTTCGGGCGTGCCTTCGGCATGGGCGAACGGCACGTTCATGCCGAGTGCAAGCCCGCCGCCGGCGATCGCCGCCGAGCCGATGATGAAATCGCGGCGCGAAAGCTTCAGATGTTTTTCCAGAACAGGACGGTTCATGACTAACCTCCCTGTCCGGTGGTGCCAGAGCTGCCGCCATTGGCCGCCATGTGCACGGCCTCGCGGATGCGCTGATAGGTACCGCAGCGACAGATGTTGGTCATCGCGTCATCGATGTCCTTGTCGGTCGGCTTGGGAGTTTTCTTCAGCAGCGCCGCGGCAGCCATGATCTGGCCTGACTGGCAATAACCGCATTGGGGAACGTCGACGGCAGCCCATGCCTTCTGTACCGGATGCGAGGCGCCGACCGACAATCCCTCGATGGTGACGATCTTGTCACTCTCCGTGATCTGGCCGAGCGGGATCTGGCAGGAACGCTGGACTTCGCCGTTGAAGTGAACCGAGCAGGCGCCGCACTGGGCGATGCCGCAACCGTATTTGGTGCCGGTGAGACCGACTTGTTCTCTGATAACCCACAGCAAGGGTGTGTCGGCCTCCGCCGATACTTCTCTCACTGTGCCGTTGATATTGAGTTTTGCCATATGCATTCCTCCCAATCAGGCGGGCGGAGCATACTGGCGGCGCCAAATATTGCCTACGCGTTTTTCCGCATGCGGCTATTCGGCCGTGTCGCTATTTGCATCATCGAGCCGCGCTAGCGTGGCGTGCAGGCTTTTCTGCACCTCAGCGAGCCCTTTCAAGAGCTGCGCAACCTCGCCACGGGAAAGATTTTGCACTGCGGTATCGACCACCTCCCGCGCCAGCGGGAGCAGCCTGACTTTCAGCGCCCGCCCCTTCGGCGTCAGATGGATATGCCATTTCCGGCGGTCGTCCTGGTTGCGGACCCGTCGCACCAGGCCCTTCTTTTCCATGATCAGAATCGCGCTGAGCGTGGTCGGCTCCATGGTGCCGACACGGTTGGAGAGCTCGCGCTGGGTCAGGCCGTCCTCATGCCAGAGCGCGCGCAGGAAATACCACATGCCGAGCGGGATGCCGTGCGGTTCGATCTTGAACTGGAGGAAGCGCTGCAAGACGCGGTGGGTGGCGCGAATCTGGTAGCCGACGCTGTCGGCAAACGGCAGATCCACCTCGCCCGTCGGTGCGCTCCGTTTCATGGGGCGGGTTGGCTTCTTGCCGGCTTTGCTGCCGGTGGCTTTCTTGACGCTGGTCAACGGCGCCCCCTCTTGTGCGCGCCTCAATTACCCCCGGTGATTGCACATTCGCATCCCTCAAGCAAACGCTGCCTGCACATCGGGGGTTGCGCAATTTACTTAGTAAGCTAAGTATTCTAAAGGAACCTTGCTTTGAGGACGAAATGACGGCCGCCCCCGAGATGCGGGAACTGACCCTCCAAATCCGGCACAAGTCGGAAATCGCCGATGGCGTGTTCCTGTTCGAACTTGCCGCCGGCGTTGGCGGCGAGTTGCCGGCGTTCACGCCCGGCTCCCACATCACCGTGACCGCGCCCTCCGGGCAGAAGCGCCGCTACTCGCTCTGCAACGACCCGGCCGAGCGCGACCGCTACGTGATCGCAGTGAAGCAGGAGACGTCGGGCCGCGGCGGCTCGCTGAGCTTCACGCGGGATATCAAGGAAGGCGACGCGGTCGCGGTCGAGCCGCCGGCCAACGAATTCGAGATGGCGCCGACCGAACCGAAGCGGCTGATCTTTATCGCCGGCGGCATCGGCATCACCCCGATCCGCGCCATGATCCTTCATTGCTTGCGGCACGGCAAAACCAACTTCATGCTCTATTACTTCACGCGAACGCCTCAGATGATGGCGTTTCGCGAGGAATTCTCCTCGCAGGCGTTCGACGGCAAGGTCGTGCTGCATCACGATAACGGCGACCCCGATCAGGCCTATGACCTCTGGCCGGTGCTGGACGAGCAGCGCGGCGCGCATCTTTATTGCTGCGGGCCGCGCGGATTGATGGATGCCGTGCGCGACATGACCGGCCACTGGCCGGATTCGGCGGTGCATTTCGAGGATTTCGTCGGCGCCTCGGCCCCACATGCCGACGACGTCAAGTTCGAGGTGAGGCTTTCGAAGAGCGGGAAGTCGTACGAGGTCGCCGCCCATGTCTCGATTCTCGACACATTGCGGCAACACGGCCATGTGCTGGCTAGTTCCTGCGAAAGCGGCACCTGTGGCACCTGCCGTTGCCGCTTCACCGATGGCGAGCCGGACCATCGCGATCTCGTGCTCTCGGACGACGAGAAAAAGCGCGACATCATGATTTGCGTCTCGCGCGCGAAATCGCCGACACTGACGCTGGACCTATAAGGATGACAACGTACGGCGTACCTTGTTATCCCTCCCCCGCGGAACGCGTGGGGAGGGTGGCCGGCGCGAAGCGACGGTCGGGTGGGGGTAGCAGCGCCATTGAACGATTGAGACATTGAGAATGATCTTGCCCCCACCCCGACGCTCGCTGAGCGCTCGCATCGACCCTCCCCACTACTCGCTTCGCTCGTGGGGGAGGGATAAGAAGAGCCCGCCATGCCGGGAAACCAAATGATCGACCCGCTGAAACTCGGCGTCATCGGCCTCGGCCGCGCCTTTACCTTGATGCTGCCGACCTTCGCCGCCGATCCACGCATCGCGTTGACGGCAGCCCACGATCCCCGCGCCGATGCCCGCGAGCGATTTGCCGAGGAATTCAATGCCAGGAGCTTTGAGGACGCCGAGGCATTGTGCGCCGATCCAAACGTGACGGCCGTCTACATCGCCTCCCCGCACCAATTCCATGTCGCGCATGTGAAGCTTGCCGCCAAGCACGGCAAGCACGTGATGGTCGAAAAGCCGATGGCGCTTTCGGTCGAGGACTGTCAGGAGATGATCGCGGCCACGAAAGCGGCCAACGTCAAGCTTCTGGTCGGCCACAGCCACAGCTTCGACCTGCCTTACTTGCGGGCGCGTGCCATGATCCGAAGCGGCGCCTACGGCCATGTCCGCATGATCAATGCGCTCAACTTCACGGATTTTCTCTATCGCCCGCGCCGCCCGGAAGAACTCGACACGGCGCGCGGTGGCGGCGTCGTGTTCAGCCAGGCCGCCCATCAGGTCGATATCGTGCGCCTGCTTGCGAGCACCAAAGCCACCTCGTTGCGCGCCTTCACCGGCAATTGGGACGCCGCGCGCAATACCGAGGGCGCCTATTCCGCGCAGATCAAATTCGACGACAGCAGCTTCGCCTCGCTGACCTACAGCGGCTACGCGCATTTCGATACCGACGAGTTCATGGGCTGGTGGGGTGAACTCGGGCAAGGCCGCGACGGCGATGGTTCCTACGGCCGCGCGCGGCTCAACTTGCAAAAGGCGAGCAGCGTCGCGGACGAGATCGCGATGAAAAACGCCCGCGCCTATGGCACATCGGGGCGCGACGCCTTCCGCATCGACGGCGAGCTTTCGCACAACCATTTCGGCCTCATCGTCGCAAGCTGCGAGCACGCCGATCTGCGCCCGCTGCCGCACGGCGTCATGGTCTATGGCGACAAGACGCGTCATCTCGACGAACTTGCCTCGCCGAAAATCCCACGCGCGGAAGTCGTCGATGAACTCTACGCGGCGGCCGTGCTTGGCACGCCGCCGCTGCATTCCGGCGAATGGGGCCTTGCGACGCTGGAGATATGTCTGGCGATTCTGGAGTCGGCAAAGAGTGGCGGCGAGGTTACTTTGAGGCATCAAGTATAAGCGCCAGATACCCTCGTCATTCCGGGGCGATGCGTAGCATCGAGCCCGGAATCCATTTCTCCCGGCATTCTTGCGGTAGGATGGATTCCGGGTTCGCTCGCTTCTGCTCGCGCCCCGGAATGACGACGGAGGGGCTGAATTGCCCCAACAGCACATCGTCGAGCGCACGCCACTTCACCCGCGCGGATTATTCGCCCGTGACGCAATGATCGCAATCACGTCGTTCTCGGCCGCGGCGGCGGTCTTGTAGCGCGGCTCGGTGGTGACGAACGGCTGCTCGGCCTCGGCGGGATGAAAGATCTCGACGTAGTAGAGGCCGGATGACACGTCCAGTTTCGGCTCGATGCGGATCAGTGCCATGGTCTAACTCCTTGGATCGAGTTGCCGGCATAGTCTCTCCCCGTCATTGCCGGGCTTGACCCGGCAATCCATCGAGCGAAGAAGATGGATGCGCGGGTCAAGCCCGCGCGTGACAAGATATTTCATCTAGCTTCGACCTCGCCCCTGTCTTGAAACATCACCCCGCGCAGTTTCGCAGCGAGCGCAGCGCCGGCAGTGTCGGACGCTTCCGTCGTCCCGCTCATACCGAGATAGCGTTCAGCGACATCAGGCGAATTCAGTAGCTCCTTTGCCGCGCCCGACAGCGTGATCCGGCCCTGCTCGAACACATAGCCGCGATCGGCGATCGAGAGCGCCTGCCGCGCGTTCTGTTCGGCGAGCAGGATGGTAATGCCCTGCTCGCGTAGCGCCACGATCAGGCGGAAGATTTCGGCCACAAGTAACGGCGCGACGCCGAGCGAGGGTTCGTCGAGCACCAGGATTTTCGGCTTCGCCATTAGCCCGCGCGCAATCGCCAGCATTTGCTGTTGCCCGCCGGAGAAGTTGCCGGCGATGTCGTTCATGCGCTCGCGCAAGACAGGAAACAGCTTGCCGACGGTTTCCAGTTGCGCAGCCGCATCCGCTTCCGACACCGCATAGGCGCCGAGCGCAAGATTTTCCGCAACCGTCATGCCGGCAAAGATCTGCCGCCCTTCCGGCACATGCGCGATGCCGCGCCGAAGCCGTTCGGCCGGCGGCAACGTCTCGATCGGCTCGCCCTCGAGCAGGATGGATCCGGCAAGCGGGCTCAACAATCCCGAGACGGCCTTCGCAAGCGTCGACTTGCCGGCGCCGTTGGCGCCCAATAGCGTGACGATCTCGCCGCGCTCAAGCCGGAGGTTGATATCTTCCAGCACGCGATGGTGGCCGTAGCCGATCGCCAGCGATTTGAGTTCAAGGAGCGGCATGACTCTCTTTTCCGAGATAGGCTTCAATCACGCGACCGTTGTTCTGTACTTCCGAAGGCGTCCCGGTTGCGATGATCGCGCCGGAATCGAGCACGACGACGCGGTCGGCGACGTTCATCACCAGCGACATGTTGTGTTCGACGATCACAACGGGAATGCCAAGGCTGCGGATCGCGCGCAACAGGTTCGCGAGTCCCTCGGTCTCGGTGTCGTTGAGGCCCGCTGCCGGTTCGTCCAGACAAAGCAATTTCGGCTGCGCCATCAGCCCGCGCACGACTTCGAGCAGCTTTTGCGCGCCCATCGGCAATTCGGTCGCATGCGTCTCGGCAAAGCTCGATAAGCCCACCAGCTCCAGCATTTCCTCGGCGCGGCGGCGAAGCCGGTGTTCTTCGTCACGCGCGCCGGCAAGCCACAGCGACTGGCTCGGCAACGAATGGCGGCCAAGGCGATGACCGCCGACCATGACATTCTCGATCGCCGTCATGCCGGGAAACACCCGCGCCGACTGGAAGGTGCGGATCAGGCCGAGGCCCGCGATTTTCACCGGCGAGAGCTTCGCCAGATCGCGGCCGGCAAACATCACCCTCCCCGCATCGCGCGGCATGATGTTGGTGACGAGATTGAAGACGGTGGTTTTTCCCGCGCCATTCGGGCCGATCAGCGCGGTCAACTCATGCGCTTGCGCATCGAACGACACGTCGTTGATGGCTTTCAGGCCGCCAAAGCTTTTGGCAAGGCCGCGCACGCTCAGGATCGCGCCGTCGTTTGTCTGCACCTGCGGATCGATCGCGGTCATGACGCCTGCACCTGTTTGCTGGTGGCACCCGCCTTCGCCGGGGCCGCGTCGCGCGACCCGCCAAGCCGCGCGATCACCTGGATCAGCGCGCCATAAAGCCCCTGCGGCAAATGCAGGAAACTCGTGACGAGCAGCGCACCGGACGCAAAAGTCTTGTAGATCGCGAGCGGTGCGAAGATGACGGGCAATAGCGTCAAGAGCAACGCACCGAACAGGCCGCCGACCAGCGTGCTTTCGCCGCCGATAATCAGCATCGCGACCAACTCGAGCGAGCGCGAGGTGCCGACCATTTCCGGCGCCAGAAAATTGAAGAAGAAGGCGTAGAGGCTGCCCGCGAGCGAGGCCAGCGTCACGCTGATCAGGAACGCGGCGAGCTTGTAGCGCACGACATTGACGCCGAGCGCAGCGGCGGCCATCTGGTCGGAGCGGATTGCCTTCAGCGCGCGGCCGAAGCCGGAACGCATCGCGCCCACAAGTCCGACCAATATGATGACGTCCAGCGCGAGCACGAGATAATACATCGCACGCGGGCTTGCGAAGGTGAAGCCCGCGACCGAGAATGAGGGAATGCCGACGAGACCTGACGGCCCGCCGGTAATGTCGAGAAAGCCGACCGCGCAGGAATTGATCAGAAGCCCGAAGGCGAGCGTGGCGAGTGCGAGATAAAGCCCCCGCAGGCGCAGCGTCACCACCGAGAGCACCAGCGCGCAGGCGATCGAGACGCCGATGCCGGCCAGGATCGAGAGCACCGGCGCGATCTCGGTGTTGATCGCGAGATAGCCTGACGTGTAGCCGCCGATCGCCATGAAGCCGGCCTGTCCCAGGCTGACCTGCCCGGCATAGCCCATCAGTACATCGAGCCCCATCAGCGCCATGAACAGGATCGCGGCAATCACGAGCCCGCTCATGATGCCGTTGTCGGCGACGACAAAGGGAATGAAGGCGGCCACAATCACGGCCAGCGCGGCGAGCGGCCAGCCGAGATGCGAAGGAAGTTTCGCGGCGTGGCCTGCGGCCTTGACTTCATCGCGGGTGTCCTGCCGCCGCGCCACGCCGGCCTGGATCAGGCCCTGTGGCCGCCAGATCAGCACCACCAGCAGGATGAGCAGCGAGATCGCGCTCGAAAACAGCGAGGAGATGTAGGCGGTCGAAAGCTGCGTCACCAGCCCCAGAAAAAGCCCGCCGATCACGGCACCGGGAAACGAGGCAATGCCGCCGATCGCAGCCGCGACGAATCCGGAAATCGTGAACAGACGCCCGGTATCGAATTGCAGCGAGGTGGTCGGCGCGACGATGACGCCCGAAATCGCCGCGATCAGCGTCGCCAGACCAAAGCTTAGCAACGTCATGCGCGGAACGTCGATGCCCATCAGGCTGGCGGCGGAAGGATTTTCCGCGCACGCCCGCAGCGCCTTGCCGAGTTTGGTCCTGGCGATGAGAAACCAGAGTGCAGCAATCGAGAATGCAGTCGCGCCGAATACCCAGAACGCTTGCGTGGGAATCAGAATCGCGCCGAACGCCAGCGGCCGCTCGCCGGAGAACGGTGGCGTCGCATAGGGCTGGCTGCCCCAGACCACGAGCGAAAATCCCTCGATCATGGTGAGGATGCCGGCGGTCAGCATCAACACATTGGCGTTGGAAAGCCGCGCCAGCGCCGGCACGAACGTAAAGCGCGCAAGCACCACCCCTGAGATCACCGTCACGACCACCGCCGCCGGAATCGCGAGCACGAGCGGCCAGCCCCAGGCAACCGCGAACGTATAACCGATCATCGCGGAGACAAGCGCAAAGCCGCCTTGTGAGAGATTGATCGCGCCGGTGACGCGATAGACCAGTGAGAAGCCGAGCGCGATCGCGGCATAGATGCTGCCGACGACGAGTCCACCGATCGCGATCTGGACAAACTCAAGCACGCGCTGCGCTCATGTTCTTCATTGCGCACGCGGGATGCCGAGGGGGTCACTGACCACGGCCCAGGTTTGCGCCGCAGGATCCCAGCGGGTGACGACCACGTTGGACTCATCGAGCCCGCGATTGGGCACGGCCTTGAAATCGTAGAAGCCGTTGATGCCGGCAACGCCCTTGAGTTCGTTGAAGTAGCCGCGCAGGTCCGCCGCTGTTGCATCGGGCTTCAGCTTGCGCAACGCACCAACGACGAGCAGCGCGGGATCCCAGGCATAGGTCGAGGAACCATCGGGCTTGATGTCGGTGCCGTCGAATGCCTTGTAAAACGCCTGCTTCGCCGCGCCGGCTTCGTCCGCTTTCGGCGGTTGCGACGATTTCAGGAAATCCGCGGCCGGGATGTAAAGCTCCTTCGGCAGGAAGGCGGCATATTGCGCCATCTGCGCGTAGGTCTGGTTGCCGTTGGTGGTCGCGACCGGCAATTCGATGCCGGCGTCGTGAATGGCCTTGAACACGGTGCCGATCGGGCCGCCGGTCGACCACGCCACCAGCACGTCCGGGTTGGCGCCTTTCAAACGTTGAATCTGGGCCGCCGCGCTGACGTCGGTCGGATTGAGCTGCGCTTCGGCGACGAGTTCAACGTCCTTGTGGCCGTCGCTGCCGAACAACGATTTGAAATTCTTGTAGGCGTCCTGCCCGCTTGCATCGGTCGAGGTGATCAGCGCAACCTTCTTCCAGCCCTTGGCTCCAAAATAGCGCAGCAGCGCTGCAGCGAGCTCCCTGGTCGAGATGCTCGAACTGTAGACGAAGCCGCCATTGGCCGGATGGATACCGGGCGAGAAGCAATACAACAGCGGGCCATCCTTCATCAGCGGCGCCATCGCGTTGCAGAGCGCAACCAGCGCCGAGCCGAGGATCACAGGTGGATTGCTCGCCTTGACCTGATTGGCGAGTTGCACCGCGACCTGCGGGCTCGACTGATCGTCATGAAACACGAACTTCAGCGGCTGGCCATGAATGCCGCCGTCGGCATTCGCTGCCTTCTCGAATTGCTGGAGCGCCTGCTGTTCCGCCTTGCCGAGGAAAGCGCCGCCGCCCGTCAGCGGCAGGATGACATTGATCTCGCGATCGGCGGCGTGTGCCGCGGAGAGACCGCAAGCCAACACGGCGGCAACAAGAAGTGTGCGGACGCGCAAACGATCCTCCCGGGGTTTTTGGCGCTGGCGTTTTGGTCTTTGTAATGAGTTATCTTGAGCGAAACCAGCCGACTTTAGGCAGCCGCGCCCGCCATCTCCTTGTCCGTCTCGTCCTCCTCGAGCCCGGAGAGAACCTTCACCTCCTCGTCGGAGGCGCCCAGCGTGCGCCAGGGAACGGTCTTTTCCACCACGCCCTGGTAGGAGCGAAGTTTCGCCTGCGGCAAATGCGGCGCAATGTGGCCGATCACCCGCGCCTCCTCGGTGAAGGCTCGCGCCGCATCGATCATCAGGCGGCGAAACTGCACGATTGCGATGTCACTGGCGCCAAGGCGCTCCTGGGTGCGGTCGGCGATCGGGCCCATCGATTCCCACATCGCGATGTCCTGGTTGGGAATGCCGGGGATGCCGGTGAAGCTGTCGCCGCCCGCCATCGCCGCACGATCCTGAAGATAATTATTATGGGCGTGGCGCTTGATCGGACGGAATTGCGCATCGACATCGACGCCCACTTCGAGCACGCAGAACTTGCGCCAGGCGGACGTCGAGATGCCAGCCTGCTCACCTTCCGCCCAGGCGATGAAGTGAAAGGTGCTCGACGTGTCGTTGCGCGGCACGATCACGCTGGTGACATTATACGTACTGTTCGGCGGGATCAGCGCGGTAAAGGGCGCGACATAGGTCGTGATCCGCACATAATCGTGCGTGTTCGCGTTCGCGATCGGGCGGCGGATCGCGGCATAGCGCATGCCGTAATTGGTGAGCTGGACTTGAATGCGCGGATTCTTGTCGGTCGAAGGCCGCACCCAGTGGTCGCCCTTGGCCTGCGCCTCGCCCTTTGCGGGACGCATGTCGGTGGAATGCAGCGTGGAGGAATGCGCCGAGTCGATCTGGCCCTCCATGATCTGCGCCCAGTTGCAGGGCAACTCGATCTTGGCAATGGCAACGCGCGCCTCGGCATGCGGCGCCTCCAAGTTTGGTGACCATGGCGGCGCCTCGAATTCCGGCATCATCTCCGGCGGGCCCATATAGGCCCACACAAAGCCGCCGGCCTCGCGCGTCGGGTAGGAAAGATGTTTGGCCTTTTCCGGCAATGCGCTTGCTTTCGGCTCCGATGGCATGTCGACCACATTGCCTTCAGTGTCGAACTTCCAGCCGTGATAGAGGCAGCGCAGGCCGCATTCCTCGTTGCGGCCGAAAGCGAGCGAGGCCTTGCGGTGCGGACAGGCCTCGCCGAGCAGCCCGGACTTGCCGTTGCTGTCACGGAACGCCACGAGCTTTTCGCCGAACAACTGCACCCGCACCGGCGCGCCGTCGGACGTCAGCTGTTCGGACAATACCGCCGGCACCCAGTGGCGGCGCATCAGTTGGCCCATCGGCGCATCGCCCTCGACACGACATAGCAACTCGTTTTCCGCTTGGGTCAGCATGGCTCTCTCCCGAAATGCTTAGTCTCCTAAGCATTTGTATAATCCAACCCCGGCGGCCCCGTCCAGAGGCAGCTGGCTGCGTGAGCTGGAATATCGGAGCTTTGGCCGCCCAAAAGCAGGACGGCCGCCGTTTCAGGCAGCCGTCAGCGAACGATAGCAATGTCAGAAGTCGACGGGGTACCGGCCTAAATGCCGAACATCCAGACCGCGACGATGGCGCCGAGAACGGCAAGGCCCGAAACGGTCCATCCCGCCGCATACGCGCCGTCGTCAGTAGGCTTTTCCACCATGGAATCGCGCCAGTCGGTCATGAGAGCCTCCCTGAAGGCCGTCTCTTTGTGCCTCTTGACGAATAGGTCGCGCCCGGGGGCACAAGGTTCAACTTGCTGAACCAATGCGCGAAGGGCGGTCGGGTTCCAAGGCAAGAAAGCTGCTGGGTTCTTATCCCTCCCCCGCAAAGCGTGGGGAGGGAAGGCCGAAGCGAAGCGGAGGCCAGGGTGGGGGTTTTGCGAAAACGCCCCCACCCCGACGCTTGCCTTCGGCTCGCGTCGACCCTCCCCACGCTTCGCGGGGGAGGGATAAAGAGCGCCTAAATCCGCCGCTTCAGCGCTGCCACAAACCGCTCGGCGTCTTCCTCATCGTTGAAAACATGGGGCGAAACGCGCATGCGCGCCAACCGCGGTGCAACATGGACGCCGTCGGCGGCGAGTCCCTCGATCAGCCCGCCAGGCAGGCCGCCTGCAAACCCCAGGCTTAAAATGTGCGGTGCACGAAACTTCGCTTCCATGAGGCGGACTTTGGTGCCGCCGAGCCCCTCCGCGATCCGGTCGGTGAGCATCTTGAGGCGCTGGGCGACGGCGTCCGCGCCCCATTCGGCCATCATCTCCATACCGATCGCGGCCATTTCCATCGAGATGAAGTGGTCGCGCTCGCCCATGTCGAAACGCCGGGCGCCTGCGACATAGTTCACATCGGTGAAGTAGATTTCCGCATCCGAGCGGATCTCGCGGCGGCCGAAACCGGTCTGTTCCAGCGGAATGCCGTTCTGGTGGCGCTTCGCGATATAGATGAAGGCGCGGCCATAGGGCCCGAGCAGCCATTTATAGGTCGGGAAGATCACGAAATCCGGATCGAGTTTTGCGACATCCATCGCGATCACGCCGACCGCGTGCGTCGCATCGATCAGAAACAGCGCACTTTGGCGCTTGAGCGCCGCGCCGACCTTTTCGACGTCGATCACGCCGCCGTCCGACCAGTGCACCGAGGAGATCGAGGCGAGCGCGAGCCGCGGCGCGCCCGGCCGCTCGATCGCCGCGAGCACGGCCGAGGTCCAGTCGCCGTCGATCGGCTGGCGCACGGTCTCGATGGTGAAGCCGGCGGCAGCCGACCGGCTCAGCCATTCCAGGATTGGCGAGGAATGGTCGTTTTCCAGCACCAGCACCCGCATGCCCACGGGAATCGCCAGGATCTTGCCGACGGTCGCCACGCCGTAACTGATCGAGGAAATCAGCGCGATGTCGCCGGCCTCCGCGTTGATCAGCCGCGCGGCGGCGGCTCGCGCGCGCTCGTGCTGGCGGTTGGCAAAGGAGGCATCCAGCGTCCACGGCGCGCCCTTGCGGCCGACAGCTTCGCGCGCCGCTTCCTGCGTGCGCAGCGGCAGCGGGCTATAGGAGGCCGAATTCAGGTAACAGATATCGCGCGGGACGCCGAAGAGGCCGCGCTGTGATTCCAGCATGTGAATTTCGTCCCCGGAAAGCGCTTGAGCTTAACGGGCCGAGATTGCGGCCACCACCCCTTTGAGCGCAATGGCGTCAGGAGTTAGTGCAAAGCTTCAGAATTGGCTTCGGACTTGGCTTGGTCCTTGGCTTCGTCGCGCCCGGCGCGCCAGTGCGACTGATAGACTTCCAGAATGCCGCGGGACATCCTGACATCGGCACGCTTGAACTCGCACCTGAGATCGTCGAGCTCGCTGGACGAGATGCGATGATTTTCGGCGCCCAGGAACAACAGCGCCATCGCGGTATCCCAGGAAAATTCGAACGCCTTCGACAACACCAGGATCAAGTCACGGTTGTTGACGATGAGCATCTGCTCGACGACATCGGCCGGCAGCGACGAGAGCAGCGACAGGCCGATGACGGCTTCCTCGAACTTGTGCGCGAGCGCATAAGCCGCAATGCTCTTTTCGTTCAGCCGGCCGGCCTTGTGCGCTTCCGTCACCGCCTGCTTGAGCACGAGATAACTCTCCTGCCCCGGACCGAATTTCGAATAAAGCTTGCCGGCGGCCTGGCCCACCGAGGCCTGAATTACCTTCGTCAGATCGGGGCGCTCGCGCTCGAGCTTGCGCTGGACCTCGCCGGAAGCTTTGGCAAGCAACACCCGGAACATCTGCGGCGGGATGTCCTTGCGCAGGCCGACGCGCTCGGCAAGCACCGTGTCGGTTTCCGAGCGCTTGATCATCTGGCGGAAGGCGAAATCGGAGAAGTGCGCGCCGGCGTTGGCGGCGACCGATTGCACGACCTCCTGATTGCCGCGCGTAACGAGTTCGTCCGTCACCTCGACCGGCACCGAAGGCCGGCGCGAGATCGCCAAAAGATGCGGCTGGCCCTTGCTTCGGATATTGGTGATCAGCGACTTCACATCGAGCCGCGGCGAAAATTGCAGGACGGGACCGGCGACCTCGATCGAATCGTCGAATGCCAACATCTGCACGACCTTGACCGGCGCATTGCTCGAATGCGCAAGCCGCCGCGACAGCTCAGCGCGCGCGGACTCCTCGATTTCATCGGCAAGGCGCGCGATCACCTCGCCGAAAATGCGAATCTGCTCTTCGCCGAACTCGCCCTCGACGAGAACGTCGGTTGCATGCCACAACGCCTTGGTGCGGCTCTCTGCGGTGCCGCGTCCAATCACATCGTTGAGGTCCTGCAAGGCGTGAGCGACTTCAGCCATCGAAGATCCTGGCGATAGGGCAATCGAATTTCTAAAACCACAGCCATAGGACCAAATTTTTAATGGCGAGGCCTCGCCATCGCTCTGTTTTGCGGGTACGCAGTGACCCTTCATTAACTCTGGATACGCGCGTGCCGCCTGGCCGTCGGCTGCGGATTTGTCACGCAGCAAAAGCGGCACGAAGCGCACGCGCATACCTTCCGCATTTGACATTGCGTTTACCGATCGCTTACCTCCTTCTCCGAAGGGCAGAAGCCGTGGGCGCGCGCAGGGATTAGCGCGAAAACCGGCCAAAAAGCAGGGAATTAGGGGCAAGACGATGGATCAGACCACAACGCCTCCGAGCATTGAGGCGACGTCACGTACGACGGATAGTACGATCGCCATCGCCGCCATCGCCGTGCTGATCGCTTCCTATGCGGTCAATGCAATGGACCGCACGCTGTTTCCGCTGATGCTGACCGACGTGCGCCGCGAATACGGTTTCGCCCTGCCGCAAGGCGGCCTGCTGTCGACGATCTTCACGCTCGGCATGACGCTCGCGGGCATTCCGACCGGCTATCTGATGTCGCGCTACTCACGCAAGACCGTGATCCAGGTCGGCATCTTCATCTATTCGGCGGCGACCGTGATCACGGTGATCGCCACCGGCTTTGCCGACATGCTGTTCTATCGTGCGATCACCGGCATCGGGGAAGCGATGCAGCTCACCGCGCTGCTCGCGGTTTTCTCCAGTTATTTCTCGCGCAACCGCGCCGCGGGCGTTGGGCTCCTCAACTATGCCTATGCCGGCGGTGCGGCGATCGGACCATGGCTGGGGGCGAAGCTGCTCATCGATTACGGCACCTGGCGCGCGCCGATGATTATCTATGGCATCATCGGCCTTGCGATGATGGTCTTGATCGCAGCCGTCGTGCGGCCGCATTTGAGCGAAGCCAAGGGCGAGGAAAACGCGAACGTCTCGACCGGCGGCGCGGCGTCGCTGAACAACTTCAACACCATCGTGCTCGCGACCTTAAGCGTGCTGTTCGGGCTCGCGCTCTACGGCTATCTCGGCATGTACGCGACCTTCCTGCGCGAGCAGCTTCACTACGCGCCTTCAGATGCCGGCCGCGTGATGAGCATTTACGGGCTCGGCGTGCTGGTGTCGCTGTTCACGGGATGGCTCGGCGATCGCTTCTCGCCGCGACTCGTGCTGGGCTTGAGCTTTCTAGTCGCAAGCGCGGTCGCAGCATTGTTGTTCAACGGCCCGGCCGACTTTGCCACGCAAGCCACACTGTCCTTCGTGCTGGGTGCGACCTTCAGCGGCACGATCTTCGTCAATCTCGCCGCCTGTCACGTCAAGGCGGTCACTGCCGGTCTCGCCGGCCGAGCCTCGGGCCTGTTCGTGACCTGCGTCTACGGCTCGGCCACCATTGCAGGCTATCTCATCGGCTGGATCGCAAGTCTCTCGGGCTGGACGGTCGCCGGCAACATTCAGCTCGTGGCGCTGTGCCTGGTCGGCGCCGTCGTCGCCTTGCTGCTGCGGCCGGAGCAGATGTCGCGGCAAGTCAAGCAGGCCGGCTGATCACGATGGCTCAGAGCGATCTTCCCACCGTCATCGTCAATGTCTTTCCCGGCGGCTTCAACTGGGGCGTCTATGTTGCGCAAAGCAAGGGGTTCTTCGCGGAAGCCGGCATTGCCGTCGAAGTTCAGGGCACGCCGAATTCCGTCACGCAGATGACGGATTTCTCGCAAGGCAAGTTCGACATCGCGATGACGGCGGTCGACAACATCGTCGCCTATGTCGAAGGTCAGGGCGAAGCGCCGATCGGGCCGCAGCCCGATTTTGTCGCGGTCATGGGCAGCGACAGCAGTTTCCTGAACCTGGTTGCTTCGCCCTCGATCGCCAGAATCGAAGATCTCAAGGGCAAAACCGTATCCGTCGATGCCGCGACAACCGGCTACGCCTTTGTGCTTTACGAAATCCTGCGCCGCCACGGCCTCGACAAGGACAAAGGCGACTACGAGATCGCCCGCGCCGGCGGCATGGTGCAGCGCTGGAACGCCCTGCGCGAAGGCCAGCACGCAGCCACGCTATTGTCGGCGCCCTACAACATCGTCGCGAAGAACGCGGGCTTTACCGAGTTCGTGAAAGCGACCGATGTCATCGGCCCCTATCAAGGCAACGTCGCCGCCGTCCGCCGCCCCTGGGCAAAGGAAAACAGCTCGAAGGTCAAGGCCTATATCGCCGCCTACCGCAAATCGATCGCGTGGCTCTACGAACTGAGGCATCGCAACGAGGCCATCGCGGTCCTGAGGGATCATCTGCCGCAAATGACGCAAGAGATGGCGGAGGCAAGCTACAGTGAGTTGCTCGATCCCGCGCGCGGCTTCTTCCGGACCTGCGAGATCATCCGCGCCGGATTCGACTGCATGCTCGAATTGCGCAGCCGCTACGGCTTGCCCAAGAAGCAGCTCAACGATCCCGACAGATATTGCGATCTGAGTTTTGGGTGATCCCTCCCCCGCGGAACGCGTGGGGAGGGTGGATCATCGTGAGCGCAAGCGAACGATGAGCCGGGTGGGGGTCTACCACAAAACCCCACCCGACCGTCGCTTCGCTCCGGCCACCCTCCCCACTGCTCGCTCCGCTCGCGGGGGGAGGGAAAAGAAGATCACACTGCCGCGATGGTCTGCACCTCGACGAGAAACTGCTCCTTCACCAGCCGGTCGACGATGAGCAGCGTGTTTGGCGGATATTTCCCGTTCGGAAACATCTTTGGGAATTCGCGCAGGCGATATGCCATGAATTTCGGAATGTCCTGCGAGTGAACCAGATAGGTCGTGAACTGCACGACGTTGGCCCAGGAGGCTCCGGCCGATTTCAACGCCGCTTCGACATTGCTGAACACTTGCGCGGTCTGGGCGTCGAAATCGCCATCGCCGATCACGTTACCCTTGGAATCCCCCGACAGCATGCCGGCGATGAACAGAAATTCGTTCGCCTTCACCCGCGTCACATGGGTGTACTGTCCCATCGGGGGTCCGAGTTCGTCCGGATTATAAATATTGAGTTCTGCTGACATGAATTCCTCGTGGCTGACGGCCTGAACTGAATGCGGCCGAAGCCTAGGATTAAACGCCGGCGCGACAAAAGGGTAGCTGCCCGCGCTATTGCTGCCATGCGAGGTGCGCGCTAGGCTTCTGCGGCATTTTGGCAGGAGGGGCCCGTGACGCAATCGGACGAGAGCAAGATTTCTGAGGACCGCCGCGAGGCGTTGCGCTATGCGCTGGCGATCGGCAGCGGGGCTGCGATCGCTTCTTCGCTGGCGACTCCGGCTTCGGCGCAGGCGGCCGGCGACAATACGCTCGATCGCATTCGCTCCACCAAGGTGCTGCGGATCGCGGTGCTGCCGGGCGAACTGCCCTACTTCAACAAGGACCTCGCCACCGGCACATGGTCCGGCTTTTCCATCGAGATGGCGAACGACATCGCCAAGCTGCTCGACGTCAAGCTCGAATATACGGAATCGACCTACGGCAATTCGATCCTGGACTTGCAGGCCAACAAGGTCGATCTCGGCTTTGCGCTCAACCCGACGCCGCAGCGCGCGCTGGTGGTCGATTTCACCAACCTCGTTTTTCCGCATCCGTTCGGCGCGATGCTCAAGAAAGGCCTCGACGCCAAGACCTGGGGCGACATCAACAAGCCCGAGGTGAGGATCGCGGTCGACGTCGGCTCGGCGAACGAGGCGGTGGCGCGGCGCTTTGCGCCGAACGCCACCATCAAATCCATGAAGTCGCGCGACGAGGTGATGCTGGAGATGGCGTCGGGCCGCGCCGATTGCGTGGTCAACGCGCTGGTGCTCGGACTCACGGCGATTGCCAAGAACCCCAGCCTCGGCACTTACAAAATCCTGCAATCGCCTTCGGTGACCGTCGCGAGCGGCTGCGCGGTGCGCCGCGAGGCTGACAAACGCTGGCGCGATTTCCTCTCGGTGTGGATCGACTACAACCGCGGCATCGGCCAGATGCGCGAATGGTTCGTCAAGGGACTGGCGCTTTCCGGCGTGAAGCCCGAGGACGTGCCGGTCGAGTTGAGTATCTGAGGGGCGCGCTTTTCTTAATCCCTCCCCCTTGCGGGGAGGGTCGGCGAGCGAAAGCGAGCCGGGGTGGGGGTTCTTCACGAACCACGCCCACACTAAGCACTCTACAAAACCACACGCCCCCACCCGACCGTCGCTTCGCGCCGGCCACCCTCCCCACGCGTTCCGCGGGAGAGGGATAAAGCTCACGCCTTGTCGTAAGTCATGCCGCGCTCGAGCCGGCGCGCCACCAGCGTCGAGGGAAACAGGATCGCGAAGTAGATCAGCGCAACGATGGTATAGACCTCGAGCGGCCGATAGGTGTCGGCATTGATGAGGGTCGCGTTGTAGACGAGGTCAGGCACGGCGATCACCGACACCAACGAGGTATTTTTCAGCTGCGTGACCGATTGATTGACATAAGGCGCCAGCATCGGTTTGAGCGCTTGCGGCAGGATCACGAGCCGCAGCAACCGCCATGGCCGCAAGCCCAGTGCGCGTGCCGCATCCCACTGCCCACGCGCCACACTCTCGATGCTGCCGCGCACGATCTCGGCATAGAATGCGCCGCCGTAGAGCGACAACACCGTCATCGCCGCGACATGCGCGGGGATGTTGACCCCGATCGCGACGGGAAACGCGTAATAGAACCAGATGATCTGCACCAGTAGCGGCGTGCAGCGGAACAACTCGATGTAGGCGATCAGCAGCCAGTCGATCACGGGATAACGCCGCAGGCGAAGGATGCCGACGACAAGGCCGATCAACGTGCCGATCAGAATGGTGCCGACGGTGTAGACAAGCGTCCAGCCGAGCCCGAGCCAGAACAGGTGGCTGTATTTCGAGAGGATGCCGAAATCCCAGACGTAATTCATCCCGGCCCCTGTCGTTCCACCTCATGCATGGATCGCCCGCCCCTCATCAGATGTAACGGCTAGGTGCAAACGGCGCGACGTCGAATGACGGCTTCTCGCCCGCGATCATCGCGGCAACCGCGGACCCCGTCGCGGGCCCGGTGGTGAAACCGATGTGCTGGTTGCCGAAGGCAAGCCAGAGGCCCTGATGTCGCGGCGCCTTGCCGATAACAGGCAAACTATCCGGCAAGGTCGGCCGCGCCCCGCGCCACGGTTCGCCGACGGCTGAACCAAATTCAACGACGCCGCGCGCCATCGGCACCACCATGTCAAGCTGCGCAAAGGACGACGGCGCGTCGCGATCGGTCAGCTCGACGCCGGAAGTGACGCGAATGCCGTTCTCCATCGGCGTCATCAGGAAACCTCCCTCGGCATCATGGATCGGGCGTTGCAAGCTGCGTGCCGGATTGGGCGTGAACTCCAGGTGATAGCCGCGCTCGACGGCGAGCGGCACGCGATAACCGAGCGGTCGCAAGATATCCGCCGACCATGGGCCTAAAGCCACCACGACGTGGCGGGCGGAAACCGCGCCATCGCCGAGCACGATGCGCCAGCCATCGCCTTGAGGCTCGATCGCCTTGATATCGGCTTGGCGGACTTCGCCGCCGCCTGCCGAAAACATCCGCGCATAGGCTTTGGTCACCGCGCCCGGCGAGTCCACCGAAGCCGTCTGGGTGTGCAGGAGACCTGTCTTGTAGACCGGCACGATGTCAGGCTCGAGCGCGGAGATGGCCTGACGGTCGAGCAGTTCGCTCTTGATGCTGAACTCCGCGAGCAGCGCCTGCTCTCGTTTTGCCGCTTCCGTCGCATCATTGCGCCAGGCCTTGAGCCAGCCGGTCTCGCGAATGCGTTGCCCGGCATTGGCCTTTACGATCCAGTCGCGATGCAGCTTCAGCGAGGCGCCGATCAAGCCGTGCAGCGCCGCCGCACGCGGCCGGGTACGCGAGGGGACCGCGTTGCCGAGAAAGCGCACAACCCAGTCGAGGTTGCGCATCACCCAGATTGGGTCCCAGCGTAAAGCGGCGCTGGTGTTGCCGAGATAGCCGGGCAATGCTTTCCAGAGGGACGGCTGGTTGAGCGGCAGGATGGACCCGCTCGAGAGAATGCCGGCATTGCCGTAGGAGGTTTCGCTGCCGGGCTCGCGGCGATCGACGACGACAACCGAAAGCCCGCGTTGCTGCGCGGCGATTCCGGCCGAGACGCCGACAATGCCCGCACCGAGCACGGCGACGTCGACTTGTTGACCCTTTACTCCACCCGACATTCACTCAAATCCCTAGATCAGCGTGAGCCCGCCATCGACGGGCAATGACACGCCCGTGACGTGCGAGGCCTCCGCCGACAGCAAGAACGCGACCACAGCCGCAACTTCGTCTGATACGGCCAGCCGCGACATTGGATTGGCTTTGGCGACCTTTTCCCAGCTGGCAGCATCGAGCGCGCCCGTCAGGCCTGGGTCCTTGCGCGTGAATCCGGGCACGACGACGTTGGCGGTGGCGCCGGAACTTGCGAGTTCAATGGCAAGGCATTTGACCAGCACCTCGAGCGCGGCCTTGGCCGAGCCCGATCCCGGATAGGTCGAGTCCGGTGTGAAGCGATGCGCGGCAAAACTCGAGACCGCGACGACGCGGCCATGCGGCCGCTTCAGGTCGGGAAGCGCCGCGCTCGTCATTTCATGAAAGCTTGCCGGCATCACCGCAAAGGCGCGCTCAAGGCCTTCACGCGGCAACTCCGCAAAACCGCGGCGATCGGCGAAACCCGCAGCATGCACGATCCAGTCGATGCTGCCGAAGACCTCGCGCGCTGTGCTGACGAGCACCGATGCCGTGCCGGCTTTCGCGAGATCGCCGGTCAAGACCTTGACCCTGGCGCCCTGCTTCTCGCATTCGGCGGCGACGCTTTTCAGGCGCGACAACCCTGCGGCGTCGGTCCCCTGCCCATGCAACATCAGGCCTACATCGGATTTCGCCAGACGGCGCGCGACCGCAGCACCGATGCCGGACCCTGCCCCCGTAACAATCCCAACCCGCAAAACCTGCCCCTTGCGCCCGTATCAGACCACGCAGGTGACTATAGGTCTTGCCGCCTTGGATGCAAACATTCGCGACGGCCGGGCGCGATACTGCCTCAAGCCGCAGATTTGGCGGGCTGCGGCACCGCACTGCCCCAATGGAACAGCTTTTCGACAAAGATCACGACCGGCGGCGTGACCAGCGCGATATACATATTGTCGATACCGAAGGGATCGCCGGCCAGATACCACGCCGTCGTCGTCACGGCCGCGCCCAGAAGTCCCAATGTCGCGCCGCGATTGCTCGAAAAGAACGGCAGATAGAAGCCGATCACGGCGACGATCGAAATCGATAGCCTGAGCGCGCGCGTGAAGAACGACAGGTGCAGCAGGCTCGGCGCGAAGAACACAAAGATTAGGGGTATGAAGCCGATGAAAAGCGACATCACACGGGCGGCCCGGAATTCCTGATCCGGGGTCGGCTTGAAATACGGCGCATAGAAATCCCTGACGACCAGCGAGGAGATCGCAAGCGCAACCGTCGTCACACCGACAAAGATCGACGCGACCAGGGAAATGGAAACAAACGCGGCCCACCCGACATTCATGCTCTGGAGAAAGATCGGCAGGGCATAAAGACTGTTCATATCAGGATAGAGATACTTCGCCGACACGCCGATCAGACCGAGCGCAATGCTGACCGGGATGCTCAAGGCGGCAGCGATGTAGGTCGAATTGCGCGCCGCGTTCGGGTTTTTTGTCGAGGCAACCGCCTGAATGATGAACTGCGTCGAGAAGATCGCGCCGACATTGCCGATGAAGAAGGCGACGATGGTAGACAGTCCGATATGGCCATCCCATGTGAAGTAGAACGGCGGCAGATTCTCGGCGACGGGAGCTATGCCCTTTGTCATGTAGAGGGCTACGCCCAGCACCACAAATACGCCGATATATTTCACGGTGCAGTAAATCATGGACACGTAGGCGATGCTCTTGAAGCCGCCGAGGGCAAAGTAGAACGTGCTGACAAAAGCGATGATGAAGGCGGCCGTCGTGAGATCGATCTTGAGAATGGTGGCGAGCGAAGCCGCGCCGCTGACATAGTTGCCGACGTTCACCATCAGAAGCGCGTAAATCATGATCAGCGATACGACCAGTTCGGTCGAACGGCCGAAGCGCTGGGCAATCATGCCGGAGATCGTGTACTCGCCGGAACTGTACAGCTTCTTCGCCAGGAAGAAGCCGAACAGCGGAAACGCGACTGCGGCGCTCAATACCGCCCAAGCTGCCGCGATGCCGTGCTCGAACGCAGCCTGCGCCACGCCGATCGTGGATTTTGCGCCGATGAACTCCGACATCAGGAGAATGCCGACGACGATGGCCGGCACCGAACGGGCGCCGACCATGAACTCCGCCGATGTCTTGCTCCGCAGGCGGACGGTCAACCAGGATGTGAACGCGATATAGACGACGATCGCGACGATAATGACGCCCGTATCGAAATGGCCGAACGACTGCATCCCTAGTGCCCTCTTTCCGAAGTTCGTGTACTACCTCAGCACCCACCTTTCACGAACTTCGGAAAGTCATGGGCACTAGCAGAACATCTGATTTCGAGTGCCGCTTTCTATTGAAGTTCCTGGATCGAATTCGCCGCTTGTTGTGCAGGAACTTCAAATAGGCGGCACTCGTGCGTCTCTTCCCTGTATGACTGCCTGAAACTTCGGTTGACCCGAATGTTCTGGTTCGGCGACTTCGACGTCCGCGTCAGGCGGCGAGTGCGCGCATTTCCGCGATGAGATCCGATTTTCCTTCGAAACCAATTCCCGGCAGGTCGGGCATGGTGATGTGACCGTCGATCACCTTCACCCCGTCGGGGAAACCGCCGTAAGGCTGGAACAGGTCGGGGTAACTCTCGTTGCCGCCAAGTCCGAGACCGGCCGCGATGTTGAGCGACATCTGATGTCCACCATGCGGAATGCAACGTCGCGGCGACCAGCCGTGGGTTCTCAGCACGTCGAGGGTTCGCTCGTATTCGACGAGGCCATAGGACAACGCGCAGTCGAATTGCAGCCAGTCGCGATCGGCGCGCATGCCGCCGTAGCGGATCAGATTGCGCGCGTCCTGATGGCTGAACAGGTTTTCGCCTGTGGCCATCGGCCCGGGATAATATTCGGCAAGCGATGCCTGAAGATGATAATCGAGCGGGTCGCCGGCCTCCTCGTACCAGAACAGCGGATAGTCGCGCAGCATCTTGGCATAGGCTATGGCCGTATCGAGATCGAAGCGGCCGTTGGCATCGACGGCCAGGCGCGCACGTGAACCGATCTCCTTGAGAACGGCCTCGATCCTCGCGCGATCTTCGTCAATCGAAGCGCCGCCGATCTTCATCTTCACGACGTTGTAGCCGCGATCGAGATAGGAACGCATCTCGGCGCGCAGCGCATTGTTGTCCTTGCCCGGATAGTAGTAGCCGCCCGCCGCATAGACGAAGACGCGCGGATTGGCCGCCACCCCGTGACGCTCGGCCAGCAGGTGAAACAACGGCTTGCCGGCGATCTTGGCGGTGGCATCCCACACCGCCATGTCAATGGTGCCGACGGCAACCGACCGTTCGCCGTGGCCGCCTGGCTTTTCATTGCTCATCATCGCGGCCCAGACCCGATGTGGATCGAGGTTTGTCCCGGCATCGTCCAGCAGGCTCTCTTGCTTGGCTTCGAGGATCCGGTTTGCAAAGCGCTCGCGGATCAGCCCGCCCTGGCCATAGCGACCATTCGAGTTGAAGCCGTAACCGACCACGCGTTTGCCGTCGCGCACCGCATCGGTCACCACGGCCACGAGGCTCGTCGTCATTTTAGTGAAGTCGATATAGGCGTTGCGGATCGGCGAGGCGATTGGCTTCGTTATCTCACGTACTTCCACGATACGAACCGACATGAAATCTCCTGTTCTGCGTTTCGGGCGGGTGATTGCATCTACCGCCAAATTTCTAGTGTCCCGGTTCTGACATTCGTACCCTATCGCGGCGGGCACTTTTACGAATGTCAGAACCAAAGGGACACTAGCAACCATATGATTCTAGTGTGGCTTTGACTCTGACGTTCCTTCAAAGAACTCGCGGCGGCACTGAAAGGAACGTCAGTGTCGCCACACTAGAGTGAGCCCCCGCCGCAGATCACGATTTGCTGACCGGTGATAGCGGCCGCAGCCGGACCAAGCAGAAATGCCGTCAGCGCCGCCACTTCATCGGGCCGGATGAAGCGGCCGATCGGCGGCATTTTTGGCGGCGTGCCCGCACGCGCCGGATCCATCAGCATCGGCGTTTCCGTCGCGCCGGGGGCGATGACATTGACCGTGACACCCTTGGGTGCCAACTCGATCGCCCACGAGCGCGCCATGCCGACCAGAGCAGCCTTAACCGCCGCATATTGGCTGCGGCCCGCAGCACCGGACGCCGTGCGGCTGCCGATCAGCACCATACGGCCGCCGGACGTCATCCGCGGAAGCAGCGCATTGGCGATTGTCCCCGCGGCATCCACATGCAGCTGCCACATCGCCATTCCATCTTCGGAAGCGAGCGAACCCAGGGGCGCCGTCCGCATGAAACCTGCGGCATGAACCGCGGCAGTGACGCCATCGAGTTCGGCCAATACCGTGGCGAGCCGCTTCGAGTCGGTCAGATCGACAGCGATCGACTTGAAACGCGCCGAGGACTGTTCGGCCCGCGCCTTGTCGAGACCGACGACCTCCCAGCCGTCGGCCAATAGACGCGAGGCAATCGCATGACCGATGCCGGACGCGGCGCCCGTGACCACGGCGCGGCCCAGTCCGGCTCCTGGGTTTGCCTCACGACGTTCCATGGTGCCCTCAAGCCGCCGCGCGCTTCGACAGGCCGGCATGCTCGAGCGCGGAGCGGATGGCGTCGAGTTGCTGGGCGTTCGGCGCGTGCGTCGGCGGACGCACGGTGCCGTCGCGCAGGATGCCGGCGAGCGCCATCGCCGCTTTCATGCGGCCATGCGCCTCGCCCGTCGGCTCGCCTCCGCCATAGACGGCGTCCTTTAGCGGCGTGATCAGCGACTGGAGGCGCATCGCCTCATGCAGATTACCGGCTTTGACCGCCTTGAGCAGATCGTAGATCAGCCCGGGAATGAGCGAGGCAAAGCCGACCAGCGCACCATCGATCCCCTGCACCATCGAGGCCAGCAGGTACTCGTCATGGCAGGTCAACAGCGCCTTGCTGGAATCGGCGGCGCGAATTTCCTGGATGTCGCGCGCATATTTGTTCATCTCGCGCTCGCCCATCTTGAAGGCGGCGACGTGCGGCAGCTTCGCCAGTTGTGCGAGGAGCGCCGAGGAGTAGGAGCCGCGGGTCCAGGCCGGGTAGATGTGAACGATCAGCGGCAGGTTGGTCGCTTCTCCGATCGCGTTGAAGTAATCGATGCAGTGCTCGGGCAGAAAGCCAAAGCGCAGCCAGTGATGCGGCGGCATGATGTCGAGCCCGGTAGCGCCGGCGTCCTTGGCCCATTTGGCCTGCTCGACCGCATCCTTGATGCCCTCGCAGACCACCGAAGAGATCACCGGACACTTGCCTTCGACGGCTCTTGCGGTAATCCGCGTCACTTCAGCGCGTTCGCGCGGCGTCAACGAGAACACTTCGCCGGTGTGGCCGTTGGTCATCAACGCCACGATGCCGGGCTGAGCTGCCAGCCACTGCGAGAAACGCTTCAAGTCGCCCTCATCGATACTGAAATCGGCATTGAAGGGCACCGCGATGGCAGGAATAATTCCGTCGAAATTGAGCTTTGGCACTTTCATCTCCTTTTGTTCAGGACGTCGTTCGTTCATGCGTAAAGCCGCCCGCGCTTTGCAGGGCGCGCGATAGCGTCTGCGCCGCCTGCACCACAGGCTGCGCAGCCGCCGCTTCGAAACCTTTCAAATTGGTCTGGAAGGCCGGAGCCGCGACGCTCAATCCGGCCAGCGGAATCCCGTCGGCATCGAGGATCGGCGCGGCGACGACATAAAGTCCGGAAACCGTTTCCTGATCGGAAACCGCATAGCCGCGCCGCTTGACCTGCTCGAGCCGCGCCAGAAGCGTATCGAGATCGGTCTGCGTCGTCGCGGTCAACTGCTTGCGCGGCTGCGATTGCAGAACAGCGATCTGATCGGACCGCGACAGCCAGGCCAGGATGGCATGACCGACTGCCGAAGAATACGCCGGGACGCGGCTGCCAATCCTGATATCGACGCCAAGCCGGGCGAGCCCCGCCTGAATGCGTTCGACATAGAAGACATCGGCACCATCCAGCACGCCGATCGAGGCCGCCTCGTTGATCTCGCCGACCAGCCCTCGCAGAATCGGCCGGGCATGGGCACGCAGGTCTGACCGGGCAATCGCGTTGAAACCAAGATCCAGCACCTTGAGCGCGAGCCGAAACTTTCGGCTGTCCGGAACGCGGACGACATAGCCGATCTCGACCAGCGTATTGAGAAAGCGAAAGGCCGTGGCGTTATCGACGCGCGCCAGGCGGGCCACCTCGGCCATCGTGAGCTCGGGCTCCTGCGCGGTGAAGGCTTCAAGGACCCGAAAACCCTTCGCCAAGGACTGAACGGTGTTCTTCTCCGAAGCGGAGACGACGCTCTTCTTTTTCTTGCGCGGCGAGCGATCGCGCAGCGCGGCTTCCCGCGCCTGTTCGGACTGCGAATAATTATTCGACTTTTTTCGCGGCGAAGACGGCATCTGTTTTTCGACCGTTCTAAAAATTCGGATTGCGAACTTAAATTCGCCACTAAACTACTTCTCGCTTGTTGCGGCGTCAAGCGCACGAGTGTTCGATCTTCGCCAGCTGGCGCGTCGACGAAACCGAAGCGCTCCGTGATGGCACGCGGGTTCCACCGTCAAACGTTTGTTGGCACGACTGAATCGAGAAGGAACCGGGGACGCCATCGCACTGCCCGATGTTCCAGCGCATCAGGCATGCGCGTGCGGATTACAATTGCGAAAGGTCGGAACGCCCCTATCGCCCGCCGGTTGATTCCGCGCGTCATGTATCGGATTCAGGAGGTCACAATGAAAAACAAACTTCTCGTGTCGAGCATCGTGGCGGCTTCGCTGCTCGCGCCTGCCGTTGCCTTCTCGCAAACGTCGGCACCCCCGGATAACACGGGACCGTCAGGGGCGCAGACCAAAGCCCCGGCCACCCATCACGCCATGAAATCCACGCACATGAAGCCGGGCACAACGACGGGTATGAGTTCCTCGACCAACCGCACTCGCCCCGGCGGCGAATTGGTCGCGCGCAAACCTGCCGACTAGTGGCGTAAGCGTTGCGTGAAGAGAGCGTAGCGTGACGAGTGCTACGCGCGCCCTGGGATCACGAGATCTGGGGCGCGCGCTAGCGCTGCTCTCAATCGCCATTCATAGCGACGACGGCTGCGCCCGCGCCATGGCCGGCCTCGCCGTGACGAGGCCGATCAGCAGCATCGACAGCGCGAGCCCGGCGTGACCCCAGCTATCGCTCCGATTGTTGGTGATGCAGTTGAGGATCATGCCATTTCCGACCCAGAAGCCCATCGCCGCCAGCGCCGCGTAGATCGCGCCAAAAATCTGAAACCACAACCGCGCGGCGCCCGCGCCAAACGCGGAAGCAACGAGAAACATCACACCGGACGCAACGTGCATGGCGCTGTGAAGCGGGTTCACCGCGAAGATACCGAGAAACACGTCATCGACAGTGACGCCGGGCACGAAGCCGAGGACGCCACCCGTGATGAAGGCCGCGCCATAGAAGAACCCGAGCCGTCTGGCCATCGTTATTCTCTCCCTTTCACTCACCTGAGAGCCGTCTCAGCCAGCCCAACCGACTGCATGCCGAGATTCCATAACAGCTCACGGTTTTCCGGCGTGTTGAACACGGTCTCGAATTTCGTTTCCCGGCTACGCGTAAAATATTTTCCGGATGTGTTCTTCACATCCGGCGATGACGCCAGATGGACCGAGGTCGCCGCGCCCTGTTCCGGTGAAATCGCGAACGGCAGCGCGAGATAGGCGGCCACACGGAAGAAGCCGCGTGCGTTGAGCATCATTGGCGTCTTGACTATGCCGGGATGGACGGCGTTGGCCGTGACTGGCGTATCCTTCAGCCGGTTGGCAAGTTCGACCGAAAACAAAAGCATCAACAACTTGGAATTCGCGTAAGCGCTGAAGGCGGGAAACCGTCTCTCCCTTTCCAAATGCGCCGGATCGAATTTGCCAACCGCATAAACGCTGGAAGAAAGATTAATGATCCTGCCCTGCTCGGCTCTCTTCAGCGCATCGAGCATGAGCTGCGTGAGATAGAAGGCCGACAGATAATTCACCTGTAGGGTGGCCTCAAAACCGTCCTCGGTGAGTTGCGGTTCGCTGGCCAAGATGCCGGCATTGTTGATAAGCACGTCAAGCTTGGGATAATGGCGGTGAAATGTATCGCAGAGCTGGCGCACCTGGGCGAACGATCTCAAATCGGCGACGATCGTCTCGATGTCGCGATTGCCGGTTTCGCTCCTGATCTCGCTTTTGACGGCCTCTGCCCTGGCTGCGTCGCGCGCGGCGAGCACCACGGTGAATCCCCTGGCCGCGAGTTCGATGGCCGTGGCGCGGCCGATGCCTTCGGTCGCACCGGTAATCAGACAGATCGGCTTGAGCATCGATGATCTCAGGTACGATTGATCGAGGTGCCGCCGTCAACGACCATCGCGGTCCCCGTCATGAACGAGGCGTCGTCGGACGCAAGATACAGCACCGCGCGCGCAAGCTCCTCCGGCGAAGAGACACGCTTCAGCGCATGGAGGCCGGCGATGAAGTTTTGCGCCTCAGCGGTCGCATTCATTTGCCGGTACAGCGGCGTATCGACCGCACCGGGCAGGATCGCGTTGACACGAATGTTTTTGGGCCCGAACTCCGCCGCAAGCGACTGGGTCAAACCGATGAGGCCGGACTTGCTGGCGCTATAGCTCGCGACACCGGGAAACCCGACCGTGTGGCCCGCAATGCTCGATGTGAAAATCAGCGAGCCCGCGCCGCGCTTGAGCATTGCCGGAACCTGGTATTTTGCACCGAGAAACGCCGCGATCAGGTTGGTCGTGACGGTTTCGGAGAAGGACGCCGCGGAAACGTCGATCGTCGGCCCCATCTCGCCGAGCGTGCCGGCATTGTTGAAGGCGATATCGAGTCCGCCGAAAGCCGTCTCGGCCAAGTGAACCAGCGCCCGCGCGTAGCTCTCCTCGCGGACATCGCCGGAGAGTGCGACTGCCTTGCCGCCGGAAGCCTCGATCTCCGCCACCACCCGGTTGAGTTCACCCATCCGCCGCGCACCGACCACAACACGTGCGCCCTCACCTGCAAACAGTTTCGCCGTGGCTTCGCCAATGCCGGAACTCGCGCCGGTGACGATCGCGACCTTGCCCGTCAATCTTTTCATGTCGTCCAACAAATTTATAGTGATCGATATACAAATGTGCATGGTTGCGGCACAGCGTCAAGCGATATATATCGATCGCTATGAATAAGGCGGAGCTTCCCTCCCGGCCGCGCGGGCGGCCGCGGGCATTCGATCGCGACGAGGCGCTCGATCGCGCCATGCATCTGTTCTGGCAGCGTGGGTATGAGGCGACGTCGATTAGCGATTTGACGGAGACGATGGGCATCACGCCGCCGTCACTCTACGCGGCGTTCGGCGACAAGAAGCGTCTCTTCCTCGAAGCGGTCGACCGTTATCAGGCCGGCCCCGGAAGTTTCGCGCAAGCCGCGCTGTGCGACGAGCCGACGGCCGAGCGCGCCATGCGGCGGCTTTTGATAGATACGATCGAGTCGTTTTTCGAGAAGAACAATCCGAGAGGATGCATGGTGGTGCTCGCCGCCACCAATTGCACGACCGAGTTCGAGCGATATCCTCGACGAACTCACCGCCCGCCGGCGCGCCGCCGAGCGCGTCATCCGCGACCGCATCGCCGCCGGCCGCGCCGCCGGCGAATTGGCCGCCGACACTGACGTCGACACGCTGGCCGGGACGATCGTCACCGCGCTCTACGGCCTTTCGATCAAGGCCCGCGACGGCGCCTCACGCGCCAGTTTGCGCAAAGTCGTCGATCAGGTGATGTCGATGTGGCCGCGCCCGCGCGGAAGCCGCAAATAGAACGCGACGGTGAGCGCGCCCCCGACCGCTGTTGTATTTGCTTTCGATTTTATATATAGCCACTTGGCTATGAAAAACGCGACCGCCCTTGACCTGACCTTCCACGCCCTTTCCGACGGTACCCGCCGTTCGATGGTCCGCGTTCTAGCCGGCGGCCGGGCGCAGAGTGCGGGCGAACTCGGCCGGCACTTTCGTTCGGCGCAGCCGACGATTTCCAAACATCTGAAGGTTCTCGAACAGGCCGGACTGGTCGAACGCACGGTGGAAGGCCGCGTGCATCGGTTTCGCCTGCGTCAAAAGCCCCTCAAGGAGGCCGAGAGCTGGATCGCCCGCCAGCAGAAGTTCTGGACCGGGGCCGTCGATCAACTCGACCGGCTGCTTCAGGAGATATCAAGCGATGGGGAATGAAGCTGCCTTTGCCGAGGTCCGCCGGCATCTGACTGCCGCACCCGAGCGGGTGTTCGCTGCCTTTGCCGACGCGAAGCTGGTCAGCCGCTGGCTGACGCCATCGCCGGATATCGCGATGAACGTGCTCTCGTTCGATTTTCGCGTCGGCGGCGTTTATCGCTTCGCCTATCACGTGCCTGATGGTCCGATCATGATCGTCAACGGCACCTATCGGGCGATCGAGCCGCCAAGCCGGATTGCGTTTTCGTGGAACATCGAGCCGCCGGACGAACATGCCGGCCTGCAATCGGAAGTCGTCGTCTCGATCACGCCGGATGCCAGCGGCTCCAAACTCCACATCCGTCACAGTCAGCTCACCTTGCCCGGAGCAGGCGAGCGCCACAGCGCCGGCTGGTCCGGCGCGCTTGATCTGCTCGGCCGTTTGCTCGGCGAGCCCATTCAAAAGGAATAATCAAATGATGCGTTTCGTCGCTGCTATTCTCGCCTATCTCGTTCCGACCTTCATTCTCGGCTTTGTCTGGCATCTCGTTCTTTTCAAGAGCTACTACGAGGCGCTGGCGATGTATCGGAGCGACGTGATCATTCCGCTCGGCCTGTTGTCGATGGCCATTCAATCCACCATCTTCGCCTGGCTCTACATGCGAACGTTTGCCCAACACCATGACCGTTTCTGGGTGCGGACGCTGTCCTACGGCCTGATCGGTGCGGCGCTGTCCTGGAGTTTCACGACGCTCGCGGTCGCGGCCAAGAACGTGATGGTGTCCGTGCCGGACTACCTCGCGATCGAAACGGCATTCACCGTCGTGCAATGGATCATGGTCGCGCCGCTCACCGTGCTCGCCTTTCGCCGGCTGGCTGGAAACGCGTAGGTCTTGACAAATCGCCTACTGCGAAACCAGCAATGCGCCCGCCACCAGCATGGCGGCAATGGCCGATAGCCCCAGCGACCAGTGAATCCCGATCAGGCTTCCGAGCAAGCCGACCGAGATGCCGCTGAAGGTCTTCAAGCCAAGGCTTGCCATGTTGAACAGGCCGATGACGCGCCCGCGCTTGTCAGGCGGCGCGTTGAGCTGCACGAGACTCTGCGCCATCGCGTTGAAGGAGAGTTCTAGGAATCCAGCGGCAAGCAGGAAACCAAGCGCGAGCCAATAGATATTGGCGAGCGAAAACACCGTCATCGCCCCGCCCCACAGCAGCGCCAGAATCATCGCGGTGCGCGGCTTCGGCGCGAGCAAACCGCCGCCCTCCAAAATCAGACCGGCCAGGAGTCCGCCGGCGGCATCCGCCGCCAGCAGCATGCTGTAAGCAATCCCGGGATCGCCGTGCTGAAGGTCGGCCGCAAAATTCGGCATCTGCGAGCTATAGGCGTTGCCAACGAAGAACGACGCCGCACCGGCAAGCAGCACCATGGAAACGATGGTTGGATGTCCCTTGATGTCGCGGATGGTGGAGATGATGTCGTTGAGCCCGCGCATGGCCCGACGCGGCGCGGCGGCTGCGGCTTTGCGAAAGCGCGGACCATAAGGCGCCGAGATCAGCCACAGCACCAGCGGCAGATAGAACACTGTATTGAGCGCAATGCCGTAAGCGGGTCCAAAGCCAAGCAGAATGGCCGCGCCCACCGCAGGCCCCGCGAGCACCGCAAGATAGCGCGCCATCGCATTCAGCCGCACCGCGCTTTCCAATTCGGCCGGACCGACGATGTCGTAAAGCAGCATTTGGTTCGGAGTTTGCCATAAGACACCGGCGCAGCCGTGGATGACGAGGATCGCCATCGCCTGCCACATCTGCAAAGAATCCGTGAAGAAGAAATAGGCCCACGCCAGCGAGGCGATGATGAACAGCGCCATGCCGCACTGGATGACGCGGCGCGGGTCAAAGCGCTCGGCGAGCGCGCCCGAGGCCACCGAGAACATGAGGAATGGCAGCCAGTGCGAGACCACGGCAAAGCCGCCGAGCGCCGGCGAATGGAATTTCTGGAACACGACCCAGTAGCTGATCACGTGCTCGATGTTGTCGGCCATCATGGCGAGCACGAAGGTGGTGAACTGCGCCCGAAAGCCTGGATGGCGCATCGCCGCAAAGGACCGCATTCTTGGCGCCGGGGGTTTGACCCCCGTTGTCGTGTCATCCATTGGAACAAGATTCCCTTACGTAAAATACGATGGCTGCGATACCGGCGCGGATCATCCCGAAGGCTTCGCCTGTCTGGCGGACCGCTCCTTTAGCGAAGCAGCCCGAGTCCGCTGATAATGGGATAGCAGTTTCGACGCGGCGCGGAAGAGCAGCGAACGCAGTGTATTACTGCATGCGACGCAATTCAGATGAAATCTCGCCGGCCGCCATGGTACTTTTCCCGCCGACGCCATATGCCGTGGAACTTCGCGATCGCGTGCGGGAGACGGCCAAGGAAGCCCTGGCCATGCTGCGGCCTGGCATCGTGGGGCCGGACCTTTCCAGATTGGAGCGAACATTTACGATCCGGGCCAATGACGGTTTTATCGAAACGTGTGGGGCGCGGATACTCGCAGCGGTAAAGGACGCAGCGCCCGGTGTCCGCCTGCGTTTTGCGCCCAAGCCAGACAAGGACGTGCGACCGTTGCGCGAGGGCCTGGTCGATCTTGAGGTTGGCGTTCTCGGCAATACGGGGCCGGAGGTACGCGTTCAGGCGCTTTTTCGCGATCGTTTCGTCGGCGCGGTGCGCGAGGGACACCCGCTTTTGGCTGGGGAAAAGATCACGCCCAAGCGCTACGCGGCGTACGATCATGTCGTGGTCTCCCGCCGTGGCAGCACAAGCGGCCCGGTCCATCAGGCACTGGCCGCGCTCGGACTCAAGCGTACCGTTCTTGCCGTGGTGCCGGGCTTTTCGGAGGCGTTGGCGATTGCGAGCGCATCGGATCTGGTCGCTCTCGTCACGGCTTCGTTTCACAACGCAGCCAACGGCAGTCAGCCCGGGAGCGTCCACCGGCGCACGCGCGCCTTTCCGTTACCGGTGCAAACCGAACCGGTAACGGTATCGCAGATATGGCACCCGCGCCTCGATGCTGACCCGGCTCACCGATGGCTTCGCGGCTTGTTGCTGGCCATCTGTCGGGACTAGGTCTTCGAGGAAACCAGTTCAACAAAGCGGCAATTTACACAACCGATTCAAATCCTTGCCGAGATATCTGGACGTCCGATGGAGTTGGCCGTTTTGCAGATGTCACGAAACTGTCATCCGCCCATCTAATTCGGCTTCTATCCAATGCACATTGCATCATGTGTTGAACATGGAAGGGATAGTAGATGTCGGTAGGTAATGGGCACGCTTCGTTTTCCGAAGAAACCCCTCCATCGCAGGAAGCCCAGGATGAAGGCGCAGTGGGCAAGGCCGTTGCGGCCGTAGCTGTCGTCGCGGTGGGCGCTGCCCTGTTCGAAGTGGCCCTGCTGCCGGGCATCGCGCTCGGTGTGGCCGCCGTCGCCGCCCCGAAATACCTTCCGAAACTCGGCGGCGCGCTGAACCCGCTGTTCAAGTCGACCGTTCGCGGCACCTACAAGCTCGCGCAGAAATCCAGGGAAATGTTCCACGAAGCGCGCGAGCACGTCCACGACGCCGTGGCCGAAGCGAAGGCCGAGACCGAGACGGCCGCGAAAGACGCGGACCGGCACGCGGCTTGATAAATTCAGGCTTTCACGTGAAGGCCAGCGCATGAGCGATCGGCGGCCGGACCTGACATAACGGCCGTACAGACCGCCGGTGCGTTGCTCCGGTGGCCGGACCAAATCCGCTCGGGCCAAAAGGACCAACAAGACCTGGGATCAGCAATGCCGACGACGATGAACGTGCAAGTCGCCCACCAGGTTCCCGGCCGCATTCGCCTGAAAGTGCCGAATGCAAAAGAGAACCCGGAGCTGATCGATCAGATCAAGCAGATGTTCACCGTGATCCCGGGCATCGAAGAAGTCACGGTCAATCCGACCACTGGCAGCGTTGTCTTGCACTACGACACCGATCATCATGACGCATTCCACGGCCATCTCGAGCGTCACACCGGCGGTCACGAGCGGCCCCCGACCAACGAGATCGACGCGCTCGCCAGCAAGATCGAGCAGGAAGCCGAATACCTGGCCGAGCATTCGCACACCGCCCGCGTCATCGTCGACTACTTCAAGCATTTCGATGACCAGATCAAACTTGCGACCGGAAACGTCGTCGATCTGAAGATCGTGCTCGCCTTGGGCATTGCCGGTTTCACCATTTTCGAAGTCGGCGCCAGCGCCGCCACACCCGTCTGGGTCACGATTTCGATCTTTGCCCTCAATCACATGATCCAGGCCGGCATGGCCGAAGCCGCACGCGCGGCGGAAGATTCGGAAGAAGAAGAGGAGATTCTCGCACCGGCCTGATCGAACTTGGCTTTTCGAACCCAAAAAGCCGGCCGCGAGATCACGACTCCATGGAGTGTTCGATCCGACATTTGATGCGGGGGCGCGCCAGGCTCTTCGTTCCGGCCCTTCGCGACCGCCGCCTCGGTGAAAAATTTCTCGCCTGGCTCGGCGTCCAATCCGGCATCCGCAGCGCGCGCATCAACCACGACTGCGCGAGCCTCGTGATCGAATATGAGCCGGCGCACGAGCCGCTTTTGATGGCGTTGCTCGAACGCTTCAAAAGCATGAGCCTCGCCGAGATCAAGGCGCTCTGCGCTACTCAGACGCCGCCGGATGCCACGGCTCAACGCGCCGCGCCGGAGGTTTCAAAGGACGCGCCGCTCGCACTTCCCACATTGTCGTTGGTGATGGCGTTTTCCGCCAATCCGGTCGTCATCGCGCTCAACATGCCCCTGATGCTGTGGAACGCGATCCCGATCGCCAAGCGCGCCTGGAAGATCTGGTCCAACGAAAGCCGGCTCAACATCGACGTGCTCGATACGCTCGCGATCTCCGCGTCGGTGCTGCAAGGCAATCCGATGGCCGGCTGCATCGTGACCTGGCTGATCAAGCTCGGCGACTGGATCCGCGACCTCACCGCGGCGGGCCAGAAACGCGCGATCTCCGAGCTCCTGGAATTCCAGACCAAGACCGCCTGGCTGTTGCGCGATGGCGAGGTGGTGGAGGTGCCAGCGGCCGAACTCAAGGTCGACGATCTCGTGATCGTCTATCCCGGCGAAATGATCCCGGTCGATGGCGAAATCATCGACGGTCACGCGACCATCGATCAGAAGACCATCACCGGCGAAGGCCTGCCCGTCTCGCGAGCCAGGGGCGAAGCGGCCTTTGCAGCGACCGTGATCCGCGAGGGCCAGATCACGATACGGGCGCTGCGCGTCGGTGCTGCGACCACCGCCGGCCAGATCGTGCGTCTGGTCGAAAGCGCGCCGATCGGCGACACCCGGATGCAGAACCATGCCGAGCGCTTTGCCGACCGTCTCGTCGCGCCGACGCTGGCGCTCGCCGCCGGCACCGCGGCCGTGACCGGCGACTTCAACCGTTTCCTCTCGCTCGTGATCGTCGACTTCGGCACCGGCATTCGCGTCGCAGCGCCGACTTCGGTGCTGGCCTCGATGACGCATGCCGCTCGCGCCGGCATGATCATCAAGAGCGGCGGCCATATGGAAAAACTCGCCAATGTCGACACGGTCGTGTTCGACAAGACCGGGACCCTCACCCATGGCACGCCGGCTGTCATCGATGTGCTCTCCTATCAGAACCACATCACGCCGAACCACCTGCTGGGGCTGGCCGCGGCGGCCGAAACCAAGCTGCAGCATCCGGTGGCTGAAGCGCTGCGCAGCAAGGCGCGGGAGCTCGGCGTCAATGTTCCACCCTGCCACGAAACCGAGTATCGCCTCGGGCTCGGGGTTGAGGGCCAGGTCAACGGCTACTATGTCCATGTCGGAAACCAGCGCTTCATGCGCCAATGCAACATTTCGACGGACAAATCCGTGATCGATCGCGCCGGCCTCGATGAAAGAGGCTTTTCCAGTCTCTATATAGCGGTCGACGGCGAACTCGCCGGGCTTGTTCCCTATTCGGACAAGATCCGCGACGAGAGCCGGCCCGTGATCAGGAAACTGCACGAGATGGGTATCAGGAACACCATCATGCTGACCGGCGACAACGCCGTGGTGGCGCGCGCGGTCTGCAACGATATCGGGCTGGCGCGGCACTTCGCCGACATGCTGCCGGCCGACAAGGCGAGCGTGATCCAGGATTTGCAGCGCGAAGGCCGCCGCGTCGCGATGGTCGGCGACGGCATCAACGACTCCCCTGCTCTGAGCTTTGCCGACGTCGGCATTGCCATGAAATATGGCGCCGAAGTCACGCACGAATCCGCCGACGTCGTCCTGATGGAAGATTCCCTGTGGAAGCTGGTGCAGGCGGTCGAGATATCGCGCGGCGCCGTCGGCCTGATCCGGCAGAACTACGCGATCGTCGCAACCCTCAACGCAATTGCACTGGGCCTGGCCCTGCCGGGCGGATTGATCACGCCGGAAGTCACGGCGCTGATCTCCAACGGCTCGGCGATTTTGGCCAGCGCCAACGGCGTGCGGCCGATGCTGCGCTACCAATGAACGGCCCGGTTGCCCTCGCCCCTACGATCGCTCCGGCCGACCATGCCGCTCTGAAAAACGCGGCCAAAACTCTCGAAGGCCGAAACTTCGCCGCGAGACTGGCCGACTATGCCGGCGTCCCCGTCAATCGCGTGCTCGGATTTCTGCCCAAGGCGCTCAACAAGCAGCTTTCGGGCGCCGTCCGCGCCGCGGTCATGAAAGGACTTGAGGTCGCGGTCGATACACTCGACGAAAAGCCGCCGCGCTCGCCGGCCACGGGTTTTTCGTCGTTTCTCGCCGGCGTCACCGGCGGCGTCAGCGGGTTGTTCGGCTTCGGTGCGCTCGCGGTCGAACTTCCCCTGACCACCACGCTCATGCTGCGCGCAATCGCCGAAATTGCGCAGCACCAGGGCGAAGACCTCTCGACGCTGGAGGCGCGCCTCGCCTGTCTCGAAGTTTTTGCGTATGGCGCCAAGCGCAACGAAGACAATCTCGACGTCGGCTATTATGCCGCGCGCGCGCTGATCAGCAAATATACCCACGACATCGCGGCGCTGGCGCTGGAGCGCGGCGCGATCGACGCCTCCGCGCCTGTTGTCGCCAGCCTCGTCAGCGAAATCGTCTCGCGCTTCGGCCTCGTGGTTTCCGATAAAGTAGCCGCCGGCGCGCTGCCGATCATCGGCGCGGTCGGCGGCGCCACCGTCAATATCGTGTTCATGGACCATTTCCAGCGGGTCGCACACGCGCACTTTACCCTGCGGCGGCTGGAGCGTACCTATGGCAGCGCTCGAATCCGCGAGCGCTATGCCGAGCTTTCCCCACCAAAATCCAATGCGGTCTCCTGATCTCGCACCTCCGGAAGTAAAATCGCGGCCCAGCCGGATCGCGATCGCGGGCGGCAGCGTGGAAGAGCGACGGCGCGCGCTGCGCCGGTCGCGCACCTTTGCGACCTCACTGCTCGTCCTGATGCTTGCGGTCTTCGTCGCGACCTCGATCGGCGTGAAGGACTGGCCGTGGCTCGCCTATGTCAGGGCCTTTTCTGAGGCCGGCATGATCGGCGCCTGCGCCGACTGGTTCGCCGTGGTCGCGCTGTTTCGCCATCCGCTCGGCATCCCGATTCCGCACACCGCGATCGTCGCCAACAGCAAGGAGCGCATCGGGGTAGCCATCGGCCGCTTCATGGCCAACAATTTTCTCTCGCCGCGCGTGCTCGCCGAACGGATTCGCGACGTCGACATCGGCGGCTGGGTCGGGCGCTGGCTGCTGCGCGGCGACAATGCGAAGAACGTAGCGCAGCGCGTCACCTCGTCCATGAACCAGGCGCTATCGGCGCTGCCGCGCGAGGACGTCAACGCCTTCCTGAGCGGCGCGGTGCGTGGCGGCATCGAGCGCGTGCCGGCGTCCGCTTTCGCCTCAAAGGTGCTGTCGCTGTTGTGGGCCCACGGCGAGATGCAGGCGCTTGCCGAGAGACTTCTCGGCTGGGCCTCTACAACACTTGCGAATAACCGCGAGACGCTCCGCAACAAAGTATCCAAACGCACCTCGCGCCTGATCCCGAAATGGATCGACGGCATCGTCGCCGACAAGATCATCGACGGCGTGTTGCGGATTCTCGAAGAAATGCGCGAGCCGAGCCATCCCTGGCGAATCGAGATGACCACGACGATCGAGCAGCTGATCGGGGATCTCGCCACCAAACCCGAAATGATCGAAAAAGGCGAAGAGCTGAAAGCCAAACTGCTCGCAACCCCCGCGGTGACCGGGCAGATCGATGCGCTCTGGATTTCGATCGAGAACCGCCTCGAAGCACCCGAGACGCAGGAACAGCTCACGCGGGTAATCGAACGCCTGTTAACCGGGCTGGGAACACGAATTCAGAACGACGAAGGTTTTCGCACTGGCATCAATCGCTGGCTTCGCGTTGCGGTGCTGCGCACGGTGGCGCCGCGGCGGAAGGAAATCGCCGAATTCATTCGCAAAGTGGTCGAGAACTGGGACACCGACACCTTGACCGAGCGGATCGAGCTCACGGTCGGCCGCGACCTGCAATATATCCGCATCAACGGCACGATCGTCGGCGGACTGGTCGGGCTGATTATCTTTGCGGTGACGCAGTTGTTCTAGCTCAATTCCCAAATGCTCTAAGTGTGGCCACGCTCATCTCGGCGCCGGACATCCGCTGGTCGGCCATCGTCCCTGTCAGTGCTGACAGTCTTCGGACGGCGGCGACGTTCTAACGTCGCCGCCCATCCGCCGGCAGAGCCTTTCAGCCATTACCGCCCACGCCGCCGGCACCACCGGCCCCGCCCGCGCCGCCACTTCCGCCGCTGCCGGCCGTGCCACCCGCGCCACCAGTCCCACCCGCGCCGCCCGCGCCACCATTACCACCGGTGCCGGCCATCCCGTTGCCACCGACGCCGCCCGCGCCGCCAGCACCACCATTACCGCCGGTGGCGGCCATCCCGTTGCCACCAGTCCCGCCCGCGCCGCCAGCACCACCATTGCCACCGGTGGCGGCCATCCCGTTGCCACCAGTCCCGCCCGCGCCGCCATTACCGCCCGTTCCGACGACAGGATTGGTCGTTTTTTTGACCTGGGTCTTGTGGATATGGTGGGTGTGGTGGACATGGTGTGATCCGAAGGTTATGTGCGTCGTACCAACGATCTTCGTGGAATTGGCATCATGCCAGCTCGACGAATGGTGGCTCACGCCGCCCATGTTGCTGCTCATGCCCCCCATGTGCCCCATTCCACCGCCATGCGCGAAAGCAGGCGTGGAAGCGAGCAAGACCAGCGCGGCAGTGGCGATATTGATTGCGTTTCCCATGACACGATCTCCTTGTTGCGAGGCGCGCATGAGAGGATGCGTTGCCGAGGGACCATCCCTCAGCTTCTGACCTCAGCGCCGACGCCCCTATGAGTGTCATGAGCCCGGTCCGAGCGATGTGCGAAAACTCACATCCCGAAAGCGTTCGGCGAAAGCAGGCAAACGGTGGCACCACGGCGGAAGGAAATCGCCGAATTCATTCGCAAAGTGGTCGAGAATTGGGATACCGACACGCTGACCGCGCGGATCGAGCTCACGGTCGGCCGCGACCTGCAATATATCCGCATCAACGGCACACTCGTCGGCGGACTGGTCGGACTGATTATCTTTGCGGTGACGCAGCTGTTTTAGCCGGGTTCTCCGCGTGCGGGAAAATACACCGCCCCAAGTCACGCTGACGCGGTTGTCCTGGGTGGCAGGTCAGCGTAAAGCTGATCGCTTCATCATAAACAAGAAAGTGACAAGGCCCTATCAATGAGTGGATTCAAGGAACCTAGCTTCACGGATCGGCAGAAGGCGGCGCAGGAAGCCAGGAAAAGTATCCTGAACAAATTTCGGAGCCAGCCAGGACCCGACGATCCCGCGGTTAAGGCGCGGCAGGCCGAGCGCGAAGCGCTGGCCGCCGAGCGTGCCAAGGCCAAGCTAGCGCGCGAGGCCGTCAAGGCCGAGCGCAAGCGCCTCGAGGAAGAGGTGGCCGCCGTGGCCGCAGCCCGGCTTCTGCGCGAAAAGGAAGAGGCCCTCGCACGGCAAGCTGCGCTCGAAGCCGACCAGAAAGCCGCGCGCGATGCGCGCTACGCCGCGCGGAAAAAGAAAAAATAACCAAGAGACGGATGCTGGCAGCTTGTAGGATGGGTTGAGCAGCTTGCGAAACCCATCACCTTCGCGGGTGCAAGCGATGGGTATCGCTTCGCTCCACCCATCCGACCTTCTGTTTCAGTAGGCTCGCAGGCGAAATAGCGGCCGGGTCCACAGCGAACGCGAACTTGATCAAAGGAAACGGAAAACTTGCGCGCGGCGAGACGTCGATATTGACGCCGGAGATAAAGAGGAGATTCTTTCCGTGATAGGCCGGCTCGCGCAAAATACTTCGATAACAGCGATCGAACTCGACCTGCGTGACGAAACGTGCGGCATCGAGTGCGGGATTGGCGGAGGTCACGAGCGCCGGCATTGCCGGTTGCAGCTCCATTTCCAGAATGTCGTGCTCTTCGGGGTCCCGGGACAGCTGCCGGCGGAAGGTGAAGAGGTCCTCGGTCAACCGCGCGCCGAGGGCTTGCAATTCATCGCGCCATCGGTCGGCGCTCAAGCGATCGCGTAAAGCGCGGGACGCGCGAAACGCTTTCGAGGTCGCGAGCGCGCGCACGGGCTCGCTCGCCCCCTCTACCAGGAGATCGAGTTTCGGAAACAGGCCTTCAGAGCGTTTGTCGTCGAGATACTGGTTGTCGAGATAGACCACCGGCTCGCCGTCGAGCTTGCCAAAACGAATGAGCTCGCGCGCGCTTTGGTACTCGTCGTGATACCAGTGCAGCACCGCAGCCAACTTGCCGCAATTGGAGCCGAAGCCGCAGCCGTCGATGCGCTCGCGCCGATAGACGCCGAAGCGGCCGCTATCGGCGTCATAGCCGACATGACTCGCCTGGATGATGACGAGATCTTCGCCATGGGCGGCGTAAGGGCCGTGCCGGTTGATGGACACCTTGCCGCCGACGCGCCCGTGGTCGAAGGGAAAGGTGCCGAAATGCTGGGCAATCAGGATGACCGGATAGCCCTGGCTTTCGTCCGAACAAAACGCGCGTGACGGCAACATGCGATGGCGCTCGAAACCAAACGACCGGCACAGATTATAAAGACGGGGGACGAACACGCTGTAACGCATCGCATACGGACCGATCCGCAAATTCTCGATCATCCGCTGCTGCATCGATGTCCTCGCGCCGGCCAATAAACCCGTCTAGAGGCCGTTGTTGACGGTGATATGAATGCCGCAGGTACCCGGCTCCGGCGGAGCAGGTGCGGCGCGCCGCCTCCGGCTGTCACACCCCCGTCAAAGGACGAGGGAATTTTAGGGGCAACGCGGACAACAGGGGATTTCGATGACTGACGCCATTGCTGCCGACGGCGCCAACATGCGCAAGCTGATCGACGCCGACCTTCAGGATACGCTCGACGAAGAAATCGAGATGGAGCTCGACGACCACAGGCTCCAGACGCTTCAAAGCGAAACCCACGCCCGCGACGCCGATGAGGGGATGGACCACCAGCATTACTTCAAGGAATTGCTCCGCCTGCAAGGCGAACTCGTGAAATTGCAGGACTGGGTGCAGCATCAGAAGCTCAAGGTCGTCGTGATCTTCGAGGGCCGCGACTCCGCCGGCAAGGGCGGCGTGATCAAGCGCATCACGCAACGCCTCAATCCGCGCATCTGCCGCGTCGCCGCCCTGCCCGCGCCCAACGAGCGCGAGCGCACGCAGTGGTACTTCCAGCGTTACGCCACCCATCTGCCCGCCGGCGGCGAGATCGTGCTGTTCGACCGCTCCTGGTACAACCGCGCCGGCGTCGAGCGCGTGATGGGATTTTCCACCGAGGACCAGGTCGAAGAGTTCTTCCGCTCGGTGCCGGAATTCGAGCGCATGCTGGTGCGCTCGGGCATCATCCTCGTCAAATACTGGTTCTCGATCACGGATGAAGAGCAGCAGTTCCGCTTCATGATGCGCATCCACGATCCGCTCAAGCAATGGAAGCTATCGCCCATGGACGTGCAGTCCCGCGCGCGCTGGGAGCATTACACCAAGGCCAAGGAAGACATGCTGCACCGGACCCATATTCCGGAAGCGCCATGGTGGGTGGTCGAAGCCGTCGACAAGAAGCGCGCGCGGCTGAACTGCATCTCGCATCTTCTGACGCAGATTCCCTATGGCGAGGTCACGCATCCAGGCGTCACGCTGCCGGACCGCATTCACGATCCGGCCTATCGCCGCGACCACATTCCGGAAGAAATGTTCGTGCCGAAGACCTACTGAGCACGGCGGCATGCGCCCGCTTGTCCCAGCCAAAACTCGCGCCCGCGCTGGCATCCATATTGCAGTGTCTCCCTTCCTCGGGCCTGATACGTGGGCCACGGCAAGGGAGGCATCATGGAACATCATCTTCGCTCGACTTCAGGCAATGTGCATTGGGGCCTGTGGGACGGCACCTTGCCGCCGGTGCTCAAGATCGCCTCGGGCGACCGCGTCACCATCGAGACGCTGTCCGGCGAACCGGAGGACTTGCCCGAGCCGGGCTCCGGCTTCGAGGTCCTGCCGGATCACAAAGAGGTATTGACGCGCACGTTTCGCGGGCCGGGTCCGCATCTGCTCACCGGACCGATATTTGTCGAGGGCGCCGAGCCGGGCGACGTGCTGGAAGTGCGTCTGCTCGACATCAAGCTGCGCTCCGACTGGGGCTGGAATCTTCAGCTTCCATTCTGGGGCACGCTGCCGGAAGATTTCCCGGAGTTGCGCCGGCTCCACATCCCGCTCGATCGCGCGCGCAACATCGCCAAACTGCCGTGGGGCCAGGAGCTACCGCTCGCTCCGTTCTTTGGCAACTTCGGCGTCGCGCCAGCGCCCGGCTGGGGCCGGCTGTCCTCGACCCAGCCACGGGTGTTCGGCGGCAACATGGACAACAAGGAGCTCGGCGTCGGTACCACCACCTATTTCCCGGTCTTCGTTCCCGGCGCCTTGTTCTCGGCCGGTGACGGTCACGGCGTGCAGGGCGACGGCGAGGTCTGCCTGACCGCCATCGAGCTGGCGCTCACCGGCACTTTCGAATTCCACGTCCGCAAGGACATCAAGCTCACGACGCCGCGGGCCGAGAAAGCGGATGCCTGGATCACCATGGGCTTCGACGAGGATCTGGACGATGCCGCGAAGCAGGCGCTTCGCGACATGATTACATTGATTTGCGAGCACTCCGGCATCTCCCGGCAGGATGCTTACACGCTCTGCTCGCTGGCCGCCGATCTGCGCGTCACGCAGATGGTGGACCTCAACAAGGGCATCCATTGCGTGTTGCCGAAAGCGCGCCTGCCGCACCGCTGAGGCAGCGAGCAAGCGCATTCGTCGATGGCAGCGTCTGCATCATGATCGCGCCGTCGCAGGCGGCCCGAACCAGGTGGTGAGCGCGCCGGTCAGCCCGGATTGCGTCCCCTCACCGGCCCAGGCGACATATCCATCGGGGCGGATCAGCACGGCTTCGGGAGCCGTGACCACACCGATCACCGGAAGCTCCCACGTATCGGCACATCGGGTGTCGACGCATTGAACCCGATCCGCCCATGGCGTGATGTCGAGGCCGCTGGGCTCACTGAAGTTGAGCAAGACTGGCCGCGCCTGATGCAGCAGCGTGAAGACGCGCCGCGGGCCATCTGTGGTGACGAGTTCGAGATCGGGCATGCGGCGACCGAGCAACGGATGTCCTTCGCCGAGGTCATAGCTGACATCGAGGCCCGACATCATCGCCGCAAAACGCTTGCGGGGCTCGTCCAGACTCAGCAAGTCAGAGACGCAATCGCGCAAAGCCTCGATGCGGTCGTCGAAGCGGAGCAGCGCCATCTGCGCCATGGTGTTGCGCAGGACCAGCGCCGCGATCGGATGGCGTTCGGTGTGATACGTATCGAGAAGCGTTGGCGGCGACGTCCCCTTCACCACCTGCGCCAGTTTCCATCCGAGATTGACCGCATCCTGCACGCCGATCTGCAAGCCTTGCCCGCCCACCGGCGGATGCACGTGCGCGGCATCGCCGGCGAGCAGCACGCGGCTTTCGCGGTAGGACGCCGCCTGCCGGGCCGCGTCGGTAAACCGGGAGATCGAGGTCGGACTGTGGACGCCGTAATCGGTCCCGTAGACGGCTGTCAGCGCCGCGCTGAGATCGTCCAAGGTCGGCTCACCGGCGCGGTCGCAACGCCCTTCACTGACCATCACGCGCAGGGGCCCCCCGTTCTCCGGCCGGCTGATGCCATGGATACCTGACGCGTCACGGCGGATGCCCCATTCCGGCTCCTCGGCCATCTCGACTTCGGCGATCAGGCTGCTGGTTGTCGGATCCCAGCCGGGAAACTCGATGCCGGCGGCTTTTCGCACGAGGCTCCGCCCGCCGTCGCAGCCGACGAGATAGTCGGCCCTGCAGCATTGTCCGTCAGCGAGTTCAATATCGACACCCGCATTGTCCTGCGCGATGCCAGTCACTTCGCGTCCGCGATAGATCGGCACATCAAATTCGCCGACCCACTGGTTAAGGATGCGCTCGATCTGGTTCTGCCACAGCGCGAGTCCATAAGGATGACGCGTTGGAAAATCGCTGATGTCCAGGCGTATCCAGGCAAAGCCCGCGACCTGCGCCACCCGCCCCTGCGCAAGGAACCGATCGGCGATGCCGCGCTGATCGAACACTTCGATGGTGCGCGCGTGCAAACCGCCGGCACGCGATCCGACGAGGTCCTGGCTCGCACGCCGTTCGACAATGGCGACGTCAACGCCGGCCAGCGCCAGCTCTCCCGCCAACATCAATCCCGTTGGACCTGCTCCCGCGATCACCACCGCATGATCTGATATCGCCGCATTCGACATCTCTGCATTCATTTTGGGACCCCCGTAGGTTCTGCTTGGGCGGCGGTTCTACGGGATGAAGCGGGTCTTGAAGCAAGGGCGTTGCGCACCACATATTAAAGTGGGAGGAAGCGAGTTCTTTCCTCCGGCATCTGCGCAAGATCAGCGCGGAAATCCCCAAATCGTTCTGACAAAAATAATCATCGCCGCCTCGCAGGAGGCGCGATGAAGTGATGCGCTAAAATCAGGCGTCGTTAACCGATTGAGCTACCAGCCGTCCGGGAACGGGATAAACGGCCAGGCCCCGTCATTGTCGTTGGCGGGCCGCTCTTCTTTCTCGGTGCTCTCCGGCGGATCGGGCTTATCGCGCGAGTCAGTCTCCGGCGGGGCGGGCGCATCTCGCGAATCCCTCTCCGGCGGGCGCTTCGCATTTCGGCGACTTCGAACAATAATTTCGAGTGCCATGACTTGCCTCTAAGAAAAACTCGTCTCTAAAAAAACGCGTCTGAAATTCTTTCGAAAGCGTCAAATATGTGGGGCAGCCCAATTCCGAGGCTATGACGAGAATAACGTCAGTGAATGGCTTCACCGTGAAAGATTCTTGTTTAGACCAAGTCCCGTGAATGGCACATTCTTGGCACGATCGGTAACCGTTCGGGAGATCTGAATTCCTGATCTTGAACAGCTTTAGATAAGATGCCAGGGAGCTATGTTACGGCGTGGCAGAACGACGCAGATCGGGGTCGTCATGAGAAGTCGTGGTGTATTTACCTTTGCGCTGATCGCTTTGGTCACGGTCCCTGCCCTATCGCCCAGCAGCTCGGCCCAAACGCCGTCGCTCAAGGACCAGCTGATCGGCACATGGATCTACGTTTCGAGCACGGGCAAACGCGACGACGGCAGTAACGTACCGCGGCCAAATTTGCGCGGCGCTGTCACCTATACCGCAGACGGCCACTTCCATTTCATCACCACGTCAGTCGATGCGCCGAACTACGCCTCGGGCGATCCCGTGCGCCCTTCACCCGACGAAGCGATGGCCACAGCCTCGCGATCGATTGCCTACACCGGCACCTATACGGTCGACGAAGGCACCCGGACGATCCTCCCGACTATCGAGGCCAGCACGTTTCCGAATCTGGTCGGGGCGCCCAACCAGCGGCGGGTCGTCACATCAATCGGGCCGGACGAAATGAGGTTCACGAATCCCCGCACGCCGGCCGGCGTGACGCTCGAATTCGTGTGGAAGAGATCCCGCTGAATATCCCCCTATCTCTTTGCTATCCCTAAGGAACCTTCGTTGGCCGTCTGACCGCTGGAGGGCGGGGATGACCACCTTGCGAGCGCCAATCGGCGCTGCTACGCCCTGTTCGGGTATGAGGGACGGGTGCGTTCCGCCAGGGATCAATCGCGTTGACTGACAATTTCTCGGAAATCGAGGTGGTGGCCACGAATTTCAACTGGCGCCAGTCCGGCGGCACGACCGCGGTGGTGCAGCTCGTCCCCGAGCAGGCCAAGACGCTGAATATCGCCGCGCTCGGCTTCGATCTGCCGGAGCGGGTGCCGCGCATGCGCTGGCGCGACCTGCCAAAGCTGTTTCGCCGGCCCGCCAACCGTCCTTTCCGCATCTATCATTGCCGCCGCAACAACGAGATGATGGTGGGGCTCGTTTTGCGCGACGTGCTGCGCGCGCCGCTGCGGCTGATCTTCAACTCGGCCGGACAGCGGCGGCACAAGGCGCTGACGCGCTGGATGCTGCGGCGAATGGATGCGGTGATCGCGACCAGCGAGCGCTCCGGCAGCTTTCTCGAAGTCCCCTACACCGTTGTGCCGCACGGCACCGACTTCGACCATTTCCATCCTGCGCGCGCGAGCGCGGACGATTACGCCTCGACGGGATTGCCGGGCAAATATGCTGTTGGCTGCACGGGGCGAATTCGTCACCAGAAGGGCACCGACCTGTTCATCGACGCGATGGTGCGGCTGTTGCCGAACTATCCGGACTGGACCGCTGTTATCACCGGCCGCACGACGTCGGACAATCTCGCCTTCGAGCGCGAGTTGAAGGCGAAGGTTTCGGCCGCCGGCCTCACGCAACGCATCATCTTCCTTGGCGATGTCGAGGATATCGCGGTGTGGTACCGCCGCTTCACGCTGTTCGTGGCGCCATCGCGCCAGGAGGGCTTTGGCCTGACCCCGCTCGAGGCCATGGCTTCGGAAACGGCCGTCGTCACCTCGGATGCCGGCTCCTTTCCCATCATGATCAAGCCGGGCGTCAATGGCGCCATTGTACCGGCGGGCGATGGCGAGGCGCTCGTGGCTGCGATCGAGCCTTATCTGCGCGATCCGCAAGCCGCCCGGGAAACTGGCCGCGCGGCGCTGGAATTCGTTCAGGCCAACTTCTCGCTCGCGGCCGAGGCGCGCGGCATCCGCGCCGTCTATGACCGGCTGTGGACCGAAGCACAAAAGCCCCTTAGCCTGCCGCGAAAAGGGCACCAGGAGGAGCCATGCTGAAACTTGACACGCTTCGCGCCACGCCGATCGAGCGCGATCCGTTCGACTACGTGATCGTGCGGAATTTCGTCGAGCACGAGAAGCTGCGAGATGTGCTGGCCGACTATCCCGAGGTGCCCGGACCCGGCTCTCACCCGCCGGCGGGCCTGAAGATTTCTGGACATTTCAAGGAACTGATGGACGAGCTTCTGGATGGCCCATTCCGGAAGATCGTCGAGGAAAAATTCGATATCAACCTGAAGGGCCGACCAACGATGTACACGGTGCGCGGCTTCTGCCGCGCGCGCGACGGCAAAATTCACACGGATTCCAAAACCAAGCTCATCACCGTCCTGCTCTACATGAACGACGATTTCTGGGAGAGCTCGACCGGCCGCCTGCGTATCCTGCGCAACGGCGACGACCTTGAAAATTACGCCGCTGAAGTCGAGCCGTCCGGCGGCACACTTCTGGTTTTCAAACGCTCCGACAATTCATGGCACGGTCACCACCCGTTCGAAGGCAAGCGCCGCGCGATCCAGCTCAACTGGGTCACCGACCAATCCGTCGTCGACCGCGAGCAAGGCCGCCACGGCCTCTCCTCGGCGATCAAGCGCATCTTCCAGCCGGCGCTCGCCTGGCGGCAGTAAGCTAACGCCCTATCCCGGGCGGATGAAGGCTCGGGTCCATGCCGCCGATCCGCGAAGGATCTCTGCCGCTGAAGCCGAAGTTTTCCCGGTTGCGCTGGAACTCAGGATCATAGTGCCCGCTTCGCGGGTCCAGATATCCTGAATAGTCCCTGTATCCTGAATAGTCCGTGTAATGCGGATGCATCCGGTAGTGATGGCGGTATTTCCGATGATCCCCGGCGAAAGTGGGCGTCGCCGTAAATGCCGACGCGCCGACGGTGACCGCGACGGCGATGATGGGGACAGCAAGCTTTAAGCGCATGGTCAGCTCTTTGTTGATCCGGTTAAGGGACCAACGCATGGCGCAATGAGCTGTTCCCGGATCGCGCCTCAGTAATCCCGCTCGCGGTGCACGTCGTGGACGACGATGCCCATGCCCTCCGGCGGCATCGCGAGCCAGTCGCGGCGCTTCAGGGTGCGGCGGGTATCTTCCAGACCGCTCATCCAGTGTTCGCGCATCGAGGTCGCCGAGAAGTCGTAGTCTTTCGAGTTGCCCTCATAGGCCTTCTGCTGATAGATCAGTTGCAGGATGGTGATGCCCGAGAGATGCACGAGCTTGTCGCGCATCTGACGCTCTTCATTGGTCAATTCCGCCTCCGGCACCTTCAATAGCGCCTTGTAGAGCGAGGCCTTGATGTTATTCATGCGCCTGTAGATGTCGGTGTTGTGGCGCGTGCGCGAGGAATAGACGATGTCCTTGTGGCGCGAGGTGACCTCGTGGATATCGCGCGGCAACTGCCCGCGCGCGCTGAACAGGTCTACCTGAAACACCAGCGAGTTCTGGCCGTCCTCCTGATCGAGCAGATGCTGCAACGGCGTGTTGGAAACGATGCCGCCGTCCCAGAAATGATCGGTGCCGATGCGCACCATCGGCAGCGCCGGCGGCAGCGCGCCGCTCGCCATCACGTGCTCGGGCTCGATCACTTCCTTCTTGTTGTCGAAATAGAGGAAGTTGCCGGTGAGCACGTTGACCGCGCCGACCGCAAAATGGATCGGGCGCGAGTTGATGAGATCGAAATCGACGAGTTCGAGCAACGTCTCGCGCAACGGCGTCGTGTCGTAATAGCTGGTGGCGGTTTTCGCGCCGGCCGGGCTGAACCAGGGATTGACCTCGTGCGGCTTGAAGAAGCCGGGCTGGCCGAGCGTCGAGGTCATGAACGAGCTCGTCAGGTTGCGCGCCTTGCGGTAGATGTCGCCGTCCGGCGTGTAGTGCCAGACCTTGCGCGCGGTAATGCGGTCCCAGAAGGTTTGCAGCTTTTCCAGCCGCTGCTCCGGCGGATTACCGGCGATGATCGCCGAATTGATCGCGCCGATCGACACGCCGCACACCCAGTCCGGCTCCATGCCGGCCTCGTGCAGCGCCTGATATATGCCGGCCTGATAGGCACCGAGCGCGCCGCCCCCCTGCAACACCAGCGCGATACGGTGACAGGCCTCAGGCCGCCAGGGCGTCGCGCCAGTTTCCGATTGCAGCGTTTTTTGATCGGTTGCGAGTTGGTCCATTACATTCGGCCCCAGCCATTGCAGTAGGCGGCCAGAGTGAAAAAAGGCAGTGACGCTGGTGTGACAACGGTGGCCGTTCCGGCACGCTTCATGCAATGCGGCTTCATGCAGTCGTCAAACAGCTTGGCTACGTTGCTGCAAAAAGCACTTTCGATAGGGTATTCCGATCCGCTGACGCGCGACGGCATCGGCTGACGTCAATTGTTTTCAAAAAACTCCCGCCCCAAAACACAAAAGGGATTTTCGATGCGCAAGGCAGATGTCCTGAAACTTCCGTCCATGCCGCTGGCCGGCCCGAGCTATCCCGCCGGTCCCTACCGTTTCATCGACCGCGAATTTCTCGTTATCAGCTATGAGACCGATCCCGAATTGATCCGCGCCGGCCTGCCCGAGCCGCTGGAGCCGATCGAAACGCCGATCGTGCATTATGAATGGATCAAGATGCCGGACTCCTCCGGCTTCGGCAGCTACACCGAGTCCGGTCTCGTGATTCCAGCGCGGCTGAACGGCGAGGACGTCAATTTTGTCTCGCAGATGTATCTCGACGACGATCCGCCAATCGTGGCAGGCCGCGAGATCTGGGGCTTTCCCAAGAAGTACGCCCATCCCAAGCTCGAGATCGTCAAGGACACGCTGACCGGCACGCTGGAATATGCGGGCCAGCTCGTCGCCATGGGCACGATGGGCTACAAGCATGAAGCCATGGCCGGCGACGGCTCGCTGACCCGTGCAACTCTTTCCAAGACCCAGATCAATCTGAAGCTGATCCCCGGCGTCGATGGGCGGGCCGAAGTCTGCCAGCTCGTTGCAATCAACCTCACCGATATCGTCGTGAAGGGATCGTGGATCGGGCCGGGCCGGCTGCATCTGGTGCCGCACGTCAACGCGCCGGTTGCCGACTTTCCGGTCCGCCGCGTCATCGGCGCGCATCATTTCCTGGCCGATCTCACCTTGCCTTACGGGCGCGTCGTGTTCGACTATAACAAGGAGGTCGACGCCATCGCCCAGGCCGCAGAATAGAGCGGTCGACCTAGTGGAGTGGATTTGACATTCGCTACCCTGTCGCCCGGAATGCGTAATGCGAATGTCAAATCCAAAACTCCACTAGAAACCTATGTTGGTTAGTGGTCCTTCGATTCTAACATTTGCAAAAGTGCCAGCCAGACCGGGATGCAAATGTTAGAATCGGACCACTAACTGGTCGCGTCGCCGTCGCCGCGATACCAAATGGGGTGAGAGCATGGCCGCGTTCAGCACTTCAGGCGCCTGGCTCGGCGTCTTCGCATGCATCGTCCAGTCGGCGCTGTTTGCCGGGCTTAACCTCGCCGTCTTCAGCCTCAGCCTGCTTCGTCTTCAGGTCGAGGCCGATGGCGGCAACACGGACGCCATCAAGGTTCTGGAGTTGCGCCGCAACGCCAACCAGATTCTGGCGACCGTGATCTGGGGCAATGTCACGACCAATGTTCTTCTCACCTTGCTGTCGGATTCCGTTCTGCACGGCGTCGCCGCATTCTTCTTCTCGGCCTTTGCCATCACCATGCTCGGCGAGATCATCCCGCAGGCGTATTTCTCGCGCAATGCGTTGCGGATGACCTCGCGCTTTCTCCCGTTTCTGAACTTCTATCGCGTCGTGCTCTATCCGCTTGCGAAACCGACCGCGCTACTGCTCGACACCTGGCTCGGCCCGGAAGGTCCGGCCTATATGAAGGAGCGGGACCTCCGGTCGATGCTGGCGCGCCACGGCACGAGCGAGGGTACGATCGGCAAACTGGAAGCCACCGGCGCGCAAAACTTCCTCGACCTCGACGATATCTCGGTCTGTGACGAGGGCGAATTCGTCGATGTCAAAAGCATCATCAGCCTGCCGCTTTCCAATCAGCGCTGCGTGCTGCCGCAGTTCGAGCGTTCGCCCGACGATCCCTTCCTGCGGCAGGTCGATGCGTCCGGCATGAAATGGGTGATCATCACGGATTCCGCGACCGGCGAGCCGGCCTTCGTGCTCGATGCCCATCACTTCCTGCGCGATGCCCTGTTCAACGAGCTTGAACTGGATACGTCCGCCTATTGGCACCGGCCGATCGTCATTCGCGACACCAAGGCCAAGCTCGGCGACGTCATTGGAAAAATGCGGGTGGTCCAGGAAACCCCTGAAGACGACGTGATCGAAAACGATCTCATCCTGGTGTGGAGCACGCGCAAGCGCATCATCACCGGCTCAGACCTGCTCGGCCGACTGTTGCGCGGCATTGCCATTGTCGAACCGGTGAAGCAGCCGGTTCCCGAAGCGCAACGGGCGTGAGTTGCGCATCAAGCAACCCGCCGCAAGCTGGCAAGCCCCGCCACCAATGTCAGCGCTGCGCCGATCGCGAGCCCAATCCGCGGCGCCGCTTCGACCGGTGCCAACGTAAAGAGCAACGTCATGATCACGGCGCCAGAGGTTTGGCCGGTCAACCGGGCCGTGCCCTGAATGCCTCCTGCGGCAGCACTGCGCGCCTGCGGCGCCGACAGAAACATGTTGCGGTTGTTCGGCACGTTGAACAAGCCAAAGCCGAGACCACAGAGCGCCGTGATCAGCGCAAGCGGCCGCACGTCGCCCAGTAGCGGCATGATGCTGGCGGCCATCAAGCCGGTAGCGAGAATCGCGCCGCCCGCGGCACAGAGCCATGCTGTGGAGATGAAATTCGCAAGCCTTCCAGCGAGCGGAGCCACGACAGCAACCGTGAGCGGCCAAGGTGTCATATAGAGGCCAGTCATGAACTGCGACTGGTTCAGCCCGTCTTGCAGGTAGAAGGGCAGCGCCACGAGACCCAAGGTCTGGCCGGTGAAACAACAAACCGATGCGATCACCGATATGCAAAACGAAGGGGTGCGCAACAGATCGAGCGGGATCAAGGGCGCATCCTTCCGCGTCTCCCGCCGGACCAACGCGGCGAAGCCGAACGCACCCACAGCAAACAGCGCGACCGCCGAGACTGGCGCGGCAGGCAACACCTCCGCGCCGACGATGAAGGAAGCAAAGGCGACCGCGTTCAGGAGAACGCCCAACAGATCGATCCGCCGCGCTGAGCCTGCGACGTCAGGCAGCGCGCGCGAAGCAAGCAATGCCGCTGCGCCAAGGGGTAAGTTCACCGCAAACAGCCACGGCCAGCCGGCGACCGACAATATCCCAGCGCCGATCGCGGGGCCGGCCGCCGACGACAGCGCCACCGTCATCGCATTCCAGCCGATGGCCGCACCAAGCGATCCCGCCGGGACGATGAAGCGAAACAGCGCGACGCCCAGCGCCATCACCGCAGCGCCTCCGATTCCCTGGACGAAGCGGGCCGCAATCAGCCACGGCAGCGACGGAGATAGCGCGCAGGCGATCGACGCAAACGTGAACAGGACTACGCCAGCGGCAAACACCCGGCGATAGCCAAAACTCTCGCCGAGCGCCGCCGAGGGCAGCAGCACCATCACCAGCGCCGTCTGATAGGCCGTGACGACCAGGACCGATGTCGCCGGTGTGACGTACAAAGAGGCAGCAATCGTCGGCAATGCGACATTGGCGATGGACGCATCGAGCACGACCAACGCCATCGCAAGCAGCACGGCGGCAATCGCAATACCGCGCCGCGGCTGCGGCAAACCGGAGCCGGCCTCCGTCGTCGGCCTTGCCCGCGTCTTGATCGAGACAGCGGTCATGGGCTCACCCATGCGCCACCCCGTTCGATGTAGCGCGTGACGGGATGCCCCTCGCTCTCTTCCTTCTTCAGGTCGCGATCGGTGAAGCGATAGTAAAGCACGGGCCCCACCGTGCAGCGGGTGTCGTGAATATCGCCCGGCAGGTACACGCGGGTTTCGCCGGGACGCAACCGATAGGTTTCCCGCAGCACCAGCCGCACCTTGCCGTCGTCCTCCTGCACGCGGCCGTAGGTTCGGATTTCCATTTCGCCCTGCTGGACGCCGTAGATAACCCAACCGCGGCCGTGATCGTGCGGCGGCCGGAAGCGACCGGGCGGCTCCGCGTGTGCCAGCAGCACGAAGCCGTGCGCGGGATCGCGATAGAGCTCCCTGTTTTCCGGCAAATCCCGCCTGAGCTCCGCCAGCCAGGGCTCGCTTGGAGCCGCTTTCTGGAGCAGATCGAGACGGGCACGACTTTTCGCTACCAGTTCTGACGTCAGCGGCCCCCAGGCTGCGCTGGTTTCCTCAGCGAAGGTTTGCAGTGAGTTCCTTGACATGGGCGTTCTCCTCAAAGGGTTGGAATGCCCACAAGAAATAGGTCCGAGACCGACATGGCGGAACGCGCATCATTTGCACTTGATTGTTGCGTTTAACGCCATATCAGGATCGGCGCTGTGCTATGATCAACCCATGCCGTACCCCGACCTGAACCTGCTGATCACGCTCGACGTCCTCTTGAAGGAAAGCAGCGTGGCGCGCGCCGCCAAACGTTTACAGCTCAGCCCGTCCGCGATGAGCCGGGCGCTGTCTCGTTTGCGTAAAGTGACCGGCGATCCGCTCCTGGCGCGGGCCGGCCGGGGTCTGGTTCCGACGCCACGCGCGCTCGAACTCCGTGACCGGGTCAGCCTGCTCGTGCGCGACGGCGAGGCGGTTCTCAGCCCAACCGAAAAACTCGACCTGAAAGGACTGGCGAGAGCCTTCACGCTGCGGACCGGCGAAGGCTTTGTCGAGAATTTTGGCGCCGACCTTGTTGCGCGCCTCGCGCGCGAAGCCCCCGGCGTGCGCTTGCGCTTTTTGCCCAAGCTCGATCGGGACAGCACGCCGCTTCGCGACGGGACCGTCGATCTTGAGACCGGGGTCGTCGGGAAAATGACCAGTCCGGAAGTGCGCACTCAGGCGCTGTTTCGCGACCGCTTCATCGGTGTCGTGCGAAAGCGACATCCGCTCGCCAAAGGCAGGATCACCCCTGCCCGCTACGCGGCAGCGGCGCATGTCGCCGATTCCCAGCATCCGCTCGGCGATGGGCCGATCGACCGGGCCTTGAAATCGCTGCGCTTGAAACGGGAGATCACAACGATCGTCGGCGGATTTTCAACCGCGCTGGCATTGGCGCGCGGCTCCGATCTTGTCGCCAGCGTTCCCGAACGGCACACCGGAAACTTGCGCGAGGGTATGGTCAGCTTTCCGTTGCCATTTCCGACGCCGCCGATCACCGTTTCCTTGCTGTGGCACCCGCGGCACGACGCCGATCAGGCGCATCGCTGGCTACGTGGCTGCGTCAGGGACGTCTGTGCAGCGAAGCCGGAATGACGTGGCCTGATCTCGACGACCGTTCAGCCTATCTCCGCCCGCAGCTCACCAGCACGACGTAATCGGGCAAGCTGCTCGTGATGCCGTAAATCTCGGTATTGACGATGTCCTCGCCGACGACACGGGCGCGCCGGCATTCGCCTCGAACGAGATCGAGCGCCATGCGGTCGCGGTCTTCGCGCACGAGCGGATTATACTTGATGTCCGGAATGTTCCGGACGTGCACCACGAAGTCATACGGCCTGTCGGGCGTGGCCATATCGACGCGGACCATGCCCCGTGTGTCGGTCCAGCCGGGCAGGACAGCAAGCAACAGGATACTGAAGAGAAATCGCGCCATGATGCACCTTTGCCTCTGTGACAGAGGCAAAGTGGCAGCAATCGCTGATTTCGGCAATGGCGGCGTTTTAGGCGGCGCGCACCTTGGCGAGGAAGCCGTCGACGGCATTGCGTAGCATGCCGGACTGATTGTCGAGTTCGCGCGCGTTCTCCAGCACCTCGCTAGCCGCGTTGCCGGTGGCCGCCGCCGCGGTGGTGACGCCGCCGATATGGGCGCTGATTTCGCTGGAGCCGGCCGCCGCCGACTGGATGTTGCGGGCAATCTCGCGCGTGGCATCGCCCTGCTGCTCGATCGAGTTTGAGATCGAGGTCGTGATCTCGCTCATCTGCGCGATCGTCCGCGAAATGCCGTTGATGGCAGCGACCGCGTCGTTGGTCGATTGCTGCATCGCCTCGACCTGGGCCGAGATTTCCTCGGTGGCTTGCGCGGTCTGGTTGGCGAGCGCCTTCACCTCGGAAGCGACCACCGCAAAGCCGCGGCCGGATTCGCCGGCGCGCGCCGCCTCGATGGTGGCATTGAGCGCGAGCAGATTGGTTTGCGCCGCGATCGAGTGGATCAGCTTCACCACCTCGCCGATCTTTTCTGCCCCGGTCGAGAGCACCTGCACCGTCGCATTGGTGCGCTCGGCATCGGTCACGGCCTGGCTTGCGATTTCGCTGGAACGGCCGACCTGGCGCGAAATTTCAACGACAGAGCTCGACAGCTCTTCCGCGGCCGCGGCCACGGTGCCGACATTGCCGGAAGCGCTTTGCGAAGCCGCGCTGACATTGGCAGCGCGTGCGCTGGCGTCACTTGCGGTTGCCGTCATCGACTGCGCGGTGGTTTGCATGCTGGCCGCGGCGGTGGAAACCGAACGGACGATGCCGTTGACGCTGCGCTCGAAGTCGCCTGCGAGATCTTCCATCGCCGAGCGGCGTTCCGCGGTGGTGCGCTCGCGCGTTGCCGCCTCGGCCCTTTCCATCTCGCGCATGCGCAGCGCGTTGTCCTTGAAGATCTGAACCGTCTTGGCCATCTTGCCGACTTCGTCGCCGCGGCCGGCACCGGGGATCTCGCTGTTCAGCTCGCCACTGGCGAGCCCTTCCATCCGGGCGCCGAGCAGATTGAGCGGGCGGCTGATGCCGCGGCCGATGACCCAGGCGATAGCGCCCGAGATCAGACCGATGCCCACCGTGGAAAGGCCGAGCAGCCACATGATCGGCCTCAGCTTGGTATCGAGGTCTTCGAGATAGGCGCCGGTGCCCAGAAACATGTCGAAGCCGGGAACGGCGACCGCATAGCCGATCTTGCGGATCGGCTTGTCCTGGCCCGGCTTGACGTAATCGTACTGAACCAGGAGTTCGCCCTTGGAGCGGGTCCCCTCCAGAAGTTCCTGGGAGATCTTTCGGCCGTTGACCTGGATATCCATGCGGTTGGTGCCGACCTGCTTGGGATCGGGCGCAAGCTGCGTGATGCCGTCAAAACCCGTGGAAAAGAGATAGCCGGAGCCGTTGTCATAGGTCATGGCATTGCCGAGCTTGCGATACATCACCATCGCCTGCTCCTTGGTCATCTCGCCGGCGTCGATCTGGCGCTTCAACTCGCCCGCCATGTTCTTGGCCATGCTCACGATGGCTTTGGTCTGGTCGACACGCGCGTTGAACATTTCCTGCTGCATCAGGGTGATGGCGATCCCGCAGGCGGCGCAAAGACCGAGCAGTATCGCGCCCACCAGCATGCCGAGCTTGGGGGCAATGGTCATATTGCGCAGCATTGAGAAATCCTCAGAACGGGAAAAGAAAATGCGATGAGTCCAAATGGCTGTGATCACGATAGCTTGAAATTCGTTAGCGTCCGCTTAACCATCATGTTTGGAACATCATTCGCAAACCTTCGCGGACCACGCGCTTCACTCGCGCATCTGGTGCGATCTCCCGCCAGACATCTAAGAGTTGCAATCCTACTTCTTTCGCACCTCGAGGCGGCCTACTTCGCGCGAGTGACTTTCAATTTGATAGTCATGTGCTAATCATCGCCGATGACCCGACGTGACCGTTATTGCCCGATTGCCCGAACGCTCGACATCATCGGCGACCGCTGGTCGATCCTGATCCTGCGCGATCTTGTGCTGGACGGTCCGCGCAAGTTTGGCGATTTGCAGGAAGCCTTGAGCGGCATCAGCCCGAATACGTTGTCATCGCGGCTTAAGACCCTCGAAGAGCACGGCATCGTCGAGCGGCGCTTTTACGATCAGCATCCGCCGCGGGCGGAATATGTCATCACCGCGCGCGGCCGCGAGCTGCGCCCGCTTCTGAAAGCCCTGAAGGACTGGGGCGACCGGCATACGCATCCTTAAATGATTGAAGCTGTCAGCTAACGCGCTTCGGCTTCCCGCGCTTGTCGAAAACTTCGCGGAGCGCCTGAATGTTCGGCGAATTGGTTCCCTTGCGCCAGATCAACAGGGTTTCATAGCGGTTCTCACCGCGCGGCAGGCGGTGAACCTTCAGCCGCTTGCTTTCCGGAACAGTCGGCAGCACGCTTTCCGGCACCAATGCTATTCCCATGCCCGCAAGCACGCAGCCGAGCATCGCGTGGAACGAACCGAGCTCGATAATGCGTTCGGGCACGATGCCGCGCCTGGCGTACCATTGTTCCAGCCGCTTGCGATGCGGGCAGCCGTGCTCGAACACCAACACGCACGACGCCGACAGTTCGGTCAGGTCGCGGTTGGCCACCGAGACGATCACGGGCTCCTCGACAAAAACCGTGATCTGCTCGAACTGCGCGTCCGCAATCGGCTCAGCGACAAGCGCCGCATCAAGCTCGCCCGCCAGGATTGCCCTCGACAGCACCTCGGGATTGCCGATCCGAAGCTCGAGTGCGACCTGCGGATAGAGCTCATGAAAGCGGCTGAGCGGCTCGGGCAATCGCACCGCGGCCGTGCTTTCCATCGCGCCGAGGCGAAACGTGCCGCGCGGCCGGGGATCGAGCACCGCGGCACCGGCCTCGTCGGCGAGCGCCAGGAGCCGATCGGCAAAGCCGAGCAGCACCTGGCCGGACGGCGTGAGGTGCAAACGTTTGCCCTCGCGGATGAACAACTCTGTTCCGAGTTTCTCCTCAAGCTGGCGAATCCGCGTCGTTACGTTGGATTGCACGCGATGCAGCCGCTCGGCGGCGCGAGTCACCCCGCCCTCGTTCACCACGGCGCGAAAGATGCGCAGCTCGGCCAGATCCATATATCTCTCCATGAGATCATTTTTATCTCTATTATTCATTTTATGTGATTTAAAGCCGGGAGTAAACCATCGTCGAAGGAGGCTCCCATGGCCGACGATGGTTTTGATCCCGATACGTGCGCTGTCCGGCATCTCTCATGCCGGGAGCGGACCGCCTTGAAAGAGCGCGTCACCACGCGCGCGAACGAGGAACGACGGCGGCTCCTCCGCCGAGGGGCCGCGAAAACAATCCAGGCGCTTCATCTGACGTGGCGCCATGTGAGCCGGCCTTTTGTTGCGGCAGCGCATTATCTCATCGCCCGCCAGATGCAACTGTCGGCGCTGCGCCAGCTCGCAGCGATGGACGATCGCGAACTGAGGGACATCGGAATATCGCGCCTCGAAATCGGGGCCGCGGCGCAGTCACGCGCCCCTTGGCCGAGAGGCGATCGTAACGCTTCAGGAATACAGCCAACGCAAGGAGAGAAGCATGTCAAAGGCCTACTGGATCGTCCGCGTCTCTGTTCGTGACGCAGAGCGTTATCCGGACTATCTCGCGGCCGCGCGGCCGGCTTTCGAGAAGTTCGGCGCGCGCTTCAACGTGCGGGGCGGCGCGTTCGAGGCGATGGAAGGAAGCGCCCGCGACCGCAACGTGGTGGTCGAGTTCGCCGACCGCGAGACCGCGCTCGCCTGCTACCGAAGCGAGGAATATCAGGCCGCCAAAGCCATCCGCCAGAAATATGCGGACGCCGACTTCATCATCGTTGACGGCGCGTCCTGACCGGGCGGCACGAAGGTCTTCGCCTCAGGCGAGTTTTGGATATTTCGCCTTGTCGAAGAAGCTGGCGCCCGCAACGTATTTGCGCCCCTCGGACATGTCGGGCTTCTCTGCGCCCTCGCCGCCGGACTCGAAGGTCAGTTCGAGTTGAACGCCGGAGGGATCATAGACGAAGAGTTGCCATAGCGAGGTGCCCGGCACGATGAACTCGCGAAAGTCGAGGCCAGCCGCCTTGAAACGCCCGACATAAGAGCGATAGCCGGAGCAGGACAGCGACACGTGATCGATCGCTGCCGTGCCGGCTTCCGCCTTGCCCGTCGGCCCCAGCGCCGGACCGCCGGCATAGACATGGATGATGGCGAGACCGCCGGGCTGGGTGCAGCCGAGCCAGGCGCCGGGATAACCAAAGTCGGGCCGCGGAAATTCGCGCAAGCCGATGACGTCGACCCAAAACTTGCGGGTCGCCGCCAGATCGTCGGTCTTGATCGCGATATGAAATAGCCCGTGCACGGTGGCAAGCGGCAGCGTCATGGCGTCTCTCCTTGTTTATTCTGATTTCAGCGGCAATCCGACGTCGTTGTAAAGCGCTTTCAGGCGATCGATGAAGGGCGCCTCGGTCTTGTGCTTCGTGCCTTCGACCGGGTCGGTGCCCTCCAGCATGGTATCGGTCGCTTGAAGCGAGAACTCCATGACAAAGCGCATGCGCTTCTCGCGTAAAGTAGCGATTTCCTTCAGCCACGCGGCGACATCGCGTTGGCCCTCCGCATAGCGCGTCGCGATCAACGTGGACGCGACCGCCGCATCCTCGATCGCCTGTGTCGCACCCTGCCCCAGCGTCGGCACCATGCCGTGGGCGGCATCGCCGAGATAAAGCACGTTGCAATCGTCGGCATGATAGAGCGCGTCATGTTCCTGCATGCGCGCCCAATGGGTGTCGGCCACGTTGGCGCAGACCTGGTCGATCATCCATTGCGCCTGATCGCTCGGCGGCGCATTCGTCGGCGTATAGGCCGCACGCAACGCGTCCGGCGTCTTGAGCTGCGGCGGAATATCGGCCTCGGGCGAAATCGGAAAGGCGCAGGCGATATAGATATGGCCGGGCGGCACGCGAAACGCGAGTAAACGTCTGGGTCCATTGAACCACTGCTCGTAATCGTCGATCAGGCCGTTGGACGTATCCGGAATCAGCACGCGCGAGATCGCCACGCCCGTTTGCCTGGTATTCGGCTCGCCGGAAAACGTACGGCGGACGCGGGAGTATCGGCCGTCGGTGGCGATCAGGAGATCGATATTGTCGAGACGGTGTTGTTGGCCGTCTTGTGTCCACGCGATGGTGGTCTTGCGCGGATCGCCCGCGTCGCGGCCGATGTCCGAAATCTCGCAAGCATAATGCACGGTTGGTCCGGCTGCCTCGCGCAACACGCGATAAAGCTCCGACCAGCGGATGCGCCAGCCGTAGTTGGCAGCGACGTCGTCGAGCTTCAGGTTGAAAAGCACCGTGCCGTCGGTGAGCGAGATCCGCCAGTTGGTCCAGGTGAAGCTCGCTTGTGTAATCGCATCGACCAATGCGCGATCGGCTGACGTCAGCGCCTTCACGGCGTTGGGACCGACATTGAGACCGGTGCCGGCTTCCGAATGGTCGTCGGGTGCGACCCGTTCGAGGCAAATGACTTCGACACCGTCGAGTTGCGACAGCTTGCGCGCCATCACGCAGCCTGCCACGCCGGCGCCGACAATCACGATCCGCATCAGGCGCCGCCGTGCTTTTGCGAGGCGATGACGGCGATCAGCCCGCCGCCGTCCGGCCCCTGATGCTCGGCGCCGCCGGAAACGAAGATGCGGCCGTCGCCGACCACGCCGGCGACGAGACCTGCGACCGCGCCGCGGATGTGCCGTTGCGCGTTAATGTCGGTATCGTCGAGCATGGTGTGGCGGTGACCGCGCACATTGCCGCGCCGGTCGGGCTCGCATTTCACCAGCACGCAGGCGATCCGTTCGGCATCGCGCGCCGAGACCTGGGGCGACGCCTTGATGCCGAGATCGGCGAGCACATCGAAAATGCCGCCGATGTCGAGCGCATCGCTCATGGAGGCGTGCGCGATTCTGAGATCGCCGCCCCACGCGGCGCTGTTGCCGAGCACGATCACCTCGTTGCTCTCGACCTCGACGCCGGAGGAAATGCTGGCGCGCGGCGACTGGATGGTGAAATCGGCAAGCAGCGAGTCGTCATTGAAACTATCGGGCTTGATTTCATCGAGCGCGAGTGCGACGCCGAACGCGCCGGCCGCCCGCGCAAAGGCCATCGAACGGTTGGGATCGGTGGTGCGCGGCGGCTTTCCGGCGGCGATCGCGGCCGACGCCCGCGCCACCGTCACGCAGGGACATTTGACCTGCACGAAATGCACGTCTTCCAGCTTCTCGATGCCGGCATTCTTGATCGCCTGCCGCACGGCCGCGGCGACGCTCTCGACATGGGCACGACGACCGACGTCTTCGGTCGCGACCGGCGCGAAAGCCGTGCCGATCGCGAGCGCGGAGGCGTATTGCCGCGTAGCGCCGGCATCATCGACAACGCAGAATACGCTATAATGCGGGCTCATCACGCCTTCGGTGCCGCCCGACAGCACGCAAGGAATTTCCTTGATCAATTGCGAAGCTGGTTTTTTCAGATGCACCGACAATAACGCCATCAGCGTTTGCGTGAAGTAGCCGCGGGTGAAGTCGTTGACGCCGCCGTTGCCCTCCGTCTTGCCGATGATGGCGATCACATCCGCCGCACGGATTTTGCCATCTGATATCAGCTTCTCCAGCGCCGAGAGATCGCCGGGATGGGCCATCGAGAGCCGGAACACTTTCGCGCGTTTCATGTCTTGCTGCCCTCCCCGATCAGTTCGAACACCCGGCTCGGGCTCAATGGAATTTCCAATAGCTCGATGCCGCGGTCCTTGAGCCCGAGCGCATCCTCGATCGCCTGCGCAAACAATGCGCCAACCGGAATCGCGCCAGCCTCGCCCGCGCCCTTGATGCCGAGCGGATTGAGCGGCGACGGCGTCACGGTGTGATCGAGCGTCATCCGCGGCACATCGAGCGAGGTCGGCAGCAGATAATCGGCAAGCGAGGCGTTGAGCAATTGACCGTGCTCGTCGAACGAAAGCTTTTCGAAGAACGCATTGCCGATGCCCTGCGCGACGCCGCCGTGGATCTGCCCTTCCAGGATCATCGGATTGATGACGGTGCCGCAGTCGTGGACCACGACGTATTTCAGAATCTGCAACTGGAATGTCTCGGGATCGACCTCGACGATCATCGCATGTACGCCGTTGGCAGTGGAGCCGCTCGGCGGACCAAAATATTGCGTGGATTCCAGTCCCGGCTCGGTGCCGGGCTTGACCGCGCCGCGCATCGGATTGGCGCGCTGCGCGAGTTCACCGAGGCGAATGAACTTTTCCGGAATGCCGATGATGGAGACCTTGCCGTCGGCAAGCACCAGATCTTCTTCCGCACATTCGAAGGCTTCGCTCGCAAGCTTCAGCGCTTTCTTCCGCACGGCGAGCGAGGCCTCGTTCACCGCGTTACCCGCCACCACCGCGCCGCGGCTGGCAAAAGTGCCGGCGCCCCAATAGAAGCGGTCGGTATCGCCGGTGACGATATCGACGTCGGTGACATCGACGCCGAGCTGGTCGGCCACGATCTGGGCAAAGCTGGTGAAATGCCCCTGTCCCTGGGTGCCGACGCCGGTCGCGACGCTCACCTTGCCATTGGTGCGTACCTGTACTTTCGCGCCCTCATAGGGACCGATGCCGGTGCCCTCGACGTAGCAGGCGAGACCGACGCCGACGCAGCGCCCTTGCGCGCGCAGCTTCGGCTGTTCTTCTTTGATGAATTGATCGTAACCGATCGCGGCAAGCGCCTTGTCGAGCACCGGCTCGTAGTTGCCGCTGTCGTATCGAAGCGGCGCGAAATCCTGATAGATGATCTCGTTATTATAGGGAAACGCGTCGCTCGGGATCAGGTTGCGGCGGCGGATTTCGGCGAGATCGATGCCAAGCTCACGCGCGGCAAGATCGAGCAGCCGCTCGATCACGAACACGCCATGCTGGCGGCCGGCGCCACGATAGGGCGTGACAATCGTCAGATTCGTGAAGATGGACGTAAACGTGCTGTCGTAAGCCGGGATCACATAAGGGCCAAGCAACGTGCACTGGCTGTTGATCGGCACCGTCAGGCCGTAGGGATTGTAGGCGCCGTTGTCGTGCAGGAAGACATCCTTGACGCCAAGGATGCGGCCGTCTTCCGTGAGCGCGATCTCGGCATCGTGGATCTGCCCGCGCTCATGCGTGGTCGCAACGAAATGCTCGAAACGATCTTCGATCCACTTGATCGGGCGATTGAGCCGCATCGATATCCACGGCAGCGTCGCTTCTTCCGGATGGAGCATAAATATCTTCGGCCCGAAACCGCCGCCGACGAATGGCGCGATCACCCTCACCTGGCCTTCGCCGAGGCCGAGCGCGCCAGCCAGCAGACTGCGCACGAACACCGGCGCCTGCGTGGTGTCCCACACCGTCATCTGCTCGGCGCGCGCGTCCCATTGCGCCACCACGCCGCGGGTTTCGATCGGCGACGAGATGCCGTGCTCGTAGCGAAAGCGGCGTTTGAGCGTCAGATACGCTTTCGCCGCGGCCTTGGCGTAATCGCCCTTAGCTTGATGAACATGCGCGGCGACATTGTTGCCGAGATCGTCGTGAACGAGAGCCGAGCCTTTTTCCAGCGCCTTTTCCAGATCGACGACAGCGGGCAGACTTTCAAGCTCCACCTCGATATCGTCGAGCGCGTCCTCGGCGATATAGCGGTTGTCGGCAACGACGATTGCGATCGGCTCACCCGCATAGCGAATCGTGTCCTTGGCGAGCGGCACATGGGTGCGCGTATTGAAAATGATACCCGGAATTGGCGGCGGCGGCACCAGCAGCGGGCCCGGCTGCCAATACGGGCCGAGGTCTTCCGCCGTATAGACGGCGATGACACCCTCGCGCTTCAACGCAGCCGAGACGTCGATTTTCTTGATCCTCGCATGCGCGACCTGGCTGCGCAGGAAGGCGGCGTGGACCATGCCAGGCAGTTCGACATCGTCGATGAACAGCGCCCGCCCGGTGAGGAGTTTCTTGTCTTCATTGCGTTTGATGGGCGCGCCGAAGAAACGCGTGGTCATGGCGCGGCCGCCCGCATCGTCTCGGCCGCCTTCAAAACGGCATCGACGATATTCTGATAGCCGGTGCAGCGGCAGAGATTGCCCGAGAGCGCCTCGCGCACCTCGTCTTCGCTAGGTGATGCATGCTCGCGCAGAAAGGCGGTCATGGTCATGAGGATGCCGGGCGTGCAATAGCCGCATTGCAAGCCGTGATGCTCGTGCATCGCCGCCTGCAGCGGGCTGAAATCGCCGGAGGCCGAGGCCAGCCCCTCGATAGTTGAAAGTGTGCTGCCATTGGCCTGTACCGCAAACATGAGACAGGAACGGACCGGAGCGCCGTCGAGCAAAACAGTGCACGCGCCGCAAACGCCATGCTCGCAGCCGACATGGGTGCCTGCGAGTTTCAGGTCATGGCGCAGGAAATCGCTGAGCAACATTCGCGCCTCGACGATGCCGCGATAGGACGTGCCGTTGACCTTCAGGGCAACGTCGTGGACCGCCTCAGGCATGAACGACCCGCTCGTGAGCCGTGGCAAGGGCACGGCGCGTCAGAACGCCGGCAATGTGGCGTTGATAATCGGCGCTGGCGTGAACATTGCCCGGCGGGTCGATCGCATTCCGCACGTCAGCCGCGACCGTCTCGATCGCCGCCTCCGTGCAGCGCTGCCCGATCAGGGATGCCGCGGCATCGCTGGCATCGACCGGCGTTTCGCCGACGCCACATAGTGCGAGCCGCACCTCCGTGCACTGCCCCTGCTCGTCCAGCACGACGATCGCCGCGACGCCCGCGAGCGCAAAATCGCCCCGTCGCCTTGCGACCTCCATGAAGCAGCTTCCCGAACGGGGCTTCGGTGCGGGAAAGGCGATTTCGGTCAGCATTTCCTCCGCCTCAAGGCTCGTCGTCAAAAGGCCTGCGAAAAACTCGGACGCATCGAGTTCCCGCTCACCTTTGGACGACTTGATCTTCATGCGCGCCTGCATGGCGGTTGCCAAGGCCGGTAATTCGGAAGCCGGGTCGGCATGGGAAAGGTTGCCGCCGATGGTGCCGCGGTTTCGGATCTGCGGATGGGCGATATGGGGAAGCGCGTCGGCAAATAGCGGACAGGCCTGTAGAAAACCGGCGTCCCGTTCCAGCGCACGATATCGCGTCATGGCGCCAACCCTTATAGTCTTGCCTTCCGACCGGTCGATCCCGGCCAGTTCTGCCAGGCCGTTGAGGTCGATCAGCACCGCCGGGCGAGCCAGGCGGAAGTTCATGGCCGGAATCAGAACTCTGGCCGCCGGCCAAAAATCGCGCCTCGTCGCCATATTCGGCCTTGAGGGAAAGCGCCTGGTCGAGGGAAGAGGCTGCGATGTATGTGAATGGGGCAGGCTTCATGGTGCGCGCGCGGTTTTGGTGCATTGGCGTCCGCTTCGCGAACGCAGCAAAACTGATTATCTGTCGCGAAGTCGGGCAAGTCAAAACCAGGGCGCAGGCATCCGCCGGCAAACTGCGCCGAAATGGGGCGCAACCCTGCTCAACTTTCTATCGGGCTGCGCAAACATTGTGCGCGCCTCCGGCAACCGCATTTGCCACTATTCGGATGTGGCATCGCCAAAATGCAGCATTTCGACCGTCAGCGCACCGCCGGCGGACTTACTCCAGAGTGAATGAATGCCCCGACCTGCTTCCGTCAGGGGTGTTGACGTAATGTCCACCGAGCCGGCGTCCAAACGGCTGGTGGTCGACGCCAAAGCGATCTCGCTGACGTTCGAGACCGCGGACGGCCGGGTCGACGCCTTATCCAATGTAGACCTGCAAGTCGCCGAAGGGGAGTTTGTCTCCTTTATCGGCCCGTCCGGCTGCGGCAAGACCACGATGCTGCGGGTGATCGCCGATTTGCAGCAGCCGAGCTCCGGCACGCTGCTCGTCAACGGCATGACGGCCGAAAACGCGCGGCTGGCGCGCAGCTACGGCTATGTGTTCCAGGCGCCGGCGCTATTTCCGTGGCGCACGATCGAAAAGAACATCAAGCTGCCGCTCGAGATCATGGGCTTTTCGGAGAACGAACAGAAGATCCGCGCCGAGCGCTACCTTTCGATGGTCAATCTCAAAGGTTTCGAGCGCAAATTCCCCTGGCAATTATCCGGCGGCATGCAGCAACGGGTCTCGATTGCGCGCGCGCTGTCGTTCGATCCCGCGATGCTCTTGATGGACGAACCATTCGGCGCGCTCGACGAGATCGTGCGCGACCACCTCAACGAGCAACTGCTGCAATTGTGGAAGTCGACGCAAAAGACGGTGTTGTTCGTCACCCATTCGATTCCCGAAGCGGTGTTTCTCTCGACCAAGATCGTGGTGATGTCACCGCGTCCCGGCCGCATCATCGACATTATCGACTGCAACTTCCCGGCCGATCGTTCGCTGGAAATCCGCGAGACGCCCGAATTTCTCAAGATCGCGCAGCGTGTGCGCAACGGCCTGCGCGCGGGGCATTCCTATGACGAGTAGTTCGCTGGCGCTGCCGGTGCGTGCGCCTTCGGCGTTGCGCCAGGCGATCGTCGAGCGCTACGTGCCGGTCGTCACCATGGTGCTGGCGCTGATTGCGATCTGGTATGTCGCCGCCGTGGCGATGAACTGGACGCTGGTCCGTGACGCCTTTGAACGCGAAGAGACGCCTTATACCGCGAGCGACGTCTTCGCGGGCACCATGGCGGCCGAGCGCCCACTGCTGCCGGCGCCGCACCAGGTGATCCACGCCTTTGTCGATGGCGTGTTCGGCTATCCGCCGCTGGCGCCGCGCAGCCTGATCTATCACTCGCTCGTCACGCTGTCGGCGACCTTCCTTGGCTTCATTCTCGGCGCGCTATTCGGTATCGCGCTGGCGCTGATGATCGTGCACAGCCGCGTGCTGGAACGAAGTCTGCTGCCGTGGATCATCTGTTCGCAGATGGTGCCGGTGCTGGCGCTGGCACCGATCTTTATCGTGGTGTTGGGTGCGATCGGCCTGCAAGGATTGCTGCCGAAGTCGATCATCTCGGCCTATCTCTGTTTCTTTCCGATCGCGATCGGCATGGTGAAGGGCTTTACCTCGCCCGATCCGTTGCAGATCGAATTGATGCGGACGTGGTCGGCGACCCCGCGCCAGATGCTGTGGAAGCTGCGCTGGCCGGCCTCGGTGCCCTATCTTTTTGCCAGCCTAAAAGTTGCGATCACGATCTCGCTGATCGGCGCCATCGTCGCGGAATTGCCAACCGGCGGCGAAGCCGGCATCGGCGCGCGGCTCTTGTCAGGTTCCTATTACGGGCAGACGATCCAGATCTGGGCGGCGCTGGTGGCCGCTGCGGCGCTGGCCTCGAGCCTGATCGGTCTGGTCGGCCTCGTCGAGCGCGGCGTCAACCATCGCATGGGAGCGCACTGATGGAGGCGCGCAAGCTCCGGCTTGGATTTTTGCTCGCCGCTGGCGCCGTCGCGCTGGCGTTTGTGCTGCCGCTCGCGCCGGATTCTCTCCCGCTGGCCGCGCGGCCTCTGATCCCTGAAATCACAGGTCTCGCCGGTCTTTTATTCCTGCTCGCCGCCTGGTTTGCCGATAACCGCGCCACCGCGACCGGACTTGCCGGCGCGGCGCTTGCGGCCACCGCGTCGCTGATGCTGTTGCACGATGCTTCCGTGGCGGGCTCGGCCCAGATCGGGTTCTGGATGATGGTGATCGCCGCCTGGCTTGCGGTCGCGCTCAGCCTCGTCAATCTCGCCAACCTGCAGAAGTTGCGGCGCCGCGAGCAACGCGCGGTGAACCTGCTGGTGCCGCTGTTGTTCGGCGCAACCGTATTCTATCTCTGGGAAGTCGCGGTGCGCGGCTTCGGCGTGCCGCCGGTGCTGTTGCCACCGCCGAGCGCGGCGGCGGCGCGGTTTGCAGGTTCGCTGCCGACGCTCGCGACCGACTTCACCCAGACCTTCATCAAGGGCGTGCTGATCGGTTACGCGATCGGCTGCAGCGCAGGATTGCTGGTAGCGATCCTGGCGCACCGGTACCAATTCCTGAGCCGCGGCCTGCTGCCGCTCGGCAATTTCTTTTCCGCTCTCCCCTTGGTGGGCGTCGCGCCGATCATGGTGATGTGGTTCGGCTTCGACTGGCCTTCGAAAGCGGCCGTCGTGGTGCTGGTGACGTTCTTCCCGATGCTGGTGAACGCGATCGCTGGCCTTTCAGCTTCCGGCCATATCGAGCGTGACCTGATGCGCTCCTATGCGGCGAGCCCCAGGCAGGCGCTGGCCAAGCTTTACCTGCCGGCGGCATTGCCCTTCATCTTCAATGCGCTCAAAATCAACGCAACGCTGGCGCTGATTGGCGCGATCGTTGCCGAGTTCTTCGGAACACCGACGCAAGGGATCGGGTTTCGTATCTCTACCGAGGCCGGCCGGATGGCCATCGACATGGTCTGGGCGGAGATCGCACTCGCGGCCCTTGCCGGAATGGCTTTCTACGGATGTGTCACGCTTGCCGAACGCGCGACAACTTTCTGGCATCCATCGTATCGGACCTAGGTCGGCAAGGTCCCTTGATTTGAGGTTATTCATGAAACAGAGTCTCGCTACTGCCGTTGGTCTCGCGCTTGGTCTTGCGGTATCCACCGCCGCCCAGTCCGCCGATTCCGTCACCGTCCAGCTCAAATGGGTCACGCAGGCGCAGTTCGCCGGCTACTACGTCGCCAGGGACAAGGGCTTCTACAAGGACGCCGGGCTCGACGTCACGATCAAGCCGGGCGGCCCGGATGTCGCCCCGCCGCAGGTGATCGCCGGCGGCGGCGCCGACGTCACTGTCGACTGGATGCCGTCCGCGCTCGCCTCGCGTGAAAAGGGCGTGCCGCTCGTCAACATCTCGCAGACCTTCAAGCGCTCGGGGTTGATGCTGACCTGCCGCGCCGAGACCGGCATCAAGAAGCCCGCCGACTTCAAGGGCAAGACCATCGGCGTCTGGTATGGCGGCAACGAATATCCGTTCCTGTCCTGGATGTCGAAGCTCAACTTCAAACCCGACGGCTCGCCGGGCGGCGTGAAGGTGATCAAGCAGGGCTTCAACGTCGATCCGTTGTTGCAGAAGCAGGCCGACTGCGTCTCCACCATGACCTACAACGAATACTGGCAGGTGATCGACGGCGGCTACAAGCCGAGCCAGCTTGTGGTCTTCAAGTATGAAGACGAAGGCGTGGCGACGCTGGAAGACGGCCTCTATGTGCTGGAGAAGAACCTGAAGGATCCCGCCTTCGTCGCCAAGATGGCGAAGTTCGTCGCGGCGTCGATGAAGGGCTGGGACTACGCCAAGACCCACGTCGACGAAGCCGTGAAGATCATTCTCGCCGCCGACACCACGGGCGCCAAGACCGAGAAGGACCAGAAGCGGATGATGGGCGAAGTCGCCAAGCTACTCGGCGATACCGGAGGCAAGCTCGACGTCAAGGACTACGACCGCACGGTTGCCGAACTGATGGCGGGCGGCTCCGATCCCGTCATCACCAAGAAGCCGGAAGGCGCCTACTCCTTTGCCATCTATGATGCGATGAAGAAGTAACGACCACTGACGAGATCCAGAGCCCGATTCTGATTGAATCAGAACCAGGCTCTGGTCTTTTGTTTTGAAACGTTTTCTACCGCCGATAAGTCTGCGCCATCCAGCTTGAACCAGCGACGGAGCGCTTCCTCCAATCCGTCTATGCTGTTCTCCTCACCGGCCCAGGTAATGCAATATGGCGCTTTCGTGCTTCCCGGTCGTCTCTGGCGACTCTATTCTTCCGCCATGGTGGCCGGATCGGCCGGCCCTACGGGGAATGTCGGTTAATTGCTCTCTTCACTGTGCAGACCTGGATATTCCAAGGCAGCTTGCGAGATCGTCATGCCAGCTAAAGCCATAGTCATAGCCTTCGGGTTACTCTTGGCGACCTCCTTCATTGGAGCTGCTGACGCTGCTGATTGCGCCAAGTTTGCCGGAACCTGGCGACTCAATCCGGAGAGTGTGAAGCGTGTTGAAACAATTCATGCGGATGGCAGTACGGATGACAGCAGTGCAGAAGTTTGGACATGCAGCGGCAATACGATTTCTTTCACATTTAGCTACTCCTGTAGGGGAGGCATCGCAAATAGCGGCACGACCCTGACGTTGTCTAGCGATGGCCAGAGCCTCACGGGGCATTCCTATACGAAAGGTTCCTGCCATGGCGACGCCGCTATCACCTGGACTCGCATTGGGCCGGCACCGGCCAACCCACAGGCCGCCGCGCAGCCGGCAGCACCGGCGGCTCCGCAGCCGCAGCAATCGGGGACCTGCAGTGACATTACGGGTTTGAATGGTGGGTCAGGTCCGACCAACTGCGCACCATCGACCGGAGTGCCGGCCAATATCCAGGCGCAGATCGACAAAGCCCGTTCCTCCTTGCGCGCGGCGCAAACCCTAAAGGAGAGCGATCCGAGCAGGAACGGCCAAGCCGCCGCCGCCGCGCAATTTCGCAATGCGGCCGAAGCGTTTCGCCAAGCGGGCGATCTCGCCCAGGCCACCGCCGCCGCCAACCAGGCGCAGGCGATCGAGGTCGCGCTCAATTCTGACCGGGGTCAGTCCGGAGCGGCACCACCGGTCGCTTCGGGCGATCAAGCGAACGCGGCGCCGTCCGACGATGCGAACTCCTGCCCACCGGCCATACCGGCGAGCTTTTGGCAGAACGGGTCGAATGCTGCCTACTGCGCTAAGGCCACTGCCAGCTGCGTCGAACGCGGCTCGGCGCTCTATGGCTACCTGTGCGCGCCCGATGCGGCAACTGCGGCCGACGCGCAGGAAGAAGCGAACTCGCCGGCCTGGGAGCAGTACATGCGCTCAAAATTGAGCAGGATGCGCCGCAGCTATAAGCCGCCGATGAGCCCACAAGCCCTGAGGTCGCTCGCCTTTACGGCCTGCAAGGACGTCTCGCTCGCCGACAAGCCGCGGTGCATCGAGGACGCCGAACTTGGAATTCTGCTTGGCGCCGATGGTGTGGTGCGCGTCGCCTGCGCGTCGATAGCGGAGAGCACCGCGCGGCACAACCGAGCCGTCGACGAGGGCCCAGGACCCGACTGGCTCAAGGCCGAGCGGCAATGGGTTTGCGCGCCGGACCCGAATGTACGCGCCGACTGCGGGTCGATCCAGGACAAGAAGGCCCAGGTCGAGTGCGTCGATGCGGTCTATGTGGGCGGGCCGCGAGCTTATGGGACGGGACTGCGCTCGAAGTTGCAGAAGTCGATAGGCAGCGGTCAATAGACGATGGAAGACCTGTCCGACCGTCAGGCGCCAGCAGACGGGACTTCGTGGGACGCTCAGGGGAATTCTCCGCTTTACCCAGCGTCAACCCTTCACTCCGAAATATGCCCCTCACCCCAACCCTCTCAGCGCGAGCTTTGCTCGTCGCGTCCCCGCATCCGCCTTCGCTTCTAGAAGCTACGGCGGACGAGAGCGGGGAGAGGAAGTTTCCTACTCCGCGATATCCTCGTTCCAGATATCCGGCCGCTCGCGGATGAAGCGCGCCATCAGATCGATGCAGCGCTGATCCCTGAGGTCGATCACGTCAACGCCGCGATCGCGCAACAATTGCTCGTTGCCGCCGAAATTGACGCACTCGCCGATCACGACCGTTGGAATCTTGAACAGGATGATCGTGCCCGTGCACATCATGCAGGGCGAGAGCGTCGTATAGATCACGGTGTCGCGATAGCTGCGCTGCCGTCCGGCCTTGCGCAGGCAATCCATCTCGCCATGCGCGATCGGGTCCGATTTCTGGACGCGCTGGTTGTGCCCCTCGCCGACGATTTCGCCGCCCCGCACCAGCACGCTGCCGACCGGCACGCCGCCGCTCTGATAACTCGCCAGCGCCTGGTCATAGGCCTTGGCCATAAAGAATGCATGATCGATCATCGCCGCCTCGTTGCTGTCTACTCGTGTTGCCGCGGATTATTTAAGCAGAGAACGTGCCAGCGAATCAGCGGTAATTAAACAAACGAGCCGTTCGTGAGCTTTCTGCCCACGATTTAATCCGAAGAACGCGTCCCTCGCATCGGAAATCCGGACTTTGCCGGCGATCGACCGCTGGCACGCATCTTGCTGACTTGCATTCGTAATAAAAGTGCAGCGTTGCGATGACATCCTCCACGCATTGGTTGCGTCGAGGCACGCCTCGTTTGCGGGCAACTATCCGCGATCGTTCGCAATTTGTGACAATTGAAAATATCCCGGCGTGTGAACGAGTTCATACATCTTCGCCCGCGCCAAGCGTAATCGATGAAGCGAAATTAGTACTGACGACGATATTGTTGCGTAAGCCGCTTTCCAATTTTTTCAAATCTTTATCGCCGCCACGCGAGCGGCTATCCCACGAGGTTTATTCATGCCGACCTATATCCGGATTGCAGCACCGAAAGCCGTTCAGCCAAAGCCCTTGGTCCTCGGCATACCGCTGGCCATCTGGGCACTGGCGCTGCTGCTGATCGCGGGATCGGCGCATTACGACCTGCCGCTCGCAACCTTCGAGCCGCAGGAATTGCTTGCGCCTTTCTGATTTTTGATCACCCGGTTGGATGCCGTCGCTCAGAGATTGCGGGCGCGCAAATTATTCGGCAGCGCGCCGATAGTCTGCGGCTCAAGCAGGCCGAGCGCGCCGGCGATGTGCCACCAGCCGTGGTCGGCCTGGCGAACGATCATGCACTCCGCACTGACGCCCATGTGCAGGCCCTCGAAGGAGTGGCCGACCGCGATGTGCGCGACTTCCTCCGGCAGACCCACCGTCAGGCAGACGTGCATGCCAAACACGGAGTGACGGAACGTCGGCGAGCCGCTGTCGGCGGGATCGGCCTGCCATCTGGCGCGGTTGCTCGGATCGAACTCGTACGGTTTTCCGACATCGTGGCAGACGGCGCCGGCGATCAGGACGTCCCAATCGATGCGCACGTTCGGGTGCGAATGTTCGAACTCTTCCGCCATTGCCCTCGTCGTGCGCACCACCCCGCGCAGGTGGTCGGTCTGGTCGCCTTTGCTCAGGATCGGGCCATTCGGATTGCCCCAGGGCGGAATATCCCTGATGCGCTTGAAATCCGAGCAGCACAGTGAATAGCTCCACGCCTCGACGCAGAGATTGCCGAGCCTCTTGTCCGGCACCAGTTCAATCTCCGGAAAATCCTCGATGACGCCTGCGCGCGTCTCGTCGGTGACGGGGCGGCGCAAGCCGGCGTAGTGGTGTTTCATCTTTTCCGCCATGATCGGAAGCCTCCCGGAATATTTAAGCGTGTTGCGGTTCAATGGGCCGGCGGGTCAGGCAAAGCGTCGCCAGGCAGCCGCAGAACAACAGCACCGCCGCGATGCGGAACGCCCAGGTATAACCGCCGGTACCGGCAACCACATAGCCGGTAATGATCGGCGCGATAAGGCCGAACAGATTGCCGCCGAAAGATGTGATCGCGACCACGCGCGAGACGTCGCGCGGATTGCGCAGGAGGTCGCTCGCAAGCGTGAAATTCAGTCCGGCGCCGGTCGTCGAACCCGTCAGCACCAGCGTCAGCACGAGCAGCAATTGCCACAAGCCATCGACCAGCGGCGCGAGCAGGATCAGCATCGCGAGCACCGCCATGGCGGCGATGAAGTTGCGGCGGCGGCCGGCCTGGATGTCCTTTGACGTGAGCACGCGGTCGCTGATGCGGGCGATGGTCACCCCTAACACGACAGTGATGAGATAGGGGACGGCGGTGAGGTAGCCGGTATTCATGGTCGAGAGTTCGCGGGTCGACTGCAGGTAAGTCGGCAGCCACGTCAGAAACAAATAGGCCGTGTAGACAAGGCAGGCTTGCGTGAGCACCAGGCCCCAGACGCTGCGCTGGCTCAGGAGATAGCCGAGCGACGACGGCGGCGCTCCTTCCGAGGCAGTCCGCCCCGTGCCGTTGCGCTCGGCGAGGATCTTCGCTCGCTCCGCCTCAGACAACCAACTGACCTGCTCGGGCGAGCCGTACCAGATCCACCAGGCGATCAGCCAGACGAAGCCGATCGCGCCGAGCACCACAAAGGTGGTGCGCCAATCGAACGAACTCACCAGCGCCGCCGTAAGAATAGCGCCGACCGCCGGCCCTGCGGAAGAACCACCGTTGAACAAGGTGGTGACGAAGCCGCGCTCGCGCTCGGGAAACCACTGGCGGATCGCGCCGCCGCAGGCCGGGAACGTCGTCGCCTCGCTTGCGCCCATCACGAGCCGTGCCGCCAGGATGGTGACGAAGCCGCTGGCCGCCGCCGTCATCGCGGTTGCCGTCGACCAGATTGCAATGCCGCCGCCGACCATGTTCTTGATGCCGATTCGTTCGACGAGAAGTCCGAGCGGCACCAGACAAACGACATAGGTCCACAGGAAGCCGGAAAACAAATAGCCCATTTGCACCGGCGAGAAACCGAACTCGGCGACAATTGGTCGAGCGGCAACCGACAATGCGATGCGGTCGATGTAATTGATGATCACGACCGTAAAGATCAGTAGTGCAATCCAGCCCCGGCGATATCCCACATTAGCCCCCACGGTAACGGCGTTCGAGTTCGTCATATTTCGGTTTGGAAACGGTCTGCTGGCGAATGGCGAAATCAGCGAGGCGATCGGCGACGGAGGCAAGCGAACCCTCCTGCTTCAAAGCCATCAGCACGTCATGCGAGGCCTTGAGCGCCGCCTGCAAGGCCGCGTTGGCGTAAAGCACGCAGCCGAAGCCGAGTTCGGCAAATTTTTGCCGCCCCAGTTCCGGCGTCCGGCCGCCGAACACGATGTTGGCGACTTGCGGGACAGAAAGGCTTTTGGCGATCTGCGCCAGTTCGTCGGCCGAGGTCGGCGCCTCCACGAAGGTCACGTCGGCGCCGGCTTCGATCATGGCGCCTGCGCGATCGATCGCGGCCTGAAGGCCGAGGATGGCGCGTGCATCGGTGCGCGCCACGATCTGAAGATCGCCATCCTTGCGGGTGTCGACAGCGGCCTTGATCTTCGCCAGCATCTCTTCCAGCGGCACGACCGCCTTGCCGTCGAAATGGCCGCACTTCTTCGGAAAGACCTGGTCCTCGATCTGCAAGCCCGCGGCACCTGCCCGCTCCAGTACCTTCACGGTGCGCACCATGTTCACCGCATTGCCGAAGCCGGTATCGGCATCGACCAGCAAGGGAATTGCGACCGCGTCCGAAATGGCGGCAACGTGCTCTGCGATCTCGGTCAGCGTGGTCAGACCGATGTCAGGCGCGCCGAGATACATGTTGGCGACGCCGGCGCCGGTGACATAGACGGCCTCGTAGCCGAGATCTTCGATGATCCGCGCAAACAGGCCGTTGGCGGCGCCGGCGAGGATCGTGGCCTCGCGGCGGTTGAGGATGGTCTTTAACGTCGTCGTTGGCCTCGTCATGCCGTTCTCCTCACGCCTATCCGGCCGCCATATCTGCTCGCCGCGTAAACCGCCGGCCCATCCGCAGCATCAGCGTGTTGGCCACAATCGCAATCGCCACGATCACGGTCACGATGGCGGTCGACAGCGGCACGTTGTGCTGCGCCATTCCGTTGACCAGCAAAAAGCCAAGGCCGCGCTGGGATGAAAACATCTCTCCGATCAGCACACCAAGCAAGCTCAGCGAGAAACTGATCCGAAGGCCGTTGACGATGTCGGGCAGACAGGCAGGCACCAGAACCCAGCGCATGGTGCGTCCGGGCGAAAGCCGGAGCACGCGCGCGGTGCGCACGAGCACCGGCGGCAGATTGCGCACCGCGCCGAGCGCAAACAGCGTCATCGGCACCAGCCCATGCATGACGCCGAACGCGACTTTCGCGGACATGCCGAGACCAAACAGCAGCAGCACGACGGGATAGAGCGTCACCTTCGGGATGGTGTAGAAGCCGGCCAGAATGGGCTCGGCGACTTCGCCTGCAAAACGCCTGATGCCGAAAATCAAGCCGAGCGCGAGACCGATCAGTGCGGAAAGCACGAACGCCAGCAAAAATGCTTCCAGCGTCGCGGCGGCGTGATCCCAGAACATCGATGTTCCCAAGAGACCCACGAGATACAGCAGCGTTTGCAATGGCGGCGAAACCGCGACACCTTTCGTCCAGCTCCCGATCGCCTGCCAGAGCACCAACATCAGCAGCGTGAGCACGATGGTATCGAAGGCGCGGAAGTGGCGGCGCGCAGCGAGCTTTTGCGTATCGTCGAACGAGAGCTCGCTCATCCCCGTGAACGGCGTCGCGCCAGTCGCCCCTCCCAGACATAGAGTATCCCGTTGGCTGTCACCGCGACCAGCAGCACGAACAGCATCACGCCGTACATGGCGCGGTTATCGAAGCTCTGATAGGCAAAGGAAATGGCATAGCCGAGACCGGTGCCGGACAGGATGAATTCGCCGGCAATAACGCCGATCAGCGCGTAACTCAGCGCGAGCTTGAACCCGGTGAAGAGATGCGGCAATGCCGCCGGCAGCACGATCCACAGAAGCGTCCGCGCCGGCGTCAGCCGATGCACGCGCGCGAGCTTCATCAGGACCGGCGCAACACCGTCGAGCCCCGATAGCGTGCTGATCACGACCGCTGGTGCCGCCGAGAGAATGCCGAGCACGACCAGCGGCGCCTTGCCGAGACCGAGCAACGCCACCAATAGCGGATAGAAAATGAAAGTCGGCACCGAGTAGTAGGACGCGAGCAAGGGATCGGCGACATCGCGCAGCCGCGGAAAACGATGGATCAGCGCGCCAACCGCCGTGCCGAGGACGACGGCGAGCGCAAAGGCGATCAGAATGGTCGAGAAGGTCGTGACGATGCTCGCCGTGAGGTCGCCGGAGCGGATCTGATCGGCCATCGAGTTGACCATGTCGCTCGGCGGAATCACGGTCAGGGTATCGATGAGGCCGGTGCGGCAACCGATTTCCAGCAATGCAATCAAAGACGCCAGGATGGCGATGCGAACGATGAGGGCGGCGTGTCGCCGCCTCATGCCGCCCTGCCCATGGTCTTGAGCGACTCCTCGCGCAGCGACTTCCACAGGCGCGCGGTTAGCGCGCCGAATTGGGAATCGGAGATCACGCGGCTGTCGCGATCGCGTGGCCATCCGGTTTCGACCAGGTCGATGAAACGGCCGGGCCGCGCGCTCATCACGCCGACGCGGTCCGACAACATCGCGGCTTCGTCGAGCGCATGCGTGATCAAGAGCACGGTCGCGCCGGTCTCGCGCCAGAGCCGCAACAGTTCATCCCCCATCAGGAGCCGCGTCTGCTGATCCAGCGCGCCAAAGGGTTCGTCGAGCAGGATCAGCCTTGGGCGCAGTACCAGCGTTCGCGCGATGCAGACCCGCTGCCGCATGCCGCCGGAAAGCTGCGCCGGATAGTGGCCGGCAAACTGCGCAAGCCCCATGAAGCTGATGGCGTGATCGACGCGCTCCGTGACCTCATGCTTCGGCAGGCCCGAGGTGCGCAGACCGAACGCGACATTGTCGCGCACGCTGAGCCACGGCATGCTCGAATCTTCCTGGAACACGACGCCGACGCCGTCGGGCACCTCGCCGTGCAATTCCTTGCCCTCGAAGCGCACGCTGCCGCTGGTCGGACGAACGAGGCCCGCGACGACGTCGAGCAAGGTCGACTTGCCGCAGCCGGAGGGGCCGACGATCGAAAAGAATTCGCCGCACTTGATGTCGAGACTGATCGGGCCGAGCGCCTGCACGACAGGCGGCCCGTCGTAACGGCGCACCACCTCGCTCAGCGATACCTGCGACTCCCCGCTCACTTTGAGACCCTCATTGCGTCGGCCGCAAATCCGCCGGCAGGTACGACGTGTCGACATATTTCGGCCAGTCGACATTGCCCTTCATCTGGCCGGTGATCTGAAGGCCCTCGACCATGTGGTTCATGCTTGCGTAATCGAGCCGGCCATCGCTCCAGTAATTTTCCTTGATCAGCTCGCGGACGTGGTCGCGGAACAGCTCGATGTTCGGATTGTTGTAGGCCTTGGCCGTGATGTCGGCGGCTTCAGCGGGATGCTCGAGCATATAGGCCAGTCCCTCGCGGCGCGCGTTGATGAGACCCTTGATGATATCGGGATGCGCCTTGCCGTATTCTGATGTCGTGATCATCACGGTTTGCATCATGCGCGGGTCGAGCACGTCGCGCACCAGGAACAGCGGCTTCACCAGTTCCTTGTGCTGGGCGTAGAACAGCTCATCCGAGAAGCCGGCATCGACCGCACCGCTGGCGACGGCGGAAATGTTGGCGCCGAGATCGCCGGCGGGTACGAGCTTGACCTGGTGGGGGGTGACGCCGTTGGCTTTCAGAGCCATCAAGATGATCATATTGCTGACCGAGCCCGGCGCTGTATAGGCAACCTGTTTGCCGACCAGATCCTTGATGCCTTTAAGGGTGGAATCCGTTTTCACCACCCACATCTGGTCGGCCACCGACCAGGCGCCGGCGCCGATGATGATGAGCTTCTGCCCGGCATTGATCGCCTGCACGGCGGCCGCCAACGACACTTCGCCGAAGGGAATGCCGCCGGCGAGCGTGTTGCGCACCGCGGTGCCGCCGCCAGCCGCGGTCAGGATGCCCGTGACTTCGACGCCGTTCTTCTTGAAGAAGCCTTTCTCCATGGCGACCGCATAGGGCACGCCATAGAACTGCCCGCCCCAATGCGTCACCGTGATCGTTTCGGCCCGCGCGCCTTGGTATGTCCAGGATGTGATGGCCGCGGCCAGAGCAAGGAAAAAGCCAACTCGTCGAAGTTGGAACGTGCGTTTTCCCGATGCCATGGCGTCATCCTTTATGGGTTCAGCGGATTTCTGATTGAGACACTCAACGCTTCACTTTTCGCTCCCGCTCAGGCCGTGGCGCTTTTCGAAGGCGTGCACGGCGGGAAAGCCCATCAATTGATTCATCTCGGGGAACGGCAGCATCGGCGCCTTGCTGCCGGTACCAATGCCGTCGGTCTTCAGATGGCGGTAGACCAACTGCAAAGCGCCGGCCGCCGTCAAAAAGCCGGAGCCCGGATAAAGCGCGATCTTGAAGCCCATCGCACCTAATTCAGCCGTCGACAGATACGGCGTGCGGCCACCCTCGACCATGTTGGCAAGCAGCATCGCGCCCTTGAAGGTTTCGGCGACGCGCCGCAATTCTTCCAGGCTCTCCGGGCTCTCGACGAACAGCACGTCGGCGCCCGCCTCCAGAAACCGCTCGGCCCGGCGCAGCGCGGCGTCCAGCCCCTCGGCGTAACGCGCATCGGTGCGGGCGACGATGAGAAAGTCGCGGCTCGGTCGCGCCTCGACGGCAACGCGGATTTTGGCAACCGCATCGTCGGCGGGAATAACGCGGCGAAATTCGGTGTGGCCGCACTTCTTGGGAAATTCCTGGTCCTCGAGCTGAATGCCGGAGGCGCCCGCCGCGGCATAGCCGCGCACGGTGCGATCGACGTTCAATAGCCCGCCATAGCCGGTGTCGCCGTCGGCGAGAAACGGCAGGTTCGTGGCGCCGGCAATACAGCGCACGCGGTCGAGCATTTCACTGAAGGTGGCGGTGCCGGCATCGGCCACGCCGAGCGCGGAGGCAACGACGCCATAGCCGGTCATATAAAGCGCGTCGAAGCCGGTGCTCGCGGCCATTCTTGCGGAGATGCCGTCAAAGACGCCCGGAAGCGTCAGACATCCCTCGCGTTGCAGCAATGCGCGAAGCGGTGTTGCCCCAGCCAAGCCGTCCTCCCTTTTGTTTCCGTGCGCGGTGGCTCCTGATGGACCACCCGCCCCTTTTCTTGAGACGTGTTGTTTTTGTGTTCTTAGACTTGGAACTTGATTGCCATGTTAAAGCGCCGTCTCTCAATGCCAAGGGGGTCTTTCACAAAATCAGCATTGGTGTTCGCGCCTGATCTCGCTTGTGCGAGGTAGCCGAATGCGGCGCATTCGACCCTTCGTTGAGGGAAATGCAATCGGCCGTTTGCGGCGAATTCATCGCACCCGCGGCGACGCTTTTTCACCATGTGAGAAGCGGCGTGGGCGACGAAGGCGCTCTCGACAAGGAGAAGACTTTGGTCGAAATAGCGGAATTGACAGGCCGTGTGCCATAACAGGCGCGAACAGCGGTTAAGTCGAACGTCGCCGCATATTGGGAGAACGAGCCATGAAGTTGAATCGATTGATTGCCGCAAGCGTAAGCGCGTTGGCGCTGGTGCTCGGCAGCGCTGCCTTGGCGGCCAAGATCGATATCTCTGCCCATGACATCGGCGGACAGGTGACGGGCGACAAGGGACCGGAAGCCGGCGTCTGGATCATCGCCGAGACGAAAGACTTGCCGACCAAATACGCAAAGATCGTCGTGACCGACGATCAGGGCCGTTTCGTCATTCCGGAGCTGCCGGATGCGAACTACAAGGTCTGGGTCCGCGGCTATGGCCTGACCGACAGCGCAGCTGTCGATACAAAGCCGGGCAAGACCGTCGACTTCAAGGTCAAGCCGGCCGCGTCTGCCGCCGCCGATGCGCAGCATTATCCCGGCATGTACTGGTATTCGCTGCTCGACATTCCGCCCGCAAGCGAATTCCCCGGCACCGGCGCCAAGGGCAACAAGATGCCGGAGACGATGAAGAGCCAGGGGCAGTTCGTCGATACCGTGAAGAACATGTGCCAGTCCTGCCATGCCATCGGTACGCGTGGCATTCGCGAAGTGCCGAAGCTGTTCAAGGACGCAGCTCAGGACTCGCAGACGGCATGGGCGATCCGCACGCAGGCAGGCCAAGCCATGGAATACATGGCGACCGCGATCAACAGCATCGGGCCCGACAAGGTCAATGATGTCTTCTCGAAATGGACCGACAAGATCGCCGCCGGCGCCCTGCCGTTCGACAAGCCGGAACGTCCGAAAGGCATCGAACGCAACATCGTCTTCACGCTGTGGGACTGGGCGACGCCCGGGCACTACCAGCACGATGCGGTGTCGACCGACAAGCGCAATCCGCACGTGAACGCCAACGGGTTGATCTACGGATCGCCGGAAGAGAGCACCGACCTCGTTCCAACGCTCGATCCGATCAAGAACGTGGCTTCCACGATCAAGGAGCCCTACCTGGATGAGAAGATGCAGGGTTCGGCGGATGCGCCGCACGGCACTTCGGCCTATTGGGGCGATGAGGCGATCTGGGACGGCCACACCTCGATCCACAACGTGATGATGGACGAGCAAGGCAAGGTCTGGTTCACCGCCAAGCTGCGGCCCCCGGCAAACCCCGATTACTGCAAGCAGGGCTCAGACCATCCCTCTGCCAAGGCCGATCCGCAGGCGACCGCCGTGCGCGAACTGTCGCGCTTCGATCCCGCGACCGGCAAATGGGACATGATCAACACCTGCTTCTCGACCCATCACCTTTATTTTGCGCATGACGCCAATAACACGCTGTGGACGAGCGCGGGCGGTCCGGGTCTTGGCGGCGGAATCGTCGGCTGGCTCAACACCAAGAAATTCCTCGAGACCAAGGACGGCGTCGCCTCGCAAGGCTGGACGGCGCTCGTGATCGACACCAACGGCAACGGCAAGCGCGACGCCTATGTCGGCGCCAAGGATCCCGTCGATCCGACCAAGGACAAGCGCATCGCGGCGTCGTTCTACGGCATCATGCCGAGCCCGGTTGACGATTCGATCTGGGGCCAGGCGATGGACCGAGGCTTCTCCCGCATCGATCAGCCCGGCTACATCATTCGCCTGACGCCGGGCTCCGATCCCGCCAACACCGCGCTTGCCGAAGTGTATCAGCCGCCGGAGGGTACGTTCGGTCCGCGCGGCATCGACATCGGCCTCGACGGCGTGGTCTGGACCGTGCTGTCCAGCGGTCATCTTGGAAGCTTCGACCGCAAGCTGTGCAAGGGCCCGCTCAACGGCCCGACCACCGCACAAGGCAAGCAGTGTCCGGAAGGATGGCACGTCTATCGCCTGCCGGGGCCGCAGTTCAAAGGCCTCGACCCCAAGGGCAGCGCCAACCACGCTTATTATGTGTGGGTCGATCGCTATAACGTCCTTGGCCTCGGCAAGAACGTTCCGATCGCGGAAGCCAATGGCGCGGAATCACTGCTGGCGCTGGTCGACGGCAAGTGGGTGAACATGCGCATGCCCTACCCGCTCGGCTTCTTCACCAAGAACGTCGATGGCCGGATCGACGACGACAAGAAGGGCTGGAAAGGCCGCGGCCTCTGGACCACGTCCGGCACCCGCGCGAACTTCCATGGCGAAGGCGGCACGGAAGCCTATCCGAAGGTGTTCAAGGTGCAGTTGCGGCCCGATCCGCTGGCGCACTGAGTTTCATAAAATAGCAACTTGAAAATCGGGTTCCGCGCCGACGGCATGGAGCCCGATTTGCATTTGCACCCGACATCGTCTTCACTCGGAGGCCGGCTCACCCTTCTCTGCAATGCAGGTACAATGACGCCAGCCGCATGACTTCAAGTGTGGCGGTTCAGAAGTCCGCATCATTGGTGCCGCGGGTTCGTCATGCGGACTTCTGAACCAAAGCCACACTAAATAATAGGTTTGCTAGTGTCCTTTCGATTCCGAAGTTCGAAACGTGGCCCCGCAAAATCCGACGAACTTCGGAATCGGGACACTAACGAAAGCCGCGTCTCCCGATCGATGAAATCGATCCGCGCCTGGATCCGCCGCTACCGGCTGCAATTGATCCTGGCGCTGCGCGTCACGGTCGCCGCACTGCTCGCCTTCGTGGTCGCGCAGGTCCTGCACCTGCACCTTCCGCTCTGGGCGGTTCTGACTTCCTTGATCGTGACGCAGATGAGCCTCGGCCGTTCGGTCAAGGTGGCGAGCGATTACCTGATCGGAACCTTCGGCGGCGTCGCCTATGGCGGGGCGCTCGCGATCCTGATCCCGCACGAAAGCGAATGGGCACTGCTTGTCGTGCTTGCGATTGCGATCGCACCGCTTGCCTTCATCGCCTCGTTCCGCGCCAACTTCAACGTGCTGCCGGTAACGGCGATCATCGTACTCTTGGTGCCCGGCATGCAGCATGTAAGCCCGGCGGCGTCCGCGCTCGACCGCGTGCTGGAAGTGACTGTCGGCGGCGCGGTCGGCTTCATCGTCTCGTTTCTGCTGTTTCCATCCCGCGCGCATGAAATCACCATCCAGGCCGCGGCCGACATGCTGGACCTGATGGCGGACGCGCTCTCGCGCTTTCTGGAAGACCACACGCGCGAACTCGATTCTGCCGAGCGCCGGCGCATCCAGGACGGGATCGCGGCGGCGCTGGCGCGGCTCAATACGACCGGCGCGGAAGCCGAGCACGAGCGCAATGCGCGTCTTACTTCCGGCCCCGACACCGGACCTCTTTTGCGCACGCTGTTGCGCTTGCGCCATGACATCGTGATGGTCGGCCGTGCCGTGGGATGTGAACTGCCGCCGGAAGTCGTAGCCCAATTGACGCCGCCGCTTAAAAAAATCCAGACCGAAGGCCGCGACTTTTTGCGCGCCAGCGGCGCCGCCTTGCGCGATCAAAAACCTCCACCGCCGCTCGCCGCGGCCGACGCTACCTTCCGCGATTACATCGAGCGTTTCGGCGCGGTGCGGCGGGAAGGATTGACGCACGATATGAACAGCGAAAATGCCGAGCGGCTGTTTGCGCTCGGCTTCGCGCTCGAGCAGCTGCGCGAGCATTTCGTCGAGGTGCATCGCGTGGTCGGCGAATGGGCGCGCGACTAACCGTCCATTGACGTTTCCGTCCAGGAAAACGGCGCGAGAATCCGCAAAACGCATAAAAACGCGGCGTTATGGCGCGGCTTTCACCGCGCTCACAATTCCTTGAAATGTGAACCTTCTCACAGGCGATCTGCACAAATGTCTGCATGGTCCCCCCATTCATCACGCAAGCGGCAGAGCTTATCCTATGAGCGATGCATCATTGCTATCACCTGCGACTATCGATTTCGAAGCAGATTCATTTCAACCTCAGGCAAAGCGAAGAGGACTTTTCGTCACCCTCCTCGAAGCCTTGCATCATTCAAGACGCCTGGAAGCGCAACGTATCCTTCGGCGCTATCGGCACCTGATCGACGGCAAAAGCCGAACTCAGATTTTGAAAGGAACGGAAGATGTCCCTGAGTGAACGCCCCGAGCGCAAATCTTCGATTTCCGGAGCGACCGGCTATGCTGTGCTGGTCACGATCGCCGCCGGCTTCTTCGCTTTGCACATTCTGGCGGGCCAGATTATGCCACGAGCTCCCGAGAGTGCTTCCACGACCACGGCACCCAGGATGTGGGAGGATTAGCGCGATCGGCGCGCTATCGACGTTGCGCGCGGATTGACGTGCCGCCAACCCGATTGTCTCACCCAAAAGACCGGGTCGGCGCGAAGCACTAACAGGACCTTAACGGCCCCGCCGGGCGCCCTGATGGTCTTAAAGAAGCCTTAGCCCTTCAAGAATACGTTTATCGAATAGTTACCCGCTGCATTTCGGCGAGCCATTTCGCTCGCCCAATCTCTATTGGAGCCCGTGAGGCCAACCGATGGCATCGACATCGGCACTATTGATCTCGGAGCTGGACGCGATCGACGGATGGCCTCCGGAACGGTGGGCGGGAGCGTTGCGCCAGATCACGAAGCTTTTCCTGGGTCGCGCCCAGGGCCTTGCGGCCGACCAGATTGCGCTTTTCGACGACGTCTTTGTCCGATTGATGGGCCATGTGGACACGCCGTCGCTGGCGCAGCTCAGCCACCAGCTTTCCGAAGCCAAGAGCGCCTTGCCGCTGTCTGCCCGGCATCTCGCTCTTCACGACGACGAATTGGTTTGGCTGCCCATCCTGAAGTCCGTCCGCCTCGCACCGGACCTCATTCTCGACGTGGTGCGATCTGGCGGCCTCACACGTCGCGTTGCAATCGCCCGCAGACATACAGTCGAGCCTGCCGTCGGCGAGGCGCTGATGCAATTCGCCGAGCCTGCGATCAATCACGCGCTCACCGAGAACCTGGGCGCGCGCCTGCTCGATACCGATTGGGCCCGACTGGTACAGATCGGCGAGAGCGACGCGGCGCTTGCGCAGAAACTCGCCCGCCGATCGGACCTTCCTGAACCCCTCAAGCGTAAAATCCGCGCCAAGCTCGACGATGCGCGCATGCGCCACCTCAATGCGATGCCGTCCGTGATGCGAGAGCAGATCGAAAATACGATCGCGACCGCCGATACGACGAAGACGATGGAGCCGCCCGATTATGCGGCCGTTCAAGCCAAATTGGTGGAGCTCAACCGCCAGGGCAAATTGAACGATTCCACCATCAATCGTTTTGCGGTTCGTGGTGAATACACCAACATCGTTGCGGCGCTCGCTCTGAAGACGGGATCACCCGTCGAGGTCGTCCTGCCCTTGATCACCAGCGACAATGTCGAGGGACTCGTTCTGGCGTGCAAGGCCTCCAGGCTGGACTGGGCTACCGCAGCCGCGATCGTGCGGCACCGCCCTGGCCAGTCGCCGGTCGGTCCTGCGGAGCTGGAAAAGGCGAGAAAGATCTTCGACGAATTCTCGCTATCGGCGGCGCAACGGACCGTCCGCTTCTGACACGGCCGGCGGCGGCGCGGCCGGTTTCTCGATCACGTTTGAACGGACAACATCCCAAAACGGATGCCGAAAAGACCGCTTCAGGAGCGGCGTTGGCTTTTCTTGTCGGCTTTATGGACAAGAAAGCGAATGCCGACGATCGTGCCGTCGATCCAGACCATTTCACAGCGCCGGAACGCGAGTCCCGTGGACGACAGCACCAGAAAGAACTCTTTCGCCTGCAAGACGTCGGTCGTCCCTTCAATTTCGATTCTTGCCCCGGTGGAGGAGATGTCCAGCAGTTCGCAGCTGCGTCGCCATGTGCCATCGACGCCCATCAGGTTCACCGGAATGGCCCGCTGGAATTGCACACGGTCTGCTTTTCGATTGTTCCAGTTGCTCACGTGGACACGCCCTCGAACAGACCGCCTTGCCGGGATGCCCTGACAATTTGCGACCCCGGATGAGCGTTGGGATCGGGCCGGCGCGCCGAATACTGTTGCCATGCCTCGATGAAATGCAGGCTTTTCGCGGGGCGAATCCCGGGCCGGTCCGAAACTTCATTGCGTTTTGTTATTGCCGAATAAGCCATTGATATAACTTATTATTTCGGAATAAATAAAAATATTGATGCAACTTCTGATATGGAACCTTAACCCTGAATGATTAAGCAGTTGTAGCAATGACGCGCTCGTGATCCCGCGCACCGCAGATGGCCGAGCGAGTGCTCGCGCGAACCGCGGTGCGCTGTTGGAGCCAGCTGGAACTCGAGTGAATAAATCGGGCGGCCTGGACGGCGGCCGTTACTTTCCGGCTGTGACCGGCCGATGTGAGATCTGAACGGCTTCGAGGATCGGGCGCCCTGACTGGTGCAGCCCGGACGTCCACTCGCGGGGCCTTGGCGTCCACCAGGCGAAAAACGCCTTCAGCAAGCCTGCGACTTCCTCGGTGCGCCGGCTTTCAGCCTTCGCGCGAACCTCGGCTTCGCTTTTGAAATCAATGGTCGGCAATTCGCGCTGCATAATGATCTCCGGTCGAACGGATGATGAAATCAACGCAACTATTTGTTCGAGACGACGAACGGATGGGCGTTAACGGGTCTCGCGGCATGTGGCGGCGGTCCCGCGATCAGCCAGATCGCTATTCCGGTAAAGACGGTCGCAACAAGCGTCGGGAATAGAATCGCCTTTGGCCGGTGCATCTGATCCAACTGCTAGAAGTATTTGAAATTCTGGAGGCAGGCCCGGCAGTATTCGCGATAGATCAGGCGAAGAATGATTTGCATGGAACCAACTCCGTTGTTGATTGCCCGATCAGGATTGCAGTCTTGTGTTTCAGGTCCGTTTCGTCGGGGGATGAAATCGATTTCGACGGGCCGGAATTTGGTTTCCGCCGATGTCCCGGCGAATAGCCGGCGATCGGACACGCCATGCGGGGCCGCCTCTCATGCCCTTGCTTCGAATCTCGATCGATAGAGCGCTGGCGAAAGGCCGGTCGCTTTCCTGAAATGGTTTCGCAAGTTGGCGCCGCTGCCGAAACCGACTTCGATCGCGACCTTTTCGATCGGCAGCCTGGTTTCTTCGAGGAGGTCGCGCGCGTGCGCCAGGCGTTCGCCGAGCAACCACTCGCCCGGCGCCATTCCTGTTGCATCCCGCATGTGCCGATGAATGCCTCTGACGCTCATGCCGGCTTCGGCGGCCATCCGTTCGACGGACCACGCTTCCGACAGCCGGCCGCGGACCGTCTGCATCAGCACCGACAGCTTGGCGCCGGCACGCCGTGGCACGGGCCGCCGGATAAACTGTGCTTCCCCGCCCCCGCGATGGGCCGCGATGACAAGACGGCGAGCGACGCTGTTGGCCGCTTTGGCGCCGAAATCCTGACGCACCAGGTGCAGGCACAAATCGAGACCCGCCGCACTTCCCGCCGACGTCATGATCGAACCTTCATCGACATAGAGAACGTCCGGCTCGATGACGATATCGGGAAACACGCGCGACAGTTCCTCGATGTGGTGCCAGTGCGTGGTCGCGCGTTTGCGCGAGAGCAAACCGGTTTGCGCCAGAACAAACGCGCCGCCGCAGATCGACACCAGCCGGCTGCCGCGGGCGTGCGCCTCGCGCAAAGCCTTCAACAGCGGACGCGGAACAGGCGCGTTGGGACCGCGCCAGCCCGGAACCACAATCGTCCTGGCAGTTGACAGCAACTCCAGTCCGCCGTCCGCAACCACCTGAATGCCGCCGACGGCCCGCAGCGCGCCGGGCTCGGCCGCAGCGATGACACAGCGATACCAATTCGGCCCCATTTCAGGCCGCGAGAGACCGAAGACCTCGAACGCGCAGCCGAATTCGAACAGGCAAAGCCCGTCATAGGCGAGAATGGCAATCGGGTGCGGCTCCGGAGTTGGCATGATCTCGACGATATTGGCCGGTCCCGCCACTGGCAAGAGCGTGAATTTCTGCCGAACATGGTCTCAAAGCGATTCAAGGGACAAGCGATGAAACTGATCGGGATGCTCGACTCGCCTTACGTGCGCCGCGTGGCGATTTCGCTGCGGCTGATGGAGCTGCCGTTTTCGCACGAGGCGCTTTCGGTGTTCCGCAACTATGACGCGTTCGCCGCGATCAATCCGGTCGTCAAGGCGCCGACGTTTCTGACCGACGATGGCGTTGTCCTGATGGATTCCGCCTTGATGCTCGAATATGTCGAGCGTCTCGTTCCGCCAGAACGCAGCCTTAACCCGCGCGAGACGGCGCCGCATGCGCGCGCGCAGCGGATCATTGGGCTCGCGCTCGCGGCCTGCGAAAAGAGCGTGCAGATCATCTATGAGCGAAACCTCCGCCCGCCGGAAAAGCATCATCAGCCGTGGATCGACCGCGTGCAGGGGCAGCTTGAGGCGGCCTATCGCCTGCTCGAACAGGAGATCGCCGCCGCAAAACCCTGGCTTTTCGAAAGCCGGCCGCTACAGGCCGACGTGACAGCCGCTATCACCTGGCGCTTCACGCAGGACGAACTGCCTGGCCTGATCAAGGAGGATCGCCATCCATCGCTTGCCGCGCTGTCGGCGCATGCCGAGCGCATGCCGGCATTCCTGGCGTTTCCGCCGTATTAGGGAGCCCGTTGTCGCCCGCACCAACGTCAGACGCCGCCAACCAGCGCATCGACGAAGGTCGCAGCCGATTCCTTCAACTGCTTGCGGCTATATCCCGCGCGCTCCATCACCGCCAGGCCTCGCGTGAAGGTGACGACAACGCGCGCCAACCGATTGGCCTCAGGCGCAGTTCGCCCGTCGGGCGCAGAACTGATCGCCTTGCTGACGACTTGTTCGAGCCGGCCGAGCAGAGCCTGGACGCGCCGGCGCACCGCTTCGCTTGAAATCCCCGCATTCAGCGCGGTGCGCGTGGTCAGGCAACCCCGCGGCGGCGAGCCGCCCGTCATGTTCAGAATCGCGCTGTCGAAGAACTTTGTGAGTCTCTGCCGCAACGTCGCCCTCGGAGAGCAGATTTTCGACCGATGCCAAAAACTCCTTGGCGTATTGATCGAAGGCGCGCAGGAAGATCGCTTCCTTGTCGCCATAGGCGTTGTAAAGGCTGCCGCGCTGCACGCCGGTCGCGGCGGCAAGGTCCTGCATCGTGGCGTCGTTGAGACCCTTGCGCCAGAATACATCCAGCGCCAGCGCGATCACCTCCTGCTCGTCGAACTGACGCACGCCGACCATCCGGTTCATCCCTGCTCTTCTATCTTGCCCATTATCCTCATTCTTGACATCAGCGTCAAGTTTGACATTATCGTCAAGAATGGAGTTTTGCGATCAGGAGGCGTGATGACCTATCGTTTCGAGCCCAATCGTATCTACCGGATGCCGACGCATTTCGGCCCGGCGCCCGGCCCGCGCCAGATGCCTGAGAGCATCGCGACGGATTCAACAAGAAGCCCGCGCCGGCTTTCGGTGGCGGCGAGCTTCCTGACCGATGGCGCACTGCTGGAACGACATTTGCCGGAAGGTTTCGCGCTCGCCGGCGAGCCGGTCGTCACGGTCGAATTTCATCACATGACGGATATCGATTGGCTCGCAGGGCGCGGCTACACCATGATCTGGGTGAGCTGGCCCGCCACCTTCACCGGGCGGCAGGATCGCGCGAACGGACGCTTCCTCGCCGTCGTCTGGGAGAACCTCGCCGATCCCATCATCACGGGCCGTTGCGAAATCGGTCATCCCAAACTTTATGCCGAGATATCAGAGCCGCGTGTCTCCGAAGGCGCGCAAGTCTGCAACGCCGGCTGGATGGGATTTCGCTTTCTCGACATGACCGTCTCGAACCTGCGCAATGAGCCGCCGCCGGCGAAGCCTCCGTCAGATGGCACGCTGATGCTCAAATACGTTCCGCGCACGGGCACCTGGGGCGAGAGCGAATTGCAGCAGGTCACGCTCTCGCCTCCGGCCGATCCGGATATGACGATCGAGCGGCAGCAGACCGGCCGAGGGGCCGTGCGCTTTCACAAATCGACATGGTCCGATCTTCCGACCATGTATCACGTCGTCAATGCGCTGGCCGAACTGCCGGCGATCGAACCCCGTGGCGGATCGTTGACCGTTTCCCGTGGCGGCAAGACCTATCGGGATCAGCGCGTGCTGATTTGACCCCTCACGCGACCTTGGTCGTTTCCTTGATCGACGACTTGTAGCGTTGCAGCGCGAAGGCCTTGTCGCTGGAGTCGATCAGCGCCTCCAGGATGCGCGAGACCGCCTGAAAGTCGTCGCGGCTGAGCGGGCTGAATTCGACGTCGTTGATCTCGCGCTGATAGGGCGCAAGCTTGCGCAACAACGCCTTGCCCTTTTCGGTGATGGCAAGCGAAATCCGCCGCCGGTCGACGCTGTCCTGGGTTTTCTCGACGAGGCCAAGCGTCTGCAACTTGCTGGTTACCGTGGTGACGAAGGCGCCGCTCATGTGCAGATGATCGGCGATGGTCTTGACGTTGACGTCGCCGTCGAGGCCGAGGTGACCGATCGAAATCAGGATGGTGTATTCGACGCCGGCAAGCCCGATCTGGCGCGCGTGGCCGTCGCGGATCGTTTCATGCCGCGCCATGAAGGCGAAGATGTTATGCACGAGCTTGCGAAAGTCGCGATCGGTACCGTCGTTCAGAAGCTCGGGCCGGGTGATTGTCAGCGGCAGCCCGCTGCGCGCATTGCTTGGCTCGGCGCGGCGCGATGTCTGACCCCGCTCGGATTTGGCTTTTTGGCGCGACACGTGCGTTCTCCGAAATCGGGTTCAGTTTGGCAGTCGAACTCGCGGGATGCGAGAATCAGCTTGAAGGTTTCATCCGATGGATCAAGTGACCACCGGCAGGATGTCAACATCGTAAGCATGTTTCAGGGTGCGATTGAGCACGGGATCTTCCAATTCCACTTCAAAACGGCTCGCGGGACGGATGCCGCCGATCGCGCCCAGCGTGCCGCAGAACATCATCGTACCCGGCGCGAGCGACGCACCATAGCGCGCGATCAGATCCGCCGGCGTGCGCATGCTCGCCAGCGTGCCTTGCTGATAGATGACGCGGCGGCCGTCGATGGTGGCGAACGCGCGCAGCTTGAGCTGGTCCCAATGACCGGCGACGTCGTCGAGCAGCCACAAATCGCGGCCCACCGGCTTGGCGCAGAGTTGCTTGGAAAGCGCGATCCCCATCGTCTCGGCCTTGCGGTCGGTATGATCGGAGCCGACCGTCAGCCACAGTTTCCCGCCATGCGCGACCACTACCGGCTCGGCCTCACCCGACGTGTCGGGGCCGAGCACTTCAACGCGCGAAGCCTGCGTTACGTTGAGCACGCTGTTGCGATAGAATACCGGAACGGAGGACGGCCGCGGCACGCCGATCGCGGCAAGCTCTTCGATATGATGGCGCAGCGCCGCCTCGTCGCGACCGGTCCAGCCCGCAACGATCAGGGTTGCGACGGTAAAGCCGATCAGCTGGCTGTCGCCCTGTTGGGCTGCGAGGTGGAATTCGAGCATGCCTTCTATGCCTCCAAAAACTTTGAAAACTAGCTAAGTTATTGAGTATATAACCCAACGCAGTTCGGGAGGCCAGCATGGCGATCAACAAGGAACACAAGGAATTTCACGCCCTCGACATGTCGAGCGGCTGGGAGACGCCGGCCGGCTATCCCGCCGGCATTCAGCAAAAGATCCTGTCGGGCGCGCTGGACGAGAAGAACAAGCGCGGCTCGCGCTCGCGCCTGTTGCGCTTCGCGCCCGGCGTCTACACGACCAAGCCGTTCGTGCACGAATATTGGGAAGAGGTTTACCTGGTCTCGGGCGATCTCACCGTCGGCAATGACGAACAGGGCAAGGGCGGCGAATCCTTTGCGCCGAACACTTACGCCTCACGGCCGCCCGGCGCCTGGCATGGCCCGTTCAAGTCCGAGAAGGGCTGCCTGTTGTTCGAAATCCACTATTTCGATCCGGCCTGAGATCACGTCGCACGCGAAGCGCATTGTTTTTCTCCGTCATGGCCGGGCTTGACCCGGCCATCCATCAATTTTGAAGAAGATGGATGCGCGGGTCGGAGCCCGCGCATGACGAGTGGGTAACGCCCCTTCCTTCAATGCGCCGCGGCAGCAAAATCCTGCATCACCGTCGACTTCGCCACGCGCGCCTTGCGCGTGGTCGCCGGCGTATTGCGGCTGCGGCCGACAAAGCGCGGCACGCCTGCGGTGACGACGGCGCCGATCGCGGCGATGTCGCCGTGTCGGATGGCATCCAGCGCGGTGTCTTGCGTGCCGCCGTCGGGCGCATCGAGCAGCACGATATCGGCGGCATGACCCGCTTTCAGGAAGCCGCTGTCGAGCCGATAGGTCCGCGCATTGTTGCCACTGGCCGCACAGATCGCCTGCTCCGGCGTCATCGTCGTGAGGCTCGCAAGGTGCGCCATGGTGTAGAGAATGCCGAGCGGCATGATGCCGCTGCCGGTCGGCGTGTCCGTTGCAATGATGAAGCGATCGAACGCATTCAGCTCCAGCGCGAGCCTGCCGCACAGCAGCGTCGTGCGCAGATTGCCGGCGGTGCAGACCTGAAGCGCCATCTCGCTTTCACGGATGATCCGCTCAAAGTCGCGATCCGGCATTGCCGTCGGGCCGCCATTGATATGGAACGAGACGTGCGGATGTATCTTGAGGAGATGATCGCCGGTGATCGCGCCCGAACCGGGAATCGATGAACCGCCGGTGTGGCAAGTGGTGATCAGGCCCGCCGCTTTCGCTCCCGCGACCAGCGGCGCGTAATCATACGCCGTCTTCACCGCGCCGAAACCGGCCTTGGCAAGGCCAACGCCTTTCGCCGCGAGTTCGACGAAATCTTCATCTTTCAAGCCCGGCTCGAGGATGACCGAACCCGCGAGCACGCGCATGCCGCCGGGGCGATAATCCGCAAAGCATCGTTGCGCGGCGACCGCGAGCGCCTTGACGCCTTCGACGTCGCGCGGCCGGCCCGGCACATGCACCTCGGACGCCGAAATCGACGTCGTCACGCCGCCATGCAGATAGCTTTCGAGATAGCCGACCGTACGCTGACGCGGCGTGTAATCTCCAAAAGTAATATGCACGTGGGAGTCGATCAGGCCGGGAATCGCGGTCATGCCGCCGGCATCGATCACGACGTCGCAGGCATCGACCGCGGCGGCATCAGCCGTACCCACGCTGACGATCTTGCCGTCATGGGCGATGACGGTGTCGCCTTTGATGAACGGAGAATGCCAGTCGCCGGAAACGATGGTCCCGAGATTGGTGATCGCGACTTTCATGCCGGCCTCCTGCCTGCTTCTCTCGACATCGTCATGGCCGGCCTCGTGCCGGGCATCCACGTCTTATAAGTCTTAGCCCAACCGGAGACGTGGATGGCCGGGACAAGCCCGGCCATGACTGAGAGAGTTAGTGCTTAACTCCGCCTAGCTCGTCGCTCAGACTATATGAAGCCATCAGGCTTTCGACCATCGAGGTCGCACTATTCCAGTCATAGGTGCGGAAGCTGTGGCCCGCGGTGACGAAGCGCGCGCCCGCATAAAACATCTCGTACTGCTGATGGCGTGAGCCGAATTCAGAACCGACCGCATCCCAGCAGGCCTTGAGGAACTTGACCTTGTCCGCGGGCTCAAGGTTGGCGGCGCGCTGCGTGGTCTGGATGATCTTGTTGATCATGGGGTCGCCGAAATCCTTGATCGAGGACGGCAGCATGATCATCGCGCCGCCCGAGAGTTCGCGGATCGCATTGACGAACTGCGGATAGAGGTCCTGCGTCAGCACCTGCGCCGAATACATGAAATGCTTGTTGGGCACCCAGTACTCACCGGCCTTGGTGCCGCTCGCTTCCATGCCCGACAGCATCGCTTCCACCATGCTCGCTTGCGCGGCCATGTAACCGAGCTTTTCGCTGACCGAGGGAATGTTGGTGGTGCCGATGGCTTCCGTCAGCCGGCGCGCGAGCCCCGCGAGAAAACGAATCTTCACCGAGAGGCGAATCTGCGCCTGGTAGTTCTGGTACGAATGCCCCCAGGTCTCGTGGAATTGCTCGCGGCACACGTTCGTGTCGCGATAGACGAACAGCCGGTCCCACGGCACTTTCACGTCGTCGAAAAAAACCAGCGCGTCGTTCTCGTCGAAGCGCGACGACAGCGGGTTGTCGAACACCGACACGGCGGAAGCTTCATAGGATTTGCGCGACAGCACGCGAATGCCCTTGGCGTTCATCGGCAATGCGCAGGAGAAGGCGAGGTCTTCCTCGCCCTGCTTCAGCGGCTGCAAATTGGCGACGAGAATCTCGTTCGCCATGATCGACGACGTACCGAGCATCTTGGCGCCGCGGATCGTGATGCCGGTGGAATCTTCATCGACGATGCGCGCGACGAGATCCGATACCTGATCGCCCCAGTTCTTGGCGCGCTCGGCCTGCGGATTGATGATCACGTACGTCAGGAACAGGTCGCTCTTGGTGGCGTAGTCGACATAATCTTCCAGCGCCTTGGCGCGCTGCGGCCCATGCCTGCGGAAGACCTCGATGCCCATGCGCTGACCGATCAGCGCCGACGCCACGTGATCCGGCGAGCGGCCCATGAAGCCGTAATGCACGCGCGACCAAGCTTGCAACGCCTTGCGGCGCGTCACCATCTCTTCATAGCTCTTCGGCATCTGCCAGGCGCGATTGACGCGGCGGTTGGAGCCTTCGGGCATGAAGGTCATCAGTTCGATGTTTTCCGGCTTGGCCTGATAATCATAGAGCGCAGCCGAGGACTGGATCGCATTCCGGAACGCCGGATGCGTGGTGACATCCTCCACCAGCGCGCCATCGATGTAGACCGTGCGTCCATCGCGCAAGGAGGCGATGTGCTCGGCACCTGTCTTTGCAACCGTCATGTTCCGCTCCACCTGATGGTTTGTTCTTTGCAAGCAAGTCTCGCCGGCTCGCCGGTGAAACCTTTAAGCCAGTCCGTTAAGTCAGGCCGTCCTGACCCTTGATCTCTGACGCCGACAGCCCGCCGACGCGTTGGTTCGGCCGGCCGCGCGTGGCGTACACCGCAATGATCGCGATCTCGTTCGGCTGCGGTGCATCCGGCAGCGTTAGCGTCATGCCGTCGTAGTGCGAGCGCACGTAAAGCGCATCCTTGTGCGCCAAGGGAATGTCGATCGAAGCACCGGGCGCGGCGCGCTTGGTCATCGACGAAATCCAGGCCTTGCCGCCACCGATCGCTTCGCGCATGACGTTGCCGAATACCGTGGTGAGCATGGCGTTGCCATGCTCCTGCTCGCCGTTGGTGCCGATCACGGCGGCCTTGCCGTAACTCACTGCCTGATCCGGCGCCAGCAATCGCACAGCGATTGCGCAGATCTCACGCCCGATTGCTTCGCTCGCTCGCGTCAGCGGCGACAGATCCTGCACGAAGCGGCCGGCAAAGGGATTGTCGACGATCGCAACCGCGGCGGCCTTGCGCAGCGGCGGCACAGTGTCGCGGCCATCAGCCACGCGCGTCTCGTCGAGAAAGGTCAGCACGCGCTTGATTCTTATGGTGTCGACGCCCGTTTCGGCCATCGTTCGTCCTCCCTGCCACTCAACTACCTTGTATAATTACATAACTAACGAAGCTTTTCAAGCTCGCTTTCTGATGCTAGCTTCCCGCATGTAAGGCGTGAGGGGAAGTCGCTTGGGCGAACTCCTCAGCGCGATCGGTGGCATCGCGTAAGGCGCGACGAACGGGGAGATTCCGCATGACGTCCGGATTGATCAGAGTGCTTTTTGCCGCGGGACTCACGGCGGCGCTGTCGGGGGCGATCGCAAGCGGACCGGCGCGCGCGGCCGACGCCGAGATCGTGCTCGGCGCGATCGTGCCGTCGAGCGGACCGTTCGCCGAATGGGGCCGCACCAACACGGCGACGCTGCAAATGCTGGAAAAACAAGTCAACGATGCCGGCGGCGTCAACGGCGCCAAGCTGCGGATCGTGATTCTCGACGATGCCACCAAGCCCGCGCAGGCGACCAACAATCTTCGCAAGCTTGCCGGCGACGATCATGTACTTGCGGTCGCAGGGCCACTGACTTCAAGCGCGGCGGAAGTCACCTTCCCGGTCGCCAACGAAATGAAAGTGGTTTCGACCTCGCAGGCTTCGTCGAAGCCCGGCGTCGCCAAGCTCAACCGCCCCTGGGCGTTCCGCAACACCATCGATGAGGGCGTGCTCGGCCGCACCACGGTGCCGTATTACAAGCAGGCCTTCAGCATCAAGAGCGTCGCGATCATTTTCGACGCCAAGGACGCAACCGCCGCCACCGTCGGCAGCAAGATCATGCCGGGCCTGATGAAGGACAACGGCATCGAGGTGCTCAACGCCAACGATCCGCTCTCCTTCAATACCGGCGATCTCGACGTCAGCGCGCAAGTCACCAAGATCAAGGCGCTCAATCCGGACGGCGTCGTCGTCAGCGCCGACTACAGCCAGGCCGTCACCGTGATCCGCGAGATGAAGCGCCAGGGCGTCATCAAGCCGGTGGCCGGCTCGACGCAGCTGATTTCGTCGGCGATCCTCAAAGCCGCGCCGGAGATTCCGATCGTAGCGCCGGCGACGTTCTATGCCAGCATGACCGGCGACAAGCCCGAGAAATTCGTCAAGGAGCTGACACCGATCCTCCGCAAGATCTCTGGCCTGCCCGCCGAAATCGAGCCCTCGATGTACGACGCAAATATCTATGAAATTGGGAGCATCTATATCGACGCCATCAAGAAGGCCGGCGTCACCGGCAAGCCGGAAGACCTGGAGGCTGACCGCACCAAGATTCGCGATTATATGGCGAAACTCTCCGGCTTTGCCGGGCTCGGCGGCCCGATCGCGTTCAATGAAGACGGCGACGCGATCAAGGCCTTCTACATCGTGCAGGGTCAGAATGGCGCGTGGCAATCGAAGGTGCGCGGCTGTAGCGCGCCGGACGGCAAGGGCGGGTGCTGAGTATCCACCGCTGTCGTCGCCCGGCTTGACCGGGCGACCCAGTAACCGGGATGCGGAAGAGGCTCACGACTACGCGCTGCAACACCGAATACTCTATCGAAGCTGCACGCTACTGGATCGCCCGGTCAAGCCGGGCGATGAAAACGAAAATAACAAACAACAAAATCCCACAATCCTCATCTCGACAGGGACGCTGAAGTGCTGATCCAGCAACTCGTGAACGGTCTGACGCTCGGCGCGGTCTACACGCTGATCGCGCTGTCCTTCTCGCTGGTGATGGGCATTCTCGGCGTCCTCAACCTCGCGATCGCCGAACTCTTCATGCTCGGCGGCTATTTCGGCTTCGCCGTGGTAATGGCGCAACTGCCGCTGCCGGTCGCGTTGGTCGCCGGCATGGCCGGTGCGGCACTGGTGGCCGCAATCGTCGAGCGCATCGGCTATCAGCCGTTTCGCGCGGCGCCCGTGGTGACGCCGATGCTCTCAACGCTCGGCTTCTCCATCATCCTGCAAAACGTCGCCACCAACGTCTGGGGCTCCGATCCGCTCCAACTCTCTGATGAGGTGCTGAGCGGCCGCTTCAACATTGGCCCAGTCAGCGTCAGTGCGATCCAGCTCACGGTGCTCGGCGTAACCGTACTGCTGGTGGCGCTGCTCGCGTTTCTGGTGCAGCGGACGTCAATTGGCCGCGCGCTGCGGGCGGTCGCCGAAAACCGCGACGTCGCGCGGCTGCTCGGCGTGCCCGCGGGCCGCGTCACGCTGATCGCATTCATGCTGTCCGGCTCGCTCGCCGGCGCGGCCGGCGTTCTGATCGGCGTGCATTACGCGGCGATCACGCCCTATATCGGCGTCGAAATTGGCCTGAAGGCGATTGCGGTGATGGTGATCGGCGGCACCACCCGCATCTGGGGTGCGCTGATCGCCGGTCCCCTAATGGGCGTGGTCGAAGTGATGACGGTTGCCTACGGCGGCTCGCAAATCCGCGACTTCGTGGTCTATGGCTTTATGATCTTGATCCTGCTGCTGCGTCCGCAAGGATTGCTCGGCGGCGGCCGCAGCGACCAGGGCCAGAGGGTCTGATCATGTCGATGTACTACGCCGGCCTTCTCTCCGACATCGGCATCCTCCTGCTGGGCGCGCTCAGCGTCTACATCATCCTCGCGACAGGACAATTGTCGCTCGGCAATGCCGGCTTCATGGGGATCGGCGCCTATCTCACCTCGTACCTGACGGTCGTGGTTGGCCTCCCCGTCACGGCGGCGCTGATCGTCGCTGCATTGGTGTCGGGCGTGATCGGAGTTCTCGTCGGCTTTCCGGCGCTACGCCTCAAGGGCATTTATCTTGCGATGGCGACGCTCGGCTTTGGCGAGATGGTGCGGAGCTTCTTCCAGAATTTTGCGGCGATGGGCGGCTCCGGAGGCTTTCATGGAATGCACCATGTCTCGACCGGCTATATCTGGACCTGGGCGGTGATCGTTCTCGCCGTCATCATGCTGATCGAGGCCTCTCCGATCTGGCTCGAGATCCGCGCGGTGCGCGACGACGAGACCGCGGCCGGCCTCGTCGGCCTCAATCCGACCGAGATCAAGGTCGGCGCGTTCGGTTGTGGGGCTGCGGTCGCGGCGATTGCCGGCGGTCTGTTTGCGCATCACCACGTCTATATCGAGCCCAATAACTTCTCGTTCGAGCGCTCGATCGACTTCGTGCTTGCCGTCATCCTCGGCGGTTCGACGGTCGCGCCGGGCGCGCTCGCCGGCGCGGTGATGCTGGTGATCCTGCCCGAATATCTTCGCTTCCTTGCGGATTGGCGCTTTGCCGCTTTCGGCGCGCTGTTGATCGGCATGCTGCTCGTGCGTCGCCAGGGCCTGCTCGACCGCGCGCTGTTGCGCTTCGCTTGGCTGGGGTCGCGGGCATGACCTTGATCACGCCCCCTCGCCTGAAACTGGACCACGTCACCAAGACGTTCGGCGGCGTCCATGCGCTGAGCGATCTTTCGCTGGAAGTAGCCCCCGGCCAGATCGTCGGGCTCATCGGTCCAAATGGCGCCGGCAAGACCACGACCTTCAACGTCATCACCGGCGCCTACCGCGCATCTTCTGGCACGGTGCTGCTCGATGCCCACGACGTCACCTCGGAGCCGTCGCACCGGATTGCGCGCGCCGGCATCATGCGCACGTTCCAGAACATCCGCCTGTTCTCCGACATGACCGTGTGGGAGCACTTGCTGGTGGCGCAGCCGCATACGGGTTCGATGGTACGCCGGCTGTTACCGACGCGCTTTTCCGATTCCAGGACGATCGAGCGCGCGGAAGAAGTGCTGGAATTCTTCGGTCTCGGCGAGGTCCGCAATCGCCTGGCGCGTTCTCTTCCTTACGGGCTTCAGCGCAAGGTCGAGATGGCGCGCGCGGTTACGGCGCGGCCAAAACTGTTGTTGCTCGATGAACCCGTGGCCGGCATGAACCACGACGAGGCCGAGAAGATTCGGGATCTGATGCTGAGATTGCGCGAGGGCGGCCTCAGTATTTTGTTGATCGAACACGACATGGCCTTCGTCATGAACCTCTGCGATCATCTCTACGTGCTCGATTTCGGCGTGCTGATTGCACAAGGACGACCGGACGAAGTCAGGACCAACCCGGCGGTGCTCGACGCCTATCTCGGACAGGCGGCGTGATGCTCAAGGTCAACGACCTCATCGTACGCTACGGCGCCATTCAGGCCGTGCGCGGCATCGGCCTCGACATCGCGCAAGGCGAGATCGTCGCGCTGATCGGCGCCAACGGCGCCGGCAAGACTACCGTGGCGCGCGCCATAGCTGGGCTTCTGCCCTATCGCGGCGAGATCGCCTTCGAGGGCGAAGTGTTGAAGCCCGACAGCGCCGAGCGCAACCTGCGCCGCGGCATCGCGCTGGTGCCGGAGGGACGCGGCATCCTCGGCACCATGACCGTGCAGGACAATCTGCTGATGGGCCTCTACACGCGACGAGACAAGGCGCAGGCCGCAAAAGACCTCGCCGCGCTGCAGGAGCGCTTCTCGATTCTGGCCGAGCGCCGCCATCTGCTCGCAAGCCTGATGAGCGGCGGCGAGCAGCAAATGCTCGCGATCGCGCGTGCGCTGTTATCGAAACCGAAACTGCTGCTGCTCGACGAACCGTCGCTTGGGCTCGCGCCGAAAATGACCGACGCGGTGTTTGCGATGATCGGGGATCTGCGGCGCGAGGGGCTCACCGTCCTGCTGGTCGAACAAAAGGCGCGCCAGACGCTCAAGATCGCCGATCGCGCCTACCTGATGGAAACCGGCCGCGTCATCACGTCGGGTCCGGCGAAAGAAATGATCGACGATCCCGTCGTGTCCGAGACTTTCCTGGGCGGTCGCGCCGCACCCGTTACCAGCACTCATGCCGGATAAAATCTATCGCTCCCGCGAGGCTTCGGTTACGGTGAAGAGAAGCCAGGCGGGAGATCAGTCATCATGGCAGTCTTTTTCGGCGCGCGGGCCGCGGTTGCGGCCTTGTTCGGATGTTCTTTGGTGTCGGCTCTGATGATCTCGACGACGGGCGCGCGTGCCGCTGAGCTTAAAGTCCTGAGCACGGTTGCGCTGACGCCTGCGCTCGATGAACTCAAGCCGAAGTTCGAAAACGCCGGCAACCGCCTGACCATTGTCTACAACACCATCGCGGAACTGAAGAAAAAGATCGAGGGCGGCGAAACCGCCGACGTGATCATCCTGTCGCGCCCGATCCTCGACGACTTTGCGACCCAAGGCAAAGTCACGCAAGGCAGCGTCGTCAGCATCGGCGCGTCCTATGTCGCCGTGGGCGTGCGCGCCGGTGCGACCCCGCCCGACATCTCGACGGCGGAGAAGCTGAAGGCTGCACTGCTCGCCACCAAATCGATCTCCTACGCCGATCCGTCCAAGGGCGGCGCCAGCGGCATCTATTTCGCCAAGGTGCTCGATCGTCTCGGCATTACGGATCAGATGAAAGCCAAGACCGTGCTGGTGCCGAATGCGCAAGCCGGCGAGCTCGTCGCCAAGGGTGAAGTCGAAATGGGCGTGGCGCAGGCGTCCGAAATCGCCGCGGTTTCCGGCACACAGGTGGTGGGGCCGCTACCCGGCGACCTCAACAGCCGAATCGTGTTTGCCGTCGGCGTGGGATCGACGAGCCAGAATCCCGAAGCCGCCAAAGCGCTGATCGATCTTCTCGCCAGTCCGGCCGCCGCGGCGGTGATGAAGTCGAAGGGCATGGATCCGGCGTAACATCGGTTAACCTCAGAACCTCGGCCGCACTGCAACGGCGCATTGCCACGTTGACCGGCTGTCCAAACCGCCGCACCATGGGACGGCTATGTTCCATAGGTGTCCGCGTTGACCGTGCTTTCGAACCGCCAGACCGAGATATTGAACATCGCGCGCACGCAAGGGCGCGTGATGGTGGAAGATCTCGCGCGGCGCTTTGAGGTTTCGGCGCAAACCATCCGCAAGGATCTCAACGATCTCTGCGACCATCACGCGCTGACGCGCATTCACGGCGGCGCGATCATCGCTTCCGGCGTCGAGAACCTCGCTTATGAGGCGCGCCGCTTCGTCGCCGCCGAAGAGAAAAAGGCGATCGGCGTTGCGGCCGCAACCCTGATCCCCAATGGCTGCTCGCTGTTCATCAACATCGGCACCACCACCGAAGAAGTCGCGAGCGCGCTCACCTCGCATGAGGATCTGCTGGTCATCACCAACAACCTCAATGTCGCGATGCTGCTCTATCGCCATCCGCGCATCGAGGTGATCGTGGCGGGCGGCGCGGTGCGCCGCGCCGACGGCGCCGTGATCGGATCGACCGCAACCAGCCTGATCGGGCAGTTCAAGGTCGACTACGCCATCATCGGCGCGTCCGCGATCGACGAGGACGGCGCGCTGCTTGATTTTGACTATCGCGAAGTGCAGGCGGCGCAGGCGATCATTTCCAATGCGCGCAACGTGATGCTGGTCGCGGACTCCACCAAATTCAGACGCAGCGCGCCGGTTCGCATCGCCGACATCACGCAGATCCACACCTTCATCACCGACGTGGCACTGCCGTCGCGGCTTGCGGAAATCTGCCAGACGCACGGCATCGAGGTGATCGAGGCAATGCCGGAATCGCTCGAGGCGGACGAAGCCGACGCCGAGCCCCGCTCGTCGGTCGGCTAAAGTCCGGCAAATCGCCGGGAAAACCGGCCCGGCCGATGTTGCTTTCGGATTTACTTGTGATTTAATCCAAAACGAAAGTGAAATCGCCAAAAAGGCGAATGCCGGGGAAGCGCCTTGGATCGGATTTTCGACCTCTTGATCGTCGGAGGTGGCGTCAACGGCTGCGGGATCGCGCGCGACGCCGCCGGACGGGGAAACTCGGTTTTTCTTTGTGAAATGAATGACTTGGCGAGCGGGACATCGTCCTGGTCGACCAAGCTTGTGCATGGCGGACTGCGCTATCTCGAATATTACGAGTTTCGCCTGGTCCGCGAGGCGCTGATCGAGCGGGAGATTCTCTGGGGGATCGCGCCCCACATCATCCGCCCGCTTCGTTTCGTGCTGCCCCATCACGACGGGCTGCGCCCAGCGTGGCTCCTGCGGCTCGGTCTCTTTCTTTATGACCATATCGGCGGCCGGCACCGGCTGCCGCCGACGCGCTCGGTCGATCTCACCCGTGACGAAGTCGGAAAGCCGCTGGTTCCGAACCGCTATGTCAGAGGCTTCGAATATTCCGACTGCTTCGTCGACGATGCCCGGCTCGTCGTGCTCACCGCGCGCGACGCCGCCAATCGCGGCGCCGAGATTCGCACGCGCAGCCGCGCCGTGGAAATTCGTCAGACTGACGGCATCTGGGAAGTCACGATCGAGAATGCTTCGAGCGAGCGCTCGACCGTTCGCGCGCGCGTGCTGGTCAATGCCGGCGGCCCGTGGGTCGAACAGGTTTTGGCGGCGGGATCGGGCGTCAATGCGCGCGCCAAGGTGCGGCTGGTGCAGGGATCGCACATCGTGGTGCGCAAGCTCTACGACCACGACCGCGCCTACATGTTTCAGAACAGCGACGGCCGTATCGTCTTCGTCATTCCCTATCAGGACGACTTCACGCTGATCGGCACCACCGATCAGGATTACCACGGCGATCCCGCCAAGGTGAAAGCAACGCCGGAGGAGATTCAATATCTCTGTGCTTCCGTCAGCGAATATCTGGCGAAGTCCGTCAAGCCGGCGGACGTGGTGTGGACCTATTCCGGCGTTCGTCCGCTCTATGATGACGGCGCGAGCGAAGCCAAGGCCGCGACGCGTGAATATGTGTTCGAACTCGATTTGCCCGGCGGTGCGCCGTTACTTTCGATCTATGGCGGCAAGATCACGACGCATCGGCGTCTCGCCGAGGAAGCGCTGGAAAAGCTTGGGCCTTATCTCAAAGGCACCAAGGCGCAAGAAGGATGGACCGGCCACGCACCGCTGCCGGGCGGCGACCTCGACGTTTCGGCGATCCCGGCGCTGACCGCGGAATTGATGCGCGACTATCCGTTCCTCACGCCCTTCCATGCAAACCGGTTGGCGCACGCTTATGGCACGCGCGCCATCAAGCTATTGGGCAACGCAAAGTCGATTGATGATCTCGGCCAGTCCTTCGGCGCGAGCTTGACGGAGGCCGAAGTCCGCTACCTGATTAAGGAGGAATGGGCTTGCACCGCCGACGACATCGTGTGGCGGCGATCCAAGCTTGGCCTGCGCCTGACGCCGGAGGAGATCGCCGCCCTTGATCTCTGGATTGCCGCTCAGCAAATCTCCTCCAAGGCGCTCCTGACCGGAGTGGGAGGACGGGCATGAGCGTTGAACTCGTCAATGTCTCTCGTTTGGTCGATGGCGCCCCCACGATCCGCGACGTCACCCTGAAGCTCGAACGCGGCACCTTGAGCGTTCTGTTGGGTCCAACGCTGTCGGGCAAAACCTCGATCATGCGCCTGCTCGCCGGCCTCGACAAACCCTCTTCAGGCCGCGTTCTCGTCGACGGCAAGGACGTCACCGGCGCCGACGTACGGCAGCGCTCGGTTGCGATGGTCTACCAGCAGTTCATCAACTATCCCTCGCTGACGGTCTTTGAGAACATCGCTTCACCGCTGCGGGTGCAAGGCAAGCCGCGCGCGGAAATCGAAAAGCGCGTGCAGGAAGCCGCCAGGCTTTTGAAGCTTGAGCCTTATCTGAAGCGAACGCCGCTGCAACTCTCCGGCGGCCAGCAGCAGCGAACTGCAATCGCACGCGCACTGGTCAAGGGCGCCGACCTCGTGCTGCTCGACGAGCCGCTTGCCAATCTCGATTACAAGCTGCGCGAGGAATTGCGCACGGAATTGCCGCGCATTTTCGAGGCTTCCGGCGCGATCTTCGTCTATGCGACCACCGAGCCTTCGGAAGCGTTGCTGCTCGGCGGCCGCACCGTCTGCATGTGGGAGGGCGAGGTGTTACAGGCGGGCGAGACGCCGCTGGTCTATCGCCGACCCGACACGCTTCGCGTCGCGCAGGTGTTTTCCGATCCTCCGCTCAACATTGTCGGCATCGAAAAGAAAAACGGTTCCGTGCAATATGCCGGCGGCATCGCGGCGCCCGCGGCCGGACTTTACGCTCGCCTCAACGACGGCGCTTATCGAGTCGGCTTCCGCGCCCATCAATTGGAGATCGCGAACGGCATTCCCGGCCGCCACGCCTTTCATGCCACCGTGACGGTGACGGAAATCACCGGCTCGGAAAGTTTTGTGCATCTGGAGCGCGACGCTTCCAACTGGGTCGCCGTGCTGCCGGGCGTGCACGAATATCAGCCGGGTGACGTGCTCGATGCCGTGCTCGATCCGGACAATGTTTTCGTGTTCGATGCGGCCGGCCGTCTGGTCGCTTCGCCGACAACAAGATGAGAAGAATGCAGCATGGCTCGCATTGACCTCGTCGACCTCGCGCATTCCTACGGCGGCAACGACGCGCCGGCGGAATCCTTTGCGCTGAAGCCGGTCACGATGACCTGGCGGCGCGGCGGCGCCTATGCGCTTTTGGGGCCTTCCGGCTGCGGCAAGACCACGCTGCTGAACCTGATCTCCGGCATCGTTACGCCTTCGCGCGGCAAGATCCTGTTCGACGGCGTCGACGTCACGACCGAGTCGACCCAGAAGCGCAACATCGCGCAGGTATTCCAGTTTCCGGTGATCTACGACACCATGACGGTCGGGCAGAACCTGGCCTTCCCCTTGAAGAACCGCCGCATGCCCAAGACCGAGATCGACGCGCGCGTCGCCGAGATTGCGGCGCTTCTCGATCTTACGCCGCATCTTTCGCGAAAAGCCCAGCGCCTCACCGCCGACGCCAAGCAAAAAATCTCGCTCGGCCGCGGCCTGGTGCGCTCCGATGTCGCCGCCGTGCTGTTCGACGAGCCGCTCACCGTGATCGATCCCGAACTGAAATGGCAATTGCGCTCGAAACTCAAGGCGCTGCACCGCGACCTCGATCTGACCATGATCTACGTGACGCACGACCAGACCGAGGCGCTGACCTTTGCCGATACGGTGGTGGTAATGCATGACGGCCGCGTGGTGCAAAGCGGAACGCCGGCCGAACTGTTCGACCGGCCCGCGCACACCTTTGTCGGCTATTTCATCGGCTCGCCCGGCATGAACATCATGCCCGCCGAGGTAAATGGACGGCAAGCCAACATCAGCGGTCACACCATTGCGCTGAACCGTAGCTACGACCGCTTGCCGGCGGGTGCCAGAATCGAAGTCGGCGTGCGGCCGGAATTCGTCCAAATCGCAAGCCCCGCGCCAAATCTCCTCGCCGCTGACATCGAGCGCATCGACGATTTGGGACGCGTTCGCTTTGCCCATGTCCGCGTCGGCGACACCAAATTCTCCGCCAAAGTCCCGGCTGGATTTTCGGTATCCGGCAATCATGCCGGCCTCGTATTCGATCCGTCGCGCGTGCACGTCTACGCCGACAGTCTTCTGGTCGAGGGCGCGCCGTAATGGACAAGACCGTCAACCAGAAAGCATGGCTTTTGGTGCTGCCGGTGTTCCTGGTGGTCGCCTTCTCCGCGATCCTGCCGCTGATGACGGTCGTGAACTATTCGATGCAGGATACGTTCGGCAACAACCAGTTCTTCTGGAACGGCGTCGGCTGGTTCAAGGAATTGCTCGATCCCTCGAGCGATCTCGGCTCACGCTTCTTTGCCTCGCTCTGGCGCAACCTGTTCTTCTCCGCCGTCATCCTGGCGATCGAAGTGCCGCTTGGCATCGTCGTCGCGCTGTCGATGCCACGGCAGGGGTGGAGCGTCGCCGCCTGCCTCGTGACCATGGCTTTACCGCTGCTTATTCCATGGAACGTGGTCGGCACCATCTGGCAGATTTTTGGCCGTCCCGACATCGGGCTGCTCGGCTATGTGCTGAACCACATCGGGATCAACTACAACTACGTCTCGAATGAGTTCGACGCCTGGGCCACCGTCATCGTGATGGACGTCTGGCACTGGACGAGCCTGGTCGCGCTGTTGTGCTACGCCGGGCTGAAGTCGATTCCGGACGCCTATTATCAAGCCGCCCAGATCGACGGCGCCTCGCGATGGGCGGTGTTCACCGCGATTCAGCTTCCAAAGATGAAGCGTGTGCTCCTGATCGCGGTTCTCCTGCGTTTCATGGACAGCTTCATGATCTATACCGAGCCGTTCGTCGTCACCGGCGGCGGCCCCGGCAATTCGACCACGTTCATTTCGATCGAACTGGTCAAGATCGCACTCGGCCAATTCGACCTCGGCAAGGCCGCCGCGCTGTCGCTGGTCTACAACCTCATCATCATCATCGTGTGCTGGATATTCTACACCGTGATGACCAATGCCGGCGTCGAGCGCCGGGCCGAGAAGGGAGCCGCGTGATGCACTCCATTCCCGGCCGCCGCCTGATCCTGTCGCTGTTTCTGGTATTTCTGCTGCTGCCGATCTACTGGCTCGTCAATATGAGCCTCAAGACCAATGTCGAGATCGTCTCGACCATGAACCTGTGGCCGCACCAGCCGACGCTCGCCAATTACATCCGCATCTTCACCGACGAGAGCTGGTATTCCGGCTATATCAACTCGCTGAAATATGTCGTCATCAACACGGTGATCTCGATCGCCGTTGCGCTGCCCGCGGCCTATGCGTTCTCGCGCTATCGTTTTCTCGGCGACAAGCACCTGTTCTTCTGGCTGCTGTCGAACCGCATGGCGCCGGCCGCGGTCTACGCGCTGCCGTTCTTCAACCTCTATTCCGCGATCGGCCTGTTCGATACGCCTTGGGCGGTCGCGCTCGCGCACTGCATTTTCAACGTGCCGCTGGCGGTGTGGATTCTGGAGGGCTTCGTCTCCGGCGTGCCGCGCGAGATCGACGAAACCGCCTTTCTGGACGGCTACTCCTTCCCGCGCTTCTTCGTGAAAATCCTGATGCCGCTGATCGCAAGCGGCATCGGAGTAGCCGCCTTCTTCTGCTTCATGTTCTCATGGGTCGAGTTGCTGCTGGCGCGCACACTCACGTCCGTCGACGCCAAGCCGATCTCGGCCGTGATGACCCGGACCGTCTCGGCCGCCGGCATGGATTGGGGCCTGCTCGCGGCCGCGGGCGTCCTGACCATCATCCCCGGCGCGCTCGTGATCTGGTTCGTCCGCAACTATATCGCGCGCGGCTTCGCGCTCGGCAGGGTGTAAGGGAGCAACCATGGAGAGCCTCGCATGGATGGCCTGGACGCTACCGACCGCGATCTTTTTCGTGCTGCTGGCCGCAACACTTTCCGTCATGACCTGGCTTGCGATCGCCTACCCCGAAGCCGAGCGCGTCGGCATCCTTCGCATTCCGACCACGCGCGGCGATCGTCTGTTCATTTCGCTGGTCTTGGCCGCGGTCATTCATCTCCTGTGGATCGGCTTTGTCGGCATCGACACGGTTGCGACGCTGCCGGTCGGAGAAGGAATCGAATTGTCGAGCCTGTGGCTCGCCACCGCAATTTCGCTCATCTCGGCGGCTGCGATATTCCGTACCGTCTAGATAAGCGAAAACGAGCAGATCCGGGATCAACCTGGACCTGAATTAAATGTCAGTCGCTGCAAAGGAGGAAGCATCATGCGATACAAGGAGATGAGGAACAGTCCTTCAAGGACACGCATCCTGATGATGACATCAGCGCTGGCGCTGATGGCGGCGTCATCCGCGATCACGTCGCCCGCGCTCGCGGACGAAGCTGCCGCCAAGAAATGGATCGACAGCGAGTTTCAACCTTCGACGCTGTCGAAGGAAGACCAGATGAAGGAGATGCAGTGGTTCATCAAGGCCGCTGAACCCTTCAAGGGAATGGAGATCAACGCGGTCTCGGAAACGCTGACCACGCACGAATATGAATCCAGGACGCTTGCGAAAGCGTTCGAGGAAATCACCGGCATCAAGGTCAAGCACGACATCATCCAGGAAGGCGACGTCGTCGAGAAGATTCAGACCCAGATGCAATCAGGCAAGAACGTCTACGACGCCTGGATCAACGACTCCGACTTCATCGGAACGCACTTCCGCTACGGTCAGGCCGTCGACCTGACGGAATGGATGGCCGGCGAAGCCAAGGACGTGACCAATCCCGGTCTCGACGTCAACGACTTCATCGGCAAGTCCTTCACGACGGCGCCGAACGGTCACCTCTATCAGTTGCCGGACCAGCAATTCGCGAACCTCTACTGGTTCCGCTACGACTGGTTCTCCAATCCCGACTACAAGGCCAAGTTCAAGGCCAAATATGGCTATGATCTCGGCGTTCCCGTGAACTGGTCGGCCTATGAAGACATCGCCGAGTTCTTCACCAACGACATCAAGGAAATCAACGGCGTCCGCGTCTACGGCCACATGGATTACGGCAAGAAGGATCCATCGCTCGGATGGCGCTTCACCGATGCCTGGCTGTCGATGGCCGGCAACGGCGACAAGGGCATTCCGAACGGGCTTCCGGTCGACGAATGGGGCATCCGCATGGAAGGTTGCCGCCCGGTCGGCTCTTCGGTCGAACGCGGCGGCGACGTCAACGGTCCGGCGTCGGTCTACTCGATCGTCAAATATCTCGACTGGATGAAGAAGTATGCCCCGCCGCAGGCACAGGGCATGACCTTCTCCGAGTCGGGACCGGTGCCGGCGCAGGGCAACATCGCCCAGCAGATCTTCTGGTACACGGCCTTTACCGCCGACATGGTGAAGCCGGGCCTCGCCGTGATGAACGCCGACGGCACGCCGAAGTGGCGGATGGCGCCCTCGCCGCACGGCTCGTACTGGAAGGAAGGCATGAAGCTCGGCTATCAGGACGTCGGTTCGGTAACGCTTCTGAAGTCGACACCGCTCGACCGCCGCAAGGCGGCGTGGCTCTATGGGCAGTTCATCGTTTCCAAGACGGTGTCTTTGAAGAAGAGCCATATCGGCCTCACCTTCATCCGCGAGTCCGACATCTGGGACAAGTCGTTCACCGAACGTGCGCCGAAACTCGGCGGCCTGATCGAGTTCTACCGCTCGCCGGCGCGCGTGCAGTGGACCCCGACCGGCAACAACGTGCCGGATTATCCAAAGCTTGCACAGTTGTGGTGGCAGAACATCGGCGATGCGTCGTCCGGTGCGAAGACGCCACAAGCCGCGATGGATTCGCTTGCCGCCGCGCAGGACTCGGTAATGGAGCGGCTTGAGAAATCCGGCGTGCAAGGCGCATGCGGGCCCAAGATGAACAAGAAGGAGACCGCCGAGTACTGGTTTGCGAAGTCGGAGAAGGACGGCAACATCGCGCCCCAGCGCAAGCTCGCCAACGAAAAGCCGAAGGGCGAGACCGTCGACTACGACACGCTGATCAAGTCGTGGCCGGCCTCGCCGCCGAAGCGCGCGTCGTTGAATTGAGATCAGGGGAAATGCGGAGGGCCGGGAGCGATCCCGGCCCTTTTTCCTTTAGGGAATTGACTTGGGATACGCCGCAGGCTCGGATCACCTCGCCCCGCCTGCGGGGAGAGGTCGGCGCAGAGCGCCGGGTGAGGGGGAGTTTCCACGAATTCGTTTCGCAAAGATGCCCCTCACCCTCTCCCCGTGAAGAACGGGGAGAGGGAGAAGATTCGGAGTTCCCCATGCGCATGATCTTTCGCTGCGATCCGCACCTCTCCGATCACCTGCCGCGCCCCTCGCCCGCGCGCGGTGGCCTGCCGGACTGGCTGCGTCGGATGCCGGCCAAGGCCCATTCGGACATTCACGCTCGCGACATCCGCACCGTCAAACAGTGCCCGCCCTTTGTCGATGCGATGGCTTACGGGGTCCTGATCCCCCTTCCCTGCGACGTGAATGTCGACCGCGGTACGTTTTCGTGGAGCTGGGATATTCCGGAGCCTTCGACCTCAGGACATCCGCGTGCGCCCCTGAGCTTTCACGTCGCCCCACAGTTTGACGGCGCGCCGTTTGCGCGTGAAGGCCAGGCCGCGATCAAGTTCAACAGCTTCTGGACCATCGAGGTTGAAGACGGGTGGTCGTTGTTCGCAACGCATCCGGTCAATCGCGACGACCTTCCGTTTCGCCTGATCACGGGACTGGTCGACGCCGACCTCTTCCATGACGGCGGCATCAATTTTCCGGCTATCTGGACGAACCCGAACTTTTCCGGCGTGCTGCCGAAGGGAACGCCGGTGGCGCAGGTCTTTGCGGTGCCGCGTGAGGCTCCAGAACTGACTTACGAAAGCTTTGACGAAGCGCACCGCCGCGCCTACGAGAAAACGGTCACAGAAGTGCTCGCAAGCCCCAACGTCTATCGAAAACATTTTCGCGCGCGGCGCGGGCGGGCTTGATCTAGCCTTGTGATCTAGCTTCCCAGCGCGCGGCGAAGCGCTGCTTCATCGAGCCACAATTTGCCGTGAGACGCCGAGGTCAACGCCATCGCGATCTTGCCGAAACTCTCGGGGCGCAGGCGATAGGCTTGCGCGTAAACACGCATCGCCGCATCGAGGTCGCCCAATTCCTGAAGCACGACGCCGAGATTGAACGTAGCTTCCACATAATCGCTCTTCAGCTCGATCGCCTTGCGATAGGCTGTGGCCGCGCCCGCATAATCGCGCAAATCCTGCCGCGCAAGGCCAAGGTCGAACCAGACCGACGCCGGTGCTTCGCTTTGCGCGGCGCGCTCCAGCAGGCCCAAAGCGAGCGTGGCGTCACCGTCCTCCCATGCGAGATGCCCCAGTCGTGCGGCGGCCTCGCTGTGGTCCGGAATGACTTCAAGGATCGCGTGCCACGCCTGACGGGCCTGCGGCCGAAGCCCGGCCTGATCGAGCGTTCGTGCTTTCTCGATGAAGACTTCGCGCTGCGGGGCGATGGCGATCGCATGATCGAGATGCAACAGAGCGCGGTCGAAGTCTTTTTCCGTCCTCGCCAGGCGCGCCGCAAGGAGGCGCGCGGCCGCATTGTCCGGGCGTTTCGCAAGGCTCGCTTCGACATGCGTACGTGCCGCCCCGATTTCGCCCGATGTAAACAACACGGCGGCGAGCAAGTGACCCAGCATCGGCTCGCCCGGCGCACGATCAAGACCCTCTTCGCAGAGCTCGCGAGCCTCGTCGCGCCGGCCGGCATTGAAGGCGGCGGTTGCGGTGCGAATGATATCTTCAGGCGTGTGCGGAGCCATGCCGCACATTAGAACAAAGCCGCCAACATGCGCCAATCGAAAGGTACCCGGCAGCGCTCAATTTGGTATTGTCAATGATTAGGCCGGCGATTAGAGCAATGCCATGAAGGTTGCCTCCATCGGCGAATGCATGATCGAATTTTCGCAAACGCCTGACGGCGCGTTCCGGCGCGGCTTTGGCGGCGACACGCTCAATACCGCACTCTATCTGTCGCGGCTTGGCGTCGACGCCTCCTATGTCACCGCGCTCGGCGACGATGCGCTGAGCGAGGCCATGCTGGCGAGCTGGCAAGGCGAAGGCATCGGGACCGATCTGGTGCTGCGGATCGCCGGACGCCTGCCCGGCCTCTACATGATCGAACGCGATGGGCGCGGCGAGCGCAACTTTCTCTATTGGCGCGATCGCGCGCCGGCGCGCGAGTTGTTCGATCGCGCCGATAAATCTCTTCTCGATCGGCTCGCGCAATTCGACTGGCTTTATCTCTCTGGCATCAGCCTGTCGCTTTATGGCGACAGCGGACGGACACGCCTGCGCGAACTGCTCGCGGCGACCCGGAAGCGCGGCGGCAAGATCGCCTTCGACGGCAATTATCGTCCGCGTGGCTGGGGCGACAAGGCAACCGCCCGGAGAGCTTTCGAGGAGATCCTGCCGCTGATCGATCTCGCGATGCCGACGTTCGAGGACGAACAGGCGCTGTTTGGCGACGAAGACACGCGGCAATGTGTGGACCGGCTCCGCACAGCAGGAATCCGTGAGATCGTGGTCAAACGCGGCGCGCAGGGCTGTGTCATTGCCGCAGGAGACGACTATATCGAGGTGCCGCCGCCGCACGTGGTGCAACCCGTCGACACCACCGCCGCCGGCGATTCCTTCAACGCCGCCTACCTGGCCGCGCGCATCAGAGGCGCCGCGCCGAGCGAGGCCGCGTTGGCCGGCCATCGGTTGGCGGGCACAGTGATCCTCTCGCCGGGCGCGGTGATCGAACGCGAGCACATGCCGAAGGACACATTGCCGAGTGGAGAAGCCGGATGAATAAAGCCAAGAGCCAGACGCGCCTGACGGAGATCTTCGCCCTGGCGCCGGTGATTCCCGTGATCACGATTGCGGATGCCGCTCACGCGCTGCCGCTTGCGCGGGCGCTGGTCGCCGGCGGATTTCGCGCCATCGAAATCACCTTGCGCACGGATGCGGCGGTGGAAGCGGCGCGGGCGATCATCGCGGAAGTGCCGGACGCGATTGTCGGCATTGGCACCGTGCTGACGCCCCAAGATCTCGAGCGCGCGTCAAAGCTCGGCGCGGCCTTCGCCGTCAGCCCCGGCGTGACGTCCGATCTGCTCAATGCCGCAAGCGGAAGCGACCTGCCGTTTGCGCCCGGTATCCAGACGGCTTCAGATTTGATTGCTTGCGTCGTCGCCGGCTTCGATCTCGTAAAATTCTTCCCGGCGGTTCCCGCCGGAGGCCTCGCGGCGCTGAACGCGCTCAGCGGGCCGTTTCCGCAAGTCCGCTATTGTCCGACCGGCGGCATTGCCGAGGCGAACGCGGGCGAATGGCTCGCGCATCCCAAGGTCGCGGTGGTCGGAGGCTCGTGGATTGCACCGGCTTCCGACGTCAGCGCCGGCGCCTGGACAAAGATCGAGCAGCGCGCCCGCGCCGCCGCCGGCTTGCGGCCTTCGCGCGCGCCGTAACGGCACATCGGCCGAGCGCCCCTCATAGAGATCGCGGTCTTTCAGAAGATCGGCGGCGAAGAAGTCGTCTCTCCGCCGCCGCACCGGGCAAACACCTATTTGACAAGTGATCTGTCGATGACGCTCTCAGGATCGATCTTGGTTTCGGGATAGTCCTGCGAAGCAGCTACCCACTTCCAGGTTTCAGCAACCTGTGCCGGATCGAAATTACCAAAACCTGTTCGCTTGGAGATCTCGTTTTCGACGAGCGGCCTCATCGCTTCGAGTTCGACGGTATTGGTCGCCGCGTCGGTATCGGGCGCCAGTTCGTGAACGTCCTTGCCGGCCTGATCCGGATGCGCCAGCGAGAACTCGACGCTCTTCTTGAAGGCGCGAACGAACTTCTTGGCTACTTCGGGCCGTTCCTTGATGATTTTTTCCGAAGCGAGCAGCGACCAGTTGTAACCGGACAACCCAAACTCGGACCACGGGATCGTCTTCAGCTTGGCGCCCGACTCCTCCGCCAGCTTCGAGTACAAGGGAACGCTCGTCACCCAGGAGATCACCGCATCGACCTTGCCGGTCGCCAGCATCGGACCGAGCGCGTTGTTGTCGACCTTGAGGAATTTTACGTTGTCAGGATTGAGCTGGTTCCGTTTTGCCATCAGCGGCCAGACCTGATTGGATCCCGAGAAGGTCGCGGTTGCGAGCGACTTCTTGTCGAGGTCCTTGATGGTTTCAATGCCCGATCCGACTTTCGTCACGATCGCGTCCGGCGATTTGCTGTAGATCGCGAGCACCGCCTTCGCCGGCAGCGATGGGTTGTTGGCCGCGGCGTTCATCAACGAACTCAGCGATGCGGCCCCGAAATCGTCGGCGCCGGCAGCGACGCGCGCCACCGCATCGGACCCGCCCCGGCCGATCTCAACGGTGACGTCCAGACCTTCTTCCTTGAAGTATCCCTGCTTGATGCCGACATAGGCGAACCCGATATAGCCCGCGGGGAACCAGTCGAGCACGTATTTGACCTTCTCGTCCGCCTTTGCCGATACGTTCGTGAGCGCAAGAAGCACCGCTACCGCGGCTGATTTTTTCAGAGTGAGCACCACCAGCTCCTTTCGATTAAGCTATCTGCCGGACGTATCCTAGCGAGCCAATCGATCGGAACAGAAACAGATAATAACGTCGCAGGTTCTGGATTTCTGATTCAGCTTGCGTGCGTGATCGCTCCACAACTCCGCTCGCAAGGCTCCGCGGATATTGAAGCAAATGCAAAATCCGGTGCTGGTTCAGATTTTGTGACGCGGCGACACGGCAAATTTGATTGCAGTCGACCGGCCTATGGCGGACATTGAGAACATGAATAGTCGTCCGACCGGCGCCGGCGTTATCACAACTGCTCCCGACGAGAGGCGCACGGAGGCCGCATCGGCAGAGGCCGAACCGGCATTATGGCTGACGGGGCCGCCGGCGGTTGACCTCAAGCACATCACCCATACGTTTCGTTCTCTTGATCGATCAACCGTCACGGCGCTTTCCGACGTCGATCTCGAGGTTCGGCGCACCGAATTCGTCTCGATCATCGGGCCGTCGGGCTGCGGAAAATCAACCGTCCTGCGCTTGATCTCGGGCCTTCTGAAACCGTCTTCAGGATCCGTCAGCGTCTTCGGACTTCCGGTTACCGAACCACGCGACGACATCGCGCTGGTGTTTCAGCGGCCTACATTGCTGCCCTGGCTCAACGTTGTCGACAACGTCACCTTTCCGGAAAAGCACAAGACGGGCCGTGTCTCGAAAGAAACTGCGGCGCGCGCACTCGATATACTCGAGATCGTCGGCTTGCAGGATTTCCTGCGCAAGCGTCCCGCCGAGCTGTCCGGCGGAATGCAGCAGCGCGTGGCGATCGCCCGCGCGCTGCTGCAGGATCCCGACATTCTGCTGATGGACGAACCGTTCTCCGCGCTCGACGCACTGACAAGAGACGAGTTGTCGGTCGAACTGCTCGACATCCTGATCCGACGGCCAAAGACGGTCGTTTTTGTCACGCACTCGATTCCGGAGGCGCTGCTGCTTTCCGACCGGATCGTTGTAATGAGTTCCCGGCCTGGCACGGTAACCGAAATCATCGAGGTTCCGTTGCCGCGCCCGCGCGGACTCAATTCGATGCTGGATCCGGTATTCAGCGAAATGGCCAGCGAAATCCGATCCAAGGTCTTCACCCGCGCCAGGCACTGACATGCTTCTTTCCCGATTGGCTCCGCTTCTGACGCTCCTCGGCGCGTTTGTCGCCTGGGAGGTGTTATGCGTGGTGTTTTCGGTGCCAACCTTCGTTCTGCCACGTCCCAGCCAGATCATTGCTTCGGCCCGGGAAGTGCCGCTCGATACCTGGCTTGTCAATATCGCGGCCACGCTGCAAATCGTGCTGGCGGGCTTCTGCATTTCCTTTGCGATTGCCATTCCTCTCGCGATGGTGCTCGTCAACTCCCGACAGCTTTCCAACACCGTGGTGCCGCTTCTCGTTGTCATTCAATCGACGCCGATCGTGGCGATCGCGCCGATTCTGGTCGTCTCGCTTGGAGCAGGCGTTTCACCGCGCGTGGTGATTACCTGCCTGATCACGTTCTTTCCGCTGGTCATATCGACAGCGACCGGGCTGCGCTCGGCGCCGGTCGAACTCATCGAACTCTCGGAATCGCTGCGCGCTCCCCGCTTCCGCCAGTTTACGCAGATCCGGCTGCCTTATGCAGTGCCCCACATCCTCGGCGCCACCAAGGTTGCGGTGACGCTGGCGGTCATTGGCGCCGTGGTTGCGGAATTCGTCGCAGCCGACAAAGGCCTCGGCTACATGATCGTGAACTACACGGCCGTCTTCAAGCTCGGCCGCGCGTTCTGCGCGCTTCTGATCCTGCTCTGTATTTCGCTGACGCTTTACCAGCTTGTCGTGCTGGTAGAACGCACGTTCTTCGCCTGGAGCCTGCCGAGCCGTAACTAGGTCTATTGGGCGCCGTTGAGGTTGGCCTGGCGAACGATGCGGATCGACTGCTCGACGAAATCATCGCTGACTTTCGAGGGACGCCTGCGATAGGGACGAACGGCGACCAGATTTGACGGCCGCGTGTGATCGGCCAGCGACCGGTAGACGATGTTACGGCGCTCTGGAATGCAGAAATTAAGAAGCGAGTAGCCGAAACCGTTGGCGACCAGACTTCGCACCATTTCAGCCGAAGGCGCCTTCAGCGCGATGTTCGGCTGGACACCCAGGTCACCGAAGACCGAAAGAAAGTAGTCCCGCGTTTTCGGAATATCGAGCAGGATGAACGGTTCGTCTGCCAGCGCGGCCAGCGAAACCTCCTGGCTCGCCGCCAACGGGTGCGACTCCGGCAGCACGCACTGGGCCGGCGCGCCCTGCAACAGCGTCGTGTGGAAATTCGGCGAAATCTCGAAATCGAGAACGAAGATAAGGTCGAGCAGGCCGTCTTCGAGCTTCTGCATCAGGCTGCCGTGCACATCGGTCTGCCAGGTCACCTCGGTTTGAGGGAAACGCGCGCGAAAACTTTTCACGAGTGGCGGCACGATGTTCGGAGCGATATCGCCAAGGCATCCCAGCGCGATCCGGTTGCGAAATCGTCGTGCCCTGCTGGAGCGAACCAACTCGATTTCCTTGACTCGCCCGATGATGTCTCGCGCTTCCAGCAGCAAATGATGCCCTGCCTCCGTCAGCGTCAAACCACGGGCATGGCGGCGCACGAACAATTGCTCGCCCAGGATACGCTCGATGCTGGAGATCGCGCCGGAGATCGCAGGAGGCGAGACGTTCAACTGCTCGGCTGCGCGCAATGCGCTCTCATTCTCGGCGGCGGCGGCAAAATACACGAGGTGGCGGAGCGTCAGCCTTGGAATTCCGATTTCGCGCTCGGCATCGGATGAGCCCACCAGATCACCGCCGAAAGCCTGCCCGAACGATTGAACCATGTTTCCCATCGCAACCTCCTAGCTCAGTACTCCCTTTCATCAGGCAATTTCCGTGCCATGCCTCTGATATCGCGCCGGATTTCCTGTCGCGTTCAGAAAAACTTACCCAACGGGCCGGTAATCCCGATTTGCATGCGATTGCGCACCGCATCTAGTCTGCGGGGATAGCTGCTGAATGATTTGCCGGAGGCCTACGAGCGGTGGATTCGGACGTTTCTACCCTGCAATTGCGGAACCCATGGTCTTGGTACCCGGTGGTCGCATCCGCCGATCTGAAGCCGGGCACCGTACTGCCTGTCGTGCTCAACGGCGAACGGCTGGCGGTCTGGCGATCGGGCAACGGCAAGGTCAACGCCTGGAGCGACCGCTGTCCGCATCGCGGCATGCGGCTGTCGTTTGGTGCAGTGCGCGGCGAAACATTGATTTGCCCCTATCACGGCTGGACTTTCGGCGACGATGCCCATTGTGTGCGCATACCGGCTCACCCCAACATGATCCCTTCGCGCGCGGCAAGGGCACGGCTGTTCCCCATCGCCGAAGCGGGCGGTCACGTCTGGGTCTGTTCAGGTGAGCCGTCGCGCACCGAGCCCGATGCCAATTCCGGCTACGTCCCCGTGCGTACGCTCCATTTACAACTCAGCATGGAACAAGCGATCGTCGCGTTTCTCACGCTGCCTTGCGCCTCGGGCGCCAAGGTTCGGCCGCCCGAGCACATCGAATGGACCACATCGGAGAGCGGTGCGATGGTCGTCCGTTCCGAGGCTCTGACCGCGACGTTTGCGCTGCCTTCCTCGATCTTTTGCGAGACCACCACCGAGAATGGCGGAAGCGCGTATCTGATACGGCTTCAACCGACCGAGCCCGGCTGTTGTGCCGTACAGGCCAGCATCGCGGCCGGCGGCAATGCGGTTGCTTTCAACCGCGCGCTCGTGGCCTTTCGCGCCGGGATCATGCAGGACGAGATCAGAGTCGTGGTTGAATTCCGCCCTATCGAAATTCGAGACCGCTGTCCCGGTCTTGCTTGACGGACTAACGCAAGGAGAAGCCCCTTGACGCGCACGAATGATCAAGTCGCGCTCGACGACTGGTACGCCGTCGCCTTTGCGGCGGAAATTCCCAAGGGTCACTCCGAAACAACAACCTTGCTCGGCCAAAGCCTGATCATCCACCGCGGATGGGATGGCGCATTTCAATGCGCGCTGCCGGACGCTACGCACGAGGCGCAACCGCTCTTGAAGGAGCGATATGGATTCGTGTGGGTTTCGCTCGGCCGGCCCGGCCACGATATCGTTGCGATCCCCGAGTTCGAGCAAAGCGGACGCAGGTTCATCCACCGCGGGCGAATAGGCGTTCCGAGTTCCGGGCAACGCGTGATCGAGAATTTCTTCGACCTGTCGCATTTCAGCTTCGTTCACACCGGCACGCTCGGCGGCTACGACTCGGCGGAGGTGCCGAAATATTCGGTCGAATATCGCGAGAGTGAACGGGAACTCTGGGCCGTCGGGTGCAGCTTCGTCCAACCCAAGGCGTCTGCGGCGGCCGGAGGCGCCAGCACGATCTATTACGACTATCGCATCCCCTCACCCTTCATCTCGATCATCTACAAGGACTCGCTCGTGAAGGTCGGCAAGAAAGATCTCATCGGCCTGTTCATACAGCCGCACGACGAGGAGAGCTGCACCGTGCATTCCTTTGCACTGGTGCACGATGAGCAAAACAACTCCACGAATATTCTGCACTTCTATCACGAGATATTCGCCCAGGACCGCTCGATCCTGCTGCACCAGCGGCCAAAGAAGCTGCCGGTGCATCCTCGCCGCGAAATTCCGACGATCTCGGATGCAAGCTCGATCGCCTACCGCCGCTGGCTCGATCGCTCGGGATTGCAATTCGGCCTCGACCGCACGTCGACCTAGCGAACGCCGATGATTCGTCTGTACGACTACATTCTTTCCGCGGACTGCTACAAGGTAAGGCTGCTCTGCGCGCTGCTCGACGTCACCTACACACCGGTCAAGGTGAATGTGCATCCCGGCAACGAGCACCTCTCCGCTGACTTCATCCGCATCAATCCCCGGCGCAGCATTCCTGTGCTCGAAGACGGCGAGCAGCGCATCTGCGACACCAATGCGATCCTGATACACCTGGCGCGGCGCCACGACCCGTCCGGCCACTGGCTGCCGAAAGACGAAGACAGCTTTGACCGCACGATGGAATGGTTGGGCTTTTCCGCAAAAGAACTCGACCTGCTGCAATCGCTTCGGATGCGATCGATTACGGCGGCCGGTGAGCCTTCTCCCGAAGAGCTGGCAACGGCTCATGCTCATCTGACCATCGTCGAGGATCATCTCGCGGAAGGCGAGTTGGCTGGACGCTTGTGGCTCGCCGGTCAAACACCGACGATCGCGGATATCGCCGTGTTTGCGCCCGCCGCGCTCGCTGCCGACGGCGGCGTTTCGCTCGACCGTTACCCCGCCCTCTGGCGCTGGATCGACCGCGTCAAGCGCCTCGATCGCTTCATTGTCATGCCCGGCGTGTTTCCAAATCTGGCCGGCGCCGGATGAACATTCGCGGCGAAATGGCTTATTGGTGCGCCATCGGGCCGAGCAACCTGGCGTTGAATTCCAACGGCTCTGCCGCGACGCGGGCCGCCACCGCCGCGTAGGGTCTTGCGAGCAGGTCGGCGTTGCGACGTACGCCGGCAAGATCGGCCTCCATCGCCTCGCGCGTTCGATCGATGTCGCGGCATAACGATGCCTCGTCGATCGAGCGGCATTTTCCGTCCGTCACCACGAACCGGCCACCGGCCATGACATGGATGACGCCGCGCCCAGTCTCGCCATAGACGAGTTGACGAACCGCGCTGTTGAGCGGCCGCCATACAGGTCCGGTTGCGTCAATGAAGGCCAGATCGGCGCGGTAGCCGGGCGCGATGCGGCCAACCTGCCCTTCCAGGCCGAGCAACTTCGCGCCGCCGGTGGTGGCGGCCCGAAACGCCGCCGCGGCGGCCGTCTCGTCACCGGACGGAGACTGCATGCTCCACAGCAAGGCGAACGTCTTCATAGCCTGGAAGATATTCTGGGCATCGCTGGCACTGCTATTGTCGCAGCCCAGTCCCGTCACTACTCCGGCATCATGGTATCGGCGGATCGGCGCGAACCCGTTCATCAGCTTCAGATTGGTGACGGGATTGGTGGCAAGGCCGACGCCGTGACGCGCCAACTCATCGATTTCGCCGCCCGTGATCCAGACGCCATGCGCAATCGTAAGTCGCGACGTCGCAACACCTGATCGCACCAGCCTGCGCACGGCCGAACCCATGTCGTTCGGCAGCGTGCGACGGGCGAGCACCGCCTCACCTCGCGTCTCGTAGAGATGCATGTAAAGGCGCAGGCCGGTCTTTGCAGAACAGTTCGCCGTCCATTGCAAGAAGTCGTCAGAACAGATTTGCGGCTGAACCGGGCCAAGCGCCCAGGATACGCCGGGCGGCGGCTCGCCGGCGAAAATCGACTGGAGCTTTTCAACGATCGGCTTGAAATCGCTTCCACTGCCAAGACGTGAGATCTCGTCGTCAGAAAAGCACTCATCGACAAAGGGGACGCCGGCCCGGCCCGCAAGGTCGCTATACTGAGGCGCCACGATCGCTCGAATGCCGGCTTCGGAATACGAGGCAGCGACCGCAGCGGCATGCTCGGGCTCGAAATCGACGATCGTCACCATGTCCTGGACGGTGGTGATGCCGTTCACCAGGCATTCGACCGCGTGGGCCCGCGTTCTGACAGAGATCTCGGCTGTTCGACGGGACGGCCAGTTGAAGGGGAACGCGACCGCTCCCCAGGCTTCCAGCGTCATCTGCTCGAACAGACCCCGCAATAGCGTATCGTGCGAATGACAATGCGCGTTGACAAAGCCAGGCGTCACAATCAATCCGCGCGCGTCAAACACCGTCGCCGCTTGCCCCCTGCCCCTCGCCTCCTCGCCAAGCGCGACGATAACCCTGTCTGCGATCAGGATGTCCTGCACAGCGGGACGATGAAGCTCGCCTTCTGGATCGAGCACCCGCGCGCCCGCAATCAGGATCGGCCCCTGATGTCGCCAGATGTCGGAACCGATCGTCGGCGCCTCGATCACGTCTCCGATCTCGGGTTCGGGTCCATGTAGCGTGCAAGTTCTTCCGGTGTTGCGGTCGTCAGACCCGCAAGGCCAAAGGCATCCAGATAGATCCGCCGCTCCGTGGCCAGATCTTCAATGCACAAGCGGGGATCATTGCCATTGGTATCGATGGTGAGCCGCACCTGGGCAAACTCGTTAGCGATGATCCATTCGTCATCCGATCGTCTGGTCATTTGGTGCCCCTAGATCAGGAATGGCGTGGATTCCAGCACCTCGCCGTTCCGCAAGAGATTGACCTTCTTTCGGCGGATCGACCATGGTGTACGATTAGTCAGCAACGAGAACTCGCAATACGCCGTGTGAATGGTCTGCTTTTTTCGGGCCAGTTCGACCAGCAGCATCATGCACGTGACTTCAAGCGCGTTCGCGGCCTCATCCTCGGAGAGAATGCGGATGTTCGAGATCAGCCGATGCACGCGCGAGGCAGGATCTTGCGCGAAGGCCAAGCCCGATCGCAGCCGTTTGACGCGAACAGCCATCTGCGTCTTATCGTCGTGGATGATCGAAACATGACGGCTGGGATCGATATCGTCGCGGCCCGCAGGCACCCAATAGACCGCGTCGTCCGCGAACAGCTCCATCCATTCTTCGAACTGGCGGCTGTCCAGGAGCCGGGCTTCCATATAGAGAAAATCTTCAACTTCACTTCTCGGCGTGGGCATCGATCACTCCGCGGCCATCATGGCGGATGAGGCGGCCATCATGTGGCGCTTCCAGTTCTGATACATGCCGCGATGCTGCGTCTCGTCCGACATGCCGCCCGTCATGTAGCCCCCCTTCATGCTTTCGCGATCGAGGCCCCGTGAGAATACCAGCCATTCCACCGCGCCGCTCTGCAATCCCTCCTGTGTGCGTTCGAAGATTTCGAGATCGTCGGTGAAGAAAGTTCCGGCCGCGCCAAACTCCAGTTCCTGGTCGCGCATGCGCTTGAGGTTGACCTCTTCCGAAACGCCGGAGAGCCGCACTACATTCGTATAGATCTCGGTGCGGTCGACGGCGATCGGGCGTACCGTCCGGATCTGGCTGCGCAAGACGATCAGGTTCGGAAAGATGACGAGGTTGAAGCCGCCGGAAAGGCTGGCGTCGGCCGGCATCGGCCCCCAGTCGGTGTGATCTGTCACGCCATGTCCATCCATGGCGATGACGCAACCCGTGCCCTGGCGATAGATCTTCATCGCTTCGGGCGACACCGCGCTCAAATGCAGTGCGCCGACATGATAGGGGTCGACGCCGTTTTCCAGTTGATATTTCCAGTTGCCATTGTACCCCGCTTTCTGTGTCCCTTCGAACAGTTCGATCCTGCGCGAGGCGGAGACGGCCGCATAAGCGTCAAGGAAACGCGTGATGCCGCCCAGGTACTCCTCGAGCGACGGTCCTTCCTCGGTCATGCAGCCAAAGATGAAGCCCTGGTACTGCGCGACACGCGCCACCTTCGCCAGTCCGAGTTTCTCCCGGTCGAAGCCTGGGCCGTAGCCTTGGGGCATCGGCACGCCAATCAGCGCTCCCGAATTATCGTAGGTCCAGGAATGGTAGGGACAGCGAAAATGCTGACTGTTTCCGAGTTCATGCTGGCAGACGATCGGGCCACGATGCCGGCAGCGATTGATCAGAAGCGTGATGCCTCCATCGGACAATCGAGAAACGATCACCGGGTTGCGGCCGATGAATGTCGTCTTGTAGTCGCCGGGTTCGGGAATCTCGGCCGAATGACCAACATAGACCCAGCACCTGTTGAAGATATATTCCATCTCCAGGTCGAAGATCTCTCGATCGGTATAGACCGAGCGATGGATCAGGTCATTCTGGATGAGTTGATCGAAATTCGGGATCATCTTCCGGCTCCGTCTTTGTTGTTGCCGAACATGGCGCCGGTGAAGGCGGCCACATCCGGTTCATTCTCTAATTGCAGAACTCGCTCGACGATTTGATCGGCCCTAGCCACCAGGTCAGGCCGATCGGAAAAGGCCGCATTTTTTCGGAACTTGGCGATGGCCTGATCGCGCGAGAGCGGGCGCTCGGGATGCCCAAGCGGCACCCGGACAGTCTTGCGGACGGTCGACCCGTTCGACAGGATGAATTCGACCGTCGCTTCTTCAAGGCCGTCGACCTTCGAAAGCGCAGGCGAGAAATCATAGTCAATACGCGAGGCCACCGTGCGGGCGGCCGCTTGTTCCCTGCCGGCTTGCTGAAAATCTGCAAGATCAACCGTCCCGTTCGCCACCGCTTTGGCAACGACGAACGGAATGCTGTTCATGGCGGCCGACGCACTCGTTGGATGCCGCCTGAGGTCGATCGGCTCGCACATCGCGCGGCCCCAGCCACCGACATGCAGCACGATCCTCTCGATGGCATCGATCGGCGCATCTAGCTCGCGCTTCAGCAAGATCGCGGCCTCCGCAAAGGAATGCGCCGCCAGGGTTCCCGGAGCCGACTTGAAACACCGGTTCAAGGAGTAAAATTCCGAACCAAGCTTATCGGTCAGCGCGCTTGCGTCGAATTTTCCGCCGTAAAGTGCGGCAAACAGGCCTGCCTGACCGGTCAGCGGCTCACCTTCCGCCTCGATGCCGGATGCCGCCATCATGGCGCATTGCAATCCGCCCTGGTTGCTGAACCCCGCATAGAGCATCTTCCCCATGCTTCGAGCCGCGTGGACGACCATTTCCTCGGTCCCAGCGGCATGCATCAGGGCAAGACCGAGTGCGCTCCGGCTCACACGGGAATCAAGTTGCATCAGGCGTGCGCAAGCCAGCGCCGCGCTGAAGTAGCCGAAGATCTGGCTGGACAAGAGCGACGGCAGACCGCTGCCGAAGAATGGCGCAATGGCACGGGTCAGCCTGGCCTGCAGCTCGCATCCCACCACCGCCGCCGTCAGGAAGTCACGCCCTGTCACCGTACCTTTGCGATCCTCCGCAAGTGCTGCCAAGGCCGGGATAACGTGCACAGAGACGTGAATCTGCGGAAACGGGATGATGTCATCGTAGTCGAGGCCGCGGGCGTTGGTGGCGTTGACCAGCGCCGCCAGTCCCGGCGCGCATCGCTCCCCTGTCGCCCATAAGGTCGAGCGGCCGCCGTAACTTGTCCCGAGCGCGTAGCTGCGAATCTCGCGCTCGCCTTCCGCACAATGAGCACCGGCAATCGCGTTGCCAAAAATATCAAGGATTGCGAGTTTATTTTGCTCTCGAACGTCGTGCGGAAGGTTCGCGAAATCGAGCGCTTCGGCGAAGTCGCAGAGCGACTCGCACACCCCTCCGTCTTGCGATTTGATCGTAGAGTCCAGCACGCGCGATCACGGTCCTTCGGCGAACGATTTGCCCGCCAGTCCCGGGATTAGAAGGCAGCTACAAGCGGCATCGCAATTATTATTGGCGCGCCCCTGCTTCAGTTTTCCTGATCCTGAGCGGAACCAGGCGGCCTTCCCGCCGGCCCGTGCATCAAAAAAGCTGATCTTGCTGCCAGACCATCCTTGTTTAGTCTCGCCGGCAGTGCGTGTTTCCTTCTGGCAGCGGCAAGGAGTAGGCCCATGACGATCCCGGCGAAATTCCTAGGCATCGACCATGTCGTGTTTCGTGTGACCGACATGGCGCGAACGGTCGGCTTCTACCAGGATGTGCTCGGCCTGCGAGTTGAGCGTATCTTTGAGCGGATCGGACTTCACCAGGTCCGCTGCGGCGACAACCTGATCGACCTGGTTGCGATCAAGCCCGGTGAAACGCTGCCGCCGCCGGCCGCGCGCGGCATCGAGCACTCTGTGCCTGAGCGTTGACGCCGATCTCGACGAGCTCATCCAGCATGTCGAACGCAAGGGCCACCCTGTGTTCATGGGTCCTATGGAAGTATACGGGGCTCGTGGTTTCGGCACTTCCATCTATATCCGCGACCCCGATGGCTACGAGATCGAGCTTAAAGTGCAGTATACCCGCAACCCGGTGCATTTTTCACCACCGCCGCGCTAGCCAATGATCAAACTTTAGCCGACCGCGTTTCTGACCTTCCGAGCCAGATGACGGAGCATGTCGCGCGGCTTCTTGCGCCAACACTGCAGTGGTTCGTATCCGTCGTTTGACAGACACATATTGCACGAAACGCAAGCTACTCCCTGCTGGCCAGCGGCAAGCTGATGAGGCAGGTCCGGCTGGCGGATGAACGGCCGTGCCAGCGAAAGAAAGTCGGCTTCTCCAGAACCGATAACGTCAGACATCACCTCCGCCGTGCGTATGCCGCCAACCAAAATCACGGGAATGTCGCATATCTTTTTCAGTTCGCGGGCGAAGGGCCGGTAGTAAGCTTGCTGACCTGATGGACGCCAAAGTCTTGGTAATAGCCAGTCTTCAAATGCCCTTCTGGCTGATACGGCGACGTAAGGTCGGATGTTGCGCAAATAGGAATCCATAATGCCATAGCTGACCTCTATGGCAGCCAGTCCTCGCTCGGCCATCTGTTTGGCGATTGCGAGCCCTTCGGCTTCTTCCAGGCCGCCAGGAACAGCGTCTGCAATCCCCAGTCTGGCCGTCACCGGAAAGTCCGGCCCGACCGACTGCTGGACCGCTTCATACACTGACGCAACAAACCGTGCGCGATTTTGCAGACTTCCACCCCAGTCGTCAGTTCGGCGGTTTGTGATGGGCGAAGCAAATTGCGATATCAGGTAGCCGTTTCCGCCATGCAGATGGATCCCGTCGAATCCGGCCTCTCGGGCTCGCCGCGCTGCGCTCCCGAAATCGGCAATGACTCTCTCAATGTCCGCGACGGACATTTCTTTGGCCTTGGTCTTGAATATTGCGTTCTCTGAACCGGACGGCGCAAGCGGAAGGACATCTGGCATCGCCGATTGAGATCCGGCGTGCGAAAGCTCCGCGAAGATTACTCCGCCGTGACGATGTACCGCCTGCGTGAGCGCTTTAAGCCTGGGAATCAAAGTGTCGTCGTAAGCACCCGTTTGTCGCGGTGAGCATTGACCATCGCGAGAGACATAGACGTGCCCGGTTATGATCAGCCCTGCGCCACCCATTGCCAGATCGGAGTAGAGCTCGATCAGCTGATCAGTTACCTCGCCAGCCTCGGTGGCCATCGTCTCGGAAGTGGCAGCCCGAATGAGCCGGTTCTTCAGAGTTAACGATCCGATCTTTCCGGGTGTCAGATAGGGCTTTGCTTGCATCATGAAGTCTCGCCAATTATTGGCCCGCCGCGATTGCAAGCCGGTCTCAACGGCACTCCTTGGGCGTGCGCTATCGCAAACTCCACGCCGGTCATGCAGCCCGTTCAGCGGCGCGGACCCGATCGCCCGGCATAGCCAAATTCAGCAGAACAGCCACCAGCGTTCCGACCACCATGCCGTCGGACGCAATGATTCTAACCAATGGCGGAAAGGTCTCGAACACAGTGGCCGGTGCGAAGCTCGTGATCACGCTGAGACCGACCGATATCGCGATGCAGAGCGTGTCGCGATGGGTGATGCGCGCGGCAGAAAGTATCTTGATGCCGACGACGACGATCATTCCAAACATGAACAATAGCGTCCCCCCTAATAGAAAGGTCGGGATGACACCGACAACCGCTCCAAGCTTGGGGAAGAATCCCAGAACAATCAGAATTACTCCTGCGGCCGCAACAACAAAGCGACTTGCGACACCCGTTAGAGAGATTGCCCCCACGTTTTGGTCGTACGAAATCAACGACACGCCGCCGAATATTGCGGAGAAAATTGACCCAAGACCATCGCCTGCGACGGCGCCTCGAATCCGGCGATCTGATTGTTCAACTCCCACCATGGCGCATAAAGCGAGCGTAATGCTCATGGTGTACACCGCCGCCACGAGGTGATCGATCAGGATCGTGCTCAATCCGGCGGATTCGGGGAACGCCAAGCCATAGGGCAAAAAGGTCGGGAGTCGAATCCAGGGCGCGTCATTGATTGCGCCGATATTTCCAAGACCGGCGGCAAGCCCCGCGAAGTAAACAATGACGACGGAGATCAAAACGGAGAGGGATTTTACGTGCTTGTTTCTGAGGTTTGCGACGAAAGCTATCAGGAGAATGCTGCCCAAAAGAAAGGCGAGCGTTATCGGCTTTCCGTAGTAGGCCGTATTGGCTCCAAGCGCGACGTTCGTCGCAATTTTCATAAGCGACAGTCCGGTAACCACCAGAATAATCCCGATGACAACCGGGGGAAATAATGAGCGCAGTTTGCCGATGATCGGGCTGATGATGAGCAGCATCAATCCGCCCATGAGCATCGCTACCGTGACTGCACCTAAACCCTGCACCTTTCCGATAGCGATAGTTGGACCGAGATACGGCGTGTAGGTGCCGAGCAAAAGAGGAAGCCTGGCACCGATCCAGGACACACCGATCGATGAGATCACGGTTCCAATACCGCAGCCAAGCATAACGCCGGAAAACAGGTCGTAGCGCTGGTCGATGGACAGATCGAGCATCTGGCCGAGAACCAGCGGCGTCACCATCACATTGGAAAACATGATCAGGACGTGTTGCAGCCCGTATAACATCAGGCGCAGCGGAGGAGGTTTATCATCTACACCGTAGCGAAGCTCTACGAGCTCCCCCGAACCAACTGCACCTTCGCTTGCCAGCTTTTCTCCAACGGTTACGTGAACCGACCTATCCATTTGTCCCCCACAGTCCGGACGTAGCGTTTAAAACGTGGCCTTACACCTTCTCTTCCCCAACTGGTTCGAGCCGTCATCGATTTCGAATTTGACGGTCTTGGATAACCCCGACCGTCTTCAAACGATTCTCAACGATCTCGAACGCGATCCATCAATGGCTTGTCCTGGCCACCATCTATTTCGATCATCGTTCCATTGACGTAGTGCATCAGCGGCGAAGCAAGCATGGCGACAAGGTTGGCACACTCGACGGGCTCCGCGATCCGACCCATGGGAATGGCGGAAGGCGCCAGCTTGTCGGCTTCTTCGTACGAGATCCCCATATCTCTCGACATCGCCTTCACGAGGCCATCCCAGCGTTCGGTTCGAACCGGCCCCGGGTTGACCGCCACGAACGAAATGCCGTGCTTGCCATACTGGGCAGCAAGGGCTTTGGTCAGATTTTGTCCGGCCGCATTCGCAGCGCCGGGGGCTATTTCCCAATAGGATGGCTTGACGCCATCATTGCCAATCAAGTTCACGACCCGACCGCGGCCCTGCTTGACCATAATGGGAAGTGTATATCGGAGGCAGCGAACGTAGCCCATAAACTTGAGTTGGAGCGCTTGGGCCCATGCGTCTTCCGAAAGCGTTTCTATGACGCCTCCGGGCGCCGAGCCGGCGTTGTTGACCAGGATGTCGATGCGGCCGAGTTTTTCCGCGCTGACTTTAACGAAGTTGGCGGCGTCTGCGTCCTTGGTGAGATCTGCCGGGATGGCAACCACCTTGCGTCCTGTTGCGGCGCTGAGCTCCTTGGCGACAGCCTCCAGCGGCTCCTTGCGCCGGGCGCAGATAGAGACGTCGACGCCCTCTTTCGCCAGCACTTCCGCGATCGCACGCCCGATGCCTTCGCTGCCACCGGTCACCAGTGCGGTCTTACCCTTGAGTTGAAGGTCCATCGTGATTTCCTCCGTCGTTGTTTGGAAGATCTTCGTGAAACCAGCTATTTTTTCGATCGAGCCTCGGAAACCTTGGTTCAGATTTGTTGAAGTGCTGGCAAAGCCAGAAGTAGCTGCTTGACCGCGAGCTTGCAGCGCCGGGATACCTTCCTGCAAATGAAAAGAGGGACCGAGAGGCCCCCCTTTTGCTTGCTGACGTTAGCGTCCGTCCGGGCCGCCCGACATCATGCCCGAGGGAATTTGCCGCGGCCCGAAGATCGCCCTTGCAACATCGCCGACAGCTTCGACCTTCTCTTCAACGCCCTGGAAACAGACGATACGGCACGGGCAGGCTTCCAACCCTTCGTAACGCCACGGGAACGCGCCGATCACCGCACGCTGATTCAGCATCAGCTCGATATCGCCGCCGACGTTTTCCGCGTGGATGAGGCCTTCCTGGAAAGCCTGCGAGTGGAACGGGAAATAATCCTCCACGACCTTTCGGCCAGAACGTTTGTGGGTATACGAATTTTTCCCGAAAAACTGGTCGCAGCTCATTCCGACCTTCTCCTCGAACTGCTTCGCCAGGTCCGGGCGCATACGGCGGATCGTTGTGTTCATGGCGTGATCGCCTGAACCGCAATCGATCCCGAACCACTTGATCTTCTTTTTCAACATCCAGTCGAGCAGTTCCTGCTTTCCGCCGGGATGCATGCAGAAGTACTTTACCAGGTCCTGCTGTGGCTTGCCTTCCCAATAGCGATGCCAGCCGGTGTGAATGATCAGGATGTCGCCGTCCTTGACTTCGACCGGCGCGCTTTCGATCATCTCAGGCGTGATGACCGCCCAGTCGTCCATGTGTTTGGACACATCGACCACAGCGCCAGGGCCCACCAGGAAGTCCATCGGATAGGAGGCCATGTCGCCCATGCCGTCGGTCCCATGCATGGCGCCGTCAATGTGAGTTCCGACATGTAGCGCCGTATCGATCCGCTGCGCGACGATATGGATCGTCTGCAGGTTCTGCGCATAATACATCTTGTTACCGGCGTATCCGACCCAGCCCGGCGTGTGCACATTCATCAGATGAGACATGTCGACGATTTTCATCGTGCGATTTCCTTTTTTTCGAGGTGGATTACGCAGCCTTTTTGAAGAAGGAAGCAAACCAGGCCTTCAAGGCAGCGAAGAACAGCGAGGTTGTGTTGAGTGGTTTGACGGCTCCGGACCCGCTCGAACTGTTCAAAGCCGGATTGTCCGGGCCTGTTGAAACTGCACCCGCCGGCGCGTTTCTACTGCCGAGTTCGGTCTCGGAATTCTTCACGAATTCCGCAACGAGTTGATTGGCGATCTCGGTTAGCAGCCCGGTCCTGCCGAACTGGGCGATGCTACCGGAGAGCTGGACATCGGCAGCGATATCTACTCGCGTCGCGCTTCCATCGGGGACAAGCGTGCATAGCATCGACATCTTGCCTCTGCTGGCGCCTTTTCGGTCGACGCCCTTGCCGTCGAACTCAACCTTCTTGGCGTCCTCATCGTATTTGACCTTCGCTTCTCCCTCGAAGCTTGCTTGAAAAGGCCCTACCTTGGCGGAAACCTTCCCGCTGATTGAACCATCGTCCTTGGTGCCAAGATATTCCGCACCGGGAAGACACCTGGCGACGCTCGGGACGTCGTGGAAAAAGCTCCACACGGCGGGGAGCGGCTGGGAAACAATGAAGTTTTGCTTGATTTCCATAACTGGCCTCCAGAATCATCAGAGCACTTGATCGACGGCGATTTGCCGAAGGAGCAAATGCTTCTGACGACGGTGATCTTCACCGCCTCGGCGGCTCCGCGTCCGCTGCCAGCGCACCGACCTTCTTCAGGAGCGGAACGTCCGCCGGCGCAGGTCCGCCAACGCTGACAATCTCCACGCCGAGGTCGGCGGCAACAGCGTGCTTGACTCCGACGGGAACGTGCACAGCGCAGCCTGCGTGGAAAGGCAGATGGACATCGTTGGTATAGTCGTGGATTGTCCCTGCACCCTTCAGAATGAAGATCGTGTCTTCCGAAATCGTATGAATATGCGGGACGTTTGCTTCACCCGGCTCAAGCACGACGTAGTTCAGATTTGCGGTCCAGGCCCCCGTACCTGGCCAGACCACAAACCGAGCATCCTTGGAAATGAAGGGCAGACGCAAAGTAGGGCTGTCTCGGTGGAATACTCTGATTGCCATGGATGCCCCTTCACACCTTCAAAGTCGCGTAAAAACTCGCGTCCGCCGGACAAGGGCCACCGAGCAGCTCCATTCCGGCTGCACCCGCGACGAACTGGTAACGATCTTTTGCGTCGATATGGACCATCCCGCCCTCGCCCAGCTCTTGTGACTGACCCGTGCTGAGGTCCAACACCGTGCCCTGCCCCTTGATGACGTAGTAGGCTGCATCGCTTACGGGATGGCAAAATTGAATGGTCTTAGAATTTTCACCCAAATTAATTACTTGAAAAGTGCGATGGCGAGCTCCCATCCCGGGCCAAACGACGACTTTGGCGTTGCCGTGGCCATCCACGATAGGTATCTCTGGGGAATGCGCTGTGTCGACAACTTGAATCAACTCACTCATGTTGGTTTTGCTCCCTTTCAATTGGGTTCAAATCTATATAACTAAATTGAAAAACGCAATCCCAGTTGGTTTAACGCCGTCGTTGGTTTTGGGGCAAAAAATCATGGAAAAGGTCAATTCAAGTGGCTCGCACTAAGCGCATGGCAACCGAGCGTATTGAGGAAACATCGAACGCGGTGGTTGCGGCGATCGGGAACCGCTTGCGCAACCTTCGGCAGGAGCGAGAGATGACGCTCCAGGACCTCGCTGAAATCACTGACCTAAGCCCCTCCATGTTGAGCTTGGTCGAACGTGGGCGGGCCGCACCGTCGATCCAATCCCTTATTGTCATCTCCAATGCCCTCAACGTCACGATGTCGGATCTCATCGTATCGAACCCGCCGGACGAGGAACGCATCGTTATTCGGGCAAGCGATCAGCCCTTCGTAAAGACCGCACAGAACGTCATTCGACGTGTACTGCGGGAGGATCGGTCGCGCGGAATTTCGCTTGCCATCAACGAATATGAACCGGAGACCGGAAGTTCGCTGAAACGGGGCTCCCACAGCGGTTTCGAGTACGGATTCGTGCTTGAGGGCATGCTGACGATCGAACTCGAGAACGTGACTTACCAGCTGAAAGCTGGCGACCTCATCGCGTTTGAATCGAAACGGCCTCACAGGTTTTGGAATAACGGATCGAAACGCGTTCGGACGCTTTGGATCAATCTGAGGGGCGATTAACGGCCTTTGGGATATTGCCGAACCATTGCGTGTAATTTGCTCGGTCCTATCGGGAGGCAATCGACCAACCCCGGTGATTGCAGCGCATCGTCAACTGCAGCGCCGATCGCAGCTCCGACAGCCGTCAACCCGCCTTCCCCGGCGCCACGTACCCCAAGCGGGTTTTGCGGACTGGGGCAATCTTCCCGCAGGAACATTTCGATCGTCGGCGTTTCGTTACTTGTCGGCATGAGATAGTCGGCAAAGCTCGTCGCAAGCGGTTGCCCTGCCTGATCGTAAACGAACTCTTCGAGAAGCGCTCCGCCGATACCCTGGACGGCGGCCCCGGCTATTTGACCGTGCACGAGCATCGGGTTGATAGCGCGTCCAACTTCATACCCGACCACGTACCGTTCAACCTTCACGCCGCATGTCTCGGGATCCACGCGGACTTTCGCGACATGGACGCCGTACGGATAATTCATGTGGTCGGCGGTGAAAACGCCTTCAGCCTCGATAAGGTCAGGCGTCTGTTCGGCGATTTCAACAAGCTGGAGGGTCGTATTCGATTCCCTGTGCCGCACCATTCCGTCGATAAGCATCAGCTCGCCGACTTCTTTCTGCATGAGGACCGCCGATATACTCAATATTTTGTCGCGTAGCGCTTGAGCAGCGATTTGTGCGGCCGAACCGGTCATTACCGTGACGCGCGAAGCGAATGCTCCAAGCCCGATTTCGATGCGCGACGTCTGCCCGTGAACGACCTGGATCTGCTCGATTTCCACGGACAGGGATTCGGCGCATATCTGGGCTATAACTGTCTCTACGCCCTGTCCAATCGATGCCACGCCGGTGATAACCTCGATCGAGCCATCCTTGAGCAACCTTGCTCGCACCAGATCGCGCGGACCCAGCCCGCTTTTTTCAATGAACAACGCTACCCCGATGCCGACCCGCTCTCCCTTCGAGCGACGGTCGGCCGCCTCGGCACGCAACTGTTCGTAGCCAACGTGATCCAGTGTTTTGGTCAGCAGGTCGTGGTATTTTCCCGCGTCGTACACGACCGCAGTGCCTATCGCGTCGATTTTCCGATCGTAAGGCATTCTCTCTTCGGGAATGAGATTAGTGCGCCTGACCTCGACAAGATCCAGACCCAGCCGATGCGCGATCGTATCCATCAGGCGCTCGCGAGCGAACGTCGTCTCGTATCGACCTGGCGCGCGATAGGTGCCGGCGGGCGTTTTGTTGGTTAGACGGATGTGTCCGTTGACGCGATAGGCCGGGATAAGATACGGCCCCGGTAAAAGTGCTGCGGAAAGGTCAGAGACCGTGCCGCCATGCGTGCGAACATAAGCGCCCTGGTCGGTGAAGAACTCGTCTTCCAGACCCAGAATGAATCCCTGGTCGTCGACCGCCGCGCGCATCCTGTGGACCTGGTCCCGCGCGTGGTTGGCAGCGAGCAGATGCTCGCGGCGGTCTTCGATCCACTTGACCGGCCTGCCCAAGCGAAGGGCTCCGGCGCAAACCAGCACATCCTCCGGGTAGAGCTCGCCACGGATTCCAAAACCACCGCCGACATGCCCCTCGCTCAGTTCGATCGCACCGGCCGGCAATTGCAGCATGCGGCCGATCGCATCGCGATTGTAATGCGGCACCTTGGCGGCGCCGTACATCATCAGCACACCGGTATCGCGATCGTGTACCGCGAGCGCACCGCGCGTTTCCATGGGCACACCGGTATGGCGACCTACGGCAACATCGAGTTCGACGATGTGTTTCGCGTCGGCAAAGGCCTTGCCAAGATCGCCGTACGATTTCGTAATGACCGCAGGCTCGCTGAGTACGCCGGGCAGCGTTTGCGGCATAAACGGGACAGGCGGTGCCGTCGCGTCGAGATGGGCTTTCTGTTCCTCGATGTCGCAAAACACGAGATCTGCCGCATCTTCGGCCTGGTAGACGTCTTCGGCAAAGACGACAGCGACCGGCTCGCCGACATAACGTACGTAATCCCGTGCCAGAACAGGCTGTCGATAAGGTTCGAGACCCTTGATCCGGGTCATCCGGAAATCGATCGGCGGGATATCGGCGATATCGGCGGCTGTCCAAACAGCGACAACCCCGGGCATTGCCCGGGCATCGTCGACCTCGACCGATAGAATACGACCAAACGCGACAGGTGACCGGACAACCCGCATCACCAACTGGCCGTCGAAATGATAGTCGGCCGCGAACTTCCCCCGACCAAGGAGTAACGGCCTGTCCTCTATCCGCTTGAGCGAGCGGCCAACAGAGTTCATTTACGCATCTCGGCCGCGGCGAGCTTCACCGCCTTGATGATGTTTTGATAGCCGGTGCAACGACACAGGTTCGAGGAGAGAACCTCGCGCAACTCCTCTTCGGACATGTCTGGATCCGCTTCCAGCGCGCCAACGGCCAGCATCAGGAAGCCAGGCGTACAAAAGCCGCACTGCAATCCGTGGTTCTCCCAGAATTGCTTTTGCAATGGATGAAGCTCGTCGCCGTTCGCGAGCCCCTCGACCGTGCGCACCTCCACGTCGCTCGCCTGAACGGCGAACATGAGACATGCCCGGACGGGCTTTCCATCGACCAGAACGGTGCAGGCGCCGCAAACGCCGTGCTCGCATCCGAGATGCGTTCCGGTCAAACCGCAATCCTCCCGCAAGGCGTCGGCCAGACTACGTCGCGGCTCCACGGAAACCGGATAGGAAGATCCGTTGACCTGAAGAACGATTGAGACCTTATCAGTCATGTCAGTCTCTTTCCCCTGATATGGTCCAGAATTCGCTGTGGCGTGGCGGGCATCTCGAAGATTTCGACGCCGAACGGCGTTAAAGCGTCAACGATCGCATTAATGACGCTGGCGGGCGCGCCAATGAGGCCGCCCTCGCCCACGCCTTTTGCTTTGGTGATCGTCGCGTCGGATAACGTGCAGCTGTGCAGAATTTCGATCGTCGGAACTTCCTGGATCGTAGGCGGCAGAAAGTCCGCAAGCGAGGTGGTGAGACAATTTCCTACTTCGTCATAGACGATCTCTTCGTAAAGCGCGTTCGCAATGCCCTGTACGACGCCGCCGCAGATTTGTCCGTCCACGATCATGGGATTGACGAGAATGCCGGCGTCCTCGGCGACGACAAATCGTTCGATCTTCACCCGGCCTGTTTCGATATCCACCTCGACGATCGAAGCATGGCAGGCGTTCGAAAATGTGCCTGCGGGATCGTAGACCGCGTTCTCGTGTAATCCGGGAGTGACGCCCGCGAACTTGTGGCTTTGATGATAGGCAGCGCGTGCGAGTTCCGGGATCGGCATGCTTTTGTTGCTGTTGCGAACCTTGGCCAATCCATCGTCCAGATCGATATTGTCGGCCTCCGATTCCAGAAGGGTCGCGGCGATCACCTTCAACTTCACTGCGATTTTGGCGGATGCAAGTTTGCAAGCGCCGCCGCCGATGACCAGCGACCGGCTGGCGAATGTACCCCAGCCATATGGGGTTGCGTCCGTGTCTCCGGCGATGATCCTGACGTTCTGCGGCGTCACTCCGAGTTCGTCGGCAACCAATTGCGCCAGACTCGTCTTGAGGCCTTGCCCGTGCGGTGACGACCCGATCCGAACATTCACATGGCCTGACGGGTCCATCGAGCAGTCGACGATTTCATATCCGGGAACGATCTCCATGCCGCGGGCCGCGTAAGCCGGCGTTCCGTAGCCGGTACGCTCGTTGAAAACGGAGAGCCCGAAGCCGAGATAGCGCCCTCTCTCCCATTCCTTGCTTTGGCGTTCTCGAAATGCCGGCAAGTCGATAGCCGCAACTGCGGCTTCCATCGTCGCCCGATACGATCCTTCGTCGTAGACGAGGCCGGTTGGCGAGCGGTAGGGGAACGTATCGACCAGGTTCCGGCGGCGAATTTCGACCGGATCGATTCCGAGCCGCCGTGCCGCCGCGTCCATCATCCGCTCCATCGAGAACGTCAGCGTCGGCCGGGAAACGCCGCGGTATGGCGCCATCATGCAAGTATTAGTGGTGACCCCGCGCGATCGCGCTCCATATTCCTTGAAAGCGTAAGGTCCGGGCAACTCCGCGAGCGCCATCAAGGGCTCGACACCACAGGTCACGGGATAGCAGGAAAATGCACCGACATTGCTGCGCATGTCGGCCTCGACGCCGAGCAGCTTCCCGTCGGAAGAGAAAGCGCCCGTCACCGTGAAAGCCTGGTCCCTGCTATGGGTCGAGGCCATCAGGTTTTCGCGGCGGTCCTCGATCCACGCCAGGTCTCGCTTGAGACGTTTGGCGAGCCAGACCAGGATCACGTATTCGGGAAACAGCGACATCTTCTGGCCAAATCCGCCGCCGACGTCAGGCGCCACGACGCGAAGATCGGCCTCTGCAATTCCCAGCACGTCGGCAATGCCGGTCCGCAGCATGTGCGGCATCTGGACGGAGGCGAACAGTGTGACCCTGCCGGTCACACGTTCGTATTGCGCGACACCGCCTCTCGTCTCGAGCGGCATCGCCGCTTGACGCCGCGAACGGATTTCCATCGTGATCTTCGTGGCGGCTTGTTCCAGCACACTGTCGAGGCCGGCGGTCCGCATCTTGCCCTCGACCAGAACGTTGCCGGGCGCCTGTTCATGGACCACGGGGGCCCCGTCTTCCAAGGCAAGATCGACGTCCAGGATAGCATCGACTGGCTCGATATCGACGAAGACTTGCTCGGCGACATCTTCGGCGGCTGCGTGATCATCCGCTACGACGACGGCAACGGCCTGACCGGCAAAAACGACGCGATCTCTTGCGAGCAGAGGTTGCTCGACCGGTACGTAGTCCGGTCGGTGCAAAATCGGCTTGATGCCTTTGACCCCGTCAAGGTCCGCGGCCGTGAAGACGATGCCGTCCTCCGGCTTCTCGATGCCGACAATCGTCCCGCTTGCCACCGGGCTCCTGACAAAGCGTACCGACGCCGCACCGCGGGCGATGTCAGCTACGAAGTTGCCGGCTCCTCTAACGAGAGTAGGATCCTCCAATCTCGGAAGCGAGCGGCCGACCCAACTCATGTGGCAGCCTCTGAAAGCGCTCGCGACAATACGGCCTTGATGAGATCTTTGCGATATTCAACTGATCCGTGGATGTCGCTCGTGGGCGTGATGGAATTGGACGCTTCCGCAGCGATGGCCTTGAACGTCGACTCGTCGGCGTTCTGCCCAACCAACTTCGCTTCGAGAGCATCGAGCCTCAAGGCCCGGTCTGCCACGCCGCCCAGACCGAGACGGGCGGCCTTGATGCGTGAGCCGTCGCATTCCAGCGTGACCAACGCCATTGCAAGTGCAAAATCTCCCGCCCGCCGGGAGAACTCGTAAAATCCTCCCTTAAGGGCCCGATTGCCCAGGGGCAGGCGTATATGGGTGAGAAGTTCGTTCGACTTCAAAGTCGTGGTGAACGTCCCTTTGAAGAATTCCCTGGCCGGCACACGCCGCTTGCCGCTGCTGCTCTCGATGAGCATCTCCGCATCGAGCACCGTCGCAACGAGGCACCACTCGGAAGCCGGATCAGCGTGGCAAAGGCTGCCGCCGAATGTACCGCGCTGCCGAATGGGATAGTGAGCGATAAATCTGACCACGCGCGAAAGCAGGTGGCCGATCGGATGATCCACCACCGGCTTATGAAAGGCCGCATGCCGGGTCAGCGCACCTATCACAAGATGATCGCCGTCGACCTTAACAGCCGACAGTTCTGCAAGCTGATTAGCGTCGATCAACATCGACGGCCGCGCGAGCCGAAAATTCATCGCGGCGACAAGACTCTGCCCGCCCGCCAGGACCTTTGCGTCATCTCCGTGCTCTTCAAGCAACGCCAGCATTTCACTGACGCTTGAGGGTCGGTGGTAAACGAATGGAGCAGGTTTCATCGATCTAGAACTTCTGCATTGGAACCAAACCAGACTATATTCGTACCCGCGGCTACGATCCGCTGCAAATGTGCGGTTCTTCCGAAAACCAGGAGCCAAACGGCGTCAGCGCTCGCGACGAACGCAAGCGCCGGCTTTCGTTGCGCCGAGACCGGCGTGAAGCGCTCGCCCGGAAACGAAAAACACCTCTTGGCCGGTCAGCCCCGCGCCGCCGTTTCACGACGAGTGTCGAACCCTGCGGCCGCGGCATGAGGAGGACGCGACAGGCCGAGATGTCCGCGAAGCGTCGTGGATTCGTAGTCAGTTCTAAAGATGCCGCGCTTTTGAAGGATCGGGATGACGCGATCGACGAATGAGTCCAACGCCCCCGGGAAATAAGCGGGCATGATAACGAAGCCGTCCGCCGCCCCTTCTTCGAACCAGGTCTGCATTTCGTCGGCGATCCGCTCCGGCGTACCCCAGATCAAGCGATGCCCCTGCGCGGCCATCGCGTAGTCGCGAAGCTGACGTAGCGTCATTTTATATTCCTTGGCCATTCTGGCCAGGTTGATCGAATGCCCCTGCATCTTGCTCGACGGCGGGAAAGTCGGCGCCGGCTCGTCCAACGAATAGCCTGACAGATCGTGACCTATACGTTCGGACAAGATGCGCAAAGCCGTGACCGGATCGGCGAACTGGCCAAGCTTCTCGACGATTGCCTTGGCCTCTTCTTCGGTGTCCGCAACAATCGGCGATACGCCCGGCAAGAGCTTCATCGAATTTGGATCGCGGCCGAAGCTTTCGGCCCGCGTGCGCATATCCTTGCGAAATGCTTTTGCAGTTTCGAGGTCCTGCTGAACCGCAAAGACGACCTCAGCCACTTTTGCCGCGAAGTCCCGACCGGTGTCGGAAGCACCCGCCTGAATGATAACCGGATGCCCTTGAGGCGGACGAGTCGTATTCAAAGGCCCCTTCACCCGATAGTGGGGACCATCGTGATCCAGCACGTGGAGCTTCGATGTGTCCAGGTACTGGCCAGTCTGCTTGTTGGCGACGAGCGCACCGTCTTCCCAACTGTCCCACAACCCCTTTACGACATTGAGAAACTCATCGGCCATCGCATAACGGGTGGAATGATCCGGATGCGGCGTCCTTCCGAAGTTGTCGGCTGCCTCGGGGAATGCGCCGGTGACCACGTTCCAGGCGGCTCGACCACCGCTCAAATGATCGAGTGAAGCGAAATACCGCGCAAGATTGTACGGCTCGGTGTAGGTCGAAATGGCGGTTGCAGCCAACCCAATGCGGCTGGTGACGGTCGTTAGCGCGGCGAGCAGCGTTATGGGCTCAAGGCGAACAACGTAAGAAGGGTGCTGGCTCGTCGCCGCGCTCAAGGCATCGGCAAGGAAGAACATGTCGAACTTTCCACGTTCTGCCGTCTGTGCGATCTCGCGGAAGAACTGAAAATCGAGCGCCCCCGCCTCGGCTTCAGGGAGCCTCCATCCGGAGACGTGATGCCCCGTACCGATCGCGAAAAGAGCAAGATGCATCTGGGATTTTTTGTCGGCCATGTGCGCTCTCCCTCAAGTCCTGTCCGCGCGGGTCTACATGACGCGCCCCAACAAGCCTTAGCAACTCACATCCTCTTCCTAACTTGATCAATCCCGTGAAACAAGAAAAATTTAATCTGACCAAAATTGCCGCCGCACTAACGTCTGCTCGTCAGCGAAAATAATGACACCTCTTGTCGCACTGTTAAGCCCTCCGCACGGCCCAATTCCAGTCAAATTAGCAGGTATTCCGGTTGCTTAATCCATCTCCGATTATTCCAGGCGCTTTGTAGCGGCGTCATTTCGGACGAAATAGGCGGATCGCAGCTGTTGAATTGTGCTCAATTCTCTTTCAAACTGCCGATCGCCGGTTTTGACTGGGAGGAGCGCCATGGGTCCGTTCGAAAAGTCATCGCTTTCGCGCAGACGGTTATTGAAAGGAACCGCCGCACTCGCGGCATCGGGCTTTGCGGCGCCGGCCTTTGCCGAGACGGGAGGCTTTGTCTCAACCGTGTTCGGCGGCGTCTATGAGCGGGAATACCGAAAGGCTTTCGTTACGCCATTTGCCAGCGCAGACGGCGCCGACGTGCGGCTGAAACTCGGAAGCTCAAGCGAATGGCTGACGAACGCGAAGGTCAACAGGCGAAATCCAGAGATCGACATGCTGCTCCTCCCCTTCCCGGACAGCATCCGGATGACGGTTGAAGGACTGAGCATACCGCTCTCGGCTGATGACATTCCGAACATCAAGGACGTCAATCCGCTGTTTTACGACACGTACAAGAGAACCGGTGTGGCCGTCAGCGCCGTTGGCTATGGCATCGCCTACCGGCACGACCTTGTTCCAAGTCCGATTACCGATTGGGAAGATATCTGGGATCCGCGATTGGCCGGCAAGGTCGCTATCCCCGAGATCGGCGTGTTTGGCTCTTGGGAGTTTCTGGTTCAGACGGCGAAACTCGCTGGCGGCAGCGAACAAAATCTCGAACCGGCATTTAAGAAACTCAAGGAGTTGAAGCCTAACTTAAAGCAATTCGTCAAAAGCGGCGCGGACGTCGTCAATCTGCTTGGCTCGGGAGAAGCCTGGGTTTGCCCGATGCAAACCAACATTTCTCCCTATGCCGTGATCGATGCCGGAAAACCGGTCACTTTCTTCTATCCTAAAAGCGGAGCGATGGCGGGCGCCGCGTCACTGCACATCGTCAAGAACAGCAAGTCCATCGAGCTCTGCAAGAAATTCATCAACTTTGCCCTTGCCAAAGAGGCACAAGAGAATTTCAGCCGTGGCGTGGTGGCGCTTCCCACGAGCACCAAAGCAGAGATCGATGCTCGCATTGCCGCACGCATCCCAAGGCCCGAGCAGCTACATCTGGTGGACTGGGAAAAGATCGTCCCGCAGATGACGAGTCTCACGGAAAAATGGAATCAGGCGATCGGCTTCTGAAGACTTCGCGCTGACCAAAGGCTCCGACGCCTGCGCCGAAAGGAATTGTCGCCCGCGCAGAGCTTATCGCGCGTGGCTTTCTATTGTGCGAACACTCTCATGTCTTCCGGCGCCCAGTGCGCCCACACCGTCGAGCCAACGGACCGATCCCCCGACTGACGATCGTTCCTCTCCAGCGCGACCATCGTCTCACCGTTCTTCAGCGCAAGTACGATACGCGAGGCGTCCCCGTGATAGGTGACCTGACGAATAATTCCCTCGATCGCCGCTTGAGACGGCGCCTGCGCCGGCGCCAGGACGACCTTCTCCGGCCTCACCGCGAACGTGATATCGTCGCCATTTGAGGCCGTCGCGACTTCCGGCGTTCGCATGGTCGTCTCGCCAATCGAGATATTCAGCCCGCTCCCGTTCCGGCCGGTCACGCGCCCCTGCAAAAAGTTTGTCATACCCATAAAATCGGCAACGAAGCGCGTGGCGGGCGCCGCGTATATCTCCTGAGGCGTGCCATATTGCTCGATCCGTCCCTTGTTCATGACCGCAATCGCGTCGCTGAGCATCAACGCTTCCTCTTGATCGTGCGTCACAAACAGCGACGTGATTTTCATCTCACGCGCCAATTGATGAAGTTCGACCTGCATCGCCTCCCGTAACTTGCGATCGAGCGCCCCGAAAGGCTCGTCCAAAATCAAGATGCTCGGTTCCACCGCAATTGCCCTTGCCAGCGCGACGCGTTGTTGCTGGCCGCCGGACATCTGCGATGGGTAGCGATCCGAAAGGTGATCCAGCCGCACCATCTCAAGCATTCGCTGGACCCGTTTTTTGATGGCGGCCGGCGCGCCGCCTCTCATTTTCAGCCCAAACTCAACGTTCTCGACGACCGTCATATGTGGAAACAGCGCGAGACTCTGAAACACCATTCCGATGTTCCGATCAGCGGCGTTCGCGGCGGTGACGTCGCGTCCCGCAAAAAATACCGAGCCAGAAGTCGGCTTCATCAGACCGGCTATAATTCGCAAGGTCGTGCTCTTGCCGCAGCCGCTAGGTCCGAGCAGCGTGACAAACTGGCCCGAGCCAATCGTCAGGGAAACATTGTCGACCGCCAGGAACTGATCGTAGCGGGCTACAATGTCCCTAAGAACGACCTCTGCCATGTTAACCCCCTTCAAACAGACGCTTGAGACCGAACAGCCGTTCAAGCAGAAGCGTGCCGACGAACGTAACTCCGATCAGAATCGTGGAAATCGCCGCTACCGACGGATCGAAGCTGAATTGCAAATACGACATGATCGATATCGGAAGCGTGATGGTCCGGGCGTCGACCAGAAACAGCGAAATATTCACGTCGTCGAACGAGAGGATGAAGCCGAACACCATGCCGGCAACGATGCCCGGCCGAACGATCGGCAGCACGATCTTCCATAGAACCTGCGGAGGTGAAGCTCCCAGCGTTTCGGCAGCCTCCCACAGGCTTGGATTAAACTGCGCGAGGCTCGCCAGCGTTGTACGTATGACGTAGGGCAGCACGATCAGGACGTGACCGCAGATCAGCTTGACGTTCCCGATGGCCACGTCGGCCGCAGTCAGCACGATGAGAAGAGAAATGCCGGTTACCAGTCCCGGCACAACGATGGGAAGCGCAAAGAATGCATCGAGCGCTGCCTTGTAGCGGGATTTGCTCTTCCATAGCCCGAATGCGCCCAGAACTCCGATTGGGGTCGCGACAACAGTCGCAATGGTGGCAATCAGCAGGCTTGTCAGCGCGCCCCGAACAAAATTTTGGTTTCGCAAGGCTTCTTCATACCAGCGCACCGACCATTGCAGGGGCGGCACGGTCTGAACCGATTCCTGATTGAACGAAGCGAGGATGACGCAAATCAGGGGCGTGACGATGAAAATGTAAAGAAATGCGCTCCAGGCCCAAAACGCCCTTTTTTGAATGGCTTCGATCATTGGCGGACCATCCACTTCCGCGTGCGCCGGGTCGTTTCGAAAAGCAGAAGCGCGACGGCGCCAAGCGACGTCGCCAGAAGAACGGCAACAAGCGCGGCACCGAACTGCCAGTTAAACGTGACAACGAACTGCTGGTAGATGAGGGTCGTCATCATGCCTGAATCGGCGCCGCCCATGAGTGCCGGCAGAATGTAGGACGACATCGACAGGCTGAAGACCATCGTGATGCCGCTGACCAGTCCCGGAGACACCATCGGCAGCAGAATTTTCACGCCGATGGTCAATGCGCCGGCGCCGAGGGAGCTGGCGGCTTCCGGAATATTGCGATCCACCCGATCGAGTGACGTCAAAATGGGAAGCGTCATCAGCGGAAGGAAGACGTGCACCAAACCTATGACGATGGCAAAATTGGTGAACATCATATGAATCGGCGTGGCGATGACACCGAGACGAATGAGGACGTTGTTGATAAGCCCATAGTCACCAAGAACAACCATCCAGCCGAACGCCCTCGTGACAATGCTCACCAGCAAAGGCGATATGACCGCGAGTACGCAGAGCCCGCGCCATCGCGGAGGCGTGAGCCAGATCGATACTGCCAGCGTCAGCCCGAGGAACGCGCACACAGCTGTCGTCACTGACGACACCCAGATCGTTTTCAGCAGCACGTTCCAATAGAAGGCCGACGAAAAAAACTTCAAGTAACTCGCCGCGGTGAAATCGGTGCTCAGGGTCGCTTCCCCTGGATCCGGCGTCTGGACGCTCAAGATCAGCATGTAGGCCAGCGGCAATACAATTCCCGCCGCAATCACGATACATGCCGGCATGGTAAGGATCGCCGAAGCACCGAACGCGCGCGCAATGCGGCCGGTGGTACGCTGGCGCTCCGACCCTATCGCTTGCGACGGATACGCGGTCATCGTTCCGGGTTTTGTCCTCGGCTCAAGCAGGCCTTACCCCACGCCGCAATGATATCCGACGACTGCCGAACCAATCCGAAATAGGTGCCGAGCGCCTCGAGCGTCGCCCGATGAAGATCAGCCAGGTGATCCTTCACGCCGACGCAATCCTCCGTCACGATCAGGCTAAACTCCCGCATGACGGCTTCGCGGGCTGTGGTCTCCACGCAGCAATTGGTCGTGACTCCCGCAATGACGATACTCGATACCCCCCTCGCGCGAAGAAGCTGATCAAGCCCGGTGCCGGCAAATGCTCCGAAGCGATGTTTGGTGATAACCGCCTCTCCCGGCTCCGGGCGAAGCCCTTCGACAAATTCCGCCCCCCATGTTCCTGTCCGGCAAACTTCGGTTTCGTCTTCGTTGAAACGGTAGCCTGCCGACATATCGGCAGCCGATGCAGTCCAGACTGCCGGCTCGCGTCGGCCCTCCACGGGAAAGCGGTATGGCGAACTCTGGGAACGCCAAGCCTTTCCGTATTCGGCCCGGACGTGAACGACGAAAACGCCATTTTCCCTCGCCGATCTCAGCAATTCCCGCGTACGACGGACCGCAGCATCGATCATGCTCATAGGTGCGCCGGTACGCCCCGTGGCGCCGGTCGCGGCGCAAAAGTCATTTTGGAAATCGATGAGGAGCAAGGCCGCGCTTTCAGGCGAGAGACGCGCCGCGAAATCGCGCACCAGGGGCTCTAGGACCTCGGTAGCCGATCCACCTGACTCAGCCGGTGGACCAACGAGGAACTCGTAACCGCGCGCGCCGGCAAAACCGCGCAGATTATCAACAAATGAACTTGGCGCTTCCCCGACCAGGAAAATCCGACGCACCCCGTTCGCGTTCAATAACTGTTCCAATGTCGCCGAAAGATAAACGCCGTCGTCATCGCACCGCGAGAAGAATTCGTTGGCTTCCGCTCCAGCAAAAATCCCGCATCCATTGGGTGAACCTGGCATCGCCGCGCCGACCCAAGGTCCGCGTTCCGCGTGAACAAGCTCCACGTCCATGACGAGCCGATGGCGAAGCTGCGCTGTCTTCCTCAACGCCGCCGATCGCGAACTGCCGCCAACAAACAGGACACAACTTTCAACCGCAGCCAGAACACTCATGCGCGCCGACCAATCCCAATTGGGGAGTGCTTTGAACCAATTGAAGATATTTTACGATATTCAAAAGCTGTTCAAGCGCTATTTGATCGCCGCGCAGGCTCGACGAAACTGAAAATCAGCTTTGCTTTTTCTTGGCGAAGCGCTCGGTCCGCCTCAATCCGGACTCATGTTCGCGCAGCCACCTCGTGTTTATTGACAGTACGAAAGCTCATCTTCCGTTACTATGCGTTCGACCTTGTCCGACTTGATGCGGTATCTAAGGCGTCCGTCCGCCTCGACCGGCATACATTGAACGATGGTGTAAATTTTCGGCATTTCGACATCGACCCGCCCCTGCGGCCCTTGACCGCGATGACGGACTTCGTCGTTGAGCTGGTAAGCGTGTGACATTTTTCGATTCCTTTTGGATCGTTCTACTACGAAACGGCTTCCTTGGGCGGGAAACTCGCTCAACTGTCCGAAGACGCCGACCTCAAGGCCAGGCCGCCAGGAACGGAATTTTGACGCCTGGAGACGGGGTGTCAAAAATCGCCGTTTTGGCGCCTGAGACTTTGCAGAGACCGCCCCCCTCAAATGGAAGGCCGCAAATCCCCGCAGAAAGCGCGGATGAGGGCCGTCCTGAAAACCGGTGGTTTGCGAAGACCGCGTGGTGGGCGCACCAAAGCTCGAACCCGGGACCCGCTGATTAGGAGTCTGATCCGTCTACAATATCACACACCCGGCTGCAAACGGAACCGTTTCCGATCTCTTTCAAAGCAATAGGTTACGGCCGAATTGTAAACCAGCGCTGGGAAGCGCGGATCCGCTCCCGCAATTACAACGCCAACTGTCCCGGTTCGATCAAACCGGCAGACACAAAGCGTTCGGAACCAGCAGGTTGTCATAGACGCAACGGCGCTCGACAAGCTTGAGGCCCTTCGCAGTGCGGCGGAAACGGTCGTAGTAGGTGCCGACCTGATGCAACGTCGCATCGGGCCGATCAAAAAGAACCTGCAGCACCACGTAATTGGCTCGTGCTGCAATGATGCCGTCGTCGGCTTCGGCGTCTACGCTCAAATTGGCGATCAGATGCCGCATATAGCGCGGCGCGAACATCGCGGTCTCCTTGAGCGCAAACGCGCGGTCGCGGATCATGCCCTGGTTTTCGCAATAGATCAGCCCGACCGGCAGATTGCGCTCGAAGTTCTCGCGCGACAGAACAACATAAAGCGCATCGTCGCTGAACAGTTCGACCCAGTCCATCAGCCGCTGCTCGTCGAGCGCGGAAGCATAGAGGGTATTGAACGTCTCGATTTCATGCCGCAGCAGCACCGCCTCGAGCCTCGGATCGGCGACGACGGCTGCCGAAAGGGGACGTGTCATAACGTTCTCGTCCATGGCTAGAGACCCATTTCCTGGCGCCAGTGCTGATACATGGCGCGGATCGCGGCTTCCGAAATCAGCGTGTCAGCCGTTCCGGCTTCGACATTCGGATCGAGCTCGACCAGATGTTTTCCGTTCGGCACGTGCTGCATGCCATCCTGCACGAACTTGATCGCCTCATTGTCCTCGAGCCCGAGGAAGCCGGCCGGCCCCATCAGATTGCCCTGACGCAGCCGGTGGCGCGTCATCTCGTCATCGTCACCCTCGAAACCGAACATCGTCCATTTCATGATGAATTCATGCGGTCCGGTCGGCACGATCTGCCGCACGCCGAGCGTGTTCATTTCGCGCTGAATGATGAGGTTGGGCCAAATCGTCGCCATGGTCACCGACCACGGGCTGTCGAACTCGTCGATGAAGTCCATGAACCGCGGTTCGGCAAGCTCCATGCCCTCGCGATAGGCTCGCATCTCCTTTTTCGTATCGCTGCTGACCGATTTGCCGTCTGATTTCGCCGACGCCATCACGCCGTGGCGGCCGGTCGGGTCGGCCAGCATCAACGACTTGTTGCCGGCGACCAGCAGACCGAAGGTGACGAGGAAGGTGTGCAGCAACGTTGCGTGATACGGGTCCTTCAGGTTCTCGTGGTAGAGCTTCCAGTTGCCGGGCAAGCTATGACGGTAATAACCGAGCAAGCGCGGCTTGCGGCCATCGAACGTCGCTTCGAACTCGCTGAGGATTTCAGGACCCAGATAGTCCTGGAAGCTTTCAATATCGGATCGATAGGACGCGAAGACGACGCCTCGATGCGTCGTGACATTGAGCCGCCGCAGGCCGTGGTCCTCGCTCCGGAAATCCTTCGGCATGCCTCCCTTACCATCGACGCCGCGGCGGAACGGAACGCCTGCCAGATTGCCCTTCAGATCATAGGACCATTGATGATAAGGGCAGACGAACTCCTTGGCGTTGCCGCTCAGGTCGCGACAAAATTCAGCGGCACGGTGTGCGCAACGGTTTTCGAACACGTGGATGCTGCCGTCTTCCGCCCGCGATACGACCACCGGTGTCGGCCCCACATTGGAGCGGATGAAATCTCCGGGATTGGGCACTTCACATTCCAGCGCGACATAATTCCAGGTACGGCCATGAAAGATCCGCTCGACCTCGCGCTCGTAAATGGTCTGATCGGTGTAGACCCAGTCGGGGATGCGACGCAGACCTTCCTTCGGCCAGACAAAGCGCGTGGTGATCGAGAGCGGTGCGTTGGCATTCATCTCGCTGACCTCCAAGTTAGGATCTTCCTGTTCCGGCTCCGCCGAACATAGCCGCGCCTTGGCAGCCGCGAGATCGAAGGGACCTTCCCGGTCGAGCGCGGCGCGGGCATCGCGAATGGCCTTCGCATCCGAGAACGCGACGACGCCTGTCAGACGCCCGCTGTCCCGGTCCAAGGTATAATACACCGCTCCCGCGGCAAAACCGGGCGCACCGGAATGAGCGACCAGATCCGTTGGCGCAACGAGGCCGATCATCTGAACGTTGCGGCCGAACTGGTCGGTCCAGAACCACGGTTGTTTCCGTGCGCGCGGGGCGCTGCGTGCCATCGAGAGACCGGCGGCGGCACCCTGCTCTTCGGCATTGTGCCAGCTCTCCAATCGGAGAAGGCGATCGCTGCCGGGCAGAGCATACAACGCGCAATCGCCGGCGGACCAGATGTGCGGCACGCTGGTGCGACCGTCTCCATCCACAACGATGCCATTGGCGACCGTGCAACCTGCCGCCCGCGCCAGTTCGAGCTCCGGCTCAAGCCCGATGCCAACCAGCACCAGATCGACTTCGACGATCTCGACGCCAGTCTCAATGCCGAGGCGATCGCCGCGAGGAACGATCGCACGTACATCGGCGTCGAGCCGCACCTGAACATGATGCTGTTGCGCCAGATTCCTGAACGTGCGGCCAAGGGCTTCCGGCAAGAGCCGCGACATGATCTCCGGCTCGCGCTCGAACAGGGTGACAGCGAGCCCCCGTGCCGTTGCCGCCGATGCAAGCTCGAGACCGATGAAGCCGCCGCCGATGATCCCGACATGCGATCCGCGGTTCAATGCCTGCTCGATCGCCGCGGCGTCCTCGAGCGTTCGCAGATGCAGCACATTGGGAAGACCGCTCCCTGGAATCGAAAGGCGTCGGGCACGACCGCCGGTCGCCAGCAGAAGCGAATCGTAGGGCAGCGAGGTCCCGTCATCGAGGCGAACGGTTCGCGATGTGGGATCGACGGCAATCGCGCGTCGCCCGAGGTGCAGGCGGACCCCGTAGCGATCGGCATCTGCTTCGGTCAATTTGTACTGAGGCAGCGCGCCCTTCCCCAAAAGCAGGTCTTTGGACAGAGGCGGACGCTCATAGGGCAGATGCGCCTCGTCGCCTATCAGGTCGATCGCGCCGTTGAATCCGGCCTCGCGCATGGCGATGATGGCGGCAGCTGCCGCCTGCCCCGCGCCGACGATGACAACGTCGCCGGATTGCATCGCTACGGACGACGGCATCTCCGGCCGATGCGCTTCTGCCATCGCGTGACCTGCCAGATCGGGATCGACGAAAACGTCATCACCCTCGACCTTGACCGCGAATGTCTGCAGATCCCTTGTCAGCGGCGCGCACAACGCTTTGCCGGTGCGGATATCGAACACGCCCTGGTGCAGCGGGCACTCGATCTTGCCGTCCTCGACAAATCCTTCAGCAAGAAGCGCGAGCGCATGCGTGCATACGCCATGCGTTGCGTAAATCTTGTCCTCAAGGCGATAGAGCGCGACCGGCAGCCGTTCAAGCTTCACGCCAATCACCCCGCCCTGCGGAATCGAATTAAGCGAAGCTGCGCGCTGCCATGCCATGGGCGACGACTCTCGACTTGCGTCTCGACCTTATGCTCGCGACCGCGAGATGCGATCTCATCTTGCTTAAGGGAGATCGTCAGTATAACCTCATATCTGGTCCTCGCACAACATGGCTTTTGGACCACGTCGAAATGGCCCCAATAGGAAAGGATGCGACATGGCTCAGGAGCCCATCGCCACCAAGGGAAACTTCCTGCACATCTACGATTTTCGCGTGAAGGCGGGTCACGAAGCCGAATTCATCAAGTCGTTCGAGGCCTTCGATTATTCCGACGACAACCCGATGCACAAATCGTCTGCGCAGGTAAAAGACGGCGTGCTGTGCCGCGACACCGAGGATCCACAGCGTTTCTTCTTGATCGCCGAGTGGGCAGACATCGAGGAACACGCCAAGATTCGAAAGATCCTCGCCAACGAGATCAAGCCGGAATTCATCAAGTATATCGAGGGCGGCAAGTTCATACCGAAATACGTCGAAGTCGTCTCCTCGACGCCGGATGAAATCCTTCAGAAGGCAGCGGGCTGATACCGTCAGCCTGCCGAAAATGCAGCACCACGCCGCCGACCATTCCTAGCTTGGGTTGTAGATCGTGCGGCCCAGGTGATTGTTGCCTTCAATCAACCGTAGCAGGGTATCGATGAAAGCCCTGCGCTCGTCCGGAAGCAGCGGAGCCAGCAGGCGATTCTGCGCCTTCAACATGGCACTATACATCTCGTCGGTGATGCGCTGACCCGCCGGCGTGAGCCGCGCGAGCACCATGCGCTTGTCCTGTTTGCTGCGATGGCGCTCCAGCAATCCCCGTCGCGCAAGCCGCGCCAGAACGTCAGCGACATTGGTGCGATCGATGCCGAGCTCGCGGCCGATCGAGTTCTGGTCGAGATCGGGATTGAGCGATAGCGTCGTCAAAAGACCGTACTGCACCGGCGTGATGTCGAAGGCCGCGCACTCCTCAAAAAACAGCGCATAATGAATCTGATGCAGCCGGCGCAACAGATAGCCCGGCCGCACCCAGAGCGGCATATCCGGCGATCTCGCCTTGCGGACCTCGCTTGCCTTCAAGATCGGAAAACCACGTTTCTTCCTGATCGGGCGCTCGGCCCGCTTCGATTTCGTTACTGCGTTGCGGCCTGTCGTCATTTCTTTTTGGAATCCAGTCTCGTATCGCGTCGGCGAGCGACGCTCGTCCGCTAGGTGTCCGGCAATTCAACTCGAAAGTACAGAAGATTTGTTCCAATCCCGCGGATGCACGTCGCCCGCTTCTGGATCGCGGCATGGCCCTAAGAGAAATTAGTCAGTACATCCTCCTATCTTGCGCCCGGCTGCAAACCTGATAGCCTCCCGTGCGCTGGTCAAGACTACCCGAGGCTTCCATGCTGCATCTCCCGCGTTGGTCCTGCGCACTCCTCCCGGTTGTTGCGCTTCAGCTATTCGTCACACAGGCGATCGCCGCCGATACCATCAGAGTGCGGCTGGACTGGACACCCTGGGGTGACCAGGCCCCCTTCCATCTCGCGCAACAAAGCGGATTGTTCAAGAAGTACGGCCTCGACGTCAGCATCGATGACGGCAACGGCTCCGTCGCAACGGTGCAGATCGTCGGCAACGGCGAATACGACGTCGGGCACGCCTCGCTCGCGCCGATGGCGATTGCGCGCTCGAAAGGCCTGCCGGTCAAGGCGATCGCCGGGTTCATCCAACAGAACGACATTGGGCTATTGGTGCCGAAGGACGCGGGCATCAAGAGCGCCGCCGATCTCAAGGGCAAGAAGATTGCCTTCACGGCAGGCTCGCTCGAGGCGCCGTTTATCGATCGCTTCCTGGCTTCCGGTAAGCTGAAGCGCGACGACGTCGAGTTGATCAACGTCGATGCCGCAGGTAAGGCGGGCCTTTACATGACGGAGCGTGCTGACGCGGCGTTTTCCTCGGTGCCGTTCTTTCTCGCTGTGGTGGAATCCAGGCGACCGTCGACCGCGGTGCGATTTTCCGACGCCGGCCTGCAGTTTCCGAGCTTCGGGCTGTTTGCCACCGAGCAAACCATTGCTACCAAACACGATGCTCTCAAACGGTTCGTCAGCGTGGTGGCCGGGTGTTGGGCCTATATTTTCCATGGTCACGAGGATGAAGGCGTAAAGGCCATCATCGCTGCTCGCCCACAGGCGAAGCTCGATCCCAAGGTGCTGCGCGAGCAGATCGACACGCTGAAGGACTATGCCCTGACGGACGCCGTTCGCTCACTCCCGTTCGGAACCATGGCGCTGTCGGATTGGCAGCAAGCGATAACGATCCTCTCTCAGGGAGGACTGCTCGGCAGCGCCGTCGAACCTCAGGACGCGTTCACCAACGATCTCATCGATCCGAAAATCGTCGCCGAAGTCGGCGCGGCGCTGAAATGATCGTCGCAAAGGACGTCGGAAAACGCTTCGGCGATTCCGACGGCGTTACCGCGATCACGGACGTCTCAATCGACATTGCGGAGGGAGAGTTCGTCAGCCTGCTCGGGCCGAGCGGCTGCGGCAAGAGCACGTTCCTGCGTTGCCTCGCCGGCCTCGAACAGACCACCAGCGGCGCGCTATTGATCGACGACAAGCGGGTCGATGGACCGCCGAAGCGGCTGGGCATGGCGTTCCAACGCGACGCGCTGCTGGATTGGATGAACGTACTCGACAACGTCCTGTTGCCGGCGGATTTCAGCGGCGCGCGCAAGCATGACTTCGAGCCGCGCGCCCGTGAACTGCTCAAGATGGCGGGCCTTTCCGCTTTCACGAATGCATATCCGCGCACGCTGTCGGGCGGCATGCGTCAACGCGTGGCGATGTGCCGCTCGCTGCTGTTGGAGCCTCGGCTATTGCTGATGGATGAACCGTTCGGCGCTCTCGACGCGCTGACGCGCGACCAGCTCAACGTCGATCTCTATCGGCTCTGGCAGCAGCAGCGCATGACGGTCGTCTTCGTCACACACAGCATTTCGGAGGCGATCTTCCTGTCCAGCCGCATCGTCGTGTTCAGCCCCAGGCCCGGCAAGGTGATCGAGGATATCAGGATCGAACTGCCGGACGACCGCAAGCTTGCAGTTCGTGAAACCGAGCCCTTCGGACGCTATGCGCGTCATGTCCGCGGCCTGTTCGAAAACATGGGGCTGCTACATGACTAAGAGCACCCGCGCGAGCGTGCTCCGACGCAAGGCATTACCCTTCCTTGGGGCGATCGGATTTGTTCTGCTCTGGGAGCTGTTCTGTCGTGTCGATCATGTTCGCCCGGTGCTCTTGCCGGCGCCATCCCTGATCATCGAAGAACTTGCGCAATCGCCGCTATGGTTCGCGGAGCAAACCGCCTATACGCTGGGCATTACGCTTGCCGGATTTGCTGTCGCCGCCGTACTCGGCGTCATCTTCGCGGTCGTAATCACCGAGTGGAAATGGCTTGACCGGCTGTTGTTTCCTCTCTTCGTGGCGCTCAACAGCGTGCCCAAGGTCGCGATCGCACCGCTCTGCATCATCTGGTTCGGCACGGGAGCCGAGCCGAAGATCGCCATCGCCTCTCTGATCGCGGTATTTGCGGTGGTCATCGACACCATTCTGGGTCTGCGATCGGTGCCCGCCGATACGCTCGATCTTGCGCGCACCCTGCGCGGCTCGCGTTGGAAGGTCCTGACGCGCATCAAGCTTTTCTGCGCCCTTCCCCACCTGTTTGCCGGTCTCAAGGTCGCGATGTCACTGGCGCTGGTCGGCGCCATCGTCGGTGAGTTCGTGTCCTCGCAACGCGGCCTCGGCTACGTCATCCTGAGTGCGCAAGGCATGTTCGACACGCCGCGCGTGTTCGCCGCCATCGCTATCCTCGCCGTGCTCGGCGTATTTCTGATTGAAATGGTAAGCTTGATCGAGCGCCTGGCGCTGCCTTGGCACCACAGCGCAGGCCAAATCGCGCATTAAGACCAACGTAGCGGCAGCACATGCTGCCGTTGCAGGCACAAGCCCAAGGTCCGTGCGGTAATAGCGAGCATCGCCGGGCCATCTTTCCCTACGCCGCAGACCGAAGGCTGTTCTGATTTGACAGCCCTCCGAATATTCATCAGTATACCGCATATTTTTGAAGTCGGTCCTTTGGACGCGCCGGACTGGGGAGAAACGCGATGATGGCTCTCCGTAGCGATGATGTTGTCGCAGTCGGAACGAGATCGTTCCGCACGGCAGGTTTCTCATTCCTCTCGTCCCTGATTAGCGCTCATCCCTGCTACCGAGTTCGGCAGCGTCTTGCGTCGCCCGCGCGGCGGCGAATCCATGGAGCATCACAATGAAAAGGCGGACTTTCCTGAGTCAGGCGGCCGGCATCACCGCTGCTGCAGTTGCGAGCCCTGCCATTGCGCAATCCGGGCAGGTGCGCTGGCGAATGACGACGAGCTGGCCGAAGACCCTTGATACGATCCATGGCTCGGCGGACCTGATGAGCAAGCGCATCGCTCAACTCACCGACGACAAATTCCAGATCAGCGTGTTTCCCGGCGGCGAGCTTGTGCCGGGCACGCAAGCATTCGATGCGGTGTCCAACAGCACGGTTGAGTGTGGCCATACCCTGACGGCATTCTATGTCGGAAAGAACCCGGCTTACGCCTTCGATTCCGGCGTCGCGTTCGGCGCCAACTCGCGCCAACAAGCCGCCTGGCTTTATTACGGCGGCGGCCTTGAGGTCCTGCGCGAGGTTTTTCGGCCTGCCGGCGTCCTCAACTTCCCCTGCGGCAATACTGGCGTGCAAATGGGTGGCTGGTTCCGAAAGGAGATCAATTCCGTCGACGATCTGAAGGGCCTGCGCATGCGAATTGGCGGAATGGGCGGCAACGTGTTGTCCCGGCTCGGCGTCACTCCCACTCAAATTCCGACGGGTGAGATATACCCCTCGCTGGAGCGCGGCACCATCGATGCGGCGGAGTGGATCGGGCCTTATGACGACGAGAAGCTCGGTTTCGCCAAGGTCGCCAAATACTATTATACGCCGGGCTGGTGGGAGGGCTCGGCGATGATCACGACGCTCGTCAACGCAAAAGCCTGGGAAGCGCTTCCGCCGTCATTCAAGGCCGCCTTCGAGGCAGCAGCCAATGAGCAGAATCTGCTCATGCAAGCCAAATACGACGCGGTAAATCCGGATGCACTACGAAGGCTGGTTGGCGGCGGCACACAACTGCGGGCGTTTCCGCAGCCGGTGCTCGAAGCCTGCTATAAGGCATCGGTCGAAACATTCGACGACTTTGCTGCCAAGAACACCGACTTCAAGAAGGTTTACGAACACTGGAAGGCGTTCATGAACCAATCGAATAGCTGGTTCCGCGTTGCCGAGTTTCGGCTCGACGCCTTCCGTTACGGCACCGCTGCCTGGTGACTCCGGTTGAGACGTGATCGCGGAAAACACGACTTTACCTGATGCTAAAGGACGCTAGATGACAAAGGACCAGGGTATCGGCGCCCGGGTGCCCCGCAAGGAGGACGCGCGCTTTCTGCACGGCCGCGGACGTTACGTTTCCGACATCATTCTCCCTGGGCAGAGCGAGGTGGCCTTCCTGCGAAGCCCGGCCGCACATGCGATTCTGCGAGGAATTACCAAGCCGCACGGACTGAACTCGGTCGTGTTTACGAGCGACGATCTGACCGGCGTCCAGCCGATCGCCGCCCCCTGCACTGTGCCGAGCTACAAGATATCGGTGCAATACCCGCTGGCCCGCGGCAAAGTACGCTACGCCGGCGAATTGGTGGCCATGACGGTAGCCCCGACACGAGCCGAGGCCGAAGATATCGCCGAGCAGATCGAGCTTGATCTCGACGAACTCCCGCCGCTTGTCGATGCGCATGCCGCACGCGAGAACACCGACATACGGGTGCACGAGGAGTGGCAGGACAATCTATTCCTGACGCTCGATTACAACAGCGGTTTTGACGAGCAGGTTCGCAATGCCACAGTCATTGTCGAGCGCGAGGTTACGATGGCGCGGCAGGCGATGGTGCCGCTCGAAGGCAAGGCGATCGTCGCCGACTGGGATTTTCAAGCCGATCAGCTGGTGGTCTACACCTCGACACAAGTACCTCACGTCATCCGTATCGGATTAGCGCAGTGCCTCGGGATCGAGGAAGGACGCATCCGCGTGATCGCGCCCGACGTCGGGGGCGGCTTTGGTTACAAATGCGTCTTGCAGCCTGAGGAGATTTGCGTCGCCTGGCTCGCCTTGACCTTTAAACGTCCGTTCCGCTACGTCGAGGACCGGCGCGAGCATCTGATCGCGGGGGCCAACAGTCGGCAGCACCACTATCGGCTTCGCGCCCATGCCGACGACCGCGGGCGACTGCTCGCGCTCGACGCCGAGATCACCATTGACGGCGGCGCCTATTCGAATTGGCCGTTCACGGTGGCGCTCGAACCGGGCCAGGCGACCGGCAATTTGCCCGGCCCCTATGACATCCGCGGCTATCGCTGCAAGACCTACTGCGTGGCTACGAACAAGCCGGGCTTTCTGCCCTATCGTGGCGTTGCACGCACCAGCGTGTGCTTTGCGATCGAGCTTCTCATCGACGCCATTGCCCGAAAGGTCGGACGCGAGCCGTGGGAAGTGCGCCGTGAGAATCTGGTGACGCCGCAGGCGATGCCCTACACCAACATCGCACGCAAGCGCTACGACACCGGGGACTATCCAAGGAGCCTCGACACTGTGCGGCGGGAGATCGATCTCGACAAGTGGCGCGCACGCCAGCGCCGCGGCGAGGCGGACGGGCGTCGCATCGGCATCGGTTTCGCCAGCTATTGCGAACAGTCGGCACACGGCACCAGCGTTTTCGCGGCTTGGGGGCTGCCGCTGGTTCCGGGCTTCGACCAGGCGACGGCACGGCTGCTCGTCGATGGCAGTCTTGAGATACGTGCAGGCGTTCACTCGCACGGCCAGGGCATGGAAACAACCTTGGCGCAGATTGCTCACGAGGTGATCGGTATCGACATCGCCAGGATCCGCGTGATTCTCGGCGACACCGGAACGACTCCCTTCTCGACAGGTACTTACGCCTCGCGCAGCATCGTCATGACCGGCGGCGCGGTGGCCAAGAGCTGCGAGGCATTGTTGCCGCGGTTGCTCGCGATCGGCGCGCACTTGATGCAATGCGCGACCAGCACAGTCCATTACATGCCGGGCCGCGTCGTCGGACCGCAATCGTCTGTGTCGGTGAAGGAAATCGCCGAGGCCTGGTACCGGCGTCCGCATTTGCTGCCCCCGGATGTCGACGTCAACGGCCTGGAGGCGACAATCGGTTACAAGCCGGAGGTGGACACCGGTGTGTTCAGCTACGCTTCTCATGCTGTCGCGGTGGCGGTAGACGTCGAGGTCGGGAGCATCGAGATCCTCGACTATGTGATTGCGGAAGACTGCGGGAGGATGGTCAATCCGATGGTGGTCGACGGCCAGACCATGGGAGGAGCGGCTCAGGGCATCGGCACCGCGCTGTTCGAGGAAAGCCCCTATGACGCCAACGGCCAGCCGCTCGCATCGACCTTCATGGACTATCTCCTGCCCGGGCCCACAGAGGTGCCCAAATTCCGCCTCTTCCACACCGAGACGCTTTCGCCGCACACTGCGTTCGGGATCAAAGGCATGGGTGAAGGCGGCGCCATCGCTCCTCCCGCGGTGCTGTTCAACGCGGTCAACGACGCGCTGCGCGAACTCAATGTCGAATTATCGGAAACGCCGCTGACGCCACGTCGCCTGCTGATGGCAGTCGAGCAGGCCGCTGCCGCCGGGACGAGGGCATGAAGGCCGCTGCATTCGACTACGTGCGCCCGCCGGATCTCGCCGGTGCCCTCGCCGCGTTGAGGAAGAATCCCGGAGCCAAGCTGATCGCGGGCGGCCAGTCGCTGGTGCCCATGCTCAATCTGAGGCTGGCCCGGCCGCTAATGCTGATCGATATCATCGGCATCGATGCCTTGCGAACGGTGGACGACCGAACGACACATGTGCGCGTCGGGGCCACCGTTACCCACGCCGAATTGGAAAATCGCCCGATTTCGGGTTGCGCGCTGCTGCAAAAGGTTGCGTGCGGGATCGCGTATCGCGCCATACGCAACCGCGGTACGGTCGGAGGCAGCATGGCGCATGCCGATCCGGCAGCCGACTGGCCGCTGGCAATGGCGGCCATCGGCGCCAGCGTTGTCGTCGAGGGAGAAGCCGGCGCTCGACAGCTGCCGGCCGAAAGTTTCATGCTCGGGGCATTTCAGACTCGTCTCGCCGACGACGAAATCCTTGTGGCCGTCGAGGTGCCGAAGCTCTCGCCGGCGGCGCGGTTCGGTTATTATAAATTCTGCCGGAAACCAGGCGAATTTCCCGAGGCCAGCGCCGCCGCGGTGTTCGATCCGACTTCCAGGATGGCGCGGCTTTATCTCGGTGCTCTCGCCGGCGCACCGCAACCACTGCACGGTCTCGCCGCAACCATCGCCCGTGAAGGCGCATCCGCCATCACCGATGCCGCGATTGCAAATGCGGTAGACGAAGTCAGCCGTGGCGACGCCGCCGAACGCAGGATGCGCCGTGCCGTAGTGGCGCGCGCGCTGAAGGAGGTTTTCGCTTCGTGACCGGCATCGCCTTCACCCTTAACGGCACGCCGATTTCCTCGGACGTGCAGCCACGCACACACCTCGGCGATTTTCTGCGCGATCGCCAGCGTTTGTCCGGAACTCATCTTGGCTGTGAGCACGGCGTCTGCGGCGCCTGCACGGTCCAGATCAACGGTGCTCCGGCGCGATCCTGTCTCACCCTTGCAGTCGCTTGCGGCGGCGTGGAGGTCACGACCATCGAGGGCTTCGATCAGGACCCCGTGATGGCGGACCTGCGCGAAGCTTTCACGGCCCACCACGCACTTCAGTGCGGCTTCTGCACGCCGGGCATGTTAATCACCGCTCGCGATATCGTGCTTCGGTTGCCATATGTCGATGAGCAAACGATACGTAAAGAGCTATCGGGGAATCTTTGCCGTTGCACCGGATATGTTGGCATCGTGAACGCGATCGCGTCGGTGATTGAAAAGCGCAAGCAACGGACCGAAGCACCGGCGGAGATTGTTAGCCAACCTGCTGCGGCATTCACGACCTTTGAACCCGTCACGGCGTCTGCGATCTCAAATCGTCCCGCATCAAGCACGAACACTCACACGACGACCGACGACAGCTCTCTTCGCCCGGGCTGGACACGCTTTAACGAGACCTTCATCATAGAGAAGCCTCGCGCGGTCGTGTGGGAGCTATTCGACGACGTCAGGCGGGTGGCATCGTGTCTGCCAGGCGTCGAAGTCACCTCGTGCGACGACGCGTCCGTAAAGGGCCGCATGACGACGAAACTGGGTCCAATCTCTGCGAGCTTTGCCGGTTCAGCCATGATCACGCGCGACCCGGCAAACTGGCGCGGCACGATTGTCGGGGCTGGAAGCGACGGCGGGTCCGGTTCGCGCACGAGGGGCGAAATTGCCTATCAGCTCGAACCCACCGATCAGGACACGGCGACACGCGTCGATATTTCCGTCGACTATAATCTGCAAGGACCGCTGGCCCAGTTCTCCCGATCGAGCTTGGCGCAGGAATTCGCCCGACAACTCGTGACCAGATTCGCTGCGAATTGCCGTACCCAGCTTGGCGGCAATCCACCGATCGCTTCAGCGAGCGGCTCTCTTCAGGTCGGTAATTTGTTCTGGCTTGCCTTGCGGGCGCGAATTAATCAGATTTTTGGCCGTTCGCAATAGTATTCGTTGCATTGTAGCGGCTCAACGGTTCACTCCAGAACAATGCGGCGCGTGAACTCAACCGCGTAGCCGGTCATGGCATCACAACGAGCGGCTGCAGACTCTGCATCGCCACGGCCAATCGATTCCGCCAAGTCGGCATGCAGACCGGCGACCTCCGTAAGATCGCCGAACCGGTCGCGGTGGACATAGAAAAAACGGCGCGAGAGCGCGTGCAGCGGCGAAAGCGCCGACGCGATAAACGGATTGCGGGCGCTGGCCGCCGTAAACCGCTTGAGCGCAAAATGCAGCCGCAGGTAAAGCAATGCATCGTGATCGTGACCAGCTCGGCGAAGCTGTTGAGCGACGCTTAAGTGCGTCTCACGCTCTGACCCGCTCGCGCGTCGGGCGGCAAAGACCGAGACCAGGCGCTCCAGCTCTCGCCGGGCTTCGAGCACGAGAAGCTGCTCCTCGACCTGAACTTCAGTGATCCGAAATCCATGCCGGCGCAAGGGAACAACGAGATGGTCGGCCGTAAGTCGTTGCAGCGCTTCTCTCACCGGGCTTCGTCCAAACCCCGTCAGTGTACTCAGCGCAGGCTCTGACCAAATGCTGCCCGGTTCAAGCTTTGCGGTCACCAGCAACTCTTCGAGTGCCTTGTAAGCCTGATCGCTGAGGTTCGGCGTCACGCCTGCTGGCCGTGCGGCGAGCAGCGATTCAAAATCCGTGATGAGTGATTCAGCCGCTTTGACTTTAGATTTCAAACGTGGCCGCTCCAATCCGCTCACCCCAGTTGCGCCCCTTCACGGTTCAGTTCGGCGCGAATGGCGGCCCCATCGATGTTGCGAGGCGCCAAACCCTCCAACGCACAAATGGCCGCGGCATACCCAATTGCGTGCCCATAGCTGAAACATTGGGCCGTAACCCGCGCCGAAGCCACCGCTTCGTGCTCGGCCGACAGGCATCGGCCCGCTGTCAGCAAGCCTTCGCCGCGCTGGGGCACGAAGCATCCGTAAGGTATTTCGTAAACGTCATCAAGTAGCCACTCGACCCGTGGTTTTGCACCGGCGTGAAGCTCGATCGGCCATGGTGACTGTGCTATGCCGTCGCGGAATTTCGCGCCAGCCAGTATATCGTTGTTGCGCAAAAGATGCGTCCCCAGCGCCTGCCGGGTCTGCCGCACTCCGACCTGTACGCCTGTATCGTTCACGAAGCTGTGCTCACAGCCGACCAGGTTGTCCCTGAAGAAGCGGGCATATTCGCGAACCTGTTTGCGCCCCTCTATCTCCGCCTCGGTGAAGTCGCGCACGTAAAGCGGATTGAGTTCGCGGCCATCCGCGCCGATGACCCTCGTACAATTGCACAGCAATTCGCCGGGACGCGTGGTCGGGAAGAGCCATATCTTGGCGCGGGGCAGCTTGTATTCATTGCCTTCTGCCCGTGCACGAATGAGCGCGGATACCGCTTCGCCCATAATGGTATCGTCGCCGTATTCGGCGCGAAACCGGTCCACATCGACTCCGAGCAGGCGGAAGATCATCGTCGGATTCTGCACGCGTCCATCTTGCCCGATGAAGGACGGAAGACCAGCCATCGCGACGATATCGGCGTCGCCACTTGCGTCGACGGTGAGCTTGGCCGAGATCGTCGTGCGTCCTTCTTTGGTGTAGGCGACCACCCCGTCGACTTTTTCACCGCCCTCGACCAACGCGCCGAACACCGTGGTGTGGAAGAGCACCTGGACGCCGGCTTCCGCCAGTAGTGCGTCGGCCGCTTCCCGCCAGACCAATGGATCGTGCACCCGGGTGAACGTTTTACCGTAACGAACGGCTGGCGCGAGGCCGCCGCGCTGCTCCATCGCCGCGACGAATTCATCGAGGAACCCGTGCACCACTTGCCGCGGCGGCGCGTTCGCGTCGTTCGTCGCCGCATACATGCCGCAGATCGTCCCCGACAAGCCGGCAACCGCGCCGCCGCCGCAGAACCCGTATTTTTCGACCAGCACGACGCGCGCACCGCGACGCGCCGCGACCACGGCAGCGGCAACGCCCGCTGCGCCGCCACCGACCACGAGCACGTCGCAATCAAGCTTCAGTTCAGTCCGATGGTCCAGAGAGGTTGACAAATTGGCGTTCCCTGCTCGTTGCTCGGATCAGATCGGCATTGCTCATACCGACCCGAGGATTTTTTGCGTTGCCGTCTGCGATGAAGTGACGCCATCCGGGACCTCGGCGAACAGCGATGCCTCCATCGCAGGCAGCGGATCGGCGATCCGGTACGGGGCAAACGCCATCTGGTCGAGAATGTCGCGCCTCACGTCAATTCCCTTTGCCACTTCGGTCAGCATCAAACCTTCGGGCATAACCCGAAACACGGCGCGCTCGGTCACGATCAGGGCCGTCTGGCCGCGCTCGACGACACCTTTTCTCACGGGATAAGTAATCTGCTCCGCACGATCGACAAATTTTCTTACCGTCCCTTCCTTGACGACCCGAAGCCCGCCGTCGCCAATGCTGATATTGAGGCCGGCAGTCGTGAACGTTCCGGTGAACACCAGATCCTTGGCATTCTGCGCGATGTCGATGAAGCCGCCGGCGCCCGGATTGCTCGAACCAAACCAGCTTACATTGACGTTGCCCTCGCGGTCGAACTGCGCAAAGGCAAGCGCAGCAAACGGACAATTGCCGCCATCGATGAAATCGAACTGCTGTACGCCGTCGAGCAACGCCTCGGGTCCGATGTTGGCGGAGAATTGCCAACCGCTCATGACGATACCGCCGAACGGACCGTGCTCGGTCGTAAACTGATAGTCACCGATGCGGCCATCATCGAACTGGCCGGCCTCGGCCATGACGAGCGGAACGTCGGATGATGCGCCAAAGCCAAAAATACAGGTGCACCCGGGCCGCACCTCGCGTGAGGCACGTCGTGCAATGACCTTATCCGGTCCCAGCGGCAACTTCGGGAGAGAGCGCAAGTCTGGCGCCGCGCCTCCGAGATAGGCCCGATCCGATCTGATATCGGTGCCCGACATCTGCTCGGGCTCGACCACATAATGGTCGACCAGAGCGCCTGGAAGACGAACATGGTGGGCGGGCCGGGAATAACGCGGCACTTCCTGCCGGACCTGTGCGATGACAATGCCGCCCGATGCTTTCACAGCGAGCGCAAGCGCGATGTTGGAGGAAATGAGCGTCTCGTCCTCGTAGGAGAGATTGCCGGCAGCATCGGCCGACGACGCTCGGATAAAGCCTATATTCAGCGGGAAGGTCGGATAAAATAGATACGGTTTGCCGCGAAACTCGATGAGTTCGATCAGGTCCTGCTTCGCTCGCGAGGTAAACTTGCCGCCTTGCTGCCGGGGATCGGCGTAGGTGCCGAGACCGATCTCGGTCATAAGACCGGGACTTCTTCGCGCCACTTCGCGAAGCCACTGCATGCTGGCTCCGATCGGCCAGCTATACGCTTCGATACGATCCTCGCGAATGAGCCGCATGAGTTCGGGACGCGTGCGCTTGGTCGGGTGCAGCGGATTCACATAGGAGCCGGAAATGATCCGCCGCATCAAGCCTTCGACAGCGACATGATCCATGCCGCGAATGTCGATCGAATCTCCCGTTCCGCACGGGAAATAAAAGGTCAGGTCGCGCGGCTCGGAGTCGCTTTGAAAACGATTGGCGAGGCTGCGCAGCAGCGCATCCGGTGTCACCCATCCGATCACGCCGACGCTTGCGACGGTGTCGCCAGACCGAACCAGTCGTGCCGCCTCATCTGCACTGACACGTTTGCTCACACGCGCACTCCAAAGCGATTGAGGGTTTCCTTCGCCGCGGGATGACCGCAGTCGGCTAGGAAAAGCCGATTGGCCCATGCATCCAGACTTTCGCCCCGACCGGACACCAGTGGCGCGAAGAATTGCTTCGTCGACGCGACAGCCTGGGCCGGCAGCGCCGCCAACCCTCTAGCCACACGAAGCGTCGCGTCGCGCACGGTCTCGCCGGGCTCGGACAGATAGTCTGCAACTCCCAATCGATGAGCTTCCCGGCCATCGAACGGGTCGGCGCCCCAGACCAGGCGGCGCGCAGCGACTGGGCCAACGCGCGCAACCAACGCCTGTATGCCCCACGGCGGAATCCAGCCGATCGTAACCTCAGGCAGATGCCACCGCGCCGACGGATCCGACACCACGAGATCGCAGGACATCGCCAACACAAAGCCGCCGCCGAGTGCAAAGCCCTCGACACCGGCCACCACCGGCTTGTTCATGAGTGCGATCGAACGCGCTAACGTCGCAGTATGGGCTTCATGCGCACCCATACTCGCGAGATCCATACCCGCCAATTCCTTGAGATCGCTTCCTGCGCAGAAGCCGGGCGCCGATCCGGTGAGAACGATGACGCGCGTGGCAGGATCCCGATCGGCGCGATCGAGCTCGCTGATGAGCTCCTCGATCAACTGCTGCCCAAGCGCGTTGCGCCGGGCCGGTCTATCAATCGTGAGAACGGCGATTTCGCCGACCCGCTCGGTGCGCAATTGCGCGGGCTGTTGTTTTTGTAGCATATCTGTAATATACTACAAGGATTGTACGCGTCAAGGCACAGACAGTGTCGGACTTTGATGGGGGAAACGATGGCCAATTTCACGCTTGGCGAAAGCTCGCCTGTGATTACGACGGCTCAGGTTAGCGACGACGACAAAGCGCGCCGCATCCGCCTTGTTGTTTCCGCGAGCATGATCGGCACCATCATCGAGTGGTACGACTTCTTCGTGTACGGCACCGCAGCCGCGCTGGTTTTCGCGCCGCTGTTCTTCTCCAAAGCCAGCCCCACCATCGGCACGCTCGCAGCCTTCGCGACATACGCACTTGGCTTCGCTGTTCGGCCGATCGGAGGCGCCGTATTCGGTCAGCTCGGTGACAAACTCGGGCGTAAAACGATTCTCGTAACGACGCTGATGATCATGGGCATCACGACGACGTTGATCGGCATGCTTCCCACTTATGGCCAGATCGGAAATCTCGCGCCAGTCCTTCTCCTTGTGCTTCGCCTGATACAGGGCTTCGGTGCAGGAGCCGAGTTTGCCGGCGCCGCCATTCTCGCCGTCGAGTTCTCTCCGAGAGATCGACGCGGCTTCTATGGAAGCTGGTCCCAGATCGGCGTCGCGATCGGCCTGGCCGCTGCGGTCGGCGTGTTCTTGCTGGCCCAGAAACTGCCCGAAGCGGAATTCATGTCCTGGGGCTGGCGCATTCCGTTCCTTATGAGTTCGGTCGTTCTTCTGGTCGGACTCTGGATTCGCGTTCGGATCGGCGAGTCGCCGGTGTTCGAACAGATTCAAGCGGAAAACAAGGTTGCCCGTTCGCCGCTGATTGAGGTCTGCAAGACGCAGATGAAGAGCCTGCTGCTTGTGGTCGGCATGCGTTTCGCAGACAACGCCGTTCTCTACATCCCCGTGGTCTTCACGCTCAGCTACCTCAAGCTGCGTGGTTACCCAGGCGACGTTGGTTTGATCGGCGTGTTCCTGGCCGCAGCCGCCCAGGTTATCTTCATCCCTATCTTCGGAGCGCTGTCTGATCGTGTCGGCCGCCGCGCCGTTTATGGCGGGGGCGCACTCGCCGCGGCCGCGTTCATGATCCCCTACTTCTGGATGATGGATAGCGGGAACGCCTGGGCGGTTTGGTTAGGCATCACGCTGCTTGGCGGTTGCATCTACTCCGCTATGGCAGGCAGTCAGCCGGCGTTCTTTTCCGAGCTGTTTCCAGCCAACCTGCGCTACACCGGCGTAGCCGGTGCGCGTGAGTTCGGGGCGATCGCGGGGGGCGCCATCCCCCTTATCGCGGCGGCCTTGAGTGCCGCCTATGCGAGCGCAACTCCCGTGGCACTCTTCGTGATTTGCATGTGTGCGGTAACTGTCGTCGCCGTCATGCTCGCGCCGGAAACACGAGGGAGAGATTCGTAGCGAAGCGCTTTGAAACCGCGCAACGGAACATCACTTCATTTCGATCAGGATGTTCCGGTATTGCCAATCGCTGACGTTCAGCAATTCGTGCGGCGCGCCTGCTTCGCGCCAGAGCACGCCGCCCACTGTCTCGTTCGTTTCCTTTTCGCGGCCATCTTCGAAATACATAATGTTCTTGCCCGCCGTCATCGGAACGATGACGTAGGGAAGGTCGTGCTTATGCCACGCCTGACGTTCACCGGGATCGAGCTGCACGCTCCAGACCCGAACGCGGTCGTTCTCGAACAATATCTTGTCCCCAATCGGACCAAGCTCCGTTCCGCGCGGTGATGGGCCTTTCATGCTGTCGTCTCCTTTGCGAGCCTTTCGGGATTGTCACAGAAAATGCGCTTGCGGCGGGCACGGTCGAGCGACGCCAGCTGCGTGTGAGGCTCGATAAGCCCCATCGGGAACGGCCAGTCGGACCCGAAGACGACGTTGCCTTCGCCAAACGTCTGCTCCGCCAATGCCAAGGACGCATCGTCATGCGCGATACAATCGACGCAGACGTTCCTGAATGTTTTCTTCGGCGATAGCCGTTTGGTGTCGATGTCGGGCCGTGACGTATCGAAGCCGCGCTCAAAACGGCCGGCCACCATCGGAAGCACGCCGCCGGAATGTGCAAAGCAGAAGCGAATCCTGCCGAAACGCTCAAACACCGAACCAAAAGCTAGATGCGCGATGGCGACCGCCGTCTCATAGGGATTTCCCAACAGATTCGACAAATAGAACGCGGTCAGTCGGCCATCGGCGCACTCGCCCGGATGAAAAAACACGAACGCACCGGCTGCGTCGAGTACCTGCCATAACGGCTCGTAGGCTTTGTCTGAAAGCACCTGATCTCCGTGACCGCCGGATGGCGCGCCAAAGCGGCGATGACCGCGCGCGATCCATTCCTTGGCGGTCGCAACGGCCACTTCCGGCGCTTGCAATGGCAGTTGAGGCAGCGGTGCGAGACGATCGGGATATTCGGCGGCGATGCCGGCAAGCCCGTTGTTGGCGTAGGCCGTCCAGGCGCGAGCGGCGTTACCCTGCAAGTGCGCGCGGTAGAGCGGTGGCGGGATCGAAATCCAAGCCTTCGCCACGGCGTTGCGATCCATCCAGGCGACGAGCGCGGGCGGATCGAATAACGGCTTCATGCCAACGGCGTGGCCATCGACCACCAGCGTCTTTTTGTCGGCTTGCCACGTCACGTCCTCGATCGAGGCCAGTTCATCAGGCAGGATCGGTACGAGATGGGTATGCACATCGAGGGCTATGCGTTCGGAGGATTCGTTCATTTTCTGTCTCAAACACCCGTGATCCGCGCGTAGACTTCCTCTACCGCGCCATCACGCATCGGCAGGATGGCGGCGATGTGATCATCCGGCCTGATCAGCATCACCGTATCGGCAACACAGCCTGCCCGCGCGCCGAATTTGCCGCCGACGTCGAACAGAGATCTTTCGCGCAAGCCGGAGTCGAGTGGAGCGTCGCGGCGTGACACGACCACGTGCTTGAGCCCCGGACGATCCGCAGGGATATCGGGCCGGCGGCGCGCGTCGGTAAAATAGAGGGCGACGAACGAATCGTCGGTCAGATCGTGCAGCCGCACGGCCTTGCCATTGCCAGCGTGCAGCGTTGCATCCGGCAGGCGCTCGCCAACCCGCAGTGGCCCCGTCTCCGTACGCACCATCGACCAATCGCCGGACTGATCAACATCGAGCCGCACACCAAGCATCGTCCGGGTCAAGGCATTCGACCACTGCCCGCCGGACATGGCGCGAATGGCGTCGTGCTGACCCAACATGTATTTGCGGGCGGCTTCAGCCATTTCGCCCGAGCCATGGGCCGCGACCGGCCGCTGCTCACGCGCGTAGCCGTCCAGCAACGATGGGTCAGCCCAGCCGCGCGCAACCCACGCAAGACGCCACGGCAAGTTCGCCGCGTCGAGTATGCCCGTGTTCAAGCCGAGCGCCCACATCGGCGTGATCAGATGTGCGGCATCGCCCATCAAAAAGGCGCGGCCGCGCCGCCATTCCTTCGCGATGCGGTGATGGATGCGATAGACGATCGTATTGATGATCTCGAGGTCGCTGACCGGGCCGATGAAGCGCAAAATCTTCTCGCGAAATTCCTCGTGAGTTGGCTCAGCCCGGTTAGCCGCCAGCGGAAACAGGAACCGCCAGCAATGCGGCTGGCGAACAAGGATCATCCATTCAGACGGATCGGCAAAATAGGCGAGATAGGGATAATCGCGGGGATTTTGAACATCGAGATCGACCTTCACGTCGACCAGAATTGTCAGCACGTCAAGCGACTCACCTTCGACGGCGATACCGAGCAGGCTACGGACGGTACTACGGCCGCCATCGCAGGCCAGGAGATACGAACCTTCGACCTCCCGTTCGCCATCCGGCGTGTCGAAGGTTACGGTTACGCCGTCGTCGTTCTGACGAAAGCTCTTCAATTTCTGCTTGAGATGCACGCATCCCGGATATCTCTCATTGAGCGCATGGTGCAGGATCGGCTCGAGGTGATGCTGCGGCAGGTTGATAACGAATGGATAACGCGTCTCGTCCGCCAAAAGATCGATGTTCACCGACGGCCGCGCAGTATTTGTCGCGCGTTCGACGTCGCCGATCTCATCGATACGCAAGGCCCTGGAAAGTACCTGATCGGCGACGCCGTATCGACGAAACGTTTCGATCGTACGCGTAAGGATCGTGCCGGCCTTGGTGTCGCTCGACAGCCCTGCATCTTCTTCAAAGAGCTGAAACGGCAGGCCATAGAAGCCAAGACCGAGCGCCGTAGTCAGGCCTACCGGACCACCGCCGACGACAATCACCGGCTTGGTAATCACACCCTTCTCAGCCATGACCTGGCTCTTCCGCTGCGTAAGCCAGATCACGTGAGAGCAGCGACGCCGTCATCGTACTGGCATCGGACAGCAAAAACAGCAGCGGGCCAACAACGTCCTCCGGCGTCCCAACACCGGTCGAAGCCAGCCACTTCTGATGATCGGCCCCCTCGTTCGCGGCTCGATACTGCAATGTATCGATGACTCCAGGGGAAATGAGGTTGAACTTCACGCGATACTGAGCGACCTCTTTGGCTGCACTCTTCGTGAAGGCGATCAGGCCTGCCTTTGTGGCGGCGTAGGCAGACGCCTGCGGCCAGCCCTGGTTCGCCAACCCTGACGTAAATGCGACGATGCTCCCGCTCCGGCGAGCGATCATGCCCTTGATGGCGGCCTGGTAGCACCACACAACACCGTCGAGATTGATCGCCATGACGCGGCGCCATTCCTCGGGAGATGTCTCATGCACGAGGCGGCGCGGCTGGACCGCCGCGGCGCAAACGAGCCCGTCGATGCTGCCATAGTCCCGCTCAATCTTGCTGAACGTCGCCATCACGGCGTCGCGATCGCCGACATCCAGCGTCTCGACCGCGATGTTGCCATGCTCCGCCGCGACCGCTTGCATCGCGGCTGCATCGACGTCGCAAACGACGACCTTCGCGCCGATCCCGGCTGCGGCGACGGCGATCGCCCGGCCGATGCCGTTGGCGCCGCCGGTAACGACGATCACTTCTCCACTGGCCTCGAAACGGGCTCGCATCACGGCGTCAACCGTTCGGCAGTACGGCGATGGCGTTCATCTCGATCAGGTATTCCGGCGAGGTGAACTTGCAGACCTCGACCATGGTCGAGGCCGGCGCGATTCCGGTGAAGTATTCACGGCGTACCTTATGGATGATGTCGAAGTGCTCCATGTTGCGCACATACACGTCAACCCGGCAAATGTCGTCGAGCGTGCCGCCCGCCTCTTCGACCGCAGCCTTCACGTTTTCGCAAACCTGGCGCGTCTGCACCTCGATATTGCCGAGACCGGCAATCGAGCCGTCCGACACCCGCGAGGTCATGCCGGAAATGAAGACGAGCTTGCCTTGTGCGGCAATCGCCGTCGCCTGTGAGAAGTGACCGTTCGGTTTGCGTAGCTTGCTGGAGGTGATTTGCTGTTTCATGTCTATCCTCTTGGATGGCTGGCTCAAAGAAGTGTATCGATCTGCAAGCCGACGCTCTTCGCCGTGGCAGCGAAGCTCTCAAAGGTCTGGCGGCTGAGCGTCACCGTGCCGGCATTGCTTTCACGTGTGGCGTACGACAGATCGCCCGGCGCGTAGACCCGTTCGATGCCCGGAGCGCGTTTCGAGTGGCTTACGCGCTGCGCCTGTTCGTTGACGCGTTCGGCGAAAGCTTTCGGATCGGTGAAGCCTTTGACGTCCAGCGCCAGGAACAATCTGGCTGCAACGGTAGGGCTGCGACGCGTCGCCATAAAGCGGCCGCACCTCGGCGCCGATCGCGCCTTCCGACAAACCGCCGCACAGGAGATCGATGACGAAAGCAAGGCCGAAACCCTTTGGCCCCGCCGCCGGAGCCAGCATGCCCTTGATCGCTTCATTCGGATCGGTGGTCGGGCTTCCGTCCGCCGCCATCGCCCAGTCCGCCGGAATTGGTTTGCCGGCCGCGGCGGCGAGACGGATCTTGCCCATCGCCGTGGCGCTTAACGCCATGTCTACCTCGACCGGATGCGGGCCACTGCTCGGCACTGCAACGGCAATCGGATTGTTGCCGGTGATCGCTTCCGCGCCACCGGGCGCCGGCAACAAGGGCCGCGTGTTCGACATCACGATTCCCACGCATCCCTGGCTAGCAATGAGGCGTGCGTAGCGACCGGCGGTGCCGAAGTGAAAAGCATTGCGCACGGCAACCGTCGCCATGCCGTACTCGTGTGCGCGCGATGTCACCAGACCGACAGCCTGATGCGCCGTGAGTTGGCCGAGCACATGATGCGCGTCAATAACAAGGCTGGTGCGGTTATCGACAACAACCGCGCCGGCGCTTTCTTTCGAGACCGATCCCTTCTGCAAGCGCTCGACATACATTGGCAGCAGCATCACGCCGTGCGAGCCAACGCCTTCCAGGTCCGCCGAGACCAGATCTTCGGCGACGACTCGCGCGCTCGCCGCCGCGACGCCGAGCGCGGTGAATACATCGGCGACAACCGCAGTCAGTCGATCGGCATCGATGCGAACCGGAGACGGCGCGGCAGTGGCTGACGATGACATCAGCGCGCATCCTCTTCGCTGGTGTACCAATCCGGCTTAATCGGATAGTGCGGGCCGTCGTAGACTTCGACGACAACGGTGTCTTCGAGCGCGACGGCGGGACCGTGTACATTGCCTTTCGGATTCCAGTAGAAACACCCCGCCGTCAGGACGACGCCGGTTTTGGTGTATTCGTACTTTCCTTCCAGACAGATCATGAACTGATTGGAGGCATGACTATGCGGCGCGGGAATGCCGGCGCCCTTGGCGAAACGAATGAGGGCGATCGACGCGCCGGTCTCTTCGTTGCGCCACAACATTTTTTCCGAGATGCCCTTGAGAGACTTCTCGCGCCAGGGCAAATCCTTGCTCTGCAGCAAAACCTCATCGAGATTTGTCAGACCTCCGAGGGGAATTCCAGAATACGCACCGCTCATGTTCGTTTCCCTGTGTTTAGCGCGACCGCAGGAACGGACGGCCACTGTTGATGTTTTGCGCCCGCATCAGGCGAGTTCGGAGGCTTTCGATATGAGCTCGTACCGCGGATGCTGCGGCCTCGCCGTCGCCACGCGCGATAGCTTCAGCGATCGCCGTGTGTTCGTTGCCGCTCGCGCGTCCGTCGAATGTCTGCCACAAGTGAAGATACCAATATCGTATCGAGCGATCATGCAGCGTACGCGCAATATCGCTCATCACCGGATTGCCCGCCAATTCGGCGAAACGACTGTGAAACGCACGGTCGACTTCAACGAAATCGTCGAGTTGCGATCGCGTGCCGCCGCTGGTCTTGACGCGCGCGAGCTTCATCAATTCCTGCGCTTCTTCCGCCGTCGCGCGGCTCGCTGCATTGCGCGCCAGATCGGCCTCAATCGTCACGCGAGAATCGAGAATCTTCAAAATTTCCGAAATGCTGCCCGGCTGAACGATGATGCCCTTGCGCGGCATCACCTCGACCAGTCCCTCATGCTGAAGCCGCTGAAGCGCCTGGTGCACCGGCGTGCGGCCGACGTTGAGGAGTTCGCAGAGCGCCCCTTCATTCAGGTACTGCCCCGGCAAAAAGTACAGCTTGAGGATTTTCTCCTTTAACGCCGCATAGGCCGCATCAGCCAACGAGCCGTCTTTCGCCGGCCGCGCCGCTACCGATTTCTTCACCGCGAGAATTTTTGCGCTTTTAGCTTTCTTCGCCATGGCTTCTTCCTAGTGCGCCGCCGGCGGCAGCCAAGGCGCGGCCAGTCGCTCCGCGCCTTCGACAAGCAGGTAGACGAATACACCCATCAGCGAGAGTGCGATCAGCGCGGCGAATGCCAGCGGCGTATCGAGTTGAGATGTCGCTGTCAGCAGAAGATAGCCGAGACCTTCGCTGGAGCCGACGAATTCCCCGATCACGGCACCGATAACCGCCAGCGTTATCGCCACTTTGGCGCCCGTGAGGATGAAAGGTAAAGCTGCCGGCAGCTGCGCCTTGACAAGAATTTGCAACGGCGAGGCACGCAGGCTGCGCGCCAGTTCGAGCAGTTCGCGGGGGGTCGAGCGCAATCCCGCCACGGTATCGACGATGATGGGAAAGAAGGCGACGAGCCAAACGATGGCAAGCTTCGATTGAAAGCCTGTGCCCAGCCAGACCAGGATAATGGGCGCGAGCGCCACTTTTGGAACCGACTGCAAGCCGACCAGAAGCGGCGAGAAAATCAGGTTGATCGGCCGAGAGTTGGCCACCAGCACCGCCATCGGAATGCCGACGACGACGGCGAGGACGAAGCCGCAGATGGTTTCCTTCAGCGTAACCCAACCCTCAGCCATAATGAGGTCGATGCGGCCGACCAGCGCATATAACACCTTGTCGGGCGTCGGAAGCACGACCGTCGGAATGCGGAGGCCAAGGCAAAGCAACCACCACAGCGCAATCAAGAACACGATGCCGACAAACGGATAAATGATTTGGGTTGAGGTCCGGCTCATCACGTTGCCGCCTCTTCAGCTTCGGCCGGCGCAATGATCCCAAGGGCTTCACTGGCCAACCTCTCCGCCTTCGTAAAGTCTGGCGTAAACCGGGTACGCTGCGTTCGCGGATAAGGCAGCGTATTCGGAATCCTTGTCGCAACGCGGGCGGGGCGGCGGCTGAAAACAACGATCTGATCTGAAACGTAGACGGCTTCCGAGATCGAATGCGTGACGAACAGCACGGTGGCACCGATCTCCTTTCGGATCCGCAGTAGAAGGTCGTTCATCTCAAGACGTGTAAGCTCGTCGAGCGCGCCGAATGGCTCATCCATCAAGAGCATCTTCGGCTGATGAATAAGCGCGCGGCATAGTGCAACACGTTGCTGCATCCCGCCCGATAGTTGATGCGGACGAGCCCGGAGAAAGTCGCCGAGCCCGACCATGCCCAGCAGTTGCACGGCGCGCGCCCGAGCAGCCTTGTCGTTGCGACGCAACACTTCCATCGTAAACAGGACGTTGTCCAGCACCGTACGCCACGGCATCAGACTCGGGCTTTGAAAAACAAAGCCATAGTCACCAAGCGGCTCCGTAATCTCCCGGCCGCCAATGATCACCGAGCCCGAAGTTTTCTGAATGAGGCCGGCGACGATACGCAAAAGTGTTGTCTTGCCGCAGCCGCTCGGCCCAAGCAGCGCAACGAGCTGACCTTCATCGAATTCGAAATCGGCATCGTCGAGCGCAACGACCGGTTCAGCCGAGCGTCGCTTCAGCTCGCCCGCCGAGAAGACCTTCCTGACATTCCTGATCGTTCCGAAGGCCATGCTTGCCACTCTTTTGAGCTTTTCCCGCAAGCCCGGCGGAGCTGTAATTTCGGATGCGCCTACAGGGGGCCGGCGCTTCGACGGGCGCGAACCCATCGCGCATTCCCCGATTTGCCATCTCACGTGAAATATCTTATGATATTTCTATTGTCAAATAAGGCGTGTGTCAGGACCCGGCTGGCGCCAGAGGAGAACGGCTATGATTAAGCGATTGATGGCGGCTGCGGTCGCTCTGGCGTTGTCAGCACCTGCCGCGCTCGCGCAAGAGCGCGATGTGAAATTCGTGCTCGATTTCATTTCTCTCGGCCGCCATGCGCCCTGGTACGTCGCACTCGGCAAGGGCTATTTCAAGGAAGAAGGCCTGAACGTCACGATCATGCCGTCAAAAGGCACGGCAGATGCGATCCGCACCGTTGTGACTGGCGGCGCTGAGTTCGGCTTCATCGATATACCGAGCCTTGTCGCGGCCGGCGGAGCGGGCTCGGTTGTAAAGATCGTGGCAGCGAATTATCAGAAGCCACCCTATTGCGTCTTCAGCATCGACAACGGCGCCAATATCGATAGCGCGAAGAAACTGGCCGGGTTTGAACTGGGTTCGAGTTCGGCTTCGTTCATGCCGAAAATCTGGCAAGCTATTATGGAAATGAACGGCGTCGATTCAAAGACGATGAAGATCGTCAACATCGATGCGCCCTCCCGCGTGCCGATGTTGGCCTCGCGAAAGGTACAGAGCATCGATCTGTTCTTGATGAGCGAACCCTCGATCAAACGCGCGATCACCGACGGCAAGCCGGTGTGCCTGTTCGCGGGCGACCTCGGCCTCGAAATCTATGCGAATTCGATCGGCGTTCACGAAGACTTCCTGAAAAAGGACCCGGAAGTCGTAAAGAAATTTGTGCGCGCGGCCTTGCGCGGCTGGAAGTACACGTTCGAGCACCCGGATGAAGCGGCGCAGGTCGAGCTTCAATATGTGAAAGCACTCGACCCGAAAATCATCGTCGAGGAAATTGAAATCCTTCGCCGCGTCGCTATCACGCCTGAGGTGCAGAAGAACGGCTATGGCAGCATGACGCTTGAGCGCATGAAGAACACGGTCGATTTCATCAACAACCACGTCGATGTTCCCGGCGAGAAACTGACCGTCGAGCAGATCTACGCGCCGGGCTATTTGCCGGCGACGCCGATCACGCCATAAAACTGCGCCTGATGCCCGAAGCTTTCCCGCCCGGCTTTTGATGAAGCCGGGCGCGCTAGCGCTTTTTCGAAAGGGGTTCTCATGCGCCACGCCGCCCTTGCCCTGCTTCTGGCGTTCATTCCACCCGCCGCAGCCCGCGCCGGCGATTTTCCGTCGCACACGGTAACTATCGTCTCGCCCTATCAAGCGGGTGGCACCAGCGACCTCATCGCGCGCGTGCTGGCGCAAAAGCTCGGGGAGCACTGGGGCAAGCCCGTGATTGTCGAGAACAAGCCCGGCGCCAACGGCGGTATCGGTGTCAATGCCGTCGCCAACGCCGCACCGGACGGCCATACTTTGCTTGCCGTCGCATCGAGCGCGCTGACGCTCAATCCCCTCTTCTATTCGAAGCTGAGCTACGACCCGGTGCGCGATCTGGCGCCGATCACGCGCACCGGCGTCGTCGCCAACGTACTCGTCGTCAATCCCGCACTGCCCGCCAAGGACGTCAAGTCGCTCATCGAGCTGGCCAGGGAAAAGCCGGGAACGTTGACCTATGCCTCGCAGGGCATCGGGTCGAATGGGCATATCACAGGCGAATTCTTCAAGCAGCGCGCGCAGATCGATATCCTTCATGTGCCGTACAAGGGAAGCGCTCCCGCCGTTCAGGATTTGCTCGCTGGCCACGTTCAGATCATGTTCGACAATCTGCCGTCGGTGCTTCCGCTTATTCGCGCCGGCGAGCTCCGCGCCCTGGCGGTCACCACGGCGGAGCGTTCGCCCGAATTGCCCGACGTTCCAACCGTGGCAGAAGCCGCTCTGCCGGGCTTCGATACCAGCGCGTGGTTCGCGCTTCTGGCGCCGAAGGCCACGCCGGTCGCCATCATTGAAGACATCGAGCGCGCTGCCGTCGCGGTACTCACCGCGCCCGAAACGCGAGAGCGATTGCGGGCGGCCGGCGTGGAGGTCGTTGCCGACGGCTCTTCAGAATTGCGGAAACGCATCGCGTCGGAAACGGCCATGTGGCGCGAGGTGGTCGTAAAAGGAGGAATCAAGGCCGAATGAAAAGGGCGGACTAAACGGCACCACAGCAAGATCTCGCCAGGCCATTCGACGAATGATTCCCCCATGAACATCGTCGGAGGGCGCTTGCACAGCGTCGTCATCTATCTTGCGCGGGAATCTTTACTTCATCGGCCAGGCAGCCTCGGCGATTGCGGCCGCTTCCGGAAAGATGGTGACGAACTTGCCGCCGATATACTGCAACAGCACCGGGTCGGCGTCGTTGTTCTGGCCCGTCTCGTCGAACTTGACCCGCTTCCATGGCATGATGGTCTGTTCCCCCGAAATCTCGGCCGCAGCCAACGCGTCGCGGATCTTGGGGCCGTCCGTCGACCCGGCGCGGCTAATCGCGTCCGCCAACACCAGAAGGCCCATGAATTCCCGCGAGGTGAGGTCATTGAGATCCTTGCCAGACTTCTCCTTGTACATGGCATTGATTTTGCCGACCATCGGCCGCTTGGCGGCGAGATCGAGCGAGAATGTGCTGCGCGAAATCACCTTCTCGAGCTTGTCGCCGACGGCGTCATAGAGTGCCTTGTCGGAAAAGCCGCCGTTCTGCGCCACCATCGCGTTGGCCTTGTAGCCAAGCTCGGCCATGGTCTTGATCAACAGAATGCTGTCCGTGGTATAGCTCGACGGCATCACCACGTCCGCATTGACAGCCTTGAGCTGCTGCACCTCGGCTGAGAGCGAGGGCGTGTTGGAACGGTACTTGATATCGGCCACGATCCTGTAACCACGCTCGGCCGCAAGCTTGGCCTGTGCGTTTGCGGAGTTGGCGCCGAAAATCGTGTCCTCGTGGAACAGCGAGAGTGTCTCGATCCTGGTGCCTTTCGCTTTCATCGCATCGAAGAAATCGAACATCGCCGCCGAATACATCTCGTCATGCGGAGCCGGACGAAAGAAGTATTTCAAACCGCGTCGATGCAGGCTGGGCGAGGAATTTTCGGCAGAAACAAACGGGATCTGGTAACGCTCGCAGGTCTGGCTGACCGTGACTGCGACCGCGCTTTGATAGGTACCGATGATCGCGCAAACGTTTTCCTGGGTGATCAGGCGCTCGGCCTCGGCGCGCCCCTTCTGCGGATCGGATTGGTGGTCGGCAAAGATCAGTCGCACCTTGGCGCCGCCCAATCCCGGCAGACCCGCGCCCTTTGCCAGCGGCAAGTCGAAATCATAGTCGTTGTTGATGATCTCGGCCGCGGTCTCAAACGCCTTTTGCGCATCGACTCCGATCTGGGCGTTCGCACCTGACAATGGATAGACGAAGCCGATCCGTATGTCGCCGGCGTTTTGTCCGAATGCAGGCAAGTTGCCGGCGGCAAGCGCTGCCGTACCGCTCAGAAGAAGCGTTCTGCGGTCCATGACGTCTCAACTCCTCTTTCAAGCGATCCAGATATGCGTCATTCCACGTAGTGGAGCGGATCTGACATTCGCGACCCGGATGCGAATGTTAGAATCGGACCACTAGTAACCCTGCTCGCGATCCCGCTGCCTTGCCGATGCCGGCCGCTCGCCAGGCGGACCAAGACCGCCGCCGCCGGAAGTAACCAGCCGGATCACGTCGCCCGTTCGCAGCGGCATATTGGAAATCTTCGAGTGCAGTGCCTGCCTCTCACCATCGCGTATGAGTTCGAGCTGGCCCGCGGCGCCGGGTCCGCCGCCGTCGAGCCCGAACGGACGAAAACGGAAACGATCCATCTGTGCCGTAAAGGTCGCGGCTGCGCTATCGATGCGCCAGGCTCTGCGCAAGCCCAGGCCGCCGCGATGGCGACCGTCGCCGCCTGTCCCCGGCGCGAGCCCGTATTCAACCATGGTGACGGGCATGCCGCTTTCGATCATTTCGATCGGGATCGATGCGTTATTGTGCATACCGAACGAATGTGCGCTGGCGCCGTCCCCCTTGGGATGGGCGCCGCAGCCGCCGACCTCAATCTCGACCAGCACGTTTCGTGCGCCGCTTGCCTCCATCGTCTGAAACGAACAGACGTAACTGACGGCGTAATAAGCTGCCGGCAGTCGATCCGGGATGGCCTTCGCGAGAGCACCGAACAGGACATTGAGGAGGACGTGGCCGGGGGCCAGGCGGTGTGCGACGGGAGCTGGATGCCGCGCCGAGACGATCAGGCCTTCCGGCGCGACGATCTCGATGGGACGGTAGCACCCGGCGTTCGGAACGATTACGCGGTCTGCCGCGGCGACAATAGCAAAATAGACCGCAGACGATGTCGAACCCAGGGTTGCATTGATCGGTCCCGGGACCTCGCGGTCCGAGCCGGAAAGATCGACGACCAGTCTGTCGCCGCTCACGGTGATCCTTGCATGGATGCGTACCGGCTTCGTCACGTCGATGCCGTCGTCGTCGAGAAAATCTTCGAATTCGTAAACGCCGTCGGGAATCGCGCTGATAGCATCGCGCATGGCCGCTTCGGACGCGTCGAGCATCGCCGAGCACGACGCGATCAAGGTGTCCGCACCGTATCGCGCGGTGAGGATTTCGACCGCGCGCGTCCCGACGCCCAGGGATGCGATTTGCGATTGCAGGTCACCCATAACGGCAACCGGCTGACGCACATTCTGCGCGATGAGTCCCCAAAGCACATCATTGCGCACGCCCTTCGCGAAAAGCTTCGAGGGCGGAATGCGCAACCCCTCCTGATAGATTTCGGTCGCGTTTGCGGCGTAGCTGCCCGGAGACATGCCGCCGACGTCAAGGTGGTGGCAGAGCGTGCCAACAATGGCGACGCGCCTGCCCCCGGAAAAAACGGGGCGAAAAGCGGCGATGTCCGGCAGGTGTTGGCCGCCGCAATAGGGATCGTTCGAGATGACGATATCCCCCTCCTCCCAGAGCTCGACCGGAATGAACTTCTCGAGGATCGTCTTGAGAAAATAACCCATGGAATTGAGGTGTTGCGGAATCCGCGCCGATTGCGCCACGTTATTGCCGTTCGCGTCGAAGATGGCCGTCGAGTAATCGAGCATCTCGCGCACAATGGTCGAGCGACTGGTCCGCCACATCGTGACGTCCATCTCGGCGGCCGCAGCCGTGAGCGCGTTGCGCAACACTTCGAGTTCGATGGGATCAAGCGCGGTCATGCCGGCTCCTCGTTGCGGGCCGCCACAAGATGGCTGTCGCGCCCGAGCGTGAGCGACCAGCCGGGCGCGACGTAGACGGCCGTGTAGTCTTCCTCGACGATCGCCGGCCCAACAATCTCGAGAGAACCTCCGATCGCGTCGCGTCGCCACGTGGCGATGTTTTTCCATTGGCCGTCGACGTAGACGCGGCGGTGACCTGCTGCGGAGCCATCGGCGGATAGCAGCTCTCCCACCGAAAGCTGAGGGCGCGCCATTCGGCCGATGGCAGCAAGCCGTAGCGTAACGAGCTCGACCGCATCCTCGGGACTGGCGTAGGAAAATCGTTGGGCGTGCAAGGCGTGGAAACGCAGGCAAATTTCGCCGATGCCACCCTCGTCGATCGGGACTTCGCCCCAGGGCACCGTGAGTTCGAAGGCCTGGCCACGATAGCGCAAATCGGCAGACAGCTCGAACTTGCGGTTCGCTGGATCGATGCCATCGGTCTCGAGCCGTGCCGCTCCTTCTGCCTTAAGACTTTCAAAACATGAACGCACCCAGGTGACGGCGCTGCCGTCGAACGGCCGCACGCCCGAACGGCCGAAAGCATGTTCGATATCGGCCATGAGGATGCCGCGCGCGGAGAACGTGCTGGCATCGACGGGAAAGATGATGCGTCGGATGCCAAGCTCGTCGGCCACCGCACAGGCGTGAACCGATCCTGCCCCGCCAAAGCTCAACAGCGTAAAATCACGTGGATCGAGACCTTTCTCGAACAGACTGACGCGAATCGCTGCGGCGAGATTGGTGTTGGTCAGACGGAGAATGCCCGCCGCGGCGGCATCCGTATCGAAGCCGAGCGGGGCTCCCGCTCGCGCGAATACGGCCTCGCGCGCCGCGTCTCGATCGAGCGCCATGGCGCCCCCGAGGAAGGTGGCGGCATCCAGCCGGCCGAGGACCAGATTGGCATCGGTCACGGTGGGCTCCGTGCCGCCGCGGCCGTAACAAACAGGCCCAGGGCGTGCGCCGGCGCTCTCCGGGCCGACGGTCATTTGCTTGGTCGCGCTAACGCGGGCGATCGAGCCGCCGCCGGCGCCGATCGTGCGAATCTCGATCATCGGCAGGCGTACGGGCAGCCGGTCGATCTCACTCAAGGTGACGATCTCGAGCCGGCTGTCGCGGACGACAGACACATCGAAGCTGGTGCCTCCCATGTCGACGGCAACCAGATTTGGCTCGTCGAGCCGGCGCGCGAGTTCCAGCGCCGCCATGGCGCCGCCGCTTGGGCCCGACAACAAAAGACGGGCAGGCTCGGCGGCGGCGGTGGCCGGCGTGCACACCCCGCCGTTGGACTGCACGATCAGGAGATGGGGCGCGAATGCCTCGGCGCGCATGCGCGCCTCAAGGCGCTCGATGTAGGCACGGACAACGGGCTGCAAGAGCGCGTTGAGCACGGTCGTGCTGGTCCGCTCGTACTCCCGAATTTCGGGGCTGATGACCGACGACAGTGAAACGTCGAGCCTGGGCAGCGCTTGCCGAATGCGATCGGCGAGGCGCTGCTCGTGATCGGGGTTGGCGTAGGCGTGAAGTAACGCGATGGCGACGGTTTCGATGTCGACCGCGGCAAGCTGCGCGATGACGGCATCGACGTCAGCCTCGGTCGGCACGCGTTCGGCGGTGCCGTCGAAGCGCATCCGCTCGAGAAAGCCGAAGCGCCGATTACGAGGGATCAGCGCCGGGACCGGTTGTGGATGGACAGAATAAACCTCGCGACGATAGTGGCGACCGATCTCAAGCACATCCTCGAAGCCCGCCGTCGTAACCAAGGCCCCCTTCGGCAACTTGCGCTCGAGCACGGCATTGGTGGCAATGGTGGTGCCATGCATGAGATAGCCGACGTCCGACAACCTGAAGCCGTAGCGCTGGCCGGCGGTCTTGATGCCCTCGACTAGCGCAATCGAAGGATCTTCCGGTGTGGTTGGCAGCTTGTAGGCAACGATCCGGCCATCGCGCGCATCGAAGATCTGCAGGTCGGTGAAAGTGCCTCCGATGTCGACTCCGATCCGGACCGGCTTGGTGGAGACATTCATCGATCAAGATCCGGCTGCATGTTCAAACAACTGAAGCTCGTGTCCGTCTGCATCGTCAACTCTTTCACCCGACGCGGATGGACCGGCCGCTGAGCCCTGAACCAGCAACCCTTGCAATTCATGTGCCGGACTAGCGTCAGAAGACCGGTGAAGGTGTCATGGGCCAAGACCTCCAGAAGACTAACTCCCGAAGTTCTTGTTACCTGTCGCGGCCTGCTGTGGGTTTGTGGGAACGGCCGGGAAGTTGTTGCACCAGTGACGCGCGATATCGGCGCCAGTGCAGAACCAGACATCATCGAAGCCACGCATATAATCGAGAAGCTTCATCAAGCCGGTGGAGCGCCCGGGTCTACCGATGAGCCGGTCATGCAGCCCTATGGAAAGCAGCTTCGGTGAGCCGTTTCGGCCCTCGCGATGCAGGACGTCAAAAGCATCCCGCATGTAAGTGAAGAACTGTTCTCCGGTCGAGAAGCCGCTGTTCTCATTGAACCGGTTATCGTTCGTCTCGTAGGAATAGGGAATGACGAGGTGAGGCTGGTTCTCGACTTCCAGCCAATAGGGAAGCTCATCCGCGAGTGAATCCCGATCGTAAAGGAAGCCGCCGGCCTCGACGAGGAGCCGGCGCGTATTCGGGCCGGGACGTCCGGTCATCCATCCGACCGGGCGTGAGCCGGTCAGCCTGGTCAAGATCTCGACCGCACGCTTGATGTGCGCACGCTCCACGTCCTCAGGGACCGCGCAATAATCGATCCAACGATACCCGTGACTAACGACCTCATGGCCGCGTTCGACAAACGCTTTGGCCAATGCCGGATTTTGCTCCAGCGCCCGCGCGACCCCGAGAACGCTGACATTGATTTTGAATTCGCGAAAGAGGTCCAGGACGCGCCAGACGCCGCGCCGGCTTCCGTACTCGAAAACGGATTCGACGATTGGGACGCGCACGCCCGCTTGTGTATTGACGCCGATGTCGTTGAGCATTCCTTCCGAGACGTCATCGCCGTTCGCCAGGGTGGCTTCGCCGCCGCCCTCAACGTTCAAATTGAAGTTGACCGCAATCGTGGCCCCACCCGGCCAGGCCGGATTGGGCGGAAACTCGCCGTAACCGACCAGGTCACGCGCGATCATGGGATCCGGCTTTGGCTCAAACATCGGCGGGCTCCTGACGAAACGACCTGCATGTCATTGCCGCGGCGCCAGCGGTGCCGTGCAAGGATCGTAGCAATAGAACCAGTTGGTCTCGGTCGGACCACGCATCCAGCTGTTCTCGATCGAGATACGCTGGACATCGGCGACGCGCGGAATGCGAGTAGCCTCGTAGCAGCGGAAGGCATCGGCCGGCTCGTCGAAAGTCGTCAAGCAGCGGCTGAGGATAGCGCCGTCCTCGACGGCCATGGCACCGCCAGCTGCCATGTAGGGACGCATCGGATGGCAGGCGTCACCGAGCAGCACGATGCGGCCCCCACTCCATCGGTCATCGCGTTCCCGGTCGTATATCGGCCAGACGCTGACGTCCTCCGCTACTTCGAGCACGCGGCGCAGATCCCGGTGAAAGCCCGTAAATGACTCCAGTAGCTCTTCGCGCGACGAAGGCAGCGACGCCGCATCGCTTTCCCACGTCGCCGCCGGGACAACGCCGATGACATAGATCTCGTCGCGCCTGTTTGTCATGAAATAAGGGAGAATATGCCGGTCGCGGCCCCACCATTTGGTGCAGTCGGGAATCTCAAATCCGCGCAGGCGTTCGGTGGCGAAGATCGCGCGGTGCGCGACCGCGCCGACGAAGCGCGGCGCTTCGCTACCCACCAGAAATTCACGAACCCTGGAGCGGATACCGTCAGCGCCAATCACGACGTCGGCCTCGGCCTCGACGCCGTTGTCGAAGATGAGGCGCATCGAGTGGCTCGTCTCCTTCAGGTCGATCAGGCGATAGTTGAAGGCAATGGTCCCCGGCTCGACCACATGTTCGAGAACGGCGTGCAGGTCGCCGCGGTGAATGTTGAGATAAGGTCCGCCGAAATGTTCTTCGCTCGCGGCATCGAAGATGATTTCGTACATCGTCTCGCCGGTATCCCAGGCGCGGCTGATATAGCAATGCGGTTTGATACCGGTCTCCACCAATGCGCGTTCGACGCCCAGTCGGCGAAGCGCCTTCATGACGTTGGCGCTGAGGATGATCCCCGCACCGATACGGGAGAACGAGGGCGCCTGTTCATAGACGGTAACGTGAAAGCCGGCACGCTGCAGGAAGCCGGCGACGCTCAAGCCGCCGAGCCCGGCGCCGACGACGGCGATGCGTTTTTGGTTCTTCATTGCATCAACTTTATTGCATCAACTTTGATACGGCTGGTTGCGTATGAACAAAACCCGAGCCATCGGCTCTTCGCTGAGAGATTTGACGAGGGTGCATGTGTGCCGGACATCCGCATCGGATTTGGAAAGCGCAACAGCAGACTCGATGCGATTTCATTCGAAATCTAACGATCCAAGCGTATGAACGGCCTTTCGGGCTGTCAAGCCAAGCCGTCATCCACTGGCTGAACTGTCGTCGGCTGCAACCGCATCGGTGAAGCGCCTCACTGCGCAGTATGCTTCGCAGTTCAGCAAGACTGCATTTAAATTGGACGTGCTGTGGCATTGACCCCTTCCCGCAAATTTTCTAGCGTTAATTCGTTTGAGTTAGAACGAATTCACACGCGAGCCGCCGCAGCTGGTCCTCATTGTGCTTGCGCCTCGGCCCAGGAGTTGCGTCATGAGCGTACTGGCCCGATTTTTCGCCTTGGCGTCTTGGCTGCCTCTCTGGGCAGCGTTGCGGCTCATGCCACCGATGTGAACTTCATCACCGATTTTGGCTACAACGGACGGCATTCCTATTTTTACGTCGCCCTCGACAAGGGGTATTACAAGTCCGAGGGCCTGGACGTCACGATCCTGCGCGGTCAGGGCTCGATCGATGCCATAAAAAAGGTCGCGTCAGGCGCCGCGACGATCGGCTTTGCCGACGCGGGCGCCCTTGCCCTCGCCCGCAGCAACGATTCCATTCCGGTCAAACTGTTGGCGATTGTCTATGCCAAGCCTCCGCACGCGATCTTTGCTCTTGCGGACAGCGGCATCAAGACGCCGAAAGATCTTGAAGGTAAAACGATCGCGGATTCCGCGTTCAGTGCGATTCCCTTGATATTCAACGTCTACGCGCAGGCGACTGGCATCGATGCGAAAAAGGTGAAATGGGTCTCGGCCGAAAGCGCGTCGCTGCCATCCTTGCTGGCGACTGGGCGCGTGGAAGCCATCGGCCAATTCACTGTCGGCGAGCCCCTGATCGAAGCGTCGGTCAAGCCGCGAAAATTAATTCGGCTTGCCTACAAGGACGGTGGGCTCGATTACTACGGCAACGGAATCATCGCCACCGAGCAAACAATCAAGGAGAGTCCGGATCTGCTGAAGGCTTTCGTGCGTGCGACGCTCAAAGGCATGCGCGACGCGTTCGCCAATCCAGCTGAGGCCGGAGCGGTCATGAACAAATATCAGAAACAGATTTCGCCGGAGGTCGCGGCAGGCGAAACCGAGTTGGTGAAGGAGCTTGCAGATCAGCCCGGCAGCGCTCTCGGCGCAATTAACGAAGAACGTATCAAGCAAACCATCGACATCATGGCCAAATCATATCCCATGAATCAGCCGGTGAATCCGAAGGACATGTACGTGCCGGGGTTCGTCGAATGATGACTGAGCATCCGGCCGCGATCATTTCGTCTGCGGCCGGGTCGAACGCGGGTAAAGCGCGTAGCGACGGCGCGCCCGCCATCGAGCTTTTCGGTGTTACCAAGAATTTCGACCATGACCAGAAGATCGTAAGGGCGCTTGGGCCGATCGATCTCTCAATCGAGAGCGGCAGTTTCGTCTCGGTCGTTGGCCCGTCCGGCTGCGGAAAGTCGACCCTGCTACGACTGGTCGCCGGCCTCGATGAGCCGACGGAAGGACGGTTGCGGCGATACGGAGCCGAACTCGACGGTCCCTCCCGCGAGGTGGGCATCGTCTTTCAGGATCATGTCCTGTTTCCGTGGGCAAGCGTGCTCGACAACGTAATGCTTCCAGCCGACGTCCTCTCGTTGCCCAAAGCCCCGGCACTGGAACGCGCGCGCTGGCTGCTCGAATTGACGGGCCTGAAGGATTTCGCCGGGCACAAGCCACATATGTTGTCCGGCGGCATGAAACAAAGGGCCGCCTTTTGCCGTGCCGTTCTGGCCGATCCGCGACTGCTGTTGCTGGACGAGCCCTTCGGTGCGCTCGATGCGCTGACCCGCGAGGAGCTTTCGCTCGAACTGTCGCGACTGTGGCAGGAGCTGGGGCGTACGGCACTGCTCATCACTCACGATATAGGGGAAGCAATCCTGCTCGGCGATCGGATCATCATTATGTCGGATCGGCCTGGCCGCATCCGGTTGGACATGAAAGTCGACCTGCCACGCCCGCGCGACATCAATACGGTCAAAAATCCACGCTTCATTGAGATACATCAGATCGCGCGTGAACTGCTGTTCGCGCGCGAGCGGAACTGACAAGCCTTGGGTACCTTGCCCTGGAAAGCGCTTTGGACGCGGGCGACGACGCCCCTGATCTATTTCGCGCTGACAGTCCTGTGGGAAGCCGGTGTGCGGTTCTTTCACGTTCCGGGCTGGATACTCCCGGCGCCAACCGCCATCATCGCAATGGCGAAGGAGTGGGCGCCAGAGCTCCTCTACAACACTTACATCACGGTACGCGAAACCATTGTCGGATTCGTGTTGGCTCTTGCCCTCTCGTTACCGCTCGCGGTCATTATCGCGTTTACAAGCACGGCGCGGCGGCTGCTTTATCCTGTCCTGCTCGGATTGCAGTCGGTTCCGAAGGTTGCGCTCGCGCCATTGGTCATCCTGTGGCTTGGAATCGGAAACTGGCCGAAGATCATCATCGTCATTCTGGTGTGCTTCTTCCCGATATTGGTGAACGTCGTGGCGGGGTTTGAGGCGGTGCCGAAGCCTATGCTGGATCTCATGTACTCGCTCCGAGCGTCGAAGCTGGCAATCTTTCGCCGCCTGCGCGCGCCGATCGCGATGCCGCACCTGTTCACCGGCTGCAAAATTGCCATTACATTTGCGGTGATCGGCGCGGTTATCGGTGAGTTTGTGGCGGCGCAGGAGGGTTTGGGCTACATGATCCTGATGTCGACGGCCCAATCTCAAACGCCTTTGGCGTTTGCTGCGATCATCCTTCTCACCTTTATCAGTATCGCGCTCTACTATGCCATTGAAATTCTGGAACGGAGATTCGTGACCTGGCACCCGTAAGTCCTGCGAGCCAATTCACGGCGCAGCGCCGACCATCACGCAAGGCAAATACGAGAGCGTCACGCCGGTGCTACTGCGTGAGCGAAGTAGCGCCGGCGCGCGATGGTGTGTTCGGCAATCACTTTTCCCTTACGAATGACCCAGCGCCGCGGCAGGCGCGTAGCAAACGCCTCGCGCGCATCCCGCGCGTCGAGCACGACGAGATCCGCAACCGCCCCATCCGCCACTTCGAAACCAGGAGCGCGCAGAGCCTTGGCCCCGTTGCGCGTAACCATGTCCATGACGGTACGGATTTCGCCGGGCTGACTCATGTGCGAGGCGTGGCACAGCAGAAAGGCGATCTCGAGCGGATCGTTCTGCCCGAATGGATAGAAGGTGTCGTGCACGCAATCCTGCCCGCAGGCAACGTTGACGCCAGCCGCCAGCAGCTCCTTCACTTGCGTCACGCCGCGCCGCTTGGGATAGTCGTCGAGCCGGCCTTGCAGCATGAGATTGGTCGCCGGATTGGCGATCATGTTGATGCCGGCCTCTTTCAATTGGGCGATGACGTGATCAGCGTAATCTCGCGGATAGCTCGCAAGCGCGCAGGTATGGCCGGCGGTGACCCGCCCCTGCCAGCCGTTGGCGATGGTGAGCTCGGCCAACACCTCCAGCGTGCGTGCGGAGGGATCATCGGTCTCGTCGACATGCATATCGATATCGGCGTTGAATTCCTTCGCGATATCGAACACGATTTCGATGTGCCGTCGGCTGTCCGCGGGCGAGGCTTCGTTGAACGGCATGCCACCGACCACGTCAACGCCAAGCTTCATAACGTCCCGCATCAGCATTTCGGTGCCCGGCGACTTGACGATGCCTTCCTGCGGAAATGCAACGATCTGCACGTCGATCAGATCGCGAAAGCGTTCCCTGGCGCGGATCAGACCTTCTGCCGGATGGGTACTACCGATCGGATCGACGTCGACATGGGTACGTAGCCGCAAGATGCCGTTTTCGATCGCCCGCACCAGCACGCGAGACGCCCGTTCCGCGATCTCGTCGACGGTGTAATTGCGCTTGATCTCCCAGAGGATCTCGATTGCCTCCGTGAGAGTGCCCGATACGTTGAACGGCGCACGTTCAGAAATCAGAGCCTTGTCGAGATGAATGTGCGGCTCGACGAAGCCGGGCACCGCGATCCTTCCGCCCGCATCCAGCACAAGGGCCGAAATTTTCTCCGCATCTTTCGGGAGTGCGACGAAGCGGCCGCCGGCGACGGCGAGATCGCGCAAGCCGTCGGAGCCCCACACCGCCACGTTCTTGATCAGGATATCGAGAGCCATCGCCGTCCCTTTGCTCAACACAGTATTGGTAAAATTGCCGCTGTCATAGCGACGAAGTTTGGATCGCAAATCCGGTGGCTAATTAAAGCCACGTCCAGACGATCGACACCAGCCTTTCAGGAGGTGAAATTGCCGCGAACAGTCGCGGATTGATGCCCAACTCCTGGACTTGCCCGATCCACGTCACCGCTGTCCGATCCAGCCATGCAGATTCTTTGAACTGAACAGCAACACCCCTGGGCCCGCTTGTTTCCGGCGAGCCTTTAGCAGGGCTCGATCCTTCGAATATACTGTGCCACGCTGGCTCCGACGCCAATGTATAACGGGACTTCGATTTGCGTATCCATGCTGCCGCATTGCTTTATTTCGATGCCGTTCGCCGCGCTGGTTCGATACGCGAGGCCGCTCGACGGTTGAATGTCGCATCTTCCGCGGTAAATCGTCAGATACTGAATCTCGAAGCGGAGGTAGGTACACCTCTGTTCGAACGGTTTCCAAATGGAATCAAGCTAACATCGGCAGGCGAAGCAATTGCGCGACACGTTCTCGTCGTTCTTCAGGATCTTGAGCGAGCCCGCTCGGACATTGAAGGACTTAAGGGCGCGCGCATCGGTCATGTAGCAATCGCGGCCGTCGAAGGCGTCTGCGGTGCTATCCTTCCGGATGTTATCAAGCAGATGCGCGAACGTACGCCCCGCGTGACCGTTGCCGCAGAGTCGATGGGATCATTGGCAATTCCCAAGGCCGTAATCGAGGGTGAGGTCGATATTGGGATCGCGTTCGCTCTCCCTCGGCATACTGAGCTGCGACAAGTCGCTCTCGCGCGATTTCGACTCGGAGCGATTATGGCCCCGGATCATCCGCTCGCCGGTCGAAGCAAAGTATCGCTCTCCGCATGCTTGGATTATCCGGTCATCATGCCAATGGGCGCCCTCTCGATTGGTCAGCTCCTCGCGCCCGCGATGGCTCGTTTATCGCGCGACCTGCAGCCCATCATCCGTTCCTCCTCAGTCGATCTGATGCAGGAGCTTGCCGAGCGAAACATTGGTATCGCGTTCCAGACGAGAGTTGGCATCGAGAGGCTTATTCTTGAGGGGCGGCTCGTGCACGTTCCGATCGATGCAGGCGGGCCAATCTGGAGCGATCTTGGTGTTTACGTTCGCAGCGGTCGTGCGCTGCCCGCCACTCTGGACCTAACCCTCCATCTCATCGCGGAGGAACTCCGCGCGCGCGAGAGCGCGGAACAGGACGTCACACCATAGGCGTCGAATTTTCGCCGGTTTTGCAGCGATGCCGACTTGGCACCGCATTGTACGAAATTCTGTGCTTTATAGCTCGCCACATTCTCAGTACCGTTGTGGGACCGCCGTACATTGATGGCCGCGACCATGACCTATGTCCTTGATGCAAAGCATGTTTCAAAGGCAAGCCTGCCCGTCATCGAGGTGGCCGGGCTGTCTTCCTCCAGTCCCGCGAGCCGCCGCCAAGTTGCGGAATCGCTTCGACGGGCCTGCCTCGACAAGGGCTTTTTTTACGTTTCGAACCACGGCATTCCCGCCGGTCTGATCGATGCTGTGTTCGAGGAAGCGAGGCGGTTTTTCAATCTCGACGCCGAGGCCAAGACCGCCGTCGACAAGTCACGCTCATTCTGCAATCGAGGCTACGAACCGCTCCGCGCCCAGACGCTCGAAGCTGGTGCACCTCCGGACCTCAAGGAGAGTTTCTACATCGGGCCCGAGCTGCCGCTGGACGATCCGCGGGTTGCGACGCGGCGGTTTAACAGGGGCCCCAATCTCTGGCCTCAAGACATGCCGGGCTTCCGTCCAACCATGCAGGCTTATTTTGCCGCCATGCTCGATCTCGGCGAACGGTTGATGCGAGGCCTTGCACTCTCGCTCGATCTTCCCGAAGACCATTTTGCCGCGTTCAGCCGCGATCCGCTCGCGACCCTGCGGCTTCTGCACTACCCGCCGCAACCAACAGACGCGGTCCCCGGCGAGAAGGGCGCGGGAGCCCATACGGATTTTGGCGGCCTGACCTTGCTGCTGCAGGATGCCGTAGGGGGTTTGCAGGTCCAGGACATTGTCTCCAGCCAATGGATTCACGCCGACCCCATTCCAGGCACCTTTGTCGTCAATCTGGGCGACATGATCGCACGCTGGACCAATGATCGCTATCGCTCGACGCTGCACCGGGTCGTGAATGTCTCTGGGCGCGAGCGCTATTCGGTTCCATTCTTCTTCGTCGGCAATCCCGATCACGAGGTCGCTTGCCTAACCAATTGTATCGGCCCCGGCGAGGCGCCGAAGTTTCCGCCAACGACGGTGGAAGGACATCTCCAGGAGATGTATCGCCGTACCTACGCGGCATGAACCGCGGCGTGCCTGATCCAGTCATTCTCATCCATGGCGCCTGGCAGGGGTCCTGGGTGTGGGACCGCGTCATTCCGATACTTGCGAGGTCGGCTGGAATCACATCGGTCGCGATCGATCTACCCGGAAACGGCACCGACGGCACGAAGGCCGCCGATGTCTCTCTCGACCTGTACGTCGATTACATCGGAGCGGTCCTGAAACGGCTTTCTCGGCGCGCCAGCCTGGTCGCCCATTCTGGCGGCGGCGTCGTTGCGTCGGCTGTCGCCGAACGCTTTCCCGAGCGCGTCTGCCGGATCGCTTATGTGGCAGGCATGATGCTGCCCGATGGCACGGCCTTTGCAGAGCTGGTTGACCAGTTGAAAGACGATCATCCCGACGCTGCCGGCATCGCGCCGCATTTGGTCTGGTCCCACGATCGGTTGTCGAGTTGCGTACCGATGGAAGCTGCGCTCGCTTACTTTTTTCACGACTGCCTGCCTGCGGATGCGGTCGCGGCGGCGCAACGGTTGACCCCGCAGCCCGATCGCGGCCGCGCTGTGCGGGCGCACCTGACGGCGGAGAGGTTCGGCCGTATTCCACGCCTCTACATCGAGGCCGAAGCAGATCGCTCTGTGATTCTGGCGTGCCAACGACGAATGCAGGCGTTGGTGCCCGGAGCCCAGGTCGTAACGATACCGACTGGCCACGCTCCACAACTGGCGGCACCGGAGCTTCTGGCAGACGCGCTCATACCATTCTTGAGCGGCACCGAACATCCGTCCAGGTTTTCGACACTCACGGCCGAACACGATTTCGAATGAGCACTGAGAATCCAATATAGCCACCAACCGCGGGAGCAATTTCATGAAACGTTTGATTCAAATCTCCGCTGCCTTAGTCCTTGCAACCACGTTTTCCGACGCGGCGCTGGCTGCCGACTCCGTAAGCTTCCTACTCGACTGGTTGCCAGCCGGCGACAAAGCCGCGGTCTATCTCGGTGTCGAAAAAGGGCTGTTCGAAGCTGAGGGCATCAAGGTCACCATTCAGTCGGGCCGAGGTTCCAGTGACGTAGTGACTAAACTCGCGACGGGGTCGGCCGACATGGGTACGGGCGGCCTTGCTGCGCTGTTGCAGGCCAAGGCTACCGACAATGTCCCGGTAAAAGCCGTGATGTCCATCTACACGATGCAACCGGACGCGATATTCACCACCAAGGAAAGCGGCATCAATTCCTTGAAAGACTTGCAGGGCAAGACGGTCGCTACCGCAACTTTCTCCTCGTCGAACGTCTCCTGGCCGCTGGTGCTCAAGGCCAACGGTGTCGATGCCGATAAAATCAAGCTATTGAAGGTTGATCCCGGTGCACTTGCGCCGATGCTTGCCTCGGGGAAAGTTGATGCGACTATTAACTGGATAACCGTCGCACCAGCCTTTGCGGGCCCGATGACGGAAGCCGGCAAATCGTTCAAAGAGCTTTTATGGTCGGGCTATGGGTTCGACGGATATGGCTTATCCGTGTTCGTGTCCGACAAGATGATCAAGGAACGCCCCGAGACCGTGCGCAAGTTTCTGAAGGCTTACCAGAAGGCCACTGAAATGGCGATCGCCGATCCCATGGCGGCCGCAACGGCATTGAAGGCTGCTGTGCCGGAGGTTGACGTCGCGACAGCTGCCGAACAATGGAAAGCGTCGATACCTCTGATGGTCAATGACATCGCCAAGAAGGACGGCAACGGCGCGTTTGAACCGGCATTGCTGGCCACGACCTGGAAATGGGTGGCCGAAGCGCAGAACATGCCGATCGACAAGCTTAATCCCGAGACTGCCGTTAACCGTGACTTCCTCAAGTAGACATCGTCTTCGTCGGGAAACATTGGGTGCCAGCCGGCCAAAGCCGGCGGCACGCCAATCAAGCGAAAGCTAGCGTCGATGGCAGCCTGCCAACCCGTGATCAAGTTTGTCGACGTCGGTCAGCGGTTCGTCGGGGCTGACGGTAAACGCATCGACGCTCTCGACGGTCTTTCATTCGAGATCGGCCGTCATGAATTCGTGGCGGTGCTAGGACCGTCGGGTTGTGGCAAATCCACGCTGCTCAGGCTGATCGCCGGGCTCATTCGCGCAACGTCGGGCAGCGTGGAGATATTTGGACTGCCCGTCACGGAGCCCCGCGACGAGATCGGCATTGTGTTTCAGAAACCTACCCTGCTGCCGTGGTTTAACGTACTTGGCAATGTTACCTTCCCCATGCGCCACAAACATGGTTTCGTCGGCGATAGCGAGCGGGAACGCGCTCGCAAACTTCTCGAACTTGTCGGCCTCGAAGGCTCCGCCACGCGACGACCCGAAGAACTTTCAGGCGGCATGCAACAACGCGTGGCGATCGCCCGCGCCTTGCTGCTCGATCCCGATATCCTGCTGATGGACGAGCCTTTCTCCGCGCTGGACGCGTTGACCCGAGACGAGATGAGCTTCGAGTTACTGCGGATCTGGACCGAGCGTCCAAAAACGGTCCTGTTCATTACCCATTCGATCCCGGAAGCGTTGCTCCTTGCCGACCGCGTCATCGTCATGACTGGCCGTCCCGGACGCGTTCGAGAGGTCCTGGACGTGCCGCTGGCGCGGCCACGGTCGATGAAGACGCTGTCGGAGTCCACGTTCCATGAACTCGCCAATCACATCCGCGCCCGTCTCTTCAGTCGCCCCGTCGCTGCATGAGGCCGCTCACACCACCCCTCGGCAGAAGCAAATCGTGAAGCTCTCTGTTGACGGTCGGTTGCTTGTCATCCTGGATCGCTTCGCTCCCGCTGCCGCTTTCGCCGTTCTCATCCTGGTGTGGGAGAGCGCCGTAGGATTTTTTGCAATTCCCTCTTTCTTGCTGCCCTCCCCTAGCGCCATTGCGCGGGCGATGGTGTCGGTACCGCTTCAGGTTTGGTTGGGCCACATTTGGGCGACCCTGCGCGTTGCACTTATGGGATATTTTCTCGCTATCGCGATCTCGGTGCCCCTCGCTGTAGCTCTTGCGTCCTCGCGGCTGCTGTCGCGAACACTATATCCAATTCTCATTGTGGTTCAGTCGACGCCCATCGTTGCTATCGCCCCGATCATCATCGTGACGCTGGGCGCTTCCGACCTTCCGCGCGTAGTTATCACTTTCCTGATCGCGTTTTTCCCGATCGTGGTTTCCACGGTTACTGGCTTGCTTTCCACACCCGACGAACTCGTCGAATTATCGCGTTCACTTCGCGCAGGTCGCGCGCGCGAGATCATGCATGTTCGGCTCCCATTCGCGCTACCGCATTTGTTTTCGGCGCTGAAGATATCATCGACGCTTGCCGTTATTGGCGCCGTGGTGGCGGAGTTCGTCGCGGCCGAACGTGGACTGGGATTCTTTATCGCCTTTTCGACATCCTTCTTCAAAATTCCCAATGCGTTTGCAGGGCTCGTCGTTCTAGTCGCGATAAGTCTCGTCCTGTTTCGCCTGGTCGGCCTTGCTCAAACTCTCCTTGCACCTTGGTCGCTACCCAAATCCGGACGATGAGGATTTCATGACGTTATCTGCGAAAGAGCCACTCGACCACGAAACCTACTTGCGTAAGGCTTTCAAGGTAGCGCTTCGCGCGCGCGAAGCAGGCGATCACCCCTTCGGGTCAATCCTGGTCGATCCGGAGGGCGCGGTGCTGATGGAACAAGGCAATGGATTCAAGGCGGAGGGTCACGACATGACCGCGCATGCCGAGCGCCTGCTCGCCTCACGTGCTTCAAAGACGTACCCGCCGTCGTTTCTTGCCGAATGCACGCTATATACGTCTGCCGAGCCCTGCGCGATGTGTTCGGGCGCGATCTATTGGGCCGGCATTGGTCGCGTAGTGTTTGGACAGACAGAGCACGATCTTAAGGAGCAGACGGGTGCACATGCTGAAAATCCGACGCTCGACCTGCCGTGCCGCGTGGTCTTCGCTGCGGGCCAGCGCGACATCGAAGTCATCGGTCCGCTACTTGCGGATGAGGCAGCCACCCTTCAGTCAGATTTCTGGGGCGACAAGTCCGACTAAAACCTCACGCGGTCCCGGCCCAACCAAGCGCATCTCGGAAGTTGCGGTCGCGGAGCACAGTCCATTCTTGAAACCAAAGGTTTTCTTCGAAGGGACAGAACCCGTGAGGTTGAGCGCTTTGTACCGTCTCATCGCATAGAGTTAGAGCGATCGGCACCGTAATCTTTGGCCCAAAACATGCTTGCTTGTAGTTCGAAGAAATGCTGCGATGCTGTTTAACCACATTAAAAATGGGACACGCCATGACACTCAAGACCATCCCGATCATCGATCTTTCGCCTTATCGCACCGGTTCGCCCGATGGCAAGCAAGCCGTAGCCCAAGCGGTAGCGGAAGCCTGCCGTGACATCGGGTTTCTGGTGATCACGGGGCACGGCGTATCCCCGGCATTGGTGGACAGGGTAGACGCGAGCTCACGGGCCTTTTTCGATTTGCCAGGATCGGAGAAGATGGCGCTGAAGCGACCAAAGGACGACCAGGTTCGCGGTTACAGTGCGGTCGGCGACGAGGGCCTTTCCTACAGCTTGGGTGAAAAATCTCCCGGCGATCTCAAGGAATCATTTTCGATCGGCCCGGTTGTCGTGCCGGACGATCCTTATTTTAACGGACCGGCCGCCGGCCCCCATTTCGCACCGAACCTCTGGGCTGAAAAAATCCCTGATTTCAAGGCGTCGTGGACAGAGTATTTCGAAGCGATGTCCGACCTCTCCAAAACGCTGATGCGCATTTTTGCGCTCGGCCTCGAATTGCCGGAAACCTATTTTGACGACAAGATCGATCGTCACATCAGCATGTTCCGCGCGCTCAAATATCCCAATCAGCACGAGGAGCCGCTGCCCGGCCAACTGCGCGCCGGCGCGCACTCCGACTACGGCAGCCTGACCATCGTCCGCACCGAAGACCGTCCGGGAGGCCTTCAGGTCTACAACAAGGACGGAGAATGGGTCGACGTTCCGTCGGTGGGCGGTGGATTCGTCGTGAACATCGGCGATCTCATGATGCAGTGGACCAACGATCTCTGGTCCTCGACGTTGCATCGCGTGGCGAATCCGCCGCGCGAAAAGGCCGGCGACAGCGCGCGGCTTTCCCTGGTCTTCTTTCATCAGCCGAATTACGACGCGATGGTCGAATGCCTCGAAAGCTGCAAGGGCCCGGGCAATCCCGCCAAATACGAGTCGGTTTCGTCGGGTGATCATCTGACCAGCAAGTTCGTCAAGCAGACGACCTTCGGCGAAGGGACCAGGAAGTCAGCATGACGGGTTCTCCGGCCGGTGCCTCGGATAAGGCGACGCTGTCTTACGTCAACGTCTTTGCGCGCGACATCGTCGCTCTGAGCCAGTTCTATATGGATGTGTTCGGCTTCGCGGAGATCGAAAAAATCCGCTCGCCTATTTTTCGCGGACTGGATACCGGACGCAGCAGCCTCGGCTTCAACGCACAGGATGCTTACGGCCTGTTGAAGCTGGATGAATTCTCGCAAGTCAGCGGCATCAAATTCCTGCTCAACATCGACGTCGCCAGTGCGGCCGAGGTGGATGAGCTGACGCCGAAGGCTGTCTCGTTGGGCGCGAAATTGGTGAAGCCGCCTTACAAGACCTACTACAACTGGTACCAGGCCGTTTTGCTCGATCCGGAAGGGAACGTTTTCCGCATCAATCATATGATGGAATAACGGCGGCTCGGTAACGCACTCAAGCGATTCTAACGGCTCCGTCCGGCGCAGCCGGCTTGTGTGTTTTCGCGTTTCGCCATTCTGCGATCAAGTCGGCGGAGTCCACTACCAGGCCGAGATGCAACGAGACCATCGCTAACGCCGCCGCTTCCAGGTGGTCGTCCGTTCCGCGTACCAGATCCCGCGCGACGATCACCCGGTAATTATGATTGTTGGCGTCAAAGGCGGTGTTGAGAACGCAGCAGTCCGTGAATCCGCCGTCAAGGACGACAGTTTCCACGCGCATGTTGCGCAGCAGGAAATCCAGATCGGTCGGATAAAATGCCGACAGGCGGCGTTTAGTCTCGACAATCAAATCGCCGGGTTCGACCCGGGTCACGAATTCCGTCCAGCGCGATCCTTCGATGGCGTGCGCTTCGCTATTCGGAATAGGTCCCACGTGAAGCGGAAACGTACGCCGCCATGCGGCGCTGATGCCGTTGAGATCGTCGGCGCCGCCACGACGCAATACCGACCGGACATGAATGATGGGGATGCCAAGCGCTCGAACGAGATCGTGAAAGGCGTCGATTGGTGCAACGACATCGCGCGCCCGCGGAGCAGGACAGGGACAATCGGGTGACGGATCAAGATGACCGCGATGCATGTCAATCGATATCACCGCGGTCTTTGAGGGATCGAGGTAATCGTCGAAGCCTGCCGTGACCTCGCGCGGCTTTCCGTAAACATGAATGCGCATGGCGATGACGCTCCTGACTATTCAACAAATACGCAGTGCAGCCCGAGGCTAATCCTACCGACCGAGTTTATCATCGCCTTTCTTCCCGCACATGCGGCTGACCCAGCGCCCCCGGTTCCCCCAGATAGCCGCGGTTACGGGCCCCCACCCACATCATCACCGCTATCGTCGCGACATAGGGCGTCATCAGCATCAGATATTGCGGCACCCGGATCCCGGCCGCCGCAATACGGGGGACGACCCCTTCGATGCAGCCGAACAGCAACGCACCGGCAAGGGCTGGCCATGGCGCCCAGCGCGCGAACACCACGAGAGCCACCGCGATCCAGCCACGACCGCCCACCATGCCCGTAACCCAGAGCTTGACACTGACAACGGAGATATAACCGCCGGCCAATCCGACAAGCGCCGAACCCGCAACGATCGCTCCGATCCGGTACAGCGAAACGTGGATTCCGGCCGCATCCGCCGCCGCGGGATTCTCGCCGACCGCGCGCAGCCTCAGCCCGATCATCGATTTTTGCAGAAAAAACGAAACCCCAAAGAAAATTGGAATGGCGAGGTAAACGATCGGGTCCTGAACAAACAGGATTCGGCCGACAACAGGGATTTCCGAGAGCGGCCAGATTGCGATCTTGTTCAAACCGGCGATCGGGTGGTTTTGCCAGTTCGCAAGCGTGCCGATCAAGCCAGTCAGCCCCTGACAAAAGAACACGATCGATAGGCCCGCGATCACTTGATTGACCCGCAGGACCACGACAAGACCTGCGAACAACAATGACACCAAGCTCGCCGCCAGCATCGAGACCAGAAGTGCGACCAACGGATGGCCGCTCCAGGTCAGGCTGGCGCCGAGGCCAGCGACGGCTCCTACGAGCATCAGTCCTTCGGCGGTCAGATTCAAAACGCCGGAACGCTCGGAAATGATCAGGCCGAGGGCTGCGAATGCGTAAGGCGCGGCTGTGCCCGGCGCGTTGGCCAGCCAGTTGGTGAGAAATTCCGTCATGTCCGAGGCCTCGCTTCCAGCGATACCTTGCTTGCTGCTGAATCCTTCATTTGGACAGCGCACATGTTCAGCGAGTCCAACGAATGCGGTGGCGGATAAGGAATTCAGATGACGCCACAGCGATCACGATAATGGCCTCGACGAGTTGCACCATGGTGAAGGGAATTTGGTAGAATACCTGCAGCGTTTGACCGGTCACGAACAGCACCGCAAGCAAAAATCCCACGATCACCACGATAATGGGATCGTTGCGCGACAGGAAAGCGATCAGAACACCGGAAAACACATATCCGTCAAAGAACGACTGCGTCAGTCGTCCCTCCTGGCTGGCGACATTGACGAAACCCGCAAGTCCGGCTGCGACGCCGGAGATCGCGATCACGACCATGCTGATGACCCGCACGGGGACACCGACCACGCGTGCCATGTTGGGGTTGGCGCTGATGAAGCGCATGTAAAAGCCGAAACGGCTGAGATGGACTCCCCAAGCCGCCACCGCGGCTGCCGCAAGGGCGATCAACAGCGCGGCGTTGACGCCATACCCGATGTCCGAAAGACGCTCGAACGGCTGGTATTGAGTTCGATTGAGGAAACGCCGTCCTGGAATCCTGCCAGGCACCATAAAGCAAGTGCAGCAAAAAATAAGAGGCGATGTAATTCATAAGCAGCGTCGATATGATCTCGTTGACGCGGAAACGCGTCTTCATCCAGTAGGCCAACATCACCCACAGCATGCCGCCCAAGGACGCGGCAATGCCCATGACGATGAGCCGTGTCGACTCCGGCCCGATGGCATAGATCGATACCGCAGTCGCCCCGATACCGCCGAAGATCATTTGGCCTTCCAGGCCGAGATTCCAAAATCCGATGCGAAACGCCAGCCCGGCGCCGAGTCCCACCAGGATCAGCGGCGCGGCGCGCACCAATACCGAGCGCAGACTATCGGCGTTGAATACGCCGGCGAGCTCTCTGGCGAGATCAAGCGGCGCTATGCCGGCCAGGTTGAGTATCGCCACCGAAATGATCAGCCCGATCGCGAGCGAAGCGGCGAGAATACCCGCCTGTTTCGCTGGTGAGATCGTCTGACGCATATCCAGCGTAAAGCGGCCGATACCACGACGCGACGATGGCTTCGGCGCTGGCGACGGATTTTCACGGGCAATCATGGTCACATCATGCATGATCCACCATTGCACGGCCAATCGCCTGGCGGTCAGCGGGCCGGTCGAATTCGGCCACGATCCGTCCCCTTGTCATGACCCCGATCCGGTCGGAGAGCGCAAGGATTTCGTCGAGGTCTTCGCTGATCAGCACGACTGCGGCCCCGCGATCGCGAGCGGCCAGCAGCCGCTCATGCACGGCGGCACAGGCACGCGCATCAAGCCCACGGCTTGGGCTGTGCGCTACCACCACTGCCGGCAGCCGGCTGAATTCGCGGGATATCACCAGCTTTTGGGCGTTTCCCCCCGACAACAGCGCAGCCTTTTGCCCGACGCCGCGGACGCCCTGGACATCGTAGGCGGTGACGGCTTCGGCGGCGTCGCGGCGCATGGCACCCCGGTCGATCAACCAGGGCGGCCCGTAACGCCCGGACTTGATGGTCGCGACCGTAAAATTGTCAGCTACAGATAGTGAGCCGGCGAGCGCGAACGCATAACGATCGGCGGGTATCGCGGCGAGCCCGGCCTCACGACGAACGGCGGGAGGCAGCGGGGCGACGTCACCCGGCCCTTCCAGCCAGATCTCGCCGGAAAGCGGTTCGCGCGCGCCGATCAGCGTTTCGGCGAGTTCCGCCTGACCATTGCCGCTGACGCCAGCGAGGCCATAGATTTCTCCAGCGCGCACGAAGAAGCTGGCGTCGGATACCATCACCTGGCCATCGTTGCGCGCGCAATGCAAGGCACCCACGTTGAGCCGCGTCGCTCCCTGCGGGCGCTCCGCCCGGACGGGTAGCGGTGCCGTCTGCCCCACTGTCAACTCGGTTAGTTCCGCGGTCGAAGCCGCGCGCGGATCAGGTGTCGCCACCGTCCGTCCACCGCGCATGATTGTAACGGCATCGGCATGACGCTTGACCTCGTTAAGTTTGTGAGTGACCAGGACTACGGCCACGCCACTGCGTGCGAGACGGCGAACGATCTCAAGTAACCGTTCGGCTTCGGCGTCGGTCAAGACCGCTGTCGGCTCATCGAGAATGAGAATTCTCGTGCCCCCGATCAGCACCTTGATGATCTCCACCTGCTGCTGTTCGGCGACAGAAAGATCTCCGACCCGCCGTTCGGGATCGATATTGAAACCGAGTTGTGCCGCCTGTTTGCGAACGTTGTCGCGAACGTCTCGAATCCCGGAGCGATACGCGGACTGCGGATTCGCCAGCAGGATATTTTCCGCAACGGTGAACGGTTTCACCAGCTTGAAATGCTGGTGAACCATTCCGATGCCGCGACGGCGGGCGTCAGCCGGGCCAGACAGAGCAACCATTTCGCCATTTACGGCGAGGGTTCCGGCATCCGGCACGTAGAAGCCCGCCGCGATGTTCATCAACGATGATTTGCCCGCCCCGTTTTCACCGAGCAGCGCGTGAACCTCACCGGGTTTCGCCGAGAAAACGGCGCCGTCAAGCGCGACGACGCCGTCAAACGTCTTCTTTATTCCGGAGAGCTCGAGCGCAAAGGCCATCGATCAGTCCAGGCGTCCCACTATTTCTGCGCGATGACGCCCGGCACGTACCAAGTCATCTTCCAAAGACCCCCGTCGTCGATCGGTTTGCCTGCCGCAAGGATTTCCTTACCCGTGGTGTCGCTCATGGGCCCGGTGAAGATCTGCTTTCCGGCAATGATTGCGGCGCGTTCGGCCATCACCTTATCAGCGAGTTCCTTCGGCACGGCCGGTCCGCAGCAAGCGATATCGGTGCCGCCGTCCTTGATGCCTGGGAATGCGCCGTACGGATTGGGCTGCCAGTCACCCGCCGCAACTTTCTTGAGTTCAGGAGACAGGAACTTGTCCCACGTCCAAACCGAAGAGCACAGCGTCGCCTTCGGCGCGAACTCACGCAAGTCGCGATGATGCCCGGTGCCGTAGATGCCACGCTCCTGCGCGACGATCTGCGGTGTCGGCGTGTCGACGTGTTGGCCGATCACATCGATACCTTGATCCGCAAGTGCTGATGCGGCAGCGCGTTCCTTGACCGGATCGTTCCAGGCGCCAGTGAAGATCACCGTGACCGTCGCCTTCGGATTCATCTTCTGAGCGCCGAGTTCGTAGGCGTTGATGGTCCAATTGACCGGGCCGATCGGATGAGCAGCGACAAAGCCGAGCTTGCCGGTTTTGGACATTCCGCCCGCGATCATGCCGCACAGATACTGGCTCTCATAGGTTCGTCCGTAGAATGACTCGAGATTGGAGCCGTTCGTGGTGCCCGATGCATTGAGGAATGCGACTTTTGGATACTTCTGGGACAATTCCTTGAAAGTGTCTGAATATCCGAAGGCCGTGCCGATGATGACGTTGTAGCCGCGCTGAATGAACTGCTCTGCGGCTGGTGTGATCTGACCGGCCACTTCAGGCACCTTCTCCACAAACGGGATTTTCATGCCGACGGCTTCTTCGATTTTCGGACGAGCCTCGTCAAAAGCCTGGGTCCAGCCGCCGTCGTTCTTTTCGGCAAAATAAAGAAATGCGATTTTTGCCGGTGCCGGAAGCGTGAAGCCGGCGGCGTAGGCAGCCATCGTGCCGCACGAAACCGCCGCACCGGCCGCGACAAGCATGGTCCAATATTTTCTCTTCAACACCTGTTGCATCACCTCTACCCTCCTGTTGACCCCATCATGCGGGGTGACGACATCGTTCCACGAACGAATAGTTTCAAAGCACGCAAGAAATAGCGCGCCCAATATTTGCGCAGATGAAGACGCGATAGTGGGCAAATTAGCACGTCGGCACTAGCGATTTTGCCGACGAACGGCCAAGAGGAACGTCCATCGGCAGATAACCTCCCGTCGCAATACGAGAGCTCGATCTGAACAATCCCTGATTGAGCAGGGGCTGATAGCATTGGGCCGCTGATGAGGCTGCCCAGAGGGGCTCTGCACTTTTCGACACGCCAACCTTAACTTTGCCTACACTTGAATTTCTTTAACTCTATCAAAAATTCGATCGAGGACAATAGTGTTTTGACGAGAGGCGCGCGGCTGCCTGTTCGGTAAGACGATGGCGGCACAGGGAGACTCTGAGTACGGCCAGGTTCTGAAAGGCCTATGACCCAAGTCGGCGAAATGCAAAGCCACGACGTGGCTCAGCCTTGCACAGAACCAAGGACCTCGTGAAGCAAGGACTTCGCAGTTCACTTGATCGAGTATCGAACAATATCTCACCGTTATTTGGACGCGACGTCGAAACGCTCCGGCGCATCCCTCGCGACATCATTGACCGGTGAGATCTGGCAGACGGAAGAGCGAAGACCGATCGAACCGCTGATTGGATCGGCGTGCTGATCCGATATCAGGCGATTATAATTGGCGCCGGAATCGGCGAGTGAGTCGAAAGCTTGCAGGCCAAGCTCTTCATTGCCTTGCCACCAGCCATATTGTGCGCTGACCACCCGCGGATCCAGGCTGGCGTCAAATTTGGCGCGCATGCGGGCTCTGCCACTTTTGGTCCGGATCTCGACCCAGTCACCTTCGCTAAGGCCTCTTTCACCGGCGGTCTGCGGATGCATGCTGACTTCAGGTTCCGGTGAACGGCGACGTAACGATGGAACATGGCGATGCTGACCGTGACAATAATGAACAACCTTGGCGGAGGTCAGCACCAATGGGTATTCGTTCGCTTCGCCTTTATAGGGCGACAGTGCCGGCTCGAGAAATCGCGGCAACGGATTTTCTCCGGCATCGCGGAAAACTTCCGAGAAAATTTCGATCTTTCCGGTTTGCGTCTTGAAGCCATCCTGGCGATAGCGAAAATAGTCAGGCTCGCCGGCAAGGCTGATTCCGCCGGGTTGCGCGCGCAGATCGTCGAGGGTCAGTTTGAGCGGCGCAAGGATGGCATTGAGACCGGCGTAGATATCGCCGTTCCAGAATAAATCGCCAAAGCCAAGCCGGGTGGCGAGTGCGAACACGATCTGAGCATCCGACCTGGAATCGCCCACGCTGGAGATGGCTGCTTGCCGCAACTGGATCAGGTTTTCTGCGGCCTGGCTGCCTTCAAACCCTACGCGAAGCGCTTCCCGCTCCCACGGCGTGTTGACGGGAAGAAAGATATCCGCAAATGCCGCGGTCGGCGTCATGACCACATCCGAATGGACATGGAATTCGAGATTCCCAAGCGCCTTTGCGCCTTGGTCGCCGTTGGCGTGATTGACGATAAAGTTGCGTCCAAATCCGAACAAACCTCGAATATGATAAGGCTCGCCGTCGAGGATCGCCGCGTACAGGGCATCCGTCCCAGTCCAGCCGTTTCGGCCGGGCCCCAGTGTCGATCGTTTGAGATCGATGCATTTGGCGCGTTGCTTCGGCGACAGATATTCCCCGCCGGTGACATCGTAAATTGGTGGCCGCGCGAACTGGACGTTCCCACCCGGCGCATCGAAACTGCCGGTCAATGCCATCAAGGTCGATATCGCGCGATCAGTCTGTGTCGCGTTGGTATGCTGGCCCACGCCCGACCACATGTAGTAGCTGACAGGGCGAGCCTCGAACAGCAGCCTTGCTGTTTCCGTCACCTGACGTGCCGGCACCCAGGCGGCTGCTTCAACCCGATCCGGCGGGTACTCGTCACAAAGGTCTCGATAGAGACCGAACGCCGAGCGACAACTTATTGTCGCACCGGTGGGAGACAAGAATTCGACGGAAACATCGAGTTCCGGACTGGTCGGCCGAACGTATGAGCGTCGGAACAAGGAGTAGCCGATGGCCTCTTTCGCGTCGGAATCCCATGCAACGAGATCGTCGGCATCGGCACCTGCGGGCGGTGCCGCGATATCCGCGGCACGCAGAAATCGATTGGTATCCTTTCTGACCAGCAACGGACCATTGGTCCAGTCGCGGACGAACTGCACGTCGAACCAACCGTTGCGGATCATCTCGCCGGCGATACCGAGCGCCAGGGCGCCGTCTGCACCAGGGCGCACGCGCAACCACTGATCTGCCCGCCCGGCGAAACCCGCACGACGAGGGTCGACCACGATCAGACGCGCTCCCCTGACCCTTGCCGATCTGGTCGCCGTGGCATGATCTAGCCAGGTCGCGCTCGGATTGTGTCCCCACAGCACGATGCATTCCGATCGTTCGAAATCGGGAGACGCGATCGAGCGACCGAATGTGTAGGCGTGGGCATAATCTTTGTGCCAATTACAGATTTCGGTCCCATACGCAACGTTGGGACTACCAAACGCGTTGATGAAGCGCTCGATCCATCGGATGTCATCCGATATTGGCGTGCCACTTGGAGTCGTCAGACCAAAGGCAACCGCCTCCGGGCCGTGCTGAGAGCGAATCCGACCCAATTCGGAAGCCGTCCTGTCGAGCGCTTCTTCCCACGTGATCTGTTTCCAGCCCGGATCCTTGTCGCCTTTGGGACGCGTTCGCTTCAACGGATAGAGCTGACGTTGCTTGTTGTAAACGATCTCCGGTGCAGCGAGCCCTTTCACGCACAGCGCTTTGCCGGTGGGGTGTTCCGGAAACGGCTCCTGGCCAACGAAACGTCCCTCACGGGTAATCATGATCGAACCGCAGCGCGACTTGCACAATGCGCAAAATCCCGGCGTTCTCGTTTCTGATCCGATTTGGTCTGTTTTCATCGGTATCTTCCTGATCGGGATAATGGCTGTCGTCGGGACGCAATGTCGATGATCGTTGTGGCGAGCCTTCCTTAAACGCCGATCGGTCTTCGCCGTCGCAAAACTTGCTGGGCCAACTCACTTACTCTTTCGGATATCCTTCAGATCCTCAGCCTCCCGCCAAAAACTTGTCGGTAAAGACATCATCCGCCGATAACGACGTCTTGAGCACGCCTTGCTCCGTCAGTGTCTTCAACGTTTCGTCCCATTGGGCCTTGGTCATCCAACCCAGACCATGCTCCTTCGTGGCTGGACTTGTGAAGGTCGATGCGATGTCCGCCTTGATCTGCGCCAGCAAAACGTCGGCCTTCTCGGCGTAGCCGGGAGCCGCCTTGGCTGTGATCTCGGCAGCCTCTTCAGGATGAGCCGCGACATACTCAAACGCTTCCTTGTAGCCTTTGACAAAGCGGCGCACGAGGTCGGGATTTTCGCTAATCAGCTTCTGCGAGGTAAACATTCCAGAGCCGTAGGCCTTCCAGCCGTAATCTGCGCCAAGAAATATGCTCAGCGAACCCGGGCCGCCGGCTTTAGCCTCAAGTTCCGGCACCTCGGCATCGACATAGCCGACAACCGTTTGAACGCGACCGAGAAGCAGGTAGCTCTCATATGGCGGGGAGACGCTGTTGAGCGTCATGTCTTTCTCGGTCATGCCGTTGGCCGCAAGCAGGCCCTTGAAGAAAATATAGGTCGAACCGGCCGGATGAATGCCGACCGTCAGGCCCTTGAGGTCGGCAGGCTTGCTGAGTTTCACAGTCTTTGCCAGCGAAATCATTGCCAGCGGAGATTGCTGATTGACCGCGACCAGCGCCACGACCGGAACGTCCTGTGATCGCGCGACGGCCAGCGTCGGGAAATCTCCGAAACCAAAATCGGCGTTGCCATTGCCGACCAGTCGCATGGCGTCAGGAGAACCGGTACCCTTGCGGATCTCGGAGACATCGATGTTGTTCTTGGCAAAGAACCCTTTTTCCTTGCCGACGAAAAACATCGCGTGATTGCCACGCACCACCCAGTCGAGCTGGACATTCACCTTGTCTGCCGCCAGAGCGGCGCTCGAGAAACCTAGCGCACCAATAAATGCTGCGAGAGTAACGGCCTTACTGAGGTGTCTCGGCATTCCAAACTCCTTTTTGTGACTGGGCTGCTTGAAAAAAATCAATCCTGATTGAATCTCGGTGCCCAGGGCACGACGGCGCGCTCAAGCACTTCGGCAGCGTAATAGAACACGATGCCGAGAACCGAAACGAGCAACAAAGCCGCGAACACCTGGGCTGTGTCGAGCTGGGTCGACGCGAACTGAATGGTGTAGCCGAGACCGTCCGAGGCTCCGGCAAACTCGCCAACGATGGCGCCGATCACGCTCAATGTGGCCGCGATCTTCGTTCCGGCCATCAAGCTCGGCAGAGAATACGGGACACGAATTCTCAGCAGAATCTCGGTCGGCCCGGCACCCACGGAATTCATCAGCGCCAGGAGTGAATTGTCCACCGACTGCATTCCGGCCAGCATCGACAACGTCACGGGAAAGAACGCGATGACCAGGATCAATCCGATTTTGGGAATGAGCCCATAGCCGAACCAGAGGATGAAGATCGGGGCTAGCGCGACCTTGGGCACGTTCTGGAACAGCACCACGAGCGGATAAAGCGCGCGGCCCAGCCAATCGAACCGCACGATCACAAGCGCCAACGCAACGCCCACGGCGACCGAGACAAGGAAGCCGAACAGGATTTCGCCTGCCGTGACCGCCGTTGCGTGCAGCAGCGCGCTCCACTGGGCGACCAGCGCCTGCACGATTTTGGTTGGAGCGGGAATGATAAACGAGGAAATGGAAAATATCCGTACAGCCGCTTCCCACAGAACGACTGTCGCAACGAACAGGATGAAAGCCGGAAGCCAGTGTTTCGTCGCCGTCCTCCAGGTGAAAGCACGCTTCGGCAGCGGTGCGATATCGGCGGGAATGTCGACGACGGGCTGCTCGATCACGATACACCCTTCGGCTGATGGCTGGAGCGCAACATGGATCTGAGCTGAACCGTCAGCCGGACAAATTCCGCGTTTTCGGTGACAGACAGGTCGCGCGGGTAAGGTAACGAAATGTCGATACTCTGCGTGATGCGTCCAGGGTTGATCCCCAGCACATGAACCTGGCTCGACAAGTGAATGGCCTCGTCGATCGAATGGGTCACAAGTACGATCGTCTTGCCGGTCCGCTGCCAGATTTCGAGCAGCGATTGGCCCATGGAATCGCGAGTAATCGCGTCCAGTGCCCCGAACGGTTCGTCCATCAACAAGACCGCAGGATCGAGCGCGAGTGCCCGGGCGATGGCGACCCGCTGGCGCATGCCGCCGGACAGTTCGTTCGGACGCTTGTGGGCGGAATCGCCCAATCCCACCAGTTCCAGCATCTCCTGGCCACGGGCCCGCAACGCCGCACGCGACATCGACTTGTCCGCGACGCTCAGCAGCATCGAGGCATTGTCGACCGCGTTCTTCCAGGGCAGCAGATTGGCGTCCTGAAATACCAGACCGATCATTCGCTTGCGCGCTGCCTCGCCTGGCGAAAGCCCAGCAATCGACACACTCCCGCTGGTCGGACGCACCAGCCCCGCAAGCACCTTGAGCAAGGTACTCTTGCCGCACCCGGAAGGCCCGATCAGGGAAATGAAGGCGCTTCTCTCAACCGAGAGGTCGATGTTCTGCAGGATCAGTTGGCGCTTCTGATCCGCACCCATGATCACCGAAACGCCTTTGGCGGAAATGATGTCGTCCCGCGCGATGTGGGACCTTCTGCTATCGGCCGGCCGAACGGTCTCAACCTGCATGGCTGGCCACCCCGCTCGCATTCGTATGACGCGCCCTTGGCGCATCGACGAGCGTGCCGATCTCGGCGTTCCGCGCAACAGCAAGCCGACTGAATTTTCCAATCTGGCGTCCCTGCGCAGGTCGCTCCATCGTCTACTCCAGGCTTTCAAGGATGCGGCGCGCCGCGATACCCGGGCCCATCGTCCCCAGTCCGATGAGGGCGACCCGCTTGATCATCACGCAGCTTTCGCGGGGGCGGCACCGGTCGCCACCTTGAAGGCCGGTCGCGCGGCGATGCTGGCCGACCAGCGCTCCAGATCAGGCAACGGCGGCCGGTCGATCTTGAAGTCGATACAGCGCTTGAGGATGGGCGCGCAGGCGATCTCGGCGATGGTGAATTTGCCAAGCGCCAGAAATTCCTTGCCCGACAGATAACCGTCGACGATCTTGAGCTGCGCAACCAGGTCCTTGACCAGTTCCTTGCTTTCAGCGGTCTGCTCTTCGGGCTTCAGCTTGGCGTTCTTGAAGCCCGCCAGATAGCCGGGGTTGACCGCGGCCAGCAGGAAATCCATCCAGCGTTCGACGTCAGTCTTTTCCGCCGGCGTAGCGCCGTGCAGATGTTGGCCGATGGAGGCCGCCAGATAACGCAAGATGGTGTTGGACTCCCAGATCACCGTATTGCCGTCGACCAGCGTCGGGACTTTCGAGGTCGGATTGAGCGCCTTGTATTCGGCGGTCTGCGTATTCTCGAACTGGCGCCCGTAATCCTCGCGTGTATAAGGCGCGCCCAGTTCTTCAAACATGAAGATCACCTTTTGAACGTTGCCCGACGTCTGGCGGCCTAAGAGCTTGTACATGTCGTCTCCCCTGGTGGTGTGGTGGCCTACTTGCCGGTCGGCAGCGGCTTGTAAACGATGGCATCCATTTCGATCTTGGTATTGATGACCGCCTTCGCCTCGACCGTGGTACGCGCCAGCACTGCGTCGCCAATTCCTTCGAGGAATGCCCTGTTGTAGCGGCCGAAATCGCGGGTATCCTCGAGATAGGTAGTGATGCGAACGACATCGGACAGCGTCGCGCCCTCATCCGCGATGACGCGCGCGATGGTCTTGAGGGTAGCCAGCGTCTCTTCCTCGATCGTGCCGCTGATCATGTTGTTGTTCTCGTCCTTGGGCACCTGGCCCGAGACGAAGATGAAATCTCCGGCACGCACCGCCGGATGAAACGGCAGGTTCGGGTTCTTCTTGCCGATCGCATAGTGGCTGGAGGATTTTCGCGTTGTGTCGTTCAAGATGGCCTCCCTACAGAACGCTGGTTTCGATGATGTCCACGCCACGGATGCGATCGATCAGATAAACGATGCCGCGGTCGTCGATGGTCACATCGTTGGATGAGGAGCGCTCGGCTCCCGCCGGCGCGTCGGGAACGAAATGTCCGACTTCGCGGGGGGCGAACGGGTCGGCGATGTCGACCAGCCGCAGGCCCTGTGCGAACCATGCAAATGGAATAACCGTGCCCTTGAAACGCTCGGATGGCTGGTGACAGCCGGTCATCTGCGGCTGCGGAGCACCATCCATATCGAGGCCGGGAACCTGGAAGGTTGAGATCGGCAGCGGATTCTTCTCGTCGGTGATATCGTAGATCCAGGTGAAGGCCGGCGCCGAAGGCCGGAGCTTGGCGACATCCTCATCCGCCACCACCATGATGTTGCGGCCCTTGAGCGGCTGCGGGATCGGCAGGCACGTGTGGGTCGGATGCGGAAAGCTCGGACTCGAATTGACATGCGAGACGAGCTTCGGCTTCGAGAGGTCCGAAATGTCGAGAATGAAAAGGCCGTGGTGCCAGTAACTGACGTAGAGCCTGTCGCCCATCCGCAGCGGATGATGACAACGCGGCGTAACGTAATTATGCCAGGGATATTCTTCACCCCCGCCAGTCCACTGCCCGGGAATCCACCAGCGCCCGACTTCGACCGGATGAGCCGGATCGATCAGATCAAGGATCATCACGATGTTGCCGACGTAGCCTTCGGCCGTCGGCGAGATATAGGCGTAGCGGCCGTCAAAATCGTAGCGGTGGACACCCTTGCCGCCGGTGATCCACTTTGAGATCAGCTTCGGCTCTGCCGGTCGCGTGGTATCGTATAGAGCCAGTCCGCCGCCGAAATCGGCGGAACCTTCGGTGCCGAAGCGCTCGTGGTTGATGATCATCAACCCGTCCTTGGCGCGCACCTTGTGCGAGTGCCAGCCTTGCGGAACATCAATCGTGGTTATCTTGCGCGGATTACGCGGGTCGGAAACATCGACCAGCGTTGTGCCGCTCGGCGGCCTCATGTGGCCGATGTAAAGAATATTGCCGTCGATCCAGACCTGACCGCCGCCAGGGCAATCCACATGAGCGATTTGCTTGGTATTGAGCGCGGAAACCAAATGCCTGCCATCCTTCCTGCTGAAACATCAGTCCGAGCCGCCGAAAGCGGCTGGACATTGCGTCCTGAAGGACGGCTCTAAGCGAGGCGAAGCAGATCGCCGGCCTGGTTGCGACCCCAGCGCTTGTAGAGCAACAGCGCCTTCAAGGTCGGTGCGTCGGTCGCCCCGAAGAAGATGACCGGCTCGCTCGACGAGCCGTTGACATGCTCGACCCACGAACCGCCAGGTACGGCGATGGTGTCAAACTGATTCCAGTCGTAGCGCTTGCCGTCGATGATCGAATGACCTTTGCCGCGGAAAGGCGCCAATAGCAGGCTGGCCGTCTCGCGCTGCGGCAGGGTTCGTTCGCCGGGCCGCAACATCTGCGCGTAAAAATTGATCGTGCGGAAGACCGGACCGCCGGTCAAGGGATCGACATAATCGATCACGATTCCCTCATGGGGATCGCCGTCCCAATCCTTGTGAGCGTCGAGCGCCGATTCCATCTTCTCCCAACGATAAACATACATCGGCGAAGAAAGGCCGCCGCCGCGCTTGTGATCGACGAAGCGCGGCCTCAGGCCGCCCTCGCCGTAAATCCGCTGCGAGTAGTCGCCTGGAAAGCGCGCAGCCTGCACTTTCTTCTCGACTTCCTTGCCGTCGATCGTCTCCTTGTAGTTGTGGTCAAAGTGGACGGCGTTGAGCGTTTCGACGAGAGGCAGGTCGAGGACCGAAAGGTTGACGGCCGGTTCGCCGCCGACCGTGCCGTGATTGTGCCAGGCATCGTTGGGCGTCAGAACCATGTCACCCGGCCCGAACACCACGTCCTCGCCCTCGACGCCGGTAAAGTTGCCTGCGCCGGTCAAGCCGAAGCGAACAGCACTCGGCGAGTGCTTGTGCGGCGGCATGATCTCGTCCGGATCATTCAGGCGATAGGCGGTGTACATGGTGTTGACCGAGGCGCGCTTCGGCGCAAGGCCGGGATTGAGCAGGATCAGTGACCGCCGCTCGCTGTCGCTCATGGTCACCAGTTCGGCGGCGCGCTGTAGCAGCGGCTCGATGTCGGCATAAGACCAGACGAAGGGAATCGCCCGGGACGTCGCCATCAGTTGCTTGATCTCGTCGTGCTCGACGCCCTCCGTCGTCGCCCAGAACGGAAACATGTTCTTCTTGTGGAGCGTGTCGTAGAGCTCCTGAAGGGCCGCTTTCTTGTTGATGGGGGTTACGTTCGCTGGTTGCGCCACGGACATGCAAATCCCTTTCGTCACGACGAAGTCGATAACCAAACTCAACCGTATGCTCACTGGTTTTGCTCGGCAATCGCAAAATTTGAAAATCTAATAATTTTGGTTGAGTTGCACGTCTCTCAGGCAATCAATCGAAGAATAGGCAGAAAACTGCACAGGAAAGCGCGAAAGTGATTCCGGCAGGCCAGAAAAAAGACGGAACTGCAAAATGACGGGGAATTCAACCAATTCAATTTTTTATTCAACCAACTGACCTTTGGTTGATCTGCAGGCCTCAGGCCGCCATACGCTGTGCCGCGTTGCCACGGATCAGGTCTGCGGCCTTTTCGGCGATCATGATCACCGCCGCATTGATGTTGCCACAGACGAGGTCCGGCATCACCGATGCATCCACCACGCGAAGCCCGTTAATGCCGCGAACCTTCAATTCGGGATCAACTACCGAGGCGGCATCGACGCCCATTCGGCAGGTGCCGGCGGGATGATGCACGGTGATCGACGTCTTGCGAATGTGCTCGTCGATCTCGTCGTCGCTCTCACACTTCGGACCCGGGAAGAACTCCGCGCCCACGAACGGCGCCATGGAGGGCTGCGCAGCGAGGTTGCGCGCGACACGAAAGCCGGCGCGAAGCGACTGCCAGTCGCGCGGCGAAGACAGGAAGTTCTGGTGAATCAACGGGGCGGCCGCAGGGTCGTTTGACGACAGCTTGACGCTTCCCCTGCTCTCAGGCTGAACAGCGACGATGCGTGTTGCAAAGCCGTCGGCAAAAGGAGCCTTGAATGGCGACATGTAAGGCCAAGCGGCAAGCGGCGCGGCGGTGAAAAGCAATTGGACGTCCGGCAACGGCCGGCTTTGGTCGCTCTTGAGGAACGCCACCACCCCACCCGGCACGTCTCCCGAAAAGCCCTTTCCGGTCAAATAGGTTTTGACGAAATCCAGCCCGATACGATCTGCCCGCATCATTCTGAGGAATGGTCCCGGTTGCTTACGCCGGTACATCAAAATAACTGAAACGTGGTCCTGCAGATTTTTACCGACCTGCGGGAGATCGACTTCGGTCTCGATACCGTGTGACGCGAGTTCGCCGGCGTCGCCGATCCCCGATAACATCAGCAGTTGCGGCGTATTGATGACGCCGCCGGCAAGCAGAACTTCCCGCCGCGCCGAAACTTCATGCGTCTCGCCGCGCCTCGTATAGGCGATGCCTGTCGCGCGCCCGTCCTTCTGGAGAACTCTGGTGGCCAACGCGCCGGTCAGAACCTTCACGGTTCCGCGGCGCATCGCGGGACGTAAATAGGCTGATGCGGCCGAGCAGCGGCGGCCATTTTCGATCGTCATCTGAAGACGGCCGAAACCCTCCTGCACGGCGCCGTTGTAGTCGGCGGTCTGGGGGTATCCGGCATCCCGGCTGGCCGTCGCGAAGGCATCTATCAGGTCGTCCTTGTAGCGGCAGAACTGGGTGTTCAGCGGTCCGCTGCCGCCGCGATAATCGCCTGCCCCCTCTTCCCAGCGCTCCTGCTTCTTGAAATAGGGAAGCACCTTTTCGAACGACCAATCGCTTAATCCACTGGCCGCCCAGCGATCGTAATCGCCGCGATTACCCCTCACATAGGCCATGGCATTGGTGGAAGAGCTGCCGCCGATGACCTTGCCTCGCGCGCATTCGACCTTGCGCCCGCCGACATTGGCCTCGGGCTCGCAAAAATACATCCAGTCGTGACGGCGCTCGGTCAGGATCTTGCCCCAGCCGAGCGGGATGTGGATCATCGGATCACGATCCCACCCGCCGGCCTCCAAAACCAGCACGGAAACCGCGGGATCTTCGCTCAGGCGGTTTGCCAGCACGCACCCCGCCGATCCGGCTCCAACGATGACGTAGTCAAAGGTTTCACCGGTCGACATACGATCCCCAGGGGGAGAAAAACCAGCTCGCTGCGTTGCGAGCCGAAGAACCACGACCACTCAACCACCGCTCAACTGATGTTGTCAACCAGCGGCAAAAATGTGTAAATTGGTTGATCTGGTTGAGAAGATTCCGTCCATTTCGTTGTCACCAGATGGCCGATGGCCGAGCAGGAGAATTGGTTTTGACCGCGTTCAAGCCGCAGATCATGCAATCCGACCTCGACGACATCATTACGGCGATCCGCCAAATACAGCAGGACGGTCGCAAGCTGCCTTCCGAGCGTGACCTTGCTGACCTTTTGAAGGTGAAGCGCCATCAGCTTCGCAAGGCACTCGGTGTGTTGCGTCATTCGGGCGATCTCGGACCTGCGCGTGCGCAGCGAGCGCCGACGACCTCTCCAAGATATGACGAAGAACTTGTCCGGGTAACAAACCCGCTTGAGGTGGTGGAATTGCGTTTGCTGATAGAGCCCGGCCTCGCCCGCCTCGCTTCTCTGCGCGCCTCATCGTTCGAGACTGCGCGGATCGTCGAAGCAGCTACCACGCCGGAGAACGCATCGTCAGGCGAGATCGATTTCGCGTTTCATCTCGCCATCGCGGCCGCCGCCCGCAACCAGCTTGCAGTCGAGTTCTACAAGATCCTGCGCCAGGTCGGGGTTGATGCGAGGATGAGGGTAGCACGCACCGCCGCCCCCACCTGTCCCAAGCGGATTGCCCAGCGTGACGGCGAACATCGTCTGATTGCCGAAGCGATCCTGCAACGCGATCCGGAGGCAGCCGAGGCGGCCATGCGCGCGCATTTGTTCTCGGTGCAACGACAAATCACCGAGCGTTCAAATGGCGGCGCTGTTGCTGCGTAATCGCTTCGTGCTTTAAACGTTCATGCCAGATCAATTCAGAATGTAACCGGCCCCTGGTCTCGGATTAACTGCATGGTGTTGCAGCGAATGCCGCCTCCGTATTTGTGTACTTCGCTGTAGTCCACCGTAATCACCTCGACGCCATGCTTTTCCAGCAGAGCCTTGGTCTTCGTTGCGGCAGCGTTCATGATGATGCGGCGCGGCTCAATCGTGAGAGCATTGGTTGGAAAAAGGTCGATCTCCTCCCGTGGGCATTCGATCAGCTCATAACCGATCTGATCCAGTCTACGAATCGTTTCGTAATCACACCACGGCGGATAAATCATAGCCAGTTTCGCATCGAGCGGGACAACCCACATGTCAGAATGCATCCAGCCCGGCACTTCCTCATGATAGGCATAAAGAGGGCCTGGACTATATGCCAAATGAACCTCCTTATAGCCGGCCCGTTTAAGTATCGGGATGACCTGCTCGGCGCCATCGCGGTTACAATCCGTCGACAGCATCAGGATGATGAAATCGTCGCTCATCCGCGTAGACGCTCCGATTTCGCAAACGCCGTACCCGTGCACGGTGTAGAGAATAGGGCAACCGAGATTCATCAGAAATTGGGAGACATATCGTGAGCGGCCGCGCCAATAAGGCGTCGCTTCTCGTGGAATGATTGCGCCGCCGTTGATGACAAAGCCTGCAGCCGCCGAAATGCTCCGCTTCATGGGCCCGTACGCCGACCGAGGCGCTTCGTCGGACCATGATGAATAGTGCACCTTGATATCGAGCTTCTCGTAAACCTTTGCCAGGTTGAAGTGTTGTTCCTGCATCAACGTCAGATCCGGCGTCGTTCCGTTGAATACGAAAAATGCCGGGTCCTGCTCATACAGCTTTCGGACCTCGGTTTCCGTGGGCCGCACCATCGCGACCTCACGCAACCGGCCGATCCCCTGAGCCCCCCACCTCTTGCCCCAGATGAGCTCAATCTCGTCGAGAAAAGAAACGCCGGCGTGGTACTTGTGATATTGCGGAACTTTGCCTTCTTCATAGAAGGGAAAACGCTCCAAACCGTCCGTCTTTTCCATAAAAGGCTCCTGATTGGTACGCTACTGCACTGTACTGACCTTCGGAGGCGCGAACATTCGATGGGTGGAGGGCGGAATCGCCTTGGCAAACGACGCACGCGCGCGCAGCCGGGAGCGCCATTCCTTCAGAGCAGGAAATTCGTCAAACAGATCGCCGCGGCCGAGATACTCCGTCCGATCGACCAGCGACACGAATGAACACTCGGCGAGTGACACATCCGACCCGCCAAGCCAGCGACGACCGTCATCGAGCACGAGGTCCAATTTCTTCATCACAATTCGCAAGTCGTTGAACGAAGAATCGACTGACGCCGTATCGACCGGAGACTTAATTGTTTTTTTCCAATATTCGCCGATCCACTTCTGCGGATGCGTCGCGGCAACGCGGTCTATTTCCTCGTCGCTGGCGTTCTCAAACATGGGTTTGATCATCAGATTGAATGTAGGCGCCCGAAATGCGTCGTGCATCCCGCCGTCTTCAATGCGAACAAGAGCACGAATGGCAGCCCGCTTCACGGGATCGTCGGGCAGCAGCGGAACTTCTGAAAATACTTCCTCGATATATTCGTTGATCACCGTGGATTCGACGATCGATTTTCCATTGTGAACGATGGCAGGGACGACGGCGTTGGGATTGACGCTCAGGTATTCGGGCTTCAATTGATCGAAAGCGAGCAGATCGATAAATTTCTTTTCATGAGCGATTCCCTTTTCCTCCAGACAAAACCTCACCTTCATACTGCAGGTCGAATCCCAGTAGTGGTAGAGCGTCAAGGTCACGACGTACCCTCCATCAATCGCTGGCGTTCAAATCACACAACATGGGCCCTTATCGTACCGCGCGAGAGCATGTTAAGCGGCTTGTGGAACTACAATCCCAGATAGCTTTCCCTCACGCGCGGCGAACTCAACAACTCTCGCGCTGGACCCTCCGCTGCGATTTTCCCATCTTCGAGAACATACGCGTAGTCGGATATTTCCAGTGTGGAATGCACATCCTGCTCCACGAGACAGACCGTGATACCGCGTCGACGAATCTCGACGATAATTTCGAACAGCATCTCCGCTATGGATGGAGCCAATCCGAGGCTGGGCTCGTCCAGTAGCAACAAGCGCGGCGCAGACATGAGTCCGCGCGCGATCGCAAGCATCTGCTGTTCGCCGCCGGACAAGGAACCCGCACGGACACTCCGTCGCTCACGCAATCGCGGAAAGAGTTCATACATTTCCGCAGAACGCGCATCGGCGCCAACATGGGCACGTGGAGAATAAGCCCCGATCTGCAACGTTTCCTCGACAGTAAAGTCGGGGAATACCAGGCGCCCCTCCGGCACGAGGGTGAGGCCGCGTGCAACGCGGCCATTCGTAGGCGCAGATGTAATGTCCTCGCCCGCAAGAGTAATTCGTCCATTGCTCGGCGCCAAAAGGCCGGCGATGGTTCGCATCGTCGTTGTCTTGCCTGCGCCGTTGCTTCCTATCATCGCGGTGATCGAGTTTTCGCGGACTGACAGCCGCAACCGCTTGAGCACCTGAACCGGCCCATAACCGGCGTCGAGATCGCTGACGTCAAGCAGAGCTGTCACGATGCGCGCTTCCCAAAGTAGGCAGATATGACACGTTGATCTACGACAATGTCGGCGGGTGCACCTTCGGCAAGCATTTCGCCGTGGTGCAAAACCACTATACGGCTGCACAATTTCATCAGCGCACGCATGACATGCTCGATCACTACCAGCGTCAGTTGATAGTGCTGGCGCAAATGCCTGATCATATCGAGCGCCGCGGCGACTTCAGTTGCTGTGAGGCCGGCCAGCACCTCGTCGAGCAACAGCAGGCGCGGTCCGGTCGCGATCGCGCGAGCAATCTCGAGGCGCTTGCGGCCAGCCAGCGTAAGGGTGCCGGCAAGCCGGTTCGCCTGGTCGGCAAGACCGACTTCCTGCAAAATGGCACGGGACCTCGCATCTGCAGATGCGCGTGACGGCGCACGATCATGACCGTGCAAGGCTGCGATGACGAGATTGTCCAGGACGGTCAGGCCGGAAAAGGGGCGAACAATCTGGAATGTCCGCGCGATACCCAAACGGCTGATCAGGTAAGCAGGCTGCTGATCGATGCGCTGCCCAGCAAACCAAATTTGGCCTGTGGTGACGGGCTGGGTGCCGGCAATCAGGCTGAATATCGTGGTTTTGCCGGCACCGTTGGCACCCATCAGGCCGACGACCTCGCCTTCCTCGACCTCGAAGCTGAAGTCGCGGACCGCGGAAACCCCGCCATAGGACTTGCCGACATTGGTCAGGCGCAGGAGGGTCATTGTGCCCCGCCTTTGTTCCATGACCGTAATTTTCCATAGATGCCTTCGGGCGCGAAAAGCACAAAGCCGACCAGGAGCACCCCGAGGATGATCATGTAGAGTTCGGGCGCCCTCGCCCAAAGCAATTCCGATAGTGCAACCAGAAAAGCCGTCCCTAGAAGTGGCCCGGGAACGTCATCACTGCCGCCAAGGACGGCGATCGTCACAATGGTGAAGGAAGTAACCGGACTGAATGACTGCATCGGTTCGAAATAGGTAAAGCGAAGGCTCATCAGGGCCCCCACCATCCCCGGAATGATGGCCGAAAGTCCAAAAACCAAAAGCTTGGTTCTGGCGGTGTTGATACCGATAGCCTCCGCGGCGATTTCGTCTTCGCGAACCGCCAGCAGTCCGGATCCCAGCCTCGACCGGCGCAATACGTAGAGAATGATCGTGCTGGCGACAGCCAAAAGCAGCATCGCCCCAAACAACTCGCGCAGGCTTGGGGTGCCGATCAGCAATCGCCCGCTTCGTCCAAGCGCAGCCTCGATACTGACGACAATATATTTGACGAATTCTGCGAGGCCAAAAGTCAAAATCACGAAGTATGGCCCCCGCACCCGTAACGACGGCCAGCCAAGCAAGAACGCGATCGCGCCCGCAACCAAGCCGGCCAGAACAACGCCAAGCCATATCGGAAGTATTTGCCAACCAAACACCATCACATAGGCGCCGACGCCGTAGAATACGGCATGCCCCAGCGAGATATAGCCCGATAGGCCGGAGAAGGCCGCCCAGCTTTGCACCAGGGCAACCCACATCAGCAACGTCAGTCCGATGCCGACTGCGTATTCGTCGCCCCAGACGATGAGCGCTGCACTTATGGTGAGGGCGACGACGAGTGCGCCAACAAAAGGCAAGTGTTCAGACAATGCCGGTCGCATCATTTGGCTGCAACCGCACGACCGAGCAAGCCCTGGGGCTTGACGAGCAGGACCGCAATAAAGACACCGTAGACAAGGATCGACCGAAAGCTCGATGAAATCACGGCCGTGCCGTACACTTCGACGGCGGCCAGCAGCAGGGCGCCCAATAGCGAGCCGAACAGATTGCCGAGGCCGCCGAGGGTAATGATCACAAAGGCGGAGATCGTGAACGGAAACCCGACAAAGGGAGTGATCTCCTGGACCATGCTCACCAGTACGCCGGCGAGTGCCGCCAGTGCGAACCCGAGCGCGAACACCAGGATATTCAGCCGGTCGATATCGACCCCCACAAGCGCGGCCGCATCGCGTTGCTGAATCACCGCACGAACGGCGCTGCCGGCGCGGGTGTATTTGAAAAACGCCAGGCACAGCAAACATGCAGACGTCGCCACCCCGAACAGGATCAGGCGATTGGCGGTCATCGCCACATTTCCGATCTGGATGACCTGATCGAGGTACACATAACCCCGCTGCGTGGAGGTAAAAAGCAGAGCCATTGCATTCTGGAAAATGACCGAGACGCCGAAAAATATCAGCAGGGAATTGGCCTCGACGCGCGCGACCAGCTTCGGTGACCGCAGCAGGCGCCGAAACAGGACGATATAAATGACGACGCCAAGGCCTGCCCCAACAGCGGGCGCGACCAGCATGGACAACAGGGGGCTTATTCCGAGACTCGTGAAGCTCCAATAAGTGATGTAACCACCGAGCATCACCAGTTCGCCATGAGCGATATTGAGCAGGCGCATGGTGCCATAGACCAGGTTAAGGCCCATGGCGACCAGCGCATAGAGAGCGGCGAGCACGAGCGCAGCAGCGAGCAGTTGACCCGACAGCAGTACGCTCATGCCCGGAACTCGTTGTGCGTTAATTCTGCGACCAGGCAGGCTTCTTGATCATCTTCGCCGTTTCTTCCGATGCCGGCCAGATAATCTGCGCTTCGCCCTTCTGGAACTGGAGATACATCGTGGGAGTGGTGACGTTTTCGACGCCGTTAAATTTCACCGGGCCATTGATGGTATCGAAGGTGTCCGATGCAATTTCCTGCCTTAGCTTGTCCTTGTCGAGACCAACTTTCTTGACTGCCTGTTCAAGAACCTCAATGGACATCCAGGCGAGAGCCGAGTCCAGATAATCCGGCGGCTCGTTGAATTTCTTGAAATAGGCATCATAGAAAGGTTTGGCTTTGGGCCATTTTGCCTGCGCAGGCGACCAATGACCCATCGTTATGATGCCGTCGAGGTTGGGACCGAAGATCTTGGAAAAGAAATTATCGGTCGGCCCAATCAGGACCAACTGGAACGATGAATTGACCCCCAGCTCGCGCTCCTGCTTCATAAACAGAACCGAGTCAGGCGGGTAGGACAATGACAATATGGCGTCAGGCGCGGCCTGCTTGATCTTGGTCAGTGTCGCCGTCATATCCTTGGTGTCGGGAGCATACTCCTCATTGACGACGACTTTGAAACTTCCATCTTTCTCGATGGCAGGCATCAGGAATTTTTTGAACTCTTGCGAAAACGGCAGTTGGAGGGTGTTGATAGCAATGGTTTTGACACCCGCCGACTTCATCATCTTGACGAGTTCGGTGGCCAGATGATCCGGAATGGCCGAGGTCGTGAACCAGATATTGCCGGGCTTGACGTCACGGATCGTGGTTGATGCCGCGGAGTTTCCCACGACCGGGAAGTGGTACTTCTCCAGAATGCCTACAATGGAGAAATGAAAGGGCGTGCCCCAGGGGGCCAGAAGCAGATCAACCTTATCGCTCGTGATCAGCTTCTCATAGATCGCCGGCGCCTTGCCAAAGTCCGATTGGTCGTCATAGACGACAAACTGCACCGGTCGCTTGACGCCGCCGACATCGATGCCGCCTTCGGCTGCGACTTTATCCGCCCAGAGCTGGTAAGCATTGATCTGGGTTTGGGCCGCCGGGGCAAATGGACCGGTTTTCGATATCGCATAGCCGATCTTGATGGGATCTTCGGCCCAGGATGCTTGGGGTAGTACGGCTGCGAGCACAGCCGCTAGGAGAAATTTTTTCATCTGAATACCCTCTCGCTTTGGTCGTTAGTGCCGCAATATCCACTCAACAGCCCGCGGCACCCAAGGCCCCTTCGGCTCGCCACCGGCGTAGCTTGCCGTGAAATGATCTTTTCCCTGAAGCACCAGACGCTCGACGTCACCGCATGCGGATCGCAGCGCGGTCTCCATACGAGCCGATTGAGTCATAAGGTGAGGAAAATCTTCGCTGCCATGAGCGATCAGGAAAGGGCACGGTTCGCGCCCGATATTGGCGATCGGACTGGCCGGGCCTTCGCTTCCCGAGTCAACGGGACCAAGGAAGCGGGGCCGCATCTTGAGGTCGGACTGTGGACCGAAATCGAACACCCCCGAGATCGGAAGGCAGCCGCGCAGACCAAGCTCCGGACGCGTCAACGCCATGAGCGCAGCATAGTGTCCCCCGGCCGAATGGCCGCCGACGAAAAAACGCGAGGCGCCAGACGCGCGTGTGCGTTTTATCACCTGCGCGACACCGTCACAGGCGTCTTCAAAGCCGGCCGGAAAGACATGCTGCGGCGCCAGTCGATAGCCAACACTCGCGAACGTTATTCCAGCCTCGACGAATGCAGGCGCCATGAACGCCATCCATTCCTTGTAACCGTTGGTCCATCCCCCGCCATGAATAAACGCGAGCGTGACGTCGCTCGTCCTATCCGCGCGCCAGATCGTGACGCTCTGATAGGGGTCGGCACCGCATGAAATCTCCTCGCCTGCCATGACGGGCGCGCGCGCCATCACCTCCTCATGATAGGTGCGTGCCTGCGGCGAGAACGGTTCTTGCGCCGGATAGTCCTCAGGACGCATGGGATTCTCCCAGCATTGCAAAAAGCACGCGCTCAGGAGTGGCCGGAAGCTGACGCAGGCGACAACCGCAAGCAGCCGCGATGCCGTTAACGATCGCCGGCGCGACGGCACAAATTGGAATCTCGCCGATGCCTTTCGCCCCAAACGGGCCGTCCGGCTCGGGGTCCTCGACCAAAAGCGCGTGAATCCTGGGCGGCGCATCGAGTGTCGTCGGCACCTTGTAATCCATCAGGCTGGGGTTAGCGATCTTTGCGCCCTCCCAAACGACTTCCTCGAAGAGCGCGAACCCGAGCCCCTGGACAAAACCGCCCTGAATCTGTCCTTCGACCGATCCAGGGTTGATTGCCTTGCCGACGTCACAGGCTGACCAGGCCTCGCGGACGGTAATCTTGCCCGTTGCCTCATCAATCTCGACATCGCAAATAATCGCGGAGAACGAGAACACCCCGATCTGCGGGAACGGCACCCCCTTCGCCACGGTTCGTTTCGGATCGACGGTCTTCTGATCGTACATCAGGCTCGCGGAGGCCATGATGGGGCCTCCGACCGCCCAGTGCGCGCGCAACGACACATCCTGAAAACTTAGCTCGCGCTCGGGAATGCCGACGATGCCGATCTTGCCGCCGGGCCGCAGCGTTAAATCTTCCGGCGAACACTCAAAGATGTCGGCGGCGTGTGCCTTGAGTTTCGCTTCCACTTCCGCCGCTGCGGTGACGATGGCGCGGCCGACCATGTAAGTCACTCTGCTGGCGGTCGTGCCCCAATTGTAGGGTGAACTGTCGGTGTCAGGACTGCCGATGATCACACGGTCGACCGGTATTTGCAGAGAGTCGGCGCATATCTGCGACAGTACGGTATCCGAGCCTTGTCCAATATCGACCGCGCCAGTGTTCAGGACCACGGTGCCGTCCTCCAGAACGCGAATAATCGCTCCAGTCGACAGCAACCCGCTGATATGAGAGGAGCACGCCAGCCCAAGGCTGCGGCGCGTGCCTGGCGCGGCAACGAGCGTGCTACGGCGATCCCATTCAGCCAACTCGCGGACGGCCTTGAGACAACTGACAAAGCCGTCGGAGTGAACGGGACCTCCGCCGACCCAGCTGTCACCCTTACGCGTGGCATTTTTCAATCGCAGATCGAGAGGATCCATGCCGAGCTTCTCGGCGATCTCATCGATCTGGATTTCGGTTGCGAACGACACCTGAGGATTGCCGAATCCTCTGAAGGCGCCAAAGCGGATCTTGTTGGTGTAGTATAGTTGTCCCGTCGCCCGCACGTTCGGTATCCGGTACGGACCACGCGCCATCAGCAGCGAAAACCCCATCACGCCAGGGCTATCATCACCATAGGCCCCGCAATCGACGACGATATCCACCTGCCTCGCCACCAGCGAACCGTCGCGTTTTGCTCCGGTCTTGGCCCGTATCCGATAAGGATGCCGGTGACGGACAATTTCGAAATCCTCTTCTCTGGTGAGAATGAGTTTGACGGGCCGGCCGCTGTCGATTGCCAGAGCCGCCGTCATTGCCTGAACGTGCATCTCCATCTTGTTGCCGAAACCGCCGCCCACGCGAGGCGTCAGGCAACGCAATCTTGCCATGGAGAGGTTGAGAGCTTCACAGACATTGGCCTGTACGCGAAACACAGACTGGTTCGCCGACCACAGCGTCACCCGACCAGCGGAATCGATTTCCGCCAGCGCGCCACATGGCTCGATTGCAACGTGCGCCTGCGCCTGGGTTTCGAACTCGCCCTCGACGATCACATCGCACTCCGACCACGCGCGATCGACGTCGCCTTCGGCAAAGGAAGTGGACCAGGCCAGATTGCCACCGCACACGGTCTCGTGCACGCGGAAGTAGGATTCGCTCTCTTCGTGAATCAATGGCGCGGATTCTGACATCGCTTCTTCCGGCGTCAGGACCGCAGGAAGTTCCTCATACTCCACCTCGATCATCAGCGCCGCGCGGCGCGCGGTCCGCTCGTCTTCGGCGGCGACGATGCAGACGGGTTCGCCGACATATCGGACCTTGCCGTTAGCCAGAACGGTTTCGTCCTTGATGAAGGGGCCAAATTTGCCTCCCTTCAGGTCGGCACCCGTCAAGACGCTGACGACACCTGGAAGCTGTTTCGCAGCGCGCGCGTCGTAGGACTTGATGCGTGCATGCGCATGCGGGCTACCCAAAATAGCTCCATGAAGCATCCCGGGCCGGTACAGATCCGCAATATATTGCGCCCTGCCCGAGACTTTTTCGCGCGCGTCCAGCCGGGGGATGCTTTCTCCAACCACGTTCATGGCAAGCCTCCCTCGTTCGCCCGGCAGACGGCCTCGACGATCTTGACGTAGCCGGAACACCGGCAAAGATTTCCGGAGAGCGCAGCGCGGACTTCGTCCGAGGTCGGGTGTGGGTTGTCGGCAAGAAGGGCGTGCGCCACCATCAGCAAACCGCCGGTGCAAAATCCGCACTGCACCGCGCCGCAATCTATAATCGACTGCTGCAGGGCCGTCAGCGACTTGCCTTGCGCAAGACCCTCTACCGTGGTGATCGGCCTGTTCTCTGTCAGAACCGCCAGCGAAAGGCACGAGCGGACCGGCTGGTCATCGATCAGGACCGTGCAAGCGCCGCAGACACCCTGGTTGCAACCACGCTTGGGACCGGTCAGATGAAGTTCGTCGCGTAACACTTCAAGCAGCGTCTGCTCCGAACTGGCACGAACGGCCCGTTGCGTTCCGTTGACACAAAGTTCGACAAGGCGCGGCCGGCTCATGCAACCTCGGCATGTTGCGTTTGTTGTACCTGTATCAGGGCCTTGGCGAGCAATCGCGGCAGCACTTTGCGGCGGTATTCGCCTGAAGCACGAACGTCATCGACGGGATCGCTGATCGCAACCAGCATTCGGCCCGCTTCGCCAATCAGTGAAGCGCTTATGCGCGATCCCTCCAGCACCACTTCGGCTTCCCGAAGCCGCAGCGGTGCCGGGCCGCATCCGCCGACTGCGACACGCAGAAACCGGCAAATATCGTTTTCGAATCGGGCGATGATCGCAATCGACACGATTGCAAAATCGCCGGAGACCCGCGCCAGTTTTTCATAGTGACCGACTGAACCGGCCGGCATGGACGGGACGGAAATCGATGTCACGATCTCATCCGGAGCCAGAGCCGTGGTGTACCAGTCTGTCACGAAGCCGGACACCGGAAGCGTCCGTTTCCCTCTCGGCGAGGCAGTATCGATCGCGGCATCTGCTGCGGTAAGCGCCGCCAGATAATCGGCGGCCGGATCGGCAAAGGAAATGGAACCGCCCATTGTCCCCATATTGCGGACCACGCGATTGGCGATGCGCGCCGCGGCGTACGGCACGACACGCTGCCCTTCCCTGAAGAGTTCGGATGTTGCGGTATCGACGTGACGGGTCATCGCGCCGATCCGTACCGAGCCATCGGGCTCGCGCGAGATACCCGCAAGCCCGGCAATTTGCCGCAAGCTGATGAGAGCGCTTGGCTCTACCAACCCCGCATTCATCATTGCCACGAGGGTTGCCCCGCCCGAGATGCAGCGCGCGCCCTCATGCTGAGCCAGCAACCCGACAGCCTCTTCGATCGTTTGCGGAAGGAAGAGGTCCATTGGGCTTACTTTTCTACCACGACATGTTCGATTTTCTGTTTGAAGGCGAGAGCGAAGTCATGCCCGAGGCTCTCCGCCTTTTTCCTCATGACGCCCAGGCCAAATTTGCCGAGGCGCCCGACGACCGTCACATCGGACGAATAGTGAAGTTCGGTTGTATCGGGGTCCAGGGAGGAAAGCCGCAGCACATTCTCGGACGACAACGAACTCGCCCTTCCTCCTTCCTCGCCGCGGGAGCGCGACCGTACTTCCTTCTGCTCGATCTCAGAGGTGATATCGACATCGACGTTGAAATCGGCCTTGATCGGTCCGAGCTGGACGCGAATTTTGGCCTTGTAGCTGGTCGGACTTATGACCACCACCTCACGACAGCCAGGAAGACAGGATGCCACGACATCCGGGTTCCGGATCGCCTGCCAGACGCGTTCGCGGGGTGCCGAAATCGAAAAGCGATCTTCGATACGCATATTACCTCGGGCCTCAGCGAGCTTCGCGCTCAACGACCATGGCCGCGTCGACCAAACGCCCCTTGTCAATTACGACTTCGTTGTCGAGGATAACGGTGCAGTCACGCATCGGGACGTCGTAGTGGCCGCGGGTGTTTCGCTTGCCGCCACCCTGGGTATTGGGACCCGTCGAAAAAAGGAAGTTCCCCGGGAAGGTACGCGCGGCAGCGCGGCTTCTTTCAGGTTCATCTCCGTTAAGTGCGATGCCGTACCAGAGAGACTGCGGGTTCAGGCCCCAGCCGAGATGCGATACCGCGAATGGATCACGATCGTCGGGAGACGACTTGTTGTCGGTCAACCAGTCACGCATCAGCTTTGCGTCCAGGCCGCCCTCGATCTTGGTAACAAAGCCATCGCGGATATCGAGCCGCACCGTGTCTTGCACGTAGCGACAATAGGGAAGGATGATGATGTCGCCCGGCTGGAACACAACGGTGCCGTTGGCGGTGCCTTCATTGGGGAAGGTGTGTACATGGCCTGCACCCCAGTGATCAAAATGGCCGGGTTCATCGGCATAGCCCCATTGGCTCATCACCGGATATTCGCCGCACGTGTATGTGAAGTCGGTTCCGGCATCGCTCACGACATGCACTTTCTTGCTCTGACTGAGCCTCTTGTGGGCGTGCTTGACCGCTTCCTTCAACCCTTTGGGCGCCAGCAGGTGATCGAGATCATCCGGGGCATCGATAATCATCAGCACCCGCGTGCCACCATCCATGACTTCCTTGAGCCACTTGGTGAACAGTGGAACGTGAAAGATAACAATGATGTCGGCGGCCCGCACGGCCTCCAGCGTGCCTTTGCACTTGCCAATGGTCGGAACGCCAACCTTTGTCCAGGAGGGCACCGCATTGACGCACATTTCGTAGACGTCCGCGCCCAGTTCATCCGCCGCGGCAAAAGCCGCCTGGATATATTCTCTCCGGGTTGTGAGATCGCTCACCAGCGCGACCGTCTCGCCACGCTGCACTTTGCACATCTCAAACTGTCTGCGGTAGAGAACCGCAAGACCTGCTGGATTACCCTCGGGAGCGCGAATAGCGGCTTGCAACATCGGTGACCTCCATGGTTCCGAATGAAAAACCCATTGGACAGATCAAAAGCCCCGACGACAAAACTGTCAATACCAATTGTCATTCGTTAAACGTTCATTTGTTGACCACGCCGCGAAAATTTGCTGACCACGTATTGGAAGTTGATCGGTCGAAACGTCTAGGAACCTAAATGGCCCAAGTTAAAAAGCCGGCTGTCCGCGAGGCGATCCTGGAATCCGCGCATGTGCTTTTTCGCGATCAGGGCTACAACGGCACAACCCTCACCCAGATCGCGACGGAGGCGGGCATCTCAACTGCCAACCTCTATTCGTATTTCGGCTCAAAGTTCGACATTCTATATTCAATCTACGATCCATGGCTCCGGGCGCGCTTGGAGCGGCTTGAGCTGGAAGTCGCAGCGATCCGCGATCCCCGGAAGCGGCTCAAGCGGCTGATAAGCGTAATTTGGCGCGACATCCCTGCTGAAGAAAACAGTTTCGCCAACAATATTATTCAGGCCGTCTCCGGAGCCAGTAGTGACGAGGGGTATGACCCATCTCTCCTAAAAACAGCTGAGCGTTTTGTCGCCAGGATGCTTACCGAAATTCTACCGTCTGACCGTCTCGAGCTCATGGACGCAAAATCTATGTCTCACGTCATATTCATGGCGTTCGATGGCTTCGCAATGAGTGCCCATGTGAATCCGGCGGCATCATGCGGCGACAGAGAAGTCGAACTGCTCTGCACGCTGATTTTGGGAAATGCCGGGCGTTCAATTGCTGCGAGTCGGAAGGAACGGTCGCCACGTCTGAAGTTGAAGTGAGAAGCTTTGCTGATGCCGTAAGCATCCACGGTTTTCGAGCCGGCACTCGCCGAGGGGCGGGCCAAGTCTTTGGAAATGCGTGGTGGTGGAAGCAGTCTCGCGAAACCGGTCTCCACTGAATATTTCCCTGTTCTCAGGGAATTTAACAGGGAAGTTCGCGATTTTTAGGCCCTGGAGGCGATTTCACATCGGAGAAGCCGCTGTGCCGCAGCGGTTTTTCACCAAATTCCCTAAGTCAATTAACAGGGTAAAATTGTCGGATAACAGGGATCGAAATCGAGTTAACAGCGAAATCCAATCTGGATATCAGAAGCGTCCCTTTTCACATGTAATGATCGCGCAAGCGCTCTTGTTCAACCTCCCCTCTCGACGCGAATCCGATCCGTCCGAAAAACTTGGGCCTGAGCGGGACCGCCCTATAGGAGGTCAAGTGGCAGGGGCGCCTCAGTTGGCGGCCCCTGCCCTTTGAGTACCGCTACTTTTCGACTTCAACGACGTACCTGCGTATCACCTTGGTCGCCTTGTCACGCTGGGGTGCAAGGTCTGTCCAGGCTTTCGACTTGTAGAATGCCACGGCCTCATCCAAGCTAGCCCATTCGGTGATCCCCACATTTCTGGGGGCTGGCCCTCCCTCTATCTGAACCACTCGTCCGCCCGCGGTGCGCAAAGTGTGACCGTTCGCTGCTTCTATCGCTTTGCGGGCGGCAGGCAGGTACGCAGCTTGGGCTGAAGTATCGAGAGTTTCCAATTCACTGATCGCGTAAGCCTTCAGCTTGGCTCCTTGAGCGTGGAGGCCCTGAACCGCGATAGCGCCGATTGCGACGCCAGCGAGCAATACCATTCCGATTTTGTAGTTTGTTCTCATGGCATTCCCTCCGATTGTGTGATTTCAAATAAGACGGATACCCCCTAATTCCGGCACTGTTGCCCTAGACGTGAGTCGCTGCGGTCAACTGAAGGTTCAAGCAGTTCGCGCTGTGCGGGCTGCCTCGGACCTGAAATAACGGACCGGCGCGGCAGCGGGGGCCTTGGGTCGAGCGCTGCAGCCAAATTGGAGACCACCGCTCCACCAGCGGCTTTCCATGCTGGAATGGAACGAAGCACGGCCTTGCGCGGCAATTGGGAGCTGGCCTAGGCCAGCGTATGTACGATCACCGGCCCGGCGACCGCTGTCGCCGGCCCGATCATCAGAGGCGCGAGTTCCTGTTCAACCCACGCGAGCCCGCGTCGGTTCGAACTCCTCTGCGCCCGCGTGATTGTTGAAAATGCTGATCGCCGTCACGGTGTCGTCCGGCGCATAAACCACATAATAGGCCATGAAGCCTTCGACATCGCTGATGATCGGAATGGCACCTTCTTTAATCCTGCGAGCCAGTTCCTCGACCATGCCGGTCTTTGCCTTGCCCTGACGAATAGCGGCGTACATTGGATCCTCCTTCAGCGGGGCCACCGCAGTCGCGGTTACCACGACTGTCCCTCACGCTGGCTTAAGCAGGCGGAGCGAGCGGCAGGATTTCCCGCATGCGGGAGCGTACGCCCTCGCCCGCAACGACGCCATCCAATAGTGGTGCGCGTCGATCAAAGAAATTGAAAAGCTCGCCAGAAACTGCGGGACGAGCGTATGGGTCAATCGGCACAAGTTTGATGTTCAACCAGCATTGTCCCTGGACTTCCAATCCCGCTCGTTCGCGTGGTTGCTGTCTCGACGTGCTCAGCATTCGCAGCAGCAGCAAAGCGACATGCGCCAAAACATTCGAAAGAGGTAACAAGGAATTTCAATCCACCACCAGAAAGCACTGGTAACAAGCAGTTACTGTATCACGCGAGGACTCTTGTTGAATCTCTCTTTCCGACGTAAATCACAATTCGCGTTGCAGGGACCAATCATCGTTAGCCTCTTCTCCGACAAGGAGAGGCCAATATTGGAACTGCAACATGACGAAGCTCGACACTTCAATCTCCACCACATGCGATGTAGCCACGCGCCGACAGATCTTGTTTGTCGCGATCGGGAATCTCATTCCTGATCCACACAATCCACGCAAGCATGGCCGCGCGCAGATAACGCACTTACCCGGAAGTCGGTGAGCCTGTATTGAGCAGTTGGGACACCGCCGTAACCAATTGCGCTGGGGCAAACGGCTTTTTCAGCAGAATGCTGTTGGGGACCCCCTCCGACGCCCAATCGTCGGCGGCAGCGCCTGTAATGTAGACGATGGGAAATGCAGGATCGATTTGCCTGACAAGGCGCGCAACCTCCCAACCCTTCATCGGCCCTTTGAGGTTCACATCGGTTACGAGCGCCGAATACTTGACCACACCACTTTCGATCATCGCCACGGCTTCTTGGCCGGAAGCGACCGTGGTCAAATCGAAGCCGCCGTCCTTCAAGGCGTCATGAAGGATTTCTTGCAATGGTTCTTCGTCCTCGACCACAAGGACTACGGGCACGTCTGGCAATTCCCCTCCGCGCAGCCTCAAACCACGGCGGCTCGACGAACTAACCCAATGGGAGACGAAAATGTTCAAAAGTGAACATAAGGGAAGGTAACAAAAGTGAGCTTTGTGGCGTCATGGCAACAGCCTGGGCAACGGACGATCCTAATAACCGCCATACTTGATCGGAAAAAAAATGCAAGCAGGGGCATGTGTTCGCGAGGGTTCCCACGACGCTGGTACGAGTTGCGCGAGGAGAACAGCGCCGGAACTCGGAATACGAAAGAGGCCACCCACTGAGGCGGCCTCTAGATGCGAGTTCTTTTTCTGCGGGAAATTCGCCGTGCTTTGGCCGATAGTTGCGCCCTCCTGACCAAGTCACGAAGTCGCTTCAATTCGTTCATCTGAGCGATGAGGTTGATTGTCGGTTCAACTGAGTGGCGCTGATGAGTGTTCATTTGAGACTCCATACAAACGCTCAAGCCAACTGAGGCGGCCTTACTGCGATCCTTCAATGGTATGAGTGTCCAGCCCCTTCAACGGTGTGAGCGTCTAGCCAGCTCTTGTTTCTGAACAGGCTTCGCAGCGATGAGGCAATCTGCCGGCGATTATTCCGCTCTGGGCCGGGCGGTAACGACCGAGCAAACCGGAGCACTTGGCAACGCATTTTCGATAAGTTCCGGCATGGTATAGAGGCGCGGCGGCGAAGCATTTCGGTTGGCCTGGGGCATGATGCTCCCCTCGGATACGCAGTCATGATACCCATCATGCCGCGTCGCAAAACGAATCCGATGTTCAATATTGCTCACTTCTTAAAAATTAACGATTCAAATTAGGCCACTGCGTATTTCTGGAATGAAAAAGCCCGCCTGCTGAGCCGGGATTTATTTGCTGACGTGAGCAAAATTGATCGGCGGCCTTCACAGAGTCCGTCATAAACCCAATAAAAATGAGTCGTGGCCGGAGAAGCGAAAAATGCTTACCGATGAAGAGTTCGCGTCCCTGCTTTTGGTTGCTACACCCTCAACATATGGCTCTCCGGCGCGGATCCCTCCCGAACATAGCACCCGGCTGATTGTGCTGGGTTATATCGCCGATATTCAGGGCAGGCTCCGCATGACCACGCCGGGCAGAAACCGTTTAGCCGCTGGAATGCTTCCGCCGCCAACCCAGGCAGCCTTTAAGGCTGCGAATTTCCAAAGTCTGCGGTTTGGGTTGTTGGAATGACCGATCAGTGGGCTGAAAACCTGCGGTGTTATACCTGCACGAATACTGGCAATACCACCTTGTCGCAGGGTGACGGCGACCGGACGCCAACGGTTCTGTCCATATCAGGTGGCTTTAAGGTTGTTCAGACCGAATACGGCCCCGACTTCCATTGCGAGACCTGCAACGTCCTAGCGGAGCCTCAATGATCTAAAAGGGGGCCCGCCGCTTGAAGGCGGAGTGGCGTCGATGTTCGAGTTGGGTCAAGATCGGTCCTGACGCCCTTGAAATGGAATGTCTGTTTTACCCCCCGAGAGCAGACATCGGTCAGGTTACGCTGCCGCTCCGGAGCCCCACGCAGTCCTATTATGCGGCTGCAAACGTGGCGTGAGTGACTGAAACGTTTGTCCCCAAAGCGCCGCTCACGGTCACCACTTGAGCATCAAGCTGCTTTGACAACGAGCGTCGCAAGATATGGCCCCATTTCGATAATCGAGTTGGCGGCAGAACCGTGGAGGTGCTTTCCATGAAGGCCCAGAGCTGAGAGGCGCTTCCGATTGATGCCGCCAAATGCAAAGCCGCCCGAAGGCGGCTTCACTGTTCAAGCCTGACAAAGGTCGATCAGGTTGTTCCTCTAAGCCAGCGCCCGGCCCCCAAAAGGGGACCGGGTTCTGCACCAGTTCTAGTAGTTGCAGGCTGGATAGGGATAGTAACCGCAGCGGGCAGCGCCGTATGCGCCGTAAGCAGCAGCACCGACCGCAGCAGCTCCAACGCCTACGGCCACCCCACGGCGTACGGCTGCACCACGGTAAACGCCACCACGGTAAACGCCAGCGCGGTGGACGCCACCGTGATAAACGCCAGCACGACCAACACCAGCACGCCCGCCACCGCGGTACGCAAAGGCATCAGTTGAAATCGTCGCAATGCATCCAATGCCAATGATGACGGATGCAACAACCGAGGTAATGGTTCGACCTGACATGACTGATCTCCGTCGGGTGATCAAATGAGAGAGGCGGGAGTACAACACTCTCGGTCACCGATGGATGCCGTCAAGGCATTATGCCGCAGCACACGCGAGCTTAATGATCAAAATTGCTCATTCATGAGCATTTATCGCAACGGGATTTTGCCATCAGATTTGGACGATATCAGTCATTAAAATTTGCCCCGTCGGATTTGAGCCGACTTCCGAGATGGGTCATAAGCCGAAGTCGCGGCCCGGCGACGTCACGTCCGCTTTACCCCCAACAGCAGACATTGCGAACGCGGCCGGAGATATCGGCTAAGTGCCATGTGTGGACGGCTCCGGCTTGGCAAGGACTTTCTTCGCGTAGCAGGGTTGGTCGGTGCAGCCATGTGTTCGGCCTATTAAGTGCGGTTCACATGACCGCTGACCGCGAAAGAGTTTTCTCCGAGGCGTGCGATCGTCTCGATGTCCATTCGGCCGGCGAGAGAATGCATGCCGTCGGGGAAGAGATGAAACCACTGGCGCGAGCAATCGTCGACCTGCCGACAACGTCCTTGGAGGTGTTACGGGCGAAGACGCTGGTCGCGCTATGGGAGGTCGCGCCCTTGTGCGCCGACGACACCAAGTACCACTTTGGTGATGCATACCCTTTTCAACTCCTATTTTCTGCTGTTACGGAGTTTTGCGGTCTCATGCCCACGGTCGCTGCGACCGGCTACACGCTTCCGGAACTGCCGGACCTCTTCAGCCCGTATGGCGAGGGTGACGACGATGGGAAGGAAGCGTGATGGACGGCAACATCGTTACGTTTCCCTGCGCCGACCAGCATATCGCCAAAACTGATATCGACACGCGGCACGCCGAAGCGTTCCGCGACCTTGAAACAGGCTGCAGGATTGCGTGAGCATGTCAAAAAAATCGCCTTTGACATGGTGTGCGAGCTCAAGACCGAGGACCGCGAACTGGTTTTTGCGGTCGCCCATACGTGGGAATTGCTGGAAAAGCTCAAGAGAGACTATTACGCCTCGTATCACGACGAGAAGACGAGGGGATTGCATACATCCAACATCTAGGCGCGCGCGTTGCGCAAATTCCAAACGCGCTCAAGGGGGCGCGGGGTTTCGGTCCCGCGCTCACACACCGCCGCTACAGACCTCAAGCCCGCCGCTTCAGCCCGGCGGGTTTCTCTTTTGCTGTTGTCGGGCGCAGCGAGTTGGTGCTGCCCTTCAAGGCGGTGCTGCTTTCGGAGGGCGCGCGCGGCCGAAAATCTGGCAGCCCAGCGCTGTTCGCACCGTCTTTCGATGTCCAGGGGGATATTGCTCATAACTTAAAAGCTCCGGGTTCGCGGTCGCCCCCGGTCTAAGGGCTCAACGCGCGCGGGCCTCTAAAGGTCCATCCAATGGCGTCTCGAGGAATCTGCGCTGGCGCCGATCGCACCGGAAGCGTAACCGGCAGCGGCTGACAGCACATGCTAGGCGGCTTCGTGGATAACAACTGGCGCGGGCTTTCGAGCCCGCACCATGTTTTGTAGATCCGCCGAAAGCTGTGCCGTTCTGACCTGCTCGCGCAGCTTCATTAATTCAAGGAACTGCGCCCGGAGATCAGCTTTTGTCCGAGCGAGAATTTCAAGCCGCGCGCTGGTGAAAGATAAACGCTTCAAACTGAGGCTCATGTTCGCCGCCTAACTTCACAAAAAACGCCACGCATGAAGGCGGGAGCACAAACACTCTCAGTCACCGATAGACACCGTTCCAAGTCGGTGATGAGAGGATCATGCCGCGCCGCAATACGATGCGCTGGTCAATATTGCTCACTTCATAAAAAATTGACGAATTGGCCGAGCGAAACAGGCAGAACCATCCTGCCGCAGGCGCGTATTCTCGGGATGAGCGAGAAACCCAAATTTCACTCGAAAATGATCAAGGACGGTCGTTGAACCGTTGCCGTAAATACTGGATATGGCCCGGTCTCGCATGTCGGGAATTTTGCGACCGAGGAAGAGGCTAACCGCTGGATTGCGACCGATTCGAAAAACTGGTCCCAACCAGCCGACACACCAAAGTGACCCCAGCGGCCCGCGGGGCCCCGGTCCCGCGCGTACACTTTTAATGCTGGCCAATAAATGGGTCCCACTCAACCGGCACCCTGGCGTCTACTGCTTTCGGCTGCTCTTTTTTGATAGATGGCCGGCCCAAAAGCCAATCAGCGGTGCAGAGCATCCCGCGATCGCATTCATCTGCGAGCTTATGAAGCAGATCAGCGTTGGTCTGGTCCCCCGCGGCGAGGGCCAGCCTGCGGTATCGGACCGCGCGGGCGGTGCTCATGACATTTCAAATCCTCAACGCAACAGAACGAGGATTCAAGACCAGGACGAAGACTTAGTTCCTAACGGCCCCCGGCTGCGGCCCGATTCGTTTTCCGGAGAACCTTGAACAGATTAGTTTCCCTCGCCAATGTCCGCTTCTGTCGTGCCGGCTGAACCGGCGGACGCAACCCATCGCTGGCTCGCATCCTTAACTTTGACTCTCGCGCATTGCCCGAAAATAGTGTTCGGCGTATTGGAAGTAATTCTCCGCCACGATCCGATCCCCCGTCAGAGCTTCGGCGCGGGCAAGGGACAAATAGCGTTCATAGCTTCTATGGAAGTTTTGAACATTCCCCGCCGGGCGGCGGACGAATCCGGTCGGTTGATTTTTTTGGGTGGGTTGAGATCTTCGCAGCATAGCGTTGGTCGTGACTTTCGTACTTTGGCGCGGCTGCCCGGTGAACACAGTCGATCCTTTGCGCTGGGCGCATCGCGCTAATATTTTGAGATTTGAGAGAGCGTTACTTCAACCGCTTCATTGCATCTTAGTTCCTCTGCTGCGGGAGGTATTTAAGAGCGAGCACGGTCACGACGTCGAGATGAGGCATGAGCACGATTGGTGCCATATGCTCGGCACAGTCAGGCGGCCTTTTCGCTGCGCTCTTTCTTGACCCGTTGCAGGCGCTTATTCTCAGCCTGCGTATTGCGGACCGCCTCGGCCAGCATCTCGTGCAGCTCGGCCTTGGTTTTCTTCGGTTCGCGCTTGGGTGGCTGCCATGGGGTCATGGACCATATGTGGGGATACCGGACGCGGAATTAAACCCCGTTGGGACTGTCTGCATGTCCGCTTCTGTTCGCATAAGGGACTCAAGTTGGGCATCGCTGCATGTCGGCTTAGTGCCAAAAGGCGACATTGGAAATGAAAGAGCCGGCCAACTGAGGCGGCCTTATCTAACCATAAAAAAGAGCTAGGAGCGTGATTGCGACCGGCAATGCGCCCAACACAACTACCAACATACGATACACAAGATCATCCCGCATAAGATATGCCTCACGATGTTCGGGCCGATAGCTCCTTCCTGACCTGGTCGCGGAGTTTGCTCAATTCACGCATCTGATCTTTTAGATTGGCTGCCGTGCGGATGATGGATGCAAGGCGTGCATCAGTGACGTCTTCAACTCGGTTGGTCTGGGGCATAACACTCCCCTTGGATACGCAGTGATGCGGATCCATCATGCCGCGTCGCAATCCTGGCTCGCTGTTCAATTTTGCTCAGTTCATAGAAAATTCAGGATTGAGATTCGGGCGGCTACAGAAGGCGCCACTGAGCAAAACGTAAAGGGACCAGTAACCATCTGACGGGATGGAAAGGGGCCAAGTACCCGAACGTCGGTGCTGATTAGGACACTCGCGAAGGCAGATTAGGACACCTAAAACAAAACGTTACCCGAGCGGAATATGATCGCTGGGCAACGTTCTGTGATGCCGATCCTGAAATTCCATCAGCGATTGTATTGTATACAACAACACGCAAACGCCTAGTAAATGATCAAGATAATACCATAGAGAATTACCACCCCGAATTTTCACAATATGATAATCTGGGCTTCGATCTCTAAGGCCCCCAAACCTTCCAAGAGAGATCGAACCGGCTCCATCATGCTCCGCATGGCGGGGCCGGTTTTCGTTTCCTAGGGCGGGTTCATCGAGTGGTGGGATACTCGGGAAGGCAGATTAGGACAGTCCCAAGAGCTTTCGAATTGTTGCTAGAGGGATGTACATGAACGGCTCACCCTCCACGAAGCGCTTAAAACTCCAACGCGCGTAGGTTTGCGCTTTCTCCTCGTTAATGGCTTCGAGGGTTAGTGCGTATCTTTAGAGGCCCCCAAAAGCGCCAGCACCAAGCGACGGCCAACTGAGGCGGCCTTAAATGTATCGCCTCCTTACGTCGCTCTAAGTCGGCGATTAGCTGTTTCATCCGCTCCTCCGTAAGAGGATCGAATCCTTGTTTTATAAACTCGCGATGGCGCCTAATTTTCGCTTGGAGCATTTTGCACTTTTCGCACATTGCTGACAGCTTTCGATTGGTTCCGAGCCATCTTTAATCCGCTGACATCTCAGTGCTGTTCCATTTTCGTGATTACCGTGATCAAGCAATCTTCCATCGCCGTCGTGGTTGCGATGCGAAAGCGCCAGCGGCGGTCGGGACTAAGATCGTCTCGGCCCAGCCAGAGTGCATCAAGCTAGTGATCGTCGCTGAGCCGCCCCCGGCCTCCGGCAGGTACTTTTATGATCCGACAGGCTCAACCAAAGAACCGCTATGCGCGAGGAAAGCTTGATTGTGGAAGCCAGGACGCTGCCGCGTTGGTATGATTGATGGTGATTAAGTCAGCACTTCTGACAGGAGCATCAAATGGCTCTCTTAAGACGAGAACTGCATCGTCAGGTAAAAGGCCCTGAGATCACCCATCTGGATTGTTGCACGCTAGTTTTCGATACTGACGCGAAGAATTTATACGTCGAGCACGAAGTGGCACATTTAGACGTGACCGTTGAGGGCGCGATTGAGATCCAAACGGCGACGATGGATATTGCAGATTACCTCAAGCAAGGCGGCCAAACTGCTGGGCACCGCGAGCTATGGCGGTTGCTGAGGACGCTTTTCAAAGAGACCGTCGACAACAATGAGCTGTTCCACTAGGCCCTCAACGTCTCGCCAGCGTTTTGGGCTTTCTCAGCCACATCCGCTTGGCCTTTGCCTCAGCACGCTTTTTGAGCCCGGCCTTGATCTTTTCGATCAGGGTTGGCCCAAAATGATAGTATCAATTCTGATGCTGATCGCATTTTGTGGCGGCTTGGCCTTCGCTCTCGTCGAAGTTTTCGATATCGATCCTATGACGGCCTATCTTGCCACCAGCCCGGGCGGGGCAAACTCGGTCGCCATTATTGCGGCATCCACCAATGTCGATGTCGGGTTTGTTATGGCACAGCAGATCGCTCGTTTTATGCTCGTCCTTATCGTTGGTCCGGTTTTGTCCCGATTCGTTGCGGATCGGATAGCTAGGAATGTTCGAAATATTTCCGACAGAACTCCCACCTGAGTAAGTTGGTCGCAGAAGATTCGATATGGATAATCCCCGATCAGCGCTTACCTTGTCTCTGCGAGCCGATATCGACGGACGGGATAGCTTGGACGGCTATAGGAACAGAAGCCGATATTATCAGGGGATAGCGCATGAAGTCCTTATCCGTGCGGTAGCCGCGACGGTGATGTCGGTTCAGGGTCAAAGTGAGACCTCAAATAGCGAGTGATCGACGTCCGTTTGTCCCTCAACAGCAGACCTTGATCAGGGCAACGGTTTGGTCAACTTCGTGCCAGCAGACAAGGGCACGAGGATAGCGACGTTCAATTGGCCTCGGCGTGTAACGGCACAACGAGCGTAAAATGTGTACCTTTAGTCGTCTTTTGCCTGGTCAATTCAGCGCCCAGTTGACCTGCCAGTCCTAAAGCAATGCGGGTCCCCAGGCGCTTGGACAGAGCCGGATCGAAGTCGGCGGGAAGTCCAATTCCGTCATCGCTAACCGAAATCGAGACCGCCTTGTCGTCGCTTGAAACGAGGCGCAAGTGGATCACCCCCTCCTGGGAACTGGCATAGGCGTGTTTGGCGGCGTTCAAAATCAGCTCGTTGACAATCAACGCGACGAGAATGGCGCGGTCTGCGGCGAACTGGATTTCTTTGGGTGTGTCAAGTTGGATCTTGCAGGGCGCCACTGCGGCCTCCAAATCTTCGACGATTTCCCGCAGATAGCCGACCAAATCTATGTTCTCATAGTCGGCATTGTACGCGAGGCGATCGTAAGCTCGGCCGACCGCCAAGATTCGGGTGGATGCCTCCATGAGCCGTTCGCTCAATGCGGGATCACCAACGGTATTTGCCTGCAGATTAAGCATGCTCGATACCACTTGAAGGCTGTTCTTAACACGGTGGTTGACCTCCTTGAGCAAGATCTGATGGCGGTCCAACGCTGCTTGCAGTTTGCGCTGGTACTGCTGCTGCTCAATCGCCATACCGAGGACATTCGCAGCACCTTGCAGGAAAGCGATGTCATGCTCGCCGAACTCACCTTCAGATCGGCTGTCGACTTCAAGCACTCCGAACGGCAAACCATCGCCTTGCAAAATGACATTCATGGCACGGCGGATACCATGTTGGACGAGCAATTCCGGGGTTCGGAACCGTTCTTCATTTTCAAGATGATTGGAAATCACGGGCTTACCGGTCTGGAGGGCGTAGCCGGCGGGTGAATCCAAATCGGCTCCGACGGTCGCGTTGCCAACCACATCTTCGCCCCAGCCGACACCAGCGCGAACAAGCAACCGCTTGTCTGACGGAATGTACTCCATGATTTTGCAAAACTCGGCTTCGAGGCCTTCGGCCGTCATTCGCGCCGTTTGATTGAGCAAATCGGTGAAGCTCGTGCGCTGCAGGGCAAGGACCCCGAGTTCGGCGAGCAACTCCTGCTGCCGAATACGTAGCCGGAGTGCACGTCCGGTCAAATCCTCGGGTTCATTACCCGGTTTCTCCTCAACTACCGGTTCGTCTGTGTCGGGTGTCCTCATACTGTTCAATAGCATGCCCGACATCAAAATTCCTCGGGAACTTCGGTTCCTCAATTTCAAACCTGAGGCCGTCGTCCTCCTTCATTTGGCAGACTGGCGCAAATGCCGGTTGTCGGTTCTGGGTCTGACCTGACGCTCGGCGCGAATGAGATCCGCTTACACCTCGACAGCAGACATTTCGTTCGCGCTTCGGATGTTATGGAATTACCGCGTCCGCTTCGCATCCGAGAGCAGACATCGTTGACCCTGCCCGACACGTCGGCTAAGTGCCAACATCAGACATGCGAAGCCGTTAAACGAGCAAATCCCAAACTCCAAGCGTCGGGCGGCAACGCTGGTCGTCCAACGGGGCGATCTGACGAGTTGCCTTATTTGGCAGCGAGCTATACTTTTCGATGATCGGCCAGTCTGCGCCAATAGAAGCCATCTCTCTCCATGACTAACTTGATCTCGTCGCTAACAGCGACAGTCCCTTTCTTCTTGCGCCAACGTCCTGAGTTTTCGATGATAGGGATCGATTGCCCCTTCGCGATCACCAACAGACGATCACGCTTCTTGTTAAGATACACGTCGAACATGCACCCTCCCTCAGCCCGCATTCACCATATCGCGTACTTGAAGAAAGGGAGTTGCTAAAGTACAACAGCTGACGATCAAGCGCTTGAGAACTCGAAGCAGCTTCTACGTCATCCCAACGGGATGCCGCGAGCCCTGACGGCAACGGCGCGGATGAAAAGGCGGACGTCAGATCCAACAACTGGAATGTCCGTTACCCCCAAAATCAGACGATCCAGAGATGCCGCTTTCAGCGTGGCCATTTCGCTGCTCTGCGAAGAGTGAAAGTCGCCGCGGTCTACTTCCACTACTTTTCAACGAGCCAATTTGGTTCTTACGAGGGCTCAGTTAGCCTTGCGGCCAAGGAACGCCGGGATATCGAGAACGGCTTGCTCGATCGAATTTTGCACAGCGGAGAAGCTGCCGTACGGATCAAGGCCTCGCGGAGCAAGGCGTGCACGTTCTGAAATCGGCTGTGCCGGCGGCCCTTCGGGGTGGCGGCCCGTAGGGCGGAGCGCAGGAACTCCTTAATTGCGGTCGCGGCGCACTATGCTCGGTCCACTCGGCGCTGCGATGGCTGTCGTTGCCCAGCCTGCCGGCGAGTTCTGTAAGTGAGCTTTCCGCAGGTTGCGCGTGGGGCGCCGGGTCGAGATTATCGATGCCGGTCGCCACCACCGAAACGCGGACGATACCCTCCAGGCTTTCATCGAACGATGCGCCAATGATGATGTTGGCGTCCTGGTCGGCCTCGCCGCGAATGCGGGTAGCAGCTTCGTCGACCTCGAATAACATCAGGTCCTTGCCGCCAGTGATGGAGATTATGAGGCCGCTGGCACGCTTGATCGAGGGGTGTTCGATCAATGGATTGGAAATCGCGGCCACGGCGGCGGTGAGCACGCGGTTTGCGCCAGAAGCCTCGCCCCTGCCCATCATGGCCTTGCCCTTCTCGCGCATTACGGCGAGAACGTCGGCAAAATCGAGGTTGATCAGACCTTCCTTGACTATGAGGTCGCTGATGCAGGCCACACCCGAATAAAGCACCTGATCGGCCAACGCGAAGGCATTGGAGAACGTGGTCTTCTCGTTGGCCACCCGGAATAGGTTCTGGTTTGGGATGATCAGCAGAGTGTCCACCACCTTCAGCAGTTCCGCGACGCCGGCCTCGGCAAGGCGCATGCGGCGCTGGCCCTCGAAGTGGAATGGCTTAGTGACTACACCGATGGTGAGAATGCCCAGCTCGCGCGCGGTGTTGGCGACAATGGGCGCTGCGCCAGTGCCGGTACCGCCGCCCATGCCGGCAGTAACGAACACCATGTGTGCGCCGGTCAAAGAATCGCGGATCGCGTCGATCGTCTCTTCGGCTGCGGCGCGCCCCACTTCAGGATGCGAGCCAGCGCCGAGACCTTCCGTCACCCGCGTGCCCATCTGGATGAGACGCTCGGCCTTCGACATGGTAAGCGCCTGTGCGTCGGTATTGGCGACGATGAAGTCGACGCCTTGCAGCCCGGCCGCGATCATGTTGTTGACGGCATTGCCACCGGCACCGCCGACCCCAAACACGGTAATACGCGCCCTCACCTCGCGAATATCGTTGGCCATTTTTGCCTCAGACAAGTTGGGGAATGAGTCGCCAAGGACGGCTACTTACTAGCCCTGCGGTCTGCTTCCACTAAGGTCGCAGCTAGTTGCCCCAGTCGGCGTGCAGCTTGTCCGTGGTTGTCGATCAAGCCGCCAGATCGGCCAATGGTCCGCAGAGTCGCCACCTCACCTTCAAGCCGTGCCGTCGCCTCCTTGGCTGCCATAGTCTCGGCAGTCGCCCGCAGCAGCTCCACCGTCAGGCGATCGGCGCGCTCGCGCTCGCGCTCGAAATCTGCTCGATGACTGGCTGCACTTGCTTCGAGCCGCGCGATCTCCGCCTGCAATACCTCGATCTTTGCCGCTGGTAGGGCAATGTTGCCTACCTGGCGACTACCTAGTGGCCGAGGCGTATGCCGTATTTCAGCAAGGTCAGCGCTCACCAGGGCTTTGCCATCATCCGAAAGTGAACGCGGCAACCGAAGTCGTTTGGCAAGCGAACGAGCAGCCGCTGGCGAGATTTTCAGGCGGGCACCTAGAGCGACATATGTCAGCGTCTCAACGGACATCGCTGTTCTCCTAGAATGAGCCGGTAGTAATCGGCCGATGATGACCGGGCGATGACCGCAAGCTGGGCTGCGTTCATTAGTGGCGGCGGTTCTGCCGTAAACTGATGCGACGTTACGTTGAGCCAACGACCTTACGGACGAGATCCAGTTTAATCAAAATCCTTCGAAGCAGGGCATTCTCTTCAAGCAGCGCGTGCATGTCGTGGCGGTGTTCGTCACCCCTTTTGTCAACTCGAAGTGAAAGTTCGACGACGCGGCCTTGCTTGTTACGCGGCAGACCCATGACTAACACCCCAATACAGATAGCCGAACGCGCAGTCGCCTTATCGAAAGTGAATTGAGTCGGGAGGCAAATTTGAGTCCAAAATTTGAAGCGCATGTGGCACGCCAAGAACGCCGCTATAGCGCCGGAAAATCTCGGCGTGATCGTGCGCTGAAGGAGTGACGCAGTTTCCGTTTTAAAAAGCCATCGCGCTGTTGGTTCGCGAGGCCGCTGTCACTGACCATCTTTTGATCTACGCCTGACGTTAACGAAAAGAGCGCGACGATCCACCTGCGCGCTTCCGAATGCGCCACGTCCTCGACAGCGAGAATGGTCCCGATACGGACGTCAATCTTGTCGAGGTCAGAGGTGGGGATGAGGGTTTGATGGGCGCCGAATTCATGTACCACTCTTTGCTGAGGCTCGGTCGATCGCGTCGAACTCGATCTCACTCAAGCGCCAACCGAGTGCATCGAGATTGGTCCTAGCGTGATGAGGCTTGGTCGCGCCGGGGATGGGAATCACGTGACTGTCGCGCGCCAACAGCCAGTTCAGGGCGACCTGGCTGGTGCTGGCGTCGTGCGCGCGGGCAATATCGGCGAGACACGTCAGCAGCACTTTCGTTCCCATGCTATCCGACGGCTGCGTGAGGCGTCCGGACGCAAGGGGAAAATACGCGACCAGTGCCACATCGAGCTCACGGCAGGCTTCGAGCACGCCATTTGTTTCCGCTGCTCGTCGGAGCAGGCTGTAGTTGACCTGATTAGCGGCGAGCGGAACGCCTGCCCTGGCGAGGTGATCGGCGATGCGGCGCATCTGGTCCGCATTGAAATTTGCCACGCCGACCGCGCGTGCCTTGCCGGACTTCACGGCTTCGACAAGGCCTTCGGCGAACACTCCCACGTCGATGAAGGGCAGCGGATAGTGGACATAGTAGAGATCGATTGTCGGGAGGCCCAGGCGCGCGAGCGAACCATCAAGCGCGCTCATCAAGCGGCGCGGAGAGGTTCGGCCTGGAAAGGGAAGGAATTTCGATGATATCACTGCGCGGGTGGGACCGGCGCGCAAGCAGTCACCCACGACGCGCTCCGAGAAATAGATCTCAGCCGTGTCGATCATGCACGGGCCGGCATCATGAATGGTCCTGTACGTTTCCAACAAGGCATCACGATCGGCACGCCGCCACTTGTTTGTGCCGATGCCCAAGGGTAGCACATCGATGCCGGTTCGACCCAATGGGCGCGTAACATGATCTGCGGGCATCGCTGGACCTCTCACAAGGCGAAAGCGCCATTTGCTGGTTGGTGTGATGACGCTGACGTTTCAAGGTTACGCCATAGCGACTACGGCCGCATACGATTTTGAGATTGACGATCACCTCAGCGTTCGCAGCCCGCTGCTGCTTAACGATAGGACATCTGAGGCTTGCTGTTCTTTTGCTTCGTAGTATTCGGCCGAGAACTTGATTGACCATCGCGAGAAGAACGATCGGAATTTCTGAGTGGGCTTCTCGACGCCGAACTGTTCGGCAACGTGCGCGTTGCGCAGCCACCTCACCGCCGATGCGATGCCGACGGTACACTCGAGCCTCTCAATCACTGCGATGCCGGCGATCTCTGCCTGCCGATAGCGAAAGCCAACCTTTTTGATCACATACACGCGCTTGAGGGTTTCATAGCCCTTGAATACGAGCTGAACGAAGGGGTGTCTTTTGGCCTGTGGCCAGGCTGCGGGGTACACCGGCAGCACCAAGAGCTTGCTCTTCGCGATGACCGTTGCCAGCGGATGCAAGAGTTGCATCCACGCTGGCCAGGACGTGACCTTCGCAAACAATATTGCGTGCATCGCTGTTGCTGCCCCGAAAGAGATCGGGAGCCAAAGTACCGCGCCCAGGATCACGAGCAGTGCGGTGTTCGGCGTGAGATGCCGGCATTTCCGAAACACGCACGCCATGCCGCTCTCAAAGGCGGTATGCACAGCTCGTTCGAACGCCTGATAGCTGATCTTCCGCCGAAGCCACGACCAGTTCCGGCGGATCGATATGCTCCAGCGCCGACAATTCGTCTCGGAAAGGGGAACAAGACGCAGCACGCCGCTTATGGCAGTAACGAGGACATTGCCAAGAACCCTGGCCGCGAAGAGCGGAAGCCAAACGATCTGCATTGCCAGAGGGAAGGCGTAGTCGAGCAGCCGCATCAGGATCGAAAGGATGAAACGCAGGATTTTGTTGGCGGCGAGCGCGACAAGAACGAGTGGGATGATAATCACATCGTCGGGGCTACCGCGGAAGCGGCTTTCCTTGGTCCATGCCGGATTATGATTATCGGTCATGGTGCAACGGTTCCGGGCTGAAGTCAGTGGATCGTGCCGGCCTAAATTAGCACATTGCAAGAGCCAGGGGCTTCACTTACCGGTCATTTAGCGACAACCCGATGTCCGGTCAGGGTGAAAAGCTGACGTCAGACCCGACGAATGTGAGGTCCGCTTTCACCCCGACCGCAGACATCACGAGCACGGCCGGACATGTCGGCTAAGTGCCATAAGCAGACCTGCCAAACCCTACAATCAGCGGCGCGGCAATGGGCAGACGCTAAACGGCTCGGGTGCAGAACGATTCCACGAGCAGCACGCCGCCCATCGGCCACCGGGTCCCGGTTTAATCGCGGTCGGGGTTGAGTGGGGGAATCACCGCCGGGATCGCCGACACCGTGTAGTGCCGGGCCAGCAGCGTCCAGGGCGAATCGACCGCTGCCAGCGCACCCGCGAACGGCAGGAACAAGGTCAGGTTCGAGACGTAGAGCGTTTTGCGATCGTGCGAGAAGGCAAGGCTCGCCGGGAACAACAGGCCGCGTGCCACGCCGTCCTTGCTGAAGCCGTTGAAGTCGCCGAGCTTGGCGATCACTTTGCCCGTCTTGTCGACGACAACGATGTCATCTTCCTGGTTGGCGCAGATCCAGATGTTCTCGTCGCGATCGATCGCAATTCCATCCGGCGCGTTGATGCCGGTGATGAAGACCGACGCCGTACCCGCACTACCGTCCGGGTTCACGGGAATCTGGATGATCTGGTGGAACGCTGTATTGGCCACAAAAAGCATCGTGCCGGCATTGTTGAACTCGACACCATTTGCGCCGAACGGCGGCGTGAGCCCAGTGCCTGGGCTGAGCAACGGGCTGTTCGACCAGATGGTCGGCGTCCCGCCGTTGGGGCCAACCTTCCAGATCACGCCGTTAAACGAATCGGAAATATAGGCGTTGCCGAGTTTGTCGAAGGTCAGCGCATTGAGGCCGGAGTTCGGGATCGCCGGAACGAAGATACTCGACGTACCAGTCATCGGGTCGACATGCAGAACCTTGCCGGCGCCGAAATCGAGGACCAACAGGAATCCGTTGACGGGATTGAAGCGCAATCCGAGCATGTGCGGGCTCGAATTTGCGATCGTAACCTGGCGCAGGACCTTTCCATTCGGCCTGAGGACATAAAGCGTCGCGCTGCCCGTCAGCGCGCCGGTGGCATTGAAGCCGAATGTCGGAACGTAAATGTTGCCATCGGGGCCAACCGTCAGGCCCTCGACGCTCGATGGCTGCCCCGACGCAGTGTTCGGCAGCACCGTCAGCACGTCGGCATCGCCGCGATCCCAGGCGTTGGCGGACGGCGCCGCGACGAAAAGGCCAAGCAACACAGCGGCGAACCAAGTTCTCGTCATGTTCTCCTCCCTGATTTAACTCCAGGATTTCCTGGATAACGGCCAATTTGCCCTGCGAAATCCCAAATTGTCCATGTCGCAGATGGCTCAAAAGCGGAAGTCAGGCGGCGCAGCACTTTGGTCCGCTTCAACCCCAAGAGCAGATATAGAGCGACGGAAGGGCCGCGAACCCTTCACCCTCGGTCGAAGCTTAGGGGTCCGGCGCCTCGCGCGAGGACGAAGAGGGCGCCGCCGGCGAGTCCGATGTCTTTCCAGAAATGGATGAACTGGCCCCAGCGTGCAGTGGTGTCGCCGGCGATCGACCAGTAGGGATGACCGATCACCGCGGCACAGAGATTGAAGAGCACCAGGAGCAGGGCGAAGTCGCGCGTACGGAAGCCGAGGACCATCGCGGCCCCACTTACGACCTCAATGGTCGCCGCCAGCATCGCCCAAACATGCACCGAGCCTGGCAGGCCCGTCATGAAGTGAGTGAGCAATGTCTGGTCCCACCAGTGATTGGTGCCCGACATCAGATAAAGCGATCCGATGCAGACCCGACCCAGCAACAGGATCAGCGGCTCGTAACGCTGAACCAGGCAATCGATAACCCGTAACGCCATGACGCTCACCGCCGCCTTTGTTCTTGGTCTTGCCTTTTAGTGCACGGAGTGAGCCCGGACAATCTTCGGACGCGCCGACTGCTTAACTCCGAATGAAGTGGGTGCGATTTTCGCTGTGGGATCATGACCCGACTAGGCGTTAGGGGACGGTAACGCCTGCTGTGACCTTAAAAGCGAACATAAATTACGCTCATCGAAGGTTATGGAAGAAATCGGCCAATAGCCGACGTCCGCGCTTCCAACGGTCGGTCCGGCGCGCGACCGAAAGGAAACGACGTCCTAACAATCAAACCAACTGATCATGAAAACGCTCGAGTGCTTTCAAGGCGTGAAGCCTCGCCTCGAGCTCATCGGTCTGCTGATCGACGCATAACGATCTTCCGGCCCCTCCAGACCGACAAGGGACGGGGGCCGGAGAGTACGCCCGCGAATATTGGTCTTGTTCTGCACCTGAATCGGCAAAGTTACGCTGTCGCCGACCGTCATATGTGGCCAGATTGCATATGACTGAAACACCATCCAATCTGGCGCTTATTCGGTGGTACCGCCACACTGCTGATCGAGGAATAGACCGTCCTATCGCAGCTGAAAATCTTGCTCACAAGATTAGAATAACTAATGTTGCTACCCTGCAAGCACCGTGATCTCAGCGCTCAGGGTAGGCATTGCCGGACACGAGTGTGAGTGGCCACGCAACTACGTCACTGTACCTAATCAGGAGGATGTCGAATGACGAAGGAGATCGAAGTTGGATCGCTAGTCCCTGACCTTGACAGAAGGTCATTGCTGACCGGAGCGGCTGTCGTGGGCGCGAGCGCCGCGCTTGTCGTCGAAGCTAAAGCGCAGTTGCTTGAAACTGGAATTCCCCCGGATTCGGTGCTCACGAAAATTAAGAAGGGTGGTTCGCTGAAGGTCGGATTCGCACAGACGCCCTTGTGGTTCTTCAAAGAAGCCAAGAGTGGTGAACTACGAGGCGTTTATAAGGAACTTGTCGACATGCTCGCTCGCGACCTCGAAATGACGGTGGACTGGCAGGAGGTTACCTTTGCTAACGCAACTGTGGGTCTACGAAGGGGTGATTTCGATCTGTTCGGATCGTCCGCCGTTTACACGATTCCGCGCGGCCTTTCCTGCAACTTCGTTGGGCCTCTTTGGGTTAAGGGCAGCCATGCCATCGTACACAACGACGATGCTGCAAAATTCAAGACGATCGACGATCTTAACAACGCCGATGTGACGTTTTCCGTGAGCGCTGGCTCGAGCGAAGAACAACGCTTGCCATCGATATTTCCAAAGGCGAAGTTCATTGCTATCGCCGGTCAGCAGGTGATGGCTGCGGAACCTGTACGCGCTAAGCGGGCGACGGCCTATGTCGTGGGTGACAGTGATGCCGTAGCCCTTGTAAAGCGCAACGGTGATTGGGCGCACATTGTCGATCGGGAACACCCCTTCGACAAACGTCCCAACACGTGGATAATTCGGCACGGTGACGCCGCCTGGAAGAATTTCTTGGATTTCTGGGCTACCTATGTCGTTGCCAACGGCGAAGTGAAGCGTCTCTACGACAAATATCTCGCGGAGCTCGGCTGAGTCGATTGAATCGCGATCCGATCGCCGCCACAGCGAGCGGCCACCTATCCGCAATGCATGAGGACATAATGATTATCGATTGCCACGCGCACGTCTTCCAGCATTGGGCTGGAGCCTGCGGTCATCCGTCGAGCGAGGTCCACCGCAAATATATCCAAAAGGTCCAAACGCGGACTGCCGCCCGGGTTTTCAGGGCTCGCGACGGCAAGGAAGTCTCGGGTGCGGTGTTGTTCCGAGAGGGCGACAATTCGTGGGCGGGGCTCAAGGACGTCAACTTCAGGGTGGGTAATTATGGGCGTCTCGATTTCACGATCGACGGCGAAGATTATCACTCCCAATATATGCCGGTCGGAATGCAGCAGATCGTGGCGCCGCCAGAATTGATGTTAGCTCAAATGAGCTACGCGGGCGTCGATCACTGCATTCTGCAAACCGGATGGGGTTACGGCGCGATGAACGATTACAATGCGTTCGCCCAGAACCAGTATCCTGACAAATTTACCGCGCTGCTGAACGTTGACGAGCCGCGTGCCTTTACCGAGCCTGGGCTTGCGGAGTTCGATCGCGCCCATCGCGATCTCGGATTGAAGGGCGTCTACTTCGCACTTGACGCGTTCGCCCGCTACGGATTTGACGTCACATTTGACGAACCGTGTTATGACGTATTTTGGTCGAAGATTGACTCAGCTGGCCTGCCCGTTTTCTTCGAGATTACCCCGATTCCCAACTACGACGTGGCAAGTTACATCGCCAATCTCGTGCGCCTGCACGGCTTGATGAACCGGTACAGCAGGATTCGCTGGATACTAGTCATGGGGCCTCCTGTCGGCTTCTTCGGTAAGTCTGGTGCATGGGATTTCCCGGACGAGGTGCTCGCCGCCATGCGGCACGACAATCTGCTGATCGAGATCATGTTCCCGATCACCTGGGGCGGCGCATGGGAATATCCCTACCCGCAAGCGCAGGAACTGGTGCGCGGCATGCGCGATTTGTTTGGTGCTTCCAGGCTGATCTGGGGCTCTGATATGCCGAATGTTGAACGCTTCTGTACCTACACGCAAAGCCTGGACTACGTCCGCCGTCATTGTAGCTTCCTGAGCGCCAGCGAGAAAGACGCCGTTCTTGGCGGGAATCTGAAATCGATTCTTGCCATCGATATCGGCAAGCGCTCGGCCGCCTGACGCAAACCGCCCGCGGCCCGGTGGTTAACGTCGAAAGCGGACGTCGTGTTCGGACTTCGAATGTGATGGAAAGTCGCTCGCTCCGATGTCTGCCTTTTTCCCACTTAGCCGACTTGGAATCGCAATTCCAAATACGTCGCAAAGTACCATCTCCGGACTCAACACTAGCGGACCGTGCTCAAAGGAATCGAACAGGCCGATCAGCCAAGATGGTGGACCTTCTGAAGACCGTAAACCGGTGTGGGAATGCCCTCCATTCGCGCCTTCAACTGGAGGGACAGAAACTGCGAGTAGTGGCGTGACTGGTGCAGGTTACCGCCATGGAACCAAAGTGCCTCCTGCTGTGTCGGCTTCCACATGTTTCGCTGCTCGCCTTCCCACGGGCCCGGGTCTTTGGTCGTATTCGAGCCTAGTCCCCAGACCTTGCCTACCTTGTTAGCGACATCCGTAGATATCAGGTCCGCGGCCCAGCCGTTCATCGAACCATACCCCGTGGCGTAAACGACGAGATCGGCCGGCAGCTCGGTCCCGTCGCTCAAGATGACAGAATGTTCCGTGAGTTTTTTGACATCCACGCCGCTCTTCAGCTTGATGCTGCCGTTAGCAATCAGCTCAGAAGCACCAACATCGATGTAGTATCCCGACCCACGCCGGAGATACTTCATGAACAGACCAGAGTCGTCGTCGCCATAGTCGAGCAGGAAGCCCGCCTTCTCAAGGCGTCTGTAAAAATCGGCATCGCGTTCCCTGATCGCGTTGTAAACCGGGATCTGGAACTCGTGCAGTATCTTGTAGGGTAGTGAAGCAAAGATCAGGTCGGCTTTGGCCGTCGTCATTCCAGACTGGACCGCCTGTTCGGAGTAAAGCGAGGCCAATCCCAGCTCCATCAGCGAGTCCGACTTCACAATATGGGTCGTTGAGCGTTGAACCATAGTGACGTCTGCCCCAGCTTCCCAAAGCGCGGCACAAATATCGTGGGCGGAATTGTTCGAGCCAATCACAACGGCTTTCCTTTTTTTGTATTTGTCTGGCCCCGGATGCCGCGACGAATGGTGCTGATCGCCCTTAAAAATCTCCATGCCTTCGAATTTCGGCATGTTGGCCTTGGCTGACATTCCCGTCGCAAGTACGAGCTGTTTTGGCTTGAGGACGATTTCTTTGCCGTCGCGCTGTACGACAACGGTCCATTCGCGGCTCTTCTCGTCGTAAGATGCCTTCTTGCATTCGGTTGAGCCCCAGTAATTCAGCTCCATTACCTTTGTATACATTTCGAGCCAGTCCCCGATCTTGTCCTTCGGTGAGAAGACCGGCCAGTTCCGGGGAAAGGGCAGATAGGGCAGATGATCATACCAAACCGGATCATGGAGGCAGAGTGACTTGTAACGCTTGCGCCAGCTGTCGCCGGGCCTTTCGTTTTTTTCGATGATGATCGTCGGCACATTAAGCTGGCGCAGCCGAGCTCCGAGTGCGATGCCGCCCTGACCGCCACCAATGATGACGCAATAGGGCTGATGCGAGTAGCCGAGTTCAGCAGCTTCCGCCTCGCGCTCTTCCTTCCACGTTTTCCGATTGCGTTCGGCGCCGTGTTTAGCCCCCATCGGACGGTCGAAGCCAACTGGCTCTTCGTGCCCCTTGAGTTCACTCATGGTCGTGAGCAACGTCCATATCCGGCCGTCCTTCAGGCGCATGTGGCCAAAGCCGCGGGCAACCTCTGTTTCGAATTGTATCCAGCTCTCTGTAATCCCATCCGCTTCAGAAGCGTCCTCACCGTCCGCAATTTTCCAGTTCGACGGCTTCGTATCGGGGAGCCGCGCCTTGAGCATGTCGCGAACCTGATCCTTGCCCTCCATTGTCTTGATGTTCCAGGTGAAGGTTACCAAGTCGCGCCAGTAGCAGTCCGCCTGAAAGAGATCGACAGCGTGTTCTACCTCGCCAGCGGACAGCACCTTGTCGAGCGCGCAGAGCAAATCAGACACTTTTCCATTCGGGGCTTTGTCGAGCATGATGATGTCCTCCCTTGTGCCGATGACGAGAGCCGCGCTCTTTTCTTCGTTCCGGCGAACTGAAGCCGACGCGCCGACGAAAGCGACGAGCTCGCGCGGCGTCATTCGTCTTTCAGGATACACTTAAATTCTAGCACTTTGCGGCGAACAGCGAGCGAGAAACAGCCCAATTCGGCTGAAATATCCAACGGCCGATTCGGGTCTTGATTGCGCGATAACCCATCCTCTGTGGTTGCGGAATTTGAGCCTTTTGGCTTCTTCGCTTGGAACCTTTCAAGTCTCTGCGACTTCGTTCGCCGAGAGAACGCAAATCCCTCGAAAGACTTATTCTCACATAGGAGCGTGTCAGCGAGGTTGACCTAATGAGCGCCATATATCCATTGAGCATTCACCGCCGCATTGAACGGCGCTGGGCTGAACGCATTAAATCGCTAAGACAAACCTTAGCTGGAACCGAGAGAACGTCGCCACGAGCACTCAACAATGACGATTCGGTGATTCCAGTCCCGGTAAGGGCGATCGCGGACCAGCGACAAGCTGATCAGTCGACCACGTGATTAACTTTCCAAATCATAGTCGTTCATATGACCCAACGCGGCGTGCCGTGCGATTTTGGGGACACGATAGCGCTATGGAGGCATCGTTTTTTATAAGCGTAGATGCATTAAAGCGTATTCAACCAAATGCCCGCCTCGACGAGTTGGGTTTTCTGAACGCGTTCGATTCCAACCGTGATTTGATTTGTGCCGCCGCAGCCAAGATCTATGTTCGTGGAAGCAGAGGCTCCTATGATCTGGTCGCCGCTAGTTTTTGAAACAATTGCTGCGTTTCAGTGCTGGCAAAGGAGGCCGCCACATGAGACGGCCTGGTCAGAGAGGTCGGCTCTTACCTCAACAACAGACATGGCGTGCGCCAATCGAATGTTATGGAACGGCGACGTCTGCTTTGATTTCAAAAGCGGACGTCCAAAGATGCCACGGCGACGTTCGCTAAGTGCCAAAGGCAGCACTCAATACTTCCTCCTCCCGCGTCCGCTCTTCCACCAGAATGAGACATTGCCGCAACTAGCATTCGCTTTGGTCGACGATCGAGGAGGGACGGCGCCGATAGCGGCCATCCGAATGGCCGCCGGAGAACCCGACTTTGTCAGGTGAGCGACGAGCGCCCTTCTTTGATGCTTCGATATGTATCGAAGCATCAGGCAAGAACGATCTGACATTGTTGGATGCGCCGCGGCGCTTCCCGCGAGTAGGAGATAAGGGCCGCCTCGATGACCGATATCATCCTGCATCACTACGAGACCTCTCCCTATTCGGAGAAAGTTCGGCTCGGTCTTGGTCTGAAGGGCTTGGCCTGGGGATCGGTGGAAATCCCGGTGATTATGCCAAAACCCGACCTGACGGCGCTGACGGGAGGCTACCGTAAAACGCCGGTGCTGCAGATCGGCGCCGACATCTATTGCGATAGCCAGTTGATCATGCGCGAACTCGAACGCCGGCACCCCACCCCGAGCTTTTATCCCGCCGGCCACGGTGCGGCTGACGCACTTGCTTGGTGGGCCGAGAAGACAACGTTCAGCCCGGCTGTCAGCATCGCGTTCGCGAAGAGACCCGACGCGTTGCCCGAGGGATTTCTTTTAGACCGGGCCAAATTCTCCGGCCGAAACATCGATCCTGCCGCGATGATAGCGGCAGTACCGAACCTGCTCGATCAGCTGCGCGCCCACTTCGATTGGCTGGATCAGATGCTGGCGGACGGCCGCTGGTTTTTGCAGGGTGCCGCTGCCGGCCTTGTCGATTTCGCCGCCTACCATCCAGTTTGGAAATTGCAGCAGAATTTCGGACCAGCGGCGGCGCCACTCAATGACTTTCCAAGATTGCTGACCTGGGCCGAGCGGGTTGCCGCAATCGGCCACGGCCGGCGGAGTCCAATGACCTCTGAGCAGGCACTCGATGTAGCCCGTACCGCCACGTCAATCGCCAGCGCAACACCCGATCCGCGAGATCCCGTCGGCCGGAAGCCTGGCCAGACCATCGCCGTCACGCCGGATGATACCGGACGCGACCCGGTCATCGGCGAATTGGTCGCCTCGGGCGTCCATGAGATCGTGATCCGACGCAGCGATGCCGCGATCGGCGAGGTCTGTGTGCATTTTCCACGCGCCGGCTTCGTGGTCACAGCGCTCTAGCGCAATCCCAGCCCGCGCTTGGCATAGGGACCGTTCTCGCACCCATGCCTGTCGGGTTTTGCCTTAATGGCTGCGCTACATACCGCCCGGCGCGGCCCGATTCATGATCCGCATCGCTGACAGTCCCTCTCCTTCACGCGCACCGAAATCGCTCGAAAACGCCACAGCAGTCAGGAATCGGGTGGTTCGTGCCTTTTGCCCGCTCCTACATTTCACCAAATTTGAGAGAAGGACATGAAAATAGCAGCCGTACATAGACTTGATGACACCTGCATTGAGAAAGCATGGAAACACGCGGAAACGGAAAAGATCGAAGATCTCGCCGCTGAGCTTTTGGGAAAAGCACAAGAAGGCCAAAGCATAGATGATGAATTGTTTTGCATTCTTTACCTTGCTTTCCGATGCGGCTTCAAAACGGCCATTGGGCAACGACCGGGTCAGCAAGACCATTGATACGTTTGCTCGCGACGCTCCGCACCTACGGCGATTCAAACAACCTTTCAGCGCTCCGTGCCAAATGAGCCGGCTGTTCGATTTTGGATTGAACCGCAAGTGCCGGCCTGACCGCAGCTAGTACTGCTGATCGAGCCATGAGAGCTTGAAACTGAGGATGATCTTCCTGGCTCACAAGCGACAGCAGATATCCGCGCGGGCAATTCTGTCGGCAGCCACTGGCCGCGTGACCCGGGCTCTGAGCTTGTTGCCGGCGATTTATCAACGAGTCCGAGGTAGGGACCACTTGGCCGCTTTGGATTTGAGTGCACAAACGATGTGCGACAGGATCGCGTCGACCGGCTGTCGTTCCGGTGGCGGGGTCTTCCTACATTCCAACCAGATTGAAGAAGCGAGCGTAGGCTCGGCAGGCATTCCCTGCTCGTCCTCCCGCCGACACCCCGCAGCGCCGCGAGAGGTAGAGGAAGGTGAGGTTTCCATGACGGATTGAGGAAGGGAGAGAGTCTCCCGGAGATTTGGGCAGCTGTGTACAAGAAGCTTGGGCTATGGTCCGCGAGACGCAAGGCATATGGCGTCAACCATTGCCATCGAGAACCGTAAAAAGGTTTTAAAGGACCGGCTTAAACGTCTGCAATGGGTCAAAAGCGGACCTGGCGCTAGGCGCGATTGAGGCAGTTCTTGCCTCAACAGCGGACATTGCGTTCGCGCTTCGAAGGTTATGGAAGAAGTCAGCCACCGGCCGATGTCTGCACTCCCAAAGCGACCATTAGTCCGCGCATCAAGATCTCAGGACTATTCGAGGGATTGGTCCGCACGCATTGAGATATCTAAGAGATAACCTTGGCGCGGTTAGCGACGCAACTCGCGTTCAGGCCGAAGCTCCCGTGTCTTTTGGATCACTTTGGTCTCGACATGTTCTCGCGATTCCGGTGCGCCGACGCCGGGCTCTGGTAGGCTGAGCGCGCTGGTTAATTGATCACGCTCCAGAATGACTTCGCGCCCGTGCACGGAGCGCAGCTTCCAGCCTTGAAAATCCTCGCCCACCCGAAGCCGCAACACCGCCTTGCTGGCTTGATCGACGAAAATGCCGAACTTGTCTTCGTCGCTTGCGATGGTCCCGACCAGCGAAAGCCGTGGCTGCTCGGGTTCCTTCGGCTTAGGCACGACGACCTTCGTTACCGTCACGGGCGACTGAGGCGGCGCCGGGGACCGGCGCGACGGCAGGAAGAGCGGTCGTTCTCGTGTGATGGTGAATTGCTTGAGCGGCATCGCCCACAGCGGATTGGCGCTCAACGGGCGTTCGACGTCGGACGTCTCGGGTTTGCTCGGCGCGGGCGGGATAGTCACATCGACCACAGTAGTCGTCGTTTCGCTCCAGTTCGAGGGAGTGGACGCTTTCGTTTTCGCAATATCAGCCTGATCGTCGAGAGACGAATCGGACATAATCGTTGCGGCCGACGCGCCGGCAAGGAGCGGCAGCGCCAACACGATCATCCGGATGGGGTACTTCCGAAGGCTCATTTTGTACCCTGCCAATGTCCTGAGACGCCCACAGGGCAGCGCTGCTTTTCGACCGTGGCCGCAACCGACAGCCGCTGGCCGAACTGAAATGACTGCCGGAACGACGACGCTCCGCCGATTGCGATCGAGCGCGGTGCCCCATTCTCTCGACGGGCACATCGAAAAGGTCCCTCCCGATTATTTTTTTATAAATATATGACCAGCAGAAGAGGAAACACTTCCATAATCCTCTCACCCGCTTCTGTTTTCTGACTAATCATCGAGACCTCGGCAACCAATGAGAGAAGCTTCCCTCTTTCTGAGAGGGAAGCTTCGAGAATTAAAGGAGAGCGCCACTAATGGCGGTCGGCCACCTCACCACCAAGGTCTTTAAAGAGGCGGAGGTCTATCGCGTTCGCCATTGCTTGATATCCAGCGTCATTTAGGTGCAAAAAGTCCCCACCGCTGAATTGGGCTGCCATAAACGTGGGCTTCTTTGGGTCGGCAACCGCAGCCGCGAAATCGACCGTGCCATCATACTCGCCGCTCGTTAGAACGAAGTGGTTTATCGCCTCACGGATTGCTTCTCCTGCTGGAGTCCAATAGTTGGACTCAAGGGCTCCCGCGTAAGGCGTGAGCGTTCCCCCGATGACTTTTATGCCGTGTTCGTGGGCCCGCGCGATTATCTGTCGATATGCACCGATCATCTGATCGGCTGTGACGGTTTGTTGGGGCGCACCAAGGAACCCAGGAAGGCCAAGATCATTCAGCCCCATATGAACGATAAGATACTTGACACGTCCCTGCGCAAGCACATCACGATCGAGCCGTGCCAAAGCACCTTGCCCGAAGTTGACGAAGGGATTCGGGAGGTTGTCATTAAGGAGCCGATTTCCGCCAATCCCCGCATTATTGACCCCTCGTGGTGCAATTCCATGCGCAGCCGCTAGGCGATCGGCGAGAAAATCGGTCCAGCGATGACTGGCGTCTTCCGTCGAGTCCTCGCCCTCGGTCACGGAATCGCCAAGCACTACGATCGCCGCGGCATCATCTTCTGTGAACACCTGAAGTTCGGATAGCATATAGCGCATCGCGGATTTGGTTGCGCCGCCCACGCTTGATGCCCCAGTAGTATTACCGTTGGTGATGTATGCCGTATCTATAGCCGCCGGATGGATCGACACCATACCGCTATTGGTTGGAAGGAAGAGACTAACAGCGACGCTCCCAAGTGTCGGTGTCGTCAATTCAACCGGGTCGCTATAGATCGCCGCATTCGGTGGGATAATGATCGACGATTGACCGCCAAAGGTAAGCTTGCGATCCGAGTGCGGAACGGTGGAGCCGGCCGAACCAGCGAGAGCGACGTGTGCCTCGCCTACATTGATGGCTGCTGAATTAAATTCGTTAGACAGCCGTACTCGCAGCCAGTTCCCTCCGATGCTAATGCGCTGAATTTCGCGAATAGTCTGGTTGCTTGGCGCCTGAGCAGTGGTGGCGGCGGGTTGGCCCCAAGTCGACACCCACCGACCGTCTCGATCGGCAAGGGCGGCGGTCGCTGATAATAGCCCCAGCGCAGTAGCGAATGTCCCTGCCACCGCCGATCTGATGCGAACCGACGGACCGCTTCGATGAAGTTTTCGCTTGTGAATCGGAATCATACCCGCATATCCTCCCTTAAAATTTTTAATGTGCGCAATACAATTGAAACGCGGACGGGGACGGAAACTTCCATAAAGCTCCTGCCCTCTTCCGAATTTCGATCAAAACTTTTCGGAAGGTTAATTTGATCTAGAGAAGTTTGGAGGCGACCATGGAGCCCTTACCGAACAGGCCAGACACGACTGTCTCGCTATCCTGTGTCCGAGATAAGGATTGGTACGGCTTTCCTCTTGGGGTGTGCACGTCGGCCGAAAAGGGAGATTGGAACGACCCGCATCTTCCGACTTATTGGATGTCGCTCATCATAGCCGGTCGATGTGCAACTCGCGTGGGTACGAAAAGTCGACAAAAGGACATAACCCATTCTCCCGGAACATTCGCCGCCTATCCCGCAGGACGTCACTGGGACACGGCGACGTCCGTTGGCCGCGTGAAGGTAATTAGCCTCTCATGCGATTGGAAACTGCTGCGGAACTCTCGTCTGCTCGAGGCAGACGATCTGCCGCGATTGGATGCCATTTTTCCTTGCGGCTCTGATACTGGATTGACTTCGATCATTTCCTGCATGTTGCGCGAATACGAAGCGGGAAGTCCGTCTGGCAGATTATATGCAGAATCCCTCAGTTTAGCTTTGGCCGCCCGACTAAATGGTATGGCACGAGAGGATGATCGCCAGTTCTTGGCAGAAGGACTCGGTCGTCAACGAGCCACGATAATTCGGGACTTCATAGAAGGATCGTTGGCTGAGGACCTGAGTGTTGCAGACCTCGCAAGGCTGGTCGGCATAAGTCCGAGCCGATTCGCCCCATTGTTTAAAAACTCTTTCTCTACTTCTGTTCATCAGTTTGTTCTCAACCGCCGCATCGAAAGGGCGTGCTCTCTCTTGTCGATGGACGGCTACAGGAATGCAGACATTGCAGCCGCATGTGGTTTTGCCAGCGAAAGCCATTTCAGCGATACTTTCAAACGCATAATAGGTGTGTCGCCCAAAAATTACCGGCGGGCTGGCGCGAGTATTCGAGTTGAACGAGTCCCGAAGTTGAAAGGATGAGATAATGGGGCTCCTACCCTCGCGCAAAGCGGCGACAATTCGCTTTGGCACCGGCGGGCATGTACTCAAAAAGGCCACTGATAAGGTTTTGCAGAAGACCTGATCAGCCGCGAACTGACTCCGTTAGTGGTCTTTCCTTATCAGTCCACCGAACAAGCGCGGTCCCCGCTATCACTTCATCAACGATGACTAACCCGTCATCCTAAGACGCCGCCGGATGACGATAGGTCATGGCACGCGGTGGGCGAGGTGGACGAACGGTCCGGACATTCGCTTGGCGTCATAGAGGCAACCGACATCGTCGTCCTATCGCCCCTGTCAATCAGCTCATTCTAGGTGTAAGCAGCTCCATGGGACCGCGGCAATCGTAAACGAAGCCGCCCGCGCAACGCGAAACGCTCCACAAAGTGCGCCAATCGAATGTTATGGAACAGAATTAAACGATGGATTAGCCCAATTTCGCAAAAGCGCCATTTGGCAGCCTTACGGACGAAAATCCATGTAACGTTGATGTGCCGTATAACCCAATATTTTCTGGCGGAGAATAGACGGTTCAATTTGCCATGGGGGATCACGAAGAGGCTAATGGTAATTCAGGCCACGTACGGAACGCAGCTCGAGATGTTAGAAGCAGTCCGGTCTTTACTCTAACCAGGCGGACGCGGCGTGGAAATCAACTCAATCCTACGCATGCACCAACGGTTCAACCTAAATATCCGTCGGGTTGGGGGGGTGATCGGGCTCGCATTCAAAGACGAGAAGGAACGAAACCCTAAGGCACTTTTGGAAGTGACCGATGTTTCGGCCGACATTATGCGGATGGTAGTGGTCTTCCTTCACGCCAGTGTGGAGGATTCAGTTCGCTCTGTTGTGCCAAAGGGTGGCAAATTCTGCTTCTATAAGGGCACCGATATTGATAAAGCTCTAGGACGAGCAAATCTCGACCCAGCCCCACTCAAAGAGCTATACCCACCGCTCGATGAGCTAGGGAAGCGGCGTAACAGGATCGTCCACGAAGCTGACATAGCTTCTCGGTCAGATACCACGATCAGCGAGTTCGGACCGACCGACCTTTGGTGGCTTGTCCAATGGCTGCTCGCAACGATCGCGTTCAATTATATGTTATTGATGGTTTGTGGTGGCCCGCACAAGCTACTGGAGTTTCGATACGCGAATGCGCGCGCCGCCATCCTGAAGAACTGATGGAGGACATCCGCGCCCGGAAGATCGACGTGATCGTCGTCTATAAGGTCGATCGCCTGACAAGGTCTCTCGCCGACTTTGCAAAGCTGGTTGAACTGTTTGATGCCCACGGGTGTCATTCGTCTCCGTTACTCAGCAGTTCAACACCACGACCTCGATGGGTCGACTGACCCTAAATGTGCTTCTGTCCTTTGCCCAATTCGAGCGCGAGGTTACGTCGGAGCGGATTCGCGACAAGGTCGCAGCATCGAAGCGGAAGGGAATATGGGTTGGAGGCAACCTCCCGCTAGGGTACGAGATGAGGGAAGGCAAAGTCGCCGTTGTCGAGAAAGAAGCTGAACAGGTCAGGTTCATCTTTCGGCGCTATCTCGAACTCGGCAGCGTCAACGAGTTGGTTCGGGATCTCGGCAAACGCAACATAAAGACCAAACTCAAGGAGCTCTCTACGGGCACAACACGTGGCGGCATCCCGTTTGGCCGTGGCACGCTCTATTACCTCCTTAGCAACCACTTCTATATCGGCGAGGTCAAATACAAGAACGAGATCCTCCCGGGCGAGCAGCCGCCAATCCTGGATCGCGCATTGTTCGATGCGGTGCGGAAGAAAGCACTCGCCCAATGGTCCCACCGCACCCTCGCACGCAAAAAATCCGGCTATCCATTGACCGGTCTGCTATTCGACGATGCCGGCCATCGCATGGTCCCGACCCATGCTGCCAAAGCAGGCACCCGATATCGTTACTATGCGTCAGCGCCCGTCCTACATGGCCAAGCCAAGAATGCGTCGACCGGAAGCATCTCCCGCGTCCCAGCCGCCAACATTGAGGACGCTGTTTTAAAATCCCTGAAGAATCATCTGGTCGAACAACAAAATGGCTCAACGACCTGCAGCAAGCCCGTAAACGATCACGACGCCATTGGACAGCTGGTTGCTGCGATTAACGTGCACAAGGACAAACTCGTCGTGCGCCTCAAATCGGATGCAGAGGATGAAGCGCCGGATAACTCGCACGATCGTTCGCTAACAATTCCCTGGCAGAAGCCCCCGTCGAAAAGGCGGCGGCAGATCTTGCTTCCGAACAATAAATCCCGAAGCGAAGTCCGGCCCCAGCACTTTGAGCGCCGGGCACGTCTGGTCAACGCCATCGCCCGAGGTCGTCAGTGGCTCGATGATGTTGTCTCAGGTCGGGCAACTACCGTCGCAGAACTTTGCGCTCGCGAGAAATGCAGCGTCCGGCAAGTCAACCTGACCATCTCGCTTGCCTTCCTCGCGCCCAATCTAGTCAAAGCGGCTATAGAAGGTCACCTGCCCCGCGGCATCGGCATCGAGCGGCTCCGCGATCTGCCGGCGGAATGGAGCCGGCAGTTCGACGCCCTCGGTCTCAATCCGGCATAGTTGCAGCGCCGGCCCGAGAGCCCGAACAACGGTCGCCCTAAAGCCGAAATTGCCGGTACCCTTACAAAGAACAAACGCAGGCAAAAGAGGGCGTTGTCGTGGGGTCGGAAGTTATCGTGAGCTTTCCGATGAAGCTGCTTGGGAAAAAACAGTCGTTAGTTTTATGGTGTTTTTCTGCTTCGCTTTTATTGAGCAGTTGTGGAGCTGCGGGACCTGAGTGCGGTTCCTTGGATACCCGCAATTCAGTAGTTAAGATCGTTTCGGATGATACTAATAATAAGCTTGTGAATTACGCTGCCAAAAATTCCAGTTCGGTCGAGGCAATGGTGGGTGATGCGAAATCGGAAGCTGAAAAATTGGCGATTTGGGAAAAAGCGAGACAAGCCGCGGTGTATAGGTTGGACGATACAATACTCGTGAAATCAAGGAATCGAGCAGCACAAGAGGTTACGTGCATTGGGCTATTGTATGTGACAGTTGCGGATGTGACTGCGGAAAAAGGGATAGAATTTAAGGTAAAACAGACACCGGATGGGAAGATTGTCGCTTCAGTCAATCCGTTTTTGTTTTGAAGTCTTGCGTTTTTGAAGAGTAGTTCTGTTACGGGACCAGTAAGTACGCACCTGATTTGCAAGCTTCCTCGTTCACGACATTAGCTTGTCTATGATCTCACGAACCTTGAGCCCCTTTCGTACAGAGCGCTCAGGATATTGTCTCAATCATTCAGCATGCTTTTTCCTTAACCATCACCTGTCAGGGCGCATTATTGACAGTACGAAAGCTCATCTTCCGTCACTACACGCTCTATCTTGTCAGACTTGATGCGGTATCTGAGACGTCCGTCCGACTCGATCGGCATGCATTGGACGATGGTGTAAATCTTTGGCACCTCGACCTGCACCCGGCCCTGCGGTCCTTGACCGCGGTGAAGGACTTCTTCGTTTAGCTGGTAAGCGTGTGACATCTGCGTCCCTTTTGGATCGTTCTATTACGAAGCGAATTACTGCAGCGGAAAACCCTCGATCTGGCCTCAACTATCCCAGGACACCGGGCTCAAGACCCAGCCCCCGGGAACGGAATTTTAGGGCTTGGAGACGGGGCGCCAAAAATCACCGTTCTGCTGCCTGGAGACTTGCAGAGACCAAAATCCTAAAAATGAAAGGCCGCAAATCCCCGCAGAAAGCGCCCGAATGAGGACCGTCCTGGAAACGCGCGGTTTGCGGAGACTGGGTGGTGGAGACAGTAGGGCTCGAACTGGTGACCCACCACCCAGTCTTCGAACCGGTCTCCGGTCAGAGCCGGGAACGGAATTTCAGACCGCAGAGACGGAGCCGAAAATGCCGCTAATTCGCCAGCGGAGACTGAAGACAGGGACTCGCGCAGATACGAGAAACCCCTATTCCGGCGCTATAGGTGCGAAGAGGGCGAACGAAGTTCGAGCCCTGGAGACTGGGTGGTGGGCGCACCAGGGCTCGAACCTGGGACCCGCTGATTAAGAGACAGCCACCGGTTGAGAAAAATCAATAACTTGCAGGTCGCACCTGTGGGCTTATCCGGCAGAAAATGGGCATTCGTCGCACGAGCATTGAATCGCCTGTTAGAGTTGCCACCGGTCGCTAAGCGGCAGGAAACCTGCGCTTCGCACCATGATTGGATTTTATGGGGAGCTCGGTGCTCGCACGGTAACCTCCCTGCTCGGCCCCATCCTTCGCGTCGTTCGCTTCCGCCGGGTTCGGTCCAAAGCAGTGCGTGTCAGGCAGCCCTTTTATTGCGCCCTTCCTCAGCGCCCCACTTATCGCGGAACCGCGTCGACGCATCGCGGGCGATAGGCGGGCCATGGCCAAACCCGGCAGCATCGAACGAAAGACTGATCATGTCGCCCTCGTGGACGCCATAATGCTCGGTGAGCCATCGTATGATGGCGGCGTAAAGCAAGTTGCCCCAAATGAGCTGCAAAAGGTAGTAAAGGAGAGCGACCCCCAGCAGCCAAATGCTCTTCGAAAATGACATCCGCGCGTCTCCCGCCGCGCTAGACCGACTCTAGCACTAGTGGCAGAAGTCCCCATGTACCCGATTCAGGGTACATGTTCATCCCCTATTGGGTACTGGCCGAAATAGGCCAGTTGCGAAATCAAATTAGGCCACTGGACTAGGAACGGTTGTCAGTCCGGTCAGTTATCCGGGCGTGCCGTCCCCCACGGCATCAGGATTGTCCCCAAGACGGCCTCAGGTAGCCCACCCCCGCACTGAGGCCGCCTTGTTCTTTTGATCGAGGAGGCCGGGACGCTGCCGCGTGGTATATTAAGTCAGCACTTCTGACAGGAGCATCAAATGGCTCTCTTAAGACGAGAACTGCATCGTCACGTAAATGGCCCTGAGATCACCCATGCGGATTGTTGCACTCTAGTTTTCGATACCGACGCGAAGAATTTATACGTCGAGCGCGAAGTGTTACATTTAGACGTGACCGTTGCGGGCGCGATTGAGATGCAAACGGCGACGATGGATATTGCAGACTACCTCAAGCAAGGCGGCCAAACTGCCGGGCACCGCGAGCTATGGCGGTTGCTGAGGACGCTTTTCAAAGAGACCGTCGATAACGATGAGCTCATCCACTAGCCCCTCAACGTCTCGCCAGCGTTTTAGGCTTTCTCAGCCACATCCGCTTGGCCTTTGCCTCGCACGCTTTTTGAGCTCGGCCTATCGTCATCTCACTGGTCACTAAATTTTTGGAGGTGATCTATGAAAGACAAAAAGGACCTCGCGCAACAAGACGCGGGACGAACTTTTCAGCGCGGCCCTAAACCGGTCGCGACGGAATATGAAACGGTACAGGAAGCCTTCCGGAAAAATTACGAGCGATTGAAGGCTGAGCGATTGGCTAGGGACGCAACGAAGTCCGACGACAAATAACGCGTTTATCTGACCACATGCAAAAGCCGCCAAGGTGTTGTCCCTCGACGGCTCGTGCCGTTGCATTTGCGTAGAGGTACTGTGTCGAGCGGTGCTCGAACGCAGCCCGTGCTCGCGACCTTCAATGAGGCCGGTGGGTGCGTTGCCAGTGTCTCGGGCCAACGATCCCGATCCTTGTGACATGCCACTGGCGGCGATGCCCTTCAAGCCAGCACTGCTGTCCCATTTGCCTTACCTTAGCTCTAGCATCGCGACTGCTCATCTCTGGGCAATCTAAAAAAGCAAGCTGCCTTGGTCAGTTTGAAACTCGGTGCCGCCTTTCGCTGCCGCAAGATCGGAAGGATTGGTATGATTGAGGTCCTCACGCACGCAAAAGCCGCCAAGGTTTCCCTCGACGGCTCTCGCCGTTGCGTTGGTTTTGCATGGAGGGTGTTCGAAGCCTGCCTTGCCGTAGGTGCCGCGCTCAAATGAGGCGTCCAATGTGTCGGGACAACGAGCCCCGATTTAGTACGATCTGTTAGCATTGGCGAAGCTTATCAAGCCAGTTTTGTTGTCCTATCGACGAAATACCCGACGTCCTGCTGCAAGCTCCTCTAGCGTCGCGTGTGCCGCGGTCGCCGTCATGGCCGGGTAGTTCTCGGCACACTCTTATGGTCCCAGTTGTAGCCGCCCACGGGTAAATCAGGCGCACGCGGTCACCGTCGCGCTCCAGCCGGAGCCGGTAGCCGTCATACTTCACTTCATGCAGCCAGTCTGGGCCAGTCGGGACGGCATCAGATTTGGTGGGAAGGCAAAACTCGAAGGTGCTGCGCATGCTGGGCAAGATTCGCGTGATTTGGTGCCCATGCCGAAAGAATGCGCCAGCCATGCGGGCATCGGCAAGCCGCTAGAACTGCGGTTGTCTGCGAAACGAACCCTAGCTAGGGGCACGAGGTTGCCAGTTTTGCTTTCAGGCGATCAAGAAGTCGCTCGCCGTCAGCGAATGCGTGAAATTATGGAGAGTAACTTGATCCGCTCCTGCCGTGATGATGGTGTCAGCTCCACTGTGCGCGATGACAAGATCATGGAATGATTGCACGCCCGTCACATTCGCAAACTCAATCTTATCCCCTTGGCTCTGGCTGAAGTCTTCGATGGTGTTATGAGTCCCGACCATCATCGAACCAGCGTCCTTAAAGACGAACATGTCTGTGCCGCCCTGCGCACTGCCCTGCAATTGTCCGTCGCCCCACATGTCGTTAGTGACGGTGCCGCCCGCGCCAGTGGTCCCAGCGATCAGAGTATCGTTGCCGCCTTTGGCGGAGCCGGACAAAGATTGAGCGTCACCGAAGAAAGTGTTAGTCACTTGGCTAGTTCCGGTGCTATTGCCGCCAATCAGGGTATCGTTGCCGCCTGTGGTGAACCCGGACATCACGCCGGCGTCGCCGATGAGTTGGTTCTCGGTATTCCCGTTCCCACTATTGCTGCTGCCAGTGAGAATGTCATCGCCACCGTGAGCGAAGTCAAACATGCTTGCAGCATCGCCGTAGAACTGGTTCAGAAAGTTGTTGACCCCGGTCAGAACATCATTGCCTCCGACCGCGTTGCCCGACATCGAAAGAGCGTCACCATAGGCCAAATTATTTGGGCCTAGCAGCAAAGCCATGTCATCGCCGCCCTGAGCGTGGCCAGACATGTTGCCACCTGCATCGCCGAAGATTGTTGTCCGAGTCCCGAGCGGCGGTCCTTGTATGTTAGTTTCGAAAGTGTCGTTGCCGCCCTTGCTGTAATCTGACATATCGCCGCCCGCGTCACCGTACGCAGTGGCTCCGCTCCCGCCGGTGAAGTTGTCGTTGCCGCCTTCCGCATGGCCAGACATGTTGCCGCCTGCGTCGCCGAAGAAGGTGTTGACAAGGCCGCCAGTGAAGGTGTCGTTCCCGCCTTTAGCGAAGTCCGACATGTTGCCACCCGCGTCACCGTAAACAGTGGTGTTTGTGGTTCTCGACGAACTGTTGAAGGTGTCGTCGCCGCCTTGCGCATGGCCAGACATGTTTGCACCTGCATCGCCGAAGAAAACGTTCGCTGACAGTGCAGAGCTGTCGAAAGTATCGTTCCCGCCTTTGGCGAAGTCCGACATATCGCCACCCGCGTCACCGTACGCAGTGCTAGATCCGCCCCCGTTGAAGGTATCGTTGCCGCCTTCCGCATGGCCAGACATGTTGCCGCCTGCGTCGCCGAAGAAGGTGTTGAAAAAGAAGCCAGTGAAGGTGTCGTTCCCGCCTTTAGCGAAGTCCGACATATTGCCACCCGCGTCGCCATAGAAAGTGTTTGTGCCTGTGCCGGTGAAAGTATCGTTGCCGCCCATGCTGTGGTCCAACAAATCGCCGGCCGCATCGCCATAGAAAGTGTTTATGGGGCCTACGCCTACGAGAACGTCGTCGGTGCCGAATTGATGGTCGGTTAGGTCTCCCGGAGTAAATGGAACGCGCTTCGACATCATATCCTCCTGCCCAAACTCGCCTCTTTGCCGGTGTAGCGACGTCACCTTAGTGGTGGTAAAACGGCTTCTCTGTCAGTTTCAGAAGCTCGCAGAGTCATGTGGATCGTCTCTTCGACGTTTTCCACGAGTCGCCACTCGCCGAGGCCAGTGAGCGCCGCCTTAAGACATCCCAACTCACCGATGAGCTCTCTTACGTTATCGGCATATTGCGGGTGCGATCCACTCAGTATCCCCTTTGACATGGCTACACTACCTCACGATGAATTTGACCGACCAAATTCCGGCTCCTCAGTAAAGCAGAACCTCAGCGGTGGGATAATTGTCCCTTGGGGCAATATCGGGACCGAGTGGTTCTTGGCCGCGCTCGCTGGCGCAAGCATGGCGCAAGGTGCTGATGGCCGCGCTCGATGCGCAGGAAGGGTGGAAGAGATAATTCACCAGCGGCTCACCGCTTCGCCAGCGGAATGACGTTGCTCGCGGCAAGGCTGCAACGCCAACATCAACCGGGCGAACTTTCACGGCGACGGCGGCGGCGGGACGTATCGGTGAGGTAGAGTGATCACTTTCCCTTGGACCAGAGGTCGTGTACCCTCTCGGGCCGGGGGAGAAGCGCGGTGGCTGAGTCTGACGATGGTTGCGGCACTATTTTTGCGCTTTTGATTGTTGCAGGCGGTTTTATTGCTTTTTCTAATTACGGTTGGAGCAATTCGCTTTGGTACTCCGTTCAGTATGGCGTTGGCTATGACGACGTTAAGACGGAGACCAAACCAAACGACTGCGACTTCATCCACGCGCCCCTTGGTGACAAGGGGTGCAGCTACAAGGCACACGTAAAGATCTATAACGCCGATGGTGTGCTGGTCGCTGGTGAGAATGCCCCGCAGTATGGAAGCGACACTAAGACAGCAAGACCCATAATTTCTTACGACGGCGGCAAGACGTGGGACTGGTTTGATGGAGCAGCCGTTCCAAATCCAAAGCCAAAATCTGTCAGAGTGTTTTGGCTCAAGGAATAGTCGTGGTGGCGGGGGAAATCATGCGGACGCTAGTGTTGATCATCGTATGTCTGTTGTCGTGGCCCGCGCTGGCGCTCGATCCAACCACAGGAAGACTTGCACCACTTGGCTCGAAGCACGCGGTAAGCTGAAATCTTGGGTTCAGTCCTCCCAAGGCAAAGCGATGCCGACTGACCACATTGCGGGTGATGCCTATCTCATCGGATTATTGAAGGCTTCGATTTTGCCTGCCCCTTGAAAAATCCCCGCGGCTCTGGCCTCGACACTGGAGCTGTGTTCGACCGGGCCAGCGCAATTTGCATGTCAAAGGGTGGGTACACCACCTTGCTCTTGGTGGCACTCGATCTGGTTAAGCAGCTTGATCCGCAACACAACGATGTTTGTCCACATCGTTAGCGGCCCGCCTTTCCTGCCTGCGCTCGTTATCGCTTCGCCAGCTTGAACCACGTTGCTTGCGGCAGGCCCGAGCGAAGGCAGGGTCTTGCGCGTAATCTCTCCCGCCATCATCATTCGTTGCGGATGTTCATCGCCCGATACGCCGCCGCGAGCGCTTCCGGTCCGTGCGTCGCCTTGAACGCCGACCATGCGGCCTTGAAGTCTTGCTTTGTCGCATCGAGCGAGCCGGCGCTGCCAAACGATGGACCGGGAATGTGGACTTGGACATGCCACAACCAGCGCCGGGCGTGCGCTCGCTGGCGAAGCGGATGCGGCCGATCTGCTGGCCGTCTTCGAACGCGTTGTAATCGCGCACGCCGATCAGTCGCAGGGTCAGCATTGGTTTGACCGTAGCCAGAATTAACCTAAAGTTAAATCTGCTACAGCTCTATCGCGCTGGGCCGATCAGGAGCTGGTACTAATATCGCGAAAGTGATTCCGACGCAGCAAAGAAGGAGGAGCATTGGCCAGTGACAATATCATTGCGGGATAGCTCGCCAGAAGCGGCGTTGCTGCTGCTGGATCAGCTAGAGAAAATTGAAGACCGATTCAGTCCTGAATTTGAAACTTTAGACTTTGGCGAATGGCCTCAAGTTCATGTCTACATACCTCACCCAGAGGTCTCCTCCAGCATCACGCCTCCGTTCATGGAGGCGTTTCTTGAACTTCAAAAGCAAATCTACCAGTTGGCTGCGCAAGCCTCAGCGGGAGTCGCCGATAGTGGCCAACTTTCTGACGGCGTTAGAGCTGAATTGCAAATCAGCGTGCTTGTTACTGATGGCAGCTCCAACCTCACCGCCAAACTGGAAAAAATCGTTCCGGGATTGTTGAAACAAATGATCGGCAAATTGGACGGCAAACAGGCGGCCATCGTTCTCGTAGCTGTGAGGTCCTCCAACAAGCAACCGGCTTGCGTCGGCCATTGCACCGAGGTCCGCTGCGATGTTGATCGTGTTGGCAACAAACAACAACAAGATGAGCGACCAGATGGCAGGCGACGGAAAATTTCGGCGTACGTTGCCGGCGATGCCGTGCCCGGTAACCCGGCCGATGCGAGCAGATATTTCCTGAATTGCAACCATGAGGGGATAGCTCAGAAGCAGCGTCCAGCCGATGCCGAAACCGATCTGCGCGCCGGCTTGGCTGTAGGTCCCGATACCCGATGGATCATCGTCGGAAGCGCCGGTGATCAGGCCTGGACCGAGGCGCGAGATGAAGCTCGTTTGCTCATCTTTGTCAGTTGTTTTCGTCTTGCGGCGTGCCATTGCACCTTATCGTTAGTTGCAAGTTTCAAAACTTCACCACCGTCCGCAAAGCGACGGTGGCGTTATGGAGGGCCAATGCTGGCGCGTAGGGTCCAAGCGGGTTTGTGGCGCCGCCGCCGGGATGAACGATATATTGAAAATTGGGCTGAAGGCTCTAACCCGGTTTCTCATATTGATAGACTGCCGTGTCGGGATCGGTGAGATCGTCGGTCTTCTTGCGCGAAGGCGCAGCTCGCCCAAACGATCATGCCAATCGCTGCCGGCGGCCACGGGCGCATTCCATCCCCCTGGCGATGTTGCAGCTTTCAGCAAAGCCGACAACAAACTAAGTCAGTTTCGAACAGTATTTAGTGTTCAAAAGTGAACCAAGCGAAGTGCTAGGCCGACCGTCATTTCTTGGGCACCTTCTTGCCCTTCTTCCGGGCCTTCGACAGACCGATGGCAACGGCCTGCTTGCGGCTTTTGACCTTACCTCCCTTGCCACCGCGCCCGCTTTTGGCGGTACCTTTCTTGTAGCGGCGCATTTCGCTTTCGACATCCTTGCCCGAGCTGCGCGAATATTTGCGTTTCTTAGCGGCTTTGCGGGCCATTCCGGACCTCCTTGAAAAAAATGAAACCTTCAAGCGAGTGGCTGGGTTCCGCCAAAGCAGTGAAGGTATTTGGTCGACGGGTATCGGGCTGGAACCCAAGCCGATGGCTTTCGTTCGCTCTACATCAACCGACGAGGCACCCTGAGGTGGATAGCGATGACACGACCCAACGGGATTTGCGTAGCCCGCACACACCCTGGATGCAGTCCAACACGGCGCGAAGCCATGATATCGATCAATCCTTCCGCTGCGATGTTCTGGTCATCGGTGCCGGTATCACGGGAGCACTCGTAGCTCAGCGACTCGTACGCGACGGGAGAAACGTTGTCCTTGTTGATCGGGAGGATCCGTCGCAGGGGAGCACGATGGCCAGCACCGCGATGCTTCTTTGGGAGATTGACCGGTCCCTCAGTGAACTCACCGAGATATACGGATTCGAATCCGCTGTCCGATGCTATCGCGCGAGCCTTTATGCCGTTAGCGGACTGATCGACCTTGTGACCAGCAATCTAGTAGATTGCGATCTGCGCCAGCGTCTTTCCCTTTATCTTTCCGCCGACGAGTTCCCTAAGCGACTTTCAGACGAGTTTTCATTGCGAGAGCGTTCAGGCTTCCCGGGCCAATATCTCGACCACTCGTCATTGCTTAGTAAATTCGGCATTGCACGGTCAGCAGCTATACTTTCACCACTGGTAGCAGACGCTGATCCTGTCCGATTAACAAATGGCCTACTCGGCGTTGCGCGCGCTCGTGGTGCCTGTCTTCTGAAAGGAAATGCTGTTCGCTTCGGAAACGAAAGCAGAACCGCTCACGTAGCCTTTGAGAACGGCGTCGAAGCCGAAGCCCATCACGTCGTGTTGGCGACGGGATATGTCATGCCGGATATCGTACATTCCAGAATTCAACGACCGGCGTCCAGCTGGGCGATTGCGACCGCACCCCAACCTCAAAGGCTTTGGCCCGAGGGCGTTATGATTTGGGAGGCTAAGGAGGACTACAATTATGCGCGAACCACGACCGATGGTCGGATCATCTTCGGTGGCGAGGACGATCGCGCGATCATCGAGCCGGATGCGCGAGAGGCTGCCACCTTCAAAAAGTCCGCACGCCTAACGAAGGATTTGAAATCGCTTTGGCCCACTGCAGAGACAAAAATCGATTACCGATGGTCGGGCACTTTCGATACGACCGATGACGGTCTGCCTTTGATTGGCAACATACCTGGCTTCAGAAATATATATGCCGCCTATGGTTATGGCGGAAACGGGATTACGTTCAGCTTCCTCGCGGCAGAGTTAATCGCGCGTCGAATTGCAGGCGGAACATCATCCTTGTTCGACACTTTCGCGATCGATCGTACGTCATAGCCCACATCCTTCGGTGATGGACCGCAGGCGGCTTTACCGGGAAGCGTCGCTTCCTTACGCTGCTCTACCGAATGAGAAATAAGGCCCCCGTCACAACGCGCAGTATCTCGCCAGTCCACATCCCTAATCCCTAGCGGCTTCCCCTGACCGCAAATCGGCGGAACCAAATGGGCCCTGGCGCCGAAAACCCGAACACTGGCTGCGCTATTGGTCGAATGCCACGCCGACGAGGGCGAAGGCTAAGGGTTTAATCTGCCTTGCCCTTAGCTGAGAAGGTTGCAGAGCCATCTCCTTCGGCAATGCTTCGACCTTCTTCGGCACGGATCGGGGGCCAAAGATTCGCTATCATCATCGGCCATGCCGCCCGGCTGATCAGGGGGACACGGTATGACTCAAGATGTCACCAATGAGCGGCAAGGACGGCGCGGCCGACGCAACGACGTCCGCTCGAATTGACCTGCCGGGCCCATCCTTTCAGTCATCGAAAACGGCACCAACTGCAACATTTTTGCCAGCCGCACATTAACTCTTTTCCAGACACAGGCTCGGTCCTTGGTCCGAGGTGACGATCGGTTGATTAGGAGAAGCAGATGTCGAAGACAGTATCGGAGCTTCTGGTCGGTGTGCTCGAACAGGTCGGCGTCACGCAGATTTTCGGTTTGATCGGCGACTCCCTCAATCCTCTGGCCGACGCCATTCGCAGAAGCAAGATCGAATGGGTCGGCGTCCGGCACGAAGAAGGGGCAGCATTGGCCGCGGCGGGGCAAGCAAAGCTCACCGGACGGCTCGGTGTCTGCGCGGGCACGACCGGTCCAGGCAGCACGCATCTGGTGGCGGGACTCTACGAAGCGAGCCGCGATCACGCGCCTGTCCTTGCACTGTCTGGTGACATGCCGCGGTCGATGCATGGCACCGATTTCATCCAGACCACGGAGCCGGATCTCCTGTTTCGAGATGTCTCCATTTATACCGAGACGATTTCATCGCCGGCGCCGGCCGCGGCCGTGATTCATCAGGCTATCGCTGCCGCCTACTCAGGTCCTGGCGTCGCGCATCTGACGCTTCCACAGGACGTGCTCTCCGCAAAGGCGGTCGGCGACGCCTCGAGTGTCGCGACCTTGAAGCCACGTGGCGAAGTGACCCCAAGCGAGGCCGACATCGCCGACATGGCCGAGCGGATCGATAAGGCCGGCAGCGTGGTGATCATGTGCGGTGCCGGTTGCCGCGGCGCCGCCGATCTGTTGGGCGAGCTCTCGAACCGTCTAAAGGCACCCCTGATCCACTCGGTGCGCGGCAAGGAGCTGATGGCCTATGAGGACCCGCGCTGGATGGGTGGTCTCGGCATGATTGGCACCAAAGCAGTCTACCACGCAGTACAGCGCTGCGACCTGCTGCTTATGGCCGGAACCGACTATCCCTATTCCAATTTCCTGCCCGAGAAAGGCGCCGTGATCCAGATCGATGAGCGGGCGCAGGTGCTGGGGCGTCGTACTTCGACAGTTCTCGGCGTTGTCGGCTCGGCACGGCCCACATTGAAATTGCTGCTCGATAGGATTACGGCCAAGAGCGACACCAACTTCTTTGACAAGGTCAGCCACGAACGCCACCGATGGGACGAAATGCTGAACAAGCAAGCTGACCTCAAGCGGAGCAAGGATCGTATTCATCCGCAAGCGGTCGCGCGCGCCGTGAGCGATCTCGCCCGTCGCGATGCCATATTTGTTCTGGATACCGGCTTGAACACCTTATGGTCTGCGAACTGGATCCGCCAAAGCGGATCGCAGCGCATCATCGGCTCGTTCAACAACGCAGCGGTGGGTACGGCTCTCGGCCAGGCCAATGGCATCCAGGTGCTCGACCGCTCACGTCAGGTGATCGCACTCGTCGGCGACGGCGGCTTCAACATGCTGATGGGCGAGTTCATGACCGCCGTGCAGCACAAATTGCCGGTGAAGGTGATCATCTACAACAACTCCGCGCTGGGACTAATCACGCTGGAAGCCGAAAGTGTCGGCATCGTCCCGTTTCGCGAGGCCATCGAATTTCCCAATCCCGATTTCGCGGCGTTGGCCCGCGCCTGCGGCGGCCACGGGTTTACGGCGCGAAAGCCGGATGACCTGATGGCTGCGATCACCGAGGCATTTACCATCGGTGGTCCCGCGATCGTCGACGCGGTCGTTGCTTCCGACGAAATGCCCAACATGCCTCACATCGAACTTGAGCAGGCCGGGCATTATGCCGTGGCGAAGATTAAGGAAGCGGTCCTTGCCGTCACCGGCGGCTAAGATTGGCCAACATACAGCCGGCGGTCGCCGCGGTCGGAACGGGTCGAAATCCGACGTCAAAAATTCCTAAAACCAAAACGTTTTTACCTCCCTGTAGCTTGCCGCTTGGGCTGGCGGGGGTTGGCTCTGGCGACTGCGTTCTTGATTATCTTAGCTCGAAACGTGCGCTTTGTTCCTGACATGGAACCTTCTGATCTTCCTTCCATTATTAGCTTATGACGAATGTAGACGTTAGGCTCGAAACGGGTGAGCACGTCCAACCGAAGGACGGTGAAAAATCGAACGAGAAAGCGCCGATTGTTGAAGTCGTCGCCGAGGCTGGCGATCTGGTTGAGCCCCCGCCGCCTGAAATTATCGAGCCCGTCCCCGAGTTGACACCGGAAGAAGCCGAGGAAGCGCGCAGGGAATATTTACTGACGCGATTCTGGATCAGCGCGCGCGGCTATTGGGGGCGCCAAGGCGATCGCCTCGCTCTTCCATTTTCAGCCGGACTGCTTGCTCTGATCGTTGGCACCGTCGGTTTCCAGTACGGCATCAACGTCTGGAATCGCTCGATCTTCGATGCGATCGAAAAGCGCGACGCCGGTACGGTATATCATCTCACCGCAATCTTTTTTCCGCTCGCCATCGGCAGCATCGCTCTCGGCGTGGCGCAAGTGTTCGTCCGGATGAGCATCCAGCGCCGCTGGCGCACCTGGCTGACCACATCGGTGATTTCGCGCTGGCTCGCCAATGGTCGCTACTATCAACTCAATCTGGTTGGCGGCGACCACAAGAATCCCGAATATCGCATTGCGGAGGATTTGCGCGTAGCGACCGACTCGCCCGTCGACTTCGTCGCAGGCGTTACGTCCGCCTTTCTGTCGGCTTCGACCTTCATCGTCGTGCTCTGGACCATTGGCGGCGCGCTCACCGTCACGGTCGGAAACTCAGCACTCACGATTCCTGGCTTTCTCGTGATTGCAGCGGTGCTTTACGCCGGCATCGCCTCAGGGTCGATCATGGCGATCGGCCGCCGGTTCGTTCAGATATCGGAGGACAAGAACCAGGCCGAAGCCGAATTCCGCTACACGCTGACGCGCGTGCGCGAAAACGGCGAAAGCATTGCGCTGCTCGGCGGCGAGGAGGAAGAGCGCGACGGCATCGACCGGACATTCGGCAATGTCTTGCGCCAATGGGCCCGGCTCGCCGGCCAGCACATGCGCACCACGCTGGTTTCGCAGGGTTCGAGCCTGATCGCGCCGGTCGTGCCGCTACTGCTCTGTGCGCCAAAATTTCTCGATGGCAGCATGACGCTCGGGCAGGTGATGCAGGCGGCTTCCGCCTTCACGATCGTCCAGAGCGCCTTCGGATGGCTGGTCGACAACTATCCGCGGCTCGCCGACTGGAATGCATGCGCGCGCCGCATCGCTTCGCTGATGATGTCGCTCGACGGCCTGGAGCGAGCCGAACTGGCGGAAGGGCTTGGCCGTATCAAGCACGGGGAGACCACCGGCGAGGCCATGCTGAGCCTTGAGGATCTCTCGGTGTCGCTGGATGACGGCACAGCCGTGGTCGGCGAAACCGAGGTCATCGTCGAACCGGGCGAACGCCTGCTCGTAGCCGGCGAATCCGGTTCAGGCAAAAGCACGCTGGTACGCGCCATCGCCGGACTTTGGCCCTGGGGTGGTGGCAGCGTCAACTTCCATCCGGACCGCCGCTTGTTCATGCTGCCGCAGCGGCCCTACATACCGTCTGGCACGCTGCGCCGCGCGGTTGCCTATCCGGGCGCTGAAGACAGCTGGGACGAGGTAGAGATTGGCACAGCACTTCACAAGGTGGGACTCGACCATCTCAAGGAGAAAATCGACGAAGATGCGCCGTGGGATCAAACACTGTCCGGAGGCGAGAAGCAGCGTCTCGCGTTCGCGCGATTGCTTCTGCACAATCCCGATATCGTGGTTCTAGACGAGGCGACCTCTGCGCTCGACGAGAAGAGCCAGGACAAGATGATGGAAATGCTGATGAAGGAATTGCCAAAGGCAACGATCGTCAGCGTGGCCCATCGCGTCGAGCTTGAGGCCTATCACAGCCGCAAGATCACGCTGGAGCGGCGCAAGGGCGGCGCGAAACTCGTCAGCGATATTGATCTTATCCCACGAAAAGGCAACGGCCGACTGCTCGGCAGCTTTCTTCGAAATCGCAAACCTAGGAAGGGCCGGCGATAATTTGTGCTCGCCCTCGCAATCCACTCCGCCCAAGTCCGGCTTGTCCAGTTTAACTTCTGCAGGGGGTCATAAGCCGAAGTCGCGCAGTAACCCTCATCGCGTCAGCTTTAGCCCCAAGAGCCAACATTCCCAGCGAGCACGACAACGTCGGTTAAGTGCCATGTGTGGACGGCTCCCGCTTGGCAAGGACTTTCTTCACGTAGCAGGGTTAGTCGGTGCAGCCCTGTGTTCGGCCTGTTAAGTGCGGTTCACATGACCGCTGGCCATTATGCCCTCCGCGGATCAGGTCCCGGTCTAAAGGCCGCATTCGACGATGCACTGGTACTAATGGGTTGTTCTGATCGCCGGATCGACCGGCTCTGCATTACGTGCTGTTCGCCCTACCAACCTTCACATCACGCCGGGCATCCGGCGCGATCTCCTTATCTCGCGAGCGCGACGAGTTCCTGTAATGCTCGCCTTTGGCCATCATAGCCCAAAGCGGTGATCAAAAAGCTTCGGCTCGTGGTCAACTGAAAGTCTTTTTCGTCACCGACCGCTTTGGATCATTTGCAGAAATCAGCGAGCGCCGCACGCATGTCCCGCATGTCCGCTTCGATCCCGAGAGCAGACATCCCCGAGCTACTCATCCGGTCTCGACGCTGTTTCCAGTCGGCCGCGTGCTGCTCTGCGAAAAGGCGAAACGCCCTCGCGTCCGGGGCGGTCGAACCTGTGACGGCCTCGGGCGCGAGCGCTAGGAAGAGTTCGCTCGTTTAGGCTTGCCCCCTGCAAAAACGAAATCCCGATCTGTTCGCCGTGGACCCAAACCAGTTCGCAGCGCCGGTACGCTAGACCTGTCGACGACAACAATAGGAAAAACTCCTTCAGGTGCAGCCCGTCTAACGCGCCCTCCACCGTTAGCTTGGCACCGGTATCGGAAATGTCTTCCATCGAGCATGAACGACGCCAAGTGCCGTCGATGCCCATGATCCAGACGGAAACCGGTTGGCTGAAGCGAACTCGCAGCTTGTCTTGTCTTCGTTCCGCGCCCATCTCTTGATGATAAGCGTGCTCGGTTAAACGCCCGTTTAGTGAGGGACCGGCCCCCCAGTGGGTACGAAAGTGCACATAGGAACGTTCTGCTGGCTGGTCGCTTGCTGTTGCTGCATTGATGAGGTGATAGGTGCATCCGGCAGCCAAACTTCAGTTCGACAGGATTGTGCGTGAATATTCCCAATGGCGCTCGGTTCCCGAAGACGAGCGATCGCCAGCGCCAGCGTGGTGGTGGCAACCGGCTTTCCAAGTGGCCCAGCAGCTTGAGGAGATGCAAGCTCTGTCATGTTATCAGCTAGAGCTTCCTGCTGGATCGACGTACGCCGCCGGAGCCGCTGTGCTCATTGCACCGATCGCAAAGCAAACTTCCTTGCCGTGGCCGGACGAGTTCCCCCGCAAGCATAAACGATCAGACAATTCTGCAGGCACGCCCTAAAACGGTTTCTGCCCATCTAAGATCTGGAATTGCACGCGTTAAGTCAGCCGGAGCGTCCAAGATGTCCGCCCCTCTCATCGTTTCAATTCCCCATCGCCTTGGCCGTGAAGAGGCTACGCGCCGTCTCAAGGCCGGCTTGATGCGCGCGGCCAACAGCATACCGGTGCTTCAGGTCGACGAGGAAAGATGGGAGGGCGATCGCCTGTTTTTTTGCGTGCGCGCGCTGGGACAGGCAGCGTCCGGTCATCTCGATGTCGCGGAGGATCATGCCCGGCTGGAAGTCACGCTGCCGTGGCTATTGCAGCGTTTTGCCAAAGTAGCCCAGGTGGCGATCAGGAATCGCGGCAATCTACTGCTGACTAAGCGAAGCTAAATGCCATCCCCTCGCGATGCTGATTTTGCTTTTGATACTTAGCCGGCGCGCGGTCAGAACGGGCCCGCCACCGCGGGAATGAGTCTGGGCTTAAATTGCGAGGAACTGTTTTGGCAGCACCCGATTGAATCATCATTAGATTTTATGGCAGCCCTCTCGCAAAAGGGCGGCTCCGGGAGATTATTGCCGGCCCGGCGGTTTGGAGTTTCGGGAACTCGAAAGGCTTCGACATGAAAAAAGCAGTATTTGCGTTAGCGACCGCTGCGACCCTTGGTGTCACTGCCTTGATGACACCATCACCAGCTCAAGCGTGGAGAGGCGGTTGGGGCTGGGGCCCCGGTCTCGCAGGCGGACTAATTGCTGGCGCGGTGATCGGTGGCATAGCGTCCAGCGCGTACGCCTATGGCCCGGGCTACGGTTACTATGGCGGGCCAGGGTACGGCTATTATGGCGGCTACGCCCCTGCTTACGGCGGATACGCCCCAGCGTACTACAACGGCGGCTACGCTCCCGCATACTACGGCGGATATAGATCGAGTTACTATGCTCCCGCCTATTATGGTTCTGGGTACTATGGCCCTCGGTACTACCGGGGATGGTGATCGCCAGGCGCGACGCTTAAGTCGAACAAGAAAGGTCGCAGAGATATCTGCGACCTTTCTTGTATCGACCTGGGTCTGGTTGTGATGAGACGAGAGGATATTCCGCCTACGTCTTCTCGGATACCTTGATGCGGCAGATTAACCCGCGCTCGCCTCCAATGGTACATCAAGCTGGATGGTTACGCCTTTTGGCGTGTTGGAGGCCACTGCAATGCGTCCGTCGAGTTGAGCGAGCAGGCTCTTGATCACCTTGAAGCCCAGGCTCGCCCGGGGCTGGTCGATATCGAAATCCTTCGGAAGACCGATTCCCCGATCCGACACCTCCACATGCAAGTCGACGCCGCGCCGTTCGCCCGATACCTGGATTTCGCCGGATCCATCGGGGTAAGCATGCTTGGCGGAATTCGTCACGATCTCGTTGATCAGAAGGCCCAGCGGAATCGCCTTGTCGGCAGAAATCATCAGATGACCGAAGGTGCAGCCTACCTTGTGCGAAACCGTTTCCTGCAGCTTCCTGCAAAGCTCGCCCGCGAAGTCGGCGATGTCGACGAATCCGATCTTGGTGCTGCGCCATAGATGGTCGTGGACCTGGGCGATCGTGGTGATGCGCGAAGCGGCGTCCTTGAGGGCATTCCGGACTTCCTCCGACTGCGCGCTGCGGCTCTGCACGCGGAGCAGCCCCACGACCGACGCGAGGCTGTTCTTGACGCGGTGGCTCATCTCTCGCGTCAGCATGGCCTGGTGGTCGAGGGCTTCCCGGAGATCGGCGTCGGCATGTTGGCGCTCGATGGCGATGCCGAGCAGCCCGGCGAAGCCGGCGAGGAAGTCCGCATCCGCGAGATCGAATTGGCCGGAGTTCGGGACTATCGACCTCGAGGACGCCGAACGGCAGATGGCCTTCGCCGCCTCGTGCGATCAGGACGTTGATCGCCCGCCTGATCCCGTGATCCGACAGCAGCTTGGGCGTTCGAAACCGCGTTTCCTCCTGGAGATGATTGGAAATCACCATTTGTCCGGTATGGAACGCGTAGCCGGCAGGGGATTCCAGGTCGACGCCGAGCGACACCTGGCCGATCGTGCCTGGCGCCCAGCCGACGCCGGCACGCACCAGCAGCCGCTTGTCGTCGGGCATATACTCCAGCACTTTGGCGAACGGAGTTTCGAGGCCTTGGGCGCAGAGTTCGGTGGCGCGCTGCAGGATTTGTTCGATGTCGCGGGTCTGCAGCGCCGAACGGCCGAACTCGCCCAGCAAGGACTGTTGCCGCAGGCGGTACGGAAGCTCTTGCCTGGTGACGTCGGTCGCACGGAGGCGCCGATATCGACTCCTTTCCCGGTGAGGTAGGCATGGAATTGTCCCGTCGAACAATCGCAGCACCGCCCCCCGGAAACGTAGCACAGCGCCGTCGGGAGGGTGGAAATTTCGGGCCCCGGATGCGGCATCCGTCTCGGCAGCCGATGCTAAAGATCGAGCGCTCGATCATCCGGACGCCATGCTCCGGATCGTGCGCTGGGCGGCGACATCTGCGCCGAGCTTCTGTAATCTCAAGGACATGCCGTCTAAGAGCCCGGAACAGGCCGCCATGCCGGCGCCTCTTCGCAAGATCATCCACGTCGACATGGACGCCTTCTACGCATCCGTCGAACAGCGGGACAACCCGGATCTCCGCGGCAAACCGATTGCCGTCGGCGGATCCCGCGAACGCGGCGTCGTGGCAGCGGCAAGCTACGAAGCCCGCAAGTTCGGCGTCCGGTCGGCGATGCCATCGGTGACGGCCAAGCGGCAGTGTCCGGACCTGATTTTCGTGAAGCCGCGCTTCGAGGTCTACAAGGCGGTCTCGCAGCAGATCCGCGAGATCTTCGCCGAACACACGCCGATCATCGAACCTCTCTCGCTCGACGAGGCCTACCTCGATGTCACCGAGAACATCCAGGATATTCCGCTGGCGCGCGACGTCGCGCTCGCGATCCGCGCCAAGATCAAAGAGGTGACCGGTCTCAACGCATCCGCCGGAATTTCCTACAACAAATTTTTGGCGAAACTCGCGTCCGACCACCGCAAGCCGAACGGCCAGTACGTCATCACGCCCGAGATGGGACCGGCGTTCGTCGAGGCGCTGCCCGTCGGCAAATTCCACGGCATCGGGCCGGCGACGAGCGCCAAGATGAACTCGCTCGGCTTGCATACTGGACTCGACATGCGGAATCAGACGCTTGAGTTCATGCAGGCCAATTTCGGCAAGGCCGGCGCGTACTACTACTGGATCTCGCGAGGCGTGGATAACCGAGAAGTCCGCGCGAACCGGATCCGGAAGTCGGTGGGCGCCGAGATCACGTTCTTCAGCGACCTCACCGAATTCGACGCCATGGCGGCCGAACTGCAGCCGCTGATCGACAAGGTCTGGCGCCACTGTGAGGACAAGGGGTCTCGAGGCCGGACGGTAACGCTGAAGGTCAAGTTCAACGACTTCGAGATCGTCACCCGCAGCAGGTCCGTTCCAGTCGCGGTAGCGAGCCGCGGCGAGCTCGAGCGGTTGTCGATCGCACTGCTTCAGAACGAGATGCCTGCTCCCAAGCCGGTGCGCCTCTTGGGGGTTTCTCTTTCTTCATTGCAAGGCGACGACCAAGAGGAATCGCAACTGGTCCTCCCGATTTGAGCAACGCTGCATGATCAGGACTTCAAGAACCAACATCGCCGAGCGACCACGGTGCGTCTGTTTGGGCAAGGAGCTGACTTAACGGCGCGTGGTTACGGCCGTCTGATGAGATCAGACAGGCGGTCGCGGATGCATCCAGTGCTGCTGCAAAAAGTCTACGAAGGCGCGCACCTTCGGCAGGAGCAGTCGGTTGCGCAGGGTCAGGATGGTCAATGGCGTGGGCGCGCTTGCGAAGGCACGCGGCGCAAACGCGAGACGTGCCGCTTCTCGAGCCGGTCACGAGCGCCGTCTTACTTTCAGACGACCCAGTTGTTTCACCGATTCTGGGTTAGAGTTACGATCAGGCAACCAGAGCTCTCTCGTTGGCCCGGAGTGAGCTTCGTATCGGTTGCTGCAGATAATCATGGACGACCCTGCCGAGGCCGAGCGTAAGGTCGGCGCGGATGTGGATTGCGGAGACGATCTCCAGAACCGGTAATTCGGCGACAGGAGCCAATGCGTGAGGCGTCAGGGATAGGGCCGATGGCCCGGTCCAGGCTCCCCTCAAGGCTATTTCCTCAAGGCGGTACTCGACGAGTTCGCAGATGCGGGGGCTGCCATCGACATGTGGGATGATTTTAAGCAGAAAATTCGGCTCCTCGAGAGCGGCTTTGACTAAGGCCGCGTCGGCTTCACGGTGCTTGTAACCCATCGTGCCGGTTGCAACGCGCAGCGGGCCGTAGTCCAGCGTACCGATTAGCGTGTCGACTTCGGTTCGCAAGGTGGGCTGGGCGAGCTTTTTCGGAAAGCCCCAGAGCTCCCGTCCACCTGCAATCGGCCCCTCGTCGTTGAGAAACATGCAATGGGTATAGCCACCCCGGCGTCCTCGAAACGACACCGGGATCACTTGCCCGCTCTCCGTGTAGTCACCGAAACCGTTCGAATCCGGCATGCGGATGAACTCGTACTTGACCAGCGCCTCGCGCGCGTCGAGTTCAAGCGGCTCGGGCACGACAGCGCGCAGCCTCGCCGGATCGGTGCGGTATGTGATGATAAGATATTCGCGGTTGACGAACCGGTATGGTCCCGGGGGATAGGCGGGGCTGGTCAGCGGCATCGCGAACGCCCGCTCCAATACTTCCTTCTCTCGCATGCTCAGATCCTCTTGCGTTTAGAATTGACTTTGTTCATTCGCGACCGTCGCGTTCAAGATCAAACGTGAAGACGCCGTCCAGGCTTGTGGGGCGAGCGAGAACCTCGGGATGGCGCAGCGTGCGGACGACATCGTGATATCCCGCGCGCCAATGGTCCTGCATCGACAGCCGAGAAAACTCGTAGTCTTTCGAATGACCCTCGTAGTTCCGAGCCCGGTAGATCAGTTGGATGATGTTGTACACCTTCTCACTGGCGACCGACTTCAGGATATTCAAATCATCGTTCTCCTCAAGATCAGTAGGAAGTCTGCGCAGCAGGGCCGCAAGGGCACGCTGTACTCTGTGCACGCTCTTGAACTGGCCGGTGCTCGCCCGCGTGCGGCTCGAAAATTGGATCTCCTTCTGACGCGTGGCGACTTCCGCCATGTTGCGCGGAGGCTGCCCCTGCGCGCTCCAAAGATCGACCTGGAACGCGAGCGTGTCCTTGCGGCGGGGATCGTTCTCAATCACCCACTGCAGCGGCGTGTTGGACACGAGGCCGCCATCCCAGTACTGCTCGCCATCGATCTCGACTGATGGAAAGCCTGGTGGGAGCGCCCCGCTTGCCATGACATGCTCCGGCCTGATCGTATGAGTGGTGCTGTCGAAGTAGGCGAAGTTGCCGGTCCTGACATTGACAGCCCCCGCGCTGAAGCGCGTGATCCCGGCATTGATGCGATCAAAATCCACTAGGCGCTCCAACGTGTCCCTGAGCGATTTCGTATCGTAGAAGCTGGTCGCCCCGAGCGTCCCGCCCGGTTGCAGCCAGGGCATCAACGGGCGCGCCGAGAAGAATCCTGTTGCGCCGAACGAGGCAGCAAGATTGGCGCTCATCTGGTTGAGCAGATTGCGTGAGTGGTCGTTTCGCGCCAAATCCACCAACGGGTTGCTTGACCAATCCCAAGGAGCGCTTGAAGTCACCTGCGTCCAAAACTCGCGCAGCCGATCGAACTCGAGAATGGGGCGGATTGCCTGCAATAATGGCACCATTGATGGCTCCGATCGAGATGCCGGCGATCCAATCGGGATGGATATTGGCTTCGGCCAAGGCCTCGTAGACGCCTCCCTGGTACGCCCCCAACGCGCCGCCGCCTTGCAGCAGCAAGGCGACGCACTCGAATGGAAGACGTTGTTCCGCCTTTGTCGGATGCGGTCGGAGCTGGAAATTCATGACTTATCCTTTCGTTGAAGTTGACCTGGGCGAGGATCTTCGATTCCGGCTGAAAACAAGAACCTTGACATTCGCACATCGATTTAATACACTAAACCGTATAGTGCATTTATGCCTTGAACGAGCAGGTCTGTCAAGCAAGAATGGTTGAGGTGCCCGCGTTCAGCTTTTGTGAGCGCGGGAGTGTCGCCGGAGTCCAACTTCTTTCGCAGCGCGGCCGTTCTGAAATGACTTCCAAGAAGCGACACTAATCAAAGGAGTGATCCGATATGATTTCGAAATCCAACTGTCGTTCCATCGCAGCGGCAGCAGCATTTCTCTGCGCAACAAGTGCCTTTGCGCGGGAAAATCGTGGCACCCCCGAGCAGAGGGCCGCGTGTGCGTCCGACGCCTTCAGGCTCTGTGCTGGCTACACTCCAGACCCCACCAAGGTCGAACAGTGCCTGAGGCAGAACAAGTCCGATCTCACCGACGCGTGCCGATCGGGTTCGAACAAAGTGCCGGCCCGGTGGCCACCAGAGTCAGATAACTGAACCGGGCTGCCCCATAGTGGGGCGGCCGAATTCTTGCGCAAACGCGGCAGAGACGCCGTGTGAGCCAGCAATCAAGGAGATAACGAGATGGATATGTTTTATATTCCCGCGCTCGCGTCGTTTTCGGGATCAGCTTCCGGAACGCTGGCGTCGATTGTCACCGGGTGGGTTACCCAGCGCCGCAAAAACCGCGTCCGTCACACCTTGCGGGCCACGTCGCAGCGGGAAGAGCTCTACAAGAGCTTCATCGAGGAAGCATCGCGGCTATACGCCGATGCACTTGTCAACGACAAGTCCGAGATTTCCAAACTGGTCGATCTTTACGCCCTCATCGCGCGTATGAAAATTCTTTCGAGCGATGCTGTGATCGAAGCGGCCGAGAAAGCGGGGCGATTGATCATCGACACCTATCTGTCCCCGAACCGGACGTTCGTCGACCTGCCTGACCTGATCAACGACATGGATCCGTTGCACCATTTCAGCGAGGCCTGCCGCCGCGAACTGCAGTCGGCAGAATCGGCGCTGAGACGGTGATCGTGCCGTTGTTGAAGTATTTCGGGTGGGTGGGAAGCTTTCTTGTCGCGGCGCTTTTGCCGCGAACTGGTGCTCTTGCGTGCCGATTGCCCGTTCGCGGCCTTCCGACGTCCCGCTGAACCAGTGGACCAACATCCGGATCCACACGGATCAAAAATGGCCTGAACGTGGTATTCGACACCAGTCGCTGAAGGCTGGCACCTGCTGAAAACGCCCAGGCCGAAACCGAGCCGCAAGGTCAAAAGGCTAGCCAAAAGCCTGTGGCAGCCGAGCGGCATGACCCAGTTCGGGCGTTCGCAGAAATGGGACGTGAGGCTGTCGAAGGCTGTTGCCTGTTTGGCCGACCAGAATCCGGAATCCGACGCTCCACCGAAGCGCCAGGCCGCTCTCCTCCGGTCTCACCCACTATCGAGGGCGGCGAAGGCCTTCACCGCCCCCAATCCGTTTCACAAGCTGCCAGGAAAAAATTGACGCGTTCCCGCACGAAACCGGGCAATTCCTTTCGAAGATGTTTTGCGTCCTCCCCCATCAGAGCTCGCATCAGCATTGGGAGCAGAATGAGATCCATGAAAATCTGAGCGGTGGCGAGGCTTCGCTTGGTGCTGAACGGCCCCTTTGGACCGCGCTGAAGCGTATGGGTCGCATCGTTCAGGACATGAGAGACGGCAGCCGCAGCCCGATCTCGGCCTGCCTCATGGACATTGCGGCTCAAGGCCGGGAATTTGTCGGCTTCGGCAATCGTGGCGCGCGTTACGCCGACGGTGTCCTCAAGGAATCTCTCTACGAGCTCGGTGCCGACGCTTGTGAGCTTGTCCGTCACCGAGCGTCCACTGGGCTCGTAGTCCTCGAAGTTCGTCAGTCCGGTGATGACGCGGGCGACCACCGCCTCGAAGAGTAGCCTCCTTGCCGTCGAAGTGAGCATAAATCGTCGGCTTGCTCGCCGGCGCCATCTCCGAGATCTCATCGACACTGGCGCCTTGGTAACCTTGCTTGAGAAAAACCTGTTGGGCCGCATCGAGAATACGGCTTTTGGCGTCGCGAGCGTCCTTGGGCGGCCTGCCCCTGCCGAAACGGGTCTGCGGTCGTTTCGAGTTTCTGTCTTTGGTCATGATTGTCCCTACGATCACGATGGTGCGATTAATTTCAAGTCTCATCCGGTTCCTAGTTGACATGGCATGAACGAAAATGCAAATAAAATGAAATATACGGTGTAGTGTATTTAGGAGATCGTCGTGACCCGTGCTGCTTTGGCACTTCCGCCCGACCTGGATGAACGGACCCTTGTCCGCGAATTGACCCACAGGGTTAATAACCAGCTCGCCTCCGCAATCGACGTTGTGACCGCCGCCGCGGTGCGGGCGGAGCATCCGGAGGCCAAGGTTGCGTTGGGCAATATCGCCGATCTGCTTCAGGAGCAGGCCAATGTGCATCGCGTTCTCACGATTCCGGAAGGCGATGCGCTTATCGACGCCGCCCAATATCTGCGCCAGCTTTGCCTCGCGACAACCCGCTCCCGTTTGGAACCGATCGGCGTCCATCTCTCGTTTCAAGCCGATACCTTGCCGCTCGAAGCGGAGCGGTGCTGGCGTCTCGGGATGGCCGTCCACGAGCTGCTGACGAATTCAGCGCGGCATGCGTGCTTCGACGGCCGAGCTGGAGAGATCAAGATCAGGTTGTCGCTGAGAGACCAGGTGGTCAACTGCATCATTGCGGACAATGGTTCGCTCGCCGGGCGGTTGAAGCCGGCGCGGGGCCTCGGCATCGTTCGCGATTTGATCGAGAGCCTGGGCGGTCGGCTCGAATACGGCTTTGGCCCCGAATACTCATCGTTTCTTTTGGTGTTTCTGCTCACCGAACGCGAGCGGCGGGCCAACAGGGCAGTCGCTTCGCGTCGCACGAGGACGCGGCGGCGACTGAAAAAGATCAGTTCGTCCAAGCAGACCACGACACGGCAGCTCCCGAATGCCGCAGGCACTCCGTGGGGCCTGCATGGGCCTACTCCGGGATCAAACGCGCCGGACGAGGCCCACTCCTTCGGAGCGGACCGCACTACCGACGAGGCGGACGTCCTCGCGTCGTTGCTCGCAAAACCCGCATCTAGCTCAAAAGGAGATATGGAATGTTGAAGAAAACTCTGCTGACCCTGTCCGCGAGCGTCCTGCTCGGCACGGCCGTCATCATACCAAATGCGGCGCTCGCACAGCTACCCGGTCCTCCTCTCATGGGCCCTGGCGGTCCGCCCCTTGGTGGACCGCCTTCAGGACTTGGCGCCGGCGGACCTCCTCTCGGTGGTCCTCCGCCCGCGCGCAGCTTCGGTGGGCCTCCCCGTGGGCTCGAAGCTGGTCCTGCTCACGGTGGCCCAGATGCCCCGCCTCGGTTCTCTCGTCTCGATGGCGCGCCGGGCGGCCGGGGTATCGATTATGCTGTGCAGAGCAACCTTCACGGTTTCGAAAATCGTGCTTCAGCCTTCAGCAACACCACCAAAAACTACGTCAACAACAGCCACGCGAACCATGGCTACGGTCATGTCGGCTGGCGACACGGCCACTGGGGAAGTTATGGGGCCTACGACGGCAATTCCTACGCGCAAGCTGATGGCTGCTACTACGTCTCCGCCTACAGGCGCCATGGTTACAGGCGCATTCTAGTTTGTTCCTCCGACTAGCCGGAGCAAACGATCAAGGGCACCCCGGTGCCGCAGGCACCGGCGTGCATCCCTGAACGCCAAGTCTTCGATTACCATAATGCAAGGATCTTGACGGGCCTGAACATCCGCTCTATAAATACACTAAACCGTATAGTGCATTTATTACAAACCGAGCGAGCGACGACCGCTCGCCATTCCAGGAACCGCGATGAAACACCGATTTCAGCCCTGCCAGGACGCCGGCCAAAGGGTCGGCCGATCCATCATGAAGCGGCGAGGTGCGGCGCTTGCAGCCGCGCTGCTCGCGACGTCATTGAGCGCCTGCAATGACCGCACCGCGGCTCCTGCCGAGCGTGCCGCATTGGTGCATACCGAGCTTGTGCAGCCGCGGGACGGACAGGCTGCCGTAACGCTAACTGGCGAAGTCCAGGCGCGCTTCAGTGCCGACCTGTCGTTCCGGGTCAACGGACGCGTCCTTGAGCGGCTTGTGGATGTCGGCGCCCAGGTCAAAGCCGGCGACCTCCTGGCCCGGCTCGATCCTGCCGAGCAGCAGGCCGATTTTGAAGCCGCGACCGCGACGGTGGCCGCGACCGAGGCCCAATTGCGCGTGGCGCAGGCGACCTTTGACCGCCAGAGCAATCTCCTGTCGAGCGGCTTCACCACACGCGTCGCCTACGACCAAGCGCAGGAGCAATTGCGAACCGCACAAAGCACGCTTGAATCGGCAACGGCGGAGCTGGGAAGGACGCGCGAGGCGCTTGGCGATACCGAACTGCACGCCCGCAGTGCGGGTGTGATTACAGCGCGAAACGTCGAGGTCGGGCAAGTCGTGCAGGCGGCCCAACCGGTTTTCACGCTGGCGCAAGATGGCGAACGTGACGCCGTCTTCGATGTCGCCGAATCCATGTTCTTGGGCGATATGGCGGGAGGCCGCGTGTCGCTGGCGTTAGTCTCGGGTCCGGACGTCACCGGCGTCGGCTACGTCCGGGAGATATCACCTGCCGTCGACCCCAAGAGCTCCACGGTTCGCGTGAAAGTCGCGATCCAAAACCCGCCCCCTGCGATGACGCTTGGAAGCGCCATCACGGGAACCGCCGGGACCAAACCGGCCACGGAGATCACCTTGCCGTGGACCGCACTGACGGCGGTCGGCGCAAAGCCCGCCGTCTGGATCGTCGACCCCAAAACAAAGACAGCGTCGCTGAAGCCGGTCACCGTCGATGCTTATGAAGCCGGAGCGGTGCTCATCAAGGAAGGGCTGGAGGCTGGAGACCGCGTCGTCATCGACGGAGGCAAGCTGCTGAGCTCCGGCCAGCCCGTGACATTTGCTGGAGATCGGTCATGAGAACACGATTTTTTGTCGTTGCAAGCGCCATCGCTTCGGCGTTGGCGATGGCCGGATGCAAGCAGGAGGCGAAGGCGCCGGAGCCCGTCCGGCCCGTGCTATCAACCGTCCTGCAACCGGCCGCATCGGGGAGCACGATGGCGGTTGGGACCGTCCAGCCTCGCTACGAGACCAATCTCGGCTTCCGCGTGTTGGGGCGCCTGATTGCGCGTCCAGTCAACGTCGGCGATCTGGTCACCGCGGGGCAGACGGTTGCTGCAATTGACCCCACTGCTCTCGAACTCGCGGTGCGGTCAGCGAAAGCGGACCTTTCGAAAGCCCAGGCCCTGCTTGAAAACGCAGTAGGGACCGAGGAACGGAAACGGATCCTGATCAAAACCGATGCCACGACGAAGCAGACGCTTGACGACGCCGAGCAGGTGCGCGAGGGCGCACAAGCATCGACCGCTCGCGCCCGCGCGAATTTAACGAAGGCTATCGAGCAGCTCGGTTATGCAGAGGTGAAGGCCGATTTCGCGGGCGTCGTCACGACCGTGGGCGCCGAGGTGGGACAAGTCGCCTCGCCGGGTCAGAGTATCGTGACCGTGGCGCGACCGGACGTCCGCGAGGCTGTGGTCGATATCGGTGCGGACTTCCCGGTGCCTTTGACCGTCGGTTTGCCGTTCACCGTCAGCTTGCAGTTGCTTCCCGCTGTTCAAGTCCAAGGCCAAATTCGCGAAATTGCGCCGCAAGCCGATCAGGTGACTCGCATGCGCCGCGTTCGCATTGCGTTGAATGATCCGCCTGAAGGCTTCCGGCTCGGAAGCACCATCACAGCGAGGCTCAACACGGGTCACAGCTCAGTTCTCCGAGTGCCCGCGTCCGCCGTCCTCAAAGAGGGCGCTGAGACCTCCGTCTGGGTCATCGACGCTCCCACAAGCACGGTTTCGCTCCGCAAGGTCGATCTCTCCGAGGACGAAGGAGGGATCCGGGTCACCGGCGGTCTCTCCATGGGAGCCCGCATCGTGACTGCCGGGATCCACAGCCTCAAACAAGGACAGCAAGTCCGCATCGAACAGGATTCTACGCCATGAAAACCTTCAATCTTTCCGACTGGGCACTCGGGCATCGTTCGCTTGTCTGGTATTTCATGATCGCCTTCATGGCGGCCGGTCTCTTCGCATACCTGCAGTTAGGTCGGCAGGAGGATCCGGATTTCACCATCAAGACCATGGTAATCGGGGCGCAGTGGCCGGGCGCTTCGCCCGAGGAAATGACCCACCAGGTCACCGACAGAATCGAGAAGAAGCTCGAAGAGCTGGAGTCGCTCGACTATACCAAGAGCGTCACCGTGGCGGGCCAGACAACCGTCTTCGTCTATCTGCGCGACACCACGAAGGCTGCCGACGTCGCCCCGACCTGGGCGCGCGTCCGCAACATGATTGCGGACATCAAGGGCGATTTCCCGCAAGGAGTGATCGGGCCGGGCTTCAATGACCGCTTCGGCGACGTCTTCGGCAACATCTACGCTTTCACCAGCGATGGCCTGACCCAGCGCCAGTTGCGCGACCGCGTCGAGGACATTCGCGCAAAAGTTCTGACCGTGCCCAATGTCGGCAAGGTGGATATTCTCGGCGCGCAGGATGAAATGATATTCCTGGAATTCTCGACCCGGAAGATCGCGGCGCTAGGCCTCGATACCCGTTCAATCGTCTCCTCGCTACAGGCGCAAAATGCCGTCGCGCCCTCCGGCGTATTCCAAGAGGGACCGGAGCGCATCAGCGTGCGGGTCAACGGTCAATTCGCATCCGAGGAAAACCTGAAGTCGATCAATCTCAGGGTCAACGACCGGTTCTTCCCACTGACAGATGTGGCAACCATCACGCGCGGCTACGCCGATCCGCCGACGACGCTGTTTCGCTTCAACGGTCAACCCGCTATCGCGCTCGCGATCGGGATGAAGTCGGGCGCAAACTTGCTGAAATTCGGCGAGGCGCTGAAAGATGAAATGTCGAAGATTCTGGCCGAGCAGCCGATCGGCCTCGGAGTTCATCTCGTCGCTGACCAGCCGGTCATTGTCGAGCACGCGGTGTCGGGCTTCACGGAAGCGCTGTTCGAAGCGGTGGTCATCGTGCTCGCCATCAGCTTCTTGAGCCTCGGCGTTCGCGCCGGTCTGGTCGTTGCGATCGCGATACCCTTGGTTCTGGCGATCACGTTCGTGGTGATGGCGTATGCAGGAATCTCGCTGCAGCGCATTTCGCTTGGAGCATTGATCATCGCGCTCGGACTTCTGGTCGATGACGCCATGATCGCGGTCGAAATGATGGTGGCGCGGCTCGAAGTCGGCGATCCCCTGGAGAAAGCCGCAACCAACGTTTACACTTCCACGGCCTTTCCGATGCTGACGGGCACGCTGGTCACCGTCGCCGGCTTCATCCCGATAGGCCTCAACACCAGCAACGCCGGTGAATTCACCTACACCTTGTTCGTGGTCATTGCCGTCTCGCTGCTCGTGTCGTGGATTGTCGCCGTGCTCTTCACGCCCTTGCTTGGCGTCACAATTCTGCCGGCCAGGATGAAAGGCCATCATGAATTTAAAGGCCGGCTTGGGCAGACGTTCGCCCGCCTGCTTCTGGTTTGCATGCGTCATCGCTGGATCACCGTCGGGGTGACGCTCGCGGCGTTTGCGCTCGCCCTGTTCGGCATGCAATTCGTGCAGCAGCAGTTCTTTCCGTCGTCGGACCGTGCCGAATTGGTCATTGACTGGAATCTGCCGCAAAACGCCTCGATCACCGAGACCAATGCGCAAATCGCCCGCTTCGAGCGTGAACAGCTACAGGGCAATCCCGGTGTCGACCATTGGTCGACCTATGTCGGAACCGGCGCTCCGAGATTTGTGCTCTCGTTCGACGTGCAGACGGCGAACGCCTGGTTTGGTCAGATGGTCGTCGTGACCAAGGGCGGCATTGCCGCGCGTGATCGCGTCAAGGGGCAATTCGAGACCTATCTGAGAAAGACCTTTCCGGGCACCGATACCTTCGTCAAGCTGCTCGAGGTCGGACCTCCGGTCGGACGTCCCGTGCAATACCGGCTGAGCGGACCCGATATCGCCAAGGTGAGAGAGTTTTCCCAAAAGCTCGCCGGCATTGTACGCGCCAATCCGCACCTCGATCATGTTGTGTTCGACTGGATGGAGCCGGCGCGCGTCGTCAAGGTCGATGTCCTGCAGGACAAGGCGCGCCAGCTGGGTGTGAGTTCCGAGGCCATCGCGACGACGTTGAACGGCGTCCTTGCCGGCTCCTCGATCACCCAAGTGCGCGATAGCATTTACCTTGTGAATGTGACGGGACGTGCGACCGCACCGGAGCGCGCATCGATCGATACGCTGCGCGACCTGCAATTGACCGGCCTTGGCGGCCAATCGGTGCCGCTCGGAGCGGTCGCCACGCTGCGCTATGAAATCGAGCAGCCGACCATCTGGCGGCGATCGCGGCTTCCCACGATCACGCTCAAGGCAAGTATCCTCGACACCGTGCAGGCGAAGACGGTCGTGGACCAACTCGCGTCGAAGGTGAGCGAGTTCACAAAAGGACTGCCGGCCGGATACTCGGTCGCGATCGGGGGCTCGGTCGAGGAAAGCGCGAAGAGCCAGGCCCCGATCGAAGCGGTCGTTCCGCTGATGCTCTTCATTATGGCGACGATCCTGATGATTCAGTTGCAAAGCTTCCACCGGCTGTTCCTGGTGTTCGCAGTGGCCCCCCTTGCCTTGATCGGTGTCGTCATGGCCCTGCTGCCAAGCGGTGCGCCGCTCGGGTTCGTTGCAATCCTCGGTGTGCTGGCGCTGATCGGCATCCTGATCCGCAACTCGGTCATCCTGATCGTGCAAATCGAAGATCTGAGGAAGGCGGGGCGTCCTGCATGGGAAGCGGTGGTGGAAGCGACCGAGCATCGCATGCGGCCGATCATGCTAACCGCGGCTGCCGCAAGTCTCGCGCTCATCCCGATCGCGCGCGAGATTTTCTGGGGACCGATGGCCTACGCGATGATGGGCGGCATCATCATGGGCACCATGCTGACGCTTCTGTTCCTCCCGGCGCTCTACGTGGCGTGGTTCGGGATCAAAGAGCCGGAGCCTGCAACGGACAACACTCATGAAAATTCGACCGTCGAATTGCGAACGGGCCTATCGGCCGATGCGCCCTGTCAGCCAGAGTTGGAACATGCATAGGAGCCAATATCAAAGAAGTTTTGAGCAGCTTCACGTTTGACTTCGGGGCGTTGTACTTCGCGTCCGGACGCAGCGACGGCTGGGTGAAGCAAACCCGCGCGCAGCGAGACGTTGACCATCCGCCGGCTTCGTGCTGGACGGTAAGCGAGCGGCTTTTTCAGAGATTTCTCGGCCGGAAGGCTCGCATCGACCAGCCAAATCCCGGCTTGTCGAACGTTCTTGAGCAATTCAAGCTTGTTCTCAATTCGCTTGGCGGCGTTGGTCTCACCGCCTTTCATTAGGCCGGCGTGCGACTGGTGGGGCCCGCGCACTGTGTCGTGAAGTAGTTTCCAGTACTGCGTGGCGCCATAATTAGGAAAAACCGCGGGGGTGACCAGTGTTGGTTCGTCACCGCCCAGGCAATAGATGAACCGGGCGAAGCCTGTCACAACCCGATCAGGGTGATGCACCTGGCTTGCTGCCTCATCTCGCGAAGTCCAGACGTGCGATTCCGCCAGCAAAACGATCCGAACTCGATCGGGGCGCCACATCGACCTCAATTGCTCAACGACAAGAGCGGCCTCGAAGCACTCCGACCTTTCTGGGCCGAGCCGATCCCTGACCTTTGCATAGGCGCTCTCGAGGCGCGTGAGGTCAAGCCGCGCCAGCATTCGTTTGACCGTCACGGAGTGGTGTTTGAACTCGTCCCTTGCCGAGGCATTCTTTGCACGGCGCATAGACCCTGACGCCCGGGCGCGCTGGATGACCTGCGTTGCAGTCCAATCGCCTGACCCGCGCGAGTCATCCTGCTTGCAGCGCGGCACTGGTAGCGCGAGCGGATCTGGCGGTAGCCATGCCGATCTTTCGAGCGTTCCCCGTGCCAACAGCAGAAATGCTATCAAAATGAACCTGGCGTCGGCACTGGGGTCTAATTTCGTTTATGTACTTTCATGCGGAACAAACGGCCCCGCTGCGCGTTTGCGCATGGAACTTTTGGCAGGGGGAATAGTGGTGCATGGGCCGCCGGTCATCCTCATCGTTGAAGACGACGCATTAATCCAGGACATTGTGGACGACGCATTGCGGGAGGGCGGGTTTGAAACCGCTATCGCGCCGTCGGCTGAGGAAGCCTTAACCTTGTTGAGGGGCAAGGTCGTGAATTACCGGGCGCTCGTCGCGGATATCACTCTTAAAGGACGCGTGAACGGCTGGGAGGTTGCAAAACAGGCCCGGGAGATCGACCCCGCGTTTCCAATCGTCTACATGACGGGCGCCGCCGCGAACGATTGGGCCTCGCACGGCGTTCCCAACAGCATCCTTCTGGAGAAGCCGTTTGCCCCCGCGCAAATTTTGACCGCCATCTCCCAACTTCTTAACGTCGCTGCTCCCGGTCAAAGTTAAATGCCGGGCATATCTATATTTTTGGTTGAGGACGAGGCCCTGATCCGGATGATGATCGTCGAAATGCTTGAGGAGCTTGGGCATCGAGTTGTTGCCGAAGCCGGTAGCATTCAATCGGCCGAACCGTTGGCCCGCACCTCCGCATTCGACTTGGGGATTTTCGACATCAATATCGGCGGTTTCCCCATCAGTCCCATCGCAGAGATCGTTACCGCGCGAGGTCTGCCGTTCGTATTCGTCAGTGGTTACGGCCCAGCCGGGCGGCCAAAGTTGTTCAACGACAAGCCGGTGCTTCGCAAGCCATTTTTGATTTCAGAGTTTGCGACCTTGATCAATTCGGCTCTGAGCGACACGCCTAGACAGCCGCGCGCGTGACAACGTCCACAGCATCAAAAGCCGACGTCGCAGCGTGACGACGGGACGCCCGTTCTGCCCTCAGAAGCGGACATCCTCGACGAGGTCGGCCAAGTCCGTTAAGTGCCATGTGTGGACGGCTCCGGGTTGGCAAGAAGAATCTTCACGTCGCAGGCTTGGTCGGTGCTGCCATGTGTTCGGCCTTGAGGTGCGGTTCACATGACCGCTGGCCATAATGCCCTCCGCGGATCAGGTCCCGGTCAAAACCGCGCATTCGACGATGCGATGGCACAAGTGGGTTGTCCTGATCGCCGGATCGACCGGCTCTGCATTACGTGCTGTTCGCCCTCCCAACCTTCACATCACGCCGGGCATCCGGCGCGATCTCGTTACCGCGCAAGCGCTGCGGGTTGTTTGTAACGCTCACTCTTGGCCATCATGGCCCAGGCCATCCGCGCAATCTTGTTGGCAAGTGCAATGGCGGCGACCTTGGTCGGACGCCGTGCCAACAACGCTGTGAGCCACGGCCGATGCCCGGTGCCATGGATCTTGGCATAGCGGATGACGGCAAGTGCTCCGGCCACGAACAGGCCGCGCAGATAGCGGTCCCCCTGTTTGCTGATGCCGCCGAGCCGCTCCTTGCCCCCACTTGAGTGCTGTTTGGGAACGAGCCCAATCCAGGCCGAGAAGTTACGTCCTGATCGGAAGGTGCTGGGGTCGGCAACACTCGCGACCAAGGCGGTCGCCAGCATCGGACCGACCCCGGGAATGTAATGAAGGCGCCTGCTCGTCTGGTTGGACCGATGCCAGGCCATGATCATCCGATCGAAGTCCAAGATCTGCTTCTTGAGATTGAGCAGTTGAGTACCGAGCGCGGCAAGGCACGCACGGGCAACCTCAGACACCCGCTGGTCGCTCGGGTCGGCAACAATCTGCAGCAGTTCCGTAACCCCTTTCCGCCCGACCGGCGCGACAATGCCGAACTCGGCGAGGTGCGCTCGGATCGAATTAATCACCGCGATCTGCTGCCGGATGAACAGGTGACGGGTCCGGTGAAGCATCAGGCAGCTCTGCTGCTCAGGCGTCTTGGTTGGCACGAACCGCATGTTGGCTCTGGTGACCGCCTCGCAAATCGCTTCCGCGTCAGCCATGTCGTTCTTCTGCCGTTTGACGTAGGGCTTCACGTATGCCGGCGGCATCAATCGCACGGTATGGCCCAGTGCCTGCAGCTCGCGCGACCAATGGTGAGACGAGGCGCAAGCCTCGATGCCAACCAGGCATGGTGGCAGCTTCTCAAAGAACGCCAGCACGTGGCGACGCTTCAACTGGCGGCGGATGACCACCCGGCCGGCGGCATCAACTCCGTGGACCTGGAAAACCGACTTGGCGATGTCTAAACCGATGGTCGTGATCGTCTGCATGGCTCGCTCCTCTGAATCGTGGGAGCCTTAGCAGCCCCCACATCCATGGCACGTTCGTGCCGGTGGAGGAGCCGTCCACAGCATCAATACCGGAAGTTCGGATAGAATCGATTAACGCCTCGAACTAGTCGATCGCGTGCCTGTATCGCCCCAGCAACTCCTCAAGCTGCCGGCGTTCAGCCGATGGAAGTCCGGCGAGGGGCTTGCGTTGTGGACCCAATGGCCTGCCAAGCATTTGGGACGCCTCCTTGACGCAGCGGGGGAGCGAATGCTCGTGAAAAAATCGGAACACGGGTTCGACGCGGTCGAAGAATTCCCGGGCCTCCTCCCATCGCTGCTCCTTGACGCCGAGATCGTATAATTTGCGGCAAGCGCCCGGGAAAATGCTGGCAATGGCAGTGCAAACCCCGGCCGCTCCCATGAGATATGCGGGCAACATTTCCATATGATTGCCGTGCAGGACAGAAACCCTGCCGCCGCACATGCGCGCGACATCGCGAACCTTCGTGATATCTCCCGAACTGTCTTTGCTTAGCGATATGCGAGCTTCCTTGACCAGTGTGCCATACATTTCAGCACTAAAGGAAGCGCCGCGCAGGCTCGGGTTGTCATATATGCCTAGCGGCAAAGAACAGGCGCGGGATATCTCGCAAAAATAATCCATCACTTCGTCATGTCTCAGCAGCCAATATTGCATAGGCATGATCATCGCGGCCGCAGCTCCGACGGCTTCGGCGTGAACCGCAAAAGCGATCGCCTCCGCCGTGGTCAGGGCGGAGACGCCGACAATGACCGGCACCCGGCCAGAAACGTAGTGCAAGAGTTCGGCGGCGAATTCCAGCCGCTCCGAATGGCTCAGATAGGGATATTCGCCCGAGCTGAGAAGACAAGCGATCCCAGCTATCTGCTTGTCGAGAAGGAAATCGATCAGCGAGTGCAGGCGATACAAATCAACGCTATTGCCGTCGTCCGTAAACGGCGTCGGAAGATTGGCGTAGACACCTTCAAAACGCGGGCTTGAGCGCACTTTAATTCCGTTCGATGTCTGCATCGGCAACGACCTTGGTCCAGACGTCGATGTCGCTCGCAACCCGAGCCCTGAATGCCTCGCCTGCGGATATTTTGGGTTCGTCTCCAAGTGCGCGAAGTCTCTCGCCGAACTGCGGCTCGGCGAGAATTCCGGCCAACTCCGAATTCAGCCGATCCAAAATCACCGGGGCCAGTCCCGCTGGGCCGGCAAGTCCCTGCCAGGACGTCACATGGTAGTCGGGAAACCCTGCTTCCGAGACCGTCGCGACGTCGGGCAACGCAAAGAAGCGGTTCGAGCCGGTGACCGCCAGCGCGCGTAGCCGGCCATCTCGTATGAATTCCAGGAGAGCCGTGGGTTGATCGATCACAAGGTCGAGACGCTTTCCCAGAAGGTCGGTTATGGCCGGCATCCCGCCCCGATAAGGGACGTGCTGAAGCTTGATGCCAGCGATGCTCGCGAGCAGTTCGCCGGAGAGGTGTTGGACGGAGCCCACGCCCGAGGTTCCAAAATGCAAAGGGGTGCTCGTCGACTTTGCGTTGCTGACGAGATCCGCAATAGATGCACACGGATGACCGGAATACGTCGCCATCAAATACGGAAACTCCGCAATGGTGCTGATCCAGGAGAAGTCATTTAAGGGATCGTAAGGCAGCTTACGAAACATCGCGGCGCTGGCCGCAAACGTTCCGGGCAGCACGGTGAGCGTGTAGCCGTCGGGCGTGGCGTGGGCGACCTGGGCAGCGGCTATGGTGCCGGTTGCTCCGGGCTTGTTCTCCACCACGATCGGCTGGCCAAGCCTCCTCGATAAGGTCTCGCCGACGATGCGCGACACCGTGTCAACCGGGCCGCCCGCCGGAAAACCGACCACCAGTTTAATCGGACGATTTGGCCATGGCGGCTGGGCGAAAAGCGGCGCGGAGATAAGGGCTGAAAGTCCACCCAGCGCGGTGCGACGTGTCATCGTAATCATGATCCAACCTCCCGCTGAGAGGCTGATTGTTCGTCCGCAATGCACGACGACGGACTTCAACCAGACGCGAAACGCAATCCCAAGGCGCCCGCACAGGTTGATCTCGCCCTTCATAAACGACAATGTGGAAGTTCCTCAGCCTCCCTTCGGCTGGGACGAAGCGGCTATCCTCAAAGATGAGGGATGTCATGCGTTTCGACCTGACCGATCTCCGTCTGTTTCTTCAGGTGGTTGAGACCTCCAGCATTACGCTCGGGGCCAAGCAGGCCAATTTGGCGTTGGCATCCGCGAGCGAGCGCATCCGAGGCATGGAAGATACGCTTGGTACGACTCTGCTCGAAAGGGGATCGCGGGGTGTCAAGCCGACGCCCGCCGGCCGTGCGTTGGTTCATCACGCACGCATTATACTGCAGCAGTTGGAAAACATGCGGGGCGAACTTCGCGAATATGCGGGCGGCCTCAAAGGACATGTGCGGGTCCTGTCCAACACCGCCGGCCTGGCCGAGTTCCTGCCGGAGGCGCTGGCGACGTTTCTGGCGGCAAATCGCGGAATCGACATCGATCTGGAGGAGCGCTCCAGCCATGAGATCGTGCCTGCGGTTGCGGCTGGCCTGGCCGAGATCGGCATCGTGGTGGACCTGGTGGACATTGCCGAAGTGGAGAGCATTCCTTTTGCAACCGATCGTCTCGTCCTGATCGTGCCGAACGGCCACCCGCTCAGCCATCGTCGCAAGCTCGCGTTCGCCGAGGCGCTCGATCACGAATTCATCGGATTGAAAATTTCAAACCCGCTTCAATTGTATATCGGCCAGCATGCGGCGCGAGCGGGACGGTCATTGAAGCTTCGCGTACGTTTAAGCAGCCTCGATACCGTCTGCCGGATGGTCGAAAGCCACGTCGGCATCGCCGTGATTCCCGAAACGGCTTTGCATCAACAAAAAAAACTGGCGATCCAGGTGGTTCAACTCACGGATAGCTGGGCAGTACGAAAACTTGTGATTTGCGTGCGGCGGTTCGAGGATTTATCGCCGCACGCCAAGAACCTGATAGAGCACTTGAGGACACGGGGAGCGACGCGATCGATGTCCGCTTAGGGGTCATTCGCGGCGCTTCGGCGATGTCTGCGGTAAGTCCGCTTTGCCGACACGTCCGCTTGGTGCCAGAAGCTGACTTTCGGTCGCGCGGGTTCTTCCTGCATTCACGAATAACTTCCGCAAATGGTCACAGCAAAAGAGCGCGCGTGAGCACCGGGTCACACGCGCTCTTTCGTCGACTACCCAACCGCGATCAATGGTCGTGACCGTGCTCGTGGTCCTGATTATCGTGACGGTCCTCAACGAGGTCCGCGTCCGGAAGCGTTTTTTCCTCTGCCATCAATTCATCATGCGACTCATGTTGGCAAACGAAGCTGGAAGCAACGTTCGTGCTGCCTTTGCCCTTGTAGACGAGTTTGTCCGGATATTTGCAGATCGGACGACTGACCGTCGCCGATGCCGGGTTCGCGTTATTGTAGGCGATGATCGAGTTCCGGCGCTGCGTCGTGCTCAACCCAATTGACGAGAGCCTGGAACAAGCCACCTGAGCTCGAGGAGTCGATCAACGGGGCATTCGGCTGGTCGGGATTGCCGCCGCAGTGGCTGTTGCCGGGATACGGGAAGAAACGATAGAATTTTTGAACTTGCGAAAGTCCGCCGGCATGCTTGGTGGCACGATTGTAGTAGTTGTAGGAACCTCGCGGCATGATCAAGAGATCAGCCAGCCCGTGATAGATGATCATCTTGCCTCCGCTTTCGCGGAATCTAGACAAGTCAGGGTCGTCCGTTCCGATCACGTCATGGAATTTGAGTTCTGACTGTTGGAATTCCTGGGCGAAGTTCGCCTCCGTGATGGTGTGCCAGTCGAAAGCGGGATTTTGATGGACCCAATACTGCAGCCATTGCGTGGAGATGGAAAATGGCGATGGGCCATCCAGCCCCAGGAAGGTCGTGCCCCGTTCAAGACCGAACCACAGCCGTTCGCCGGCCTTCGGTCCCGGAGGACCATCCCAGATTTTGTTGACCGCGCTCGCTTCGGCGGACGTCAGGCAAAGGGCGGGATTCCCGGTGCAGGTAAGCGAACTCGCCTTGAAATGGCAGGCGCGCGGATCCTGGATCACGCCGTCGGTGATCCCGTCAAGCGCGTCGCAGGCAGCGACCGATGCCTGCGTCGTGGCCTGGAGCTTCGCAACGGAAATCGGCGCCCCGACTTCCTGGTTCATGACGACCTCACCCCATTGCTCTGCCGGGATGAAGCGGTCCCAATTGAAAGCAGGAGCACCAGCAAGAATTCCGTCGAAGTCGTTGGGATATTTCTGTGCCTGTTGGTGACCTTGACGACCGCCCGTCGAGCAGCCGTTCCAATAGGTGAATTTCGGCCCCTCGCCGTAATACATCGCGGTTAGCTTTTTTGTCCAAACGGCTTGTTGGTGAATCCCGTTGAACGCGAAATCCCTGATCAGGCCCAAATTCAAGGTATTGTCCGGGTTCAAGGCAAACGTGCCGCCGGCCGAGGCTGGGTGCCCCGTATCCGTCGACGAGCCGACATACCTCGCGTCCGTCGCCGGCGTAACCGGCCCCACCGATCCGGCGTATCCGCCGCCGCCGAGATCCTGGATGCGTTTATTCCAGGCGCCGACCGAACCCCCAGTCCCGCCGTCGGCGGGGCTCAGCGGCAGACCGATTCCAATATTGATCATCTGCTTCTGACCCGGCAGATATCCGTCTTTCTGACCAGCCAACTCGGAAACCGTGATGTTGACGAGGCAGTAGGACAGGTGCCCACCAGCCGTTGGCTGGACGGCCGAGGTCGCGGCGCTCACGCCTTCGCCCGCCAACAGTTCTGCGGCGAGGCCGCTGCAGCTCGGAAGCGGCGCAGCCGCGGCCCCTGATGGAATGAAGGCACAGGAACACATCAAGGCGGCCATTAAACCAAACAGTGACTTGTGCTTCTCCAATTGCAAGCGATTCGGTCTCATCTGTTTCCTCCCGTTTTTTGATGAAGTCATCGCGCGACGACGCTCTCGCGGCATGCACGATTTTTCCGAAAATGCGCTGATCTTTTTGGTGGGTAAATAAGCCCGTCGGAGAACGAAATCTCTACGGCTGTCGTCTCAAAGAACCCCTCCCCGTTCTTTTTTCGCCTGAAAGACAAAGTGCATGATAATGCACATTGCATCGTTGGCAAGCATTAAAATACACAATGCTCTGGTTGCGCTGCAGCTCTCAACTGTCCCCAAGCAGAATTCAGACAGTCTTTGATGGGCTTGCCCGTAAGAGCGCTGGAATAAATTTTTTGGGAGTGCCCTCCTCGGCGCGTCGGACCGTCCGAGGCTTCGCGGCACTCCCTGTTTTAACGGTCGCCAACAGGAGGTCAGTGGGGCACGCACGTTTACCCTCACGAAGGACACCAGTCCTGGATCTTCCCTGCGAAAGGACGCTTGCTCATTTCCGGCCGGACCTAGGATTGCCGGCCGGACGATAAAATGTGCAAATCGCAGGCGAATAACTATGCTGACAACGAGGTTTATGGCTTGAGTATGCCGAGTTCAGCTAGGGTTACGCAGCAGTCGTCCGGGGGCGGCTGTCGTGCTTGGGGCATGGCTTTCCCAGGTCGTTTATTCGGTCAGGCTTTCTGGGAAGCGGAGCTAATCGACCTGGTTTTTCGAGCGTCGCCTCAAGCGAGCTTCCGTCGCATGGTTTTGGATCGTGACAAAGAGCGGAAATTCACAGAGCAACCGGTTGAGGGAACGAAGGCTTCAAGTACAAGAAAGCGCCGATAAGTTCGTCGCGCTGGTTGGAGAGCGAGTCCGCAAAGCCCGCGAACGACGAGGCATTTCCCGTCGTGTTCTCGCCGAATTGTCCCAAGTCTCTTTGCGCTACCTGGCACAGCTCGAGGGTGGAAAGGGAAACATCTCGATTGCTCTGCTTGGGCGAGTGTCGCTCGCGCTCGATCATCGCATCGAATGGCTCGTCGGAGCCGATGATCCGTGGTCGTCCGAAATCGTCCGGTTTTCCGAGTTCTTCCGAACGGCCACCTTGGACCAGCGCCGCCATGTAATGCGACTTCTCGACCCGGGCGATGCAACGCGCTTGCGGGAGAAGCGGCTATGCCTGATCGGTCTCCGGGGAGCCGGCAAGTCGACGCTCGGAAAAATCGTGAGCAAGGAGCTGTCTTTGCCATTTTTGGAATTGAATCGCGAAATCGAAGAGGTTAGCGGAATTGCTGCGAACGAGGTGATAGCGTTGTATGGTCAAGAGGGTTATCGGCGTCTCGAAAGACAGGCGCTCGAAAGAATCGTGGCGACCACCTCCGAAACCGTACTTGCCGTTGCGGGCGGGATCGTCGCAGAGCCTGAAACCTTTTCCTATCTTCTGCGCCACTTCCACACGGTTTGGCTGAAAGCACGCCCGGAAGAACATATGCAGCGCGTGCGCAAACAGGGCGACCTCCGCCCGATGAAAGGCAACCCGAAAGCCATGGAGGAGCTCCGCTCTATCCTGACTAGCAGGGAGAGCCTCTATGCTCAGGCAGAAGCTGTTGTCGACACGAGCGGCCGTACCCTGAAACAAAGTACAAAAGATCTGGTGGATGTCGTCCGCAAGCTTGAGGTGATTTGAAAAGCAACGGACGAAATTCAGTTCTGCGTTACAGCATCGCTTTGCAAGCTTCGTGTGTTTCTCCCATCGAGCCTCGTCCAAGTGTATGGAGGAGGACCGCCCCCGGCACCATAATTCGAGGTGGTTTGAGGCGTACGGGCTGCGAGCTACGTAAATTAGGCCTCGCACGCCATGACCGCTTTGGGTCAGAAGCCGACAGGGCGACGTAACGGCCGTGATTTCCGCTCTACCACCAATAACGGACAACATAACATTGGTCCGACAATTCGGCCAAGGCCAAGCTGTTCGCCAATCCAACTCCACACACCGGTCAAGCCGGCATCGGCTACGATTCCGCTGAACGGCCTCGGAACCGAACTCGCCCGTCAGTCGTTTTGCGCCCTCATGTATGAGGTCGCTATGGTGAGAAGGTGAAACCTGATTTCACTGGCTGACATTGCTTAGACGCCTCTTCGACAGCCCGATAGAATTGAGGCTTTCGCGTTTCATCTGCGTTTAGGTAGCTTTTCAGAAAGCGCCGCGACCTTGCTTCAAGGTGTTTGCGATCAAGCTTAATTTTCCTCCGCCGCTCCCGCTTCTCGGATTTAAACCAGCCAAACACGATTTCGCTCCCACTGCCTCACGGCGAAGATAGTACCGCTCGATAAACCGATGCCCGCCTAATTTTCAGTGCCTTCGGGAGGCTTGCTCGAAAGCTCGCCACGTTCTCTGCGCGCCTCATCAAGGGGATGATGCGATCGAGGTCTTCTTCGAAAAACTCCTGAGAGGGCACGCGTCTTGTGAACAAAAGGAAGATCACGCTGCCGCAGACAAGGGTCAGGCCGGCGACAATCAGTGCGGTGCCTAGAGTGGTCATTTTGACCAGCCTAAAAACTCATTTTAGGCCGGTTTGTAGGTCTCCGCAAAATCAAACAGGAGAGGAAAATTGCCGTCGGGGCGCGAGCGTCGTTGCGCTTAGCCGGACCTACAGCCTCGATCAGCGCTACAGAGGGACCGCTTTCGGCGGTCTTCTTGTTTTGCAGTTCTTTCAAGTAGCCGAGCGCTCGCTTTCTGGGGTGAGGGTAAGGCCTCTGCTCAGAAATGCGGCGGAACCGGACTGGCAGAGCCGGCAGTTGCAAGAAGAGGTCGATGGCGTAGCGCCCACCGACCTTTCTCTTGTGGGCTTGGGCATGAGCGAAGCGCCAAATTCCAGAACGCCGCTAAGAACGACGTTCAAAATCAAACTGAATGGTGAGACGGTTCCGATTGCTACCGTTGGCCAAGCCTATCGATTGCAATCGAGTGGATGGAATTCAGGTCGCTGCACGGCTACGCCGTAGCCTCTCTGCAAGAAGGTGCCGACAGCGCGATGTTGACAGTGCAAACGGCTTGCGTGCGCATCCTGTCATCGGGCGGCGCTACGCGCCGTCCCGTTGGCGCATCCCGGAATGACAAACAAGATCGGCGCGTCTCGCGCCTGCGAGACGCCTGCATCGTTCGGCTAACGCGGCCACTCCTTAGGGAACGCCTGTTTCGCTACGGCGTTCCAGCTCATGAGGAGGAACTTGCCATGAAACTGAGAGGATCGTTTATCGCAGCAGCCGTCCTGCTGATGCCGACCGCCGCACTAGCGGCGCCCGGCATCGTCACTACCACGGTCAGCCTGAGGGCAGGGCCCAGTGAAGGCTTTCCAACGGTGGACCGCATTCCCGGCGGCGCCCGTGTCAACATCCATGGGTGTCTCAGAGGCACCGCCTGGTGCGATGTGAGCTGGTCGGATGACCGTGGCTGGGTGTCGTCGCAATATCTCGAATATCTCTACCGCAACCGCTACGTCTATCTGCCCGACTATGTCGACGAGATCGACGTTCCCGTCGTGCCGTTCGTGCTGACCTCGTACTGGTCGAGCTACTATGCGGGACGTCCCTGGTATCACCGCCGAGCCTACTGGGGCGGCTACTGGCAATCGCACGAGCGTTTCGCGACGCGGTTGACGATCGATCGCTCGGCGGCCCGGATCGGCCGCGCGGCGGCAGCGCGCGACGCCGCGCTCCCCGATGCAAAGGCGCGTGTCGGTGTCGAGGAGAGGTCGCGTGCCCGTGTCGAGGAACGGACGCGCGCCGGTGTGACGGAACGCGTGACGCGCGAGAACGCGCGGCTGGCGCGTGGGAACGCAAGAGTGGCCGTGCGCGAGCAGCCGATGGCCCGCGCCCGCACGCAGACGCCGTCGATCGTGGCCCGCGGTCATGACGAACCGCGTGCAGCTGCGCCGAGGATCGAGCGTGCCACGCCCCACATGACGCAGCCCAATGCGGCGCGCGGCGGCGGTGGCCCGCCGATGAACGCGCGCGCGCAGATGCCGGCCCCGGCCGCCCCGCGCGCAGCAGCGCCCGCGATGCCGCAGGGCGGCGGCGCGCCGCACATCAACGCCGCACCGGGCGGTGGCGGAGGCCACGGTCAGGACAAGCGCCAATGAACGAAAGGCCCGGGCCTTGAGCCGGGCTTTTTTTGCTCGACGAGCTGCTGGCGGCTTGACGGGCTACGCGTTGCTCCGGTGCCGAGGACATGCTTGTCGTGCCACTTCGGGGTTGGTTTAGCTAGGGCTTGGAAACGAGCGATCTCCTGGAAGCTCGCACATTATAGGCGGGCTTATCGTGAGCACAGGTAACCGCCATGACTGCGCGATCTGACGTCCTCTTCATTACTGACAAAACAAAGCTCTTGAGGTCGGCATTGGGTCAATCGCGTCGCCTTGACCGCGCGCCGCTCACTTCCGGTCTTCCACGATTAGCAGACATTCTCAGGGTCATTCGGCATGTCTCAAAGGTGCCATCAACAGACATCGCAGGTTCAACACCCGCTCCCATTAGGTTGCCGCGCCTTGCGGAACATTTACTTGCCCCTGGGAAACGCTCACCGGTTGTTTACGTGCTCGCGAGGTCTTTCGATCGGAGCATCGGTCTCCTCGTGTAGAATCCGCTCCGCGGCCCCTTCGAGATCGTCGTACTGCCCGTTCTTGAGCGACCACATGAAGGCTGCAAGTGCGGTAACGCCGATCCCGAGCGCGATCGGTATTAGATAAAAATAGTCCTTCATTCGGCGGCCTCCATCACGGCCTTGGCCGAAAGGTGCGCATCCGCACCAGCGCGTGGCGCGATCTTTCGCTGGCTCCTGAGGCGAAGCGCGTTGGCGACGACCAGCATCGACGATGCAGACATCGTCGCGGCTGCGACCAGCGGCGTTACATATCCTGTGATTGCGATGGGGACTGCGACCAGATTATAGGCGATCGCAAGGGCGAAGTTTTGTCGAACGAGCCGTCTGGCATTACGTGCGACGGAGATCGCTTGAGGCACTACGGACAAGCTCTCGCGCAAGAACACCAGATCGGCTGCGTTGCGTCCGATGTCCGCCGCTGAAGCCGGCGCCATGGATGCATGCGCGGCCACCAACGCAGGCGTATCGTTCAAGCCGTCGCCGACCATGAGGATCTTCCGACCCGAGGCTTCAAGCGCTCTGATGTGCGCGACCTTTCCGGCGGGCAGTACGGCAGCGAAATAGGGAATGCCGAGTTGCCGTGCAATCAGCGTTACCGCGGCTTCACGATCGCCGGAAACCACCTGGACCGGAATGCCGGCGTTCTTCAGTTCGGCGACCGCCGTCGCAGCGCTTTACTCTGGCAGCAAACCAAAACACAAAAATCGCAGCGAACGACAGACAAAAGTATATACCAGTCCATAAAAGCGCGTTTCCCGCAGTTGTCATAGCTCTCTCCCTTGCATCCAAAAAGGATCGCCTCAATGGGACGATTGCCGACGGATGTTGCGATAAATCAATTTGGCGCCACGCCGTTGAGGCGGACAGCCTCGTAACGGATTGGGATTCCACCAAACATACGGGTGGGTCAGTATTGACTTGTATCAAGATTCCGCAGGGCGGCTCTCGCTACCATTTGAGCATGACCGCCCTGATTATATTCCGGTCACCCACACCGGCTTGGACGTGCAGGAGAAACCCACCAATCGAGCTTATGAGGCGGTTACTTGTCCAGCCTGCACCCGACTTCATTTTGTAGCACCTTCACCGGCAAGCTCTTGGGCAGGGACAGGGAGAGCTGAAATCATCGTTTGCGGCAACTGCGCAGTTGGTGCGAGCGACTTCCGCCTTGGGTCACGTGTGGACGGCGCCCTGGCAAGAACTTTCTGACGGCTTGCAGCATTGGTCGGGTGCGGTCACGTGTCCGGCCTGTTAGTGCGGCAGGTTGGCCGCTGGCCCTAATGCTCTGCGCGGAGCGGGTCCCAATCGAAAGCCCGCACTTGGAAGTGCGATGACCCAAACGGGTTCTCCCGATCCCCGGAACGACCGTATCTGCATTACGTCATCATGCCCTTGCCAATTGGTGTTGCCGATCGGCTGTCTCAGGCTGCCGGCAGCAGCTCTGGCTCCTTGTATCTCTCGCCGCGGGTCATGATGGCCCACGCGATCCGTGCCATTTTGTTGGCCAAGGCGACAGCAGCCACTTTCGTTGGTCGGCGCTCCATCAACCGCCCTAACCACGGCCGCTTCTTCGTGCCGTGCTTTTGTGCGTAGCGGATCACGGCCATGGCGCCGGCGACGAGAAGCCATCGCAAGTATCGATTACCCTGCTTTGTGATGCTGCCGAGCTTGTCCTTGCCGCCAGTCGTGTGTTGCTTCGGCACCAGCCCGATCCAGGCAGCCAAACCACGCCCCGACTTGAATGCCTTCCAGTCGCCGATCTCGGTAACAAGAGCGGTGGCGACAATCGGCCCGACGCCCGGAATCTCTTCCAGCCGCCGGCTCGGCTCGCAAGAGCGATGCCAGGCCAGAATACTCTTGCCGATTGATGCGATCTGAACGCTGATCGCGTCGTATTGCGCTGCCAGAACCTTGAGAATGCTGCCGGCCGCCAACGGAATCCGACTATCTGCACCATTCAGAATGATCTCGAGCAATTCGCCGGTTCCATTGCGACCCTTGGCCGACACGACCCCGAGTTCAGCAAGATGCCCTCGTATCGCGTTGCTCAACATGGTCCGCTGACGCACTAGTAATTGCCGGGCTCGATGCAGCATCAATGCAGCTTGTTGTTCCTTCGATTTGATCGCAACAAAGCGCATCGATGGCCGGCTGACCGCCTCGCAGATCGCTGCCGCATCGTTCGCATCATTCTTGCCGCGCTTCAGATAGGCCTTTACGTAACTCGGCGGCATCAGCTTCACCGTATGACCAAGGGCCTGCAACTCGCGACCCCAATGATGAGCTGCCGGACAAGCTTCAATACCAACAAGGCACGGCGGCAAATCAGCGAAAAACTCCAACACCTTCGAACGGCTGACGCGTTTGCGTATCGCTACCGTTCCGACGTCATCGACGCCGTGAACCTGGAATACCGACTTCGCAATATCGAGACCAATCGTGATAACCTCGCCCATGGACGGCTCCCCTCAAAGTGGTTTGCTTCAACGCAACCACCCTATGGCACTCCGATGCCGCAGAGTGGGCGCCGTCCACAGCATCAAAACCGGAAGTCACAGCCGGGCGTCGTCATGTCCGCTTTACCCCGACGACCTGACGCCGTCAGCGCGGCCGGTTATGTCGGCTAAGTGCCATGAAGAGACATCGCACCTTCTAAATGACAGCGCCGAAAGGCCGACCGGACCGACCCGGATGCGGGTAATCGAAGCCCGACGATTTCTATCGGGCGGGCTTATAACCTTTGACGACGGACTCCGACTTCTTCAGGGCCGCCACAAGTTCCGCCCCGGTCATCAATGCAGTGGTTTGGCTGGACTTGATTGCGCCACCGGCCGCAATCGCTACGGCGATGGCAGCCATGCTCTCGATGTTCGGCACGTATTGAGGGTCTTGGCAATGATCTTGTTGCTCTTTCCCTTCATCAGGAGCGCAAGCACTTCAATCTGCCGAGCGAGGCGCGCTGGCGGTGGCGAACAGAGTCCGGTCACAAGCGGAAGTCGTTCGGCCAGAGTGACATGTCCGCTTTACCCCCAGCAGCAGACATCGCGAGCGCGGCCGGTCATGTCGGCTAAGGGCCATGAGCCGACATCGCTCCAATCAAGCAGCGATACTTGTCAGGCTCCTTAGCGGCCGTAGGGGAAGCAGCGGTGGCGATCGAGTGTGAGACCGAAATGCGCTCCTAGCGCAGCGATGGCCGCGTCCTGCTCAGGATAAGGATCGGCATTGGAGGCGGCAACGATGATGATCCGGAACCCGCCGCGATCCTTGCCACCCGGTGGCAGCATCGCTGTAGCCAGTGCATTGCCCTCCCTGTCGCGCAACGTGAGGAAAAGCGGCATCTCTCGCTGTACATGGGCCTCGAGGCCGATGTCGCGCTCGATCGCGTTGGGCCACACCGGACGCCAGGATTGGACTGCCTTCTCCCACTCGCGGCAGAAATATTTCTCGACTGTGTGGCTCATCAGGCGCAACTCATGCGCCGCTTCACCTTCCGTCTCGATACGGAACCAGGTCTTACCCTTCGGCGCGTCGCAAACATACTGCATTTCGCCCGTCCTGCGATCGCTGCAATTCTAGGGTGGCGGGCCCGCAAAGCCAATATGAGATTCGCTCCCGTGTATGACGCTGCACGATCGTATAATCGGAAGTTCGGCTGCAACACCGCGCGACTATTGCCTGAGAGGCGATGGCAGAGCACGTCTGTCTCACCTGTTGTACACCGAGTCTGACCTCGCCTCTTGCGTAGTGCGCGATGAGAAGGGCGGCGCACGCACGCCGCTCGATTGATGCCCGACATCAGATAAAGCGATCCAATTCAGACCCGGCCTAGCAACAGGATCAGCGGCTCGTAACGCTGAACCAGGTAATCGATAGCCCGTAACGCCATGACGCTCACCCCCGCCTTTGTTCTTGGTCTTGCCTTTTAGTGCACCGAGTGAGCCCGGACAATCTTCGGACGCGCCGACTACTCATTTCTGAATGAAGTGGGTGCGATTTTCGCTGTGCATCATAACCTGACTAGGTGTTGGGCGTAGTAACGTCTGCTGTGACCTTAAAAGCGAACATAGAATACGCTCATCGATTGTTATGGCATAAATCGGCCGGTGGCCAAGCTCCGCACCTCCGGCCAAAGCGGTCATTGCTCACAGGTTCACGTGTATGACACGTATATGCACTTCGCGTCGGTTTTTCCAAAGAAAGGTTGGACGCGGCATACTCCACAGGAGCATTTGCCGAGCAATGTTCGCATGAACTCGTGCATCAGATTCTCACACTCTACTGAGAGCGTCGTTCAAGATAAAACTGAACGGCGAATCGACTGTCATTGCGACCATCGGACAAGCCTATCGGTTCATTACCAGCCTCAGCCCAGTGGAATGGATGGAGTATCGGTCATTACACGCTGAGGCGAAGGTCGCGTTGGAGGCAGCCGCGGAGAATGGGATGTTAAACGTCCAAGCGACGCAAGCGGTGCGGGCCTTATTCGCGCGGGCAAGACTACTTTAAGCGTGTCCACGAGTTCAAAAATGGAGGCTTAGCTTAGAATGCAGTTTCTTCACAGGGCGAGCGCCCGCAACATTAAGGATTCGCAGTTTGACGCTGCGGTTGCGATCGAGGTGCCGCGCCATGAACTTTGATGCTTCTTGCATTTTTCCAGCTTCTACTAAATCAAGCATCTCAAGATGCTCGCGCGCCTCGTTTCGGAAGGGATGCATGTCATTCATGACGCGATACTCAAGAAGACGGCGAAGCCGGTTCACGCGCTGGACCGCATCGTAAAACAATGGATTTCCACTGCACTTCGCGAGTACCTCGTGGAAGCGTGATCCAAATCCGAACAGCTTGATCGAATCGATTCCGTCGATCTTTCCCTCAAGCAACGCTTGCTGTTCGACACGACAGCGTGAGAACGCTTCCGGATCACGAGAAAAAGTCGGCTCCAGTAGTGCAGCGGGTTCGATTGTCCGGCGGAAGCGATAGCTAAGATCGAACGATGCGATTGTCGTCAGTATCGGAACGAACGCCCAGCCATATCCAGGCCGCCGTTCAATCCAGCCTTCTTGCGCCATCCGGTCAACAACACGGCTAACTTCCGCTCGCGACAGGCCGAACTGCCGCCCAAGGTCCGCCTCGGAGAACATTTCAGACAGTTTGCCGTCGAGGCGCTGCACAGCAATTTCCCGGTACACTATGCCGTCATCGTCCCGAGCGATGCGTTTGCGCGCGAGTTCTAGGGTCTTTCTGGGAACGGCTGAGACAAAGCTTCCACGATTGGGGTGTCGGCTTACAACACGGAGTTGCGCCAATTCCTGAAGAGCCTCACGCACCGGCGACCGCGACACCTGAAACTCGTCAGCGATGACACTTTCACGAAGATGACTGCCAGCCGGTGCCTGTCCGGTTTGAATCATTTCGAGAATGCGTAATGCAATTTGCGCGGTGAGCGGAGAACTTACAGGCATTTATCCGTGCCAGTTGAAGTTGGAGTCTTTATTGCATCGCAAACGTGCGATCGTCGATTGACCACCAGATCGCATTTTGGCACTCTAAAAAGCAATCGTGGTTTTGACAATGGCCATACAAAAATGAGCGTTGCGGTCAGTTTACGGTCGGTTCGCAAAGCCTTTGGCACGGCAAGGGTCATCCACGACATCGATCTCGAAATAGCTCCTGGCGAGTTTCTCGTGCTGGTCGGTCCCTCCGGGTGTGGAAAATCCACACTGCTCCGCATGATCGCCGGCCTTGAGGACGTGACGTCTGGTCAGATCGCAATCGACGGCGAAGTAGTGAATGACGTTGATCCTGCGGACCGCGACATCGCGATGGTGTTCCAGAGCTACGCCCTTTATCCGCACATGACGGTTCGTGACAATTTAGCGTTCGGGCTGAACGCACGCGGATTCGGCGCGCGAGAAAAATCGCGCAAGATCGATGAGACAGCGAATGTGCTGGGGCTCGAGCAGTTGCTGGACCGTTATCCGCGGCAGCTCTCCGGGGGCCAACGGCAACGCGTTGCAATGGGCCGCGCAATGGTGCGCGATCCCCGCGCCTTTCTCTTTGATGAGCCGCTCTCGAATCTGGATGCAAAATTGCGCATTGAAATGCGTGTCGAACTCAAGGCGCTGCATAAGCGCTTAAAGACGACAGCCATTTACGTCACCCACGATCAGGTCGAAGCGATGACTATGGCGGATCGAATTGTGCTGATGCGCGGCGGCCATATCGAGCAAATCGGAGCGCCACTGGAGCTTTACGACAAGCCGGCGACGACATTCGTCGCTCAGTTTATCGGCTCTCCGACTATGAACATCGTCTATGGGAAAGCGAAAACAAACGGCGACAGTAATGTGCTCGAGACCAACGACGGTCTACACCTGCCGCTGCCGTCGGACGCTAGGGTGACAAACAACCAACCGATTATCATAGGCTTGCGGCCGGAACATTTGACTGTGACAAGTGGGGGGCTGCCCTATCGCGTGGATTTGACCGAGCCGGTCGGACGAGAAATCATTCTTTACGGTTCGCTCGGCGCCACACCGATTTGCGTCGCACCCGGTGATAGGCTCGACGTCGACGCTGGTTCAAGAATTTGGCTGCAGTACGACGTCGCAAAAGCTTGCGTATTCGACGCGGTGTCCGAACGGAGTGTTCGGCATGACGCTTATTAACGGCCTGAGCGATACAGATGAACTAGTGGCGCTCGATCGGCCGAAGATGCGCCGCGTCTTTGTGTTTCCGTATCTCATGTTTGCACCGGCATTCATGTTGATCGCCAGCGTGTCCTTCATCCCGATCGGTTATGCGATCGTTCAAAGTTTTTATCGCTCGCCGACGCTGCAACTCGGCCGTTTTGTCGGGCTATCTAATTACAGCGCCTTCTTTTTGGACCGCAATGGGATCGAAACCGTACAGAACTCGCTGATTTTCGTGGCCGGCACAGTGCTAATCGCGGTTCCGTTTGGATTTGTTTTGGCGCTAATTGTTAATTCGCCGATCCCATTTCGCGGGCTTTTCCGAACGATTCTTATTCTGCCCTGGCTCATCTCCAATCTCGTGGGAGCTTTGCTCTGGGCATGGATTGGCAATCCCCAATACGGGTTATTGCCTTATCTACTTCAAGAGATCGGCGTCACAATGCCGAATATCATAACGAACCCGGCAGCAGCGATGGCGTCTGTCATTGTTGCAAGCGTGTGGGCATCGACGCCACTCGTGATGGTCTTTGTTTTGGCAGCCCTTCAGTCCGTGCCTTCGGATCTGATTGAAGCTGCTCGGATCGACGGAGCTTCCAGTTCGCGTCGTTTCTGGAAAATAACGCTGCCCCTCGTTCGCAATACGACGATGATGGCGGTGGTTTTGACATCGTTGCATGCATTTAAGAGCGTGGAGATCATTCTTGTCATGACGGGCGGCGGCCCAAATGGTGCGACCGAGACCATGGCGACGAAGGTGTTTCATGAAGCATTTACGCTTCTGCGGATCGGCGTCGGGTCCGCTGGGGCGGTAGCGATTTTTCTGCTCAATCTCGCTTTCACGATGGCCTTTGTCCGCGTTCTGCGTACGGAGCACGGCGCATGATAAGAACTCGCAGTAGTACGCGCCGTAGGTCATTCGGGAAGTTCGCAAAGATGCCGGCAATGGCGTTGGTGCTCGGCTTTGCCGTTATCTTCGCATTGGCCCCAGTTGTATGGGCGATACTGACCTCGTTGAAGGGGCCAAAGGAGGTTGCGCTCTATCCGCCAACGTTCTTGCCACAATCGCTGACACTTGAGAATTACCGTTCCGCCGTGTTCTACAACGACACGTTCCTTCACTATCTTTTCAATACAGCGCTGGTAGTCGTTGCGGCAACAATCATCTGCTTGGTGTTTTCGGCGCATGCGGCTCATGCGGTAGCACGCTACAAGTTTCGTGGCAGCGCTCTTTTGATGTTCGCAATGTTTTCCACGATTATGATTCCGGGCGTCGCGGTGGTCATCCCTCTTTATCTGCTCTCGGTGAAGACGGGCATTTACGACACCATCATCGTTTTGGTTCTCGTTTACAGTGCCTGGCTCACCCCTACCCTGATTTGGTTACTGCGCGGCTTCGTCAACGCCATTCCAATCGAACTGGAAGAGGCAGGACGAATTGATGGCTATTCCCGGATAGCAGTGTTCTATCGCATTACATTCCCGCTCATGCGTTCCGGATTATTGGCCGGCGCCGTTCTGATCTTCGCGAACATTTGGGACGAATTCTTGCTCGGTTACAGCCTGGTTCAATCCGAAACCGCACGCGTAGTGCAGGTGGGCATATACGCCAATCTCACAGAAGTTGGCGTGCAGTGGGGACGTCTCACGGCAGCTGCTGTAACCGCTACAGTTCCAGTTTTGATTGTTTACGCCTTTCTTCAGAAAGCCTTCGTTCAGGGACTGTCCGCGGGTGCGGTCAAAGGATGATTGAAGCACGTAGACTTAAAAAATAGGGCGGACCATATGAAACGGATAAAGATAATTCTCACTGCCATCCTGTGTCTGTTGCCGACCTTCGCTCACGCGCAGAAGACGCTGGAATTGTGGACCTTCATCGATCCGGCCGGTGATTCTCCGCGCTCGAAAGCTCTTGCGCAAATTATTCAGACATTCGAGGAGAAAAACCCCGACGTTAAAATCAAACCGACGGTGTTCGCGTGGAACCAGATCAACCTAGCTTTCATGAAAGCGGGTCGATCCGGGAAGGTGCCGGACGTGACGATGCTCAATTCCGGCCGGATCCAGCGGGTTGTGGCCGCGAATTATCTTCGCCCGCTGGACGGCTATCTCGACAAATCCGGGGAGCGCTCGGATTACATCCTGCTACCGAACGCGATCGGCGAGGACAAAAAAGTCTACGGGATACCTTATGAGGTTCGAGCGCTTGGCTTCCTGTACCGTTCCGACCTGCTGCAAAAGGCCGGTCTTGGAAAGCCAAAGAACTCTCGGGGAGCTGGTCGCCTCGGCAAGGAAGATACAGGAAATGCAGGGCCCGAACTTCGTCGGCGTCGGAATAGGATTTGATCCAAAGCAGGACTCGGCCGAAAAGTTTTACATTCCAGCAGTCACGGCACTCGGAGGCAGGATACTAAAGACCGACGGTTCGGCGGACTTCGTCACACCGGAAAACATCAAAGTGATGAATTTCGTTCGCGACCTTGTGCAAACGGACAAGGTTATGCCGCTCGACGTCGGTTTGACCGGACCTGATCAAGTCCGCACATTGGCCGAAGCGGGCCGAGTTGGATACTACTTCCAGGGCTCGCACTGGCTTCTGACCCTGCGGACCAAACTTCCGCAGGACGCCAAGCTCGACTTCATGCCGGTGCCACTCATGAACGGCGACGGAGTTCAGCCGGTGTTCGTCGAGGGCTGGAATCTAGGTATTCCGGTCAATGCGAAGGAACCAGACCTCGCCTGGAAGCTCATCGAGCTTTGGACGTCGCCTGACATTCAAATCATGCAGGCCAAGGTGGCTGGCTACTTGCCAATGCGCAAGAGCGCAGCATCGAAAGTCGACCCGAACGCTCCCGATACTGCGCACATCAAGCCTCTGCTCGATTTGATCGGCTCGAACGCGATGAATTTCAAATGGCCGATTAACACCGATGCGTTGCAGGAGGCGCTTGGCATAGCGGTCAGTAATGTGATGGCTGACAAGCAGAAACCTGAAGACGCGCTACGTGAAGCCGAGAAAACCTACAACAGCATGCGTGAGTAAGATGATTGAATGCGGAGCGGCCGCTCCGGCTTCCGAACCGCTGGCAAAAGCGCACTGATGAGCGACTGACCGGCTACATTAGGTGACTATCATGCATGCGCCGACGCTCGACGCTTCCGTCATCGACCTCTGTCTTCGCCTGAGGAGATTGCCGACAGCGGTTGTGAGTGACGTTTTGAGCACGATGGGATTATTGGAACAGGTGCTTTCGTCGACAATGCATGCTGTCGGCTCCGCTCAGGCCTTCGCGGGACCAGCCCTGTGTTTGCTGGGGTCAGAGGGCGCGGACCCGAACACCCCACCGAACGGATCAAAGCCGGTGTTCGAAATAGATCGGCGTGTGACGTCAGGCTGTGTGGCGGTTATTGCGACCGGCGGCCACAAGTTAGGAGCGGTGATCGGTGGCAATGTCGCATTGAGCTGGCATCTGCGAGGATGTGCCGGTGTCGTCACAGACGGTGGCATCCGTGACGCAGCCGAATGCGATGAAATGGGACTGCCGGTTTTTGCAACCTTTGTCGGGCCGATGAGCAACAAGGGGCTGTGGGCATTTCGGGAAATCGATGTGCCGATTAAGTTGCCTGGGCAGCGCGGTTCACCGGTGGCTGTAAATCCAGGAGATTTCGTTCATGCGGACGCCGATGGCGTCGTCATTATTCCTGCGCCGCTGGCCGCGCGGGTAGCGACGGACGCGGAAATTATGGAATCGATGGAAGCAAGGATTTCGGGCTGATCTGCTCCGCGGAGATGATCGCGAAGCAGTTTACCGCCGCTACGATCGGTTTGGCCATATCAAGCCGGCGTAGATCTGGATTTGAGCGCCACGCGTGCAAACGACGAAAGATTGCCGGAGAACCTTCATAAATGTCGAGCCTATCGAATTGCTACAACGTGTCCGATTTTCGTGAGGCCGCGCGTCGTCGCCTGCCGAAATTTATCTTTGAATTTATTGACCGAGGCGCGGAGGACGAGGTCGCGCTCGCCGAAAACATTGAGGCCTTCCGTCGTATCAAGTTGCTCACTAATTTCTGCGTGGACCTTACCGAACGGGACATGGGGACCGACCTTTTTGGGAAACGCTCGGGTCTACCGCTTGTCATAGCCCCGACAGGAGCGGCAGGGCTCTGCTGGTACAAGGGTGAACTCGAACTCGCAAAAGCGGCGGCCAAAGCCGGGATCCCGTTCTCCGTGTCGTGGGCCGCGCTAACTCCGATGGATGCGATTGCCAAAGAAGCGGGCGGACGTCTTTGGTACCAAGTGTATTACTGGACCGAAGAGGATCTCACCTTCGAGACAATCGCTCGCGCGCGCGACCTCGGTTACGAGGCACTCGTGGTAACAATTGACACTGCCCTAGGTCGCAGCCGGGAATACAATGACCGGAATGGCTTCACGGATCCCATCACATTTAATCGCAAGATCGTTGCCGATTTGGTCTTACGACCGAGATGGTGCTTTGATGTAATAGGACGCTATCTCGCGACAACGGGAATGCCGAAACACGAAAACTTCCCCGAAACGTACCGCAATAGCCGGACGAAGCCGATCAACCATCCCGGCCTCAACTGGAAGCATATTGAAAAGATTCGCGCGTTCTGGCCGCGCACGCTCATCCTCAAGGGAATTCTCAGTCGATCCGACGCAATCCGCGCGGTTGAATGCGGAGTGGACGGGATTTCAGTTTCCAATCACGGTGGGCGTTCACTGGATAGCGCCGTATCGCCGATCGAGATATTACCGGGCATAGTCGACGCTGTAGGGAGCCGCACGACGATTCTGCTCGACGGCGGCGTGCGACGGGGCACGGACATCATCAAGGCGCTTGCGCTTGGCGCCAAAGCGGTGATGGTCGGCCGCGCAACGCTCTTTGCGACCGCCGTAGCCGGTCAAAACGGTGCAGCAAGGATGCTTGATATCATCGGCACCGAATTCGAAAAGAATATGGCTTACGTCGGATGTCGTACCGTCATGGAAATCGGGCCACACATTCTGGCGCCGCGCACGAAGATAGAAATGGGACTAGTGACAAACTGAGGCAGGTCCCTAGTGAAACTCTCAGCAACTGATAAGCTTTTCAGTCAAGCCTTATCATTTGGCGAACTGCCTCCATTTCTCTAATTTTCCTATCAGTCTGTTGGCCGACTCCGTTTCTCAGTTTCTTATCATTTGCGGTACCGAGTCCGTTCCCAGCATTCCATAGGTGTAGAACATGCCGCAGATTCGCTTATAGAGACCAAGTGGAGCAACTCGACCTGCCAATGATCCGCGGGCAAAAGGCCGTACTCAGATCACCAGCAACACCCCTGCGCTGGCAATCACCTCTCGCTGCGACAGATGGAATGATCCCAGGCCGCACAAGGACTTGCCGACGGCCTTTCGCTCGGCGGCAGTTTACGAGGCTGACAAGTGACAGCATAGCCGTTTAGCAACAAAGTGAGACTACCCCTAGCTCGCCGGTGGTCCTGCAGCAAGCGACACCCTGCGGCGACGGTCAGAACAGATTGTCCGTTTCGCTCGCGCTAATATCCTATTCTACGACGAGCACGTAATCGACCTGTACCACCGGATCAGCGCGCACTATTGAAATGGGGTGAAGAAACGAAGGAGAAGATGCCGAAGCGAAGGAAAAGCCGCACAGCAATCTGGCCGTGCGGAGCCCCACCACAAAAAACGTCGCACGAGACCGGTTTTGTTCTACCGAGGAAATTAAAAAAGCCCTTGCGGGCTAACCTCTTGAGGGTGGTGGGCGCACCAGGGCTCGAACCTGGGACCCGCTGATTAAGAGTCAGCTGCTCTACCAACTGAGCTATGCGCCCGGAAAACCGGGTCCGTCCGAAAGACGGCCACCGCAAGAGGGCGTCGTTTAGCAAAGCGACCCCGCGATGTCCAGCAAGCCTGTGGGCTTTTCCTTAAACCCTGGGACCCGCGTAACCACCGGAAAATGCGCCGGATTTCGCGCGTCCGGCCGCGCCGGCGGGGCGGCGGCGGACGCTTGCGAGAAAGCCGCCGGGTTTTCCGGCGGCTTTGCTTCAACTGACGATATGCCGATCGACGAAACGGGATGAGGTTAGAGCCGCCCGGAGTCCGGGCCGCGGTCGCCATCCCGGTCGCCGCCCATGCCGCGCTGGAACCGGCCGCGCCAACCACCGCCTTCACCGTGATGGTTCCGGTGGGTCAGCATCGCGAGCCGGCGCTTCTGGCCGTCATCGAGCGTCTTGTAGAGCGGATCGGCGGCATCGGCGACCTTCTTCAGCGCGGTCGCGGTCACCGCCATCCGATCGGCGCGGTTACGCAAGCGCGTCACCGGATCGGGCCTGGCCTGATCGCCAGCGGCGTCTCGGGCTTCGCGCGCCTTGGCGCGATCGATCCTGATCTTGACGAGATCGCGCACCGCGCTCTCGACCGGCGGCCACAGCTTTTCCTGATCGGCGGAGAGCTTCAGTCCGGCATGCACCGCCGCGATCTTCGCGTCAGCCATCGCGGCCCGATCTTCGGTGCTCATCCGCGCATGGCCCATCATGCGATCATGAAACCAGCTATGCTGGGCATAGACCGCCGTCGTTGCGGCGATGGCGAGCGCGGCGACGCCGGCGATAGCAAACTTCCTCATGTCAACCTCCCTTGAAGGTGGACGAAGAATGGGCATGCGCGCCTCCCCATTCAACTTACAGTTCGGCAACGAACACTACTCTTACCAAGATTTAATTCCAGTCACGATTGGAAACACTCCAATCGGGATAGTATTCCCGGCGCTGACATTTGCATTCTATCGCGGCGCGATCATTCACAAATGTTAAATTCACCGCGCCAGATCAGATCATGCCGAGCAGCCGCGGCAGCCACAGCGAAATCTCCGGCACGTAGGTGATTAAGCCCAAGAAAACCAGCATCGCGCACAGCCATGGTAGCACGGCAATGGTGATCTCGCTGATGCCCATCTTGGCGATGCCGCTGGCAATATAAAGGTTAAGACCGACCGGCGGATGGCACAGTCCGACCTCGGTATTGACGATCATCAGCACGCCCAGATGCACCGGATGGATGCCGATCTTGGTCGCGAGCGGAAACAGGATCGGCGCCATGATAAGAAGGATCGATGACGGATCCATGACATTGCCGGCCGCGAGCAGGATGATGTTCACCACCAGCAGGAAGGTCCAGACGCCGAAATGCTTGTCGATGATCCAGGCCGCCATTTCCTGCGGGATCTGTTCGTGCGTCATCAGGAACGAGAACAACACCGCGTTGGTGATGATGTAGAGCAGCATCGAGCTCATGCTCGCTGCCTGCAACAGCACCTTGCCGACCTCTTTGAGCTTCAGCTCCTTGTAGATGAACACGGTGATGAATAACGCATACGTCGCTGCGACGGCGGCGGCTTCCGTCGGCGTGAAGATGCCGCCATAGATGCCGCCAAGCACGATCGCGATCAGCGCCAGGCCCCAGACGCTTTCGCGAAACGCTTTCCATTGCTGGCCAAGCGTGGCGCGCGGCATTTTCGGATAGCCGTTGCGATAGGCGATGAACCAGGTCACCGCCGCCAGCATCAGCGCGAGCATGATGCCGGGCACGATGCCGGCCATGAACAGCGCGCCGATCGAGGTATTGGTGGAAACGCCGTACAGCACCAGGATGATCGAGGGCGGCACCAGGATGCCAAGCGCGCCCGAGGTCGAGATCACGCCGACGCCGAAGCGCTGCGGATAACCGTGCTCGACCATCGCCGGCAGCATGATCGAGCCGATCGCAACCACCGTTGCGACGCTGGAGCCGGAAATCGCGGCAAACATCGCGCAGGCCGCAACGCCGGCCAGTCCCAGCCCGCCCGGCAGATGGCCGACCAGTGAGGTCGTGAACGCGATCATCCGCCGCGCCACGCCGCCGCGCGTCAAAAACGTGCCGGCGAGGATGAAGAACGGGATTGCCATGATCCCGAAATTGTCGAGGCCGGAAAACAGTTTCAGGCCGACGCTTTCGATCGGCACTTCCGTCATCGTGAACAGGAACATCAGGACGGTGAGGCCGAGCGAAATCGAGATCGGCATGCCCGTCAGCATCAGGGCAAACAGCAGGCCAAAAATGAGAGCCGCGCTCATCAGGCTTCTCCCATCGCAATCGGCGCTTGCTTCGACACCTCGATGCCATCGACATTGGTCGCATCGTGATGTGGCAGTTCGTCGGTCCAGAAGTAATGCCAGCACACCTGAAGGAAGCGGAAGCACATCAGGTAGGAGCCGAGCGGAATGCAGGCATAGACGATCCAGCTCGGAATCTCGAGGTCAGGCGAGACCTGGTCGGTGTGCATCAGCTCATAGACGAACTTCGCGCCCATGGTGCCGACGATCGCGGTGAACAGCGCGCCGCCCATGAGGCCGAACAGAACCACGCTTTTGCGCCAGCGGTCATTGAGCCGCTTGATCAGCACGTCGACGCCGACATGGATGCCGGTGCGCACGCCATAGGCCGCGCCGAACTTCGCCATCCAGATGAACATGTAGATGCAGAGTTCCTGCGACCAGGCGAGATTGATCCAGAACAGATACGGATACAGCGCCGGCACGTCGACCAGGAAACGATGCACCACGGTCACGAAGGTGATCAGCGTCGCGGCGCCCATCAGGCTCGCGATGATGATCTCCTCGAGCCGATCGAGAATACGTAGAAACATTAACTTGCCCCCGTCATGGCCAGACAATGTGATGAGGCCATGCTTCTTGGTCTTGTCTTACCTCTCCCGCTTGCGGGGGAGGTCGTATCGCATCGAAGATGCGATACGGGTGGGGGCATTATCTCCGCGCGAAGCGTATGATTGGCGCCCCCTCCCCAACCCTCCCCCGCAAGCGGGAGAGGGAGCCTAGTGGAGTGGATTTGACATTCGCTACCCACTTAGCGGCGGGTTCGTCAGGCGAATGTCAAATCCTAAACTCCACTAGAATATTGAATTTGCTAGTGGTCCTTTAATTCTAACATTCGCAAAAGTGCCCGCCGAGAAGGGATGCGAATGTTAGAATCGAACCACTAGCGTCTTCGCGGCAATCACCGCCTCAATTCATCGGGCTGCGGCCCGTCTCCTTCTGGAATTCGTCGATCAAGGGCTGGCCGACGCGCGACGCAATGTCCTTGTAGACCGGCATCATCGCCTTGCGCATGGCTTCGTCCTGTTCCGGAGTCAGCGTGATGATCTCGGTCTTGCCGGATTTCTTGATCTCTTCCAGCGCGTCGTCGTTTTCCTTGGCCGACTGGTTGTTGCCGTACTCGGTCGCTTCCTTCATCGCTTTCGCACAGGCCTCGCGGACGTCCGCCGGCAGACCGTCCCAGAACTTCTTGTTCACGACCACGACGTAGCCGATATAGCCGTGGGTGGTGACGGTGGCGTATTTCTGCACCTCGTGCATTTTCTGGGTGTACATGTTCGACCAGGTGTTCTCCTGGCCGTCGACCACGCCGGTTTGCAGCGCCTGATAGACGTCGGAGAACGCCATCACCTGCGGGATCGCGCCTAACGTGCGGAACTGCGCTTCCAGCACCTTCGAGGACTGGATGCGGAATTTCAGGCCCTTGTAGTCCGAAGGCGCGACCATCTTCTTGTTGGCCGACATTTCCTTGAAGCCGTTGTCCCAGTAGGCAAGGCCGGTCATGCCCTTGGAATCGAGCAGCTTGAGCAGCCTGGCGCCGAGCGGTCCGTCCGTCACTTTGCGCAGCGTCTTCAGATCGGGGAGGATGTAGGGCAGGTCGAACACCTCGAATTCCCGGATCCCGATCGGACCGAATTTGGAATTCGACGGCGCCAGCATCTGCACCGCGCCAAGCTGCAAGGCTTCGAGTTCTTCCTTGTCCTTGTAAAGCGTCGAGTTCGGATAGACCTCGACCTTCACCTTGCCGGCGGCATATTTCTCGGCCAGTTCCTTGAACTTCTCGGCGGCCTTGCCCTTGGGCGTATCGGCGGCCACGACGTGGCTGAATTTGATTACGATGGGCGCTTGCGCTGCCGCAGGTCCCGCCAAGACAAGCGCGGCTGCTGCCGCTGCCCAAACCAGTTTACGCATGCTTCCTCCCAGCTCTCATCTCGTTCGGGAGGCGCGCGCGACGGCCCGCTTCCCAGACTTTTCTTAAGGCTCCCGCACCTTTTAGAGAGAAGGCGGCCGAAAGGCCATTGCCCCTTAGCAGGGTGGTGAATGCGACCGTTGCTGCGGTGCAGCAACGGTGAAACATACGCCGCTGCCTCCGTCATTCCGGGGCGCTCCCCCTCCTTCGTCATTCCGGACGACGCGAAAGCGGCGATCCGGAATCCATTTCTCCCCACCCTCTACTGCGCGATGGATTCTCTGGTGCGCAATTGCGCACCAGGGTTCGCTCGCGCCGCTCGCGCCCCGGAATGACGTCCGAACACAGTTTCGCATCCTCGCGGCACGATCTGCCCGAGCTTTGAGCGTTCACGCCCACAATAGAGGGCGCAGGGAAAGCCGGGCGCGCCAGCGCACCCGCTGGTGTCCCGGTTCTGACATTCGTACCGTATCGCAGCGGGCACTTTTACGAATGTCAGAACCAAAGGGACACCAGCAAATATTATGTTCTAGTGCGGTTTCGGATTTGACATTCGCATGGAGAACTCGCGGTGCATGGTGATGCGAATGTCAAATCCACCGCACTAGCCTTGCGTGTAGAAATAGAAAACACGCAAGTTAGTCACCACAGGTTCACCGGGTACTCCCGGCCTTCCCTGCGCGAATGGTTTTAACGGCTTACTTCGTGCTCGCCCCGGAGACCGGGCTTGGTTGTCTCCGTCCCCCTGAGAAGCGTCTGCTTCTTAAGAGTTGATATCAGCGTCGGGATATCAGGCCCACACGACTTGGCCGTCCGCGCCACGCGCACTCGTCTGGTGCAACGCCGCACGTCCACCGCATCCCGCTCCCAACGTCCGTGACGATCGCGATACGCCCCTCTTCGGAAACGAGACGCGGAGAAAATGCTTTTGATTTGCCCGACGTCACAAGCGAAAACGTCTGCGGCACGTTAACGCGACGGGCAAATCAGTCGGGTGAGCAAAACGGCTGTCAAGCGCAGGAGTGCCCGACGAGCGGCGCCTCGCGTCTCTTTCGCCGACGGTGACATGTGACGGTAGAGACCCGAGCATGTCGGTTGGTCGGCGTAAAAGCTGCCTCGCTGGCTAATCTCCCTACGAAGCCTAACGACTAGGAGGGAGCGTTGGCGTTCCAGTGCGCAACGTCCACAAAGTGACGGACGGGCCGACCAAAAATCTTTTCGGCCTTCTCTGCGACTTCTAATGACGGATTGATAATTTCAACTGACCCCGCCCGTCTCACCCATGCTGAATACAGGTCGATCAGGTCGGCATCGCTGTCTGTCAGACCGACACCCCACATCGCTATATGATCTGGGTGTCGGTTACGTGCAGCATCTAGGATCACTTTTGCTATTGGATGCTGATCATATTTTTTTTGCAACCTCGGTGGCACGAACCCTGAGAAGCTTCGAAACCCCTGCGGTTCAGGAAGACCCCACCAGTCCGGTTGGCCAAATGCGAGCGTCGTTTCGTTCGTCACCAAGTTCAACGAGCCGTGAGGCTTGCATACGACTAATTCACCTTCAGTTGGTTTCGAAGGAGCATATACGAAAGGGCGCTTAATCTGGTTTAGAGCCATTTCGAACACGGTGTCATAATTTAGGTTGAGAACGAGGTCGTCACTCCCGTATTTGACTGCAACCGACTTCGTCAGCTCCAGATTCCGGAATCCCACACCATTTTCGTGGAAGCATTGAACTAGGTAGAGCGTAAGCGCGTTTCCAATACCGTGAAACTGCAGATCGTCCCAAAATGTAGCTGGCCGCTCTCCTTTCGGACCATACGATGTACCCGGCATTCGGATGTGCAGGCCAGATATGTAGCCGCCCGGTGGGGTCTCACTCACCGGAAACTTCGCATCGCGATTTTCCCAGACAAACTGCATAAACTTCTCAACGTTTGTCACGCCGTTCTCCTCCAACTCGAAGAAGAGAATACGTGGATCGCGCGGATCAAAGTTGCCGTACCCAATTCGTTGCAGAAATACTTCGAGGTAAGGATGAGGCGTGTAGTTTTCCCACATTTTCCGCGCGAAATCGCGGATTAGTGGTGGACACTTTTCTATCGGATTCCCCAGTGCAAGCGCTTCGGCGAATGTTGCGCCCGCTCCTACAATGAGGTGCTTCATATCAGGTCGCCTAACTTTTTCTTGGTAGGTTCGCCAGATCATACTGGTTGACATAGTCAGGCTACCAAACGAATTTCCACGGCTAGCGCTTCGGAAGTGCGTCTCCGTCCGGCCCAAGTCCCTCATACGCAGAATCGAAAGCGGTAGACGACGACACACAGTAGATCGCCGATCCCCAGCCACGAAACCTAGCGGCTTTCCTCATTCGCAAATTAGCGGAATCATTGGGGATGAGCACCAAGTCCCGTGAGCGCATACCCGTATAAGCGCAGCCATCTGGTCGCGTTGCGAGGAACAAAGATATCTGCCGTTAATCCACCTTCGGTTTGGTGGCCGGGGGAGCGTTGATGCCTATTCCAGTGTCCGCACAAGTTGTACTGGCTATCTTGGTTACGATAGCCGTCTGTTCGGTTTTCGCACTCTTTCACTACGGCGATACAACCCAGCTTTGGGATGTACTTAAACTCGCTCTTCAGGGAATTGGCGCCATCGCAATTGCGCGCCTGACTGTGGTCTGGGCGGTTGATAACTTCAAATCTCAAAAACGATGGGAGCGTGACGCATCGACTTATGCGGCAACCGTTGCTGCCCTGCGGGAGATGAAACGAGTAATTGATATCCTATGGGGCCACGAAGTTGATGCCAAACCCTACACAGAAAAGTACATCGCAGAAGCCAAGGAGCGCTCTGTAGCCGCGAAGAAAAAATTTGAGGAGTGCGCTGCTGCGGCGATCTTTCTTCCGAGTGAAATCTCGTCAATCATTCTCCAGTTAGAATCCGACTTAGCGAACCGCGACTTCGATTCATACTTCGAATATTTAGAGTCCGAAGACTCGCTGCTCTCCGAGGCTATCAAACAGCTTGAATCAAAAAAGTATTTGCTGTGAAATTCCATGTGCTGGTGTGGACGGCCTCTCATCCCCACGGTTCTATGGCGCTCTCGGCGTCATACTAGATGAGAGGAAAGTCTGATGAATATTCCCGTTCGTATCGGCATGGATACTTCTAAGTCGGTTTTCCAGCTTCACGGTGTTGACGAGAACGAGGTGGTGGTTGTCCGCCGCCAGTTTCGGCGAGCCGAGATGATCCGCTACTTCGAGCGGCTTCCGCCGGTTCTCGTCGCCATCGAGTCCTGCGGCAGCTCGCATCACTGGGCGCGCCTGCTGCAGTCGCTCGGTCATGAGGTGAAGCTGATCCCACCTCAGTACGTGAAGGCTTACGTGAAGCGCGGCAAGAACGACGCGGCCGACGCCGAGGCATTGTGCGAGGCGGTCACCCGGCCGAGTATGCGGTTTGTACCGGTGAAGTCGAAGGAACGGCAAGCGGCCTGCATGTTGATGACCGTGCGGGAACGCCTTGTCAGCGTGAAGTCGCAGCTCTCCAATGCCTTCAGGAGCTATGCAGCTGAGTTTGGCATCGTCGGCCCCGCCGGCCGGCAGAACGTCACGGCACTCATCAAGCGGGTGCTCGAGGATGACAGCTTGCCGGAGATGGCGCGGGACCTCTTTCGCATCCAGGCGGAAGAGTATGCCGCGGTCCAAGCTCGCCTCGCAAAGATTGAAGCCAAGCTGATGAAGTGGCACCGCGAGGATGACGTCAGCAGGCGTATTGCGACGATTCCCGGCGTCGGTCCGATTGGGTCGTCCATGCTAAGCATGAAGGCGCCGCCGCCAGAGACGTTCAGATCAGGCCGTGACTTTGCGGCTTGGCTCGGACTGACGCCCAAGGATCACTCAACTGGCGGCCGACAAAGACATGGCGGTATCACAAAGGCCGGAGATTCAGTGCTCCGATCGACGTTGATCGTCGGTGCGACCGCGCTGCTGAGACATATCCGAAAGGGTCGTCATAAGCCCACACCCTGGCTCGCTTCGCTGCTGGAGCGAAAGCCGCCGAAATTGGTCGCGGTGGCTTTGGCTAACAAGTTCGCCCGCATCGCTTGGCGCTTGATGATATCGGGCGGCGTGTACAACCGTCCGGTAGCCGCCATGCCTATCTGATCCGAAATCGGCGCCCCGAGCGAGGTTGCTCGGCGGATAGCCCACGAACTTGCAGGACGCAGTAGATGGAAGGACCGATCGGTCGATACGCGCGAGCTTCCGAAGGTTACACCGGCACCACCAATGTCGCCCATGTGCTTGGAGCGTGCGTAGCGAACACCATCTCGGCCAGCGGGCTTTGTCCGCGCAAACAGGCCGGACATCTGATAGCAAGCGATCAGGTCAAAAGTCTGCTAACATCCTGACAAGTGGGGGGCCGTCCACATCTGCAATCTGTACAGCATCACGACCAACCAAGCAGCCATCATCGCGCTATTCCGCGTGGTCAACCGGCCTGGTTTCACTGAATTCGAGGCATGGTCAGCTTACCAAGGCGTTCCGGGGTGGTACCGCGACTGGCAAATGACATCGTCGACATGCACGATTCAGTAGTGTGACGCTGACGGGTTTGTCACCTCCTCTCCGCACCCGACCAGACCGGAGCCGATGCCCGACGCAGGACGGGCGGAAACGCTGCCCGTGATTTGACCGACGTCACAAGCGAAAATGTGTGCGGCACATTGGCCACGACGGGCAAATCAGTTGAGGCAGAGAAATTCGTGTCAACTGAATGAGCAGGCACGAATTGAACTACTTTGTACTTTGCCTCAGTCCTCGTCCTCGGACTGCGCACGGCGCCGATCTACGGCATCACTCATATCGTGGAGTACCAAGATCGCGATGGCCGCCATGCGCTGCCTCTGTTCGGGACTAAACGTTTTGTAGAGTGGCTGCCACGCCTCGCCGAGTTTATCCAAATCAGCTGATCGTTGAGCCAGTGCTTCCGAGCGTCGTTGCAAAAAGGTGATGGGGTCACGATTGCGCAGGACTTCGACACGGCTTTCGTCGGCCCGTTTACCCACTGTTTCTCCGATTTTTGCAAGACGGGCTTTCCGATCCTCCGCCCTGGCGCGAATGGCGCTCTCTACAGCCGGCCAGTATTTTTCCTGGTCAGGTGTCAGCTGCAACGCGGCCTTCACCAGATCAATCCTCATGTCCGTCAGCGTATTCCGGTCCGCTGCATTCAGCCGTTCCGGAGTCGCAGAAGAGGTTTGCGAGGTTTGCGCGTTGGCAATCGGGGATGCCGTAAGGAAGAGTGCGGTTGTTCCGGCAACTACTACTATTTTCAACATCGGCGATCTCCTGGGTCAGTTGCCCCCAGGCACACGGCATAATGGTGACGCACGCGAGGTCACGTTGATCTAAATCAAGGCACCAGCGCCGCTAGTGCAAACAGACACCAAGAATGCCTGTTGTTTGGGGTAGACCGGAAGTCGTCGGCAAACCGACGCGATTGACCCATTTCAGACGTCAGCGCGCGCTCGCTGACCGCCGTCGAAATTTTCTTACGATGACAAGTGCAATCGGCGCGGACGTAAGCGCAAAGATGCGGAGTTTGAAGCCCAGATCGGCCGTTAAGTTGGGCGGAACGCTGTCACCTCATTGTAATGGTGACGCGGGCCACGTTGATCGAGAGCCCCGCACCCAACTTAGAGCCGCGAACCACCAAAATAACCCCCTTCGCGTTTCGCAACCGTGCGACGCCTCCTCCTCCCACGATGGCAACACTAGCTCCGCCCCCAATATAGTTGCCGGCTAGATCACCGGGAGCACGTAAGTTCAGAGCCCGCCCTTCCAACTCAGCGACAGTCATCGCCACCGTGGCTCCAATACTCACACCGGAAACCACGAACTGATACGTCATCCCCTGGAATGTTAGCGTGCCCCTGCCATCGCCAACGCCCGCGACAACGCCCGCCGTGCTGAAGAGAACATGCACGGTGCCAGTGTCTGCTTGCGATGGATTGACCGTAGCCGTCCAGGCAGCGAGCGCCAAAAAAGCCGGCGTAATCACACTGCGAATGTCACGCATATTTCTAGCCTCTCTATGAGTGGCGATCAAAATGCAAGCTTGGAGAAGAGAGAGATATTGATTGAACGTACAGACGTTTGAGATGGATCAACGCACCAAAGGGAAGTTGGCAGGTTCCATGACGGCCTGGTTTGATTTTCGCAGCGGCCCAAATGCACATCGGAACGTGATATCCTGCGTTCCGGGATGGAATTGCCGTCCCCCGCATTGGTGAGCGCGGGACGACGACGTCCCCACCTGCCTCCCTCAGTTCATTGCCATATCCGGATTGGAGTCGTCTATGAACCAGGTAAACGTCGAGCAGAAAAGCTATCAGATGCCGCCGAAGGATGGCATTACCGTCGCACACTTTCTCACCGTCGCCGACATCGAGCGATCGCTTCGATTTTACGAAACGGTCTTCGGTAGCACCATTCTGAGCCGAGGCGATCGCAAGGGCGCGCCGGGTTACATCCAGATCGCGAACACGTGGCTTATTGTCAATGTCGGGGGCGGCCCGACACCCGACAAACCATCGGTAACGCTCAGCGTCCCCGCCAATCCCGATTCAGTCAGCAGCTTTATGAATATCCGCGTTGCCGATATTCACGCCTGCTATGAACTATGGGGAAGCCGAGGAGCCGAGTTTATCACGGAGCCAAAGGAAAAGTACGGCGAGACGCGCTGCTACATTCGCGATCCTGATGGTTACATTATCGAAGTTGGGCAAAGTAAGCCGGACTTCACTTACGGCTAAACCGACGAGGTGACCGAATGGAACCGACTGCGCGCGATCGGCGACCGATCCATCACTCGCCGATCTTCTGGATCGGTATCGTTCTGTGCCTGGCGGCAATCGCTATCTATCTGTGGTCCGACGACCTCTCATGGCGACCGTCCCCAGTCGCGCGATGAGGGCAGCGAATAGTTTTTCATGACGTCCGTTGTTGATGCTGTGGACGGCTCCTCCATCGGCACGAGAGTGCCACGGATGTGGGGGTTGTTAAGGCTCCCACGGTTCAGAGGAGCTACCCATGCAGACGATCACGACAATCGGCTTCGATATCGCCAAGTCGGTCTTCCAGGTCCACGGAGTAGATGCCACCGGCCAGGTGGTCATCCGCCGCCAATTGAAGCGCCGCCACGTCCTGGCATTTTTTGAGAAGCTACCGCCGTGCCTAGTTGGCATCGAGGCGTGTGCCTCCTCACATCATTGGTCGCGCGAGCTTCAAGCACTTGGTCATACCGTGCGATTGATGCCACCAGCCTACGTGAAGCCCTACGTCAAGCGGCAGAAGAATGACGCGGCTGACGCAGAAGCGATTTGCGAGGCGGTCACCAGGGCAAACATGCGGTTCGTGCCAACAAAGACACCCGAGCAGCAGAGTTGCCTGGTGCTTCACCGCACACGCCATATGTTCATCCGCCAGCAGACTGCGGTAATTAATTCGATCCGCGCGCACCTCGCCGAGTTCGGCATTGTCGCGCCAGTGGGCCGTAAGGGAGTCACAGAACTGCTGCATGTTGTGGCGGACCCGAACGACAAGCGGGTGCCAGAGGTTGCCCGCGCATGCCTTGCCGCGCTCGGTACTCAACTAATCCGCCTCAAGGAGCAGATTTTGGCGTTCGACCGGTTGATCATGGCCTGGCACCGGTCCAACCAAACGAGCAAGCGCCTTCATTACATTCCCGGGGTTGGTCCGATGCTGGCGACCGCTCTGGTCGCAAGTGTTGCTGACCCGAGGACCTTCCGATCAGGGCGTAACTTCTCGGCCTGGATTGGGCTCGTACCGAAGCAACACTCCAGTGGTGGTAAGGACAGGCTCGGCAGCATCAGTAAACAGGGTGACCGCTACCTGCGCAGCCTGTTCGTCGCCGGGGCACTCGCCGTCATTCGCTACGCCAAGATCCACGGAACGGGGCATCGGCCTTGGCTCACGGCGTTGTTGGCACGGCGTCCGACCAAGGTCGCCGCCATCGCACTTGCCAACAAGATTGCGCGAATGGCCTGGGCCATGATGGCCAGGGGCGAGCGTTACAGGCAACCCGTCGCGCTGGCGGCGTAAACGAGATCGCGCCGGTCAATCGGCGTGATGTAAAGGTTGGGAGGGCGAACAGCACGTAATGCAGAGCCGGTCGATCCGGCGATCAGGGCAACCCACTAGTGCCATCGCATCATCGAATGCGTGTTGTTGACCGGGACCTGATCCGCGGAGGGCATTATGGCCAGCGGTCATGTGAACCGCACCTCAAGGCCGAACACATGGCCGCACTGACCAAGCCTGCAACGTGAAGATTCTTCTTGCCAACCCGGAGCCGTCCACACATGGCACTTTTCGGAAGTCGGCATCGTGAACCCTCTCCGGTCGGGGTTGTAACCGAGCTTTGTCTGCCGTTGTGTGAATTGGAGCACACCGTCCAGGGATCGAATCAGCCTAACGTCGTGATTGCCGTCCTTGTACGGCTTTCTCCCTAAACTTGGCGCCCGTCGCAAATGGCGGGTCCTTTTTGAGAGCTGGTGCGGCGGGGCGAAGCCCCGGACGATCGGCTCTCGCTGATCCGCGCCCGGGCGCCTTGATCGCCACATAACAAGAACTCAGCGCACGAGGGAATACGCGTCCTGTGTTATCGTTAGAGGTAAAGCGGTTCGGAGAGCCAGACGGCGATCACCACTTGATAAGCTTGCGGGCGACGAACTGAGGCGACGTGGCGAGTTCATCTATGGCAAGTTACGTGACCTTGTCCCGTGAGGACCAAGAGCCTATTTCCGGTCCGGGAACGGGAGGTGGGAACGCTTTTGGCCAGTACCAGAAGGTCAAAAACTTGCAAACGTAAAACGCCGCCCAGCCGTCGAGTGGAATGGATAGCAACGCCAGTGGAATTGAAGCCAAAAATCCTTCGCCGCGGTTTCCGCCCGAACCTTCCCCGTGACAGTTTAAGACTGGCCAAAACAAGACCAATCCAAAGAGCCCGATCGCTGCGGAACGTTGCTTGCCTATTGCAGACTTTCGATGAGGCAAGATCGCGTGAACAATCTTTACCGGTTTTATGTATGTAAATTTCCCGATATCGCAAAATGATGAAGAGATGGCTCCATAAGATAGGCACCATGAAGCTGAGATGGGTTTCTATCGCCGCTGCGCTGCTTGCGAGTTCAGCAATGGCGCAGGAAACGCACCTGGAAAGAACAGCTCAACCGGCCGGCTACGAATTGGCCGGCACGTACCAGCTCATCAGTTCGTCCACAAGGCATATCGATACCGGCGAGGACGTGCCCGACGAGGGCGCGAAAGGCTCCATCATGTACGGCGCGGATGGCCGCATGCTGGTCCTGATTACATATGGCGACAGGCCCAGGGCGGAAAGCTCGGCGAAGCTGACGGACCATCAGCGTGTCCAGCTGTTCCGTACGATGCTGTCCTACGGGGGAACCTATGAGTTCGACGGCAAGACCGTGACGCATCACGTCGACATCTGCTCGGACGAAGTTCGCTGCGGGACCTCGTTCGTCAGGGATGTGACGGTCGATGGCGACCGTTTGACTTACACGACGAGGCCGCAGCCAAGTCCGTCCGATGGCAAGATGATCGTCATTACGCTCGTCTGGCAAAAGCTCTGACAGGTTCTACCCTGGCATCTCAAAACCGCATGATGAGGGCTGGGATGGCTGGAACACGCCCCCTATATTCTCGTTAGAGGTACTAGTGGAGTGGATTTGACATTCGTTACCCCACCTGGCCACGAGTTCGCCCAGCGAATGTCAAATCCAAAACTCCACTAGAAACTTATATCTGCCAGTGGTCCTTTGATTCCAACGTTCGCAAAAGTACCTGCCGAGAAGGGATGCGAACGTTAGAATCGGACCACTGGCGGTTCGGAGAGCCAGATGTCGCGCATCATTCCGCTTGTTGTCGCAGTGCTCGTTAGCCCATATTTCGTGGGGCAAGTCTTCGCGCAATTAACACCACCCGCGGGAACGGCCGGCGCCGGCAATACGCCGATCAACGGCATACCGTACGGTCCCGCCAATCCCAGGCCGGCCACCGATCTGAGCGGCATCGGCAACGCCGCGAGCGTGCCGCCGCTCCGCTCCAACAACCCTACCATCACCGTCCCCCAGGCGCCTCTGGCGCCGGCACGCGCTGCCGCACCGCCTTCCTATCCATACGCATCACAGCGGACCGTCAGCGCGTACGCTGTCGAGCCGAAAAGCAAGACACGCCATCGCCGGCCCGGCCGCCCTCAGGTCAGCTCGTTCACGGGGATTTGCCGGGGGTGTTAGTCGCCGCTGTCGATTAGGCGCCCGCCAACGATCGCGTCATTTTCACTCATCAGGAGTGTCAGCATCGCATCGCAGGCGGCTTCGGCCTCGTCGAAAGTCTTAAAAGGCGAGCCGGTGATCCCGATCGCGCCACGACCTCCAAAGACGGTACGCCATGACGCGATATAACCGGCGCGTCCGTGAAAGCCGGGACCAGCAGGGCTTTCGTAGCTGATCACGAAAGAATAATCGTCGCTGTTTGCGATCCATATTTCCATTTTCTCGACGGGCCGGTGAAACTGCAGGAGCATTGCCAGTTCGCTCACCATCGCGGTTGGGGCGGCAGCCGCCCGCTTGGGGAAAAGGGGGGCGTTCTCGAGCGGCTGCCGGGTGCCGGCACGATCCGACAAGGACGTGCCGCACCAACTGCAATTCATTTCTGCCTATACGCTATGGCACTTGATCTGGATCAAGCATCAAGCTGTCCGGGAACTACTTCGCCAGATGCCTGTCAAAGAATACCGTCAGCTCGCCGAGGTGCTCCCTGGTCTCGGGCGCATCGGGATCGCCTGCACGAGCCCCAGAGTTCCGACCTCATATAGCGTCGGCAGATGACCTCACAAGACTTCGAACACGCTGTAGACCGGCCCATCGGCATGGCGGTCGCCGACGCCGATGCAGAGGACGCGGTTGAGCCAGTCGTACTTTGGCGATGCCGTCTCGAACATCGGATTGATGCGGAAGTAGTAGCTCGCGGGATCGACGCGCTCACCGCGATCAATCCGTTGCAGCACATCGGAGGCACCGTGGCGCAGCCCCCGATATGTCATACCGATTTCGGCGCCGTCGGTGGTTTTCAACACCAAGCGGACGTCGAGCGTCAGCACGCTGTCAGGCCGCAGAATCTGCCAGTCACTGCCACCATCCAGGACTTCGCCGGATAGCCGCTCACCTTCGAAGACCCCGCCGAACACCACACCGATGCGGCGAACGCCCACGGGCGTCCCCCCGACCACCTGCAGCGGACGCACGCTGAGTCTCATCGCGAACAATGGCCGCGCCTTCACTGATTTCTGCACGGCCGGAAGATTGTCATAGGCCAGCGTCGACATGGTCTTCTCCCCTTGTTAACCAGTTTATCACTGGCAGTGCCTGTTGGACCCAGGCTGTCCGGGAACTACTTCGCCAGATGCCTGTCAAAGAATACCGTCAGCTCGCCGAAGTGCTCCTTCGTCTCGGGCGCATCGGGATCGCCCGCATATTGCGCATGCGACTGGCCTTCGAACACATGAAGGTCTGCAATGACGCCAGCCTGGCGCAGCTTGCGATGCACGCGCACCGTATTGGACAGGAACAGATCACGCGTGCCCGATGTCAGAATGGTCGGTGGGAAACCGGTGAGGTCGCCATAAACAGGCGAGAGCTGCGGATCCCTGAGGTCATGACCATTGGCATAGAGCTTTGCGGCATCGCCGAGCCAGCCATCGTTGCTCACCAGGATGTTGTCGACCTTCTCATTGGTGAAGAAGGTGTCGCCGGTCTTGGTCATGTCCGACCATGGGGTGCCGGGCGCGGTGGCGGCGGGCAGCGGCAGTCCTTCGCCCCTGGCACGGAGCACCATCGCAAGCGTCATCCCGCCACCGGTCGATGTGCCGAAGATCGCCATCTTCTTCGGGTCGTTCGTCTTGGTGACCTCCTTCCACACCGACATCGCGTCATCCATCGCGGCCGGATAGGGAAAATCCGGCGGCATGCGGTAATCGATCGAGATCACTTTGAACTTGCCGATGCCGGCCATCAGGATCGCTTCACGCGTGGCGGCCTCGCCGGGGGCGAACACGTAACCGCCTCCATGCACATGAACCAGCAGGCGATTGCGGTTCTGTTCGGGAATGGTGTCGGGCGTTAGAATGTAGCAATTGACGCCCGCGATCGTCACTTGCTCGGACTTGACGCCGAACTTCTCGCGCAGGCCCGGCAAGGTCTTGTTGATCTGATCGGCGCGCATGTTGATCAGCGCCTTCCATGCGGCGGCATCCTTGGGATGATCGTTCCAGAACGGCGGAAGAGACGCGCCGATCACCGCCTGCTCCTGCGGGCTGACGCCGGCGGTCGGTACCGGGATTTCCTTCGCCGGCACCTCGCGAGTGCCAGCCTCGAGCGAAAACGCTGTCGTCGGTAAGCTAAGGCCAGCGGCCAAAACTACGAGACGCAATTTGGAGCTTGTTATCATTGGTCGCCTCCCTCTTGGGATATCGCGGATTTCCGGCTTCAGAGCCACGAAAGCATATTCATCGGTATCTTCGCAGCCATTATGATCCGGTCGCGAATCATGCGTCCGAAGGCCCGGACATTCCTTGAAGCCATTTTTGTAGAGCAATACCGTGCTGACCGAATTTGACCAGAACACCATCGCCAACATGACGGCGGCGCTGGAATATGTCTGCAAGAAAATCCCGATCGACAAGGACAACCACGAGACGCGCAAGCGCATCGCCAATGCGATGATCGACCGCGCAAGATCGGGAAATCTGACTTTCGTCGAGTTTCAGAGCGTGGGCCTGGAAGCGCTCGACCAGATCACCCGCCCGGCCCGCTTCAATTTCTTCGGGCTTCGGTGGCTCGCTTCCGTGCCATGGCGAGTGTCCAGATAGCCGCCGTCTCGCGCCCCCGCCTGCGCGAGAATTAAACGGCCGGAAAACCCTCCGCCTCACGGCGTTGTGACGGCAACCGGCGCGCGGGCGAGGGCGACGAAGCCATTTCGCGCGGCCTTGAAACAGGCGTGAAACAAAGCCGGCGCAGCATCCCCAGCAACTGATGAACAACGGAGTCCATCAAATGCTCGCGGAAAAATTCATCATCCTCCTCGAAGCCCTGATCAAGGACCGCGACTATGCGGTGCCGACCTATTCGGATGGCGCGCCGCGCGTGACAAGCTCGTCGCCGCATGTGCCGGTCGCCTTGCCTGCCCGAGGCTCCGCGCCCGGCGCGCGGACGGCCGCATAGCCCCGGACAAATGCCCGCCCCCGCCCGACGGGCGGGCAAACGACGACTTCTCGGCGCCGGCCGGATCGGTGACGAGCGGTTTGCGCGATCGGCGCCGCATCGAATTCTGAACGTTCGACAACAACCATTTCGTTCCGCCTAAAATCTGCTTTTACGATCTGGCGCTCCCGCCTTTTCATCACAAGCTTTAAGCGATCAGCGCAAGATCTGTGGCTTCCATCGCTGATGGGTTCGCCGGTTGCGTGCTCGCTTAACTCGAACCGGGAGGTGCGCCATGGCAGAACGACGTCGCGCGAAACAGCAACCGTCCCTGAAAGATCGTCTCGCGGTGTTCGCGGAAGAGGCGCGCAGCAAGGCCTCGCAGCTTCGCCCCGGTCCCGAGCGAGAGGACCTTCTGAAAAAGGCGCGGCAGGCCGATACCGCCGCCCACCTGGACGCGTGGGCCAATTCGGCAGGCTTGCGGCCGCCCGAGTAACGAAACGAGCGGACCGGTGAACCGATCCGGACGCAGAACTTACCAATAGGAACCGTGGATTGAGGAGAATCTCATGCCCAGGCCCATTGCGATTGCCTTCTGGTCGATGGTGGCCGCGTGCGTATTTTCATTCGGCATGGCGGCGCTGGTCGCCCACGTGACTACCTGACGCAGGTACCACGGGGAACGACGGCGCTTCCCCAACGTTAACCCGTCGTATCAGTCCCCCAAATGATACACCCCCAAACGGCCCCAGCGCTTCCCCCCGCGCTGGGGCCGGCTCCGTTTTGGAACTGGCGCATTGCGGGACGAAATGCCGGAAACCTATCGCGCCCTTGGCCGTTGAGAGACTTAGATGGCACGAACGGCAGACCTCATGGATCGCGCCCTTCTTTGTGTGATGTGCTCGGGCGTGCTTCTCCTCGTGACCGCGTTCGCGTTGGCGACCCCCGGCATCAAGTCGGCGCAGCCTCCGGCGGAGCAAGCGATGCTGGTGCGTTTGCTCCAGCACCCCGCATCGTCCCGCTAGTTGTTCGAGCCATCGCCGCCGGCCCACATCCACCGATCGTACGAGCCGCATTCCCCCGCGCCGCAAGGCGCTGATTTGCCGGTGCGACCGGCTGCGGCCTATTGGCGCGACAGGTAGAATCGGATGGTGGCGGAACATGACATCCGCGCCGCTTCAGATATTGATAGGCGGAGATATCGAGCGCCATGAAAGCCCCGACATGAAAATCCTGTTCGCCCTGCTTCTTGGCATCATGCCAATTTGCATCATGCCAAGTGCCGCCTTCGCCTGCACGGCGACATCCGACTGCGAACCGTGGAGCCGCTGCGTGAAACCTGACGGCAGCCTGTACGGCGTCTGCAGGGGCGGCCGCTCGCCCGGAAATGCGAACGATAAGCAGCCCGTTCGCAGCTTCAGCGGTACCTACGGCAATACCTGCCGCTTCGATAACGATTGCGGCTTAAGCAGCAGATGCGTGAGGCGGCGCAGCGCCGTTGTTGGCACCTGCGTCGGCAGCTAGTGGTCCGATTCCAACATTTGCATCCGGCGCTGAGGTTTGAGGGCGCGCCCCTTTGCGATTGACGTGGGGAAAAACGGATCAAATCCGATGTGGTGAGAGGGAAAGCACGCCCCACCTCAAACCCGGTCAAATCCCATGATCTCCCTCTACGCCAGCGCCGGAGCGTTCATCGGTACGCTGATGGTCTTTATGGGCCACGGCGTACACTTCGGCCAAGCCTACTATTACGGCGCACCCGCCTATGCACTCTCCGCTCTCGCCGGAGCAGCCGCGGCGCTCGTTATCAGGCACGCCATTCGAAAAGAATTCGGCCCGATCATCCCCTGATCGTCTCGTAGCGTGCTCATCAGTTCAGGATTGAATGAGCAAGCCCGTTGAATGAGCAAGCCCGTGCGACCAGCGGTATCTTCATCCCGATGCGCGCTTCTTCCCTGCACAAAATTCAGCCGTGCCGGAACCATTGGGCCGCGCTAGCTTGAGCGCGTGGGTCCTTGGAGCGACACCTATGGGGCGCCTCGCGCGAACCCCTCATAGCCTCGCGACATCCACCCAGACGAAGCCCCCGCTGGTTCACGACGGCGGGGGCTTTTGTTTTTGGAAGCGCGTCAGATCAGGCCGCGCGGCCGGCCTTCGGTCGACGAACTTTACGCCACGCTACCGGTCAAGTAGAATCGCCGTCCAACCTGCGTGCGCACGAGGGAGGAATGACATGCGACAGGTCCTGGCTTCGATACTGTTTTCAGCTTGCCTGTGCGTTGGCGCCGCCTACGCGCAGGACGGATGCGGCCCCGGCTGTCACAGCACGGTACAGGGTGCGTGCGTCGTGAATGGCTGGGAGACCGGCGCCGTCGCCTGGAATGAATGTCCCGCGGGCGCGCAACCGCGGCCGCCCTGCCCGCAGCGTTACGTCTGGAACAGACACGCCAGATCCTGCATCCCTCCGAGCAGCTGATCAACGCTCGAGCAGAGGCTTAGAGACCGAACGACCGCGCGAGATTGCGCCCCAGCGCGATCAGCGTTTCGACGTGCCGCCCCTCATACAAATACTCGTCGCCGACGTAAAACAAACCGGCTGGAACAAGCAGCGATAAAATACCTTTAAACATGACCGGCATCATATAACGCGGCAGTTAAAATTTATCGCACCGAGCGCGGCGCGAACTTCAGCTCAATGCAACTCCTGAATATGAAACTTTACCAGGCCACCGTCCCCGCGAAGCCTCGACATCCTGGTCGATAAGACTTGAAGCTGAGGGAGATGAAATCCACATCTTGAAATTGAGGTCCTGGGCAAAAAACGGCCCCGCCGTGCTGAGAACATGGCGGGGCCGCCGCCCGATCTTTCGGCGCTAGCCGCAGATTGAGGGCATGGCTTGTTATTGGTCATTCCATAAAAAAAGTCGGTACGCCGATCCAAAATGGCGCGGCTTTCCTGCACCGACCATTAACTCAGCATTTGTGTTCAATTGTGTGCTTTCACACCGACTGCGCAACGCCGCCAATGAGCGGCGTTGCGAAAACAAAAAAAGAGGCGGCCGTTGCGGCCACCTCTCCACGCGCGTTCTTGCCAGCAGAAATGAGAGCTAGGGCTTGCTCCAGTCCTTTGACGAATAGGGACGGCAGCCGGCGTAACCGGGGCTGCAATCAAAGTCGCCCCAGGTGCTCGACCCGTAATAGCCGTTCCCCGCATAAGGCCCCGCGCCAAAAGGCGCCGCCGCGATCGCGCCTGCCGTGCCGATCGCACCGGCCGCGACCGCTCCTGCGGTGTCGACGGCACCAGCCGCGAGATCGGCACCGGCAGCAACAGGACCACGCATGTGATGATGATGGTGTGCCGCGACATGCTTCATAGCATGCGCATGATCGGCGGCGGCCTGCGCGCCCGCAATTGACAGGAGTGCGGCACATGCGAAGGCCGTTGCTGCGATCGAAGTTCTTGCTGGATTCATCTTGTTCTTCTCCATTGGGTTTTTCCTCCCCCGACCCGGGCGTTTTCGCCTCTGGGCTGCGCGAAAACGTTACATCGCGGTTCCCGTTCCAGAGTTCACCTTGGGATAACGAGTAAGTGAGACGCTCGCGAATAGTCGTGAGCGCTCGTGAGCAAATCGTGAGGTGCCGAATTGAAAAGGCCCCGGATAGGTCCGGGGCTTTTCGTTCGAAGTCAGTCTGTGAGCGATGGAGTCGCTGACGCGCGCCTATGGCGAGGCCGGCATGATGGTTTCCAACTCTATTGCTGAACGGAGCATCGAAGCGGGTGCTGATGTTGGCGGGCTAGGTCCACGACCTGCGCAACCTTTGCCTCCGCCTCCTCGCGGGTAAATGTCCCGCATGTCCCAGCCCCTTCGTGGTGGATTTCGAGCATCACCCGCTCAGCGTCGTCCGGCGCCAGTGCAAAAATCTCCGTCAGCACCTGCACCACGAAGTCCATCGACGTATAGTCATCGTTCAGGAGCTGAATCTTGCACATCGGCGAGCCCGTGGCGTCGCCGGATGGAGCATGCGGACCCGGCTGGTCCACAACGTCACGGCTCGAAATGGCTTGAGCATCCTTGCCGATCCCATGGCTGATGAAGGTTGTGGCGTCATACCGCGTCAGGCCATGCTCGTTCAAAAGGTCGCCGAGGGACCCGTTCAACATCGCCACCAGGACGTCCGCGCTGTTGACCTCTTCGCACCCGCTCGACTTTGCGTGATCGACGGCGCGTTCAAGAACGACCTGGAAATGCTCGACCGAGATGCCCTCGTCCTGGTCTGGCGCTTCATAGGACTCGTCCGAATCGAGGGTGTCATCCGAGTCGCCCGGCTCCAGCAAGTAATCGGAATGGGGCATCGACGCCAGCACGGCGCCTCGCAATTTTTCAAGGTCGACCTTGCAAGCCTGCATCACGGGGATTGCGTCGGGATCGCGCGATTGCGCACCTGAGAATCCATTTCTCCGATGCGCAGGCGGCGCGATGGATTCCGGGTCTGGCGCTCACGCGCCATCCCGGAATGACGAAGGATGTAGTCAGCCCGCCGCCTGCGCCGGCACGTCGCGTTGCCGCTTCATGACGATCTTGTTCAACGCGCCGAGATAGGCCTTTGCCGAGGCGACCAGCGTGTCCGGATCGGCGGCGCGCGCGGTCATCGAACGGCCCTCATGCGCGAGCCGCACCGACACTTCGGCTTGCGCGTCGGTACCTTCGGTGACCGCATGCACCTGGTACAGTTCGAGCTTGGCCTCGTGCGGCACCAGCCGCTTGATGCAGTTGAACACCGCGTCGACCGGACCGTTGCCCTCGGCTTCCTCGATTTTGATCTGGCCGTCGACATCGAGCTTCATGGTGGCGCGCTGCGGCCCGTGCGTGCCCGCGATCACCGTCAACGAGGTCAGCTTGATGCGATCATGCGAAGCCGCCAATTCCTCATCGACCAGCGCCTCGATGTCCTCGTCGTAGATGTCCTTCTTGCGATCGGCGAGCGCCTTCATCCGCACGAAAGCGTCTTCGATCTGGTTGGCGCCGAGTTTGTAGCCCATCTCTTTCAGCTTGTGCACGAAGGCATGGCGGCCCGAATGCTTGCCGAGCACCAGCGAGGACTGTTTCAGGCCGACCATCTCGGGCCGCATGATTTCGTAAGTCGAAGCGTCCTTCAGTACGCCGTCCTGATGGATGCCGCTCTCATGGGCAAAAGCATTACGGCCGACGATCGCCTTGTTGTACTGCACCGGGAACGAGGTCGCTGCCGACACCAGTTTCGACGCCGCGGTGAGCCTCGTGGTATCGATCTTGTTCCAGTACGGGAATTTGTCGTTTCGCACGCGCATCGCCATCACGATCTCTTCGAGCGCGGCATTGCCGGCGCGTTCGCCGATGCCGTTGATGGTGCATTCGACCTGACGCGCGCCGCCGGCAACGCCGGCGAGCGAGTTGGCAACCGCCATGCCGAGGTCGTTGTGGCAGTGAACCGAGAACACGGCCTTGTCGGAATTCGGCACCCGCTCGATCAGCGTGCGCATGAAGTGGGTGTATTCCTCCGGCACGGTATAACCAACGGTGTCGGGGATATTGACCGTGGTGGCGCCGGCCTTGATCACGGCCTCCACGATCCGGCACAGGTAATCCATCTCCGAACGCGTGCCGTCTTCCGCCGACCATTCGACGTCGTCGATATGGTTGCGCGCGCGCGCAACCATGGCGACCGAGGTTTCGAGCACCTGCTCCGGCGTCTTGTTGAGCTTGACGCGCATATGCAACGGCGAGGTCGCGATCACGGTGTGGACGCGGCCGCGCCTGGCGAACTTCACCGCAGCCGCGCAGCGGTCGATGTCGTCAGGATGCGCGCGCGACAGGCCGGCGATCACGGCGTTCTTGGAGCGGCGGGCGATTTCGCTCACCGCCTGAAAATCGCCTTCCGAGGTGATCGGGAAACCGGCTTCGATGATGTCGACGCCCATGTCGTCGAGCATTTCGGCGACCTCGAGTTTTTCCTCGAACGTCATGGTGGCGCCGGGGCACTGCTCGCCGTCGCGCAAGGTGGTGTCGAATATAACGACGCGGTCCTTTTCGGACTTATTGGCTGAAGTCATCTGCTAATTCCTTTGGGTCGGTCGCGCTGTTTCTGGTGAGCGCAAAAAGGGTTTCTCGGCTGCGGTCTCCAACCCCTGAGTGCCCAGGCGAACAGCGCCCAGACGGCCCTCAGGGGCCGATAAGAAGCAGAATCTCGCCGAGAATGAGGGTGGGCAGCGGCGCAGGCAAAATCGCATCGGGAGCCGCGGCGATGGCCGCCTGCCCCTGAACTTCGATGATTTCGCCGCGAATCGACATTGCCAGACCCTTTGAGCTGCAAACCTTCGGGCAAAACCATTGACGCTTGGTTGCGAAGATCGCCGCTACGGGCGCTTTTCTAAACGACTTTGGCTGGCTATCGCAATGTCAAAAGATGGTCAGAAGGGCTGACCTTTTTGCGGCCCTGATCCGCGATATCGCTCCGCTTCCCCGGATCGTCCTATCGGCCGGCTTTGCCGGCCGAGCGCGAGGATTTCTTGGCATGGCCGGCTTCCGGCGGCTTGGCGGTGCCGCTGCCAGCGACCGGCACGACCTCGCCCAGCGTGACGATCTGGGACTGCTGGTTGACCGCAGCCTTTGGGTTGTTGGCGTCCAGCAACTGCTCCTCGCCGAGACCGACCGCGAAAACCCGCTTGGACGAAACCTTGAAGGTCTGCACCAGCGCGTCGCGGATCGCCTCCGCGCGCCGATGGCTGAGCGCGAGATTATTGTCGCGTCGGCCGCCGTTGGCTTCCACATGGCCGACGACGAGGAACGTGAACGACATCAGCGCCGGATTGGTCAGCGCATCGGCCAGGCGCGCGATCGCGCGGTAGGATGCCGGGCGGATCACCGGCGTATCCGGGTTGAACTGAATATCGAGGTCGACATGCGGCAGCTTGTTCAGCTCCCGCGAAATCGGCGGCCGCTTGAGCGCGACGGGATCGGCCTTGGCCTTGACGCGATCCGCCGCCTGCTGGCGTAGCGCCGGCGCCTCGATGTCGGAGGGCGCCTCAAGCTTGTCGAGCGCGCCGATCATGGCCTCCGTGGTCGGGCCTTCCTGGGCAAAGGCCGGCGAGACGGCGAACCCAAGCAGGCCAACCATCAGCGGAAGAAATCGCCGTGGGATCGAAAAGCCCGCCATCAGCGATACCCCGCCTGGCCGAGCCCCTGGTTGCAGGCCCAACCGAGGTTCTTGGTCGGCGCCTTCAACAGGCAGGCAATGGTCTCGCCCGGCTTGCCCTGCGCCTCAGTACAGAGCTTCTGCTTCTCGCGATCGCAAACCCTCCAGACGGCACTGCGCGCGGAAATACGCTTGCTGATCGCGTCGAACGCCTTGCCGTAGTCGGCGCGGCACTGCGCCGAGACGACATCCTGGTTGCGGGAGAGGCATTCCTTGAGCCGCGTCGCGTCGAGACTGACGCCAAGGCAGTTGGCCTCGATGTCCTTGCCGCAGCTTTCCGCCAATATCGCAGTCGAGCTTTCGAAGCTCTGGGTTTCGACCGGCGCGGAAAAGCCGGCGGACGAAGCCGATGCCACCACAACCGTGGCCAGAATCGCGCGTGAGAAAGCCCGGACCATGGCTTCATCTGACCTGAAGCCCTTGTTGACCGTCAAGACCGCAATAGGGCGCAAATTGTGCGTAAGCGGCCCGGCCTCAGCCCCGGCCGCCTTCCAGCTAGTGCGGCGAATTTGAAGTTCCTATCAGCTTCGCTGCGAGTACATTATAGGAACTTCAAATTCAAAGCCGCACTAGAAACCTATATTTACTAGAGCTCCTTTGATTCCGAAGTTCGCATCAGAGGTCGCCGCAACACCGTGCGAACTTCGGAATCGGAGCTCTAGGGCGTCAGGCAGCGGGCATAGCGCCGTCCGTCGGCGGCCTGCTCGACGCGATAATGCGGACAGGTGACGGTGCCGCGCACGCCGACGGTGTAGCTCTGGGACGGATAGGGCATGGGCTGGTGCTGCCGATTGCTGCCGAGCCAGCCGGCGGCGCCGACGCCCGCCCAAAACGGATCGGTGGCGAAATTGCCGGGGAAAGCGCCGTTGGTCGGGAAATCGCGCTGATCGCCACGATTATCGTAGAAGAAGAAACTTGCGGTGTTGCCGTAGCGCTGTGGCCGCTCGCCGTAGGTCTGAGCCTGCGCCGAGGCGCTCGCCATCGTACCCACGAAGGACGCCAGCAGGATCGCCGTTTTCCAATCGGCTCGCATCACCAGCCCACCACCAACGGCTTGGCCGTTCCCCAGTCGCCTTTCCATCCGCTCAGCCTTCCCCTTCGAAATTGCAGATAGAGCCCGTCGCTTCGGATCGTAAGCGCGCTGCCCTTGACGTTCGGCAGCGCAAGCAGAAGTTCGTTGCCGCGGCTGCCGCGCACATAGCTCAAGGGCACGCCCAAGGCGGCCGAGGCCTCGTCGGGAGACATGCCGAAAGTGAGGGGGGTGCCGACCGGTACCGCTGGCGGCTGGGCCGCGCCGGGCGCCGATGCACCCACAAGGCTCGCGAACAAAATTGCCGCCGTCACCAAACCGACATTCAGGCGTCGTGTCACAAGGCCAAGGCTGTTTGGAAGGCTTTTCGGCATATCTTCATCCGTCTCAAATCCACTGGTGGTCCGATTCTAACATTCGCATCCCGCCGCGGCGGCCCCTTTTGCGAATGTTAGAATCAAGAGGACCACCAGCAAATATAGGCTTCTAGTGGAGTTTTGGATTTGACATTCGCTCGACGGAGCTGCGGCGGGGCAGGTAGCGAATGTCAAATCCACTCCACTAGGTGCGATGTTAGATTCAAAGCACCGGCCGCACAACGATAGTGATCACCAGGACACGGTAACCAACAGCGTGGAGCGGAATATCTGCCAATCGCTTGACTTCCATGCAGACGCATTTAGAAACGATTAAGCCCTTCCGAGCATAGTGGGTTTGAAGGCGTTGACGGCACGGCGGTAGTCGGGCGCCTTCCGGATCATTCCATTTGAGTGGTCTCGCCAAAAAACCTGCTCCCAAAGACCAGCGCGACCACCCGGAGGCCCTTTTTCAAGGGTCTCATCTCTTTTGTCATGGGGACGCGCGTTCGATGCGACAGGATCAGTGGAAGTCTCAGGTGCTTCAGGAATGGGATCGTTGGCTCCAGGCCCAGCCGATCGATCCGACAACTCCAACCGCCCGCGATACGCTGAAATTCTTTTGCGAGCTGCAGGACAGAAGCTCCCCGCTGCTGGATTTCCGCCCGGGCCGCCGTGACAAATGGCAGATCATCCACGCATGGTTGCATCATGCGGGGCGCGTCCCCGATTAGGAGCAACGGCACTCGTGTGCGGACTTCTATCGGCCACACTACCGCCCGATGCGCGGCCATTCGGTTGCGCGTTTTTCTAGTGTTCCGGTTCTGACATTCGTATCCCGTTGCGACAGGCACTTTTACGAATGTCAGAACCAAAGGAACACTAGCAACTATATGATTTTAGTGTGGCTTCGACTCTGACGTTCCTTCGAAGAACTCGCGGCGGCACTGAAAGGAACGTCAGAGTCGCCACACTAGCGGCCTGAAGAACTGTTGGGCCCACTCGCCGTAGAGCACGCAGATCCGCTCGGACTGGGCGAGAAAGTTGGTGTAAGCCTGCTTGGCGAATTCGCCCTGGATTTCGATCGCCTCATCGAACGAGCGCACCGCGATCAGCCGCTCGACCAGAAAACGGCTATTGAGCCACGATTTCTGGGTGTACTCGCCATAAGCCTGCGCGATGGCCTGGGCCTGCGCGATCGCCTGAAGCGGGGCCGCTTGAGACGCAGCCTGGGGAACTTCCGGGGGAAGCACCTCGCCGCTCAAGGCCGGTTCAATGACCTTTTCCATCGCCACGACCGGCGCGACGTCAACCTCAGCCACGACCAGCGCGATGTCAGCCTCAGCCACAGCGGGCGCGACGTCAATCGCGGCCATTGCAGGCGCGATGTCAACTGCAGCCACCTCGGCTTCCGCGACTTCAGGTTCCGCCACCATCGGGCTGACGGGATCTGGCTCCGCCGCCCTCACCTCAACCTGTTGCTGCCCGCTTTTTGACCTTTTTCTATCCGCCTTGCGGTTGCGCGCACGCGACTTGGCGGGTTTTTCTTCTTGTGTCGTTGGCATGATCACACTCCATTCACGTGCAGTTGTGGAGTGGCCACCAAACGTTACGACCTCGCCGTGATTGCGTTTGAATTGCGGTTGTCGCTTGTTCGTTGCGCGGCGTTGATGTGGACATGAAACCAGGAACGGCTTGTCCAAGCGCGCCTTAAAGCGATTGGTCTCCCCAAACCAGGGCTTGAGGAAGCCAATATGAAACTTTGCGAGAGCGTTGGTTCCGCTGTCTCAGGACGCCCGATCTTCCTCTTCGATCCGTTCCAGCGAGGCACGGAGCTCGGCGACGACCTGATTGTAATATTCGTTCAACCGTTCCGAGGTTTTCAGTTGCACCTGGAGCTGTTCCGAACGTTCCGCAGCATCGGTAGCCATCGGCTGCGCCGCAGCTACCAGTCCGTCTTCCGACATTGATGAGGGATTGTGATGCGCCATGTTTACTCACTCACATGCTGGGACCAAAAACACTGGATACCCGCATCACGCGTCGGTTTTTTGGGATTAATGGGGCGCTTCCTTGGTGGAACAAGGCCAAACTAGGGAGCGCGAGCCACATTTTGTTCGCTTCTTCTCGCTTCGGCGCGCTTCGTTTCAAGGCGTCAAAACAAAAGCCGCCCCGAAGGGCGGCTCTCTATTCGATCCGAATTTGGCGAGAGGCGCTTAGGCGCCCATGCACTTCTTGACGGAGGAGGTCTTGGCAGCGCCGCTGAGCTTCTTGCCATCCGCGCTCATCGCGCTGGCCTCGCAGCACTTCTTCATGGAGGACGTCTTGGCAGCGCCCGAAAGCGCCTTGCCGTCCTTGCCCACCGCCTTGGTCTCGCAGCTCATGTCCTGGGCAAAGGCCGTACCGCCGGCAAAAGCGACGACCAGGCCCGCCAGCATGATTTTTCTAAGCATTGTGTTTCCCCGGGGATATGTTGAACGCCTGCCGATTTGATCCCAGACAAACGTTCTCGGCAAGGGGAAAACAACCAACGGTGTAGCGGTTCGCAGCTCCGCATCATTGCTGCCGCGAGTTCGTCCGGTTAGCCGGGCTGTCCGGCGGCCTCCAGGATGAGCCGCGTGATCTCGGCGGGGTGTGAGATCAGCGACAAATGGCTCGACTTCACCTCGATCGTCTCCGCCACCATGCGCTTGGCCATGAAGCGCTGAAGGTCGGGATTGATGGTCCGGTCTTCGGTCGAGACGGCATAGAAACTCGGCTTCGACCGCCAGGCGGCGTTCGCCGTCCTGCCGGCGAGCAGGGCCTTGTTGAACGGCTCCTGCACGGCATAGAGCACCTTTGCCTTTGCCTCCGGCAGATCGCCCGCGAAATCGCGCAGGAACGCCGCCTCGCTGAGACGCCCTTCGTCGCCGTCGAAGACAATCCCGGCCGAGGCCGGCGCCGCCGGAAACGTCTTGGCCAGCGCCGTGTAATCCTCGCCGGCGTCCGGCGCGCGTGCCGCCACATAGACCAGCGCCGAGACGTTCGGATGCATACCGGCCTCGGTCACGATCATCCCGGAGAACGAATGCCCGACCAGGACCGTCGGGCCTTGCTGTCGCGCGAGCACGCGCTCGGCCGAGGCGACCGCTTCGGGCAACGTCGTCAGCGGATTCTGCACGGAAGTGGCGTTCAGCCCGGCGGCCTGCAACCGCGCGATGACCTCGCTCCAGCACGAACCGTCGGCGAACAGTCCGTGCAGGAGAACGACGTTGGATGCTTTTGCCGGCGCGGGATTGGCAACGGCCGCGCCCGGGACAAGCGCGCTTGCGGCTCCGGCGGCCAACGTGGTCATGAATGCGCGGCGATTGATCGCGTAGCGCGGCTGAAAATTGTCCTGGCTACTCACGAAACTTCTCCTTTACGAAAGGCAGCGGCCACGTGACTGCGACGTGACCTGCGCTCGATTTTCGGTATGTCGATATTTCGGGGGAAACAGCCGCGATGTTACGTCCCCTCACGGAGTCGTGTGCTGGGGAACATCGAGCGCGCACAGCGCTGCAACGATTCCTGCGCCAGATAGCGAGCGCGCTTTAGGCGTCGACCGTCCCGGTCTTCGCCACAGGCCTGGTCTTCACCGTTTTGGAGACGCGTTTCTTCGCCGTGGCGCCTTCACTCTCGAGCGCCTTGCGCACTTTCGCGAATTCCACTTTCGACGCCCTGTCGACGCGCGGGTAGCGCAGATTGAGTTCTTCCAGCGCGCTGATGATGGCCGAGCCGATCACCACGCGGGCAAACCACTTGTGATCGGCGGGCACCACATGCCACGGCGCGTGGTTCGTCGACGTATGCCGGATGACGTCCTGGTAAGCGGCCATGTAGCGCGGCCAGAACGCGCGCTCGGTCACGTCGTTCATGGAAAACTTCCAGTTCTTCGAAGGCTGCTCCAGCCGGTCGAGAAACCGCTCGCGCTGCTTTTTCTTCGAGATGTTGAGGAAGAACTTCAGCACCACGGTGCCGTTGCGCGACAAATAGCGCTCGAACGCGGCAATGTCCGCAAAGCGCTCCTGCCAGATCGCGGGGCTGATCAGTTTGCGCGGCAGCTTCTCCTTGGCCAGGAGGTCGTGATGCACCCGCGCCACCAGGCATTCCTCATAGTAGGAGCGGTTGAAGATGCCGATGCGGCCGCGCTCGGGCAGCGCAATCATGGCGCGCCACATGAAGTCGTGATCGAGTTCGTGAGAGGTCGGCTGCTTGAACGAGGTGACTTCGCAGCCCTGCGGATTGACGCCTTCGAAAATGCTCTTGATCGCGCTGTCCTTGCCCGAGGCGTCCATGCCCTGAAAGATCAGGAGCAACGACCAGCTATCCTGCGCATAAAGCCGCTCCTGAAGATCGCTGAGCCGCTTGCGGTTGGCGTCGAGGATTTTCTCGCCGTCCTCCTTGTCGAGGCCGCCCCTCTCGCCGGTCTTGCAGGATTTCAGATGAAACTCGCCCGTGCCGTCGAAGCGAAACGGGGTCACAAAGGGCTTTAAGCGTTCGCGGACGGATGGCTTGGGCTTCTTGCTCATGGGCTCTATCCTAAAGCCTTGAAGACGATCGGTCTCGGAGCCGATCTCTTTTCACCTCCCCCTGAAAGGGAGGAGCGCTCCGTTATCCCATGCAATCAACTCATTCAAATTGAGCTTCAAGAAACGCGCTGACAAAACGCGGCATCGCCGGCACAAGTTCGGAAACTCCACGCACGAGATGAACGGCACACAATTCGGGCTTGGTCTCGCGCGCGAGATAGGCCTCGACCCTCGCTTGCAGCGCCGCGCCTGTCGCTGCGACACGCAAAGTCCGGATCATCGCAATGGACGCAGCCGTGAAGACGCAGGTCCAATGCGTGTCCATAGCATAGTCCGATTCGCCAAGGCCGGTCTCCTCGGCAAGCTCGCGCACGATGCTGCCGGCAATATCGACGGCGCCGTCCCTGATGTCGTCGGGATCGGGCGTGCCGGCAGGAAAATAGATGCGGCCGGCATTCGCCGTGTGAGGCGCCATTTCGCCGAGCAGAAACGCACCGTCGGACGATTTGACCGCGCCCATGCCGAAGCCGTTGAAGATGTCACGATCGGGAAAGCCCCAATCGCGCCACGCCAGAAAGCTTGCAAAATCGGTCTCGAAAAAATCCGCGGTGAGATGATCGCCGGTGTGGACCGCGTTGCGCCCGAGCAAAACGCGGCCATTCCAGATCTCCGGCGTCTTGCGCCGCTTTTCGGCAAAATGCGCGTCGATCTCGCCGCGCCGTTCTCGCGCGAAGGCCCACGCAAACGGCCCCACCTTCAGATCGAGGTGGGCGATGCGGTGAATCCCGGGTGAAGTCATGCCGAGACTTCACTTCGCATTCGCGCCCGTGGTCTTTTTGGCGCGATCGACGAACTTGTTGGTGTAGGTCTTGGTCACGTCGATGTTGGCTTTCGCGACCTCCGGCGAACTCTCGCTGAACATCGCGAGCACCGCATCGGCCCCCTTGGGGTCCATCTTGCCGGTCTCGGAATACATCGGGATCGTGTTCTTCAGCGCGGCGAGATAAAGCTCGGTGTTCTTGCCGACCATCTCGGGCGGCATTTTCGCCATGATCTCCTCAGGCGAATGAGAATGAATCCAGGCGAGCGTGCCGAGCATCGCGTCGGTCAGCGCCTGCACCTCCTTGTCGTGGCCGGTAACCCAGGCCGCCGTCGAATAGAGCGCGCCGCCCGGATATTCGCCTGCGAATACCTCAAACGTGTCCTTGGCGGTGCGGGTGTCCGAGAGAATGCGAAGATCGGGATGGCTGCCTTGCAGCACGGTGACGGAGGGATCGAGCATCACGGCGGCATCGATCTGGCCCTGCTGCATCGCCGCGACCGACGTGCCGCCGAGGCCGACGCCGATGACGGCGACGCTTGCGGGATCGACGCCGTTCTTCTTCAGAAGATATTTGAGAAAGAAATCGGTCGATGAGCCGGGCGCGCTGACCCCGACCTTCTTGCCGGCGAGATCCTTGACAGACTTGATGTCGGCAGTATGCGACGGCGACACCACGAGCACCAGACCGGGGTAGCGGTCATAGACCACGAACGATACCAGTTCCTGCTTCTTGGCGGCGAGATTGACGCAATGGTCGAAATAGCCGGAGACGACGTCGGCGCTGCCGCCGAGCACGGCTTTCAGCGCATCCGAACCGCCCTTGAGATCGACGAGCTCGACGGCGAGCCCGGCCTTCTCATATTCGCCGAGTTGCTTCGCCAGCACCGTCGGCAGGTAGCAGAGGCAGGCGCCGCCGCCTACTGCAATGGTGACCTTGCTCTGCGCCATAGCCGGCGCGGAAAGGATGGCGGGCGCGGAAATCATGGCGAACGCGAGCGTTGCCGCGGCCAGTTTTTGGACGATCGCTTTCATGATTTCCTCCCGGCAGATACCTTGTGGCTCAGGATAGAACAGGGCGCGGGCCGCTCCAAGCCGTCATTCCGGGATGGTGCGCAAGCACCAGACCCGGAATCCATTAAGCAATACAGCCGGTGGAAAAATGGGTTCCGGGCTCGTCCGGAGCCTGTCATCGGGCGCGCATTCGCGCGACCCGTTGGGACGCCCCGGAATGACAGCGATTGCCCTACGCCCTCACCTCGCTGGCGTTGGGACGCCAGACCAGAAGCCGCCGCTCGACGAGAGTGACCAGGATGTCGATCAGAATGACGAAGGCCGAGAGCACGAACATGCCGGCAAAGACGCCGGCGACGTCGAACACGCCTTCGGCCTGCTGGATCAGGTAACCGAGACCGGCCGCCGATCCCAGATATTCGCCGACCACGGCGCCGACCACGGCAAAGCCCACCGAGGTGTGCAGCGAGGAAAACATCCACGACATCGCCGACGGCCAGTAGACGTGACGCATCAACTGCCCCTCGTTCATGCCGATCATGCGGGCGTTGTCGCGCACGGTGGTCGAGACTTCCTTGACGCCCTGATAGACGTTGAAGAAGACGATGAAGAACACGAGCGTGACGCCGAGCGCCACCTTCGACCAGATGCCGAGCCCCAGCCACAGCGCGAAGATCGGCGCCAGCACCACGCGCGGCAGCGCGTTGGCCATCTTGACGTAGGGATCGAACACGGCCGCGACCAGCGGCTTGCGCGCGAACCAGAAACCGATCGCAACGCCCAGGAACGATCCGATCGCAAAGGCGAGGATCGATTCCCACAACGTGATCGCCAGGTGCTTCCAGATCACGCCGGTTGCGAACCAGTCGATGATCTGGCTGCCGACGGCGATCGGCGTCGAGAAGAAGAACGGCGGCAGCACCATGTGGCCGAAGATCGGCACGGTGGCGAAAAGCTCCCAGAGCGCCAGCGCGACGACCGCGACCAGCACCTGCAGGGAAAGAAGCGTCACGCGGGGCATGTTGAATGTCTCTTCGCTTTCTTCACCTCCCCCAAAAAGGGGGAGGTCGGTGAGCTCAGAAGCGAGCCGGGAGGGGGTCGCTTGTCGCGTCGTTGAATGACCCCCACCCCAACCCTCCCCCTTTCAGGGGGAGGGAGCGCAACCTCATCGCTTAAGCATCAAACGCAGCTTCCTCTCCCCGCAAGCGGGGCGAGGTGAAGCAAGAGCTACGGCTTGGAGAACGTGCCGATCAGGCCGGTGGCCTGCTTGACGTGGCCGTCGAGCGCCTTGATCGCCTCGTCGCGGGTGAGGCCGGCCGCGAGCGCGGTCGGCTCGAGATCGGTCGCCATCAGCGTAAACGTGTAGTGGTGGATCGGGCCGGGAGGGGTGCAGGGACCGAAATAGTTCGACAGCTTCATCAGGCTGGTGCCGCCGACATATTTGTCGCTGGCCTTGGAGACTTCACCCTCGGCAAAACCGGTGACGGCCACCGGAATGCCATAGGCGACCCAGTGGCTGACGCCGCCGGGCGGACGGCCTTCCGGATCGAACATCAACAGCGCGTAGCTCTTGGTGCCTTCCGGCGGATTAGACCAGGAGAGCGCGGGCGAAACGTTCTCGCCGACGCAGTTCGGGTTGGACTTGTTGTTGCCGGCGTTCTTCACCGCCAGCCGTTCGCCATCCTTGAAGCTCGGCGAGGTCAGCGTGAACACGCCGTCTGCCTTGGCCGGAGCAACGCCCATTGCCACGAGCGCCACGGCGCCGGCCAGAATTGAACCACGTAGGAACATGAGATCTTCCCTTTTTTGTTTGCCTTTGATTGTGCCCCGGGGGGCTCGTTTTTGGCGCGCGGAGTGTAGCGGCGGCCCCCGCCAGATCAAGCGGAGGGCTACCCGGTGGCGGTCACAACTTGCGTGGATTGGGCGTAGCCCTTCATCACTTCGTCTTTGAGCGCGTCCCATATCTCCCGGTGCAGGTCGTGGAAGGCCTTGTCGAGTTTGACCTCGGTGATGTCGCGCGGCCGGGCAAGGGTGACGCGCCAGTCGCCCATGATGCGCGCGGAAGGACCGGCCGACATGATCACCACCCGATCAGCAAGTGCGATCGCCTCCTCCAGATCGTGGGTCACGAACAGCACCGCCTTGCGGTCGGCGCTCCAGAGCTCCAGTAGGAGGTTGCCCATGATCTGGCGCGTCTGGGCATCGAGCGGACCGAACGGCTCGTCCATCAGCAATATCTTGGGGTCGCGGATCAGGACCTGCGCGAGGCCCACGCGCTTGCGCTGGCCGCCCGAGAGCATATGCGGATAGCGATGGGAGAACGCGCCAAGGCCGACCTGGCCGAGAAAGCCCTGCGCCCGCTCCAGCGCCTCGCGGCGCGGCGTGCCGTCGATTTCAAGCGCAATCGCGACATTGTCGATGGCGGTCTTCCAGGGAAACAGCGCATCGGCCTGGAAGAGATAACCGGCCTGCTTGTTGAGGCCCGAGAGCGGCGCATCGAAAATCCGCACGCTGCCGCCCGCCGGCGTCAGAAGCCCGGCAGCGATGTTAAGCAAGGTCGATTTGCCGCAGCCGGTCGGTCCGACAATGGCGACGAACTCGCCCGGCGCCACGTTGAGATTGGCCTTCTCGACCGCCGTATAGACGCGCCCTTGGGCCAGGCGAAACGCTACCGTGGCGTCCTGCAGCGCAACCGCCGTGGACGTCTTGTTCGTTGGTTCTGGCTCTCCCACCCCGAATTCCCCTTTAGCTTTTGGGAATGCCTTAGCGCCTCCCAACGATAAGTTCAACGCAAGGCCGCGACGTGGTAACTAAAGAGGCAGGCTGCGATGAAGGCCTCGCGCACAAATGGAGGTTGCCGCCCTGATCGTGTTCGACCATGTCGGCAAGAGTTTTGACGGCGGCCGTGTCAAGGCCGTCGACGACGTGTCGCTCGAGGTTGGGAATAGCGAATTCCTCGCCATCGTCGGCACCTCCGGCTCCGGCAAGACCACGCTATTGCGACTTGCGAACCGCCTGATCGAGGCCGACCAGGGCCGCGTCACCATTGAGGGCGAGGACGTGCGCGCGGCCGATCCGGTGGCGTTACGCCGCCGCATCGGCACGGTGTTTCAGAGCGGCGGGCTGTTCCCGCATATGAGTGTCGCCGCCAATATCGGCATCACGCCCAAGCTCAAAGGCGAGCGCGATACCGACATCGCGGCCAAGGTCGACGAACTGCTCGATCTCGTGCGGCTGGATCGAAAACAGTTTCGCGACCGTTTTCCGCACGAACTCTCCGGCGGCCAGCGCCAGCGCGTTGGCGTGGCGCGGGCGCTGGCGGCAAGCCCGAAGATCGTGCTGATGGACGAGCCGTTCGGCGCGCTCGATCCGTTGACGCGCGACGCGCTCGGCGACGATTATCGCGCGCTCCACAAAAATCTCGCTTTGACCACGGTCATGATCACCCACGACATGACCGAGGCCATTCTGCTCGCCGACCGTATCGCGGTGATGCGGGAGGGGCGGATACTGGCGACCGGAACGCCGACGGAGCTTGTGCAAAGCGACGACGGCTTCGTTGCTGAACTGTTGCGCACGCCGCGAAGGCAGGCCGAACGCCTCAATGCGCTGCTGCCGCGAGGCAGCGCATGAGTCTGTTTTCCGATCCGCGTCTGTCCGAGGCATGGAGCCACCTCCCCGATTATCTCGGCAGCCACGTGCGGGTCAGCCTCGCCGCGCTCGCGCTCGGGCTTCTGGTGTCGCTGCCGCTCGCGATCATCGCGCGCAACCGCCCGGTGATGCGGGGGCTGCTGCTGGGCGTGGCCAGCATCGTCCAGACCGTGCCGGGACTCGCACTGCTGGCGCTGTTTTATCCACTTCTGCTGGCGGCGGCCTCGCTGACGCTGTCCTGGTTCGGCTTCAGCTTTTCCGCCTTCGGCTTCCTGCCGGCGGTGCTGGCGCTTGCGCTCTATTCGATGCTGCCGGTGCTCCGAAACACCATCACGGGCCTGCGCGGCATCGAGCCTTCCATTGTGGAGGCTGCGCAAGGCGTCGGCATGACGCCGCTGCAATCGCTGATGATGGTGGAGCTGCCGCTGGCGCTGCCGGTGATGATGGCGGGCATCCGCACCGCCGCCGTCTGGGTGATCGGCACCGCGACGCTGTCGACGCCGATCGGCCAGACCAGCCTCGGCAATTACATCTTTGCAGGCCTGCAAACCCAGAACTGGGTGCTGGTGCTGTTCGGCTGCGCGGCCGCGGCGCTACTCGCGCTTGCGGTCGATCAATTACTCGCGCTGATCGAGGTGGGCTTGCGCACGCGGAAGACACTGCGCACCGCGATCGGCGGCACGGGCATCGCCATCCTCGTCGCCGCAACGCTCGTGCCCTCGATGGCGCGCTCGTCATCAAACTATATCGTCGGCGCCAAAACCTTCGCCGAACAATACGTACTCTCGGCTTTGATCGGCCAGCGCCTCGCCGCCGCCGGCCTCCCGGCGACGACCCGCGAAGGCCTCGGCTCCAACGTGATCTACCAGGCGCTGGTGAACGGCGATATCGACGTCTACGTCGATTATTCCGGCACGCTGTGGGCCAACCAGTTTCACCACAGCGAGGTCAAACCGCGCCAGCAATTGCTCGGCGAACTGAAGTCCGAACTCGCCCGGCAAAACGTGACGCTGTTGGGTGAGCTCGGCTTCGAGAACGCCTACGCGCTGGTGATGCCGAAAAAGCGCGCCGCAGCGCTCGGCATCCGCTCCGTCGCGGACCTTGCTGCGCGGGCGCCAACCCTGTCGATCGCAGCCGATTATGAATTCTTTTCGCGGCCGGAATGGGCAGCGCTGCGTACCGCCTATGGGCTGAACTTCAAAACGCAACGGCAGATGCAGCCGGACTTCATGTATGCGGCGGTCGCTTCAGGCGAGGTCGACGTGATCGCGGGCTATACCAGCGACGGGCTGATCGCCAAATACGATCTCGTCGCGCTCGAAGATCCGAAGAGTGCGATTCCGCCTTACGATGCCATTCTATTGGTTGCGCCGAAGCGCGCCGAAGATCAGGCGCTGCGCGCCGCATTGCAGCCGATGCTCGGCCGTATCGATATCTCGGCGATGCGCGAGGCCAACTTGCGTGCCGCGGGGGGCGATGGCGATTCTTCGCCGGATGTCGTGGCGCGCTGGCTGTGGGAAAAAACCGGATCAGGAAACCCCCAGAAGTAATAGTGTGGCGGTTCAGAAGTCCGCATCATTTGTGCCGCGCGTTCGTCATGCGGACTTCTGAACCAAAGCCACACTAGAATAATAGTTTGCTAGTGTCCTTCGATTCCGAAGTTCGGAAACGATCGCGGCAACTTCTGATGCGAACTTCGGAATCAAAGGAGCTCTAGTAACTTATTGATTGCTAGTGCGGCTTTGAATTTGAAGGTCCTGTGACGAACTTGCAGCTACACTGATAGGAACTTCAAATTCGCCGCTACCAATACCCACTTTCCGAAGTTCGTGCTCCATTGCAGCGCCGACCTTCACGAACTTCGGAAAGTCATCGGGTACTGGCAAACTTATTGAATCTAGTACCGCTTTATCGATCTGAAGTCCCTGATCGAACTCGCCGCTTGCGGTGCAGGGACTTCAGATCGGCGGTACTAGTCAGTAGCCGAAATGAATCGGACGGCTCGGCAGGCAGTTCGGATCCATCCTGTCGTCCCAGCCGCCCCGCGCGCGCCAGCCACTCCAGGCCATATAGTCTTCTTCCTTGCTGAAGGGATTGCCGGCATCATGGGTACACCGGCCTGCCTGGGCGTAGGCGTCGACCGGAGCGGTTCTGTGCTGCGCGAAAGCGGGTGCTGCGAACGCGGTAGTGGCGGCAACGGCAGCGATGCCGAGTAGCGATAGTCTCAACATGGTAGTCTCCTCTTGGTAGTCTCCGATCGGCGCACGATCCGGAGGAAAAAGGGGACGGTTTTTCCATCGCGCCAATGCCACGCAACAATGCGGGGCCGTGGCGCTGATCGTGCGCTAGCTTTCAAAGAAACCTTAAGGCCTGCCCGTCGCCACTTCGGTTCTCGTTTGCCGCTCTCTTTGCGGTGAGTTGGAGATCCTGGAGACGAACCGGTCGATGCGATGAATTTAGCGCTGCTGTGGCGAGGTCCAACTAAAAGAACATTTATTGAGGCTTAAAGTATTTTTTAAAGTGGGGTTGTGCGGGAACAAATTACAGCTCCGGCGGCAACGTTGGCGAGGCGGCTGGTTAATGCATCTCGCCGGCCGCCTCTCCCGCACACGCGACTGATTTTCCGGTCGCCTGTGCGCGGGCCGGCCGCGCGTTTTTGCCCGCCAAAACCACTTGCGCCGTAAGCTTCGATATGACCGTAATTTCGAATTGGTGAAAACAGCCTTTGCGCGAACGGCGACGCATGTCGGTCTTTTGAGATCTTCGAGGGGGCACGATGAAATTCGAACGTTTCGTTCAACTGGCGACGGTGGCAATCGCACTGACGACAGCGGCGAGCGCCTCGGCGCAGCAGGTGTTGAAGGTCGGCTCGACCCCGACCGGCGCACCCTTCACCTTTCTCGACACCAAGACCAATACCATCCAGGGCCTGATGGTCGATCTCATCACCGAGATCGGCAAGGACGCCGGATTTTCCGTGCAGGTCGAACCGATGCAGTTTTCGACCCTGGTCGCATCGCTGACCTCGAACAAGATCGACATCATTTCGGCCGCAATGCTCGCCACCGCCGCGCGCAAGGAAGTGATCGACTTCTCCGACCCGGTCTACCCCTACGGCGAAGGGCTGATCGTGCCCAAGGCCGACACCAGGAACTACACCTCAGCCGAAGACCTGAAGGGCGAAGTGGTGGGCGCGCAGGTCGGCACGGCCTATGTCGATGCGTTGAAGAAGACCGGCCTGTTCAGCGAGGTAAAGGTCTATGACACCATTCCCGACATCCTGCGTGACGTGAATACCGGCCGCCTCAAGGCCGGATACGCCGACTACCCGATCCTGGCCTATAATCTCAGCCAGGGCATGTTTCCGGAGGTGCGGCTGGTGACGTCCTACAAGCCGATGACCGTCGGCACGGTGGCGATCGGCGTGCGCAAGAGCGACGGCGAACTGCTGAAAAAGATCAACGCCTCGCTCGCCAAATTGAAGGAAAACGGCACGGTGGCCAAGATTCTCGACAAATGGGGCCTCGGCGCCAAGGGCGGGTGAGGCACGCTCGTGGAGTGGATTTGACATTCGCGCCCCGCCCAGCAGCAAGCCCGCAAAGCGAATGTCAAATCCTGAACTCCACTAGAAATCTATATTTGCTAGTGTGGCGACACTGACGTTCCTTTCACTTTCGCGGCGACCTCGCAGAAGGAACGTCAGTGTCAAAGCCACACTAGTATCATATATTTGCTGGTGTCCCTTTGGTTCTGACATTCGCAAAAGTACGCGCCGAGAAGGGGTACGAATGTTAGAATCAGACCACTAGTCCCGCCTGATCGATGGAAAAATTCCTTCGCGACGCCACTGAATTCTTCCCGATCCTGTTGCAGGGCGTCGGCCTGACGATTCTCGTCACGCTCGGCTCGCTCGCACTCTCCACCGTTCTCGGAATGATCTGGGCCCTGATGCGCGTGTCCGGGTTTCGCGTTGCAAGCGCGATCAGCGCGGGCCTGATCAACCTGATCCGCGGCATCCCGATCATCGTGCTGCTGTTCTATCTCTACTTCGTGATGCCGGATTTCGGCGTCACCCTGACCGCGCTGCAGACCGCGATCCTCGGGCTCGGCATCGCCTACTCGGCCTATCAGGCGGAGAATTTCCGCGCCGGCATTGAGGCGGTCGACAAGGGGCAGATCGAAGCCGCGCAGGCGATCGGGATGGGATGGTGGCTCACGATGCGCCGCGTAATCCTGCCGCAGGCGGTCCGCATCGTCCTGCCGCCTTACGGCAACATCATGATCATGATGTTGAAGGATTCCTCGCAAGCCTCGACCATCACGGTGGCGGAGCTCGCGCTGCAAGGCAAACTGATCGCGTCCTCGACGTTCAAGAACACCTCCGTGTTCACGCTGGTGGCGCTGATGTATCTCGCCATGAGCATTCCGCTCATTCTGCTGGTCAGGCATTTCGAGAAGAAAATGGGCCAGCGATGATCGAGCTTCGCGATGTTCACAAGAGTTTTGGCAGCAACGAGGTGCTCAAGGGCATCACGGCGTCGGTCGCCAGACGCGAGGTCGTCTGCATCATCGGCCCGTCGGGCTCGGGCAAGTCGACCATCCTGCGCTGTATCAACGGGCTGGAAGGCTATGAGGCCGGCGATGTGCTGGTCGAGGGCGCGCGCGTCGAGCGCGAAGCCGCCTCGATCGTCGCCATCCGCACCAAGGTCTCGATGGTGTTTCAGCGCTTCAACCTGTTTCCGCATCGCACGGCGATCGAAAACGTCATCGAGGGACCGATCTATGTGAAGCATGAACCACGCAGCGAGGCGACCGCGCGCGGCCATGAATTGCTCGCAAAAGTGGGACTGGCCGACAAGGCCGGCGCCTTTCCCGGGCAGCTTTCCGGCGGTCAGCAGCAGCGCGTCGCGATTGCACGCGCGCTCGCGATGCAGCCGAAAGCCATCTTGTTCGACGAACCGACGTCGGCGCTTGATCCCGAACTGGTCGGCGACGTGCTGTCGGTGATGCGCAAGCTCGCCGAGGACGGCATGACCATGCTGGTCGTCACCCATGAGATGGGATTTGCCCGCGACGTGGCTGACCGCGTGCTTTTCATCGATGGCGGCGTCATCGTCGAACAGGGCGCGGCGAAATCGCTGTTGAGCCAGCCGCAGCATCCGCGCACGCAGGATTTCCTTCGCCGCGTGCTGCACCCTTTGTGACTTTAGTGGAGTGGATTTGACATTCGCTACCCTGTAGCCGGGAATGAGCAAAGCGAATGTCAAATCCAAAACTCCTCTAGAAGCTTTTAATTTAATTAGTGGTCCCTTGATTCTAACATTTGCAAGAGCGCCAGCCACACCGGGATGCAAATGTTAGAATTGGACCACTAGCGATGACGACAGCGACGAATTCCCTCCCCTTGCCGCCGAGCCTCTATGCTGCGACCGCCGTGCCGCCGCTTCAACTCTCTCCGCTCGCGGCCGACCGCAACGCGAAGGTGGTGATCGTCGGCGGCGGCTTTGCCGGCCTTTCGACGGCGCTCCATCTTGCCGAACAAGGCGTCGAGACGATCGTTCTCGAAGCGAACGAGCCCGGCTGGGGCGCGTCCGGCAACAATGGCGGCCAGCTTAATCCGGGCCTGAAGCTCGACCCCGACACCATCGAGGCCCAATTCGGCGCCGATCTCGCCTCCCGCATGATCGCCTTTTCGTACAACACGCCGGTCTTCACGCTTGACCTGATCCGACGCCTTGCGATCGCGTGCGACGCCCGGCAAAACGGCACGCTGCGCGCCGCCTATCACGAGAGCCACGCCCGCGCCGTCGAGGCCACGGCTGCCCAGTGCGTCCGGCGCGGCATGCCGGTGCGGTTGCTCGACGGCGCAGCTTTGCGCGAAATGACCGGCACGGACCGTTACGTCCGTGCGATGTTCGACGCGCGCGGCGGCGACGTGCATCCACTGAACTACGCGCGTGGCCTCGCGCGCGCTGTGCTCGCGGCCGGCGCTGAAATCTACAGCGCGACGCGCGTGGCCTCGCTGTCGCGCGATGGCACGCGATGGCGCGTCGAGACGCCGCGCGCAACCGTGCGCGCTGACAAGGTTTTGCTTGCCACCAATGGCTTCACCGACGATCTCTGGCCCGGACTTCGGCAAACCGTCGTGCCGCTTTTCAGCTCGATCGCCGCCACCGCAGCCCTGCCCGACGAGATCGCGCGACAGATCATGCCGACGCGTTCGGTGCTTTACGAAAGCGGTCACATCACCGTCTATTATCGCATCGATGCCGGAAATCGGCTGCTGATCGGCGGGCGCGGCCCGATGCACTGGATTCGCGACGCCAACGCCGTGGCCTATCTCATGCGCTATGCCGAGCAGCTGTGGCCCGCTCTTCGCGGCACCGCCTGGACCCACGGCTGGAATAGCCGGCTCGCGATGACCGCCGATCACACCCCGCATGTGCATGAGCCCGCGCCCGGCGTGCTCGCTTATCTCGGCTGCAACGGCCGGGGCGTAGCGCTTGCGACCGCCATGGGACAGCAACTGGCCAAGCGCCTGATCGCTGGCGAAGACGCCGAAATCGACCTTCCGGTCACCGCGATCCACCCGATCCGCTTCCACGCGGCATGGCCAATCGGGGTGCGGAGCGCCGTACTCTTTGGCCGCCTGCGCGACCGGCTCGGGCTCTAGTCGCCTCAGCGTCACAGAGATGAAACCGAGAGCCGAATCTTGACGCGGCGTTGCCTTGCTTATGACACAAGCCGCGCAGCATTGCGGTATCACACGGGCAATACGCACCGCGCGTTAAGCAAATACGCGTCGTTTCAAGAAGCTTTTTTGAAGTACGGGGGTACAGTCATTTTTTTGCCCCACTAGATCAACATCATTTTAGCAGCGGTGAATTAGTTGACGCGTACTCCGCAGCGAATTTCGCGACAGGAATTTCGGACGGGGGACGAGTGAATCCTGCAGCGAGAGCGCAATGGATACGCTTTACGATTTGCTTGGGGCCCTTCCTCATGACGATGCCGAAGGCCTGAGGACGGCCTTTCGCAAGGCCGTCAAAGGTGCGCATCCCGATTTGCGGCCCGACGATCCCGATGCCGCGATCAGATTCCGGCAGATCGTCCGCGCCAACGATATCCTTTTCGACAAGGATCAGCGTGCGGTTTACGACCATCTGCTCGTGCTCGCGCAGCAGGAGAAAGACCCGGCCGCGGCGCATCCGATCGCAGCGCGAATTCATAAGATCGCTTCCGGCGTGCTGGCTTTTGCTTCCGTCTCGGTCGTGACCGTCGGCGGCTATCTGTTGTTCATGCACATGTCGGTGGCGCTCGTGGCGCCCAGCGGCAGCCTTGCGGCCTCGCACCCGGCAGTCACGATCGCCGACCTCACCACGCGGCTGACGGCGAGCATCGCCGCGGTCAGCCCGACCGACACGCCTGATCCCGCAGCGGTCAGCGCCTTTATCGCGGCCAGGACCGAGGGCACGAGCACCGCCAGCGTGGTGAACGCCATGGCGATGGCGCCTGCCGATGCAGAAAGCGTGTCGCCGCCCACGGGCACCGGAGCCGATCCGGCGGCTGATCATCCGCCCCTCTCTCACGCGCGCGAGGTCTTCGCGATCGGCCATGGCGAGGCCGGTGCGACGGTTGTCGAGGCCGAGCAGGTGACGCAACTCGATACGAAATTCACCGCGCCCTATGTCGACCGTGGACTGCTGTTTTTCCGCGACAAATCGGACGATCATGCCTTCCCCGATCTGACGCCTTTGAAGCGGGCGGAGAAGCCGGGCCGGCCAAAGTCGCTGGCGGCCGCGAACGGCAAGACGCACGCGGCGGACGCACTGCCGAAGACCGTGCCGTTGCCGCTGCCGCGGACGTTGCCGCGCTACATGTCGCAGCAGCCGGCACCACGCTATGAATCGTTGCAGCCGTGGTACGCCGCCGCATCTACTGGAGGATGATCGCCACTCAAACGCGTCCCGCGTTTGTCGCGAGGAAAAGCTGCTACACACTTTGCGCTAACGCGGCCGGGTCCGGATCATGCTCAGGCGACTTCGAGCAGGATCTCGGCGAGGCGATCGGGCTGGTCGACCATCACGTCATGTCCTGACGCCACTTCGTAGGTTTTCCAGCCCGGCGCTGTCTTCATCTTCGCCAGCGTCTCGTCGAACACCGGGCTCTTGAAGCCGGTCGCGCGAATATAGGTCTTGCGGGCGATCTTCTCATGGGCGCCGGCGGCCCTCACCTTCTCCACCACGGCGGCGAGCGGGTGCGGCGTGCATTTGCCGTCGACCCAGGCACGGTCCTTTTCGTTGACGTTGAAGGCCGCGGCCGGCACCGGCTTCGCCACGAGATCGCCGCGCGCCACCGCTTCCTCCAGCGCCTTGCGCGGTCCGGGATTGGCGAGTGAGATGAGGCTGTCGCCGACCTGCGGCACGAACGCGTCGAGATAGACGATCGATGCCACCTGCGCCCCGATGCGCTCGGCCGCCTGCGTGATCACGAAGCCGGCGGAGGAATGACCGACCAGGACGACATCCTTGAGGTCTTCCCACCTGATCAGGTTAGCCACGTCGTTGACATGCATGGTCAGGTTGACGTCCTTGGTGAGCAGATGCGAGCGATCGGCGACGCCCGTCAGCGACGGCGCATAGACCTTGTGGCCCTTCTTCTCCAGTGCATCTGCGACGCGACGCCAGCACCAGCCGCCATGCCAGGTGCCATGGACCAGCACGAAGGTTTTGGGCGTCGTCTGTGCTTCAACCCGCGCGGCTCCGGCAGCCAGCGCGCCCGCCGCCAACGCGCCGAGCGTGGCGCGCCGCGTCGTCTTCATCGATGATGACGCCATGGCGTCTCCTCCTTTTTTGGAATTTTTGCGGTGAGAGCTTTGCGCCGCCCGTTAGCCGCTGCGGCGTTGAAACACCGAAAACTGAAACCGCTGGCTGGAATTTTTGGGCGTGGCGTGATCGTGGCGGCGGGAATCGATGAGCGTGAACCCTTCGCCCAATTCCTTTGCAAGGCCCGCCGCGTCGGTGCGATGGACCGGCAGCCCGCTGCATTTTTCCGGACCGTCCGCGGCAAAGGTCGCGATGATGGCGTGGCCGCCGGGCGCAAGCGCCTGGCTGAGCCGCGCGACATAGGCAGCGCGGTCGGCGGCCTCGACCAGGAAATGAAAGGCGGCGCGATCGTGCCAGATGTCGAAGCGCCGCGTCGGCTCCCACACCGTGACGTCGTCAACGATCCACTGCGCCTCGCTGGCGCGCCGGCCGAGCCGTAACGCGGCAAGATCGAGTGCAGACGCTGAAATATCCAGCACCGTGACACGGCGGAAGCCGCGCTCCAGAAGACCATCCACCAGGCGCGAGGCGCCGCCGCCGATGTCGATGACGCTGGCGTCCTTGGCCGGCTTCAGCGCTTCGATCAGTTCGAGCGAGAGTGAAGGACTGTCCTGAAACCAGCTGACTTCGGTCTCATCGCGAGTAGCGTAGACCGTTTCCCAATGATCCTTCGTGCTTGCATCCGTCATGCAACCAAAACCTCACTCGCCGAGCAGCTTGGCCGAGGCGAGGTCGGCTGCGGCACGGGAATCGCCTTTGGCCTCAAAGGTCAGCCCACGGGTCTTGAGCGCCCTGCCGTTGTTGGGATTGAGGCGGACGGCATTGTCGAGGTCCACGAGCGCATGGACATAGTCGTCCTTGCGGAAATAGGCGAAGCCGCGTTCTGTATAATAGTCGGACAACGCGTTCTCCTTTCCGAGACGCTCGCTGCCGCCGGCCACAGTCGCATCGGCACTGGGGCCGAGCTTGATGGCCTGACTGCATTCGGTGATGGCGGCGTCGTATTCTTTTCTGAAATTGTAGACCGCGCAACGGTTGTAAAACGCGTCGGCGTATTTCTTGTCGATCTTCGCCGCTTCTGTGAAATCCGCAAGCGCAGAATCGTAATCCTGCTTCGCCCGCTGTTCGACGCCGCGGCTCAGATATTGGCGAGCCAGCACGTGACCCGAGTAGCGCTTGGACTGGATGGCGCGCGAACAAGCATCGATGGCGGCGTCGCCGGATTCCTTGACGCAAATGTTGGCATCATTGCCCGCGGCAATGGCATCGGTAGTAACGGCATCGAACGCGCCGATCAGCATCGAAGCCGCAAGCACGCAGGCGCAATGCGCCGCACTCCCCCTCAGCATGCTCCCTCCCGTCCGGATTGTTCTTTTCGGATCTGGCTTCAGAATAGCACGGGCAGAGGCAACGAAAAGCAAAGAAGCCGCGGCGTGCGGCCAATCGTGGATTTGACATCCGCCGCTTGCCTGGGGCAGGCGCCAAACAGCGAATATCGAATCCAGGGCCCCGCCGGAATCGAATATTATTTTTCTATTCTTTCAGGACGTACAGACCGAGCCGCCATCGTTCACGTCGAATACACCGGCACGGGCCGGCAATTCCCGGCCGATTTGGACTTCATGCCCGCGCGGAAAGTGTCTACCATCCACCTCAATCGAGGAGCGCCCGAGGATTCGCCCGGTTTCCGTTTGCTGGGGGTGGCGCAATCCTTACGAATTCAGGGGGCATTTCTGCTTAAAGGACTTCTCAACTTCAGCCTGACCCGGCGCCCGCTGGTCCTGTTGGGCCTGCTGGGCTTTGTGGCCGCCGGCATTTTTGCGTTCTCCAGGCTGAACATCGAGGCCTATCCCAATCCGGCGCCGGTGATGCTGGAGATCACGGCGCAATCCACCGGCCTGTCCGCCGAGGAGATGGAGCGCTATTACACGATCCCGATCGAAGTCGGGCTCGCCGCGACGCCCGGCGTCGACGTCATCCGCTCGACCTCATTCTTCGGCCTGTCGTTTGTTCGCGTCGTGTTCCAGTACAACGTCGACTACTACTTTGCACTGACGCAGACGGCGATCAACCTGCAACAGAACGTGACGCTTCCCGGCGGGGTTTCGGCGCAAATCCAGGGAACCAGCCTCGTCGGCGAAATCTACCGCTATGAGCTGATGGGTCCGGCGCATTTCGGCTTGAGCAATCTGCGCACGGTCCAGGACTGGATCTTGCAGCGGCGGCTGCTTTCGGTGCCGGGCGTCGTGCAGGTCAACACCTGGGGCGGCACCACCAAGGAATACGACGTCGAGATCGATCCGCGAAAGCTGGAAGCCTATGGCGTGACGCTTCAGCAGGTGATCGCCGCACTCGGCAACGCCAATGTCAATGTGGGCGGCCGCACCATCAATATCGGACAGCAATCCGTGAACGTGCGCGGCGTCGGCCTGATGGACTCCGGTGGCGAGACGGATCTGACGCAAGGCTACAAGGTCCGCGATATCGAGAACGTCATGCTGGCGGCGCCAAGCGGCCTGCCGATCTTCGTAAAGGACGTCGCCAAGGTTTCGGTCGGCATTGTGCCTCGGCTCGGCAAGGCCGGGCGGGATCATGACGAAGACGTGGTCGCGGCAATCATCATCATGAACCGCACGCTGCACACCAACGACGTGGTCAAGCGCGTCCGCTCCGAGATCGAGAAGATCAACAGCGACGGCAGTCTTCCGCCGGGCCTCAAGCTCGTTCCGTTCTATGATCGCTCGACGCTGGTCGCCGTCACCACCAACACGGTGCTGCATAACCTGCTGTTCGGCTGTCTCCTGATTTTCATCGTGCAGTGGCTGTTCCTCGGCGACCTGCGCAGCGCCGTGATCGTCGGCGTCAACGTCCCGTTCGCGCTGTTCTTCAGCATCATTATCCTGGTTATGCGCGGCGAAGACGCAAACCTGCTGTCGGTCGGCGCCGTCGATTTCGGCATCATCGTCGATGCCGCGGTGATCCTGGTTGAAAACATCTATCGCAACTTCGCCTCGAGGCCTGAGGAGCAGCAACAGCTGTTTCACCAACTCGCCGAGAAGCGCTGGGGCGACGATCCGACCGGCAGCGACCCGAGCTGGACTGACCGGCTCCGGCTGATCCTGATCAGCGCGATGCAGGTCGACCGCGCGGTGTTCTTTTCCACCGCCATCATCGTCGCGGCCTTCATTCCGCTGTTCACGATGCAGGGCGTCGAGGGCCAGATCTTCGGCCCGATGGCGCGCACCTATGCTTACGCGCTGGTGGGAGCGCTGCTCGCGACCTTCACCGTGACGCCGTGTCTCTGCTCGCTGTTGATGCCCGCGCATGTCAGCGAAGTCGAGACCTTCGTGGTGCGCGGTCTGCGCCATATCTATCAGCCGGTGCTGCGCTGGTCGTTGCGAAACCGGCCGGTCACGATCGTGATCGGACTGGTCTTCCTGCTCGTCTCCGGCTTCCTCGGCTCCCGGCTCGGCAGCGAATTCCTGCCGACGCTGGAAGAAGGCAACTTGTGGATCCGCGCCTCGATGCCGCCGACGCTGTCGCTGGAAGCGGGCATGCCGTTCGTGAACCAGATGCGGGAAATCCTGCTGAAACACCCTGAAGTCATCACGGTGGTTTCGCAGCACGGCCGCCCCGACAACGGCAGCGACGCCGCCGGCTTTTTCAACGCCGAATTTTTCGTGCCGCTGAAACCGTTCGACGAGTGGCCGGCGAATTTCACCAAGGAGAAGCTGGTCGAGCAATTGCAGGCCGAGTTCGCCGAGAAATTCGTCGGCATCAACTTCAATTTCTCGCAATATATCCAGGACAACGTCGAGGAAGGACTGTCAGGCGTCAAAGGCGCCAACTCGATCAAGATCGTGGGGCCTGATCTGACGACGCTGGAGCGGATCGCCAGGGACGCCATGGAGGAAATGGCCAAGGTACCGGGCATTACCGATCTCGGCGTATTCTGGGTGCTTGGCCAACCCAACCTCAACATCAAGATCGATCGCGAGAAGGCGGCGCGCTACGGGTTGAACGTCAGCGATGCCAACACCGTCGTGCAGGCGGCGCTGGGCGGAACGGTGGCGACCAATCTGCTGGAAGCCGACCGTCAATTCGGCGTCGCGGTGCGGCTCGCGCCCGAATATCGCAACGACATCGAGAAAGTGCGCAATCTCAAGGTCGGCGTTCAGACCGCCACCGGCACCGCCTTCATTCCTTTGAGCGATTTCGCGGCGATCACGCTCGACACCGGCGCCTCCTACATCTTCCGCGAACGCAACCAGCGCTTTGTGCCGATCAAGTTCTCGGTGCGCGGCCGCGACCTCGCCGGCGCGGTGGAAGAAGCCCAGGAGCGCATCGGCAAGAACGTCAAGTTGCCGACCGGCTATCGCATCGATTGGGCCGGCGAGTTCGAATGGCTGCAACAGGCCAAGAAACGGCTCGCCATCATTCTGCCGGTGACGTTCGTCTTCATCATGGTGCTGCTCTATGGTCTGTTCAATTCGCTGCGCCACAGCCTGCTGGCGCTGCTCGGACTTCCGTTCGCGATCAGTGGCGGCATTATCGGCCTTTACGCATTCGGCTTGAACTTCAGCATCTCGGCCGCGATCGGATTCATCTCATTGTTCGGCGTCGCCGTGATGAGCGGCATCCTGATCATTCACGGCTACTATCGCGTCGTCGGCAGCGGCGTGGACCCCCGAGAGGCGATGTTCGAGGCGGTCGACCAGCAGATGCGGCCGATCTTGATGATGACGTTGTCGGCCTGCATCGGCCTGCTCCCGGCCGCGCTGTCGACCGGAATCGGCAGCCAGGTGCAGCGGCCGCTGGCGACGGTCATCGTGGGGGGAATGCTGATCGGACCGATCTTGCTGCTCGTGGTCGTCCCGGCGCTGCAAAGCTATTTCCTCGGACACGAGACCGAGCATGGTCCGAGCACGAACCCACAACCCGCCGAATAAACGTAATCGATCGGCGCGAGTTGCAAATCCATTCCAAATCCGTTCCGAGAGGGGCCAAGCTGGTCCATGCCCTACTGATGGGGACCATAGGCCGCTCTCGGGAAGGTGTTCGTGGGGTTGCCGCTACGCTTAAGCCCGAACCGATGCCTCAGCGATCATTGCGGCGCTTTGTGCAGGTGGAGTCATTGAACCTCCTCTGCTTCGGCCAACTTCAGCGTTGGTCAACTCAAAGGTTGGTGAGAAAGCTCTGATTTGTCAATGTTCCATTGCGATGCCATCGCGGCAGCAACGCTGTCGTATGAGCGAGGCGTGCGGCGACGCCTAGCTGTGCAAGCCCGGCGCTTCGTGACCGGAGCGCGCGACATATTCGGTGTAGCCGCCGCCATATTGATGGATGCCCTCCGGCGTCAGCTCGAGCACGCGGTTCGACAGCGCTGCGAGAAAATGCCGGTCGTGCGAGACGAACAGCATGGTGCCCTCATACTGCGCGAGCGCTGCGATCAGCATCTCTTTGGTCGCCATATCCAGATGGTTGGTCGGCTCGTCCAGCACCAGAAAATTCGGCGGATCGAAGAGCATGATCGCCATCACGAGCCGCGCCTTCTCGCCGCCCGACAACACCCGGCATCTCTTTTCGACGTCGTCGCCGGAAAAGCCGAAGCATCCGGCCAGCGCGCGAAGCGAGCCTTGGCCGGCTTGTGGAAACGCATCCTCCAGCGATTGAAACACTGTGCGTTCGCCGTCGAGCAGGTCCATGGCGTGCTGGGCGAAATAGCCCATCTTCACGCTGCCGCCTAACGCCACCGCGCCGGTGTCGGGTTCAGTCGAGCCCGCCACCAGCTTCAACAGCGTGGATTTGCCGGCGCCGTTCACGCCCATCACGCACCAGCGCTCGCGGCGGCGGATCATGAAATCGAGCCCGTCGTAGATCACGCGACTGCCATAGGCCTTTTGCACGCTCTTCAGGCTGACGACGTCTTCGCCGGAACGCGGCGCCGGCGGAAAATCGAAAGCCACCGTCTGGCGGCGACGCGGCGGCTCGACCCGCTCGATCTTCTCGAGCTTCTTCACCCGGCTTTGCACTTGCGCTGCGTGGGAGGCGCGCGCCTTGAAACGCTCGATGAACTTGATTTCCTTGGCGAGCATCGCCTGCTGGCGTTCGAACTGCGCCTGCTGCTGCTTTTCGGAGAGCGCGCGCTGGGTCTCGTAGAATTCGTAATCGCCGGAATAACTCGTAAGCCCGCCGCCGTCGATCTCGACGATCTTGTTGATGATGCGGTTCATGAACTCGCGGTCGTGCGAGGTCATCAGCAGCGCGCCTTCATATCCCCTGAGAAACTGCTCGAGCCAGATCAGGCTCTCGAGGTCGAGATGGTTGCTCGGTTCGTCGAGCAGCATGACGTCGGGGCGCATCAACAGAATCCGCGCCAGCGCCACGCGCATCTTCCAGCCGCCCGAGAGCACGCCGACATCGCCGTCCATCATCTCCTGGCTGAAGGAAAGCCCCGCCAGCACCTCGCGGGCCCGGCCTTCGAGCGCATAGCCGTCGAGCTCCTCGAAGCGGTGCTGCACCTCGCCATACTGGACGATGATCTCTTCCATCTGGTCGGCGCGGTCGGGATCGGCCATCGCCGCCTCCAGCGCCCTCAATTCGGCTGCCACCGCGGCGACGGGCCCTGCCCCGTCCATCACCTCGGCAACGGCGCTGCGGCCGTTCATCTCGCCGACGTCCTGGCTGAAATAACCGATGGTGATGCCGCGATCGGCCGAAACCTGCCCCTCGTCCGGCAGCTCCTGGCCGGTGATCATCCGGAACAGCGTCGTCTTGCCGGCGCCGTTGGGGCCGACCAGACCCGCCTTTTCGCCCTTTTGAAGCGCGGCGGAGGCTTCGATGAACAGAATCTGATGGCCAATCTGCTTGGAGATATTGTCGAGTCTAATCATGCGTCGCTTGAGGTCCGAGAAGGAGTTTTCGGGCCGCTCTTAGGCGATATGGATCAAGAGTGGAAGGGGGGACCGGCGCAAAGGCGGTTCCGTTGATTCAGGTCAATACGAGGTTGAACGCCTGCCGCTACCCGGGAATTGATCAACCCGAGAAAGGAGATCAATCATGTCGCATCGAAAAATTATCCCGCTTGTGGCATCCGCAATCATCGGCATCGGTTGCATGGCGATGATTTCGACCGACGCCTTCGCCTATCGCGGCGTCGGGCGCGCTGGCGTTGGGCGCGTTGGCGTCCACGGCGGGGCCTATCGTGGCGCTGCCTATCGTGGCGGCGTCTATCGTGGCGCAGCTGTACGTCGCGGAGTCGCGGTAGGCGTCGGGGCGGCTGCCGTCGGAGCAGCCGCTTATGGGGCTTATGGGGCCCAGCGTTGCGGATACTATCCCTACCCGGCCTGCTAGTGGTCCGATTCTATCATTCGCACGATGGCACAGGAATCTGACTGGTCGAACGAACTCAGCCCGTCCGAAAGTGCAGCCAGAAACAAGGCACCCGGACAGGTTCTGGGTGCCTACTTCAATTCCGTGATCACGGCGCTGGCCGTGCCGCGCACCACGAGTTCGGTGTGAATGCGGTCGCGCTTGTTGAAGCGGATATCGCCCGATTTGTACTCGTTCACGACCGCCTTGCCGTTCGGCTCGGTCGATTGCAGCGGCGAGTCCTCCAGATAAGTGACAACGACATCCTTGTCGTGGAAATGCATCGGCGTCGGATCGTTCAGGAACCAGCGATAATGCCAGATGATGACGCGGTCGTTCTCGATGAGCTTGTCGATATGCGGGCGCGGATAGGCGTTGGGATAGCCGGAGTTATTGGCGAGCGGCGGCACCGGGTTGTTTTTCAGGTCGATGATCACCGTTCGGAAGCCCGGGACGCCCGCGGTCTCGCCCGCGCGGCCATAGATGGCAGTGCCCTTGGCGAAGTCGATGGCGACGAAATCGTCTGGCATGGCGGCGATACTCTCCGTCGTGTCCCAGACCTTGACGCGCTCGTTGTCGATCACGGGCTTCATCTCGGCGGCGAAGGCCGGCGCCGCGCCAAGTACAGCCAGCAGCACGATCATAAAACGCTTTGGCATTTCCTGTTTCTTTCGTTGGATTTTCTGGGAAAGTTCAATCGCGCTTGAAGCGATAGTTGAAACGCCCGCCATCAGCCGTAATGAATCCGGCCGTCGGTGACGGGAAATGGATCGGCAGGATCAGCGTATCGGTACCCGACACGGACGCGAAGAACGTCCGCCGCGACTGTGCCGACTGCTTCATGTCCCAGTCCGGTTTCGACGACCAGTCCACTTCGCGGCACTGGATCGCGTGGTGCATGAGATCGCCGGCCACGACCGCGCGCTTGCCGCCTGAATGGATATTGACGCAACAGTGACAGGGCGAATGTCCCGGCGTCGGCGTCAGCGTGATGGTATCGTCGAGCGCATAGTCGTCGTCGACCAGCAACGCCTGCCCGGCCTCGACGATCGGCAGGCAATTGTCGCGAAACACGGTGCCTGGCGGATCATTGCGCTTGTTGTGCTCGGCTTCCCACGCCGCATATTCGCCTTTGTGAAACACGTATTTCGCGTTCGGAAACGTCGGCACCCAGCGGCCGTCGCGTAACGTCGTGTTCCAGCCGGTGTGGTCGATGTGCAGGTGGGTGCAGAAGACGTAATCGACCTGTTCGAAGCCGATACCAAGCGCAAACAATTCGTTGCGCCAGCGCTCCTTGCCGGGAAAATCAAACGGCGGCGGATGGCCCTTGTCCTCGCCGGTGCAGGTATCGATCAGGATGGTGTAGCGCGGCGTACGCACCACGAAGGTCTGATAGGTGATGACGATCTTGCCCTGCGCCTCGTCCCATACCTCGGGCTCCATCGCGGGCAGATGATGACGGAAGGTCGCCTCGTCATAGGCCGGGAAGAAGTCCTGAGGACGCCGCCAGGGGCCGTCGCGCTCGATCACGGAATCGATGGTGACGTCGCCGATCCTGATCTGCTTCATGCCGCACGCTCCGAAAATTTCCGGAGGCGAACGTAACGACAGCTTGATAGACGTACAAGCGAGCGTCAGCGCACAGCTGGGTGATCGACCCGCATAACAAGTGACACTGCAAATCCGGGACGGCTCTAGAGCCCCTGGATTATACCGGCATCGATCAGCAGGCTGTTAAACCGGCGCGCCTCAGTGCCGCCCCTGCAGCCATAAAACAGGCCCCGGCATCGGAGCATGATCTCCTTCTGCTCGGCAAAGGACGGATCGAGCGGAATACCCGCCGCCTCCTGGATCACCAGCGGCAGATAGGGACCATCGATCGTATCCATGACGGCGGGGCTTGCGACGGGAGCGAAATTAACCGCGTCGATGGCGTAATAGGTCGCGAAATAGCGCGGATCGTAACTCTCGAGCTTCTTGCCGATCCCGGCTTCATCGAGGCCGGGGTCGAGCAGTTGAGGCGAGAATTCCGGCTGATGATCGCCATAGCGCACGATCAGGAACGGCGTGGTGGGAAACTGTTTCTTCAGGCCGGCAACGAACCCCGCATAGTCCTGCGCGCTCATGGCCTGGCGTCGCAGATATTCGTCGACCACCGCCGCATTGCCGGGGTTGCGCCAGTTGGGCGTCAGATCGGGACGAAGGCGCGTCTCCCAGGGAAAGTGATTGGCCGCGAGATAGACGAACATGAAGAACGGCGATGCCGGAGAACGCTGCGACATCAACGACAGCGCCTTGTCGTAGAAGAAGCCGTCGGGCTCGACGCCCTTGGCGCCGAGATCCTGCGCGTCGTAAAATTGCTGAATGCCGGTCGTGAGCTGGAAATTACGCGCGCCCATGAAGGCGCCTTGCGCCGGATAAAGCGAGATCGTGTCATAGCCGCAGCGGCGAAGCGACAACGGCAGCCCGCGCTCGACGCGGCCTGATGCGATCCGTGTCACGAAATAGGAAAAGCGGCCGAACGAGCGGGCCGAGAGCCCGGCCAACACGTTATATTCGGTGAACCAGCTCGGCCCGCCATTGCTCTCGGCGAGAAATTTCCGCTGCCTCCCGTCGAAGGATTTGAAATGGCCGCCATAGCCGGCCGGCACCTTGACGGTGCCGACCTCGCGGATATCGAAGCTCAACTCGTCGTGAATCAGAATGATGTTCGGCCGGCGGCCTGCGGGATGGCAGGAATCCACCACCGGCACCTTCAGATGCTCGCCCGTGGCCACGCCCTTTTCCAGAATGCCGTACTGCATGAAGTCCGAGACCGCGACGACCCCGGAACGGGCGAATTTCGAGACATAGCCGTCGTCGAAGTAGCCGCGCCAGGCCTCCTCGGGAAAAGCCATCGAATAGCCGACGAGGCCCGCGAGACAGCCAAGCCCGCAGGCCAGCGACGGCAGGCGGCGGAAACGAAACGGATCGAGCCACCAGAGCGCCGCCATCAAGGGCAGCGTCACCAATGCGGCCGCGATCACCGACCAACGCAAATCCGGAAAGATCGTGAACAGGAACGCGGCGGTGTCGCGGTCGATCACCATCAGGTCGACGAAATTCGCGGTCATCTGCGCGATGTTGTGCTTGAGGCGCGACAACAGGATCAGCACCACGACCAGCGTCAGCGAGAGCGCGCCCGACAGCGCCGGCCGCCGCAGCAGCGCGATCCAGAGACAATTCAGGATTCCCCACGACAGCAGAAAGCCGAGCCGCGCGGGGAAATCGACCTCCGTCATCAGCATGATGGCGAGTGCCGCCAGGTGCGGCGTGGCCACGGCCAACCACCGCCAGGTGCTGACCGCGGCAGCGCCCGCGGCGGCGGAAGTCGCGGTAGGACCAGACTGGGGCGGGATTGCCATGGACGACAGTGCCGCCCGACGCAACTCAAGCCTTGGCTGGCGACGACCAGCAGGCGCACGGCGAAGCCCGGGCCCCCAACGCCGTGTCATGAAATCGTAATGTAAATGTCACATAGCTGCAATCGGCTTGGCGGCGCGGGGCCGAGATGGCGTTAATTCCGTCTCGCCTTGCAGCGCAATGCGGCCAGTCACGCCCGCCGCGGACGTCTGGCGATCCCGTCGATGAAGAGGTCGACGACGGCTTCGGCGACAGGTTCGGCGTCGGCAGCAGTGACGCCCCAGCGGGGAAAATGGCCGTCAATGTTCATCCGCGCGAAGCCATAGACGAGGGCGCGGGCGGCGATCAGCACATGGTCGAGTTCGGCGGGGCGCAATTGGCCTTGGGCGAAAGCCTCCTCGAGCGTGCGCTCGATCGTGCCGATCAATTCGGCATTGTCGCGCACGAGATCAGCCGACTTGTCATAGTCGAACAGCCTGCCGCTCGAGATGATCTCGAAATGGGCCGGGTTGCGCATCGCCCAGCGCAAATAAGCGATGCCGAAAGCTCGAAATCGGCCTAAGGGATCGCCGGGCGGGGTTTCCCTTAGCGCCGCGTCGATCTCGGCACGGAAACGCCGCTGCGCTTCGGTCGCCACCGCCGATATCAGCGCCTCGCGGCTTTCGAAATGCCGAAACGGTGCGCCGGGCGAGACACCGGCGCGGCGCGCGGCCTCGCGCATGCTCAACTGCTCCGCGCCGCGTTCCTCGACCAGCTGAAAGCCCGCGTCGATCAAGGCACGGCGGAGATCGCCGTGATGGTATGGCTTCGGCGTCCTCGAACGCGCGGGTCGGCGCCGGGGTTTGGCTTCGGTCGTCAGTCTGGATTTGCGGGCGGTCGGCATACCCCCCTTTTCCTAGCATCAAGCAAACGTGAATGTAAGCACTGATTACACGCATTGACCTGATGATCCCGCCTGAATGTAACTGGTGATTACATTAACCCGGGAGGACGATATGCGTGTAAACTGGTTTGTAGGCTCGCGTCTGTTCACGGTGTTGATGCTGATCCTGACGGCGCTGTCGCTCTGGATCGCCGGCATGCATGCGTTTGACGCCGAGGGCGAGCGCATGGTGATCCGCTTTACCGCGCGAACGTCGCTGTTGTTCTTTTGTCTGGCCTTTTCCGCCGCAGCGCTCGCGCGGCTCTGGCCCAATGCCTGGACGCGATGGCAGCGCCGCAACCGCCGCACTCTTGGCGTGACCTTCGCAGGCTCGCACGCCCTTCATGCCATAGCGATCGCGGCCTTTGCGGCGATCGACCCGGCGGGCTTCATGGCGGCCACCTCTGCCATCACCTACATTTTTGGCGGCATCGGTTATGGCTTCATCATCGCAATGACGGCGACTTCATTCGACCGCACGGCGGCTCTGATCGGTTCGCGCGCCTGGCGCCGGCTGCACCTCTTCGGTGGCGCCTATCTGTGGGTCCAGTTCGTGATCTCATTTGGCCGGCGCGTACCCGATATGCCGCTGTACGCTCTTTTCCTCATCCCGCTGTTCGCGGTTATGGCGGCGCGGCTGATCGCGATGACCTCGTCGCGTTCAGCCGGCGGTCAAGATGCGCTCCGCGTTGGCCGTGCCGCCGGCAACAAATGATGAATGTCATTTTGTGGCATTAAATACTGCTTCCCGCGGCCTGCGCGCGATCCTTGCACATCGTGAAATTTTCCGGGATAATTTGTGCACAGACGATAGGCATCGGGACGCACAAAACCGGCAGCGAGATATTTGAATTGATATAGCGTCACGGCCGCATGCCTGGACGCTGCTTCCGGTTGACATCAAAGTCCTGTAGCCTGCACGACGATCGGCGTGATCGATGGTAATTGGGGCGGACTGCATGTCCGGCTCGCGTGCCGGGAGCGCGCGAACTATAAGTGACGCGAGCAAATCTGAACCATGTCTTCCGAGCCTCTGGCCAATTCGCTCCAGCGCTTCCCGGTCTTTAGCACCTCCGATCCGGAAGAATTCAGGCATGTGTTGCTGACGCGGTACGGCGCGACCAATGCCGAAATCAAAACGTCCGAAGGCCTGACGGCGAAGGGCAGTCTGGTTCAACTTCACAGCATCGGCCTTATCTATGGCCAGGGTAGCGTTCCCGCGAGCGCTGATTTTCCGGAAGCCGAACGGTTTCGCCTGTTCAGCACCTTGTCCGGCAGGGGGCAGACGGGGATCGGCAAGCACGCCATTGCGCTGGATGCGGATCAATGTTGCATCGTCTCGCCCGGCCATAAATGCACCCTCGCCGCCGACGGCGGCCATGAATGGTTCAACCTGCGGATCGACAGCGGCGCCTTCGAGCGCAAACTGGCTTATCTTCTCGGCGCCCGGCCGAACGGCAAGCTCGAGTTCGAAGCCGCCATTGACAGGAACACGCCGCGGTTTCAGCAGCTCTGGCGGCTGTTACGTTTTTTCGCCGAACAGCTCGACGCTACCTCCGACCCGTTCCCAACGCCGGTGCTTCGCGAACTCGAACAGACGATTCTGGTGGCGTTTCTGACCGCCAACCGTCACAGCTTCAGCCATCTCCTGGAGCATAAACCCAAGGATACGCTGCCGTCGCATGTGCGCCGCGCGGAGGATTTCATCGAGGCGCATTGGGATGAGGCGATCACGATCGAAAAGCTGGTGGAAGCCACCGGCGTCGGCGCCCGCGCGATCTTCCGCGCATTCCAGCAAACCCGCGGCTATTCACCGATGGCCTTTGCCAGGATGATCCGGCTCAGGCATGCCCGCGAAATGCTTTCCGCGCCTGCCATGGAAACATCGGTGACCGCGGTCGCCTTCGTCTGCGGTTTCGGCAATCTCGGACACTTTGCGCGGGACTATCGCGAAACCTTCGGCGAGCGTCCCTCCGAGACGCTGGCCCGGGCGAGCCGGCGCGGCTGAGGCCGCGATAAAAAACAGCATCGCTACATCGACACTTCGATCTTTATCGAAGCATGAGATCGGGACCGTCTGCTAAAGTAGACGCCCAGCCGGCTTGATGGAGCAAATGCATGGCGAAAGAAGTGATCCGCGTCGAACCCCTGACGACCTGGCTTGAGCGGGTGAAAGCGCCTGCCTGCGTCGCCACGCGACACAACGATACGGTCTATGTCTCTGGGCTTCCGCCCTTCGACCCCGCAACCGGCAGCGTCGTCGTCGATGCGACGGTCGAGCGGCAGGCTGAACTTGTGCTGGCGCAGTTGAAGCTCTGCGTCGAGACCGCAGGCTCCTCGCTCGACCAGGTTCTGAAGTGCAATGTCTATTGCACCTCCGCGGAAAAGTTCGCCGCCGTTAACGCGGTCTACGATCGGTATTTTCCGAACAACCCGCCGGCGCGGATCTTCGTCTGCGTGCCGCGATGGTTCGGCCCGTTCGATATCGAGATCGATTGTATTGCGGCGGTGTAGGATTCCGGGCTCTGCAAAAGGGCGGGGCGCTTTCACAACCTCGCCCTTCAAAAAAACTTCTTACTCTTTTGCTATTTTCATCGGGTCCTTGACGGCTTCATATGTGGACTGTTCGACGCTATAAAGCTCGCCGCCGACCTTCTCCACCCTGCGAATATAGATGTTCTGCACGATTTCCCGGGTTTCCGGGTCGATCGAGACCGGTCCGCGCGGGCTTTCCCACGACATGCCCTTCATCGCCGCCACAAGCGCCGCTCCCTCGGTCCTGCCCCCGGTCTTTTTCAGGGCCTCATAAAGAAGGTGCATACCGTCATAGGCGCTGACGCTGATGAAGTTCGGACGCACGTTCTTGTTGGCGAGCTTGAACGCAGCGACGTAATCCTTGTTGAGGGCGGACGGATGAGCGACGGAGTAAAAGCCCGCCGTCACGGTACCGATCATGGCGTCGCTCATTCCAGGCAGGTCTTCGTCGTCTGCAATGTCCCCGGGACCGATAAGCTTGATGCCGGATTTGTCGAGACCGCGCTCGACGAATTGCTTTGCGAGCACGGCGGCCTGACTCGCAGGCACGAAGATAAACAGCGTGTCCGGATTGCCGTCACGCGCCCGCTGCAAAAACGGAGCGAAGTCGGGATTGGCAAGGGGCACCTTGAGCGTTTCGACGACCACCCCGCCGGCCTTGGCAAAGGTTGCTGCAAAGACTCCAGACGCCTCGTGCCCGGGCGCCCAGTCGGAGGAAATGATGGTCGCTCGCCTGGAGCCGTTTTTGGCCGCCCAGCTAGCGAGGACGCTCGCCTGCTGGGCATGCGTCCAGCTGGTCCGCACAAAATACGGCGATCGTTCGGTCACCACGGAGGTTCCTGACACCATGACCACGGTCGCGATCTTGCTTTCGTTGACGAGCGGCGCGATGGCCAGGACGTTCGGCGTCAGGCCGCCGCCGAGAACGGCAACCTTCTCAGAAACGAGAAGCTCCTGTGTGATCCGTTTGGAGTTGTCTGGAATACTCGCATCGTCCCTGACGATCAGTTCGATCTTCCGACCCGCGACCATATCGCCGTGCTGCGCCAGATACAGGCGTGCGCCGGCGACGGCCTGCTTGCCGACCGGCCCCAGTACACCGGTCAGAGGCATGACAAGTCCGACCTTGAGTACATCCTGCGCAGACGCGTGACCGGCAAAGAGTGCGGCAAATCCGGCCAGAGCTGACGCTGCGAACAGATGAAAAGATTTCCTGCGCATTGGGCCTGACCTCTCGCTTATTGACCGCCAAGCGGGCATGCTTGGGTGTTTTTTTCTTCGGCGCCAGCCGCAAGATTGCGTCGCATCAAGTCAAGAGTGAATAACTCATGTTTGACTGGAACGACCTTCGGCATTTTCTCGCTGTTGCACGTCACGGCAGCACCATTGCCGCTGCGAAGGCGCTTCGGCTGAGCCAGTCGACCGTCCACCGGCGGTTGACGGAGCTGGAGGAGCGAATTGGCCGGCCCATCGTGATCCGGCATGCCACAGGCTATCGCCTCACCGAATTCGGCAACGAATTGCTTCCATTCGCTAAGCGGGTGGAAGAATCCGTCGCTTCCCTCGAACGCTTTCTGGTCGCGGCCAACGACGCCCCGACCGGCTCGGTCCGCCTGACGTGCCCGGAATCGATCGGTTACCGATTGGTGCAATCGCCGCTCCTTGAGACCTTCCACACGCGGCATCCGGGCTTGCGCGTCGAACTCATCCTGAGCGACCATTTGCTCGATATCGCAAAGGGAGAGGCCGATGTCGCGATCCGTGCCGGCAATCCGAACGAGGAGACGCTGGTGGGGCGCAAGATTGCCGACGTGCCATGGGCGCTCTATTGCAGTCAGGCCTATATCGAACGCCATGGACGGGTCGGACGAGCCGAAGATATCGCGCGACATGCCGTGATCGAATTCGACGGCGATATCAGGGATCACCACGCCGCCCGGTGGCTTCGGTCGGTGGCGCCCGGTGCCACCGTCGCAGCGCGGAGCAATACCGTACCCGGACTTATGATGACGGTGAAATCAGGCGTGGGGCTCGCCCCGCTTCCGATGCCGCTGGCCAGCCGCGAGGCGGATCTCGTTTGCGTGCTCGGTCCGGTACCCGGCCTTTATTCGCCGATCTATCTGCTCACCCACCCCGAACTGCGGCATACGCCGCGTATCAGTGCCTTTTTCGATTTCATCATCGACGAGCTCGAACACGTACGGTCGGTCCTCGCCGCAGGCAATCCCGACCCGCCGCCAGGCAACAGCCGCTCGCCCCAACTGCACGAAACGCCTGACCTGCCGAATTAAAAAACGCCCTCCCGCGTTAGGGGGAGAGCGTTTGCCGTTCTAGCTCGTCGTATCGATCAACAGGCGTTCGATCGCGATCGCGCCGGTTGGAAACGCCTAATTCTTGGTCTTATCAACCAACGCGCCCTTCTTGATCATCGAGATCGCGCCTGCGCGATCTCGCAAACAAGAGCGTGGATCAAGCCCTTAGTTCTTGGTCTTATCGACGAGAGCGCCCTTCTTGATCCACGGCATCATGTCGCGGAGCTTGGCGCCGACTTCCTCGATCGGATGGGTGGCAAGCTTGGCGCGGGTCGCCTTGAACGAGGTCTGGTTGACCTTGTTCTCCAGCATCCAGTCGCGGGCGAACTTGCCGCCCTGGATGTCGGCCAACACCTTGCGCATCTCCTTCTTGGTCTCCTCGGTGATGATGCGCGGGCCGGTGACGTATTCGCCGTATTCGGCGGTGTTGGAGATCGAGTAGTTCATGTTGGCGATGCCGCCTTCATAGATCAGGTCGACGATCAGCTTCACTTCGTGCAGGCACTCGAAATAGGCCATCTCCGGCGCGTAGCCGGCTTCCACCAGCGTCTCGTAGCCGCCCTTGATCAGTTCGACCAGGCCGCCGCACAGCACGACCTGCTCGCCGAACAGATCGGTCTCGCATTCTTCCTTGAACGTGGTCTCGATGATGCCGGCGCGGCCGCCGCCGACCGCCGATGCGTAGCTTAAGCCCAGGTCATGCGCGTTGCCCGACACGTCCTTGGCGATCGCGATCAGACAGGGCACGCCGCCGCCGCGCTGATATTCCGAGCGCACGGTGTGGCCGGGGCCCTTCGGCGCGATCATCAGCACGTCGAGGTCCGCGCGCGGATCGAGCAGGTTGAAATGCACGTTGAGGCCGTGGGCGAAAACCAGGGCTGCGCCCTTCTTCATGTTGTCGTGCAGGTGCTCACGATAGATGTCGCCCTGCAATTCGTCGGGGGTGAGCATCATCACGAGGTCGGCCCACTTGGCGCCTTCGGCGACTTCGTACACTTTGAATCCGGCGGCCTCGGCCTTCTTGGCGGAGGCAGATCCCTTGCGCAGCGCAATCGCAACTTCCTTGACGCCGGAGTCCTTCAGGTTCAGCGCATGGGCGTGGCCCTGGCTGCCATAGCCGACGATGAGAACCTTCTTGCCCTTGATCAGGTTCAGGTCGGCGTCGCGATCGTAATAAACACGCATGTTAGTTTCCTCTATGACGGGGCCGGCAACCGGCCGATGGATCAGGCATTCAGGTGGAAAGACCGCCGGGCGCCCTGGAATTTCCCGGGTGGTCTAAACATTTTAAGGCGGAGGGTAAACCCCTCTTCTCACCTGGTTTTGGCCGCTCTCACTCCATGAAAACCGGGTAGAGCGAGGCCAGCAGCAACAGCGCCATCGCGATATTGAAGACCCTCACCGCGCGCTCCGAGGTCAGCACCGGACGCAGGGCGCTGCCGAACAGCGTCCAGGTCGTGATCGAGGCCGTGCCCATCGCAAGGAAGATCAGGACCTGGAGCAGGATGTTGAGCGGGAAACTCGCGATCGCGGCGTAAGCCGTAATGGTGCCGATGATCGCGACCCAGCCTTTGACGTTGACCCACTGGAACATCGCCGCGCCCCAGAAGGTCATGGGGCCGCGGCTGGCTTCGCCCGGCTCGGGCGGACCGGCCATCGCGATGACGACCGCGAGGTAGATCAGGTAGGCGGCGCCGACATATTTCAGGATCGTTTGCAAAACCGGAAAGGCAATGAAGACCGTACCGAAGCCAAGGCCGACCGCGCCGACCATGAAGGCGAACCCGATGGTGACGCCGAGGATATGCGGCAAGGTGCGGCGGAAGCCGTAGGTCAGCCCCGACGACATCACCATGATGTTGTTCGGCCCCGGCGTGAAGAACATCACCGCGGCGAACAGGACGAAGGCGAAAAACAATTCACGCGAAATCATGCTCTGACTGCCTCCACCAGGGCTTGCCGCCGCTTCGACAGCACCATGACGGCGATGCCGCCGACCACCGTCAGCATGCCGGCCAGGCGAAGGGGCCCGAAGGTCTCATGAAAGACGATGCTGGATGCCGCCGATCCGACAAACGGCACCAACAATGCGAACGGCACCACCTGCGCTGCCGGATAATCGCGCAACAGCCGATTCCACAGCCAATAGGCCGTGCAGGTCGAAAACAGGCCGATGCCGAGCATGCAGCCGAAAACGGGGAGCGACATGTGCGACAGCGCATGCCACGTCGGCTGTACGCCATCATTGACGAGCGCCAGCGCCAGCAGCGGCACCGCGGCAACCAAACAGAGCCAGGCGGACAGGTCGAACATCGGCACGCCCGGCGCACGGCGCAACAGCAGATTGCCGGTCGCAAAGCAGATCGGGGACAACATCAACACGCCAAAAGCCGAAATGCTGAAATCATAGCCGACCGTGCCGCAGATCATCAGAAGGCCAGTGGCCGCTATCGCAATGCCGACCGTCTGCATCCGCGAGGGACGCTCGTCGAACAGGATCGCCGCGAGACCGATCGTGAACAGCGCCTGGCTCTGTACGATAACGCTGGTGAGCCCGACCGGCACGCCGTGGGCGATGCCGTAGGCTTGCGTGAGGAACTGGCCGAGAAACAGCGTGAAGCTGATCGAAATCAGGACGCCCCAGGAAACGTTTGGCCGCCGCACCACCAGGCATGGCAAAGCCCCGATCGCAAAGCGCAGCGCCGTCATCAGCGTCGGCGAGAGTTCGTCGAGCGCAATGCGGCTCAAGACAAAGGCAAGCCCCCAGATCACCGCGACCGTGACGGCAATGCAGACGTCGGCAGGTTTCATTGGATGACCTGCGCGCAACGAAGTAGGTGCGCTCCCCTCCCTCTTGCGGGGGAGGGTGCAGAGGAGCGCGCGACACCCTGTCGGTCATACCAAAGCACGATCGCAGCCTTGCTCGCCGTGTTTCGGTTTCCGCAACAGATAAGTGCCGTGCAGCGGCGCTTGATAATCGACCGAGGTCAGCACAAAGCCGGTATCCACCAGCATGCGCTCGATTACCCAGCCGAACGTCGAATATTCATCGCGCATATGAGTGACGACGCTGTCGCGGTTGAAGTCATGGTTGGTGATCGAGTATTCGGCCCATTCGTCGACGTCACGCTCGGTGCCGTCAGGCGTCCGCACGAAGACGATGTCCCGCAGAAAGAAATTTGCGCCAGGCTTCAGCGCCGCGAAGATCCGCGACATCGCCACCGCCTTCCAGAAATCCGGCAGGTGGTGCAGCGTGAATTCACTCACGATCAAATCGTAGCTGTTGGGCTGATAGGCAAAGCTCAGAAGTCCCGCCGACTGGGTGCGGATCGCGACCTTGCGGTCGCGGGCGCTGATTTCGGCCAGTGCCAGCATGGCCGGCGAAATATCGATGGCGTCGACTTCGGCGCCCGTCAGCGCGGCTTCGCAGGCGAGCGCGCCGTTGCCGCAGCCGATATCTGCGACGCGCCATCCTTTTTTGACACCCAGCATGGACAATGTGGCGCGCGCGCGCAGGTCGACATCGTCATCGCGGCCGTAGAGCGAGGCGACCGCACTGTCGATCCCGATCCGCCGACGTTGGTTATAGTACCAGTCGCGCGCCAGCATGGCTCACATCCCCTCGGCTCCGCGGCCAATGGCGGCAACGCCGGTGCGCGACACTTCGACCAGGCCGAGCGGCCGCATCAGATCGATGAACTGATTGATCTTCGACGAGGCGCCGGTGATCTCGAACACGAAGCTTTCGTTGGTGGCGTCGATCACGCGCGCTCGAAAGGCCTCCGCAAGCCGCAGCGCCTCGACGCGGTGCTCGCCGGAGCCGCGCACCTTCACCATCGCAAGCTCCCGCTCGATCGAGCGGCCGGCGAGCGTCATGTCGACGACGCGATAGACCGGCACCATGCGGTCGAGCTGATGCTTGATCTGTTCGATCACCATCGGCGTGCCCGTGGTCACGATCGTGATGCGGGAAAGGTGCTTCTGGCTTTCGGTTTCCGAAACGGTGAGGCTTTCGATGTTGTAGCCGCGCCCCGAAAACAGGCCGATGACGCGGGCGAGCACGCCCGGCTCGTTCTGCACCAGCACCGAGAGCGTATGCGACTCGCTCGGAACCTGGCGTTCTTCCATGAAATAGGCGGATGCGGGCTGATTCATTGCTGTCCCCTGGTCTTTCCCTTACGCAAGCGCTCTCGCGCCGACGACGGCGTCGGGCGCCATCACCCATTTGCGAAACAGTTCGAAATCGATGTTGCCGCCGCTGAGCACGAGACCGACGCGCTTGCCGCGCAGCTTCGCCTTCTCCTGGAGCGCGGCGGCGAGTGCAGCCGCGCCCGCCCCTTCGGCGAGATTATGCGTATCGGTCCAGTAGCTGCGGATCGCTTCGCCGATTTCATCGTCGGTCACCTGGACAATGCGCGAGGCGCCCTTGCGGATGATGTCGAACGCAGCCGGGTCGGGAATGCGGGTCGCCACGCCGTCGGCGCGGGTGTTGCTGGAGTTGGTGCTCACGATGGTGCCGGCCTTGAACGACAGCGCGTAGGACGGCGCTTCCGTCGACTGCACGCCGACGATCTCGGTCTTCAGACCGAGCAGATCGCGCGCCAGGATACAGCCGGAGATGCCCGAGCCCTGCCCGATCGGCACATAGAGCACGTCGATATCGGGCGCGCTGCGAAACAGTTCGAGCGCGTAAGTCGAAACCCCAAGACAGAGGTCGCGGTGGAACGACGGCACGATCTCGAGACCTTCACGCTGTGCGTGACGCCCGGCTTCCTGCCGCGCCGCCTCGAAATCATCGCCATATTCGATAAGATTGGCGCCGAACGCCTTCATCGCGCGGTTCTTCTCGGTCGAATTGCCGTGCGGCACATAGATCGTCACCGGGAACCGGTAGCGGCCGGCCGCGAAAGCGAGGCTCTGGCCGTGATTGCCTGTGGTCGCCGAGATGATGCCGGCGGTGCCGGGCCGCTCGCGCTTCAGGCGGTCCATGTAGATGAGCCCGCCGCGCACCTTGAAGGCGCCGGTCGGCGTGTGGTTCTCGTGCTTGACGACAACGTCTGTGCCGAGACGCTGTGCCAGCAGCGGCCAGTTATGCGCGGCCGTCGGCGGCACCGCCGCATGGACGGTTTGTTGCGCGCGTTCGAGTTCGTCGAGGCTAAACATCATCACACCAGCGCCTTGCCGCTCGCAAAGGCTTCCGCGGTCGCCTCATCATTGGCTTCCGCCGGCAACAGCATCTCGTTATGCGCCTTGCCGGACGGGATCATCGGGAAGCAGTTTTCGAGCGCCGCGACACGGCAATCGAACAGCACCGGCCGCTTGACCTTGATCATCTCCTTGATCGCGCCGTCGAGATCGCCGGGCTTGACCGCCTGCAAGCCGACGCAGCCATAGGCATCGGCGAGCTTGACGAAGTCCGGCAGCGCCTCGGAATAGGAATGCGACAGGCGGTTGCCGTGCAGGAGCTGCTGCCACTGCCGCACCATGCCCATGTACTGGTTGTTCAGGATGAAAATCTTGATCGGCAATTCGTGCTGAACCGCCGTCGACATTTCCTGGATCGTCATCTGCACCGAGGCGTCGCCCGCGATGTCGATGACGAGGCTGTTCGGATGCGCGACCTGGACGCCGAGCGCGGCCGGCAGACCATAGCCCATGGTGCCGAGGCCGCCTGAGGTCATCCAGCGGTGCGGCTCCTCGAAGCCGAAGAACTGCGCCGCCCACATCTGGTGCTGGCCGACTTCGGTCGTGATGTAGGTGTCTTTGCCGCGCGTCGCCTCGAACAGCTTCTGGATCGCGAATTGCGGCAGGATGATATCGTTGTTCTTCTTGTAGGACAGCGAATTGCGCGCGCGCCATTTTGCGATCTCGGCCCACCAGGCCTTGATGTCCGGTTTCTTCGCTTCCGCCTTGAACACCTGCAGGATATCGCCAAGCACATTGGCGACATCGCCAATGATCGGCACATCGACGCGAATGTTCTTGTTGATTGACGATGGATCGATATCGATATGGATCTTCTTCGAGCCCGGCGAGAACGCGTCGGTCCGTCCGGTGATACGGTCGTCGAAGCGCGCGCCGACGCATAGCATGACGTCGCAATCATGCATCGCCATGTTAGCTTCGTAGGTGCCGTGCATGCCGAGCATGCCGAGCCAGTTCTTGCCGGAAGCAGGATAGGCGCCCAGTCCCATCAGGGTTGAGGTGATCGGAAAGCCGGTGACCTCGACCAGCTCGCGCAACAGCTTCGAGGCCTCGGGTCCGGAATTGATGACGCCGCCGCCCGAATAGATCACCGGGCGCTTGGCGGAAGCGAGCAGCGCCACCGTCTTGCGGATCGCCATGGGATCGCCCTTGACGCGCGGGGCATAGGAGATGTGCACGTCGGACTTGCGCGGCGGACGATAAGTGCCGGTGGCAAACTGCACATCCTTCGGCACGTCCACAACCACGGGGCCCGGACGCCCGGTGCTCGCGACGTAAAACGCCTCGTGCAGCACCTTGGCGAGATCGTTGACGTTGCGCACCAGCCAGTTGTGCTTGGTGCAGGGACGCGTGATCCCAACCGTGTCGCATTCCTGGAACGCGTCGTTGCCGATCAGATGAGTAGGAACTTGCCCGGTGATACAGACCAGCGGAATCGAATCCATCAGCGCGTCGGTGAGCGGCGTCACCATGTTGGTGGCGCCGGGGCCCGAGGTCACCAACACCACGCCGGGCTTGCCGGTCGAACGCGCATAGCCTTCCGCCGCGTGGCCGGCACCCTGCTCGTGCCGGACCAGGATGTGCTCGACCTCGCTCTGCTGGAAAATCTCGTCATAGATCGGAAGCACCGCCCCGCCGGGATAGCCGAAGATGTGCTTGACGCCTTGATCGATGAGCGCGCGCACGATCATGGCGGCGCCGGTCATCTGGTTCGGATCGTGGCTCTTGTCACTCATGGCTGGCTCCGGTTGCGCCGTTCCTGGCGCGATGTTCTGGTTTGGAGGTCGAGACTTGTTTGGGAAATAAAAAAGGACCCGAAGAGGGCCCTGGCGCACCGTCCGAATGTGGATGGCATCTAGCCATCCCCGGCGGCGCGCCTGGGTACGACTACGATAATAAGGAGTTTGGTAACAATATTACGCATTTGGCTGCTTGGACTTCCCAAAGATTGCGCGAACATACTGCCCAAAAGTCAAAAGTCAAGCCGTCGGCAGCCGATCACGTTCAATTGGAAGTGTAACCGGCTTCCCAGCGTTCGGCGAGCGTGAATTTGGGGTTACTGCCATGCGGCGGCACCTCCTGCCAGATCGTCATTCCGGGGCGATGCGCAGCATCGAACCCGGAATCCATCTCTCCCGGCAACGTCGTGGCGCCATGGATTCCGGGCTTGCGACGTTCCGGCGCATCTACGATGTGCAATTGCACATCGGAGAATGACGAGCTACGTGGTGATGACGGCCTCCACCCACGTCCCTGCCGCCTGCGGCGTCACCCACTCAAATTCCGGCAGTTGGTGCCGAAACCAGGTGAATTGCCGCTTGGCGTAATGGCGCGTGTCGGCACGACCGGTCTCGCTGGCTTCCTCGCGCGTGATCTCGTCCCTGAGGTGACGGATCAAGGCCGGCACGCCATGCGCCTTCATCGCCGGCAACAGCGGGTCGAGTTCGCGCGCAGCGAGTTGCGCCACCTCTTCCAGCGCACCGGCTTCAAGCATTTTCTCGAACCGCGCATCGATGCGTGCGTAGAGTTCATCGCGCTCCGGCGCCAGAAACAACGCACGGAATGTACCGGACGGCAACAGCGGCGGCAGGCCCTCGCGATGCCAATCGGTCAGCGAACGCCCGGTCGCTTCGATCACTTCCAACGCGCGCGCGATGCGGGTGCGGTCGCGCGGCTTGAGGCGTTCGGCGTAAGATCCGTCGCGACGTTGAAGCTCCGCATGCAGCGCCTCGACGCCGTCGCGTTCCAGCCGCGCGCGAACGGCTTCACGCACGTCAGCGGGAATCGGCGGCACTGCCGACAGCCCGCGCGTCAGCGCCTTGAAGTAAAGGCCGGAGCCGCCGACAAAAATCGGCATACGATTTTGCGCGCGCACCTCGCTCAGCACTTTGGCCGCGTCCGCCACCCAGGCGCCGGCGGAGAAATTCACGGCCGCATCGACATGGCCATAGAGGTGGTGCGGAACTTGCGTTTCTTCCTCGACCGAGGGGCGTGCGGTGAGTACGCGCAGGTCGCGATAAACCTGCATGGAATCCGTATTGATCACGACGCCGCCGGTTTTTCGTGCAAGCTTGAGCGCGAGCGCCGACTTGCCGCTGGCGGTCGGCCCTGCGATAAGCACGGCATTGTTGTCGTGACCCAGCAAATTCATGTCCCTCGTCGCCACACTGATCTGCAACCCGGCCAATCCCGCCCTCGATAGCACGGTGCTCGACGGCGCGCGCGCCATTCTGCCCGCGGCGGGACCGGCGCGATGGCTGTGGGACGAAGTCGCCGCCGACATCCCCTTTGGCGACGGTCACGAAGATATCGGCGCCATCGCCCAGCGCCTGCGCGAAGCCCGCGAAGATCTGCCGATCGACATCGTCGTGCAGCCTGTGCTGGCGCGGCGCAAGAAGCTTTTCCTGGCCGACATGGATTCCACCATGATCGGGCAGGAATGCATCGATGAGCTGGCCGATTTCGTCGGGCTCAAAGCGCATGTCGCAGCGATCACCGAACGCGCGATGCGCGGCGAAATCGCGTTTGAACCTGCATTGCGCGAGCGCGTGGCGCTGCTGAAGGGACTATCGGTCGATGTCGTCGACAAGGTGATCAACGAACGCATCACGCTGACGCCGGGCGGCCGCGAGCTGGTCGCAACCATGCGCGCACATGGCGCCTATACCTGCCTGATCTCCGGCGGCTTCACGCTGTTCACGGAAGTTATCGCCGAAAAAATCGGATTTCAGGAGAATCGCGGCAACACCCTGGTCGTAAGCCACGGCAAACTGACCGGCGAAGTCAAGGAGCCGATCCTCGGCCGCGACGCCAAACTCGCCACGCTCATCGAACTGCGCGAAGGTTTTGACCTCGACAACATCGACACGCTTGTGGTCGGCGACGGCGCCAACGACCTCGGCATGATTGGCGAGGCAGGCCTCGGCGTCGCCTTCCGCGCCAAGCCGGCCGTGGCTTCTGCCGCCGCCGCACGCATCGATTACGGCGACCTCACCGCACTTCTTTACGCGCAAGGTTTCAGGCGCGAGGAGTTTGTGGGGGGATAGCGTCCGTCGTCCCTGCGAAAGCAGGGACCCATAACCACAGACCGGCTATCGGAACGCAAGCCGTCAACCAGCACGTCAAAACAGAAAAGCCGCGGCGTATGGGTCCCCGCCTGCGCGGGGACGACAGTCATGTATGAGGAGATGGCCGCGCCTATACTACTGCACGCTCAGCGCGACGAAACGCAGCTCGCCGTCGGCGTTCGACACCAGAAGCAGCACGGATTTCTTGCCGTCCTTCTTCAACTGCTCGACCCGCTTCTTGATGTCGGCGGCATTGGCGACCGCCTCCTGCGCGACCTCGACGATGACGTCGCCGGGCGCGAGCCGTTTCTCGGCAGCATCCGAGGCATTGTCGACGCCGGTGATGATGACGCCCTTGATGCTTTCCTTGATCTTGTAGCGGCCGCGAAGGTCCTTGCTGAGAGTGGCAAGGTCGAGCCCCAGCGCCTTCTGCGTCACCGGCTTCTCCGGCTCCGGCGTCGATTTGGCGGAAGCCGGCTGCGGCTTGTCGGTATCCTCGAGCCGCCCGAGCGTAACACGCTTGGTCGTCTCCTCGCCCTTGCGGATGATGACGACCTCGACTTCCTTGCCGACCGCCGTGTCGGCGACGACGCGCGACAGGTCCTTCGGCTCCTTGATGTCCTTGCCGTCGAACTTGACGACGACGTCACCGGGCTCGATGCCGGCCGGCTTGGCCGGGCCCTTGTCGTCGATACCGGCGACCAGCGCGCCGCGCGCGGGCTTGATGCTGAGGCTTTCGGCGATTTCGTCAGTCACCTGCTGAATGCGGACGCCGAGCCAGCCGCGCCGCAGCTCGCCAAATTTCTGGAGCTGCTCGACCACGCCGGCGACCGTCTTCGACGGCACGGCAAAGCCGATGCCGATCGAACCGCCGGTCGGCGAGATGATCAGCGTGTTGACGCCGATCACTTCGCCATCGAGGTTGAACAGCGGGCCGCCGGAGTTGCCGCGATTGATGGCGGCGTCGGTCTGGATGTAGTTGTCGTACGGACCGTTCGAGATGTCGCGGTTACGCGCCGAGACGATGCCGGCCGTCACCGTGCCGCCCAAGCTGAAGGGATTGCCGATCGCGATCACCCATTCGCCGAGACGAAGCTTGTCGGAATCGCCGAACTTCACGGCCGTCAGTTGCCGCGCCGGCTTGAATTTCAACACCGCAAGGTCGGTCTTCTTGTCGACGCCGACGAGTTCCGCCTTGATCTTGGTGCCGTCGTTCAGAATGACGTTGATCTCGTCCGCATCCGCAATGACGTGATTGTTGGTCACGACGATTCCTGCGGGATCGATGATGAAGCCCGAGCCGAGCGAATTGGTCTTGTGCGGCTGCATGTCGCCGCCGCTCCGCGGGCCGCCGCCGCCGCGCCGGTTCTTGAAGAAGTCGTCGAAGAATTCCTCGAATGGCGAGCCCGGCGGCAGTTGCGGCACCGCGCCCCGGCCCTCGCCGGGACCGCCCTTGGCCTCGACGGTCTGCGAGGTCGAGATGTTGACCACCGCATCGATCACTTTCTCGGCAACGTCGGCGATGCCATCGGGGCCGCGCGCCTGGGCCGGCAACGCCGAGGCCAGAATGGTTGCAGCTCCCAGGCATGCTGCCGCCAACAGTGGGCGCAGGCGATGGCGCGGGGCTATGGTCGCAACGGTCATGTCGGTTCTCTCTTGTCGAAGCAGCGGAATTTGGGGGCTAGTGCCGCCTATTTGAAGTTCCTGAACCACAAGCCGCAAGTTCTATCCAGGAACTTCAAATAGAAAGCGGCACCAGGATTATAAATTTGCTAGTGCCCATGACTTTCCGAAGTTCGTGAACGCGGATGCCGCGATGGAGCACGAACTTCGGAAAGTGGGCACTAGAGTGCGCCCGAAGGGGGTAGCCGCGCAAGCGTTTCACTCCATCATTCCGGCGGAAAACGGGCGTTCCAAATCGGGCTAAAACGCCCAGAAAAACAGCAAGACGAGGGCTTATTAACGGCGGACCAGCCAGATCAGGATCAGGCCTGCCACCGCTGAGCCGATGCCGGCGGCACGCAGGATATGATCGGGGGTCACCAGCGCGCTTTTCATCGCCCGCTTGAGCCAGAGCGGAGCGGCCGCGAACATCAGGCCTTCGATCACAAACAGGATTCCAATACCGATGAGGAAGTCGGCGAACGCTATGGACCTCATCGGATGGAAACCTCCCGTTTCAGACTTTTTGTTTTGGGCCGGGGCGACGCGTCGCCTCGGCCTTTATCGAAAAACCTTACGGCTTCACTGGCGCCGCTGAAGCTGCGGCCGGCTTGCCGCTCGCTCCCCCAAAGAACCTGAAGAAATCCGAATCCGGCCGCAACAGGAAACGCGTGTCGTTGCTCTTGAGGCTGTTTTCGTAGGCCGTCATGGTCCGATAGAATGCAAAGAAATCGACGTCCTTGCCATAGGACTCGGCAAACAGCCGGTTGCGCTCGGCATCGCCCTCGCCGCGGGTCTGCTCCGCCTTCGAATTGGCCTCGGCTATGATCACCGTCGCCTCGCGGTCGGCATTGGAGCGGATTTCCTGCGCCTTCTGACGGCCTTGCGCGCGGAATTCAGCCGCTTCGCGCTGGCGTTCGGTCTTCATGCGCTGATAGACCGCCTGGCTGTTCTGATCGGGCAGATCGGCACGGCGGATCCGCACGTCGACGACCTGAATGCCGTAACCGTCGGCTTCGTGATCGAGCTGGGCGCGAATGCGCTGCATCAGGGACTCGCGCTGATCGCGCACGATCTGGATCAGCGTCACTTCGCCGAGCACGCGCCGCAGCGACGAGTTCAACAGCGTCGCGAGCTGCAGATTGGCGGCCTGGATGGTGCCGACGCTCTGATAGAATTGCAGCGCGTTCTTGATGCGATAGCGCGCGAAGGCATCGACCACGAGCCGCTTCTGATCCGAGGCGATCACTTCCTGCGCCGGATTTTCCAGATCGAGGATGCGCTTGTCGACCGGGATCACGGTGTCGATGAACGGCGCCTTGAAGTGCAGCCCCGGATCGGTGACGACGTCGACCGGACGGCCCAGCCGCACGACCAGCGCCTGCTCGGTCTGCTGCACGGCAAAGACCGAGCTGTAGCCGACGATCAGCGCCAGCAAGACCAGCAGCAGCAGGATGATGCCTGTGACGGGGGACCTCATCGCGAGCCTCCCGTGGTGGGCTGTTGCGACTGGCTGGATGGCGCAGGCCGCCGCCCTGTCAGTTCGTTCAACGGCAAATAAGGCACGACGCCCTGTCCGGACGGTCCGCCGTCATAGACAAGCTTTTCGGAATTGCCGAGCACGCGCTCCATCGTCTCGAGATAGATGCGTTCGCGCGTCACGTCCGGCGCCTTCTTGTATTCGTCGTACACCTTAAGGAAGCGCGAGCTTTGGCCCTTGGCTTCAGCAACCGCTTGCTGCTTGTAGCCTTCGGCGATCTGGAGGATCTGCGCGGCACGTCCCTTGGCATCCGGCACGATGCCGTTGGCGTAGGTCTGCGCCTCGTTCTGCAAGCTCTCGAGTTCGGTCTTGGCGTTCTGCACGTCGTTGAACGACTGGATCACGTCAGCCGGGGGATTGACCTGTCCCATCTGCACTTGCTGGATCAGGATGCCCGAGCCGTAATTGTCGAGCGTCTTCTGCATCAGCTCGTGGACCTCTTTCTCGGCATCGTCCTTCTTGGTGGTGAGAATCGGCTGGATGTTGGTACGGCCAACGACTTCGCGCATCGCGCTTTCGGCTACCGCCTTCACGGTCCCTTCCGGATTCTGGATATTGAAGAGGAAGTCGGCGGCGCCCTTCGGCTTGATGCGCCAGAGCACCGTGAACTGAACGTCGACGATGTTTTCGTCGCCGGTCAGCATCAGGCTTTCTTCCTGGATGTCGCGCCGGCCGTCGCGGCCGCGCCGCGGCGACTTTTCAAAGGTGAATCCGATATTGAGGGTCGAGACGCGGAGCGCCTTGGGAAATTGCACGGTCTCGATCGGATAAGGCAAGTGATAGCTCAGGCCTGGTCCGACCGTGCGCACATGCTGTCCGAACCGAAGCACGACGCCGAGTTCTTCGGACTGCACACGGAAAAAGCCGGTCAGGCCCCAGATCACGATCACGGCCAGCAGCAACAGGCTGATGCCGAGGCCGCTGAAATAACCGCCCGGCAAAAACTGTTGCAGTCGATCCTGGGCGCGACGGAGAAGATCTTCCAGATCGGGCGGCCTCGGCCCCCCGGTGGGCTGCGGGCCTGAGCCCCATGGCCCTTTCGGACCCGAACCCCAGGGGCCTCCGCCCTGATTCTTCCACGCCATTCAAACTCTCCTTGTGGGGCACACAGCCGATCAGTCGCTACCGGCAGTGGCCGCGAGGGCTTTATAGGGGACGGCCCCTGCCCTTACAACGCGCGCTTTGCCCCGGTATTGGGCCCGAAACAGCTATGCTGGGGGGCCCAATTGTCAACGTAAACATTAGTGGGTGCGGTTAATGCGGGCTAGCGCCGCCTATTTGACGTTCCTGCACCAAATGGGCATTAGCGCCTAGCATAAGTAACAAAGGAAAATGCCGCGCTGTCGTCCGGACCGGACGGGTTTTGAGCCCGCGCGGCTTCTTCCCAGACCGTCTTATCGATGGGTCCAAAACGGGTGTCGCCCGCAGGGCTTGCGTGTACTTCGGTGATCTCGAGCCGCTGCGCATGGCCGATCCACTGGGCGTAGATTTCCGCCCCGCCGATCACGGCGATTTCAGTGACGAAACGCCGCAGCGCATCGCCCTTCGCCACGTCCAGCGCATGGTCAAGCGACGTCGTCACGACCGCGCCATTCGCCCGAAAACTCGCATCCCGCGTCATCACGATGTTGGTGCGTCCAGGCAATGGACGGCGCAGCGACAGAAAGGTCTTGCGGCCCATCACGACCGGCTTGCCTGATGTCAGCGCCTTGAAGCGTTGCAGGTCGGTCTTGAGCCGCCAGGGGATCGCGCCGTCCGCACCGATCACGCCGTTGTCGGCAACCGCAACGATAAGCACGATCTCCATCTTAACGCTCTCCTCGAGCGAGTGCGTTGAGCGCGGGACCGGCGACCTTGCAGATAGTCCACTCGTCGAGCATGACAGCGCCGAGCGTTTTGTAGAACGCAATCGACGGCGCGTTCCAGTCGAGCACCGACCATTGCAGGCGCGACCAGTTATTCGCCACGCATTCTTTCGCCAGATGCGACAGCAGCGCCTTGCCGATCCCTTTGCCGCGCAACGCCGGCCGCACGAACAAATCTTCCAGATAGATTCCGGGGCGGCCCGAGAAGGTCGAGAAATTGACGAACCAGACCGCGAAGCCCGCGACCTCGCCGTTCCATTCGGCGATGTCAGAGAATAGCCGCGGGGAAGCGCCAAACAGCGCGTCCGCGATCATGGCTTCCGTGGCTTCGACCTCGTGCAGGAGCTTTTCATATTCGGCGAGTTCGCGGATGAGCGAGAGCACTATGCCTGCCTCATCCGGACGCGCGCGACGGATGAGGAGCATCAGACCGCGACCTCGGCCTTGATGTGCGGATGCGGGTCGTAGCCTTCGAGCACGAAGTCTTCGTAGCGGAAGCCGAGGATGTCCTTCACCGCGGGATTGATCTTCATGACCGGCAGCGCCCGCGGCGCGCGCGTCAGTTGCAGCCGCGCCTGCTCGACGTGGTTGGAATAGAGATGCACGTCGCCGAAGGAGTGCACGAATTCGCCCGCCTTCAATCCGGTGACCTGCGCCACCATCATGGTGAGCAGCGCGTAGGAGGCGATGTTGAAGGGCACGCCGAGAAACACGTCGGCCGAGCGCTGGTAGAGCTGGCAGGACAGTTTGCCGCCTCCGACATAGAACTGGAACAGACAGTGGCAGGGCGGCAGCGCCATCTGGTCGATCTCCGCCGGATTCCACGCGCTCACGATCAGCCGCCGCGAATCCGGATTCTTCCGGATCATCTCGACCACGTTCGAAATCTGATCGATCTTGCGCCCGTCCGGCGCCGGCCATGACCGCCACTGCGATCCATAAACTGGACCCAGATCGCCATTGGCGTCAGCCCATTCATCCCAGATCGTGACGCCGTGGTCGTGCAGATATCTGATGTTGGTGTCGCCCCTCAGGAACCACAACAACTCGTGGATGATCGCTTTCAGCGGCAGCTTCTTCGTGGTCAGCATCGGAAAACCCGCCGCCAGATTGAAGCGCATCTGGTGACCGAAAACCGAGAACGTGCCGGTGCCGGTGCGGTCGGATTTCTCCACGCCGTCGGCCAGAATCCGTTCGAGCAGGTCGTGATACTGAATCATGGGTTTTGTGACGTTCCACGGTCGCGCGCCGTACTTCCCGGCGCAGGGCGAACTTCTAACGGCGAAGGCTAGCCTTCAATATGCCGATTCGGCTTTGTCCGCCCTTTATACCCCGAAAAGTGAGCATTCGACCCGGCTCCAGCAAGGCTGGAACCGCCGCACTTTTCTTATCCCTCCCCCCGCGGAGCGGTGGGGAGGGAAGGCCGCGCGCGAAGCGACGGCCAAGGTGGGGGGCTAGCTTCATCGCAAATTAGATAGCGAGAGAGTAAGCAGCACTTGAAAAGCCCCCACCCCGGCTCGCATTCGCTCGCCACCCCTCCCCGCTACTCGCTTCGCTCGTGGGGGAGGGAAAAGTAGCGCCTCACCCGATCAGGCCGGCAAAACCGAGACAGCCGCCGGCGACCAGCATCCAGAGCGGATTGAGTTTTGTCACCGACGCCAGCACTGCGGCGCCGATGGTGAGGAGAACCGCCACGATTGTCTGGTCGGAGGTGCGCGCCAGGATAAAGCCGCTCGCGCCCATCAGGCCGATCGACAGTGGCACCAATGCCTTCTGAATGATGGCCGGCCAGCGCGACTGGCTGGAACGCGTCAGGAAGCGGCTGACGGTCAGGGCCAGCAGCGCGGTCGGCACGCACATCGCGAGCGTCGCGACCAGCGCACCGAGAAGACCGGCGACCGAATAGCCGATCAGGGTCACGATCAGGACGTTCGGCCCGGGCGAGAGCTGTGCAATCGCATAGACATCGGTGAATTGCTTGTCGGTCAGCCAGTGGTTCACGTCGACCGCGACGCGATGCATTTCGGGGATCGCCGAATTGGCGCCGCCGACGGCAAACAGCGACATCGTTGCAAAGGTCAGCGCCAGCGCGAACACTGGATTGGAATCGGAGTTCATGCCGCCTCCTTCCGCGTCGCATAGGTGATGGCGATCGAAATCGGGATCGCCGCGAGCAGCACCGCCGGCAAAGGCAGGCGGAGGATGCCGATCGCGACAAAGACCGCGGCCATGACCAGCAGCGCAATCACATCGCGCCGCTTGATCAGCGGCGTCATCATCCGGAACACGACGGCGAGCATCAGCCCGATCGCCGCGCAGGCCACGCCCGACAGAATCCGCCGCAATGCATCGATCTCGCCATAGCGGTGATAGAGCATGCCCATCACCACCATGATCAGCGCCGGCGGCCCGACCAGTCCGGAAAATGCCGCGATCGCCCCGGGAAAGCCCCGAAGGCGCGAGCCGAACACGAAGGTGAGATTGACGATGTTGGGACCGGGCAGAAAATGGCACAGCGCGAAGGTTTCGTTGAACTCGTCGGCTGTCATCCATTTGTGCTGATCGACGATGCCGCGCCGCGCCCACACCAGGACGCCGCCAAAGCCCGCCAGCGACATTTTGGCAAAGGCGACAAAAAGCGTGACGAGGCTAGGCGGGAATTTCGAGATATCCGGCGCCGGTACGGCGGCCGATGACGAATCCGGGGGCATAGCGTCATTTAAAGGCAGCCGGCCGCGTGGCCAACCCATATTGACGGCCTATCCACCTTCCAAGTGTTCTGATTCCGAAGTTCGTATCATTTCGCGGCCCCACTTCCTCAAAACCATGTGTTTCAACAGCTTTTTCGGCCCTGTCTTTCTCAACCTTTGCGGCCTATATTAAGGGCGCCGGTTCGCCGGCTATGGAAATAAATGACCGTCGTAATAAACCATTCGGACCCGGGGGCAGTACCCGGCGCCTCCACCAAAGCCCGCAATCGCAAGCAATCGCACGGGTTTTGGCGGGGGCGAAATAGGATCGACGAGGGCGTAAAGGGCGTGTTTTTTCTCGGTATGGTTCCGCCGACATCGGGCCATGCAATAGTTGCAAACGACAACTATGCTCCGGTTGCTCAGGCTGCGTAACGCAGTTTGAAAGACCATCTTAAAGTCCTAACGGGTTAAGCTCCGTTAGGCGGGGTTCGGAGGCACCTGGCAACAGAAGCCTCCACTTTCCTTAACTCCAGCCTGTTCTGCCCGGTGCAGGCTGCTGACCTCCGCCAAAGAGCGGGGTACGATGGGGAACCTGCCCCGAGTCGGCCACCGGCGTTTCGGCCAGGCTTCGCGGGCAAACTTTCGAATTCTGCGACAGGACCGACCATGGCGACCGATCACATCCGATATGACGTACTGGCCCGCGACGCGCTGCGGGGGGTGCTGCGTCGCGTGCTGGCCGATGCCGCCGAGCAGGGCCTGCCGGGCGACCATCATTTTTTCATCACCTTCGTCTCCACCGCCGAAGGCGTAAAATTGTCGCCGCGTCTTCTGGCGCAATATCCGGAAGAGATGACGGTCATTCTCCAGCATCAGTTCTGGGACCTGGTGGTGACCGAGGATCGCTTCGAGGTCGGGCTGTCGTTTGGCGGCGTTCCCGAGCGCCTCGTGATTCCCTTCAGCGCCATCAAGAGCTTCTTCGATCCCTCCGTGCAGTTCGGCCTGCAATTCGAAACCTCGGATACGGCGGCCGCTCCGGCCGATGAAAGCCAGCCGGCGGCGCTGCCGATAACATCGGTCCCGTCCGTCCCGCTGAAGCAAGAAGCGGAAGAACCGAACAAACCGGGCGAAGGCGCCGAGGTGGTGCGGCTGGATCGTTTCCGCAAGAAATGAAATAATGACGCGGTGCCTCTAATCCCCAAGTGAGATGATGGCCCGTTCGAAATCTTCATCTCCGTCAAAACCGACGCGCACCGAGACCGACAGCTTCGGGCCCATCGAAGTCGACGCCAGCCGCTATTGGGGCGCGCAGACCGAGCGCTCGCGGCAGAATTTCCGCATCGGCCATGACCGGATGCCGATGGAGATCGTCCGCGCGCTTGGCATCGTCAAGCTCGCCGCAGCCGAGACCAACCGCGAACTCCGCCTGCTCGACCAGCGCCGCGCCGGCGCCATCGCCCGCGCCGCGCGCGAGGTGATCGACGGCAAATTCGACGATCATTTCCCGCTGGTGGTCTGGCAGACCGGCTCGGGCACCCAGACCAACATGAACCTGAACGAAGTGATCGCCAATCGCGCGAGCGAATTGCTGGGCGGCAAGCTCGGTGCGAAAGCGCCGGTGCATCCCAACGATCACGTCAATATGAGCCAGTCGTCGAACGACTCGTTTCCGACCGCGATGCACATCGCCGCTGGCGTCGCGATCACGCACAACCTTTTGCCGGCGCTGAAGATGCTTCATCGCGCGCTCCGGACGAAAGAAAAGGCGTTCGCCCGCATCGTCAAGATCGGCCGCACCCACACCCAGGACGCGACGCCCTTGACCCTGGGCCAGGAATTTTCCGGCTACGCCGCCCAGGTCGAACACGGCATGGCGCGAATCCGTGTCGCGCTGAAGGAGCTTTATCCGCTGGCGCAAGGCGGCACTGCGGTCGGCACGGGCCTTAACTCAAAACCGAAGTTTGCCAGGGCCTTCGCCCGCCACGTGGCCAAAATCACCCGCCTGCCCTTCACCAGCGCGGTCAACAAGTTCGAGGCGCTCGCTTCCAACGACGCCTATGTGTTCGCGCATGGCGCGCTGAACGCAGCCTCGACCGGCCTTTTCAAGATCGCCAATGACATCCGCCTGCTCGGCTCGGGGCCGCGCTCGGGCTTGGGCGAACTGATCCTGCCCGAAAACGAGCCGGGCTCCTCGATCATGCCCGGCAAGGTCAACCCGACGCAGTGTGAGGCAGTAACAATGGTGTGCTGCCAAGTATTTGGCAATCAGGCGGCCATCACGACCGCGGGCAGCCAGGGCCATTTCGAGCTCAACGTCTATAAGCCGGTTCTGGCATATTGTATGATGAATTCCATACAACTGATGGCTGACGTCACCCGTTCTTTTACCGAGCACTGCATCGAGGGAATACGTGCCAACGAAAAACGCATCCATGAGCTCATGGAGCGTTCGCTGATGCTTGTGACCGCGCTCGCCCCGAAAATCGGCTATGACAATGCCGCCAAAGTGGCCAAATCTGCGCATGCCCGCGGCACGACCCTGAAGGAAGAGGCCGTCAGGCTGGGTTTTGTTTCTGCCGGGGAATTCGATCGCCTGGTGAAGCCGCGCAAAATGACGCACCCGGGATGAATGGCGCATGGCGCCATGCTACGCGACAAGAAACCGCCATATCGTCTAAAGAATTATGCTTCATTGGCTTTTACCGCAGCACTTGCTCATGGTAGAGCAAAAATTATTTCGAAGAAATCGAAGCACGACATTTGCGACCACATCGAAGCACGACATTTGCGACCACACTGCATAATGGGGAATTCATAAAATGACGATCGAACCGGCTTGCGCGTATCCGCCTGATATTCGAATGAATATAACGGCAACCCGCACGCGTTCTTCGATTGAATGCATCCTCTCATCGACTTCGGCATTTGAATGACGGGGGACAGCATGGGGAATTTGGTCAATCTGAACAAGTTCAGGAAGCGCGTCGAAAAGGAGCGGTCGGAGCAAGAGGCCTCCACCAACCGCGCCAAATTCGGCCGCACCCGGTCCGAGCGTGAGCGCGAGGAAGCGCAGACCGAACGCGCCCGCGAAATACTCGATCAACATCACATCGACGGCGGAGAGGCATCATGAAATCTCCTGTCGTGAAGCGATCGATCGTGGTCGCAGGTCACAAGACCAGCGTCAGCCTCGAAGAGGCATTCTGGAACGGCATGAAGGAGATATCCGGCCTTCGGAATGTCACGCTGTCCGAACTGGTCGGCGAGATCGACAACAATCGCCAGCAGGGCAACCTGTCGTCGGCGATCCGGCTCTTCGTGCTCGATTATTTCCGCACGCGTGCGCAGGCCACCGCGCCGGTCGTGGAAGCAAGACAGCCGGTTGCCGACAAGGTCTGACCCGTAAGGTCTTGAGACCTAAGTCCCGGGACCGAAGTCGTGCCGACGAAGTCTCGCGACGCCAAGTCCGCGCTATCCGTCCGCATGACTGGCGCCGACTAGTCGTGCGGCCGTTATTCCGGCTTCAGGTTCAATGCGTGGCAGCCATTGCAACGCACGCGTAATTCCTTGATCAGGGGCCGGAAGTCCTCCGGCCGTTTGGCGCTAGCCGCCTGCCAGGCGATCTTCGAGGCCTCGGTGGCGCGCTTGTAGAAGTCCGCAAAATTCGACCAGATCCCCGGATTGGCAAAAGTGTCGGTGGCGGGATCGCGATCCGCACCTTGCTTCCACTGATTGGTCGATGCCGGAAACAAATGCGGGAAAGCCATCAAGAGCGTCGAGATCACCTCGGCATGCTCCCTGGCATCGGCCAGATCGAGCTTGCCTTCCGGCGCCAGCATGGTTTCGAGTTCGTCCATGTTCATGTCGATCGCGCCCATCACGGTTTTGCGGGCGAAGATCGTGTCCTTTGGCGGCGGCTGGTCGTCCGCGAGGCTCGGCGCCACTGCAACGAAGAGCGCCGCCGCGAACACGCCGACCAGGACAAAATTCTGTTTGAGGAAAACACGCATGGCTCTAATCGAGGTCCGCCGTCTCTTGGTCGCGGATGCTGGCCGCGAATACTCTGCCGTTGGAAAGCGTTGTCAGTTGACGCAGGAGGCCCAGCCTCTTGCCGGGCTGCCGCAGCGGATGGAACACGACCTCGACCTCCTCGCCGGGTCGCACGGCGTCGCGCTGCCAGCCCTCGTCGACGCGCATCAGGTTTCCGGGGCTCGTCGTTTCGATCAGCCATTCGGCCGGCGCTTCGCCGGGCTTGAGCGCGCCTTTGACAGTCAGCGTGACGTGCGGGTTGACCCAGCGCAGCTCCACCACCTTGCCCTTGAACACCTCGCTCCGCAACATATCGAACATCGCCCCGGAATGATGGGCAGCCGCTTGCGAAATTCCCGCAGCAACGACCGCGAAAACAGCAAACATACCGATTGATTTCAACGAAGGAGGCACCGGCTTGCTCTATTCGAGACCGGGTTTTTCCTGGTCGCGGATATTGGCGGGATACACCTCGCCGGTTGAAAGCACCTTCATCTCCCGCAACAGCCCGCTCTTCTTTCCGGCTTCACGTTCGGGGTGGAAGGTGACCTCGATTTCATCGCCCGGCTTGATGATATCGCGCCGCCAGCCGCCGACCCGCGTCAGGTTTCCGGGGCTTGTCGTTTCCATCAGCCATTCGGCCGGCGCTTCATCCGTACTGGGAGACCCGTTGATGGTGATCGTGACATGCGGGTTGACCCAGCGCATTTCCACGACCTTGCCCTTGAGCTTCATCATTTTCGAGAAATCGAACATCGCCGCCGAATGGTGCGCGGCCACTTGCGAGATTCCGCTCGCCAGCACCGCAAGGACGGCAAACGCGCCGAACAACTTCAGGACATTCCGCATGGTCATTCTCCTGGATTTTCTTGCCGGCTACTTCGCCGGAACGGCGGTGGTGTGGCCCCATTCAGACTTTTGCACGGGGACAAAAACGTTGTCGCCATCAGCATTGACGCGTTCGACCAGATCGCCGGTGGCGCAGACGCCCTCGACGATATCGAACTTGCGCGCGCGCTGGCGGAAGAAGATGCGCGTCGTCTTCCACGGCTTGGTGAGGATGTGTGGCGCGATAATCTCGAGGTCATCGTGCAGGATGTCCTTGTCGGCGAGATGAATGCGCTCGATCACATGCATGTCGCCGTTGTTCGGAAGACCAGCCGCCTCGCTGACGGCGAGCGGCGCCTGGGGAACAATGTCCGTGGTGTCGATGACCAGCGTGTCGCCTTCCCAGTGACCGATCGAGTGACCATGGAAAGTCGGATCGGAATGCTCGGGATGGCCGCGGCCGTCGGTATAGATGCGCCGCAGGCGGTTGCCGTCGGATTCGCCAAGCATCGTTACGCGTCCGGGCGTGAACAGCATTTCCATGGCGTTGTGGGTGACCAGCATCCAGGACGGGTGCGCTTCGGGCAGGCAGTTGGCAAAAATGAGTGTCGGACGGCCAGCCTTCTCCTCGGCGAACATATGCTGGATCTTCTTGGCGGCCTCTTCGTTCCACGGCGGCGGATTGGTTTTCACCTGGGCGTCCTGATCCGTGATCTTCGGATTCCAGACCCCGCTCCAGTCCGGCAATTTGGCGATGTCGGCCCAATCCTGGGCCGTCGGCGGCGGATTGATGATGGCGGGAGCCTTTTGCGGCGCCTGCGCCATCGCGATCGAGGGCATAAGCCACATGGCGAAAACAGCGGCGGAGGCGATACCGATTGGACCCGATTTCACGCGTGTTTCTCCGAAAGATAAAGAGTGATCTGAGCTCGGCAACTAGCGGAAGCTAGCCAGAACTTGTTTCAATGTGAAGTCAGTGCCGCCCATTTGAAGTCCACTAGTGCATCGTGAAGCCGGTGCCGCGGCCCAGCGAAACGATCGCAATCCAGGCCAGAAGCGAAATGGTCGCCGCCGCCTTCGCCGCCACCGGCGTGGTCGCGCCCGGCGCGTCCCAGCGCTCGATGTCGCGCTCGCCAAACAGATGAAACGCCGCCATGTTGATTCCGGCGAGCACCAGCATCACCAGCTTGATCTGGAACAAGCGGTTATGACCGTAATGCGTGGCGTCGGATGAAAACATCAGCGATCCCGTGATCGCGGCGACCGCGAACGCGCCCCAGGTATAGGGGATGATATCGCGCATCAGCCTTCTGGCGCTGATATCGAGCGAGGCGACGCCGAGCAGCCGCAAATCGACGATCGAGATCGTCCCGACCACGAGCACAATCGCCAAAACGTGAAAGGACTCGATCCACGGGAACAGGATGTCGTTCTCGGCAATCGCAAGCGCAAGCGGCGTCGACTGCAACCACTCCAGAGCGCGATCAATCTCCACCGAAATCATCCCTGTGATCTGACATGCGAGGCAAATGCGTGAGCATCAGGCGAAATAGGCGATCCAGCGCCCGGCGAAGATGATCGAGGACCACAAGGCGATCGAGACGATGGCGAGCGTCACGGCGGCCGCGCGGGGTCCCTCGCCAAGCGATGCGTCACGCCGGTGAAGAAGTTGAAACAGCCATGTGACGATCAGCGCCCCGATCAGAAGCAGCATCTTGAGCTGAAAGGCCGGATTCTTCAACGAGCGCGCCGGCTCCGCGGTAATCATGATGATGCCCGTTGCCAGCAGAAGCAGCAGCGGCCACCAGATCAGCGGCAGGAACCGCGCCTTCACGGCCTCTATCGGACGGTTGGCCCAGAACACGCCGATCAATCGCAGATCGAGCATCAGCGCCGAACTCGCGACCACGGCAATGGCGAGGATGTGGACCGTCTGCACCGTGGGCACGACCCAGGCCGCCTCCTTGATCCACTGGCTCATCGCCGTCTGATCGATCCACTCGCAGATCTGGTTCAGTGTCATGTCGGCACCTGAGCAACGTCCGCGGCATTACCGCCGGACCACCAGCGTACCTCCGGTACCCCGGAAACGAGAAGGCCGGTTTTCACATGGACGCATGAAAGCTACGCCGAGGACCAGTTTCCGCGCGGAGCATGGTCGGCAGGATTAAATCCTCGACGGCGCGTTCCGGCGGGGAATCGATCGCTGCAGCTAGAAAGCCGGCTGCTGGGTCGGGACCTGGGGCGTCAGCACCAGCGGCGGCTTTGGCCTGGCCGGCCGCGGCGCCGGCCGCACCTCGATCGGTGGCGGCAGGGGCGGCGGGACCTGTTGACTGACGACAGGTGCGCTGGCGGGAGCATTGTTCGCAGGCGGCGCAACCGGCGCGTAGGCGGCCGGCGGAATGGCGGCCGGGCGCGGCGCGCTGACCCTCGGCCTCAGTGGCTGCAGCCGCGGCGGCGCGTCGGTAGACGGCTGAGGTGAAGCCGCGTCGGGCAAGTTCATGGGCTGAGCGGGCTGGATCGATGCCGGATTGACCTCGCCACGCTCGATCGAGTCCAGCCGCCGGGTTTCGCGATCGATCGCCCTCACTGCGAGCCATGACGACAACGCCGCGACATCGACGGTTCGGCTCAGCGTATCGGGCGAGCCAGCGGCGAAAATCGCAATCTCCGGCGGACTCGCTTGTCCGACACCGGCGCCCGGCGCGGTCAGCGCGGCGCGAAGATCGGCCTGGTCGGCCGGAATGTCGTAGCCGCCGGACACGATGGCGCGGACGCCTTCGCCGTCCAGCGTGGTGGCGCCGACGCGAAGCCGGCCGTCATGGATTGTGAACGGGATCTGCGCCGAGGCGACCAGAAGCGTGCCGCCCGAAAGCGCCGGCTCGACAAGCTTGCGCAAACGTACGTCGTCGGTCGCCTGGCCGTCGTCGCTGGCGCGGATCGCGACTTCGAAGGCACGCGGATCGAGACCGGCAATGCGCGCCGCTTCCAGCGTCAGGGTGCCGTTGCCCGAAATCGCCCCGGTCAACGCCGACGCGCTGCGGCCCTGGCTTGCGAGCGTCATCTGCAACGACGTACGACCCGCCGGCATCGCGAGCGCGCGATAATGCAAGGCGGCGCCGTCGACGCCGGTGAACGCCACGCGGCTATTGAGCGCCATTCCGGCCGGAGTTTGCCTGGCTTCAAAATTGGCGTTCACTTCGCCGCCGCCGATCGCACCCTTGATGCCGTCGACGACCAGCGACTGACCGTCACCCTTCACGGTGCCGCTCAGCGGACGCAATTCATTGCCGCCCGGCAGCGTGGCGCGCAATGCCTGAAACGCGATCTGTCCGCGCCAGCCCTTCGCGAGGGTGTTGCCGAACGGCTCCGCCGGGTCACGCCCGGCGCCGATGATCAGTGCAAAGGCCGGCGCCAGGTCCAACGCATCGAGGCCGACTTCGCCGTCCACCTTGCGTTCGCCGTCGAGTGTCATCGCCACGCGGCCGCGCAGCCGCGAGCCTGCGATCGTGCCGTCAATATCGTCCAGCGTCACCTTGCCATTGGTGAATGAGATGCGGGTCGACAGGCCGACATCCTGCATCGCCTTGTCTGACGGCCTGAGGTCGAACAACGGCGAAAGATTGAGGCCGCGCGCCTTCAACGAAAGACTGGCCTTCACGGCCTTCGGATCGAATTCCTGCACAAAGGGATCGGCAGTGCCTTGCGCCTCGGCCTCAAAGCCGGCGCCGGTGAGATCGAGCTTGAGACGGAGCGGCGTGCCCCACGCACCCGAGACCGATCCCTGAAGCTGGCCGGGCCCGTCGCGTGCTGCGATGACGCCATCGAGCCCCAATAGCGCGAGCAAGAACGCGCCCTGCTCCGACGACATCCTGGTCTCAACCGTGACGTCGCCATGCAGGAGCTTGTCGAGATCGGCATCGCGCAGGTTCACTGACCCCGGCTTGGCCGAGATCGTGGCCGACCCCTTGAACTGCGGCGCGTCGAGATCGATCGTGACCAGCGCGTTGGCGCGATCAGCACGGGCGGCTTCCTTGTCGACGGCGAGCGCGAGCTTCAGATGCGCCGGACCCGGCGCGAGCTTCATCGCGTTGAGACGCGCGGCCAGTTTTGGCCAGATGGGAGTGATCGAGCCCGCCAGTTGCGACAGCGAGGCCGCGCCAGAATTGAGCGCGAGTTTTCCGGTCGCATTGGTCCGGTCGAAGACGCCGCTGCCTTCGAGCATCACGCCGCTGGCCTCGCCGATCTTCAAGGTGTCCAGCGTCCAGGTCTTCGGGTCGTATCCGATTTTCGCCGCGAACGGATGCAGGTCCTGGCCGGCCGAGATGGCGTGATTGACACTAAGCGAAAGTTTTGCCCGTTCCGGCCATTCGCCTTGTGGGCCGATCACGGCGCGCGCAAAGGCGTTCGCGGAATCAAGATCGAGGCGCTCGGCTTTCAGCGCTGCCTCGAACGCCGCGCCATTTTTGGCGTCGTGCGTCCATGCAATCCGCCCTTCGACAGTGCCGCCGTCGATCTCCGATTTGACATTGTCGACGGCAATGCCGTTGCCATCGATGGTGACGTCGCCGTTCAGCCGAAACGGACTCTGGCTGCGATAGGCCAGTTCGCTGCGGCCCTGCAACCACATCACCAGTGCGTCGGGATCGGAGGATTCGATCACCAGCGCGCCCTTGAAACGGCCGGAAGCGGCGTCGCCGGGCGTGGCATTGCCCGCTTTGCCGTTCAGCGACACGCGCGTGGTGCCCGGCGCGCGCAGATCCAGGCGATCGACGGCCCACGACTTCGTATCGCTACGAAACTCGCTTGTGAAATTCTGCACGCTTCGTCCGCCGACGACGATCTGTTCGGCGGTTAGCTCAAGGTTCGCTGGAACAGGCGACTCCGGCAATGCAGCCGTCAGCGCGCGCAGCACCGGCACCACCCGCGCCGGATCGGCAGCGTCGTTACCGTCGCCGAGCTTGATGGCGTTCGGTTTGATACCGCTGGATTTGGCGTCTTCCTTGGTCAATTCCCTGGCCGCAAAGCGGTCGGCGTCGAGTTGTCGCGCCGACAACGCTGCGTGCAATAGCGGCGAAGCACCCAAGCGCAGTTCGCCCGCACCGGTGAGCTTGAGCGCGACGTCTTCGGCGCCATAACTCGCCTCTATCTGGTCGAATTTGGCCACGGCATGATCCGCCTTGATCCGCGCGGCAATCCGCCAAGGTGCATTGGATAAAGGCGCGCTCGGCTCGGAGCGCTTATCGCCCTTCCCGGCGCTGGCCGCCCAGATGACGGTGCCTTCGAAGCGGGGACTGCGCGCTTCGAAGTTCAGGAAACCGTCGAGCTCCACCGATACCGGCCGCGCCGTGGAATCGACGACCAGATGCAGCCGGGTGCTGTTGCCGTCCGCGCTCTGGCCCGACGAGACGCGGAACGGATAGCGGGCGCCTGCCACCGTCACGCTGCCGTCGCCGCGCACGGCGCCGGCGAGCGAGCGGACGTCGCCGGCAAAGACGATATTGTTGAGTTCAAGCGTGCGGCGGCTTGACGCGTCGTGCAACGCCGCCCGCCCCGTCAGATGGAGCCGGTCGATCGAAAGTGAGCCGAGGTTGAATTTTCCGCCGCCACCCGGCCAATCGATCGCACCTTTCGGATCCAGTCCGAGATCGAGCGCCATGCCGCCGATCGAGAGGTCGGTGGCGCGCCATTCGCCGCGCATCAGCGAGCCGAGGCTGAATTCGACATCGAGCTTGTCGGCCCGGACCTTGCCGAGGTCGTTGGCGCCGCCGACGACCACCGAACGCAGCCGCAACGTCGGCGACGGCAACAAGCGGGCCTCGAGCGCGCCCGCGACGCGCACCGGCGCGCCGATCACCCGGGTGGCCTCGGCCTCGAATTGCGGACGGAACTGGTTCCAGTCGACGAAATACGGCCCGACCAGCGCAGCGGCCAGCGCAACGATCAGGGCTATCGCCAGTCCGAGCAGCGTCGTCTGCACGGTGTCTCCTCTCCTAGTGGTCCAATTCTAACATTCGCATCCCTTCGCAGCGGGCACTTTGCGAATGTTAGAATTTAAGGACCACTAGCAAATACAGGTTTCCAGTGGAGTTTAGGATTTGACATTCGCTTTCCGGATTCGCGGCCGGGCGGGTAGCGAATGTCAAATCCACTCCACTAAGGCGCGGATTACGCGTGCTTCACGCGCCATCGGACTTAAGCCTTTAGTCCGGTATCAAGCAAACGCTATGCCGCCAGCGGCCATATATAAAGTGAACTGTGGCGAAGTCACAGCGGCTAGTACCGCCGATCTGAAGTCCCTGCACCCCAAGCCGCAAGCCCATCCAGGGACTTCAGATCGAAAGCGGTACTAGAATCCCATATTTGCTAGTGCCCTCGACTTTCCGAAGTTCGCAACAGAGGTCGTCGCAATATCTTGCGAACTTCGGAAAGAGGGCACTAGTTGCCGCGAGGGATCACCAGCTCGCCGGCAACCGCTTCAGGCCGCGCAGCACGAAAGTCGGCCGCCATTCCGGATTTTCCGCATCGTCGAGCCGCAGGTCCGGCAAGCGCCGCAGCAGGGTCGAGATGGCGATTTCGGCCTCGATGCGGGCGAGTTGCGCACCGAGGCAGAAATGAATGCCGCCGCCGAACGACAGCGGACGCACATTGGGCCGCGCTATGTCGAGCCGGTCGGGGGAATCGGGATAGGCGGCCGGATCGCGGTTGGCCGAGCCGAGCAGACAGAGCACGGTTTCGCCCTTGGGGATCTTCCTGGCCCCGAGGTCGTCGATGTCTTCCAGCGTCACCCTTCCGGTCATCTGCACCGAGGAGTCGTAACGCAGGAATTCTTCGACCGCATTGGTGATCAGGTCCGGTCGCGCTTTGAGCAGCGCAAGCTGGTCCGGATTGCGGTGGAGCGCCAGCAGGGCGTTGCCGATCAGGTTGACGGTGGTCTCGTGGCCGGCCCCGAACAGCAGGATGATGTTGGCGGTCAATTCCTCATTGGTAAGTTTGGAGCCGTCTTCCTCGGCGTGCACCAGTTGCGTGGTCAGATCGTCGCCCGGCTGTTTCCGCCGCAACTCGAACAGCTGCCGGAAATACATCTGCGCCATCATGTTGGCGGCGTTGCCTTGCGCGATCTCGGCTGGGCTCAGCGGCACCGGATCGAGGATGCGGCCGCCATCGCGCGTGCCGGCATAAAACGTCTCACGGTGCTCTGCGGGAATGCCGAGCATGTCGCAGATGATCGTGACCGGCAGGCGAAACGCGAAATCCTCGATCAGGTCCATCTTCCCTTGCGGGATGACGCGGTCGAGCGTCTGATCGACGACTTGCTGAATGCGCGGCCGCATGTCTTCCATCCGCCGCGCCGTGAAGGCCTTCACCACCAGACCGCGCAGGCGGGTGTGATCCGGCGGGTCCTGTTGCAGCATCCAGTGGCTCATCGAGCGGAAGATCGGCTCTTCCATGATCTTGGGGCCATAACGCCGCGTCGATCGCTCGACGAAATCCTTGCCGAAGCGCTTGTCACGCAAGACGCCGCTCACATCGGCATGGCGGCTGATGAGATACATGCCATGCGCGGTGATGTGCACGGGATCGAGGCGGCGCAGCCGGTCATAATGCGGATAGGGATTTCGGATGAATTCCGGCGCCAGCGGATTGAACAGCGGCGCGGCCGCCGCAGCCTGGGCGTGCTCGCTCATGGACGTCTCCCTCCGGTTCGGCGGAATATAGGAGGGTTAGTGGTCCGATTCCAGCATTCGCACACACTCTCGGCGGGCACTTTGCGAATGCTAAAATCAAAGGACCACTAGCAAATATAAGTTTTTAGTGGAGTTTTGGATTTGACATTCGCTTTGCGAGTTCGCTGCTAGCTGGACGCGAATGTCAAATCCACTCCACTAGCATGAGATGAAGTCTGAAGACCGTCCCATCGTGGGACTATCGGACCGTTAGCTCGGTATCCGGTGCAGGCGGCCGGCCACGGCGCGGACCTTGCGCGGCGAAGCGCGCCAGATCGAAAACGCAGACAGCACGCACATCGCGATCGCGATTACGAATGCGTGACTGTAGCTCCCCGTAAGGTCATGCAAAACGCCGGTCACCAGCGGCCCCGCCGCACCGCCGGAAAGCGCCGCCACCGTGATGGTTCCGAAAATGGCGCCGTAATGCTTGCCCTGAAAGATTTCGACCACGATAGCGCCTATGACCGACGTCAAGCCGTAACCGAGCGCACCTTGCGTGAACACCATGAGATAGATCAGCGGCAGCGAATGAATCTGTGCCAGCGCGATCAATGCGGCAAAACAGATCGCAAAACCGGCGCAGCCGATCGCCCAGACCCATTCGCGGCCGATCCGGTCGGAGAGGTGGCCCAGGAAAATCTGGCCGGGAATGCCGAGCGTGCTCACTGCGCCAAGCGACCATACCGCGACCGCCGGGCTGAAGCCGATGTCGAGCAGGTATTTGGTCTGATGCACCTGCACCGCGTACCAGATGTAAAGCCCGGCGAAATAGCCGATCGCGATCCACCAGAAACGCGCGGTGCGCATCGCGCGCGCCAACGTCCAGTCGATATCGGCCCAGGCGGCATCGACAACGTTCGACACCGGCCTTGGCGCTGAGGCCGATGGCGCAGCATCGCCGTCCGGCAAAAGACCGAGATCCTCCGGCCGCTTTCGCAAGAGAAGATTGATCGGCGCAAGCACGATCAAAACCAGAAGTCCGATCGCGGTGCAGGCGGTCCGCCAGCCGCTTCCATCGATCAGGAGTTGCACCCAGGGGAGTAATGTCACCGAGCCGACGCCAACGCCCGCGAAGGCGAGCCCGATGGCAAGACCGCGGCTGCGGTGAAACCAGTTCGGCAGATACAGGGACTGGCCGGTATAACCGAGGCAGATGCTACCGGCGCCGACCAGCACGCCCATGGTGAGATAAAGATGCCAGGGCTGCGTCGTCAGCGGCGCGAGCAACAAACCGCTTGCCATCAGCGCCACGCCAAGCTCCATCACGCTGCGCGGGCCGAGGCGATCCATCAGGCGGCCGAACAACGGACTTACGATCGCCGAGATCACGAAGCCGAAGGAGAACGCGCCGGCGGTCACGCCGCGGTCCCAGCCAAACTCGCCGAGGATCGGCGGAAACAGCAGCGAAAAAGCGGTGCGCGCATTGACGCCGATCGCCATGGTGACGAAGGTCACTGCGATGATGATCCAGCCGTAGAAGAACGGAAGCCGCATCAGGAGTCCTTGATCACACCGATATCGCCTTGGCGTTTGCCCGGGGAAACCTATATCGTCGGGACCGTCAAGCTACGCGACGAACAATCCAAAAGGGAGATAAAGAATGGCGCTCGGTGTCAAGCAGATGATGGAAGCCGCCAACGCTGCGGTGCCGAAGATCACGCCTGCCGAGGCGCGCGAGAAGATCGCCAAAGGCAATACGCTGTTACTGGACATTCGCGACGGCACCGAAGTGCAGGCAAGCGGCAAGGCCGCCGGCGCGGTTCACGTCTCGCGCGGCCTGCTGGAATTCCGCGCCGACCCGGACTCGCCCACCCACGACAAGAATTTTTCCAGGGACAAGACCGTCCTGATCTACTGCGCCTCCGGCGGCCGTGCAGCGCTCGCCGGCAAGCTGCTCAAGGACATGGGCTATAACGAGGTCTACAATATCGGCGGCTTCAAGGATTGGGCCGAGAGCGGCGGCGCGGTCGAGAAATAACGCGCGCTTACTCCGCGAGCAGCGGATGGTCGCGCAGCGCATCGTCGCGAATCGACGGCGCTTGTATGGCACGGAACAGGATTCGCGCCGTCCTCAAATCATCGGCCATCAGACATAGATCGATGATCTGGCGGACGGAAGAATCCCGCAGCAGGTCGTCACCGATCTTCATGGCAGTTTCCATCGCCGCGCGCGCCGCACGCTCGTAGCGCTGAAAGTCGTCCTGCCGGTTCTTGGCATTGGGTGCACCCGCCTTCGCTGCGCTATCCGCGGCCGAGCGGCAAATATCGCGAATGCGGTGCGCGGCCTCGATGTCCCCGATCGGCCAGGCCACGGGCTCTTCCCAAATCTCTTTCGGCTTGGGCCTGTTGAACCAGCGCATCGCCATGGCACATCTTCCGAAAAACTCAGCCGCGCTGACGGATGCTCGGCGGCGCCGGGTTCACGCGGCGCACCGTGATTGGCGAGCCATCGGACTCGAAGCGCAAGTCGTACCTCTTGCCGCTCCTGTCGGTGGCCGAGCAGACTACGCTCGTGACATGACCGGTGGCGAAATTGCCGAGTTGCACGCACCTGCCCGCCGACTTCACCACCGCCGGCACCGGCAGGCCGTCCGCCTTCGGCTGGCTTTTCGAATTCAGCAGCATCCGGTCGACCGGCAGGTCGTAGAGGTTCTCGTTGCTGCGCCGGCCGGTGTCACCGGAGAACGAAACGATGTGACTGGGGTCGGCGGGGTCGTCGAGCGCGATGGTGAAATAGGCGCGGCCCTGGACGCTGTGAGAATAGGCGACGGTGCGGCAGGTAAAATCGCGCCCCGCAATCTTGAGTGTGCTGCATGTTCCCGTCATCAGCGCAAACAAGTCGGTGTCCGGGGCCTGCGGCTTGAGTTCACCGGCGTTATCGTCCGGGTCACTCGTCGTGGCGGCCGGCTGATTTTGCGCGGAATTCGCGTTTGGCGCGGGTGAAGGATTGTCTTCGGCACGCGCCACTACCGGCGGCGCCAGCATCAGGACCAGCACAGCGAAGATATTTCGGCGAAGGCGCATCATCGGGTCCAAACTCTCAAGCCGAAAAATCCATGTCAATCGAATACACTGCCCGCAACAGCACTGTAGTTGCAAATTGCGTCATCAACTCAACGCCGGAATGATTTTCCCGGGGTTGAAAATGTTTTTGGGGTCGAGCGCCTGCTTGATGGCGCGCATGGCGTCGATCGCCTCAAAGCCGAGTTCGCCCTTGAGGTACTTCTGCTTGCCCTGCCCGACGCCGTGCTCGCCGGTACAGGTGCCCTGCATCGACTGCGCCCGCTCAACCAGGCGGTGCATGAACTCCTCCCCGCGCGCCATTTCGTCGGCATCGTCGACGTCACAGAGCAGTGAGCAGTGGAAATTACCGTCGCCGACATGGCCGACGATCGGCGATTGCAGCCGCAGGCGCTTCAGGTCGTCCTCGGTTTCGGTGACGCAATCGGCCAGCCGCGAAATCGGCACACAGACATCCGTCGCGACCACACCGGCGCCGGGGCGCAGCGACTTGACCGCCCAGTAAGCGTCGTGGCGCGCCTGCCACAATTTGGTGCGGTCTTCGGGGCGCGTGGTCCAGGTGAAATCGCCGCCGCCGCATTCTTTGGCGATCTCCGCGAAATTCTTCGACTGCTCGGCGACATCGGCCTCGGTGCCGTGGAATTCGAGCAGCAACAATGGCGTCTCCGGCAACGACAATTTCGAATAGGAATTGCACGCCTTCACCTGTTCGGCATTCAACAGCTCGATCCGCGCCACCGGAATGCCGGTCTGGATCGCCATGATGGTCGCCTGGCAGGCGCCCCGCACGCTGTCGAACGAGCAGGCAGCGGCGGCGATGGTTTCGGGAATGCCGCGCAAACGAATGGTGAGTTCGGTGATGATACCGAGCGTACCCTCCGCGCCGACGAACAAATGGGTGAGGTCATAACCGGCGCTGGATTTTTTCGCCCGCGTGCCGGTCGTGATGATCTCGCCATCGCCGCGCACGACTTTGAGCGCCAGCACATTCTCGCGCATGGTGCCGTAGCGCACCGCATTGGTGCCGGAAGCCCGGGTCGAAGCCATGCCGCCGAGCGACGCATCTGCGCCGGGATCGATCGGGAAGAACACGCCCTGGTCGCGCAGATGTTCGTTGAGGGCTTTGCGGGTGACACCGGGCTCGATCACGCAGTCGAGGTCTTCGGCATGGACCTCGAGCACCTTGTTCATGTCGCGGAAGTCGATGCAAACACCGCCGGCAGGCGCGTTGACCTGCCCCTCGAGCGACGTACCGGTACCGAAGGCAATCACGGGAACGCTGTGGCTGGCGCAAACGCGCACCACATCCTGAACGTCGGCAGTCTCTTGCGCGAACACCACCGCGTCCGGTGGCTGCGATTGCAACCAGGTTGTGGTATGGGCGTGTTGTTCGCGCACCGCCTGCGAGGTGACCAGCCGGTTCCCGAACCGCGCGGCGAGCTTTTCAACCACGGCCGCAACTGCCTCAGGCGCCGCACGTTTCGGTCTATTGGTAATGGTCGTTCCCACCTAAAAATTCCTCCCACGGAAATACCGTGGCAAAGGATACATAGGGGGTCAAGGGATCAGGTTGGGCGAAGGAGAATGGGCACCATGACGGCAAATAGTGGCGATATCCCCGCCCCATTCCTCTCCTCCGTGATGCAGATCGAGCCGCAATGGATCGACTATAACGGCCATCTCAACATGGCCTATTATAACGTGATGTTCGATCGGGCGATCGACGAGCTATGGCTCCTGCTCGGCATCGGCCCGGACTACAAGAAGGCGCGCAACTTTTCGACCTTCACCGCCGAATGCCACGTGCGCTACCTGCGCGAGATTCACCTGGGCGACCCCGTGCAGATTTCGGTCTATCTGCTCGCCGCCGACGAAAAGCGTCTGCACACCTTCGAGGAATTGCGCCACGCGCGCGACGGCTGGGTCTCCGCGACGTCGGAGAACATGACCATGCATGTCAACATGGTCAAACGAAAGACCGCGCCCTTCCCGCCCGATATCCGCGCCACGATCGATGCGGTGGCCAAGGCCCATACGCGTGCGCCGCGGCCCGAAGGCATCGGCCGCGCGATCGCGATGCCCACGAAATAGCATCAGCGAAATCTTCTCGCAGAACGAGCCGGCTTGCCGCAACGGGAGCGCCCCCGCGTGTTCACGCCATGATGTCCGACATGTCAGGGCGACTTAGCGGAAAATCCTGAGCGCTGTCCTGCGAACGCATGACGATAAACGGTCCGGCGGACTCTATGTCTCGCCCTTGTCCGCGCGCCCCCGCGGGCCTCACCCCATTGTTCTAAGGAATTTCGACCCGATGATCAAGGATTCGCGCGGACGCATTGACTATGACGAGACCGGAACAGGCCCCACCGTCGTGCTGGTGCCGGGATCCTGCAGCACCGGTGCGGCGTGGCGACCGATCATGAAGCATTGGGAAAGCCGCTTTCGCTGTGTCACGACCAGCCTGCTCGGCTATGGCGGCACCACCGAACGTCGCACCGCGCTCGATTCGAGCATTACCCACGAGGCCGAAATGATCGAAACGGTGATCCGGTTTGCCGGCACTCCCGTTCATCTGGTCGGCCACTCCTTTGGCGGCCTGTCGGCGCTCGCGGTCGCGCAGCGGCGGCGCGTCCCCTTGCGCAGTCTCACGATCATCGAAGCCCCAGCGCCGGAACTGTTGCGGATGATGTTTGAGCACGAAGACTATTTCGCCTTCCGCAAAATGACGGACGAGTACTTCGCAGCCTACAAGGTCGGCGACAGGTGCGCGGTCGCGCAGATGATCGATTTTTACGGCGGCGCGGGCACGTTCGCCGGCTGGCCGGAACGCGTTCGCGACTATGCGATCGAAACCACGCCGGTGAACCTGCTCGACTGGAAGAGCGTCTACGGCTTCGGCTTGACGCCGGCGCTGCTCGCCGGGGTGCGAATTCCGACGCTTGTGCTGATGGGCGCCAAGAGCCATCCGGCGGTCAAGCGCGCCAACCGGCTTTTGGGCCAGTGTATTCCGAACGCAAACGTCACCAAGGTGGCGGACGCCGCGCATTTCATGATCTCGACGCATGCCAAGGAAGTCGCTCACGTCGTCGCACAGCACCTGGCCGGCGTTCAGCGCGAATACGCGTCGATTACGGCCGCCGGCTGATCGCGATCGAACGCAACAACAATACTTCGCGCTTTAACTGGCCGGACTTACCCATTCCGGCAGCCGGTTGAACCACGGCCGCGCGGTCTCGAGCTGGCGCGCAAGCTGGAGCAAGCGCGCTTCATCTCCCATACGCGCGACGAATTGCACGCCAAGCGGCAGACCGTCGGCGGTCCAATGCAGCGGCACGCTCATGGCAGGGGTGCCCGTGAGGTTGGCCAATTGGGTGAACGGAACATATTGCAGGCTGTCACGCGCGATCTTGTCGATGGTACTGTCGAGCAGGCCGGCGCGCGCGAGCCCGCCAAGCAGGCCGATACGATCGAGCAAATTCAGCAATACCTGCTCTGCGGCGCCCGGATCACCCTGGCCATGGCGCACCGGCGGATGAGCCAATGTCGGCGTGAGCAGCATGTCGTAGCGCTGGTGGAACCGCCCAAGCGCGCGTGCGAATTCATTCCACTTGAACAATTGCGCCGTCAGCGCGCCGGCTGAAACCGCGCTACCGAGCGTCGAAAGTACGCGCGACATCAGCTCGAAATCGCCGCGTTTGGCGCCGGTCGCACGGGCCTGCGCCACCATGGCCGCGACCTGCCCGAAATACACATGCAGGAACGCCTTGGCGAGCGCGCCGCCGTCGATGTCGGGTGAAGCCTCCTCGACCTCGTGACCGAGGCCGCGCAGCAAGGCAGCCGCATTCTCGACCGCCGCTCTCGCCTCGGCATGCACGTCGGTGCCGATCGGGGAGTCCGCGGTGAAAGCGATCCGCAAGCAGCCGGGATCGCGTACCGTCGACTGCGTGTAGGCCTCGCCAGGCTTCGCGGCGAGAAAGGGATCGCCGGGTTCATCGCCCGCGATCAAGTCAAGCGCGGCAGCGGTATCGCGGACGCTGCGGGAGATCACGCCTTCGGATGTGGCGCCGAACCAGTATTCGCCGCAAGTGGGCCCCGCCGAGATCAACCCGCGCGACGGCTTCAGCCCGAACAGACCACAGCACGCGGCGGGAATGCGGATCGAGCCGCCGCCGTCATTGCCCGCCGCCATCGGCACCACGCCGGAGGCAACGGCGGCGGCAGCGCCGCCACTCGATCCTCCGGGCGTGTGCTCGACATTCCAGGGATTGCAGGCGCGGCCGAAGCTTTGCGAATCCGACACGCCCTTGAGCCCGAGCTCCGGCAGATTGGTTTTGCCGAAGATCACAAGCCCCGCCTCAAGATAGCTTTTCACCACATGCGAGTGTTCGGCCGCGACGTTATTTTGCATCGCGCGGCTGCCGCAGTTCGTCGGCACCCCTGCGTAATCCTGCGCGATATCCTTGATCAGGAACGGGACGCCGGCGAAGGCCCCTCGCAGCGGCTTTGCGAGCTGGGCGCGCGCCTCAGTCTCCATCATCCGGCAGATCGCATTGGTCTTCGGCTGCGCGCGCTCGTTCTGGCGCAACGCGAGCGCAAGCAATTCGTCCGGCGTCACTTCGCGGCGAGCGACGCATTCCGCAAGGCCTACTGCGTCATGTCTGAGATAGTCGGAAAGATCCACGGCGTCCCCCATTCCGCTCTCCGGCGGTCAGAGGACATCCTATCCGTAACGGCGCTGAGTGCCAGTGCGACTGGCTCAGGACGGAGCGCAAAAGACGGGCACAACACCTCGCCGCGACGAGGTGTTGTGCCCATGACAGGCAACATCAAATGTCAGACGCGGCTTCTGCCGCGCGCGATGCCCACCACGGCCGACACGATGAACAGGATCACCGCGATAAAGAAAATCGTCTTGGCGATTTCAATCGATACGCCGGCAATGCCGCCGAAACCGAGAATACCGGCGATCAGGGCGATGACCAGGAAAGTGACGACCCAGCTCAACATGACAAGCTCCGCTTCGATCTGTTTTGGCGTCGCGATGAACGCCGACGCCTTCCGAGAAATAATCGTGCCCTGGAACAAAGGTTCCGGCCGTCTCAAGACACGAAAGCGGCGAAAAATCACACCGGACAAGGAACGAATCATGAGGGTACTTGAGGCTGGATAACTCCTGTCAAAATGCCCTCTCACGCCCTATATGGCTTCCATTCCTGCTATGAAGGCTCCCCTTTGCCGGACCACCGCGGTGCCAAGTTTGCGCGGAACGTGCCATCGTGGGCGAAAATCGAATCGAAACATGACCGAGCCGAGCAAGCTGCCCCATCACGGCGTCCCCGACCACCAGCCTGCGGCTGGCGGAATCGCTGCACGTGCACGCGCGGCTGCGGCACCTTCCTATCTTTCCCGCCTCAATCCCGAGCAGCGCGAGGCGGTGGAAACGCTGGATGGTCCGGTGCTGGTGCTGGCCGGCGCCGGCACCGGCAAGACCCGCGTCCTGACCTGCCGTATCGCCCATATCCTGAGCCAGGGGCGGGCACGGCCGGGCGAAATCCTCTCGGTCACCTTCACCAACAAGGCCGCGCGCGAAATGAAGACGCGCCTTGGCGAAATGCTCGGCCAGGCGGTCGAAGGCATGCCGTGGCTCGGCACCTTCCATTCCATCGGCGGGCGCATTCTGCGTACCCATGCCGAGATGGTGCAGTTGAAATCCAATTTCACCGTGCTCGATACCGACGATCAGGTGCGGCTGCTGAAGCAGCTGTTGCAGGCCGAAGGCATCGACGACAAGCGCTGGCCGGCGCGGATGCTGGCCGGGCTGATCGACGGCTGGAAGAATTGCGGCCTTGGTCCTTCACAGGTGCCGTCGGGCGAAGCCGCAGTGTTCGCCAATGGCAAGGGCGGCAAGCTCTATGCGAGCTATCAGGAGCGCTTGAAGATTCTCAACGCCGCCGATTTCGGCGATTTGCTCCTGGAAAACATCCGCCTGTTCCGCGAACACCCGGACGTGCTGCGGCAATACCAGCATCGCTTCAAGTTCATTCTGGTCGACGAATACCAAGACACCAACGTCGCGCAGTATCTCTGGCTGCGGCTGCTCTCACAGGCGCCGGGTTCGTCACGCGCTGTCACTCCCTCGGCTACGCCCTCTGACTCGTCATTACCGGGCATAGCCGTTCAAGGAACGGCGTCGCTTCCGCTCGCCGATGCCCGGCAATCCATCGAAACTTCGCAAGATGGATCACCGGGTCTCGATGCTTCGCATCGGCCCGGTGATGACGACAAGAATTTGGTCGCGGAGACTGTTCCCACAGGGGGAGAGGGTAAGGACATCCCTGCCGCCGCCCCTTCCCTCAAAAACATCTGCTGCGTCGGCGACGACGATCAGTCGATCTATGGCTGGCGCGGCGCGGAGGTCGACAACATCCTGCGCTTCGATCACGACTTTCCCGGCGCCAAGGTCATTCGCCTCGAGCGCAACTATCGCTCGACCGGCCATATCCTCGCCGCCGCCTCGCATCTGATCGCGCATAACGAAGGCCGGCTCGGCAAGACCTTGCGCACCGAAGATGTCGACGGCGAAAAGGTCACCGTGACCGGCGCCTGGGATTCGGAAGAGGAAGCCCGCGGCATCGGCGAGGAGATCGAGGATCTTCAGCGCGCCAAGGAAAATCTCAATCAGATCGCGATCCTGGTGCGGGCCTCGTTCCAGATGCGCGAATTCGAAGATCGCTTTGTCACGCTCGGCCTGCCCTATCGCGTGATCGGCGGTCCCAGATTCTACGAGCGCGCCGAAATCCGCGATGCGCTGGCTTACCTGCGCGTCGTCAACTCGCCGGCCGACGATCTCGCCTTCGAACGCATCGTCAACGTGCCGAAGCGCGGCCTCGGCGACGCCACCGTGCAGATGCTGCATGACCACGCCCGCAAGCGGCGTCTGCCGTTGTTCGAGGCCGCCCGTGCCGTGGTCGAGACCGACGAGTTGAAGCCGAAAGCGCGCGGGAGCTTGCGCGATCTCCTGACGAGTTTCGATCGCTGGCGCGCGCAGGCCGAGGTCGCTTCGCACACGGAATTGGCCGAAAGCGTGCTCGACGAAAGCGGCTACACCGATATGTGGCAGAAGGACCGCTCGGCGGACGCCGCGGGCCGGCTGGAGAACCTGAAGGAACTGGTGCGCTCGATGGAAGAGTTCGAGAACCTGCAAGGTTTTCTTGAGCACATCTCGCTGGTGATGGATCGCGACGGCGGCGCGGAAGAGGAAGCCGTGTCGCTGATGACGTTGCATTCGGCCAAGGGGCTCGAATTTGATAACGTCTTTTTGCCCGGTTGGGAGGAAGGCCTGTTTCCGAGCCAGCGCACGCTCGACGAACAGGGCCGCGCGGGGCTGGAGGAAGAGCGCCGGCTCGCCCATGTCGGAATCACGCGTGCCCGCCGCCGCGCGAAAATCTATTTCGCCACCAACCGCCGCATCCACGGCACCTGGTCGACCACGATTTCCTCGCGTTTCCTCGACGAATTGCCGGCGCATAACGTCGAGATTACCGAGTCCAAGGGTGGCTCGGGCTGGGGCGGCGCCAGCGGTTACGGTCCCTCGCGTTTCGACAATGTGGAATCCTTTGGTTCGAGCTACGCCACGCCCGGATGGCAGCGCGCGCAGGCCAACCGCGCACGCGGCGGCCGTCAGAATCACGGTTTTGAGGAACGGCAGTCGTCCTATGGCTCACGTGATGCCGGCGGCTTTGCCAAGCAAAAGCGTGCACCGCTGGTGATCGAAGGCGAATTGATCGCCAAGTCCACCGGCGCCACGTCGGACTTCAATCTCGACGACCGCGTGTTTCACCAGAAGTTCGGCTACGGCCATGTGGTGAAGGTCGACGGCAACAAGCTCACCATTGCCTTCGAGAAGGCCGGCGAGAAGAAAGTGGTCGACAGTTTTGTCGAGCGGGCGTGAGTTGGATCACAGGCTCGAAAGCAGCGGCATTTCAGCGACCATCAAGGCCGACGGCGCCGAGCTTTGCTCGCTGAAAAACAGTGAGGGCCTCGAGCTGTTGTGGCAGGCCGGGCCGGCCTGGCCGCGGCATTCGCCAAATCTGTTTCCGATCGTCGGCCGGCTCAAGAACGACGAGCTGCGGCATCAGGGAAAGACTTATCCCATGACGCAGCATGGATTTGCGCGCGATCGGGCATTTGCGTGGGGCGAGCGCGGGCGAACGTCCTGCACGCTTGAACTCACTGACGATACGACAAGCCATCAGCGTTTTCCGTTCGCGTTTCGGTTGGCCGTGACCTACGCGGTGGACGACGTGCATCTGGACGTGCGCTTCAAGGTCACCAATACCGGCGACGAGATCTTGCCGGCATCGCTTGGCGGCCATCCCGCGTTCAACTGGCCGTTGCTGCCAGGACTGCCCAAAGAAGCCTACGGAATCCATTTCTCGAACGAGGAGCCAGCACCCATTCGCCGCCTCAAGAGCGGCTTGCTGCGCGAGAAGCCGGAGCCGACGCCGATCGAGGGCAAATATCTCGCCCTTTCAGAACAGCTTTTCAACGATGACGCCGTCATTCTGGATCGCCCGGCAAGCACCGGCATTCGCTACGCCGCCGACCGCGGCCCTTCAATCGGCCTGCACTGGCAAGGCTTTCGAGAACTCGGCATCTGGTCCAAGCCGGACGGCGCGCCCTTCCTTTGCCTCGAACCGTGGCGCGGCTTCGCCTCCCCGATCGACTTCGATGGCGAATTTCTCGACAAGCCCGGCATCATGAAAATCGAACCCGGCAAGACGGAAATCCTCAGCTATCGCATTTCGGTTGGTTGAGCCTCGCCAAAGCGGCCCGGCGCGGGAAGCGTTGATGCTCCCGCGCCGACGCCGATTCCTGCGCCCGGTCCTCAGGCCGCAGCTCCGAACAGCGAACCTGCGCCAGGAGCTCGGCGCCGTGACCTCGGACGCGTTTGAAGAGGCGTTCTCGGCGCGGAAGTAGCCGACATCAGACTTCACACATCAGCCTGCTGCGAAATCCTCACCGCGCCGGGTTTGATTTTCCTCGGCTTTTAGCTGCAATCCTTAACGAAACGTATCGCGTTTGAGCGAATTTTGATCGGCAATAGCTCGCGGCCATTTTTACCGAAAACTTGTGCCTGATCTGTATCCTGTTCGACAAATAAGGTTTCGCCGAAGGATTTGGCACCCAAAATGAGCCTGCAATTCAAGACGGCCAAGAAGGCAGAAGAATTGAAGTCGTTTCTCGATGATCTCGAGGACGCGGTTTCGCGCGGCACGCCCGAGAGCCGGGCGCGCGCGCTGTGGCACACCACCGACCTGATGATTGCGGGCGACTTCAGCGACGACGAGATCTGGACCTTCGGCGAGGTGGTCACTCGCCTGGCCGACGAAATCGAGGTCGCAGCCCGCGCGCAACTGTCCGAGCGGTTGGCGCGCTTCGACAACGCTCCGGTCAACGTCATTCACAAGCTCGCCTTCGACGACGCGATCGAGGTCGCCGGTCCCATATTGCGAGAGTCCAAGCAGCTTGAGACCTATGCGCTGGTCGCCAACGCCTGCACCAAGAGCCAGGCGCACATGCTGTCGATCTCCAAGCGCGAAACGCTCGAAGAGCGCGTGACCGACGAACTGGTCAAACGCGGCGACCAGGAAGTCGTCAATTCGGTCGCCAGCAACACCGGCGCCAAATTCTCCGATTTCGGCTTCCTGAACATGGTCCAGCGCGCGGAGGGCGACTCGATCCTCGCCGAGCAGCTCGGCCTGCGCAAGGACATCCCGCGGCATGTGTTCCAGCAACTGATTGCCAAGGCGACCGCCGACGTGAGGAACCGCCTGGAGCGCGAGCGTCCGGACATGGCGCGGCAAATCCAGTCGTCGGTGACCGACCTCGGCGGCGAGTTGCAGTCGAAATTCGGTCCGGTCTCGCGCACCCATTTCGTGGCAAAGCGCGTGGTCACCACGCAGCACCGCGGCGGCAATCTGAACGAGGCCAGCATCTCGACCTATGCGCGTTCGCACCGCCTCGAGGAAGTCACGATCGGCATGTCGCTGTTGTGTTCCCTGCCCAGCGACGTGATCGAACGCGCATTACACGACAAGAATCGCGAGATGCTGTTGATCCTTTGCAAAGCGCTGGATTTCTCCTGGGATACCATGATGGCGCTGTTGTTCCTCGGCGCCAAGGATCACCGCATCACGGCGAGCGAGCTCAGGAAACTCGAAACCGACTACGACCGTCTCAACATCGAGACCTCGCGCAGCGTGCTTGCCTTCTATCAGTCGCGCAAGAACGGCACCGCGCCGCTTGATACGAAACTGGCGGCCGCGCTTTACGCGTGATGAGGGGAGATCTTCGAGCATGAACGCGATTCCATTCGGCAAAGGCGTGCCCAGCTTCGGCAAGGCCGCGGGGCAAGGTTTTGGCCGCAAAGGCGGCGCCGCGCTCGACCAGTCCGAAGCGTCGAAGCAGGACGGCGGCGCGCTCGATACGGCGCGCACGGTGCTGGAAGCGGCAAACGACTTCAGGGACGAGGCCACGGCCGAGGTCTGCCGCCGCGTGATCGAGGCGAGCATGAAGGGCGCGCAGCCCTCGCTCTCCGACCTGCGCATCATCAATAATTATTTTCAGTAAGGGCGGCGAGTGGGTTCTTATCCCTCCCCCGCGAAACGCGTGGGGAGGGTGGCCGTCGCGTAGCGACGGTCGGGTGGGGGCGCTAGTACTATCGAAGCACGGATCAGTGCGGCTCTTCAAAACCCCCACCCCGGCTCGTTACACTCGCCGACCCTCCCCGCAAGGGGGAGGGATAAGAAGCCGCCTACCTCTCCCCCAGCACGTCGCCGAACAGCACCCATGACTTGCCGTCGAACCGCGCCATCTGAATCTGGCGGATCGGCGTGACGTTCTTGGGATCGACATAGACCTTGATGCCGGGCAACAATAGCGGCATCGCGACCCCGTCGAGCTGCTTGGTCTGCCTGATGATGTTTTCGCGGCTCAAGTCGTCGCCGCAATTCTTCAGGACCAGCGCCATGATCTGCGCCACCGTATAGCCCTGCACGTTGAAGAGATCGCCGGTCGAGGCATTCGGCTGATACTTCTTCATCCAGGCGAACCATTCCCCGAGCGCGGGATCGTCCGCCCAGCGCGCATCGTTCGGGTCTTTCAGATAGAGCCCGGTCACCACGCCGACCGAATTCTCAAGACCCGCAGGCTCCAGCACCGCCGAAAAAGAGTTCGACACGGTCGGCAGGATGATCAGCGGCTTCCAGCCCATGCTCGCGGCTTTCTTGATCGCTTGCGCGGCGAATTTCGGCGTGGCCTCCGCGAAGAAGACATCCGCACCGGACTCGCGCATCGTCACCATTTGCGAGTTGATGGTCGGATCGGCGGTGAGATAGGTGGTTTCGGAGACCAATTGATTGATGTGCTCACCGAGACCTTCCTTGAAGCCGCGCACGTAATCCTTGCCGGCATCCTCGTTCGGCGCGATCACCGCGATCTTGGCATCGGGCTTGGTCTTCAGAATGTATTCGGCGTAGAGCTTGCCTTCGAGTTCGTAAGTCGGGTTGAAGCCGACCGTCCAGGGAAAATGCTCGGGGTCGTTCCATCGCGTCGCGCCGGAAGACACGAAGACCTGCGGCACATGCTTGGCATTGAGATATTTCTGCACCGAGATGTTCGGCGCAGTGCCGACCGACGAGAACATCGCCAGCACCTCGTCCTGCTCGACCAGCTTGCGCGTCTGCTCCACCGTTTTCGCCGGCGAGTAGGCATCGTCGAGGGTCAGGAACTCGATCCTGCGGCCGTTGATGCCGCCCTGCTCGTTGAGCATCTGGAAATAGGCGGCCTCCGCGCGGGCGATCGTGCCGTAGGCCGAGGCCGGGCCACTATAGGGTGCGGTGTTGCCGAGCTTGATCGTGGCCTCGGCCGCAACGGCGCCGCTCCGCGGCGCGGCAAACGCCGTTGCCACGAATAAGGCGGCGCACAAATTCTTCGATGCTGACATCATGCTGACAACGCCCTGACGTTTCCTTGGCACCGGTTATTTTCCCGGTTGTTTTGATTTCTCGCTAACGACAGGATATTTCCTTCGGTGGGTTGCAGACAACCGAGAAAAGCCAACGTCAGGATTGCGAAAAGATTTTTATTTCCTATCTGTGTGTTCCCGCCTTGCTTCATTTCGACAAAAAAGCTCCCTTCCCGCATGCCTTCCATCATTTCCGTTTCCAATCTCTCCAAGACCTACGGCTCCGGCTTCAAGGCGCTGAAGGACATCAACCTGGAGATCGAGAAAGGCGAAATCTTCGCTTTGCTCGGGCCGAACGGCGCCGGCAAGACCACGCTCATCAGCATCATTTGCGGCATCACCAATCTGAGCGCCGGCCGCATCACGGTCGGCGGCCATGACATCCTCACCGACGCCCGCGCCGCGCGCACGCTGATCGGCCTCGTGCCGCAGGAACTGCACACCGACGCCTTCGAGACGGTATGGGGAACGGTGAGCTTCAGCCGCGGCCTGTTCAACAAGCCGAAAAATCCAGCCCATATCGAAAAGGTTCTGCGCGACCTGTCGCTGTGGGACAAGAAGGATTCCAAGATCGTCACGCTATCCGGCGGCATGAAGCGCCGCGTGATGATTGCAAAAGCGCTGTCGCATGAGCCGCAGGTTCTGTTTCTCGACGAGCCGACGGCCGGCGTCGACGTCGAATTGCGCAAGGGCATGTGGGAAGTGGTGCGGGGCCTCAAGGCTGCCGGCGTCACCATCATTCTCACCACGCATTACATCGGCGAGGCCGAGGAGATGGCGGACCGCGTCGGCGTCATCAACAAGGGCGAGATCATTCTGGTCGAGGACAAAGCCAATCTGATGCAAAAGCTCGGCAAGAAGCAGCTCAAGCTGCATTTGCCGTCGAGCATCGATGCCATCCCGGCGGCGCTTTCGGCCTACAATCTGGAACTCGCGAACGACGGCCACGACCTCGTCTACAGCTACGACACGTCAGCCGATCGCACCGGCATCACCAGCCTGCTCGGCGACCTCCGCAATGCCGGCATCCGCTTCACCGATCTCGAGACCAGTCAGAGCTCGCTGGAAGACATCTTCGTCAGCTTGGTGCGTCAGCCATGAATTTCCGGGCCATCCGCGCAATCTACAAATTCGAAATGGCGCGCACCTGGCGCACGCTGCTGCAAAGCATCGTCTCGCCTGTCGTGTCGACCTCGCTCTATTTCGTCGTGTTCGGCGCCGCGATCGGCTCGCGCATCACGCAAGTCGAAGGCGTCAGCTATGGCACCTTCATCGTGCCGGGCCTCGTGATGCTCTCGGTACTGACGCAGAGCATTGCCAACGCGTCGTTCGGCATCTACTTCCCGAAATTCGTCGGCACCATCTACGAAATATTGTCGGCGCCGATTTCCTATTCCGAGATCGTGCTCGGCTATGTCGGTGCGGCCGCGACCAAATCGATCGTGCTGGGCCTGATCATCCTGGCGACCGCCGGGCTGTTCGTGCCCTTGCACATCCAGCACCCGGTCTGGATGCTCACCTTCCTGGTGCTGACGGCGGTGACGTTCAGCCTGTTCGGCTTCATCATCGGCATCTGGGCCGATGGCTTCGAAAAGCTACAGATGATCCCGATGCTGGTGGTGACGCCGCTGACCTTCCTCGGCGGCAGCTTCTATTCGGTGAACATGCTGCCGTCGGGCTGGCGCACGATCACGCTGCTCAATCCGGTGGTTTACCTGATCAGCGGCTTCCGCTGGAGCTTTTACGAGATCGCCGATGTCAGCGTCGCCGTGAGCGTCGGCATGACGCTGTCGTTCCTCGCCATCTGCATGGTCGTGGTGGCCTGGATCTTCAAGACCGGATACCGGCTGAAGAACTGATCAAGAAAATCCCGGGCCGCCCGCGCGACCCGGGTTTCTGTTCGACTTCAGCACTCAGTATCGATAGCAGCGCCAGTGGCCGTAGCGGTTGTAGTAGCCGTTGCAGCGGGGACCGGGGATGCCGAGGATACCGTCGACCGCGCCTACTGCGCCGCCGACACCGGCACCGACTGCTCCGCCAACCGCTGAGCCCACGGGGCCCGCGACGCGGCCACCGTCATAAGAACCCTGAGCAGCGCCTCGCTCCATACCGCCCACGACGCCCTGCGCATGCGCCAGATGCGGGATGGCGACCAGCGCGAGCGCGACCGCCAATGCCGCCAGCCAACGCAGTGCCGGCATCTCGACGGGATACGCCGCAGTCTTGATCGCCTTTACTCGCTTCATCATCGTCAATTCCTCATCCCATGAATGTGAAGATATAACGCTGACGTGACGGGCGGGTTCCCCCTTCACCAACAACAGATCGCGGTAAGCGCGGTCATGAAGATGAACGGCACTTCATTCTCCCAGCCACAGCGATTTCACGTCGACCGCACAAGCCCGCCATTAACGATCCCAAAAGCGTCACTGGAACCACAGGCTTAATTCGGGCATATTGGCGGGCGGGATGGGCAGTGGTGCGATTTAGGCCGGAGGCCAAAGGTAAATGCGTTCCCTTCTCGTTGCTGCAACGACCCTGATGCTGTTCGCCACCGGCGCCGCTCAAGCTAAAATCGCCATCACCATCGACAAGGATGCGCAGATGATGACGGTCGCCGTCGACGGCGTCGATCGCTATCGCTGGCCGGTCTCGAGCGGCATCCCCTCGCGCGAGACGCCGAGCGGCACCTTCCGCGCATTCCGCATGGAAGCGGAGCACTACTCGAAGGAATTCGACGACGCGCCGATGCCGCATTCGATCTTCTTCACCAAGATCGGACACGCGATTCACGGCACCGATTCCGAAGGCCGGCTCGGCACGCCCGCTTCTCATGGCTGCGTGCGGCTGTCGAAAGCGAATGCCACGACGCTGTATGCGCTGGTCGAGCAGCAAGGCGTGCTCAACACCACCGTCACCTTGACGGGTTCGTCGACGGTCGCGCTGGCCCGCAATCCACGGACGCGGGCAAACACCGCTGTCGCGCGCCGCGACCCCGCTCAGGAATACGCGCCGCAAGTGCCGCAATATGGCGATCCTGCCGCCGATCCCACTTCGCTGGCGCCGCAGCAAACCGCGCCGCGGCAGATGTTCCCGCAGGCTCGCGCGGACGACGGCTATATCTATCCGGCCGACGGCAGCTCGACCGATCAACGTTATCCGGCGCCGCGCCCGAGCCGTCGCGCCTATGACGGTCAGGTCTATTACTATCAGCAACAGCCGCAGCAGCCGCAGGCCTATGATGCCTACGGCAATGCGTATCAGCAGCCGCCGCGCGGCTACTATCAGCAGCGCGGGCTATACTGACTATCGATCCAGCACTCGCTTAGAGCTGTGAGGCGTCCTTCAAGTCCCGCTTGATGGACGCCAGCAGCGTTTGCAGCGTGTCCGACCGCTCGGACAGTGCCGGCGCGGGCACTTGTGTCGGCGGCTGCGCAGGAAGCGCCGGGGCCGGAATGGGCTTGATGACGGAAGGCTTGATGACGGAAGACTTGACGGCGGAAGGCCTGGTCAAAGCTGGCTTGGCAGGGAATATCGGTTTGGCAGGGAAAGGCGGCCGCGACGCAAAAGGCTGGTCCGAGCCTGCGGTCGCGACTCCGTCTTCGTCGTGGACGAAATCGCCATGCAATACGTCGTCGCGGCGGCCCATCAGCCACAGGGTGACCCAGTAGCCGACCGCCAGCACAACAATACTAATAACGCCAATCTCAAACATCTTGGGGCTAACGCCTGAAAGCCCCAATGATTCAATGCCTTCTTGGGCCGGTCAAGCCCTGACGCGAAAGCATCTGGCGTTTCTGCACCGCGTTACCGCAGCCCGAGGGCCGGCGTTAACCTTAGCTGGCACCGCGCAGCCGGCAGGAGGTGTTGCAGGTCACCATGTTGCCCTTCATGCAGAGCCTGCACACGTCGACACACTGGTTGAGCTGTTTCGGGTCGTAGCTGCTGTAACGCTGCAAGATGCAGCTGCGCTGCTCCGGGGTATATTCGACCTCCTGCGAACAGGCCGACAAGCCCACCGCGAGCAGCGCCAGTCCAACCAGACTCCGCCATCGCACGGCACGCTCTCCCCGGTGCGCGCCTTCGCCCGCACCTTGGCCCTGACCTTGGCCTCGTCGCGCCCGGGCCGCGAGCTTATGAAGCACGAATGTCAAATCCTGAACTCCACCGGAATCGAATACCTTGATCGTGGTCCCGTGATTTTAACATTCGAAGAAGCGACCGCTGAAAAAGGACGCGGGTGTCAGAGTTTGGCCACGAAAGCTGCCTGTCAGATAACGAACGGCAGGCGCGACGGTTCTGTCAAAATCTCGTTCGAAATGGGCGCGCAAGACCGCGGAATACCGTCTGCGAGCCGGACGAACCTTCTTCCAGAGTGGGACATGGTGGCCCGATTCGCGGTCGCTGGCGATGGCTGCGCTGGTGCTGCCAACACAAATCCTGCCCCCGCAAAACCACGGGGCATGATAGGGTGATGCAGTGCATTCCAGAGCTTGACGGCTCATCCTCAAACCGGCTGCAACATGTCTGCATCGGACAGTTCGAGCGCAAACCTTACCTCCGCGAGACGGCGGCGCAGTTCGCCGTTTCTGCTGATTGCCGCGGGGCTGCTGATTGTTGCAGCGATTGCGGGTGCGGCTTTCATGCTCTCGCGTCCGACCACCTTGCGCATTGCCGTGGGACCGGCCGGAAGCGACGATCAAAAACTGATCCAGGCGTTGGCGCAGGCCTTCGTCAACGAGGGAAGTGCCGTCCGGCTGACGGTGATCCCGACCGCCGGCCCGGTCGAGAGCCTTGGGCTTCTGAACACCGGCGAAACCGATCTCGCGGTCGGACGCGCCGACGAGGACATGCCCAAAGGGGCCGGGACTGTTGCCATCCTGCGCAAGAATGTCGTGGTGCTGTGGGCGCCTTCCGGCGCACCGCGCAAGGGCGCCAAAAAAGAGCCGAAGGAGCCGAAGGCCAAGATCAAGGAGATCGCCGATCTCGAAGGTCACCGCATCGGCGTGCTTGGCCGCACCCCGGTCAATGTCACTTTGCTCAAGGTGATCCTGAGCGAATCCGGCCTCAACCCCGACAAGGTCACGATCTCGCGCTTCTCGATCTCGCAGATCAACGACATGGTGAAAGATCCCTCGATCGACGCGTTCATGACGGTCGGCCCGCTCGACAGCAAGATCACGGCCGATGCCATCACCGCGACCGCGCGCCTGCGCGGCGAGCCGACGTTCATTCCGATCGACGTCTCCGAGGCGATCGCGCACAAACATCCGCTCTATGAGTTGGAAGAAATTCCCGGCAGTTCCTTCACCTCCTCTCCGGCCCGGCCCGAAGACAAAGTCGAAACAATGGGCGTCGATCATCTGATCGTGGCCCCGAAATCGCTGTCCGAAACCGCGGCCGCCGCCTTCACCCGGGCCCTGTTCGCGGTGCGGCCGGCGCTCGCCAGGGACGATCATGCGGCATCGAAGATCCAGAAGCCCGACACCGACAAGGACGCCGCGATCCCGGCCCATGCGGGCGCCGCGGCCTATATCGACGGCACCGAACGCAGCTTCCTGGACCGATACAGCGATTACTTCTGGGGCGGCATATTGCTGTTCTCGGTGCTTGGCTCGGTCAGCGCATGGTTGCGGCATTACGTCAAACGTGACGAGCGCAACATCACCGGCGAGCACCGTGACAAGCTGCTGGCTCACATCTCGCAGGTACGCAAGACCGACTCGGTCGAGGAGCTCGATGCGTTGCAGGAGGAAGCCGACGAATTCCTGCGCGAGACGCTCGAAAGCTACGACAGCGGCGCGATCGATGAAAACGATCTTGCCGCCTATGGCCTCGTGCTCGAACAATTCCACCACGCGGTGGCCGACCGGCGCGCGGTGATCGCCACGAGCCCGGCTAGAGCTCCAATTCCGAAGTTCGCAAACGTTGGCGGCGACCACTGAACGAACTTCGGAATCGAACGGTCTCAGCAAAAGTTAGCCCCCTCGCCCGCTCGCTTGGCTCGCGACCTCTCCCCGCAAGCGGGGAGAGGTGAATAAAGATCTGCGCTCTAGAACCCAATCAGCCGGCGGACGAGACCCACGACGTTGGCGTGATGACGCCGATGGCTGCGCCGCGACGCCGGTGCGGCGGCATTGTCATCCGGCGAGAGCGACGCCGTTGTGGCGACGTCGCGGCTCGGTCCGATCGACTCAAACTGCGCCTTCTGCTCGTCGCTCAGCTCGCTGTAGAGGCTGTCGAGCGCCGACTTGACGGTCTCGACCGCCTGCAACATCGCATCCAGCCGCTTGCCGGCCGCGGAGAGCCGCGCCGGCGGCGTCAAGGCTTCGTTGGGCTCGCAGGTGCCTTTAAGGAGGTCGGCGGCCTTGGCGCTCGCGTCCTTTAGATTATCGAAGCTTGCGCGCTGCGCATCGGTCGGACGGACGCGCCGCTCGATTTCAGCCGCCGGCCAGTCGGTCGCCTGTCCCGCGTTGCCGCAGTTCTGCGCCAGCGCGCCCTGATCGTTGCGCCCGCGCCGCTGGTCCTCGCCCAACGAGGTCAGCCGCGCCTTCTGCTCGTCGTTGAGCAGGCCGTAGAAATGATCGAGCGGCGGCTGCACGATCCTGACCGCCGAGATCATCGCCTCGAGCCGCGTCTGCATCGCCGCCAGCCGGGCGGGCGCAGTCGAAGCAACGTCGTTCGGACATGCGGACTTGATGCTCTGGGCCGCCTTCACCGACGCATTGGCGAGATCGTCGAGCGCCTTGCGCTGCTCGTCATTCGGGTTGAGCGCCTGCTGGATCCGGTCGATCGGAAGACCCGCGATCTCCTGGCTGTCGTCGCCGCACATCTGCGCGACCTGGTTTTGGTCGTTCGCCGGATTGGATGCGCCGGACGCTGCTACGCCGCCGCCCGATGGCAGATAGCCGGCAAGATCGTCATAGCCGTAAGGCGCGAAGACGCCGGCATAGATGTCGCCGTAGCCGTAATCCCAAAGCGAGGGATCGTAGCCCCACATCGCGTAGTCGGAGAGATCGTAATAGGCGAACGGCCAGAACAGCGGACCGACCCAGCCGTAGCCGCCATGGCTATGCCGCCACCATCCACCGTTGCGGCCATGGCCGCGCCATCCGGCCGTCGCGGCGGATGCCGCGATATGCGCGCGGGCGTCCGGATTGTGCAAGGTATTGTGGTTATGCAGCGCGCCGGCGACCGCACCAGCGGCCAGCGCATGGTGAACCGCGTTGGCGCGCATCGCGCTCTGGCGATTCAAATTCCTGCCACCCGCCGCAGCGCTGTTGGCGCGAAAACTGTTGCCGCCCGCCGCACGCGAGAACGACGCCGCCCTGCCGCCGGGCACACCGGCCGCGCGGCCACTGAAATGACGTCCGCCGCCAGCGAAGTGAGCGCCACCGCCGCGGAAGCCGCCGGCTCGCCCGCCGGCAAAATGACCTCCTCCGCCGCCCATGCGCGCGCCACCGAAATGCGCTCCGCCGCCACCGTGCCCGCCGCCACCGAAGTGCGCGCCACCACCGCCGTGGCCACCACCACCGCCACCACGGCCGCCACCGCCGCCATGCGGCCCTGCCGCGAAGGCGGTGCCTGCAAGCGCGACCGACAACGCGATGGCCGACAATAATTTGATGCTACGCATGACACTCCTCCAGCACGATTGCTGTGCCGGCCTCGCACGCGAGTTGGTGCGGCGGCACGATTGGGACATTTAATGTCACCAACGCCGGGGGAACTTTCGAGTTCCCACGGTGTGGGGGTTCCCGCGCGCCGGGAGGATAAAAACGACTTTAGATATCACTCGCCGTCGCGAAGCCGCCGATAGACCGCGCCGAGCACGTTGCAATAGTCGTCGGTCCAGACCCGCTGGTTGGCGGTGGGCTCGGTCTCCTCCCATTTGTCCGACGACGCAAGCTTGCCGACGTCTTCCTCCTCTCGCGCCGACACCACGACGTTGGTCGCGAAGATATACTCGCCGTCGCGGCCGGAGTCCTCGTTGTAGACCCAGCTTTTCAACCCGTTGGCATCGGCAATGCCAACCACGACGCTCGCCAATTCCAGATGCCGGTTGGAAACGTGCATCACCACCGCGCCATGGGGCGCGAGCTTGTCCTTGTAGATCTTCATCGCCTCCTGGGTGGCGAGATGGATCGGAATCGCATCCGACGAATAGGCGTCGACAATGATCAGGTCGTAGACGCCGTCCGGTTCGCGCGCAAAGGTCAGCCGCGCATCGCCGATCACCGGCTTCAGGTCCGGCTGGCATTGCTGGACATAGGTGAAATATTTTGGATCGCGCGCGGTATCGACCATCGACTGGTCGATCTCGAAGAACTTCCAGGTCTCGCCGGGCAGCGCAACGCAAGCGAGCGTGCCGGAGCCAAGCCCGATCGCCGCGACCCGAAGCGGCGCGCCCTTGCGCTCACGCATCGCGGTGACCGCCTGACCGATGCCGCCATCCCTGTGATAATAGGTGATCGGCTCGGGCCGGCCTGTGACCTGCGTGCCGTCGTCGTTCTGGAATTTCTCGGCGCCGTGAATCGTCGTGCCGTGCTGCAGCACGTGATACTGGCCGCCCGGCGTCGTCACGATCTTGTGGACGCCGAAGAAACTACGCACGGTGTCGACGCGCCCCTCATCGGCGGGATAGACGCGGACCAACACCAGCGCCAGTGCAGCGACCGCCGCAAGCTTGAGCCGCGCGGTGTTGAGCCCAAGCGCCAGCAACATGCCGAACACCGCGACACTGCCCGCGACATAGACGCGGTGCTCCTCGAGCCAATTGAACGTCTCGCCCTTCATCTGCGAGGGGATGACGAGAGCGAGCGCAAGCACAACCACCAGCGGCCAGATCAGGCGGCTCAGTACCGGCAAGCGTTCGCTCGCTGGCGGACGGCAGAGCGCGGCGAGCACGATCAGGATCGGATATTCCGCGACCCAGGAAAACACGTTGGGCGCGATCAGGCCCGCGAAGAGCCCGCCGATCATGCCGCCGAACGACAGCGCGACGTAGAATCCGGTGAGATATTTAGCCGGCGGGCGCGTGCGCGCGAGTTCGCCATGACAGGCCATCGCGATCACGAAGAAGCAGAGCTGATGCCCGCCAAGCGTCAGCAGCAGATTCTGTTCGCCGCCGACCGCAAGCAGCACGATGACTCCGGCGATCGCCGCCGGCTGCGCCCACAACACCCATTTGTGCGGCAGCCACGGGCGTTGCTGGAACACCAGCACCCAGGTCAACAGATAAAGCGAGAGCGGCAACACCCACAGCAAGGGTGCGGCGGCGACGTCAGTCGAGATATGCGCGGTCACCGCGATCAACAGACCCGACGGCACCGCGGCGAGAAAGATCCAGCGCGCGCGCAACGCCAAGGAAGGCGGCGGCGCAGTGCTCTCAGCGGCTGCGTTGTGCGCGTCTGCCGAGGCCGGCGCGCGCCACAACAGAAAGCCGCAGGCGGCGATGAGAACGATCAGCAGGCCATAACCGCCGGTCCAGATCAGGTTTTGCGTTTTCAGGCTGAAGACCGGCTCCAGCACCAGCGGGTAGGACAGCAGCGCCAGAAAACTCCCGATGTTGGACGAAGCATAGAGAAAGTAGGGATCGGCGCCGTCGGGATGGCCGGTACGAACGAACCAGGCTTGCAGCAGCGGATTATTGGCAGCGAGCGCAAAGAACGGCAGGCCGATCGAGGCCACGAACAGGCCGAGCAGCCACAGCGCATAGCCGGAGGTCGGCGGATCGCCCCAACGCGCCGAAATCACCAGCGGCAGCGTAACAAAGACCACGATCAGGAGCACCAGATGCACCACGATCGGGATCACGCGGCTGTTGATCCGCATCAACAGATGCGCATAGACGTAGCCTGCGAGCAGCAGCGACTGGAAAAACACCATCGCCACCGACCACACCGCCGGCGAACCGCCGAGCCGCGGCAGCACCATCTTGGTGAACAACGGCTGCACCGAGAACAACAGCAGCGCGCTGACGAAAATCGACGCCGTGTAGACCAGGAGCACCAGCCGATTGCGGCCTGCGGAGGGCGTGTCCGCGGGCAGATACGGATCGGATGGGGTCATGAAGGCTCCGGCGGGGTGTTTTTTGAACGTTGCGAGAGGCGGCAATGGATCATAGGAACGCGTAGCGGGCAATCTAGCGCAGGGTCTGATATGGAGATGTCATTCCGGGGCAATACGCAGCATTGAACCCGGAATCTCGAGATTCCGGGTCTGATGCCAACGCACCATCCCGGAATGACGCCTGGGATCAAGCCCACATGAACGAAACCGACGTCGTCATCATCGGAGCCGGACATAACGGCCTCACCTGCGCGGCCTATCTGGCCGCCGCGGGCCTGAAAGTGCGCGTGGTCGAGCGGCGCAAGGTCGTGGGCGGCGCGGCGGTGACGGAAGAATTCGCGCCGGGTTTCCGCAATTCGGTCGCGGCCTATACCGTGAGCCTGCTCAACCCGAAAATTATTTCTGACCTGAAACTTGCCGAACATGGTTTGAGGATTGTCGAGCGCCGCGTACAGAACTTTTTGCCCGCCCCCGACGGCAGCTTCCTCCTCACCGGCGAAGGCCGCACCAAGGATTCTCTCGCCAAACTCAGCCCGCACGACGCCGGCGAGCTCGACGGCTTCAACCGGAAGCTGGAAGAGATCGCCGACGTGCTGCGCGCGTTCGTGCTGCGCGCACCGCCCAACCTGGTCGAAAGCTTTGGCGCCGGCGCCATCCGTGAAGGTTTCAATGCGCTCGGCACGGCCAACATCCTGAGAAAGCTGGCGCTGGAGCAGCAGCGAACCTTGCTCGATCTGTTCACGCGCTCGGCCGGCGACATGCTGGACGAGGTTTTCGACAGCGACCTGATCAAGGCCTTGTTCGGTTTTGACGCCATCGTCGGCAACTACGCGTCGCCCTACGCCGCCGGCTCGGCCTATGTGATGCTGCATCACGCGTTCGGCGAGGTGAACGGCAAGAAGGGCGTCTGGGGCCATGCCATCGGCGGCATGGGCGCGATCACGCAGGCCATCGCGGCCGCCGCGCGGCAGGCCGGCGCCGTGATCACGCTCGATGCCGGCGTGCGCGAAGTCATCGTCGAGCGCGAGCGTGCTGTCGGCGTCGTGCTCGACAACGGTGAGACTGTCCGCGCCCGTTACGTCGCCTCAGGCGTCAATCCGAAATTGCTCTACACCCGCCTCGTGCCTTCAAACGCGCTGCCGGAGGATTTTCTCACGCGCATGCAGCGCTGGCGCAACGCCTCCGGCACTTTCCGGATGAACGTGGCGCTGACATCCCTGCCCTCGTTCACGGCGCTGCCGGGCGACGGCGATCACCTCACCTCCGGCATCATCATGGCGCCGAGCCTTGCTTATATGGATCGCGCCTGGCAGGACGCGCGAGAGAGCGGCTGGAGCAAGGCGCCGGTTGTCGAGATGCTGATCCCGTCCACGCTCGACGACAGCCTCGCGCCGTCAGGTCAGCATGTCGCGAGCCTGTTCTGCCAGCATGTCGCGCCGGAACTGCCGGATGGGCGCTCCTGGGACGACCACCGCGAGGAAGTCGCCGACCTCATGATCGCAACCGTCGACCGATACGCACCGGGCTTTGCTGGGAGCGTGATCGGACGCCAGATCCTCTCGCCGCTCGATCTCGAGCGGCAGTTCGGCTTGCTCGGCGGCGACATCTTCCACGGCGCGCTGACGCTGAACCAGTTGTTCTCGGCACGGCCGATGCTGGGACACGCGGACTACCGCGGGCCGTTGAAGGGGCTTTATCACTGCGGGTCCGGCGCCCATCCCGGCGGCGGCGTCACCGGCGCGCCCGGCCACAACGCCGCGCAAACGATCCTGCGGGATCACCGCGCGCTGTTTGGATAGACGGTGGACAGGCTGTGGATGGAGTGTGGACTAAAGGGAAGTGCCTCAGTTTGAAATTTCTGCGGTCGCACCCTTATCCGGTCTGGCAATGAGCCAAAATACCAGTCCGATCGCTGCACCTAAGGCACCAAAGTAGGGGACCATGAGAAAGGTTTCAGCGATGTCGATCTTTGTCTTCGAGAAAACGACGATGACCGCAATGAACACACCCGCCATCCCAACGAATCCGAGCAACAAGTAAAACCAAATATGACGCCGCCTAGCGCGTGCCAAAGTGTAAGCCGGTATCCCAACAACGGCCTGCAGCAAATAGAACAGGCCACAAACAACGATGAAGCCGGAAATCGCCGTTCTATCTGGATAGTTTGCGTGCAGAAACCAAGCAGGGGCCAACGCTGGCAATAAAGGCGCAATCAGAAAAGCTGCCACAGTCCGCATGCTCATCCCCCTCCCTTGCGAAGCTTTCGGTAGTGTCAGTCTAAATTTACGGCTCCCGAGAACCAAGGGCGATATGAACCTGCCGCCTCATCACCCCTTGTACCATGTCGTCCCTACCCCTCCGCCAGCCGCCTCAGCACGGCGCGAAAGCTGAGGCTGCGCGTTCCCACCAACGTGGTGCCGAACACCTCGGACTCGTCGTCGGAAAATTTGCCGGTGAATCCGCTACTGACTTCCTCGCCGCCGAACAGCGGCCGGACGAAGGGATCGTTGAACGGCGTGTGCTGGTTGGTGACGAGCTCGCCTTTCCAGGTACCGTCACCGACGCTGTAGCGGCCGACCGACCAGAAATACGGACCGCCGCCGAGCAGCTCGCCATCCCTCAAGATGAGAACGCCGCTGTCGCGGCCTTGCACGCCGTCGAGCATATGGATCTGGATGGAGTAAAGCCCGTTCCGCATGGATCCGATCGCCGTTCGCTCCGGCCGGGGCTCGGCAACGTGTTGAACCGGCGCGGCATGTTTCAGAGCATAAGCTTGTGGACAAGCTTTGCGCCGCCTGTGAGGTGGTGTGGATAAAATAGGGCGATGCGCCAACCCTGCTTCCGCAAACCGCAACGTTGCGCGCGTGGCTGTGGATTGCGGTGACACCGAAGCAAAACGCAAGCCGCTTAGCGCATCGCGCGCCATGCGATCCCCCAGCAAATTCAATTCGATGGAATGCTGGCTTTAACCAACACTTAACCATCCGGAAGAGATTGATCGTCGATGAGGAGGGCCGGGTGCGAAATTGAGGCCGCAGTTGAAGCGCCTCAAAGGGTGGTTTGAAAACCGCCGCTATGTCCTTGCGCATTAATCTGTTTTTAACCAACAGATAGCGCAAGGCCGAAATTCCGGCGAAAAGCCCTCGTTTTGGGGCGTTCCGGCAGCAGGAACCTAGAAGAACTAGGTGAATGAAGCCTTAAACTGCGGCATACCGGTTCCCTTCTCGCCGCGCCCCCGATCCCGAAATCACGATGACCGCAACGCTCACCCCGCAAACCCACCGCGCCACGCTCGCTATCGGCGACGAACAGACCGCCCGGCGCGTCGCGGATCTTCTGACCGAAGCCCTCGACGAAGGCGAAGCCGCCGTCGGAGCGTTCGAGGGACCGAGCGGACGCTGGGACATCACCATCTACTTCGCGGATGCGCCCAATGAGGCCGCGATCCGCGAGCTGATCGCCCTCGCCGCGGGCGCCGACGTCGCGCGATCCGCCCGCTTCGACACGGTCGAGCCCAAGGACTGGGTCCGCGCTACGCTCGACGAGCTGGTGCCGGTCCATGCCGGGCGTTTCGTCGTCCATGGCCAGCACGATCGGGCCAAAGTGACGCCCAACAAACTGGGTATCGAGATCGAGGCGGCGCTCGCCTTCGGCACCGGCCATCACGGCACCACCCGCGGCTGCCTCCTGCTGCTCGACCATGTGCTGAAAGCCTTGCGGCCGCGGCGCGTGCTCGATCTCGGCACCGGCACCGGCGTGCTGGCGATCGCCGCCGCCAAGGCCCTGCGCGATCAGGTGCTCGCCAGCGACATCGACGCGCTGTCGGTCAAGGTTGCGGCCGAGAACGCACGGCTGAACGGCGTCGGTCAGTTTGTCGAAGTGACATGGGGCAACGGATTTTCCGCGCCAAAACTGCGGCAACGAAAGCCGTTCGACCTGGTGCTGGCCAATATCCTCGCCAATCCGTTGCGGCAGATGGCAACCCCGATGTCGCGGCATCTGTCCGGCGGGGCACGCGTGATCCTGTCCGGGCTATTGTCGGCGCAGGCGCCGTCGGTGATCGTCGCCTATCGGGCGCGCGGGCTCATTGTCGAGCGGCACATCCGGATTGAAGGCTGGAGCAGCCTGTTGCTTCACAAGGTTTGCTGACGTCATTCCGGAAACCGCCAACGGGTCCGCGCGAAGCGCGGCCCGATGACAGGCTCCGCGGTTATCCGGAATCTCGAGATTCCGGGTCTGGTCCTTCGGACCATCCCGGAATGACGGGTTGTTGGTTGGCTTACTTCGAGGACTTCCGCGGCTGCTTCTGAGCCGTCTTGTCGGCGCTGACCTTGCGCTTGGCGCGGGTCTCCGTGAAACGATCCAGAAGCCGGGGCAGGACGCCGCGCGGTTTTTCGGCAGCAGACGAAGAAGCGGTTACGCGGCGCATCGGCGGCGAAATCTTCTCGAAGGTGAAGACGGGCATAGTTAATCCCTCGACGCTGGTGACAGAACGCCCTTGGAACTGGCCTCGGAATTCCACCCCGGAAGGATTTTTGCTGAATCGCTCCACGACGTCCGATGTCATGAAACGTTCACCCCCGTCTAACGCGGGTGCAGCAATTCAATCACAATAAATTCGGAATCGGAAGCGAATTGAGTCGGTTGCCGAGTTGTCCCCTTGAGACGATAGTATCCCCCGATGTTTGAGGCGCACTTCCAGACCTTCGAAGAACCGGAGACCGGCGTCGCGCTGTCCGCGCGTCTGTCCGCGTTTCGCGAGGAGCTTGCGAAACACAACCTGAGCGGCTTCGTGGTGCCGCGCGCCGACCAGCAGCAGAACGAATATGTCGCGCCTTCCGAGGAGCGGCTGGCCTGGCTCACCGGGTTTACCGGCTCCGCTGGCATGGCCATCGTGCTCACCCGCGAGGCCGCGGTGTTCGTCGATGGACGCTACACGCTGCAAGCGGGCAAGCAGGTCGACACCAAGGTCTGGGGCGTCCAGCCACTGGTCGATCCACCGCCGGAGACCTGGCTGGCGCAGCATCTCGCCACCGGCGACCGTCTCGGTTTCGATCCCTGGCTGCATACGACAGCTTCCGCGGAGAAGCTTGCGGCGGCCTGCGCCAAGGCCGGCGCGGAACTGGTCGCGGTCGATGCCAACCCGATCGATATTGTCTGGACCGAGCGGCCGGCTTTGCCGCTCGCCCCGGTCGCCTTGCACGGCAAACAATTCGCCGGCGAAATCGAGGCCGACAAGCTGAAGCGGATCGAGGCCGAGATCGCCAGGCTTGGCGCCGACGCGCTGGTGCTATCGGACAGCCATGCGGTGGCCTGGACCTTCAACATTCGCGGCGGCGACGTCGCCCACACCCCCCTGCCCCTGTCCTATGCGCTTGTGCCGAAAAGCGGCCGGCCGACGCTGTTCATCGATCACCGCAAGCTTTCCAACAGCGTGCGCAACCATCTCGAACAGAGCGCCACCGTCGTCGATCCCGGCGCACTGACGCCGAAACTGATCGAGCTGTCGAAAAGCGGCGCGTCGATCGCGCTCGACAGCGCGACATCGGCCGATGCGCTGACCCGGCTGATTTCGTCCGCCGGCGGCAAGGTGGTGCGCGGCAGCGATCCCGTCGCACTGCTCAAGGCGGTCAAGAACGACACCGAAATCGCCGGCACCAAGACCGCGCATCGGCGCGACGCGATCGCGCTGGCGCGTTTTCTCGCCTGGGTCGATCACGAGGCGCCCGCCGGCAGCCTGACCGAGATCGACGCCGTCGAGGCGCTGGAAACCTTCCGCCGCGACACCGGCGCGCTGAAGGATGTTTCGTTTCCGACGATTTCAGGCACCGGGCCGAACGGCGCCATCGTGCACTACCGCGTCACGCGCAAGAGCAACCGCCGCATCGCGCGCGGCGATCTCTTGCTGATCGATTCCGGCGCGCAATATGAAGACGGCACCACCGACGTCACCCGCACGATTGCGATCGGCGAGCCGACCCCGGAGATGCGCGACCGCTTCACCAGGGTGTTGCGCGGTCACATCGCGATCGCGCGCGCACTGTTTCCGGACGGCACGACCGGCGCGCAGCTCGACACGCTGGCGCGGCAATTCCTGTGGCAGGCCGGCGTCGATTTCGAGCACGGCACCGGCCATGGCGTTGGCAGCTACCTTTCGGTGCACGAGGGACCGGCGCGGATTTCCAAGCTCGGCACCACCGCACTCAAGCGCGGCATGATCCTCTCCAACGAGCCCGGTTACTACAAGACCGACGCCTTCGGCATCCGCATCGAGAATCTCGAACTGGTCGTTGCCGCCGAGGTCGCGGGCGCCGAAAAGGCGGTTAACGCTTTCGAGACGCTGACGCTCGCACCGATCGACCGCCGCCTGGTCGATCTCAACATGCTCTCCGGCGAGGAATTGAGCTGGCTCAACGAATATCACGAGCGGGTGCGCCACGCGGTGCGCGGCCATGTCGACGATGCCACCAAAGCCTGGCTCGACGAGGCGACCGCGCCGCTGTCGCTGTAGAAGCAGGTGGCAACCTCACCTTCGTCATGGCCGGGCTTGACCCGGCCATCCACGTCTTTACCTCCCAAAAGCAAGAAAGACGTGGATCACCGGGACAAGCCCGGTGATGACGGCGGTTATGCGGTCTCCCTCTCCATGCCCCCAACCATTCCCTCACGACAGACCCGATTGCGCGCAACGCATCCCGGAAAACGAATAGCCGCATTCCGAAACACCGCATTTGCGCTTCGCCGAATGCGGCTAAAGTCTGATTCAACAAAATCACGCAAACGAAACAGAGGACGCATACCGGACCGGTTTACGGTCTGATCGCGGCTGCGTTTCGAGAACCGGACTCTTTGATGCACGGCGTCGTCGGCAGACCGGCCGCACTGACCGACAACGAAAGCGCCGCGAAGACGCGGTTCATGCTGTTGCTGCTGGTCGCCATGACCGGCGTGGCGCCGATCTCGCTCTACATGCTGGTGCCGGCGCTGCCGATCCTTGCGAAGACGTTCGACAGCAACGTCTCCATCGCGCAAATGACGGTGTCGCTCTATATGGTCGGCATCGCCTGCTCGCAGATCCTGATGGGGCCGCTCTCCGATCGCTTCGGACGCCGCCCCGTCTTGCTCGCGGGCCTCGGCCTGATGGTGGTGGCGAGCGCCGCGTGCAGCTTCGCCGAGACGCTGCCGCAACTGATCGCCGCGAGATTCTTTCAGGCGTTCGGCGGCGCCAGTGGCATGGTGGTGAGCCGCGCGATCATCCGCGACCTCTACAGCCGCGAGCGCATCTCCTCCATGATCAGCCTCGTGATCGCGGTCATGATGATCGCGCAGATGCTGAGCCCCCTGACTGGCGGCCTGATCGAGGCCGCGTTCGGCTGGCGCGCGATCTTCTACGTCATCACCGCAGCTTCCCTCGCCGTGTCGGTTGCGATCGCGCTTGTCTTGCCGGAAACCCGTCGCGTGCGGTTGGCAAGCGCGAGCTTCCGTAGCGATGTCGGCGGTCTCCTGACCAGCCGCGCCTTTATCGGCTATATGCTGTGCCAGGTGCTGGCTTCGCAGATCATCTTCACCTTCGCCGGCGGCGCCCCCTATATCGTCATCACGCATATGGGCCGCACCGGTGCCGAATATGGCGCGTGGTTTGCGACCATCGGCTTCGCCTATCTGGTCGGCAATCTCTTTTGTGTGCGCTTCGCGCCGCGTCATTCGCTGGAGAGGCTGATCTGGTTCGGGCTCGCGCTGCAACTCTTCGGCAGCCTGCTCAATCTCGTCTGCGGCCTCACCGGGATCAACCAGGCTCCGGCCTGGCTGTTCGGCACCCAGATGATCGTGATGTTCGCCAACGCCTTCGTGATGTCGAACTCCGCTGCGGGGGCCATCAGCGTGCGTCCCGAAGCCGCCGGCACCGCTTCAGGCGCGATGGGATTTTTGCAGATGGGGCTAGGGTCGTTCCTGTCGCAATTCGGCGCCTATCTCGGCGGCCATTTCACCACACCCGCGCCGCTCAACGCCGCTGTGTTCGCTTTGTCTCTCGCCTGTGCCTCGACGATGATCTTCATCATTCCACGGCGCAACGTCGTGGTGAGCGAGGAACTGATCGAGCAGGCGGAAGAAGAGAGCGGGATTGTGTGAGAGGTTCACTCCCCGACCAGTTTCAGCCACTCGTCTTCGGTTAGCACCGTCACGCCGTGCTTTTTCGCTTCCGCCAGCTTTGACCCGGCGCCGGGACCCGCGACGACATAATCCGTCTTCTTCGACACCGAACCGGCCGCCTTGGCGCCGAGACGCTCGGCCGTCGCCTTGGCCTCGTCGCGCGTCATCTTTTCCAGTGAGCCCGTGAACACGACCGTCTTGCCGGCCACCGCCGAATTGCTCTTCGGCTTCTCGGCATCGAGGATCGTTACCTCTCGCGTCAGCCGCTCGACGATGCCGCGGTTATGGCTCTCGCCGAAATAGGCCTTGATGCTCGCAATCACGGTATCGCCGATCTGGTCGAGCGCATCCATCTCGGCAATGGCATCCTCGTCGTCCTTGGCGACCTTGAGGGAAGCGTCGTGGAAAGCGTCCCACGAGCCGTAGCCGCGCGCGAGCGCGAGCGCCGTAGTTTCGCCGACATGGCGCATGCCGAGCGCATAGATGAAACGCTCCAGCGAAATCTTTCGCCGCTCCTCGATCGCGGCAAACAGATTGCGCACCGAAGTCTCGCCATAGCCTTCGATCTCTTCAAGCTTGAGCTTTGCGTTGCGCTTTTGCAGCGTAAAGATATCGCCGGGCTCCTTTACCCATCCTTCTTCGAAGAAGAACTGGATCTGCTTGTCGCCGAGCCCCTCGATATCGAAAGCACGGCGAGAAGAGAACAGGATCAGATGCTCGATTTTCTGGAACGGACAGGCGAACTCGCCGGTGCAGCGGGCGCGCGATCCCTCCTCGCCGGTTGCGGTTGCCTCGCGCACCACGTCGGTATGCAGTGGGCACGGGCACTTCTTCGGAAAATGAAACTCTTTCGTGCCCCTGGGCCGCTTGTCGATCACGACATCGACCACCTGCGGGATCACGTCGCCGGCGCGCTGGATCACGACGGTATCGCCGATCCGGATGTCGCGGCCTTCGCGCAACTCCTCGCCCTTGTTGCCGATCCCTTTGATGTAATCTTCGTTGTGCAACGTGACGTTCTGCACAATGACACCGCCGACACCGACCGGCTCCAACTTGCCGACCGGCGTGAACGAGCCGGTGCGTCCAACTTGAATCTCGATGTCCCGCAGCACCGTCGTGGCGCGCTCGGCCGGGAATTTGTGCGCGATGCCCCAGCGCGGGGTGCGCGAGACGAAGCCGAGGCGCTCCTGCCAGTCGAGGCGGTCGACCTTGTAGACGACGCCGTCGATGTCGTAGTCCAGTTTGGCGCGTTGCTCCTCGATCTTGCGGTGAAACGTGATCAGCTCTTCGACCGAATGGCAGATCTTCGTGAGCGGATTGGTCCTGAAGCCGCAATGCTCGAACCACGCGATCATGTGGGACTGCGTGTCTTCCGGCATGTCGCTCATCTCGCCCCAGGCATAGGCAAAGAAACCGAGCGGACGCGAGGCGGTAATTGACGGGTCTTTCTGGCGCAGCGAGCCGGCGGCCGAATTGCGCGGGTTGGCGAAGATCGTGTCGCCCGCCGCCTTCTGCCGCTCGTTGAGCGCGAGAAACGCCTTCTTGGTCATATAGACCTCGCCGCGCACCTCGCAGATTTGAGGCACTTTTCGCCCCTTCAGTTTCTTCGGCACGTCCTCGAGCGTACGGATGTTGGCGGTGACGTCCTCACCTTCCGCGCCGTCGCCGCGCGTGGCCGCGGTGACGAGTTCGCCGTCCTCGTAGCGCAGCGACATCGAGAGGCCGTCGATCTTTGGCTCGGCGGAAAAATCGATCCGCTCGTCCTCGGACAGCTTCAGGAATCGGCGGATACGGCCGACGAAATCGACGACGTCTTCCTCGGCAAAGGCATTGTCGAGCGAGAGCATCGGCACCGCATGGCGGACCTTCTTGAACCTGCCGGAGGGCGCGCTACCTACCTTCTGCGACGGCAACTCGGCGCTGACCAATTCCGGAAAACGTTTTTCGATCGCGTTGAAGCGCTGGCGCAACGCGTCATATTCGGCGTCGGTAACATCAGGCGCATCGTCTTGATAATATGCTCTGTCGTGCCCCTCGATCTCGAGCACGAGGCGCATGTGCTCGACCTTCGCCTGCGCCTTGGTGAGGTCGGCGACGTCGGTGAGCTTTTTTAGCTTTGACTTTGTTGCCATGGCGGGAAGTGTACTACGCCGTCGCCGCCTTGAGCAGCCGCTCGGCGGCCGCCCGCGCTTCGGCGGTGATCTCGGCACCGGCGAGCATGCGGGCGATTTCCTCGCGGCGGTGATCGGCGGCAAGCGCATTGACGCGGGTGGCGACGCGCTTGCCCTTGTCGAGCGCGTCCTTGGAAATCAAAAGGTGTTGGTCGGCGCGGGCGGCGACCTGCGGCGCATGCGTCACCGCCATCACCTGCACCTTGGAGGCAAGCCGCGCCAGCCGCCCACCGATGGCATCCGCGACCGCGCCGCCGACGCCGGTGTCGATTTCGTCGAACACCAGCGTGGGCGCCGAGCCGCGGTCGGACAACACGACCTTCAGCGCCAGGAGGAAGCGCGACAACTCACCGCCGGAAGCGACCTTCATCAGCGGACCTGGCCGGGTGCCCGGATTGGTCTGCACCCAGAACTCGACGCGGTCGTAGCCTTGCGGACCGGGCGAAGCGGGATCGGAATCAACCTGCGTGGTGAACTTTGCGCGCTCGAGTTTCAGCGGCGCAAGCTCGGCGTTGACCGCCTTGTTGAGCTTTTCCGCCGACTTGACCCGCGCCGCGGAGAGTTTTGCGGCCGCGGCGAGATAACGCTTGTCGGCCGCCTCCGCCACCTCTTCCAGTTTCTTCAACTGATCGGCGCCGGCATCGATCAGGGCGACATCGGCGGCATATCTCGTGGCCAATGCCGCGAGCCCATCGACCGGCGTCGAATATTTGCGCGAGGCCGCGCGTAGCGCGAACAACCGCTCCTCAATGCGTTCGAGTTCGGCCGGGTCGAAATCGGCAGCCAGCAGCGCTCTTGAGAGATGCTGATCGGCCTCTTCCAGCGCGTTGATCGCAATATCGATTGCCTTCACTGCGGGTTCGACCAGCGCGGGCGAATTCGCCGCGCGACGTTCGAGCCGCCGCACGGCCGCCGAGAGGCTGGCCACCGGCGAATGATTGCCAGAGACGGCTTCCTGCGCCTCGCGCAGGTCGGCTGCGATCTTCTCGCCTTGCATCATGGTGGTGCGGCGGGAGGCCAAGGCGGTTTCCTCGCCGTCCTTTGGCGCAAGTTGCTTCAATTCGTCGGAGGCGTGCCGCAAATAATCCGCCTCGCGCGCGGCGCGCTCCATGCCGGCGCGGTGCTCCTCGAGCAGGCGGTTGGCTTCGCGCCGGGATTCCCAGAGCTTCTCCAGCGCGGCGACGTCTTTCTCGAGCCCCGAAAACGCATCGAGCAGGCGGCGATGGGTCGAGGCGTCGACCAGCGCGCGCTCGTCATGCTGGCCGTGAATTTCGACCAGCACCGAGCCGAGCGCCTTCAGCGTCTGCACGCTGATCGCCTGATCGTTGATGAAGGCGCGGGTACGGCCGTCGGCCAGTTGCACGCGGCGCAGGATCATTTCGCCGGTGTCTTCAAGGCCGTTGTCGGCCAGGATCGCCGCAGCCGGATGGCCCTTCGGCACATCGAACACGGCCGTGACCTGGCCCTGCTCGGCGCCGTTACGCACCAGGGTGGCATCGCCCCGGCCGCCGAGCGCGAGCGCAAAGGCGTCGAGCAAAATGGATTTGCCCGCGCCGGTCTCGCCGGTCAAAACCGCAAGACCGCGGGAAAACTCGATATCGAGCCGTTCGATCAGGACGATGTCACGGATCGACAGACGCGCCAGCATGAGGGGATCATTCCTAGATCAGCCAACCGGTGGAATCAGAATCAAATTCCACATCCTATTGGAATCAGACCTTAGCCGAGACCGAGTTTCTTGAAGGCCTTGGAAATATAGGAGCCCGTGTTCTCGCTCGGTTCGTAGCCGCCGGACTTTACTAGATTATAGGCGTCCTTGTACCAGGGGCTGTCGGGAAAATTGTGCCCGAGCACGGCAGCCGCGGTCTGCGCTTCGCCGACGATGCCGACCGCCATATAGGCTTCGGTCAGCCGCGCCAGCGCTTCCTCGACGTGCCTCGTGGTCTGGTACTGGGTCACGACGGTCTTGAAGCGGTTGATGGCACCGATGTAGTTACGCTTCTGCAACAATTGGCGGCCCACATTCATCTCGCGGCCCGCAAGCTGGTCGCGCGCGCCTTCAAGCTTCGCCTTGGCGCTGACGGCATATTCAGATGTCGGGTATTTGCGCACGACTTCTTCCAGCGCCGCAATCGCCTTTTCGGTCCGGGTCTGGTCGCGGCTGACGTCGGTGATCTGGTCGTAATGCGAGGCGGCAATCAGGTATTGTGCGTAGGCCGCGTCCGTACTTCCCGGATGCAGTGTGACGTAGCGGGTCGCAGCGCCGATGCAGCTGTCATAATCGTTGGCCTGATAATAGGCGTAGGCCGACATCAGCAGCGACTTGCGCGCCAGGTCCGAATAGGGATGCTGCCGGTCCACTTCCTCGAACTTCTTGGCGCCGCCCTTCGCGTCGCGCTTCTCGTTCGTCAGGAACAGGCCTTCGTTGTAGAGCTTTTCGGCGGGCTCCTCGACGAAGGTGTCGTCCTTCTGGGTGACCTTGTCCCACATCTCGGTCGCCGTGCTGCACGCGCTCAACACCGTGGCGGCCACGGCAAGGCCGGCAGCCATGCGCAGCGTCCGCTCCAGGCGTTCAATGCCCCAACGGTTTGGAAGTCGCCGATGTGCGAACGTCATGCGCTTTGTCGACATAGAGTTCAGACCTGACGCCTTTCATGCGCCACGGCGCAACGAAAATAACGACCGGCGCAGTCTTGCGGCGTCGCCCCGGCCCTGTCTATCCAAAACAAGTCCTTAAACCAACCGGATACGTAGGCATTTCGCCCGGATTAAGGCGGATGGTTATCGGGGAAAACACGGCCATTTGACGCCTATGGGCGCGAAAATCGCGTGAAATGAGACGGCCGGGCAACAACGGGACGTTTCAGGAAACGTCGGGACCGTAGGCGGGAGCAACCAGACCGCCGACCATACCGCTGCCGACCTCGCCGTGAGTGCGGGTGCGGCGCCCGGTTTCGGCCTCGACCACCCGCCAGGCGGAGCGATCGGCCAGGAGCGCGGTCAGCACCGCGTGATTGAGCTTGTGGCCGCCGCGCACCGAACGGTAGGTGCCTAGCAGCGGAAGGCCCGCAAGCGCGAGGTCGCCGATCACATCGAGCACCTTGTGGCGGACGCATTCGTCGCTGTAACGCAGGCCTTCGGTGTTGAGCAGGCGGGTTTCGTCGAACACCACCGAATTCTCGAAGGAGGCGCCGAGCGCAAAACCGGCGCTCCAGAGGCGGGCAACGTCATTGACGCAGCCGAAGGTGCGGGCACGGGAAATCTCGCGGCGGAAGCGTTCGGCGCTGAGATCGAGCACGTAGTTTTGCCGGCCGATCACGGGATTGGCGAAATCGATTTCGACCTCGGCGCGGAAACCCGACGCATTCGGCCGCAGCTCGCCGAAGGAATCGCCGATCGCGACCTGCACGGGCTTGGTGACCTGGATGAAACGGCGCGCCGCCGACTGCGAGACGATGCCGGCTTGCTCGATGGCGGCAACGAAAGCGGCCGAGCTGCCGTCCATGATCGGCACTTCGGGGCCGTCGACTTCGATGGTGGCGTTATCCACACCCATGCCGCGCAACGCGGCCAGTACATGCTCGGCGGTTGAGACCAAGGGTCCCTCGCGGTCGCCGAGAACGGTAGCAAATTCGGTGGCGATGACGGATTCAGCGATGGCGCGAACTTCACGGTCGCTGCCATCAAGGCCGGTGCGGACAAAAACAAAACCGGCATCCACGGATGCAGGTCCGATCGTGAGGTTGACCGGTAGCCCGGAATGGACGCCCACACCTGTCACGGTAGCTTGCGAACGCAGCGTTGTCTGCCGACCGAATTTCATACAGAAGTGCCCACACTGACTTACCGTGAGACCAGATCGGCTACCCCTTTTGTCGCCGGTCCGACTCAGTGGTTCCCCAAGTCACGGTCGACAATAGTCATCGCCTTATTGCGCGCCAACTCACGCTTTTTTACCGATTGTTACCCTATCTCTGCCGCATTCGCGCCCAGGGTCGACCCAAATCCGGCATCGAAAGCAGCCGTCAGACGGCTGTCATCCGGATCCTAGCAAACGAATATAACAACTTAGTTTCAATGGCTTGGGTTGAAGGCCGCCGCCAAATGGCCGCAAAAGAAAAAGGGCCCCGGCGATCAGACCGGGGCCCCCTTTGGCTTCGCCAAGATTGTAACAAACTTCAGTTTACCTGCCGGCGCAGGAAGGCGGGGATATCAAGATGGTCATCGCCCTGTGCTGTTGATGCCACAGGTGCCGGCCGGCCGTGGATGTCCAATCCCTGCGGCGCCTGCCGCGGAGCATACTCAGATACCGGCCCATGGGACGCAATTTGCTGGGCGACCGAGCGCTGGGGCTTGCGATCCGGCAGCGGCGGCATCGACGGCATGGCCGGTCCCGAAGCGCGGGCCGCGATCGGCGGCTCGCTTTCTTCGTCGCGGCGGCCGAGGCCGACATTGGCCAGGCGCTGCAACAACGACATTTTGGCCTTCTGCGGATGCTCGTCCTCGATTTCTCCGCGGGCCTGCCGGATTTCGTTCTGGGCCGGCATCGGCAGGTCCTCGAACTTCGGCATCCGCGGCGCACGGGACGGCGCACGCTCAGCCGCCTGCGGGATGAAGGTTTCCGGCAGCGGCGGTTCGGCCGCGGGCGCCGTGGCGACTTCCGGATCGGGGAAAAGCGTCGGCTTCTGCGCGATCGGGCGCACCGTGACATCGCCATAGGCCGCCGGCTGCAACGGCGCGGACTGGGCGTGAGGCGCTTCGGTCGAAACAGCAGCGGCGATCGCCGCGAGCGCGGCGCGTTCGACAGTCGGGCGCGGCTGCGCTGTGACGTGCGTCGTGTTCGAGCTTTCGAGCTTCTGGGCACGATCGGCCAACCGCGCATTGTCGGCGCGGAGCCGCGCCGTCAGTTCGGCCAGGCGCGAATCCGGTCCCGACGCAGTCGCAGAAGCGACCGGCGTGGCCACAGACGCCGGTGCGGCGCCGGTGGTGCGCGAGATCTGCGCCTGTTCGATGCCGGTGGCGACCACCGAGACGCGAATGACGCCATCGAGGTTTTCGTCAAAGGTAGCGCCGACGATGATGTTGGCGTCCTGATCGACCTCCTCGCGGATACGGGTGGCGGCTTCGTCGACTTCGAACAGCGTCAGGTCCTTGCCGCCGGTGATCGAGATCAGAAGGCCGCGCGCGCCCTTCATCGAGGAATCGTCGATCAGGGGATTGGCGATGGCGGCTTCGGCGGCGGTCAGCGCGCGCTTGTCGCCGGAGGCCTCGCCGGTGCCCATCATCGCCTTGCCCATCTCCCTCATCACCGCGCGGACGTCGGCGAAGTCGAGGTTGATCAGGCCTTCCTTGACCATCAGATCGGTGATGCAGGCGACGCCCGAATAGAGCACCTGGTCGGCCATCGCGAAGGCGTCGGCGAAGGTGGTCTTTTCGTTGGCGACCCGGAACAGGTTCTGGTTCGGGATGATCAGAAGCGTGTCGACCACCTTGTGCAGTTCGGTGATGCCGGCCTCAGCGGTGCGCATGCGGCGCTGGCCTTCGAAGTGGAAGGGTTTCGTCACTACGCCGACGGTGAGAATGCCGAGGTCACGCGCGGTCTTGGCGATGACCGGAGCAGCCCCCGTGCCGGTGCCGCCGCCCATGCCGGCGGTGACGAACACCATGTTGACGCCGGAGATATGATCGCGGATCTCGTCAATCACCTCCTGCGCTGCGGCTGCGCCGACATCGGGTTGCGAACCGGCCCCCAGGCCTTGCGTGACCTGCGTGCCCATCTGGATGATGCGCTGCGACTTCGACATCGTGAGCGCCTGCGCGTCGGTGTTGGCGACGACGAAGTCGACCCCCTGCAGACCCGCCGTGATCATGTTGTTGACGGCGTTGCCGCCGGCGCCACCGACGCCGAAAACGGTGATCCGGGGCTTCAGCTCATGAATGTCAGGAGGAGTAATATTGAGTGCCATGGTTGCCTCTCGGTCACGCGCGTGTGGGTTCGCCCCGGCATTGCGCCGCGGGTGTTGGTGAAATCATTGATTTGCGGAAAAAATTCATCAGAAGCCCTCGCGAAGCCATCGTCCGACTTTTCCAAAATAGCCGTCGGTCCCTGTCCTGAGCTGCCGCGTGTACCGCGGTTCGACATGTTCGAGATGAGCGTATTGCGGGTAGACCAGAAGGCCGGCGGGCACCGCAAAGGATGCGCTCTTGGCCTCGTTGGGAAGACGGCTGAAACCGAGCGGGCGGCCGATTCGCACCGGGCGGTTGAGGACTCGGGTGGCAAGTTCCAGCGTTCCCGTGAGCTGACAGGCGCCGCCGGAGAGGACGACTCGCGCTTTCGGCTCCGCCGCAAAGGGAGAATCCGCAAGCCGGTCCCTGACCATTTCAAAAATCTCCTCGGCACGGTGCCGGACAATGTTTGCGATCGTGGCGCGTGACACCACCTGCGGAACATCCAGCTCGTCGTCGCCGGTAGACGGCACGGACATCAACTCGTGTGCGTCAGACCCGCCGGTCAGCACAGTGCCATATAACGTCTTGATTCGCTCGGCATCCGCAATGCATGCCGAGACCCCCCGCGCAAGATCCATGGTGATGTGGTGGCCACCCAGTGCAAACCCGGATGTGTGGATGAGCCGCCCCCCCGAATAGGTCGCAATCGTGGTGGTCCCCGCCCCCATTTCGACCACCGCGGCGCCAAGATCGACCTCATCGTCGGTCAGGATCGCCAGGCCCGCGACATAAGGACTCGCCGCCATCGCCTCGACGTTGAGATGGCAGCGTTCGACCACCAGCATCAGGTTCTTGACGACCGTCGTGTCCGACGTGACCACGTTCATGTCGACGCCGAACTGCCGGGCCATCATGCCCTTGGGATCGCGGATGCCCTTGACGCCGTCGATCGAATAACCGGTCGGCAACGCATGCAGCACGGTACGGCCTTCGCCGGTCGCATGGTGCATGCCGGCAGAGGTGATGCGCGCGACATCGGCCGACGTCACGGCGCCGCCCTTGATGTCGGCAGCCGCCTCGATGAGCTGGGCCTGCAAGCGGCCGGCCGACACCGACAGCAACACCGATTCGACGCGAACCTTGGCCATGTCTTCGGCGAGCGCGACCGCCTGGCGGACCGCCTGCTCGCATTCGGCGAGATCGACCACGGCACCGGCCTTGACCCCGTGCGAACGGATCTGGCTATAGCCGATCAGTTCAACCGCATGGGTGCGGCCGCGCAAGGCATCGCTCGGCGCGCTTGGCCTCAGCCGTGCGATCAGGCAGGCGATCTTGCTGGTGCCGATGTCGAGCGAAGCCACCAGCGCGGTGCGGTTCTGCGGCATCTGACGCGTCTTCGGCGCCTGTTTGCGATCGAAGCCCGTCATGCGTCGCCGACCTTCTTCTTCGGGTCTTTTTTCTTGAGCGCGTCTTCACGCGCCTTGGCCGCATCGTCGGACATCTGCACCACGAGCCGGTCCGGCTGCCGCAGGTCGATCGCAACGATGTCCTTGGCGAACAGATGCTCGTTCTTGTCGAGGTTGCTCAAGGCGAGAAGCGCATTGCCGACGTCACTTTCCGGCAGGCGGATGTCGAGACCATCATTGAGGCGCAGGTTCCAGCGCCGTTCGCCAACCAGGACCGCGGCTTTGGTCACGGTGTTGATCTGCGGATAACGGGCGAGCAGCGCCAAAAAGTCCCTGGCGCGGGTCTCGGCGCCCTTGCCAACCACCAGCGGCAATTTGACGAAACGCGGCGAGACATAGCGCTCCAGCACCGCGCCATCTTCCGAAATCACCGACAGCTGGCCATTACGCTGCCAAAGCGCGAACGGTGCCCGCTCGACGATATCGATCCGCAGTTGTCCGGGATAAAGCTTCAGCACGGTGGCTTCGCTGATCCAGGGATCAGCCTTCAGCTTTTCGCGCACCGACGACGCATCGAGAAACAGAAGCGACGAGTGGCCGTTGACGCCGCCGATCGCGAGCACTTCGTCCTGCGTCAAATGTTTGCGGCCGTTAATCGCAACGGACGTGATGCGAAACCCGGCCGAATTGGCCATCGCGTTGCGCGCCTCGCTCACGGTCGCGATGAATTGTTCGAGATGGCCGCCCTTGACGATGCCAAGACCTGTGCTCGCCGTCAGCAGCAACAGCGTTGCGGCGAGGCCGGCACGGCGCGGCAGGCGCTGTTCCACAAACGCGATCAGGCCGGACGGCTGGTCGTTGCGACGGCGCGCTTTGGCGGCAGACGCAACAAATGGAAGCCGCGCGCGCAAGGCGGCGGCCACGCCGACGAGGGCGTCCATCAGATCGGTCTGTTGCCTCGGCGATCGCTGTGACCGGGCGAGACGTCCTCCACCATCCATTACTCGAGCTCGTCAACCGTTGTGTCCGCAAAGACTGCGGAGCGAGCGCATCTGACGGCTCGGCCGTGCCGGGCTTTGAGCGTTGAACCTTGCCCCCAAAGACAAGGTCACCGTCCCCACGCGTGGCTAGCAAGCGACCAACCCGCGCCCCGGCGGCCAAGCGCCTCTGCGCCGCCGGCGTTAACCTTCGGACTTCCTGGTAAACAAATGGTAAATTCGGGCCGCTCAGGGCTCGATTTCCCGTGTTTCGATAAGGCTTTGGTAAGTAACGTTAGGATTTTCGTAACGCTTGAGCCGGTTCCCCCGGTCGAGGGCTGGATTAACCCCGCGCGCGGCGCTCGGCGATCGCGATCTGGCCTTTCAGGAAATCAACGAACTCGATCCCCTGGGCTTTCAAGGCCTTCGGATAGAGCGAGGCTTTGGTCAGCCCCGGCAAGGTGTTGGTTTCGAGATAGACCGGCCCCTTGTCCGAGACGATGAAGTCGGTGCGCGAATAGCCGGTGCACGACAAAGCCAGGTGAGAGCGCAACGCCATGTCCATGATGTCAGAGCTGATTTCCGGCGAAAAGCGGCCGGGGCAGATCTCCTGCGTGGCCTTGGCGAGATACTTCGCCCGGTAGTCGAAGCCTTCCCCGCCCTCGGCCGGAATGATCTCGATCGGCGGCAGCGCCATCACCGAACCATCCGCCTGTTCCAGCACGCCGCAGGTCGATTCGGTGCCGGCGATGAAGGGCTCGATGACATATTCCTCAAGCTTCGCGGCGTTGCGAACCGCAACGATGTCCTGTTTGGAATTGACGAAGATCAGCCCGTAACTTGAACCGTCTCGCGCGGGTTTTGCGATCAGCCTGCCGTAACTGGCAAAGGCCGCCTCGATATCGGAAAGCGCGATGCCATCAGGCGAATGCACGCCCGCGATCGCTGCAAAACGTTTCGCCGCGATCTTGTCGAAGGCGAGATGCGACGAAGCGGAGCCCGAGCCGGTAAAGGCTATTCCGCACATCTCGCAGATCGCCTGCAACTCGCCATTCTCGGCGCGGCCGCCATGGAGCGCCAGCACCAACAGCCGGTCGTCGGCCTTGGCCTGATCCATCGCCTGCTCGATCGAATTGGCGACGCGTTGGCCGTCCGGCTTGAACGGATCCTCAAACGGGCGCGCGTGCGCAAGCAGCGCCTTGCCGCTCGCCCCGTGCACGCTGTCATCGGCCTCCCAGAACCAGAGATCGGCGTCGGGCAGCGTTTCATGCAGCGCCTGCGCCGACGCCACCGACACCAGGCGCTCCTTGTTCGTGCCGCCGAAAAGAATGGTGATCCGCATCAGTTCTTTCTTTCGTCATTCCGGGATGGTCCGAAGGACCAGACCCGGAATCTATCGCGCAACAACTTCGAGATTCCGGGCCTGCGCCTGACGGCGCATCCCGGAATGACACTTAAGCAGAAATCCCGATCCGCTTGATTTCCCATTGTAACTCGATTCCGGAGTTTTCCTTCACACGTGTGCGAACCGTCTCGCCCAACGTCTCAATGTCGGCGGCCGTGGCTTCACCGGTGTTGATCAGAAAGTTGCAGTGCATTTCCGACACCTGCGCGCCACCGACGCGAAGCCCCCGGCAACCGGCCGTGTCGATCAGCTTCCAGGCGCTGTTGCCGGGCGGATTCTTGAAGGTCGATCCCCCGGTCTTTTCGCGGATCGGCTGCGCGGCCTCGCGATGGGCCTGTACCTCGTTCATGCGCGTGCGGATCGCTTCGCTTGAGGCCGATTTGCCCTGAAAACGGGCCGAGGTGAAAATGACGGAGGGATCGATGCCGGAATTGCGATAGACGAATTTCATCTCCGCATTGCTGAAGACGTGCTTTCGGCCGTCGCGCCCGACACCCGACGCCTCGATCAGCACGTCCTTGGTCTCCGCACCATTGGCGCCGGCATTCATGCGCAAAGCGCCGCCGATGGTGCCGGGAATGCCGAAGAAAAATTCAAGCCCGGCGAGACCTACGGCCGCCGCCGTCTCTGCCACGCGCTTGTCGAGCGCGGCTGCGCCCACAGTGACGACCGCGCTTTCCGCGCTCGCATCCCCAAAGCCGCGGGGGCTGAGGCGGATCACCACGCCCGGCAAGCCGCCGTCGCGCACGATCAGGTTGGAGCCGACGCCAACGACGGTGACCGGCAGTTCCGCGGGAAGCCGCGCGAGGAAATAAGCGAGATCGTCCTCGTCCGCCGGCGTGAACAGAATTTGCGCCGGACCGCCGACGCGAAACCAGGTCAATTCCGCCAGTGACTGGTTCGCCATCAGCCGCCCACGCAGTTCCGGCATCGCGGCTTTGAGGTCGGGTATGAGATCGGGGAAGTTCATGATTGCTCGCGACCACTCTCTGCGTTCCCTCCCCCCTTGCGGGGGAGGGTCAGGGACGGGGGTGAGCGAACGCCGTCGTTTGTAATACCCCCCTCTCCACCTCTCCCCCTCAGGGGGTGAGAGAGCCGAGCGCGCCGAGCAGCTACGATCCTGCCAAACACACGCATCATCACCCCTGCGCCTTCAACTCGCCGGGCAGCGCGTAGGCCCATTGCGTGATGTTGCCCGCGCCGAGACAGACCACGAGGTCGCCGCTACCCGCGAGACCCTTGACGATGCCGGCGAGCGCGCCTGCATTCGGCAATGGGATCACCTCGCGATGGCCATGGGCGCGCAAGCCCAGCACGAAATGATCGCGGTCGATACCTTCGATCGGCGTCTCGCCCGCCGGATAGACTTCCGCGACGACCACGGCGTCGGCATCGTTGAAGCAGGTGCAGAATTCCTCGAACAGCGATTGCAGGCGCGTGAAGCGATGCGGCTGCACCACGGCAATCACCTTGCCATTGGTCGATTCGCGGGCGGCCCGGAGCACGGCCGCAATCTCGACCGGGTGATGGCCGTAGTCGTCGATGACGGTGACGCCGTTCCATTCGCCGGTCTTGGTGAAACGACGCTTGACGCCGCCGAAGCCTGCGATGGCCTTGCGGATCGCATCGTTGGAAAGCCCGAGCGCATGCGCCACGGCGATCGCGGCCGTCGCGTTTAACGCATTGTGCCGTCCCGGCATCGGCAGCATGATATCGGCGATCTCGTGCGCGGCGCCGCCCTTGCGGTCGCGGATCACGACCTTGAACGACGAGCCGCCGCCCATTGGTGTCAAATCGACGAGCCGCGCATCGGCCTGCGGGTTCTCGCCATAGGTGATGATGCGGCGATCCTCGATCTTGCCGACCAGCGTCTGCACCACCGGATGATCGATGCACATCACCGCAAAGCCGTAGAACGGCACGTTCTCGACGAAGTCGCGGAATGCTTCCTGGATCGCATCGAACGTCTTGAAGTGGTCGAGATGCTCGGGATCGATATTGGTGACGATCACGACGTCTGCCGGGAGCTTCAGAAAGGTGCCGTCGCTCTCGTCGGCTTCCACCACCATCCAGTCGCCGGCGCCAAGGCGCGCATTCGAGCCATAGGCGTTGATGATGCCGCCATTGATCACGGTGGGATCGATGCCGCCGGCATCGAGCAGCGTGGCGACCATCGTCGTCGTGGTGGTCTTGCCATGGGTGCCCGCAATCGCCACGCAGCTTTTCAGCCGCATCAATTCGGCGAGCATTTCGGCGCGGCGCACCACCGGAATGCGTTGCGCGCGCGCCGCCATCAATTCGGGATTGTCGCGCTTGATCGCGGTCGAGACCACGACGACGTCGGCGCCATCGACATTTTCCGCCGTATGGCCGACGACGACCTTGACGCCCTTCTCGCGCAGACGGACGACGTTGGCGCCTTCGGAAGCGTCCGAGCCCTGCACGGTGTAGCCGAGATTGCACAGCACCTCGGCGATGCCGCTCATTCCGATACCGCCGATCCCAACGAAGTGGATGGGTCCGATCTCGCGCGGCAGTCTCATTGGTGCTTCCTCAGACGTCAGGATTCGCGAGGCGCAAATCAGCCACGCACCTATTGGATGCCCCGCTTTGGAAGGCGCTGACAAGGGCAATTTTTGCGGCGATTGCCTAAATCCCGGCGACTTTCACCACCAGATCGGCCAGCCGCTCGGCGGCATCGAGCCGGCCGGCATTCCCGGCGGCTTTGGCCATCGCCGCAAGTTTTGCGGGGTCGGCGGCGAGCGCTGAGATTTCGGCCGCCAGCCGCTCGGGCGTGAATTCGCTTTGCACGATCCGCAACGCGCCGCCCGCTTCCGACAACACACCGGCATTGGCGAACTGGTCCTGGTCGATCGCGCCTGGTAGCGGCACTAGAATCGAAGGACGGCCGATCGCAGCGAGTTCGGACACCGTGCCTGCACCCGAGCGCGAGATCACGAGATGGTTGGCCGCAAGCCGTGCCGGCAAGTCGGTGAAGAACGGCGCGAGTTCGGCATTGATCTTGAGCCGGTCATAGACCGCGCGCACCCGCGTCATGTCCTCGTCGCGCACCTGCTGGGTCACGAGCAGCCGGCCCCACAGCGACGGCTCAAGCTTCTCGATCGCGGATGGCACGATGTCGGCCATCACGCGCGCGCCCTGGCTGCCGCCGGTGACCAACAGACGCAGCGGTCCACCCACCTCCGGCGTTGCGTATTTTACGGCGGCTGCGGCGACGATCGCCGGGCGCATCGGCATGCCGACAACAGTGGTTTTCGGAGCAAGTTCCGGATCGCGGTCGAGCACGCCGGGCAGCGAAGTGGCGATCGCGCTGACACGGCTCGACAGGAAACGGTTGGCGCGGCCGAGCACCGCATTGGCGTCGTGGACGATGCCGGGAATGCCGAGCAATCTTGCTGCAATCAGCGGCGGCAAGGTCGGATAGCCGCCGAAGCCGACGACCGCTGCAGGTTTGAGTTTGCGCAGCAGATTAATCGCAACCACCATGCCGGCGGCGAGCGTGAAGCCGGTGCGCGCCAGCGACAACGGATTGCGGTTGCGCACGGTTTCGCTCGGCACCACGTCGATGGTGTCGCGCGAGAACAGGCCCGAATAACGCAGCGCACGCGCGTCGGTCGCAAGCCGCACGCGAAACCCGCGCTTCATCAATTCCACGCCGAGCGCCTCGGCTGGAAACAGATGTCCGCCGGTGCCGCCCGCGGCAAGCAGGATCAGGGGGGCTGTCTTGTTCATGAGGCGTCTTTTACAGGCAGCGTGCCATCATTGCGAGCCGTGCCGCCTAAGGACGCAGTCATTCCGGGGCGCCTCGAAGTGGCGAACCCGGAATCTCGAGATTCCGGGTCTGGTCCTTCGGACCATCCCGGAATGACGGCGGAAAGACTACGCGTAGCCTTGCGCGGCCGAGGTGTTCATCGATTCCTGTTCTGTGCGCGGCCGCTGCCGCGTCAGCGCCAGCATCATGCCGACGCCATAGGCCAGCGACACCATCGAGGAACCGCCATAGGAGATGAACGGTAGCGTCATGCCTTTGGCCGGAATCAGTTGCAGATTGACCGACATATTGATCGCGGCCTGCACGCCGAACAGGATGGCAAGGCCGGACGCCGCAAAGCGCGCAAACATGTCTTCGCTGGCATAGGCCCGCGACAGCGCGCGGAGCACGACGAAGGCGAACAGCGCGAGCAGCACCAGACATAGAATAATTCCAAACTCCTCCGCGGCCACCGCAAACACGAAGTCGGTGTGGCTGTCCGGCAGGCTACGTTTGGCGATGCCCTCGCCCGGCCCCAGCCCGAACCAGCCGCCATTGCCGAAGGCTTCCATCGCGGTGTCGACCTGGAAGGTGTCGCCGGAAGCCGGGTTCATGAAGCGCTTGATGCGGCCTGCGACGTGCGGCACGAACAGATAGGCGGCAAACAGCCCGGTGCCTGCGGCGCCCGCCAATCCCGCCACCCAGATCATGCGCATGCCGGCGATGAAGAACAGCGAGCCCCACACCATCAGGATCAGCATGGTCTGACCGAAGTCAGGCTCCATCACCAGGAGCGAGACCAGCGTCAGCAGCAGCGTGAGCGCCATCGAGGTCGCCGGCATTTCCGGACGCTTGGTCGATTCCGCAAACAGCCAGGCGGCGAGCACCACGAAAGCAGGCTTGGCAGATTCGGAAGCCTGGATGTTGACGCCGATGAAGGTGATCCAGCGCCGCGAGCCCTTCACTTCCGGCCCGATCAGAAGCGTGATCACGATCAGGGCAATGCTGACCGCGAACACGAGCAGCGCCGTGCGCCGGATCTGCCGCGGCGACAGGAACGACACGCCGAGCAGCACGGTCAGCGAGGGCAGTAAAAACATTACGTGATGATTGAAGAAGTGAAAGGGATCGAGCCCGATCCGGGTCGCGACCTGCGGGCTCGCCGCCAGCGACAGGATGACACCGCCCAGGATCAGCGCACCGACCGCCGCCAGTTGCAGGCGATCGACGGTCCACCACCAGTCGCTCAGGGGGTTTCGCTGTTCGCGGGAAAGCATGGGCGTTCTCAGGGGTAAGAGATCGCCCATTGGTCGCGCAGGATGGTTTCCAAGGGGTTAACGGATTCGGTTCTTTCTTATCCGTCCCCCTTGCGGGGAGGGATGAAGCGACGTCACACCACTGGCTTCACGCCCGGCAGCGCCTGCACCAGATCGCGGAACTTGGCGCCGCGAATTTCAAAATTGCGGTACTGGTCGAACGAGGCGCAGGCCGGCGACAAGAGAACCACGGCTTCCTTCAAGCCAGACACCTGCGCATCACGCGCGGCATGCTCGACCGCAACATCGAGCGTCTGCGAAATCTCGTGCGGCACAGTTGCACCCAGCGTCCCGGCAAATTCCGGCGCGGCTTCGCCGATCAGGTAGGCCTTGCGGATGCGCGGGAAATATTCGGTGAGGCCGGTGATGCCGCCGGCTTTCGGCTTGCCGCCTGCGATCCAGAAGATATCGGGGAAGGATGACAGCGCATGCGCGGCCGCATCCGCGTTGGTGCCCTTGGAGTCGTTGACAAACAGCACATGATCGCGGCGGCCGACCTGCTCCATCCGGTGCGCCAACCCCGGAAAGCTGCGCAAGCCCTTCTGCAAGACATCGCCGGCAACGCCGAGCGCGAGCGCGCAGGCCGAGGCGCAAGCCGCATTCTGCGCATTGTGCAACCCGCGCAGCGAACCGATGCCGCCGATCTTCGCGACCTCGCTGCGCGCGCCGCCCGATGCACGCCAGATCGTCTCGCGATCGACGTAGATGCCATCGGGTACGGAGTTCTTCACGGAGATCCGCACCACGCGTTTTCCGGCCTGCTCGATCCGGTCGGCGGCGGCGCGGCACCAGATGTCATCGACACCGATGATCGCCGTACCCTGCGATTGAACGCCGGCGACGAGTCGCTCCTTCACCCCTGCATAATGTTCGAGCGTGCCGTGACGATCGATATGATCTTCGCTGACATTGATGAGGATGCCGACGGCCGGATCGAGCGAAGGCGTGAGGTCGATCTGGTACGACGACATCTCGATCACATGCACGCGGCCCTTGCGCGGCGGCTCCAGCGACAGGATCGCGGTGCCGATATTGCCGCCCATCTGGGTATCGTAGCCTGCCACGCGCATCAGATGCGCGGTCAACGCCGTGGTGGTCGATTTGCCGTTGGTGCCGGTGATCGCGACGAACGGCGCATCCGGCGCGTGACGTTGCCGCTCGCGGCAAAACAGCTCGATGTCGCCGATCACCTCGACGCCGGCCTGACGGGCCATCACGACGCTCCAATGCGGCGCGGGATGGGTGAGCGGCGCACCCGGCGTCAGGATCAACGCAGCAAAGCGCGACCAGTCGACCGTTCGCAAGTCGGCGGTGATGAAACCGGCCTTGGCGGCTTCGGCCAGCCGCTCGGCGCCGTCGTCGCCGGCCACCACTTCAGCGCCGCCCGCTTTCAGCGCATGACAGCTTGCGAGCCCCGAACCGCCGAGGCCGAACACCGCAACCGTCTTGCCCGCAAAGGAGGTGACGGGGATCAAGGGCTCACCGCAACTTCAGCGTCGAGAGGCCGGCGAGCGCCAGCATCACCGAAATGATCCAGAACCGGATCACGATCTGCGGCTCGGTCCAGCCCAGCTGTTCGAAATGATGATGGATCGGCGCCATCTTGAAGATGCGCTTTCCGGTGAGCTTGAAGGAAGTCACTTGCACGATCACCGAGACCGCCTCCAGCACGAACAGACCGCCGATCACCGCGAGCACGATCTCGTGCTTCACCGCAACTGCGATCGAGCCGAGCATGCCGCCGAGCGCGAGCGAGCCGGTATCGCCCATGAAGATCGAGGCCGGCGGCGCATTGAACCAGAGAAAGCCGAGACCGGCGCCCAGCACCGCACCGCAGAGGACGGCGAGTTCGCCGGTGCCTGCGACGTAGTTGATCTGCAGGTAATCGGAGAACACCGCGTTGCCGGTGAGGTAGGAGATCATGCCGAAACTCGCGGCCGCGATCATCACCGGCACGATCGCAAGACCGTCGAGACCGTCGGTCAGGTTCACCGCATTGCCGGCGCCGACGATGATGAAGGCGCCGAACACCGCGAAGAACCAGCCGAGGTTCAGCGCCACGTCCTTGAAGAAGGGAATGACCAGCGAGGTCGAGAACGGCTCGCGTCCGAGCCGCACCAGCGCGTAACAGGCGGCAAGCGCGATGATCGCCTCCAACAGCAGGCGGATACGGCCGGCAAAGCCGCTATGGCTCTGCTTGGTGACCTTCAGATAGTCGTCATAGAAGCCGATAAAGCCGAAGCCGAGCGTCACCGCCAGCACGATCCAGACATAGGGGTTGACCGGATTGGCCCACAACACCGTCGAGACCACGAGCCCCGAGAGGATCATCAGCCCGCCCATGGTCGGCGTGCCTTTTTTGACGAGATGAGACTGCGGGCCGTCGGTGCGGATCGGCTGACCCTTGCCCTGGCGGAGCCGCAGATGGTCGATGATCCAGGGTCCGAACAGAAAGACGAAGAGAGCGCCCGTCACCATCGCCCCGCCGGTGCGAAACGTGATGTAGCGGAACACGTTCAGAAGGCTGTGCAGAAAGGCGAGCGCCGGAACCGTGTTGGAGAGTTCGATCAGCCAATAAAACATCTAGTGGTCCGATTCTAACTTGTATGCCTTCTCAGCACGCACTTTTACAAATGTTGGAATCAAAGGACCACTGGCAAATATCGGTTTTTAGCGTGGCTTTGACTCTGACGTTCCTGCTGAGAGGTTGCCGCGAAACTGGAAGGAACGCCCGCCTATACCGCGGCTTCGTCGAGCGCGGCCTTGCCGGGAAAGCGCCTTTCGAGCGCGTTGACAATGGTTTTCATCTTGGAGCCGTTTGAGCCCTTGACCATGAGGGCGTCACCGGCCCGGATGGCGGCCACCACCTGCGCTTCGAGATTGGCCGCGCTATCGGCATAGCCGCCCCGCTTGCCGGTGGAAAGACCGTCCCAGAGACTGCGCATCAGAGGACCACAACAAAATACCAGGTCGATATGATTGGCCTTGATGGCGTCATTCAGGCCGGCATGCAATTTCGCGCCGGCCGGACCCAATTCGAGCATATCGCCCAATACCGCGATCCGCCTGCCTTGCGGACCGACCTTGGCCCGGCCAAGGACGCCAAGTGCGGCCACCATCGATGCCGGGTTGGCATTGTAGCTCTCGTCGATCAGGGTGATCTCGCCGCCGGGGACCTCAAGGGTTTGCCGGACACCGCGGCCGGCCGCGGGCACGAGCTGCGACAGCGACAGCGAGGCCAGCGCGAGATCGGCGCCCGCCAGTGAAGCGGCCGAGAGTACCGCAAGCGAATTCATCGCCACGTGACGGCCGGGCATGCCGAGCTTGTAGGTGACCTCGTGGCCGAGAATATCGGCATGCACCGCCGAGCAGGTCGCATGCAAGGAAACGTCGATCAGGCGGGCTTCGGCCTTTTTGTTTTCGGCGAAGGAGACAATGCGCGAGACACCGCAACTCTTGGCGCGGCGGCTGAGACGCGCGAATTGCGCATTGTCGCGGTTGAGCACGACCGCGCCGCCGGGCTCGACGCCTTCGAAGATTTCAGCTTTGGCATCCGCAATCGCCTCGATGCCGGAAAAGAATTCCAGATGAACCGGCTCGACGGTGGTGATGATGGCCACATGCGGCCGCACCATTTTGACCAGCGGGGTGATTTCGCCGGCGTGATTTATCCCGATCTCGAACACCGCAAACCGCGCACTCGCCGGGCAGCGCGCCAGCGACAATGGCACGCCCCAGTGATTGTTGAACGACGCGGCTGACGCATGCGTCTGTCCTTGCGCCGACAGCACGTGAAGCAGCGCTTCCTTGGTCGAGGTCTTGCCGACGGAACCTGTGACCGCGATCACCTGCGCTTCGAGTCGCGCGCGTGAAGCGCGCGCGAGATCGACGAGCCCTTCCAGCACGTCATCGACCACCAGCAGCGGCGCATCTGAAGCGAATTTGCCGGCTTGCGCTCTTTCCACCACCGCGAGCCCGGCGCCAGCCTTCAGCGCCGCGGCGACAAAGTCATGCCCGTCATGCACCGCGCCTCTAATCGCGAAATACGCTTCGCCCGGGGCAAGCGTACGGCTGTCGATGGATATCCCTGATATCGCATCCGGCAACGCGCCACGAGTCTCGGCACGCATTGCCGAGGCCATCGCATCAGATGTCCATAACGGCGTCGCGTTCATGCCACCCTCTGAGCCAAAGCGGACGCCACCGCGTCGTGATCGCTGAACGGCAGCACGCGATCGCCGACGATCTGTCCGGTCTCATGGCCCTTGCCGGCGATCAGAAGCACATCGCCCTTGGCGAGACCGGCAATCGCCTTGCCGATCGCTTCCGTGCGGTCGCCGATTTCCTTGGCGCCCTTTGCAGCCGCCATGATTGCGGCGCGGATCGCCGCCGGATTTTCGCTGCGCGGATTGTCGTCGGTGATGATGACCTCGTCGGCATTGTCAGCCGCAATCGCACCCATCAGCGGACGTTTTCCGGCGTCGCGGTCGCCGCCGGCGCCGAACACGACGACGAGCTTTCGTTGCGTATAGGGCCGCAAGGCTTGCAGCGCCTTGGTCAGCGCGTCCGGCTTGTGGGCGTAATCGACGAAGATCGGCGCGCCCTGATATTCGCCGACCCGCTCCAGCCGTCCCTTGGCGCCTTCGAGTTGTTCGAGCGCCGCAAAAACCTCGTCCGGCGCGCTGCCGGTGCCGATCGCCAGCCCCGCGGCCACCATCGCATTCTCGATCTGGAATTCGCCGACCAGCGGCAGATGGATCTGATAGCGGCGACCGCGATGTTCCAACTCAAGCCGCTGCGCAAAGCCGTCGATTGAACTCGCCGCAACGCGAATGCCCTCGCCCGCGCCGTCGCCGTTGTGGCCGACCGTGATCGTCGAGAGCTTCCGTTGATGCGCCGCCTCGATCACTTGGGCCGAGCAGTCGTGATCGGCCGAGATCACGGCCGCGCCGCCGTCTACCACGAGATCGCGGAACAGCCGGAGTTTGGCGGCGAGGTAATGCGCGACATCCGGGTGGTAATCCATGTGATCGCGCGAAAGATTGGTGAAGCCGCCGGCATTCACACGCACGCCATCGAGCCTGAATTGATCGAGCCCGTGCGATGACGCCTCGAACGCCAGGTGGGTGACGCCTTCTCGTGCGATCTCGTCGAGTTGCCGGTGCAGTGCGATCGGATCCGGCGTCGTCAGCGAGCCATAGACCGTGCGCTTCGGTGAAACGAGACCGATGGTGCCGATGCTGGCCGCCTCAAATCCGAGGCGCTGCCAGATCTGGCGCGTGAAAGCGGCCACGGATGTCTTGCCGCTGGTGCCGGTGACGGCGGCGATGGTCGCGGGTTGCCTTGGAAACAATTTCGCAGCCGCCAGCGCCAGTGCGCGCCTCAGATTTGGCGTCGTCACGAACGGCACACGACATCCGCCGATCGGTGGACGATCGCCGGCAATCGCAACGGCGCCGGCCGCAATCGCCGCCTCGACGAAGCGCGCGCCGTCGGTCTTGGCTCCGGCGAGCGCAAAGAACAGATCGCCCGGCTTCACGGCGCGGCTATCGACCGCAAGCCCCGTGACTTCGACCGCCGCTTCCGCTTGCGTCGCGAAGTGAGCATCCCCGCTGAAAAGGTCCTGCAGCTTCATGGCGTTCCAATCCGGCCGGCGTCCCAAAAGGCCGCTTCCGAATCCATGCGACGGTACGAGGATTACGCCTTACTGGGTTGTCTTCGATGCCGCAAGAATAAGGCGGTCGGACGGCGGAAGGTCGAAGCGCGGCTCGACGCCCAGAAGCGGCGCGATCCGGGAAATCACGTTGCCGGCGGTCGGCACCGCGTTCCAGCCCGAGGTGATGAAACCATAGGTTTCCTTCAGCGGCTGCGGTTCGTCCAGCATGATCAGAAGCTGATAGCGCGGCTTGTCGACCGGCAGGATCGCGGTAAAGGCGGTCAGCACGCGCTTCTTAGCATAGCGGCCGTTGACGACCTTCTCGGCTGTGCCGGTCTTGCCGCCGATGTAGTAGCCCTTGACGTCGGCCTTGCGCGCGGTGCCGATCTCGGCATTGAGCCGCATCAGGAACCGCATCTTCTCCGAAGTTTCCGGCCGGATCACGCGCTTGGCGACTTCCATCGCCTCTTCTTCGCTGCGCTTGAGGAAGGTTGGCGGAATGAGATAGCCGCCATTGACGAGCGCGCTGACGCCCATCACCGCCTGCAAGGGCGCTACCGCCATGCCATGGCCGAACGCGATGGTGATCGTGTTCAACTCGCCCCAGTGCCGCGGCACGATCGGCGAAGCGCTTTCCGGCAATTCGGTACGCAGCCGGTCGAGCTGCCCCATCTTGCGCAGGAACGCCTTGTGCCCTTCCACGCCCTGCGACAGTGCGATGCGCGCCGCGCCGACGTTGGAGGAGAAGGTGAAGACCTCCTTCATGTTGAGGAAGCGGCCCTTCGGCTCATCATCGTGGATCGCAAATTTCCCATAATGCAGCGGCCCGCGCGCATCCCATTGCGAGTCGAGACCGTACTTGCCGGTGTCGAGCGCCATTGCCAGCGTAAACGCCTTGAAGGTCGAGCCCATCTCGTAGACGCCGGTGGTCAGGCGATTGATGCGATCGGGATCGTGGGCTTCCTTCGGATTGTTCGGATCGAAATCCGGCACCGAGACCATCGCGACCACCTCGCCGGTCCTGACGTTGGTGACGAGACCTGAGGCCGCCTTGGCGTGGAATTTCTCCTTGGCCTTGAGCAATTCGTCGCGCAGCGCGTGCTCGACCCGCAAGTCGACCGACAATTCGACCGGACGCTGCAAACGGTCGGTGGCAAATCCGGCGCGATGCAGATCGGCAAGACCATTATTGTCGAGCCACTTCTCCATCCCGGCGATGCCCTGGTTGTCGATGTTGACGAGGCCGATCAGGTGCGCGACCTCGTTGCCGGTCGGATAGACGCGCTTGTTCTCGCGCAGGAAGCCGATGCCGGGAATGCCGAGCCGATGAATTTCCTGCTGCTGCTGCGGTGAGATTTCGCGCTTGAGCCAGACAAACCCTTTACGGCCCGACAGGCGCTCGCGCGTTTCGATGGTGTCGAGATCGGGCAGGGTCGCGGTCAGAAGCTCGATCGCCTCGTCCTTGTCGATGATACGGCGCGGCTCGCCGAACAGACTCGGCGCCTTGACGTCGGTTGCGAGAATCTCGCCGTTGCGATCGACGATATCGGGCCGCGCGGTCGCAATCGCGTCCTGGCTTCCACCCCGGCGCGCGCTGTGGCTGTCGGTGCCGGTTGCGAACATCACGAGCCGGCCGCCAATCACGGCATAGGCCGCGACAAAGGCCAGCATCACGAAGCCGACGCGGGCGCGTGCTTTCGCCGCGCGATCGACATTGCGCCCATAGAGCAGGCTGCGGACCAGCCGCTGCCGCCACGGCTCCCGCGGCTTTCGGTCGGAAGGCAAGCGATCGGTCATCGCTGCGCTCCCTGTGATAGGATCGAACCCGTCGATGTCGGCGCATCCGCGCTCGCCTCGATGGTCTCGAGCATCGCACCGATCGGGTCGGGCTCACCCGGCTTGACCAGGCTCGGCGGACGGTCGGGCAGGTTCTTCAGGGAATTGTATTGATTGGCGTTGAGCGGCTTGAGCGGCAGGTGACGCTCGGCCAGCCCTTGCAGCCGCAGCGGCGAATCGAGCCTGGCCCATTCCGCGCGCAGCACCGCGATCGCGTCGCGCTCTTCACGGATTTGCGCGCGCAGCCGCAGCACCCGCTCGGTGCGCTCGGTCGATTCCATCTTGATGCGGTAGACATAGGCGGCAGCGAACACCAGAACGCCGATCACGAGGAGATGGATGAGGCGCATGCGTCAGCCTCCCCTCATCACGGTGTCGAGGCTCGGCCATCCCGGCAATTCGCCGGCCGGGTGGCCCGGCGCGTCGGTACGCGCGGCGGCGCGCAGCTTGGCGGAACGCGCGCGCGGATTGGCCTCGACTTCCTTGTCATCGGCTGTCACCGGCCGCTTGGTGAGGATGGCAAAGCTCGGTGCGACCTTCGCGGTCTCGGGCTGATGCCGCGAGCCGCCGCCCGCCTTGGCGCGGTCGCTGATGAAATTCTTGACGATGCGGTCTTCCAGCGAATGGAACGACACCACGACCAGCCGGCCGCCCGGCTTGAGCACGCGCTCGGCCGCGGCAAGCGCCAGCTGCAACTCGTCGAGCTCCTGGTTGACGAAGATCCGCAAGCCCTGAAACGTCCGCGTCGCCGGGTGAATCTCACCCGGCTTGGCGCGCACGACCTTGGCCACGAGATCGGCGAGCGCGCGGGTCGAAGTGATCGGCGCTTCCTTGCGCGCGGCGACGATCGCCCGCGCTACGCTGCGCGAGTGACGTTCCTCGCCGAAAATATAGATGATGTTGGCGAGATCGGCCTCGGATGCCTTTGCGATCACGTCCGCCGCGCTCAAGCCGTCCTGCCCCATCCGCATGTCGAGCGGGCCGTCGGCACGAAATGAAAAGCCGCGCGCGGCCTCATCGAGCTGCATCGAGGACACGCCGATATCCATCACGACGCCATCGACCGAGGTCGCACCTTGCGCGGCGCAGACTTCCGCGAGGTTGGAGAAGCGATCCTCGACCAAAGTGAGGCGGCCCTCTGAGCGGTCGACCAGATCGAAGCCGCCGGCAATCGCCGTGCGGTCGCGGTCGATGCCGATGACGCGCGCCCCCGGGGTTTCCAGGATCGCCCGGCTATAGCCGCCGGCGCCGAAGGTTGCATCGACATAGTTCCCGCCCTCGCGCGGCGCGAGCCATTCGAGCACCTCGCGGCCGAGCACGGGAATGTGGCGCGGGCGGGCGGGTGGCGTCATGGCCGCCCTCCCGGCGAACACCGGAGCGGAACAGGGAACTCGGCGGCTCGGCAGTCCATGGCGCCTCAACAATGAGCTTTTGGCCCGACCTTCCGATGTTACTGGGGAACGAAAAGGCGAAATTGGCGGCCGGCCCAGCCAAATTCCCGCCCAGCCTTGAGCCTTCGCCGCAGCATACGGCGTCCTCTCCTGCCAAGCTGGGATTCGAACGGGCACGTCAAACCTATGCTTCCAGCCCCCTCCGCCGGATCCGACCGTGAGGCGTACCCCGATGCGTAAACCTCAAGCCGACGGCGCCAGCCGGCCCGAAAACCGGGCCCTGCTCTTCACCAGTTAGTAACGACAGGTAGCGTTAAGAAAGCGTTGACGCTCTCCCGCGGCCGGATCGATCGCCGCGCCTCCCCCCATCGGACCACTAGCCGGGTTATCCACCGGACATGACCGCCGGAATGATGCGTTCCGCACACACCTGGTCAAAATGCTGGTAACGGAACGGCGAACAGGTTGCGTACCGGCCCGGGGCGGAGAATAGTGTTGGAATATATTTTAGATATTTACCGCTGCCGCCGTGCTGCCCGGTTTGAGTATTGATATGTCGCTCGGTTCGTTCGCATCCCCTGGTACTGATTCGAAGCGGCGCGCCTTCCCGCTGCCTCGGCCCATTGCGAATATGCAGACCTTCAATCCGGATTCCTCGATCGCCTCCGACGTCATCCCGTCGGCAAATTTCGGCGAGCGGAACAAGGGCCGAATCCCCGACATGATCCTCCTGCACTACACGGGAATGCCCGATGTGCAGGGCGCGATCGCCCAGCTCTGCACCGCGGGCACCGACGTATCGGCGCACTACATCGTCCTGGAAGACGGCCGCATCATCCAGTGCGTGCCGGAATCCAAACGCGCCTGGCATGCCGGTGTCGGTTCCTGGGCCGGCGAGGACGACATCAACTCCTGCTCGATCGGCGTCGAGATCGTCAACCGCGGGCACGACTGGGGTTATCCGGAATTTCCGCTGCGCCAGATCGCAGCCGTGATCGCGCTCTGCCGCGGCATCATGCTCCGCCGCCACGTGCCCTCGCACCGGGTGCTGGGGCATTCCGACGTGGCGCCCTCGCGCAAGAAGGACCCGGGGGAAAAATTTCCCTGGCATTCGATGGCTAATTCCGGCGTCGGCCACTGGGTTCAGCCGGCGCCGATCGTGCGCAGCGAAGGTCTCAAGCTCGGCACGATCAGCGACGCAGTTCGCGATCTGCAACTGGCGCTCGCCCGCTACGGCTACGGCGTTCCCGTCACCGGCAAATACGACACCACGACGATGGAAGTCGTCACCGCCTTCCAGCGTCATTTCCGCCCGGGGCGCGTCGACGGCGTCGCCGATCACTCGACGCTGGTGACGCTGCAATCGCTGCTGGCCAGCCTGCCGGCGGAAGCAACCGCGGCCGCCGCGACAACTTAGCACCCATCTTCGGCCATGAAGTGCCGTTGACTTCCGTTGTTTCGACACGGGAGAATGAGGTTGTTTGACAACAACCCGTCCCGGCTTCCTTGGTGCCCACCTCAGCCGGCGGAATCTGAACGAGAAGGCCGAACTCCTGGTGCTGACCAAATGGCCGTCAATGGAGGCCATCCGGGCGGTCGCCGCGCTCGTTCATTTTGACGATCGCGTTCAGCACCGGTTCAGCACTGCGAGACGATTGAAGACATCGAAAATTGAACCTCACGCATGGCCCTCATTACAAAGAGATAGACCCCTTGGGGTCACAGGACCAGGCGGACGGCTGTCGTCTTCGATTGAGGCGACCGCCGTCCGCTGACGTGTCAGGAACGGGAGGAGTGGAGTAAGTGGCAAACGTCCTTGGAATCAACTGCGTGTATCACGAGTTGGCCGCGGCGCTGCTCGTCGACGGCAAGCTCGTGGCCGCCGTCGAGGAAGAGCGGTTCAATCGCATCAAGCACGGCAAGGAAGCGAGCTTCGATAACCCTCATCAAATCCCGGAACGCGCGATCCGCTACTGCCTGAAGGCCGCCGGATTGACCGCGCGGGATATCGACTATGTCGGATACTCATTCGATCCGAAACGACGCCTGAAAGCCTACCGCCCCGACTTCTGGGATCCGAAGTTTGAGGAAACCTTCCGCTTGCGGATCGGTCAGGTGCCCGCGGTCATCGACGAGTTCTTCGGGCGTCAGTTTGGCAAGAAACTGCATTTCGTCTCTCACCACCTGGCGCATGCCGCCTCGGCCTATTTCCCCTCAGGCTTCGATCGTGCCGCCATCCTCACCATCGACGGCATCGGCGAGACCGCAGGCGCCTCGCTGGCAAAGGCGGTCGGCACGAAGGTCAAGGAAGTCGAAATCTTCGACTACCCACATTCCATGGGCTTCCTGTGGGAAGTGTTCTCCGGCTATCTCGGCTTCTCGCACTACGACGCGTCGAAGACCATGGGGCTCGCTGCCTACGGCGATCCCGCCGTCTTCCGCGAGAAGTTTCAATCGATCTTCCGCTCCGAGAAGGAGAATTTCGGGATCGCCCAGGGCTTTCTCGGCATGACCCCGGAGAGTCACGACAAGGTCGTGGCCTTGTTCGGTCCGCCGCGCCATGAGGATGACCCGTTCGAACCACGGCACGGCGATATCGCGGCCGCGCTTCAGGAGGCGACGGACGCCGCGGTGATGGCGCTGGTACGGCGCATCAAACGCCTGGTACCATTCGAGAACCTGTGCCTTGCCGGCGGCGTCGGGCTCAATTGCGTCGCCAATGAAGCGGTTCAGAAATCCGGCGAGTTCGCCAATCTCTTCATCCCTTCCGCGCCGCACGATGCGGGCACCGCGATCGGCGCCGCGTTCGCCATCCATGCGGAGACGCAGAAAAAGCCGCCGCAGCGCGGTTACTCGACACCCTATCTCGGACCCTCGTTCAACAAGCGCGAGATTCAGGCGGCGATCAAGGCGTCCGGCCTCACCGCGCGGCGCAGCAAGTCGCCGGCGCGCGACGCCGCCAAGTTGATCGCCGACGGAAAGATCGTCGCATGGTTTCAGGGACGAATGGAATTCGGTCCGCGCGCGCTCGGCAATCGTTCGCTGCTCGCCGATCCCCGCCGGCCGGAGATGCGCGACATCCTCAATCAAAAGGTCAAGCACCGCGAAGACTTCCGGCCGTTTGCGCCGAGCGTACTCGCCGAACACGCCGACGATTGGTTCGATGTTGGCCCGCGTTCGGCAAGCCACGAGTTCATGCTGTTCACGCCCAGGGTCAACGTCGACAAGCTCGAGCGCATCCCTGCCGTCATACACAAGGACGGCACTGCGCGCGTCCAGCTCGTGAGCCGCAAGCTCAATCCGCGCTATCACGAGTTGATTTCGGCTTTCCACAAGCTGACCGGCGTGCCGATCGTCGTCAATACGTCCTTCAACGACAGCGAGCCGATCGTGTGCACGCCGACCGACGCGATCGTCACCTTCCGCAAGTCCGGCATCGACGCGCTGGTCATGGATGACATGATCCTAGTGTCCCGGTCCTGACATTCGTATCCTATCGGGGCGGGCACTTTTACGAATGTCAGGACCAAAGGGACACTAGCAAATATATAATTCTAGTGTGGCTTTGACTTCTGACGTTCCTTCCAAGAGCTCGCGGCACCCCTGAAAGGAACGTCAGTGTCGCCACACTAGTGGCGAAGAACTGAACTGGCTCTCGCGGCAGCTAGCGATCGAGCTCCGCCAACCGCCGCGCATAGAGCCGCCTTAAGGGCTCGAGTTGCGTGGCGGCCGTTGCCGCCAGATAGGCCTCACGCGCCGCCTGGTGCCGGCCGAGCCGGCGCAACAGATCGGCGCGCACCGCCGGCAGCAATTCATAGCCGTCGAGCGCGCCTCGCGCCTGCAAGGCATCGATAAGATCGAGTGCACGCCCTGGGCCATCGACCATCGAAACCGCCGCCGCATGGTTGAGCTCGATCACCGGCGACGGGCTGATCCGCAGCAGCACCTCATAGAGGCCGGCGATCTGCTTCCAGTCGGTGTCCTGATAATTGGGCGCTTGCGCGTGAAGCGCGGCGATCGCCGCCTGCACCGCGTAAGGCTCCGGAAGGCCCGGCAGTTGCAACGCTTCTTCGACGAGGCGCAGCCCTTCATCGATCTGGGACCGAGCCCACAGCGTGCGGTCCTGCTCTTCGAGCAAAACCACATCGCCGCCCTCGGTCTGTCGGCCCGCGCGCCGCGCATCGTGCAGCAGCATCAATGCGAGCAAGCCTTTCACCTCGCGGCGACCCGGCATCAATCCATCGAGCAGGCGCGCCAGCCTGATCGCCTCGCGCGCCAGATCAGGCCGCATCAGCGCCTCGCCCGAGGTTGCGACATAGCCCTCGGTGAAGACGAGATAGATCACCGCGAGCACGCCGCGCAGCCGAAGGCCAAGCGCATCGCGATCGGGCACCTGATAGGGAATGCCTGCAAGCTTGATCTTCTGCTTGGCGCGGACCAGGCGCTGGCCCATCGCCTCCTCGCTCACCAGAAAGGCGCGCGCCACCTGCGCGGTGGAGAGCCCGCAGACGGTGCGCAAGGTCAACGCAACCTGAACCTCGGCGGCGAACGACGGATGGCAACAGGTGAAGATCAGCCTCAGCATGTCGTCGTCGAGGACTGCGCAGTCTTCCTCCGGCAAACTTTCCGCGTTGAGCTGCGTCTCATGCGTCAGCTCGGCCTCTTTCGCGCGAAACGAGATTTGCCGGCGGATGCGGTCGATCGCCTTGTTGCGCGCGACGTTGACCAGCCACGCCCGCGGATTGGCGGGCAGCTCTGTCGAGGGCCAGCGCTCCAGCGCAGCCGCAAAAGCCTCCTGGAGCGCGTCTTCAGCAAGATCGAAATCGCCGACGAGACGGATCAGCGTGGCGAGCGCCCGCCCCGTCTCGTCGCGAAATATTTTCTCGATCTCGATTGGCTGCATTATTTATAGATCATGACCGGCCGGCTCTCGCTTCAACCAGCTCTGGCGAATAGATCATGATCGGCCGAACTTCGATCGAGCCGCTTTTGGCGCCGGGAATTCGTGCCGCGATCGCAATCGCCGCATCGAGATCCTTGGCCTCGACGAGATAGTAGCCGCCGAGCTGCTCACGCGTTTCGGCAAACGGGCCGTCGGTGGTGAGAACCTTGCCTTCGCGCACGCGCACGGTGGTCGCCGTCGTCGAGGGCTGCAATCCATCGCCGGCCTTGAAGTGGCCGCTCTGGATAATGGACTGCGTGAATGTGCCGTACTCGGCCGACATCTTCTGACGTTCGGCGTCGTTCATCTTGAAGAGTTCGGCCTCGCTTCGATAGATCATCAGCAAATACTGCATCGCTTTTACTCCTTGTGATCGGCGTCATTGCCACCACCTAGTCGAAGTGGCCGACCGCCAAACGACATCTTCACGATAATTATTTTTGGGGCGCGATCCCGCCCGTTAACGCCTTGACGCCGCCCACCATAAACCCCATGCCTTAACCCGTCAGTCGGCCGGACGGCCGCTCCCGCGAGGGAGAGGAAAGTCCGGGCTCCATCGACATACGGTGCCGGATAACGTCCGGCGGGGGCAACCCCAGGGAAAGTGCCACAGAGAACGAACCGCTTCCTCCTCCGGGAGGCAGTAAGGGTGAAAAGGTGCGGTAAGAGCGCACCGCGGGTCCGGCAACGGAACCGGCACGGCAAACCACACCGGGAGCAAGACCGAATAGGGATGGCAACGCGGGTCGTTCGCGAAAGCGATAACGCCCGCGGGAGCGATGTCAGGCTCGCCATCCGGGTAGGTTGCTCGAGGCAACGCGCAAGCGCTGTCCCAGAGGAATGGCCGTCACGTCTTGTGCGCGCAAGCGGGCAAGGCCCTACAGAACCCGGCTTACAGGCTGGCTGATGCTGCTAACGAGGGGTTCGGCGTTGACGCGCCGGACCCCTCGCCATTTTGGGCATGCGGGGGGCACCGGTTCGGCGGAATTCTTTGCCTTGCGGGCGCCATATCGGCGCTTTATTGCTTAAGAAATCGACCGGGCCGCCGGTTAGGGGAACGTCTTGAGCCGCGCATTGTCCTGCATCCGGGCCGTCATCGCGCTCGCCGCCATTGCGGCGATCGCCGCCGGATGCGCTGCTGCGAACAACGCGACGTCGGCCCAAGCCTCGAACCAGGGCGAGCAGCCGTACAAGACGATGTATGGCATCACCAGCGAAGGCACGACCACCGACCTTTACACGGAGCTATTCGGCTCCAGCCAACCCGCGCCGGCACCCGCAACGGCCGTCGCCTCAGCCCAACCCGTTCAGCCCTTCGCCACGCAGCCGATCGCGCCGGTTCAACAGAACGTGGCGGCACCGAGCGTGGCAACGCCAAGCCCGGCGCGGCCAGGACGGACGACGGCGGCCAGCCGCACGCCGCAACCCGCTCCTCAGCCAGCGCCGGTGCAGGTCGCGCAACAGCCCGTGCCTCCTCCGCCTGCGCCGCCGCCAGAACCGGACGCTCCGACCGCCTACGGTATTCCCTCCGGCGGCCATACCACCGATCTTTACACCGCGATCTTCGGACCCCGGCGCAGCGACGGCCAATAATAACATGAGCGGATTAGCGGTGCTGGTGCTGATGTTCGGCGCGCTTGCGGGCGGCTTTGTGTCGGGCCTTGCGGGTTTCGGCACTGCGCTGATGGCGCTCGGCATCTGGCTCTATGTCGTGACGCCGGATGTTGCGGTCCAACTGGTGCTGGTCTGCTCCATCATCGCGCAGACCTGGACGATGCCTTCGATGTGGCGGTCGATCGACTTCAAACTTGTGTGGCCCTTTCTGGTCGGCGGACTGGCCGGCGTGCCGATCGGCACCTTGCTGGTCGCCTATGCCGATCCGCGGCTGTTCAAGCTCTCGGTCGGCATCTTCCTCCTGGTTTTTCCGGCCGCGCTTTATTTCCAGCGTCAGCCGATCGCCTCGAACGTCGGCGGCAAGGCCGCCGACACCGGCATCGGATTCGTCGGCGGCGTGCTTGGCGGCCTCGCCGGTCTTTCCGGTCCCGTTCCCATTCTGTGGGCGAGTGTGCGCGGCTGGGGCAAGGACGAGCGGCGCGGCCTGTTCCAGATGTTCAACTGGACGATCCTGACGGCCGCGCTCGTCGCGCAGGCCGGCTCAGGGCTGATCACGCACGAGACGATGTGGCTCGCGCTTCTCGTTCTGCCGGCGACGATCGGCGGCGCGTGGCTAGGCGCGCGCACCTATCATGCGCTCAGCGACGGCAATTTCCGTGACGTCGTGCTTGGGCTTTTGTTTCTGTCCGGCGTGACCCTGGTATGGAGCAGCATTCCATTTCACGGCTGATCCAGCGGGGTGACCCATCAGACGTCACCACACGTTGACGCTTGCCGCCGGAGGGCTTGATACCAACACTCAAAATTGAAAATACAGAAATTCAAGCCGCTGCCACATGCCAAACAGCGAAACGGCGATCGCCAGTGCCGACAACGACGCCCAGGCGAAGTTCGGCCGCCAGCGCAGCCAGCGTGACGGTTCCGGCGGGTGCCGATATTCGCGATAGCCGTAGAGCTGCGGTACATTGGGCAGCGAGAGCGCGATCGTAAGCGAAAGCGCGACCGCACAGACCCCGATCACGAGCAGACGTTCTTCGCCGACCAGGATCGGCAAATCCATCACCCGCAGGATGCCGGGCGAAGCGTAGGCCGAACTCCCGCCTCCAAATCCGAACATTGCCCTCAACATCGCCCACGCTCCGGCCAGAGTCTTGGCGCGAAAGAATGCCCAGGCAATCACTACCGCGCCAAATGTGACGGCCCATGCGGCGACGCCGGCAAGATGATTGGAGGACGCGGCCTTCGCCGCGACGCCGCGCCATTTCTGCCAGAGATGATTGATGCTCAGATAAAGACCGTGAAGACCGCCCCAGATCAGGAAATTCCAGCCCGCACCGTGCCAGAGTCCGCCGAGCAACATCGTCAGCATCAGGTTGAGATAGCGCCGTTGTTCGCCGAGGCGGTTGCCGCCGAGCGGAATGTAGAGGTAATCGCGCAGGAAGCGCGACAACGTGATGTGCCATCGCCGCCAGAAATCGATGATGGACGTCGCCTGGTAGGGCGAACGGAAATTGACCGGCAGGCGAATACCGAACATCAGCGCGAGCCCGACGGCCATGTCGGAATAGCCGGAGAAGTCAAAATAGATTTGCAAGGTGTAGGACAGGATCGAAAGCCACGCCCACGAGGACGTGACGGCGCCGCCGGCATCGAGATGCTCAAACACCGGCGAGACGAACTGCGCGAGGTTGTCGGCGATCACCACTTTCTTGAACAGGCCGGCCGCGAAGATCGCCAATCCCCGCGCCGCCAACGCCGCCGAACGCGACGTGCGTCCCCGCTTGAACTGCGGGATCATCTCCGCATGGTGAACCAGCGGCCCCGCAATCAGGTGCGGAAAGAACGATACGAACAGCGTATAGGCGACGATGTCGCGCTCGACCTTCGCACCGCGCATCACGTCGACCAGATAGGCGATCTGCTGAAACGTGAAGAAGGAGATGCCGAGCGGCAGCACGACGTTGACGAATGGCAGCGGCGCGCCGGTCACCGTGTTGATGCTGTCGAGGATGAAATTCGTGTATTTGAAATAGCAGAGCAGCGCGAGATTGAGTGCGACCCCGAGCGTACCGACGGTCCGGCGGCGAAGCGGATCCTCCATTAGCAGACCGAGCGCAAAATTCGCCGCGATAGAGGCGAGCAGCAACAGCAGATAGACCGGCCGCCACGCGCCATAGAAAAATAGCGAGGCACCGGCCAGCACCAGAATGCCGGCACGCGGCGAATGGCGCCGCGCCGCGGCGAAGGCGAGCACCACGGCGGGCAGGAATTGAAACAGGAAAGTGTAGGAGGAGAACAGCATCGCGGAGCTTAAAGTGTCAGTCGCGACATCAGATAGCGCGTATAGATCGGTATGCCTGACGTATTGACGTGCATCTCATCGGCGTAGTTGCTCTGCGCGACGCCCGGAACCGACGTGATGTCCAGGACGTCGAAGCCGCATCTGCGGCCGGCATCGCTGACCAGCGCCACATACTGGGCGTCCTTTTCTTTCCATTCGGAATCGCGTTCGCGATCGTAGCGCGGCGCCCAGGGCGGAACGACGACGGTCACCTTCCGCGCCAACTTCACCATGTCGCATAACGCGCCGAGCTCGAAACGCGCCTTCGGCCCGCCGATATTCCAGTTGGCGTAATGCGGATGGGCGCCGAGGGCGGCCGGCAAGCGATCTTCCGGTTGCGAATTATCGAGAAAGAACAGGCCCGAGGCTGCCAACGACTGCACCGGGCGGGCGGTATGCAGCTCGGATTCAAGCCGGGCAGCAAAGGCCTCGCGAATGAAGCGGATCAGCGTCGAGACGCGCAGCGGCAGATAGGTCGTCATTTGCTGGAACACGCCGAGCCGGGCGACGACGTCCTGCGGATTGAACACGGCCTGGCGTATGCCGTCGTTGAACAGGAATGGCGAAACGCTGACGACCACATGCGCATTCCGGAACAGCTCGCCCTCGCGGCGTATGACGGCAAGCAGCGCCAACGGCTCGCCGGCGTCATAGGCGATATTGACCGCCGATCCCGCCGGCTTGCCGATCAACTGCGTCGCAAGACGCGGATCGACCTGATACAGCATGCGGCTGTCGCCGCCGAAAATCAGTTCGGGATGCGACGCCAGAAGCGGCAGCATGACCGCCAGCGACACCGGGATGTCGTCGTGAACGCGATTGGCCACCGCAAGCAAACCTGCGAGCGCAACGAGCCAGGCCGCAGCCGCCAGCGCGAGCATGGCCGCAATCCACCGCGCGGACAAAACCTGCACGCGTCGCAGCGTGCCTTGAGCCGGAATGGACGTGCCTTGCGTCATGCCGGCCGTTCAACCACGGATTCCGGCGTCATACAACAACGTGTACCAACCTTAGTGTCCGCCACCCGCGACGGCAGCCGGGTTCGGCTTCTTCAAGAGCATGACCATCATGCTCAGCCCGACGTAAAACAGCGTCAGCATGAAGAACGCGTCGCCATAGCCCATCACCACGGCCTGGCGATGGACGATCTGCGACAACTGCTTCAAAGCCATCAACGCGGCGTCGCCCATCCCCTGCATGCGCTGGGTGAAATCGTTGAGCGTCTCGGTGGCCATCATGTTGCCCCAGGTGACGCGATCCTGAAGCCTGGAGATGTGCAGATCGGTGCGATCGTTGAGCACCTCGTTGATGACAGCCAGTCCCACCGCGCCGCCGAGATTGCGCGTCAGGTTGAACAGGCCCGAGGCATTCTTGACGCGATCAGCCTCGAGTGTGCCGAGCGCAATCGTATTGGTCGGCACCATCGCGCACATCATGCCGATGCCGCGCAGGATCTGCGGCAGCAGCAATTCGTAGAAGTCGTAGTCGCGGGTGATCCACGTCATCTGGTAGGAGCCGGCCGCAAAGACGACAAGACCGAAGGCGATGATCAGGCGCATGTCGACCTTTTGCATCAGCCGGCCGACGATCGGGGCCATCAGGAACATGGTGGCGCCGGAGACGAACATGGTCTCGCCGATCATCAGCGCGCTGTAGCCGCGCACCTCGGAGAGATACCGCGGATACATGTAGGTCAGCCCGTAGAGGCCGATGCCGACACAGAACGAGATCAGGCAGCCGACGCCGAAATTGCGATTTTTGAAGGCCCTGATATCGACGATCGGCTCCTCGGCCGTCAGCACACGGTAGAAAAAGGCGACCGCGGAGACGACGCAGATCACGGCGCAAGCCGCCACAGACGTATCCTGCAACCACTCATATTGCGGACCTTCCTCGAGCACATATTCCAGCGCGCCTAGAAAACCCGCCATGGTGATCAGGCCGAACCAGTCGAAACGCTCGAGCAATGCGAAATTCGGCTGGTCAAAATCAACCAGCGCCAGCACGCCGACGGTGATGATGATGCCCGGCACGACGTTGATGAAGAACAGCCAGTGCCACGACATCAGGTCGGTGATGATGCCGCCCACGGTCGGACCAATCGTCGGCGCCAGCGTCGCAACAAGGCCGATGATCGGACCGACGATATGGAATTTCGAGCGCGGGAACACCGTATAGGCGGAAGCGAACACGGTCGGGATCATGCCGGCGCCGAGAAAACCCTGGATCGCGCGCCACAGGATCATCTGCTCGATGGTGGAGGCAAAACCGCAGAAGAAACTCGAAATGGTGAAGCCGGCGGCCGAAATCGCAAACAACAGCCGCGTGCCGAGCGCGCGCGACAAGAAGCCCGACAGCGGTATGGCGATCACCTCGGCGATCAGATAGGCGGTCTGCACCCACGATACTTCGGTGGAGCTCGCCGAGAGACCGGCCTGGATATCAGTGAGCGAGGCCGAGACGACCTGGATGTCCAGGATCGACATGAACATCCCGAACACCATGATCAGAAACGCCACCAGCCGCCGCGGCTCGATGCGATCGGCCGACTCGCTCATCGTCGGGTTGGCGGTTGTGGCGTTCGCCATGTTTATTGCGGATGGGTCGCCGTCGGCGAATCGAGGTCGGCCTCGCTTTCGGCATCGGCCGCGCCGTCGGTGGTATCGACGGTGGCATAGACCGACATGCCCGCGCGCAACAGATTCTGCCGCGCGACATCCTTCGGCACGCGAATCCTGACCGGGAGACGCTGCACGATCTTGGTGAAGTTGCCGGTGGCGTTGTCGGGCGGCAACAGCGTGAACACCGAGCCCGCGGCCGGCGAGATGCTCTCGACGAAGCCGGCAAACTTGCGATGGCCATAGGCATCGACCGAGATCGTCACCGGCTGTCCCGGCCTGATCCGCTTGAGCTGGGTTTCCTTGAAATTGGCGTCGATGAAGACATCATCGAGCGGCACCACATTGCCGAGCCGCTGGCCGACCGCGATGAAATCGCCGGTGTTGATCATGCGGTTGGAGAAGGTGCCATCGACCGGCGCGCGCACCGAGGTGAAATCGAGGTCGCGTTCGGCCTTGGCAAGCGTGGTCCGCAATTCCATGAGCTGGGCGCGGGCTTCCGCCTGCTGCGCCTTCGCCACTTCGACATTGCTTTGCGCGGTATCGACCGCGGCGCGGGCCGACTTCACGGCCGCCGTGCCTTGATCGCGACCAGCTTCGGAAACCTCGAAGGTCGCGCGCGAGGCGTAACCTTTCTCGCTCAATTGCTGCTGGCGGTCATAGTCGAGACCGGCGCGCTTGAGGCCAGCTTCGGCCGAGGCCAGCTGTGCCTGCGCCTGCGCGGCCGCGCTTTCCTGGGCTGTGACCTGCCGGCCGATCCGGTCGATCGTCGCCTGCTGGGTCTGGATGCGGGTGCGTGCGGCGTCGACCGCGATCCGGTAATCGCCGTCGTCGATCTTGAACACGACATCGCCGGCATGAACCACCGCGTTGTCGCGCGGCAAGATCGTCGCGATATGTCCGGAGACGCGCGCGCCGAGCACGGTGTTGTTGGTGCGCACATAGGCGTCGTCTGTCGAAACGTGGAAGCGGCCGACCAGGAACCAGTGCACGCCGTACGCGGCTGCGGCGAGCGCAAGCAGCGCGACCGCGCCGAAGAACACGGTCTTCTTGCGGTTTTGAGGTTTTGCTGCCGGCGCGGCGACGACGTCCGAAGCCACGGGCTTTGCAACCGCAGGACGATCCGTCACTTCGTTGCTGCGGCGGGCGGTCTCGTCGGAATGCGGAGCGCGAATCGATTCGGCGATCTCGGGAGAAGCCTTGTGGACCGACTCATTACCCGCCACTTCCGGCTCCTCGCGCAAAATTCGCGCGGCCTGATCTCTCGCTGCGGCCATCGCGGCCCCCTTCTCACTACAAACTACAAAATGGAATGCTGACAAAGGCCAGACGGGGGCCTCGGCCGAGCTTAATGAAACTATCATTGACCGAACGGTTCGGTCAATATATATCGTACCCCGACAATATACGGGGAATACCCTTCGAAGTTGTTCCCGGGCGGTAAATCCAAGAGCAAGCTAAACCAATGGTTGCAGAGAACCCATCTTCTCTCCGTCTGGTCGGAGAAGTCGATTCCAGCAAACGCCGGCAGATCATCGACGGCGCGCGCAAGGTCTTCATGAATTTGGGCTTTGACGGTGCCAGCATGGGCGAGATCGCACGCGCCGCCGGCGTCTCGAAGGGCACGCTTTACGTCTACTTCGCCGACAAGAACCGGCTGTTCGAAGCCATCGTCGAGGAGGAAAACCTCGAACAGGGCAAGCTGACCTTCAATTTCGATCCCGAACGGGACGTCACCACGACGCTGATGGAGTTCGGCCAGGCCTATATCCAGTTGCTGTGCCGGCCGGGCGGCGGCTCGGCGATCCGCACGGTGATGGCGATCGCCGAGCGAATGCCCGAGGTCGGGCGGAATTTCTACAACAACGTCATCGCGGTCACGACGGCGCGGTTGACTGCCTATCTCGAAGTTCGCGTTGGCTTGGGAGAACTCGCCATCGACGATATTCCGCTGGCCGCAACCCAATTTACACAGATGTGCCAGGCCTCGTTGTTCCAACCGTATATTTTTCAGGCTGCGCCCACGCCCTCGCCCGAGCGCATCAAGCAAGTGATCGCAAGCGCCACGCGAACGTTTCTGGCGGCGTATGCGACGAAGAAGGATTGAGGGCATCGCGATTGCGTTGCTTGACCGCGGAAAACCCTCTCCGTCGTCATGGCCGGGCTTGACCCGGCCATCCACGTCTTTGTCTGTCGCGCAGAAGGCAAGACGTGGATCACCGGGCATAGGCGAGCGGAAGCGACGCCGTTCTTCGAACGGCTGTGCCCTGTGATGACGAGCGTCGAATACCTCTAGTTCTTCCTGCACCGACGTGACCTATCATTCCCGCGAGACCATCGCCTCCGAGTTCTTGCAAACACCCCTCTCCGAAAAACAGAGGGCGCAGGGAATGCCGGGTGATCAAGCTCACCCGCAGCCTCGCGTGCAAAATAAAAACGCACGCAAGTTAGTCACCACAGGTTCGCCGAACATTCCGGCATTCCCTGCGCGATGGTTTTACGGCTTACTCCGCGCTCTCCTTGGTGATCGGGCTTTCTTGTCACCATCGCCAGCGTGATGCGAAGCATCATCGCCAACTTGACGTCAGCGTCGGGACGTCAGGACCACACGACTTCGCCGTCCGCCTTGCGCGCGATCGTCCGTCGCGCCAAGCCGTCCACCGCATCCCGCATCCAACGTTCGTGACGACCGCGAAGCGCCCCTCTTTTCGGGCACGAGACGCGGCGGATTCTGCCAGTGATTTGCCCGTCGCAGCAACGACGCAAAACTGCGGCCAATTGGCACGACGGGCAAATCAGTTGCGGCAGGCAAGATTGAGTCAAGTGTAAAGCAAATGCTTCGTCTCGCACCCACGTCATTGCGAGCACAGCGAGTTCATCAATCACCAGGCAAGCCGTTCGAAGAACCGCGTCGCCTCCGCTCGCTATGTCCGCCTTCGGGATCAAAGCAGACAAGGGCGGCGTTCTTTCGACTTCCGCTAATGACCCGATCCGGACACGGGGCCTAGCCCGAACGCACCCGCCGTGCTTTGATAAAGCGCGGGGGAATGCGATGAGCGACTGGATACATTATCTGCCGGTGCTGTGGATGGCGCTGGTCGTATTCGGCTTTACCTATCTGCTTGCCGCGATCATCTTCGCGGCCGTGACGGCGCTCGCGACCGGAGAGCGCGCCAAATCGTTCAAGGCGGTTTCTCCGGGAATGCTGCCGGTGCTGGGCATTATCTTCGGCCTGTTCGTTGCGTTTACCGCGGCGCAGGTCTGGGCCGACAATGATCATGCCGGTGCTGCAGTGAGCCGCGAGGCCAGTGCGCTGCGAGCGGTGACGCTGCTCGCCGCCGGCCTGCCGGCCGAGCAGGAGGCGCGTTTGCTGGGCCTGATTCGCAGTTACGTCGAGCAGGCCGCGACGGTGGAATGGCCTGACATGGCGCACCAGACGGCGTCTCTGAGGGCTACGCCGGCGGCGCTTGCCGAGGCGCTGCAACTGGTTGTCGCGATGACGCCGCAGGGAGCGGGCCAGCAAACTGCGCAGCGTGAAATCATTGCTGGCCTCGCGACCGCACTGGACGCGCGCCGGCAGCGGATCATCATCAGCCAGTCGGAGGTTAATCCGGTCAAATGGTGGTGCCTGTATTTGCAGGCGATATGCGAGTTGCTCGCGATCGCCATCGTGCATTGCGACAACAGGCTGGCATCGGCCATCGCGTTGGGCCTGTTTGCGACTGGCGTGGCCGTTTCGGTGTTGCTGATCGCTGCACATGATCGGCCGTTCACCGGCCAGATTTCCATTAGCCCGGGCGCGCTGCTGCAAATCATGCCAGGAGAACCGTCGAAGCGGTGAAGTGTGCTTGGCACGAGCCGCTCTTTGCAGGAGAAAAGATGCCGGATAGTCTTCGCGCATCCGGCCCGGCCCCATGCCCCGAACTGCGCCGCAATGAACAGGAGTGATAGCGTTGAGAAAATTTTCATTCGGCCTGGCGTGGTCGATTTTCCTGGTCATTTGCCAGGCAACGACCGCATCGCAAGCATCGGCAAAAGAACTGAAGGTGCTGTCGGAGCAGACGGTAGGCGGCTTCGGCCATGTGGAATCGGTCGCCTATGATCCCAAGGGCAAGGTGCTTTACACCAGCGACTTCGGTCCCGACCTGAAGCCGGGGGACAAGGACGGCAAAGGCAAGATCACCAAAGTATCGCTGGACGGAAAAATCCTCGAGGATGGCTTTCTGCCGGCCAAGGGCCAGACTCTCAATAAACCGAAGGGCATCTGGATCAAGGACGACCGCCTGTGGGTCACCGACATCGACTCGGTTTGGGAATTCGATCTCAAGACCAAGAAAGGAAGGAAGCTCGATCTGCCGGGCATCGTTTTCGCCAATGATGTGACGGTGATCGGGGATGCGCTCTATGTCAGTGACAACCGCTCCGATCAGGTGGTGCGTATAGAACCGGCCGATTTTCTGGAAAGGTTTGCCGCGCCCAAGATCACGGCACTGTTCAAGGACAAATCGATTTTTCCGAACGGGGTCTACCCTGGCAAGCGCGGGGCTCTGATGATGGTCGGATTCAAAGGAAAGGAAGATCCGCGCGGCATCTACTCGATGATGCCCGGCAAGGAGCCGGAGCTGCTGTCCGACAATATCGGCATGCTCGACGGGCTTTACCTGACAAGCGATGGCGACGTGCTGGCGACGGATTGGATGACCGGATCGCTATTCCAGTGGAACAAGACCACGGGAATGAAGAAGCTGGCGACCGATTTCAAAGGGCCGGCCGATTTCTGCGCCTTTCCCAACAAGAAGGGCCTGATGGTGGTCGTGCCCGATCTGGTCAAGGGCGAATTGCGTTTCGTGCAACTCGGACCATAGGTATCGCGTCACAGGCTCAAAGACGACATGGCCGGCTGGCTTTCTTCCGGAAAACCAGACCGGCCTGATAGGTTTTCAAGCTCCCTTCGTCACGTCGATCACTGCGTCGGCAAAGGCTTGCGGCGCTTCTTGCGGCAGGTTGTGGCCGATGCCGCCCGTGATCAGGCGATGCGAATATTTTCCTGAGAACATTTTCGCATAGGCCGATGGCTCCGGATGCGGCGCGCCGTTGGCATCGCCCTCCATCGTAATCGTCGGCACGGCGATGACAGGGCCTTTCGCGAGCTTCGCTTCGAGCTCGTCGTATTTCGCCTCGCCTTCCGCCAGGCCCATACGCCAGCGATAATTGTGAATCACGATCGCAACGTGATCCGGATTGTCGAAGGCCTTTGCGCTGCGCTCGAAGGTCGCGTCGTCGAAATTCCATTTCGGCGAAGCGAGCTTCCAGATCAGCTTGGAAAATTCGCGCCGATATTTTTCGTAACCCAATCGCCCGCGTTCGGTCGCGAAGTAGAACTGATACCACCATTGCAGTTCGGCCGCCGGCGGCAGCGGCATCTTGCCGGCTTCCTGGCTGCCGATCAGATAGCCGCTCACCGAGACCAGCGCCGTGCAGCGTTCCGGCCACAACGCGGCGATGATATCCGCCGAGCGCGCGCCCCAGTCGAAACCGGCCAGCGTCGCCTTCTCTATCTTGAGCGCGTCCATCAATGCGACGATGTCGGCGGAAACCGCCACGGGCTGACCGTTGCGCACCGCTGTGTCGGACAGAAACGCCGTGGTGCCATAGCCGCGCAGATGCGGAATGACGACGCGATAGCCGGCAGACGCAAGGGCCGGCGCCACGTCGACAAAGGCGTGGATGTCATAGGGCCAGCCGTGCAGCAGGACGACAGGCTTGCCGTCGGCGGGCCCCATCTCGACATAACCGACATTGAGCGCGCCTGCATTGATCTGCTTCAGCGCGGGGAAAGAGGTATTGCCGCCCGCTTTCGCTGCGCTCGAGGGTGACGTTTGCGCCTGCGCGGAGGCGCTCAAGGAGAATTGCGTTGCGGCAACTGATATGACGGAAGCTCCCAGGAAACGGCGGCGATCGATCGGGTCTGACATCGGTGACTCCCTTTGGGCCGCGGCGGCCGTGAGGAGCGTTATAGACCTGAATTGGGCGAAATATGTAATGGTAGCCGGTCCGCCGATCTCATTCGGTTGACGCCAGACCCGGCATGGCGGCCCCGTCGACCACCAAAGGCGGTTGGTACCCTCGAGCTTCTTCCTTTGGCCCGGCACGCAGTTTCTCGCGATAGGCAGGATGCTCCGTTCCCATCAGCCTGTCCCACCACGTGAAATAAAGGCCGTAATTATGACGGAAGCTCGAATGGTGAAGGTCGTGGTGGGTGGTCGCGTTGATCCAACCGAACCAGCGGCTGTCGGCGAGCGAGCGCGGCATCAGTTCGACGCCGGCATGGCCCATGACGTTGCGAACGATCATGAAGGCCATGAACAGGAACAGACCGAGCCCATGCATCGGCACGAACAACAGCCACAGCGGCGTGAACGCCGCCATCAGAAGCGCCTCGGGAACATCGAAAGCATAGGCCGCAAACGGCGTCGGCGCGACCGAGCGATGATGCATGCGGTGGAAGTAACGATATAGCCGCGGATGGTGCATCAGCCGGTGCGTCCAATAGAAATACGCATCATGCGCGACGATGATCGCCACAAGGCTGATCGCGAAATAGCCGACGCCGGCCTTGTCGAAGTTGGTATAGACGGTGAAGATGCCGTAGATGACGCCGTACACGATGGCCGCGCCATTCAGCGAGAAGATCAATCCGGTTCGCAGCGACGTCAGGATCTCACGGCGGACGTCGGCATTCGAGGCCCACCGCGCCTGAATCTTGCGTCGGCTCAGACCGACGTTCCAGAAAAGTTTGAGGATCAGCGCCAATCCGCAGGCCGCGACCAGATAACGGCCGACGTCGAGGACCAGCATGGGGGACCAGATTTGCCAGAAGCTGGCGAGCGCATCGAGGAGGGTTTGCATCGGAAGAACTCCACCAGGGACCGAAAACGGTGCGATCCTGAGCGGAGGAAGAGCTATTCGCTCGCCGAAGCCTGAGGCGAACCTCGCCGAATTCGAAATCGGCTAGCCGATTCTTTAAAAAACGTCCTATTCGGCCGCTAAGCGGTCTGAACGTGCAAGGCGGTCGCGCCTGTACTCACTCGGCGTCATGCCGGTTCTCGACTTGAAGGCGCGGTTGAAGGGTCCAAGCGACTGAAAGCCGGCATCAAGGGCGATGGTCAGGATCGGAACCGCCTGTTGCGCCGGATCGGCCAACGCCGCCGTCACTTCGTCGAGGCGATAGCCGTTCAGGAACGCATTGAAATTGCGGTGACCGAGCCGCTGGTTGATCAGCCGGCGCAGGGCGTGCTCGCTGACATTGAGCCGCGCGGCGAGACCGCCGATCGACAGGCCCTCTTCGCGATAGACCTTGTCGTGCTCCATCAGGTGGCGCAAAGCCCGGAGTTCCCGCATATCCTCGTCCCGATCGGATGGCTCGATGAGGTTTGCCTCTGCGGCTGATTTGATCGGCGAGGAAAGGAGCGGCCGCGGCCTGGCCTGGTCGAACGAAATCAACGCGCCGTCGCGATTGACGGAAAGCAGCACGACCGCAAAGACCGTGGTGATCGCGACCAATCCCGCACCGATGACCAGCGCAAGCATCGGACCGCCGCTGCCTTTGGGAAATACGATCTCGGACGTGATGATCGTCGCCGCATAAATGGCGATGACCATCACGAGGACGGTGCGCAGCCGCCGGCGTTGTTCGACGAGGTCGAGCGACCGCTCGGCGAGTGCATACCAGGCGGCAAGCGCGTTGCAGACAAGCCCGATCGCGCTGAAGCCGATACGGGCCGGTGACGTCCCCATCCACAGACACCAGGCGCCGGCCGCCACCAGCGCGGTCCACGCCAGCGCGTGCCACCAGGATGGCCTGAAGTCGTCGTCGAACAGCACGGCTGCGAACAGACAGAAGACCAGCGGATTGCCCATCGCGACCACCCGCAGCGGCAATAGCCAGGCAGGCGGGCTTTCGGCAAACACCGAGGTCGAGACGACGGCGTAGCAGGCGACGCCTGCCGCAAACAGAGCCGCGAAAAGTCCGGCTGGAACGCGCCGCGCATCGCGAACCAGAAGTACGGCGATCAGGACCAGAAGAAATACGGCGCCGCCGCGCAGTGCAGTTTCGACAACAAGCACGTCGGGCTCCCCGGAAGTTGGTGCACAAAGCCTAGCAAATCCGGGGCAACGTGAACAGGTTGACCTGTTCCGAAGACACTACTCGTCCTCGAACTCGTCTTCCTCGTTGACCTTCTCGCCGCGCTTGTGCGCGGACGCGGTCTTGTGGGCGCCGAGCGATCCCGTCACGGACTGCTCGCGCGAGGCGTAAGGGTTACGCTGCACGGCGCGCGAGGCGACTTCCTCGCCGGAGACCGCGGCGGGCTGGCAGATCAGACGCCGCGAGGCGCGGCGCATCAGGTCCACATGAATGTGGTCGTAGTGATAGACGTTGGAACCCGGCGCCAGCACGGTGGTGAATTGCTGGCACGCGCCCGCCTCCACATCGCGCAGGAATCCCTGCTCTTCCGGCAAGCCCCGCCAGCCGTCCTTCACCGTAACATGGCGTCCGTCGGCGAGCGTGAAGGCGGCGATATCGAGCGCGTTGCCAAAGGCGTGCTCGGAAATATGCGCGCTCGGATTGCCGTTCATGCCCCGGCACGAATAGGCGGAGATCTGCTTGATCTCGACCACACGCTGGCCGAACCAGCGTTGCGCTGCCGGCTGCACGGTCTCGGTGAGCCAGTGGTCGAGCACCGAGACGATCGGACAAGCCAGCGTTGCCGCCGGTTTGACTGCGACGGGCCCCGCAGCGACCGGCTGCATCGGTCCGGGGCCCAGCCGCGGCGGCGGCTGATACGACGGCACGGAGGGTGGCGCCTCGACGCGCTGCGGCACGCTCGGGGCATAACGGTCACGCGGATAAGTGGGCTGCGGCGCGTAAGGCGATGACGGACCGGCTTGCCAGCCATGCGATGCACTTTCGCTGGGCAAACGAATGTCGTCCTGATCCGGCGTCACGCCCGGCGCGCGCAACGACACCGGACCGTTGGACGGCGCGCCATAACCCGATCCGCCATAGTTCGAGTTGCCGTAGTTCGAGTTGCCGTAGTTCGGCGCGCGGGCCGGCTGGTCCCGATAGTATGACGATGGTGGCGGAGGCGATGGCTGCTGGCCGGCCGGCCAGCGCGGCTGATTGCCGATGGTCGCGGGCGGGCGAATGTCCTCGTCGGCAAAACCAAAACTGGCTGAGCCTTCGCCGATCGCGGAAACCCTGAGCGGGAAATCGGCGCCGCAAGCGCCGGGACCGGAAATCGGGCTTATCCGAACCAGATCAGGGCCTTCCCTGACGCTGCCGGATTTCAGGCACGCGATTTCAGCCTCGGCCCGCCACGGCTCGCGCTCCTCGGAAAAGAATCCGCGGCCACAGCCCGCTAGCGATACAAGGACGAAGGAGCCGACGAGATACAAACGAACTCCGCGCGTCATGCGGGAGAACTTCAACCAATTTATTTAAGGACTCATCAACGCCTTGTTTTCACGACTCTTTAACCACGTGACCAACCGTTGTGCGCTGCCGAGATGGCCCGGATAGACAGCAACGCTGACTTTTTTGCCATGGAACGGATCGCTAGCTTTGCGCGTTATGGCGGTCACGTCTTGACCTCGGGAGGTTTGCGATGACCTTGAGTCCTTTCGTCAGCAAGTTGAGCGTGGTGACAGCCTATGTCGCTTTCGCCTTCGTCGGCGCAATCGTGCTCGGCGTATTCTAGGACATAAGACTCATCAAAAAATAAAGCCGGCGGCTGGATCACCAGCCGCCGGTTTTATTTTGCGCGCGATTGCCGTCATTGCGAGCGAAAGCCAACGGGTCGCGCGAATGCGCGCCCGATGACAGGCTCCGCAATCCAGCCAATCGAACAAATTCTGGATTGCTTCCGCCTACGCGCCGGGCCGCTTCGGCGGACTCGAAGCGCGCCATAGCTCGCGCAGCGAGCGACGGCGGGTCATCGCCAACGCTCCCTCGCGCAACCGCCCAGCGTTTGTCGCAGGCAATGACCAATAGCGCCGTTTTGACGTTCATGCCGCATTCAGGCGCAAAACGCCTCAATCCCCTGCGCAAAGACACTTCTTGCCGTGACCAAAAACGATCGGCAAAATTGTTTTCAAACGGGCGAATTGAAGGCGGGGCATGCACCTTTTATCGACGGGTTCGCGTGACGGCGGACCAAACGCGGCGCGGCGACGGCTATCGGGGAGGTTCGCTTTGTTCGCCGGGCTATTATTCGCCAGCCCCGCTTTGGCTTACGCGATCCCCGGTGGAATCGAACAAGGCGTCATTTTACCGGCGAGCATGACGACGATCCGGATGGCACAGGCCCAGCCGGCGACGCCCGCACCTGCCCCGGCCGCAACCGCACCTGCCCCAAATGCGGCGTCTTCGGGTCAGCCGGCGGCTTCCGACGAGCCGATCGGCAATGTTGCCACGCTGACCGGCACGGCCACCGTGACGCGCAACAATCAGAGCCCGGTTCCGCTCAAGCTCAAGGACGACATCTACCTCAACGACGTCCTGCAGACGTCGGCGAGTTCGACCCTCGGCGTCACCTTCAACGACGAAACCACGTTCAACCTCAATGCCAGCGCCTCGATCACGGTCGACGACTTCATCTATGAGGACGGCGGCAAGAAGAATTCGGCGCTGTTCGACATCACCAAGGGCACGGTGGCCTTTGTCGCCTCCGCGGTCGCCAAGACCGGCAATATGAAGATCACGACGCCGACCGCGACGCTTGGCATTCGCGGCACCACCGGTCTCGTCGAAGTGAACGGCGCCGGCGGCGGCGCGCACAACATCAAGCTCTATCCCGATCCGGACGGCCATGTCGGCACCATCGACGTCAACGACCGCGCCGGCGCGCGGCTCGGTTCGCTGACACAAGGATCGAGCGGCTTCACGCTTCGCGCGAGCGCCGGCGGCCGCATCACGGCGGCGGCGCTTGTGATCTCGCCGCGAGAGGCGGCGCGCGATCAGGGCTTTGTGCGCCAGGTGCACGCCGCGCAAGCCGTCGGACGCCGCGTGGTGACCGAGCAACGCGCCTTGCGGCGCGCCAATCCAAACCGCAACAACTTGCGCAACGCGCCGGGTCAGCGGCGGAACAACCTGCGCCCGGGTGGCCCGCAGCAGCAGAACCGCAACAACCAACAGGGCCAGCCGGGACAGCCGCCCGGCGTGCAGCGGCCGGCAAATGCGCCAGCCGCGGCGCCCGCCTTGCGCCGTGGTGGCGCGCCGAACCGGGGAGCCGCGCCGCCACGGCGCGCACCGCCGCCGAGAAAGCCACCGAAGGAAAGAAGGTAGTTTCTTATCCCTCCCCCCTTGTGGGGAGGGATGAGAACTAGACCGCTCGCCGCAGCCAGCCCCGCACGCGCTGCATCACGTTGATGCCTGAGCGTTGCGGCGCTTCCACCGTCGTCACATCGTCTCGCTCTCGCCCCGCTTCACGACGGGGTACACAAGACGCCGCATCGGAGCGCTCGGCTTTCGCGGGCGATGGCTCGATCTGGCGCGCGAGCAGGCAAGCGAATGCATCGATCGCATCGTCGTCGGGCAGCGAATGGTTCTGCTCGACGGCATCATGTTCGATGACGCCAGTCTCCCCGGCTTCAACGGCGTTCCGTTCGATCGCCACCACCTCATCCGACGACGGCGCAACCGGCGGAGAAATCGCAGGCTTATCAGCCATCGTGCGGCGCCGCCGCCGCTTGACCGGTGCGGGCGCCTTTGCCTCGCGCGACCGCTTCGCGAGCGCCGCGGCTTCCAGCGCCAGCGGTCCGACATTGGCAAGAAAGGCGCGTTCATGATCGCGCGACAGCCGTTCGACGGCGGCCTCCAGCGGCAGCCAGTCGACCGCCCGCACATCGTCCATCAGATCGCGGGTCGGGCCGCCCTGGGTTTCCATCCGCCAATAGTGAACGATCTTGGAGCGTCCGCCGGCGTCATGGGCCAGCGTTCCCAGGAACTCGTGCACGGAAACGTCGTGCCCGGTTTCTTCCCACACTTCGCGCATCGCCGCATCGCGCGGCGTTTCGCCGTCGTCGAGCTTGCCCTTGGGCAAAACCCATTCGTTGCCCTTGCGCAGGCGCACCACCGCGATCAGCGGCGGCCTCGACTGCCGCAACACAATACCTCCCGCCGCCAGAACAGGCGATCGCGCCATCCTTCATCCCTGACGAAATTTCGAGTCCAATCAACTCATGTTTTTTATACGTCAGAAGTTCCACAAAATCGACGATGGATTTTCATTTTCGCCTCGGGCACGAAAATCCCGCCGCTTACTCACGGCTTTCGCAGCAACGGTTGCCCGGCTTTGATCCGCACGCCCTCGCGGACATTGTCGCAGAATTCGAAACGGTCCGGCGTCAGCACGATGATGGTCGAGCCGTGCTCGAACCAGCCGAGTTCGTCGCCCTTCTGCATGTGCGCGTCGCAAGGAAACACGGTGGGCCCGCGCGTCTGCGCGTTCAGCGTCGCCTCGATGCAGTGCAAGCGCAGGCTCGCCACCAGAATGGCCGCGACCGGCACAATCGTCAGCGCCTCGCCGGTGACGAGATGCGTCTCGATCACCGCGCGCTCGTTCTTGCAGAACAATTTTTCGACCCGCTTGAGCGCGATCGGATTGACGTTCCAGACGTCGCCGCTGATGAAGGTCACGCGTTCGATCGCAAAATCGGCCGGCGCGTGGAAGCGATGATACATGCTCGAGGTCAGCCGCAAGGTGACGAAGCGGCCGTTGCGATGCGTGTCCACCAGTTCCGGCATCCCCAATAAATCGAGCAGCGAATAATTCGCGCCCTTGATCTGGAACAGTTCGGTATCCTCGATCGCGCCATGCGCGCCGATGATCGCGTCGCTCGGGCTGGTCACGATATTGGGGTCGGGATCGAACGGGCGAAGGCCTTCCTTGAGCTCGCGCGTGAAGCAATCATGCAGGCTCTTGAATTCGCTCTTCCTGGCCTCGGTGAGGTCGAGGTCCGAAAACAGCCGCCAGCACGCGATCGATGCGGCACACACATAGCGGTTCTCGATCTGGCTGAACCAGCCCATGAAGCGGGTGACGGCGGCCCGCGGAATGCGGTTGGTCAGGAGGAAATTAAGGTCCTCCTGCTCGGTCAGGGCTGCGATCAGGCCCTTCACTGTCATGAATCTGTCAGATCGACCGGCTAGCGCTTCTGGCATGGATTCGTCACTCCCGATTCTCTCATTGTCCGCGGTAGCGGTGGCCGGCGCCGCCGTTACCATCCCGAAGATCAAGGCACGCCTTGAATTGTCGCGGGCCAAGCACCGCTCGCTGGCCGGACATTCGAAAATGTCGCGGCGCGTGGCGCGCCTGCTGCCGTTTTACGAATTCTCCGGCGACCAGTACTTCAGCGCCGACGGCGCGCCGCCTGATATCGCCGGCCAACGCAAGGACGCGTTCTTTGCGCTCGCAAAACTCTACGCCGAGCGCTACGCCAAGGGCCGGCAGATGACGGCGGAAGCCGTCACGCAGATCTCCGACCTGCAATTCACCCGCGCCTATCGCGTGCCGTTCCAGTTCTCTCACCTGGTGCAGAAAAACCTCGGCACGTCCGCCTTCATGGAAACGTCCTCCGGCGTCACCGTGACCGATGTCGACGGCAACGTGTTCTACGACCTCACCGGCTCCTACGGCGTCAACATCTTCGGCAACGACTTCTATAAGGAGTGCATCGCCGCGGGCGAGAAGCGCGCCGAAAAACTCGGACCCGTGCTCGGAAGCTACCATCCCGTCGTCGCCGAGAACGTCAAGCGCATCTGTGAGATTTCCGGCCAGGACGAAGTTTCCTTCCACATGTCCGGCACCGAGGCCGTCATGCAGGCGGTGCGGCTTGCGCGCTACCACACCAAGCGGACCCATCTCGTTCGCTTTGCCGGCGCCTATCACGGCTGGTGGGGCGACGTGCAGCCCGGCGTCGGCAATCCGATCGCCGCGCACGAGACCTATACGCTCGCCGAGATGTCGGAGAAGACGCTGCGTGTTTTGCGAACACGCAGCGACATCGCCTGCGTGCTGGTCAATCCGTTGCAGGCGCTGCATCCGAACGCGAATGCGCCCGGCGATTCCGCACTGGTCGATTCTTCGCGAACTGCGCATTTCGATCGCGAGGCCTATACCACCTGGCTGAAGCAACTGCGCGAGGTCTGCACCGAAGCCGGCATCGTCTTGATCTTCGACGAGGTGTTTCTGGGCTTCCGGATTGCTGCCGGCGGCGCGCAGGAATATTTCGGCGTGCGCGCCGATATGGTGACGTACGGCAAGAGCCTTGCGGGCGGGCTTCCCATTGGGGTCGTCTGCGGCAAGAGGGAATTGATGCGCCGCTTCCGTGACGATCGACCGGCGGACGTTTGTTTTGCGCGCGGTACCTTCAACTCGCACCCTTATGTGATGACGGCGATGGACGAGTTCCTGTCGCGTCTGGCGAGCCCGAACTTCCGCAGCATCTATGACAGGCTGGACGAGACCTGGAACGGCCGCGCCGAGGCGCTCAACGCGCGGTGTGAGGCGGAAGACCTTCCCGTCCGCGTCGCCAACTTCTCCTCGGTCTGGACGGTGCAATACACCGAGCCGTCCCGCTACAACTGGATGCTCCAGTATTACCTGCGCGCCGAAGGCCTCGCGCTGAGCTGGGTCGGCACCGGGCGGCTGATCTTCAGCCTGAATTTCACCGACGCCGATTTCGCGGAAGTGGAGAGCCGCTTTGTCACGGCCGCGCAAAAGATGAAGCGCGACGGCTGGTGGTGGCATCTGCCCACGCTGACCAACAAGGCGATCCGCCGCCAGATCCTCAAAGAGATGCTGGCGAGCCGGTTCAGGCGCTGATGTTCCTCTAATCCCTCGCACGGGAGCGGCTCGGCGATCGCCTATGGCTGCGGCTCTTTCTTCTCCCTCCCCCTTGCGGGGAGGGTCGGCGAGCGAAAGCGAGCCGGGGTGGGGGTAAAAATACAGCCTCGCGATATTCGATTTCTTAGGAATGGCAACGCCCCCACCCGACCGCCGCTTCGCGACGGCCACCCTCCCCGCGCGTCCCGCGGGGGAGGGATAAGAGGCGCCATCAAATCCAGTCATCCTCCAGCAAGCGCGGCGATGTGGGAAAAAGAGATGCCCGGCGCAAGACCGGGCATTCGAGGAGTCGTAACGGCGCAACGTCTTGGATCTCAGGCGTGCTTTTCGATGAGCTCGTTGTGCTCGATGATGTCGAGGCCCGGATCGATCAGCTCGCCGCGCAAAAGCGCAAGCGGCGCCTTGCTGTAAAGTTTGAAGTCGTTGAAGGGGTCGGTGAGGATCTTGGTCATCCAGACGAGGCCGGTTTCGACGTCGCGGATGAAGAAGAGCTGCACGGTGCGGAACAGAAGACCGCCGGCGCCCACCACGAGCCAGATCTTGGCGACCTGCCGCATGAAGTCGACCGGGGTAGCCCAGGGCGTGAACAGGCCAAACAGGGTCGGATCGGCATAGAGCACCACCGGCGACAGCGCCCAGATCGTCATCAGCACGATCTTGCGGCGCAGGTTGTAGCCGACCTTGATCTCTTCCTTGTGCTCATGGGTCGCATGGTTGAGATGGTCGTAGTCGCGCGGCTCGAAGAAGAAATGCCCGGCCTGGCGCGAGGTCATCGAAACCAACCAGCCGATCAGCGCCGACATCAAGGGATCGAAGAACATCATGACGTAGCCGATCAGGAAGCTCACGGCGCTGACGAAGTGCAGGCTCTGATTGATCCGGCTGTGGTGATAGAAGCGATGGTCGTCCCAACGCTGGATCCGCAGCTGTTCCAGGAAATTCTTGATCATGGTCTTCCCCAAAAGATGAGTCGAAGGAACGTTACAGGATTTCGATGTCCGGTGTGTGACATCATGATAATGTCACAAACCATTACGCTATGAGGCTGTCATAAAACTCTGGCCAGCGAACAACGGCTTGCAAGAACTTGGTTGGCTCAGTTGGTCTTGTCGATTTTCACTTGGCGATTTTCACTTGGCGATTTTCCGGATCCGCACCAGCGAGAAATGGCCGAACGGCGGAATCAGGCGGCGCTCCACCAATTCCACTTTCCTGGCGCCCGCCAGCCAGTTCGTGTAACGCGACCAGGCAAACTCGGCGGTACGGAAACCGAGGTGGCGCACCACTGGCTGCAACCCCCGCTCGATGACCCGGCGCACGCCTTCATCGGCGCTGACGCGGGTCAGGATGATGAGTTCACCGCCCGGTCGCAGCACGCGGGCGAATTCATCGAGCGCGACTTCCGGATTGGGAACGGCAGTGACGACATATTGCGCCATCACGACGTCGAAGGCGTCATCCTCGAATTCGAGCTTCTCGGCGTCCATCACCGCAAGGCCCTCGACATTCTTCAGCTTCTGCTCGGTGACGCGCTTCCGCGCCTTGTTGAGCATCGCTTCGGAAATATCGGTACCGAAGATGCGCACGTTCGGCGAATAAAGCGGCAGCGAAATGCCGGTGCCGACGCCGACCTCGAGCACGCGGCCACCGATCTTGTTGGTGGCCTGGATCGCGGCGTCGCGGCCCTTCGAGAACACGCCACCGAATACGAGGTCGTAAACCGGCGCCCAGCGGTCGTATGCCTGTTCGACCATCTCGCGATCGAAATCCAACTCGGTGCCGTCCAATTTGATGCTCTCTGCCATGATGATTTTCTCGTTCTTCCTCGTTCGGGCTGGATCGGCACTGCCGTGTCCGGCCTCCATGATGTGGCTTGATCCTTAGCCGCCCACCGCGTGACTCTCGGTTGCGATAGTGACCGGTCGCGGCGACCGGCTAGCTTGCAACACACTCAGGTTACCGATGAACTGACGCGCGCTGTTTTCCCAGGAACGCTCCAGCGCAAACTGCCGACAGGTTTCGCGCGACATGGTGAGTGCGCGCAGGCACGCCGCGCGCAGATCGTTGTCGAGCGCGCCGATCGGATGATCCGATATCACGTCGATCGGACCGGTCACCGGGAAGGCCGCAACCGGCGTGCCGCAAGCGAGCGCTTCGAGCTGCACGACGCCAAAGGTGTCGGTGAGGCTCGGGAACACGAAGACGTCGGCAGCGGCGAGATGCGTGGTCAGGTCAGCGCCCTTCTTTTCGCCCAGAAATTTCACATCCGAATATTTCTTCTCGAGCTCCTGCCGCTGCGGCCCGTCGCCCACCACGACCTTTGAGCCCGGCAGATCGAGCGACAGAAACGCTTCGATGTTCTTTTCGATCGCCACGCGTCCCATGGTCATGAAGATCGGGCGCGGCAGATCGAGCATCGCCGGGTGATCCGGATTGAAAAGATTGGTATCGACGCCGCGTCCCCAGAAACCGAGCTTGCGGAAGCCGCGCGCGGAAAGCTCGTTATAAAGAGAAGGCACCGCGACCATCGTGGTGGCCGCCGCGTTATGGAAGTAACGCAGCACCGCGTAGCTGACCGACGCCGGAATGATTGAGCGGACCGCAATATATTCCGGAAAGCGCGTCGTATAGGAGGTCGTGAAGGCGAGCCCGCGCCGTCGGCAATAGGCCCGCACCGCCCAGCCGACCGGGCCTTCGGTCGCGATGTGGATCGCTTCCGGATTGGCCGCCTCGATTCTGGCTGCGATCTCGCGCCGGTTCGTCCACGCAACGCGCAAGCCCGGATAGGTCGGCAACTCCATCGAGGGAAAACCCTCGGGCGTCAGAAATTGAATCTCCGCGCCGAGCGGGCCAGCGGCGCGCTGGAGCGAGGTCAACGTGCGCACCACGCCGTTGACCTGAGGGTGCCAAGCGTCTGTCGCGATCAGGATTCGCATCGGCCAATGCCTTCCGATTCAGCCTTGCTGATTCTTTTCGGCGCGACGTTGCGTCAGAGATATTTCAAGCGTGTGACGTCACAGAGGTTAACGACCTCGATTTTCGCCTGGCGGCCGCTTTTCCGGGATTCGTGCTCTTTTCAGGCTCCGTTTCGCCGCTTCATGACAACGAGATGAAAAAATTGATGAATGCGGCGAAGCGATTTTCGACGACCTGCGAAAACGTCCGGAAATGTTTTGCCGTTAAGGATTGATCCCAACGACGCGACTTGGAGCGGTCGCGGAACAGGGAACGGCAGATGTTCAATTTCAGAGCCTTCGGCGCTTTTGCGAGCATGGCATTCGTTGTCGGCGCCGTGACGTTGACAAGTTCAGCTACCGCCGCGCCGCGCCCGCTGTTTCCTTTCCCGATGCAGGAATCGCCGCAGGCTGTTCAGCCGGCGCCGTCAGACGAGGGCGAAGCGACGTTCGAATTGCCGGCGCGCTTCAAGCGCCAGATCGTCAACTATTCCACCCGCGAAGCGGCGGGCACGATCATCATCGATACCCCGAACACGTATCTTTATTATGTGCTCGGTAACGGACAGGCGATGCGTTACGGCATCGGCGTCGGCCGCGACGGCTTCACTTGGTCGGGCGTGCAGACGATCACGAAGAAGGCCGAGTGGCCCGACTGGACTCCGCCGCCGGAAATGATCGCGCGTCAGCCCTATCTGCCGCGTCAGATGGCCGGCGGCCCCGGCAATCCGCTCGGCGCGCGCGCGATGTATCTCGGCGGCACGGTGTACCGCATTCACGGCACCAATGCGCCTTCGACCATCGGCACCCATGTTTCTTCCGGCTGCATCCGCCTCATCAACCAGGATGTCAGCGACCTCTATTCACGCGTCAGCGTCGGCACCAAGGTGATCGTGCTGCCGATGGATCGCCGCGCCGATAATTCGCTGCGCGAGCGAAGCTAAATTCCTAAGCCAGGTTTCCCCAGGGACTTCCCCCAAAGTCCCGACACTGGTGTTCCGATTCCGAAGTTCGCTCAGCCTTGCGGCACCACCGTTTGCGAACTTCGGAATCAAAGGAACTCCAGCAACTTATTGGTTGGTCAGTATGGCTTGGGTTCAGAAGTCCGCATCGCGAACGCGCGGCAACAAGAATGCGGACTTCTGAACCGCCATACTGATAGAAGGGCGCGGCGTCCCCCCGCCCCTTCCTTCTAACTGTTCTGACGGTTGTTTTCTTGACCGAAACAATCCGACCATATTGCCGCCGGCGCGTTCAGTCATATCTAGGGCCATATCGAGTTACCGGCAGGCAGGGTAGCGCCCTCCACCCCGGCCCTATAGACTCTTACTGGATTAGTCCGGGGGGACGATGCGTCTTAAAGTCATTCTGATCGGGATCGCGGTGGTCGCGGTCTCGTTCTTCGCCGGTTTGAAGGCGATGGACTGGCTTTTTCCGCGCAGCCCCGGCTCCGGGGCTGTCGTCGCCGACCTGCCGCCGTTGCCGCCCGCCCCCCGCAGCTCGGTGATCATGGCCCAGATCGCCATTCCCATCTCCGCGGTCCGCGATGCCGCCGACCGGGGCACGCCGCGCAACTTTTCCGGCAAGGCCGACAATCCGGTGTCGCAGGTCCTGCAAAACGCCGACATCGGCTGGACCGCCTCGCGCGGACCGATCGGGGTCGCCGGCGGTCAGGACGTGCTGTCGCTGACCACCGGCTTGAGCGGAAAACTGAACGTCACGGGTTCGCTGGCGGCCAAGACGACCGGCGCGGTTGGCGATGCTATCGGCGGACTGCTTGGCGGCAACGTCGCCAAGCAGATCGGCAGCATCAACATCAAGGGGGTGAATGCCAGCGCCGAGATCAAGGGTAATGTGACCGTCAGCGCCCGTCCGAAGTTCTCGGCCACCTGGCGGATCGAGCCCAATTTGAGCGGCCAGGTTAATCTCGGCGACACCAGTCTCGCGGTCGCCGGCGCCCGCCTCAACGTGCCCGCACAGGTCAAGCCGCTGATCGACCAGAATGTCGCCGACCAGATCAACGCCGCAGGCAATCGCATTCGCAACGATCCCTCGTTCGAGCGCAATGCGCGGATTCAGTGGAGCAAGGCCTGCCGTTCGATTCCGCTCACAGCCGGCAACGCTTCCGCTCCGCCGCTGTGGCTGGAATTGCGGCCGACACGAGCGGTCGCGGTACAGCCCAGCGTCAACGCCACTACGATCACGATGACGCTTGGCATCGAGGCGGAAACCCGCATCACGCCGAAACAGACCGTGCCGATGTGCCCGTTTCCCGACAAGCTTTCCATCGTGCCGCCGACACAGCCGCTCGTCTCGATCGGAATCCCGATCGACATTCCCTTTGCCGACGTCGACAAGCTGGTGGAAGCACAGTTGATCGGGCGCCATTTTCCCGAAGACGGATCGAGTTCGGTCGATGTAACCGTGAAAGGCGTGCAAGTTTCCGCCTCCAGAGACCGGCTGTTGATTTCGCTTCTGATCAACGCCAAGGAGAAGTCGAGCTTCTTCTCCTTCGGCGGCGAGGCCACCGTACAGATCTGGGGCAAGCCGGTGCTCGACCAGGCCAACCAGATCCTGCGGCTCACCAACGTCGAGATGGCGGTGGAGTCCGAGGCCGCCTTCGGGCTGCTCGGCGCGGCGGCACGCGCCGTTATGCCGCATCTGCAAAAGGTGCTGGCCGAGAAGACGACCGTCGATCTCAAGCCGTTCCTGGGCGATGCGCAGAAAATGATCGCAAGCGCCATCTCCGACTTGCAAAAGAACGACAACGTGGTGCGGGTGACGACGGATATTACGAACCTCGCGCTGTCCGACATTGCCTACGATTCCAAGACGCTGCGGCTGATCGCCGAGGTCTCCGGCACCATCAGCGTCACCGTGGCCGCGCTGCCGGGCCTTTGAGCCCGACTAATTTCCGCGCCGCACGATTTCTTCGCCTCTCTCCCTGCACGCTCGTTAATCAACCGCGTTAATCATTTCGGCGGCGTCGGAGGCGGCCTTTTCAGGCTTGGCGCGCGGCGGCGAAGCCGGTTAAAACAAGGGATAAAACAACACCAATATCCAGGGAGAAGGGACTATGAAATCATTTGCAGCCGCATTGCTGGCCGCATCCGCCCTTGTCGCGTCCGGTGGAGCGGCGAGTGCACAAATCTCCGATGACGTCGTCAAGATCGGCGTCCTGACCGACATGTCGAGCCTTTACGCCGACGCCACCGGCAAGGGCTCGCTCGCCGCGGTGCAGATGGCGGTCGCCGACTACGGCGCCAAGGTAAAGGGCAAGCCCGTCGAAATCGTCTCTGCCGATCACCAGAACAAGCCCGACGTCGGCGTTTCCATCGCCCGCAACTGGTATGACAACGAAAAGGTCGACGCAATCTTCGACGTGCCGACCTCTTCGGTCGCGCTGCCGATCTCGGCGCTGACGCGCGAGAAGAACAAGATCCACATTAATTCCGGCGGCGGCACGTCCGACCTCACCGGCGTCGCCTGCTCGCCCAACACCGTGCACTGGACCTACGACACCTATTCGCTCTCCAACGTCGCCGGAAAGGCAATGGTCAAGCGCGGCGAAGACACCTGGTTCTTCGTCACCGCCGACTATGCCTTCGGCATGGCGCTGCAGCGCGACGCCGCCAACGTCGTCAAGGAGAACGGCGGCAAGGTGCTCGGCGAAGTCCGCCATCCGCTGAATTCGTCCGACTTCTCCTCGTTCCTGCTGCAAGCGCAGGCCTCCAAGGCCAAGGTGATCGGGCTTGCCAATGCCGGCGGCGACACCACCAACGCGCTGAAGCAGGCGGCCGAGTTCGGCATCACCCAGGCCGGCCAGAAGATGATCGCACTGTTGATGGAAATCACCGACGTGCATTCGCTCGGCGCCAAGGCGACGCAGGGCCTGATCGTCACCGACGCCTTCTACTGGGATCGCGATGACGAGTCGCGCGCCTTCTCCAAGCGTTTCAACGACAAGGTCGGCCACATGCCGACCATGATCCAGGCAGGCCTTTATTCGGCAACCATGCATTACCTGAAGGCGATCGAGGCCATCGGCACCGACGACTCGCTCAAGGTGATGGCGCAGATGCGCGCCACGCCGGTCAACGACTTCTTCGCCAAGGGCGGCAAGATCCGGATCGACGGCCGCATGGTCCACGACATGTATCTGTTCGAGGTCAAGAAGCCTGAGGAATCGAAGGGCGAGTGGGACCTCTACAAATTGCTTGCCACGGTTCCCGGCGACGAAGCGTTCCGTCCGCTCGACAAGGGTAATTGCCCGCTGGTGAAGACGAACTGACGCACGCCTGTTTCACCGAGGCATCGACGACGCACATCAATAAAAAGGGCCCTGACCGAAGTCAGGGCCCTTGATTTTTAGATGACCGCGTTCGTCAGTACTTCGCCACGACCGGCGCAAGCGGCGTGATCGGGTCAAACTTGATGGAAAACTTTGCCTGAACGACGTCCGTGCTGGTTCGGATGGTACGACAATTGACGCCCGTGCAGGTAGTGACCCCATCCACCGGGCTGATCATCGTGGCGGTGCCAAGATCGACGTGCTTGTACTCCAGGCCGATGATGATCGCCGTCTGCCTGCCCTTCCAGACCGCATAGTCGACGCCGGCGCCTGCGAACCAACCGTCATGGCGCTTGCTAAAGTTGTCCTGGAAACCGCGCGCGCCGAGAGCACTGGTATCGATTTCTCCGCTCGCCCAGCCGCCGGTGCCGTAGAACAGGACGTCCCGCCAGGCGTAGCCGAGGCGCGGACCGACCGTGACGATACTTTCCAGGCCGGCTGTGCAAGTGAAGGCGGCATTAGGACAACCGGAAAGCGGCGTACCGGCAACCTGACTGTCGTTGAAGCTTGAGAACCAGGCGACTTCTCCGCCGAGCACAAAGTTGTTGCTCCACTGGTATTGTCCCCCGAAATGCAAGCCGCCGACGCCCTGCGAAGAACTGTGGTTGAAGTTAACAGTGCCAACGCTGTTGGGCCAGAACGCCTTCTGAGAGTTCCACTCGCCACCGAAGTTGGCTCCGACGTAAATGCCGGTCCAGCTGAATTCAGGGATATACGGCACCGGCGGCGCCTTGACAGGTAAATCCGCAGCCATTGCCGTGCTGGTTCCGAAAGCCAATGCAGAAAGCAGCAATGCGATCTTCTTCATGACGCCCCCCTCCAAACGACTCATTCAGAAAAATAGAAAGCTGCCCCGAGCATAGCGCTAGCGCCTCCAAAGGCGACGAATACGTTTCTACTTTCGCGGGTTCCAACGCGTTTTGCGGCTAGAAGTGATCTATCTGCAACAAATGGAAACAGTCGTGCGCCGATGATGAAAGGTAAGCGGTAGCGTGTGACCGCCGAGCATGGATTTGATCGACCCGCGCGACATGAGCTGATCAATCTACCGCATTGCAAAAAAACGCGCCCGGTAAACCGGACGCGTTTTTCTTTATCGGATACCTGAGCTCGAGCGCTTTCAATCCTCGAATTTGAACGAGACGTTGAGCTTGGCGCGGTAGGCTTCAACCTTGCCTTTGGCATCAAGCTGCAGATCGAGCTTGACGACTTCGGCGACGCGAAGATCTCGCAGCGTTTTGCTGGCCCTTTCGACGGCGGCCGCGGCCGCCTTCTCCCATGATTCTTTGCTGGTACCGATCAGTTCAATGACTTTGTAGACGCTTTCGGTCATGTCTCGTCCTCCCGTTCGGTATTAGGCAGGAGGCAGACGCCTCTGCCGCCGGCAAGACTAACATCGGGATGCCGACGCTGATAGGCGCAAAGTCCTGCATAAGCAGAGCGCGCCCGGCAAAACCGGGCGCGCTGATCCGTTCGGCCGCTCAGCTCGATACGGCTCACTCCGTATATTTGAATTCGGACATCGACTTCAGCTCGTCCTTGCTCGCATTGAACACGACGTGATCAGGATACCAGGGATTGGACTTGGCCGCGGGGGCGGTTGCGGCCGAACCCGTCGTGGTCGGCGGAGTGGTTGGCGGCGGCGAAGCCGGACGCGTCGCCATGCCGCCGCCCGCGCCGCTGCTCGCGGTACCGGTATAGGCGATGGGCTCGCTGGAGAATTTCACTTTCTCCAGCGGAACCGCGACAAGGTGCTCACCCATGCCGAGGAAGCCGCCGACGCCAAGCACTACCGCCTTGATGTTCCCGCTCTTGTCCATCAAGAGGTCGTTGATCGAGCCAAGCTTCTCGTTGTTGTCGTTGTAGACGCTCAAGCCCACGACCTTCGAGGCCCGCCAGTCGCCCTGCACTTGCGAACTCGATAGCGTGGCCGCACTCGCCGCGCTCGAACTTGCGGCTTTATCGGCGCGATCGGTGGTCACGGGCGGCGTCTGCGCCGACGCAATGGTTGCGAACAACGCGGTGCTCGCCAATGCCGCGGTGACTGTTTTTGCTAACATGTGGTCCTCCTTCAAAGATGAAGAGAAAACACGATGCAGCAATCGCCGTTCCTTGGTTCCCGTAATTTCGTATGCCGTGCGTCGCGGTGACGTGCGAGTTGCGCGCGGGAACAAAGTTCCTGCGTTTCGGTTTTGCGCGCTTGAAAGAAACTCAGGTTCTTCCCAGCGTCTCGAGTTCAGCCACCGCTTGAGGCTGCATGACGGCGCGGAACTCGACACCGTGGAGACGGATCGACGGCGACACGCCAAAGTAGTTGCCGCCGAATATCTCAAGGCGCCGATCGAGTTCGCTTTTGGAAATGTCGAGCGGAATCTCACACATCGCGCGATAGTTCTGGCGCGAGTATTTCGTAGTCCCCCACTCGACCGGCCGCGCCGGCGGGGGCGCCGAATCCGACGCCATCCATTTCGCCATGCGCCAGAACAAGAACGCCAGGTGCGCATAGGCGAGACCTTCGAGGCCAAGCACGGTGATGTGCTGCGGAATCGGAAACGAGGCGAACTCGATGATCGGACCGGCATCGACCTGTTCGACCATGGCATGGACGGTCGCGCCGAATTCGGCCGCCTGATCGTAGAGCGCAAAATGCGCGGGCGCCCATCCGGGATAACTCGGCGGCCCCGGATGGAAATTGAAGGCGCCGTAACCGAGCCGGCTCAGAATGGACTTCGGCACGATCACCGGCGTCACGAAGGCGATCAGGCGCGAGCGCTTCAACACGTCTTCATGCAACGCGGCGAGATCGCTTGCGTGCTCGATCGGCAGCACGGTCAGATCGCGGTTATGCCCGACAAGCGCCGCCGGCAGAACCGCTCGTTCGATCGGGCCTGTAAGGAGGATAACGGTATCTAACATGAGTTTTTTGTAAGAATTTTCGCCGCCCGCGCCGTGCTAGGAATCACTTCTAAGCTTCGGGGGACATCTTTCCGGCAACGCACTCATCTTGCAAAAGCGGACATGTTGCGTCGTGTTGCGTCTGCGAAGCCGGAAATATTTGGAAACAAAAAAAGACCTAATGGAGTGGATTTGACATTCGATACCCAGCCAGCCGCAAATTCGAAATCGAATGTCAAATCCACTCCACTAGAAACTTATATCTGCTAGTGGTCCATGATTCTAACATTCGCAAAGGTGCCTGCTGAGAAGGGATGCGAATGTTAGGATCGGACCACTAGTGCCGATATTGTCAGGCAAAGGATTCGCAATGCCCTCCGTGCCACCGAACATTCTCGTCGTGGAAGACGACCGCGAAACGCGGGCGTTGATCGCAAAATACCTCCGCAACAACTCCTGCAACGTCACGACCGCCAATGACGGGCGCGAAATGAACCGCGCCATGACTGACCATCGCGTCGACCTCGTGATCCTCGACGTGATGCTGCCCGGCGAGGACGGCCTGAGCCTGTGCCGGAAGATCCGCAGCGAGTCGCAGGTGCCGATCATCATGCTGACCGCGCGGGGCGAGGACGTCGATCGCATCCTTGGCCTTGAGATGGGCGCGGACGACTATCTCGCAAAACCCTTCAACCCCCGCGAACTGCTCGCGCGCATCAATGCCGTCTTGCGCCGCCAGGCGGTCGCCCAAACCGCAAGCGCGGTGATGGGCGCAACCGCGCTTGTTTTCCAGGGCTGGCGGATCGACTTCCGCTTGCGCGAATTGCGCAATCCGGCCGGCGCGCGGGTGGCGATGACATCAGCCGAGTTCGACCTGCTGCGCGCCTTCTGCGAGCGGCCGGGCCGGGTGCTGTCGCGCGACAGCCTGCTCGACCTGACCCAAGGCCGCAACGCCGGTTCTTTCGAACGATCGATCGACGTGCTAGTAAGCCGTATCCGGCGCAAGATCGAAACCGACCCGCAGGATTCCAGCATGATCAAGACCGTGCGCTCGGGCGGATATCTGTTCACACCGACGGTCGAGCCTGCCATGGCGCCGCTCGATGGAGTCAAATGAAACTGGTCGACTTCCTGAAGTTGAAGACCATCAGCGGCCAGATCACCGCGCTGGTGATCACGTCGATCGCAGCCATTCATCTCATTCTGACGATCATCTTCCTGATCAGCCGCCCGGATCAGCCGGAGCCGCCCGACCCGAGCATCGATCGCGGTCACGCGCAGTTCGCCGCAGCCGTACAACTGCTTGGCACCGCCTCGGCCGCCGATCGTCCGCGACTGATCGCAGATCTCGCGCGCGCCTTTCCCAAACTCGATATCGAGCCCTTGGCCCCGGGGCCTGTTCCCGAAACAAGCGAACCTGAAACACCGGACTTGCGCGCCTTGCACCGGCGGCTCGACAGCAGCTATCGCATCTTTCGGCTCGCCAACGACGAAAAGCACCACAGGGTCGGCATTGCGCTACCCGACGGCGCCATGATCTCGGCGCGGGTGTTGCGCGATCCGCGGCCGCGACCGTTCTGGGGCGGGTTGTGGTTCGCGACCTTCCTGTTTGCGATCGTCAGCGTCAGCCTGCTCAGCCTGTGGGCGGCGCGGGCGCTGACTGCGCCGCTGTCGGCCTTTGCCAAGGCGGCGGAGAATTTCAGCGTCAACGGCGCGGAGGCTTCCCTCCCCGAGCGCGGTCCGGAAGAAATCCGGTTCGTGGCCAAGGCGCTGAACCGGATGCGCGAGCGCATCTCGGCCCTGATCGACGACCGCACCAAGATGCTGGCCGCGATCAGCCACGACTTGCGGACGCCGATCACGCGAATGCGGCTACGGGCGGAATTCATCGATGATGAGGGGCATCGCCGCCGCATGATGAGCGATCTCGACCAGATGCGCTCGATGCTGGAGGCAGTGCTGTCGTTCCTGCGCAACGACCGCAGGCTGGAGGCGATGACGCTGACGGATATCGCGTCCACCTTGCAACTCGTCGCCGATCAGTTTGCCGACATCGGCCACAAGGTTGCCTATGAGGGACCGCAACACGCCATGGCCACCGTGCGGCCGGACGACTTGACCCGCAGCGTCACCAACCTCGTTGAGAATTCCGTCCGCTATGGCGCGCACGCCACCATTCGCCTCGCGGTCTCGGCGGATACCGTGACCATCGAAGTCGAGGATGACGGCCCCGGCATTTCCGACGCCCGCAAGGAAGTGATGCTCGAGCCATTCGTGCGCGGCGACGACGCCCGCAACATGGACGATACCACCGGCTTCGGATTGGGTCTTTCAATTGCGCGCGCGGTCGTGCTGGCCCATGGCGGCGAGTTCTCGCTGCACGACCGGCAGCCGCATGGCCTGATCGTGCGCATCGAACTTCCGGTGCGCCAAACGGTTCAGCAAGCGGCGGAATAGATAAGAGTGTTTTTCTAACGCTCTTGGCGCGCTACGCAGCGATCGCTTCGTCGTCCTCTTGTGAATCGAAATAAGCGACCGACTCGAAGCGGTAGTCGCAGGCCATGCAGCGCCACAGATAGAAGGTCCGGCCGGGTTCGCTCTCGACCCATTCCGGCAACCCGATCAATCGGCCGCATTGGGCGCAGGGATTCTCCCGAGGCAATGAACGGAGTCCGATTCCGGCCATGGCGTACCTCCCGTTTTTTTATTTGCTGTGATGTTTCAAGTTGCGATGTTTCAGCTCTCGCTTTTCAGACGCGATGGGACAGAGTTACTGTCGGATACAGCGCCCCGCGAGCCACATTTGATGCAGGAGCAATGGGGCAAATCGACGGCAACGTCCCCGCTACGCGACGCCGCGATCAATCAAATTTGCCGCGTATTTCAGCTAAATTCGCTGCCCTGACATTTTGACGCAGCCAGAAATCGAACGCCGGTTTTTCGCCACATCTATGTCGCAGCAAGCCAGGTCCTTGCGAGGCTTGTCGTGCATCGTTGCAGCATCACCTCGCTCCGCGGGCCGGAGGCCATATCAGATGAAGCGTCTCGTAACTCTCACCTCGCTCGCGTTGGCCCTCGCTCTCGCCTTCCCGGGATCGGCCTTCGCCCAGCGCAGCCAATATGACGAGATGGTCGCGCGGCACGCGCAGGCGAACGGTGTGCCGGTCGAGCTGGTGCACCGGGTGATCGTCCGCGAGAGCCGCTATCGCCCCGGCCTGGTCGGGCGCGGCGGGACCATCGGCATGATGCAGATCAAGCTCGCGACCGCGCGCGGTCTTGGCTACACCGGGTCAGCCGAAGGGCTGCGCGATCCCGACACTAATCTCACTTATGCGGTGAAATACCTCGCCGGCGCCTATCGCGCTGCCAACGGCAATCAGAACCGGGCGGTCAGCTATTATGCCGGCGGCTATTATTATGCCGCCAAGCGCCAGCACCGCGAAGCCCGCGCCCCGGATACGGTACGGTATTATGACGTGATGCCCCGCTGAGCCGATAGCGCGTCGAAGACGCTTATGGCGCCGCATCCAGGGCACGCGCGCATTCGCGTCTGAGCTATGCAATCGGTGCAGTTCCCCTTCGACCGCGTTGACACCTTCGTCCATAAGCCTAAATTGAGCCCGTTCCGAGGGGAGCTCCGACGAGGAGCTGAGAGACCGCATCCTCCCTGTCCCGGACTGATCCGAAAGATCATGTCCTCAAGGACCGGGAGACCGCGGTGACCCTTTGAACCTGATCCGGGTCATGCCGGCGAAGGGACAGGGATGTATCAGAGTTCGACCAATCCGCGGGAGCAATCCCCAATTTCCGTCATCGGCGCAGGCATTGCAGGTGCCTGGCAGGCGTTGCTGTTTGCGAACTCCGGCCGCAGCGTCACACTGCACGAGCGCAGTGACGCCGCGATGACGCAGTCCACCAGCCACTGGGCCGGCGGCATGCTCGCACCCTGGTGCGAGGCCGAAGCCACCGAGCCCGTGATCGTGCGGCTGGGGCTTCGCTCCTTAAAGCTCTGGCGCGACTATTTTCCGGATACGCCTTTCAACGGTTCGCTGGTGGTGGCGCATGCGCGCGACCGCGCCGATTTCGAACGCTTCGCGCGGCTGACGAGCGGCCATCGGCGGCTCGATGCGCAAGGCGTCGGTGAGATCGAGCCCTCGCTGGAGGGGCGTTTTCGCGAAGGCCTGTTCTATGCCGACGAAGGCCATGTCGAGCCGCGAAAGATCCTGCCGGAGATCCACGCGCGCATTCGCGCCGCCGGCGGCACGATTCGTTTCAACAGCGATGTCGAGCCTGAGGACATCGATGGCACCGTGATCGACTGCCGCGGCCTTGCCGCGCGCGCTGAGCAAAGCGAGCTTCGCGGCGTCAAGGGCGAACTCATCCTGATCGAGACGGACGAGGTCGAGCTCAAGCGTCCGGTGCGGCTGATCCATCCGCGCTTTCCGCTCTATGTGATCCCGCGCGAGGACCACCGCTTCATGCTGGGGGCAACCTCGATCGAAACCGAAAACTCCGGCGTCAGCGTCCGCTCCGCGCTTGAATTGTTGGGCGCGGCCTATGCCGTGCATCCGGCCTTTGGCGAAGCCCGCATCCTCGAATTCGGCTCGGGCCTGCGCCCGGCATACCCTGACAATCTGCCGCGCATTGCGATCGACAATGACAAGATCGCGGTCAACGGGCTCTATCGCCACGGCTTCCTGCTGGCGCCGGCGCTCGCCGAACTCGCGCTCGGCTATGTCGAGCGCGGCACCATCGACAACGAGGTAATGCAATGCGCGTGACCATCAACGGCGAAACGCGCGAGATCGCCTCGATGAGCGTCGACGCGCTGCTCGGCGAGCTCGACTACGAGGGCACGCATTTTGCGATCGCGGTGAACTACGACGTGCTACCGAAAAGCCGCTGGGCGGAAACGCAACTCAAGGCCGGCGACGAAATCGAAATCATCACGCCGCGGCAGGGAGGGTAAGGTGATGCGTGACATCGAATTTGCGCGCCACGGACGCCGCTCGACTCCCCTCCCCCTTGCGGGGTCCGAGGCGAGCGAAGCTCGCTCTCGAGGTTGGGGGTGGGGGTCCCAGCAAAGCGCGACTTGTAGCTTACCCCCCTCCCCGACCCTCCCCCGCAAGGGGGGAGGGAGCGCAAGGAGCAAGCGGGGCGAGGGAGCAGACCGCAACACGCGGAGACGTCAATGCTGACCTTCTACGGCAAAACCTTTTCCTCCCGCCTCCTGATCGGCACGGCGCTCTATCCTTCGCCTGCGATCATGCAGAGCGCGATCCGCGCCTCGGGCAGCGAGATCGTCACGGTGTCGCTGCGGCGCGAGGCCGCCGGCGGCAAGACCGGCGACGCCTTCTGGAATCTGATCCGTGAACTCAATGTCACCGTGCTGCCGAACACGGCCGGCTGCCGCAGCGTGCGCGAAGCCGTAACGACCGCAAAGCTCGCGCGCGAATTGTTTGGGACAAGCTGGATCAAGCTGGAGGTGATCGCCGACAACGACACGCTGCAGCCCGACGTGGTCGGCTTGGTCGAAGCCGCGTCCATTCTGATCAAGGACGGTTTTGAGGTGTTTCCTTATTGCACAGAGGATCTGTCGGTGGCGATGCGGCTGGTCGACGCCGGCTGCAAGGTGGTGATGCCCTGGGCCGCGCCGATCGGCAGCGCGAAAGGCATCATCAACGCCGACGCGCTGAAACTTCTGCGCGACCGCCTGCCCGACATCACGCTCGTGGTCGATGCGGGTTTGGGCGCGCCGAGCCACGCCGCGCATGCACTCGAACTCGGCTACGACGCAGTCCTTCTCAACACCGCGATTGCAAAGGCCACCGATCCAGTGGCGATGGCAAAAGCCTTCCGTCGAGGCGTCGAGGCCGGACGCACCGCGTTTGAAGCCGGCCTGATGGAAGCACGCGACTTCGCCTCCCCTTCAACCCCTGTCGTTGGGACCCCGTTCTGGCATGCCGTATCCTGATCGATTTTACCCCGTCGTCGATAGCGTCGCCTGGGTCGCGCGGCTCGCGCTGCTTGGCGCCGGCACGATTCAGCTCCGCGCCAAGAATCTGAGCGAGGCGGATGCGCTTCAGACCGTGAAGGACGCGCTTGAAGTCATCAAGGGCACCGCTGCAAAACTCGTGGTCAATGATTACTGGCGCGTCGCGATTGCCGCGGGCGCCCAACATCTGCATCTCGGCCAGGAAGATCTCGCTAAGGCCGACGTGCCGGCGATCAGGGCCGCGGGCCTGACGCTCGGCATCTCGACCCATGACGACGCGGAACTGGAAACCGCGCTGCGCGCGGAGCCAGACTATGTCGCGCTCGGCCCGATCTTTCCAACCACGCTGAAATCGATGCGCTTCGCGCCGCAAGGCATTCCCAAAATCACCGAATGGAAGAAGCGCGTCGGCGACCTGCCGCTGGTTGCGATCGGCGGCATCAAGCTTGAACAAGCACCTGAAATTTTCGCCGCCGGCGCGGATTCGATCGCGGTGGTTTCCGACGTCACCCAGAACACCGACCCGGACAAGCGGGTCAAACAATGGCTTGGCCAATCCGCCAAAGCCGCCTGAACGAAATTAAAGGAGGACCACATGAACATTCGCTCCAACCCCGACACGACCCTTCCCGCCGTGACCACGGGCCCGTTGCCCTCCTCGCGCAAGATCTTTGCGACGCCGGACGCGGCGCCCGATCTGCGCGTGCCGCTGCGCGAGATCATCCTCTCCGAAAAAGCCGGCGAGCCAAATCTTTCCGTTTATGACACGTCCGGACCCTACACCGATCCCAACGTCACGATCGACGTCAATGCCGGCCTCGCACGGCATCGCACCGCCTGGGTGAAAGAACGCGGCGGCGTCGAGGAATATCAGGGGCGCGACGTCAAGCCGGAAGACAACGGCAACGTTGGAGCTGCGCATGCCGCAAAGGCCTTCACCGGCTATCACAAGCCGCTGCGCGGGCTCGACGCTTTTGTTCCCTCCCCCCTTGCGGGGGAGGGTCAGGGAGGGGGGTCAGCACCAGCGACGGTGTGTGTGAGCACCCCCACCCCCAACCCCTCCCCGCAAGGGGGAGGGGAGCAGCAAGCGGCAGCGGAACGCGGCATCGCGTGGTCGCGCGGACCGGCTCATCCGCCGATGGTGACGCAACTCGAATTCGCCCGCGCCGGCATCATCACCAAGGAGATGATCTACGTCGCCGAGCGCGAAAACCTCGGCCGCAAGCAACAGCTCGAACGCGCGGAAGAAGCGCTCGCCAACGGCGAAAGCTTTGGCGCCGCAATCCCGCCCTTCATCACGCCGGAATTCGTGCGCTCCGAGATCGCGCGCGGCCGCGCCATCATTCCCTCGAACATCAACCACGGCGAACTCGAGCCGATGATCATCGGCCGCAACTTCCTCACCAAGATCAACGCCAATATCGGCAACTCCGCGGTGACCTCGTCGGTGGAAGAGGAAGTCGACAAGATGGTGTGGGCGACCCGCTGGGGCGCCGACACCGTGATGGACCTCTCGACGGGACGCAACATCCACACCACGCGCGAATGGATCCTGCGCAACTCGCCGGTGCCGATCGGCACCGTGCCGATCTACCAGGCGCTGGAGAAGTGCGACGGCGATCCCGTCAAGCTGACCTGGGAGCTCTACAAGGACACGCTGATCGAGCAGTGCGAACAGGGTGTCGACTACTTCACGATCCACGCCGGCGTGCGGCTTGCCTATATTCACCTCACCGCCAGCCGCGTCACCGGCATCGTCTCGCGCGGCGGCTCGATCATGGCGAAGTGGTGCCTGGCGCATCATAAGGAGAGCTTCCTCTACACGCACTTCGCGGACATTTGCGACATCATGCGCAAATACGACGTCTCCTTCTCGCTCGGGGACGGCCTGCGTCCGGGCTCGATTGCGGACGCCAACGACCGCGCGCAATTCGCCGAACTCGAGACGCTCGGCGAACTCACCAAGATCGCGTGGGAGAAAGGCTGCCAGGTCATGATCGAAGGCCCCGGCCACGTGCCGATGCACAAGATCAAGATCAACATGGACAAGCAGCTTAGGGAGTGCGGCGAGGCGCCGTTCTATACCCTGGGCCCGCTGACCACCGACATCGCGCCGGGCTATGACCACATCACCTCAGGCATTGGCGCTGCCATGATCGGCTGGTTCGGCTGCGCGATGCTGTGTTACGTGACGCCGAAGGAGCATCTCGGCCTGCCCGACCGCAACGACGTCAAGACCGGCGTGATCACCTACAAGATCTCGGCGCATGCCTCCGATCTCGCCAAGGGCCATCCGGCGGCGCAACTGCGTGACGATGCGCTGTCACGCGCGCGGTTCGATTTCCGCTGGGAGGACCAGTTCCACCTCGGCCTCGATCCGGAGACCGCGCGGACCTACCACGACGAGACGCTGCCGAAGGAAGCGCACAAGGTGGCGCATTTCTGCTCGATGTGCGGCCCAAAGTTCTGCTCGATGAAGATCACGCAGGACGTGCGCGACTACGCCGCGACCTTGAACGACCAGGAACAGGGCATGGCGCAGATGAGTGCCAAGTTCAAGGAGATGGGCGCGAGCGTTTATCTCGATGCGGACAAGGTGAAGGAGAGCAATAAGGTGTTGTGAGGCGCCTGCTCTCTAAAGTCATGCCGGACTTGATCCGAGCATCCATCGAAACAAAAAGGCCGGGCGAAAGCCCGGCCTTCATATGTCCGTCCACTCACCGCTTACCACCCTCACCTCTTCTCCATCGCATCCCTGACGCTTTCGCCGACGAAGCCTGCGGCACGACGATAGGCCTCGTCCGTATCGCCGCGAAAGGTCACGTTCTGCCGAAACAGCACCTTGTCGGCTTCGAGGTCGAGCAATTGGACGTCGCCCCATTGCACCAGCGTGCTGATCTTGTGGATGCCGCCATAGACGACGAAGCGCGCGCCGGAGCGGCGGCTGGCGGCAATGAAGTTATCCGGACGCATGCTGACGGGCGTACAGGGCGGCTCGGCGCACTCAAGAGGCAAGACGTGAAAATTGCCTTGAGCGCCGAGAACTCTCGCGGAGAAGTTCGGCGAAACGCACCACGCGTGCCTGATGCTCGGCGCGCTGGTCCCTCGCCTCACCTGACGTGTCGACGTAGTCGAAATCGGCGATTGCAACTGTCAGCGGAGCCGCCGAGAGCCCCGGACTCATCTGAAACGGACCTATCTGAAATGACAGCGCGGTTGCCAGGCAAATGCCTGCACCAGCGATGGTTCGACCTGCCTTGCTCATCCCGATCCTCCAGGCGTTCCGGTTACCCTTCCGCAAAGCACGATAGCCTATCCCGGCGCGATCGCCACCAATCACGCGCTTGCTACTGGCAAAAGCCACATTCCTGACGCACCACTCGCCCGTCAGCGCTGTCATTCAGACGGGTCTCAACCGGCCTACATGAGGCGCCGGGGAAATCATCTAGCTGAGCCATCACCTGATTCACCGCATAAGGAGATTTGTCATGCGTCGCGTTACCGCGCTCTGTGCCGCCGCCGCTATCGTTGCTTCCACCGCTGCCGTCGCCCGTCCGATGCGGCAGCAGTCTGGCTACTATGTGATCCGCTGGGACAACACCGGCGTCTGCCAGATCTGGAACACTGAGTTGCAACAGCAGCCGGTGCACTTCATGTCCGACTACAAGGTCGTCAGCAAACCGGTACCGACATTCGCGGCTGCGAACGCCATTCAGGAACAGATGCGGATGAGCCGCCACTGCACGCTCTGAAGCTTGCAATATCTGGAAATAAAAAGGCCGGGCGAACACCCGGCCTTTATCTTTTTGCGCTGGCGCGGCTGGCGCGTCCGAACTACCTCACGCCAATCGCAAGGCCGCTCAAATCGGCGTTCGCCATCAGGCCAACCTGGGTCCCTGCGAGTTCGAGCACGACGCCCCTCGCGTTGGTGAGCACGATGCCGCGTACGCCGCCGCCGACCACGATGCCCGCGCCGCCGGCCGCATAGGCGCCCGCGATATCCGAGGGCCGCCAGATATTGCTGACGCGGCCGCGCAGCACCGCCCGCGATCCGCCGAATACCAGGCCATAATCGATGCCGCCGACCGAGAGCCCATAGCGGCGGCCATGAAAATCGAGCACGCCGCTGCCGCCGTTGCCGCCGATGATCCAGCCGCCCTTGTAGATCGTCAGTTGCACATAGCCTTCATCGGCACGCGCGGCCGACGAGAGGCCCACAAAAGCAACAAGCACAAGAACGATCGTGCGAACGGCGGATGACAGTTTCATTGGTTTCCCCCACGTTTAAGGTTCAAAAGTAGTCGAATCGTTTGGCGGCAGGACTTTAACCGATCGAAAGCGCCGGCAAAAAGGCATTGGCGGCGGCTAGGGACGACCCTATCGTGGCAATTCGCAGGTCACGACCGGAAACAGGAGGCCAAGGATGCACCATTTCACGCCCCTGAGCGGACTGATCGGCGGCGCACTGATCGGGCTCGCCTCCGCAGCTCTGATGCTATCGGCCGGACGGCTGGCGGGCGTATCCGGCATCCTCGGCGGATTGTTGACGACGGCCAGCGACCGCGGCTGGCGGCTTGCGTTCATCGTTGGCCTCATCGCGGCGGCGCTGATCGGGCCGCTGTTCGGCACGCCCACGGCCGCGCACCTTTCGTCCTCAAATCTCGTGCTCTATGCCGCCGCCGGCCTGCTGGTCGGGTTTGGCAGCCGGATGGGCAATGGCTGTACGTCGGGCCACGGCGTCTGCGGCTTCGCGCGCGTTTCAACCCGCTCGATCATGGCGACGGTGGTGTTCATGGCCACCGCGTTCGTCACGGTTGTGCTCGTTCGCCACGGCATCGGAGGATAAGATCATGCCGCTCATTTTCGCGAGCTTTGGCTGCGGTCTCGTGTTCGGACTGGGACTATTGATCTCCGGCATGACCGAACCGGACAAGGTTCTGGGCTTCCTCGATGTCTTCGGTGCATGGGACGCCACGCTGGCCTTCGTGATGGCGAGCGCGGTCGCCGTTGCCGGCGCGGGCTTTGCACTGGCGCGGCGTCAAAGCGTGCCGCTGTTCGCCGCGAAGTTTTCGTGGCCTTCGCGCAGCGATATCGATGCGCCGCTGGTGACGGGTTCAGTGCTGTTCGGGATCGGTTGGGGTCTTTCCGGAATCTGTCCCGGTCCGGCGCTGGTCAATCTCGCCGGCCTGACCGCGCCGATCGTCGTCTTTGTCGCGGCGATGATCGTCGGCATGTTCGGCTACGAGTTGTGGCAACGCCGCAAGATTGCGAGCGATATCGCGATGGGCGCAGGCGTCGTGACGCCTTCGGACGGCTGAGGCGCTATCTGGCCCGTTTGTAAAAATTGCTGGCGCTTCCGCGGCCGCCGGCGACGTTGTGGTTGGTGTTGACGAACTCGTCATCACTGAGCTTGTCGATGGTGCGAAGTTGCGCCTCGCCGTTGAAATTCGGGAACGAGGCCGAAACAATATTGTAGGTCACCGTCTTCTGCGCTTCATCGACCGTATAGGTACCGAAGATCGCCACGCTGCCGCGCATGATCGCGGCATATTCCTCTGCCGTTCCGGTCAGGCGATTGTTGGAGGCAAGCTTCGGCAGATCGCTGGCGGTATGGATTTGCGCGAAGCGCCCGTCGGGCGTGAAAATCAAAATCCCTTTAGGATGCTCGCCGAACGGGAACGAATTCTTGCCGTCGGGCGCGTTCACCTCGGCCACGACGAAATCCCAGGTGCCGACGATTTGCTCCTTGATGCCTTTTGCGGACTGTGCGGCCGCGGTATTCGCGAAAAGCGCCAGCCCAGTCATCGCCGCCAAGACGATTTTCAGTTTCACGGTTCCCTCCCCGAACGACGCGTCGATGCGCGTCCTACTTCTTCTCTTCCGCTTCCAGCCGGTTGAACTCGGTCTTGACCAGTTCGTGAAACACGTCCTTGTCGAGCACGCCGGATTTGCGGAAGGGCGCGGCCGCCAGCGCGTTGACGACGGCGTCGTGAATCTCGAGCCCGCCTTCCGAGTGCTTGACCATGCCCCACTTGATCAGCTTCTTGTCGCTGACGATCTCCGTGAAGCGCTTGAGACGAAGGCTCAGGCTGAAGAACTCCTGCGGATCGGGAAACTCGCGCTTCACCGCGAGCATGCCGCGCTGGCTCGCGGGCCCGTCCGGCGAACAAGCCTCATCCGCCTTCTCGTCCGGCTCATCGGCCACGAGCGCAGTTTGGTAAATGCCGAGCGCCTGATGCAGCCGCTCCGGCGCAACGGGGTTAACCTTTTCCTCGCTCGCTGCACTCATCTCATCCTCCCGCGCAGGGCTGACCCCTGTCTTGATAAAAGCCCAACGCCAACGGGGCCGCTTTTTGCGCCGATGGGCGTAGCTTTGCAAGCTTCCCTTTGCAACCTTCCAGATGAAACCATTTTGAAGTCATTCTGAAACCTGATTGTTTTGAACCGGCCTTCCCGACGCCGACACTCATGGGCATTCGGGTCGATCCCCCGGCCCGAGAGACACAATAGCTTCCGCAAAAGGCTCTCCCAGCAGTCCAGCGGAGCACCAACCCATACTTAAGGAGATAATATGCATCACATCCGCACCATTGCTGCTGCCGCCTTCGTTGCCGCCACCGCCTTTGCTGCCGCGAGCCCCGTGGGGGCGGCCCCCTTCCATGTGATCAAGTACGCCGACACCGGCTACTGCCAGATCTGGGATAACGGCTTCGCGATCGCGCCGTGGCCGACCCATTACACCGTCATGACCCATCGCCAGCCGACGCTCGAGCGCGCGGTTACCGTGAAGGGCTACCTGCTGCGCAAGCACTACTGCGCGATGTAAATAAAAGTTGGAACGGTGGGCACGGCTTGCGCGTTAGTGCCCATTTTTCTTTTTCAACGGGAGGCTCGATTGCTTCATCAGTTCTCTGCTTCCGGCATCACTTTCATCGGCGAGCAGGATGGCGCGCATGAGCGGCGGCTCAAGGAAGCGATTTCCGTTTTGCTCGATCTCGATACGACCGTGACACGGCCTATCTTGTCCGCGCGAGTTACGGCGGCGCCGTGCTCGCTCTTTTGACCCGCGACAGACAGGAAAGCGGGAAGCTTGCGCTACAGATGGATCGCGCCTTTGGCGCCCTGTTCAACACCGAGGCCCATCTCGACGTCGTGTTTCTCGACGACGAAGGCGACGCCCGTTTCCGAAAGGCCTGCGCGCCTTTCTATAACCACCAGGCCTTTTTTCACTGATATCGCGGCGGCATTCGCCGCTCCCTGATCAGCGCCTCATGCGCGGCCGATATTCTCAGGAAAGCCTCCTCGCTGCCGCCGACATCCGGATGCGTGCGCTTGGCAAGCAGCTTGTAGGCGCGATGAATTTCGCTCTCGGACAGCCTGCGGCCGAGCGGCAAGCCCAGAAGCTCGCGGGACCGCTCTTCCGCCGACAATGCTTTGGGCAGCGCCGCGCGTCGTCCGAATTGCGGCGTCGTCAGCGCTGACAAAACCTCGCGAATGACGTGGAGCCGCCGCCGGGCCGCAATACAGGTGGCATGGTCGGCGCCTTCCTCGGCGGCAGATCGCAAAATCGGTAACGCCTGGGAAGCCGCCTGACGCAGCGCCTCGTTTTCGGCGACACTTGCGATCTCTCGCGCAAGCTGCATCGCCTCGCCGTAGTCGGGCGCATGCGCCGACCAGAAGCGATCGAGTTCGTACTTCCATTCCGCGAGGTGTCGATCCATGGCAATGCCTGCCGATGCCATCATGCACTACGCGGAGCTAAGACTTTCCGTTCCGGTTTCGGCTAATTCGATTCGATTTGTACGAAAAGCACTGCGGTCACCTCCGCCGGATGTTAAGCTTCGAGGAAACAAACAGCGGAGGAAAAAATGCCCGGCCTTCTCGAAAACCATATCGCCGCCGTCACTGGCGCCGCCTCCGGCATCGGCCGGGCGATCGCTTTTGGCTATGCCCGTGAAGGCGCGCAGGTGGCGCTGATCGACATCAACGAAGAGGCGGCTTCCGAGGCCGCGGAAGAAATCCGCCGCGCCGGCGGCCTGGCTTCGAGTTTCAAGCTCGACGTCACCAGGCGCGAGGATTGCGTTGCGCTGGCAAAGCGGATCGGCGAACAGGTCGGGAAAGTCTCGATCCTCGTCAACAATGCCGGCATCAATCGCCGCAATGCCTTTGCCGGCGACGCTGCTGCCGTGATCAAGGATTGGGAAGACATCATCTCCATCAACCTCAACGGGGTCTTCAACGTCACGCACGCTTTTCTCGAGACGATCCGCGCCACCAAAGGCCGCATCGTCAACATCGCCTCGATCCAGTCTTTCGTGCATGTGCGCACGCCGAACTCGCCGGCCTACACCACTTCCAAGCACGGCGTGCTCGGCTTTACGCGGGCGCTTGCCGCCGAACTCGGCAAATACGGCGTGCGTGTGAATGCGATCGGCCCCGGCCTGATCGAAACGCCGCTCAACGCCGCGGTGCGCGAGAATAATCCGGAACTGATCAAGATCTTCCTCGATCACACCCCGCTCGGGCGCGCCGGAAAACCGGAAGATATCGTGGGGCCTGCGATCTTCCTCGCCTCCGACCTGTCCGCTTACGTCACGGGATCGATCGTGATGGCGGATGGCGGCTACCGCGCGATCTGAAGGAGCGGGAAGCTGAACGCGGCCAATATGCTGCTCTAGCGAGAGTTGATCGTCTGTTTGGCCGCCTTCAGCCGCGCCTGCATGTCGCGCAGTTTCTCGGCCCAGACGCCGAACATCAGAATCAGCGCGATCATCGCCACGCTGCCCGTCATCAATTCGAGTGAGCGCAGGAGGAACGCGGTCTGAACCATCCATGACGGCTGCGGCTCGTCGGCAAAGGCGATCGGCACCACATCGGGAACGAGCGCGCGCTCCAGACCGAGCGCGGCGGCGAACACCGCCGCAAACAACCAAAATACCTTCCAGCCGGAATTCATCGCGATCTCCTCGCATCGTCGCTTTGCGGCAATGGTACGGCGGGCAAGGTTTACGATTGATGTTGATCAATCCCCCGTACAATTGCTGGTCTCGTTACTCGTTGCTAAGAATCAGCCTGGGATCGTTCGGGAGTCGTGCAGTGGCAAACAGTTTGGCAGGCCGTCGGGGGCAGCCGGGCCCGCAAGGTCATCCAGGAAGACCCGGGGCCGAGGGTCCGCGCGGTAAACCGGGACTGGAAGGCAAGCCGGGAAAGCCGGGCGAGCAAGGCAAACGCGGCGAGCCGGGCCCGCAAGGTAAACCAGGCGTTCAGGGCGAGAAGGGTCCGCGCGGTGAACCGGGTCCGCCCGGCCAGCTACCTTCCATCGAGCAAGTGCTGCCGTGGCTGCATCAACTGTTCGATGCCTATGAAGACTACAAGCGCCAGCGCGAGCGCGAGGCGATCGAGAACGCCGAACGTGATGCGGCCACGCAACGGGCGTTCGCGGAGCAGGATCACGACGAGGTGCTGTTCGAAGGCGGTGACGACGAAGGCCGCGACAAGAAGCGGAAAAAGAAAGACAAAAAAGACAAGAAGCACAAACACAAGCACAAGAACAAGCACTGGAAAGACGAGGAGTGAGGGATCAAGGATGCGGCGCCTGCTTCCGCACCTTGCCGAAACGCCGCGCGAGATAAAGCGCTACCAGAGCATGATTCACCCAAACCGCAGCCGCGAACGCTCCTTGGCCTTTTCGGCCTCGACCGCGCGGTCGCGCGATGGCGAATGGGTGTGGAGCGAGGTCAACAAACGATGCGCCGCTGCGCTCACTTCATCGATCGCACGGTTGAAGGCGGCCTCGTTACCCTGCGACGGCTTGTTGAAGCCGGAAAGCTTGCGGACGAATTGCAGGGCGGAAGCGTGAATTTCGTCGTCCGTCGCCGGCGGCTCAAAGTTGAACAGCGTCTTGATGTTTCGGCACATTTTCATTTCCCCTTTGGAAAGACTTCGCAAGGCCCGGTGGCGGCAGGCTGTTTCACGGCCCATTTTGTCATAGAATAGGCGGCGCGCCTGCTTCCCGTAAGCCCCGCCACGCGCGCAAAAGGAAGGTTCCCGATGAGTCACGTCACCTACAAGATCGTCCAGCACGATGGCGGCTGGGCCTACACCGTCGACGGCGTGTTCTCGGAGAGCTTCCCCACCCACGCCGGGGCTTTGGCTGCCGCCCGGCGCGCCGCCGCCGAACAGCGCGTGCCCGGACGCACCGAGGCGATCCAGTATGAGACGGAGGACGGCAAATGGCACACCGAGACCGCCTCCGGCGACGATCGTCCGGACACCGACGTCGAAGACAAGCCGTAACGCGGGGATGAGGCCATGAGAGGTTTGCTGTCGGCAATCTTTGCGGTCACTTCGTTTGCCGCCACATCGTTTGCCGCGACCGCCGCAGACTATCCCGCACCCAGGCAGGGCGACTTCATCGCCCGCGATTTCAAATTCCACGGCGGCGAGGTGGTGGCGGAATTGAAGCTGCACTACACCACCGTGGGCGAGCCGACCGGCCAGCCGGTGCTGGTGCTGCACGGCACCGGTGGCTCGGCCGCGAGCATGCTGACGCCAGGCTTGGCCGGCGAGTTGTTCGGCGCGGGCCAGCCGCTCGACGCCACCAAATACTACATCGTCATTCCCGACGGCATCGGCCACGGCAAATCGTCAAAGCCTTCCGACGGCGCAAAGACCGCGTTTCCGGACTACGATTACGACGACATGGTCGAGGCGCAATATCGCCTGGTCAAGGAAGGGCTCGGCATCAAGCATCTGCGGCTCGTGATCGGCAATTCCATGGGCGGCATGCATGCCTGGCTGTGGGCGGAAAAGTATCCGGACATGATGGATGTGGTGGTGCCGATGGCTTCACAGCCGACCGCGATGGCGGCGCGCAACTGGATCCTGCGGCGCATGATGATCGAGACCATCCGCAACGACCCCGATTACAATAACGGCAACTACGTTAACCCGCCGCGCATGATGAAATATGCGGTCGCGGCTTACGGCTTTGCGAGCTCCGGCGGCACGCTCGCCTATCAGGACCAGGCGCCGACGGCCGCCAAGGCCGACCACATGATCGACGAACGGCTGGCCGCAGGCATGACGACGGACGCCAACGACTTCATCTATCAATGGCAGGCTTCGCATGACTACGACGCATCGGCGAAGTTGTCGCAGATCGAGGCCATGCTGCTTGCGATCAATTCCGTCGATGACGAGCGCAACCCGCCCGAGACCGGCGTCACCATTGACGCGCTCCGGCAAGTCAAGAACGGCAAACTCTATTTGATCCCGGCATCAAGCGAGACGCGCGGCCACAGCACAACGGGAAATGCGAAGTTCTACAAGGATCAGCTCGAGCAATTGCTGCGCTCGGCGCCCGCGCGCGCGATGTGACGATACCTCTCCGCCGCGTCTTTCGCGCCGCATCAATTACGTTGCGATGCCAACGCATATTATTTGAGCGTGCATCCGAACAACGTCTCGGGCCTAATTGTCGTGTTGGATTCGCCGATAATACCGGGAGGATCGAATGCGAAAGCTCGCGCCCATCGCTTTGTTGCTTGCAGCTTGCGGAGTGGCTGGCACAGCGCTCGCTTTCGACAATGGCCAGTACGAGAACGTACCGGCCGATATTCGCGCCTGGTTCAAAGGCGTGATGGCGCCGAACGGCGTGCCATGCTGCGATATCTCCGATGGCCACACCACCGAATATGATTTCCGCGCCGGCGCCTATTGGGTGCCGATCGAGGGCCAGTGGATGCAAGTCCCGGCGCACGCGATCATCCGCGACCGCGGCAATCCCGTTGGCCAGGCTGTCGTATGGTACGTCCATCACCGCGGCAGCATCATCATCAGCTGTTTCGTGCCGGCGGACGCGGTATAGGCGCAAATCCGCCTGATGACCTGATAGCGGTGAGCTGATAGGCTTGAGATCAAAGTCTTTCCGGAGCCGCAGCCTTGACCGACGTCACCTCTGCCGACCTCGCCACGATCTATGCCAAGCCCACGGCGCGCGTGATCGCCAAGGCGCGGCCCCAGATCGACATTCACGCACAAAAGTTCATCGAGATGTCGCCGTTCTGTGTGCTGGCGACCTCAGGTTCCGACGGCAGCGTCGATGCCTCGCCGCGCGGCGGCGGTCCCGGCTTTGTCCATGTCGACGGACCGAGCCGGCTTCTGATGCCTGACCGGCCCGGTAACAACCGCATTGACAGTTTCAAGAACATCGTCGAGGGCACGGGTTTCGTGCATCTGGTGTTCTTCGTGCCGGGAATCGACGAGACGCTGCGCGTCGCCGGCAAGGGCGCGGTGACGACTGACCCGGCTTTGCTCGAGGCGATGGAAGAGTTCGGCAAGCTGCCGCGCGCCGTGCTGCGCGTCGACGTGTCGGAGGCCTATTTCCATTGCGGCAAGGCCTTAATGCGCTCCAAGCTGTGGTCGCGGGATACGCAAGTCGAGCGCCAGGCGTTTCCGTCGATCAGCGAGGTGATCCACGACCAGACCAGACTGGGTGAAGCGGAAACCCAGATTGAGGTCGAAGCGCGCTACAAGACGCAGTTGTAGCTTTTACTTTGTCGTCCCGGGCTTGACCCGGGACCCATAACCACAAGCAGATGTTGTTGCGCAGGATGTCTGCCAGCGTGCCCCGCTGGTCGATTCCGCGGTATGGGTCCCTGCGTTCGCAGGGACGACGAGCTAAGGATGATCCTCAGTGCTCGCCGCTCTCGAGCCCGCCGACATGCTTCTGGGTGTAGAGCTCGAGCCCGATCCGGCCGATCAGGTCGATCTGGGTTTCGAGGAAGTCGATGTGGTGTTCCTCGTCCTTCATCAGCTTCTCGAACAGATCGCGCGAGACGTAATCCTTCACGCTGTGGCAGTGCGTAGCGGCTTCCTGGTAAAGCAAGCGCGCGCTGATCTCGGCGGCGAGATCGCAGTCGATGACCTCCTTGACGTTCTGGCCGATCCGCAAGGGATCGAGCACCTGCATGTTCGGAAAACCGTCGAGGAAGATGATGCGATCGATGAGGCGGTCGGCGTGTTCCATCTCCTCGATGGATTCCTTGCGCCAGACCTTGGCCATCTCGAGCAGGCCCCAGTTGCCCAGGAGCCGGTAATGCAGCCAGTACTGATTGATGGCCGTCAGTTCATGCCGCAAACCCCTATTGAGATAGTCGATGACCTTTGGGTCGCCCTGCATGGTGCACTCCGGTTGAAAGACCGCGGAGGAGTCTCACGCGGCAATTTAGAACACTTCTAAATGAGATTTCGAACGGGAGCAACCTTTTTGCCGAAACGGCAAAAGAGACAATTATTCAATATGATACGGGGATATTAGCCTGCCGCGATGGCGAAATCGGCAGGCGCGTGCGAGTCCGCATGGCTATGGCTGTGCGGACATCCGGCGCAGCAGGCCTTGGCGCAGGCGCCCAGGGCCTCGTCGATAATGGTCTTGATGGTGCGCGCGCAACGGCCGCACTCCGCGCTGCATCCGAGGCACCCGTAGAGCTGCTTGGCGTTGCGGGGAAGGTGTTGCGAACTCTCGACGACACTGCGGACGTCGTGATCGCTCAACACGTTGCAAGAACAGACAATCATCTAAACAGCGGGTCCATGGGTAATGTGGAGCCCTTCGATATAAAAGCATCGCGTCAGATGCAAAGACAAAAACGCTATTTTCAAGCAATTCCAAACTGATACGCGGCTCACTCTGGAACGAGTCTAAAAAGGCGCGCCGCCAACCGGGATTCTACGGGCCGTCCTGATATCCCTTCGCCCCCTGGTGACGGAAGCATTTTGCATTGCAAAATAGACACGTAAGTTGCTGGATTGAGCCGGTATTATGACGACGCCGTTCATTGATCGTTCAAGTGGAATGTGGAACCTTTTGGGGCACGGACCGCTTGGACAGCGCAGTCTCGTGTTCAATCAGAAAGGTGATGCCATGAGGAAAATTCTGGTGGCCCTGGCTACCATTGCCACCTTGGCTTTCTCCGCCTCGGCGCCAGCTCACGCCCAACGCTACCTGGGTGCGGCGATTGCCGGCGGACTGATCGGCGGTGCCATTATCGGCAGCGCGGTTGCCGCGAGCCCTTACTACTATGGCCCCGGATATTACGCCCCCGGCGCCTACGCGCCCGGCCCCTACTACAACGGACCCGGTCCCTATGCCGCCCCCGCCCCGTATTATGGTGGCCCGGCCTATGTCGCCGCAGAAGAGTCCTACGGCTGCTACTGGCAACGTCAGCGTTTCTGGGACGGCTTCGGCTGGCGGATCCGCCACGTTCGGGTTTGCGGCTAACAACCGTTCATCTTCATTAAATCGGGCGGGATTATCCGGACATCCCGCCTGATTTCGAAAACGTGCGGAATACTGGCCTGAAAAAACCGTTTTTACGACGGATGTGCTAAGCGACGTTCACTTTGGGTTGACCGTTGTGCGCTTCTCCGGCGACAGGGTACATTCAAAACTCGGCGTGCGAATCAAACTTAACCCTGGCGCTCAAGAGGCGCCGCATCTCCAGGAGAGTACTGAACATGAAGAAGACATTTGCTGCGCTCCTTGCGGTCGCAACGGTTGCCGGCGCGCTCAGCGCGACCCCGGCCAACGCCCAGCGCGCCCTTGGCGCCGCGATTGCCGGTGGCATCATCGGTGGTGCGATCGTCGGCAGCGCGGTGGCTGCCAGCCAGCCCCCGGGCCCCGTCTATGTTGCGCCGGGCCCCGGCCCGTGCCGCTGGGTGCGTGAGCGTTACTGGGATGGTTACGACTGGCGCTTCCGTCGCGTTCAGTACTGCGATTGATCGTCCATAGCGTTTTCAGACGAAGTGGATACCGGTTCGCGTAAAGAAAACGCGTCAGAATAAAATCCGCAGGTTGATCTTCGAAAACCCGGCCGCAACGGCCGGGTTTTTTTCGTCCTCATCCTGAGGAGCGGCGCCAGCCGCGTCTCGAAGGATGAGGCCTCATGGTTCGAGACGCGAAGACGCGCTCCTCACCATGAGGATCACCGCCTGGCTTCGATCGAGCGCAGCACCGCCTCGCTTGGCCAGCAGTCCACCGCAAGACCTGCCTGCTTCTGATAGGCGCCGACCGCCGCGCGCGTCTTCATGCCGGCCTTGCCGTCGACCTTGTCGGCATAGAGGCCAAGGCGCGTCAGTCCGCGTTGCATCGCCTCAACATCTCTGGTGCGGAGCTGCGTCGATGCCGACCACGGCGTTGCGAAGGGCAGCGGGCTCACCATGCGATCGGCGAGATGGCCGACGAACAGCACATAGAGATCGGAAAAATTATACTCCTTGATCACGAAGTAGTTCTTCGTGGTCAGGAATGACGGTCCACGGATGCCTTCCGGCTGGAGCAGCGAAGCCTCTTCGGCTTGCTCCGTCGCACTCAGTTTTTGCCCGCGCACCGGCACAAAGCCTTCGCGCAGCCACTGGCGGATCGGCTTCGTCATCTCCGGCACGCCGGTCGTGCAGTCGACATTGGCGGGCGGCGTTACTTCATAGGCCCAGCGCACGCCCTTCTGCCAACCCTTGTTGACGAGTTGCTCGGCGGCGGACGCCAGCGCATCCGGCACCGAATGCCAGATGTCCTTGCGGCCGTCACGATCGAAATCGACGGCGTGCTTGTAAAACTCCGACGGCAGGAATTGCGTGAGCCCGGTCGCACCGGCCCATGAGGCGCGCAGGTCCTTGCGCGTGACCTCGCCGTCATTGATCAGTTTCAAGCCTAAGATGAATTCGTCGCGGTACTGATCCTTGCGCCGGCCGACATAGGCCTGCGTCGCCAATACGCGCAGGCCGTCATAGGGCAGCGTGTAGCGGCCGAAGTCAGTCTCGCGGCCCCAGATCGCGAGCACGATTGGCGCGGGCACGCCGAACTGCTTTTCGATTGCATCAAGGGCCGCGCGATATTTCGCCATAAGCTTTTGGCCCTCAGTCGCCAGCCGCGCGATGGACGCTTCCTTGATGTAGTCCGCCGGCACCTGCACGAACTCGGCCTGCGATGGTGCGCCGGTTGCGGGCCGTCCCGGCAGGATCAGATCAGGCAGCTTGTAGTCGGGTTCGAGGTTGGCAGTCTCGCGATCGAACGTCGCGCGCGAGATGCCTTGCGCTTGCGCCTCCGGCCATAGCGAGGCGATGAATTGCGTGAAGGCAGGATCGGGCGCGGCGTGGGTGGGCGACAATCCGCAGAGGATGACAACCGCCCAGGCGATGAGCGTTCGCCGCACCATGCCGTCCTACCGCGTCAGCTTCTTGTACTTCACCCGGTGCGGAATGACGGAATCCTGGCCGAGCCGGCGCATCTTGTCCTTTTCATAATCCTGGAAGTTGCCTTCGAACCATTCGACATGGCTGTCGCCTTCGAAGGCGAGCATGTGGGTGGCGATGCGGTCGAGGAACCAGCGATCGTGGCTGATGATGACGGCGCAGCCGGCAAAATCCTCCAGCGCCTCTTCGAGCGCGCGCAGCGTATCGACGTCGAGGTCGTTGGTCGGTTCGTCGAGCAGCAGCACGTTGGCGCCGGACTTGAGCATCTTGGCCAGATGCACGCGGTTGCGTTCACCGCCGGAGAGCGCGCCGACTTTCTTCTGCTGGTCGGCGCCCTTGAAGTTGAACGACGAGCAATAGCCGCGTGAATTGACTTCGCGCTTGCCGAGCAGGATCAGCTCATTGCCGCTGGAAATCTCTTCCCACACGGTCTTCTTGCCGTCGAGCGAGTCGCGCGACTGGTCGACATAGCCAAGATGCACGCTTTCACCGATCGCCATGGTGCCGGCGTCCGGCTTCTCCTGTCCCGTGATCATGCGAAACAGCGTGGTCTTGCCGGCGCCGTTGGCGCCGATCACGCCGACGATGCCGCCGGGCGGCAGCTTGAAGGAGAGATTGTCGATCAGGAGGCGATCGCCGTAGCCTTTCACGAGCCCCTCGAAATCGACCACGTTCTGGCCGAGGCGCTCGGCCACGGGAATCGTGATCTGCGCGGTCTGCGTCTGCTTTTCGGATGCCTGCTTCAACAGATCTTCATAACGCTGGTAGCGCGCCTTGGATTTGGCCTGGCGCGCCTTGGGCGAAGCTGCGATCCATTCCTGCTCGCGGGCGAGCGTGCGCTGATGCGCGGCCTCCTCGCGGCCTTCCTGCTCAAGCCGCTTCTGCTTCTGCATCAGCCATGAGGAGTAATTGCCCTCGTAGGGAATGCCCTTGCCGCGGTCGAGTTCGAGGATCCAGCTCGTGACATTGTCGAGGAAGTAGCGGTCGTGGGTGACGATCAGGATCGCGCCGGGATAGTTGCGCAAGTGGCCTTCGAGCCAGGACACGGATTCCGCGTCGAGATGGTTGGTCGGTTCGTCCAGCAGCAACAGCTCCGGCTGGTCGAGCAAGAGCTTGCACAACGCGACGCGGCGGCGCTCGCCGCCCGAGAGTTTCGTGACATCGGAATCGTCGGGCGGGCAGCGCAGCGCGTCCATCGCCTGGTCGACCTTGCTGTCGAGATCCCAGAGGCCCGCGGCCTCGATCTCGTCCTGCAGCTTGGTCATTTCGTCGGCGGTCTCTTCCGAATAGTTGACGGCCAACTCGTTGTAGCGGTCGAGGATCGCCTTTTGCTTGGCGACCCCCAGCATGACGTTCTCGCGGACCGTCTTGGTGGCATCGAGCTGCGGTTCCTGCTCGAGGTAGCCGACGCGGGCACCCTCGGCGACCCAGGCCTCGCCGGTATAATCCTTGTCGAGACCGGCCATGATCTTGAGCAGGGTCGATTTACCGGAGCCGTTGACGCCCAGCACGCCGATCTTGGCGTCGGGGTAGAACGACAGGTGGATGTTATCCAGCACCTTGCGGTTCGGCGGATAGGTCTTGGACAGACCCTGCATGAAATAGACGAACTGGCGCGCCATCGAGGTTCCTGAAAAATAGGGGATTTTTAAGCACGTTGGGTTGCGGCTGATGTAGCGGCGCAGGCCCCAAAGGGCAACCTTCCGAACCGGACCGGCCCGGGGTTTTCCCTCCGTTCACCAATCCGCCTGGTGGGCGCCAGTAGGAACACGGGATCCCGACAATTGAAACCTTCTTTTAATAAGTTGCGACCGAAACTCGAACCCGACGCCGGAAACATGCGTCCAATGGGTCAGAAGACGCCGGAAAAAAGACAGGATTCGTCATGGCGATCATCGGTTCGGTTTCCCTTCCCTCCCCGGCAGCCCGCCGCGACGGACAGAGCCATCCCTTCGCCGGCATGCGTGCTTTCTTCAGCGCGTTCCTCGCCAAAGCGCTCGACCCCTACCGCCCGGAGCTGCACTATATGCGCGGTCCCGGCCCGGCCTGCCGCGCCAAGCAGGCGGCTGCCCGCCGGATCACCCGCTGATATTCCCCGCCGAACCTCGCCTCTCACCTCAGACTTTTGATCGCGATCTCGCTTGCCTGAAAAGGCGCGGCGGGCGACCATGGCTCCATTCTTAGAAGACGCGCGCTTTGAAGCGCCGTCATCATCGCTAATCAATGGATCTGACCATGACGCGGCTGCGCTGTGCAATTCTCGACGACTATCTCAACCTCTCGCTCAAGGTCGCAGACTGGTCCAAGGTCGAGGATCGCGTTGATATTACCGTCTTCAACCAGCCTTTTGCCTCGCCGGAAGCCGCCATCAGCGCGCTGAAGGATTTCGAGATCATCCTGGCGATGCGCGAGCGCACACCGTTCCCGCGCGCGATGTTCGACGCCTTGCCCAAGCTGAAGCTCCTGATCACCTCGGGCATGCGCAACGCCTCGATCGACATGGCAGCCGCCAAGGACAAGCAAGTCGTGCTCTGCGGCACGCAATGGCCGCGCGATCCGACCGCAGCGCTCACCATGGGCATGATCCTGGAATTGACCCGTAACATCGGCCGCGAAAGCGCCCGCATGCATGCCGGCGAGTATCTGCAGAAGCATGTCGGCATCGAAATCGACGGCAAGACGCTCGGCGTGGTGGGCTTGGGCAAACTTGGCGCCAAGGTCTCGGCGATGGCGAAAGTGTTCGGGATGAACGTGATCGCCTGGAGCCCGAACCTCACGCCTGAACGCTGCAAGGAAGTCGGCGTCGGCTACGCCACCAAGGAAGAATTGTTCTCGACCGCCGATATCATCACCGTCCACATGGTGCTGAGCGACCGCTCGCGCGGTCTCGTCGGCGCCGCTGATCTCGCCCGCATGAAGCCGACGAGCTTCCTCGTCAACAGCGCACGCGGACCGATTATCGATGAGATGGCCCTGCTGGAAACCCTGAAGGCGCGCAAGATCGCGGGCGCCGCGGTCGACGTGTTCTCGGTCGAACCGCTGCCGGTCGACCATCCCTTCCGCAAGCTCGACAACCTCGTGCTGACGCCGCATCTCGGCTACGTCACGCAGGAAACCTTCATCGCCCACTACAATCAGATGGTCGAAGGCATCGACGGCTGGTTCAAGGGCGAGCCGGTGCGGCGGCTGGCTTAGGGATCAGCGAACTGGCACGATCAGGCCGACGATCAAGCCGTCTTGGGGACGAACCTTTTGACGGGGATCGAAATCGTCTGCTTGCCGGACTGGAACGTCACTTTGCCGTTGGTTCCGTCGATGTTGGTGAACTGCGCCTTGCCGAGCAGGACGGAGTTTTTCACCACGTCGGCGACGCCCTGTCCGCTGTTGCCATCGAGGATGTATTTGACCTGGGCGTCCCGCCCGTTGATCGAGCTGACGGTGAAGGAGACGCCATGTTCGACGTTCGCACCGGTCCAGCTCCCGACCAGCGGGTTGGCATCGGCGGCGGTGGCGCTGGCGTCCTTGGTGAGGACCGCAGTCTGCGTGCCTGTCGCGGCGAGCTGTCCCTGCGGCTGATAGGCGAACTCGAACGCCGCCTGCGTCCCGTTGCGGGTCGCGATCGTCACATTGCCGAAGCTGATGGAATCCTTGTCGACGGTGGCGGTGCCGCGCTCGGTGTGCCCGTTATGGGTGAACTCGACCTGCGCCGAGTTGCCATTGATGCTCACGACCTTGAATTCGAGCGCCTGGTGGCTTTGCTTGAACGCGCCCTTCCAGTCACCAAGCAGGTTGCTCTGGTGATAGACCTTCTCGTTGAAGGGCGTAATCCGGCTGGTGCTCGTCGCAGCGATTGAGCTCACCGCTCATTTCCTCTCGTTTGGCCAAGGCAGCACGGCCATCGACGATGGCGAACAGAAACAAACTGAAACACCGAGCCATCGTTATGAAGAAATCGTAAACGGCGTCTTACCGGGCACGACTAAAGCCCGATACGGCAGGCGTGACAAAAAAGCGCGCCGGTGGATCGGACCACTGGCGCGCTCTTCGGGAAGCTTGTGAGTTGATTTAGCGCACCGTCACCGGCGGGGGCAGCGGCGGCATCGTCGTCGGCTGGGTGCCGGGCAAATTCGGCGCCGGTGCTGCCGACGGACCCGGTATCGGCGCGGCAGAAGCCGTCGTGGTGGCCCCCGGCGGCGGCCCGCCCGGCAACACGACGACGCGTGTGCCGACCTTGACGCGATCGAACAGGTCCGAGACGTCCTCGTTCAGCATGCCGATGCAGCCCGACGAGACGAACTTGCCGATCGTCGACGGCTGGTTGGTGCCGTGGATGCGGTAGACGGTGCTGCCGAGATACATTGCGCGCGCGCCCAACGGATTGCCCGGGCCACCGGCCATGAAGCGCGGCAAATAGGGTTGGCGCTCGATCATTTCGGTCGGCGGATGCCAATCCGGCCATTCCGCCTTGCGGGTGATCTTCTGCACGCCGGTCCAGGTGAAGCCGTCGCGGCCGACGCGGACGCCGTAGCGGATCGCTCGGTTATTGCCCAGGATGTAATAGAGATACGTATTGGGCGTATCGACCACGAGCGTGCCCGCGGGCTCCTTGGTGGGGAAGTTGACTTCCTGCCGGCGCAGGTTCGGCGGCAGGTTGACTGGCGCCGCATCCGGCTGCTCTTCCGGCGGCAACAGCATGACCGTCTTGTTGTCCGATCCCTGTGGTGCGGCGCCTTGTGGCGGCTGCACGCTTCCGGTGACGTTGCCCTGGCCGGGACCAACCGCGCCCGGCGGACGAACGCCACGGCCGTAATCGTCGCCGTCATAAGGCTGCGGCGGCGCTCCGGCCGGCCGGTCGGCATAGATGACCGCAGGCGGGCCGGCAGGCTGGCCATAACGGGGATCGTCGGGCGACATCACGGGGCCGGAATAAGCGCCGGGCGGCGGGCCGGCAGGGCGGCCGTAACGCGGATCGTCCGGCGACATCACCGGGCCGGAATAAACGGGAGGCGCGCCGGCGGGCCGGCCATAACGGGGATCATCCGGCGACATCACCGGACCCTGGTAGAGTCCCGGAGGTCGGCCATAGCGGGGATCGTCGGGCGATTGGATCGGCCCCCCGCGGTCGGAATAGATCGGACGGCCGTAGCGCGGATCGTTCGGCGGCGGCACGGCGCCCGGCGGTGACAACCGGGTCGAGCCAGGTCCGTTCGGCCCCTCGTCGTCATCGATCGCATCGTAATCCGCCGGGCGCGACCGGCGGTAATCGCTGGGATAGCCGGGCGGCGGAGAAGGCGAATAGACGCTCCCCGGGCCGACGGGATAGCTCTGCGCCGACGCGAGCGAGGTTCCCGCAGCCCCCGCCGCCAAGACAGCAGAAATCGCGGCACAAATCGTCAGGATGCGGTTGGTCATCATTACTCTTGTATAGCCCCAAGGCGACACCGGATCGTTAACGGCTGATGACCGAAGATCGCGGCGCATTCAAGACTAAATACCCCGTATTGCTGCCGGATACGACCCCTTGGATGCCCTGTTTTTGCGTCAGTTTTGGGCGTTCATCTGGAACCCTTCCGCACGCACGAAGATGAACAGGCGAAATTGGCTTGCCCAAGACTTCGCTAGCCAAGATCTGCGGCGGCGAGGTGACAGTGCACAAGCCGATTTCAAATCGCGTCGAGATTTCGCGCGCGCCGCGGATTCGTTGCGGTATTCTTGAACGAACCTGATTCGTCGCTCCAGCGCGCGGCAAATCTGCTCCACCAGTGGTCCGATTCCAGCGCTCGCTTTTTATTTGGCGGGCGCTTTTTGCGAGTAGCCGGGAATCAAAGGATCATTGGCGAGTTCGAGTTTCAGTGGCCACCGCGTTCCCGTCCGCCAAAGCTTTCGCGAGATTCCCGCGCGCCATGCTTCCCGGCTTTCGCTTCCTGTTCGCAGCGGTCATGTTGTCGATGTCGCTCCTGATTTTCGGGCTCGGCGCGGCGGCGCTGCTGCGCGCCGCCCATGAGTCCTTTGCCAGCAATTCGTCCTGGCGCGCGGCGCCGGAAGTCCCGTTCGCCCAGCACCCGGACACCACGCTGCCCGTGCTTGCCACGCTGCGCGTCGAGCCCAGCGCGATCGAGAAGGCAAACGACCAGGCCACGGTTGCTACCGCGCCCGCTCGAGAGGAGCCGGCTGCCGCGGAACCCGCCAAGAACGACCAGGTTGCGGCCTTGCGGCCGGCTGAAACGCCAGCGGTCGAGACCGCAAAGCCCGTTGAGCTCCCGGCGTCCCTGCCGGCTGCGGAAAATCCGCCAGCGGCTGAAACTGCATCGTCCGCTCCGGCCGCTTCTTCCCCGGCCGTGTCCGCCGCGGCGCCAACGACAGCTACCGACGAGCGCAAGGTGACGACGGCCGCGGTTTCCGACACTACCCCAATCAAGAGCGAACCGGCCGCGGTAGAGGCCGCACCTGTGACAAACCAGACCGTCGCAGCCCCGGAGACCGCCGCTACGCCGGTCACGGCGCCTGCGGACAGTCTTGCGGCCACGAAAATTGCAACCCTCGGCGGTCCGCCGGTTGACGTCATCGATGATGCGTCACCTCTCGAAATCCGAATGGTGAAGATTCCTCGGGCCAGACCCGATCAAGATGCGATCAAGAAGCGCGTGCAGGCACGGCGCGCAGCGAACCGGCGAAGGCTCGCTCTGCGCGCGCGGCTTCTGTTGCAACAACAGCAAGCCAATCCCTTTGGGCAGCCACAGTCGTTCCCGCCCGCCGCGCCTCCTCGTTAGCGATCAGGCCGACCCGGTCGCGATCGGCGGGCCATCCGCCTTGCCCCATTCCGACCACGAGCCGTCGTAGAGCGCGGTGTTCTCGACGCCGAGCCGATAGAGCGCGAGCGTCAGCACACCCGCCGAAACGCCGGAGCCGCAGCTGGTGACGATCGGCTTTGCCATATCGACGCCGGCGCCCGCAAAGGCTTTCCGCAAGTCCTCGAGCGGCTTCATCGTACCGGTCGCGGCATCGAAGAGGTTGTTGTAGGGCAGATTGAGCGCGCCCGGAATGTGACCCGAACGAATGCCCGGCCGCGGCTCGATGGCCCGTCCTTCGAAGCGGTCGGCGGCGCGGGCATCGATCACCTGCTCGGCACGACTTTTGACATTGGCGATCATCTGCTCGATCGAACGGACGCGCTTGACGTCATAGCTCGCCTTGAACGTGGCAGGCTTCGCCTTTGCCTCGCCGCTCTCGACGGGGCGTCCTTCCGCGCGCCACTTCTTCAGGCCGCCATTGAGAATGCGGACATCGCGATGACCGTAAGAGAGAAACATCCACCATGCGCGCGGCGCGGCGACCCAGCCGCCGGCATCGTAGATCACGACGGTATCGTGGTTCGAAACGCCGAGCGCGCCGACATCGCGGCCGAATTGGTCGGCGCTCGGAAACATGTGCGGCAACGGGTTGGAATGATCCGACACCGCATCGACGTCGAAATAGACCGCGCCCGGAATATGCGCGGCGAGATAGTCGTCCTTCGGCAGCGGCAGCACGCCGGGCAATTTGAAGGTGGCGTCGAGGAGCTTCACATTGGCATCTTTCAGATGCTCCGCCAGCCATTCGGTGGAAACGAGCGGGTCGTTGGTGGTGGTCATGGATCGAGCCCTTTTGGCACTGACGTCATTGCCGGGCTTGACCCGGCAATCCATCAGTTGAAGAGGATGGACACGCGGGTCAAGCCCGCGTGTGACGAGCTATTTCTTCTTCGGTTCCCATTTCTCGGTCGGCCCGCCGGCATCGCGCCAGGCGGCAAAGCCGCCGGCGATGTGCGCGACCGGCTTCAAACCCATATCCTGCGCGGTCTTGGCCGCCAGCGCAGAGCGTAAGCCCCCCGCGCAATGAAAGATGAACTTCTTGTCCTGTTGAAAAATCGGCTTGGCATAGGGGCTGGCCGGATCGATCCAGAATTCCAGCATGCCGCGCGTGCAGGAAAACGCGCCGGGAATTTTGCCCTCGCGCTCGAGTTCGCGCGGATCGCGGATATCGACGATCACGACATCGTCGCTCTGCGCCACCTTGATCGCGTCCGCAGCGCTTAGCGTCTCGATCTCGGCATTGGCCTCGTCGACGAGGGCCTTGATCCCGCGATGGATGGTCTGGGGCATAGCGTCTCCCTTTAATTTCTGTCATTCCGGGGCGAGCAAAGCTCGAACCCGGAATCTCGAGATTCCGGATCACCCGCTGCGCGGCTGTCCGGAATGACGACCAAAACAACTACCGCACCAATTCCTTCATCGCGTTTTCGAGACCCTCGATCGTGATCGGATACATGCGGTTTGCAAAGATGCGGCGGATGATGGTGGTCGATTCCGAATAGTCCCAGTGCTTCTGCGCGACCGGATTGAGCCACACCGCGTGCGGGTAGGTGCGCGTGACGCGCTCGAGCCAGACCGAACCCGGCTCCTCATTGACGTGCTCGACCGAGCCGCCGGGCACCATGACCTCGTAGGGCGACATCGAGGCATCGCCGACGAACACCACCTTGTAGTCGTGCGGATACTTGTGCAGCACGTCCCAGGTCGGCGTGCGATCGGTGAAGCGGCGGCGGTTTTCCTTCCACACGCCCTCATAGAGGCAGTTGTGGAAGTAGAAATATTCCATGTGCTTGAATTCGCTTTTGGCCGCCGAGAACAATTCCTCGACCTGCTCGATATGGGAATCCATCGAGCCGCCGATGTCGAAGAACACCAAAACCTTCACTGCATTGCGCCGCTCGGGGCGCATGTGCACGTCGAGATAGCCGTGATTGGCGGTCTCCTTGATCGTGGTATCGAGATCGAGTTCGTCAGGCGCGCCGGTGCGGGCGAATTTGCGCAAACGCCGCAGCGCGATCTTGATGTTGCGGATACCAAGCTCGACATTGCCGTCGAGATCCCTGAATTCGCGGCGGTCCCACACCTTCACCGCGCGGAAGTTGCGGTTCTTCTCCTGCCCGATCCGCACGCCTTCCGGATTATAGCCATGCGCACCAAAAGGTGACGTGCCGGCGGTGCCGATCCATTTGCTGCCGCCCTGGTGACGGCCCTTCTGCTCTTCGAGGCGCTTGCGAAGCGTTTCCATGAGCTTGTCCCAGCCCATCGCCTCGATCTGCTTTTTCTCTTCTTCCGTGAGGTATTTTTCGGCGAGCTTCTTCAGCCATTCCTCGGGGATATCCGCCTTCAGCATGGCGTCGAGCAGGCTTTCCAGCCCCTTGAACACGGTGCCGAACACCCGATCGAACTTGTCGAGGTTGCGCTCATCCTTCACCAGCGCCGTGCGTGCGAGGTAATAGAAATTCTCCACCGACTGCTCCGCGAGGTCGGCGTCGATCGCCTCCATCAGCGTCAGATATTCGCGCAAGGTCACCGGGACCTGCGCCTCGCGCAGCGATGTGAAGAATTGCAGGAACATACCCCCTCAATTTGCCCGGCGGCCTGCCTACGTCAAGGGCGATTGACGTAGATCAGGGCAGCATGGTGGGGCCGCTACCGGTCTGGACCTGCAAGCTTTTTCAATTACATTAGGGCAACGACCGCCCGCTTGGCGGTCTTTTCCGGTCCAGAGGCGTCCTCGTCTCGACAAACAAGGCAACGCCTCGATGAAATTTACCGGCACCAAAGACTATGTCGCCACCGATGATCTCAAGGTTGCGGTCAATGCCTCGATCGTGCTCGAGCGGCCGCTGTTGATCAAGGGCGAGCCCGGCACCGGCAAGACGGTGCTGGCCGAGGAAGTCGCCAAGGCGATCAAAGCCCCGCTCCTGACCTGGCACATCAAGTCCACCACCAAGGCGCAGCAGGGTCTCTACGAATATGACGCGGTGTCGCGGCTGCGCGACAGCCAGCTCGGCGATGCGCGCGTGTCCGACATCAAGAACTACATCAAGCGCGGCAAGCTGTGGGACGCATTTACTTCCGAACAGCGCCCGGTGCTCCTGATCGACGAGATCGACAAGGCCGATATCGAATTCCCGAACGACCTGCTGCTGGAACTCGACCGCATGGAATTCCATGTCTATGAGACCGGCGAGACCATCAAGGCGAAGCAGCGCCCGATCATAATGATCACGTCGAACAACGAAAAGGAATTGCCGGACGCGTTCCTGCGCCGCTGCTTCTTCCACTACATCAAGTTTCCCGATGCCGACACCATGGGCCGCATCGTCGACGTGCATTTCCCCGGCATCAAGAAGCGCCTGGTCGAGGAAGCCCTGCGCATCTTCTTCGAAGTCCGCGAGGTGCCGGGCCTGAAGAAAAAGCCTTCGACCTCGGAGCTTCTGGACTGGCTGAAGCTTTTGCTCAACGAAGACATCACGCCGGAAATGCTCCGGGAGCGCGACCCGCGCAAGCTGATCCCGCCGCTGCACGGCGCCTTGCTCAAGAACGAACAGGACGTGCATCTGTTCGAACGGCTGGCGTTCCTGAGCCGACGCGAAGTGTAAGCTTCGCTGCGCATCTCACCCGCACGAAACTAAAAGCCCGGCACGACGGCCGGGCTTTTCAATTCGATAGACCAGGACAAGCAGGCAATCAGCCGCCAAACTTGAAGCTAACGCCCGCGCGCAGGATATCCAGGCCCACCTTCTGCGTCGCCGAGAAGCTGCAGCCATTACAATCCGGGCTCAACGCTGAAGACACACTGCCGAGATCGATGTGTTGATATTCTCCCCGGACGATCCAGTTTTGGGTCAGCATCCACTCGACGCCGGCGCCGATCACCCATCCGGTCTTCTGCGTCGACGAGCTAACCGATGCCGACAATTTGTTGGTGTCAACAGAGCCGCACCCAGCAGTCAGACAGCTCAATCCGATGGAGCTATCGAACTTTCCGAACGCCGCTCCACCGGTGCCATAGATCATCACGGGACCAGTCGCCCAACCAAGACGCCCTCGGGCAGTAGCAACCCAGTCCAGCGAGCCACTGGCGGATGCGAAACCATCGAAGTTGCCGCTCCCATCCAGGCAAGGAATACTGGTGCTGTCGGTCTGCCGGCAAATCGATGAACGTAAGCGCACCGATTGCCAATCACCTTCGACGCCAGCCACGAGATTAGGCGCGAACTGCCAATTGAACCCAGCGTGGCCACCGCCGACGAATGGGGTCGGGCTGAGCGCGTTAGCCTGAGGATTGTTGGCAAAATCCGGTTCGTTCGTTTCGAAGAAATTCGATGTGAAGTTATGTTTTACGCCAGCCATACCGACGTCGCCGCCGAAGTAAAAGCCGGTCCAGCTATAGACCTCGGCTATCGCCGGCGCGCTCGGCGCGCCGAGGTCGGCCGCCCATGCAGCCGTCGAACCGATGCCGGCGACTGCCGCCGCTAGAATGATCTTTTTCATGCGAATTCCGCGATGCATTGAACGATGCACACCGCGCCTACTGATGCATGACTTCCGGCTGCTGCGGCATCCTCCGATCGAATGAGTTTTGCCGGGAAACCAACTTCGATTGTCGGGTGTGGCGCGGCGCGCACAGGTTTTCGTTTGGCTCGGCCGTCCAGCTGTACAAACGACGCGCATCCAACAAAAAGCCCGGCACCAAGGCCGGGCTTTTCAAATCGGTAAGCGCGACAACTCAGCAATCAGCCGCCGAACTTGTAGCTCACGCCCGCGCGCAGGATATCCAGTCGCACGTCCTGTTTTGACGAGATACTGCAGCCGCCGCAATCCGGGCTCAGCGACAAAGATACGTTGCCGAGATCAATGTGCTGGTACTCGGCTCGGACGATCCAGTTCCGGGTGAGCATCCATTCCGCGCCGGCGCCGAGGACCCAACCGGTTTTCTGCGACGAAGAACTGGTCGAGGCCGCCAACTCATTGCCGTCACCGCCACAACCGTTATCCAAACAGCTCAGCCCCAGCGAACTCTTGACGTTGCCAAAGGCGGCGCCGCCGGTGCCATAGACCATCAGGCGATCTGTGGCCCAGCCGAGGCGCGCCCGCGCGGTGGCAACCCAGTTCACCTCGTTGCCGACAGTTGCAAAACCATCACCGCGATCACTGCAATGCGCGTTCTCCGGGACGTCAGTCTCACGGCAGAACGCATTCTTCGATCGCACCGACTGCCAGTCGCCTTCAACGCCGACCACGAGGTTCGGCGTGAACTGCCAGTTGTATCCGGCGTGAACGCCGCCGATGAACGTCGCACTGGGCCGGTTACTCTGAATAGTGTCCGGAAAATTTTGGGCGGGTTGGGAAAAGTTCGACGTGACCCCGCTCAAAGCGCCGCCACCGACGTCGCCGCCGATATAAAAGCCCGTCCAGCTATAGACCTGATCGGCCATCATCGGCGCTTTGGTGTACGGCGCGCCAAGGTCGGCCGCCAAGGCTGCCGTCGAGCTGATGCCGGCGAGAACCGTTGCCAGGATGATCTTCTTCATGTGAATTCGTGATGCCCCTTACAGCCTTGATCGGTTCTGACGGCGAGCCCGAAAGAACCCGAGTTTTGGATGTCGTGCGGATAAACGAATCCCGGCTGCCTGAGCATCGTCCGATCGATGGAGATTGCTTCAATATCCAGACTTTGGTTTGTGGGTGTGACGCGCTGACCACGTCATATGTCCCGGCGAGACGAGACCGCGAACGGCGCTGTGCCCGTAGGCCTGCAAAATATGAAGCTTCAGGTCGATAAAATCTGCGACGAATCGCGATCGCTTCCGGCTGTAAATGTTAAACTGCTTCTGCGTAGGGTGTGTCGCATAGCCGCTAGCCGCGATGGGTGGATCAGATCATGCCGGATTGGATTGTTGCACCTGTCTGCCTCGTCGTTCTCGTAGGCTTCATCGGTTATGCCCTTCGTCAGGGCACGAAGGTGACGCCGGACCGGAACAACCGCAATTACGGCCCAAATCACGACGGGCTTGGTGGCGACTCCGGCTCCGATAGCGGAGGCGGCCATTCGCATTGAATCGGACGCCACGGCTATCGCCAAAATCGTAATTGCGAGGCGCGCCGACTAGCCGGTCAGCCGCACCGCCTCCGGCGCCGTCTTGCCGCGGATCATGTCACTGGCCTTGTCCGCGATCATCTGCGTCGACGCGTTGAGATTGGCCGATATCATCCGCGGCATGACCGAAGCATCGACCACCCGCAGGCCGTCGATGCCATGCACGCGCAATTCATCGTCGACCACGGCCCACGGCGCGTCCACTGGGCCCATGCGGCAGGTGCAGCCGGGGTGGAACGTCGTAGTGGCGCGCTTGGTGGCGGCCTGCAAGAGTTCCTCGTCGGTCTGCACATCGGGCCCGGGGAAATCTTCGTAATCGTAATAGGGTGCAAGCGGATCCGACTTGAGCAGCCGCCTCGCCAGCTTCATGCCGGCGACGACGACGCGCCGGTCGAGCTCGGCGGTGAGATAGTTGGTCTGGATGACCGGCGGCGCAAACGGATCGGCCGAACGAATGCGAACATAGCCGCGACTCTCCGGCCGCTGCTGCCACGACGTGACCGTCATACCCGGCAGATCTTCGAGCGTGCCCTGCACGCCCTCCTTGTAGCTCGCCGGCGTGAACGTCAGTTGCAGGTCCGAGCTTTCCGTGGTCTCGCCGGAATGCCAGAAGCAATAGACCATGGTCGGCGAAAGCGACAACAGCCCGCGCCGCGTCGCCGCCCATTTGATGGCTTCGCCGACCAGACTAAGCCCGCGCCGGCGCTCGTTGATGGTCTTGATGTTCTTGACGCGCGCGACCGAGCGTGGCGCATAGTGATCCTGCAAGCCCTCGCCGACACCCGGCAGTGCGTGACGCACCTCGATGCCATGCGATTGCAACAATTCCGGAGAGCCGACGCCGGACAATTGCAGGAGCTGCGGCGAATTGTAGGTGCCGCCGGAGAGAATGATTTCCTTCGCCGCGCGCACCTCGTGCAGCGTGCCATTCCTGCCGCCGCGCCGGTAACGCACGCCAACCGCGCGCTTGCCTTCAAAGACGATTTCGGTGACATGCGCATGGGTCCGCACATCGACATTGCCGCGTTTGCGCGCCGGATGCAGAAACGCCGTCGCGGCACTGACGCGAAGCCCGTTCTTGATGGTGCGCTGGGCGTAGGACACGCCTTCCTGGATCGCGCCGTTGTAATCGGGGTTGCGCGGAATGCCGAGCGAGATCGCGCCTGCCATGAAGGCCTCGCACAGCGGGTCCTTCCAGTCCATGGTGGTGACGGTGAGATTGCCGTCGCGGCCGCGATAGGTGTCGTCGCCCGGACCGACACGGGTTTCCAGCCGCTTGAAATACGGCAGCACGTCGGAATAGCCCCAGCCGCGATTGCCGATCTGCGCCCAGGTGTCGAAGTCCTGGCGCTGGCCGCGGTTATAGATGTGCCCGTTGATCGATGACGAGCCGCCGAGCGTTTTGCCGCGCGGCGCGTAGATGCTGCGGCCGCCGGTCCACGGGCCCGGCTCCTGCTGATAGGCCCAGTTGACGCTGCGCATATGGAAGGTCTTGATGAAGCCGGCCGGCAGATGAATGTATGGATGCCAGTCGCGCGGGCCCGCCTCCAGCACACAGATTTTTGCCGTGGAATCCTCGCCCAGGCGGCTGGCCAGAACGCAACCGGCCGAACCCGCGCCGATGATCACATAGTCGAACTTATCCATGACTTGGGTTACCGCGGTTTTTCGTTCAATTGAAAAGTCAGATGCGCCTTCGCGGTCGGCCATTCCGAAGCGATGATGCTGAACACGACCGTGTCGCGCAGCGTGCCGTTCGGCGCAATCTGGTGGTTGCGTAAAATGCCATCCTGCTTGGCGCCGAGACGCTCGATGCCACGCCGGCTCTGGTGATTGAAGAAATGCGTGCGGAATTCGACCGCGATGCAATCGAGCTTTTCGAACGCATGCGTCAACAGCAGCAGCTTGCACTGGGTGTTGAGCGCCGTACGCTGCACGCGCTGGGCATACCAGGTCGAGCCGATCTCCACGCGCCGGTTCGCCGCGTCGATATTCATGTAGGTCGACATGCCCGCGATCTTGCCCTCGGCGTCGAACACCGTGAACGGCAGCATCGAGCCTTTTTCCTGCAAGCCGAGCCGGCGATCAATTTCTTTCGCCATGCCTTCGGGTTTCGGGATCGCCGTATACCAGAGCTTCCACAGTCCGCCGTCGTTCACCGCTTCCGTCAACCCGGCAAGGTGCGCGTGCGACAATGGTTCAAGCCGTGCATGCGGTCCGCTGAGCGTTACCGGTTCAGGCCAGGGCATTGCTGTCTCCTACTCTCTTGTTATTCCGGGGCGCGAGTATAACGAGCGAACCCGGAATCTCGAGATTCCGGGTCTGGTCCTTCGGACCATCCCGGAATGACGACCGTGAGTAAACCGCGGATCGTCATTTATTCAAAAAATTCAGCGGCAGTCCGGGCCGCTGCCAGTCCATCGCGACGAGTTCGCCCTTGCCGGACAGGGTGATGTAGGCAGTCTTAAGCTCGGGCCCGCCAAAGGCAATATTGGTGGTGACGCGGTCACCGGTCGGCACCTGCTCGACGAGCGCGCCATCGGGCGCAATCACCGAAATGCAGCCCGAGACCAGCGTCGCGACGCAGACATTGCCGTTCACCTCGACCGCAAGCGAATCGAACATCTGGTAGCCGCCAAGCCCGGCGATCGGCTTGCCCCGCTCGCCGCGATAGATCACCTCGCGCGGCTTCACCACGCCGGGCTCCGGAATGTCATAGGCCCACAATCGTGCGGTCGGCGTCTCCGCGATGTAGACGGTCTTCTCGTCCGGCGACAGCCCGATGCCATTGGCGGGCAACACCCCATGCACGCCCTCGACGATCTCCTTCATGCCGGGCTTGAGATAATAGAACGCGCCGACATCCATCTCTCGCGCCCGGCGCTTGCCGAGGTCGGAGAACCACAGGCCGCCATGCTTGTCGAAGACGAGATCGTTCGGACCGCGCAGCGCGTGCTCGCCGCATTTCGTCACGACGGTTTCGACCTTGCCGCTCTGCAAATCGACGCGCTGGATCGAGCCGCCCTGATAATCGTCCGGCTGCGCCCCCGGCATGATCGTCTTGCCGCTCGGAATCCAGGAAAAGCCGCCATTGTTGCAGATGTACATCTTGCCATCGGGGCCGAGCGCCGCGCCGTTCGGGCCGCCCGGAATTTGCGCAACCACTTCCTTGCGACCGTCGGGTGAGACGCGCGTCAGCCGTTTCCCGCGGATTTCGACCAGCACCACCGATCCGTCCGGCATCACCACCGGACCTTCCGGAAATTCCAGGCCGGTAGCGAGAACGCGGACGTCAGGCATAGATCCTCCCGGATTTTCTCGCAGCGCACAGGCGATCGCGCGCCGCATTTTCTGCGGCAACGTTAAGGCAAAGCCGCCTTCGCTTGCAAGCAGCCGCAATGCATGGGCGCGTGCTGCGAAATGCCGAAAGTTCAGGCCGATATTATTCTTTTACCGGAATCCAGATTTCAAAGCCGCCATTGCCGGTTGTGGGGTCGAAATTCTCGTCGTAGCGCTCGAAATTCGGCGCGTCGGCGAGTTTGAAACCGGAGGCCGGCAGCCACTGGTTCCAGATCGTGTTGATGGTGCGGCGGATGGTCGAAATGTGCTCGCGGTGGCTGAAGACAGCGTAGCGCTGTTCGGGAATTCGCACCCGAAAGAACGGCCGCGGTAGATCGGAGAAGTCGGAGACTTCGACGCCCGCGATATAGTCGAAATTACCGGCATCGTCGCCATTGCAGCAGACGCCATAGGCGACCTTGCCGACGCGGTTTGGAAGATCGCCCGCCACCTGATGGAAGCGCTGCCACTGGCTCGGAATGCCGGCGCCGTTTTCGTGGTTGTAGCGGTCGCCGACTCCGGCCACGAGCAGCGGCCTTGAGGTTTCAAAACGCGGCGGTGTGATGTTTTCAAAGCCCGATGAGTTCATCTGGATCGGCTCCTGAAGCTTGAGGTCGTCGATGCATTTGAGGCTGCGAACCGACTCCGGCGTGAGCCCGAAATGGTCGCGGAACGCCCGGGTGAATGCTTCGTGGGAGCCGTAATCTGCGTCCAGCGCGAGGGTCAGAATGTCCGGTGCACCGGCCACGAGTGAGCGCGCCGCCTCACTGAGACGCCGCGCCCGCACATAGCGCATGACCGAAAAGCCCGTGGCCGCGGCGAACGCCCGCACCATGTGAAAGCGCGAAACTCCGGCCACGCCGGAGATTTCGTCGAGCGTCAGCTCGCTCGCCAAATGGCTTTCGATATACCAGAGCGCCTTCTGGGCTGGATTCATGGAACTTACGGACTCCACGCAAAGCAACACCATCATGCGCCCGGTGGCCGCGCCGCGTTTGATCGTCCTTGCGGCTCGCCGATCAGCTAGTGGAGTGGATTTGACATTCGCTACCCATCTGGCCGCGAGCTCGTCAAGCGAATGTCAAATCCAAAACTCCACTAGAAACCTATATTTGCTAGTGGTCCTTTGATTCCAACATTCGCAAAAGTGCCCGCTGAGAAGGGATGAGAATGTTAGAATTGGACCACTAGAGGTTATTTGGTGCCCTTTGCCGATCCATCCTTCGGCGCATCTTTCGCGGGCGGCGTATCGGCTTTCCTGGCGTCGTCCGGCGTCTTGACTTGTGTAGCCTTCAACTCGTCCACGACTTTCTGCAACGCAACAGCGTTCACCTTCAACGCCTCGATCTGCGCCTTTGCGGCATCGAGCTTCTGCTGATGGTCCAACGCCAGCTTGGCGATCGTCTTCTGAAGGAACTCAATATTGCTCTGCAAACAGCTGGTGCGCCGCTCCATGGTTTTTTCTGCGGTGCAAATCTCGATGCCGGGAATATCCTGCGCATGAACGAGGCCTGCGCCGAGCACAAAAAAAAGCAAACCGCAGCCAAAACGGCGGAACATTACACACCTCTTTTTCATTACGTGTCGCGCGGTAAATTTGTTGCGAGCGAACATTTCAAAGCCGGATGCTACCACACTGCGACCTCAATCAAGCATTGAGCTTGGTCAACGCGGGCCGGCGATCCGCCACGCGCCACGGACGAAAGCGGGATTGGTGCGGCGAATTTCGGAGCTCTGGACATGGCAACGCGCGAAAAACGGCTGGCCCAATTCAATGGCGAGGGAGAGCCGCCGCCGGACCTGCCGGTCCAGGTGCTGTGCGAAGACCAAAGCGGCACCTACGAACTGCCGTTCGCCTGCCGCTTCAGCGATGGCGCCTGGCGCAATCACGAGTCCGGCGGCATGCTGGAAGCCAACGTGGTCGGCTGGCGGCTGCGCCGCAGCTAGTGGTCCGATTCTAAACCTGTCTCAAAATGCGACGTGAAAATGCTTCGGCGTTAAGAGACGGAACGCGCGCGGAACGAATCGCGCCCGAATCAGCCGAATCACCGTGTACACCGATGTTCACGGCTAGATATCGTCGGAGCTTGTACCGAGCGCACTAGATCAAGCCACGCATGACCGCACGCCTCGCGCGAGTGCGCCCTCGAAAAGTTAACGGACCGGAAAAACCAAGCACGCTTGCGCAATCGCGCGCCCCGAAGTCAGCGCTGCCTAGTAATCCACCTCGAGCTCTTCGATATCGGAAGGCTCGGCCTTGGCCGCCTCGACCCATTGCTGCATTTCCGGCATCGCCATGATGACGTCGGCATATTGCTTGAGCCGCGGCTCGAGCTTCACATCATAAGTCATGAAACGGGTGACGACCGGCGCGTACATCGCATCCGCCATGGTGCGCTCACCGAACAGAAACGGCCCGCCGGACTGAGCCAGGCACTCGCGCCAGATGGCACAGACCCGGTCGATGTCGGCCTGCGCGCGCGACCAGATCTTGAAGTTCGGAAAATGGCCGTTGAGATTGACCGGGAGCGAAGCCCGAAGCGTCGTGAAACCGGAATGGATTTCGCCACAGATCGAACGGCAATGCGCGCGCTCGACGCGATCTCTGGGCAATAGCCCCGTATCGGGCCTGATCTCGTTGAGATACTCGGCGATGGCGAGCGTATCCCACACGGTCGCGCCCTCATGGCGCAAGCACGGCACCAGGATGGTCGGCGACAGCAGCAGGATTTCCGCCCGCGCCGAGGGGTCATCCGGGGCGGTGACGATTTCCTCGAAATCCAGCCCTGAAAACCGCGTCAGCAGCCAGCCGCGCAGCGACCAGGACGAGTAGTTCTTGCTGCTGATGGTGAGTGTCGCCTGCGCCATGGGGCCCTTCCCTGCCGTGACCATACCGGTTTTACGGATCTACGGGTTTTCAACAGCAAGTGACGTGCCAGTTTTTTGGGCGGTTTGACTCCGCTCTGGCTTCAATATTGCATGGCAACATGGGCCGGGGGTGTTTGAATGACGTCGTTATTGTATCAGGCTTATCAGAACCATACGGACCTGACGGCGCCCTGGCGCACCGGGGCTGTGCATGCCCTGAACTACCTCAACCTGCTGCCGCAGGGCATCTCCGACAAGTTTTTCCGACGACTCGCCGCCGCGCTGGAACTGATCTCGCGCACCTCCCTCACCTACGCCCGCCCGGCCTACGGGATCGACAAGGTGATGGTCGGCAATCGGGAGTACGAGGTGTCAGAGGAAGTCACCTTCGCCACGCCGTTCGGATCGCTGTTGCATTTCAAGAAAGAGAACGCGCCCGAACAGCCGCGGCTCTTGCTGGTGGCGCCGATGTCCGGTCATTTCGCAACGCTGCTGCGCGCCACCGTTCAGACGCTGCTTCAGGACCATGACGTCTACATCACCGACTGGCACAACCCGCGCGACATTCCGCTGCATCACGGCCGGTTCGGCCTCGACGATTACACCGAGCACCTGATCACGTTTCTGGACAAGCTCGGGCCCCGCGCGCACATGGTGGCGATCTGCCAGCCGTCGGTGTCGGCGCTCGCCGCCGCCGCAATCATGTGCGAGGACAATCACCCCTCACGCCCGGCGACGCTGACGCTGATGGCCGGCCCGATCGACACCCGCATCCAGCCGACGAAAGTGAACGAATTCGCCAAGAGCAAGCCGATCAAGTGGTTCGAGAACAACCTGATCAACTACGTGCCCGTTCAATGCAAGGGCGCATTGCGGCAGGTCTATCCCGGCTTCGTGCAAGTCACCGCATTCGTCTCGATGAATCTCGAACGCCACATCAAGCAGCACATGGACCTCGCCAATCATCTCGCCAAGGGCGAGACCGAGAAGGCCGAGACCATCAAGACATTCTATGACGAGTACTTCGCCGTGATGGATTTGCCGGCGGAATTTTACCTGGAAACCGTGCGCGACGTGTTTCAGGAGCATCTATTGCCGCAGGGCAAGATGACGTTCCGCGGCCGGCCGGTTAATCCCGCGGCGATCAAGCGCATGGGACTGATGACGGTCGAGGGCGAGAAGGACGACATCTGCTCGGTCGGGCAAACGCTCGCGGCACAGGAGCTCTGCACCGGCGTGCGTGCCTATCGGCGGGTGCACCACCTGCAGGCCGGCGTCGGGCATTACGGCGTCTTCAGCGGCCGGCGCTGGAACAACGAGATTTACCCGCTGCTCCGCGACTTCGTGCACATCAATTCTTAATGCCCGCGATTCATGTGCCTTGATTCATGGGCCATTGACGCGAGCGCGTTTGCGCGCACGGCTTCTCCCCGCTAAAAGCCATAACTAACAAGAGCCGGGAGGATTTCTCATGCGTTTGCCGTCCATCCATTTCCGCAATCTGGCGCTCGGCGTTGCCGCCGGGCTGTGGCTGGCCGGGACCGCGCAAGCGGCCGAGGTGCATGTGATGATCTCGGGCGGGCTGGCGGCGGCCTACAACACGCTGGTGCCGGAGTTCGAGAAAGCGACCGGCAACAAGGTGATCACCGCTTACGGCCCATCCATGGGCACGACGGTCAATGCGATCCCCATGCGGCTCGATCGCGGCGAGCCCGCCGACGTGCTGATCCTGGTCGGCTATGCGCTCGACGACCTCATCAAGAAAGGCAAAGCGGTTGCCGGCAGCCGCGTCGACCTCGTGAATTCGAAGATCGGCGTCGCGGTGAAGGCAGGCAGCCCGAAGCCGGATATTTCCTCATCGGATGCGGTCAAACGCGCGCTGCTCGCGGCCAAGACGGTCGCCTATTCCGACAGCGCCAGCGGCGTCTACATCTCGACCGAAATGTTTGGGAAGCTCGGCATTGCGGACGAGATGAAGGACAAGGCGAGGAAGATTCCGGCGACCCCGGTGGCTGAAATCGTCGCAAAGGGTGAAGCCGAACTCGGCCTTCAGCAGATCAGCGAACTGAAGGCGATCTCGGGCGTCGACATTGTCGGCCCACTGCCGGAATCCTTGCAGAAGGTGACGATATTTTCCGCCGGCATCGCGAGCGCGTCGAAAGAGCCCGAGGCGGCCAAGGCGCTGATCAAGTTTCTCGCCTCGCCCGCGGCACGTGAGACGATCGTCAACAGCGGCCTCGAGCCGATCGAAGGCGCGAAGTAGCGATTACTGCGAAACACTTTCTTATCCCTCCCCCTTGTGGGGAGGGTCGACGCGAGTGAAATGAGCGTCGGGGTGGGGGTGCACGGATACACGAGCCCCTACCCTGGCCTGCGCTTCGCTTCGGCCTTCCCTCCCCACTGCTCGCTCACGCTCGCGGGGGAGGGATCAAAAACGACTACTTCGCCCGCAGCGGCGTGTCCTTCAGCCCGTTATTGTCGAACGCCTTGCGCAACAGGCCGTTGGCCTTGGCGTCGGTCATGAACTTGCTCGCATATTCCAGCGACAGCGGGTGATTGAGCGGCACCGCGACTGCGGTCACCGTCTGCTTGAAGGTTTCATCCAGCACGCGGGTGCCCGGAATCTTTTTCGCCAGCGCATTGAGCTGGTCGCGCGACAGCGCAAACGCGTCGACCTCGCCGTTCTTGAGCAGGCTGAAGATTTCGTCGAAGGTCTGATAGCCCGTGACCTTGGCAATCTTCAGATGCGCCATCGCGCCGCGCATCGTCGTGGTGTTATCGACCGCCACGACTTTGACGCCGGGCTGATCGAGGCCCGCGAAATCCTTGATCGTCGAGCCCGCCTTGACGATGTAGGTCGCTTCCGAGACCTCATAGATCGGGCCGAATGCGATCTTCTTGGCGCGCTCGGGATCCTCAGGCAGAAAACTCACATCCCATTCGTGCTTGGCGGCCGCATCGGTGATCTGCCCGGAATTCGGATAGGTGACGTATTCGACCGGCAGCCCCAACTGGTCTGCCAACGCCTTGCCGAGGTCGACCGGCACGCCGGCATAGCCGTTTTCCGTCTTGGTCGACCAGTACGCGCCGCCCGCAGCACTGATCCCGATCGCGACCCGCAGCTTGCCGGTCGGCGCGATTTCGTCCTTCAAACCGTCCGCATGGGCGTGGCCCGTCAGCATGACCGAAACTCCAAGAATAAGACCGCCGATATGCGGCAAAAACGACTGACCCATGTACCCTGCTCCCGCAGCCCCTTGTTAAGCGCCTGGGGCCTTCATCAAGCTCATTATGGCGGATCGGCGCGAGCCGCAACACTGCGCTAGTGCCGCCTATTTGAAGTTCCTGCACCACAAGCGGCGAATTCGGTCCAGGAACTTCAAATAGAAAAGCGGCACTAGAATCAATAAGTTTGCTAGTGCCCACCTTCCGAAGTTCGTGGAAGTGGGTGCAGCGAGGGAGCACGAACTTCGGAAAGTGGGCACTAGGAATGAAAATTCGGTGAGGCCGCTATTCGGCCTGAACCGGGCGCGATGCGGAAACAACCGGCGCAAAAGCCTCGCGGTTGGCGCGCCAGGCGCGGCTATACTCCATGATACGCGCGGTCTCGTTCGCCACCCGTTCCCCGAGCATGTCGGCGATCAGATGCAGCGTGGTGTCGATGCAGAGGGTCACGCCGCCGCCGGTCACAACGCGATCGCCTCGCTCCACCAGCATGGCCTCGCGCACGTCGATTTCAGGATAAGTCTCGCGCATCACCGTGACCGGCGAGATCTCCGGCGGCACCACTTCCCGCTTGGTGGTGGCAGGTCCGCCATCCAGCACGCCACTCGCCGCGAGGATCATGCCGCCGGTGCAGACGGAAGCGATGCGGGACGACGCGTGGACGCGGCGGATATAATCGAGCGTGGCGGACGACTTGGCTTGCGCGCTCCAGCCGGGGCCGCCGGTGACGATGACGACATCGCAAGCCGGCGCGTTATCGACACCGTAATCGGCCGTCACCGTCAGTCCGTTGGCGAGAGCCACCGCGCCGGCGGCAGGTGCGATCGTGCAAATCGAAATTTCCGGCGCGATGCGGCGCGCCATCGACAACACGCCGAAGGTCGCGAGATCGATCGGTTCGACACCGTCATAGATGAAGATGCCGAAGCGCATGGCGGGATCAGTCCGTCAGCGAGCCGCCGCGGGTCTCGCGCGCCGCCAGTGCGGCGGCCAATGTGATCAGCGCGAGAATGATCATCATGATGGCGACGCCAGCGGTACCACCGAAATATCCGGCGAGCGCGGTCGCGAGGATCGGTGCGAAGCCGCCGCCGATCGCCGCCGAGACCTGGAAGCCGAACGACGCGCCGCTGTAGCGCACGCGAGGGCCAAACAGTTCCGGGAAGTAACAGGACTCAAGGCCGAACATCATGCCGTGACCGAAATTCATCGCGATCATGATGCCCGTGAAGATCAACACCGTGCTCTTGCTTTCCACCATCCAGAACAGCGGGAATGCGAAGACGATCGTAAACAGCGCGCCGAGAATGTAGAACGGCTTCCGGCCGAACTTGTCAGACAGCCAACCGAACAGCGGAAGGCTCACGAGTTCGAGCAACGCGGCGTACATCACCGCGTCGAGCATCAACGACTTGGCAAGACCGAGTTTCGTCGTGGCATAGCCGACGACGAAAACCGTCAGCATATAGACCCAGGACACCTCGGAGAGTTTCAGGCCGACCGCGATCAGGAAGGATTTGGCATTCTTGCCGACGGCTTCACCCACCGGATTTCTGGATAGATCGTCACGCCGCTTCATGCCTTCGAATACCGGCGTCTCCGGCACCCGCGAACGGACGAAGGTGCCGACACCGAGCAGCACGATGCTGATGAGGAACGGGATGCGCCAGCCGTAGCTGGCGAAATCGGCTTCCGGCAATTTGGTGACGAGGGAGAAGACCAGCGTTGCCAGCACGAGTCCGATGGGAAACCCGATCTGCACAAAACTCGTGTAGAAGCCGCGTTTGTCGGCTGGCGCATGCTCAAGCACCATCAGCGACGCACCGCCCCATTCGCCGCCAAGCCCGATTCCCTGAATGATCCGCAGCAGGATCAGGAGGATCGGCGCCAGCACGCCGATCGAGGCATAGGTCGGCAGCAGGCCGATGCAGAAAGTGCTCAGGCCCATGATGAACAAGGTCAACACCAGCATGGATTTGCGGCCGAGCCGGTCGCCGAAATGGCCGAACAAAGCGCCGCCGAGCGGGCGGGCCAGAAATCCGACCGCATAACTGCCGAGCGCGGCAAGTGTCCCGGCGAGCGGATCGAAGGTCGGAAAGAACGCCTTGTTGAAAACCAGCGTCGCGGCCGTGGCGTAGATCAGAAAGTCATACCATTCGATGATGGTGCCGAAGCAGCTCGCGAACACGATCGAATTCATGCTCGAGCGTTCGGTGCCGGCCATCGGCGCTGTGGTTGCAATCGTCATTGGGCCTTTCGCTCCTTAAGCGAGTTCCCCGGTCAAAAAACGACACAACGGGGCATTGGCTAAAATGAATGCAAGCAGCATGCCGGGGCCAACGTCCCGGCTCGAAACGATCCAGCTTCTGATACCGCCCCGGAAATCGAGGAAGGCGTCCCGAATCGGCCCCTGAAGGCGGAGTTTAGCTGGATTGGGCGGCCGGTGTCCTGATTTCGACCGGCAGGATGAGCGCGGCGGCGACCGTCAGGAGACAAAGCCCGCCAAAGGCATGCAGCATGGTGACGAAGCCGCCCTGCTGGTACAGCCAGGCAACGAGCCCCACCGACACACCCGCAGCCGTAAAGCCGACGAAATAACGTACGGCATAGGCGCGCGAGCGCCATTCCTCGCTAGTGTATTTGCCGACCATGGCGTCGTTGACGGTAACCTGCCCGAACGCGCCCATCACGATGCCGATGGCGGCGATGATCAGCGGCAGATTCGACAGTTCGGCGGCGATGTACAGAAACGGCGCCAGCACGAACGACAACGGCAGCGAGACCGCTTTCAGCGAGTAACGGTCGAGCAGTTTTCCGATCGTATATTGCGTCATCGCACCGAACACATAGACGCCGGCCGCAATGACGCCTAGCAGCGCCGGGCTTTGGGTGAGGCCGCTCAGGCGCTCGGCAAACAGCTTCGGCAGCGCGACCGTCACGGCGTTGAAGGTGGTGGAGATCGCGATCACCACGATCAGAAGCGCCACGATCACCCGCCACATATCCTCTTTGGCGACGCGCGCCTGCGCCGCCGCCTGCTTCACATTGGTGCGGTCCTCGTGGCTCACCATCGCGATGAAGCAAACCCCGATCAGGATCGTGATCATGCCCGGCAGGATAAAGGCCCAGCGCCAGCCGAGATATTGCCCGACGATCCCGGTGACGAGCGCCGAGGACGCCACACCGAGATTGCCCCACACGCCGTTGATGCCCATCTCGCGGCCGAGCGCCTCGGCATAGGAGACGATCATCGCGGTGCCGACGGGATGATAGATCGAGGCAAAGAGGCCGATCGACAACAGCGCGCCCCCGAGCTGGAGCGGGGTGTTGACGAAGCCGACCGCAATCATCGAGACGCCGATACCGATGAAGAAAATCGCCATCATGTGGCGGCGGCTCCAGCGGTCGCCCAACCAGCCCGTCAACAGCGAGCCGGCGCCGAAGGCCACGAAGCCGGGCGTGGCGTAAGGCAGCAGTTCGGAATAGGCCATGCCGAGCGCCGGCCCCATGACGATGACGGCCGCCGCAAAGATCAGCATCGAATAATGGTCGATGAAATGCGCGGCGTTGACAAAGCCGATGACGCGGGTGGGATTATTCATGGACAATTCCTGCAATGACCGAAATAGGTTATACGGTCTTGAGCTGACGGGATGCGGCCAATGAATATCGCCGAAAAGCCAATTGCTGCGATCCAGGGACGCCGGACTTCGACCGGCGACGGCGTTCATTTGATTGCGAACCACTACAAGAAAGGCGTGCGGCTCGACACCCACATGCATCGGGAGGCACAGCTTGTATACGCGGCCAAAGGCACGATGCAGGTCACGACGCCCAGGGGACGCTGGCTGGTACCCCCGGATCGCGCGGTATGGGTGCCGGCACAGCTTGAGCACTCAATCGACGTGCTCGCCGACATCGACATGCGCACGCTGTATTTCGACCTGAAATGGCTTGGCCGCGAGAAATTCAATTCAGGCATGGATTCCGAATTCGTCGTGCGTGTGTCTCGCTTGTTGCACGAATCGATCCTCGCTCTGTTCGACGAGCGCGACAACGCCGAACGCACCGCCCTCCTGATCCGGCTCGCGATGTTCGAACTACATCGTGCCGAGGATTCCACGACCTTCATCCCGCTGCCCCAAGAACCTCGTTGCCGGCGCGCAGCCGAGATCGTGCTCAGCGATCCCGCCGCCTCGCACGAAATCGAGACGCTGGCGCGCAAGGTCGGCGCGTCGGCGCGCACATTGTCGCGGCTGTTTTCGTCCGAAACGCAACTAAGTTTCAAAAGCTGGTGCCAGCGCGCACGCATAGCGGCTGCGATCGAACGGCTGTCCACCAAGGCCGGCGTCTCGGTCAAGCAACTCGCCCGGGAATTCGGCTATGCCAGCGTGCCGGCCTTCTCGCATGCCTTCCGCCAGGTGACGGGCAAGACGCCCACCGAATTTTCCGACAAGGAATAGGCCCGATCCAGCCCCGGATCGGATGGGAGCGGCGCCATGCAAATTTTTTGCGATCTTCTGTCACACGCTTGATTGTGACCACCTTCGCCCTAAATTTGTGTACACTGCAACAAGCCGCCTCAAGAGCTGATTTGCCTTCCATGAACAACGCCTTTTTCTCCGATCTTCTCACCTCGATTTCCGAGCGTGGCCGCACGCTGCTTCGCCGCGTCGGACCGTCGGAGGAAAAGCCGGACGCCGACGGCCTGATCGAGCTCTGCGAGGCGCTGTTGTCCGGCCGGGGCGAAGCCTCCGGCACCGCGATGGCGAGCGAGGTCCTCGATCGCTATCACGATCTCGACGCCGATCAGCGACGCGCCTTCTTTACTGCCCTGTCGCAGAAATTCGGCCCCGACCGGGACAAGGTGAACAAGGCCATCGAAGCCTGGACGGCCGAACCCGGTGACGGCAATGGCGGCGCGCTGCACTTTGCTTCTGAACCGCGACGGCAAGAGTTGATCCGGCGGCTCAACCGCGCCCCCGGCGGCACGGCTGATCTCGTCGAGATGCGCGCCGACCTGCTCGATCTAATGAATGGCGACAAGAAGACAGGCGACAAGAATCTCGCGTCCCTCGATCGCGACGTCGTGCATCTGCTCGGATCCTGGTTCAACAGGGGATTCCTCGTGCTGCGCCGGATTGACTGGTCGACGCCTGCGAACATCCTGGAAAAAATCATCCGCTACGAGGCTGTCCACGAGATTCGTGACTGGGACGATCTCAGGCGCCGCATCGATCCCGTCGACCGGCGCTGTTATGCCTTCTTTCATCCCGCTCTTGTCGATGAGCCGCTGATTTTCGTCGAGGTAGCGCTGACGGAAGCCATTCCCGGCGCGATCGCGCCGCTTTTGGCTGAAGACCGCAAGCCCGTTCCGGTCGAGCGGGCCCGGGTTGCCGTGTTCTACTCGATCTCCAACACCCAGCGCGGGCTGGGCGGCATCTCCTTCGGAAACTTCCTGATCAAACAGGTGGTCGAGGAACTGCGGCGCGAATTGCCGAAGCTCGAGGATTTCGTGACGCTGTCACCGGTGCCGGGCTTCATGAAATGGCTGAAGACGACGCCTTATCTTCCCGTCACCGAGGACGAGCGCCCTATTCTCAAGCATCTCGACGAGCCCGACTGGTGGAAGAATCCCGAGCTCGAAGGCCAGCTGCGTACCATCATCGAAGCTTTGGCGGCGTACTATTTCTTGAAAGCACGCACATCCAAGGGACGCCTGATCGATTCGGTGGCGCGCTTTCATCTCGGCAACGGTGCGCGGCTCGAGCGCATCAACTGGCTCGGCGATGTCTCGCCCAAGGGCCTGCGCGAATCCGCCGGCATCATGGTCAACTACCTCTACCGCCTCGACGACATCGAGAAGAACCACGAGGCCTACGCGAACGATGGCACCGTGGTTGCGTCCAGTGCGGTGAGGAAGCTGCTCAAGGGCGAGGGCCGCCGGCTGCTCGACATCGTCGCTCTGCCCAAGCAGGCGTAGCTGCGAGGCGGCTCACACCTCCGCCCAGACGCGGATCAGGTTGTGATAGATGCCGGTCAGCCTGACCGTTTCGGGATCGTCGCGCCCGAGCCGTTCCACCAAAGCCTGGATCGTGGTGTCGAGATCGAAGATCAGGCTTCGCGCATGGGCGTCGCGGATCATGCTCTGGAGCCAGAAGAACGAGGCGACGCGTATGCCGCGCGTTACCGGCGTGACCATGTGGAGACTGGACGCCGGATAGACCACGAGGTCGCCGGCAGGCAGCTTGACCTCGTGCGAACCGTAGAGGTCCTCCACCACCAGTTCGCCGCCGTCATATTCGTCGGGCTCGGACAGAAACAGCGTCACCGATAGGTCAGTTCGGATGCGCAAGCCCGTCAGACGGTCGCCGCGCACGGCATTATCGACATGAATGCCGAAATGGTGCCCGTCCGCCGCGCGGTAACGATTGAACAGCGGCGGAAAGATGTGCAGCGGGATCGCTGCCGAAATGAAGCGCGGATTTGAGGTCAGCGCCGAGACGATGCGGTTGCCGAGTTTGCGCGCCACTTCGCTATCGGGCGGCAACTGTTCGTTGCTTTTCACCATCGCCGATTGCGCCCCGGCGGTGGAGCGGCCGTCTTCCCACGCGGTTGCATCCATGAGGTGGCGGAAATCCGCCACCTCATCCTTGCTCAGCACTTGGGGAACACAAATCAGCATCGCGTCGGATCAATACCTCGCCGACAGCACCAGATAGGCCGCACGTCCGGGCGCCTCCAGCACGAACGGCGCAGCACTCTGATACAGCGCTTCGTAATAGAGCTTGTTAGTGATGTTGTTGACGTAGAGCTTGAGCTTCCAGTTCTTGTCGATCTTGGCTTCCACGAAGGCGTCGAACTTCCAGTAGCTCGGAATTGACGTGCCCTCGTTCGCAGCCAGCAACTGGCCGCCGTAGATCTGCGAGCGATAGACCGCCTGCCCGCCGAGCTCCCACATATCCGTGAGCTGGTATTTGCTCAGCAGGCTGAAGGACTGGTGCGCGACGTTGGCGAGCGGCAAGCCCACATTGGTCGTGTACAGCAGCGGCTGCGGCATGTTCGCGGCCGGCACGTTCGACTTGGTCACGGCCGATTGCATCAGCACGAGGCCGCCGAACACGCTCCATTTATCGGTTATCTTTCCGCTCGCCTCAAGATCGATACCCCGAACGTAGTAGGCCGATCCGGCGATGATGCACGACACGTTGCCGGTGACCCCGGTCGGATAAGGACATTGGGCAGTCTGGGTCGCAGCAGTGACGTTAAAGGCCTCGCGCGCATTTTCCTTGTTGGTCTGGAACAGGGCTCCCGTCAGCAACAGATGCCGGTTGAACAGTTCCCATTTGGTGCCGATCTCGGCCGCCTGGTTCTTTTCCGGTCCCAAAATCTGGTTTGGATTGCCCGCGAGAACCGGCGCGATACCGCCATAGGCCGAGCTGGTGCCGTCAAATTCGGCGCCGACCGGATTGGACGAAGTCGCGTAGGCCGCATAGACGCTGGCATAAGGCAGCGGCTTGACCGTGACACCGACGTTGAAGTTCGGCATGCCGAATTCGGCCGACTGTGTGCCGAACTGCGTGGCGCCGTTGACGGTCCCGTAACCGGAGGTGTTGAGGCGATAATCGTCGAAACGGACGCCACCGTTGAGGATAATAAGATCGCGGTAGTTCACGGTGTCGAGCACGTAGGCGCTCGCGGTATCGACCGCGAGCTTGGTCGGCTGTCCCAACAGGGCAGGTACGCTGGGGAACGGAGTAAAGTTGTACCCCGGCGAGAAGACGCTTTGGCCTGCCAGCGAACCGCTGCCCGTGAACGGGGTGCCCGTTATCAGCTCGGAACTCAAGCCGGTATATTTGTCGATTGAAGAGGTCTCCCGGTCGACTTCGACGCCACCGAGCAGCGTGTGCTTGAAATCACCGGTGTTGAACTTGTAGGTCAACTCAGACTGGTTGGCGAGCACATCGGTGGTCTGGTAGCGGCTCTGCGGATTGGCCGTCAGTGTCGCCGTTGTCAACGGAAGTGGCGCGCTCGGCGATTCCGGCAACGTACCGATATAATTGTTCAGCGAATGCGAGACCCGTACCTTGTCATTGAAGGTGAGGTCGGGCGTGAGTTTGACTTCAGTATTAAGGGTACCGATGTCCTGCTGAACCTGGAAGAAGTCACGGTAGATGAAGCCGTAAAAATTGTTTCTGTTAACACCGACATCAGGATATGGCGCGCCGGCCGTTGTCGTGAACTGCTGGTTGCTCGACGAAGTGCCGGCGCCTGGCCGGTAATACGGCACGCCGAAATCGGGAATGCCATGCAGGTCGGTGTGAATGTAGTCGGTGGTCACCTTCACCGCGTCGGTCGGCGTCCACTTGGTCGCGAGAAATGCGCCGGAGCGATTGTCGGTGACGTAGTTTCGCCCGGCAACATCGGCGTCCTGGAACATGCCGCCCGCGCGAACCGCGAAGGTCGGATTGATCACCTGGTTGACGTCGAGCACGATTCGCTTGGTCGCGTCGGTGCCGAACGTCGTGTCCATGTTGTAGAAGCTCTTCTCCGTCTGAGCTTCCTTGGTGACGATGTTGATCGCGCCGCCCGTGGTGCCACGGCCGGCAAAAGAAGAGGCTGGGCCTCGCAAAATCTCGATCTGCTCGGTGAAGAAGTTCTCGCGAACGCTGACGCCGGCATCGCGGACACCGTCGATGAAGACGTCGTTGCGGGCGTCGAAGCCACGGATGAAGAAGCGGTCGCCGAACGCGTTACCACCCTCGCCGCTGCCGAGCGTCACGCCCGCCGTGCTCAGGATCGCCTGCTTGAGCGTGGTGGCGTTTTTGTCCTCGATGACGTCCTTGGTCAGCACGGTCACCGTCTTCGGCGTATTGAGAAGCGGCTCGGGAAACTTGCCCGAGGCCTGCAAGCGATCGCCCTTGTAGGGCGCCGCCGGGTCCGCATAGCGATCGCGATCCGGCGCCAAAGCGGGCGTAGGCTCGGCGGTCACGGGCTTGGCTTGCTGTTGCTGACGCTTGGCGGCGCGGCGCAGCGCATTACGCGCCCTGACCTGATCCGGCGTCGGCGCATTGGCCGCTGGCCTCGGACGCGCGACCGGCGCGTCGACAGAGACCGGCGGCAGGTTGGATTGCTGCGCTTCAGCGCTGCCGGAAAACGATGCCACCGCCACCAGCCCCGCTACCGCGGAGACCGTGCGGCCGGAGTAGCCCTCAAGCCGTTCGTCGAGAAAATTGATCGCAGCATTCGCACGCAGCGAACGCGGTGCTCTCACCGTGCCCATCAGATTGCCCCATCGTCATCTTGTTTTTGGCTCATGCTTTTTCCCCACATGAGCGAATGATGGTTGGTATCGAGCGCGAAATTTGCGGTCAACACTGCGAGGGTTTGAATATTCCTAAATCAAATCGATTCTAATTTTGACGTTTGTAACGAGTCTAAGAGACTTTCTAAATGCAGGTAACAAGCAACCATCCACGCGCATTTAGTCCGCTCTTCAATCGCTGCTCGGCGGCTTCATCAGCGAAAACAGCTCGTCGACGGTTTGCTTGGCGGTTTCGCGCGCCCGTTCGGAATCGCCGGAACCGGCGATTCTGATTCCGCCAACCACCGCACGCATCTCGTCACGAAAATCGCTGAGAAACCGCAGCGGATCGGCTGAATCGTTGGCAACGCGCGCAATCAAGCCAGCAATCAGAAGCTGGCATGCAATCATGCGTCCGTTGAGCTCATCCATCGCGTATGCCGGTCTTGATCGATGCAATGCGCATCGTATCGCGCGCATCGGTCCGCCTTAGACTATTGCGGGCGCCGTGCGCTATCGCGGAATTGGCTTTCTTCGAGGGATTCTAAAAGTTCGACCGCCGCGCGCATCGAAGCGCGGGGAGATTTTCAGATGATGAAATGAAAATCAGCGACGAAGCAATCCACACCATTCGTGAGAGTCTGGATTGCTTCGCGGAGCCCGTCATCGGGCGCATTCGCACGACACGTTAGCTCGCAATGACGGCGAAAACGCTTATTCCGGTTTCTTATCGCGAAAATACGGCTCGACCGGGCCATGCGCCTTGATGGTCAGCGGATTGCCGTAACGATCCTTGGCATTGCCGGCGGTGACGCGAACCCAGCCCTCGCTGACGCAATACTCCTCGACGTTGTTTTTCTCGACGCCCTTGAAGCGAATGCCGACGTCGCGCGCCAGCACCGCTTCGTTGTAGTAGGGACTGTGGGGATCGACGGACAGCCGGTCCGGCAATTCATCCGACGCGACGCTCTCGTTTTTCTCGTTCACAGCAATGCCTCAATATCTTTCGTGAGTGATTCCGGCGTCGCGATTGGCGCATAACGCCCGACCACCTTGCCCGAACGGTCGATCAGGAATTTGGTGAAATTCCATTTGATCCCGGAACCGAGCAGTCCGGATTTTTCGCGGCAGAGATACTGATAGAGCGGATGGGCCTTGTCGCCATTGACCTCGATCTTGTCGAACATCGGGAAGGTGACGGCGTAATTCGACGAACAGAACTGCCCGATCTCGGCCGCACTGCCTGGCTCCTGCCGTCCGAACTGGTTGCAGGGAAAGCCGAGCACGGAAAAGCCGCGCGCGCCGTACTTCTGTTGCAACGCCTCCAGGCCTTTATATTGCGGCGTGAATCCGCAGGCGCTCGCGGTGTTGACGATCAGAAGCACCTCGCCTTCAAACCGCTTGAGCGGGGTGTCTTCGCCCGCAAGCGACTTGGCGTTGAAATCGTAGATCGATGCCATCTTTCAACCCACAAATGGATCGATCGGCGACGGCGGCACGCCGCCCGCCTCGATCGCCTCGCCTGCAAGCAGGCAAAGATCTTCGCGATAGCGTCCGGCGACCAGATGGACGCCGACCGGCACGCGCCCGACCAGCCCGGTGGAAACCGTCAGGCCAGGCAGGCCCATGAAGGGAATTGCGATCTGCGGCAGTTGCGCGCGCCAGACCCGCGCGAAGGACGCATCGTCCTTGGTATCGAGTTGATCGGGGAACGGCAACTCGCCGGACACCGGCATCAGCAGCACCGGATATTTCTCGAGGAACAGCGACCAGTCGCGGACCAGCGTCGCGCGCCGGGTCAGGATATTCGAGAGCGTCAGCGCATCGAACGGGAAGACTTTCGACTTGTTGCCACGCAGGCAGGCGAGCGCGCCGGGATCGCCCTCGCGCTCGGCCGCGGCGAGCTGGGCTTCATAATTATCGCCGAGCCAGAGCTTGGTCTGATTTTCAGCCGCCTCTTTCAGGGGCGGCAGCGAAGTGACCTCTTCGACGGTCCACCCCGCACGTTCCAGACGCTTGGCCGCATCGACGACGGCTGCCTTCACCTCAGCCACGGGATCGAGCCCTTCCGGGTTGACGCACAAGGCGACGCGCTTTGGCATCGGCGGTCCCTCGAGCGGCGCCGGCACCCACCAGGGATCGCGCATGTCGCGGGCCGACATCGCCGCCAGCGAAATCCGCAAATCGCCGATGGTTCGCGCCAACGGTCCGGAGACCGCTGCGATCTGCGCCCCGATGGTACGCTCGGGCAACGCAGCGTTGAAGGCGGGAATGCGCCCCGTCGTCGTGCGCAAGCCGTGCACGCCGTTGACGTAGGCGGGATAGCGAATGGAGCCCGCGATATCGGTGCCGTGCGCGATGTGACCGATGCCGGCCGCGACCGCTGCCCCGGCACCGCCGGAAGAGCCGCCCGGCGTGATCGAGGGATCGCGCGGGTTCTTGGTATTGCCGTGAATGAGATTGGTGGTGAACCAGCGATAGGAGAATGCCGGACAGTTGGTCCGCCCGAGGATGACCGCGCCGGCCTTGCGCAGATTGTCCACCACCGGACTGTTGTCCTTGGCGATCAGCGCGGCTTGCAGCTTCAGTCCGTTGGTGTTGGCATAACCCGCCTGATCGATATTCGCCTTGATCGTGACCGGCACGCCCGCCAGCACACCCACATCGTCGCCGCGCACGATCGCCGCATCGACTTCCGTAGCCTGCGCCAGCACGTCGTCGGGGCGATGGTCGATCACCGCGTTGATCGCGGGGTTGACGGCATCGAGCCGCGCCAGCGCCGATGTCGCGGCCTCCTTGGCCGAAACCTTCTTCGACTTGATCAGGCCGGCCAGTTCTTGTGCCGAAAGGCGCCAGATATCTTTCATGTTTCGCCCCCTTTATCAGCCGCCGATCTTTCGCGGCCTAGCGATAGTGCGAGATATAATAAGCGAGGTCGGCGATCTGCTCCTTGGGAACTTCGCCCATCACGTCCGCCATGGTGCCGTCATAGCCGTGCCGGGAGTTATCCTTGTATTCGGCGAGCGTCTTGTTGAGATAGTCCTCGCGCTGGTTGGCAAGCCGCGGCACGTTTTCCTTGCCCGACAAATCGGCGTTGTGGCAGCTGTTGCAGCGATGCTGTTGCGCCAGCGCCAGCCCCTTCTGCATCCGCGCCGGATCGCCGGCCTCGGCCGGCGGCTGCGGCTTCGGGATTTTGGCGATGAAATCAGCGAAATTTTGCAGGTCGGCGTCGGTGAACGGCTTCGTGATCTCGTTCATCGGATCGAAGGTGCGCAGTTTCTCGCGAAACATGAAAAGCTGGATCAGCGCATAAGGCGACTGCTGGCCGCCGAGCGACGGCGTGTTCTCCATCTCGGACTGGCCGTGTTCGCCGTGGCAGGCGAAACAAGTGGCCGCGCGCTGCTCGACGGTTTCCGCCGCTTGGGCCGATCCAGCCAGCGACAAAGCCAGCGCCGCCATGATTGTTGTTGTCTTTCGCATCAGTCGAGCCTCAGTGCTTATCCCAGAAATGAAAATCGGGGGCAGCGAATGCTGCCCCCGATTTTGCTCTCGCGCCTTATTGCGCGGCAACCTTTGCCTTGCCGTAGCTGAGACGATAGACAGCGCCGTTCCAGTCGTCGGAAATCAGCATCGAACCATCTTTCATCTGCATCACGTCAACCGGCCGGCCGACATACTTATTGTCCTGCAGGAAGCCGGTGACGATCGGCTCGAGGTTCTTGACCGTGCCGTCCTTGTTCAGATGGGCGACAACGACGTCACCACCGAACTTGTTGGTCTTGTTCCACGAGCCATGGCGCGCGATGATGGCCTGGTTCTTGAAGCTCGCCGGGAACATCTTGCCGGTGTAGAAACGCATGCCGAGCGAGGCCGCGTGGGGGCCCATCAGGCCGACCGGCGGGGTGAACTCGCTGCACGAATGACCCCAGCCGAATTCCGGATCGGGAACGTTGCCCTGCCAGCAGTAGGGCGAACCAAAATGCTCACCGACCTTGGTGACCCGATTCAGCTCGTCATTGGGGAGGTCTTCCGACATCCAGTCGCGGCTGTTGTCGGTGAAGTAGAGCTGCTTGGTTTCGGGATTCCAGTCGAAGCCGACCGTGTTGCGGACGCCAACGGCCACCACTTCAGCGCCGGAGCCGTCGAGGTTGATGCGGCGGATCTGGCCGTGATCCTTGTCGTGCAGCACGTTGTTGCCGGGCTGACCGACCGGGACATAGAGCTTGTTGTCCGGCCCGATCGCGATGAACTTCCAGCCGTGGGCTTCATCCTTCGGCAGGTTGTCGTAGATCACGGTGGGCTTCGGCGGATTGTCGAGATTGTCTTCGATCTTCTCGATCTTCGATACCTTCGACAGCTCGGCGATATAGAGAGTGCCGTCCTTGAAGGCGACGCCGTTCGGCCTGTAGAGGCCGGAGGCAATGATCTTGACCTCGCGTTTGCCGTCCTTGTTGACGATGGCATAGACCTTGTCGACGGTGCGGCTGCCGACGAAGACCGTGCCCTTGTCGCCGAGCGCGAGCGAACGGGCATTCGCCATCCCGGCGGCATAGACTTCCAGGTTGAAGCCGGCCGGGACCTTCAGCTTGTCCAGCGGCAGCTTGTCGGGCGCAGTCGCAAGCGGCGACGGCGGCGCATTTGGCGCCAGCTTTTGCGCCGCCTCGTTATCCGGCCGGCCGATCATTGGCGAACCCGGCGGAAGCGGCTGGGCGGCGGCTGGCGCCGCAGCCGGGGGGCTGGCCGTCTGCGCGGCGGCGCCGTAACTCAAAACTCCAATGAAGGCACCCGCCAGCAACAGGCTGCGCGGCACCGATGAACTGATCCTCATAATATTCTCCCTTTGTGGAAGCCTTCGACCCATGCGCGGGGCAAACCGTTGCCCGTACCGGCGGACTTCGCGGCCGTACTCTTGAATATTTTTGCGCCCGTACGCAATCGGAAACATTCCTCAGAGGGCTGCGACGGAAAGCGCATCGCGGGCACGACGAGGCCGGGTGGACCATCCTAGCGCGCCTGGCCGCGCCCGGTCTCAAGGACGCCTATCAATGCTTCGTGACGGGCATGTCGGCATCATCGGACGTCGTTTCCGCATCGTCGAGGATGGCCTCGACAAAGGGAAACTCGAGCACGATCTCGCCCTCGTCATCCCTGACTTCGAGGACCGCCCGCATCAGATCCTCCATTCCTTCGATCTTTAAAAGCTCGAGGATCATGGCGCGGGCGACTTCCCAGGCGCGGTCCGGGCTGCGCAATTCTTCCCCTTCCGGATCGGAGATCACCTCGTTGCCGATTCGCGTGTTGAAGAAATACCGCGGCATGATCGAACTCGTTTTAGCTTGAGGATGATCTAAATCCGGCAGGGGGCCACCGGGGTTTTTCACAGTTGCTTTATCCGGCGCTGGCCGAAGCGACCAGCCGATCCCTCGGACGCAGGAGGCGCGCAGAAGAACCTATTGATGCGTCATCGATTTGACAGGGAATACCGGCCCGAATCCAGACATTATTGTGCATCGCACCATTTCTTAGCTGCCAGCCCAGCTGAAAAGATTCCGCTGGCGAACTTTTCGTTCCGTATTACTTTGTTGGCAGGGCGGAGTTCGTCCGGTTTCACACAAGGAGAGCCTAAATGGCCTGGAAAGCACCGAAGATCGTCGAAGTGCCGGTCGGCATGGAAATCAACATGTATGCCTGCGCTGCCCGCAAGTAAGCGGCAGTACAAGCATCCTTCTTGAACAAGGTGGATTGCCGGGAGTGACGCGCCCATGCGGGCGCGCTTTTCACCCCGCATCCACCTTTTAAGTTTTTTGAAGCGCTGTTTTCGTGAGTCTTCTTCAAAGAAGCCCTCTTCTTCAAAGCAAGCCTTTCGAAAACTCAAGACATCCAGAAGCTTCGCTTTCTAAAGATTCCGGGAGACGGATCATGTTGCGTGTCGTCGTCCTGGGCGCGGCGGCAGGTGGTGGCGTCCCACAGTGGAATTGCGGCTGTCAGGTGTGCCGGGCCGCGCGAACCACGCATCCCGAGCTTCAAAGTACGCAGGTGTCGCTGGCCATCAGTGCCGATGGCGATCACTGGTTTCTGATCAACGCCTCGCCGGACCTGCGCCAGCAATTGACCGCAACCCCCGCCCTTCATCCGGCGCAGGGCAAGCTTCGCCATTCGCCGGTGACAGGCGTCATCCTGACCAATGGCGAGATCGATGCGATCGCGGGCCTGCTCTCGATGCGCGAGGGATGGCCGTTCACGATCTACGCGCACGAAAAGGTGCTCGCGACGCTGAAGTCCAACAGCGTCTTCAACGTACTCAGTGAAAAGAACGTCAAGCGGCAGCCGATCGACATCGACCAGGCGTTCGAACCGGCGCTGCCGGATGGAACGACCTCGGGCATTGAGGTTTTGCCGTTCGAGGTCACCGGCAAGGGCGCCTGGTATCTGGAAGGCGAGCGCCGCGAGGGCAACGAGGCCGCCGGCGATACGCTTGGCCTTCGCATCCGCGACAAAACTACCGGCAAGTTTTTCTTTTTTATCGCGGCTTGCGCGGAGGCGACCGGCGACCTCAAATCAAGGCTGAAAGGCGCGCCGCTAGTCTTCTTCGACGGCACCGTGTGGCGGGACGATGAGATGATCGCCGCCGGTCTTTCAACCAAGACCGGACGGAGCATGGGACATATCTCGATGTCGGGCGAGCAAGGTGCGATCTCAGCGCTTGAAAATCTCGGTATCGAGCGAAAGATATTCCTGCATATCAACAACTCGAACCCGGCATTGCTGCACGATTCCGAGGAACGCAAGGCTGTGACGCGGGCAGGATGGCAAATTCCCGCCGACGGAACGGAGATTGTACTGTGAGTGCGACAAAGCTGGAAGGGATGACGGCGCTTTCGCTCGGCGGCGATACCGTGCTGAACAACGCCGCGGAACTGGAAGCCGCGCTGCGCTTTATCGGCGAGACGCGCTATCACAGCCTGCATCCCTTTCACAAACTGCTGCACGGCGGCAAGCTCAACAAGGGCCAGGTGCAGGCCTGGGCGCTGAACCGCTACTATTATCAGAGCACGATCCCGATCAAGGATGCGGTGGTGATCTCGCGCTTCCGCGACCGCAACACGCGTATGGAGTGGCGGCACCGGATCGAAGACCACGACGGCGATGTCGGCTCTGAAGGCGGCATCGAGCGCTGGCTGAAGCTCACCGAAGGTTTGGGGCTGGATACGGCCTACGTCGAATCCACCGAGGGCATCCTGCCGGCGACGCGCTTTGCGGTGGAGGCCTATGTGCACTTCGTGCGCGACAAAAGCCCGCTGGAGGCCATCGCCTCCTCGCTGACGGAACTGTTCGCGCCGAACCTGCACGAAGAGCGCATCTCCGGCATGCTGGCGCACTATAATTTTGTTAATCCCGACATCATGAGCTATTTCAGCCGCCGCCTGACCCAGGCGCCGCGCGACGCCGGCTTTGCGCTCGACTACGTCAAGACCCACGCCACGACACCGGAACAGCGCGAGGCGGTTTGCAACGCACTGATCTTCAAGACCAACGTGCTTTGGGTTCAGCTCGATGCGCTGTATCATGCCTATGTCGAGGGCCATATTCCGCCGGGAGCCTTTGTGCCGAAGGCGAGCTAACGAAGACGAGCTAAATAGAGAAGCAAAGAGAACATGCCATCAGGCCGCAACATCACCGTCAGCGAAGCGAGCCGGCCAAAGCTGCCGCGTCACGCCAAGCTGAAATTCGATGATACGCGGCAGGTCTGGGTGTTGCTCGCGCCGGAGCGGGTGCTTGCACCGGACGAAATCGCGGTCGAAGTACTGCACCTCTGCGACGGCGTGCGCAGCGTCACCGAGATGGTCGACCAGCTCGCCGTCAAATACGCCGCACCGCGCGAAGCGATCGCGACCGACGTGGTCGCCATGCTGCAGGATCTCGCCGACAAGGGCTTTCTCACCGAAGTTCGGGAGAAAACACCATGAGTCCGACACTGACCGATGCGAATCCTCTCGTCACCGACCCCGCTGACGGGCTGGCGGCGCTGGAATCCCGCCGCTCGACCGCGGAGACTTTTGGGATTCCTTTGGCGGTGCTCGCCGAACTTACCCATCGCTGCCCGCTGCAATGTCCGTATTGCTCGAATCCGGTCGAACTGGATCGCGCTGGCAACGAGCTCACGACCGAGGAATGGAAAAAAGTCCTGAGCGAACTCGCCGAGATCGGCGTGTTGCAGATTCATTTTTCCGGCGGCGAGCCGACCGCACGCAAGGACATCGTCGAACTGGTCCAGCACGCAAGCGACGTTGGGCTCTACTCCAACCTGATCACCTCGGCCGTCATGCTGACGCGCGACAAGCTCGCGGCACTTGCGGATGCCGGGCTTTGCCATGTGCAGATCAGCTTCCAGGGCAACGAACCTGCGGTGGCCGACCGCGTTGCGGGCTTCAAGAATGCGCATGCCAAGAAACTCGAAGTCGCGAAATGGACGCGCGAACTCGATCTGCCGCTGACGGTGAATGCCGTGATGCACCGGCAGAACCTGCATCAACTGCCCGACATCATCCAGATGGCGATCGATCTCGATGCCGACCGGCTCGAAGTCGCCAACGTGCAATATTACGGCTGGGCGCTGAAGAACCGCGCCGCGCTGATGCCGACGCTGGAGCAGATCGAGGAGACGAGCCGCATCGTCGAGGAAGCGCAAATGCGCCTCAAAGGCACGCTCGCCATCGATTATGTCGTGCCGGATTACTATGCGCTGCGGCCGAAGAAATGCATGGGCGGCTGGGGCCGGCAGTTCTTCAACATCTCGCCCGCCGGCAAGATCCTGCCGTGCCATGCCGCCGAAAGCATCACTGGGCTCGAATTTCTGTCCGTGCGCTCCAACCATTCGATCGCCTGGATCTGGCAGAACTCCGAAGCTTTCAACCGCTATCGCGGCACCGGCTGGATGCCCGAACCGTGCAAGAGCTGCGAATTCCGCGAAGTCGATTTCGGCGGCTGCCGCTGTCAGGCCTTTGCGCTGACGGGCGATGCCGGCAATACCGATCCGGCCTGCACGCTGTCGCCGCACCACGAGCGGATTTTCAAGGTGGCCGCCGAAGAAGCGACCGGCAACCGCAATCGCTTCATCTATCGCAACTTTGCAGGCGGCACGCCGGAGATCGAAGGCCAAGATGCCTCCTGATGCAGGCCCGGGGCGCGCCGATCCCTTTGCGCCGCTGACATCCGAACTGCTTGAGGTCCGCGACGGCCACAGCATCCACGTCGAGAGCGTTGGCCGCGAGGGCGGCATTCCCGCGGTTTATCTGCACGGCGGACCCGGCAGCGGATGCCAGCCCGATCATCGCCGCCTGTTCGATCCCGAACGTTTTCACGCGGTGCTGTTCGATCAGCGTGGCGCGGGCCGCAGCCGCCCGAAGAACCGTCGCGACCACAACACGCTTGTCGATCTGATCGCGGACATGGAGACGGTCCGCGAGAAATTTTCCTTTGAGCGCTGGATCATCGTCGGCGGCTCCTGGGGCGCGACGCTGGCGCTCGCTTATGCGCAAGCCCACCCGAACCGCGTTTCAGGCATCGTGCTGCGCGCGACGTTCCTCGGCACCCGCGAAGAACTCGACGGCGCGTTTCTCAGGACGCTGCCGCAATTCTATCCTGCGCTCTTCGACGACTTCATCGGGCTCTTGCCGGAGGACGAACGCGCGCAGCCATTGGAGGCGTATTGGCGGCGCATTCTTGATTCCGACGTTGCTGCACACACGCCCTTCGCCCGCGCGTGGCACGACACCGAGCGGATTTTGTCTGAAGTTTCGCCTTCGCGGACGCGGCTGGACCTGACGTCGCTGAAATCGTCCGGCGCCCCGCCCTCAACGCCATTCATGGAAGCGCACTACTTCGCGAATGATTGCTTCATGAGGCCGAACCAGCTTCTGGATAATGCTCAAAAGCTTGCGGGCATTCCCGGCACCATCGTGCAGGGACGCTATGATCTGTTGTGTCCGCCTGCAACGTCGCATGCACTCGCGTCACGTTGGAGGGAGGCCGAACTTCGAATCGTCGAACGCGCGGGCCACACGCTGTATGATCCCGGCGTGCGCAACGCGGTGATGAAGGCGATTGCGGATATGGCGTCGAAAGTGTCGGGCTAAAAATCTATCTCCTCATCCTGAGGAGCTTGCGCCAGCAAGTGTCTCGAAGGATGAGGCCGAGAACGGGGCCTCATGGTTCGAGACGGCGTTTCACGCCTCCTCACCATGAGGGTTGAGAATTCAGGAGAAACAAAAATGCCCCTCGCCGGAAAAGGCATGCTGCTCACCTCGATGGACGTCGATGCCGCGCATGAAGCCGACTTCAACCGCTGGTACGACCGCGAACATTTGGAAGAACGTGTCGCGATCGACGGCTTTGTCGAGGCGCGGCGTTACGTTGCCGAAGACGGCGCGCCGAAATATCTGAGCCTCTACTCCACCGCAACCTTCGAGGTGCTCAGTAGTCCCGCCTATCGTAAGGCGCTCGCGAACCAGACAGAGTGGTCGAAGGCAAACATCGCCCGCTTCAAGAACATGATCCGCGGCGTGGCGCGCATCACGATCAGCCATGGCAAAGGCCGCGGCGCTGCGCTCGGAATCATCCGTATTCGTCCCGCCAGCGGCGCGCATGAGAAACTGCGTGACGCCCTGCGCGCCGAACTCGATCCGCACTCGCTTGATGGTGTCATCTCGATGCACGTGATCGAGAACGATCCCGTGCTCTCCAAACCGCTCACGGACAATGCGTCGGATTCGGATCCCGGCGCCGGCGACTGGTTCGTCCTGATCGATGCGACGGATATCACGCCGGCGGAGATGGCCATCCGGCGCTTGACCGACAACATTGCCTTCAGGCCGATTGTAATTTCGAGCGGCACCTATCGCCTGCTCTGGGACATCGCCAAAGCCGACATTTCATAAGAAGAAACACTTCCGCGCGCATCTGCCGCACTCATTCATGCTGCACCGCCGCATAAATTCTTCTTTATGCGACAAATACTGCTCCCAATCGCGAAAGCTGAAGATCAAACAAAATTGGCTTTGGAAATCAGCGTGATTGGGGCTTTAATATAGGAAGCTGATGACGCAATTTAAGAACCGAAAGAACGCCGTATCTGAGCGTTCGTGCAAGATAAGGCCGCGCTGTTTCGACGAAGTTCGTGCGCGGATAGGTAGGAATGAAACCGACTGATATCTCGGCACCGGACTACTTCCACAAAGTAGTCGACTGCCAGTGGGCCTGTCCCGCGCACACTCCCGTCCCGGAATACATCCGCTTGATCGCCGAAGGCCGCTACAGCGACGCCTATATGATCAATTGGAAATCGAACGTGTTTCCGGGAATTCTCGGACGCACCTGCGACCGGCCGTGCGAACCGGCCTGCCGAAGAGGCCGCGTCGAAGAAAATCCGGTCGCGATCTGCCGCCTCAAGCGCGTCGCCGCCGATTTCAAGGATGACATCACGAGCCGCCTGCCGCGCGCGGGCGCGAAGAACGGCAAACGCATCGCGATCATCGGCGGCGGCCCGGCCTCGCTGACGGTGGCGCGCGACCTCGCCCCGCTCGGCTATCACTGCACCGTGTTCGATTCCGACCCGAAGGCCGGCGGCATGATGCGGACACAGATCCCGAAGTTCCGCTTACCTGACTCCGTCGTCGACGAGGAGACCGATTACATCCTCAACCTCGGCATCGAGTTCAAGGCTGGTCACCGCATCGACAGCCTGAAGAAATTGCTTTCGGAAAATCACGACGCGGTCTTTGTCGGCTCCGGCGCGCCGCGCGGCCGCGAACTCGAGATTCCCGGACGCAAGGAGGCTGCCGCCAACATCCACATCGGCATCGACTGGCTCTCCAGCGTCTCCTTTGGCCATACCGACAAGATCGGCAAGCGCGTGATCGTGCTCGGCGGCGGCAACACCGCGATGGATTGCTGCCGCACCGCCCGCCGCCTCGGCGGCGAGAGCGTCAAGGTGATCGTCCGCTCAGGCTTCGAAGAGATGAAGGCGAGCCCTTGGGAAAAAGAGGACGCCATGCATGAGGATATCCCGATCCTCAACTTCATGGTGCCTGTCGCCTTTGTGCACGATAACGGCAAGCTCACCGGCGTCACCTTCCAGAAGGTGAAGGCCGAATACGACGCCAAGGGCAAGCGCAGTCTGGTGCCTTCTGGCGAAGCTAACGAGACGATCAACTGCGACGACGTGCTGGTTGCGGTCGGCCAGGAGAACGCGTTTCCCTGGATCGAGCGCGATTGCGGTATCGAGTTCGACAAGTGGGACATGCCCAAGGTCGATCCCAAGACCATGGGTTCGACGCATCCAAAAGTGTTTTTCGGCGGCGATGCGGCGTTCGGCCCCAAGAACATCATCTGGGCGGTCGCGCACGGCCACGACGCCGCGCTCTCGATCCACCGGCTGCTGTCCGGCGAAGACGTGCAGGAGCGTCCCTTGCCGGAGGTGCATATCTCTTCGCAGAAGATGGGCATCCACGAGTGGAGCTACGACAACGACATTTCCGACGACAAGCGCTTCAAGGTGCCGCATCGCGACAAGGTCGTCGCACTGAAGGACATCCGCGCCGAGGTCGAACTTGGTTATGACCTCAAGCTCGCGCTCGGCGAAGCCCAGCGCTGCCTGAACTGCGACGTGCAGACGGTGTTTTCGACCCCGCTCTGCATCGAATGCGACGCCTGCGTCGACATCTGCCCGATGGACTGCATCACGTTCACGGAGAACGGCGATGAGGCGGATTTGCGCCAGCGCCTGAAGGCGCCGTCGCAGCATCCCGACCAGGACCTCTACGTCTCCAGTGATCTCAAGACCGGCCGCGTCATGGTGAAGGACGAGGACGTCTGCCTGCATTGCGGCCTGTGCGCCGAGCGATGCCCCACCGGCGCCTGGGACATGCAGAAATATCTCATCGATATGACTTACGCAGGAACATCATGTCCGACCAAAGCCCGATCAGCAGCGTAAACGACTTCGTCGTTCGCTTCGCCAACGTCAACGGGTCGGGTTCGGCGAGCGCCAACGAACTGTTCGCCCGTGCTATTCTCCGCCACGGCGTCCCCGTTTCGCCGCGCAACATCTTCCCCTCCAACATTCAGGGCCTGCCGACCTGGTATGAAGTGCGGGTGACGGAAGATGGCCATCTCGGCGCGCGCGGCGGCGTCGACCTGATGGTGGCGATGAACCCGCAGACCTGGGACAAGGACGTCGCCGGAATCGAGCCCAGCGGTTACCTGTTCTACGATTCCACCAAGCCGCTGCCGCAGTCGAAATTCCGCGCCGACATCAACGTGATCGGCGTGCCGCTGACGGCGATCACCAATTCCACCTATACCGATCCGCGCCAGCGCCAGCTCTTCAAGAATATCATTTATCTAGGCAGCCTGTGCGCCCTGCTCGACCTGGACCCGAAGCTGATCGAGCAACTGATCGGCGAACAGTACAAGGGCAAGGAAAAGCTGCTGTCGTCGAACGTCCACGCGCTGCATCTGGGTCGCGACTGGGCGCTGCAAAACCTGAAATGCCCGATCGGCTTGCGCGTCAAGAAAGCCGACAAGGTCGGTGACCGCATCTTCATCGAGGGCAATAGCGCAGCAGCGCTCGGCGCGGTCTATGGCGGCGCCACCGTCTGCGCCTGGTATCCGATCACGCCATCGTCTTCGCTCGCGGATGCCTTTGCCAGCCACTGCAAGCGGCTGCGGCACGATCCCGCAACCGGGAAGGCGAATTACGCGATCGTGCAGGGCGAGGACGAACTCGCCTCGATCGGCATCGTGGTCGGCGCAGGCTGGAACGGCGCGCGCGCGTTCACCGCAACTTCCGGCCCCGGCATTTCGCTGATGCAGGAATTCATCGGCCTTTCGTATTTTGCCGAAATTCCTGCCGTGATCATGAACGTGCAGCGCGCCGGGCCCTCCACGGGCATGCCGACCCGCACGCAGCAATGCGATATCCTTGCCTGCGCTTATGCCTCGCATGGCGACACCAAGCACGTGCTGCTGTTCCCCGAGGACCCGGCGGAAGCGTTCGAGTTCGCCGCGCAGGCGTTCGACCTCGCCGAGCGGCTTCAGACCACGATCTTCGTGATGCTCGATCTCGACATCGGCATGAACCACCGGCTCTGCCGTCCATTGAAGTGGGACGACGCCCGGCAATATGACCGCGGCAAGGTAATGACGGCGGAGATGTTAGATGAGGGCCGCGACTTCGGCCGCTATCTCGACGTCGACGGCGACGGCATTCCCTTCCGCACCTATCCGGGTACGCACCCGACCAAAGGCTCCTACTTCACCCGCGGCACCTCGCGCGACCGCTATGCGCGTTACTCGGAAGAAGGCGCGGTCTATGCCGACAACATGCAGCGGCTGGTGCGCAAGTTCGAGACCGCGCAGGACATGGTGCCGCGGCCGTTGCAGGCCAATGCGGCAAAGCCGACCAAATACGGCGTGATCTATTTCGGCTCGACCGCGCCCGCGATGGACGAGGCGATCCGGATCCTGGAGGCGAAGGGTCACACGCTCGATCGCATGCGCATCCGCGCCTTCCCGTTCCATTCCTCCGTCGCGAGTTTCATCGCCGACCACGACTTCGTGTATGTGGTCGAGCAGAATCGCGACGCCCAGCTTCGTTCGCTGATCGTCAACGAAAACGGCATCGATCCGGTGCGACTGGTGCCGATCCGCCATTACGACGGCACGCCGATCACCGCGCGTTTCATCGCAAACGCGATCGGCGAACATCAGGATCAGCTCAAGCTGACTCCGCTGCGCAAGGTGAAGTCATGACCTCTGGTCTGACTTCTCCTTCGTCATGCCCGGCCGTAGCCGTTCGAAGAACGGCGTCGCTTTCGCTCGCCTGTCGCCGGGCATCCACGTCTTTCTTTTTCCTGGCCAAGACGTGGATGGTCGGGACAAGCCCGGCCATGACGGCTGGACCGAAGGTGAAGTCATGACCTATATCGCCAAGCCCAAATTCCATCATCCGGGCCTGACCAAGAATCGTCTCGGCTATACCCATCGCGATTACGAGGGCAAGATTTCGACGCTGTGCGCCGGATGCGGTCACGACTCGATCACGGCCTCCATCATCGAAGCCTGCTACGAACTCTCGATCGAACCGCATCGCGTGGCGAAAATTTCCGGCATCGGCTGCTCATCGAAAACACCGGACTATTTCCTGGGCAATTCGCACGGCTTCAATACGGTGCACGGCCGCATGCCGTCGGTTCTGACCGGCGCCAATCTCGCCAATCGCGACCTGATCTATCTTGGGGTCTCCGGCGACGGCGATTCCGCCTCCATCGGCTTCGGCCAGTTCGCGCATTCGATCCGGCGCGGCGTCAACATGACCTACATCGTCGAGAACAACGGCGTGTACGGCCTTACCAAGGGTCAGTTCTCGGCGACCGCCGACCGCGGCTCGAAGTCGAAGAAGGGCGTGACCAACACCGACAACGCGGTCGACCTCGTCGCAATCGCGCTTCAGCTGGGCGCCAGCTTCGTGGCGCGCAGCTTCTCCGGCGACAAGACCCAATTGGTGCCGCTGATTGCGGCTGCGATCGAGCACAAGGGCGCGGCCTTCATCGACATCATCAGCCCGTGCATCGCCTTCAACAACCACGCCGGCTCGACCAAGAGCTTCGATTATGTGCGCGAGCACAACGACGCGGTAAATCGCCTCGACGTACTAACCGGCCGTGAGCCGATCTCGGTCGATTACGCGCCGGGCACGGTGCAGGTGGTCGAGCAGCACGACGGCAGCAAGATCGCATTGCGCAAGATCGACGCCGATTACGACGCGCATGACCGCGTCGGCGCGATGGCGTTTTTGCAAAAACACGCTGCCAAAGGGCAGATCGTCACCGGGCTGCTTTACGTCGATCCGGATGCGGAAGACCTGCACAGCCACCTCAACACGGTGGAGCAGCCGCTCAATCGCCTTGAGGCTGACGTGCTCTGCCCGGGCTCGACCGCGCTGGAAAAGATCAACGCCAGCCTGCGCTAACGCTTTCCAGACGATTCACGAATCAAAACGGCCGGGTCGCAATGACCCGGCCGCAGCTTTGAAATTGAATCAATCAATCAGTTGGGCCAGCACTTCCTGCGCTCCGGTCCAAGGTGGTATCCGGGAGGGCAAGCCCGGCCGTCGAACATCGGATGACAACGGCCGCCCGGTCCGCGCCACCAGCCGCGCCCGCAGCCTTCCGCAACCTTGATCACCGAGCTGTTGGAAACGCCCAACGGCGCAGGCGTCACCGCAGCGCTGGCGGCAGTGGTCAGACCCAACGCCAGCGTGGTGCCAATAAGGAAAGTCCGAATCATCCTGTACCTCCTCGTTTGTTTGAATTAGGCGCAATGATTTTTCCGAACGGGCCGGAAAATCAGCAGGAACGTACCATTCGGTTTATGAAAGGCAAATGAACAGCCTCCTCAGGTCACCCGGCGCACGTAGCTTGCATTGAGGTCCTTCACCGACTTCGCGCCGCATTGCTGCATCGCAGAGCGCGTCTCGATGCGCACGAGTTCAAGCACCCGCTCCACGCCTTCCTGGCCGAAGGCGCCCAATCCCCAGAGATAGGGGCGGCCGACGCCGACCGCCTGCGCGCCCATCGCCAGCGCCTTGACCGCATCGGTGCCGCGGCGGAAGCCGGAGTCCACGATCACGGGCATGCGCCCCTTCACCGCCGCGATGATCTCCGGCAGCGCGTCGATGGTCGAGCGGCCGTTGTCTTCGCCGCGGCCGCCATGGTTGGACACCAGAATGCCGTCGATGCCGTTTTGCACCGCGAGTTCGGCATCCTCGGCCGTGATGACGCCCTTGAGCATGATCTTCATCTTGGTCACGTCCCGCATGCGCTTGACCGTGTCCCAGTCGAGATTGGAGGACTCGCCGCCACCCTTGATCCCGGTCAGATCGATGCCGTCGTAATTATGCCGCCGCAGCGCCCGCGCGGCGAAGCTGGAGCGATCGTGACAGCCCGAGCACTCGCGGGTATCGGACTTCATCAGGCGGAATAGCGTCTCCTGGTTGCGGCCGGCGATACGATCGACCGTCACCGCCAGAACCGGGCAGCCGGCGCCATCGGCACGCTTGATCAGCGCCTTGGCCACCTCAAAGCTCGGTGAGGCATAAAGCTGAAACCAGACCGGCGCACCGCGCGCCTTGGCGACGTCGTCGACCGAGAAGTTCGACGAGGTCGAGAGCATCTGCATGTGATTGCCGACCTTCGCGGCCCTCGATACCGCCAACTCGCCATCGGGATGGAAGAACTGGTTGGCGCCGGTCGGGCACACGAAAATCGGCGTGTCGTATTTGACGCCGAACAATTCGATCGAGGTGTCGACCTTGGAGACATCGTTGAGGCGATGCGGCATCAGCTGGAATTTCTTGAAGTCCTCGCGGTTGGCGCGCAGCGTGACTTCGTCGTCGATGCCGGAAGCCATGTAGCCGAAATGGGCCGGCGGCACGTTCGCCCGTGCGACCGGCTCGAAATCGAACACGTTGATCGCCTCTTTCGGGCTCTTGATGGGTTCGAGGCTGCCGGGCGGCGCCCACGTCATGGGATCGGGCAGTTTTGACGGCGCTTCCATGGCCCGCGCGGCAAAACCGCTGGAGGCCAGCAGCGGAGAGGCCGCGCAATACTGCAAGAAACGGCGACGGCTGGTGGCTCTGATATCCTCAGGCTGCATGTGGTGATCCTCCCCTGCGCTTATTTTTGTGGAGGTACGATAGCAGCGACAAAGATGGCCCGGAAGGCTCTGACCTTGGCAGCCCAGACATGCAGGTTTGCGAGAGTCCGCGGCACGCCGCCGCCGTCATGAAGTCTAAAAATTGATCAGACGTGACGGGTTAGGCCGGTATTTCGAGGATCGATCTCGCGGCCGGGGCGTTGTCTGGTCCGGGGCACCCATAATCCGGTCACTGGAGTGGTTTAAACGGCCATCTCTTGAGGATTGTTGCTGGCGGGACCTCTCGCTAATGTCCGGCCCAGCAGCCGAAGGCGCATCCGCTCGAACCGAAACAGGTCATCATGAATCCGGTCAAAGCACTTGAAACTCATGGCCAGGCCGTCTGGCTGGATTTTTTGGCACGCGGCTTCGTCGCCAAGGGCGAACTGAAAAAGCTGATCGATACCGATGGCGTCAAGGGCGTCACCTCCAACCCCTCGATCTTCGAAAAGGCGATCGGCAGTTCGGACGAATATGACGGCGCGATCGGCAGCGCCCTGAAAAAGGGCGACCGCTCTGTCGCCGATCTGTTCGAGCACGTCGCCGTCGAAGACATCCAGCATGCGGCCGACGTGTTGCGCCCCGTCTATGACGAGTTCAAGGGCAATGACGGCTTCGTCAGCCTCGAAGTCTCACCCTATCTGGCGATGGATACCAAGGGCACGATCGCGGAGGCGATGCGGCTCTGGCACGACGTTCACCGCAAGAATCTGATGGTGAAGGTGCCGGCGACGCCGGAAGGCCTGCCCGCGATCGAATATCTGACGGGCAAGGGCCTCAACATCAACATCACGCTGTTGTTCTCGCAACAGGTCTATATCGAGGTCGCGAAGGCCTATATCGCCGGCCTCGAAAAGCTCGTCGCCGATGGCGGCGATCCCTCTCACGTCGCAAGCGTCGCGAGCTTCTTCGTCAGCCGCATCGACTCCGCGGTCGATAAGCAGCTCGACGAGAAGATCGCGCGGGCCAACGATCCGCAGGAAAAGGAGCGGCTCGCCGCGCTGAAGGGCAAGGTCGCGATCGCCAACGCGAAGCTCGCCTATCAGGAATACAAGGAATTGTTTTCCGGCGCACGCTGGGAGAAGCTCGCCGCCAAGGGTGCCAAGCCGCAGCGGCTGTTGTGGGCCTCGACCGGCACCAAGAACAAGGAGTACAGCGACGTACTCTATGTCGAGGAGCTGATCGGCCCGAACACGGTCAACACCGTGCCGCCGGCAACGCTCGACGCCTTCCGCGACCACGGCAAGCCGCGCGACAGCCTCGAGGAAAATGTGGACGAGGCGCGGCGCGTGCTCGCCGAGCTCGAAAAATCCGGCATCTCGCTCGATGCGATCACGGAAGAGCTGGTCAAGGACGGCGTCAAGCTGTTCGCGGATGCCGCCGACAAGCTTTACGGCGCGGTCGCGCACAAGCGCGCCACCGTGCTCGGCCCCGCCATCGGCGCGCAGAAGCTCGCGTTGAGCCCCGGCCTCGAAAAAGCGGTCGAGAAGAGCACCGAAGAGTGGCGCGCTTCGGCCAAGATCCGAAAGCTTTGGCACAAGGACAAGTCGGTCTGGACCAGCGACGACGAGAACAAGTGGCTTGGCTGGCTCGACAGCCCGGCCAAGGCCGACATCGCCGATTACGAAGATTATGCAAGGCGGGTAAAGGGACAGAATTTCACCGACGCTGTCGTGCTCGGCATGGGCGGTTCGAGCCTCGGGCCCGAAGTGCTGGCCGAGACGTTTCCGAAAAAATCCGGCTTCCCAAAGCTGCACGTGCTCGATTCCACCGATCCGGCGCAGGTGCGCGCAATGGAAAAGGCGGTCGATCTCAAGCGAACGCTGTTCATCGTCTCGAGCAAATCCGGTGGCACCACCGAACCGAACGTGATGAAGGATTACTTCTTCGCGCAAGTGTCCAAGGCCATCGGCACTGAGGCGGCCGGGCATCGCTTCATCGCCGTGACCGATCCGGGCTCCTCGCTGGAGAAGGTCGCCAGGAAACAAGGCTTCGCCCGCATCTTCCACGGCGATCCCGCAATCGGAGGCCGCTATTCCGTGCTGTCGCCGTTCGGCCTCGTGCCGGCGGCAACCGCCGGCATCGATGTGAAAAGCCTGATCCATCATACGCTCGCGATGGTGCGATCCTGCGGCGCGGACGTCCCACCGCATGAAAATCCCGGTGTGCAGCTTGGCCTCGCGATGGGGCTTGCCGGCCTAGAAGGCCGCGACAAGGTGACGATCTTCTCCTCGAAGAAGATCGCCGACTTCGGCGCCTGGGCCGAGCAGCTCATCGCCGAATCCACCGGCAAGGAAGGCAAGGGCCTCATTCCGATCGACGGCGAGACGCTCAGTGATGTGTCGGCCTACGGCAACGACCGCTTCTTCATCGATCTCCGCATCGAGAGCGAGCACGACGCGGACCACGACGCCAAACTAACGGCGCTGGAGCAGTCCGGTCATCCCGTCGTTCGCATCGTCGTAAAATCGATCGAGCATATTGGCCAGGAATTCTATCGCTTCGAAATGGCCACGGCCGTGGCGGGCGCCATTCTCGGCATCAACCCGTTCAACCAGCCTGATGTCGAGGCCGCCAAGGTCAAGACGCGCGAGCTGACAGCAGCATTCGAGAAATCAGGCCACCTGCCGGCGGAAGAGCCTGTCATTTCGACCGACGAAGCCGATCTTTATACCGACAACGCCAATGCGGCCGACTTGCGCAAGGCGGGCGCCGACGGCACGCTGGAATCCTGGCTGAAGGCGCACTTCTCGCGCGTCCACGCTGACGACTACGTCGCGCTGCTCGCTTATATCGAACGCAATGAAGACCATATCGACGCGTTGCAGGACGCGCGCATGGCGGTTCGCGACCAGCGCCATGTCGCGACCTGCGCGGAGTTCGGCCCGCGCTTCCTGCATTCGACCGGCCAGGCCTACAAAGGCGGCCCAGACTCCGGCGTATTCCTTCAGATCACCGCTGACGACGCGAAGGATTTGCCGGTGCCGGGCCAAAAGGCGAGCTTTGGCGTAATCAAGGCCGCGCAGGCGCGTGGCGATTTCGACGTGCTGACCGAGCGCGGCCGCCGGGCGTTGCGCGTGCATCTGAAGGGCGATCTGAAAGCCGGCCTGAAGACGCTCGATCATGCGATCCGGCAAGCGTTGAACTGAGGAGATCGCGATGCAGCTCGGCATGATCGGCCTCGGGCGGATGGGCGGCAACATTGTCCGCCGCCTGATGCGTCACGGACATTCGACCGTCGTCTACGACAAGGACGCCAAGGCCGTGGCCGGGCTCGCCACGGAGGGTGCGGCCGGCTCCGGCACGCTCGAAGAATTCATCGGCAAACTTGAGAAGCCGCGCACCGCCTGGGTGATGCTGCCGGCGGGCCGCATCACCGAAACCACGATCGAGGCGCTCTCGAACCTGATGGACGCCGGCGACGTCATCATCGATGGCGGCAACACCTTCTGGCAGGACGACGTTCGCCGCGGCAAGAAGCTCAGAGAGCGCGGCATCCATTACGTCGATGTCGGCACGTCCGGCGGCGTCTGGGGCATCGAGCGCGGTTACTGCATGATGATCGGCGGCGACAGAGAGGTGGTCCAGCGCCTCGACCCGATCTTCAAGACACTCGCACCGGGTATCGGCGACATTCCGCGCACCGACGGTCGAGAGGGATCGCGACCCCCGCGTCGAGCAAGGCTATCTCCATGCGGGTCCGGTCGGCGCCGGACATTTCGTCAAGATGGTCCACAACGGCATCGAATACGGCCTGATGCAGGCCTATGCCGAAGGCTTCGATATCTTGAGGAACGCTGACATCGATGCATTGCCGGCCGACCATCGCTTCGATCTCGACATCGCCGATATCGCCGAGGTCTGGCGGCGCGGCAGCGTGATCCCGTCCTGGCTGCTCGACCTCACGGCATCCGCGCTCGCGAAACATCCGACGCTGGAGAATTACTCCGGCTTCGTCGAAGATTCCGGCGAAGGCCGCTGGACCGTGAATGCCGCGATCGACGAGGCGGTGCCGGCCGAGGTGCTCACCGCGGCGTTGTTCGCACGTTTTCGTTCCCGCAAGGAACATACGTTCGCGGAAAAAATTCTCTCCGCGATGCGTGAGGGTTTTGGCGGCCATAAAGAGCCGCATGAGCCTGCGCAAGGTGCGTCCAATCCATCAAAGGCCGATCATTCGTGACAGAACCATCCGCCAAGAAACACAAGCCAGAGCCCTGCTCGTTCGTCATCTTCGGCGCCACCGGCGATCTGACGCATCGCCTGGTGATTCCCGCGCTCTACAATCTCGCGGCGTCGGATTTATTGCCGGAGAAATTCTGCGTGGTCGGCGTCGCCCGCAAGGGCATGTCGAGCGAGGAGATGCGCGAAAGCCTGCTTGGCGGTCTGAAGAAGTACAAGACCCGGCCTGTCGATGATGCAATTGCCAAGCGCCTGCTCGAATGCGTCACCGCCATCGAGGCCGATCCGAGCGATCCGGCCTCGTTCGATGCGATGGCTGAACGGCTGCACAAGCTCGAGACCAATCGCGCCACCGGCGGCAACCGGCTGTTTTACCTGGCGACGCCGCCGACGGGGTTTGCACCAATCGCCGAGCAACTCGGCCGCACCGGCATGCTGAAGGAGAACGGTTACTGGCGGCGGCTGGTGGTCGAAAAGCCGTTCGGCACTGATCTGGCCTCCGCCAAGGCGCTCAACGGCGAACTGCTCAAGATTGCCGAGGAGCATCAGATCTACCGGATCGATCACTACCTCGGCAAGGAGACGGTCCAGAACATTCTGGTGCTGCGGTTCGCCAACGGCATGTTCGAGCCGATCTGGAATCGCAACCACATCGATCATGTGCAGATCACGGTCGACGAAAAACTCGACGTCGGCCATCGCGGCAGTTTCTACGACGCAACGGGCGCGCTGCGCGACATGGTGCCGAACCATCTGTTCCAGCTGTTGTCGCTCGTGGCAATGGAGCCGCCGGCGAAATTCGAAGCCCACGCCGTGCGCTCGGCAAAGGCCGAGGTGCTGGCCGCGATCCAGACTGAGACCGAACCAGGAGGCACTGAAGAATTCGGTACGCGGCCAGTATCAGGCGGGCAAGAACGGCGATATCGAAATCCCGGACTATCGCAAGACCGAAGACGTCAGGCCCGACAGCACGATCGAGACTTATGCGGCGTTGAAACTGACCATCGACAACTGGCGCTGGGCTGGCGTGCCGTTTTACCTGCGCACCGGCAAGGCGCTCGGCATGAAGCGCACGGAAGTCGCAATCAAGTTCAAGCAGGCGCCGTTTGCGATGTTTCGCGATACGACAGTTGAAAATCTCTCGCAAAATTACCTTGTCATCGCGGTCGAACCGAACGAAGGCATCACGCTTCAGTTCAACACCAAGGTGCCGGGCCCGACGATCGATATCGACGGCGTCGAGATGAAATTCCGTTACAAGGATTATTTCCAGGTCGAGCCGTCCACCGGCTACGAGACGCTGATCTACGACTGCATGATCGGCGACAACATCCTGTTTCAGCGCGCCGACAGCGTCGAAGCCGGCTGGCAGGCGGTGCAGCCGTTCCTGGATGCCTGGAAGAAAGCGGGCGCCAGAGGTCTCGAACCTTACAAAGCCGGCAGTGAAGGCCCGGATGCCGCCGAGGAACTGCTCAAGCGCGACGGCCGCAGCTGGCGCAAGTTCGGCTAACGCGCATGCCCTCGCCTGTCCCCATCAGCCGGATCGTCGCCGCCGATCCGGCCGCGCTTGCGGCCGTCGCCGCGGGGCGTTTGATGGCGCGGATCGAGGCCAACAACGATCGCATCGCGATTTGCCTGACCGGCGGATCGAGCCCGAAGCAGCTCTATCAACTGCTGGCGAGCGACGCCTACGCCAAACGAATTCCGTGGGACCGCGTCCACTGGTTCATCGGCGACGAACGCTTCGTCCCTGCTTCCGATCCCGCTCAACAACATGGCGATGGCGCGGAAGATTTTCCTCGATCGTTTCGCGCCCAAGGACCGCATTCATCCGATCCCGACGGATGTGGCCGATCCGGATGAATCCGCACAAGCCTACGAGCGTGAGCTGAAAACCTTCTACGGCGCCGACGATCTCGATCCGGCGCGGCCGCTGTTCGATCTCGTGCTGATGGGTGTCGGCCCCGATGGCCATACCGCCTCGTTATTTCCGGGTTATCCGGCGCTCGACGAGACCAAACGCTGGGTCGCCGGCGTGCCACAGGCCCATGTCGAACCTTTCGTGCCGCGGGTGACCCTCACGCTGCCGGCACTTGCCGCGTGCCGCGAAATGCTGTTCGAGGTCGCAGGCCAGGAAAAACGTGCGATACTCGACAAGCTTTCGCAGGACGAAAGCCTGCCGGCGAACCGCGCGCGCTCGATCGGCGAAACCGTTTTGCTGATGGATCGCGCCGCGGCCGGTGAATAGCTTGAACGACAGACCAGACAAATCGCCCTGCGCCTTGATCGTGATGGGCGTGTCGGGTTCGGGCAAGAGCACCATTGCCACCGCGCTTGCCGAACGCCTGGGCTGGACCTCTGAGGATGGCGATAAATTCCACCCCGCGAGCAACGTCGCCAAGATGAGATCAGGCCATCCCCTCACCGACGAAGACCGCTGGCCGTGGCTCGAAGCGATTGCGGATGAGATTGGCCGCGTCTGCGAGGCCGGCGGCCATGTCGTGATCGCCTGCTCGGCGCTGAAGCGCGCGTACCGCGATGTCTTGGTGCGCGACAGAGCCGACGTGCGGTTTGTTTTTCTCGACGGCAGTCAGGCCCTGATCGCCGACCGGCTCGCCAAGCGCAAGGGACATTTCATGCCGGCGGGTCTGCTCGACAGCCAATTCAGGACGCTGGAGCCGCCAGCGGCCGACGAGCGGCCCATCACCGTCTCGATCGACGCGCCGGTCGAGACCATCGTCACCAACATTGTCGCTCAACTCGGGACCCGACGCCCATGACCCGCACCGCGCTCGTTGTCTCCGATGTCGACGGCACGCTCCTGACCAAGGAGAAGCTCCTCACCGATCGCGCCATCGCCGCCGTGCGGAAGCTTCATGAGGCCGGCATCGGCTTCACGATCACCTCGAGCCGTCCGACCATCGGGATGCGGTTTCTGATCGAGCCGCTCGGCATCACGCTTCCCATCGGCGCTTTCAATGGCAGTTGCATTGTCGATCCCGCGCTGAAACCGGTCGAACAGCATTTGATCCCCGAGACTTCGGCGCGGCAGGCGGTCGAGATATTGAGCAAGTTCGGCGCCGAAATCTGGCTGTTCACCAGCGACCTCTGGCTCGCCCGCGATCCGAACGGCCAATATGTCCCGCACGAAAAGCGCGCCATCCGCGCCGATCCCAATATCGTCGACGATTTCACACCCTATCTTTCAAAAGCCTGCAAGATCGTCGGCGCCAGCGCGGATGCGGCCGGCCTGCAACGCTGCGAAGGCGCCATGCAGGAGGCGCTCGGCGCACAGGCGACCGCGGTGCGCTCGCAAAGCTATTATCTCGACATCACCCCGCCCGGCGTCAACAAGGGCACCTTCGTCCAGACAATCGCGCGTAGTCTTGGCATTTCGACCGACGCGGTCGCCACCATCGGCGACATGCAGAACGATCTCGCGATGTTTCGCGTCAGCGGAACGTCATTTGCCATGGGCAACGCCAGCGACGACGTCAAGCGCCAGGCCACGCATGTCACCGCCACCAATGAAGAGGAAGGCTTTGCCAAGGCGATGGAGACGATCCTGAGCGAGAGCGGAAGGTAAATGTCATGCGCGGCTTGACCCGCGTCCCCTTCCCCTCTCCCCTTGTGGGAGAGGGTGGATCGAATAAGCGGAGCGAATTCGATCCGGGAGAGGGGAAGAAAGACGCCCTCACTTCGACCTTTGCATCGCCGGCTTGTCGTTGGCGTGCCTGGCTTCGCTCAGGTTATGCGCGGTATTGATGAGCGCGATATGGGTCAGCGCTTGCGGAAAATTCCCGGTCTGGCGGCCTGCGCCCGAGTCATATTCTTCCGCTAAGAGACCGAGATCGTTGGCAACCGCGATCACGCGGTCGAACAGCTCTTGCGCCTTGCCGATCTCGCCGCAGAGCACGTAGGCATCCGCCAGCCAGAGCGAGCACGCCAGAAACGCGCCTTCGATCGGCTGGATCTCGGACGTGATTTCGCGGGGGTCATGCCGCAACACAAAGCCGTCCCGCATCATGTAACGCTCGATCGCGGCGATGGTGCCGCGAATGCGCGCATCCGAACCCGGCAGAAAGCCGACCGCCGGCAGCAGCAGCAGGCTGGCGTCGAACACCTCCGAGCCGTAGGACTCGACAAAGCTGTTCAGCTTCCGGTCAAAACCCTTCTCGCAGACGTCGCGATGAATCGTGTCACGCAGGGTCTTCCAGCGATCGAGTGGCGCCTTGAAGCCAAATTCCTCGGCGCTTTTGATGCCGCGATCGAACGCGACCCATGTCATGACTTTTGAAAACACGTAGTGCCGGCCCTCGCCACGCCGCTCCCAAATACCGTGATCGGGCTGATCCCAAACCTCTTCCAGATGCCGGAGCACGGTACATTCGAGGGCCCAGGTCCCGTCATCGAGCTTCAGCTTGGTCACACGCGACTGGTGGAAGGCGTCGATCAACTCGCCGTAGACGTCGAGCTGCAACTGGGCGTGGGCCGCATTGCCGAGCCGCACCGGCTGCGCGCCTTCGTAGCCGGGCAGCCATCCGGCTTCCCACTCGAGCAGACGGCGCTCGCCCTTGATGCCGTACATGATTTGCATGTTAGCGGGCGCGCCCGCCGCCGCGCGCAACAGCCAGTTGTGCCAATCGGAGGCTTCCTCGGTATAGCCCGAGTTCATCAGCGCAAGCAGCGTGAAGGTCGCATCGCGTAGCCAGCAGTATCGATAATCCCAGTTGCGGCTGCCGCCGAGTTTTTCCGGCAGCGATGTGGTCGGCGCAGCGACGATGCCGCCGGTCGGCTCGTAGGTCAGCGCCTTGAGCGTGATCAACGAACGCATCACGAGGTCGCGGTTGTCGCCGTCATAGGTGCAGCGGCTGCACCAATCGAGCCAGAAGTCCTCGGTATCCTGCAAGGCCCGGGCGGGATCGATCGGCTCGGGCAATTCCTCATGCGAGGCCCCATAGGTCAGAACGAAGGGAATGGTCTTGCCCTCGCCCACCTCGAAATCGGAGACCGTCGTCATGTCCTCGCCGCGCAGCTTCACTGGCGTCCGCAGCACCGTCATGTCCGGCCCGCAGATCGCAAGCAGCGCGCCGTCTTCGGTACGCTTGACCCACGGAATCTCCGAACCCGTCCCAAAGCGGATCACGAGTTCCATCCGCATCTTCACGCTGCCTTTGATGCCGCGAACGAGACGGACGACATCGGAGGCTTCTCCCCGCGGCGGCATGAAATCGATGATGGCAACGATGCCATCCTTGGTCTCAAACCGCGTCTCCAGGATCAGCGTATTGTCCCAGTAGCGGCGCGAGGTGCGCACCTCTTTATCGACTGGGGCGATCAGCCAGCGGCCGTTCTTGCTTGTGCCGAGGAGTGCCGCAAAACAGGCATCGGAATCGAAGGCCGGCCAGCACAGCCAGTCGATCGAACCGTCACGGCCGACCAGAGCTGCGGTTTCACAATCTCCAAGCAGGCCGTAATCTTCTATTCTCGACACTAGCGCCCACTTTTCGAGGTTCGTGTTACGTCTCAGCACCCACCTTTCACGAACCTCGGAAAGTTATGGGCACTAGCAAGCCTATGATTCTAGTGCCGCTCTTCTATTTGACGTTCCTGGTCTTGGCTCACACGGCGGCCGCCCGCCCTCTCCTGTGTTGCGTTTTTCAACGCCTCGACGTCGATTTCCTGCGCGATGTCATCAACCGCAACCGGCAGCCGCTGCCGCCAATTCGGATGTTCGTCCACAGTGCCCGGTATGTTCGGCTGATCGGCCACGCCGAGCAGGTCTTCGAGCGAGATCGCGAGCAGACGCGACCTTGTTTTCGAGAGAAAAGCTGCAATGGCATAGAGATCATTGTCGTGGATCGCGTGGTGACGCAGCACTTCATCGAGCATCGTCAGCGAGTGCCAGCGCGCCTCGTCGCTCTCGCCGGGATCGATGCCGAGCGAGCGCTTCAGCTTGAGATCGGCGAACGAGCGCCAGCCGGCATAGGTCGAGAGATCGTGGGTGTTGAAGGTGACGAGCGCGTTCGGCAGATAATAGTCCGGCGCGCGGAAGGCGCCGCGATCGTCGCGTTCGAACATCATCACCAGATAAGACCAGATGCCCCACGACGCCATCGTGTCGCGAAAACCTTCGGGCACGGTGCCGAGATCTTCTCCGATCACGATGCAGCGATGCGCCGTGCTTTCCTGCGCGGTCGCAGCCAGCAGCGCCTCGAACGGCATCTGCACATAGGCGCCGTTGTCGGCAGCAAAGCCGTGCGGCACGAGGTAGAGCCGCTTCAGGCCGAGCACGTGGTCGAGCCTGATCGCGCCGGCATAGCGCATCGAGGCCCGCAGCATCTCGCGGAACGGCTCGAACGATTCGAGCTCGAGGCCCGCCGCGTTGAAGCCGGCAAGGCCCCAGTTCTGGCCGGCGAGATTGAGCGGATCGGGCGGCGCGCCGACCGAAAGATGACGCGAGATCGCGGTCTGTTCATTCCAGGCATCGAAGCCGCCGGACTGCACGCCGACCGCGACGTCGAGATAAAGCCCGACCTTCATACCGAGCTTGTGAGCCAGATCGCGGCAGGCGCGCAATTGCCGGTCCGCGGTCCATTGCACGAATTCGACGAATTCGATCTCGGATGCGTCTTCGCCCCGGCGCAACTCGGCGCATTTGGCGTCATCAGGCGCACGCCATTCCGCCGGCCATTCCCACCACGGCTGGTCAAGCCGATGCCGCAGCGCCTCAAAACAGGCAAAGCGCGAAAGCAGCGGCGCGCGCTCGGCGCGGAAGGCGTCGAAATCCTCTCTTCGACCCGCGGCCGGCCGCGCCTTGAATTTCTCAAAGGCCGCACGCAGGGCCCGCCACTTGAGCGCAGCCACGCCCTTGTAATCGACGATCTGGCCTTCCCTTAAGCGAGCGGCGGCTTTATGGGCCTCGCGGCCTGCCTCGAATTCGGGGATTTGCTCGACGTCGACATAGAGCGGGTTGAGAAACAGCCGGCTGTTCGGCGAGTAGGGGCTGCAATCGACCGGCTTGTCGTCGAACAAGGCGTGCAACGGATTAAGACCGACGCCGTCCGCCCCAAGCTGGGCGGCGAGTTCGAGCAAGGAGGCCAGATCGGTAAAGTCGCCGATGCCCCAATTGCGCGAGGAGCGGACGCCGTAAAGCTGGACCGCGAGCAGCCAGCCGCGATCGAAATCGCCGGTAAAGGCGCTGGGCGGCGAGACGATCAGCGGCACCTCTTCGCTCAAGGAGGCCGCGTCCGTAAGCCGCAGCCGGTAAATCCCCTCCCGCCAATCGGCGGGCCAGGCGATGACGCGGCCATCCGCCTTACCGTGCGCGACCACCTCGCGACCCGCGGTCACCTTCCAGGACACCGGCAGCGCCGCGGCCTGGCTCAGTTCGGTACGAGAGGGTTTGCCGCTCCGGATCACGACCGGGCCGGCTAGAAGCCGGGTCGGATTTCGCTCCGGAAGGGCGTCGAGGATGATCTTCAGCGCGGTGGCATCTGTCACATGGTGGTGACCCTGACCGTCCACAAACTCGGTCTGGATGCCCAATTCCTTAGCCCGGTCATAAACGTCCATTCGGCACGCCATTTGCAGAAAAAAGAGAGAACAAAGGGGAAGTGAGGTGTGAGGGAGGACGCCGCAAATTCTACAGATTTCGGAAGAGGATAGAAGTGGCTAACGCTTTCGCCTACCATGCCGTTCCGCCGGGAACCAATGGAAGGGAAGCGGCTTTTTATATAGTCCCCAGCATCTCCTTTCGCGCCAACGAAATGGGACCGATTCATGCCGACGGCACCATAGTGAACAAAATCACCGAAACCGCCGAAGGCTCGGCACGCGCCCGGCCTGAACCCTACCATGATCCTGCCTCTGCACGTTCGCCGGCCCCGATGAATCTGATGTCATCCATCGATACAAAGGAAACGCCGGTGGCCGCGCTCAGCGACCGGCTATGGTACAAGGACGCCATCATCTATCAGCTTCACGTCAAGGCGTTTGCCGACAGCAATAATGACGGCATCGGCGATTTCGCGGGCCTGACCGAAAAGCTGGACTATCTGCAAGAGCTCGGGGTGACGACGCTCTGGCTGTTGCCGTTCTATCCCTCGCCCGGACGCGACGACGGCTACGACATCGCCGACTACGGCTCCATCAATCCCGACTTCGGGACCATGAAGGACTTCCGGCGCTTCATCGTCGAAGCCAAGCGGCGCGGCTTGCGGGTCATCATCGAACTCGTGGTCAACCACACCTCCGACCAGCATCACTGGTTCAAGCGCGCCAAGCGCAGCGATCCGAAATCGAGCGCGCGCAACTGGTACGTCTGGAGCGACACCGATCAAAAGTATCAGGGCACGCGCATCATCTTCACCGATACGGAAAAATCGAACTGGACCTGGGATCCGGAAGCCGGCCAGTTCTATTGGCACCGCTTCTTCTCGCACCAGCCGGACCTGAACTTCGATAACCCGCGTGTGGTCAATGCGCTTGTCCAGGTGATGAAGCGCTGGCTCGACACCGGGGTCGACGGCTTCCGTCTCGACGCCATCCCGTACCTGTGTGAGCGCGACGGCACCAACAACGAAAACCTGCCCGAAACGCACGACGTCGTCCGGCGGCTGCGCGCCGAACTCGACAAGTATGCCAAGGGCAAGGTGCTGCTCGCGGAAGCGAATCAGTGGCCGGAGGACGTTCAATACTATTTCGGCAACAGCGATGAATGCCATATGGCCTATCATTTCCCGCTGATGCCGCGCATCTACATGGCGATCGCGCAGGAAGACCGCTTTCCCATCACCGACATCATGCGTCAGACGCCGGATATCCCCTCCGACTGCCAATGGGCGCTGTTTTTGCGCAACCATGACGAGCTGACGCTCGAAATGGTCACCGACGTCGAGCGCGACTATCTGTGGTCGACCTACGCCAACGATCCGCGCGCGCGGATCAATGTCGGCATTCGCCGGCGGCTGGCGCCGCTGATGGACAACGACCGGCGCAAGATCGAGCTGATGAACTCGCTGTTGTTGTCGTTTCCCGGCACGCCGATCATCTATTACGGCGACGAGATCGGCATGGGCGACAACATCTATCTCGGCGACCGCAATGGCGTGCGCACGCCGATGCAGTGGACGCCCGACCGCAACGGCGGCTTCTCCCGTACCGACCCCGCGCGGCTTTACGCGCCCATCATCATGGACTCGGTCTATGGTTATGAGGCGGTCAATGTCGAGGCGCAGTCGCGCAGTCTGTCCTCGCTGCTCAGTGCGATGAAGAAGCTGATCGCGGTGCGAAAATCGACGCTCGCCTTCGGCCGCGGCAGCATCAGTTTCATCCGCCCGGCCAATCGTTCGGTGCTGGCCTATGTCCGGCAACACGGCGATGAGGTCATACTCTGCGTCGCCAACCTTTCGCGTTCGGCACAGGCGACCGAACTCGATCTCTCGGCTTTTCGGGATCGCGTGCCGCTGGAAATGCTCGGCCGCACGCATTTTCCGGCGATCGGCGACCTGCCCTACATGATCACGCTGGCGCCCTACGGCTTCTACTGGTTCCAGCTTCAGGAGCGCGACAAGTCGGAGCCGGCGACGCCTTCGATCGTTCCCGAATTCGAAACGCTGGTCGTGCCGGTCGGCGCCACCTGGGTGTCGCTTGCCCGCACCCGCAGCGTGTTCGAATGCGACGTGCTGCCGGGACACCTCGCCCGCTCGCGCTGGTTTCCGATCCACGACCCGTCCGCAATCCATCCCACCCTGACCTCGGCGATTCCGTTTTGCGATATCGGCGACAACAGGCCCTGGCTCGCTTTCTTCGAGATCGCCGAGGACGAGGCCAAGACGCGCTACGTCATGCCGATGCAGATCGAGTGGGTGCGCTTCGATCGCGAACGCTATAACCCGAACGCGCTCGCCGCGGCACGTCAGGGCGCCCGCGAAGGCACGCTATTGGATGTCGCCGCCAGCCCCATCTTCATCGGGCTTCTGTTGCGCAACTTGAGCAAAAAGCTGACGATCGAGGAAAACGGCCTGAAGCTGGAATTCGAGCCGACGAACAAATTCACGAGCAGGAACGTCAGGCAACCCGAACGCGTCACGCCTGTCGAAGGCGCGCTCTTGAGCAGCTCGCTGCTGGTCGATTCCGACTACACCGTCAAGCTGTTCCGTAAACTCGAAGGCGGCATCAATCCCGAGATCGAGATCGGCCGCTTCCTGACCGAAGTCGCGGGCTTTGCCAATACACCGGCAATGCTCGGCAGCGCCGAACTGATCGAAAACGATCAGCGCAACGCGGTTGCCATCGTTCACGTTCAAGTCGGCAATCAGGGTGACGCCTGGACGGTGGCGGCAGCCTATCTCGGCCGCCTGATCGAGACGCAGCGCCTGCTGGCGGGCAACGGTCCGATGCGGGAGAGCGAAGAGCAGACCGCCTATATGCGCAATCTGTCGCAGATCGGCCGGCGCGCCGCCGAGCTTCACCTGACTCTGGCGACCGCGAGCGGATCGCCGGACTTGACGCCCGAAGCCATTCAACCGCACGACGTCGCCCGCTGGACTGCCGCGATCGTTCAAAGCGCCGAACGGGCCTGTCAAAGCCTGAGACAGCGCCGCAATTCTTTCGGCGAAGCCGACCGGGCCATGGTCGACGAACTGATGGCACGGCAGGACAAGCTGCATGAGCGACTGAATGGGCTGATGCCCGCAAAGATACAGGGGCTCAATCTCCGCCTGCACGGCGACTTCCATCTGGGGCGGGTGCTGATCGTGAAGGACGACGTGTTCCTGACCGGCTTCGAAGGCGACATTCGCCGGCCGATCGAGGAGCGCCGCCGCAAGGGGCCGGCAGCCCGCGATGTCGCGAGCCTGATCTGGTCGATCGAGGCCGCAGGCCAGACCGCACGCGAGCGCGCCCTTCATCTGTCATCGGACGAACATGGCCGGGTTGGCGCGGCGCTGGCGGAATGGATCGAGCGCGCGACGGCAACGTTTACGGCCGCCTATCGCGAACCGATGAGCGATTTCTCGATCTGGCCTGCCGATCCGCTCGCCGCTCAGCGGATGGTCGATTTCTTCCTGCTTGAAAAGGCTTTCGACGTGCTTGAAACCGATCTAGTACAGCGGGTGGAAGCCGCGCCGGCGACGATCGCCCGGATATTGCGGATTCTGTCCCAGCCTGTCCGTGAGGCCGCATGACCAAGCTTTCTGCCGAAGCCTATGCGATCCTGGAAGGCCGTCACTCCGATCCATTCCAGTACCTCGGCCCGCACAGCGAAGACGGCAAAACCGTCGTGCGCGCTTTCCTGCCCGAAGCGCAGAAGGTCGACGCGATCGCCCCGCATGGCGAGGCGTCGGCACTGACGCGCATTCACGACGACGGCCTGTTTACCGGGGTTCTCCCCAACGGCTCGACCGCGTATCAGTTGCGCGCCCGCTTCGGCGAGACGGTGGTCGACCTTGATGACCCCTACCGCTTTCCGCCCGTGCTAACCGACTACGACCTCTATCTGCTCGGCGAAGGCACCCATCAGCGGCTTTACGAAAAGCTCGGCGCCCATCCGATCGAGATGGAGGGCGTGCCGGGCGTGGGCTTCGTCGTGCTTGCACCCAACGCGCAATATGTCAGCGTCGTCGGCGACTTCAACTTCTGGAATCCAAAGCGCCATCCGATGCGCGTGCGCGGCCTCGGCTATTGGGAGCTGTTCATCCCTCATGCGACGTCCGGCGACCGTTACAAGTTCAATATCTTCAGCCGCCAGGGCGAACACCTGCCGCTGAAATCCGATCCGTTGGCCTTTGCAGCCGAAATCCGCCCGAGCACGGCCTCGATCGTGTTCGACGAGGAACGGTTGCCGCGTCCCCGGCCCGCGCCGTCGGACATCAACTCGTTGAACGGACCGGTTTCGATTTACGAGGTCCACCTTGGGTCGTGGCGACGCAAGGGAAATAACGAGTGGCTGACCTATCGCGAACTGGCCGAACAATTGCCGCGCTATGCCCACGACATGGGATTCACCCACATCGAATTCCTTCCCGTGAGCGAACATCCCTTCGACGGCTCGTGGGGCTATCAGCCGACCGGATTGTTTGCACCTACAAGTCGTTTCGGCGGTCCTGAGGATTTTGCCGCGCTTGTCGAGGCCTGCCATAGCGAAGGGCTTGGCGTGTGGCTCGACTGGGTGCCCGGTCATTTCCCCGACGATCCGCACGGACTCGGCCGTTTCGACGGCACCGCGCTCTACGAACACGCCAACCCGCTTCAGGGCCGGCACCTCGACTGGGGCACACTGATCTATAATTACGGACGCACCGAAATCGTCAACTTCCTGGTCTCCAACGGGCTGTTCTGGCTCGATCGCTACGGCATCGACGGCCTGCGCGTCGATGCGGTAGCCTCGATGCTCTATCTCGACTACAGCCGGCCTGCGGACGAGTGGGTGCCCAACCGGTTCGGCGGGCGCGAAAACCTCGATGCCATCGCCTTCCTGCGCCGCTTCAACACGGAAGTGTTCGGCCAATTCCCGCACGCCACCACCGCGGCGGAAGAATCGACGGCCTGGCCGCAGGTGTCACGCCCGGTGGAATTTGGCGGGCTCGGCTTCGGCTACAAGTGGAATATGGGCTGGATGCACGACACGCTGAAATATATCGGCAAGGAGCCGGTCCATCGCCAATACCATCACGGCGACATCCTGTTCGGCCTGCACTACGCGTTCTCGGAAAACTTCATCCTGCCGCTGTCGCATGACGAGGTGGTTCACGGCAAACGCTCGATCCTCGGGCGCATGCCGGGCGACGAATGGCAGCGCTTTGCGAACCTGCGCGCCTATTATGGCTTCATGTTCGGCCATCCCGGCAAGAAGCTGTTGTTCATGGGCTGCGAATTTGCGCAATCGAGCGAATGGAATCACGACCATTCGCTCGACTGGCATCTGCTTCAACACGCCCCTCACGCCGGCGTGCAGTCGCTGGTCCGCGACCTCAACTGGCTCTACCGCGAAACGCCCGCGCTGCACGAGCTCGATTGCGATCCTTCCGGTTTCGATTGGCTGGTGTCCGACAACTCGCACGGCAACGTCTTCGCCTGGCTGCGCAAGGGACGCGATGAGCGCGCGCGGTGTCTGGTCGTGACGAATTTCTCTCCAAACGTATATTACAACTACATTGTTCACGTGCCGATCGCCGGCACGTGGCGCGAGGTTCTCAATACGGATTCATCGCACTACGGCGGCAGCAACGCCGGGAATGTTGGCGAAGTCAAAACGCTCGAAGGCATGGGCCCGGAGCTAAGACTCACCATTCCGCCGTTGGCGACCATTTTCCTCGTACCGGAAAGCTAATTTATGCGACTGACAGCCGGATCGCCCTCGCGCCTCGGTGCAAGCTGGGACGGGCGGGGGACCAATTTCGCGCTGTTTTCCGCCAACGCGCAGAAGGTCGAGCTTTGTCTTTTCGACAGCCAGGGCCGGCGCGAGATCGAGCGCGTCGAGCTGCCCGAGCGTACCGAGGACGTCTGGCACGGCTATCTCAACGACGTCTCACCCGGCCAGCTCTACGGTTATCGCGTTCACGGCCCCTACGCGCCGGAGCACGGCCACCGCTTCAACGCCAACAAGCTTCTGCTCGACCCCTATGCACGGCGGCTTGCCGGACGGCTGGTATGGAGCGATGCGCATTTCGGCTATCGTACCGGCAGCGCCCGCGAGGATCTCTCGTTCGACCGGCGCGACAACGCGCGCGGCATGCCGAAAGCCGTCGTGGTCGATGAGGCCTTCAACTGGGGCCGTCGCGAAGTGAGGCCCAGCATTCCCTGGGAAGACACCATCATCTATGAAGCCCACGTCAAGGGCCTGACGCAAAAGCGTGACGACGTGCCGCCGAATCTGCGCGGCACCTATGGCGGGCTCGCTTCGCCCGCAATGATCGCGCATCTCAAGCGCCTCGGCGTCACCACCATCGAGTTGCTGCCGATCCATGGCCTGGTCGACGATCGCATGCTCGTCGAACGAAAGCTGGTGAATTACTGGGGCTACAACACGCTGGCGTTCTTTGCGCCGGAGGCGCGCTATGCGCAGGACAATTCGCTCGACTCCTTTCGTACCGCCGTCGCGCGATTGCACGATGCCGGCATCGAGGTGATGCTCGACGTCGTCTATAACCACACTGCCGAGGGCAACCACATGGGCCCGACGCTGTCGTTCCGCGGCATCGACAACGCCTCCTATTACTGGCTCAAGCCGGAGAACCCGCGCTACTACGACGACTTCACCGGCTGCGGCAATTCGGTGAACCTCTCTCATCCGCGCGTCTTGCAGATGGTGATGGACTCGCTGCGCTACTGGGTCGAGGTCTGCCATGTCGACGGCTTCCGGTTCGATCTCGCCACTACGCTCGGCCGTGGGCCCAACGGTTTCGACCGCAATTCCGCTTTCCTCACCGCCGTCCGCCAGGACCCGGTCCTTGCTTCCGCCAAGCTTGTTGCCGAACCCTGGGATCTCGGCATGGGCGGCTACCAGGTCGGCGGCTTTCCCTCGCAATGGTCGGAGTGGAACGACCGCTATCGCAGCGCGATGCGCCGCTACTGGAGCGGCGAAGGCAGCCTGATCGGCGAGATCTCCAGCCGCATGACCGGCTCATCCGACCTGTTCAACCACGACGGCAGGGTTCAGCGCGCCAGCATCAACCACATCACCGTGCATGACGGTTTTACGCTCAACGACCTCTTCAGCTACAACAACAAGCACAATGAGGCGAACGGCGAAGACAACCGCGATGGCTCCAACGACAACCACAGCAACAATTGCGGCCACGAAGGTCCGACCGACGATCCCGCCATCAACACACTGCGCAATCAGTTGCGCAGAAACCAGCTCGCCTGTCTCTTATTGGCCCAGGGCGTGCCGCTGATTCTCGCGGGCGACGAAGTCGGCAATACCCAGAACGGCAACAACAACGCCTATTGCCAGGACAACGAGACCGGCTGGATCGGCTGGGACGGCACGGGGCGCGAGGGCAGCGACCTCATCGATTTCGTCGGCCACCTGACCGCACTCCGCAAGCGGTTTGCGCAAATCCGCAGCCACCGCTGGCTCGACGGACGGCGCGCCGACGGCAGCTATGGCGTATTGTGGCTGACGCCCGCCGCGGAGGAGATGAAGGAGCAGGACTGGAAGTTTCCGGAAGGCCGCTTCCTGGCCTATGTGCTCGGACCGATCGAACCAAACCAACCGCCGGTCTTCATCGTGCTCAATGCCGCGCCGGAGGAAATCAAGTTCAAAATGCCGAAAATGCCGGAATACCGGCGCTGGCAGCAACTATTGAACACCGCCGACGTTAAGCAGACGGCGGCGGGCTTCCCTTCGGGAAGCGAGACCACCGCGCCACCCCGCTCGGTACTGGTCTTTTCAGGTTCGGCATGAATGAACGGCATTTCGGCGCAAAGCTGACATCTGAAGGCACCACTTTCCGCCTGTGGGCGCCGGCGGCCAAGCGCGTCGATCTGTTGCTGGACCAGCAATCTCATGCGCTGACGCCCTGCAAGCACGGCTGGTTCGAGACCCACATCGCCGGCGCCAAGGCCGGCGCGCGCTACAAATTTCGCATCGACGACGAGATCGACGTGCCGGATCCGGCATCACACTTTCAGCCCGAAGACGTGTTCGGCCCGAGCGAGGTGATCGATCACCGCAACTACGTCTGGCGCGCCAAAGACTGGCGCGGGCGGCCGTGGCACGAGACCGTGCTGCTGGAAGCGCATGTCGGCGCCTTCACGCGCGAAGGCACCTGTCGCGCCATGATCGAGCACCTCGATCACCTCGTCGAGACCGGCATCACTGCGCTTGAACTGCTGCCGCTGGCGGATTTCGCGGGCGTGCGCAACTGGGGCTATGACGGCGTATTGTGGTACGCGCCCGACAGCGCCTACGGCAGGCCCGAAGACTTGAAACTCCTGATCGACGAAGCTCACTTGCGCGGCCTCATGGTGTTTCTCGACGTCGTCTATAACCATTTCGGCCCGGAAGGAAATTATCTCGGCCGCTATGCCCCGGCCTTTTTCACCGAAGCGCAGACGCCGTGGGGCAGCGCGATCGACTATCGGCTGCCGCAGGTGCGCGCCTTCACCATCGAGAGCGCGCTTTACTGGCTCGACGAATACCGCTTCGACGGATTGCGACTTGACGCCGTGCACGCCATCACCGAAACGGGCGAAATCCCGATGCTGCACGATCTCAGCCTCGCCGCCGGGGAACTCGCCGCGGAGACCGGGCGGCACATCCATCTCGTGCTCGAGAACGACGACAACTGCGTCAGCCTGCTCGATCCCTCGCAGGATCCGCTGCGCGGAAAATACAACGCGCAGTGGAACGACGATTACCATCACGCCTGGCACGTGAAGCTGACCGGCGAGAAACAAGGCTATTACCGCGACTATCAGCGTTCTCCGGTTTCAGACATCGCGCGCTGCCTCGGCTCCGGCTTTACCTATCAGGGCGAGGCTTCCGAACATCGCGGCGGCCAAGCGCGCGGTGAAAGGAGTGGCGCGCTTCCGCCCACCGCATTCGTCAACTTCCTGCAAAACCACGACCAGATCGGTAACCGCCCGTTCGGCGATCGCCTCGAAGCCTTGGCAAAGCCGGAAGCGATCGAGGCCGCGCTCGCCATTACGCTGATCGCTCCCTCAATTCCGATGCTGTTCATGGGCGAGGAATGGGGCTCAAAAGCCCCCTTCCCGTTCTTCTGCGATTTCAAGGGCGATCTTGCGGAAGCGGTTCGCAAAGGGCGCCGCGACGAATATGCCTGGGCTTATGGGAAATTTGGCAGCGAAGTGCCCGATCCCCTAAGCGAAGCCACCTTTCGTTCGGCCGTTCTGGATTGGGAACGCAGAGACAATAGCGAGCGGCTGGCGCTGGTGCGCGAGCTATTAGCGACACGCCAGCGTCACATCATCCCTGGGCTCGCGAGCGTGCGTTTCGGCGAAGCACGAGCGGCCGACGACGGACTACTGAACGCGAACTGGCACCTCGACGGGGATGCCAGGCTGTGGCTGACCGCCAATCTGTCGGACCGCACTATCCCTCGCCCATCACAGGAAGCCCGGGGCACGCCAATCTGGGGCGAGCCGGCAGATGCGATGAAACCGTGGTCGGTGTGCTGGTGTCTGGAGATCCGCTGATGCCATCGGCCATTCCCATCGCGACCTATCGTTTGCAGCTGACCGTAAACTTCGATTTCGACGCGGCCGCCGCGATCGTTCCTTACCTGAAAGCGCTCGGCATCAGCCACGTCTATGCCTCGCCCTTCACCAAGGCGCGCAAGGGTTCGACCCACGGCTATGACGTGGTCAACCACACCCTCATCAATCCCGAACTCGGCGGCGACGAGGGCTTTGAGCGGCTGAGCAAAGCCCTCAAAGCGCACGATCTCGGGCTGATCCTCGACTTCGTGCCCAACCATGTCGGCGTGCACTACGATGACAATCCGTGGTGGCTTGACGTGCTGGAATGGGGCGAGGCTTCGCCGCACGCGGTCTCTTTCGATATCGACTGGGAGCAGTTGCCGTATCGCGCGCGCGGCGGCGTATTGCTGCCGATCCTCGGCTCTTCCTACGGCAAGGCGCTGGAGAGCGGCGAGATCGAGCTGCGCTACGACGCCGGCGAAGGCAGCTTCTCGGCCTGGTATTTCGAACATCGGCTGCCGATCGCGCCCGAACGCTACGGCGAAATCCTGACCACGATTGTCAAGGAAGCAGCCGCCGAAGATAGTCCCGCTGGAAAACGCATTCTCGACCTCGCCTCGCGCTACCACGGCCTGCGTCACCCGAACCGCAAGGAAGCGCCCGACTTCAAGGCCGAACTGAAGGACATCGCAGGCAGCCGCGAGATCATCGAGCGCGGGCTTTCCGCCTATCGTGCCGGACCGGATCGTCCTGCCCAAACCCTGGTCCTGCATCATCTGCTCGAGCGCCAGCATTACAAGCTCGGGCACTGGCGGCTTGCCTCCAGCGACATCAACTATCGCCGCTTCTTCGACGTCAATTCGCTCGCAGGCTTGCGCGTGGAAGATGCCGCCACCTTCAACGTCGCCCATCGTTTGGTTCGACGATTGATCGAAGAAGGAAAATTGCAGGGATTGCGGCTCGATCATATCGATGGCCTGAGCGACCCCGCGCAGTATTTCCAGCGCTTGAGCCGCCTGATCCGGCAGGCCGGCGGAAAGGCCGCCCGATCGTTCTACGTTGTGGTCGAAAAAATTCTCGGCGAGCATGAAACATTGCGCCCGTTTGCCGGCGTCGAAGGCACGACCGGCTATGAGACGCTCAACACCATCACCCGCGTGCTGGCCAATCAAAGCGGGCTGGACGCGCTCGACGAGACCTGGCGGCAGATCAGCAACCTGCCGCCTGCGCTTACGCCCGTGCTGAAAGCGGCCAAGCAACGCGTGCTGGAAACGCTGCTCACCAGTGAATTCACCGTTCTGGCGCGCCTGCTCGGCCGCATCGCGGTCGGCCATTACTCGACGCGCGATTTCTCCGCCGACAGCTTGCGCCAGGCGCTCGAACTTTATGTACTGAATTTTCCGATCTATCGGACTTATCTCACCGCGGCCGGCGCATCGGACGGCGACCGCGCTTTGATCTCGGACACGATCGAAACGGCGCGCGCCGAATGGTACGCGGCCGACGAGGGTATTTTTGACTTTCTGCGCGATGCGCTGACCATGGACCTCGCCAGGCCCGGCTCGGCGCTGCACAGCGCGCCGCGGGTGCGGCGGTTTGCACTGAAGGTGCAGCAGTTCACCGGTCCTCTGATGGCGAAGTCGCTGGAAGATACGACGTTCTATCGCGTCCACCGCATGCTCGCGCTGAACGAAGTCGGCGGCGAACCGTCTGCGTCGGCGCTTTCGCCGGACGTTTTTCACCAAATGATGAAGACCCGCAGCCACGATTGGCCGCACGCGATGACCACGACCGCGACCCACGACACCAAGCGCAGCGAAGATGTCCGCGCGCGTCTGATCGCGCTCAGCGAGCTCTCGGGCGAGTGGACTGCCATGGTCGCGCGTTGGAAAGTGCTGAACGCACCGCATATCGTGACCGATGGAAATCTGCGGGCGCCTTCGGCGACCTTCGAATATATGCTGTATCAGACCCTGATCGGGCTTTGGCCTTCGTCCCCCGATCCCTCGTTGACCGAGCGCCTCAAGGCCTATGCCGTGAAGGCGGCGCGGGAAGGCAAGCAGGAAACGAGCTGGCTCAACCCGCACGAAGGCTATGAGACTTCCGTTTGTAGCTTCATCGATCGAATTCTGGATCGCTCGGTGTCGGCGGAATTTCTGGATTCGCTGGACCATTTTGCACGCCGGGTCGTGCTGTTGGGCGCGCTCAATTCGCTGAGCCAGATCACCCTGAAGGCGACGATGCCCGGCGTGCCTGATTTTTATCAAGGGACGGAGTTCTGGGATTTGTCCATGGTCGATCCCGACAACCGCCGCCCGGTCGATTTCGCCGAACGGGCCTCCGTTCTCCGGCAGGTGGAGCGGCCGGATTGGCAGACGCTGGCCGCCGGCTGGCCGAACGGCCACGTCAAGCTCGCCTGGACACGGCACCTTCTCAGGCTTCGCAACGAAATGGCGGACGTTTTCGCAAATGGCGATTACGAGCCGCTGGAAGTCGGCGGTCCGCATCGCGATCACGTCATTGCATTTGCCCGCCGCCGTGGCCGTCATGCCGTGATCGTGGCAGCGGCGCGGTGGTGCGCGCCGCTCTCGGAGCAAGGCCGGGTGTGGCCACGCGACGACGTTTTCGATGGCGAGCTTCACATCGACGGCTATTCGCTGCGAGGCGCAAACGCATCGGACAAATCCCGCGTACCGCTGGCCGCTCTGTTCGAACATCTGCCGGTTGCCGCACTGAAAGCGAGCTATGTCGGCGCAGCGAAACCGGCTTCAAAACGAATCGGGCTATTCGCTTAACGCGAACGCTGCTTTCGCTGCAAAAACCGCCGCGGGTTGCGCTGCGATAGGCCGGAACTTTCGCGAGTCCCGTTTGTTGGCTGGCTGGAACGCACACAACGTGACGGCTGGAGGATTCGATGTCCATTGGTACCATCATTCTGATTATTTTGGTGATCGCCCTGCTCGGCGGTTTTAGCGGCGTCGGCGGTGGCCCCTTCTATGGCACCGGCTATTATGGCGGCGGCGGTCTCGGACTCATCATCGTGATCTTGCTGATACTACTTCTGCTGGGGCGAATTTGACGCCGGCAGTTACGATTTGGCTTCCAACTTCTTCATCGCGCTTTTGATCGATGATGCCGCATCGTCGTAGCCGTCCCACGCCTTGCTCTTGCCGAGCAACGCCGGGACGGTGCGAACGGTGTAACGCTTGGGATCGAGATCGCCGCGCACCTGCGCCCAGATCAGCGGCATCGAGACCGTCGCACCTTCGCGAGCCCGCGGCGAAAGCACCGCAACCGCGGTCGATAGGCGGTCGTTGCGCAAGTAATCGAGGAAGATCTTCCCCTTGCGCAGTTTCTTCGACATGTTGAGCAGGTATTGCTCCGGATTGTCCTGCGCCATCCACTGGCAAACGCCTTGCGCGAAGGCCTTGGCTTCCTTCCAGGTCACCTTGTCTTTGGCGCCGTAGGTGAGCGGCGCCACGACATGCAGGCCCTTGCCGCCCGTGGTCTTGCAGAAGCTTTCGAGGCCCAGCACCTTGAGACGTTCTCGCATGTCCTTGGCGGCATCGATCACCTCGGCAAAGTCGACATTCGGCGCGGGGTCGAGATCAAAGACAAGACGTCCGGGAACGTCGGTCGCATCCGGCGCGCAATTCCACGGATGCAATTCGAGCCCGCCGGACTGCGCCATGGCCGCTAGCCCCTCGATACGATCGATCTGCAAATACGGTTTACGGTCGCCGGAGACCTTGACGAGCTCGAGCATCTTCGAGGTGCCCGGCATCGCATGACGCTGGAAGAACGTCTCGCCCTTGATTCCGTCCGGCGCACGCACGACCGAGCACGGTCGTCCCTTCAGGTGTGGGATCATCCAGCCGCCGATCGCCTCGAAATAACGCGCCAGATCGAGCTTGGTGACGCCCTCGCCGTCGCCCGCATCCGGCCAAAGCTCCTTCTCGGGCTTGGAGATCACAATGCCCATGACCTCGCTGGATTTGTTCGAGACTTTTGGCGACGGCTTGATCACATTCACCATGGCCGGTTTCTCCGCGATGACTTCACTCGCCGGCTTGTCCTGGCGCAAACCCTTGAATGCCGCCTGGCGGATATTGCCGCCCTCGGTAAAGCCGGCGAATTCGATTTCGGCGACAAGCTCGGGCTTCAGCCAATGGACGTCGCGGGTCTTGCGCGGCGCATCCTTGCCGCCGAACGGACTTTCATCGGCTTCAGCCTTCTTGAGCGCCGGCATGATGCGCCGGACCGTATCCTGGCCGAAACCGGTTCCGATGATCCCGACAAAAGCGAGATGACCGTCTCGGTAGACGCCGGCCATCAGCGAGCGGAATTTTCCGTTCGTCGTCTTCCAGCCGCCGAGCACGACCTCCTGGCCGGCTCGGCATTTGGTCTTGGTCCAGCTTTCGGAGCGTCCGGAGCGATAAAGCGAGCTGAGCTTCTTGGAAACGATGCCCTCAAGCCCCAACTTCCTGGCCGATTCGAGAACGTCCTCGCCATTGGCCTCGAAATGTTCGACATAGCGGATCGATTCCGACTTGTTCTTCTTTCGCGTGTCGAGCAATTGCTTCAGCCGCGCTTTTCGTTGCTCCAGCGGCAGGCGACGAAGGTCCTCGCCTTCGGCAAATAGCAGGTCAAAGGCGTAGAAGATGAGACGATCCGTCTTGCCGTCCGAAATCGCCGCCTGCAACGCCGAGAAATCCGGATTGCCTTCATGATCGAGCGCAACGATCTCAGCATCGATCATCGCATCCGGCAGCGCGCCGCCGGCTTTCGCGATCGCCTTGAACTTGTCGGTCCAGTCGAGGCCCTTGCGGGTCTTCAGCGTTGCCTCGCCACGCTCGACCCGCAGCTGCACGCGATAGCCGTCGAACTTGATCTCGTGGCCCCAGCCGGCGCCGCTCGGCGGCCGTTCGACCGACGTACATAACTCGAAGGCTACGAAATCCGGCATTTCGTCCACCATCGTTGCCTTTGGCGATGCCGCCGCTTTCTTGTTCCGCGCACGCAGCTCCGCCGTCTCGCCCCGGTTCGAATGCCAGACCGCATCGGCCTTGGCCCGGCTCCGCGCGGTCATGAACGGCTTCGGAGCCTTGCCCTTGCCGGCGGCGATCTGGTTCATGCTGCGGCCGGAAGCGACCGAACGATCCTCCGCAAGAAGATCGTTCTCTTCCCCTTCGCGCGCATATTCGTCACGGTGCTTGATCAGGAGCCAGTTGGTGCGTTTGCCACCGCTGCGGTCGTGCCGCATCCGCACCAGCACCCAGCTTCCATGCAGCTTGTCGCCGTGAAGCGTGAACTTCAGATCGCCTTTGGCAAAGCCTTTCTCCGGATTGTCCGATTCCCAATAGCCGCGATCCCAGAGCTGCACCGTGCCGCCGCCATACTGTCCTTCCGGAATCGTGCCTTCGAAATCGCCGTAATCGAGTGGATGATCCTCGACCTCGACCGCGAGCCGCTTGTCGTGCGGATCGAGCGACGGCCCCCGCGTCACTGCCCACGACTTGAAGACGCCATCGAACTCGAGCCTGAAATCGTAATGCAGCCGGGTCGCGTCATGCTTCTGGATCACAAAGCGCCGCTCTTTGGACGGCGCCACAGCCACATCACCACTCGGCTCCGCGGTCTTCTCGAAATCCCGTTTCTTCCGGTAGGTGGAAAGGCTTTTTGGGGGCAAGGGCAATCTCGAAAAAGGGATGAGGCTTTAGCGCGCGAAAGAAGGGGCATTGTAATGCCCCCTTCCCTCGGTTGAAAAGCCAGCACAGCCGAATGATAGCCCGCTTACCGAGCGGTCTTGCGCTTGGCCTTCTTGGCCGTCCGTCGGCTACTCGCCTTCTTCGGGACCTTCGCTCCGGCCGCTCGCGCCTCGGAGAGGCCGATCGCGATCGCCTGCTTGCGGCTCTTGACCTTGCGGCCCGAACGGCCGCTCTTCAATGTGCCGGCCTTTCGCTTCTTCATCGCGCGCTCGACGCTGCTTGAGGCCTTCTTCGAATATTTGCGTGCCATGACACCTCTCCTTGTGGCGTGGAACTAATCAGCGCGAAAGGAGATAGTTCCGCTTCTTGCGCCCTCGCACGCTGCGGGTGCGCCTCTGCATTCTCGCGGCGTGATGCGCCCGAGTTTTTGCGTGAACCGATCGCCCTTAGAGGGCGCAGGGAAAGCCGGGCGTCTGATGCACCCGCAGCTCCGCGTGCAAAAATGGAAAGCACGCAGATAAGTCCACCACAGGTCCACCGGATCGATCCGGCCTTCCCTGCGCGATGGTTTTAACGGTTTCCTTCGTGCTCGCCCCGGAGACCGGGCTTGGTTGTCTCCGTCATCAGCGCGATGCATAAGCACCATCGCCAACTTGATATCAGCGTCGGGATATCAGGCCCACACGACTTCGCCGTCCGCTGTTGGTGCATTCGTCAACCGCACCGCAAGCGTCCACCGCATCCCGCACCCAACGTTCGTGACGATCGCGAAACGCCCCTTATCGGGACGGGATGGCGCGAGCTTGTAGAGATGATTTGCCCGACGGGCAGAGCGAAATATTTTTGCAAAGGGGGCTGGACAGGGATGGTCCACAGAGGACTGATTTGCCCGTCGGGCAGATCAATCAGCTTTTCGCGTCCGTTATGTTTCGCAACGGCGCTCTTGGACGTAATTTAGTTCTGGATGCATGCGAAAAATCAGCGCGCCTGACCAATTCGCTCGAAAGCTGCCAGCTCATCATCGAGGCGATTCTGATAGAGTTACTGCGACGCAGCTTCGATTCGGCCGTCCCGAAAATTTCGTGGGCACATTGGCCGATCGCCACACGGCGAAGAGGTCGAGATGAATGATCATGTACAAGCAATGACGCTATCCGAACGTGCTGATGCGCTCGAAGAGCACATGATGCATGAGCTCGAGCACATCGTCATCAAGTCGGCATTGTTCAACCTGGCCGACGGTAAATTGACCGACGACACAGCTTCAACGTTGGCGCGCAATCCCGGCAAATACCTGCTCATGAAGGAAGATCCTCGCCTTCCCCAAATGCCCGCCAAGCCTACCTTGATCGACTATTTCAAGTGCCGGTTCGCGTCGACCTCGCATCTTCTGCAGAGTGCCGCGCACGCTAAAAAGGCTGGCCAAAGCGAGAAGGTCATCATGGCCTGCCTCCTGCACGACATCGCGGTCGCGAGCTTCATCAGGTGCGACCACGGCTACTGGGGCGCCCAGATGATCGAACCGTATGTCGACGAAGAGGTGAGTTGGGCCGTGCGTGCGCATCAAGCGTTGCGCTTCTTTCCAGACGAATCTGTCGGATACCAATATCCAGAAGCTTACGTGAAATGGTTTGGCCCCGATTTTCAGCCTGAGCCTTATATCGTCGATGAGTACAAACGTGCTCGCAATCACAAGCACTATATGACCGCACGGTTTATCACCCTGCACGACCTTTATTCATTCGATCCCAATGCCAAGATCAATGTTGAAGAATTTACGGACATCATAGGTCGTCACTTCAAGCAGCCAAAAGAAGGGCTCGGCCTCGACAGCAGTCCGTCGGCACATATGTGGCGCACAATGCTGTGGCCGACACGGTTCCTTTAATTTTGATAGGGTCGTTAATTCCGGCCGGGATCGCCGGAAGCGACACGGGTCAGTCAGTCCGCAGCTTTAAGCCCAGACCGGACAGGCCTGACGCGCGCCGTTCTCTTTCCGAGATGGCGCGCTAATAAAGCCGCGAACTGTTGTTTTATTGAAGTAGCTATAGTGCTTCGTTCGTCTGAATCCGACGCTCTAATCTTGGCCGCTCGGCGAGAGAGCGGGTCGGCCCTGCCCTGATCGCATTGTCATTGTTGAGGACGCTCCGGAGCACAACGTTTCAAATCCAGACAGCGAGGCAGGCCATGGTCAAACCGTTTCCGTCCAAGACCCACATCGGCAACCACATGCTGCATCCCGAAACGCTCATGCTGAACTACGGCTACGATCCGCAACTGTCGGAAGGAGCCGTCAAACCACCAGTCTTTCTGACCTCGACCTTTGTTTTCAGGACGGCGGAAGACGGACAGGACTTCTTTGATTACGTCTCGGGTCGGCGCGAGCCTCCTGAGGGGATGGGTGCGGGCCTGGTTTATTCGCGGTTCAATCATCCTAACAGTGAGATCGTCGAGGACAGACTCGCCGTATACGAGCGAACCGATAAATGCGCGCTGTTTTCGTCCGGCATGTCGGCGATTGCGACCACGATCCTGGCGTTCGTGCGTCCTGGCGACGTCATTCTGCACTCTCAACCGCTCTACGGCGGGACGGAAACTCTGTTTGCAAGGACACTGGCGGGACTCTCCATCGGTGCGATCGGCTTCGCCGACGGCATCGACGAAGCCGCAGTCAGGTTGGCGGCGGAGGATGCCATGCGCAAAGGCCGAGTGGCGATGATCTTCATCGAAACTCCGGCAAATCCCACCAACGGCCTGGTCGATATCGCGATGGTCCGCCGCATCGCCGAGATGATCGGCCAAGCTCAGGGATACACCCCGATCATCGCGTGCGACAATACCCTGCTCGGGCCGGTGTTTCAGCGGCCAATCGAACACGGCGCGGACCTCTCTTTATACTCTCTGACCAAGTATGTCGGCGGCCATTCCGACCTGATCGCAGGCGCCGCGCTCGGTCCAAAGGCCCTGATGAAGGACGTCAAGGCGCTGCGAGGCGCGATCGGCACGCAACTGGACCCCCATTCGTGCTGGATGATCAGCCGGTCGCTCGAAACGCTCAGCATCCGCATGGAAAAGGCCGACAGAAATGCGCGGCTCCTCGCGGACTACCTGTGCGACCACGCCAAAGTGGCGAAAGTCCATTATCTTGCTCACCTCGAAGAAGCCTCCCCCGCCGGCCGGGTTTTCGCGAGACAATGCAGCGGCGCTGGCTCCACGTTCTCGTTCGACATTGTCGGCGGCCAAGCCGCCGCTTTCAAATTCCTGAACGCACTGCAAATCTTCAAGCTCGCGGTGAGCCTGGGCGGCACCGAGTCACTTGCGAGCCTGCCCGCAAGTATGACCCACTCCGGCGTTCCAGCTGACATCCGCCAAAAAATCGGCGTTCTCGACTCCACGATCCGGCTGTCGATTGGCATCGAACACCCGTCCGATCTGATCGCGGATGTCGCACAGGCTTTGAACGAGGCGTAGCTGCCCTCCTTCCTTAAGCGCCACTCGGCAGGCGAAACGAATATTTTCTTGCGGAGGACCGGACACGCCTAGATAGGCAGGCGGAATGATTTGCCTGTCGGGCAAAATCATTCCGCATTTTTCCTCCGCTGCTCCGGGAAGGGATTGGCCCAAAGCGCGGCCCAACGAAGGGCTCAGGCGCGATCCACCCTGCTGGCTAATTCTCCGATAGCCCGCTCAATGACGATCGGGTCATCCATGTCCGGTTTGTCACCGCGAACGGACGTCGCCGATCAGATCGACAATGTCCGCAAAGTGCCAGCAACGATCATTGAAACCGACAGAACGGCGGTTGGGGCAGTTGCTCGCAAACAGCGAGGTAAAAAGCGTCGACACGCGCTGCGTTCGCCAATCTAGTTGAGGCCTCCCATGGGCCGGTCGCCAAAAGTTAGGTTTTGGCCAGGAAAGTCAAATCATTGGCCAACAATCACAAGCACCGATCTCGATCCTTCGCTATACGGCCTCGTCGTTCGCGCCCACAAACCTGTGATAGTCGCGAGCCCCGGTCGCTTTATCAATTTTGGATCAAGGTATTTAAAACAATGTCCTCCGACAGCCAGATCGCACTATTTATTGATGGTGCAAACCTTTTCGCAACTGCCAAGACGCTTGGCTTTGACATCGACTACAAGCGCCTACTCAAGGAATTTCAGAGCCGCGGAGTGCTGCTGCGCGCCTACTACTACACGGCAGTTATCGAAGATCAGGAATACACGTCCATCCGCCCGTTAATCGATTGGCTCGATTATAATGGTTATACCGTCGTCACCAAGGCGACCAAGGCGTTCATCGATGCGAGCGGCCGCCGCAAGGTGAAAGGCAATATGGACATCGAGCTCGCTGTGGATGCCATGGAACTTGCCGCGTATGTCGACCAGATCGTGTTGTTTTCCGGTGACGGCGATTTTCGCTCGCTGGTTGAGGCGGTGCAGCGGCGCGGCATACGCGTCACCGTGGTCTCGACGATTTCGAGCCAACCGCCGATGATCGCCGACGACCTGCGGCGCCAAGCCGACGTTTTCACCGACCTGATTGAGCTACGACCGCTTATTGCCCGCGAAATACCGACTAGAGTGTGTGAGTGCTAAGCGCCCTGTCCGCGCGGGGCTAAACGAAACTGGCGCGGCGTCATGCCGGTCCAACGCTTGAATGCGTGGGTGAAAGAGCTGACCTCGCCATAACCCAACAGCCACGCGATCTCGGAAACCGGCAGATCCCGCTCGGCAAGATAACGCCTTGCGAGAGCTGCTCTTGTCTCTTCCAATACTTCCGAAAAAGCCACATTTTCATCGCGAAGCTTGCGTGACAACGTTCGCTTACTAATGGCGAGCTTTTGGGCGACGTTCGATGCGCTGGCTTTGGCATGTGGGAGCAGCTGAGGCAAGACTCTCTCGACGGCCGATCGGAGAGAGGCGCGCAATTTCGGACGGTCGGCGAGTGCTTCTTCCACGTATCGGAGTAGCAGGTCATTCAAGTAGTTGTCGGAGCCGACAATCGGCAGGGATGCTACGGACGCTGGAAAAATTACCTCGTCACTATCAGCGCCAAATTCAACGTCGCATCCGAAAAAGCTCCTCATTTCTGCGGGCGTTTCGTCACGCCGGTGCCTGATCCTCAAACTGCGTGGTGCTAGCCTACTATCTGTTACTTGCCGGCAGATCCGCACCAGCGTCACGAGCCAGAACTCTATCTGATGCAGATCTGACTGCCTGTCGACATCGACATAGTCGAACGCTACTGTGGCCGTTCGCTCGTCCAGCCTCACGCTAAGGCGGATACCCTCATTCATTATCGTGCAGTATCGCTTTCCGTTCAGCAGGGCATCGGCAAGCCGATCCGACGATGCGATCACATAATAAACTAGCCCGATTTCGCGCAGATCGAAATTGCGAGCGAGGTGAAAACCGAGAAGTCCATCCTGAAGTTCTTCTGACGCCAGCTTGAGGATCCTGATTTGCTTGGGCACTTCAAGCCTTATGGCGTCATCGTTGACCTGCTCAGGCCTCGCCCCTACCTCGGCGAGAACGGATGCCACGTCGTTACCAAGCTCGCGCATCCGCGCGCATGCGAGCCGCGCGATAGCACCGGTGGCGCTTGGTATCGAGCAAAATCCGTCGGGCGTTCCGGAGCGCATGAATGGGGACAGTTCGGTTTAATCGCGTCGCTTCATGTCGTCACAGGCGTTCAGCCTAGGCGAATGTTAGCGAAGGTCCAAGCGTCTTATGTCTCAATTGGGTCATTTCCAGACATCGGCCCGCGTAACGAGCGCGTCTGCGTTTTTCCGGAAAGCGGACATGCGGCGGTAGGGCTGGCAAGTCCGCCATGTGCCAATAGGCGACGTTGGAGATGAAAGAGGACCACTGAGGCGGCTCAATTCAGCTTCTTGCGGAGCTTCCTGATGATCTCCCGCAGTTCGTTCGCGTATTCCTCTATGATCCGCAGAAGCTCTTGTGAGTGCGAAATCTTGGCCTTCGGCACTTTCTCATCCCGGTCTGGGCGATCAGTTGTGTTCATGGCCGATGGTTCAAAGGGGAACCAAAAGGGGCCATTGAGCTAAATCAAAAAGGGGGGCGCGCCAACTGAGGCGGCCTTACTTTCCTTCGTCTTTGACGATTACCGTCAGGGTCTCAAGCTGATTTGCCAGTGCTGTCCAACTGCGTGAAATACTCAAAAGCACCGAGGATCGGCGGGCTGAAATCTTCGGGTCACGCCCTAGAATTTTGTATTCGGCAGCGTGTGTTCTGCATTGTTCGATTGTTGGCACGCCGCGCTCCGTTGTGAGCGCATAGCCTAACCGGGCTCTCCAACGACACCAATACAACGGCTGGCACGCCAGATAGGCGTTTGCTCCATCAGGTAAACTACGGGTTTGGCTATGCAGTTTGTGCCAAACGCGAGAACCAAAAGGGGCCAGTACCCTGCTATTCCGGCGGACGAAGCCCAGGCGACATGATCCATTCGGTCATATGTGAGCCGGTTTCGGCTTGCCGGGCTTTGCGTAATATGGCCTCGCGGTCCGGGCCGGACGGGAGAGTTTTGGCTTGTTCTCGTAGTCGCTTGGCTTCTTGGGCGAGCCGTTCTTCAAGGGATAGAATTTGCTTGATCCGTTGACGCTCTGACATGACACATCCTCGTTGCTTACGGGTCCTAACCGTAGGGTTCAGCAATCTAGATCTTAATATGCGGTCGGTCGGCGTTTAGTTCCCTAGTGCACAAAGCGGCCAGAAGGAACTAGAGCTTATTGTTCCGACTCCATCCGGCATTCCTGCACCAGAAATGCAAGAGGGCCGACCACTGAGGCGGCCTTATTTGTGGAGGATGGCGATGACCATCATCGCAATAGGTAATCCCGCAAGTCTATGAGCGCCCTGCCGATGCTTTCTTGAGCGGCTCAATGAGCGACTGCGTGGAAAAGGGCTTTGTAAGAAATGCGATGCATCCAGAGTCCAGCGCAGCCTCGCGAACGGCAGGGTCTTCATTCCCGGTCATGTAAATAACCGGCACGGAAATCCCATCCGCCCTGAGACGATGCCTCAGTTCGATGCCCGATCCGTCGTTCAGGTTGATGTCGAGAATGACGCAGACCGCACTGTCAAAATCGGTGTGGTTGTTAAAAGCCTCTGCAGATGAGAATAGGATGGGCACGTACGCGTGCGCACGTAGCAGGCGCTCGAGTCCCTCCAGTATTCCCGAGTCATCGTCGACGACTAGAACGAGGTTCCGATCTTGCACGCACGATATCCCTGATTTGTCCCGCTACAAAGAAGCGAGCCGTCGGGTTCGGCGCGCGCCATCCGCGCGCCACTGAATCCCAAGCAGGATACAATCATCCTGAGAACGGCTCTGCCTACGTTACTCCGACGATCTTTTGAACTTAAAATAATTGTCGGATGTCGCCAGATTGTTGTTCTGGCAAGCCAGCGAGGCAGTCAGCTATGGGGAGGTGACGATGCTGAAAAGATGAAGACCGATGCATCTCGGCGCGGCGGCGGACTGCGACCCCCGCACAGCGGCACCCACCGGTGGAGATGCCTAGGGTGTCTGTTCGGTCGCCGACGTAGGCAAAGAGAAAGCATCAACTTGTAGGGCGGCTCAAACTCAGCTGAATGCGAAAGATGGTGCCGTGAGGGATGACTGAGGAAGCCGAAATCTGACCTTCATGACGCTCGACGATCTTCCGGCAAATTGCCAAACCCAACCCCATTCCGTGCGGCTTCGTCGTCACGAATGCCTCGAATATGTTGGCTAGTTTCTGCGGATCAATGCCGGGCCCGTTGTCCGACACTTCGATTACGACGGCGCTGCTGTCCCAAGTGCTCGTTGTTACCTCGAGCATCTTATCGCGACTTGCCATCTCCGACATAGCTTCGATTGCGTTGTGGACCAAATTGTAAATGAGTTGATGTAGTTGATTTGCGTTGCCGTAAATGATCGGTAACTCAGTTGTCAACTTTGCTCGCGCCACAACACTATGAACCCGCAACTCTGCTCGCGACGACTTCAATACATCGAGGACAACTTCGTTCAAATTTACGGGCTGTCGCTTCTGATCAATCTTGCCAAACAGAGAACGAAACCCCTCCAGGGTTTTGTTGATCCGTCGAGCCGCATCCGTTGTTTCAGCCATGACCGCCTGCATTTCGCCGACGTCTGTAGGAGTCCGCGTGAGTATCAACTGAGCCGAGCTCATATTGAGTTCGATGGCTCCCAGGGGCTGCTTTAGCTCATGGCCAATCGAAGCCGTGATCGCCTCAAAGTTCATCAGCCTGTTGTCTTGCTCGCGTTGCAAATTCGCGTGAGACCTTGCCAGAAGCACGTATAGCCGCGTCGTCTCCGCTAGCAGGACAATCAGGACGATACTAGCGGCAATGATCGAAAAAACCCTTCCGGCATAAAAGCCAAGACTGAAACGGACTCCGGGAAGCAAGCCGCTGAAGGCCAGTTCGCCAATGGAGATAAACGCGACCACCATGAGCCATTGATCGAGCACCGATCGTTCGCGGAAGGCCAGTACTGAGAAAGCCAGGGCCGAGATCATTATCGCAAGCCAAATAGGATAAACCACCAGAGGGCTCAGGCTGTTGGCATCCACGATGATGGGCGGCAGGAGATATGTCCCAGCGGTGGCCAGCCACGTGAGGCCGCACGTAAAGGCAACTATACTCACCACGCTCAAGAAAATTACCGACTGCGCGCGCCCCGGCAAGATCGGTTGCGCGCGGTTGTTGATGGTAAGCAGGGCGTATGCCAGCAAGGCTGCAGAAAAGCCGATATGCCAGAAGATAAAGAGCCACGAACCGGTCTGTATATTCGCGCCCAGAAGTCCCGTTGGTGAAAATGCACCAGTGAAGGTCAGCCCATGCGGGACAACTATACATCCAGTGAAGAAGTATCCGTTTGCGAGGGCCAAGAGCGGCCGTGAGCCGGAAATGGCAAACTGTGAAAATAACAGGGCTGCAGTTACAAGGTCGGTGACGAAAACGATCGCATCCAGAAGCGGAAAGAATATGTTTAGCGCACCCAGTGGCACACCGGAGAAAGGCGCGATACCTACGAAAGCAGCAAGCACAAACGCCGCGACGGCGACGGCAGACCATGTCTGAAATTCAGTAGGGGCGAGGTCCGACAGCCAGGGAGCGGACCTGTCTGACTTATGCCCTATCGGGTGCGTCATGCTCACTACGTTCGTCTCGCGGGCTTGACCGACGGCAATTTAGCTCATTGCAGTCAAATGGATATAACTGCTGTAGCGACATTTGGGCCGCCACCTTCACGGAAAAGGGCCCTTAAGGAGATTTAGAAGCCCCAAGGGTCCGTTGGCGAGGCCGAAGTCCGCTCGGGGTCATTACCGGAAGTCCGAACGGCGCTCCGGCCTCGTCCGCTTCTGCCCCAAGAGCAGACATTCAGCCGACGAGACCGAGGGCTCTGCAGCACTTATTGACTTAGATCAACGAAAGGTCCGCTTACTCGTCGCACTCGGATACTGCTCGAAAGCGATACGAAAGGCCACGTCGGGTGCTACGCCCGGCCGGGTCGGAGAGACCGATTTAGCGACAAAGCCTATTGACCATTTAATCGGAGAGTTTCATGAGAACCTTCAATCCGTTGGTGCTGCTGGTATTTCTCATTACGCAACCGGCCTCGACAGAGGCTGCGGATTTGAACGGCGCTTGGACGCTCGACGCCACGGCCTGCGGCCAGATCTTTACCAAAGAGAATAACAAGCTTGCGTTCAAGCAAGATGCTGATCTCCACGCGGGCGGTTTGATCGTCCAGGGGAAGCAAATAACCGGCACATTTCAAAAATGCACTATCAAATCGTCGCACGATGACGGCTCGGATGTGAAAGTGATTGCGTCGTGCTCGGACGGTGTCGCGATTTCAGACGTCGCATTCGACGTGAAAATCTCCGGAGAGAATAAGATCACGCTCAGCTCCAAGAAGCCGGTGCCAATGGAAACGTCGTACGTTCGCTGCTCGATGTGAAGTCCGCGGCGAGGTTGAACGACGAGCCAAGCGGTGGACGGGCTGACAAGTCCGCTGTGTGCCAAAGAGCGACATCGCGGCGCCTAGCCGGGCGCGGGTGCAAGGATGAGTTTTCCTCGCAGTTGATCTAGCGCCAGTGATAGTTCCTGCTATTTTGGCGTCAGTGGATGGCTTAGTTCCCGTGCTTGAGTAGTTCAACCGAGTGCGCGGTAGAGGGATGGCCTCTTGATCCAAAATCCAACGCAGGTCGCACTGATTTCCCTTTGTTTCATTTTAGGTGGAACCTTCACTGGTGTCTGGCTGAGAAGTCGCCTGCCTGAGCATCATCTGAGTAAAGAATCGGAAAGCGCCGTCAAATTGGGCGTTGGTTTGATTGCAACCTTGTCGGCCTTGGTTCTCGGTCTGCTTATCGCGTCAGCCAAGAGCACCTACGATACCAAGGTGAGCGAGGTGAACCAGATCACTGCAAATATTATTTTGATCGACCAACTGTTGGCCGAATACGGGCCGGACGCCAGGCCCGTACGGGAACAATTGCGGAGCGGCGTGGAGGGAATGGTCCACAAATTGTGGAACGACGAGAATGAGAAGTCGCATGCGTTCACGCCTGTTGCGGCCAGCGTGGAGACATGGCGACTTGTCCGTAGTCTCCCGACGCAAACCGAGGCGCAACGGGGTTTGAGCGGCCAGATTACCGAGGCTGTAACACGGCTCTCGCAATTGCGTCTGTTACTGTTTGCCCAGAGTGGCGGCTCTATCCCTACTCCGTTTCTCGTCATTCTTGTGTTTTGGCTTGCGATCATTTTTATGAGCTTCAGCCTTTTCGGGCCGATGAACACCACCGTGCTTGCCTTCACATTCCTCTTCGCGGTGTCGGCGGCAGGGGCGATTTTTCTGATCTACGAACTCGATAGTCCTTTCACAGGAATGCTCCAGATTTCGAGAACCGCGATGCTGGACGCACTTGAAGTGTTACCGCCCTAAGCGACGACCGCGCCCTGGCAATCCACGACGGATGTCGGAGATGGGTCAAAGGCGAACTCAAAATTTTCGCTACGCTCGTCCGCTTTAACCCCAAAGCCCGACATTCGGCTGCGGCATGGTGAGTAGCAGCGAATGTTCAATCCACTCCGCTAGGACCGCTTTGGCGGTGTGGGTCTGGACTTTAAAAGTCCGACAAAGACATGGTTCGCCATCTTCTCCGCCCATTTGGGGTCGAGCGGCGCCAGCGGAACGAGCATGCGGTAGTAGATCGGTCCGTAAAGCACATCGACTGTCGCCTCGAGGTCGATCTCCGCCCTCAGCTCGCCCCGCGCAACCCCGGCGCTCAGGATGGCTTTGGCCTCCTCACGGCGCGGGCGTGCATAGCCCTCGATATATGCCGCCATCGTATTCGGATCGCGCTGACCCTCGGCGAGGATCGCCGCTAGGACGCGCCCGGTCTTGCCGCCATAGACAGCGGCCACCCGCCGCAACTGGCTGGTCAGGTCAACCAGCGCCGAACCGCTGTTGGGGTAGGATATCTTGGGCGCCGTCTCGGCCAGAAAGCCCGCCATCGCAAGCGCCCCCTTGCTGGGCCACCAACGATAGATCGTGGTTTTTGCAACCCCCGCGCGCGCCGCAACCGCTTCAATGGTGAAGCCGCCGATCCCTTTCTCTTCGAGAATGGTATTGGCCGATCTCAAGATTGCGGCACGAGCTGCTTCATCGCGCGGCCTCCCGATGCGCGCAGGGGTTGCCGGCGTGGCCGCCGCCCGCTTTTTCTTTGCAAGATCAACCATCGGACGTGACGCTCCTGTAAGCGGGAAATGCACAAAATTCGGCGTTGACAGCCGCTGTTATCATAGAAACGATACGCACAGTATCGAAACTAGGAGAGCGACTGATGGGCTCTGGGCTGACGCAGCAACAAATCGATTTCTTCCAAACCAACGGCTACCTTTTCCCGCTCGACGCCATTTCCCGGACTGAGGCCGCAGCGCTGCGCGCGCGGATCGAGGCTTACGAAGCTCAGTCCGGCGAGGAGGTCAACAAGCGTCTCAAGATCAAGGCCCACCTGGCTTTCCCCTGGATGTGCGAGCTTGCTCGCCACCCGGCCATCGTCAAGGCCGTGCAGTCGCTTCTCGGGCCTGATTTGCTGCTGTTCGGATCGTCGGCCTTCGCCAAGAATGCGCACGACATACGCTTCGTCTCCTGGCATCAGGACTCGGCCTATTACGGCCTCGACCCGCACGACTGCGTCACCGCTTGGGTGGCCTTGTCGCCAGCGACTTCAGAAAGCGGCTGCCTGCGGGCCCTGCCCGGAAGCCACTTGGGGCCGGATCTCGTCCACGACGAAACCTACGACGCCAATAATCTGCTGGCTCGCGGCCAGTCGCTGCGCGGAATTGACGACAACCTGGCGGTCGAAATGCCGCTTGAGCCGGGGCAGTTCTCATTGCACCACGAACGCACCGCGCATGACTCGCTGCCAAACCGCTCGGACGACCGGCGCATCGGAGTGGCGTTCTTCTACATGGCCGCCCACGTCCGCTCGACGCTCGGTCCCCGTTCAGCGATGCCGGTCGCCGGCATCGACGCCTACGGCCATTGGAGCCGCGATCCCGAACCTCAGACGGATCTCGATCCCGTCTCGATGGAGTATCTGGATTCGATCTGGGCGCGATACCGCGATCAGGCGGCCACGATCCAGGCGGCACGTCAGGCTGCCGGTCAGCCCGCTGCCTGAATGATGCAATGAGGCGGAGGCTGGCGATAGCGCAAGCGAGACGGCGCCCGATGGCACACTCCTTGCCTGATTTAATGGTCCATAACGATAGTGATAGGAGAACCATATGCTTTCGAAGATCAATTCCGGCCTGACCAGACGTCACATGCTGATGGCCGCCGCTTCCGCCGCCGCGGTGATTGGCCTGCCTCGTTTGAGCCGGGCCGAAACGCTTGCGGGCATCACCAAGCGCGGCTTCATGACGGTGGCCACCGAGGACGACTACCGGCCGTTCGAATTCATGAAGGATGGCGTGCCGACCGGCTACGACCAAGAGCTGCTCGAGATGCTGAAGAAGAAGGTTGGGTTCGAGGTCCGCCAGGACATCATCCCGTGGACCGGCGTTCTGCCCGGCGTAACCAGCGGGAAATACGATGCGGCCGTGACGGCGATCCTCGTCACCGCCGAGCGCATCCAGGCCCTCGACTTCACGAGCCCGGTTGCCGCCTCCGTCGATTACTATCTCAAGCGCAAGGGCGATCCCAAAATCACGTCGATCAAGGATCTTGACGGCAAGCCGCTCGGCGTCGAAGCGGGAAGCGCCATGCTGAAGCTGCTGCCGCAGCTTGAGGAAATGCTGAAGGCGACCGGTGGCAAGCTCGGCAAGATCGTAACCTACCAGGGCTATCCCGAGGCCTATCAAGACCTGTCGATTGGCCGCATCGACTATGTGGTCAACACGTTCCTCAGTCTGGCTACGGTTGCGAAAGAACGACCGACGGTCTTCGAGCTCGGTGAAGCCGTCTCCAAACCGACCTACATTGCGTGGGCCGTGCAGAAGGGCAACACGGACCTTCTGAAGCTGTTCAACGACTTTCTGCTTGGTGCGCGCAAGGATGGCTCGATGTACGCGCTCCAGAAAAAGTGGTTCGATACGACCTTCGAAAACATGTCGGTAGAACCTGTCGCCAACGTCGGATGACAGCCGTCGACTATCTCGCGCTGGTGGCCGGCGCGGGCAATACGATCGCGATCTCGGTGATCGCGATCGTTCTCGGCAGTCCGCTCGGACTGATGCTGGCGCTGATCCGGTGGGCCAAGGTCCCCGGCCTGGACGGACTCGTAGCAGTCCTTGTGAGCCTGCTTCGCGCGACGCCGTCGGTGACGCTGATGCTGCTGGTCTATTTCGCCCTGCCGGTCCTGGGCATCGAACTTCCAAGAGTGGTCGCGGCGGTGGCCACGCTTGCACTGGGCTCCATGGCCTACAATTGCGAGATCTGGCGTGGAGCCCTGCTCGCGTTCCCCAAGGACCAGCTTGATGCCGCGAAGGCTTTCGGGATGCGGCGCCATCTTCGTTTTCGCCATATCGTCCTGCCGCAACTCTTGCAGTCGGCACTGCCGGCTTTGGTCAGCGAGATGACCTTGTTGATCAAGGTCAGCCCGGCCATCGCGGTCATCGGAGTCGTGGACGTAACGCGAGCGGCGGTTCGCATCGGGGCCAGCACCTATCAACCGGTGCCACCGTTCACGATCGCGCTTGTCATCTACCTCATCATCATCGGGACCCTCGTTCTGGCCCAGCGGCTTTTCGAGAGCCGTCAACTTGCTCGGAACGCAGTATGAATTTTCACGGCTTCGAGATTGTGTGGTCGCAGCGCGATCTGATGCTGAACGGATTGCTGCTGACTTTGGAGATCGTCGCGATTTCGTCGGTGCTCGCGGGCCTGCTGGGGTTCGCCATGTTCTGGCTGCTGATTCAGAGCGGGCCCGCCGTCGCCCGCCCGGTGAAAGCAGTCATCGACGTGACGCGCGCGGTCCCCTTCATGCTGTTGTGCTACCTGCATCTACTATGGCCTGCCATCGCTCGGCGTTACCTTTGGAAACATCACTGCCGGGGTTACCGCCCTCACCATTTACAACGCCGCCTATGTGGCCGAGCTTCTGCGCGGTTCCTGGAAAGCGCAACCGCCTGAAGCGGGCGAGGCTGCGCGCGCATTGGGGTTTCATGGCTGGCGGTTGCTGACGCGCATCATTCTGCCGCCGGTCGTCCTCGACGCCGTACCGATGCTCGGCAACCAGATGATTCAGGTCATCAAGGACAGCGCGTTCCTGGTGATCATCACGGTCCAGGAACTGACTTACGCCGCGAACGAGATTCAGGCGACCTACTACGTCCCGTTCGCGAGCTTCGTCTGCGCGATCCTGTTTTACTGGATTCTCTGCCTCGGCGTAGAGGGCGGTGTTCGCAGCCTTTTGCGAGTTGCCGAAGTTCGACGATAGCCGGCCGCGCTTTTCCCCCGCAACGTACAGACCACATCTCTGGATGACGGTCGGAGGCTAATCCGGCGCCCGCAGGCGATAGCCGATGCCGGTTTCGGTCACCACGAATTGCGGCCGCTCGGGATCGGTTTCGATCTTCTGCCGCAGCTGCCGCACATAGACGCGCAGGTATTGCGCGTCCGTCATTTCGTCCCACAGCTCTTTCAGCAACAGCCGGTGGGTCAGCACCTTGCCGGCATGCTGCACCATGACCCGCAGCAGATCGTACTCCTTCGGCGACAGCTTGACCTCGCGATCGCCGACCTTGACGATACGGCGAACCAGATCGACCGACAGGTCGCCGGTGCGAAATACCGGCCGCTCGCCGTGCACCTGCAACTGATGACGCAGCGCCGCGCGCATGCGGGCCAGCAATTCATCCATGCCGAACGGCTTGGTCAGATAATCGTCGGCGCCGAGATCGAGCGCCTCCACCTTGCCGGCCTCGTCGCCGCGGCTCGACAGCACCACGATCGGAACGCTGTCGTTGCGGGCACGGATCATCCGCAACAGGTCATGCCCCTGAATATCGGGCAGGCCGAGATCGAGAATGATCAGAGCCGGCTCCTCGGCGAGCAGTTCGAGGCCGGTCTTGCCGTTCGGCGCCTCGAGGATTTCATAGCCCTGCGTGGTCAGGCCCATCCGCAGCAATTTGCGGATCGGCGGCTCGTCGTCGATGACAAGGACCTTGATGGGAGGCGCGCTCATGCGGCGGTATCCAATGCGTTAGAGGCCGACGGCGGAACAGGCAGACGGATGGTCAGCACCGCGCCCGAGCGGTCGTTGCGATTGTCGGCCAGGATCGTGCCACCCATCGCCTCGATGAAGCCGCGGGCAATCGCCAATCCCAGCCCCGTGCCGGGCCGGACGTGGTCGCCCTTCTGGGCACGGTAGAACTTGTCGAACACGCTTTCGATCTCGGAACGCGGAATGCCCTCGCCCTCGTCGAGAATCTGGAGCGTGACAAATCTCGAGTCCCGCCATCCGCGGATCGAAATCGTCGTCTCCGGCGGCGCATATTTGGCGGCATTGTCCAACAGGTTGAACAATGCCTGCTCGAACAGCACGGCGTCGAGTTCGAGCATCGGCAGGTCGGCCTCGAGTTCGAGCGACACCTTGTGATGCGCAAGGATCTTGCTGGCGCGGCGCAGCGCGCTGCCGATGACTTCGCTGACATCGAGCCGCGCGGCATTCGGCTTGATGGCGCCGGATTCGAGCTTGGTCATATCGAGCAGATTGGCGATGAAGCGGTTGAGCCGCTCGGATTCGTCGATCACGGTTGCCAGCAGATCGTGCTTCTCGGCCTCCGAAAGCGCGCCGGGGAGGTCGCGCATCGTGGAAGCAGCACCCAGCACCGAAGCCAGCGGCGTCTTCAAATCGTGCGAAATCGAGGTCAACAGCGCCGAGCGCAAGCGATCCGACTCGACGTTGCGCTTGACGCGGTCCATGTCCTCAACCAGCAGCACGCGTTCGATCGCGAGCGCGCCCTGATCGACCAGCGCATCGAGCAGGCGGCGCTGATCCGGCGTCAACAGCGGGCCGGTCCTGTCGTCGTCGATGCCGATGACGCCGATCAGTCCGCGTCCGGTTCGCATCGGCAGAAACAGCCGTTTGGCGCCAGGCAACGTGTCGGAGCCGCGCCCTGCGGGACGGTCATTGCCCCAGGCCCAGTTGGCGGCGGCTAGATCGGCCTGGTCGAGCTGATCCTCCGGCGGATAGCCTGCCTTCACCGTAAGCACGCCCTTCTCCGGCAACAGCAGCACCACGCGCACTTTCAACATCAGCGCGGTCTGATAGGCGGTCGCCCACAGCACATCGTCGAGTGTCGCAGTGCCGGCCAGCTTGCGGCTGAACGCATAGAGCAATTCGGTGGTTCTGATACGGCCGATCGCGGTGTCGGCCTGCGTGCGCACCCGCGCGGCGACGTTGGAGACGAGGATGGCGATCAGCATGAAGAAGAAGAACGCGGCGACATTGGTGGGATCGGTGATCGTGAAGGTGTAAATCGGCGGCAGGAAGAAGAAGTTATAGCAGAGCGAGGCCGCAACACTGGCGAGCAGCGACGGCCCCAGTCCGTAGCGAACCGCGACTCCTACCACCGCGGTCAGGAACACCAGGTCGACATTCTCGATTCCGAACGGCTTCTGAATAAATTTGGCCGCGGCGAGACCGACGGCCACGATCAGAAGCGCCATCAGGTACGGTCTCGGCTGGAACGGCTCGCGGCGCTCTGCCGTACGCACCGTCTGCTTCGGCACGGGGTCGGCCGCGAGTTCCTCGCCCGCAATCACGTTGACGCTGATATTGCCGGCGCGCCGCACCAGATCATGCACCACCGATCCGCGCATCAGTTCGAACCACCAGCTCCGTGCGGCCTTGCCGATGATGATCTGGGTGACGTTGTTGGTCTGGGCAAAGCCGATGATGTCGTCGGCAATCCGCCGCCCGACGGCGGGAATCGTCAACGCCTCGCCGCCGAGCGATTCCGCCAGCCGCAACATATCGGCAAGCCGGTCGCGTTCCTCGTCGCTCAAGCGCAGAGAGCGCCGCGTTTCGATGCTGAGCGCCGTAAACGGAGCGTGCAACCGGTCGGCAAGCCGCTTGGTGTAGCGCACGAGACCGGCCGAGCGCGGATCCTCGCTGACGCAGACGAGAATCCGCTCGCCGGCGGCCCAGGGGCCGGCGATGGCATTGGCCTGCATGTGATTGAGAAGCTGCTCGTCGACGCGCTCGGCGGTTCGCCGCAATGCGAGTTCGCGCAGCGCGGTCAGGTTGCCCGGCGAAAAATAATGCTCCAGCGCCCGTTCGGCCTGCTTCGGGACGTAGACCTTGCCTTCCTTCAGGCGCTGAATGAGATCGTCGGGGGTGAGGTCGATCAGTTCGATGGCGCCGGCGCGGTCGAACACCGAATCAGGCACGGTCTCACGCACCCGCACATGCGTGATCTGCGCCACGACGTCGTTGAGGCTTTCGATGTGCTGGATGTTGACCGCGGTGTAGACATCGATACCGTGCGACAACAGCTCCTCGACGTCGAGATAGCGCTTGGGATGACGGCTGCCGGGCGCGTTGGTGTGGGCAAGTTCATCGACCAGCGCAAGCTGCGGCCGGCGCGCGATCAATGCATCGAGGTCCATTTCCTCGATGATCTGATCCTTGTAGACGATGCGTTTGCGGGGAATGACCTCGAGACCGTGCAGCAGCGCTTCGGTCTCGATCCGCCCGTGGGTCTCGACGACGCCGACCGCGACGTCAATACCGGCTTTCTTCCGGGCGTGGGCGCTTTGCAACATTTCGTAGGTCTTGCCGACGCCGGGCGCGGCGCCGACGAAGATCTTCAGCCGGCCGGCTTCGCTATTCTCGCGCCGCGCCGCCTCCAGCAGGGCTTCCGGCGAAGGGCGTTGTTCGGGATCGCGGCGCGGCTGCTGAACCATGAAAACAATATAGTCCCCGTGCCGCGCTGAGCCTAGGGCGAGCTAAGGCTTGCCGGTCGCGTCCAGCGCAAGGTTAAGCGCGAGGACGTTAACCCTAGGCTCACCAAACAACCCCACCAAGCGGCCGGCGCTGTACTCAGCCACAAGCTGCCGCAACTTGTCTTCCGGCATGCCTCTCGCCTTTGCGACCCGCGGTACCTGGAACAGCGCGCCTTCCGGCGAGATATCCGGATCGAGCCCGCTGGCCGAGGTCGTCACGAGGTCCACAGGGACGTCTGCGCCAGCGTTTTCGGCTTTCAACTTGTCGACGTCTTCCTTGATCCGGTCGGCCAGCGCCTTGCTGGTCGGACCGAGATTCGAGGCGCCGGAATTCGCGGCATTATACGGCGCGGGTACGGTCTTGGAGGAATCGGCCGGGTCCGGCGCAGTCGTCGCCGAGGGCCGGCCGTGGAAGTATTTGTCGTCCTTGAATTCCTGCCCGATCAAGGCGGAGCCTACGACCTTGCCGTCGCGTTCGATCAGGCTGCCTCGCGCCTGCTTTGGAAAGATCGCGCCTGCGATCTCCGTCATCGCGAGCGGATAGGCGAGACCTGTGATCAGCGTCAGCAACAGCAGGACCATGATCGCCGGGCGAATTTCTCTGAGCATTTTCAGTCTCCAATAACTTCCGTCATTGCGAGGGAAGCCGGGCAATCCAGACCGGGGCTGGAATCGAAACTGGATTGCTTCGTTGCTTCACCTCGCAATGACGGTCTCCTAAGCCAGATGCAGCGCAGCGACGACGAGGTCGATCGCCTTGATGCCGATAAAGGGAATGATGATGCCGCCAAGGCCATAGATCATCAGGTTACGGCGCAACAACGCCCCGGCGCCGATGGCGCGATAGGCGACGCCTTTCAGCGCCAGCGGAATCAGGGCCACAATGATCAGCGCGTTGAAGATGATCGCCGAAAGAATCGCGCTTTGCGGGCTTGCCAGGTGCATGACGTTGAGCACCGCAAGCTGCGGATAGAACGCCAGGAACATCGCCGGGATGATCGCAAAATATTTTGCGACGTCGTTGGCGATCGAGAATGTCGTCAGCGCGCCGCGCGTCATCAGGAGCTGCTTGCCGATCTCGACCACCTCGATCAGCTTGGTGGGGTTGGAATCGAGATCGACCATGTTGCCGGCCTCGCGCGCGGCTTGCGTGCCGGTGTTCATGGCGACGCCGACGTCGGCCTGTGCGAGCGCCGGCGCGTCGTTGGTGCCGTCGCCGCACATCGCAACCAGCTTGCCGTTGGCCTGTTCGTCGCGGATCAGCTTCAGTTTGTCTTCCGGCGTCGCTTGCGCCAAGAAGTCGTCGACGCCGGCTTCGGCGGCGATTGCGGCGGCCGTCATCGGATTATCGCCGGTGATCATCACGGTACGGATGCCCATGCGGCGCAGCTCCGCAAAGCGTTCGCGGATGCCGCCCTTGACGATGTCCTTCAGGTGAATGACGCCAAGCAGGTGGCCATCCTTGGCGACCGCAAGCGGCGTGCCGCCACCTTTGGCGATTTCGTCCGAGATGGCCGCGATCTCCCGCGCCGCGTCCGAATTCAAGGACGGCTGCAAGGCCCGAACCGTGTTTCCGGCTCTGGCCGCATGGGCGGTGACGCCTCCCACATAATTGAGGATCGCTTCCACCGCACCCTTGCGCACCGACGAACCGCCGGCATCGATGCCGCTCATGCGGGTCTGCGCCGTAAATGGCACGAAGGTCGCGGACAATTCGCCCATGTCGCGGCCGCGAATGCCGTATTTCTCCTTGGCCAGCACCACGATCGAGCGGCCTTCCGGCGTCTCGTCGGCAAGCGAAGCAAGCTGGGCGGCGTCCGCCAGTTCCTGCTCGCTGATGCCGCGAATCGGACGGAACGCGGTCGCCTGGCGATTGCCCAGCGTGATGGTGCCGGTCTTGTCGAGCAACAGCGTATCGACGTCGCCGGCGGCCTCGACGGCCCGGCCCGACATCGCCAGCACGTTGAAACGCACGAGCCGGTCCATGCCGGCGATGCCGATCGCCGACAGCAACGCGCCGATCGTGGTTGGGATCAGCGTGACGAACAGCGCCACCAGGATGATCACCGAAATTTGCCCGCCGGCATAAGCGGCGTAGCTCGGAATCGTCACGGTCGCGAACACGAAAATGATGGTGAGCCCCGCGAGCAGGATATTGAGCGCGATTTCGTTCGGCGTCTTCTGCCGCTCGGCGCCCTCGACCAGCTTGATCATACGGTCGATGAAGGTCGAGCCCTGGGCCGCGGTAATGCGCACGCGAATCCAGTCCGACTGCACCTGCGTGCCGCCGGTCACGGCGGAACGATCGCCGCCGGACTCCCGGATCACGGGCGCGGACTCACCTGTTATCGCCGCCTCATTGACTGAGGCGATGCCTTCGATCACTTCGCCGTCGGAAGGAATATTGTCGCCGGCTTCGACCAGCACGATATCGCCGACCTTCAGGCTCGTGCCCGCCACCAGGCGATAATCCCTGCCCTCGCCACTCAGGAGCTTGGCCTGGCTTTCGGTGCGGGTCTTGCGCAGCGATTCGGCTTGCGCCTTGCCACGGCCTTCGGCCACCGCCTCGGCGAAGTTGGCGAACAGCACCGTGAACCACAGCCACAGGATGATCTGAAAGGTAAAGCCGAGGTCCGCGCCGCCGGTTGCGAGATCGCGCAGGAAAATCACGGTGGTGAGCGCGGCGACGACTTCGACCACGAACATCACGGGATTCTTGACCATGGCCCTCGGGTTGAGCTTGACGAAGGCCGAGCCGATCGCAGGCCACACGATCTTCGGATCGAGCATCGTGGCGGCTGGCGTTTGCCTATTTGTTTTTTGGACGACTTCCATGGAAGCAGCTCCGAATGACCGGTCAGAACAGGTTATGGGCGTTGTCAGCCAGATGCTCGACGATCGGTCCGAGCGCGAGCGCCGGGAAGAAGGTGAGACCGCCGATGATGAGGATCACGCCGACGACGAGGCCGACGAACAGTCCGCCAGTCGTGGGGAATGTGCCAGCCGAGGGAGGAATGGATTTCTTGCCGGCGAGCGAGCCCGCCATCGCCATCGCCGGCACGATCATGAAGAAGCGGCCGACGAACATCGCGCTTGCGAGCGTCAGGTTGTAGAAGAAGCTGTTGCCGGAGAGGCCGGCGAAGGCCGAGCCGTTATTGCCGGTTGCGGAAGTGTAGGCGTAGAGCACCTCCGTAAAGCCGTGCGGGCCCGCATTGTTCATCGCCGCAACGGTCGAGGGCAGCACCACCGCAACCGCGGTCCAGCCGAGATACATCAAAGGCAGCACGAGAATGGCAAGCATCGCCATTTTGACCTCGCGCGCCTCGATCTTCTTGCCGACATATTCCGGCGTGCGCCCGACCATGAGACCGGCGACAAAGATTGCCAGGACGACGAACAGCAGCATGCCGTAAAGGCCGGCGCCGACGCCGCCGATGATGATTTCGCCGAGCTGCATGTTGATCAGCGGAATCATGCCGCCGAGCGCGGTGAAGCTGTCATGCATCGCGTTGACTGCGCCGCAGGAGGCCGCGGTGGTGACGACCGCAAACAGGCTCGAGGCAACGATCCCGAAGCGGACTTCCTTGCCTTCCATGTTGCCGCCGGTGAGCCCCAGCGCGTCAAGCGTCGCGGTGCCGTTGGCTTCGGCCCAATAGGTGACGGCAACGCCGGTCAGAAACAGCACACCCATGACCGCAAGGATCGCCCAGCCCTGCCGCTGATTACCGACCATGCGACCGAACACGTTGGTCAGTGCCGCACCGATCGCGAAGATCGACAACATCTGCACGAAGTTGGACAGCGCGGTCGGATTTTCGAATGGGTGGGCGGCATTGGCGTTGAAGAAGCCGCCACCATTGGTGCCAAGCATCTTGATCGCGACTTGCGACGCCACCGGGCCGACCGCGATCGTCTGCTTGGCGCCCTCCAGCGTCGTAGCTTCGACATAAGGGCCGAGCGTCTGCGGCATGCCCTGCCAAACCAGGAACAGCGCGTAGACGATGCAGATCGGCAGCAGCACATAGAGCGTGGTTCGGGTCACGTCGACCCAGAAATTTCCGATGGTGCGCACCGAAGTGCGAGAGAAGCCGCGGATCAGGGCGACTGCAAGTGCAATGCCTGTCGCCGCCGAGAGAAAATTCTGGTGCGTCAGCCCGAGCATCTGCACGAGATAGGACATCGTGCTCTCGCCGCCGTAGTTCTGCCAATTGGTGTTGGTGATGAAGCTGATCGCGGTGTTGAACGAGAGGTCTTCGGAGACAGCCGTTTGATCCGCCGGATTGAACGGGAGCGTGGCCTGCAGCCGCATCACCGCATAAAGAATGAGAAAGCCGCCGACGTGAAAGAACAGCATCGCGACCGTATAGGTCACCCAGTGCTGCTCGCGCTTTTCGTCGACGCCGCCGATCCAGTAGATCGCAATTTCGAAGGGCCGCAGTACCGGCGAAAGAAACGTCCACTGGCCATCGAACACGCGCGTCATGTACCAGCCGAGCGGCTTGGCGAGCGCGACGACGATGGCGCAGAACAGAAGAATTTGAATCCATCCGATGGCGGTCATGGCAGGGATGCCCTTGGAGCACGATTGAGAGTCATGAAACGGGAGCGCGAAAGCCGGCGGCGGTCAAAAGCGCTCCGGCCGCAGCAGCGCGTAGGTCAGGTAAAACAGCAGGCCCGCGGAGACCAAACCCGCAAGTGCATAATCGAACATCATCGCCGTATTCCTTCGAAGCGCCGTCGTCCGGATCAGAGCCGCTCACAGGCATAGGTGTAGCCGACCGCGGCTACGAAGAAGCCAAGGCCGAGGGCCAACATGATCAGGTCCAGCATGGAAATCTCCTAACTCGCACGCGCGGCAGCGCGCACATGGGACTAAAGAAAGCGACGCGAGATCGCTTCTCAGGTCCGATCCTGAAGTGCCATTCAAAGCATAGGTTTTCGAGGCGGCCGGGATTGCGACGTTATAAGAATCTCATAAAGGCCGGCAGCGGCAGCGAATCCCACAGCTTCCCTATAAGAAAGCGCGGCGCTGCATCCCGATATCCTATTCGCCCATCGCTATGTTGATCGCGGACGCCGACGCTTCGACCTTCGAGGCAAACTCACACCGCGGACAAGCGGTACGAATCTTGCTCGTCGCGAGAAGCAGTCGAGAGAAGCCAACGCGAAGCGAAAAGTTATTATTTTTCTATTTGGTCGCGACAAAACGAATGCCGATCGATCTCTCCAGTTCCCGTTCTTCTTCCGCACGCGACATCGTGGCGAAAGCACGCCGTGCCGTGATGGCCGCAGTTTTGGCCGCGTCAGCATTGGCGAGCACGAATCTTTCGGCGCACGCCGAAAACGCCGAGGTCGCAAGCCGCCGCGCCGCGGAACGCACCGATTTCACCAACGAGGAAATCCGGGAGGGCTTTTTCAAGACAGCATTTGGCGCCGAATTGCAGCTCGACAAGCCTGCGGAGCGGGTGCGCAAGTTCGATGAGCCCGTGAGGATTTTCGTGGAAGCGGCAGGCGCACCGGAACGGCGCAACGAACTCGCCAATGTGGTGGCGGACATTCGCTCTCGTGTGAATCATCTCGACATCGACCTCACCACCGATCGCCACGCCGCCAATTTCGTGGTGCGGCTCGTCCCCGAGCGCAAGCTGAAGTCCACCATTCGCGCGCTCTATGGCAGCGACAGGGCCAAGCAGATCCAGAAAGAGCTGAAGCCGGAATGCCTGTCGGGGATCGGCAAGGACGAAAGCTTTCGCATCCGTCGCGCGGAAGTGATCCTGCCGGTCGATGCCGGAGATTTCACGTTCTACGATTGCGCCTATGAGGAGCTTTTGCAGGCGCTCGGCGTCATCAACGACGACGCTTCCGTGCCGTGGACGATGTTCAACGATGACGTCCAGATGGGTTTCTTCGACGTCTACGACCAGTATCTTCTCAATATTCTTTACGACCCGCGTATCACCCCCGGCATGACCAAAGACGAGGTCGATGCCGTTCTGCCGGATATTCTGTTGAGCGCGCGCAGATGGGTGCGCGAGATCAATCCGCCGCGCCGCGCCGAATCAGAAGATCGGCCGATCAATCGCAACTAGTGTGGCGCCGCGAATCCGTAGCCTGCGCTAGTGGCGGCGCGCCGACGACGACGAATACTCGGTAATCCCGAAATCGTTCTTCGCGGTCTTGTGGCCCGTCTGCTGTTGTGCAGCCAGTTGGCTCGATCGCGTATTTTTGCTTGGCGCGCTGGCTGAAGCGCCGGCTTCGGCGCGGCCGGTCAATGCGACTGCGGCAAACAGAAGGGTGAGCGTGATGGCTGCGAGGCGTGTGATCATCGTTTCCTCCAAATGATCCGAGGACAACGGAGCCTGATTGAGCGTTTCCCGACCGATAGTTCGGCTCGACGTCTTGATGGCGTCTTGTTGTCTCCGATGAAGATGATGATACCGGCCATCGCCCAATGCAACAAACAAACGGCAGATGCATAAAAGATCAGCACGCCAGAGTGGTTGGTGAAGGAAGCATCACGCTCTGGTTACCACGAAGCGTCGGCGCTGTTCGCTGCGAAAGCCGCAAGGGAGGCTAATGTCAGAATCGAACCACTAGTTCGATTTGCCGGATGGCTTAGCTGCCGGCTCCGGCTCATGGACCTGCCCCCAGGGATCGTAGGGCTTCTTTGGTGTCGGGATCCGATCAAGCGCCGCCTTGTAGGCTTTCTCATCTACCTTCGGTTTGGTCTCGGTGGATGGCGCTCCATGGCCGCCCTTCTTCAGGGAGGACTGGGCATGTGCGGCAGCAGACGCAACAAGCGACAGCAAGGCCGCACCGACGATCGCTTTCCACATCACTCTGGATCTGCCTGCCATGTATCCCCCTCCTGCCCTTCGACTATAGGTCAGGAATTTTCGGGCGCGACATCCTATTTCAGCAGGCCGGAGCCGGATGCGTCAGACCCACTGACGCTTCGTTCCCGGAAATATACGAGAAATATCGTCTTGCTGTTGCAGCGCGACAAGAGATACCGTTTTAGGCACAGTGATTCAGGAATGTGCAATGCGCACAGATGCGAATCTACAGCCAGATCAACCGGGTAAGGCCAAACCGGCGGACGCCCCGCCTGCTGCCGGTGTCTGGTATGGCGGCGTGCTTGGCCGAACGCTGTTTCTGATCGTCCTCATCGTCATCACCGCAAAGGTCGCAAGCCCCCAGATCGAGCGTCTTTCGTCGATCTACGAGACGCCCGGCGATCTCATTCGCGTGCTGATGGGCGTTGGCGTTTGCGGCTGGTTCGTCGTCAACCTTTTCATCCTGCCGAAGGATGCCGGCGCTTACCGCATCTGGATGTATCTCGGCCTTCTGCTGCTGCCGTTGGGCGCACTCTGCGCCTACGTGGTCTGGTAACGGCATCCAGTCGTTGACGGCTGCGCTGCCTGGCCGGCAGCAACGAGCGACATCATCGTTCTTTCAATTCCAGAACGTCACGATCAAGCCACCGCCGACGATCAGCGCGCCGCCGGCCAGAATTGGCATATCCGGCAGCGTGCGAAACACGATGAGATTGACGATCTGCCAGACGATGAAAAGCGTCGCGATGTAAAGCCCGACCACGCGGTTGAATTCGATCGGCGCGAGATTGAGCGACAGGCCGTAGCCAAACAGAAGAATCGCTCCCGCGAGAAATAGCCCGCCGCGCGGCAGCCACGCCGTCTGGCCAAGCCCGATTCGGACGATGGCGTCGCCGAAGGTTTCCAGCGACGTCGCCAGGATTAGAAACAGGAAGATTCTGATGTCCATCTCTTGGGCTTAACCGCGGGAGCGGCCTCTCAAACAGGGGTCCTCCCGCATGCGTACAGGCGCGCGGCGCGTCTGCATAGGCGACTTTGTGACTGATCATGACTGATCGGCTATTTGGCCTCGGTCGCAGCCACCACCTCAGGCGCCGGCGCTTCGCCCAGCGCACATTGGCGCCAGTCCGGCACGGTGCAGTTCGAAGGCCAGTTGCCACCAAGCGCCATGAACAAGGCCGCCGTATCGGAGATACGGTTGGCCTCGGTCTGCACCCGCACCACCGCCGCGGTCAGATAGGTCTGCTGCGCGTTCAGCACGGCGAGCTGATTGACCTGGCCTTCGTTGACCTGCTTTTCGACAATGTCGAGACTGGCCTTGGCGGCGTCTTCCGCGCGCCGCGCCGCGCGCATCGCCTTCGCATCCGCCTGCAAGGCTCGTAGCGCGTCGGCGACGTTCTGGAACGCAGTGATCACAGTGGCGCGATATTGCGCTTCCGCCTGTTCGAGTGCGGCTTCGGCGGCCTTCTGCTTGTGATAGAGCGTGAGCCCATCGAAGATCGGCGCGGCGGCGGCCGCTCCGAGCGTGAAGAAGCCGGTGCCCGGCGCAAAGGTCTGCGGCCAGTTGAAGGCGGCCGAGCCGCCGTTTGCGGAAAGCGTGATGTTGGGCAGGCGGGCCGCGATCGCAACGCCGATTTGGGCTGCCGCCGAATGCATATTGGCTTCCGCCGCGCGCACGTCCGGCCGTCGATCGACCAGCTTGCCCGGCAGGCTGACCGGCAGATTGGTCGGCAGCTTCAGATGCGCAAGATCGAACTTCTGCCGGACCTCATCGGCCGCATATTGACCTGCCAGCGCCGTCAGGAGGTCGCGCTGCTGGGCCAACTGCTTTTCAAGCGGCGGCAGCAATTGCTCGGCCTGAGCCAAGGCCGCATCCTGCGCCAGCACATCGGCCTGCGCCGCCTGACCCAGATTTTGCTGCCGTTTCAGGATATCGAGAAGGCGCTTCTCGATCGCGATGATGCGCTGGGTCGCAGCCATTTGGCCGCGCAACGAGGCTTCCTGAATTGCGGCTGTCACCACATTGCTGGTCAGCGTCAGGAATGCAGCCTCGAGCTGGAACAGTTGCTGTTCGGCGATGGCATCGAGGCTTTCCACCGCACGAAAGTTGCCGCCCCAGATGTCCGGCACAAACGATACCGTGAGCTGGTTGGTCACCAGCGAGAACTCGGATTGCGGTCCCTGCGTCGGAATCGGCGGGATCTGCTGGGGATTGGCGACCAGTATCTGCTGGGTCGACGAGTTGCCGGTGACTTGCGGGAAGAACAGGCCGCGTTGGGCAAGCGCATTGTAGCGCGCGATCTTGATCGCAGCTTCCGCGGCTTGCAGGTTCGGATTGTGGTTGACCGACTCCCGGATCAGCGCGTTCAGCGGCTCGGACTTGAAAGCCGCCCACCAACGCGTCGAAACGTCAGCCCCGCTGAGGAAGCGCTGACCGGGCACCGAAGCCGTGCCCGCTCCGGGATCAGCCGACGACGGGTTGCCTTTGACATAGCCGGTGACGTCGGGCGCGGCAGCCGGCATGAAATTCGGGCCCACCGCGCAGCCACAGATCGCGAACGACACCGCGGCAAGCGCGATGGCGCTTGTTGCGGAGCGAAGTTTGAGGCGATTGCCGCTAGCCATCGGGATTGCCTTCGGTGACTGCGACCGGATCGCCGATGACCGCGACGGGTTCGGCGTCTCGTGAAAGGAATATCTTTCGAAGCGCCGGCGCCACGACCAGGAGAAGCAGCGGCCCGACGAACATACCACCCACCACGACGGTGGCCAACGGACGCTGCACCTGGCTGCCGATACCGTGGGATATCGCAGCAGGGAACAGTCCGACACCGGCCGACAGCGCCGTCATCAGCATCGGCCGCATCCGCTGCTCGGCGCCGTGAAAGACCGCTTCCGCAATATCCATGCCCTGCGACCTGAGCTCGCGGAAATAGGTGATGTTGAGAATGCCGTCCATGACCGCAACGCCAAACAGCGAAATGAAGCCGATCGCCGCCGAGACGGAAAAATCAAGCCCGGCAAAATAGAGCGCGATCAACCCGCCGCCGATCGCAAAGGGAATGCCGGCTACCGACAGCAGGCTGTCGCGCAGCGAATTGAACAGCCCGTACAACAAGACGAGAATCAGGAGCAGCGTGATCGGCACCACGATCACCAGCCGCTGCTTGGCGGCTTGAAGGCTGTCGAACTCACCGGCCCAGACCAGCTGATAGCCGTTCGGTAGCTTGATGGCCTTGCCGACCCGCTCCTGCGCTTCCGCCACCGTGCCGCCGAGGTCGCGGCCGCGCACAGAGAACTTGATCGGGATGTAGCGCTGGCTGCGCTCGCGATAGATGAACGAAGCGCCGGTATCGAGCGTAATGTCGGCGAGTTCGTTGAGCGGAACGTAGGCGTTGGTGCCCGACGGAGTCGAATAGGCAACCTTGAGATTGCGAACGGCGTCGATGCTGCTGCGATATTTGGCATCCAGCCTGACGGCGAGGTTGAATTGCCGATCGCCTTCCAGAACCGTGGTTGCGTTGGTGCCGCCGAGCGCGGCCTGAACCACGGTGTTGACGTCGCCGGTATTCAGCCCGAAGCGGGCGGCCTTTTCGCGGTCGACCTTGATGTTGAGATTGGGCTGGCCGAGGAGATGGAAGATTCCGAGATCGGCGACACCGCGGATCTTCGCCATTTCGTCCATCACCTGGGTCGCGAGGCCTTCGAGAACTTCAAGATTGGGACCGATGACCTTGACCGAATTGGCGCCCTTCACGCCCGAGAGCGCCTCCTCGACATTGTCCTGGATGTATTGCGAGAAGTTGAAACCGATACCGGGCAATTCCTCGGCAAATTCCTGTTGCAGTTCTTCCGTCAGCTTTTCCTTGGTGAGGTTGGGCGGCCACTCATCGAACGGCTTGAGCGGCGCGAACAATTCCACGTTCGAGAACGGCGAAGCGTCGCTGCCGTTGTCGGGACGGCCGTGCTGCGATACCACGGTGACGACTTCCGGGTGACGCAGCAAAATCTCGCGCATCTTGCCGGTGACGGCGGTGCCGGAATCGAGCGACATCGTCGACGGCATCGAGGCGCGGATCCAGAAATTGCCTTCCTCCAGCGCCGGCAAGAACTCGCTGCCGAGGCGGGAGGCCGCCAGCACGCTCAAGGCCAGAAAGACGACGCCGATCGTCACCGAGAGCGTGAGATTGGCGAGCGACCAGCGCAGCACCGGCGTGTAGGTCTTGCGGAGCGCGCGGACGATGACCGTCTCGGTCTCATGAATGGTCTTGGGAAGCAGCAAGGATGCCAGGACCGGCGTCACCGTGAAGGTGGAAAGCAGTGCACCGGCGAGCGCATAGCCATAGGTGCGCGCCATCGGGCCGAAAATCTGGCCTTCGACGCCCTGCATCGTGAACAGCGGCACAAAGGCGGTGACGGTGATGGCGGCGGTGAAGAACACGGCCTTGTCGACCTGTAACGCGCTGACAAAGATCATGCGCAGCCGCTCGGTCCACTTGGGCGAGCCGGATGTCTGGTTATGTGCGGACGTGGGGTCCGCGCCCCAATAACCTTCCGAAAGATGCTGAAGCAGTGTCTGCCGGCTTTCGGGCGAGGATTGAAAGTTGCGGTAGATATTCTCCATCATGATCACGGCGGAATCGACGATGATGCCGAAGTCGACCGCGCCGAGCGACAGCAGATTGGCGTCCTCGCCTTGCAGCACGAGAATGATGATGGCGAAAAACAGCGCGAACGGGATGTTGGCGCTGACGATGATGGCGCTGCGCAGATCGCCGAGAAAAATCCACTGGATGAGGAAGACCAAGAGGCAGCCGAAGATCAGGTTGTGCAGGACCGTACGCGTGGTGATCCCGACCAGCGAACTGCGATCGTAATACGGGACGACCTTGACGCCCGGCGGCAGGCTGCCGTCGCTGTTGAGCTTTTGAACCTCGGCCTGGACGCGCGGAATGATATCGTTGGTGTGCTGCGTTCGTCCCATGACCACGATGGCAGTGGCGACGTCATCCTCATGGTCTCTGCCGCCGATCCCGAGCCGCGGCACATAGCCGACGGAAACGGCGGCGACATGCTTGACCTGAATCGGCAGGCCGTTGACCTGCGAAAGCACGACGTTCTCGATATCCTGAACCCTGTAACCTTTGGTGACGTCATCGGCGCCGCCAGAGTCGACCAGGCCAACGCCTCGGATGTTGACCGATTGCTGCCCGATCGAGATCTCGCGCCCGCCGACATTGATGTTGGCGTTGCCGAGCGCGGAGACGAGCTGGGGAATCGTGATGTTGTAGGCTTCGAGCTTCTGCAAGTCGGCATCGACATTGAATTGTTTGGTCGTGCCGCCCCAGGCATTGATCTGCACCACACCCGGAATGGTCAGGAAGCGCCGGGCGACGACGTAGTCCTGAAGCGTGCGCAGATTGGTCAGGCCGAAATGCGCAGGGCCGACGAGCTGGTAACGATAGATCTCGCCGACCAGGCTCGATTGCTGAATTTGCGCGACCTGATTGCCCGGCAGGTTGACGTTCTGCTGCAAGCTGATCGAGGCCTGGGTCAGCGCAAAGTAGTAGTCGGTACCGTAGCGGAACGTGACGCGGACAAACGACAGGCCGTAAAACGAAGTGGAGCGGATGTTGACCACGCCCGGCGTCGGGTAGAGACCGACCTCCATCGGGATCGTGTAGTATTTTTCCATTTCCTCGGCCGAAAGACCCGCGGCTTGCGCGGTGATCTCCAGAATGACCGGGGCCGGATTGGGATAGGCTTCGATGTTCAGCTTTGAAAACGCAACAAGACCCGCGGCGCAAAACACCACGAGGCCCAGCACGATGATCGCACTGCGCGTCAGGCCGAACACTAGCAAGGACTTAATCAACTGATACCGCCGTCCTTAGCCGATCTAGCCGGCATCGCCCAACAGGAGCTTGTTGCTCAGGAACACCGCGCCATCCGTGACGACCGTCTCGTCAGGCATCAGCCCCGTCAAAATCTGCGTCCAGCCATCCTGCTGCAAACCGATCTTCACCGTCCGCTTGACGAAGTGGCGGCTATCCTTGGTGGCCCATACCGACATCGTGCCATCGCCTTCCCGCACCACGCCCTCGGCGGGCACCGCCAGCGAACGAACGGGAGCGCCGACGTGAATGACGAAGCTTGCGAACATTCCCGACCGCAAGAGATGTTCGGGGTCGTCGATTTCAGAACGCACCAGTTGCCGGTGGGTGTTGGGATCGATCATCGCACCGAGCGCCGTCACCCGGCCGGTGAAAACCTTGTCCGGATAAGCGGGCACCGTGACCTGGACCTGTTGCCCGAGCTTGTAGGCCGGCGCATCGGTCTCGATGACGTTGGCGAGCATCCACATGGTCGAGAGATCGGCGACGGTGAAGGGAGCCGGCGCCGCGCCGGGTTGGGTCAGAAATCCCGGCGCCGCATTGCGGACCACGATCCGCCCTGAAATGGGGCTCGGCACCACGAGCGTGGAATCGACCTTGCGGTCGTTCAGTATCTGCTCGATCTCCGCGTCGCTCTTGCCGAAGATGCGCACCGCATCCTTGGCGGCCTTGAAGTTGCCCTCGGCGGTCTGCTGATCGGAGGTCGCCTGGTCGACGTCCTTTTGGGCGCTGCCGCCGGCCTTGAGGAGGCCGGAAGCGCGCGCAAGCACCCGCTTTTGCAATTCGAGTACGCCGGCGGAAGCGAGCAAGGTCGATTCCGCCTGAAGCAGATCGGGACTGTCGATCGTGAACAGCACCTCGCCTGCCTTCACTTCCTCGCCGATGTTGTAGAAGGCTTTGAGGATTTTGCCCGGGTATTGAGAAAACACCTGAACGAGAAGATTCTCGTTGAAGTCGATGGTGCCGACGGCCGTTTTCAAAAGCGCGAAATCGCGCGACCCCAAGGGACCGATCTTGAGCGAAGCCGCCTGCTTCTCGGAGAGGTCAACGGACTGCTCGTCGGATGCGGCAGGCTTGACGGGTTCGATCGAGGCGACGCGCGCCTTCGTGTCGGATTGGCCGCCGGCCAGTCCGATGAAACCCCTGCCCCAAAACAGCGCGACGCCGCCGATCACAATCACGGCGAGCCAGATCCCGCGGGATTTCGACAGCCTTCCGATAGCACTCACTCCAAAGTCCCCAACATCGCCGCCCACTTCGTCATGCTGCGTTACAGCAGCGCGCTTACACTGACCTTACGGGTCATGTGCCCGCCTCAACTGTTTTAGGGCAAACCCCCTTGGAAAGGCAGCTGATACGCCGAAAAACCCTCAGATTTACTCAGATATTCGCTGCCTGTTGCTGATTTCGAACAGCGGCAAAAGCAGGCTGTTTTCGAAGCCGGCCTTGTCCACAAAATGCTCCTTCGCTCGGCCTCCGCCCACGGACCATTTCGGCCGCTTCGACTGCCCGCCACGCCTCCAGCGCCACGTGACAGACGCGTGACACGCCACTAGCCACGCCACATCGGAGATTTGGGACCTCCGTGATAGCGCATCGGCGCAGGCCGGCCCGGAGGGGGTATAGAACCGGGCGTGCCTGTTGCACCATCGGACTGCCGCGTCAGGGGGGCCGTCGGACGGTGCAAGGGTTGCGCCTGGCCTGCGCACGCCCCGCCGATTCCACAAATCGCGAATGCGGCAAGCAGCGCTGCGCTGCCGATTCGCAACCAACCCGCCCGGAGTTGTTTCAAGCCGGGCCCCCTGACCAAGCTCTGACGACGAGATCGCGTCCGGCCGGCGCGGGCGCGCCGACCGGCAAGCGATGCTCAATATTTGGCAACGACCGGACCATCCCAGTGGAATTTGTAATTGACGCCGACGCGCACCGTTTGAGCGGTCTGCTTCACGTTGAGAACCTCACCGGGAGGCAGCAGACCCGGCGCAGCCGTGAAGTGCTGGCCCGAGGTATCCTCGATCCACATGTAGTTCCATTCGGCGAACGCCGACCAGTTGGGCAAGAACATCCACTCGAAGCCGAGGCCAGCCGTCATTCCAGGCAAGTTATATTTGGCAGATTCCAATAATGCGCCGCCGGGCTGCAGCACCTGGTTTTTATCCTGCATCCAGGCCATGCCGGTTTTCACGTATCCCAGGAAGGAAGGCGTGTAGAGGTAACCGATGCGCCCCGTCGCCGTGTAAACGGCCTTCAAACTGTTGGCCTCTGAGAGGGTCGGGAGGTCCGTAAGCGCGTGCGAGCCCTTGACGTTGCCGAAGTCGAACGTGCCCTGGACGCCGAACACCAGGTTGGTGGTCTGGAAGTCGCAGCCTGCCTGACCGCCGCCCATAAAGCCCTTGTCGTCTTCGCGGCCATAGTTCGCAAAAGCGGCGCCGACCGTATCGATCGATGCTTGCGATGTGTCGACGCGGGTCCATGCGCCGCCGACATCGCCGCCGATGTAACAGCCCGTCCAATTGTAAACCGGCACAGCCAGTGGCTTTGCCTTCAGCGGCATATCTGCGGCTGACGCAACCGCAGTGGCGCCCAGCCCGATCAACAAGCCCGCCAGTGCCAGCTTCACGTTTCGATACATATCAGCCCCCATGTAATCTCTGTTCATCGCTGCACGCCGCATCAGTACTTGGCGACCACAGGACCACCGAACTTGACGTCGAAACCGACTGTCACGACGGAGTAGGTGCTGGCGACGCTGTAAGGCAGTTGTCCATTCGGCGTGAGCGGGTTGCCCGCCCGGCTATAGGTGCCGAAATCGTAGTAGCGGTATTCGAGCTTGCCGAGGATGTTGTTGGTGATCGCATAGGCAATGCCGCCCCCCGCAGCGAGGCCGTTGCGGTGATTCGTGAACTGATCGATCGCAACCCCCGGAACTGTGCTGGTATGCTGGATATCGCCGAACGCCCAGCCGCCGGTGAAGAACAATAGCAAGCGGTCGACGGCGATGCCGCCTCGCGCACGAAGCGTACCGCCCCAGCGAAGGTTGCTCTGATCGACAACGCCGAGCGCCTGGCTGGCGTCACCGCCCTTGATGCCGGACCAGAACGCATCCGCCTCGACACCCGTAAAGTAGTTGCCGCTCTGCCAGTTGTAACCGACCTCGCCGCCGCCGATGCTGCCAGTCGAATCGTAGTTGACCGTGTAGTTCGCAAAACCCGTCGGACCGTTGGCGTTGGTGTAGTTGTGGTTGCCGAAGCCGCCGCCGCCGAACCCGCCGACATAGACGCCGGTCCAGTCATAGACCGATGACACGGCCGGCGCCGCCTTGGCATAAGGTAGATCGGCAGCCAGCGCCGGCGACAGCACGCCCAACACGCCGAGCGAGACGGAAGTGAGAAGAATTCGTTTCATTGTTAGCCCCTGTCGAATTGTTTCCGGTGAAATGGGTGACGGCCGTGGCCGTCACATGGCTTCACCTCAGAAGTGGATGATGATGTCTGCCGCTCCGACGAGGGCGTAGTTGCGGTTGGCCGGGATGCCGAGATTGCTGTTGCCGTTGAAAGCGAAAGCGTTCAGCGACTTGTAGTAGGTGAACTCCGGCCGGATCTCGATCTGCGGCGAGAACCAGTGCTGCCAGCCGATACCGGTTTCGAAATAGGCCGTCTTGGTGCCCGTGCGCTGACCCTGCATATCGTCGTAGTACTCGAGCCGGTAGGAAATGTTGTCCAGCGGCGCGGGCCGGTAGTTCAGGTACGCAACTGCGGTGCGCACCTCGGCGGTACAGGACAGCAGGGCCGTATTGGCGCACTGGGCAAGACCCGGCGCGTTGAACGGCAAGTATTGCGGCGAGAACGGCGTGCCGCCATTCGTCCAGAGACCGTTGGTCCCGACCACGAGCGGATTGAGCGCGTTGGGCACGTTGTTCTGGTGCAGGTCGTACATTTCAAAGGCGATATGCCACTGATCGTTCCACTTGTGATAGTAGGTCATCCCGACCCATTGCAGGTTGTTGTAGCCCCACTGTCCGCCGTTGAGTGCATCGCCGACGATGTTGATATCGTCCTTGCCGTCATCGCTGGTCCAGCGCACGCCAAGCGTGAGGCTCGGCACCGCACCCGGATCCTTCGGCATCGTCAGACCCGGATAGAGCGGGTTCGGGAACGGGTTCGGCATCGTCGCGCCGGCGTGCCAGGGCAGCGTGTCGCTGCCGACCGAAACGCCAGCTTGCAGAATCCAGTTCTTGTTCAACGCCGTCGTGGTCTGGATGCCGGTGTTGGTGTAGTTGTCGAACGTATACGTCATCGAGTGCGTATACATGTAGTTGTTCGGCGCGAGCTGCGCTTCGATGTCCGGGATCGAGATGAAGCGGCCGACGCGAACGATCATGCCTTCCCCGACCCATGGAATGAAGACTTCGCCATAGGCCATCGGCACGTCGTAGCCGTAGTTCTTGTTCTGGTTCAGGAGCTGGTAGCTCCAGAGACCGAAGGCCGTGGTGTAGCGATAGTTCTCGCCGTAGATCGGCGAGATACGGAAGCCCCAGTCGATGTGGTCCTTCTGCACCGTATCCGGCAGCCGCTCGATATAGACGACCGCCTGGTCGAGTTGCACCGTGTTCGGGTTGTAGTCATACGCCGCCGGCGCGTTGCCGCCGCGCACCGTGTTGGTCGAGAGATTGCCGCCGGCGTTGAGCCAGCCGTAAACCTGGATGTGGTTTTCGTTCATCCAGCTTCCGACGCCGGTGTTGCCGAGCGCCGTCATCAGCGGGCTGTCGACCGAACTTGGCCGCGTCACGCCAAGGTTGGTGGTGCCGCCATAGGGCCATTCGGTGAAGGGATAGGGCGGGATAGTCTCGGGCGTCGGAGGCCACTCGCTATTCGAGCGCCGCGACGGCGGCGCCTTCGGATCGGCGGGCGCAGCATCGTGACCCCATTCGAGCCGGTAGTAATTATAGAAACGTTCCCAGAACGTCGTGCCGAGATAGGTGTCGAGACAGGCGTAATTCTTGTATGGGTCAACGTCGCCCCTGCACGCCGGCGATTTGGTTGGTAGGCTCGCATCCGCTGCATAAGCGCTGCCGGCCAAACCCATGACGGCCAACGACGCGCCCGCCAAAAGAAGTCTTTTCATATTGTTGCCCCAAGCTGTCGGTTTTAAGGGCGCCTTCGGGCGCTCTTGAGAGACCATTCACACTTGCGGCAATCTTTCGTCGCGGGAACAAGGAAATCGATACGGTTTGCTGCACCGTTTCATAAAAAAATTATATACGTATCTCCGATTTCAGCGATGTTTGCTCACAGACGCATCAGTTGCTTCTGGCGGTGCTGCGATCGGCAGCAGAATTTGCGAGAATCCACATCGAATCTCGAATATTCAGCAATTGTTTTTAATAGTTTTTTGAACGCTGTTGCCTTTCGGCCATACCTCGCCACCGCGGGACCTCCATTCGATATCTTTTATCTATGTAGCGCGTTGGATTTCTATATCGAACCTTTATGGGACCCCTCGTTATGCTGCGTCGCGTTGAGCAAAGCTCAATCGCTGACCATGAGGCGAGGCAATGGACGTCAAGGCAGATCGCGCAAACGGCAGCGGCCGCGTGGCAGACACAGGCGAGACCGAAAATGTCGATTTCGGCTTTCTTCCGAAGAGCCTGATCTCACAGTGCCAGGTGCTGATCGAAAGTTTCCACGACCTCCACGGCTATTCGTGGCTGCCGGACATCCTGTGGAAGTCAGGACTTGGGCCGTTTATCGAGGCGCATGCGCAACTTCGTCATCTGCTGCGAAAGGCTTCGACGAGCCGAAGCGCCAAGAAGTCAAACGCGGGCTTTGTGAGGATCTCGGCGACTATTCTGTCGCTTGAGATTCTGGCGAGCCGTTTTGCCGGCTGGAGCAATATCTATCCGCGGGAAGCCACGAAGTCGCGGGAGATTCTCAAGACGACGGCGCGCGGCCCGCAAAACCCGTTGATCGAGTTCTACCTGTATCCGCCGAAATATCTGAACTCGGCGGCCATCGCGGCTCTTGCACCGCCCCCGAACGCTTACGACGCCGGCATTTACGGCGTTCCGATCGAAGAAGCGGGCAGCGAGACAGCGATCGGCTATCTTGAGGCGATGTAAACGCCACCTGCGCCGTGTCGCGGCGAGTCTCGAAAATATATTACTTTTATATCTCTTCGAGAGACAAACGGCATAGATTTTATACGCAGACATGAAGAATGCTGCCAAGTGCCGGATAGATGACGACATTGGGGCATCGATTGATTTGAGGCGATAAAGAATATCTGCAGGTCGTTCGGAATTGCTCGACCTGGCGTGTTCGCTATTCGTCATCACTCGCTGTCTGAGCGCGATTTTTGTTGCGGTCTATCGGGGCTAGGTCTTTGGGCCAAGCTTTTGGGCCAGGACGACGATCGGCCGATGTCCTCTGCAAGGGCACGTTCTTTTGCCGATAATAACGAAACGCGCGAAGTCCGGACTTTCCAGCGGCAAGGATCGAAACGCCATTTTGGCGTCCGACAACGTCGTAACGCCGGAAAGTCTCCTGCAGACGACTGTCCTCCCTCTGTTGCTGTCGCTCGGCGGCGTCATCCTGGTTACGGCGTTGCTGTTGCTGTTGCAGCAAACCGTCGCCGCAAGCCTCGTCCCGATCGCCTATCTCGTTCCCGTTATCATCGCCGCCACGCGATGGGGAATTTGGCCGGCTACCCTCGCCTCCATCGTCAGCATGGCCGCGGCGGACTTCTTTTTCTTCCCGCCGCTCTACAGCTTTCAGGTCGAGGATCCGCAGGAAGCGATCGACCTCTTGCTGTTCTTCGTGGTGGCGCTCGTCAGCAGCAATCTCGCTTCGCGTCTGCGCCTGGAGACCGAGACGCTGCGTCAACGCGAACGGGACATTCACAACCTCTATGATTTCTCGCGTCGCCTCGCCGCGTGTTTCACCGTCCCGGAGTTGGTCTCCGCGATCGAGAACTACCTGTCGCAAACACTCGGCCGGCCGGCGGCTTTCTTCGCCGCGAAGAGCGACGGCCAGCTTGAGCCGCCGAGATCCGGACCCGTGCCGAAGGTGGTAAGCGACAATGCCATCCCGGCCATCTCGACCGACCAATCGATTCGTTCCGTGACCGACACCGCGACCCAGGACGTCTGGCTCTTGCGGGCGGTGAGTTCGGAAACCGCGATTCTCGGCCTGGTTGCGGTCAATATCGGCGTGGGTAGCCGAGAGTCGCTCGATAGCGGGACACGTCGCGCGGAAGCGATCCTCGAAGAAGTCTCGTTGACCTTGCAGCGGATCGACATCGAAAAGGCGATGGAGGACGCGAGGCTGCACCTGCAAGCCCAGCTGTTGAGGGATGCGTTTCACGGCACGCTTTCGCATGAACTGCGGACGCCGCTCGCCGCCATCCGCGGCTCGGCCAGCGTGCTCGATTCCATTCCGCTCGTTCAGAAAGACGACCGCGCCCGCTCGCTGGTGGAGGCCATATCCGATGAGGTCGCCGAACTCGACAACTTCATCCAGAATCTTCTCAACGCCACGCGGGTCACCGCAGGCGGCATCACGCCGAATCTCGAATGGACCGATCCGAGAGACATCGTCAACGCCGCGATCAAGGCGCGCTCGCGCCGGCTCGAGGCCCACAGAATCGAAACCGAATTCGCCGACGACCTGCCCTTGGTTCACGTGGATTCCGGCCTGATCGAGGAATCCTGCGGCCAGCTGCTGGAAAACGCCGCCAAGTATTCTCCGTCGGGATCGACCGTACTGGTCCGCGTCACGCGCAAAGAGGACGACGTTGTCTTGTCGATTTCCGACCAGGGCGTCGGCATCACCGCCGACGAGCAGCCGCAACTCGGCCGCCGGCTATTCCGCAGCCAGCGCCATCAGGCAACGATTCCGGGATCGGGTCTCGGCTTCTGGATCGCATCGATCTTTGTCGGCGCCAACGGCGGCACCATCGACATTACGAGCCCTGGGCAAGGACTCGGCGCGACCGCTTCCATCACCCTGCCAGGTTCGACAATGAAACAATCCGAAATGACGGCCGTATCCAATGAATAAGCCTGCGAACAACGTGCTCCTGATCGAAGACGAGTCGAAGATAAGGCGTTTCCTGCGTGCAGGCTTCGAACTGCAGGGCTACTCGGTTATCGAGGCGGAAAACGCAACCGATGGTCTGAAGGCTGCGACCTTCGGCGCTCCGGACCTTATCATCCTCGACCTGAACCTGCCTGACCTCCACGGCGCCGAGGTGCTCGAGCGGATCCGCTCCTGGTCGAACGTCCCGGTTATCATTCTGTCGATCATCGCAAACGAAGACGAGAAGGTCCGCCTGCTCCAGGCCGGCGCCGACGATTACGTGGTCAAGCCATTCGGCATGGCGGAGCTGCTGGCGCGGAGCGAGGCGGCGCTTCGCCGGTACTTCAAGAGCGCCACGGAAAATCCGGTCGTCGTGGCCGGCCCCCTGTCGGTCGATCTCGTGACCCGAACGGTATCGCTGAACAATCAGCCGGTGCGCCTGACCCGCAAGGAGTATCGCCTGCTCCACATCCTTGCCACCCATGTCGGGCTCGTGGTGACGCACGATCAGCTTTTGAAGGACATCTGGAGCGGCAATCAGCGCGACAACATCCAGTACCTGCGCATCCTCGTTCGCAAACTGCGGCAAAAAATCGAAAGCGATCCCAACCGGCCGCGCCTTCTGGTGACCGAGTCCGGCGTCGGCTACCGCCTTCAGTCTCGTTTCGAGGACATGGCCGCCGACTGACGACGCCACGGCACATCGGTGGTGTCGCCCGCCGAAGATATAAAAATAATATATTTTTGAAGCCGGAACGCGTATCTTGTCCCAAAATATGGGAGCGCGGGGGCGTTGCACTTTCTGGTCGAGCACTTTTCCTTTCTTGGCTTCGACGGCCAATACTGGATGCTCATCGTGCTTGCGCTCGCCGCCGGCTTTGTTCTCGTCGCCCGCCGCACCCGCCGCCGGAATTGATTCTCGGTCATTCCATTCATGCGCTGGCAGCTTGATTTTATCCGACGCCGCACGCAATCTCGCGATGGATCATCCCTTCAGCGGAATTCGCCATGAAATCTGTGACTGCTGCGGCCATCGTGCTGGCTTGTGCAACATCGGCAGGCGGCGTTGCCAATGCACAAAGCGTGCCGCCAGGTCAGTTGCAGCATTGCATGGCGCGCGTCGTCTATTCCGAAGAATTGCCGTTTGCGCCGATCGATACCTGGCTCGTCAAGGTGACGCTCGAGATCACGCCGCGAAACGGACCTCGTTATTACACGACGTTGCAGGACCGGCTGCCGTGGCAAGGTCCTCCGCCGCGGCGCGGCCAGGCGTTTCGCCTGTGGTGCGATCCGGCCAATCCGGGCCACTTGCAGTTGGCTTCCGGCGCGGTCGCCAAATCCGCTTTCTGATCGAGACGATTCTCTGATTGAGACGGTCGGTTTCGCTAAAGCGCGTGGCGCGCACCGCGCGCACCCGCGCCGTATATGGATAATTTATTTTTTGAGCTACAAGCCAGCCTCGTTTTCCAATGACCTTCCGTCCAGATTCCGCGGCGCGCATCACGCGCAGCGATGGCCTTTGACGTCAGAGACTCACATCTGGCCCGTGCCTTGCAAGCAAAGACCACAAGCCAACGTCTGCGAATTTCACCTGGGAACTCCGATCATGCTGCTCTCTATCGCAAGCCGCGTCCGCAAACTCACACATACCTCGAAATCGGCGGAAGTGATGGCGCGCTTCGGGCTGCGTATGGTCGTGATCGTTGCGTTTGCCGCGCTCAGCGGCATCGGCTTTGAACGTGGGCTTACCGTGATGCTGTGGATGTCGACCGTCCTCAGCGCCGTCGTCGCCACGTTCGATCGCGAGGAACCGCTGGATCCGACTCTCAATCACTGGGACGAAGCAAGCGCCTTTGCCGCACTGTGCTGCCTCGCCTGCGCGTTCGAACCGGCCGCGCAGTTCGGCTGACACGGCCTCGCGCGAGCTTTATACGCCTCTTATGAGATTGCAGGGCCGCCACTCTCGAATTCATATTCGATGCCGAAGATATTGGCGGCATGAGTCCAGCCATATCCCGCCTTGCCGGCAGGCTTCGTGACGCCGACTGCGTTACGGCAAGCCTTTTTTCAGAGGTCATCCGCGACGTGTGCTGGCGGCTGCCGTCTGTCCGGCGAACGAAAGATTTCGACCGGCTCCAACGGCTCGTTCAGTCCGGCGCCTGGACCGACGCGGCACTCGCCCTGCTCGCGCTCGAATTACCGCGATGGCGCCTTCGCCAGATCGTCTACGATGCCGGCGAATGGCATTGCTCGCTGTCGCGCCAGTGCGAACTTCCCGACTGGCTTGATGAGCCGGTCGAAGCTTGCCACCCCGATCTCTGCCTTGCGATCCTGAGCGCGCTCGTCCACGTCAGACGCGATGGCACATCCGCTGCCGAAGACCGCGCGGCGAATTTTCTTCGCATGGATTGCCCGATCGATATGCCGCTCTGCTGCGACAATTTCTCGTAAAGAGGCGGCCCGCGTGGCCCGGCAGCCAAACACAGATTTGACGCGCGAAGCGCAAGCGATCCGGGTCATCATCCGCTTCTGGCTGCGGATGATCATCCTTCTCATTTTCGCAATGTTCAGCAGCGTCAGGTTCGACCAGATCCTGGCGCTGTTGCTTCTGATGTCCACCGTCCTGAGCGCGGTGCTGGCAACCCTCAAGCGTGAACAGGCGCTGGCATCCGGCCTCAATCATTGGGACGAGGCGATCGCTTATGCGGCGCTGTGCTGCCTGATCACTGCGTTCGGCTCTCACGTCGCGGGTTGAGACGCGTCCCTTAACCTTATGCCATCCCTATGAGATCGCAGGCCCTGATCCATCGAATTCATATCCGCTCCCGCAGATATTGGGCGCCTTGAGTCAAGCTTGTCTCCCGGCAGCCCCGCTCGCCTCCCCTTCGCTGGCAGCGGAAAGCCTCAAAGACCGGGAACCGGCCTGCCTCACCGTGAAAGGAATACCAACGTGAAACTCGTCGAACCTCCATCGTGCAACTCTGCATCGACCATTACGTTTATCGGCAGGAACAGCCGCGGCAACTGGGTCGCTCAAGAACAGCATGGCCTCTATGGCGGGTTGTTCGTCAATCGCGCCCAGGCGTTCAAATATGCGCTTTTTGAAAGCGGGCATCGCCCCGAAACGATCGTGGAACTGGCGCGCGAGATCGAGCTTGATATCAGCGGCGGGAAGGCGATGGCCTGAAAGCGCCGCATGATGCGCCGGCCGAGCGTTGTCCAGGAGACCACCATGGTTCAGCTTCATTCTGCTTCAGATCAAGCGCAGGTTCTCGACACGATGATAGGGCTTACGCGCCTGTCATACCTGCAACGCACGGTCATCGCCGGCAGCGGCGGAATGGAGCTCTACCTTGGACTCCGACGCCGAGGCTTCATGCGCGTGGCTACCATTTCGACGATGTGGATGCCGCGCAGGCAGCACGCCGTCGGCCTGCTCGCGGGTCGCAACTCGGCGGAGATCGAAAAGGCTCTGGGCGACATATCGGCGTTCCTCAGCGTCAGCGCGACAGTTGCCGTTCTCATCGACTCCTACGAGCACGGTTCAAGTCTTGCGGTTCGGACCAAGCTTCAACAAATGGGCTTTCGGATCGAGGCTGGCGTGCGGTGTCATCAAGGGCTGGTGCTATCGGCGTGCCGTCAGGGCTTCGGTCAGGTTGAGCGTGCTGCCTGACCACGATGACACCGTTCGCAAACCTGATGGATTGGCTCACAGGCTATATCCCGGATATCCCCACACCGTTCGATGAGACCGGCGCGGTCGATCTGAAAGCCTTTGCCGGGCTTTGCGAACGGCAGATGCGGGCCGGCGTCCCGGCGATCGTCGTCGGAGAGACATCGGGCGAATTCACCACCCTGACGCGGGCCGAGCGCGAAGCCGTCATTCGCGCCGCAGTCGAAGCGGTCGGTGGCCGCGTCCGCGTGATCGCGGGCGCAGGATCGAACTCCACCAGCCAGGCCGTCGAGTGGGCCAGGCGCGCAGAGGTGGCCGGCGCCGACGCTCTGCTATCGGTCGTGCCCTACTATAACAAGCCGATGCAGGCCGGCATTGAGGCGCACTTTCGCGCGATCGGCAATGCGACGGCGCTCCCCGTTATCCTGCACGACTGTCCAGCGCGAACGGTCCGGGAATTGGCCGACGATACGCTCGTGAGGCTTTCGGAATCGTCGCAATTCATCGGCTTGAAAGACTCGACGAATGATCTCTCACGTCTCGCGCGCTTGCGATCGAGAGTGCCGGCGCGATTCCGCCTGTTGTCGGGAGATGATGCGACCGCGCTTGCTTCTCTCTGCAGCGGCGGCGACGGATGCATCTCGATGCTGTCGAACATCGCGCCTTCGATGTGCCGGGAGATTTTCTCAAGCTGCCGGCAAGGCCGAATACAGTCCGCCCGGCAATTGCAGCAGCGGTTGTCGCCGCTGGCGGAGCTGCTCGGAGAAGAAAATCCGGCAGCGGTCAAATATGCGCTGAGCCTGCTCGGCTTGATGCGCCCCGAGACCCGGCTGCCCCTTGTCGGATTATCGGATCAAGCGAAAGCGCAAGTGGCGAACGCGATTCTTGCGATCGGAGAAAACGACCTCACGCGTGACGAGAAGAATGCTTCTCACGCCATTTCGGCCCGGGACCCCGCATATAGTAGCGCTCCGGGCGGTATTTCCTGACTTCCCAGAACGGCCCCAGTGCGTCCGCCATCTGACGGACGTGCAAGGCAAGACGGGAAACGATGACCGAAAATCGCCGCATGGATTGCTCCGTGATCTCTGGGTGCGAGCGGAACATGCATGCAACGCCCATAGGAATTCGAGATCGACGAAACGGCTCTCTCATAGACGGGCGATAAGTACCGGCGGCGCCCCTCGAGAGGTTCGCGCCCATCCGTCTTTATTCCTTTCTTATGAGATGTCCCGTCGGCCTCTCTCGCAATCCTACAGCGATCAGGAGCACATCTACTTCCATAGAGATCAATCGGTTCATGACCGAGGTTCGCGTTCATGAACGTTTCAAGCCGCCGGTCACGCCATGATTGCCATGCCGCTCACCTGTCCCGGACTTTCGAAATCGCAGGCCTTGTCGCAGGCCTTGGCGCCTTCGGCACAACCGAACTGTTTTCAGCCGCTCGATCCCGGCGTCGTCAACGCTTCGATTCCGACTTTCTTTGTCGGCCGCAACCGCGACGGTTTCTGGATCGCCCGGGACGCCAAAGGCGAGAATGGCGGCGTCTTTCTGTTCAAGAGTTCGGCGCTGGCTTTTGCGCGGCGCGCTTCACGGCCTTTGGGCTGCGCGACCGTCTTTCCGACCGAGCGGTTCGAACTTGACGTGAAAAATCAGGGCAACCCGCTCGTCGACTATCTGAGGCCGCTGTTGCGGCTCCTGACTTCCGCCGGCAACGGCTCGGCGGAAAGGGCTTAATTCCGCTCCATGCAGTCCGAGATGTAAAACCAGCGATCGTCGCCGGCGAGTCCCTTGGCTTTCACCTCGGCGCGGCAAGCCTTCAGCTTCGGCCGGTTCGCTAGCCACTTGGCCTTCATCTCCTTCAGCTTCGCCATCGTGAGCTTCATGCGCGACGGTTTGGCGTCGGTCGAAGTCTGAGCCGATGCGCTGTGAATGCTGCCTGCGAGCAAGGATGCCGCGACGAGGCAGGTGACAATTCGAAGCATGGGAAATCCCCTTGGGTGAATTCTTGATTGTTATGGAGGAGGCACGTCGCGAAACGCGCTTGCGTTCCGCGACGTGAAGAGCGAGATCAGAAAATCTTGGCCGCGCTTTCCAGCGTCTTGTACACGCCCCAGGCGAGCGGGATGCCGACAAAGGCCCAGAACAACGCCGCCTTGACGTCCAGGCCGCCCTTGTCGATGCCGAACGAACCGCTCTGAACCGCGACCGCGCTCTTGGCGCCAGCCTGCGCCTTTGCTACCTCGTCAGCACTCATGTGCCACTTCGGATCCACTGGCTTGATCAGGTAGTTGCAGATCAGGCCCGCAATCAGCATCGCGCACAGGATATACATGGTGGTGTTGTAGAGCTGATCGCGCGGCACGCCGGCGGCGAGCTGGAATTCGCGGATATAGTTCACGACCACCGGACCGATGATGCCTGCGGTCGACCACGCCGTCAGCAACCGCCCGTGGATGGCGCCGACAAACTGCGTGCCGAACATGTCGGCGAGATAGGCCGGCACCGTGGCGAAGCCGCCGCCATACATCGACAGGATGATGCCGAAGCCGAGAACAAAGAGGAGCTTCGAGCCCATGGCCGCAAAGGTCGGCGCCAGCGCGTAGAGCGCGATGCCGAGGAGAAAGAACGTGTAATAGGTTTTCTTGCGTCCGATATAGTCGGACAGCGACGCCCAGAAGAAACGGCCGCCGATGTTGAACAGCGACAGCAGGCCGGCAAAACCGGCGGCGATGCCCGCGATGATCGTCTTCTGCTCAACGCTCAGCGCATTGAAGCCGACGTTCGGCAATCCGATCAGCTTGCCCGCGAAGATTTCCTGCAACATCGGCGAGGCCATGCCGATCACGCCGATGCCTGCCGATACGTTCAAGCACAGGACCCACCAGATCAGCCAGAACTGCGGCGTCTTGTGCGCGTCGTCGAGATGGACGTGATGCTGCGAGATCATCGTCTTGTTTTCGCTCGGCGGCGTCCAGCCATCCGGACGCCAGCCGGCGGGCGCGACGCGATAGGAGAAGGCGCCGATCGTCATGAAGACGAAGTAGATCACGCCCATGGCCGCGAAGGTTTCCCAGACACCGACCGAGTTGGGAGTCTTGAAGTAGTTGATCAGGAGGTTCGCAAGCGGAGCGCCGATCATGGCGCCGCCGCCGAATCCCATAATGGCCATGCCGGTCGCCATGCCGCGGCGGTCCGGGAACCATTTGATCAGCGTCGAGACCGGCGAGATGTAGCCAAGACCAAGCCCGATGCCGCCGATCACGCCCGAGCCGAGCCACATCATCCAGAGCTGGTGGACGTAGATGCCGAAGCCTCCGATCAAGAGGCCACCGCCCCAGCACAGCGCCGCGACGACACCGGCCTTGCGAGGACCTGCGCGCTCAAGCCAGCCGCCCCAGATTGCGGCGGAGACACCGAGCACCACGAAGAACAGCGTGTACATCCACCCCAGGCTCGCGACTTTCCAGTCGCAAGTGGTGGTGAAGAGTTCCTGGAAAAGCGAAATATCGGGACAAGTTTTCGGCGCGGTCAGGCCGACCGCACGCGACAGCGGCAGCCAGAAAACGGAAAACCCATACGCCATGCCGATGCACAGATGAATACAGAGCGCTGCCGGCGGCACCATCCAGCGATTGAAGCCGGCCTTTGCGATCGTGTGTTCGCGATCGAGAATTCCCGCACCAGTGCCCGGCACCCTTCCCGCGCTGCTGATCGTCGTCATGCAATCCTCCCCTACAGCCGCCCTTGCCTCGGGCATGTCTGTCCGTTTAACCGTCACCTATAGCCAAAATTCCCGGTGGGATGCGAAGCCTCGCTTTGCTGCTCTGCACAATTTCCCGCTGTGCGATCCCCACGCAGCACGTGAACCGAAAGAATTGGGACAGAACCTCCGCCTTATGTCGATAGGAAAATGGTCGAGAGGGTGACCCCAATGGGGCCTATCCGCCACGCAAAGGGTGCGGTCAATTGTCTCGACCGGCCTAAGAGTTGTCGCTCGAAGCAGTATTGATATTCTCAATCGCGCCATTCGCTTTTTCGATCAAGAAAACAATGCGTTGTTCCATCTGTTCCGCGATCTCGATTTTATCACCGGTTTTGAGAACCAGATTGGGAATGTCGATCACGGAAAGCGGATCGGTACAATGAACCTCCAGCCTCTCGCCTGGTGAAAGCGTCTTCAGCGCTTTCGCCGTCATCAGTGCCGGCAATGGGCACTTCAGGCCGGTGAGATCGAGCTTGGTCGGGATCATGCGCGCCTTTTAGGCCTCGCCGGCGAGCGCGGCCAATACTTCTTCGATCGGGAGCGCATATTGGCACATCATCGCAGCCACCGCGGGAATGTCGTCGAGATGGGCCACCGGAAGCGCGGTCTCGATCACGGCATCCGTTGCAATACAGGCGATCGCGGGATCGTCCGGAAATAATGGCGACTTGCCGCTATCCTTTCGGTGCACCTCCAACTTGCGGTACGGTTCCGACTTGAAACCTTCGACGATCAGGAGGTCGACCGGCGACATCTTCCTGAGCAGTTCCGGCAAGGATGGCTCCGGCGCACCGCGCAATTCGTGCATCAGGGCCCAGCGGTTGGCCGATGACACCAGCACCTCCTCGGCGCCGGCTTGCCGATGCACCCAGGAATCCTTGCCCGGCACGTCCACATCGAATTCGTGGTGAGCGTGTTTGATCACGGAGACGCGCAAGCCTTGCTCGCGCAGATATGGAATGACGCGCGAAATCAGCGTCGTTTTCCCCGCGCCGCTCCAGCCGGCTACTCCGATCACCTTCATCTATAAATCTCCGGTGCCCACACGGGCCGACCGTTCGTCCTTATCTCGGCTGTGCGCGAATGTCATGCTAACCTCGCGATATGATAAAGATCGGCACCCCTCCGAATGGCACTCCGCCAACGCCCGGCATCCTGCTTGCCGGCGGACTTGCCCGGCGCATGGGGGGCGGCGACAAGCCGATGCGCCGCCTTGCCGGCCGCACCATACTTGACCGCGTCGTCGAACGGCTTCGTCCGCAATGCGACGATCTCATTCTGAACGCCAATGGCGATCCGGCGCGGTTTGCGTCGTTCGGCTTGGCGGTGGTCGCCGATACCGTCGCCGACTATCCCGGACCGCTGGCTGGCATTCTCGCCGGTCTCGACTGGGCGGCCACGCGCCGGCCCGACGTCACCTGGATGCTGAGCGCCGCGGCCGACTGTCCGTTTCTGCCGCGCGATCTCGTCGAGCGCCTGCATCAGGCCCGCATCAAAGAGAACGCGCAGCTCGCATTTGCGGCCTCCGGCGGACAGACGCACCACGTGATCGGATTGTGGAACGTCGCCTTGCGCGAGGAGCTTCGCCACGCGCTCGTCACCGAGAACGTCCGCAAGGTCGAAAGCTGGACCGCGCGCTATGCGGTTGCCACCGCGGCCTGGCCGACCGAACCGTTCGATCCTTTTTTCAACGCCAACACAATCGATGACCTCGCGCAAGCCGAGCGGCTGGCGGCGCTGGACGACAGGTAGCTACGCCGCAAGCGGCGTGGTCCAGGCATCGTAGGCATAGACCCAATCGGTATCGGTCTTCTGCCTGAGCCAGGTATTGGTGCGCGAGGTCTGCTGCACGCGCGCCGTGCGCTGCCGCCGCGTCGCCTCGAACCGGCGAAACGCATCCGCGACGCCGTCGCGACCGACGCCTTCAAGGCAACGCGACAGCACGGCCGCGTCCTCGATCGCCATCGCTGCGCCCTGCGCCATGTAGGGCGTCATGGGATGGCAGGCATCGCCGAGCAGGGTCACCTTGCCGTCGGCCCAGCGCTCGAGCGTATCGCGATCGACGATCGCCCATTTGTGCACATCGGGACATGCGGCGAGCACGGTCTCGACCTGGCGATCAAAACCGTTGAAGGCCGCGCGCAATTCCCTGACATCGCCTTTCGCCGACCAGGATTCGATCCTGAACGCAGGCTCTGGCTGGCTGGTGACGAAATAGACTTCGCTGCGGTCCGGCTTGACGTAATAGATCACGATGTGGCGATCGTCGCCCCACCATTTGGTACAGTCGTCGATCTTGAACCCGTCGAGCAGAGCGGCAGGGTAAGTCGTGCGATAGGCGATGCGCCCGGTGAAATTCACCGGCGAGGTGCCGAACAAGATCTCCCGCACCAGCGAGTGAACGCCATCGGCGCCGATCACCGCATCGGCGGTGACCGTCTCGCCATTGGCGAAGCTCAACCGCACACCGCTTGCGAGTTCATCCAGCCCGACCAGTTTGTGGCTCAGCCTGAGGCATTCGGCAGGCACAATGCTGGCGAGCGCAGCATGCAAATCGCCGCGATGCGCCAGCAGGTAAGGCGCACCGAATTTTGTTTCCGCACTCTCGCCGAAAATCATGTCGAACTTGATGTCGCCCGTCTTCCAGTCGCGATTATTCCAGGATCGCGGGTAGAACGACTGCGCGCGCAACCGCGGTTCGAGTCCGAACTTGCGCAGCACCTTCATCGCGTTGCAGCCGATCTGGATGCCGGCCCCGATCCGGGCGAATTGCGACGCCTGCTCGTAGACCGTCACGTCGATGCCGAGGCGCCGCAGCGCGGCGGCTGCGGCAAGCCCGCCCATGCCGGCGCCGACAATCGCGATCGTGAGGGGTTTTGCTTCTGCCATCATCCGGCTTTGCCTCGCGTGCCCGGCATCATCATGCGTGCCATCAGCCGAAATGCAACGGCTTCGCGTTGACGGAAGCCACCGAATGGTCGAATGAATGCCATGCATAATGTCGGGTTCGGCCGGCGGCGCCAGCCGATGCCACACGTCACCAGGCGAAGGGAGAATGCGATGGCGACCTTGAAGATGACGCAAGGGCTGGCTCTCGCTGCTGCGCTTGCGGTCGCTGTTCCGGCATCGGCGCAAATCTCCGACAATGTCGTCAAGATCGGCGTGCTCACCGACATGAACGGCCCGGCGTCGACCGCAACCGGCAAGGGCTCCCTGACCGCCGCGCAAATGGCGATCGACGACTTCGGCAAGCAGGTCGCAGGCAAGCCGATCCAGCTCGTTTCCGGCGACCACCAGAACAAGCCCGACATCGGCGCGACGCTGGCGCGGCGCTGGTTTGACGTCGAACAGGTGGACCTCATCGTGGACGTGCCGGTCTCGGCGGTCGGACTTGCGGTGCAGAACGTCGCCAACGAAAAGCACCGGCTGCTCATCACGCAGTCGACCGGAACGTCCGATTTTCACGGCAAATATTGTTCGCCCTACGCCATCCAGTGGGTGTTCGACACCAGGGCGCTTGCGACCGGCACCGCGCAGGAGGTCGTCAAGCGCGGCGGCGATAGCTGGTTTTTCCTGACCGACGATTTTGCGTTCGGCCATTCGCTGGAAAAGGATGCGTCCGCCGTCATCGTCAAGAACCACGGCAAGGTGCTCGGCTCGGTTCGCCTGCCCTTTGCGGCGGCCGATGTCTCGTCCTTCATCCTGCAAGCGCAGGCGTCGAAAGCCAAGATCATCGGCATCGCGGCGGGCCCGCCCAACAACATCAGCGAGATCAAGGCCGCCGGCGAATTCGGCATCTTCAAGGGCGGCCAGCAGATGGCCGGCCTGCTGGCGCTGATCACCGACATTCACGCGCTCGGCCTTCCCGCCGCACAAGGCCTGTTGCTGACGACGTCGTTCTATTGGGACATGGACGACAAGGCGCGGGAGTGGTCGAAGCGCTATTTCGCCAAGGTCGGCCAGATGCCGACGATGTGGCAGGCCGGCGTCTATTCGGCGGTGACGAATTATCTCAAGGCGGTCCAGGCCGCCGATACCGACGAGCCGCTCGCGGTGACCGCCAAAATGCGTGAAAAGCCGATCGAGGATTTCTTTGCCCGCAATGGCCGGCTGCGCGACGACAATCTGATGGTTCACGATCTGATGCTGGTGCAGGTCAAGAAGCCGGAAGAGTCAAAATACGCCTGGGACTACTATAATGTGCTGACGAAAATTTCCGGCGAGGACGCCTTCGGCCCGCCGGACCCCGCCTGCTCGATGGTAAAGAAGTGACTCGCCGCTGAATAGCGGCGAGTCACTCCGGAGCGATGCGTCAGCATCGAATCCGGAATCTCGAGATTCTCCGATGTGCAATTGCACATCGTAATTCGCGCTTTCGCGCGCTCCGGAATGACTTGCGACCCGACCGGGTCGCAAATCACTTCACCACGCCGATCTCGCGGAAATATTTCATCACGCCGGGATGAATCAGCGCAATGTCCGGCACGGCTGCGACCGTATTTGCCGCCGTGGTTTCGCAGGCTTGCGCCAGCTTCTTGCAGAAGGCGCCTTCGGCGCCGTGCAGCGTGCGCGCGAGGCGATAGGCGACGTCGTCGGGCAGATCGGTCTTCGTCAGGATGAAGCTCCACGAGCCCAGCGAGTTGATCGGCGCCGTCTGCGTCGGATAGCTTCCGGCCGGAATCGTCATCGGCTTCAGGAACGGATGCTTGGCGGTCATCCGCGCGATCTCGTCCGCCGTCGGCGCGATGAACCGGACGCCCGGCGCACTCTTGGCAAGCTCCATGAAGCCGGGATAGCCGATGCCCGCGCCCCAGATCGCTTCAGCCCGTCCGTCGAGCACCATCTCCGGACCCTCTTTGGCGTGATCGAGCAGGAACGCCTTGAAATCCTCGTCCTGCTTCAACCCGATCCCGTCCAGCATATAGCGTGACAGGATCGGAATGCCCGACCCCTTGGCGCCGAAGGCGATCGGCTTGCCGACCAGATCCTGAATGGTGTGATACTTGCTGTCGGCGCGCACGGCAAACATGCCGGCAGTGCCATAGATCGCGGTCAGGATCTTCAGCTTGATCGGCGGCTTGCCTCCGACGCCTTCCCGCGCCTGGTTGAACGATTCACCGGCCACAAGCCCGAGATCGAACTTGTTGGCTTCCAGCGAGGGGATGTTTTCGCTGGAGCCCATGGTGTTGCGGGTCTCGATCGACAGCGTCGGATCGGCCTGCATCATGACTTCCGCAAAGGCGTTGCCGTACAGCGGGAAGCCGCCGCCCTGCGTTGCCGTCGCAAGCACTACGGTCAGTTTCTGCACGGTCTTGTCTCCTTCTTGCGCCGCAGCGCCAGATGCCAGAAGCAGCAAGCTAGCGCAAACTATGGATGTCATTTTCATTTTGCTATCCTCCAGCCGCTCCTTAAGCCGTCATGGCCGGGCTCTGGTTGCGTCAAAAGCGAGTGTAGGCAAAGCCTGCTTTGTATGAAAGCATAGTTGACCCAGCGTTTGAATGGAGCGGCCGTCATGAAAGCTTTGCGCGCAGCGGTGATTGCCATCATCGCCCTTTTGAGCCTTGCCGGCGGCGCGCGGCCAACATTGGCGGCCGATTATCCGAACCGCCCGGTGCACTGGCTGATCGGCTTTACCGCCGGCGGCCCGGTCGACGTGGTGGCGCGCATCATGGCGCAATGGCTGTCGGAACGTCTCGGCCAGCAATTCGTGGTCGAGAACCGCGCCGGCTCCGGCGGCAACATTGCCGCCGCAACCGCCATCAACTCGACACCCGATGGCTACACGATTTTGTTCGTCGCGCCGAACAACGCGATCTCGACCTCGCTCTACAAACATCTCAGCTACGATTTCATCCGCGACACCGTGCCGGTCGCGAGCATCATGCAATTGACCAACATGCTGGTCGTCTCCAACGCAATGCCGGTGAAGACCGTCAAGGAGTTCATCGACTACTGCAAGGCCAATCCGGGCAAGGTGAGCTATGCCTCGTCGGGCCTCGGCACCTCGGTGCATATGTCCGGCGAATTGTTCAAGGCGATGACCGGCTGCAACATGCTGCACGTGCCCTATCGCGGATCGATGGTCGCCTATCCCGACATCATCTCCAACAAGGTGCAGCTGATCTTCGACAACCTGCCGGCGGGGCTCGAGCAATCGCGGGGCGGCTCGGTGCGCGCGCTCGGCGTCACCTCGCCGCAGCGCTGGACCGGCCTGCCCGACGTGCCCGCGATCGCCGAGACCGTGCCGGGATTCGAATTGGTCGGCTTCTACGGCATCTCCGCGCCAAAGGGCACGCCGCCGGAGATCGTGGAAATCCTCAACAAGGCAGTCGGCGAAGCGCTGAAAGACCCGAAGCTCGTCGAACGGCTCACGACCGTCGGCGGCATCCCGAAGCCGATGACCCCTGCCGAATTCGGCAAGCTGATTGCGGACGAGACCGAGAAATGGCGCAAGGTGGTCGAGTTCGCCGGCGTTTCGGTGGATTGAGCGTACGCTTTCTTCTCCCTCCCCCTTGTGGGGTCCGAGGCGAGCGAGCTCGCTCTCGAGGTCGACGCGAGTGAAACGAGCGTCGGGGTGGGGGTTGTCAAAAAACCGCTTTCGATATCGCTCTTTCGGTACCATCCATGGCCCCCACCCGACCGTCGCTTCGCGACGGCCACCCTCCCCACGCGTAATGCGGGGGAGGGATAAGAAAGCACACACCCTCACCTTTTCGCGGCGCAATCGCACCCGAGTTGTTGAACTTGCCCTCGAATGAGAGGGCGCAGGGAATGCCGGGCGCTCGGCGCGCCCGCAGCCTCGCGTGCAAAATAGAAAGCACACGAGTTAGTCACCACGGGTCAGACGCCGGAACCGCCCGGCATTCCCCGCGCAATGGTTTTACGGCTTGCTTCGTGATCTCCCCGGTGATCGGCTTTGTTGCCACCGTCCCAGGTCACGATGCGTAAGCATCGTCACCAGGTTGATGCCGGCGTCGAGGCATCAGGACCACACGACTTCGCCGTCCGCTCACGTTGCGTTCGTCGCTCGCACCGCAGCGTCCATCGCGTCCCGCGCCCAACGTTCGTGACGATCGCGAAACGCCCCTCTTGAGGAGCGCGGGATACGAATCGGCATATTCCTGTTTCTACCCGGCCGTCAAGTCAATTTCGGAAAATCAGAAATTGACTTCGGTTGCGAAACACCCGCCATTGCCGGAACACGCCACCCATTGTAAGGGTCATCCCGCAACCGCGTGGCCGTGACTTTCGGCCATTTGCGCGGGGGCCTGTAGCTCAATGGTTAGAGCCGGCCGCTCATAACGGTCTGGTTGCAGGTTCGAGTCCTGCCGGGCCCACCACGCTTCGCTCGCTTTCAGCGAGCTACGGCTTGGCGAGCTAGCTTCAGTCTATCATGGCGAAAGCGAGCGAAGGCTGTCACGCCGAAGCCTCCGGCGAAGGCGGACTTGTAACGGGCTACGCGTGGCGCAGCCACGTAAAATCAAAGACGAAGCGTGTCCGGCGAAGCTTGAGTGAAACGAAAGCGAAGACGGACCACTTTCAGCGAGTGCTGTGGCTCCGATGCGGTCCGGCTCTACGGTCCCGGGTTACTCTGGAAAGAGTTCGGACTGCTCGATGCCGACGGAAGCGGCTCGCGAAGTCTGCCCGGTCGGGACCGCCGACGCGCGCCCGCCGCCAAAAGCGTCGTGCACGAGCCCGAGTTTCCCAAGCCCGCGAATAATCAGGCCATTGATGTCGATTTCGTACCAGGCGTGCGAAAGCAGGACCCGCACGGATGTTTCAGGCGCCTGCCATTTCAAATCCGAGGCTAGCCACAGCGGTGCTGGCCGCCTGGCGGTCCTGTTCGTGACTTCCGCCGGAAACGCCGATGCCGCCGATCAGCATCCGGTCGTGGAACAACGGCAGGCCGCCGCCGACAGCCATCAATTTCCGGACATTGGCGAGCGGCGCGAGCTTGGGATCGGCGATGTAGTCGTTCCAGACATGCGTCGGGATTCCGCAGGAGGCAGCGGTCCAGGCCTTGGCGACGGCAACCTCCGCGGTGAAGAAGGGCGCACCGTCCGCACGCTGGAACGCGCGCAGATTGCCGGTCGCATCGGTGACGGCAACCGCGGCGTCAAAGCCCAGGTCGCGGCCGGCCTTCATGGCCGCCTCGATCAGCGCATTGGCGGCCTCACACGTCACCGACGCCGTCGCCATGACCTTGACGATCTGTTCCTTGACGATCTGTTCCAAGATCTCGTCTTCCTGCTAGCTGGCCGCGGGAATCAATCCATACCGCTTCATGATGCCGGCCATGACAGCGGGATTTGGCTTGCCGGTCGCGATCTCCGCGGCAAGCTCTTCAAAATATTCCGGGCCCAATACGCCGGGCGTCAAGACGCACAGACATTTCGCAACAGTGCCCGACAGATTTGAGAAACCGTGCACCACGCCGCGGGGCACGAAGACCGTGCCGCCCGGCTCGATGTCGCAGCGCTCGCCCGCGATCGTGTAGGTTACGGTGCCTTGCAGCCCGTAGATCGTCTCCTCCCAGGATTCGTGATAGTGCGGAACCGGCATCCTGCCGCCCGGGCTGAGGATGAGCTCGAAAATATCGAGGGCTCCCTTGGTGTCGTGCTTGCTGCGAAGAAAATTCACCTGGAATGAACCGAAGTCGATCTTGCTCGGCATCGCTGGCCTCCCGTGCTGTCGTTCTATTCATCTGATCTCAACTCGTTACGAAAATCGCGAGCCACTTGTGCAACACGTCCCGGCTGGACCTTGAATGGAGTCCATGCCGCAGTCATAGCCCGTTCAGGCCGCCGGTCTATCGAAATCGGCTGCTGCAATTCCCATGCCCGCGTTCCACTGCGGAATGTCATGATAGTAGATGTGCCGCGGTCGATGGGGACCGATGGCGTTCATCGCCGCATAGGCCGCCACCCAGGTTCGCACTTCGTGACCGCCGCAGCCGGCAATCCTGGTCAGATCCGCCTCGCTCAGGGTGCCCACGGTCGTGCGGTCGCCCGCCTCCATCTGCGCCATGAAGGCGCGATCCCACTCGGCATTGAGCGGAGTGGCCTTGCCCTCGCCCCGCGCCAGTTTGCGCGCCATCTCGAAATTGGCCTGTTCGCGCGCGCGCCGCGCCTCGAGCGGAGGATTGCGCCCCGCGATCAGCATCTCTGCCACCTGCGGCGGCGCCGTGTCGATCCGCGGGATCGGCGGGTCATGACTCAATCCGCCGGACCCCAGGATCAATACCCGGCTATTCAGCCCGGCTGCCCATCGGCCGACGGCACCGCCCAGCGCCTCGACACGACGGAACGACGGCAGCGGCGGAGCTGAGCAATTGATGTGGATGGGCAGGACCCGGTAGGAGTCGACCCGGCCGGTGAGCAGCACCAGCAACTGCGCGAAGCCGTGATCGGCCTGCATCCTGTAGGAGAGCGCGACGTCGATGTCCTCCGAGCGTACCGCGGAGACGCATTCGAGGGCGAGTTGCTCGGGAACGTTGAAGTCGCCGCTGCCGATGTCGTAGTCGCCGATCGCGGTGGCGCGCACGCCGACCGTGAACGGCGGCATCATGTCGTAGAAGATGCCCTTGAAATGGTCGGGGCCGAAGATGATGACAAGCTCAGGGTCGAAGTCGCGCACCTCGGCCGCCAGCTTTGCGAAATGGTCCCTCACCTCGCGATCCACCGCGGGATCGGCCTCGACGTGATCCATCAGAGGCGTATGCGAAGCACAAATCATTTTGACTTGCATGGTCGTTGCTCCTTCAGGCGACGGTGGCGATCCGGGGCTGCCGGGTATGCCTGGCCAGGAATGCCAGATGCAGGCGGTTGAAATCGTCCGCCTTCTCCCATTGCGGCCAGTGCGCGCAGTCCTGCATCACGACCAAGGCTTCTGCGTTGGGAATCGCTGCGCAAAAGCGTTCGCCGATCGCAACCGGCGCGGTCGGATCGTGGTCGGTCCAGATCACCAGCGTGGGTGCGTTGATGCGAGACAGCGATTTGTCGGTCAGTACATTGCGCATCCGAATGTCCATGTTCTGCAGGCACAGGATGTGCTCCATCGCGCGCAGAAAGCCGGGCTGAGTGTAGATCGCAAGGCGCAGCTCCACGAGGTCGTCGGTGACGCGTTTGGGATCGTTCATGAGCCACTCGAGACGCGCGCGGACCGTTGCCGGGCTCGCCTCCGCGACCGCCTTCATCGTCACGGTATAGACGCGTTGCATGACCGCCGGATCGGTATTGAGGCCACCCGCCGTGTTGAGCGTCAGCGTCGCGACGCGTTCCGGATGGTCGATTGCGAACTGGGCTGCGATCCAGCCCCCCAGCGACTCGCCATGAAGGTGGATGCGCTTCAGGCCGAGCGCATGGCTGAAGTCCGCAAGGTGTCTGACATAGTGACGTATCTCGTAGTCGTGATCCGGCTTGTCGGTATAGCCGTGCCCAATCATATCGAGCGCGATGGTTCGATATCTCTCGCCGTGGGGCAGCAGGTTGCGGATGAAAGCCTCGAGGTGCCCGCCCGTCCCCGGCACGAACACCACAGCTTCATCGTCCGATGGATTGCCCGCTTCGATGTAACGCGTTCGGATTCCGCCAGCGTCAACATGGGACAGGCGCAGCGCGCCGCTTGCGATCTCCGGCCACAAGTACATGCCGTCCTCCCTTTTCATTTCTGACATACTAACATGTCAGATTTGCCTGTAAAGGTGTGAGATGCCGGATTTTGTCCCAGCGGAGGTATATTTGACCTGCTAGGATGGAAGCATGCGCACCAATCATTTTGAGGGCCGCCGCCGGGCGGCCGCCACCCCAAGCAAGCAAAGCGAGATCTACGACCTTCTCGTGCAACGGCTCGTTAGCGCCCGATATGCCTTCGGCGAGCGCATTCTCGTGCGAGAACTCGCAGCCGAATTCGGCGTCAGCCGCCAGCCGATCATGTCGGCGCTCAACTGGCTTGCGGCGGATGGTTTCGTCCGAATCATTCCCCAGGTCGGATGCCAGGTGATCAACCCTGACAGGAACGCCGTCGCCGATTTTTATCTGATGTTTCAGCGAATGGAGGGCCTATTGGCCGAGCTGGCGGCGGCGCGCCGCACCGACCAGCAGCTCGCCGAGCTTCGCGAGCAGCAGCGGCGGATCGTCGAGATCGCCAATGACCGTGACGCCTTGCGCGGGCACTACGCCGAACTGAACCGCAATTTCCATCAGCTCATCGCCGCGATGGCTCATTCCGCGCTGGTGGAGGAGAAACAGAGCGCCAATTTCAACATGTCGGACTTCTTCATCAATCACGCGATCGGCTTCGACACGCTCGGCGCCGGCGTCGCGCAGGAGCACGAGCCCATCATTGACGCCATCGCGCGGCGAGAGCCCTCGGGCGCGCGCCGGGCGGCCGAGGAGCACATCGCGTCGGTCGCCGCGGCAGTCCTGACCCGGACCGAGACAAAATCGATAAAATCAGCCTGACATACTTGCATGCCAGTTTAATCTGGCTATACTTCCCGCTCGACGAAACGTTCCGCGCCGGAAAAACGCCCGAAGAGGCAAACCGGCGCCCGATGGAATGAACGAGGTCTCGAACGGGAGGAAAAGCGATGCAGAAGCCAGCGACGCCTGCAGGAAGTCACGATCCCGAAGCGCTGCGTGCCAAGTATCTCAGGGAGCGCGACAAGCGGCTCAACGACATGGCGGGACGGCAGTATGTCGCCGCCGAAGGCGAATTCGCCGGCTTCACCGACGATCCCTATGTGGAACCCGGCTTCGGTCGCGAAGCGCGAAACGAGGCGGTCGACGTCGTCATCGTCGGCGGAGGTTTCGCCGGACTATTGACCGCGACCGAACTCGTGAAACGGGGCATCGAGTCCTTCCGCATCGTCGAGCAGGGCGGCGACTTCGGCGGCACCTGGTACTGGAACCGCTACCCGGGCGTTCGATGCGACATCGAATCCTACTGCTACATGCCGCTGCTGGAAGAAGTCGGGACGGTGCCCAGCGAACGCTATGCCGAAGGCGCCGAGATATTTGCCCACTGCCAGGCGATCGGCCGTCACTACGATCTTTACGGGCGCGCCTTGTTCCAGACCAAGGTCACGCGGATCGCCTGGGACGATGCTGCCGCGCGATGGACCGTCGAAAGCGATCGCGGCGACACCATCCGTGCGCGCTTCATCGCCGTGGGCCAGGGTCCGCTGGCCAAGGTCAAACTGCCGAACATTCCCGGCATCCGCGATTTCAAGGGCCGCATCTTCCATTCGAGCCGCTGGGACTACGGCTACACCGGCGGCGACGCGGCATCCCCGATGACGAAGCTCGCCGACAAGCGCATTGCCGTTATCGGGACGGGCGCGACAGCGGTCCAGATCGTTCCGCATCTCGCGGAGGATGCGGCACGGGTCACCGTTTTCCAACGGACTCCCTCCGCGATCGACGAGCGCAACAACACCCCTACCGACCGCAACTGGTTTGCCGGTCAGCCCAAGGGATGGCAGCGCGAGCGCATGCGCAACTTCCTGTCGGTGATCACCTGCGTGCCGGTGCATGAGAATGTCGTCGCCGACCGCTGGACGGACTTCTGGGTCCGATTCAGCGCCGCCATGGCGGAACGCCATCGAACCGGCGATCCGACGCCCCCGCCGGCGCTCATGCAGCGCATCGATTATTCCAAGATGGAAGAGTTGCGCGCGCGCGTTGCGGCGACGGTGAAGCAGCCGGAAGTCGCCGATGCGCTTCAGCCCTGGTACAATTATCTCTGCAAGCGGCCGCTCTACAGCGACGACTTCCTGCAGGCGTTCAATCGCGACAATGTGGAGTTGGTCGACACCGATGGCCGCGGGGTGGAGCGGATCACAGGCTCCGGCGTGGTCGCGGGCGGCGTCGAATACCCGGCCGATTGCATCATCCTCGCCACCGGCTTCGACGTCGGCGCAGCTCCCCACAAGGTCGGCGGCTATGAGGTTCTCGGGCGCGGCGGGCAGACGCTCGAAGCGAAATGGAAGGACGGTGTGCGCACCCTCCACGGCACACAGATGTCGGGCTTTCCGAATTTTCACATCATCGGCGGCACGGCGCAGGGCACCACCGCGTTCAACTTCACGCACACGCTTTCGATGCAGGCGGAACATGCCACCGAAATCATCGAACGCTGCCTCAGCGAGGGCGTCCAGACGATGGAGGTGAGGCCGGAGGCTGAGGATCGCTGGCAGGCCACGCTCGCCGAGAAGCACGTCGATCACCAGCACTTCTACGAGGAGTGCACACCCGGCTTCCTGAACAACGAGAACGACTACAAGGACCGTCCGACTTTCATCGGCGCCACCTATGGCGGGGGTCCGCTCGAATACGAGCAAGTCATCGCGGAGTGGCGGCGAAGCGGCATCGAGCGGGACACCAGCGTCAGCTTCGATGCCGGCGCAAAGGCCGCTGTCGCGTGAAGATCCGAAGTTGCTTGGAGAGCCGATGGCAAATCAGATCACGCCGAACCCGATCGAAGAAGCGCTCGCCTCCCGGTTGCGCGAGGCCTATCGCAGCGGCGCCATCCCGCCGCTGCGCGATGCGTTGGCCCCAGGCGATGGGGCTGGAGCGTACCGCATCCAGGAGATCAACACCCGCTTCTGGGAAAGCCAGGGCCGCCGGCTGGTCGGCCGCAAGATCGGCCTGACGGCCAAGGCGGTTCAGGCGCAGCTTGGCGTCGACCAGCCTGACTACGGCGCGCTGTTCGCGGACATGGCGGTGCCGAACGGCGGCAGGCTCGACCCCGCGCGCGTGCTCCAACCCAAGGCGGAAGCAGAGATCGCGCTGGTGTTGAAGGCCGATCTCCACGGCCCGAACGTCACGCCTGAGGCGGTCCGCGCCGCCACCTCGCATGCCGTCGCGGCGATTGAAATCGTCGACAGCCGCATCGCCGACTGGAAGATCACGTTTGCCGACACGGTCGCAGATAATGGCTCGTCAGGATTCTACGTTCTCGGCGACGAACAACGCTCGCTCGACGGCCTTGACCTTTTCACCTGCGGAATGGCGACCGAGGTGAATGGAGCGATCGTGTCAGTTGGAGCGGGGGCGGCCTGCCTCGGGCATCCGTTGAACGCCGCTGCCTGGCTCGCGCGCACCGTGCCGTTGCGTGCCGGCGACGTGGTTCTCACGGGCGCTCTCGGGCCGATGGTGGCGCTCTCGCGTGGCGACAAGGTGAACGCGCATATCGGCGGGCTCGGCAGCGTGTCTTTCATCCTGGACAGCGCGTAACGCGCAAGGCAAGGCCTCGGACGCCGGCTGCTAAGGGACGGGAACAATGGATCTTGGATTGCAGGGCAAGCGGGCGATCGTCTGCGCATCGAGCAAGGGACTGGGCTTCGCATGCGCCAAGGCGCTCGCCCGCGAAGGAGCCGACCTCGTCATGAACGGGCGAGATCCCGATGCGCTCGATCAGGCTGCCAAAGCACTCCGTTCCGAAGTGAACGAAATCGACATCCGGACCGTCGCGGGAGACATCACAGACGCAAGCGTGCGTATGGCGCTGGTGAATGCGTCAGGCGAGCCCGACATCCTGGTGAACAACGCCGGCGGTCCGCCGCCGGGCGACTTCCGCGACTGGGACCGCAACACCTGGGTTGCGGCGCTCGATGCCAATCTCCTGAGCGCCGTTGAACTCATACGACTCGTCCTCGACGGCATGGTCCACAGAAAGTTCGGCCGCATCGTCAATATCACTTCATCGACCGTGCGTGTGCCGATCCCGGTTCTCGGTCTCTCCAACGCGGCTCGCGCCGCCCTGACAAACTTCGTATTCGGCCTCGTGCCATCGGTTTCGTCATCGGGCGTGACGATCAATAATTTGCTGCCGGGCCCGTTCGACACGAACCGGCTGCGCAACTCGAAAGAGATCACGCGACAT
>CAWBIR010000007.1:0-185104 GCA_963788885.1 uncultured Alphaproteobacteria bacterium | reverse complement strand
GATCCACCTAAATGCCCGCCCCTGCGGCTGTCGTTATCTTGCCGACTGTTGTGCGAACGCCTGGCCACGCGGCATGCGTGAGCTTCAAGCCGATGTGCTGCGATCGATGACCAGCACGTCGATCATAGCTTACCAAGGAACTCGACACAGAAGTCCGTAAAAGCGCGCACTTTCGCCGGCGGATGTTTGCGGGACGGATGGAAGGCGAACAACGGAAAGCGCTCGCCGTGCCAATCCGGAAAGAGGTCGATCAGAACGCCCTCGGCAGCAACTGCCCGACACCCCAGCCGATGATCTGGGCGATGCCCGTGCCGGCGACGCACTCCTGCAGCATGGACTTGGGATCGGTGAAGGTGAGCGGGCCGCTGGTCGGCACGTCGACCATCTCCTCGCCGCGGATGAACTCCCACTCGAACGGCCGTCCCGTATAGGGATCGAGGAATTGCAGGCAGCGATGGTCGGCGAGACGTCCGACGGGTGCGTGGGCCTGCCGTATCGTTCGAGATAGCGCGGCGAAGCCACGGTCAGGATCGGCGCCTCGATCAGCTTGCGGGCAACGAGGCTCGCAAGGCGCGGTTGGCCGAAGCGGATGGCGAGATCGATGCCTTCCGACACCAAATCGCCGACATGTTCGCTGGTCACGAACTCGATCGAGAGCTCCGGATAGCGCTCGCAGAAGACTGCCGAGGCGGCCCGCCAGCACCAGCGGCAGGAAGAAGGGATCAATGTCGATCCTCAGCCGGCCGCGCACCGGCCGAGACCGCGCCGGCGGCGACAATCGCCGCGTCCTCAATCGCGTTGAGGTGCGGCTTCACCTCCTCATAGAAGCGCCGCCCCTCGTCGGTCAGAGTCACCGATCGCGTCGTGCGATCGAGCAGCCGCACGCAAGGCGGGTCTCCAGCCGGCTGATCGCACGGCTCACGCCGGAATCGGTAAGCCCGATCAGTTCCGCGGCCTTCACGAAGCTCCCGCCGTCGACGACCGCAGCGAGAACGCTCACTCCGGACGATCTCTTCTTCCCATCGAACGGCATAAGCCAAACCCTGACACACGGTCAGTAATCATCTGACATAAGGTCACTATCAATTCAAGGCTCTTTTGGCGCCATAACGCGTGCAGGCGAGGCAGTGACCTCACTGCTGCGGTGCTCTAACGACTTCCAAATGGATCACTCGCGCGAGCCGTTCTTCCCGCCGCGCACCTCGTCGATGGAGACAAAGATGCATAAGACAATCATGTCCGCTCTCGGCGCTTTGCTGATTGCAGGATCGGCAGCCCAAATAGCGCCTGCTTCCGCGCGCCACACTCACGAGGCGCCGGCAGCTCCAGCGAGACGTTGCGCAATGCTTATGGCTCTGCCAATAACGGCGCGCGCTGGTGCAGCACGGAGCCAGGTAACCCGTACAACCCGCAGACTGATTATCAAGCGTGGTCTGCCTGGCGCGGTGAAGGCGCCTGGGATAGCCGCAACGACTGCCAATGAGGCTCGTTGTTTCGTAACCAGGTCTGATTCCGTGTCGAAGGGCGGCCGTGAGGCCGCCCTTTTTGTTTGGGAATCGCAATAACAGTCTCCCCGGAATTTGTCGTGAACGCCAGTCCACGCACAAGGCGAACATAATGATCATCACCATCGCAGCGCCAGGCGACTAGGGCCATTTACTGCTGATGGTCACTTTGAGCCAGCGCGAAGACGATCAGGGACCACAGTCCGCCGCCCCATGGGCATAAGTTTCATTCCTGACATAAAATCAGAAGCCATCTGACATAACGTCACTTAATTCAAGGCCTTTTTGGCGCGATAAGGCTGTCAGCGACCCGGAAACGCAAAGGAAGGACTTGACCGATGAGCCAGCAGAACCATGGCCTTACCCTCTTCAAAGGCGGCACCGTCATCACGATGGACCCCAAGGCTCCCAATCTCTCCACGGGCGATGTGCTGGTCGATAGCGGCCGCATCGCCGCGGTGGGCGCGAACCTCCAGGCTGATGGCGCCGAGGTGATCGACGCAACCGGCAACGTCGTCATGCCGGGCCTCGTTGACGCCCACCATCACATGTGGCTCGGCGTGATGCGCCGCTTGATGCCTGACGTCGACGATCTCTTTGCCTATATCGGCGTCGTGGCAGAGACGCTGGGTGCGCACTACCGTCCGCTCGACATGTATCTGAGCACGAAGCTCACGGCGGCCGCGTCGCTCGATGCCGGCATCACCACCATCATCGATGCTTGCCACTCGTCGCGCAGTCCGGGTCATACCGATGCGGCGCTCGACGCGCTTGACGATGCCGGCATCCGCGCGCTGCACATGGTTGGCGCCGCGATGGACAAGAAGGCCTCGGCGGCCCACTTGCCAACCGACCTCAAGCGTCTCGCCGACAATTGGAACCACGGCACCGGCCTGGTTCGGGTCGGCCTGTTCGGCCAGCTCAATCGCGACTGGTGGAAGGTCGCGCGTGACCTCGATATGCGTATCCTGACGGAGTTCATCGGCGACCTCGCCAAGCTTGAACCGGAGTTTGCCGAACCCGGCGTACTGGGCCCGCACAATATCTTCAATCACTGCACCCGGGTGCCGCAGGAGACTTGGAAGCTGTTTGCGGACGCGGGCGTCAATGTCACCGTCAACCCACGCTCGGACGCGCTGTTCGGGTTCGACGATGAGAGCTTCGCCTACCAGCAGGCGATCGATCACGGCCTGGCTCCGGCGCTCGGCATCGACCTCGACACAGCCTTCGGCAGTGACTTGTTCGGAGAGATGCACGCTTTGTTCGGGCAACAGCGCTCTGCGATGCGCTACCGTCGCTTCCGGGGCGAGCAGAATGTGCCCGCGCCGATCTCGGTGGAAGCAGTTCTCAAGGCCGCGACCGTGAATGGCGCCCGCGCCGCGGGTCTCGAGATCGAGATCGGTACCCTGACGCCTGGCAAGCAGGCCGACATCATCATGGTGCGCACCGACGGCGTCGGCGTGTTCCCTTTGACCAATGCCATCGGCACGATCGTCCAGGCTGTCGGGCGCTCCGACGTTGATACGGTCATGGTCGCCGGCGCAATCCGCAAGCGTGCCGGCAAGCTGGTCGGCATCGATGTCGCCAAGCTCACGGCCGACGTGACTGGTTCGCGCGACTATCTGCTCGAGACGAGCGGTTATCGCTCTGACCTGTTTGGCACTTCCACGTCCGCGAAGGCCGCGGCCTGATTCGACGTCGCCGTCCGAAGAACGGCCGGCGTCATCCCCTCAATCCAATTTCGCGGAGGCTGTCATGTCAGCACTCGTTGCCAAGGTCGTAAATCAATCGGAGGCCACGCCAGTTCACCTTTCTCGTCCCGCGCCGGGCATCATTGCGGCACTTTTCTGCGGCTATCTCGCCGTCGGCCTGCCGTTGCCGGTGATACCCCTGTTCGTCCACGACAAACTGGGCTTCAGCAATCTGATCGTCGGGCTGGCGATCGGCATCCAGTTCCTCGCGACCGTGCTGACGCGCGGCTATGCGGGAAGACTCGCCGATCATCATGGTGGCAAGCGCTCGGCGCTTCAGGGTGCGGTGGTCTGCGCGTTAGGCGGCTTGCTCTATCTCGTCGCGGCCATGCCGGGGTTATCCACGGCGATCAGCCTCGTCACCATTGTCGTCGGCCGTTTGGTCGGCGGCTTCGGCGAGAGCCAATTCGTCACTGGCTGCGTCTCCTGGTCGATCGCCTCGGTCGGCCCGCAGCGCGCAGGCATGTCGATGTCCTGGACGGGCATCGCAATGTTCGCTGCGCTCGCCATCGGCGCGCCGATCGGTATGGCGATCTATCAGACTTACGGGCTTGAGGCCGCCATGGTCGCCTGCATCGTCGCACCACTGATTGCGGCGGTCGCCGCCTTCGGCGAAGTGTCTTACACGAGCCCGGCGGGTCGGCGTCTGTCCTTTTTCAGCGTGATCGGCCAGATCTGGCGGGAAGGCCTCGGCCTGATGCTGCAGGGCGTCGGACTGTCGGGCCTGACCGCGTTCGCCTCGCTCTTCTTCGCGGCGCGGAGCTGGGGTCATGCTGGCCTCGTCATGACCGCCTTCGGCATCGGCTTCATATTCGTTCGCGTGGTCCTCGGGTCTTTGCCGGACAGGACGAGCGGCTATCGCGTCGCGCTGTGGTCGCTGATCGTCGAGGCGGTCGGCCAGGCGATGCTGTGGGGTGCTCACCAGGAAGTCGTCGCGCTTGCCGGTGCGCTGGTCACCGGCCTCGGCTGCGCATTGGTATTCCCGGCGCTCGGGGTGGAGGCCCTGAAACGGGTGCTTCCGGCCAATCGCGGCAGCGCGATGGGAGCATTCGTTGCGTTCCTCGACATCGCTTACGGATTGTCCGGCCCTGCGGCGGGCGCGATCGCTGGGCAGTTCGGCTACGCCGCCGTTTATCTGTTCGGCGTCATCTGCGCGCTCCTTGGTGCCGTGCTCGTGGTCACCGCCCGCAGCCAGAGAATCCTGAAGATCAACTTTGCGCCTGCGGATACCGATCCGCTGGCCAGCCCCAAGGGGAAACACCATGTCACGCATCTTTATATCCGGCTCGTCAACCGGTCTCGGCCTCGCCGCAGGCGAACTGCTCGTCAATCAAGGTCATCAGGTGGTCCTCCACGCTCGCAACGCTGCCCGGGCCGATGATGCCAAACGCGCGCTCCCCCAGGCCGAGGCAGTGGTAACGGGCGATCTGGAAACGATCGGCGGCACCAGGGACGTCGCAGCAAAGGTCAACGGGCTCGGTCGTTTCGACGCAGTGATTCACAACGCTGCGGTCGGCTATCGGGAAGGCCATCGCGTCACGGCCGACGGCTTGCCGCACGTTTTCGCGATCAACACGCTCGCCGCCTATCTTCTCACCGCACTGATAGAAAAGCCAAAGCGGCTGGTCTATCTAAGCTCGGGCATGCACCACCACGCAAACGCCAACCTGAACGACATCCTTTGGCGAAAGCGGCGCTGGGACGGATCGACGGCCTACGCTGAGAGCAAATTGCATGACGCCATGCTCGCCTTCGCCGTTGCCCGCCTGTGGCCTGACGTGCAGTCGAACGCGCTGGAGCCGGGCTGGGTCCCCACCAAGATGGGTGGCCCAGGCGCGCCCGATGATATCGATCAAGCACATCTCACCCAGGCGTGGCTAGCGGCGAGCGACGATCCCGAAGCTCAGAAGACTGCCGGCTATTTCTATCACCTCAAGCCTCGCGAGCCGAATCCGCAGAGCCGGGAAATCGCTCTTCAGGCCACGCTGTTCGACATTTGCGAAGAGATCTCCGGTGTTGAGATGTCTTAGCTTGCGCGCCTCTTACTACCACGACGATCGATGTCTGCGTGCACGATGGTGCTGTCGTCCGCTCGGCTGATGTCGATGCGCTACCGCCAAAGCCCGATTGAACGGCCCGACTTGCCGCACCGATTTGGGTCCACCCTAACCAACCTAGGAGAAAGACAATGATGATCAACAGACGCGATTTTTCCACGGCCCTGCTTGCCGGAGCAGCGGCTTCGATGATCCCCAGCCGCGATACTGCTGCTCGTGCAGCACCGATGAAGCTACGCAATGTCGTGCTCGTGCACGGCCTGTTTGCCGACGGCTCCTGCTGGACCGAAGTGGTTGCGCGTTTGCAGGCCGCAGGGCTGAACGCAACCTCAGTGCAGAACCCGTTGACGACATTGCCAGAAGCCGTCGCAGCCGCCGAGCGCGTGCTGGCGCGCCAGGATGGTCCGACGGTGCTGGTCGGCCATTCTTTCTCGGGCATGATCGTCACCGAGGCCGGCATGCATACGAATGTCTCGTCACTCGTTTACGTGGCGGCGCGTGCACCGGACGCGGGCGAGGACTACACCGCGCTCGCCAAGACCTATCCGACGCCACCGGCGTCAGCCGGCATCGTGTTCGACGGCGATGAGGGGCGCCTATCCGAGGCCGCCTTCCTGCGCGACTTTGGGGGTGACCTTCCTGAGAAGAAGGCGAAGGTGCTCTATGCCGTGCAGCAGCCGTTCAATAAGACGCTGCTCGCCGGCAAGACGACGAACGCGGCTTGGCGGTCGAAGCCGAGCTACTACGCCGTCTCGACCGAAGATCGCACCATCAATCCCGACCTGCAGCGCTTCATGGCGAAGCGCATGGGCGCCAAGACTTCTTGAGGTCAAGGGAAGCCATCTGGCGCTGATCTCCCATCCTGACGAGATTACGCAACTCATCCTCGAAGCAGCCGCGGGAAAGGTCTGATCGGGGGACGTGCCATTTGAGAAAATTGAGGCCGCCTTGGCAGGCGGCCTTACTCATTTCTGGCCATATCAGTGACGTCGCCTATCGGCACTTAGCCGACATTTTCGGCCGCGCTTGCGCTGTCCGCTGCTGAGGGCGAAGCAGACATGACGACGCCGAGCGGGGACTTCCGTTAATGACCCGTTGCGGACGTCGCGTGCCGACATATTCGGCTCGACAACACCGTCGTATAGCCGCATCTCGTTTACGGTTCCTCGACACCTCGCCGCTCCAGTTCGCGCTCGACGACATCGTAAGCTAACTCAAGCGGGAGCACGGCGAGCGTCGTCCAACCGATGATCGCGGCTCGCGTCAGGATCAAAAAAGGCGTCATCTGAACCTCCAACGTCGCATTCGCGGCAAACACAAACAAACATGAACATGAAATGGAGCTGAGATAAGGGGATTGCGGTCAGGCTTCTGTTACTTCGCTATTTCGCGGCCTCACGCTTAAGTGAGGCGTGCACATCCTCCACGACCTCCACCAAATTGCGCAAAAAATGTAGAGCGGCCAGCACCACCGAAGAGAGCTCGGCCGACGCCACGGTGGGCACCAGAGCCCGGCGGAGGTGGTCTGGATTCGGTTTCCGGTCGAGCCGCTCTCATTGACCGGTCGACGTGTCGAGCGCATCAGCGGGCTTCCTACGCGCGTCCAACTTTCAAAATTGTTGGCACGATGTTGGCGTGAGCATTTGTTCATGCCAACTTCGATGACGGCGCGTCACTCCTCCGACTTCGGATCATCCATCGTCGTTCTGAGCGGTGGATCGCTTCCTGCGGCGCGGCATGCGGCCCGAGTCGACCTTGTCCGTTTCGGACAAGGTGCCGCAAGGTTTCGACATCAATGATGTTCGTTACAAAAACATTTCGATCAGTCTGAGCAATATTGATCTTAGGTGCGGGTCGCGAGCGCGCATGTTCATCATATCGTCGCCCTACCTGTGGCACCTTTCGGTAGTTGAGTTCCATTCGCGTTGCGCACAGTTCGGTCATTTTTCTGCCCCGCTGAAAAAGAATCATCGATAGGACGAGGGCTTGTTCCTTTGGGGATTTCGCAGCGGAAAGTGGATAAAGGAAACCGACAGCGAGAGCATTGCCATGGAGACGCTTTACGACCTGCTCGGCGCGCTTCCGAACGACGATGCCGATGAGTTGAGGGCTGCCTTCCGTCGCGCGGTCAAGCGAGTCCATCCTGACATCAATCCGGAAGACCTGGATGCCGGACTTAAATTCCGTCGAATCGTGCGTGCCAACGAGATTCTCGGCGATGCCGAGCAGCGTGCTGCTTATGATCATCTGTTGACAGTCGCGCACTATGAGCAGGAGCAAGCGCCAAAGCCGGCTGCCGCCGACAAGGTCCACAAGGTCGCTTCCGGTGTAATGGCGCTTGCCGGGATGTCGGTCGTCGCGGTCAGCGGCTATGCGTTGTTTGTACAACTGTCGGGGAACGCCCTTACGCCTGCAACCACCACCACGGAAGCAGTACGCGAACCGGCAGCTATCGTCGCTACTGGGCCTGCCGAAGAAGGGGCGGCAAGCGTTTCAGCCGCGCCGCAGGAAACATCCGGGCGCGCCGACATCGCCACCTCGCCGGTTGTACCGGCAGCCGAGACCGCGCCAGGTCGCGCGGGACCACCGGTCGGACACCCCCCGAAGCACGCTCCGAAATTCGCTTCTGCCTACACTGATCGCAGCATCTTTCTTTATCCTTTGCGCAAATTCAGGCACGCCTTTGCTGAACTTGCTGAGGCTCAGCGCCCTCATGGAGCGAGCCGCCCTATCAGGTCGTCGCCGCCACAAAGCCGCCCACGCCAAGGCGATTGGGAACAATGAGGGGGCGGGCGACAGCGGCGCAAGAACTCAGTTGGAGAGTGCCGACCGCTGAGCCCAATCTGGTCGCACACTGACCGACGATGCTGCCACCGCACTATCATGCTTGCGCCATCGCAAATTGTATAGGAACCGACGAGCTTCACATTCCTGCGGCACCATCGGCGTGGGGCGTTGGCCGTGTCACTGACGGTGCTCTATGACGCCGTTGGTATTCTTTGACGCTCGCTCCAGTGCAACATTGCGTCAAGGCCATTGGCGGAACAGCGAGCATCGCAAGGCTCGGCTACATCGTCGTGAAGACCGGCGAGACCCAGCGGGTCCTTGGCGCATGCAATCGCGCAACTGTTCGAGACCTCGTCAAGCGGCGCGCTCGTTCCTGCCGACCGAAGGCTCAACGAAGCCGGTTTCGGTGACCGTCACGAACGCCGAGATCGCAGTCGTCGAGCAGTTCGATCTCCGCACCCGTGCAACTCGGTTCCAATTTTGGCTTTTTGTCCAAGGTTCCAGGGTGTTGCCCAAAAACCGCCATGTACACTTTTGTACCATCGGTGCCGAAACGAATGCCCGATTTCTGCTTGGAATATGCGGCGCTGGGATACCAAGGGAAAGACCGTGATCGCAAAAGCGTACTTCGTGCGTCAAGCGGCGATCCTGTTTGGAATCGCCAAGGCAACCAAGGACCCTAAGATGTCTGCCGCTCTAATGGATAAAGCGGCTGATATTAAATCGAAAGTTGACGAACTGGGCGCGTCGCCCGATCTGACGCCGCTAGCGCCGGACGTTGAGCCGCCGCCAGCGACGTAACGTAAGACCGCCTCTGTTGGCGGCCTCTTTCATTCTGTAAAAGTGGTCCACTTTATTAAAGTGGTCCACTTTATTAATGACCACCAAGCCCCTTTCGGGATTGCGCAGCGCAATGGCCGCAGTCGCCTAATCTGATTTGTGGAACGCTCGCCCGCTCGTGGCGTTTTTAATTGACGACATTTTGGACCGATTCCAGAATTAATCGTATGGGACAAGCACGGCGACCAACTTGCCCAGATTGCGGGGCGTATCTCTCTCTGGCGCTGCCACCTGGCGGCGAAGGTCCGCGCACGTTTCAGTGCCTTGATTGCGAAGGTCCCGACCCAATTGAGAGTCCCTATGCAACCGGCTGGCTTGCCGGTGAACTCGGCCGCACCAAATCCGCTGATACAGAGTAAGGCCGCCTCGGGGGAGCAAGCGGCCAAGTTTCCGCTGATGATTTCTGAACCTTTTCGCGTTAGGCCCGTACCTATTTACAGGCTGGGGATTAACTGGCTCAGCTTTCCAAAGCAGCGCATCTGGGCACCGTTTCAAGCTCAGGGGCGCTGTTCGTTTAAGTGCCTGTTTTGGATCTGAGGGTGGCCTACTGATTTGATTCAACTCCCGGGCAAGAGGGGAATCTAATTGCGCCATCACCGCCCCAGTCTCGGCGTCCATCGGTGACTGAGAGTTTTGTGCTCCCGCCTGATCTACTGGATGGGAGTGCTTTGTCGGTGGGCACCGAAATCAAGTTTCATATCGTAGCTTTTGTGTTTGGAGTGCTACCGATAGCGCTCATGGCGATTGCTATTTTCGTGCGTTAAGGCCGCGGTGGGCGGCCTCTTTCATTTCAAGCCGCGCGTCATCGATTCGATTCAAGCCTCGTCCTTCATTTGCCGGAACATCTCTTTCACGTCGGAAAGCCGGAGCGGCTTGTCCTGCCGCCCCCGATACTCGTTAAGCGCGGAGAGTTGCCGAGCGGCGATCTCATCCTGCTTGTGCTTGTCTTCTTCCGCGAAGAACGCGCGCATGTCCTTGACGAAGGCGCGGGCGACGGCGGGAGGGAGATCGAGGGGCTTGGCCGCCTTCATGCGAACAGGTCCGCGCCTGCCTGCGTGAACCGGATGAAGGTGCCGCTCTCGTGCAGCACGATCCAGCCGCGCTCGACGGCGCGCTTGAGCCCGGCGAGGTATTGGGCGGGCGTGCCTTTGATCTCGAAGAGAAACGGGGCGTTGATCTTCTCGATGTGGATGCGGCCATCCTGCACGGCTTCAACACCACTGGCGATCTCGATCAGCTTGCGGGCCGCCGTCTCGGGGTCTGACAACGGGTTGGGCTCCACGAACTTCATGCCACCGCTTTATCCTCTTTGTCAGCACCACGCATCACGATCATGAGCAATTCGTCGGGCATGCTCGATCTCGCCAAGCATATCGTCAATCAAAAGACCGGGCGCTTCGAACCGGAAAAGTTCGAGGACCAGTACGAAACCGCGCTTGTCGATCTGATCAACCAGAAACGTGCCGGCAAGCCGATCGTGCCGAAGGAGCGGCCCCGCGGTGAGAACGTGGTCGACCTGATGGAAGCGCTACGCAAGAGCGTCGGCGGCGCCGCGGCGGAGACAAGGGCCACGAAGAAGTCGGCCAAAAAGCCGCGAAAGGCGACGGCCGGCCAGAAGGAAATGCTCATGCCGATCGCCGGCAAGAAGCCGGCGAAAGAAACGGTGGCGAGGAAGCCGGCAGCCAGGGTGCGACGGAAGTCAGCCTAATTCCGGCGGGCACTCGGGACAGGTATCGCCGATCGAATCCAGTACTTCCGCCATAACGGCGGCAGCAGCCTGTCGCGAGATACCGGGCGGCGGATCGTGGCGGGCGACGTCGATAGCGCGCTCACGCGCATGTGGATCGGCGCGGTCCCGCATCCAGCCGTGCTCCTCGCATTCGCGAATGGCGCCCGCCTCCAGCAACACGCCGACGGCCCATCCCTCCAAGGATCGTATCGCTGGTCGCGGCTTTTTCGTCACCAACATTTTGGCCTCCTGGGAATGACGAATCCCGAAGAGGCGACTTTCGTTCCAACAAACTCCCCAGAAGGGCGGCGGCTCGTCACCGCTGCCGCACTGCGATCTCATCGCATGATCGCCGGCCAAGAAGGCTTGCATGTCCGCGACGAACGCGCGAGGCCGCCATCTCGGCGGCTTTTTCCTTGCCGGTTCCGGCCTTCGCCGCTCTAATAGGCGATCGATTCAAACGGGAGTGCGGACGTGGCTACAGGCACAGTGAAGTGGTTCAACTCGACAAAGGGTTTCGGATTTATTCAACCCGACGGCGGTGGCAAAGACGTATTCGTGCATATCTCGGCCGTCGAAAAGGCCGGCCTGAGCACCCTCAATGAGGGTGCCAAGGTGAGCTACGAAGAAAAGGAAAACCGCGGCAAGATGTCGGCGGAAAATCTAAGGGTTGGATAGCGTTTAAGCTGTCTAAGGTAAGGGCGGGGCTTCGGTCCCGCGCTTTGACCTAAGCGGGAAGTTCCTCCGTGCGTTTAAGACTGGCAAGCTGTTGCTCGAGCGTGGTGATGGTAGCCTTGAGATTGTCTCGTCGGACCGCCAGGATTCGCGCTGCTATCGGATAGGCATCGTCAGACCGGTTGGACACGCACACACGTTTCTCTTCGGCGGCAATATCGCACTCAAGAAGCTGAGTGCGCCGATCCAGATCGCCAATCAATGCGCTAACCCGTGCCATTTCGGTTAGTGAGGCATAAGTTGCATTCCCAAAATGGTACCCTCGTTTCATCACGGGTACTCCGGATGCTCTGATTTGGAACAGGGCAATAGGTTCTAGCGCGAGCGCCGCAAGAACCGGACCAGCCGCTCCGGGTCCGGCTCGAGGTCGCCCCTCAATTGGGGAGGTCGGCTTCGGTCCCGCGCATTTTTTTGAGACGCTGAAACCTGCTCAGCGGCATACCAAAATGATAACGAGTGCCAATGGGAGCCCTATGCCGACGATGCCAAATATCGTGAGCGCAATTTCAAAAAATAGGGTTCCACCGGGCTGCACGCTACGAACCGACATGATGCCCCAACGAGCCCCCGCCAGCCTTCCGCTCGTCGTCAGGGTGATGCACTTGGCTTGCTGCCTCATCTCGCGACGTCCAGACGTGCGATTCCGCCAGCAAAACGATCTGAACTCGATCGGGACGCCACATCGACCTCAATTGCTCAACGACAAGAGAGGCCTCGAAGCACTCCGACCTTTCTCGGCCGAGCCGATCCCGGACCTTTGCATAGGCGCTCTCGAGGCGCGTGAGGTCAAGCCGCGCCAGCATTCGTTCAGTCCCGTTGCACGCCGGGCACGGACGCTCGATCGGGCGAGGCTTTTTCATTCCAAACAGTCTAGCACGCGCATGCCCCTGCGTTGCAGTCCAATCGCCTGACCCGCGCGGGCGGGCCAGTGCGAATCAGACCTTTCGTGCTACAGTGCCCCATGACCATCATCTGGAAAGATACAGAGATCGGGGGCCACAAATGCGCCTCCGTCACCATCGATGACAAGCGCCTCTACGTCGCCGAGAGGTTTGGTAGGATCGAGGGGTGGATCGACACGGTCAAGATCGGCAACTACGCCAACTTCGCCGAGGCCAAGGCGGCCGTTCTGAAATTCGGTGCCACGGGGCGCCTCATGGGCGGTCCCTCAGTTTCTGGCTCTGCTTCCCGCGGGGGGATCTAGCTCAGGCGCGAGATCATCGAGATGTCGACGGCGTAGGACTTGGCGATCTCGGCCAGCGTCTCGCCCGCGGCGCGCCGCTTGAGTGCTTCCTTCCGCTGATAGTCCGACAGCTTGGGCTTGCGACCGAACTTGACGCCCTTGGCATGGCGCGCTTACGGCCGTCGCCAGTGCGTTCCCGGATCAAGTCCCTCTCGAACTCCGCTATGGCGGCCAGAAGCGTCGAGAGCAGCCGTCCTTGTGAGCTGGACGTATCCCACAATGGATCGCCGAGTGAGCGGAACACTGCGCCCACCTTACCGATGCGCTCAATCAGGTCCAGAAGCTCGCGGGTGCTGCGGCCGAGCCGGTCGAGCTTGGTGACCAAGACAACGTCGCCCTCCTTGAGGGCCGCCATCAGCTTCGCCAGTTGCGGTCGATCGGCCCGGGCGCCGCTGATCTTCTCGCGGAAGATGGTGGTGGCGCCGGCCGCCTTCAGCGCCTCAAGCTGGCCGGAGAAAAAGCCCAGCGCTAGAGGTGCGCCGGGCAAGTTATTTCTGGTCTTGCGGTGGGCCGGCGATCCGCAGAGTTTTTGAAAAGGACACCTGGAGGTCCTTCGTCGTCGGCCTCGTCGTCAACGGCGGTGATGGGTGGGCGTTCCTATCGTGGGGCGGACCAGCGACTGCGGGGCGAAGGGCTTAGGGGACCATGCCCTTTGTCGCGGCCCGCCCCAGAACCAAAGCGGGCGGAGGTGTGAGGTTCCTACGGCCGGGCGGGCGGCCCATGCTTTGGAACGAACTCGGTAAGCAGGAATCGATTCAGTGACCCGGATCGCCCCATGCCGGCGTCGCGTCCCTAACCGCGGGGACAGGCGCCGGCGCTACCCCCGGCGCTGGGGGCCGCGCCGAACAGATCGCGCGGTCGGAGGGGGCGGCGTTCCGGCGTTGCCGACGTGCGGCAGCTTTTTATTTAGGTAGCCGCGTACGTTTAGGACCGCCCCTTTGCCGAAACCCCAAGCTGGTTCAGGCGTTCTGCTCCAGACGAATGGAGCTCGATATGGACCCGGATACGAAACACGAAATCGTTGTGCTCACCTTGGGCACACTCGCGGCCATTCCGGTCGCACAGGTATTGGCCTTGCGATCGTGACCAGTGTCTTGGGCTGGTAGGCCCGCGCGACGCCAAGGCCGCCTAGCGTGATAGGGTCGGGCCAGGCGTCGCGGACGCGAGGGCGTTAGTGGGTCCGGCCGCGTGCGTCAGTGGCCCCTTAGTCCCCAATGTAAGGCTTTCGCTGCCAAGCGCTGGTTTCGCTGGGTCCGCTGTCGACTCCGATCAAGGATAAGGCGGATCGTTTCCCTGTTCAGGCCGTACTTCATCCCAAGCGCGGTGTTCGTGACTTCAGGGTGCTGGTTCGCATAGGCGACGATTTCTTCGTTGCGCTGGCGAACCTCCTCAAACGACAGAGTGGGATGTCCCATGGCTGGCTCCGATTCGGTTTGCCGCAGAGTATCACGGCGCCGGCAGATATGACCGAAGCGGGACTCGCGAACAACGCACCGAGGAACGCCAAAGCCGATGCGCCTACCTCGCCGTTTTTTTGGAGTTGTGTGACGGGCTAGCCTGCGATTTCCCCACCGGCTTTCTAAGACCTTTGCTCTGCGGTCATCGCCGGCACCAGCGACAAGCATGTGCCCGATCCTGATCTCCATTTCTAATCAAGTAGTGGATTTTCGACCAATTGGCGTTTCCCGCGTTTCTTCAGAAGGTCATTGAAGGCCTCAACGGCCAAGGCGTTTAAAAGGCGCTATTACCAAAACGGTCCTTGAGCCGAAGCTGAAGGCGCTTCGACTAAAGATCCTCGTTGTCGACGACCGGGAGACCGCCGCCGCGCGCGGAGAGCTTCCCCAGCGTGAGGCTTCACAGGTCCGGCTCAACAACCATAGCCGAAGGAGCAGGGGCCGGCAAAAGCCTCAACCGCCCGCGCTGACGATCGTTCGCAGCGGACAAAAGCGCGGGGTTACCAAATACGGCCGAGTGCGCACCCATCAGTTTTGCCTATCGCATTTCCGATTAGACGCCCCGTCCCGTTTTGTGTCCTGGGGTAGGGTGGAACAACGAGACGGAGCGCGCTGGGGCAAAGGTTGAACCAGCGGTTCGTAGATGGCTTCCGATTCGTGGCGAGTTTTAGACGATGTGAGTTGCGTATCTCGTTTCAATTTAACGGAGATCGCAATGCGGTGCTGGAATCTAATGCTACCGCTTTTCCGGTGTGATGAAGCTGTGCCACGGGGTGCGCGGTGGCGTTGATCTTTTCGCTTCTAATCACACTGCTCAGTACCATCGCGAAAAGGGCGATCCAGATGACGACAGCGCCAATTTTAAACATGTCACGCCTCGCCGTTAAATGCCTTTGTAATTAGTCGTCAAATCGCGGGCGGGGATTGAGGCAACTTGCGCCGAGGGTGCAATCGTCGGCCGTCTTAATAGTTCCTATTCCTAAGGCGCCTGCCGTCCGTATTTGACCCTCGTCGGTGTCCGAACTCGATTTTTTGACGAGCCCGCAAAATTACGGTGCCAGCATCAGGTGGCTACCGTTCGAAATGAACATTAATTAGGAAGCCATCATTTCCTTATCTTGACTTGATGGCGCAAGATCGTTTGTTCGTCGTGATGGTAGTTGGCGCGGGCTGTCTTGTTGTGATGATGGCCGCAGGCGCTATCTTCTGGCTTTGAGCTAGTCTTTCAGCCGACAATACCCTTCATTTCCACAAACATCGCCTTCACGTCCGACAACACCGGCGCCGCGCATTTCCCCAAGGTGATCTTTTGCTCCTGATTTCGATTGCGCTACCGGCCAATGCGTCCGGAAGTTGATCGTTCCAATTGCCTCCGCAGCGCATCGATCCTCACTTGAAAGGTGCCGAGCCGCTTCAACGCAGCTTGGCGCTCAGACCCCGCGGGCAATTGACGCACAGTTTTTTTTAAAGTCGCCAAGATCTGAAGGAGCTCTGTTATCGCTGGTGGAGTTGTGCGCGCGTTTTTCATTTATCTATCACGGGGGGGGCGCAGCGGGCCGCGGCCGAACTCCATCTCCCGTGAAGAAACCGCTGCCGTCAATTTTCCTCTTCCCCAAAGAGCTTGCCGGTCTTTCGGTTGATGAAGTGTATCTTGCTGCAAGCGTCGCACGTCACAGCTTCAAACTCGGAATTAGACAAATCCTGATCATCGTCCAGCCAGTACTGGACCTTCAGGAAGTCTCCGGGCAGGTGAACATCGCTGCGGCCATGGCTACTCGTCAGATGACGATCCCCTTCATCTGTCTCAAAAAGCTACGCCGCCGGGCTCGAAATGCGCTGTCCCGGCGGCGCCTGTCTCAAACTGGGCCCCTGAAATGCCACAGCATCATTTTGTCAGCAAAATAGATGCCAGGTTCAATCAAGGGGCAGCTTTTTCACTAGCGACCACGCTTGTCGTTCATACGATCGCCAGGCGAGTATTCCGAAGCGCCCTTCGATTGGCCGGTGGTTCCCTTGTCCCGCATTTGGTCGCCCGGGCTGTACTCCGAAGCACCTGGCCCGGTGTTGGTTTTTGAACCCTGCATTTCGTGACCCGGGCTGTTCTGAGACGCGCCTGGAGAGGTGCTTCCACCGCGGGTTTGCGCAACCGCAAATGAGGCGGTTCCTATTAGGAGGGCGGCGGTAACCGCGACCGTCTTTTTCATGTTCGATATCCATCGTCTAGAGCGCCCCGCGGCCACCAACGACCTGCAAGGTGCGTCGTTCCGCCTGCGTAGCCAAACGCTCTCACGGATTGTTGCCAGCCGCGTTCCTACAGTGATCCACGCCACCACCGCGATGATCGCTGATAGTGGTTACCTTGGCGGCTGTAAGCCGGCCCACCGATCATGGCGGGCCTGCCGTGTTATCCTCAATGATGATGCATTCTGTTGCCGCGGCCTCGATACCAACCGTAATGGTGGCCTCGGTTACCGTGCCACCCATGATGCCCGTGACCGCCGCGGACTTGGATGATTGACTCGCCGCCTGACGTCATCGGTGCAATGCCTAATCGCGCCGCCGCGGGGCTAGCGAGAGTCGTCACCGATAGAAAAAATACGGCCAGGATCCAGCAGATACGCGTCTTTTATTTTACCCTCCAGCGCCCAATCGATTGCGCAAGGACCAAACTGACGCACCCATGATTTAGTTCCGATGAGGTACAGCACCGCGCGCTCAATGGGACAGCTCGTACCTACGCATTTCCTGCAGCCGCGCCAGACAATATTCGCGGTAAAGATCTTCGATGAATGCCCACATGACCGTAACTCCCCTTGGGTCATGAGTGCGAGGTTAGGCAGACTTTGTTTCCGGACTGTTTCGCGCCGTTCAGAAAATGGTTTCTTGATTGATGTCGAGGCCTGCCAAGGACCGGTTCGCCGGTCAGGGGAAGCCGCCGCTAGGGCTTGGGCAACAGCAACTGTGCCTCGTGGGTGCGGAATACGGTCCGTCAGACTAATAGCCTCCTCATCGCTCGGAAAATTTTCACTGAAATTGGCCCCACGGGACTCGCTCTCATCATCTCTTTGATTCGGTACTTGAAGGTGTATCTCGGGGCGTAGCAGCCATACAGATCTACTTCACAGCCAAATATCGTGACTGTCTTTTCAAACTTATCGACGTGAGTGATGGCGAAAAACGACCGATAAATGTCACGATAGGGCAGCCTTGAGAGATAAAGTTTGTTCGGCGTGATGCAGAAAGGCCGAAGGGCCGTGGTCGGATCAAGCATGTGGCGGCTTGCTCCCGACGCAACACCCGGCCACGACTGATGGAAGAAATCGTCAAGCACGACCACGCCTCTGTCCAACAGAACACCTTCGGCTAGTCGAAGATCGTTCAAGACACATTCCTCAGTATGGCCTCCATCAATGGACATGATCCGACAGGGTCCAACGCGGTCGAGAATCTCACGAACGCTCAAATCGAGAGATGACTTTTGAATAATTTCAATGTTTTGATCGCCGCACCACTTGGCGACATTCGAAAGGAATTTCTCGCGGTTACCATCGCCTGAACTCGTCAACGTTGAGGTGCTGGTCACTAAAGACGTCGATTGCGAGAGATTTTTCGTCAGGAAGCTTTGCAAGATTAAGTAGCAAAAATAGGCGTCCCATATGAACGCCTATTTCGGCCACTGAACCGAAAATGCCGTGTTCGCTCTGGCAGCGGCATAGGTCCGCTATGAAGATCGCGCTGTAGCGATCCAGCCAACCGCGAACTCGATGACCGTGCCGGAGATATCTCGCGAGTTTGTCCATGCGGATTCGCTTCGAGGCGTGCGTACCTCTCGGCTAACTCAAAATAATACAGCCGATTGTGCCTGTAGGCGGCCACTCGCCCATTTGGTACGGGAAACAAAAGCAAATTTCACCAACGAAAGACGGCAAAACGAGGCTATTACAGCGGCAGGAATTCACAAAAGCGACCTGCTAAAGCCCTTACGCGCGGTTTCTCATCTGCAAGAACATGGCTTTCACGTCGAAGAGCCTAAGCGCTTCCTCGCGCGGTCCCTGGTGTTCTGAGGACGTGAAGCTGTCGCAGTCCGATCTCATCCCGCTTGTGCCGGTCTTCTTCAGCGAAGAAGGCCTCCATATCCTTGACGAAGGCGCGAGCGACGGCGGGCGGAAGGTCGATAGGTTTGCGGACCATGCGCTATCATCTTCGAAGCCGGGAGGCATTTTCGGCGGCGTGAGACCGTCGCTCGCTATAGCCGGACAAATACCGTCTATAGCACTGTCCTAATTCGTCTCCCCGAGTGTTAAAAAGAAACGGCCCCGGTGGACTAGACCGGGACCGTCTGCCTGCTCAATTGGGCTAGGGGACGCAGGCATCTCAGCCTAACAAACCCACAGCGATTGAATATTAAAAATGTTGGACAGCCGTGGTGTCCCAATCAGCTTTCTTGGTTGTCCTAATTAGAACGGCACCGGGCGCGGGTACTGGCCTGTTTCGACCCTAGTGGCCCTGCTTTGAATCTACCAGGGCGTAGGAACAAACTGATGATTTGCGCGTTCCGGGCCTGTCGCCCGGGGAACTGCAAAAAATGCTTACGACGTTGGCAACGTTGGCCGCTCCTGTCGTGGTACTGACCGTATTGACAATCGTCGTCTGTGAGATCAGGGACGCTTGGGACCGAAATCGCATCAAGTAGTAAGACCGCCTTAGTCGCGCAGTGGCCTACTTTGATTTTGATAGGTCCATAAACGTTCTGTCTTCGGGCCGCTCCAGATGCAATGACCTGGCTGCGACCGTCCCTGTTGCTGATCCCTCATGAGGTTCGTCGAGCCAAAGGAGGCACCTATGGGAAACCCGGCTAGTGACGAATTTGATGCGAAGGTTTTTCTCGGCAAAGTGGGAGCGGGGAAAACACTCCTCGAATTTCACAAGAATCAGCACATCTTCGAGCAAGGCGATGTCGCCGACACGGTTTTTTACATTCAAAAAGGCAGAGTCAAGATTACCGTCTTGTCCGAGCAGGGCAAGGAAGCCGTGGTCGCGATTCTAGAATCAGGTCAGTTCTTCGGTGAGGGCTGCATGAATGGTTATGCGCTTCGCATCGCAACCACGACAGCGATGGAAGATTGCCTGATCACGGCAATCACGAAAGCCGCGATGATCGTCGCCCTTCATGACGAGCCTAAGTTCTCCGAGTTGTTCATGGCGTATCTCCTTACCCGGAACAGCCGGATCGAAGAGGATCTGATTGATCAGTTGTTCAATTCCAGTGAGCGGCGGCTTGCGCGACTGCTTTTGTTACTCGCCAATTTCGGTAAGGAAGGCAGCTCGCAGCCGATCAGTACCAACATCAGTCAAGAAACGTTGGCGGAGATGATCGGCACCACCCGGTCCAGAGTCAGCCATTTCATGAACAAGTTTCGCAAGCTCGGCCTCATCAGCTACAACGGGCATATCGAGGTCAACAATTCGCTCTTAACCGCGGTTTTACATGAGAAGCCCGTGATAAAAGGCCAATAGAAGCAATCCCCGACACTAAAGAAACGGCCCCAGCGCGGGGGTATCTGCTGGGGCCGTCCTTTCATCGGATGCCAGCGGGGAGAAAGCGCTGCGACTGAGGCTTGGGTAGCGCCAAAGAAATAGCCGCCTCAGTTGGCGGCCTCTTATCTTTTGGAACGTTACCGAGTTCGGCTGTATTGTTCTACATCACCGCCCTGTAACGGCAACTATCGGTGACAGAGAGTTCTGTAACGCTCCCGCCAATCTTGGAAGGAGCATATATGACCCCGCGCCCCAACGTATCTCCGACAAAGTACGAACGCCTCGCACGGGAAAAGAGACGGATTGAAGCCCAATCGAGCGGCTTGAACCTGGCTAGGAGCGAAATAGAAAAAATCCGTCACCTCAAGGTCGATAAGCACGTTAAAAAATGGCCGTCACCGGGTGTGCACTGAGAAACCTGAGCCGACGAATTAAGGCCGCCTCTGGCGGCCGATGCGGTTCACGCCTGATCCTTCATAGCTTTGAACATCGCCCTGATGTCGGAAAGCCGGAGCGGCTTTTCCTACCGCCCCCGATGCTCGTTAAGCGCGGAGAGCTGCCGCGCAGCGATCTCATCCTGCTTGTGTTTGTCCTCCTCCGCGAAGAACGCCTTCATATCCTTGACGAAGGCACGGGCGACAGCGGCCAGAGGGAGATCGAGCGGCTTGCTAGTCATGCACTCTCGTCTTCGACAAACCCGGGCGGCATCATCGGCGGGTCAATCCATGATGTTGAGTGCGCCGTCGCCACCAGCATGCCAATCAAGCCGAGGCTGGTTGAGAAGTGGGACCTTCTTCTGTGACGTTGCTACGGCGCATCGCCTCAAGTTCGGCTTGCGCAACCTTCTCTCTCAACGAGAGAACTTCAGACAACCGCTGCCGCAAATTGTCTTCGGAAGCGGCTGGCACAACCAAATCGCTAAGCTTTTGATGACTTCTACTCATGTTTGAACCCTGCATCCGGGCGATTAAAACGGCGACTCAATGCGCCACGAACGCGACAGTTCCTGTTCAGGCCGTCGGCGGCATCTGCGACACGTAAGCGCGGCAGCCGCCGGCATAATCGCCTTCCCACGCCATATGGTGACGGCCCTCGCAGACCCAGCGGCAACCGAAAACGCGCAAGTCGCCCGTGAGCGTGGCCCTATCCATGAGGAACGCACCGGGCCACCGCGTAGGCACATTGCTCACCCTGCGAGATCAGGCCGCCGGTTGGCCCTTGGTATGCGACATCCGAGACAATGCCGGCATTCATGGTGATGTTGATGTTGCAGTAGCGGGTTGATCCGCTTCCGCGGTCCATATTGATGGTGGGATTTGTGCTGTAAGCCCAGACCTCAGTCTTACCCTCGGTGGCTTTGTTCACCGGCGGTCCCATGCAGGCCAAAACCTGCTCTTTGGGCATGCCGATCATGTTGGCTTGGGCTTTCTGGGCGACCTCGGCCCGTTGAAACGCACAACCACATAGCGCGACGCACAGCGCCGCGATTCCCAGAATACGCATTTTAGCTGATCCCCACCCACTGGGATCCAAGCGCAACCGGAGGTCGAAGGCAAGGACGCACGCAAAAGGGCGCCCCGAAATCGGCGTGGCTTCCCCTGTTTCATTAGCGCGGGATCGGCCGCCTCTTCGGCAAGGGGATATGCCCAGTGATTGGCAGCTCAACGGTACCGGCGGCCGCCTGCGCATCCGGTAATCGCCTTAGGATTGCCGCGGCGGATCGCTGGAAGGCTGCTGCTGCTTGCTCTTCCGCACTTGGACGCCGATCAACACTCGTCGGTGTCACTGTGTCGGAACCTGACACATCGGGCGAGGTCGGCGGCAATCGCTGATCGGTTTCGAGCGGCGGTGAAGGGGTGACGAAATAGGTGAGGCAGCCTGCTAAGGCAGCGGCGACTAGAAATGAAGGAAGAGCAAGTCGCAAGCTGACCATTTTTTCGCCTTCAGCCCGATCTCGGTCAAGCGGCGGGCACTCAGTGATATTGCTGTTACAGAACTATCCAAATGACGAAGATCAGAGCAGCGATGATGCAGACTTGAACCCTTAAATCTCCCACCCATTTCCAGCCCTTCACTTCGCCTTCTTGGCCGGCTTTCCCGTGTCTTTCGACAGAATATGAAGGATCGTTTCCATCATCGCCCGTATGGCCTCAGGGCGAGTTAGGGTTGCGTCCTGCTTGTCGATCCAGGCATCCAGCGCCCTGAGTTGTGAAGGTTGCAGGCGCACCCCTATCAGGGTTCCCTTGACGGCGGACCGTTTCCAGCGAGGCGTTGTGTTATCACTAGTTGATTTGATCATGGTCTTGTGATATCACAATCGCGGCCCGGCGGGAAGGTTGAAGCTCCCGCGCCGGGCCTAACCCACAAGCAAGGAATCAAGCCATGCAAGAGGCTGACAGCGTGCGTAGCACGCCACCCCTAAACTCGTCCTCAATTCAGGCGGGCAATCCCCCGCTAGAAGCCTGCGGCGAGTCCGTGGATTCGTTTTCCCATCAACCCGCTATCGGACAGCCCGAGGACCAAAACCGCGCCAGTGAGTCCGACAAGAGATCTGACGGCCTATCCCGCCGCAACATGCTCTGCGCCATGGCCGTGCTTCCCGTCGGTCTACCGGTGCCCGTTGTTGCCACACCCGTCGGGCGACTTTGGTTCGAGGTCGACGATGAGGATCCTGCCTTTGCATTAATCGCTGCGAAACGAGTCGCGGACGTCGTCCATTGCGAGGCCATCGACGCGCAGGATGCTGCTGACACCCGGTATGGCTATGACTCCCAGGAAGCTTGGGACGCATCGGAGATTTGTGCGGCCGCAGGCCACGACGTGAATGTTGCGGACTGGAACCTAGCAAGGACACCGCCAACAACTCTGGCCGGCGTTGAAGCCGTGCTCCGGTTCGCCAACGATATCGAGGATAGCGGCATGGAGTGGCCGAGCACGGATACCGTCGGGTCCGAGGGATGGCACTACCAGCTGCGGGCAACCATGGCGCGGGCGATTGAGGCAATCATTCGCCAACATCTCGTCTCGGCAACGGTTTGAGGGAGGCGCATATGTCGAAAGCCAACAAAGCTCCCACGAAACTCGCTTTGACCCGTAGGCGAAATAAAGTCCGACGCATGGCTCAGCGTCGCAAGACGGCCCGCGGTCGGTTGAGCACAGATGGCGCCTACCACGTAACGAACATTCGCCGCCGGCTTCAATGGTTGGCGCATGAGTATTCGATATCCGCGTCCGCGTTGCCGAAGATCACACCAGCGCCAACTGACGAGCTTTGCGACTTCATCGAAAAATATCGCATCAGTTACGACTGGCTGTGGTGATCTCAAGGGCCTGCACAAAATGACCAACGAGCGCAGGGCCCGACGAGTGATGAGTTCAACTGCGGTGATGAATGACGATCTGCCGCCAATCCATGTCGGTATGACCGGGAAGGAGTTTGTAGCAGCGCTTAGAACCTTGCCCGAATCTGCACAACGCGAAATCGAGGCAAAGCTCCGCCAGATTGCGGAGGATAAGAAGCGTGAAACGTAGGCGCCGATTTAGGAAGCGCAACCGGCAGCGGTTGGCTGCTCATGCCGGGAGGCTGCGGCGATAAGACCCGGGGCGGCCCGCAAGGCCGCCCTTTGAAAATGGGAACGAAAAGCAGAGGGACCGGGTTGGCTGCCCGCCACGTCCTCGAAGTGCATGAAACGGGCTTTGAAGTGCATGAAACGGCTTTGGCTACCCCAGCCCCGGGACCGTTTCAATATTGCATTCGGAGTTCGTGTCATGCCGCGTCGCCGATCCGTTGAGTTTGAAAAAAACGTCTCAGCCGAGAAAGCCAAGCTGGAAGCACGACTCGCCGATCTGAACGCGCTATTCGCCATTCTCAACAAGGCTAGGGCTAAGATGGCTCTACTGCGCAAAAGGATCAGGCAGATTGACGCAGAGGCCGCCACAACTGAGAGCGGCTCGTGCCTGGTCCCCACGACATTGAATCAGCCGACGTGATGTGAATCACGGAGAGAGCATGGCACGGGGCTTTGGTCCCGCGCTTCACTCTACGCGCGATAGGCATCGATCGCATGCATCAAGAAAATGAAGGCACTCGCCACGCCGGCGGCCGTCGCAATCAACTCAATCATCGAACTCACCCAGCCACGCTTCCCAACGCAGCAACAAGGGAGCCCTCCCATTTAAGGATGTTACGCGGAAAAATGTTTTCGGCACGCCCGGAAGACGGCGGAACTTGGCCGCCCCCTGTGACAAATTGGCAGCGGGGCTTCGGACGATTTCGCCGAACCGAGAAAACGGTTTCGCGACTGTTTCGTGGCTGAACGGGTTTGGAACCTTGCCTTGGAGGCCCGATTGGTTTTTGGGTCGCGGTGTCCGCTGATGCCGCGACCTGCACGGTCAGCAAGCGATCGGATCCTCCAGGCTGGGCCGGCCGTGCCTGCGAGTTTGGGACAGCTTATTTTTTGCGATGCCGCGCCAGATAGAATAGGGCGCCGGGTTTTGGTCCCGCGCTCTCGGCGAAAGGCCGCCAACTGAGGCGGCCTTATTCGTTGATCTGGTCAAAATTGACCACGCTGCAATGACGGAACGGGGCCATATTCTGATAATGGCTTCTGCGTCGAAAAAGCTCATCCGTGAAGAGTTGGCGTCCCTTCTTAAGGTTGCCAATACAAGCGCTGTGCTCGAACCTCCCGCAGTCATCCCCGCCGAACATAGCGCCCGGCTAATCGAGCTAGGTTACATGGCGGACCTGGCTGGAAGGCTCCGGATGACTTCCGTTGGCAGGCAGAGGATAGCGGCGGAAGAAAACCAAAACAGGCCACTGCCAAAATCAAATTAGGCCACTAGGGGCGAACAGGCCAGTGCCGGATCTCCACATACATACACGGCGGCGGTCCGCAGTTTGATTGTGTCAGGATGACTGGCTTGAACCGTCCTGCCGTGGGCGCATGTTCGAAGGATGTTCGAGCAGCCACCAACTTTCATGGCTCGGAAAAATCCCGGAACTGGCTGGGGGATCGACATCCTATGGCCCGATGGCGAAACGGAGGTAATCAAGGGCTTCATTACCGAGCATGACGCGGCCAAGTGGATCACTGAGCACTCTGAGGCGTGGCAGCGAAATACAAATGATAAAGCCTCCCAAACCCCCTAGGGACCCCAACCAGATCGCAAAGATTTGCTGACGAGCCCACTGCCCGCGAATTTCGGACTCACCAGCGGGCTTCCTAGAGCCGCCGCTGGTTTGAGACTCAGCGACGGCGTTTCTATTTCTAGAGCCTCACCGATGCGCGCTAGAAGGTGGCGCCTCCCGAATACATAGGGTTACGGGCGCAAGCATCGTCGCCGCGGCTATCCAAACTTAACGGCGACAGTTACACCAATCAAATGACAGGCACCGGCAGTCCGCACAACGATAAGCCGATCAGCAAACCCTCGGATGATCGATTCGGGATCGATCCGTTTGCAAAAACGCTCGCCGCCAGCATCAGAAAAATTAAGGCGCCAGAGGGCACCGTCGTCGCCTTGAATGGCCCTTGGGGTTCTGGCAAGAGCAGCGCCGTCAACCTTATCCTTCATCATCTGGGAGACGCGGTCGACAAAGATGAAATCTCTGTCATCAATTTTGCTTGCTGGTGGTTTCGTGGCGAAGAGGCGCTGGCTCTCGCGTTTTTCAGAGAATTGTATGCAGGCTTGGGCCCGTCGCTCGGCGACCGCTTCAAGAAGATCTTGCCGAAGATCGGTGCGCGCCTCCTGCGCGCAGGCTCGGTCGTAAGCGCGGGAGCTGATCTAGCCGGCGCGGGTGGGCTCGGCCAGGTTGCAGCAGGAAGCATGTCGTGGCTCTCCGACCTTATTCATTCGGACGATACGGTAGAGAAGCTTCACGCCGAACTGACTAAAGTACTCGGCGAGCAGAAGAAGCGCTTCCTCATTGTGATCGACGACATTGATCGGCTCTCGCCGGACGAAGCGCTGCTAATATTCCGGCTCGTTAAATCAATCGGTCGCTTGCCGAATGTCATCTATTTACTGGTGTTCGATCGCAACCTGGCCGAAACAATCGTGTCGGAGCGCTATCCGTCTGAGGGGCCACACTACCTCGAAAAGATCATTCAGGCCGGTTTCGATATTCCGAACCCCCGCCAAATCGATCTCAATGAAGAACTCCTTCGTCAGATCGAAACTATCTGCGGGTCTCCGCCGGAGGGGGATCTGGTTAGGTTTATGAATGTTTTTTACGATGCGGTCGCTCCTGAAATCCGAACACCCCGCGACCTGATAAGGTTGATAAATGCACTGGCGGTGACTTTTCCGGCCGTAGGCGATGAAGTCGACCGTGCCGATTTCGTCGGGGTGGAGGCGCTTCGGGTTTTTCAACCGACAATCTATCGAGCCATCCGAAGCAACAGGGAACAACTCTGCGGGGCTGGTGATCGTTACGGAAGGTCCGGCCGCGACCTGAAGCCAGAAATGGACGCGCTTTTCCTCGGTTCAGCGAACAAAACTGATCACGATCGGCTCCGCCGAGCGTTGATGCGCCTATTTCCACGTCTTGAATCTGTATGGAATAACCTCAGCTACGGTGCGGGTTCGGCCGATAGCTGGACGCGTGATCGCCTCGTATGTTCTAGCGAACATTTTGATTCCTATTTCCGTTTTTCTGTAGGCGACGAGGTCGTTCCGCGTGAGGAAATCGAAGCATTGATCGCTCGCGCCGCGGATGGTGAGTTCGTTAAACAGAAGTTTCGAGATGCACTTGCTGCCGTCCGCAAGAGCGGAAAAACCACGGCTAGCTTCTATTGGATGAGCTAAACTTGCACGCCGATAAGGTGGCCGACCGCGACGTAGCTCCGCTTCTGGCTGCTATTTTTGAACTCGGGGATGAACTCGATGTGGAGTCGGACACAGCGGGCGCGTTTAATATTGGCGACAATCGGCTGCGTATTCATTGGCTCTTGCGCCGCTTGACGCTCGACCGCTTCGATCTCGCTACGCGTTCGAAGCTTCTTGTGAGTGCCTCCGAAAAAGCGGCGTTGGGTTGGTTAATAGATTTTGCTCAATCTGCGTACCGCAATTGTCATCCTCAGGAGAGCAAACCGCCCGAGCCTGAGCAAAAGTGGTTGACGACCAAAGAGGATGCCGACGTGCTCCGGCAGCGTGCCCTCGCGCGCATCCGTCACGCAAGCCAATCCGGTGAACTCGCAGGGTCAAAGAACCTCGCGTATCATCTTTTCATGTGGCGCGAGATTGCCCATGACGACGGCGCCGAGGTTAAGGCGTGGACCGGCAAAGGGATGGATGACGACGCAATGGTCGCAACTTTCGCAAGAGCTTTCACGTCTTATTCGTGGAGCCAGGGTTTAGGCATGGCCGGGCTAGGCGACAGCATTGCAAAGCGAAATACCCGCGCGAGTGTCGATCGACTCGATGAGCTTCTTGACAAGTCGACTCTTCGCGCCCGGGTCGAGCAGCTGGCGACGAACAATGCCGATGATGGTAGCGGCATAGCCATTTCCGAATTCTTGTCGGCATGGAAGCGTCACGACACGAACCCGCGCGACTAACCATGCGGTTACTCTTCCAAACGCTAGCATGGCAATCATCGGTTACCGTCGCCGTGAACGGTGGTGCCGGCGGCGTTTCGGTAATCTGCGGCTCAGAATTCGCTTGATTTCCGGACGCGTTGACGGAGAGCACAGTCGGCGAGCGCGAGTCCGTGACCCCGACTGCTAGCCAACCGACCCCCGCGAGAAATATGGCACCGATCGTGAAGACAACGGCCGTCTCCAATCGCCCAACTGGCATTATGGCCCACCCCCTGACCCCGATCAGGCTGAGTACCGGCTACGCTCAGGGGTTGATCAATACCTATTTTGATCTTGCCCGCACGTTTCGGCCGCAGAGTGAGCGCCGACAATCGGCGCCAGCTAAATCCCGCTTGTTTTGATGAATGTGTCCCACCAGAACAGGCGTTCCAAAAGGTGGGACACTGAGAAGTATTTTTCGACGCGAAATCAACGAACCCAAAAACGGCTGGCGATCCCAGCAGGGATCGTACCCCAATGTGATTTCAAGGCCTTGCGGAAGGTTAGACACCAAAACCAGAGTACGGAAACAAAACGTTTCTCGGACAAGTGTCTAACCTATTGGAGCGCGAGACGAGGGCGGTTCCTACCGGAATGTTGGGGCAGTCTTCCTCCAAATCCACAAGGCGTAACGGCTCGACTCTCGACGGCGACGCTGGCTCAATTGGCGGCATGTCCGCGCACGTGCCGCCGCTCCGACAATCCTCACCAAGAGACGTGGCACGTCTTCTACGGTGACGTGCACGTCGGGACCATCGGCGAGCGGGCCGGGGTCCCGGTCGACCTAGATCAATGGTCATGGTCCGTTGGCTTTTACCCGGGCTGCGAGCCCGGCGAGTATCGGAACGGCACCGCGCCCGACTTCTTCACGGCGCGGCGACAGTTCGAGATCGCCTGGCGCGAGTTGTCGGCAACCAAGACCGAGGCAAACTATCAAGAGTGGCGCGATCAGCGAAACCGAACCGCGCGCAAGTACGCATCGTGGGCGCGCGGCGAGAAGCCGCCGCCGCCAAGCTCTATGATGCGCTGCGTCTGCGGGGTTGAGTTCGATAGCTGGAAGCCCGCCGAGAGCTACGACCACCGGAAACACATCTATGCGGCGCAAGCGCAAGGGATACGATGGTAGTCCGCAAACCGCTCGATCTTCCGCCCGACGTCGCCAACGCTTTCGCGAGCGCGATGAAGGATTATTTTGCCGAAACCGATAATAGCAAGCGCGACGCGATAGCCGCACACCAGCTCAGCGTGCTGAGTCAGCATCAGTCGTCAAGAGAAAAGCCGCTGAGGCTGAGCGATGTTAAGGCGATGTTTTTGGAATTTAGGAGGATCGTCGGCCGCCGATGAAAAAACCAGTCGTTAATCCATCAGAGCGCGACTGCCCGGAATGCATGGGGAGCGGCTTCACAGTGGTGGAGCATCCAACGAAACCCGGCGTCAAGATTTATAAAGCGTGCGAAGAATGTCTCGGCAAGGGACGTGTTGCCGCACAACTGAGGCGGCCTTACTTCGCCTTGCTGGCGCTGATGTGGATTTTAAAGAGAGGTTTCCGGGTTTGGTCGGTAGACGCCCCGTCCCGTTTGGTGTCCTGGGGTAGGTGAACAACGAGACGGAGCGCGCTGGGGCAAAGGTTGAACCAGCGCTTCTTAGATGGCTTCCGATTCGTGGCGAGTTTTAGACCGGGTAGTTGCGTATCGCGTTTTCGCTCAACGAGGATCGCCATCTTTCGCTATTTGCTGTTCGCGCTCACGAAGGCGCTCCACAATTGGAGTGACTCTTGCGGACATATCGCACAAAGAGGCCAAGCTCCATCGCAGCCGGGCTGGCCCCCATTGGCTCGCTACTTCTCACGCTGTCATCACGCGTATTTTAATGGCGATCGGCGGATTGCCACACCACATCAGAACCGTGCCGGTTGCTCAGCCCCCGTCCGGCACTATTCCATGCGGCCCCAGCTTTCTCCAAGGCTGGGGCCGTATCCTTCGGACATTCGAACGTCAGCGTTCGCGCGCCAGCTTCCGCTTTCCCCAATGGTGGTCCTCGCGGTCGGTGAAGGCAGCGCCAGCGCGGCGCGGAATACGCCGCAGAGCGTGCGCAATATCTCCAAAATTCGAGCGTGGGGCCGACATAGTCCGGCGCCTGAATAAGCCCGGCGTAGTGGGTATGGGCACTGCCAGGCCGGGGAATTTAAGAACAACGGGGATGGCCAATGAAAAGAGAAGAAATTCTGCAAGAAGTAGCAGACGCGATGGCAATCGAGTGGATGGCCGACGAGCGGCAACTCTATCCCTACAGGCCTAAGTCAATGGATCGATGGATTTCCGCCACTAACGTTCTCGCGCGCTTCTATGTGCACAATCTCGATCAAGAAGAACGACATATGATCGTTTACGCGCTGGCGCCTGATGCTTATGCGAGGATGCGCGAAATGGCGGAATCATAAGCAAAACCGAAGCTGAAAAGCTCTTCAAACAACCCAAGCCAATGATCGCCTTCTGCGAAGTACGCCCGCATGTCCTTGAGGAACGCGCGGGCGACGGCGGCAGGAAGATCGCGGGGCTTTCGGATTAACTCTCGTCTTTGACAAAGCCGGGCGGCATCTTCGGCGGATCAACTCCATCGCTGGCATTGCAAAGCGGGCACGGCATTCCGGGCGCGCCGCAGCCGCAGGCATAATCGCCTTCCCACGGGATGGGCCTCGCAGACCCAGCGGCAACCGAAGCAGCGCATGCGGAACGAACGATCCTCTCGAAAATCGAAAGGGGCCGCATTAGCGCGACCCCAATGGCCGGTTAAATTCGTTCGGGATGAAATCTCAGCCCCGGCAAGAGGCATCCTATAGTCTTCCACAAGCAACAAGGATTCCGTACAACCACGGTGTTTCCATACCGGAACCCGCCGCCAAGCTTTCGAGTTGTGTGCACTAGGGAACTGAACGGCGGGTCTCGACATATTAGGAATTGGAAATTGCAAACCAACGGTTAGGACCCGTAAGCACGAGGTTGTGTCATGCAGCGTCGACGACGTATCAAACAAACGCTTTCCCTCAATGACCGGCTAAAGATTTTCTCGGACCAATTGAAGGCACAGGCCTCCAGACTTCGGCCGGGTCCAGAGCAAGACGCGCTATTCAAGAAAGCGCGTATCGCGGAAACCGCATCCCATATTGACGAATGGGCTAATTCCCCCGGATTGCAGCCACCGAAGTAAAGCCTTAACCAACACTGCTTTTCCAGACTGGCCTTTGGAACTAGTGTGCACTTCTGCACTTGTGATTCCGCGCCGCTGGAGGAGTGACGTGTGAGTGAAGGACTTACGCCGGCAACGCCGCCGCCCGCACCGAGGTCGCAGCCGACCCGAAATTGCGACCGTTGCGGCGACCTGCCGCACCTAGTGCGGACCATGCTTGAGACAAACACGGGCAGGACGATCCGCATGTTTGAATGCCTATGCGGGCAGCGTAGCTGGTCGGAGGATAAGGAGTAAGGCAGCCTCAGCTTTGCGGTTCACCGCGCGTTAGAGCCCATCCTGGCCGGCGCAAAGTCAGGTCGGATATCGGCGCCGCGGGTGCCGCATGCCAGCACTGGATCGACCAGTCTGACGGATGGAGTCACAATACCTACTTTACCGCGCTACCAGCAATCCAAGCAGCGCCGCCAAACGCCGCAAAAAACAGCACTGTCATCCAAGCCTCCGAATCTGGAAGTTTGTTTGTAACGATTGCCAACGCAATCGTAGCTGCTGCTATCCCGGACACTAGAGCTATCACCACACTGCATACGAAAAGCACCTCGCGGAGAGAGGCTTTCATTTCCCCTTCGCCTTCAGCCCATCTGCAATTGTCTCGGCCCGATTTTTCTCAAAATTACCTGCATCTGTTTGGCACGTGAACGGACGACAGTTTCAGGCCGGTTCATCCGGATGCCGATCGCTGTTGAGCTGAGTCCCTTGAGCGCCAAGCACCGCAGCGTAACATCTTCGGCCAGCGTCCATGGCCGCGAAGCGAAATGCTCGTGTTCTATTTTCCAGGTCATCGCCGATCTCGCTTTGACCTACCCCAAGAGCAAAATGCCACCTTCCGCTGAGTTGGGGAATTCGAAAACGAACAGCGAAGGCCGCCTGGAGGGCGTTGCAAAAGAAACCCGCCATTCGCGACGGGCGCCAAGTTAATGGAGGAAGCCGTACAAGGACGGCACGACAACGGTAGGCCGATTTGTCCGCGGCGGATGTGCCCCAATTCACACAATGGCGGCCAGAGTCCCCGTGAACGACCAGCGCAGGATCGGCCAAGGGATTGGGCGCTGAGCGCGATACGGGCCCAATTCGTCGTTGGAGACGCCAGAGCCGTCAAGCCTTCGTGAAATGTGAGGCGAACCACACGCGCTTCAGCACGTGCGGGCCATGTTGGATGGAATTGATGAGGGGGTGCATCAAGACGCAATACCCCACAGTCCAACAATGGAGACGACCATGCAGAAGACAGCACTTACCATCTTCGGCGCGCTGCTGATCTCAGGATTGGTGGTCCAAATGGCAGCGGCGTCTGAGCACCACCGGAGCAAGGCTTACTTCGGCCGTGACTTGTCGGATCTTCGCAGAGCCTACAATCAAGTGAACGGGCCGATATATGTCGCCCCACGAGTGTTTGATCGTTTCGACCCGTCGAGGCCCGGCGGCGAAGACCCAACGCTGAACCCCTCTGGAAGCTAAATTCCTGAGAGGCTTCTGAGACAATCGTTGAAGGGCCAGCAACAAAGCTAGCTTCGTGCAAGGCCAACGCTACCCCACCCCAAGATGGGCGGGGTAGCTCAAAGGGCGGTTTATCCCAACTTCGCCGCTACAGTTCGACATCGTATAACCGCTGCAGGCGCTCTACGATGATTTCAAAGAACCCCTTCAATTCCTCCTTGTTGCGGACCGGACCGGCTGCTGCGCCAAACATCAGCATTGCCTTCCAGGGGAGACCGTAAACCGTGACGTTCACACCGGCCTTAGGGCAGCCGTCCACCTTGCTCAAGTCCTCATGGATCATTGCGGCCAGCTCTTCGGCGGATTTCGTTTGCTTCTTCTGATCCGGGACGTCCATATGACTAGCCCCTTACCCGCAACCGTCCAGCTCGACGAAGTAAGCTAACAGCAAGTCGTCGGAAGGTTTTGCTACTTCCGCAGCATGACCGAACACGATGGCCTCTTCGGCGGTAGCAGCCCGCACACAAAGCTGGGATTGATCGGTTCGAAGCGGTACGCCATGTGAGGTAAAAACTCTCAGGTCGTCGAGAAGCCATGCCTCCTTGCAGAGTTGTTTGGCCTCTCCCGTATTGCCGGCTTCGAATGCCACGATGGGGCGGCCGTCCACCTCCAGCGTAAATACCCGCGAAAAGCCCGCGGCCATTATCTCGACCCCACCTTCAGACCGAGCTCGACCAGGCGGCGCCAGCGCTTCTTAAAAAAATTAGTCATGAACCTCGAACAGGCGAGGATTCGCATCGACGTACTCTGCCCACAACTGCTCCATCATCGTCTGCACCTCAAAGGGGCGATAATCTTCGCCGTTCGTCAGCACGTTTCCAAGCTGCCCAGGATTCGTGTTTCCCGAATACGGGGCGCCAGCATGGGGAGTGTACGTCGCCCCGGTCGGCTTGTGGGTTATACCCTTAGGCGAAACCTCAAATTGGTCTCGCTGAACCGGCGTCGACGACATCTTGCGCTCCTACCAGCCCCTGTCGCGACGTCGCCCCAGACGATCCATAGGAGTTTTCTCCGACCGACGGTATCGCGCAAGCGGATTCCCGAAAGGGGATGGATTTTTAACGCAAATCAGGCGTCAGGGTGTCCCTGCAACCGCGCTTCTAGAAGACTACCCGGTATCCCGAAGGTACGGCGTGTCTTCGAAGGAAGGTTCGATCTAGCGTCGTATCTCAACGCCAGATCCAGAAGACGCTGCTTTATGAATGGATCGGCATTTTCAGCGAGGCAGCGACAACGATCTGCCTGCTCTTTTAAAAACGAACTGTCCATATTCGACTCCAACGCAACGCATTACCTTGGCACGCCTCTTAATCGGCCTCCTAGCGTTCTTGCCTAGTCGGATTGAGTATTCCCCTTATTTCCCCTTAGCCTTCGGCAGGTCGACGCGGTCCTCTCTGAACTCCGGCGGCCCCTTCGTGAGGCGACGGCGCTGATCGATCAGAAAGCGCAACCGGCAGCGCTTGGCCTCACACGCAAGACGGCTGAGGCGGTAAAGGCCAACAGGAGGGCACCCCGCCGTCTAAAGGGTGGGGGGCAACTAGACGGCGGGGCCCCGAGGCTCAGTCAGGTGCGAGCCCGATACATATTACGGACGGAGGGCGGCCGAGCGTTACGCCCGCACAGAAACGTGACGAAGAACAAGGGCGCTGGGCTTCGGTCCCGCGCTCTCGGCGAAAGGCCGCCAACTGAGGCGGCCTTATTCGTTGATCTGGTCAAAATTGACCACGCTGCAATGACGGAACGGGGCCATATTTTGTCGATGGCTACCACATCCAAAAAGCTCACCCGCGACGAGTTAGCGTCCCTGCTTAAGGTCGCCAATACAAGCGCTGTGCTCGAACCTCCCGCAGTAATCCCCGCCGAACATAGCGCCCGGCTAATCGAGCTAGGTTAGTTACATGGCGGACCTGGCTGGAAGGCTCCGGATGACTTCCGTTGGCAGGCAGATAATCGCGGCGGAAGAAAACCAAAACAGGCCCGTGCCCAAAGCGGTCAACTGAGGCGGCCTTACTCTGTATCGGCGGACTTGCCTAGCTCACCGGCAAGCCAGCCTATTGCGTAGGGGCTCTTGATGGGGTCGGGGCCTTCGCAATCCAAGCACTGAAATGTGCGTGGACCCCCGCCGCCGGGAGGCAGCGCGAGAGTTAAATACGCCCCACAATTGGGGCAAGTCGGTCGTTTGGCTTGGCCCATGGAACAAATTCTGACGATGTGAAAATTCGGAGTCAATTAAATTAGGCCACTATCAACTTCAAACTAAGCCACCTCGGTGGGTGCGGCACCCTTTTGCGCCGCACAACCCCGAAAGGGATTAGTGGTCATGAATAAAGTGGACCATTTTTACTAAATAAAGAGGCCGCCAACTGAAGCGGCTTCAAGCGATGTGGCGACGGAGTTTCTTGATAATCTCGCGTAGGTCGTTGGCGTACTCTTCGATGACCCGCCGTGCCTGCTCCGAGCGGGAAGGATCAGGGTCCGGGGATGGGGGTTTCTCGTCGGGTTTGTCCATTCCCCCCGATAGGTCGAGAATCCAAAAGGGGCCATTGAGCTAAATCAAGGTGAACGGTAGCCAACTGAGGCAGCCTTACTCGTCCCAAATCTCTTTCTGGCAGGGATCGCAGCGATACACTCGCACAAACTTGTCGTTCCTCACGTCAAGTAAGGACATCGCAAACCTGACTGGATTGGCACATTTTGGGCAATGCTTGGCAGGAGGCGGCTGATGAGGCCGCCATTGCTCGCCTTGATCGACCGCGTTCATTGCCGTTACCTCTGCCCAAAATCCTAAGTGCAGAAGTGAACTTTGGTTCCATTTTATTTCGGCGGCGACCGGTCTGTTCGCTAGGCGACTCCAAAAATCAAATTAGGCCACTGCACTTTTCAAATTAGGCCACTAGGGGTCGAAACAGGCCAGTGCGGGATCTCCACATACATACACGGCGGCGGTCCGCAGTTTGATTGTGTCAGGATGACTGGCTGGAAAATGGGTCGGTTGTGGCGCATATTCCGAGGATGGCGACGATTGTTCAATGCAATTGCGGCGCCGAGTACAGACGCACTGAAGAAAAGTTCTTGGAACCGCATACGGGTGACGCGGTCTGCGAGGTCTGCGGTGCTGCGCTAGAATTGTGGTGGAGTAGCACCCACGTTCCCACATACGAACTTATTGAACGTCCGCGGACAGAAAGCGGGCATGACAAGCCACCCCCAACGCCCTAGGGACTCCAACCAGCTAGGCAAGTCAATTATCGACATTGCGATCGGCCAGGCCGACTAGCCGCCAGCGCCGTGAGACGCTGGCGGCTAGAAACTGATCAAGCTGCTTCGGGCGCCTTGAATGCGGCCTTGAGGTTCGCGCCCTGCTCGCCGCCAACAAACTCGCAAAGAAGGTCGCGGGTCATCTGAATTTCCCAATCCGCCGAGCCGTCGGCTTCAAACCAAGTCGGCCCCAAAATGTAGCGGAGAAGGATCTCGGTCTTTTCGAGCCGCCCATGGCTCGTTCTTGCCGGGAGAGCCCAGATCTTTGCGAGAAGGCGCCCCGCCTCGTCATGGTGCGGCCGAGTGAGGTCAACCAAGCGTTGATGTTCTCGGCTCTCCGGAAACTGCTTCACAATGTCGAATATCTTCTTCTCTACTTCCTCGGAGAGACCCAGCGGGCCAGAACCGGCCCCATGCTCGGCTCGCAGCCTATCCCACGGGACATGCCACCTTTCAAATAAGGGCTGAATCCGCTCATCGTATTCTGTCGCACGCGCGTCGGCAGCCCAAAACTGATCGACAAGCTCGTGCAATTCGCGGTCGCCGTCGCCCGCGGTGCGGGCCGTCGCAGCCGGAGAGCGGGCAGCGCTAGCGCAAATCATGGTCACGGGATCAGCTTCAAGAATCCAATCCAATGAAACGCCATGCTTACGGCAAAAGTTGACGAGGAGAGGCTCGTTCTTTTCTTGGCAGCCACCCCGGTAATAATCGAGTGCGGCCTGAGCCTGATCCTCATCCATTGCCCAGCCCTCGCAGATGTAGCGGCCTCTCAGCATGTGAATTGCATACTCAAGGCGCCTTAACTCGCCGGCGAAATCTCTTTGAGGAACGTTCTCGGCCGCTTCGGCAAACGAGGGAGCGGCGACGAGAGTTGCTGCGTTTACGGCGATGTTCATGATGGTCCTCCGAGTTATGCCTCCAGCTTGGGCCCTACAATTCGAAACGCTCACGTCGGGTTCTGTCGGATCCCGCGCGGACTGGCATGCGTCGACGTGGCTGGTTGGAATCAGGGAACGTGAGGATAATTGAACCGGGCCTGGGGCGCTGGTAGCGAGTGTCGTCATAGGAAAGCTCCCGGTTTGGTATTCGACAATGAAGTTGCAAAGCCTAGGCGGTCTTCGGCATGGCTCCGCCAGCCGTTGAAACGGTGAATTTCGTCATCGGTATTGATTTAAAGTTCCGCGCTTGATACAAAATGGATCATCTCAAGTGATCCAAAAAGTGTCAAGAAGATTTCTCAAATGATTTCTATCGAACAGATAAGAGCGGCCCGCGGCCTGCTCGGTTGGTCTCAAACGCATCTGGCGGAAGCTGCCGGTTGGTCCCTGCCGACAATTAAGCGGCTAGAACGCGAGCACGACGACGGCGCAGCCGTTTCAGATGACGTCAGAGAGGCAGTTCAGAATGCCCTTGAAAAAGCCGGCGTCGAGTTCATCGCCGAGAACGGTGGCGGTGCCGGGGTGAGATTGGTGAAGCGAGGAAAACGCAAATGACCGGCGAGTTGGTGCGCGAGCGGAATGCCATCCGGTGCCTAGCAATCCAGACTTTGCAGGGCAGCAGTGCGCATTGACTATTCGGCGAGTTCATTCATTTAGCTTCTCATTGATTGATGGTGCTGACGTGCGGTGCCGTTACGGCTCTTCTTTTCCGAGACGTGAGCCGAATCGCCTTGGTGCGACAGGTTTGCTTTTCTTTCGGCCCACCTTTACTGCAGGTATGTGTTTCGCATCCCAATATTCTCTGGACTTCTTTTTGGCTGCAATAATTTGATTGATGCCGTCATGCAATTCAGTTTCGCCCGCGCGTTCCTGAGGGATCTGGCCCACGAATTGCGAGGCGATCGTCTGCAACACGCCCGCCTTGATCGCTTGTTCCGCATACTTACGATCCATAGTGCCATCTTCATACCAGCGGTCCATGTCCGCTTGCGTAAATTGGCCGGCCGCCAGTCTTTGATCCATTTCGTGAACTTTGTCGGGCATCGCGAGCATCTCGCCTAAGACATGCGACGGAGGCCAATGGCCGAACGCGTCCTTAAATTTGACGGCGGCACTAACGACTTCGTTTAGCTGCTTGATTAACTCATAGGGCTTCCCGGCCCCCCGAATGACGCGCAGCATATTTGCTGCAGCTATCTGAAGGCTGTCCCTCAACTCTTGTTCAGCAAATATTCGATCGCGCCCCTCGGGGCCGCCGCCATCGATCACCGTAAAGTCAGGCATGGCGAAGGCTCCCCGCGAGGCATCTTCCGCGAGCGTCGGACCAAATACAACCCTGAGCGAAGTAGAACGGTGACGCGAGATGCCGGATAGCGCCATTGAGTTCACCGTGCGCCGGCCCCCGACCGCGGATTGAACCTCCAGAGCCGCAGCACTGACCGTCCATGCGCTGGCTGGGTGATTGGGTCGGCGTGCTAGCGCCACAAAAAACTACGCCGTCGGGCTCGAAATATCGTGTCCCGGCGGCGCCCGCGACTGAGCCCTCTAATCCTCAGCGCAAATTAAATAGCAGGCGCCAGGCCGAGCGTATGTCAACTAGTACACACCTAGCTCGAAGAAATGAGGGCACCGACCACGTAAAATTACGGAGCCAAGATTGGATGGCAGCCGGTCGAAATGAACATTAATAGGTCAGCCATCATTCCATTACTTTGCGGCAATGCAGCATGACGCCTGGTTCACGGTAATGGCAGTTGGCATGGGGGGGTAACGGTGGCGCTCGTCCTGGCTGCTGTATTTTTGCATTGAGATGACGCAACGGTCCCGGTCTGATCGGCGGCGTAGCCTCCAGGCATGCTGCAGACAAATTGGCCCCTTATAATCTCGGTTATCTGGTTCGTCGTGGTGGCGAGCAGGGTGCTTTATGTGATCCTCGAATATTGAAGTCGCTACCCGCTCTCTGTTCGCTTTAGCTAGGCGAAGGGATCGTTCCTGATCGTCACTCATCCTATGGGCTTCAACCTGAACGTGCGGCTTGGAACGTTAGCATGCGCCATTAGGCGCTTGGCTGGCACCAAATGCGAGTCCTTTAACGGAGGCCGGCAGTCTCGGTAGGCTCCTGTCCCGCGCCTAGCCGCCGGGCATGCCCTCGTCGAGCGGATCTTGGCCGCCACCCGGCGGCTGGCCGCGTACGACCTCGTTCACGATCGCAATGACCTCCCGCACAATATCACCGCGATCACTGCCGGCGGCACCTTTCAGCAAATAGCTCACTGCGGCACGAATCTCCGCCTTGGCGTCGTCTGGACCGCTAAAATCCCAATCGATCTCATCTGACATGAAAGCACCTTTGCCCCCGAGGCCGGACTTCAGCGACTAGCCGGCGCTGCTAAAGCAGCCTCAGACAAATGCAGGGCGGCCCGATTCGTTTCAGCGTTGTTGGCGGCTCATGCCAGAAGGCTGAGGCGCTGACACTGGTCCGGCTACAGCATAAGGGCGCGGGACTTCGGTCCCGCGCTCAGCTTTTCTCAGAACCCTTGCTATCCACGCCGCCGACGAATGCGGCGCCGAGTCCGCCCGCGCGTCTTGACGAGTGTCCGCACCGCGGCACGCCACTTCGATCTGCTGCTGGCCATTGCCACCCCTGCGACTAGCGTCCCCAGCTTTAATCGAGGCTGGAATGATTCCGATAGTGTGTGGCGGCAACAGGGCGGGCCTTTGTTCTCGCTGGCTGGAAAAAGCCGGTTTTGAAGCGCATACCGGTGGGATGGCAGAATCGAATCGTCGCAGCTGCTATTGCCGGGCGGTTTATTATCGAACCCAGATCATAGCCGTTTCGTGCGAGATCAGTAGCTTTGAATGTAAGCTTTGCGGGACCACGCTTGAGAACTGGAACTCGAGTTGGGTTCCACGATATCGGCTGATAGCCGGTCCAATTAGGATGCCAAATGACCCCCAAGCGCCCTAGGGACTCCAACCAGCTCGCAAAGATTCGCTGAGAAGCCCAACGCCCGTCAGTCCAGGACTTACCGGCGGGCTTCCTAGAGTCAGGGGAGGGCTATTTGACGGGGCTTCCGGGCCGCGCTCACTTCGCGTCAAATTAAATCTTGCTTCGGCGCTTTTCGAAAATGTCTGGGAAGCGTTCCTCGAAGCCGTCTTCTCGGGCGACTAGAGTGGAGAGAAAGTCCGGAAGAGATGCGCGTGTATCGGGTTCGACATTAGCCAATTTACTCGACTTCGCGATCAAGCTGGCCGGCGGTGGTTTGACATGCCCGAAAACATGTTCGCTCCTGGGTGTTGGTGCTGACTTGCCATTCCACCTCTCGCTGGTCCGTGAGGATCGCGGGTCACTGAATTAATAGCCGATGATCACAGGTCTTGTGTCGCTCTTGCCCAAAGCGGCGAGCATGCAGGTTGGCACCGGCGCGAGGTCAAGCGGTGATCCCGGCGCTGCTGGCGCAAAACCCAAAAAACACTATTGTTTTGTATTATGGGACGTTCGGAGCGACTTGCGAATGCGGGCCAAACATTTGTTGTCAGACGCCGACACGATCTCGAGCGGTGACGGGTGACGGCGGCCTGCTGCCGTCGTCTCCGTTGTGCCGGGCACGATACCCACCGCAAGCTGTAGCGGCTGCCTGTCCATCGTGGCCGAGCGGAGTTGTTGCCATTTCGGCTCCCCGCGATATTCTGACGATTGGCTGGGGGGCCTTAGAATGTTCGATGTGTATCTGAACAACAAACGTGATCTGTTGGTTGTGCGCAATGGTTTGCCAATTCGTCTTCCCGACGCGTCAGGCAAATGGCATAAGAAAAAAAGGGTATCGAGCGTCAGCGAGGACATTAAGCTCGCGGTCCAGAGACATGGCTACTACATGCGCAAGCTAGCGGACGTTAAGAAACGTTAGCCCGCGAAGCGCATGTGTAACCGCTCGATTTTCCGAACACCACTGATGCATCAGCGCTAGCAAGTCATTCCAGTCGCACATCTGCGGACGGCTCGGCGTGTATGGCGAATGGTCGTTCTTGCCACGCACACACCGTTAACTCGTGTCCTACCTATGCCGCAGGCGACAGCGACTTCCGTGATCATGCTGTCCGGCTGAGGAATAATCGGGGCCGGTGTCATAGCCATCGCCGATCCCGCAACCGATAAGGCGAAGCAAGCAATAACGATCGACCTGATCATTCTGTACCTCCCTGAACCGTCCAATCAATCCGACCTCGCACTGTTGATCCGGCTCTCGTGTTCAAGGAACACGTCGTAAGCTTACGGGCTGGTCGCTCAAAGGCTTGAGATAGATCAAGGTCTCTAGCGGTGGTTGGCGCGGCGTCATATCGGTGACCATCGCCGCCGCCTCGTTCTGGAATTGGCCGCCGCCAAGGGGCTGCACGGTCGTCTCCGTTGTGCCCGGCACGATATCCACCGCAATCTGTAGCGGCTTGTTCGCAATCCACATGAACCGCTAGCCATGCTGTTAACCAGCGTATGGCCTGAAAGCAGATTCTGCTCCGGCGGTAATTCAGTTTGAATTTCCCGCGTGACTTTCGAGCCATATGGAGCCGCGTCGAAACTTAATCAGTGGGAGAAAGGCTTGGTCCGTGCCGGTGGCCTTGATTTAGATCAAATCGGCGACGATGGAGGCGTCGGTTGGTGTACGGACAGCGGTGAATCAATCGTTGCGCTGACGTGAAACGGCAGTGTTCTTGATCGATTCGGAGTCGTCGTGACAGGAGGCCAGGCAACGCGCACGCCTGCCGTCTACCATGAAACCTACTTGGTACGTCACGTTTGAAGTTCCCAAGAGCAACACCCTGCCAAAACGACGACACCCTAAATTGAGCAGGGCGTTTGAAACGGAATCGGAAGCCAGAGAGTTCGCGCGAGCGAAATTCTATAGCGGACTGATCGTCACCGCCGGTACGATCAATCCTCACTTGCCGAGACGGGCAATCACGTCGGAGGAGATCATTGCCTGGATTGAATCTGCGCCGACACAGGAAGAGCGGGACTAGGACGTTGATATACCAACAGCCGAAACCGAATTAGGTTTGCTGCCTTGCACACGAATCATCTCGACCGGCTTTGGTGGCGAGAGAGCATCCGCCTCATAACTCTCAGTTTTGGCGAGTCAGTGTGAGGCTGCGCCGATTGCAAAAAAGGCCCCAGTGCGCGAAGACTGGGGCCAATGGTGGGAGTTACTCGATGTACCTTGGAGGGTCCTTGGTACGGAAGGGAGCTAACCTGAAAAAGGAAGTCGCGGTCAGTGTCCCGAGGTACAATGTCCGGTGGTACAGGTCACTGCGCCTTTTACTCGATCTCAAAGCGCGAACACGACCACCGCGAACAGCGCCACGATTAGAGTGCCTGCGCCAATGACCATTATCGGAAACCCATGCGCCCACAATATCGCGGCAAGCTCGAACGTCTGCTTTGATCATTCAGACAGCGGGTCATCCGATTTCGGCACCGTATTTCCCCGGGATTTGTGACACTCAGTTGACACTGCGCAACGGCAACGGCGGCGTGCAGCGATTTGCCATCCGACCAAACCCCATCGAGCATTGGCGAGGTTCTCCGCTAAAGGTTGGTCATTCGTCCTGACCACCATCTTCCGCGATTTGCCGCTCGCGCTCATGAAGCCGCTGCTCTATCGCCGTTCGCCTTGGTATCAGGACAGATTCATCTGCAAGGCGTTGCCCAAGGTCAGCGTGATATTGTTGCACGACGCTGAGAGCGGCTTCCTGGGCGAGCTTTCGATGGTACTCGGCAAGTAGCCGGTGCATGACAGCGAGCTGGTCTTCGGTCATGGATCGCACCTTTGCCGTTGATGCTGCCGGCCAGGGCCTAAAACATCGGCCCGGTACTTGGCCATTTCGGTCGGCCCCTTCAGCGCGATCGATCGCGCATCCCAGCCTGAGGGATATCCAGCCATCTTTCAAAGACGACACCAATGTCGTCTCGATACCTCCATGCAAGTCGGCATTTTACAACTGTGAGAAAGTCGTCGAACGTGATGTAGAAGTGCATCGGAAGCAGACCTAGCCCATCTGCATGCACTTTGGCGTCCGTTTGGCTGACCTCGTAAGCCACAACGTGCAACTCTCGGCCTCCGTCAAAGAACAGCAGACCATCCACGTAATGTTTGAGCATCGGGCCTATCCTCGGGTACTAAGCCGCGCTGGATTTGGTACTTTGAGGAACCATGATCAGTAGGCGGAGAGGACACCGCTGCGTATTGTCCTAAAGGGCAATCATCGAATTTACCGTTAAGTGGCTAGTTTTAATAAAACGGTCGGCACTGCGGCGCGGATCGCCATGCGAGGGATCGGCGTGCGCGATTAAGAGCACCTCGCAACGGACCCGACAAAGCGGGAGATGTTCGACCGGCTCGCTCAGCATCTGAATCGGCTTGCCGATGAGGTTGAGCAAGCGATGGCTCGAACGTCAGGGCCGGGCGAGCGATGAGCAGAAATCTCGTCCGACTGGCGGGAGTGATCTTCGGTGTCGTTTTCGGCTTCGCTGCCATGGCCATCGTCAACGGCCTGTGGGGTTTCATCGTGGGCGGCGTTGTGTTTTTCGGTTGCTCAGCGGCTTCGGACTGGATTTGGCGGCGCAACGCTACTCCGGAGGAGATAAGGCAAGACCTCGAAAACCGCACTCGCGATACATCGACATAATCATAGCATGTGCTGGTGTGGACGGCCTCTCATCCCCACGGTTCTATGGCGCTCTCGGCGTCATAGCTAGATGAGAGGAAAGTCTGATGAATATTCCCGTTCGTATCGGCATGGATACTTCTAAGTCGGTTTTCCAGCTTCACGGTGTTGACGAGAACGAGGTGGTGGTTGTCCGCCGCCAGTTTCGGCGAGCCGAGATGATCCGCTACTTCGAGCGGCTTCCGCCGGTTCTCGTCGCCATCGAGTCCTGCGGCAGTTCGCATCATTGGGCGCGCCTGCTGCAGTCGTTCGGTCACGAGGTGAAGCTGATCCCACCTCAGTACGTGAAGGCTTACGTGAAGCGCGGCAAGAACGACGCGGCCGACGCCGAGGCGTTGTGCGAGGCTGTCACCCGGCCGAGTATGCGGTTTGTACCGGTGAAGTCGAAGGAACGGCAAGCGGCCTGCATGTTGATGACCGTGCGGGAACGACTTGTCAGCGTGAAGTCGCAGCTCTCCAATGCCTTCAGGAGCTATGCAGCTGAGTTTGGCATCGTCGGCCCCGCCGGCCGGCAGAACGTCACGGCACTCATCAAGCGGGTGCTCGAGGATGACAGCTTGCCGGAGATGGCGCGGGACCTCTTTCGCATCCAGGCGGAAGAGTATGCCGCGGTCCAAGCTCGCCTCGCAAAGATTGAAGCCAAGCTGATGAAGTGGCACCGCGAGGATGACGTCAGCAGGCGTATTGCGACGATTCCCGGCGTCGGTCCGATTGGGTCGTCCATGCTAAGCATGAAGGCGCCGCCGCCAGAGACGTTCAGATCAGGCCGTGACTTTGCGGCTTGGCTCGGACTGACGCCCAAGGATCACTCAACTGGCGGCCGACAAAGACATGGCGGTATCACAAAGGCCGGAGATTCAGTGCTCCGATCGACGTTGATCGTCGGTGCGACCGCGCTGCTGAGACATATCCGAAAGGGTCGTCATAAGCCCACACCCTGGCTCGCTTCGCTGCTGGAGCGAAAGCCGCCGAAATTGGTCGCGGTGGCTTTGGCTAACAAGTTCGCCCGCATCGCTTGGCGCTTGATGATATCGGGCGGCGTGTACAACCGGCCGGTAGCCGCCATGCCTATCTGATCCGAAATCGGCGCCCCGAGCGAGGTTGCTCGGCGGATAGCCCACGAACTTGCAGGACGCAGTAGATGGAAGGACCGATCGGTCGATACGCGCGAGCTTCCGAAGGTTACACCGGCACCACCAATGTCGCCCATGTGCTTGGAGCGTGCGTAGCGAACACCATCTCGGCCAGCGGGCTTTGTCCGCGCAAACAGGCCGGACATCTGATAGCAAGCGATCAGGTCAAAAGTCTGCTAACATCCTGACAAGTGGGGGGCCGTCCACATCTGCAACCTCTACAGCATCACCACCAACCAAGCCGCCATCGCCGCGCTCTTCCGCGTCGTCAATCGGTACGTCGGCAATCTTGCGCCGATGCCGGGCGTGTTTCCCGATTACCCTGCTCCCGTGATCCGCAATACCGACCACGGCACCGAGCTGGCGATAATGCGCTGGGGCATGCCGCCGCCGCTTCGAACGGGCGAGCCGCCTGTCACGAACATCCGCAACACCTCGTCACCGCACTGGCGCGGTTGGCTCAAGCCGGAGAACCGGTGCCTGGTGCCGTTCAACAGCTTCGCCGAATACGCGCCGGAGACGAACCCGAGACGAAGAAAGACGTCGTGTGGTTCGCCCTGAACGATGACCGGCCGCTGACGGCTTTCGCCGGGATATGGACCACGTTCAACGGTGATCGCGGTACGAAGTCTAAGCCGGTGCCGGGGCCACATCAGGTCTTTGGCTTCTTGACGACGTCGCCGAACGCCGTTGTCGAGCCGATTCATCCCAAAGCCATGCCGGTGATCCTGACGACCGACGAGGAGCGGGACGTGTGGATGCGCGCGCCGTGGGATGAAGCCAAGGCGTTGCAGCGACCATTGCCAGACAATGCGCTCATGATCGTAATGCGCGGGGCCGACAAAGAGGATCGCGCGGCGGCAGCATGACCACGCACTATCTCCCGCACGCGAACGAACCTGCCCTCCAACCTTTCACGCTGGCTTTCGTCGGCATGATGTTCGCCCATGCTGCCTTCGAGCATCGGGTTTCCGATCTGATGGAAGTCATCACAGGCGTCAAGGGGTTCGGCGAACGTTCGGAAAACCAGTGGAAGCTAGACGACCGACCCAAGCGGATGAAAAGGCTTATCAAAGAATATCGTCGTGGTGGCTTGCCTGAAACTGACGCCATCGTGGAGTGCCTCAAGCGTTCGATTTCATTTTGCCGCACCCGCAACTTGCTTGCACATGGGGTATGGTGGCGGCTCAACGTTGTCGCAAACGCGATCACAGTTCGATCTAGGGTCGCGCGGCCCAACCAAGATCAGCATCGAACGTTTAAAGTCGCCGACATCCAACACGTCGCCACGTCGCTCGACGCACTTGAAGTAGAGCTTTGGAAACTTCAAAGCGCTATCGAGGCGCGGCCTCCATCGATCCGCGCGTCAGCCGCGAAACGGGGTTCAATCAGGGCGTTTTGGCGGTGGCTGATCACCCGATTATGAACGTGCGGCGTCCCTCCGGCTTCATCGCACCGTGCCTGCCGTCGAAGGCGGGCCGATGGCGGGCGGGTCCGCTGCTTTACCCGCAATGGTCATGATTGGGCTGACCTCTTCCCGGCCATCGTTGATGCTGCGCTCCGCCTCAAGGCGGCCCGGGGCCATGAGGCGGTGCTTAGGCCCTTCTGGCTCGGGCTGGAGGGCATCGTGTCAAAGCCGTGCACAGACGCATCAGCGGGGCCTTGCGGTGATGCTCATCGGAGTTTTACCGCTGCGCAGAACTGTTCCGTGACCGCCGTCGTTTCTTCGGTGACGTTCCAGCCGTTCCTCTCGGCGTTTTCCTTGGCCAACTTATGCTCGATCTGAAGCATCGTTTTGTGTGAGCGCGTACGGCTTCCAATCGTCCTTGGACAGCTTGGCGGAGGTGTTCGCTCCACAAACGTTGTAGGCAATCGCTTTCTGCACACTGGTGCTGACGTGGCTCATGTGGTCTTCGACCACGGCGGTGACGCGCGCCTTGGCGTATTGGCTGTTGGCTGCGATGAAGTCCTTGCAGAGGGCGACCCGTTGGCCTCCGTCGCGGGCCTTGATGTAGGCCGTCTGCGTTTCGTAATGGAGGCGGTAGGCGAGTTTGTCGGCGTTCGGGTCGGATTTCACCGCTTCGAGTATGGCCCGGTGGTCATCCGAGGCGGCGTCATTGATCCTGAAGTCACATACTTTGGCGAGGGAGAAGACCGGAACGTAGGCCCGCACCTTGGTTTCCATGGCATCATCGGCGTGCGCAACTGGTGCGAACTGACTGGCGGCGATTGCGAAAGCAGCGAGACAGCGTTTCATTGGTGCCATGCTCCCGATCACCGAACAGCAAGCGGCGGCCTCGGCGCACTCCGGCCTTCAGGGTGTTGCCCAAATGGCAAACAAGACACTGGCGATTACAAGCAAGCTGACAATGATCGTCGCCAGCGCGGCCTTTTCGATCATGGAAAATCGTCGGTCCATGCGCGAGTGTTTTCGGAACTCGCGCGCTACCTGATTTCTGCGCTCCGTCCAACTTTCGCTGCCAGTCATGGTGATGTCCCCATGCTCTGACCCCCAGCGCTGCTACATTGGGTCCCCGAATTAAGGAATTATTGCGGCGCAGCAACGTTTTCGGCAGCATCAGGCAGCCGAAGCTCTCTTGAGCGGCTCCAACAGGGACTTGGCCGAGAACGGCTTGGTGAGATAGGCGAGACACCCAGATTGATGCGCAGCCGCGCGGACGGCAGGGCTGTCGTTCCCAGTCATGTAGATGATCGGCACAGAATTGCCGTTCGCCGCGAGACGATGCCTCAACTCGATGCCTGAAACGTCGCCCAAGTGAATGTCGAGAAGGACGCAAACTGCCTTGTCGAAATCGTTGTGATTTTCGAAAGCCTCCGCAGACGGGAACAACAGGCTCGTGTAACCGAACTGCCGCAGCAGTCGCGCGACACTCCGCAGCATCATTGGGTCGTCATCGACGACAAGGACAACATTTCGATGTGGCAAATATTCTGTCCTTGGCCTGTGGGGCCAACACGCTTTTGAGCTAGGGACTGAAAAAATTCGAACCAATCAAGCTGCACAAGGGCAGACGAGGTTCGATACGCCGGACGCTTCTTGGTAGGCCCGCGTCACGAATTTCCTATTGTCCGATAGGCCAATAGCAACCCGGAAACCGTTGAGAATTGTTAGAGCGGCTCCCGACCGTCCGATGTGTCGCGCAAGACACCGACCCGTTCGGCAAGGGAGACAAGTTCCGGGAGGGATCGGACCCGCATTTTCTCCATGACCCTGTGGCGATGGGCCTTGATGGTACGTTCGGTGCAACCTAACGCGTTAGCGATCTGCTTGTTATGTTTGCCGCGAATGACAAGTTCAAAAACTTGCCGCTCGCGCGGCGTCAACGTTGCGATGCGAGAGCGAATTGCGTCCAGCGTGACCTTCCGGTCACGCGATGCTTCATGATGCACTATAGCCCGTGCAACTGCCTCAAGAAGCCGATCCGATGATACGGGCTTGGTCAGAAAATCCACCGCGCCCGCTTTGATGGTCCTGACCGTCATTGGAATATCGCGATGCCCCGTGAGGCCTATGATAGGCAGCGTCGAACCGCGTTCGCGCAGGCGCTCCTGCAACTCCGGACCGCTCAATCCCGGTATCCGCACGTCGAGCAGGATGCATCCGAGTTCAGTTTCGTTCGGCAAGTGATCCAGCAAATGCTGGGCTGACGAATAGGTCGCGACCTCATAGCCTGCCTTGTTCAAACGACGTTCAATCGCCGTTCGGAACGCAGCATCGTCGTCAACGACATACACAAATCCCGGCAAGGGCGCGCTCCGGTGGACACGCGAGAGCGCAAAGTCAGCGCAATTGGTCGAGCATCTTACGCTGAGGGATATCAAGTCATCTTTCAAAGACAAACCAATATCGTCCCGATACCTCCAATCATCGAATTTACCGTTAAATGACGAGTTTTAATAAAACCATCATTGCACTACGACGGCCCAGTGCCGTCGGTACAAAGAGGAAGCCTGATCCGGAACGACGCGCCGCCGTGAACCTGATTTCTTGCCGATATGAGCCCATGGTGCGCTTCAACAATGGTGCGCGCGATGGACAGTCCCATGCCCATGCCTTCGGCCTTGCTGGTGAAGAACGGCTCAAATATCTCTTTTAATTTGTCTTCGGGAATGCCCGGTCCGAGATCGGACACGGATAGTTCGGCAAACTGTTCGACGCGCGAAGTCCGGATGCTGATGATGCGGCTTTCGGCAGGCGTGTCCCTCATCGCGTCGATGCCGTTCACGACAAGGTTCAAAATGGCTTGTTGAAGTTGGACGCGATCACCGAGAATTGGAAGCGCATCTGGCGAGATCACACCAACCAGTTCGATCTTGCGCCCAACGGCAAGAGAAGAAAGAAAGTCGATGGTTTCCCGCGCGAGGTCGTTGAGGTCGAGACTTTTCAATTCAAAGGGTGTCTTTGTTAAAAGGCTTCTCACCCTGCGGATGACTTCGCTGGCGCGTTGGTCGTCCCGTACAATATCGTCAACAATCTCGCTCAGTTCCGCGATGTCAGGGCTCGGAGATTTCAGGATTGCCTGTACGGTTTCAGCGTTGGTCAAAATAGCTCCAAGCGGCTGGTTGATTTCGTGAGCCATTGAGGCCGTCAGTACGCCAGCGGTCGTGAAGCGGTTGATATGGGCAAGCTCCGCCATGCGCTGCCGGGCCCGCACTTCGGCAAGTTGACGCCGACGATGCTGATGTAGCAGGGTCGCGATGAAGCCGCCCTGCAAGATAATAACAGCGGTGATCAGCACGATCTGCCGGGAATAACGCTCCCACACCGTTGGCTCTCGAAACAAGACTTCGCTCCCCGGAGGCAGACGACTTTCGCTAATCTTCCATCGCTGCAACGCTGGCCATTCAAAGACGAGTTGCGAAGCGACTTTGGCAACGGGGATATCCGACGCGCTTTCGCCAGCAAGGATGCGCAACGACATGCTCCCTACTTGCTGTCCAATCGGATCTGACTGAACGATGTAGCCGCCAATGGCTCCCCTGTTGAGGTAGGAGGAAGCGGTGATGACGGTCGGCCGGTTAGCCCACTCAGCAATCTGGTTAGTCAATTCTGCAGGAACGTAGGAGACGCCTTCGCTGGTGAAATAAATTCCGGTGTAGAGGACCGCCGTATTGTCCGGAAGCACTGCAAGCCGTTTGGCGAGTTCGTCCAGCGGAAGGTCCATCAGATTGACAATTTCGACCTGTGCCGCAACAGCGGGGACCTCATCAATAAAATGACGATAAAATGTCTGGCGTTCTAGCGGATCGCCGACGAGGGCGACCGCCTTGAGATTGGGCGTGACAATCCGCGCAACGTTCACCATGTCCTGCAATGTCAATTGCATGGTTGCGCCGGTTACGTTGTTCGGAAGCGTCCTGCGCGATAAGGTGTCCTCATCGATGGCGGCGAAAACAACGGGCACCGACGGCCAAAGCTGTTCGCGGCGACGCCCAATGAAATCAAGAGCCGATGCCCCGAACACGATCACGACATCGATGTGTGTTCCACGGTATTTGGCTTTGAGGAATTGAACGAATTCATTTTCGTACTCGGGGCCAAAAAAACGATTTGCGTCGAGATGCTCTGAATAAAATGAAGTCGGCGACTTGCTGCCCGCGTTGATGGTCGATCTGATTGCGCTGGTCACCGCCGTATTGAACGGCAAGCCCGCTGAAGATTGATCAAGCACCAAGACAGCTCGCTGTGGGGGCGGCTCGGCTGTCACCGGCCTTTGCAGCAATAATCCCGTCAGCACGATAAGGATCACGAAGGCAGGGCTGCGCATCGAGTGTCACCATCTGCTGGACGGGCTACACCTGTTCTGTGGACGTCGAGTGCTGCTACTCTATGATAGCGCGCCAACACAGCGTTCGGAAAGTCTGCTACCGGACGTCACAGCCCGGCGTCGTCATGTCCACTTCGCCTCGACCACGGGCTCGGGCTCCGGCTCTGCCTCGGCAGGCTGCGCCATCGCTGCACGCAGCGCCTCAACAGCCACCTCGCCCAGCTCGCTGCGAACGGCATCGGGCACTTCGGCCTCGGTCGTCAGCGACGCGAAGTCACCCGGCGCGCCGCTCTCCTTCCGGTCGACGATCAAGGCCATGGAGCTTGGCCTTGGCAATGGTGGCGTTCAGCGCCTGTCCGGCTTGGTCGACACGCTGCGCGAAGACCCGGTCTTCGTCGAGTTGGGACGAGATCGTTTCGACGGTGAGATACTTCTGGACGGTGGAAGTATCTTTTACAGGCCCCCGGCTTACCGCGCTCAACCTTCGCCAGTGCGTCGCCGATCAGTCACCGCCACCAACGCCGAGCCTGATCATACGCGCGTATCGCACAACTGGTCGCCTGCCGGTCGCAATAGCTCATGCACGGGCTCTGGTTCGCCCCACCAGAGGGGTTGGCACATCTGCCAATGCAATTTGCGGATTGATCCTGACACCGCGCGGTTGTCACTGCTTCTGTCGGTGAGTTGAGGAGCACTCCCGTGCCTATGAGGGTGACCGCCAAGAAAAGGTGCCGTGCCATGGTCGAACCTCCAGAGAAAGGCGAGCGGGCTACTCTACCTCTCGAAGAGGCTACTCTATCCGAGGGACCGCACACTAGACGCCCAAAGTCGCGGGCTGCTCCAGGCGCGCAGATGGGACCGGACGCGGTGGCGGGTCCCTCCAGAAAACATTCCGCAAAAAACGGCGGGTTCCATCTGGAGAAATGATTTTGAAAAATGAGAGCAGGCGGGCGGAGAGCTGGGTCCCCATTCTTCTGACGCCCCGGATTAACAGGCGGGGATCGGGGGTAGCCCTTGCGATCGCCGCAGTCCGGTCCGGGAAATTCGCGTTCGAGTTTGCGTCGGACAATGGCTTGGATTGGTTGATAAGGACGCGGGACGGGACGGTTTTGAAATGCGAGGGCGATCTATGATAGGCCGGCGCATCGAAGCGACGGCAAACGGACAAGGCTTATTGACTTTCGCGGTTGCGCAGGCGCTGATTTCGTACCTCGTCGGAGTGCGAACTGTCGGCCTGCTGGAGTCGCTTTTCGCGGAAATGTTTGTCCGCTGAATCAATCCTCGTTAGCCGGGTCGTCACGGTGGTCTATCTGGGCGCTGTGAGCACGGACCAGATTTTCCAGCTTTTCGACCCGGTCAAAAATCTCGTCCATCGAGGTTTGGAGCTCTTTGACAGCGTCGCCGTGACTTAAGGCTCTTTCGAGCAGGGCGATCAATTCCGCATTGATCGAACGACCGTTTGCCTTCGCCAGCCGTGCGATTTGATCTCGCATTTCAGCTGTGTATCGCAGAACAAACTGCGGCGATCCTCGGCCCGGTGGTTTATGGGGAGGCATGGGATCGATCTTGCTCGCCGCAAGCATCCGATCAAGCGTAGCGATGCCTCGCTTTATGCGATCCGCTGCATTTGTCGATCCCGACTTCTTCTTCGGCATAAATATCCCTTTCGCCCGCCGTTAATGATCTTGACGTGATAATAGCACCGGTAATAGTATTGGCCTCGGGGGTGCGTATCAAGGTGATATCATGATCAGGAAGGATAAATCGGCGAATATGCTGGTCCGGCTGCCGCTCCCGCTTAAGGCATTCATCGTGGAGGAAGCGGCAAAAAATTGCGCCTCCCATAATTCCGAGATTGTGCGCTGTGTGCGCGAGCGTATGGAACGCGGGCTTGCCAATGCTTCGTTGGCAAGGGCCAAAGAGCGCGCGATAGCCGCTGCCACTGCGGCGGAGTAACCGGCGATGGGCGAGTACGAGGCTCACCCGGTGTTCTTTTCCCGATGATGAGTGACGAGGAGTTGAACGCGCTCATCGACGACTATCGCCGATCCTTCCCACGCGTGATTCCGAAGGCAGTATCATGAGGGCGCAAGTCCCCACAAAGGGAACCACCACCGAGAGGATCATGGCATCACCCGAGTTCGCGCGTGGGCTCGACGATGCTCGCAGGGGTGTCCCGTTCGACTGGCGCAACGGCGAGTGGAATTACGAGCGGGGCCGCCTGTTTGCGCACATTGCGCCGCTGGGTATGCCACTACGGATCGACGGACACCTCAATCCAAAAGCAGTTGCCTTGTGCGAGGCTGCTTTCGACCGCGAGCTCATCATATGAAACGGAAGAATGTCCGACCTCTCGACACGATTGCCGTTGATATCCATCAATTGGAGCGCGAGAATATTATCGATCTTGGCGACCTCTTGCTTGAAGCGAAATCCCAATGCGAGCACGGCGACTGGCTTAAATGGCTGACTTACGAGTTCGACTGGTCGGTGGACACCGCTGAACGGTACATGGGGGTCGCGGCATTGAATGCCAAATTCCGCAGGCTGCGGAATTTGAAAATCGCTGCGACCACCCTCTATGCGCTGGTCTACCAGGAGCAGGACGACCTGCCCGCAATCATTGAGGAGCTGGCCAAGCACGCAAGCAAGACACGGTTGAGTCCGCGTGATGCTAGGCGCGTGATTAAGATCGGCATTGGTCGGCGGCAACACGGTGATCATCCTGACGCAACGCTTGTGCAATTGGCGGAGCTGAATGGCTGCAGCCAGGCTTGGCATGAAAAGGCAGTTGTCGCGCTTCTGGAGCGAGAGCCAACCACCGACGAGAGCGCCCGCCTACTCGTCGACGAGGTGGTGGCCGAGCAGAAAGCCGAAGAGGCCGGGTTCAAGGACGACGACACCGAGCAGGAGGAGGTCGAGTCCATTCTTGATGGTGTTCCACCGGACCTTCCGCCACCGATCATACCACCGGAACCGCAAAAGTTTGGTGCCGATACAGAGTGGGAAGGAAGAGAGTCCTTTGCCGATGCCGTGACGACCCTGCTCGACTTGCGCACGAAGCCGGCTGGGAGATTTGTCGGGAGGTTCTCGCCGTCCGAGCTGCGCGAAGTCGCCGACTTTCTCTTTGCCATCGCATCGGGCGCGGCTCCACAATCCGCCGACGAGATCGGAGAGCGGGATCGGCCGGGGAGGGCGGCATGACGGAGATTCGTCTGGTGACTGAAGAGTGTGTGTTGCGTTCAGGGATGCTTGAAGATGGCCCAACTGCTGGATGGCAAGGAAGCCGCCAAAAGGCTCAAGATCACCGAGGATCAGCTCGCGGCTTTGGTCCAAGACGGCGAAATCTCGTATATTAATGTAGGGCGCGGCAAGAAGCGGCCTCGGAGGCGGTACGCCGAGGAGGACATTCAAGAGCTGATCGATCATCGCCGGAGGCGAGAAATATGTCTATCTGGAAGCCCAAAAACTCGCCGCTCTACCGGTTCGACTTCTGGCTCGGCGGTCATCGGTTTCACGGCCCTACGGAATGCACAACTCGCAAAGAAGCCAAAGCCGTCGAAGTCGTAGAGCGGGAGAAGGCCAAGGCACTCGTCAAGGCGATGAAGCGATCCCGCGCATCGCTCTTGATCGACGATGTCGCTGCTCGCTTATGGACGAATGAGGCTCAATACGACGCGGATCCGGCTGCCACATCGAAAAACATCGCTCGGCTGGTGACCTTTTTCTGCAAGTCGAAGTCGCTCACCGAGATCGACCACAACGAGGTCAAGAAGTTGGTGGCGTGGCGGCGCGGCCATCACGTCAAGGATCGCAAGAAATCACCGCTCATTTCCAATGCAACCGTCAACCGCTCGGCCACCAAGGTGTTGCAGCGGCTCTTTACGTTCGCGAAGGCCGAAGGCACTCTGTTCGAACATGAGCCGAAATGGACAGAACTATTGCTATCAGAGCCGCAGGAGCGCGTGCGCGAGCTGCAGGACGACGAAGCTGCGGCGCTCGATGGTGCCATGCGCGCCGACTACGGGCCGTTCTTTGAGTTCGTTCGGTCGAGCGGCCTGCGGCAAAAAGAGTGCGTGACGCTACGCTGGACCGAAGTAAATTTCAGCACGCGTCAGATCGTCCGGATAGGGAAGGGTGGCAGGCTTGTGGTCTTCCCGATCACCGACACCATCCGCGAAATTCTCTTCCCGCTGCAGGGCCAGCATCCCGAGTTCGTGTTCACCTATGTCGCTCGTTTCGGCAACAAGCGGCTCGGCCGGATGCGGGGCCAGCGCTACCAGCTCACGATCAACGGCACCAAACGGCTTGGCAACGGATCCGGGCAATGGCAGGCGTGAAGGACTTCCGTTTTCACGACTATCGCCACGACTTCGGCACCAAGCTGTTGCGTGACAGCGGGAATCTCAAGCTCGTCCAGAAAGCGATGAACCATCGCGACATCAAGAGCACGCTTCGTTATGCACATGTCCTCGATGCGGATGTTGCCGCCGCCGTGGAGCGCGTCGCAAAGTCCCAAAAAAGTCCCAAACTAAGGTCCGGGAGGCCAGCTAAGATGCTGACGCAATTGCCGATATCGGAATTCGCGTCAGAGGTTTCAGATGTCGTTTGCGGCAACGCTTGGCCTCGTTGCTCTGGTGCAGATTGGCATGCCCCGCTTGTTTGCGACCCCGGAGAATTCGACCGCGGCCAAGGTCGCGCTGTGGGGCGGACGAGAGTTGGTTACGCTCGCGCTCGCTTCGCTGGTCGCGGGTCTCGCAACCACGCCCTATGCCGCCTTTCATTTCCACCGGGTGACGCCGTATGGCCTGCTCGCCAATCTGGCGGCAATGCCGGTGGTCTCGGCGATCGTCATGCCCGCGGGCATGCTGGGGCTGGTGGCGATGCCGTTCGGCTTTGATGGCTTCTTCTGGTGGCTGATGGGCGTCGGTATCGACTGGATGATCGTGGTGACCGAGTGGGTTGCCGCACTTCCCGGCGCCATCGGCCGGATCACGGCCTTCGGGACCGGGCCTCTGATCGTGTCCAGTCTGGGAATTGTGCTGCTTGGCCTGTTACGTACGCCGTTGCGCTGGGTTGGCGCCGGCTTGCTTGTGCTGTCGGTGATCTCTGTGATCGTAACGCGGCAGCCGGACGTCTTGGTCTCCGGTGACGGTCACAATGTTGCGGTCCGCGGCCGTGACGGAAGGCTACACCTGATGAAGACGGCGAAAGACGCGTTCCTGGTCAAGGAATGGCTCTCCGCCGATGCCGACGGCCGGGACGCAACGGATGTTTCGCTTGGCGAGGGCGTCTCCTGCGACAGCGAAGGCTGCGTGGCGCCGCTGGCCGATGGGCGTTTCGTCGCGCTGTCCTTGAAGCCCGACGGACTGGCCGATGATTGCGCGAGGGCAGCGTTGATCGTGATTGCGAGTTCGGCGCCCCCGGGATGCCAGGCGACGGTGATCGAGTTGAAACGCCTGCGCACGCACGGCGCCATGGCGCTTCGCTGGACGAAGCGCGGGCTCGTCACCGATGCGGTCAAGCCGAGAGGGGTAAGCAGGCCATGGTCGCCAGCTGCAGGGGATTCCGAGACCGACAGGGAGCCTGCCGCCGCCGGCGCTCCAGCGCGTCCGGCCGACGCGACTCCGCCCGAGACGGAGCTTCAGAGCGAGGACTGAGGCTCCGCCCGGGCGTCAGCGCCCGTCACGCGGCTGCGTGCTGCGCATGGAAATCGTCGTTGGTGTGCAATTCGAACGCGCCAAGGTGAAATTCGTCGGTGTCCGTGGCCAGCGTCCCGTCTGTCTCGCCGTCCTCGGCATCGGCCGTCGGGGGCGGCGACGGCGTCTGCACGAGGGTGAAGGCGGCGTCTGGAAACTGGCTCCAGATCGCGAGGTCGTCAGCTGCGATTGTCAGCCAACCGAAGCGGAACATGTAACGGCCAGGTTCGGTGACGTGCCCGACCTGTTGCCATGTGACCTTATTGACTGGCAAGCGTGCCTCCTCTCTCGGGTCCGCGACCCGGCAGTCCGTCGTCTTTCGACCGGTCCATCGAACGCAGCACGCCATGCGTTCGTTCCTCGAACGCATTGAGGTGCAGCGCGAACGTCGCCAGGGCCAGCTTGAGCCGGTTCAATTCCCTGACGCGGACGTCGTTCGAGGAACTCATGACGCACCAAACAAACTGGCGACCGGCCTTCAGACTTTCAGCCGGTGATCAATGGCCGCGGCTGAGGTGCACCGACCAGAACCGGGCGAGGCACCGCATGCTTGACGGCAGGCAGCTGCAGCACAGTCGCACGTTGCCCTTCACGGAGCAGCGTCACCAGCACATGGCTGCCGTCGGGAAATTCGATGGTATCGTGATGGCGATCGGGAAGGTGCCGATCGATCTCGCCGAGCTTGCCGACCCGGAATGCCGACCGCCGCGTCCAGAACCAGCGGCTGTCGTATTTGACGTTATCGGCAAAGGCGAGCTCCGTTCCCGGCAACAGGCAGACCGCGACTTCGGGCTCGGCTTCAGACGCAAAGCCTTTGGTGGACGTGCCGCGGAAAGTCGTGGTGACCAGCGTTTCACCTGCCTTGGCAGGGCGCGTGGCGACGGCGTGCAGGCTATAGTCACACATCGGATGGCTCCTCGCTTGAGATAGCCGGCCGCGTCTCTCCATCGAAAAGAGGCGCAAGCCTCCATCTAGATGAACATTAGTCTATGATTGTGTTGCCGCTTGGCGGCAATTCTGCGGCTTGCCTGCCAATGTCGGATCACAAATTTGTTTCGCCAAAGCAAAACGTTCTGAGGAACCTTTTGGTTCCTCAGAAATCGCCTGACGTCAGTGTGCTGAAAGGGCCGGGTTCGGGGTCAGTATTTCCGATAGAGGCCGATGAGCTTGCCCTAAATCTTGACCCGGTTCGGCGGCAGGATGCGGACTTCGTAGGACGCATTGGCCGGCTCAAGCGCAATCGAGGCGCCGCGGCGGCGGAAGCGCTTCAACGTGGCCTCTTCATCGTCGATCAAAGCGACGACAATGTCGCCGGTATCGGCGGTTTCATTGCGCTGAATCAACGCCATATCGCCGTCCAGGATTCCCGCTTCCACCATCGAGTTGCCGCGTACTTCGAGCGCGTAATGCTCGCCCGCGCCGAGCATATCCGGCGGCACGCTGATGGTATGGCTGCGGGTCTGCAACGCTTCAATCGGCGTGCCCGCAGCGATGCGGCCCATGACCGGCACGGCGACGGGGCGATTGCCGTCGTCATCCGAAGCGACACTGGGGCCGCGAACCCTTCCAAGCGTGCCTTCGATGACACTTGGGGTAAAGCCGCGCCGGCTGCCGCCGCCGGCGCTGGCAAGTTCAGGAAGTTTGATCACTTCGATCGCGCGGGCTCGATTGGGAAGACGGCGGATGAAGCCGCGCTCTTCGAGGGCGGTGATCAGGCGGTGAATGCCGGACTTTGAGCGCAGATCGAGGGCGTCCTTCATCTCGTCGAAGGAGGGCGGCACGCCCAACTCCTTCAGCCGTTCACTGATGAACCGCAGAAGTTCGTATTGTTTGCGCGTCAGCATCTCGACAAGTCCCCAGGTTGCAGTCGTTTCCGCTTCCGAAAGCTCCGGCGTTGAGACTCACGGGAGTACCCAGCTCCCGACCATCATCGCTAAAGTTTTCAGAAACAAATCATGAACGAACACTATCTGTTCCATATGTGTTCCGCAACCACTTAATTTTTCGTCAATGAACGCAGCGCGTGTGTCGAGCGCTGGAACTCGCTCAGACTGGGAGCCTCAATATCGTGCAAGGCGCGCCCGCGTCAGCCGCCGGCGCAAACGGTGGACGTATCAGAAGTGCCTGTGCTGCAGCGAGATTTCCAAGCAGCGAGCTGTCCTGCTGATTGACCGGCGTTGCGATCAGCGCACCGTCGCCGCGTGTCGACAGACGCGCGCGCAAATAGTCTTCGCGCTGGTCGTTGGCCGCGAGGCCATGCCCCAACAACGCGGATTCAGTCGCGTGATGGACCGTGAGTCGGCCGCAAAGTTTGCGAATCAACGGCACGAGAAACAGGAAGGCGCAGACATAGGACGAGACGGGATTGCCGGGCAGACCGATCACGCGCATCGCCCCGAGACGGCCGTGCATTAAGGGTTTGCCCGGCCGCATGGCGATCCGCCAGAAGGCCATCGCCACGCTTTCGGCATCGAGCGCCTTCTTGACGAGGTCGTGGTCGCCGACCGAAGCCCCGCCCGTCGTGATCAGGATGTCGGCGCCGCTATCCCGGGCACGGCGAATTCCGCTGGTCGTGGCCTCCAGCGTATCCGCGGCAATGCCGAGGTCGACCACTTCCGCGCCCTCGGCACGGGCCAGCGCCCGCAGCGCATAGCCATTGGAATAGACGATCTGGCCTAGTCCCGGCGTTTCGCCGGGCATCACCAGTTCATCGCCGGTGGCGAGCAAAGCGAGCTTTGGCCGCCTGCGGACGGGCAGGAGCGGGTAGTTCATGGCGGCCGCAAGCGAGAGATCGCGGTCGGAAAGCTCCTTGCCGGCCGTCAGCAACACGTCGCCTTCACGAAAGTCGACGCCGGCGCGGCGGATGTGGCGGCCCGCGACCGCGGCTTCCGTGATGGTAATACGGTCACCCTCGACGATCGTGTCTTCCTGAATGATGACGGCGTCGGCACCCTCTGGAATGACGCCGCCGGTAAAAATGCGCACGGCCTCGCCGGAGCCCACGACATGATCGAAAGGCCGCCCCGCGGCAATCTCGCCCGTAACCTTGAGCCGGGCTCCGGCCCGGGCTGCGTCGGCAGCGCGAACCGCATAGCCGTCCATGGCCGACATCGCCTGGGGCGGCTGGGTACGGAGCGCGGCCAGATCGCGCGCCAGGATGCGCTTGTAGGCCAAATCGAGCGCCGTCATCTCTTCAGGCAGCGCTTCGGCGCCCGAAAGAACCGCGGCCAGGGCGTCGGCGACCGGCATCAATGCCACGACAGGACTCCGAGAGTTAACACGTTCAAACCGCTTTCCTAGATCCCGAGCGCCTGTAGCGCCCTTGCGACGTCGTCGGAAGAGGTGACGCGAACGGCCTTCAGGCCGCGTTCGCGGGCACCCCTGACGTTTTCGTCGAGATCGTCGAAGAACACAATGCGCTCTGCCGGAACTCCGATGGCCTGCACGACGTGATCATAGGCTTCCGCGTCCGGCTTTCGAAGCCCGATGGTCGAAGACAGAAAGATTTTCCGGAAATGGCTCAGCAGTTCGGCATAGCGGCTGGAAAAATAGGCGTCGTGCAGGGCGTTGGTATTCGAGAGCGCATAGAGCGGAAGACGTTTCGAAGCGCGGGCGAGGAGCTTATCGATGCCGGGCATTTCGCCGACAAAGATCGCGTTCCAGCCCTCGATGAACTGCGCGTCGGTGAGCTCGACGCCGAGTGACGATCGCAAACCGGCAAAGAAGACGTCGTCGCTGATCTCGCCCTTTTCGTGCCGGTGATACAATTCGTCGCGCAGGAAGCGTTGTCCCAACTGTATAGGCTCGCAACCGGCAAGATGGGCCCAGTGCTGAAGCGTCCGGTTGAAATCGATGTCGAGCACCACGCGGCCGAGATCGAACAGCAAAGCGCCGGCTTGGTGCGGCAGGGGAACATCAGTCATTCAGGTCAAATTCCAAAGTGGCGGCTTCGCGCAGCCCGCAGCGAAGAACCGACAAAGCCAACATCCGTCAGCCCGCGATATAGTGCTTGCGAGTAAAGAAAGATCGTCAGCACACATGCGCAAGCGGCAGCGACATCGATTGCCAACGCCGTATTCGAGCAGGCTGTATCCAGCCATTGTCTGACTGTCATCATCCCGCCGACGTCAAGCGTGCTACAAGTCGCCGGCCATCGCGGCGCAAATATGTTGCCGGCAAGAATGACAAGTGCCGCATTGGCGATCGAAAGCCCAACCACGACGATTGCGAGGCCCCTTCTCAGCGACAGGATCAAGTCGATCAATTTAACGAGGAGAATGGCGCTGGCCGCCGCTATCAGCACCAACCCTTCGACACCCAGCGCCAAATTCGCCGGCCGAGCGCCCCACGCCAGCCATCCGCCTACGCCCAGTGCTACCGCGACGTTCGCTTTGACGAATTCGGGGAACTTGCAGCGAAGGAAAAAGGCGTTCGCCTTCTCGACGAGGTCGAGCAGGGCGCAGGCGATCAGGCCAGCGGCGAACCCACCCAAATGCGAAGCCCAGTCGAGATTGGGCACCGTCGCGCTCAAGGCGGCATTCAGGCCGATGTTGGCCACAAAGAAATTGGCGCGCAGATCGATCTTTCCCAGGATCCAAAGTGCGAACAGGGCGCCCAATAGGCCTGATGTGGCGCCGGAAGCCCCGACCGCCACGAACGGCCGTACGGCGTGCTGGTAATCGCTCGCGATGGCGCCTGCGACCAGCGCTGCAACATAGATAATCGCGAAGTAGAGAAAGCCGATGCGCCTCTCAAGATATCCGCCCCAGAGCAACAGGCAGAACATGTTGGTCGCGATATGAAGCAGATTGGCATGCAGGAAGCCGTAAGCGAGCAGTCTCCAATATTCCTGCCGTTTGATGGCCAGCGAATACATCGCGCCGTTACGAAGCAGCACGTCATTGGGGATTGCCTGGGTGCCTGACGAACGAAAACACAGGACGTAGACCGCGATATTGGCGGCGATGAGCAGATAGACCGCAACATTCGGACTTTCGATGAAACTCCCTGTGCTCCGGTCGTTCTGCATGCGCTGGTCCGGCAGGCGTTCGCCTCAGTACCTATAGGGCTCGATATCCAGAAGCGGGAAGGCCGAGAAGACGCTCGGCAGGTTCGTCGGCACCGCCTGATGCAGGTAGGATTTGTCGAGCTCGGCGAATTTGGTGACACCCAACAAACCGAGCGTTCGAACCACTTCGTCTTCCAGCAGTTCGAGCATCCGCACGATGCCGGTTTCACCGCCCGCCGCCAGCGCCCAGCATTGCAACCGGCCGATGCCGACGAGGTCCGCGCCCAGGATCATCGCCTTGACGATGTCGGTGCCGCGGCAGAACGAGCCGTCCACCATGATCTTCGCGCGCCCGGCGACCGCGGCGACAATCTCCGGCAACACATGCATGGAGCCGCGGCCTTGATCAAGCTGACGTCCGCCGTGGTTCGAGACGTAAATCCACTCGACGCCGTGGTCGACCGCGATCGCAGCATCTTCGGCGGTCGCGATGCCCTTGATGACCAGCGGAATCCTGTACTTGTCCTTGATGAGTTTGACGGTGCGCCAATCGAGGCCCTTCTGAAAATCGCCGCCGGTGGCGCGCAGGCGGCTTTCACGGACGTAGCGCTTGGCGATGTCGCGTTCGCGGCGGCTATAATGTGCGGTGTCGACGGTCAGGCAGAAGGCGGTATAGCCGCTCGCGATCGCACGCGTGACGCGATCTTCGACATAGGCATCGTCGCCACGGACATAAAGCTGGTAGATGCGCAAGGCGTCCGGCGCAGCCTCGGCGACCTTTTCCAGCCCCGGTTCCGAGACCGAGCTCAACATATGGGCGGCGCCAAACCGGCCGACGCCACGGGCGACGCTCGCGGCAGAGCCTTCGGGATCGAAGATTTCGAGCGCGCCGACCGGTGCCATCATGACGGGCAGGCGCAATTTGCGGCCGAACACCTCAGTCGTGGCATCGATGCGCGCGACATTACGCAATACCCGCGGACGAAATGCGATCTCATCGAGCGCCATGCGGTTGCGGCGCATCGTGGTCTCGGTCTCGGAAGCGCCGATAATATAATCCCAGGCGTTCTGGTTGAGATTGGCGCGCGCCTTGTTCACGAACTCATGAAGATTCTGGAACGGCTCGGCGCTGGCGCCCAGTTCGGTACTTGTCGGGATACGGGTGACTTCGTTCATGTTTCTTCTCCTGGTATTTCCGACGGCGTTGGTGCCTCGAACGCCCCTTCTTTGTGAGGCGTCCGGCTCGCTAGTGGAGTGGATTTGACATTCGCTACCCGCCCGGATGCGAGTCCCAAAAGCGAATGTCAAATCCAAAACTCCACTAGAAAACCTATATTTGCTGGTGGTCCTTTGATTCTAACATTCGCAAAAGTGCCGGCTGAGAAGGGATGCGAATGTTAGAATCGGACCATTAGCGAACGAGCCGGACGCCCTGATGTTCTCACTTCACTTTGCGTTCGCCGCAACGACCGACATCTGCCGGGCGTCGCGCTTGGCAACCATTTTGCCCGTGGCCGCGATATACTTCTTGAAATGATCGGTCTCGCGATGCGCCTTGAAGGCAGCCTCGTTATCGTAGACCTCATACAGCAAGAAATGGTTCGGATCGCTGCCGAGGTTGAGGATGTCGAAGCGCTTGCAGCCGGGCTCCTTGGCCGCCGCGGCGCCATTCTCCTTGATCGCCACGAGGAAATTGTCGCGCTCGGCGGGTACGATGTCGAGATCGACAGCGTTGACGAACATTCCGGCCGACTGCGCTTCGACGCGCTGGCCAACCGGCAGCAGGACGAAGCAGGTGGCCGAAATCGCAAGCGTAGCGGCGGCCATAGAGATCGATTTGAGCATGTGATGATCCTCCCCGAGAGTTGCCCGGATTATTTCCGGTTTAGAGCGCAAGTCAGCCTGCCGTTTCGGAAAGCCGAGCCGCGCATGGGTATCCATAACCCATTGCGCAGAAGCAGGTAAGCCTCGAGACGGCCCCGGACGTCATGTCGGGTGCCTTCCGGATGCGCGGTTGACCGCCTTGCACCGGCGCTGCCATCCTCTCAACGGAGCTGACGTGAGAGCAGCCTTTATCGCTGGAAGGAAATTTTATGATGTTTCGCATGATCCAATTGTTTGCCGCCGCCGCGCTGTTGGGCTGCTCGGCAGCCCAGGCTTCCGAGATCCGCCGTGTCGTCGTTGGCCTCGACGCCGACAACAAATCGGTCGTGATGTTCGACAGCCGGATGCCGTTGCAGGCGGGCCCTTACGGCCTGCAATCGACCAATCTGTGGGTCACCAATTCCTATCCACTCGGATTTTCCTTCAAGGACGATACCGCATCCATTCCGGTCGGCGTGTCGCCGCTCGACAACGGCACGAAATTCCGTGTGGTAGAGTTTCCGCCGCTCGATGCCGCCACCGAAACAAAGATGGAACCCGGCTTCCTCATGAAAGCCGTCGGTCCCGTCGCGCCGGCCAAAGGCCGGCCGGTCACGCATCCCTTGATGCACCGGACGCGCAGCGTGGACTACGCGGTGGTGTTGTCGGGAGAGATCGACATGATGCTCGACGCTGCCACGGTTCACCTCAAGCCCGGCGATACGATCGTCCAGCAGGCCACCAATCACGCATGGGTCAATCACGGAACTGAGACTTGCCGGATCCTGTTCGTGCTGATGGACTCCAAGCAGCCGTGAGCAGGGGAGTCGTTCTCGTGACGATTCCGCCTATCCTTTCGGCAATTACAAATTGGACATGTAAGGGATTTCCGGTTTTGTCGGCGTCTGCGAAGCGCCTATAGTGCCGGGCCATTGCGTCCAAAGAGGTGCTGACACGGACTTACCGATGGGCGGCATTGGGACCGGGCGGCGGTCGCTGCTCTCAAAGCGGCCTTAATGCTACCCGAAAAGCGTCGCGAAGGACCGGTTTGACCGGCTAACCAGACAATGGACGCGAGCTGGCCCAAAGGTGGGGCCGGCCGAACCAACCATAAGGCTCGCCACATGCGAAAGAACTCCCTGTTTCTCCTCGGTACGGTTACAGGCATTTGCCTCACTCTTGCACTTGGCGGGCCGCAGGGCGCGCACCTGGTTGCCGTGGCCAAGGCGAAGGTGGAAGGCGACGTCTATTCGCAGCTCAACCTGTTTGGGGACGTGTTCGAGCGCGTGAGGACCGACTACGTCGAGAAGCCGGGCGATTCCCAGCTGATCGAGGGCGCGATCAACGGAATGATCACCGCACTCGATCCGCATTCCCGCTACATGAACGACGAAGCCTGGCACGAAATGCAGGAGACCACGAGCGGCGAGTTCGGCGGGCTCGGCATCGAAGTCACGATGGAAGATGGTCTGGTCAAGGTGGTCACGCCGATGGATGAGACGCCAGCAGCCAAGGCTGGAATTCTGTCCGGCGATTTTATTTCCCAGATCGACGAGGAGAACGTGCAGGGGCTCACGCTGGAGCAGGCGGTCAACAAGATGAAGGGGCAGGTCGACACGAAGACCAAGTTGACCATCCTGCGCAAGGGTAACGATAGCCCCATCTACGTGACGCTGACGCGTGAAATCATTCACGTGAAGCCGGTCAGCTATCGGACCAACGGTGGAGACATCGGCTATATCCGGATCTCTTCGTTCAGCGAGCAAACCGGCGACGACCTGAAGAAGGCGATCGGAGAAATCGCAAAGCAGATTCCGTCGCAGGGCCTGGCGGGCTATGTGCTCGACCTGCGCAACAATCCCGGTGGCTTGCTCGATCAGGCCGTCTCGGTCTCGAGCACGTTTTTGGCGCGCGGAGAAGTCGTTTCTACCCGGGGACGCCGGCCCGAAGAAACCCAGCGCTTCTCCGCCCGTGGCGGCGACCTGACCAAGGGTAAGCCGGTCGTGGTCCTGATCAACGGTGGTTCGGCATCGGCTTCCGAGATCGTTGCGGGCGCTCTCCATGATCACAAGCGGGCTACCTTGATCGGCACCCGTTCGTTTGGCAAAGGCTCGGTCCAGACCATCATCCCGTTGGGTGGAGGCCATGGCGCGCTGGCGCTAACGACGGCGCGGTATTTCACGCCGTCCGGCCGCTCGATCCAGGCGCAGGGCATTTTGCCCGACATCGAAATCTTGCAGGACATTCCGGACGAACTGAAAGGGCGGACGGAATTGAAGGGCGAGGCCTCGATGCGAGGGCATCTCTCTGCCGAGGGTACCGAACAAACGGGTTCGCAGTCCTACGTCCCGCCGGCGGAGAAGGACGACAAGGCACTTGCCGCCGCCTACAACGTGCTGCGCGGCGTCACCATCAATGCAGGTGGGCCGGCTGCTGCGTCCTCCTCGAAGTCGTCAGTGCCGAACTAGTGGAGTAGATTTGACATTCGCTACCTGCTTGGCCGCGCACTCGACAAGCGAATGTCAAATCCAAAACTCCACTGGAAACTTATATTTGCTAGTGATCCTTTGATTCTAACATTCGCAAATGTGCCTGCTGAGACGGGATGCGAATGTTAGAATCGGATCACTAGCGGCTCAAGGGGCGGTCGCGCTCAGGCGACCGCGGCCGGCGTGTTGCGGCTGAACAGGATTTCCCGCACCGCTTCCGCCGGCTTCGGGGCGCTGAAGAGGTAGCCCTGCATTTCGGTGCAGCCGAGTCCGCGCAGCAACTGCTGCTGCCGCTCCGTTTCCACGCCCTCCGCGGTTGTCGTCATGTGCCGGGCGGCGGCGATGTTGACGACCGCCTGCACGATCGAAGACCCGCCCGCTTCGGCGAGGTCGTTGACGAAGCAACGGTCGATCTTGATCTTGTCGAAGGGGAAGCGCTGCAGGTAGCTCAGCGACGAATAGCCGGTGCCGAAGTCATCGAGCGCAATCCGCACGCCGATACTGCGAAGCTGATGCAGGATTTCGAGTGCGGCATCGTCATCGCGGATCAGGACGGCTTCGGTGATTTCGAGTTCCAGCCGGTGTGGCGGCAAGCCGGAGGCGGCGAGCGCCGAGACGATCTTCAGCGCGAGCGTGCCGCTCTTGAACTGAACCGGTGAGACGTTGACGGCGAGGTTGATCCCCTCAGGCCAGGTCTTGGCTTCTAGGCAGGCCTTGGCGAGGACCCATTCTCCGAGTTCGTTGATCAGGCCGGTTTCCTCGGCAATCGGGATGAATTCGGCCGGCGAAATCATCCCGCGCTCGGGATGACGCCAGCGCAGCAGCGCTTCGCAGCCCGTGATGCTGTCGTTCTGAAGGCTGAGACAGGGCTGGTAATAGATTTCGAGCGCTTCGTCGGCGATTGCCTTGCGCAGATCGATTTCGAGCTGCCGGCGCGCCCTGACATGTGCATCCATGGCAGGCTCGAAGAAGCGCCAGGTGCGGCGGCCCGCCGATTTGGCGGCGTACATCGCCAGATCGGCGTTCTTGAGAATCTGGTCGAGGTCGGCGCCATGCTGGGGAGCCAGCGCGATGCCGATACTGGCGTCGGAAGCCAACTGGTGACCCAGACAGTCATAGGGCGCGCGGATCGCGTCCAAAGCCCGCGTGGCGAGGTCTGCCACCTCATCCGCATCCTTCACGCCGGTCTTGACGATGGCGAATTCATCGCCGCCTAGCCGCGCGACGAAATCGGCGCTGCTGATGCACGAGCCCAGCCGCTTGGCGACCGACTTCAACAGCTCGTCGCCGATCATGTGACCGAGCGAGTCGTTCACGCTTTTGAATTCGTCGATGTCGATATACAGCACGGCCAATTGGCGCGTGGCGCTGGTCTGGGCGAGTTCCTGCCGCAGCCGCTCGTGGAACAGCGCGCGGTTGGGCAGGTCGGTCAGCGCGTCATAATGCGCCAGATGCCGGATCTGCTCTTCGGCGCGCATGCGCTCGGTAATGTCCTCGTGGGTGGCGAGCCAGCCGCTTTTCAGCGGCTGATTGACGATCTGGATCAGGCGTCCGTCGCCGGTCTCGAAAGTGTTCTGGGTGGTCTTTCCGACCGCGACGTTGCGCCGGACGTTGGAAATAAAAACTTCGAGGTCGCCTTTGAACGATCCGATCTTTTTCCGATAAAGCAGGAGGTCGCGAAAGCTGAGACCAGGCTTCACCACCTCGGGCGACAGTCCGTACATCGCGATATAGCGCTGGTTACAGACCACAAGCCGCTCGGAAGAATCATAGAGCAGGAGGCCCTGCGACATGTTGTTGATGGCGGTGTCGAGGCGCTGCTTTTCGGTCCGGTGTTGCTGAAGCAGCTTTCGAACGAAAAGAAACAGCATCGCCGCAATGACGATCGCGGAGAAGATCGCCACAAGGATCAAGAACCGGGTCTGCGCCTGCCAATCGGCCAGCGCCGCATCGACCGTCATGCTTGCGACGATTGAAATCGGGAAGCGTTGCAGGGAATTGACCGATGCCAATCGTTTCTGTCCGTCGATCGGACTGGTCAGGCGCAGGGTGCCGCCGGTCGACAACGACATATAGGCGTAAACGTTGCTGCCGCGGATGTTGGAGCCGATCATGTGCTCGATATGCGGATAGCGCGCCAACAGAATGCCGTCGCGCCGGTACATCGAAATCGCCGCACCTTCCCGCAGGACGACGGAGGCAAAGTATTTCTCCAACGTCGCCGGCACGATCGTCCGCGTGATTATCCCGACAAACTCGCCGTCCCGCCCGGTCAGCCGGTGGGCGATAATGGTCGCCCATCCACCGGTGATGCGGCCCCGCACCAGTTCGATCTGGATCGGCGTGGACTCGCTGCCGGATTTGAGAGCCTTGAAATAGCTGCGGTCGGAAACCTTGACCTCCGGGACGGGCCAGACCTCCGAGGAGTTGATCAGCACGCCGTTCGCATCGAACACGCTGATGCCGGCTGCATCCGAATAGGCGCTGACCTTGGTGCGAAGCTCTTCGTGCCATTCGAGCGTGGACAGTTGCCCTCTCAACATCTCGGGGCTCATGCCGCTCGCGTGGATGCGGGTCGAAATGTCCTTCAGGACAAGGGTGAGGTCTTCGATCTGCTGGTCGAAATGACGGGTGATGAGCTGTACGGTATTTTCAAGCTCGCGCTCGTTGCTGCTCAACGCGCGTTCGCGAAAATTGTCGACCATCATGACGGTGCCGATCGCGATTGCCGCGATCAGGAATACGCCACCGCCTATGAGCCAGCGGATTGGACCGCTGGAGAGAAAAGCCTTCATGTCGAAGGAGCTGCTGCTGTCTGCCGTCATCGCGATCGCCACCACATGCGAGTGCCGGCCATCCCCCATGCCGGCCCGATACCGTTACAGCAGCGGTATGGAAGTGAGGTTAGCAATTGGAGTTAACCGTCGGTGAATGCGACCGGTTTGATTTTCCGCAAAGGCAATAATTGCCGGCCCCACTGCGGTTACGGGAATAAGTTGCCCGATCTGCCCGCGTATACCCGAGCTTAACTATCTAAAGCCCTGACAAGCCTTGCGCGGCATTTGGCACGCACCTTGCGAGCTCCTTTCGCCTCGAATACAGACCTGGAAAGGGCTACTCAGATGATCAAGACTTTGAAGGCATTTCTCGCCGATGAATCCGGCGCAACAGCGATCGAATATGGATTGATCGCCGCAGGCATTGCGCTTGCGATTATTTCCGTCGTGAACGGGCTCGGCTCGAAGCTCTCTACGAAATTCGCCGCGATCAACACGTCGCTGAAATAGCGGCATTCAGCTTTTGGCGCGGTAGTGTCCGGATTTTCCGCCTGACTTCTCGACCAGGTGAATGCCCTCGATGCGGGCGCCGCGCTCGACCGCCTTGATCATGTCGTAGATCGTGAGACAAGCGACCGAGACGGCCGTCAACGCCTCCATCTCGACCCCGGTCGGGCCGGTGACCTTGACCGTGGACTGCACCCGGCAGCCGGGCAGCTTCGGGTCCGGCGAAATGTCGAGCGTCACTTTCGACAAAGCGAGCGGGTGGCACAGCGGAATGAGCTCGGAGGTGCGTTTGGCCGCCATGATTCCGGCGATCCGCGCCGTCGCCAGCACGTCGCCCTTCTTGGCGTTGCCGGACGTGATCAGGTCAAGCGTCGACTTGCTCATGACCACGCGTCCTTCGGCAACCGCCGTCCGCTCGGTTGCAGGCTTGGCGGATACGTCGACCATCCGCGCTTCGCCTTTGGCGTCGATATGGGTGAGGGCAGGTTTGGATGGCAGTCGCGCCATGTCCTAACCGGTCCTCGCTCTGGCGGCATCGTCGCGCGCGAGCAGTGCACGCGTGGCTGCTGCAACGTCAGCCTGCCGCATCAGGCTTTCGCCGACGAGGAAGGTGGAGATGCCGACGCGCGCCAGCCGCGCCAGGTCGGCAGGCGTAAAGATGCCGCTCTCGCCTACCATCAGGCGGTCTTTCGGAATCAGCGGCGCCAACGCCTCGCTGGTCTCAAGCTTGGTCTCGAAAGTGCGCAGGTTGCGGTTATTGACGCCGATCATCGGCGAGCGGAGGTTCAAGGCCCGCTCGAGCTCGCTGCGGTCGTGGATTTCGATGAGCACATCCATGCCATAGGCCAGCGCCGCGGCTTCGATATCCTGTGCGGCGCTATCTTCCAGCGCAGCCATGATGATCAGGATGCAGTCAGCGCCGTCGGCGCGAGCCTCCGTCACCTGATAGGTGTCGTACATGAAATCCTTGCGCAGCACCGGCAGCCGGGTGGCTCCGCGCGCGGCGACCATGAAATCGAGATGGCCCTGAAAGGAGGGTGCATCGGTCAGGACCGAGAGGCAGGCGGCGCCGCCGGCCTCATAGGCCTTTGCCAGAGCCGGAGGATCGAAATCGGCCCGAATGAGCCCCTTGGAAGGCGATGCCTTCTTGATCTCGGCAATCAGCGCATAGTCGCCGCGCGAAAGTCTATCGCGGATGGCTGCGACAAAGCCGCGGGGCGCGGGCGCAGCCTTGGCGCGCGCTTCAAGGGAGGCAAGCGGCTGGGCACGCTTGGCCGCCGCGATTTCCTCGCGCTTGTAAGCCTCGATCCGCTTCAGGATGTCGGACATTGGAACACACACGCCTAGCTGTTCGAGACTTCGGTCAAGCGCTTGAGCCGCTCCGCGGCTGCGCCACCATCGATCGACTGGATACCGAGCGCGAGGCCCTCTTTCAAATCCTTTGCACGGCCTGCAACGACCAGCGCCGCCGCCGCATTGAGCAGGGCGACGTCCCGATAAGGACTCGGCAGGCCGGCAAGGACGTTGCGCAGCGCGAATGCGTTGGCAGCAGCATCGCCGCCCTTCAAGGCTTCGCCCGCGACGCGTTTGAGACCAACGTCTTCCGGCGATACCTCAAACGAGCGGATTGCGCCGTTCTCGAGCGCGGCAACGAAAGTCGGACCGGTAAGCGTGATCTCATCGAGACCGTCGGAGCCGTGCACCACCCAAACGGCCTCGGAGCCGAGGTTTTTCAGGACCTGCGCCAACGGCTGCACCCATTGTCGCGAGAACACGCCGACCATTTGCCTGGTAACGCCGGCGGGATTGGAGAGCGGTCCGAGCAGATTGAAGATCGTGCGGGTGGCGAGTTCGACGCGGGTCGGATTGACGTTCTTCATCGCGGGATGATGCGCCGGTGCAAACATGAAGCCGATGCCGGCCTCGGTCACGCATCGGCTGACCTGCTCCGGCGAAAGGTCGATCTTGACGCCGAGCGCGGCCAATACATCCGCGGCGCCCGAGCGCGACGACAGCGCGCGGTTGCCGTGCTTGGCGACCGGCACGCCGGCGCCGGCAACGATCAAGGCCGCACAGGTCGACACATTCACGGAGCCCGAGCCATCGCCGCCGGTGCCGACGACGTCGATTGCATTGCGCGGCGCCTTGACCTTCAACATCTTGGCGCGCATCGCCGACACCGCGCCGGTGATTTCGTCGATGGTTTCACCGCGGACGCGAAGCGCCATCAACAGCCCGCCTAACTGCGATGGCGTAGCTTCGCCCGACATCATCCGGTCGAAGGCGGATGCGGCTTCTTCGCGCGAAAGCGTGGCTCCAGTCGCTACCTTGGCAATGATTGATTTGAGATCGTCCATCACATGCTTTCAGCCGAACGCGGGCGAGCGCGCGCCTAGTGGAGTGGATTTGACATTCGCTACCCTGTCGCCCGGAATATGCAATGCGAATGTCAAATCCAAAACTCCACTACAAACCCATATTTGCTAGTGGTCCCTTGATTCCAACATTTGCAAAAGTGCCGGCCAGATCGGGATGCAAATGTTAGAATTGGACCACTAGTTGTTGTTCGCTCCGGTTACCTGCGCAAAGGCGGTTTCGTTGACGCTGGTACCGATCATCGATTCCAGTCTGGTGACGTACTGTGCGATCTGCTCATCGGTCTGGGCCCGCTGCAAGCTGTCCTTCAGCTTCTTCATCGCATCGGAGGCGAGATCGGCCGGCGGCACAATGATGTCCGTGACGCGGAAAACGATCCAGCCGTTCGCCGCGGTGTCAGGCGTCTGGCCGGCCGCATCTTTGGCGGTGCCAAACACGGCCGCGACGACGCCTGCGTTAAGGCCGGGCAGGGTGGCACTGCGGTTAAAGGCGCTCGATGTCTCGACGGCCAGCCCTGCCTGGGCGGCCTCATCGGCGAGCTTGCCACCCTGGTTGAGCTTCTGGACCATTTCCAACGCCTTGGTACGCAACCGGCTTGAGATCTGCTCGGTCAGCCATCTCGCCTCGACCTGGTCCTTGACCTCGTCCAGATTGCGTTCGCGCGACGGCGTAATGCCGAGTACGTCGTACCAGACATAGCCGCCGTTGAACGAGATCGGGTCGTTGTCGACGCCGACGTCGCTGCTGAAAGCCTGCGTCACCACGTCGAGCCCACGGGGAATGTTCGGCGCCGGTTGGCCGTTGGGCGTGCGGCCCGAGCGGTCCACCGCATCGATGGTCACGGCTGCAAGACCAAGCTTCTGCGCTGCTTCGACGACACTTGCGCCGCCGCCGCGCTCGTCTTCCATCTTGTCGCGGAGTTCGCCGACCTTGGCGCGCGCGCGCTCGTTGGCGATATCGCGCTTGATCTGCGAGGCAAAGCTTTCGTAGCTCGCCGTTACGCCGGGGTCGATCTTGCCGACCTTGAGGAGTGCGAAGCCAAATCTTCCTTGTGCCGGCTGACTGACTTCGCCTGACGGTAGCGAGAAAGCGGCGTCAGCGATTGCCGGATCGGCCATCGCCGATTTGGCGATCAAGCCGAGGTCGATATCGACCTGGCCGAGACCGCGCTCCTTAGCAACGTCTTCGAACGACGTGCCTGAAGCGATGCGGTTGCGGGCAGCCGTGGCTTCGTCCGCGTTCGGGAAAGTGATCTGCTGGATTTCCCGGCGCTCCGGCGTACCGAGCTTGTCGCTGCGCTGCTCGAATGCTTTTTTGGCATCTTCGTCGGAGACGTCGGTCCATTTGCCGATTTCTTCCGCCGTAATGGCGACGAAGGATATCTTGCGATACTCCGGCGCGCGGAAGAGCGCCTTGTGATCCTCGAAATAGGCGGCGAGCGCCTCGGGCGAGGGCGGGTCGATCGTTCCCGCCTGGGCCGCGCCGAACTTGACGTATTCGATCGAACGCTGCTCGCTCTGGAACCGCGCCAGCGTTTCCAGCTGGACCTTCGACGGCTCCAGTCCAGCCGCAATCGAGCCCGCGATCTGACGGCGCAGCAAGATTCGCCGCTGCTCGGCGATGAAACGCTGCTCGCTGTACCCCATTTGCCGTATCAGGTTCTGGAAGCGTTGCGGATCGAAGGAGCCGTTGACGCCCTTGAAATTCGGGTCGTTGAAGATCGTCTTCAGCGTCTCTTCTGTGGACTGTCCGAGCCGAAGCCGTCGGGCTTCTTCGTCGAGTGCCGCTTCCGCGATGGTCTGCTGCAACACTTGGCGGTCAAAACCGAGCGCGCGCGCCTGCTCCGACGTCAGCGGGCGGCCGAACTGGCGGCCAACCTGCTGCAACCGGTCCATGTAGATCTGGCGGAATTGCTCGGTCGATATCTCCGTGCGCCCGATCTTGGCGAGCGTCGACTGTCCAAAGCCCCTGAAAATGTCGGCAATGCCCCAAACGCCGAAACTGATGATCAGGACTCCCATCACCGTGGCCATGATAATTTTGCCGAGCCAGTTTGATGAGGCTTTGCGCATTCCTCGAAGCATAGGGTCCAACTTGTTGGCAGGAGGGAACCGGCGGCGGCCCGCGGGAATTCGTTTTTCGAATACCGCAAAAGGGCGTCACCGGATTGATAAGGCATCATAAAGTGGCGGCCTTTTACCCGCAACCAGCGTCGCGATCCAATCGAAAGAGTTAACGGCTCGACAGCCTCCGGTTTGGGCCGATCTGGCCGAGTTTGCCGGGCTCTGCTAGCGATTGGCGTCGCCTTTCGCCCTTTGAAGGAACCATTGGATGAGTTCGACCATTCGGCCCCTGATCGCCGGCAATTGGAAAATGAACGGCCTACGCGCCTCGATGGCCGAATTCGAGGCCATGGTCGCGGGCGCCCCGGAGGTGAGCAGCAAGGCCGACCTGTTGGTCTGTCCGCCCGCTACGCTAATTGCGGCCTTTGCCGCCAAATTGTCGGGCTCAAAAGGCGTGGAGATCGGCGGTCAGGATTGCCACCCCAAGCCGTCAGGCGCCCACACCGGCGATATTTCAGCCGAAATGCTGGCCGATGCCGGCGCAACCGCTGTCATTGTCGGCCATTCGGAGCGGCGCGCCGATCATGGCGAGAGCGACAGCCTGGTCCGGCAAAAGGCCGAGGCTGCCTGGCGCGCCGGGCTCAAGGCCATCGTCTGCATCGGCGAAACCCAGGGCCAGCGCGATGCCGGCCAAACACTCGGTATCTGCGGCGGGCAGCTTCAGGGATCGCTTCCGGAAGGGTCACGGGCGGACAACCTGGTCGTGGCTTACGAGCCGGTATGGGCGATCGGCACCGGGCTGACCCCGACGGCCAAAGATGTCGAGCAAATTCATCAGTTTATCCGGGAGGCTCTAACCGCCCGGTTTAAGGATGAGGGTGCCCGCATGCGCATCCTCTATGGCGGGTCGGTCAAGCCATCGAATGCGAGGGAACTGATGGGGGTCGCCAACGTCAACGGCGCCCTGATCGGCGGGGCGAGCCTGAAGGCTTCCGATTTCCTTGCGATTGCAGCCGATTGTCCCTAACTCAGCACCAAGCCGGGGGTGATAGACGACACTAGTGCAATCGTGTAACACCCGGCCCGAATTCAAAATCCCGCAAAACCGAAACGCGCTGCCGGCCAGCCTTGGTTTGCGATGAAAGGTCGAAATGCAGACTGTCATTATCGTAATCCATTTGATGATCGTCGCGACGTTGATCGCAACGGTGCTGCTGCAGAAATCCGAAGGCGGTGGTCTCGGCATGGGCGGCGGTGCCGGCTTCATGTCGAGCCGCGGTACAGCCAATCTGTTGAGCCGGACGACCGCGATCCTGGCTGCCGGGTTCTTCCTGACCAGCCTGTTTCTGTCGTGGCTCGCCAGCTACGATCGCAAGCCGAGTTCGATCATCTTGCCGACCACACAGTCGCAGCCGGCAGGCGGAGCGCCGGCGGTGCCATCGGGCGGCGGTGTTCTGGATTCGCTGAAGAGGTCCGACGAAGCGCAACCCCCGGCGGCACCCTCGGGGCCGGAAGCGCCGCGCTCGCAATAGCGGCGTTCGCAATAAAGCAGGATGGCCATGCAGCATGGCGGTCTACCATGCTGTATTAAAGGTCTATATCAAGGCATTGATATCTCTTTCAATTTGGCGTCACCCACAGGCCGGGAAAAATTCGCGGCAATGAGTCGATTCGTTTTGGCGAATCGAGCCTGTAGGCTTAAAGGTTGAGTCCCATGGCGCGGTACATCTTCATCACCGGCGGCGTGGTTTCCTCGCTCGGAAAAGGTCTGGCATCGGCGGCTCTTGGCGCGCTGTTGCAGGCGCGTGGCTACAAGGTTCGGCTGCGCAAGCTCGATCCCTATCTCAATCTCGATCCCGGAACGATGTCGCCTTATCAGCACGGCGAAGTGTTCGTGACCGACGACGGCGCCGAGACCGACCTCGATCTCGGCCACTATGAGCGCTTCACCGGGCGTCCGGCCACCAAGGCCGACAGCATCACCACCGGGCGCATCTACCAGGACATCATCACCAAGGAGCGGCGCGGCGACTATCTCGGCGCGACCATTCAGGTGATCCCGCACGTCACCAACGCGATCAAGGATTTCATTCTCGACAGCAACGACGAGTTCGACTTCGTGCTGTGCGAGATCGGCGGCACCGTCGGCGACATCGAGGGCTTGCCGTTCTTCGAAGCCATCCGTCAGGTCAAGAACGACCTGCCGCGCGACCACGCGATCTACATTCACCTCACGCTGCTGCCCTTCATTCCGAGCGCGGGCGAGTTGAAGACCAAGCCGACCCAGCATTCGGTGAAGGAACTGCGTTCGATCGGCATTCAGCCGGATATCTTGCTGTGCCGCACCGATCGTCCGATTCCGAAGGAAGAACGCCGCAAGCTCGGCCTGTTCTGCAATGTGCGCGAGAGCGCCGTGATCGAGGCCCGCGACGTCGATAACATCTACGCCGTGCCGGAGGCCTATCACGCGGCCGGTCTGGACGACGAAGTGTTGGCAGCATTCGGCATCACCTCGAAAATTCCGCCGGCGCTGCAAAGCTGGAACGTGATCAACGAACGGGTCCGCAATCCGGAAGGCCAGGTGACGATTGCCATTGTCGGCAAATACACCGGCATGAAGGACGCCTATAAATCGCTGATCGAGGCGCTGTCGCACGGCGGCATCGCGAATAAGGTGAAAGTCAACCTCGACTGGATCGAGAGTGAGGTCTTCGAAAACGAAGACCCGGCGCCGTTCCTCGAACACGTCAACGGCATCCTGGTTCCCGGCGGCTTCGGTCAGCGCGGCGCCGAGGGGAAAATTCGCGCGGCGCAATTCGCGCGCGAACGGAATGTGCCGTATTTCGGCATTTGCTTTGGTATGCAGATGGCCGTGATCGAGGCCGTGCGCAATCTCGCCGGTATTGCGGAGGCCAATTCCACCGAGTTCGGGCCGACGAAAGAGCCGGTGGTCGGTCTGATGACGGAATGGCTGCGCGGCAACGAGCTCGAGCGGCGTTCACGTAACGGCGATCTCGGTGGCACCATGCGGCTCGGTGCCTATCCCGCTGCGCTTCGGCGTGGCAGCCGCGTTTCCGCGGTCTATGGCGGCGCGACCGAGATTTCGGAACGCCATCGTCATCGGTACGAAGTCAACACCGCCTACAAGGATCGGCTCGAACAGCACGGCTTGCGTTTCTCCGGCCTTTCGCCCGATGGCATCCTGCCCGAGATCGTCGAATACGAGGATCATCCCTGGTTCATCGGCGTGCAATTCCACCCCGAACTCAAATCGCGCCCGTTTGAACCGCACCCGCTATTTGCCTCGTTCATCGAGGCGGCCATGGTGCGATCGCGGCTAGTTTGATGTGCATCGGCGGTAGAGCGGATTTGATATTCGCTCTCCGTACCAGCCTTTGACGGGCACGCCGATTGTTGCGAAAAGACGCTCGCTGGTGTCCCGGTTCCGAAGTTCGCATCATTGTGCGGCCGCTCGTTTGCGAACTTCGGAATCGACAGGACACCAGTAAATTTTGTTGATCTAGTGTGGCCCTGGTTCAAAAGTCCGCATGATGAGTTCGCGGCATCAATGATGCGGGCTTTTGAACCGCCACACTAGCCAAGAACAAGTTCAAAGGGAGTGTTCGATGATCTACGAAACGCGCGTCTATCGATGTCTGCCGGGCCGGTTGCCCGCGCTGCTGAAGCGCTTTGACACCATCACGCTGAAGCTTTGGGAAAAACACGGCATTCGCCAGGCCGGCTTTTTCACCACGCTGGTCGGTGAATCCAATCAGGAACTGACCTACCTGCTGGCCTGGGAATCCCTCGCCGAGCGCGAGAAGAAGTGGACGGCGTTCCAGAGCGATCCCGAGTGGATTTCCGCGCGGGCCAAGACCGAGGAAGACGGCCAGATCGTTGGCAACATCGTCAATCAATTGCTGGTGCCGACCTCGTTCTCGTCGGTGAAGTAAGGTTCACCCTATCAGGTCCGGGCATGTCTCGTGGTCTCGACCATATCGTCCACGCCGTTCGCAACCTCGACGCGGAAGCGGACTTCTACAGGCGCGCCGGCTTCACGGTCGGCGCGCACAACAGACATTCCTGGGGGACGCACAACCGCGTCGTGCAACTGCCGGGTTTCTTCGTCGAGTTGCTCAATATCGGTCAGCCCGAACTGATCGTGCCGCATGCACCGCAATTGTTCTCCTTTGGTGACTTTGCGCGTGGCTTCCTCGCGCACGACGAGGGGCTGGCAATGCTCGTGCTGGAGGGCAGGGGTGCAGTCGCCGATGCCGAGGCATTTCGGCGCGCCGGCATCGGAGACTTCCAGGTCTTCGATTTTGAACGCGAGGCGAAGCGGCCCGACGGGTCGACGGTGAAAGTGGCTTTCTCCCTGGCTTTCGCAACCGACGAGCAGGCCCGCGATGCCGGTTTCTTTACCTGCCAGCAGCATTATCCGGAGAATTTCTGGAATCCGGCATTCCAGGATCACCCCAACGGTGTCACAGGCATTGCGGGTGTCACGATGGTCGCAGAGCGGCCGGAAGCGCACCGTCATTTCCTTGGCGCGTTTACCGGCGTGAGCGAGGTCAAGTCGAGCACCAGCGGGATCTCAGTGGAGACGCCACGGGGCGACGTTCAAATCATGACTCCATCCGCCTATCGCATGCTCATCGGAACCAAAGAGCCTGATCTGGCGCGCGGCGGCCGGCTGGCTGCGATCCGGTTTGTTGCGAGCGACAAGGCAAAGCTCCTGTCAGTGCTTGCGAAAGGTGATATCGTCGCCATCGAGCGCAACGGCAATGTCGTGGTGCCACCGGACGTAGCCTATGGCGCCACGCTCGTATTCGAACCATCCAGCTAACGATCAAGAGAGATGCATTGAGCGAGGAAGTCTCTGCTGCGCCTGTTGTCGCGATCGGCCCGGTTAAATTCGGCAATAACCTGCCGATTTCGATCATCGCAGGTCCGTGCCAGCTCGAAAGCCGTGCGCATGGGCTTGAGGTGGCGTCCGCGTTGAAGGAGATCGCGACCCGCCTGAAGATAGGCCTCGTCTACAAAACGTCTTTCGACAAGGCCAATCGCACCAGCGCCTCCGCCGCGCGCGGAATAGGCCTCGCACAGGCGTTGCCGATTTATGCCGAGATACGCTCATCGGTAGGATTGCCGGTGCTCACCGATGTTCATGAGGCCGCGCAATGCGCGGAGGTGGCGCAAGCGGTCGATGTCTTGCAGATACCGGCTTTCCTGTGCCGGCAGACCGACCTGCTGCTCGCGGCCGCCGCGACCGGCAAGGCCGTCAACGTCAAGAAGGGGCAGTTCCTGGCGCCGTGGGACATGGCCAACGTGGTTGCCAAGATCACGGGTGCGGGGAATTCGAAAGTACTCGTCACCGAACGTGGTGCTTCCTTTGGCTACAATACGCTTGTGTCTGACATGCGAGCGCTGCCGATCCTGGCACGCACCACCGGCGCGCCCGTCATTTTCGACGCAACCCATTCGGTGCAACAGCCGGGCGGCAAGGGTACCTCATCGGGCGGCGAGCGCGAATTCGTGCCGGTTCTGGCGCGGGCGGCGGTCGCGGTCGGCGTTGCCGGCGTCTTCATCGAAACCCACCCCGATCCGGATCATGCACCGTCCGACGGACCGAACATGGTGCCGTTGCGCGATTTCGAAGGCCTGCTGCGAGCCTTGATGGCCTTCGACGGGATCGCCAAGAATGCTTGAGAAGAACGTGACGCGGTGATGCCGGAGACCCCGCCGCGGGCGCATGATCGCTTGCCGCCCGCGATCAACATCATCGCGATTGCGACATTTGCGGCAAGCCTCTCGGCCCGTGCGCTCGATCCGGTGCTGCCGCACGTCGCGGACGAGTTTCACATCAGCATTGCGACCGCTGCGAGTTTTGCCGCGGTGTTTGCCTTCACCTTTGCCGTGGTTCAGCCCGTGTTGGGAGCGGCGGCCGACCTGTTTGGCAAGGTCCGTTTGATGATTGCGTGTCTGGTGATTTTGGGGTTGGCCAACATTCTGGGCGCGGTCACCAGCTCCTTTCCGCTGTTGTTCGCGACGCGAATTCTTGCCGGCATCGGCTCCGGCGGGGTGTTCCCGGTCGCGCTTAGCCTGACAAGTGACCTCGTCAGGCCGGAGAAACGCCAGGTCGCGATCGGACGCACGCTGGCGGGCTCGATGACCGGAAATCTCCTGGGGGCATCGTTCTCGGGCGTGGTCGGTGATTTCCTTGGCTGGCGCGGGGTGCTGGCGGTCCTCGGCGCTCTCGTGGTGGCGGCTTCCGTGGCGGTTGCCGCCGGCTTTCGCGGCAAGGCGATAACCGACCCGCCGAAAACCAGCCTCACGATGCTGCGTCACGGCTACCGCACGATCTTCGCCAACCCGAATGCGCTCTGTTACGCCGCCGTGTTCGTCGAAGGCTGCTGCGTGCTTGGGTTGTTTCCCTATCTCGCGTCGTTTCTGTTTGATCTCGGCGAAACCAGTCTATCGATCGCCGGCATCGTGATCGCGGGCTTCGCCGTCGGCGGCTTGTTTTACACCATGACCATTTCCCGCTTTCTGTCGCGCCTTGGCGTCAACGGCATGATGATCACGGGTGCGTCGCTGGTCGGTTTGCAACTGGCGGCGACCGCCTTCGGGCCTGGCTGGAAGATTCAGATGATGTGCCTGCTCTTGATGGGCTGGGGCTTCTATATGATCCACGGCTGCTTGCAGGTCTTTGCCAGCGAGTTGTCGGTGGAAGCGCGCGCCACCGCGCTGGCGTTGCATTCGTTCTTCTTCTTCATGGGGCAGACCGTCGGCCCGATCGCTTATGGCATCGGCCTTCAAAGCGTGGGCAAGACGGCAACCTTGCTGACCAGCGCCGTGATCATCATAGCGCTCGGCTTTGCCTGTGCGCGGCTGTTGCGGCAGCGGCCGCCGGCGGATGCAGCAGTGGCTTAGCGTTTGGTTGTTATCGCAGAGCCTCGCGGAAAAACGTAATGACCTCGTCGACCGCCGCACGAGTCGGTTGACCGGACGCGTCGATAAGGTCACCCGTGAAGACCGAATGCGGAGGTTTTCCCTGGGCCTTGAAGCCTGCGGGATTGCCTGCGCTGTCGGGCAGTTCGGTCCCGGAGAACGCGTCGCCGAAGGTCCGGCGCAAGGTTGCGAACCGTGGCGCCTTGCACAGTTCATCGCCTTCGAAACGATAACCGCGCAACTTCAATCCCTGGCGCGTTCGCGCCACGATCTGCTTCAGATCGTCAGGCGCGATATCAAGTGCGGCAGGCGACAATGCGGGCACGCCGGGTTGGGCGAGAACCGGAGCCAGCACGACCGGGTCGATCGCCATCGAGAGCGCAAAGCCGCCTGTGACGCACATACCGATGGCGCCGACTCCCGGCCCGCCGCACTCTTGATGGGCAAGACGCGCCAGCGCGCGCAGCCAATCCGTCACCGGGCTCGACTTGTTGGCGAAGAGGATCGTGAATTCGCGCGAGATACAGAGGGAAAGAACACGGGTGAGGGAGGGCGTTTCGGCGTTTCCTGCATCCGGCTCGCCAAACAGGATCGGCGCATAGATCCGGAATCCCGCGTCTCGCACCCAGCGGCAAAAGCGCGCAAGGGTCGGCGTGAATCCATAAATCTCGTGGATGACAATGATCGCGGGACCGGCCGCGCCCGTCTGCAGCACGGGTTTTGTCTTGCCGAGCAGGCAGAGGTCGCGTTTCCTGAAGTCGGCGATGTCGGAGGTCAGTTCCAAGTGTGCCTCTCTGAGGCTTCGCCAATCCATATTGACGTGTTGAGTCGACTTCAGCCACGGAGTTTTCGGCCATGTCCACGATAATCCCGGCGCGAATGACCGCTCAGCTCGACGGCGATTTCATCGTTTTTCTGATCGGGATGCGCGTGAACAAGTGGTGGAAGTTCTGGAAGTGGTTGCCGGTGGCTTCGGCGATGCCGCGGGTGCTGATTGAGCTTGCCAAGCAGCCCGAGCTCGGGTTGCTGCATGCGCGCTCGGTGTTCGGCTTTCCGAATGTTCTCGTGATTCAGTACTGGCGAAGCTTTGACCAGCTTCACGCCTATGCCTCCGACCGGTCGCTGGCCCATTTGCCGGCCTGGCGCGATTTCAATCGCAGGGTCGCGTCGAACGGCGACGTCGGCATCTGGCATGAGACCTATCTGGTGAAGGATGGCGCTCACGAGAGCGTCTACAACAACATGCCGTTGTGGGGTCTGGCCGCCGCGGGCGTTCAATTGCCGGCGGAAGGAGGGCGCAAGAGCGCCAAGGGGCGCTTGGGTCAGACTGACGGCGCGGACCCGGCGCTGACCCCCTGATGCAAGCGAGTGTGAGCCGGATCAGCCCCGGCCGCGATAGGGCGCAACGCCCTGATCGGGAATCCACATTCCCTTCGGCAGTTTGCCGGTTTGCCAAAACACGTCGATCGGAATGCCGCCGCGCGGGTACCAATAGCCGCCGATGCGCAGCCACTTCGGTTTGATCTCTCCCGCAATCCTTTTGCCGATCATGACGGTGCAATCCTCGTGAAAAGCGCCATGATTGCGGAAGCTTGCGACATAGAGCTTGAGTGACTTCGATTCCAGCAGCCATGGGCCTGGGACGTAATCGATCACAAGATGCGCGAAGTCAGGCTGGCCCGTGACCGGACACAGCGAGGTGAATTCGGGCGCCGTAAAACGCACCACATAGTTGGTGTCCTTTTGCGGATTCGGCACGCCGTCGAGTTTGGCGTCCTCCGGCGTTGTCGGCCATTCGACGGCGCGGCCGAGCTGAAGGCCGGATGGTAACGCGGCAGATTTTGGTGCCTTTCGAGGCTTCGTGGGCATAATGGGTCTCCGTTGGCGCGTTATTAGTCTCCACGTCACCGGCAACGCAACCTTTTCCGCTCCTTTGGCTTGCTGTAGAAGCAGCCCCATCCCGTCAAACCACACTTTTCGAAGAGGCCCTCATGACCGCCATCGTCGATATCATCGGCCGCGAAATTCTCGACAGCCGCGGCAATCCCACCGTCGAAGTGGATGTCATTCTGGAAGACGGTTCCATGGGCCGCGCGGCGGTACCGTCGGGCGCCTCGACCGGCGCACATGAGGCGGTCGAACTGCGCGACGGCGACAAGGCGCGCTATCTCGGCAAGGGCGTGCAAAAGGCGGTCGAAGCCGTCAATGGCGAAATTTTTGAAGCGCTCAGCGATGTTTCGGCCGAGCAACAAGTCCAGATCGACCAGATCATGATCGATCTCGACGGCACGCCGAACAAGAGTTGGCTGGGAGCCAACGCCATCCTCGGCGTTTCGCTCGCCTGCGCCAAGGCGGCCGCGGCTTCCTTCGACATGCCGCTGTATCGGTATGTCGGCGGCACCTCGGCGCGAACCTTGCCCGTCCCGATGATGAACATCGTCAATGGCGGTGTGCATGCCGATAACCCGATCGACTTTCAGGAATTCATGATCATGCCGGTGGGGGCGGCGAGCTTTGCCGAGGCCTTGCGCTGCGGTTCTGAGATTTTCCACACCCTGCGCGGTGAATTGAAGAAAGCCGGACACAACACCAATGTCGGCGACGAAGGCGGGTTCGCGCCGAATCTGCCGTCGGCAGACGCGGCGCTTGAATTCGTGATGGGGGCGATCGGCAAGGCCGGTTACAAGGCAGGTGGCGACGTCATGCTGGCGCTCGATTGCGCCGCGACCGAATTTTTCAAGGATGGCGCTTACGTCTATGGCGGCGAGAACAAGACCCGCTCGCGCTCCGAACAGGCGAAATATCTCGCCGACCTCGCATCGCGCTATCCGATCGTGTCGATCGAGGACGGCATGTCGGAAGACGACATGGATGGCTGGAAGGAGTTGACCGATCTGGTCGGCGGCAAATGCCAGCTCGTTGGCGACGATCTCTTCGTCACCAATGTGACGCGGCTCGCCGACGGCATCAAGAAAGGTCGGGCCAATTCCATCCTGGTCAAGGTCAACCAGATCGGAACGCTGACGGAAACGCTTGCCGCCGTCGAGATGGCCTTCAAGGCCGGCTATACGGCTGTGATGTCGCATCGCTCCGGCGAGACGGAAGATTCCACGATCGCCGACCTCGCCGTCGCCACCAATTGCGGGCAGATCAAGACCGGCTCACTGGCGCGCTCGGACCGCACCGCCAAATACAATCAATTGCTGCGGATCGAGCAGGAATTGGGAGCGCAAGCGAAATATGCGGGGCGGGCGGCACTGAAGGCACTCGCCTAAATCGCTGAAACCCGGGCCGAACGGCGAGGGGGCTTGCGTTTCCCGGTCAACGCGCGATCATCCCGGCAATAAACAGTTTAACGGGAGGACGTGATGAGCACCGATGGCAAAAGCGGGCTGCAACTTCGCTCGATCATCAAGAAGAGCGGCGAACTCGAGATATCGCTGCTTGACGTGCCTACGCCGGAGCCCTCGGCCGACGAAGTCGTGGTTCGGGTTGAGGGGACCCCGATCAACCCGTCGGACCTCGGGCTCCTGGTGGGCGCTGCCGACATGACAACCGTCAAAGCCGGCGGCAGCAAGGATGCACCCGTGATCACGGCGCGCGTGCCGGAAGCGGCGATGCGGGCAATGGCGGGGCGGCTCGATCAATCCATGCCGGTCGGAAACGAAGGCGCCGGCGTCGTCGTCAGGACCGGCTCGTCGGAAGCGGCCAAAGCGCTGATGGGAAAGACCGTCTCGATGATCGGTGGCGCGATGTACTCCCAGTACCGCACCATCAAGGCGTCCGACTGCATGGCGTTGCCTGCAGGAACGACGGCAGCCGAAGGTGCGTCCTGGTTCGTCAATCCCTTCACCGCGCTTGGCATGGTCGAGACCATGCGACGGGAGGGCCACAAGGCGCTGGTGCATACGGCAGCCGCATCCAATCTCGGCCAGATGCTCAACAAGATTTGCATCAAGGACGGCGTCGCGCTGGTCAATATCGTGCGCAAGGCCGAGCAGGCCGAGATCCTGCACAAGATCGGCGCGAAATACGTGGTCAACTCCTCATCGCCCACCTTCATGAGCGACCTCACCAATGCGCTGGCCGAGACGGGTGCCACCATTGCCTTCGATGCGATCGGCGGCGGCAAGCTTGCCGGGCAAATCCTCACCGGCATGGAAGCGGCGATCAACCGCGACGCCAAGGTTTACAGCCGCTACGGCTCCAACGTGCACAAGCAGGTCTATATCTACGGCATGCTCGATCCGGGTCCGACTGAACTGAACCGCTCCTTTGGCATGATCTGGGGCGTCGGCGGCTGGCTGCTGTTTCCATTTCTGATGAAGACCAGTGCGGAGGATCGGCAACGACTTCGCGAACGTGTGGCGGGCGAACTGAAGACGACCTTTGCGAGCCACTACACGCAGGTGGTTTCGCTGGCCGAGGCGCTCCAGCTTTCGCACCTTGCGGCCTACGGCAAGCGCGCCACCGGCGAGAAGTATCTGATCAACCCGAACAAGACGTGACAACCGCAACGCTGCAGGAATAGGCGGCGGCTAGTGGTTCTGACATTCGTAATAGTACCCGCTGCGATATGATACGAATGTCAGAACCGGGACACTAGCGGGTGTTTACCTAAAGTTAGCTACGTGAAAAACGATAATGGCTTGTCTTTGCTAGGCGGAGAGTGAAAAGTCGCTCCCCGCAATCATTGCCGAAATCACAGAATTAAACTTAAGGGGGAGAACCATCATGAGTGATCTGAATCGTCGAGAGTTGTTGGCCGGAGCGGTTGCGATTGGCGCTGCCTCCGTTCTTCCGCTTGGCCTGCGAGAAGCCAATGCCGCTGCACCGGCTGCTGCGGCGCAGGCTCCCGGTTTCTATCGCTACAAGGTCGGCGCTATCGAATGCACCTCAATCAATGACGGTGCGCGCTCGTTTCCGATGCCCGATAAGTTTGTGACCAATGTCAGCAAGGATCAAGCGCTTGCAGCCGCGGAAGCTGCCTATATGCCGAAGGGCATGGTGACGGTGCCGTTCAATCCGCAACTGATCAACACGGGCGGCAAGCTGGTGCTGCTCGATGCCGGCAATGGCATCGCGACCTATGAGCCGAGCAAGGGTGCGGTCGGCCGTACACTGCAAAATCTTGCGGCCGCGGGCATCGATCCCAAGAACGTCGACATGGTCATCATGTCCCACCTTCATCCGGATCACACCAACGGCATTCGTGCCGCGGATGGTTCGATGGCGTTCCCGAATGCCGAGATCATGGTGCCGTCCAAGGATTGGGAATTCTGGATGAGCGAGGAAAACGCCGCCAAGGCTCAGTCCAATGAAATGATGAAGAACTACTTTGCCAACGTGAAGAAGGTCTACGCCGGCATCGAGTCCAAGGTGACGCGCTATGACTGGGACAAGGAAATTGCGCCCGGCATCACTTCGATCGCCGTGCCCGGCCACACGCCTGGCCACACGGCCTTCGCCGTGGCCTCCGGTGGATCGAAGGTGCTGATCCAATCCGACGTCACCAATATTCCGGAACTGTTCCTGCGCAATCCGGATTGGCATGTCGCCTTTGATACCGATGCGGACATGGCGCAGAAGACCCGGCACAAGTTCTATGACATGGCCGCGGCCGAGAAGGCGACGGTGGTCGGCTTCCACTTCCCGTTCCCTGCGGTCGGTCACGTCGAGAAGGACGGTAACGGCTATCGGCTCGTTCCGGTCGCCTTCAACCCGGTTCTCTGAGAACGGACCATCGGGACATCGGACAGGCCGGCTCCTAGTGGTCCGATTCTAACATTCGCATCCCTTTGCAACAGGCATTTTTGCGAATGTTAGAATTGTAGGACCACTAGCAAATTTAAGCTTCTAGTGGAGTTTGGGATTTGACATTCGCTCGACGAATCCGCGGCTAGGCGGGCAGCGAATGTCAAATCCACTCCACTAGGGCGGCCTGGTTTTGTTGAGGGAACGATTTCTTGATCGGCCCGGTGCAAGCTGCCCATTTCATGCACTTGCATCTTTAGCGGACGAGGTTAGGGTGGCGCCGAAATTTCGCCCAGCACATCGCGCATTCCAGAGGAAAGCATATGTCCAGCCCGCATCACATCGTCGTCATCGTCGGTAGTCTCCGCAAGGAGAGTTTCACCTTGAAGATCGCCAATGCGCTCGCCAAACTGGCGCCGCCTACGCTCAAGCTTGATGTCGTCACGCTGCACGGAATTTCGTTTTTCAATCAGGACCTGGAAGCCAATCCGCCGGCGGACTGGGTCGCCTTCCGGGAGCGGATTCAGAAGTCTGCCGGCGTCATCTTCGTCACGCCGGAGTACAATCGCGCTATTCCTGGCGTGCTCAAAAACGCCATCGACGTCGCTTCGCGCCCCTATGGCAAGAGCTCGTTCCTCGAGAAGCCGACTGGCATCATCAGCAATTCTCCGGGACCGCTGGGCGGCGTCAACGCGGCCAAAGCCTTACAGCACATCCTTCCCGGCATTTGCGGCACGATCATGGGGCAGCCGGAGACCTATTTGAACGGGGTGGGTGACGCGTTCGACGAAAAGGGCAACCTGATCAAGGAGTCGCTGCAAAAAGTGCTGCAGCAATATATCGACGCCTTCGCCGCCTTCGTCGGAAAGCAGAGCGCATAGACTAAGCTTCGCTCCGTTCGGGATTTCACACGTTTGAGGGGGTGCTTAGCACTCCCTTAACTCGTCCAGCGCATCTTGCGCCGATGGTTTCCCGCAGACGCCTCAAGTCGTTTCTGACCGGTCTGGCCCTCTATATGATGGCGGCAGGCATGGTCGGCTATTTCGGCGTCAATGCCTATACCGGAAAATATGGCCTGAATGCGCGGCAGGAGCTCGATCAGGAAGTCATCGCGCTGACGGCCGAACTGGCACGCCTGAAAAAAGAGCGGAGCGAGAGCGAGCAGCGCGTCGCATTGCTGAGATCGGACCGGCTCGACCCGGATATGTTGGACGAGCGGGCGCGTTTTCAGCTCGACTACGCCAACCCGCACGACCTCGTTCGGATGATCAATCCGAACTAGTGGTCCGATTCCACTCCACCAGTCGTCAAATTACAAATTCGTTCCGAATAGATTTCAAAAATGTCGCGCCGCACCGCAGTGCGGCATGACTGTTCTTTTGTAGGCTTGCGCAAATCCTTTCATGGCGGTTTGAGTTGAGCTAGACAAAGAAAATTCGCTCTCTCACTCGGAAACGCCATGGCCCAATCCAAAAAAAGCGCCGCCAACGAAGCCGTTCAAGAGCAGGGGGCGCCACCGCCCTTCACCAGAGAACAGGAGCTGAAGGCGCTGGGGGACATGCTGCTGATCCGGCGGTTCGAGGAAAAGGCCGGCCAGCTTTACGGCATGGGTGCGATCGGCGGTTTCTGCCATCTCTATATCGGCCAGGAAGCCGTCGTCGTTGGCATGCAGATGGCCCTGAAAAAGGGCGACCAGGTCATAACGGGATACCGCGACCACGGGCACATGCTGGCCTGCGGAATGGATGCCAAGGGCGTCATGGCCGAATTGACCGGACGCCGCGGCGGCTATTCCAAGGGCAAGGGCGGCTCGATGCACATGTTCAGCAAGGCCGAGAACTTTTACGGCGGCCATGGCATCGTCGGCGCTCAGGTCTCGCTCGGCACCGGGCTTGCTTTCGCCAACCGCTATCGCGGCAATGATTTCGTCAGCTTGGCCTATTTCGGCGACGGCGCCTCGAACCAGGGCCAGGTCTATGAGAGCTTCAACATGGCGGAGCTCTGGAAGCTGCCGGTGATCTACGTCATCGAGAACAACCGCTACGCCATGGGCACGTCGGTGACGCGCTCCTCGGCCCAGACCGATTTCTCCAAGCGCGGCATCTCCTTCAACATTCCGGGCGAACAGGTCGACGGCATGGACGTTCGCGCCGTGAAGGCCGCCGCCGACAAGGCCGTCGCCTGGTGCCGTGCCGGCAAGGGGCCCTACATCCTGGAAATGCAGACCTATCGCTATCGCGGACATTCGATGTCGGATCCGGCGAAGTATCGCACCCGCGAGGAAGTGGAAAAGGTCCGCCACGATCAGGACCCGATCGAGCAGGTCCGCAACCGGCTGCTCGCCGCGAAAATGAGCGAAGACGAGTTGAAAAAGATCGACGCCGGGGTTCGCGAGGTCGTCAATGCAGCGGCGGATTTCGCGCAGCACGACCCCGAGCCCGAGGTGTCCGAACTCTATACCGACGTTTATCGATAAGCGGTCGCAGCGCTGGATGATGCGCGCTCTAAAACTGACTTTGTGGAGTTGATATGCCCATTCAAGTTCTCATGCCTGCGCTCTCGCCGACGATGGAGAAAGGCAATCTCGCCAAGTGGCTGAAGAAGGAAGGCGAGACGATCAAGTCCGGCGATGTCATCGCCGAAATCGAAACCGACAAGGCCACGATGGAGGTCGAGGCGACCGACGAGGGTACGCTCGGCAAGATCCTGATTCCCGAAGGCACGGCTGACGTCGCAGTCAACACGCCGATTGCGACCATTCTGGCCGATGGTGAAAGCGCGGCCGATTTGGCCAAGGTCCCTGCACCGAAGGCGCAACCGGTTGCGCCCGATGTCGCGCAGGAAGTGGCCGAGTCTCGTTCACCGGTCGGCGAAGGCCAGCCGGCGATTCACGCACCGCAGGTGCCCGCAGCCCCCAAGGCCGCGGCCGAGCCCGATCCCGAGGTGCCTGCCGGCACCGAAATGGTGACCATGACCATCCGCGACGCGCTGCGCGATGCGATGGCGGAAGAAATGCGCCGTGATCCGGACGTGTTTCTGATGGGCGAAGAGGTCGCCGAATATCAGGGCGCCTACAAGGTCAGCCAGGGGTTGTTGCAGGAATTCAGCGCCAGGCGCGTCATCGATACACCGATCACCGAGCACGGTTTTGCCGGCATCGGCGTTGGTGCGGCGATGACGGGCCTGAAGCCGATCGTCGAGTTCATGACCTTCAACTTCGCCATGCAGGCGATCGACCAGATCATCAATTCGGCCGCGAAGACGCTCTATATGTCCGGCGGACAGATGGGCTGCTCTATCGTGTTCCGTGGCCCGAACGGCGCTGCCGCGCGCGTCGCCGCCCAGCACAGCCAGGATTATTCGGCCTGGTACTCGCAGGTTCCGGGCCTCAAGGTGATCGCACCGTACTCGGCGGCCGATTACAAGGGACTATTGAAAGCGGCAATCCGCGATCCCAACCCGGTGATCTTCCTCGAGAACGAAATGCTCTACGGCCATACGGGCGAGGTGCCGAAGCTCGACGACTACGTGATCCCGATCGGCAAGGCGCGCATCGTACGAAGCGGCAGCCACGTCTCGATCATCTCCTGGTCCAACGGCATGAGCTACGCGCTGAAGGCGGCTGACGAACTCGCCAAGGATGGCATCGAAGCCGAGATCATCGACCTGCGCACGTTGCGTCCGCTCGACACCGACACCATCGTCGCTTCCGTGATGAAGACCGGACGCGCGGTCACCGTCGAGGAAGGCTGGCAGCAGAGCGGCGTCGGCGCCGAAATCGCAGCCCGCATCATGGAGCACGCCTTTGACTATCTCGACGCGCCGGTTGCGCGCGTCTCAGGCAAGGATGTGCCGATGCCTTACGCGGCCAACCTTGAAAAGCTGGCATTGCCGTCCGCGGCGGAAGTAGTCGCAGCCGCCAAGGCTGTTTGTTATCGCTGACAGAGCAGGGCCTCGCACATGCCAATCAATATTCTGATGCCCGCATTGTCGCCGACGATGGAGAAGGGCAACCTCGCCAAGTGGCTCAAGAAGGAAGGCGACAAGGTCAAGTCGGGCGACGTGATCGCCGAGATCGAGACCGACAAGGCGACGATGGAGGTCGAGGCGGTCGATGAAGGGACGATCGCGAAGATCCTCGTTCCCGAAGGCACCCAGGACGTCCCGGTCAACGATGTCATTGCTGTGCTTGCGGGCGATGGCGAGGACGTGAAATCCGCCGGTGCGTCGGCGGGAGCAAAGCCCGCGCCTGCACCCGCGAAAGCAGAAGCGCCGCCGAAGCCCGCGTCGCCGCCACCTGCTGCCGCACCGGCCCCCGCTGCCCAACCCGTCGCCGCGCCAGCGCCCCAGGCGGCATCATCAGCGCCGCAGGCCGCTTCGTCTTCGCAAGCGAATGGCCACGCGCGGACGTTTTCATCGCCGCTGGCGAGGCGCTTGGCCAAGGAAGCGGGCATCGATGTCGCGCGCATCACCGGCACCGGGCCGCATGGCCGCGTCATCGCCCGCGACGTGGCGGAAGCCAAGTCCGGCAAGGGGCTGAAGGCTCCCGCGGCTGCGCCGGCCGGAGGGCCCGCGCTTGCGCCTTCGATGTCGGACAAGCAGATCCTCGCGCTGTACGAACCCGGCAGCTACGAGATCGTGCCGCACGACGGCATGCGCCGCACGATCGCGCAGCGGCTCACGGCGGCCGTGCAGACCATTCCGACCTTTTATCTCACGATCGACTGCGAGATCGGCAAGCTGCTCGCTGCGCGCGAAGAGATCAACGCTTCCGCGCCGAAGGACAAGGAAAAGAAGCCGCTCTACAAGATTTCGGTCAACGACTTCGTCATCAAGGCGATGGCGGTCGCGTTGCAGAAGATTCCGAACTGCAATGTGAGCTGGACCGAAGGCGGCATGCTCAAGCACAAGCATTCGGACATCGGTGTTGCCGTGGCGATGCCGGGTGGGCTGATCACGCCGATCATCCGCAAGGCCGAAACCAAGACGCTGTCGGCGATTTCGAACGAGATGAAGGATTTCGCCGCCCGCGCCCGCGCCCGCAAGCTGAAGCCGGACGAATATCAGGGCGGCACCACCGCCGTGTCTAATCTCGGAATGTACGGCATCAGTCACTTCACGGCTGTCATCAACCCGCCGCATGCGACGATCCTGGCGGTCGGCACCAGCGAGGAACGTCCGGTGGTGCGCGGCGGCAAGATCGAGATCGCGCAGATGATGAGCGTGACCCTGTCGTGCGATCACCGCGCGATCGACGGCGCGCTCGGCGCCGAACTGATCGGCGCCTTCAAGACGCTGATCGAAAATCCCGTCATGATGATGGTGTGAGGTTCAGCGGTCCGTCGGCAACAGGGGCGATCATGCGATCAGCGGGAGTTTTCGTCCTGGCATTTGTCGCCTCGATCGTTGTCGGTGTGCTTGCCTTTGCCGCATTCTCGTTGCTGCCGGATTGGGATGACGCCGCCGGCCGCGGACTCGACGAGGCCTTCCGAGCGCTCCTGATAGCGGTCTATGTGATCGTGGCCATTGTCCTCTATGGCTTTGCGGCATGGCGCAGCGATCGTGAACGTCACCTCAAACGCGGACTTCGCGTCTTGTGTCTCGTCCCGCTGCTCATTCCTGTTCTCGGTCTCATAAACAACGGCATTCATAACATCCACTGGCTCCGCGAAAGCGTTGGCGCGGTGCAGATGTTTGTGCCGCTGTGGATGGTTGCCTTGGTACAATGGCTGATCCTGCATATGTATCTGCCTCGACGGGCGGCGCATGCCGAACTCGTCTCCACATGAAATCGGATTGCATTGAATCGCCGCGCCTGCGGTACTACGACTGCATAAGCTAACGGGAGCTTTCATGGCCGACACATCCTTTGACGTCATCATTATCGGCTCGGGTCCCGGCGGCTATGTCACGGCGATCAGAGCCGCACAGCTCGGCTTCAAGACCGCGATCATCGAGAAATCCTATCTCGGCGGCATCTGCCTGAACTGGGGCTGTATCCCGACCAAAGCGCTGCTGCGTTCGGCTGAAATCTACCACTACATGCAGCACGCCAAGGATTATGGCCTTTCCGCCGAGAAGGTCGCCTACGATCCCAAGGCGGTCGTGCTGCGCTCGCGTGGCGTCTCCAAACGCCTCAACGACGGCGTCGGCTTCCTGATGAAGAAGAACAAGGTGACGATCATCTGGGGCGAGGCCTCGATCGACGCGCCCGGCAAGATCACCGTGAAGAAGTCGGCCGCTGAAGCGCCGAAAGGCGCGCTCGGCGAGGGCGCCTATCAGGCCAAGCACATCATCATTGCGACCGGTGCGCGGCCGCGCGTGTTGCCGGGACTGGAGCCGGACAAGAAGCTGATCTGGACCTACTTCGAGGCGATGGTGCCGGAGAAGATGCCGAAATCGCTTCTCGTCGTCGGTTCAGGCGCGATCGGCATCGAATTCGCGTCGTTCTTCCATACCATGGGATCGGAAGCGACCGTGGTTGAGGTGTTGCCGCAAATCTTGCCGGTCGAGGATGCCGAGATTGCGGGCCTTGCGCGCAAGCGCTTTGAGAAGCAGGGCATCAAGATCCTTACCAATACCAAGGTGACGAAGCTTGAAAAGAAGAGCGATAGCGTGGTCGCGACCATCGATGACGGCAAGGCCCCGCAGACGGTTGAATTCGATCGCGTGATCTCTGCGGTCGGCGTGGTCGGCAATATCGAAAACCTCGGGCTCGAGAAGCTCGGTGTTAAAACCGATCGCGGCTGCATCGTGATCGATGGCTATGGCAAGACCAACGTGCCCGGCGTCTATGCCATCGGCGACGTCGCGGGGCCGCCGATGCTGGCGCACAAGGCCGAGCATGAGGGCGTTATTTGCGTTGAAGCGATCAAGGGCCTGCATCCGCACGCGATGGACAAGAATCTCATTCCCGGCTGCACCTATTGCAATCCGCAAGTGGCGTCCGTTGGCCTCACGGAAGCGAAAGCCAAAGAGGGCGGCCGCGAGATTCGCGTCGGCCGCTTCCCGTTCGTCGGCAACGGCAAGGCGATTGCGCTCGGCGAGGATCAGGGTCTCGTCAAGGTAATCTTCGACAAGAAAACCGGACAACTGCTCGGCGCGCACATGATCGGCGCGGAAGTAACCGAACTGATCCAGGGTTATGTCGTGGCGATGAATCTCGAGACCACGGAAGAAGAGCTGATGCACACGGTCTTCCCGCATCCGACGTTGTCGGAGATGATGAAGGAAGCGGTGCTGGATGCATATGGCCGCGTGCTGAATATTTAGTCGGAAATTTTTCTGACCAAGAAATTTGCTCGCTGCATCGTGATTCACTGCGCGCTACCGTTAGATGCAACTGCAACTATCTCTCGAACACAGTGACGTGCGGGGCGCCGGGCTCCGTGGTCAACTGTCTTTGGGAGACCAAAAATGAAAAAGACGATTCTCACGATTGCCGGTTCGGCGTTGATTATTTTCTCTGCCGTGCAATTCGCGTCTGCCGAGCCGCGTCAACGCACGCACCATCGCGCCAACAGCGAATTCCGTGACAGCAACGCTTTTGTTGCGCCGGCTTATGAGCCTGCGCCGGAGACCTACCGCTATACCGGCGGTTGGTCGGCTCCCGCCGGCCGCTAAGGCCAGCCGAGGAGTGTTGCAGTGCAGAGATCGGCCTTCGCGAGGAGGCCGGTCTTGCCAATTTTACCTATGGGAGGGTGACTTTACCGCAACGATCGTGTCGCAGCGGCAACACTTTCTGAAGATTTGGCGTTCATCCCGCCTCCTGCACAGCTGCGCCGCTTTTTAGCCACACCCCTCCATGAGATCATCAGAGATCGAGATTCAAGGCTCGGTGTTCGCAACTGGAATGGCAACCAAGGGGTTGTCGCAGTGGGCGAGAAGGGCCGGAGAAGCGGGTTTGATGGACGCCAAGACCAACATCAAGAAGCGGCTGCCAAGCCGTCACGTCACGGAGGGCCCGGAGAGGGCACCGCACCGCTCCTACCTCTATGCCATGGGATTGACGACCGAGCAGATCCATCAGCCGTTTGTCGGCGTAGCCTCCTGCTGGAATGAAGCCGCTCCCTGCAATATCGCGCTGATGCGCCAGGCTCAGGCTGTCAAGAAGGGCGTTGCCGCCGCTGGCGGTACCCCGCGCGAATTCTGCACCATCACGGTGACCGACGGTATCGCGATGGGCCATGACGGGATGCGCTCGTCGCTGCCGTCGCGCGAATGCATCGCCGATTCGGTCGAACTGACCATACGTGGCCACGCCTATGACGGGCTGGTGGGCCTTGCTGGCTGCGACAAATCGCTGCCGGGCATGATGATGGCGATGGTGCGACTGAACGTGCCGTCGATCTTCATCTATGGCGGCTCGATTCTCCCCGGCAATTTCCGTGGCCAGCAGGTCACGGTGCAGGACATGTTCGAGGCGGTCGGCAAGCACTCGGTGGGCGAGATGTCGGACGCCGACCTCGACGAAATCGAGCGGGTCGCGTGCCCCTCGGCCGGCGCCTGCGGTGCGCAATTTACCGCCAACACCATGGCAACGGTATCCGAGGCCATCGGTCTTGCGCTTCCCTATTCGGCCGGTGCGCCTGCGCCTTACGAAATCCGCGATTCCTTCTGCATGACCGCGGGCGAAAAGGTCATGGACCTGATCGCTCAGAATATCCGCCCGCGCGATATCGTCACACTGAAGGCGCTGGAAAACGCCGCCGCTGTCGTTGCCGCTTCGGGCGGCTCGACCAACGCCGCGCTGCATCTGCCGGCGATCGCCAACGAATGCGGCATCAAATTCGATTTGTTCGATGTCGCCGAGATTTTTAAGAAAACGCCATATGTCGCAGATTTGAAGCCGGGTGGCCGTTATGTCGCCAAAGACATGTTCGAGGCTGGTGGCATACCGCTGCTCATGAAGACGCTGCTCGACAATGGCCATCTGCACGGTGACTGCCTGACAGTCACAGGGCGGACCATTGCGGAAAACCTCCAGAGCGTGAAGTGGAACCCGCACCAGGATGTGGTGTGGCCCGCCGACAAGCCGATCACCGTCACAGGCGGTGTGGTCGGCCTGAAGGGGAACCTCGCGCCGGAGGGTGCGATCGTAAAGGTCGCGGGTATGGCGAACTTGAAGTTTTCGGGCCCGGCCCGCTGCTTCGATCGCGAAGAGGACGCCTTCGAGGCGGTCCAGAAGAAGACCTACAGGGAAGGCGAGGTCATCGTCATCCGTTACGAGGGGCCGCGCGGCGGTCCCGGAATGCGTGAAATGCTTGCGACGACGGCAGCGCTGACGGGTCAGGGAATGGGCGGCAAAATCGCCTTGATCACCGACGGCCGCTTTTCGGGCGCAACCCGCGGCTTCTGCATCGGCCATGTGGGGCCGGAAGCCGCCATCGGCGGGCCGATCGCACTGTTGCGCGATGGTGACATCATCGAGATCGACGCCGTGGTCGGGACTCTTAACGTAAAATTGACTGACAAAGAACTCGCCCAGCGCAAGACCGAATGGAGCCCTCGCGCGACTAACCATACGTCAGGTGCCTTGTGGAAATACGCCCAGCAGGTCGGGCCGGCGGTGACGGGGGCTGTCACCCATCCCGGCGGGGCGCACGAGAAGTTGTGTTATGCGGACATTTGAGCGCACCATCTTTGCACTGATTTTGGGGGCCACACCGGTGGCCACGTCCGGATTCGCCTTCGACGGTGCGCCGGTGAACCAGGATTCGACCATTCCGGTGGTCACGGCGCAGCCGGGTACCGCATCCAGCCTGAAGAAGGGCGTGACGCCGGTTCCGGATACCTCGCTCACCTCGCTGCAATATGCCGCTGAGGGTGGGCATCCGATCGCCCAGTGGCGGCTGGGTCGGATGTACGCCGACGGGGATGGCGTGGCGCAGGATGATCTGCGCGCGTTCGAGTATTTCAGCCGTATCGCCAACCAGCACGCCGAAGACAGCCCGTCGGCGCCGCAGGCCGCGATCGTGGCGAACGCGTTTGTCGCGCTCGGCCGCTACTACCTGAACGGCATCCCGAATTCGAAGATCAAGGTGGACACCGAACGCGCCCGCGAGATGTTCTCTTATGCGGCGTCCTATTTCGGCAACGCCGACGCGCAGTACGACTTGGCGCGGCTTTATCTGAAGAGCGCCGGTTCTTCCCGCGACGATTTCCGTTACGGCGCGCGCTGGCTTGGGCTTGCCGCCCAGAAGGGCCAGCATCAGGCGCAGGCGCTGCTCGGCCAGATGCTGTTCAACGGCGATCAACTGCCGCGGCAGGCCGCGCGCGGCTTGATGTGGCTGACGCTCGCGCGTGACAGCGCGACACCGGACGAGATCTGGATCCGCGACAGCTACAACAAGGCGATCGCGAAGGCGTCCGAGGAAGACCGCGCGATGGCGCTCCAGATGCTTGAGCACTGGGTGCAGGGCCGCCGGGACTAAGCGGGGATCGCCGTGAGCTTCCCCATCCATTGGGGAAACATGATGATCATTCGAGATGCGACGCCGGCCGATGCAGTAAACGCTTGCGAGGCCATCCGCGCTTCGATCACTGAACTCTGCGTCGCCGACCACAACCAAAAACCCGAAATTCTGGGACGCTGGCTCGCCAGCAAGACGCCCGACAACGTCGCGGCATGGATCACCGTGGCCGGCAATTCGCTGCTCGTCGCCGTCGAGAACGATGCCGTTCTGGCGGTCGGCGGCGTCAAGGACGACGGGGAGATCACGCTGAACTATGTCGCGCCGAAAGCCCGGTTTCGTGGCGTCAGCACCGCGCTTCTGAAAACGCTCGAGGCGAGGGCGGTCGAGCGCGGCGCCGTCGAGATCACATTGCTCAGCACCGAGACGGCACGTCGCTTCTATCTGTCGCGCGGTTACCGGGATGTGGGGCCGTCGCTCGGAAAATTTGGAACAGCAGCGTCCTATCCGATGACGAAGGTGCTTGGATCAGCAGCGCGCTGAAGCGAGGGAATAACCTTATGCTGCTTCCAGATCGAGATCGATCCAGACCGGCACGTGATCGGACGGCTTTTCCCAGGCGCGGACGTAACTGTCGATGCCGACATCGACGAGGCGGTCGCTCGCCTGCGGCGACAGCAGGAGATGATCGATGCGCAAGCCGTGATTCTTTTGCCATGCGCCGGCCTGGTAATCCCAGAAGGTATATTGGCCGGGCGCGTCGGTGACGGCGCGCAGCGCATCCGTCAGCCCAAGTCCGAGCAGAGACTGAAAGCTTTCGCGGGTCTGGATGCGAAACAGCGCATCGTTCACCCAGGCGGCGGGATTGTGGACGTCTTCACCCCTGGGAATCACGTTGAAATCGCCGGCCAAAACAAGCGGCTCTTCTGCTTTAAGCCGCTGTTTCGAGTACTCAAGAAGCCGCGACATCCATTTGAGTTTATACGGGTATTTATCGGTATCAGGCGGGTTGCCATTGGGCAGATAAAGGCAGGCGATCCGGATCACGCCCTGCTTGAGCGTGACTACGCCTTCGACAAAGCGCGCATGCGCGTCTTCATCGTCGCCGGCAAGCCCGGACTTCGTCTCGTCGAATGGAAGCTTCGACAATAGCGCGACGCCGTTGAAGGTCTTTTGCCCGTGGGTCACGACGTTGTAGCCGAGGCTCTCGATCTCGAGCCGCGGAAACGCGTCATCGGTGCATTTGATTTCCTGAAGACAGACGATGTCGGGCGAGCATTCCTTCAACCAGCTCATCAGATTCTCAATTCTTTGCCGAACCGAGTTGACGTTCCAGGTGGCGATGCGCATCGGGACCGACGTTTTCTAGATCGAGAAGCTGGTGCCGCAGCCGCAGGAGGCGGTCGCGTTGGGATTGATGACGCGAAACGAAGCGCCGATCAGATCGTCGACGAAATCGACCTCGGAGCCCGCCAGAAACGGCACGGATGCCGGATCGACCAGCACCACGGCGCTGTCGCGGGAAATCACCAGATCATCCTCAGCGCGTGCGCGCTCAACGTCGAACTTGTACTGGAAACCGGAGCACCCTCCGCCCTCGACGCTGATCCGCAGCATGGCGCCGTCGCCCTCGCTTTTGAGGATCTCTCCAATGCGGCGAGCGGCCCGTTCGCTGATGGTGACTTCCGTGGTCATTTTCAAAACCCTGATCGAAGGCGCGTATTTATCTTGTAAACGGCCTATCATAGTTAAGTACGGCGGGCACCGGAATCAAACCCGTTTAGAGAGAGAATACCCCGTGTCAGTTGGAATGGCTGCCCCTCGTTCGGTCTATGCCTGCGATCCCGATCGCAGCCGCAGCCGGCAGTTTTTGGAGCCCCCGAGCCGGACGCGCAGCCCGTTCCGGCGCGACTGCGATCGCGTGATTCATTCCACGGCTTTCCGCCGCCTGAAGCATAAAACGCAAGTCTTTGTGTTCCACGAAGGCGATCATTACCGCACGCGCCTGACCCACTCGCTCGAAGTGGCTCAAATCGCCCGCGCGCTCGCCCGGCAGTTGGGGCTTGACGAGGACCTGACCGAGACGCTGGCGCTCGCGCATGACCTCGGCCATCCGCCGTTCGGGCACGCCGGCGAACGGGCACTCGATGCCTGCCTGCACGCCCATGGCGGGTTCGATCACAACGCGCAGACCTTGCGGGTCGTGACTTCGCTCGAGCATCGCTATCCCGAATTCGACGGGCTCAACCTGACCTGGGAATCGCTGGAAGGCATCGTCAAGCACAACGGCCCTCTGACGGCGCGCGACGGCAGCCCGGTCGGCCGCTATCGCGAGCACGGTGTTCCCGTCGGCATTGCCCAATTTGTCGGTGCCTTCGATCTCGAACTCTGGAGCTTTGCCTCGCTGGAGGCCCAGGTCGCCGCGATCGCCGACGACATTGCCTATGACGCGCATGACATCGATGACGGTTTGCGCGCCGGCCTGTTCGGGGTCGACGACCTCAAGCAGATCCCGCTGATGGCGGCGATCATTGCCGACATCGATGCGCACTATCCGGGCCTCGACGAAAGCCGCCGTGGCGCTGAACTGGTGCGCGAGCTGATTTCCCATTTGATCGGCGCCGTTATTTTGGAAGCGCATCGCCGTCTGGCGGAGATCAAGCCCAATTCCGCCGCCGACGTTCGCAACCAGAATGAGGCGCTGATCGCTTTTCCAGACGAGACGAGGGACGCGGAAGCCGCGATCAAGGCGTTCCTGAAAGTGAGGATGTACCGGCACGAACGGGTGATGCGGGTGATGCGGGACGCCGAACATCTCGTTTCCGACCTCTTTGCGCGCTATCGGAGCGATCCGGCTGCACTTCCTGCCGAATGGCTGCCGCCCGAAAACCGGTCGGAGCCGGAGGACGAGCGGGTGCGGCGGATCGGCAACTTCATCGCCGGAATGACCGACCGTTTCGCGCTGACCGAGCATCAGCGGCTCTTTGACTCGACCCCGGATTTACGTTAGGCGGCGGCGATGGCCGACACAGCTCAGACACAACATCTTTTCGCCCAGGTACTTGCACGCGTGCACGCCGTCTGTGCGGCGGAACTCGGCGCGAGTGCGGACCTGTCGCGCGTTGTGGTCGAGCCGCCGAAAGATCCGACCCATGGCGACATGGCGACCAATGCGGCCATGGTGCTCGCCAAGGAGGCCAAGGCCAAACCCCGCGAGCTTGCGGAAAAGATCGCCGAACGGCTGCGGGCCGAAGATGTCGTCGCTTCAGTCGATGTTGCCGGTCCCGGCTTCATCAATCTCACTCTGAGGGTAACGGTGTGGACCGAGACGCTGCGCGCGATACTGCGAGCAGGTGACGCCTTCGGTCAAAGCACGATCGGAGCGGGCGAGAAGGTCAATGTCGAATACGTCTCGGCCAATCCGACCGGGCCAATGCATGTCGGCCACTGCCGGGGCGCGGTTTTCGGCGACGCGCTTGCAAGCCTGCTCCAACTCGCAGGCTTCGACGTCACGCGCGAATATTACATCAACGATGCCGGCGCCCAGGTCGACGTGCTCGCGCGATCGGCTTTCCTGCGTTACCGCGAGGCGCTCGGCGAAAACATCGGCGAAATCCCGGAGGGACTTTATCCCGGCGATTATCTCAAGCCCGTCGGGCAAACCTTGGCTGCCGAACACGGCAAAGCGCTGCTCGCCATGCCGGAGGCCGAGTGGCTGCCGGTGGTGCGTACCAAAGCCATCGCCATGATGATGGAGGCGATCAAGGGCGACCTTGCCGCGCTGAACATTGCGCATGACGTGTTTTTCTCGGAGCGGTCGCTGATTGCAAAAGGCAACAATCGCGTCGCCGAGACGATCGATTTTCTGCGCGCCAAGGGCGACGTCTACGAGGGCCGTCTGCCGCCGCCCAAGGGCGCGCCGGTCGACGATTACGAAGACCGCGAGCAGACGCTGTTTCGCGCGACCAACTTTGGCGACGACGTCGATCGGCCGCTGTTGAAGTCCGACGGCAGCTACACCTATTTCGCGTCCGACATTGCCTATCACAAGGACAAGTTCGACCGCGGATTTCACAATCTGGTCGACGTCTGGGGCGCCGACCACGGCGGTTACATCAAGCGTGTCGAGGCGGCGATCAAGGCCGTGACGGACGGCAAGGCGACCTTGGACGTCAAGATCGTTCAGCTCGTCAAACTCCTGCGCAACGGCGAACCGGTGAAAATGTCGAAGCGCTCGGGCGATTTCGTCACCCTGCGCGAAGTGGTCGACGAGGTCGGCAAGGATGCCGTGCGCTTCATGATGCTCTACCGCAAGAACGATGCGGTGCTCGATTTCGACTTGGCGAAGGTGATCGAACAGTCGCGCGACAACCCGGTTTTCTACGTGCAGTACGGCCATGCCCGCGGACACTCGATCTTCCGCACCGCGCGCGAAGAGGTGTTGCACGGCCTCCCCGAGGACGAGGGCGCGCGGCTTTCCTACCTTGCCTCGGCACCGGTAGAGCGCCTGATCGACCCGGCGGAGGCGAGCCTGTTGCGGAAATTGGCGGTCTACCCCCGTACGGTGGAGGCGGCCGCCGCCGCACATGAACCGCACCGAATCGCTTTTTACCTGTATGATTTGGCCAGCGAATTTCACGCGCTGTGGACGAGAGGGCGCGATTTGCCCTATTTACGCTTTATTATCAAAGATGATGCCGAGATGACGAAGGCCCGGCTAGCGATGGTTCAGGGCGTTGTCACGGTTTTGGCATCCGGCCTCGGGGTTCTCGGTGTCGGTGCGCCAAACGAGATGCGCTGACTGAACTGCTGCTCCGGGGGGACTATGGGGGGCAGCCGGCGGGGGCCGGTTTTGACAATCGGGTTGGCGACCTTCCCTAAGGGGACACATCCTCACGATGGCTGATCGATATCAGGATAGGGCTTATTCTGCCGGCGGCGACTATGATCGCGACGGGCGGGCGCGGGCGTCTGACGATGCCGAAAGCGATCCGCTGGCCGAGCTCGCGCGTCTGATCGGCCAAACCGATCCGTTCGCCAGCCGTCCGATGAGCCGCGCCAATCTGCCAATGCCGCCGCAGACGCGACCAGCGGATCCCGAGCCGAGCTACGACAGCTATGAGGATCCCGAGCCCTACGAGGCTCCCCCTCCGGCGCCGCCATCCTGGATGCAGCGCTCCGCCGTCAGGCACGAGGCCCCGCCGCCACCGCCGCAGGACGACTATCAGAGCGATGATGACTATCCGAGCGAAGTGCACCCGTTGCACCGCTATGCCGCGCAGCCGCCGGCCCAACCGGACTACGATCCCGCGCAACTATTCGCCGACACGCCTCACGAGCAGCCTGATCCGTCGCGTTACGACGACGCGCTCTATGGCAGCCTCGATGCAGGCGTGCAGAGCGCGCAGCATGATCAGGCCTATGCCGACGATGCCTACGCCTACGAAGATGATCGGCACTTCGAGGTGGAGGAGCCGCGCAAACGCGGTGGCCTGATCACGGTCTTTGCCGTGCTGGCGCTCGCCGTATTCGGCGTAGGCGGCGCGTATGCGTACCGCACCTTTACGGGCTCCGCGCGAAGTGGCGAGCCGCCGATCATCCGCGCCGACGCAGGGCCGACCAAGGTCATTCCGGCACCCGTTGACGGTGGAACGAAGGTGCCGGACCGGATGGCGCCAGGCGACGGCACGGAAAAGATGATCTCTCGGGAGGAGACTCCGATCGACCCCAGCACGAAGTCGGGGCCGCGCGTGGTGTTCCCGCCGCTGACGCCAAACGGCACGGCGCCCCTGCCGACGAGCGTGATACCGCCGAGCGTTCCGCCGCCTGCTGCTGGCGCAGCGATCGGCACGTTCTCGAATAACGATCCGCGCAAGATCAAGACGTTATCGGTCAAGGGAGATCAGGCGGATGCCGGCATCCCTGGAGGCGCCGCGCCGCCACCGGCTGCTGCACCGGCCAAGCCCGGCGCCAACCCCCGCGCAGCCGCGCCGGGCGCCCGCACGGCGTCAAATCCCGCGGCGGCCAACGCCAACGGGCCGTTGTCGCTCGCGCCGCAGTCTGACGCTCCGGCCGCGGCGGAGCCGGCGGTGCGGATGGCCGCGACCAATCCTGCGCAGGCCGTGCCCAGCACTCCCGCAAGCACGGGCGGCGGTGGTTACCTGGTCTCGGTGACGTCGCAGCCGAGCGAAGCGGACGCGCAGGCCTCGTATCGAGCGCTACAGGGCAAATATCCAAGTGTGCTCGGCTCTCAATCGCCGGTCGTTACCCGCGCCAGTTCGAAGAGCGGTGCTGTGACCTACCGCGCCGGGCCTGCGTTCGGGACCTCGGCCGAGGCCACGCAATTCTGCAAAAGCTATCAGGGCGCCGGAGGCCAGTGCTGGGTGGTGAAGAACTAGTCGCTCTTCCTTGACCGCCCGCGGGCGGACGGTCTATTCGGCCGTATGACCAAAGCCTTCATCTCCGGCATTTCCGGACCAGAATTGAACGCCGACGAGCGTGCGTTCATTGAGGCTGAGCGGCCTTGGGGGTTCATTCTGTTCAAACGGAACATCGAGACGCCCCAGCAAGTTGCTGTACTGGTCGATGAATTGAAGAAATGCGCAGGCCGTCCCGAGGCCCCGGTCCTGATTGACCAGGAAGGAGGCCGGGTGCAACGCTTGGGCCCGCCACACTGGCCCGCCTATCCGCCAGGCGCACTGTTCGGACGTCTCTACGATCTCGATCCGGCATTGGGGTTGAGGGCGGCGCGCCTGAGCGCAAGGCTGATTGCAGATGATCTCTCGCAACTTGGGATCACGGTCGACTGTCTGCCATTGGCGGACGTCCCGGTTGCCGGCGCCGACGCAGTCATTGGCGACCGCGCCTATGGAACCGAGCCCGGAAAGGTGGCCGCGATCGCACGCGCCGTCACCGAAGGACTCGAGCAAGGTGGTATTTTACCGGTGCTCAAGCACATTCCTGGTCACGGACGGGGCACGGCTGACAGCCATTTGAGACTTCCGACCGTCGATACGCCCGCAAAGGACCTCGAAACGACGGATTTCGCGGCTTTTCAGCCGCTTGCTGACCTGCCGATGGCGATGACGGCACATGTTGTGTTTAGCGCGCTCGACCCGGTCCATCCGGCCACGACTTCTGCGACAATCGTCGAGCAGGTGATTCGTGGCGTGATCGGGTTCCAAGGTTTGTTGATGAGTGATGACGTGTCGATGAATGCGCTCTCCGGATCGATTGCGGAGAGGACGAGAGCCATTTTCTCGGCTGGCTGCGACATGGTCCTCCACTGCAACGGTAACCTGGCGGAAATGCGCGAGGTTGCCGCCGAGACGCCTGAATTGTCAGGGACAGCACTTGCGCGTGCCGAGAAAGCACTGGCATCGCGGGGAACGCCGCAGCCATTCGACAGGGCCGCGGCACGGGCCGAGCTGGACGCGATGATGAGCAGAGCAGGGACGTCAGGCGCATGACCGCGGAAATTCTCTCGTTCGAAACCGGCCGTCCGGCCGAGGTCGCCGATGGCGAACCCGCGCTCGTCGTCGATGTCGAAGGTTATGAAGGTCCGCTCGATCTGTTGTTGGCGCTGGCGCGGCAGCAGAAGGTTGATCTGGCCAAGATTTCGATCCTGGCGCTTGCGGATCAGTATCTGCAATTCATCGAGGCTGCGCGAAAGATCAGGCTCGAACTCGCCGCCGACTATCTGGTGATGGCGGCCTGGCTCGCGTTTTTGAAATCGCGGCTGCTGCTGCCGGAGCCGCCGACGGCCGAAGGGCCCAGCGCCGAAGAAATGGCGACGGCGTTGGCGAACCGTCTGCGTCGGCTGGAAGCCATTCGCGAAGCTTCAAACCGGCTGATGAACCGCCCGCAATTGCAGCGCGATATCTTCCCGCGCGGCTTTCCCGAAACCATCGCGGAAATTCGCCATCCCAAATATACGGCAACGCTGTTCGATCTGTTGACCGCCTATTCCGCGCAACGACAGCAGCGCGTGCTGGCATCGGTGCATCTTGCCAGGCGCACGGTGTGGTCGCTTGCCGAAGCAAGGGCTTCGCTGGAGCGGCTGGTCGGCATGGCAGAGGAGTGGAGCCGGCTCGACGAATATCTCCTTCATTACGTCGTCGATCCCTCGCAAAAAGCAACCGTGTTTGCGTCGAGCTTTGCGGCCGCGCTGGAACTCGTCAGGGAAGGCGCGGTCGAATTGCACCAGCAGGAGCCGTTCGCTCCGCTGTTTTTCCGAAAGCGTCCGCCGCAACCGGCACCCGACGCAATGTCCGCACCTGACGCGGGCTGAGTGGGTAAGTGGAAGAAGGAGATGGTGCCATGGCAAGCCTGGCGGAAAAGCGCATAGCCGACGCCGAGGGGCAGGCCGACGACAATCCGCAAACGCGGCCTGAAGAGCTGCGCTTGCTGGAAGCCTTGTTGTTTGCTTCCGCCGAGCCGCTCGATCAGGCGACGCTCGCCAAGCGGATGCCCGATGGCGTCGACATCAAGGTCGCGCTCGCCCAGTTGCAGGCGGACTATGCTTCGCGTGGCGTCAATCTGGTTCGCATCGCCAACAAGTGGATGTTCCGCACCGCCGGCGATCTGTCGTGGCTGATGACGCGCGAGAGCACGGAAACGCGTCGGCTGTCGCGTGCCGCAATCGAGATGCTCGCCATCATTGCCTACCATCAGCCGGTTACGCGCGCCGAGATCGAAGAGATCCGCGGCGTGGTGACGTCGAAGGGAACGCTGGATGTGCTCCTGGAGACAGGGTGGATCAGGCCGCGTGGTCGACGCAAAACGCCCGGTCGTCCGCTCACCTTCGGAACGACGGAAGCCTTTTTGTCGCAGTTCAGCCTGGAAACACTCAGCGACTTGCCGGGTCTTGAGGAACTGAAGGGTACCGGTCTTCTGGACTCGCGACTGCCCACCGGTTTCAGTGTTCCCGCGCCTTCCGACGATCCCGCTTTGCGCGAGGACGAAGATCCTCTGGAAGAAGGCGACCTGGAACTGGCTTTGGCCCCGCGGGTCGAGCCGGAAACGGGCTCCGGAAGCGAATAACGAAAGATTTTCGAGCAATCGCATCGCTTCGATAACGCAGCCCTTGGTGTGTTAACGGTCAGCCGCGTCAGGCGCATTTTACGCGGCCTAAGTCCTTGTTTTTGGCACCCCTTGAGCCTACGTTCGCTGAATGATAGGCGGGGACCACAAGTGTCCCCAATTTCGCGTGTTTGGAGGGTTGCAGGATGGGTTCATTGAGCATTTGGCACTGGATCGTCGTGATCGCAGTCGTCCTGCTGCTGTTCGGTCGTGGCAAGATTTCCGACCTGATGGGCGACGTCGCTCAGGGCATCAAGGCCTTCAAGAAGGGCATGCAGGACGACGACAAGGTCGCCGACAAGTCCGAACCGGTGAAGTCGATCGACCACAACGCCTCGCCGCAGGCCGCACGAACGGACGTCGGCAGCAAGGCCGTTTGATCCGCTGGGTACATCACAAGCCAACGCCCATGATCGTGATCATGAGGGCGGCAAGACCGGCGGAATAAAGACGCGAACGGCCCAGTCTCGGTAACCGAAGAGTGTGGCCTCGCGTGAGCGGAAGCTTTCATGTTCGATATTGGTTGGAGTGAATTCGCCGTCATTGCCGTGGTTGCGCTGATTGCGATCGGCCCCAAGGAATTGCCGGGCGTGCTGCGCATGGTCGGGCAATGGGTTGCCAAGGCTCGCAAGATGGCCGGCGAATTCCAGGGCCAGTTTCAGGAAGCCATGCGCGAGGCCGAAATGGCCGACCTCAAGAAGAGTTTCGATGAGGTCAAGGAAGCGGCGACCGGGTTTGCGAGCGGCAATGTGATGACGTCGATCGAGAAAGACGTCAGCGCTGCGCTTTCGATCGACGACAAGCCAGCCGCAACGACCGAAACAGCCGCATCGTCAGAAACGACCACCAACGCTCCCGTTGAAACCGCGGCTTCGGAGCCTTTGGTAATCACTCCGCCAAGTGAGCCCGCTCCCGCAGCACCGGAAACGCATACGGCACCCGTTGAGACCGAAGCCGCACGGGATGCGAAAGCGTCATGAGCGCCGACGATATCGAGGCCAGCAAAGCACCCTTGATGGATCATCTGATCGAACTGCGTTCGCGCCTGATCAAGGCGCTGCTCGGCTTCGGCGTTGCCTTCATCTTCTGCTTCTTCTTCGCCAAGCAAATCTACAACGTGCTGGTCTGGCCGTTTGTCTGGGTCGCAGGTCCGGAAAATTCGAAATTCATCTACACCGCGCTTTTGGAATATTTCATCACGCAGCTGAAGCTCGCACTGTTCGGCGCGGGCTTCATCTCGTTTCCGATCATCGCGACGCAAATCTATGCTTTCGTTGCGCCCGGCCTTTACAAGCATGAGCGCAAGGCCTTCCTGCCGTATTTGATCGCAACGCCGTTCTTCTTCGTGCTTGGCGCGATGCTGGTCTATTTCGTAGTGCTGCCGATGCTGGTGCGGTTCTCGCTCGGCATGCAGCAATTGTCAGGACCCGAGACAGCGCAGATCCAGCTTCTGCCCAAGGTCGGCGAATTTCTCTCGCTGACGATGTCGCTGATCTTTGCTTTCGGCATCGCCTTTCAGCTTCCGGTGATCCTGACGCTGCTCGGGCGGATCGGCGTCATCACGTCCCAGCAACTGCGCGACAAGCGGCGCTACTTCATCGTGGTCGCCTTCATTATTGCCGCCGTACTGACGCCGCCCGACGTGTTGAGTCAGGCCTCGCTCGCCATCCCTCTGCTCTTGCTTTACGAAGGCTCGATCTGGGCCGTGCGCATTGTGGAAAAGAAGGCAGCCGCAAACAAGGCTTCAACCGGGGCGACGCCGCCGGCGCCGACCACTCCGACACCCGCGGAGTAGGGCGCCTCATACCTTACAAAACGCATCGTTCGCTTTTGCGAGCAATAAGGCTGTGCTAGTGGAGGCACGGCGTAACGTTGACATACAACGTTATCGTTAGGTGTTTTCATGACAAAACTTCTTTGAAGGCCCAGCGATGCACGACATCAAATGGATTCGCGAGAACGCTGCTCAATTCGACGCCGGCCTTAAGCGGCGCGGCCTTGAGCCGCTTTCGGCCTCGCTGCTAGCCATCGACGAGAAGCGTCGCGCCGCAATCCTCAAGTCGGAGCAGGCGCAGGCCCGGCGCAACGCCGCCTCAAAGGAAATCGGCGAAGCCAAGAAGGCCAAGGATGAAGCGCGCGCCGCAGGCCTCATGGCTGAGGTCGCCGAACTCAAGACGACCATGCCGGAGTTGGAGGCCGCTACCAAGGCGGCGGATGTCGAATTGGCGACAGCGCTTGCCGCGATCCCGAATTTGCCGCTCGGTGAAGTGCCCGATGGTGTCGACGAGCACGGCAATGTGCAGCACCATGTGTTTGGCGCGCCACGCAGCTACGATTTCAAGACAAAACCGCACGACGATCTCGGCAGCGCGCTCGGCTTGATGGATTTTGAAGCCGCCGCGAAACTGTCGGGCGCGCGGTTCGTCGTGCTGAAGAAAGGCCTGGCGCGGCTCGAGCGGGCGATCGGGCAGTTCATGCTCGATCTCCACACCAACGAGCATGGCTACATGGAAATCAATCCGCCGTTGCTCGTGCGTGACGAGGTGATGTTCGGCACCGGGCAATTACCGAAGTTCGAAGACGATCAGTTCTGGGCCATCAAAGGCGAACTACTCACTGCCACGGGCGATGGCGTCGGAATAGAAAGTTTGCGAAGCGGACGGCTCGGCCTCATCCCGACCGCGGAAGTCTCGCTCACCAATCTCGTCCGCGAGTCCATCGTCGACGAGAAGGAACTGCCGATGCGCCTCACGGCGCTCACGCCATGCTTCCGTGCCGAAGCAGGCGCCGCGGGACGCGACACGCGCGGTATGATCCGGCAGCACCAGTTCACCAAGGTCGAACTGGTGTCGATCACGACGCCCGAGGTGAGCCGCGACGAGCATGAGCGTATGCTCGCTTGCGCCGAGGAAGTGCTGCGCCGCCTCGACCTGCACTACCGCGTGATGACGCTGTGTACGGGCGACATGGGCTTTTCGTCGCAGAAGACCTACGACATCGAGGTCTGGATGCCCGGTCAGGGCGAGGGCGGCGCGTTCCGGGAAATCTCGAGCTGCTCGGTCTGCGGCGACTTCCAGGCGCGGCGGATGGATGCGCGCTATCGCGGCAGTGACGGTAAGCCGCACTTCGTGCACACCTTGAATGGCTCCGGCACGGCGGTGGGCCGCGCCCTGATCGCGATCATGGAAACCTACCAGCAGGTGGACGGCTCGATTGCGGTGCCCGACGTGTTGCAGCCCTATATGGGCGGGGCCAAAGTCATCACGCCTGATCGCTAGAAGCTAGTGTTCCAGAAATAAAGCGGGCTTCAAAACTACCACACCCGCCCGATTTGTCCTGATCTTGCCCGCGTTCCCGGTTGCGAAGGCCGGGCGTGGGAGTATCTTTGTTTCCAATTGTACCCAAGTGCATTTTTTGGAAACGACGACGTCCATGGCGCTACACCGCGACATCTACTGGGTGGGCAAACAATGGGCGGTCACGGGCCATGGCGTCCAGGCCTGCAATCAAAAGCAAAAAAGCCAATTCGACATCGCCGCATCCCAGCTCTGGGACGACGGCGTGCAGGATGCCGTTCGTGCCGAGAAGTGGGTCAATGCCGAGGACTTTGAAAAAGCCATCGACGTAGCCCGGAAATACTATCCGGAACCACCGCGAAAGACGCCACCACCGGCCGCGCCTGCGCCGCCGGCGAGAGCTGCTCCGCCCGTACAACCCCTGGTCGTTTCGGAACCGCGGCCAAAGCCGGCCCCCCCACAATTCGACCTTCAGGCCGAAGGACGCGCAAAGCTCACGCCGGTTTGGCGTATTCGTACGCCTGTCGCGGTTTCCCCGGACAATCGGCTGCCTGAGTGAATCTGGAGAGCCAGACGGACAGAACTCACAGCAAAAACAACAGGTTTGCCTCACGCTAGTGGAGTGGATTTGACATTCGCTACCCACTTGGCCACGAGTTCGCCAAGCGAATGTCAAATCCGAAACTCCACTAGAAACTTATAATTGCTAGTGTCCCTTTGGTTCTGACATTCGTAAACGAACCCGCCGCGACAAGATACGAATGTCAGAACCGGGACACTAGGTCGGTGTCTAAGACGGCATCAGGCTATGGAATCGACTGGAGAGGCCGCGCAAGCGATGCGAATTTTGTGTACCAACGACGACGGCATCCACGCGCCGGGGCTGAAAGTCATCGAGCAGATCGCGCGTGAACTGTCCGACGACGTCTGGGTCGTTGCACCGGAACTCGATCAATCCGGCGTTTCGCATTCGCTCTCGCTCAATGACCCACTGCGTTTGCGTGAAGTAGGTCCTCGCCATTTCGCGGTACGGGGAACGCCGACCGACTGCGTCATCATGGGCGCGCGTCATATCCTGGGCGAGAAGCGGCCGGATCTTGTGCTCTCGGGTGTCAACAAGGGCCGCAACGTGGCCGAGGACGTCGTCTATTCCGGGACGATTGCCGGTGCGCTCGAGGGCACGATCCTGGGTCTGCCATCTTTTGCGCTGTCGCAGGAGTTTTCAGTCGAGACCCGCGAGAAGCCGCTGTGGGACACCGCCCTCAAATTCGGCCCTTCGATCCTGCGCAAGGTGATCGATGCCGGCGTGCCGAAGGATACCGTGATCAACGTCAACTTCCCTGCCTGCACGCCGGATGACGTGGCCGGCGTGCGCGTAACCAAACAGGGCAAGCGCAATCTGGGCTTCTTGAAAGTCGATCAGCGGCGCGACGGGCGCGGCAATCCCTATTTCTGGATCGGGTTCGAGCGGCTGGCCAAGGTCGACGTCCCGGCGGAGGGAACGGACCTGTGGGCGCTGGCGTCGCGCTATGTCTCTGTGACGCCGCTTCGGCTGGACCGTACCGACGAGGCGTTCTCGGCAGCGCTTACGACAACCCTGAAGTAGGGACAGTTTAGGCGGTGGTTCGGTTGAGCGCCTGGGCGATGGTGCGCCCCAGCGTTTCGATCTGAAACGGCTTTTGCAACGCCGGCCGGTCGCGATATTCCGCTGGCAATCCCGACGATCCATAGCCGGTCGCGAAGATGAAGGGGCGGCCTCGCGCCGCAATGACGTCGGCGACCGGAGAAATGACCTTGCCGTTGACGTTGACGTCGAGGATGGCAAGATCGAATTCAACCGACTGGGCGAGCTTGAGGGCGTCGCTGACTTCACCGGCCTCGGCGGCGACGCTGTAGCCGAGCTCTTCGAGCATATCGGCAACCATCATCCTGATCATGACCTCGTCTTCAACGAGGAATATCGATCCGCCTGACGTTCGCGCCGCACCCATCCATGGAATCCCTGAATTTGCAGACAAAGGATTGCAAATATCGACATCGGGCGCAATCTCGACCTGCCGGGGCTGGGCACCCGATGGAACACGAAATCGAAATGCCTGTTTCCCGGAATCGGGGCGTTGTGCCATCACATGCTCCGGCGGCCGAACTCAAAGTTCCTATCAGACGGATCCTGATGCCCGACGCTCAAAATCCGCCCCAGAAGATGATGTTTCAGCTCAACCTGCGGCGGCGCGGGATCAGCGATCAGGCGGTGCTGCGTGTCATGGAAAACGTTCCGCGCGAGCGGTTCGTCGAACCGGCCGACCGCGAGAACGCCTACCGCGACACGGCGCTCGGGATCGCCTGCGGACAGACCATCAGCCAGCCCTTCGTGGTGGCCTACATGACCGAGCAGCTGAGCTTGCGGAAATCACATCGGGTGCTCGAGATCGGCACCGGCTCCGGCTATCAGGCCGCCATCCTGTCCAGACTCTGCAAGCAGGTGCTCACGATCGAGCGCTACCGGACGCTGGCCGACCGCGCCCGCGGACGGCTGGAAGACCTCGGCTATGACAATGTCGAGGTGATGGTGGGCGACGGTTTCGACATTCCCGCAGGCGCCGGCAATTTCGACCGCATCCTCGTGACCGCGGCGATGGAGCAAATCCCGGACGCACTTGCTGAACGGCTCGAACCGGATGGTGTGCTGATTGCCCCCGTCGGCCCGCAGCATGGCGTTCAGACGCTCGTCCGTCTGGTCCGGACCGAAAGCGGCTTCGAGCGCAAGGAGTTGGTCGACGTGCGCTTCGTGCCGGCGCTGCCGGGCATCGCACGCGAACTGTAGATTCCCGGATCGGCTTTCCCGCCAACATCTTATTCCCAAGCTTAAGCGGTTATTTACTCGCTCGGTGTTAACTCAAATCAGTATTTTGTTGCGTACGAGTGAGTAACCATGTCCCGTGCCGTCGAGTTGCTTTGCTCGCGCCGCGTGCTGCAGGCCGCAGTGCTGGCGCTGATGTCAATCGGTTTTGCCGGTTGCAGCGCCGATATGCAGACCCGGCTTTCGGAAAACCCCTTTGCTTCCAATGAATCGACGGCCTCCGTGCCGCCGGCTCAGGTCGAGCGCCGTGAGCTCCCGCAGTATTCGCGGCCGCATTCCCAAGTGCAGTCCCAAAACCTTCCGCCGCCGATTTCCGCGCCGCAGTCCTATCCGGCGGCAAGCTCCGGCGTTTCCGGTGGCGGCCGCGGCCTGTCTTCCTATACGCCTCCGGCTCGCCCGATCGAGACGACCGGCAGCGTTCCGCATTCGGTGGCCGCAGTGCATCCGGCCCAAGGGACGAAGATCATCGTCGGCACCAGCGACACGCTGGAAATTATCGCCCGTCGTTACGGTGTGACGCCGGCCGCCATCTTGCAGGCCAACGGCTATAAGGGACCGCGCGCCCTGTCGCCGGGACAACAGTTGATCATTCCGCGCCCGGCTGCGGTTGCGGCAGCGCCCGCAATGTCGGCGCCAGCCAGCAAACCTGTCATGGCTCTCGTGGCGGCGTCTTCGGTCCACGTCGTCAATCACGGCGACACATTGATGGGCATTGCGCGGCGCAACCATATTTCCGTGGGCGAACTCGCCAGGGCCAATGGCCTAGAGGCGGGGGCGAAGCTGCGGATCGGCATGAAGATCAATGTGCCCGTGAAGGCATCTGCGGCCGCCGCATCTGTGGCGCAGCCTGCGGTCGCCCAAGCGGCCCCGCTATCCGCTCCGCCCGTGACCAGGCTTGCGGCCGTCACCGCCGATCCTCAGCAAAAGGCACGACTGGCGCAGACGACGAGTGTCGAAGAGGCGCCCGCTGTCGAAACGCCGGCGAAGGCCGCCGAGGCGACCGGTGCCCTGCCGACCTTCCGCTGGCCGGTTCGCGGCAAGGTGATCACGAGCTATGGCGCCAAGACCAACGGCAAGGCCAATGACGGCATCAACCTCGCCGTGCCGGAAGGCACGCCGGTGAAGGCCGCCGAAGATGGCGTGGTCGCTTACTCCGGCAATGAATTGAAGGGCTACGGCAATCTCGTATTGGTGCGCCATTCCAACGGCTACGTGACCGCCTATGCCCATGCCAGCGAGATTCTGGTCAAGCGCGGCGACACCATCAAGCGCGGCCAGATCATCGCCAAGTCAGGCCAATCGGGCGAGGTAAGCTCGCCGCAGCTCCATTTCGAAATTCGTAAAGGCTCGAGCCCGGTCGATCCGCTTCAGTTCCTCAACGGAGCTTGATCCGCACGCCAAGCCGGCCTGCCAGTTCCTGCGTGAACTGCCAGGCGACGCGGCCCGAACGGGAGCCGCGGGTCGTCGACCATTCCAGCGCCTCGCGTTCGAGCTCTTCCTCGGGAAGCTTGATGCCGAAATGGCTGCAATAGCCTTGCACCATCGCAAGGTATTCGTCCTGGCTGCAGCGGTGGAAGCCGAGCCACAATCCAAAACGATCTGAGAGCGAAACCTTTTCCTCGACAGCCTCGCCGGGATTGATCGCGGTCGAGCGCTCGTTCTCGATCATCTCCCGCGCCAGCAGATGCCGGCGGTTGGAGGTCGCATAAAGGATCACGTTATCGGGGCGCCCTTCGATGCCGCCCTCGAGCACAGCCTTCAGCGACTTGTAGGAAGCGTCATTGCCGTCGAAGGAGAGATCGTCGCAGAACACGATGGCATTGAAGGGGGCGTGGCGCAGGATGTCCATCAGCGCCGGCAGGCTCTCGATATCCTCGCGGTGAATCTCGATCAGCTTGAGCCGGTCGGCCGGCTTGCGGTCGACGTTGATGCTGGCATGCGCCGCTTTCACCAGCGAGGATTTTCCCATCCCGCGCGCGCCCCACAGCAGCGCGTTGTTGGCGGGAAGGCCGTTGGCAAAACGCTCGGTATTTTCGATCAGGATATCGCGCATCCGGTCGATGCCCTTGAGCAGTCCGATGTCGACGCGGCTGACATGGGGAACAGGCGCGAGCCGCCCGTCGGGGTGCCAGATAAAGGCATCGGCTTTCCGCAGGGCTTCACTCCCATCGGACGCGGGCGCAGCGGCCGCAAGATGGGCGGCGATGGTCTCCAGTGCTGCGGCAATCCGCTCAGCCGTCTCCGGGCCCGACACCGTTGCGGAGGGCTTGCCCGTCCCTTGTGGCGTCGCTTGACGCTTGAGCTTTTGAGCAGGGCGCGAGGTGGTTTTTCCGGGCTTTTTCGACATCTTGGGCCTTTCCGACGCCGAACCCTTAACGGGCCTTGCAAGGGGCTGCAAGCGGCCCAAATGAGGGGTTCGTGCGAGGATTGGCGGCGTTGCAATTGGACGGCTGGCCGCTATAGTCCGCGCGAAATTCGCCCCGGATCGGCCGGGCGCCGCTCGCAGCGCGCCCTTTGCCGGTCACCACCGTTCCACGAGGATTGAACGAATGCTGATTACCCCTGCGTATGCCCAGGCCGCAGCCGGCGGCGATACCAACAGCATGTTGATGTCGCTGCTGCCGTTCGCGCTGATCTTCGTCATCATGTATTTCCTGATTCTGCGGCCGCAGCAGAAGAAGGTGCGGGATCACGCCGATCTCGTGAAGAACATCCGCCGTGGCGATACGGTCGTGACCACGGGTGGTCTGGTCGGCAAGGTGACCAAGGTCGTGGACGACGATCAGATCGAGTTCGAGATTTCCGACGGCGTGCGCGTTCGCCAGATGCGGCAGATGATTTCCGGCGTCCGTGCCAAGGGAGAGCCTGCCAAGGAACTCGGCAAGGACGAGGCCGCCGCGAGCTGATTTCGGGCGTCGCTTTCTCTGGATCTGACGAGTCAATTCAATGCTTTATTTCACGCGGTGGAAGGCGCTGGCGATCATCCTGACTGCGCTGGTGGTGTGTCTGTGCGCCGTGCCGAACTTCTTCTCCGAGGCGCGGGTCAAGACCTGGCCGCTGTGGGCGCAGCGCCACCTGGTGCTCGGTCTCGACCTGCAAGGCGGCTCGTATCTGCTCCTCGAAGTCGATTCCAACTACATCAAGAAAGAGAAGCTCGATCAGATCCGCGACGATGTACGTCGCGTGTTGCGTGAAAACAGGATCGCCTATACCGGCCTCAACGTGCGCAATGATACTGTCGAGGTGCGCATCAGTAAGGACACCGACCAGCCGACCGCCTTGAGCAAATTGCGCGATTTGTCGCAACCGCTTGGCGGCCTGCTTGGCTCCAACGGCCAGCGCAGCCTCGAGATCAGCGACGCCGGCGGCGGCGCGATCCGTCTGAATGTGCCGCAGGCCGCGGTCACCGACCGCATTCGGCAGACCATCGAGCAGTCGATCCAGATCGTGGAAAAGCGCGTCAACGAACTCGGCACCGTCGAGCCCGTGATTCAGCGCCAGGGCACCGATCGTATTCTGGTGCAGGTGCCGGGCTTGCAGGATCCCACCCGATTGAAGGAACTGCTTGGCAAGACCGCCAAGATGGAATTCCGGATGGTCGACGAATCCGTGCCGCCGGATGCCGCTGCGCAGGGAAAGATCCCGGCGGACGACGAAGTCTTGACGGAGGTCGGGGGACAGAAGCTCGTCCTCAAGAAGCAGGTGCTGGTCTCCGGCGGCGATTTGAGCGACGCGCAGACCGCGTTCGATCAACGTAGCGGCGAGCCCGTCGTGAGTTTCAAATTCAATTCGGCCGGTGCGCGCAAGTTCGCGCAGGCGACGACCGATGGCGTTGGGCAGCGTTTTGCGATCGTGCTGGATAACCAGGTGATCTCGGCCCCCGTTATCCGCGAACCGATTATTGGCGGGCAGGGGCAGATCTCGGGCAGCTTCACGGTGCAGTCCGCCAACGACCTCGCGATCCTGTTGCGTGCCGGCGCGTTGCCCGCGCCGCTGACCGTGATCGAGGAGCGCACGGTCGGTCCGGGCCTGGGTCAGGACTCGATCGAAAAGGGCGAACTCGCCGCCTATGTCGGTTCAATCCTGGTTATCGTGTTCATGCTGGTGACCTACCGGCTGTTCGGCCTGTTCGCCAACATCGCGGTTGCCATCAACGTGGCCATGATTTTTGGCGTGCTCTCGCTTCTTAACGCCACGCTGACGCTGCCGGGCATCGCCGGCATCGTGCTGACGGTTGGCATCGCGGTCGACTCCAACGTGCTGATCTATGAGCGCATCCGCGAAGAAATTCGCGGCGGACGCAACGCCATTTCGGCGATCGATGCCGGCTTCAAGCGCGCGCTTGCGACCATTCTCGATTCCAACATCACGACCTTCATCGCGGCCGCCGTGCTGTTCTATATCGGCACCGGGCCGGTCCGCGGCTTCGCCGTGACGCTTGGAATCGGCATTCTCACAACAGTCTTTACAGCTTTCACGCTCACGCGGCTGATCGTCGCCTGGTGGGTACGGTGGAAGCGGCCGCAAAGCGTGCCGATCTGAAGGAAACGCGGCCGTGACTCACATCGTTCTGATTGGACTGGGCATTCTGATTGTCGTGCTGACGGTGGTCAGCATATTCGGGCTGCTGCCGCCGTTGCGTATTGTCCCCGACAATACGCATTTCGATTTCACGCGCTTTCGCCGCATCAGCTTCCCGATCTCGGCGCTGCTCTCGATCGTCGCGATCACGCTGTTTTTCACCCATGGGCTGAACTTCGGCATCGACTTCAAGGGCGGCACGCTGCTGGAAGTGCAGGCCAAGTCCGGCACTGCGGATATCGCCTCGATGCGTGCGGCATTGAACGGTCTCGGCCTCGGCGACGTCCAGCTGCAACAATTTGGCGGGCCGGCGGATGTGCTGATCCGCGTTGCCGAGCAGCCCGGCGGCGATGCTGCGCAACAGGCGGCGGTCCAGAAGGTGCGCGGCGCGCTTGGCGATGCGGTCGAGTACCGGCGCGTCGAGGTGGTCGGACCGCGCGTCTCGGGCGAGCTATTGGCCTACGGCATGCTCGGGCTGATGCTCGCGATCGTCGGCATCCTGATTTATCTCTGGTTCCGCTTCGAGTGGCAGTTCGCGCTGGGCGCCATGATCGCCAACGTGCACGATATCGTGCTGACGATCGGCTTCATGTCGATCTCGCAGGTCGACTTCGACCTGACCAGTATCGCCGCGCTTCTGACGATTCTCGGCTACTCGCTGAACGATACCGTCGTCATTTACGACCGTATTCGTGAAATGCTGCGGCGCTACAAGAAAATGCCGATGCCGCAGCTGCTCAACGAGTTCATCAACTCGACGCTGTCGCGCTCGATCATCACCCACGTCACGGTGACATTGGCGTTGCTCGCGCTGCTTCTGTTCGGCGGCAATGCGATCCACAGCTTTACGGCCGTGATGATGTTCGGCGTCGTGCTGGTCGGTACCTATACGTCGATCTTCATCGCTGCGCCGATCCTGATCTACCTTGGTGTCGGCACGAACCGCGCCGATACGCCGGACACGCCTGCAAAGAAGTAATAACGATGGCAGACCGCTCGGATGCGCCACATCTTCCGAGGTCGGCACCGATCGACGCTTACGGCAAAGGCGGCTTCGCCTTCGCCGACATGTCGCATCGGGGATCGCTGTTGTGCCTGCCCGATGCGATCTGGGCCTGGCCGGTGACGAAATCGGCCGAAATCGACGAATACACGCTGTCGCGCGTGCTCGCTGTCGCCAACGCAATCGATACGCTGATCATCGGAACCGGAACGGAGGTCTGGGTCGCGCCGAACCGGCTGCGCGAGGCGTTTCGCGCCGTTCATGTCGGCCTTGATTCCATGCAGACGGGGCCTGCCGTCCGCACCTACAACATCATGATCGGCGAACGGCGGCGCGTGGCCGCGGCCTTGATCGCCGTGCCATGAACGCCCCTGAAGACAGGAGCGCGATCGATCATTGTGCCGAGCTTGTGCGCGCGCATGACTTTGTCCGCTATGCGTCCACCTTGTTTGTGCCGGCGACGCAACGCCGCGCGTTGTTGGCACTCTATGCCTTCAACGTCGAGATTTGCCGCGTTCCTGCCCAGGTAAGCCAGCCGCTGCCAGGCGAGATACGGTTACAATGGTGGCGTGACGCGCTCGCGGGCCAAGGCCATGGCGGCGTCGAAGGTAATCCCGTTGCCGCCGAATTACTGCTGGCAATCGCCAGCTACCGTCTGCCTGTGGAGCGGCTCTCGCGCTTGATCGAGGAGCATCAGTTCGATCTCTATAACGATCCGATGCCGACGATGGCGGCGCTTGAGGGCTATCTCAACGATACGTCCTCGGCGCTGTTTTCGCTCGCCGCGGCGGTCATGGGGCCGTCATCCGGCGACGTTGAGCACCTGGCGCGTCACGCCGGATTGGCACAGGGAATCGTGCAGGTGATGGCGTCGCTGCCGCTTGACGCGTCGCAGCGCCGATTGTTCGTGCCGCAACAGGTGTTGGCGCAGCACGGCTGCGATCTTGAAGACGTCTTTGCCGGCAAGCAGACGCCCACACTGCGTCAAGCCTTGAACGATGTGCTCAACGAAGCGCGCTCGCATCTCGATGCAGCCTACTCGCTACTCGGCTCAGTCGCTCCGGACGTCCGGCCGGCGTTTCTTTCCTTGGTGCAGGTCAAGCGCGATCTTGCCGTGCTGATGCGAGCCGACAACGATCCCTTTGTGGTGCGGCCATCGTCGCGATTTGCAACGCTGTGGACGTTATGGCGCGCGTCGCGCGCGCGTGCTTTCGTCGGCTGATCGATTCAGATCCGCCGCCTCGAAATTGAAGCGGTCGCGGAAGTTTTTTCGGGATTCCAGGATGGCTTTCAGGAAAGCGCGGTCGGGCTCATTCGTGATCATGGTCTCGATCAGATCGAGCTGATTGGTCGCGACCAGCTGCAGAAGTTCGATGCGCGGTTTTCCGCTGGCGTCCCGCGGCAGCGCCTTGACGATCTGGATATGCTCCGGTGGTTTGGGGCCTTTGGCCGCCGAGAGTTCACCCTTTAGCTGGGTCTCGAGCGCGGTTTGGTCGGATTCGACAAACGCATAGAGACCGACGCCCACGCGGCGATCGGGAAAGGCGACGATCGCTGCGTCACGCACGGCTGGATTTTTCCGGATCTTCTCGACAAGCACAGGCGCGTCATTGACGAGACGCCGTCCGCCGCCTTCGCGATCGGTGAAGTTGAACAGGCCGCGGGTAATGGCCTGATAGACTTTCTTGCCTGTCAGCAGCCAAAGGCTGGCCACTAATGATTTGCGGGCAAGAATTTGGCGCTCCTTCGGCGTCAGGGCGGCCGGCGCGTAGCTGCGCTTGTGCTTCAATAGATGCCTGAGATCCTCATAGGCCAAAATGCGAAACAGCCGGCTCCGCTTTTTGAAACAAGCCGCCAGTTGAAAGTCCGTGACATAAGCGCGGCCATCGCGTCCGACCAGCCAGTTCTGTTCCTTGGCGAGGTCGTTGTGACAGACGCCCGCACGATGTAGCCGCCGCAGTGTTTCTTTGGCCGAGCGGAAATAGGCGACGTCGCCAGCCGGCTTGATCAGGTGCAACGCCACCCCGTCAATGAAACCGCGGACCAGCGCCTGCCGGCCTCCCCATAGCAATGGCGGTCCGACATCGAGATCACGCGCCACAGCCAAGGCGTGCCGCTCACGCCGGAACAGATGCCGTGCGAGCAGATAGGACCACCACGGCACCTGATCGATCCGGCGCAGGATCGCGTCGAGTTCGCCGTTTGGCGTGCGGAAACGGCCACGTTCCACGGACGAGAACACGTCGCGTTTGAGCAGAACGCCTTCGGTCCATTGCGCCGACAGAATTGCGGCGTCGTCTCTTGGCAAGCTCATGATGTTCACGCTGCCGCGGCGAGCTGCAAATGGTCGGCGATCCAGCGATCGATATCGGTCAACGCACGCGCGCTCAGCGCCTGGCGTTTGGCGATCGCCTTTTCATTGCCGCGCAGGCGCGTTCCGTCCGGCTTCCGGGTCGGCGGGTTAGTCAGCGGCGGAAACAGTCCGAAATTGACGTTCATCGGCTGGAACGAGCGCGGGCCGTTGTCGATGGTCTCGAGGTGGCCGCCGGTGATATGGCCGAGCAAGGATCCGAGCGCCGTTGTCGGCGGGGGTGACGGCAGCGCGCGTCCGCGTGCCTCGGCTGCCGCATAGAGACCCGCGATCAGACCGATGCTAGCCGACTCCACATAGCCTTCGCATCCCGTCATCTGGCCCGCAAACCGCAAGCGCGGCGCGGCCTTCAGGCGCAGGTGAAGATCGAGCAGCTTTGGCGAATTCAGGAAGGTGTTGCGATGCAGACCGCCGAGGCGCGCGAACTCGGCGTTTTCAAGCCCCGGAATCATTCGGAAGATGCGCTGCTGCGCGCCGTACTTCAGCTTGGTCTGGAAACCCACCATGTTGTAGAGCGTGCCGAGCTTGTTGTCCTGCCGCAGCTGCACGATCGCGTAGGCTTTCACGGTCGGATTGTGCGGGTTCGTCAGCCCGACGGGCTTCATCGGGCCGTGGCGAAGCGTCTCGACGCCGCGCTCGGCCATGACCTCGATCGGAAGACAGCCGTCGAAATAGGGCGTGTTGGTTTCCCAGTCCTTGAAGTCGGTCTTTTCGCCTGCAATCAGTTCGGCAACGAAGTTGTCATATTGCTCCTTCGTCATCGGGCAGTTGATGTAGTCCGCGCCGGTGCCGCCCGGGCCGACCTTGTCGTAGCGCGACTGAAACCATGCCTTTGACATATCGATGCTGTCACGATGCACGATCGGCGCGATGGCGTCGAAAAATGCCAGCGCGTTTTCGTCCGTCAGCGCGCGGATGGCGTCCGCCAGCGGCACCGAGGTGAGGGGCCCTGTCGCGACAATGACATTGCTCCAGTCCTCGGGCGGCAAGCCTTCGACCTCGCTGCGCCTGAGTTCGATCAGCGGATGATCTTCTAGGGCCTTGGTGACCGCAGCCGAAAAGCCGTCGCGATCGACGGCGAGTGCGCCGCCGGCCGGGACCTGGTTAGTGTCGGCGGCCCGCATGATCAGCGAGCCGAGCCGGCGCATCTCGGCATGGAGGAGGCCAACCGCATTGTTGGCGGCATCGTCTGAGCGAAACGAATTCGAACAGACGAGCTCGGCAAAGCCCCCCGTTCGATGGGCCTCCGTCATCCGCCGCGGGCGCATCTCGTGGAGAATGACGCGAACGCCCGCATTCGCGACCTGCCAGGCCGCTTCCGAGCCAGCAAGACCGCCGCCAATGATGTGAATTGGTTCCGATGAAAGAGTGCCTGTCATGCGGCACAGAGGTAGCGCGTTTCGCAGGCGAGTGGAATGCGCGCATCCATCAGATACGACAACGCCCGCCAATGGGCGGGCGCTATCGGCTTTGAAGTCGGCGGCTTGGATCAGCCGTTGTAATTGCCGGCCGCAACGCGCGGAATGTCCGAGCGGTCGAGGCCGATATCGGCCAATTCCCGATCGCTGAGCTGGGAGAGCTCGGCGACATTGCGCTGATAGTCGCGGAACGCCTGGATCATTCGGATGAGCGAGAGCAGCATGGTAGTCTCCTTGAATTCTAGATTCAGTCTTTAGGAGCGACTGAATCGTTGAGGCGAATATAGAGGTCCATCCCGCAGTGCAGAAGTCAAAATGCTGCGATGCAGCTAATCTTTCTGTGCATAGCTTGGTAAGAATTGATTAATGGTTCGGCCTACGGTCGAAGTAGCTCCAGCTGGCTACAGTCAACGCCAAACGACAAGGTTGAGCGTTGATTGGCTTAAACACCGATGTTTTCGCGAGAATCAGCGTGGCAGAGCGGCCTGTCAGCCTAAACATTCGTCATACATATGCATGACGTCTGTGCATGCCAACAAGTGAATAAAAAATCAGTTTATCGGCTAGGCCTAAGGCGCGCGGGCGAGCTGGGCGGCGAAATAGGCGACGGTCTTGGCGTAGACGTCGCTCTTGTTCCATTGCTGGAGGACCGGGAAGTTCGGGCTTCCCGGCTGCCAGTCTTTTCCCTTCTGCCAGCCGTAGCCTTGAAGGAAATTGGCGGTCGAGGCGAGAACGTCGGCGGGGCTCTTCAGCAGGTCGCGGCGGCCGTTGGCATCGAAGTCGACAGCGTACTTGATGTAATTCGACGGCATGAACTGAGTTTGGCCGATCTCGCCCGCCCAGGCGCCGCGCATTTCCGCCGGAGTCAAATCGCCGCGGTCGATGATGCGGAGCGCATCCAACAGTTCGCCCCGGAACATCTCGGCGCGACGGCAGTCATAGGCCAGCGTCGCCAGCGAGCGGAGGGTTGGAAACTTTCCGATATTGACGCCGAAATCCGTCTCCAGTCCCCAGATCGCGACCAGCACTTCGCCGGGCACCCCATAGGTATCCTCGATCCGCGACAGCACCGATCCATACTGCTTCAGCATGTTGGCGCCGCGTGTCAGCCGCGGCGGCACCATGCGGCCCGAAAACTCCTCAAAACTCTGGCTGAAGACTTTCTGCGAGCGATCGCGCGAAAGAACGCTCTGATCGAGCGTGATGCCGTTCAGGCTTGCGGTGACCGTTGCCTGCGAAATTCCCTTTGATGCGGCCTCGGCCTTGACGTCATCCAACCAGCTCTGGAAGTTGCCGGCACCGCACGGCACTGCCGCCGTCGCGACCGATGCCGATATCGTCAAGCCTAAGCCCGCTGCCAGGGCGCAACCAAAAAACCGCTGGTATCGCAACTGAATCGCCTTCCGCGCTAAAGATTAAGTATCGGCGATATGTCAGGCGCAACCGCGGCCAAAACAAGGCTTGTCCTGTATCGCGAGGCAACGAGGTGACGGACTGCCCGCCAACCGTCAACCGGCAGTCCGATCACTTTTCATCAAGCGCCGTGCTTGCGCCGCCAGGGAAACAGGTTGGCCGGAAAATCCGCTGCGGGGCGCTTTTCGCGCGGCGGGCGGGGCGGGGCAGGCCGCTGATAGGGATCCGGTGCAATCACCTTGCGGTAGAGATGCCAGGTCGCGTGGCCGAGCAACGGGATAACGACGGCGAGCCCCAGGAAGAACGGAATCGATCCCGCCACCAATAGCGCCGCCACGATCAGGCCCCAGGCCGCCATTGTTACCGGATTGGCGGCAACGACCCGAAGCGAAGTTACTATCGCCTCTCCGGCGCTGACGTGCCGATCCAACATCAGCGGGAAGGACACCACGCTCACGCACAGGGCTACGAGTGCGAACAGGAAACCGACGCCGCATCCGATCGTGATCAGCCACCAGCCTTGTGGGGTGGTTAGGACGCGCCGGACAAAGTCGGAAATTCCGGTCACGCCCTCATAGCCGAATGTCGCCACGTAGATGGCTTGGGCGACCGCGATCCAGGTCACGAACAACGCCAGTAGCAACGCACCAAGACCAAGCATGGCGCCGAACGAGGGCGAGGAGAAAACGTCGAGCGCGTCCCAGGCGGTGGCATGCATGCCGAGCTCGCGACGGCGGCTGAGTTCGTAGAGGCCGAGTGCGGCAAACGGACCGAGCAGGGCGAAGCCTGTGGCCAACGGAAACAAGAGCGGCAGGACCGAGTAGCCGAGCACCGCGCGAGCAAGGCCAAGGCCGAGTACCGGATAGATCACGCAAAGGATGATCGCGTGGCTCGGGACTTCCTTGAAATCCTCCCATCCGCGCCTTAGCGCGTCGTGCAGATCCGACAGGCCGATCCGGCGGACGACGGGACCGGCAGCATTATCTTGCGCTGGCTGAGCCAGCGAAGGGGCATTGCCTTGATATGGGGTGGCCATGGTCGCTATCTCCCTTGACGCGGCGGGCCGCTCTCAGCGTCAAAAAGGGGACGCTCGGGACCGTCCGCGAGATATGATCACGACAGGCAGGCGCGAAGGAAAGCAGAGCTGGCCAAGTCGCGAACTGATGCAGCGATCGTACTCCGATTTGTCCGCATTGTCTCTCACGCTTGGGTGACGCCGACTGGCAACATGGGCACGCAAGCATTCGCCTTAATTTTGAACGGTTTTGCCGTCGCTTTGGCAGCGCAAGAGGGACCAGTCACGTGAGCACTGTCAGGCGGATCATGAAGGCGGCGTCGATCGCCGCGATCTTTTGCGTCGCACTGACGGGAACGGCCGTAGCAGCGTTGATCCATCCGCAGCCGCTATTTCCTTATCATGTGACGCACGGGCAGCTTTCGCTTTACTCCGACCGCCAGTTTGAAGCCGCGCGCGCCGCTGAAGTTCTCGCCGATGTCGAACGCCGTCTGTTTCGATCTTCCCTCAGAGATGACAACGAACATCGGATTTTCATTTCCAATTCGGAATGGCGGCGCCGCATCCTGTTTCTTTGGAACGCTGGAGCCGCCGGTGTGAATTACTATCCGCTGACGCGCAATGTTTTCATTGGCCGTGCCGACCCCGACAGCGATCGCGTGATGACGTCGGCAGGCGAACCAAAATCGCCGCCGCGCACCCTTGGCTATTATGCCGCGCACGAAATCGCTCATACGCTGATCAAGCAGCAATTGACGCCGTCGCAGCAATTGAAACTTCCGCGGTGGGTCAATGAGGGGCTGGCCGATGACATCGGCTTTGGCGACGATGCCGACATAAAGGGCCTCATCCACCGTCTGCAAACAAGTGATCCCGACCTCGATCCGGCTCGTTCGGGCCACTACGACCGTTACCGGCTCCTGGTCCGATACATGATGAAGCGCAAGGGATGGACGGCCGCCGAACTCGTGACGTCATTCATGCCGCAGAGCGAAGCCGAAGGTATATTGAATACGGATATGGAGCGCGCGCGGTAAAGCGGGTTCGCGGCTCGCGCCTTTCCTGTCATTCCGCCGTCATTGCGCCGTAGTTCAGTCAAACGGTCGCGGGTGGTCTGCATTGGCAAGGTTTGCCAAGCGGACTAAGCTTTGCGCCACCGGTTGGGGTGCTGCCGGATTTTGAGGATAACCTTCACGTCTTCACACGGATCATACGATTCATCAGGGAGTGAGCGATGAGCATTTTCGGAAAAATTATGAGCGCGATCTTTGGCACCTCGGCCAGTGCGACCCCGGCCGGCGGCGCCGCCGCGCCCGCCTCGGGCGGAGCAGCGTCATCGGGCAGCGCGTCGGCCGCGCCCGCGCAAACCGTCGATGTCGCGCCGATCCTGGACAAGGCCGTCGCAGCGCAGAAGGAGAAGCTGGAGTGGCGCACCTCGATCGTGGACTTGATGAAGGCACTTAACATCGATTCCAGTCTCTCCGCGCGCAAGGAGCTTGCCCACGAACTCGGCTTTACCGGTGACACCAACGATTCCGCGAGCATGAACATCTGGCTGCACAAGCAGGTGATGGCGAAGCTTGCGGCGAACGGCGGCAAATTGCCGTCCGACGTCAAATGGTGAGCTGATTTTTCATATCGTGGCAAAAGGCCCGCGACCTCGCGGGCCTTTTTTCATGCCTTTTTGCCTTCGTTGCGGCTTGCCGGGCCGCGGCGTTGGGCGGTAGATAGCTCCACAAGATCAAGAACAAATCGGAGCACGCGAATGGATACCGTCGATCGCAGGACCCTTCTGGCAACGGGCGCGCTGGCGCTCGCGGGCACGACGGCCGCAAGCCGGTCGGCCGAGGCTCAGTCCGGCCCCAAGCCGATCTTCGACGTCCCCGCCGTGACTATCCCGATCGCCGGCGAGAAAGAAGTCTTTCCGGTTCGCCGCATCTATTGCATCGGGCGCAACTACGCGGCGCATGCGATCGAACGCGGCTCCGATCCGACCCGCGAACCGCCGTTCTTCTTCCAGAAGCCGACCGACGCGATCCAGTTTGTTGCGCCCGGTACGGTCGTTGAGCATCCCTATCCTTCGCTCACGAAAAACTATCACCACGAGGTTGAACTCGTAGCCGCGCTGAAATCCGGCGGCAGCAATATCCCGGCGGAGAAGGCGCTCGAGCACGTCTATGGCTATGCGCTCGGCCTCGACATGACGCGGCGCGATCTTCAGAACGGCATGGCGGCCGAGAAAAAGCCGTGGGAGATCGGCAAGAGCTTTGACCATGCCGCCGTGATCGGTCCGATCCACCCCGTAGCCAAGACCGGGCATTTCACCAAGGGCGCGATCTCGCTTGCCATCAACGGCAATGTCCGCCAGTCGTCCGATCTCGACAAGATGATCTGGAGCGTGGCCGAACAGATCGCGAAGCTCTCGGAAGCCTTCGAGATGAAGGCGGGCGACATCATCTATTCCGGCACGCCGGAAAATGTCGGCCCGGTCGTCAAGGGCGACGTGCTGCTCTGCAAGCTTGACGGCCTGCCGGACATGTCGATCCGGATCGCCTGAGCTAGCCGACCATATCCGCATATTCCGGATGCTTGCCCAGGTAGTCGACGACGAAGCCGCAAGCGCCGATCACCTTGCGGCCGTCGGCGCGGATCAGCGCCAGCGCACCCGTGACCAGTACTGACGCAATCCCGTGTCCGCGCAAGGCAGGCGGCGTCTCGGTGTGGGTGATGATCACGGCTTGAGGCGTCAGGCGATAGTTGGCGAAGGCTACGCCGCCTTCGACATCGAGTTCAAACCGGCTCAGCGCCTTGTTGTCGCGAACGGTGGTCATGCACGGGACTCAGTGTTCGAGGAGATCGGCATATTCGGAATGCTTGTCGATATAGGCTTTGACGAAGGGGCACTCGGCGATCACCTTCAACCCATCGGCGCGCACCTGATCGAGCGCGCCTTTCACCAGCGCCGAACCGACGCCTTTGCCGCCGAGTTCGGGCGGAACCTCGGTGTGGATGAAGGTGATGACGCCATCGGCTATCTTGTAATAGGTGGCCGCAAGATGCCCCTCGACCGTGAGTTCGTAGCGGTGATGCGTCTTGTTGTTGACAACGTCTGCCATCGAATTTTCTTTTCCCGGACTTTTCCCGTCGAGGCTCGCCCGGCATTAACAAACCGATCGAAATCTGCTTCAAGCTCGCTCTTCCAACCGAACTTAGCTCAAAGGATCAGCTCATGAAACTCATTCTCTCGCTGCTCGGCGTCGTCCTTCTCGTCGTTGCCGCGGTTTACTTTCTGATGCCGGCGGACCAGTTGCCGAGTTTCATGCCGGGCCATGAGGCGGGCGTAACGCGCATGCACACCAAGCACGGCGTTGTGGCTGCGGTCGCCGGCGTCGTACTGCTCGTCGCTGGCTGGTGGACAGGCCGTAGGTGAAGGCGGACGTTCCTCGTTGAATGTCAAACAGCATCTCCCGTCATCGCGAGCGTAGCGAAGCGACCCAGAATAGAAACTGGATTGCTTCGTCGCTGCGCTTCCTTGCGCAAACGCTTCGCGTTTGTCGCAGGCAATGACGCAATAATACGTTCTCGCGGCGCATGTCGCGTCCGAGGTTCAATTCCCTCCTGTGAGGAAGGGCGCAGGAAACGCCGGATGCACAGCCGCACCCGCAGCCTCGCGTGCAAGAATGAAAGCACACGAGCAAGTCACCACAGGCAAGGCCGGATCATCCGGCGTTTCCTGCGCAACGGTTTTAACGGCTGCTTCGTGCTCTCCCTGGTGAACCGGGCTTTCTTGCCACCATCCCGGCGTGATGCGAAGCATCATCGCCAGTTGACGCCAGCGTCGGGGCGTCAGGACCACACGACTTCGCCGTCCGCGCTTCCGTCACTCGTCAGTTGACGAAAGCTGCGTCCATCGCATCCCGCGCTCAACGTTCGTGACGATCGCGATACGCCCCTCCAGGTGGAGGCGGGATGTGTTGGAATCTGCCGCTGATTTTTGGTTGCATCAATCGCGCGCCACCGCGACAGATTGGCACGACGGGCAAATCACCCCTGCAGATTTCGTGAAAGTGTCAACACACGTTTGAGCTGACAAATCATGCCTGCGACGAATTTGCTGCGCCCCAACCGTTTCCCTTTTTCGACTTAATTTCGCCTGCCGACTCACCTCAGTTTCGAATCGCGCGGACCGGGGCGATTCGCGCGCGACTTCTGCCATGCCCCGTCCTTTACCAAGGTGGAGGCGAGCCAGTCATCATGGATGCCGTTGCGCGGCCCAAACCGAGGCCCATTCGCTTGCGAGGGCGATCGTATGTCGCTTTTGTGTTTTTCCCGATCGTCCCGATCATCGAGTGGCTGGAGGAGATCGATGCCACGTTGCGCCAGTCGCCCGGCTTCTTTGCCGGCAAACCAGTGGTGCTCGATCTCTCCGCCGTCAACCTCAGCCAGAATGCGATCGCACAAGTCATCTCAAATCTTGAACAGCGTGGTCTGCGCGTTCTCGGCATCGAAGGCGTCGACGCCGAGCGTCTTTCGGCGAGCCTGCCGCCGCTGCTCACGGGCGGCCGTCACGCCGCGGTATCGTCAGAACAGCCGAAGAAGCCCGACGCAAAGCCGAAGGCTTCGTCGCTCTTGCTCGACACCCAGGTGCGCTCCGGCCAGTCGATCGTGTTTCCCGATGGCGACGTCACGGTCGTGGGATCGGTCTCATCGGGCGCTGAAATCGTCGCCGGCGGCTCTATCCATGTCTACGGCGTGCTCCGCGGCCGGGCGATGGCCGGCATCAATGGCAATTTGAGTGCCCGCATTTACTGTCAGAAAATCGAAGCCGAACTTCTGGCGATCGATGGATACTATCGAACCGCGGAAGAGATCGACGCTGCCTTGTACAGCGGGCCGACGCAGGTCTGGCTCGAAGGCGACGTCGTGCAAATCACCCCTTTGAATTAGTAGCTTGGGAGATCAAAAGAATGACCAAAGTACTGGTCGTGACGTCAGGTAAAGGCGGCGTCGGCAAGACCACCACGACCGCCGCAATTGGAGCGGCGCTCGCGCAAATGGGGGAGAAGGTCGTCGTCGTCGATTTCGATGTCGGCTTGCGCAACCTCGATCTCATCCTCGGCGCCGAGCGGCGCGTGGTGTTCGACTTCATCAACGTCGTGCAAGGGATCGCAAACCTTTCGCAGGCCCTCATCCGTGACAAGCGCCTGGAGAACCTGTGGCTGTTGCCGGCTTCGCAAACCCGTGACAAGGACGCGCTGACCGAGGAAGGCGTCGGCAAGATCATTGGGGAGCTGCGGACGAAGTTCGACTGGATCATTTGCGATAGTCCGGCCGGCATCGAGCGCGGCGCGTTGCTGGCGATGCGCTACGCGGATGAGGCCATCGTCGTCACCAATCCCGAGGTGTCGTCGGTGCGGGATTCCGACCGCATCATTGGCATGCTCGATTCCAAGACCGTGCGGGCCGAAAAGGGCGAGCAGGTGCAAAAGCATCTGCTGATTACCCGGTTCGATACCGCGCGCGCGGCGCGCGGCGAAATGCTGTCGATCGAGGATGTGCTGGATATTCTGGCGACGCCATTGATGGGCATCATTCCCGAAAGCCAGGATGTTCTGCGTGCATCCAACGTCGGCTCGCCGGTGACACTCAACGACGCTACGAGCGCGCCGGCCCGCGCCTATATCGACGCGGCGCGCCGCCTGATGGGTGAGACCGTGCCGATGATGGTGCCGACGCCGCGAAAGGGCCTGATGGACCGCTTGCTTGGACGGAGGGCGGCATGATGGGCTTGCGGCTGTTTCGCGGCCGCGCTGCATCTGTATCTGCATCCGCGCCTGTGGCGCGGGAGCGGTTGCAGATTCTGCTGGCCCATGAACGCGGGTTGCGCGGTCAACCCGATTTGTTGGAATTGCTTCGTTCGGAGATCCTGTCGGTGGTCTCGCGACACATCGCATTCGATCCGGAAAAACTTAATATCAGGATGGAAAGGGGCAACGACGTATCGATGCTGGAAATCGATATCGAAGTGCCCAATGTGAGCGAAGGTTGGAGGGCTGCGGTTGCCTGATGTCGCATTGGTGACGCCTGCGGCGCAGCTCACAAGTTTGAGCAGATCGACATGGCGCCGGTGCGCGTGCAATTGAGGCCGCTCGGGCTCGTGTAGTGGATCGTCATATCGGCCGGCGGCAATTCACATACCGATGCAATGCCTTCACTGTGGCAGATCAGGCCATGGTCGGGATCGATGTACTGGCCCTTCTGAAGCCTGCTCGTCACCCGCCTGCTCGGCGGGTCCTGCACCAGCCTGGTATAGACCCAGCGATAGTCGTGCTTGGCCATACAATCCCTGAAGGCCTGCGTGTCCTGTGCAGTGCGCGCAAGCCCGGTCTGGCTGTAGCAGTCGTCAAGCGCGGCATTGTAAACCGCGTCGGAGCGCGGATGGCCGTGCGGGCGGATATTGTCGTGATACATCATCTCATAGTGCGAGGACGCCAGAGCCGGCGATAACGTCGCGACGAGGAAGGCAGCGGTAACGATGACCTTTTTCATGAGCGTTCTCCTTGCTCATGTTCGTCGTCATCGGCATGGGGCAGGTTCTGGGATTACGGAAGTTTCAGGATTGAAACATTGGCCAATCATCCAGCCGCCGCGGCGTGAACTCCGTGGGCGAAAAACTGCCGAAATCCGGCTTCCCCTGAAATAACGTTCCTGTTACGTTCCATGCACGTCGAGGGTGTATCGGCGGAGCGGAGCGGGCCATGAGTTCACGGCGGAATCGCAACATCAATCTGCCGGCTCCGTATCTCAAGCGGGTCTGGCTTGAGCAGTCTCGCATTGCCGACCGCGAGGCCTATCCGTTCTGCCTGCCATTCCTGCACGAGAATTTCGCGCTCAGCTTCGACCGGGCCATCACCATCATCGTCGGTGAAAACGGCACCGGTAAATCGACCTTGCTCGAGGGGATCGCGGTCCTCGCCGGATACGACGAGGCCGGCGGCGGCAAGGGCTACGTGACGGTCGATCATTCCTGGGCGTTGGAAAAGATGGGCGGGCAATTATCGAAGGCGCTCCGCGCGAGCTGGTTGCCCAAGATCACCAACGGTTGGTTCTTTCGCGCCGAGAGTTTTTTCTCGGTGGCCCGTTATCTCGATCAAGCAGCCCTGGGCGATCCGTTCGGTCCACCAGCGCCCGATTTCCTGTCCCACTCGCACGGCGAAGGTTTTCTGCGCTTCTTCGAGGAGCGCTGCCAGCGGCAAGGCATCTTCATTTTCGACGAGCCAGAATCGGCGCTGTCGCCGTCGCGCCAGATGGAATTTTTGAAACTGCTCTATCGCATGGACAAATCACAGCGTTGCCAGGTGATCATGGCGACGCATTCGCCTGTCCTCATGGCCTATCCCAACGCGACGCTGCTGCAGTTCACCAAATACGGGCTGGAGCCGACGACGCTCCGACAAACCGAGCACTACCGCGCGATGCGCGAGTTTTTCGCTGACCCGAAGGGGTTCGTGGAAGCGGCGATTGTTGAGGTCGACCTCGAGGAGCGGGAGGGCGATGCGTAGGCCGTCCTCAGCGCAAGTTACGAACATGGACGTTGATGTCGAGATCGATTCCAGTCACGCAGCGTTGTGTCGCTTTATGAGATTCACCTTCGTACCAACGGCCGTCACGGACTTGGGCGTCGCGAACATGGGTCAGCCGCAGGCATCTCCATTGCGGCAACTTACCTGAGCTTTCTCCGGCGAACTGCCAAGCCAGCACGACCTCTTCGCCTGCTTTGTTGGTGCCGATGATATGTGGACACAACTGGCGGTGGCGACCTTCGTAGCTGCAGACCACCTGCTGCTCCCGGAGGATGGCGTTACGAACGAGGGCGTAGGTGGTGCTTCGCTTCGGCATCCAGGGATCGAACGTATATAGGGTGGGTTGAGCGAAGCGAAACCCACCAACTGTGAGCGCGATGGGTTTCGCTTCGCTCAACCCATCCTGTGCGGGCTACGTCTCGCGTTTTCGATGCGGGTCGTGCTTCGAGAGCACGTCCTTGAGGTAATCCCGGCTTTTCCATTCGGGGGCCGGCGGCTCGTAACCGGGACGTGGGACAAACTGGTTGGGCGGCACCGAAGCGGAAGCACCCATCAGGTCCGGAACGTAGCGCGGGCAGTTCGGAAAGATCTCGCATTTGACGCGCACGACGACTTTCGCACCATGATGCTGGCTACGTGTCTCCGCGCCGTCGTGGATCGTTGCCTTGCCTCGGATGCGCGTGCGAAACGTCTTGCCGTCGAAGCGTACGAACAACAGCCCGACATTCGGGTTGCGATGAATATTGCCGAGCGTGCGGTACATGTTGTTGCCGTCGTACTCGGGGTACTCGATCGTGTCGGGCCCGGTGATTTTGACGAAGCCGGGATCGCCCGAACGCATCGAACAATCAACGTTGTCCTGATAGGTCGTCGCGATGAAAAAGAATCGCGCCTCTTCGATGAGGTCGCGATCTTGCTCCCAGAACTCGAAGTGGAGGCGATGCTTCTCAAGACCGTCGGCGACACGGCGGCCGTCGAAGCGGTCCTGCAGCTCACGCATGCCGTCGTGGTAGAAGGGCGCGCGGTCGATGGGCTCGGTCATGGGGGCCTCGGTGGCTTAACTTGCGGGCATGTCTGACTTCTTAGCAGACCGCAGCCCCAGGCGCGACGGGCCAGACGCGCCCGGCTTTCTATTTAAATCCGATACTCCGTATGTAGGGTGGGTTGAGCGAAGCGAAACCCACCAACCGTGAGCGCGATGGGTTTCGCTTCGCTCAACCCATCCTACGCGGGCGGCCCCTCATCCAAACTCGCGAGCGAACAACTTAATCGTATTGACCGTTGCATTGCGAAGATGCATCAGGCTTGGCACAACAGGCTCGATTTCGCGCGTCCCGAATTCCTCAAACGCTACTTGATAGCTGAAATCTGCATCCACGCGCAGCTCCGGGTGCATTTTGGTGAATTCGATTCTCAGGACTTCCGTTCCGTTTGGTTCGGCCCTCAACAATCGTCCGGACCACTCCGCAGGGATGATCTTGGAGATGTCGGTTTCTTCTCTTGTTGTATTGAGGAAATTCAGCTTCATCGGAATGTGAGCCGCACTGACTACTACCGCGAGGAGTTTATGTTTGTCGGTGTTATTGAAATCATGAAGGATGGCCAAAGGATCGTTGGAAGCGACATTTCTCCAATCCGAGTTTTGGTAGGGCTGGACCCGTTCAATAATGCCTTGGGCGCTCCCGGAGATTCCCTTTATCATTCCTCCTTTAATGGCCGATTTGAATTTCTCCGCGGTGAGACAGATGGGGAACTGAACTTTAAAGTTAGGCGTCTGATGGCGGGCGGCGACAAGCGCCCAGATCAAGTGATCCTGACTAGATCGAAGATGATGGATAATCTCTCCGACCAGCACTGAGAAACGCAGCGGAACGGCCTGACCAATGGCAGAAAAGGTACAAGTCTTCGTTTGATGATCGACGTTACGAACAATGATATAGTTGTCCGGGTGGACAAAGGCGGAGATTTCAGAATTGAGATTCTGGATATTCTCGTTAGCCCGCTCAATCTTCGCCCAACACCCATCCAGTAGAGATGACATGACTGGCCCAACGCACTTAGCGCTATTCGTGTGGCGGCATCCGGGACGACGAGAGTTGTACTTCCGTAATTTAGCGCGAGGGAGGAAGAATTACTCCGCCGCCTCACTCGCGTCGCTCTTCCGCGGCTTGCCCGCCTTCTTCAGCACCGGCGCCAAAAATTTGCCCGTGTAGCTGCGAGGCGCCTTGACGATATCTTCCGGCGGACCCCAGGCGACGATTTCGCCGCCGCCGTCGCCGCCTTCGGGGCCCAAATCGATCACCCAGTCCGCGGTCTTGATGACTTCGAGATTGTGCTCGATCACGACCACCGTGTTGCCCTGCGCCACCAGCTCGTGAAGCACTTCGAGCAGTTTCTTCACGTCATGGAAGTGCAAGCCCGTGGTCGGCTCGTCCAGGATATAGAGCGTGCGGCCGGTCGCGCGCTTGGACAGCTCCTTCGCCAGCTTGACGCGCTGGGCCTCGCCGCCCGACAGGGTCGTCGCCTGCTGGCCGACATGGATGTAGTCGAGACCGACGCGGTGCAGCGTCTTGAAGGTTTCGCGCACCCGCGGCACCGCCTTGAAGAAGTCGGCGGCTTCCTCGACCGTCATGTCGAGCACATCGGCAATCGACTTGCCCTTGAACAGCACTTCCAGCGTTTCGCGGTTGTAGCGCTTGCCCTTGCAGACGTCGCAGGTGACGTAGACGTCAGGCAAAAAGTGCATCTCGATCTTGATGACGCCATCGCCCTCGCAGGCCTCGCAGCGGCCGCCCTTGACGTTGAAGGAAAACCGTCCCGGCTCGTAGCCGCGCGCTTTCGCCTCGGGCAGGCCGGCGAACCATTCACGGATCGGCGTGAACGCGCCGGTGTAGGTCGCCGGGTTCGAGCGCGGGGTACGGCCGATCGGCGACTGGTCGATGTCGATGATCTTGTCGATATGCTCCAGCCCCTCGATGCGATCGTGGGGCGCTGCGCCTTCGCTGGCATTGTTGAGCTTGCGCGCGATCGCCTTGTAGAGCGTATCGATCAGCAGCGTCGACTTGCCGCCGCCGGAGACGCCGGTCACGCAGGTGAACAGGCCCAGCGGGATTTCGGCCGAGACGTTCTTCAGATTATTGCCGCGCGCGTTGATGACCTTGATGGTGCGGCGATGGTTCGGCGGCCGGCGCTCCGGGATCTCGACCGACAGTTCGCCGGTGAGATATTTGCCGGTCAGCGAATTCGGATTGTGCATGATTTCGGCGGGCGTGCCTTGCGCGACGATATGGCCGCCATGCATGCCGGCGCCGGGGCCGATGTCCAGCACATGATCGGCCAGACGGATCGCGTCCTCGTCGTGTTCGACCACGATCACGGTATTGCCGAGGTCGCGGAGCCGCTTCAGCGTATCGAGCAGCCGCGCATTGTCGCGCTGGTGCAGACCGATCGAGGGCTCGTCGAGCACGTAAAGCACGCCGGTCAGGCCCGAGCCGATCTGCGAGGCAAGGCGAATGCGCTGGCTTTCGCCGCCGGAGAGCGTGCCGGAAGAACGCGACAGCGTCAGATAGTTGAGGCCGACGTCGAGCAGGAACGACAGCCGCTCGCGGATCTCTTTCAGCACGCGGGCGGCGATCTCGTTTTGCTGCGTGTTCAGCGCCTCGGGGACGGTCTCGAACCATTCGCCGGCGCGCCGCACCGACAATTCCGAGATTTCGCCGATGTGCTTTCCGCCAATCTTGACACATAAGGCTTCCGGCTTGAGCCGATAGCCGTGACAGGCCTCGCAGGGCACGTCGGAGAAATACTTCGCTAGTTCCTCGCGCGCCCACTCGCTCTCGGTCTCGCGATAGCGGCGGTTGATGTTGGTGATGACGCCTTCGAACGGCTTCTTGGTGTCGTAGGAGCGCACGCCGTCTTCGTAGGAGAACTTGATCTCGTCCTCGCCGGAGCCGTGCAGGATCGCGGCTTGCGTCTTCTTCGGCAGGTCCTTCCACTTGGTGTCGAGCGTGAACTTGTAGAACTTGCCGAGCGCGGTCAGCGTCTGGATGTAATAGGGCGACGACGATTTCGCCCAGGGCGCGATCGCGCCCTTGCGCAACGTCACCTCCTTGTCCGGAATGACGAGGTCTTCATCGATGTGCTGTTCGATGCCGAGGCCGCCGCAGGCGGGGCAGGCGCCGTAGGGATTGTTGAACGAGAACAGCCGCGGTTCGATCTCGGGGATCGTGAAGCCGGAGACGGGACAGGCGAATTTTTCCGAGAATAGAATTCGTTCCGGTCCGCTCTTGTCGTGGATTTTTGCGACCTTCTTCTTGTCGTCGGCGTCGGCTGCCGCGGGGGCATCGGCGTATTCAATGACCGCGAGTCCCTCCGCGATCTTCAGCGCGGTCTCGAAGCTTTCCGCGAGCCGCTGGCCGATGTCCGGCCGCACCACGATGCGGTCGACCACGACGTCGATGTCGTGCGGGAATTTCTTGTCGAGGGTGGGCGCTTCCGCGAGCTCATGAAACTTGCCGTCGATCTTGACGCGCTGAAAACCCTTCTTGAGATATTCGGCAAGCTCTTTCTTGTATTCGCCCTTGCGGCCGCGCACGACCGGCGCGAGCAGATAAAGCCGCGTGCCTTCGGGCAGGGCCAGCACGCGGTCGACCATCTGCGAGACGATCTGGCTTTCAATCGGCAGGCCCGTGGCGGGCGAGTAGGGCACGCCGACGCGCGCCCACAGCAGGCGCATGTAGTCGTAGATTTCGGTGACGGTGCCGACGGTCGAGCGCGGATTCTTCGACGTGGTTTTCTGTTCGATCGAGATCGCCGGCGACAGCCCGTCGATCTGGTCGACGTCCGGCTTCTGCATCATCTCCAGGAACTGGCGCGCATAAGCGGACAACGACTCGACGTAGCGGCGCTGTCCCTCGGCATAGATGGTGTCGAAGGCGAGCGAGGATTTTCCCGAACCCGACAGCCCCGTGAACACCACGAGCCTGTCGCGGGGAATTTCGACGTCGATGTTCTTCAGATTGTGCTCGCGCGCACCGCGAATGGTGATGGCGCGCAGGCTCGATTGGCCCGTCTGTTGGCGCTGCTTGGCCTTGATCACTTCGTCCATACCGGGGTTCCAGAAACGGGAGGCGGGCGCGACGCAAAAGCGATCCGACGCCAACGGCGATAGCCTTGGAACGTAGGAAGAACGCGCGCCAATTTCCAGTGCCGCGTGAACGCCATCAACGGAATTGATTCGCAAGCGGCGCTTTCAAACGAAGTGGCAGCAAGCGTCAGCAGCGCGGGGGCCCGGAAAAAGAAAGGCCGGCGCAGCGGCCGGCCTTCTCGAATGCTCAAATTGTGCAGCGATCAGTACTTCGCCACCACCGGGCCGCCGAACGTATAGTTCACGCGGACCGTGCCCATGTCGACATCCTGCCGGATGCTCATGGTGCGATCGAAACCGCCGAGGGTATTGATGAGGTCGCGGCTGTTGCGGCCCATGAAGAGATGGTCGTATTCGAAAGCAACCGACCAGCCCGGCGCGAATCCGATTTCGAGACCGGTTCCGATCGCTCCGCCCCAGCGGGTGTCGCTGGCCTGATCGAAGACGGAGCCGGCCGCGAAGCCAGCCGTGGCGGCTTGCGCGATCCCGTTATAGGTATCGTGCGTGACCGCCGCGCCGCCCTTGGCGTACCAGAGCACGTTGTTCCAGGCATAGCCGATCTGGCCGGTGAAGAGACCGATGCCGTCGATCTTGGTCTGGTCCAGGAACGGGGCTCCGGCGAAGGTGCCGATCGCGCTGATGTTCGATCCCTTCAGGCTCGCCCAATCGCCCTGGGCTTCGAGGCCGAATACCCAGTTCGTCATCTGCCAGCGGTAGCCGACCTGACCGCCGGCGAGCGCGCCGGTGGCGTTGTGGCAGCCGGTGCTGATCGCTGGCACCGTACCGCCGCCGCCATTCGTCAAATCCCAGCAATCGCGGCTCGAGGCGCCACCGCCGTTGATGCCGATGTAGAAGCCGGACCAATTGTAGATCGGCGCTACGGCGACGGGGGCTTTGGTATAGACGGGCGCGCGCGCCGGAAGATCGGCCGCTAGTGCAGAACCAATTCCCATCGCAACGAGGCTGACGCCGACCAGCAGAACCTTCTTCATCTCTTCTCGAACCTCTTGTTGTTGAATTCGCCGACGGTAGCCAGCCGTTTGAAATCACCCGAACAGGGGAGGCTATAGCAGCGGTGGACGCAAAATACCGTCACCCAAAAATCACAACCGCGGCCAATATTTACAACCTGAGTGCGATCCAGGGGTCAGGCTATAAGGGCCGGTTCAGGCCGACAAAAAGCCGGCGCTGCGGCCGGCTTTTTCAAATTTCCAGCGTTGAACCGCGATCAGTACTTCGCGACGACCGGGCCGCCCCAGCGGTAGTTGACGCGAACCGACACGAGATCGGCATCGCCGTGGATACGGTCGCTGCTTTGCAGAACTCCCGCCGGCGTGACCATGTTCGTGTTGTTGGTGGCGATGAAGAGGTGATTGTATTCGAATGCGGCCGACCAATTCGGCGCGAACGAGAATTCGATACCGGCGCCGACGGTGCCACCCCAGCGGTTTTCACCGGAGGCGCTCGCGAGCACCGTGCCGGCGGTGGTCAGGACCTCGTTGCGATCGGCTACCACGGCCGCGCCGCCCTTGAAGTACAGGAGCGCGGTGTTCCAGGCATAACCGACCTGGCCGGTGAAGAGCCCGAAGTCGTCCATGTGCGAGCGATTGACGTTGGGGCTGTTGAGGATGCTGACGTTGCTGCCCTTCAGATCGGCCCAGTCGCCCTGGAGATCGAAACCGAACACCCACGACGACATCTGCCAGCGATAGCCGACCTGACCGCCGGCGAATCCGCCGTTGGTGTTGTGGCAGCCATCGGGACCGATCAGCGTCGGACCGGTTTGATCGAAGCAACGGTTCGCCGTGCCCCAGCCGCCGTTGACGCCGACATAGACGCCGCTCCAGTCGTAGAGAGCCGGCATCATCATTTCAGGAGCTTTGGTGTAGGGTCGCGCCGGAAGATCTGCGGCCATCGCCGTCGTCGTCGCGCCCAGCGAGATCAGCGCAAGCGCACCAAACAGGAAGCTTTTCTGCATCGTCCCGATCTTCTTCACGGCGCCTCGCTTTGCACGAAGCGTAGTCCTTGCCCAAGGTGGCGCCCATCCACCCCAATTTCGACGATGAACATAGGACATTCGGGCCCTCCGCGCCGTCTCCCAAAAGCCACAGTCAGCGACCAACTGCGCTTCCGCGAAGCCGATGAATTGTCAGGCGTTTTGCGAATCTACCGTTGGCTCGCCGGGAAGAGCAGGAAATCCAGCGGCGAAGGCTTGCGGAACCGGATTTCCCCCGACTTTTGTGGGAACAAAACTGGAACATTCGTGGCGGCAATGCTATATGTGGATAACCGCGGGAATGGCCGGGCGCAGCCCGCCGGCGAGCGTATAGGGTCTCGCCGGAAGTAGCGGAAGTAAGTGGAGAGCGGCGATGGCAGGAAGTGTGAACAAGGTGATTCTGGTCGGAAATCTCGGCAAGGATCCCGAAATCCGGCGGACCCAGGACGGGCGGCCGATCGCCAATCTCTCGATTGCTACCTCGGAGACCTGGCGCGACAAGGCGACCGGCGAGCGCAAGGAAAAAACCGAATGGCACCGCGTGGTGATCTTCAATGAGGGCCTCTGCAAGATCGCCGAGCAGTATCTGAAGAAGGGTGCCAAGGTTTACATCGAGGGCCAGTTGCAGACCCGCAAATGGACCGACCAGCAAAACGTCGAGAAGTATTCGACCGAGGTGGTGCTGCAGGGCTTCAACTCGAGTCTGACCATGCTGGACGGCCGCGGCGGCAGCTTCGGCGGTGAGGATCAGGGCGGTGGCGACTTCGGCGGCAGCGGCCCCTCGAGCAGCGCACCGCGCCGGGCGGTGGCCGCCGGCGCCCGCAACAGCGACATGGACGACGATATCCCGTTCTGACGGATTGCCTTGGAAGGCAGCGTCTTGAAACGCTGCGGTAGACAAAGGGCAATATCCGGAGATCAGCGATAGCATGATCCGGACACCGGATCGGCGGGTGAGGGGAGACTGCGCTTGTGAGTCTCGCACCGTTGCTCAATGCGGCGCCCGCCATTCCACTCCATGCCTTCGCGGCGATGGCGGCGTTCGTGCTGGGAGTGATCCAGTTCGCAGCGCCAAAGGGAACGCTGCCTCACCGCACCATCGGCTGGATCTGGGTCGTCCTGATGCTGGCGGTGGCCTTGAGTTCGTTCTGGATCCACCAGATCAAACTCTGGGGTCCCTGGAGTCCGATCCATCTGTTGTCGATTTTTACGCTGGTCATGCTTCCGCTCGGCGTGTGGTTCGCGCATCGGCATCGCGTCATCGATCATCGCCGGGTCATGATCGGGATTTTCTCCGGCGCGCTCGTCGTTGCCGGGCTGTTTACGCTCGTTCCAGGGCGGATCATGCACGCGGTCATTTTTGGCCCCTGAAGCAGGCTCCGAGTGTTCCCGCAAGCGCGCTTGCGTTTGCCCTCTAAGTCACTGGAAAAACGAAGGGAAAAACCCCTCACAAAAGCGAGTTAGAGGTGGTTTCGAGCGCCTTCATGCGCTATATGAACATGATTCTAAATTGACCGGATTTTCCCTTGTCTGAGCCTGAAGATACGAAGCCCGGCGAGCCGCCGGCGCCCTCCGACGTTCGTCCCGTTTCCATCCTCGACGAGATGAAGCGCTCCTACCTCGATTACGCCATGAGCGTGATCGTGGCGCGTGCGTTACCGGATGCGCGGGACGGTCTGAAGCCGGTGCATCGTCGAATTCTCTACGCGATGCATGAGAACGGCTTCGACTGGAACAAGCAGCCCAACAAGTCAGCGCGCACGGTCGGCGACGTCATCGGTAAATACCATCCCCACGGCGACCAGTCGGTCTACGACGCGCTGGTGCGCATGGCGCAGGATTTCTCCATGCGCGTGCGCCTGATCGACGGGCAGGGCAATTTCGGCTCGGTCGACGGCGATGCCGCGGCTGCGATGCGTTACACCGAATCCCGCCTGACCAAGATCGCACATTCGCTGCTTGACGACATCGACAAGGATACCGTCGATTTCCAGGCCAACTATGACGACAAGGATCGCGAGCCGCGGGTTCTTCCGGCCAAGTTCCCTAATTTGCTGGTCAACGGCGCCGGCGGCATTGCCGTTGGTATGGCCACCAACATTCCGCCGCACAATCTCGGCGAAGTCATCGACGCCTGCGTGGCGCTGATCGACAATCCCGGCCTTTCGATCGACCAGCTGATCGAGATCATTCCGGGCCCGGATTTCCCGACCGGCGGCATCATTCTCGGACGGCAGGGTATCCGCTCGGCCTATCATCTCGGCCGCGGCTCGATCGTGATGCGCGGCAAGGTGTCGATCGATACCATCCGCAAGGATCGCGAAGCGATCGTGGTCACCGAAATTCCCTACCAGGTGAACAAAGCCACGATGGTCGAGCGCATCGCCGACCTGGTGCGCGAAAAGAAGATCGAGGGCATCGCCGACCTGCGCGACGAGTCCGACCGCAGCGGCTATCGCGTGGTCGTTGAGCTGAAGCGGGACGCCGTGCCTGACGTGGTGCTCAACCAGCTCTATCGCTTCACGCCACTGCAGACCAGTTTCGGCGCCAACATGGTGGCGCTCGATGGCGGCCGGCCGCAGTTGATGAATCTGAAGGACCTGCTGACAATTTTCGTCGCCTTCCGCGAACAGGTGGTGACACGGCGGACCAAGTTTCTGCTCAACAAGGCGCGCGACCGCGCCCACATTTTGGTCGGCCTCGCCATCGCGGTCGCCAATATCGACGAAATCATCCGTGTGATCCGTACCTCGCCTGATCCGAACACGGCGCGCGATACCTTGATGTCGCGCGACTGGCCGGCCAAGGACGTCGCCGCCATGATTACGCTGATCGACGATCCGCGCCATCGTCTGGCACCCGACGGCACCGCGCGGCTGTCGATGGAGCAGGCCAAGGCCATTCTCGATCTGCGTCTGCAGCGGCTCACCGCGCTTGGGCGCGAGGAGATTTCCGAGGAGCTCGACAAGCTCGCGGCCGAAATCAAAGATTACCTCGACATCCTCGGATCGCGCGCCCGCGTGCAGGCCATCGTCAAGACCGAACTCGGCGACGTGAAATCGGAATTCGCGACGCCGCGCAAGACCGTCATCATGGAGCAGGAAGGCGAGGTCGAGGACGAAGACCTGATCCAGCGCGAGGACATGGTCGTTACCGTCTCGCACGCCGGCTACGTCAAGCGCGTGCCGCTGTCGACCTACCGTGCGCAGCGGCGCGGCGGCAAGGGCAGGGCGGGCATGCAGACCCGCGACGAGGATTTCGTCAGCCGGCTGTTCGTCGCTTCGACGCACACACCGGTGCTGTTCTTCTCCTCGCGCGGCCAGGTCTACAAGGAAAAGGTCTGGCGGTTGCCGATGGCGGCTCCCAATGCCCGCGGCAAGGCCCTGATCAACATCCTGCCGCTGGAGCAGGGCGAGCGCATCACCACCATCATGCCGCTGCCGGAGGACGAATCCTCCTGGGGCAATCTCGACGTGATGTTTGCCACCACCGGCGGCAACGTCCGCCGCAACAAGCTTTCCGATTTCGTCGATGTCCGCCGTTCCGGCATCATCGCCATGAAGCTCGATGAGGACGAAGCGATCGTCGACGTGCAGATCTGCACCGAGCACGACGACGTCCTGCTCACTGCCGCCGGCGGCCAGTGCATCCGCTTCGCGGTTACCGATGTCCGGGTGTTCTCGGGCCGCACCTCCATGGGCGTTCGCGGCATCGCGTTGCCGGCGGATGATCGGCTGATTTCGCTTGCGATCCTCCGGCATGTCGAGGCGGCGTCGGACGAACGCTCCGCCTACCTGAAGATGCGACGCGCGGTGGCCGGCGAGGGGGTCGGAGAAGAAGCGGCGGCGGAAGGCGAGGCCGAAGAGGCCTCCAGCGCCATTCAGCTCTCGTCCGAGCGCTATGTCGAAATGTCGGCGCAGGAGCAGGTGGTGCTGACGGTGTCGGTCAATGGCTTCGGCAAGCGAACCTCGTCCTACGAATACCGTACGACGGGGCGCGGCGGCAAAGGCATCGTCGCGATGTCCGTCAACAACCGCAACGGCAAGTTGGTTGCTTCCTTCCCGGTGGAAGAGTCCGACCAGATCATGCTGGTCACCGACAAGGGCCAGTTGATCCGTTGCCCGGTTGAGGACATCCGCATCGCGGGCCGTTCGACCCAAGGCGTGATCGTGTTCAATACGGCTGACGATGAACACGTCGTGTCGGTCGAGCACATCGGCGAGGAAACCGAAAACGGCAACGGCAACGGCGGCGGCAACGGCTCCGCTTAATGGTCCGATTCTAACATTCGCATCGCTTCTCAGCGGCCACTTTTGCGAATGTTAGAATCAAAGGACCACTTCCACGCGACCTCAACCCATCCGCATCGATATTTCGACGTCTTCGGCGAAGGGCGTCGACATGTAACCGTTTGCCGGCGAGCGCACATGCGCCAGATAGTCGGGGCTATGGTCGGCGTTGTCCGCGGCGATGATGGCGCCCGGCCTGAGGCGGCTTTCCACGAGGTGCAGGATTTCGGGATAGAGCGACTTGGCGCCGTCGAGCAGCAAGAGATCGATCGTTTCGGGGAGATCGGTGCTCGGCGTTTGCAGGGCGTCGCCCTCGCGGATCTCCACGAGGTCGATGAGACCGCCGGCGGTCAGATTGTGCCTCGCCCGCGCGGCCTTGGACGGTTCGAACTCGGTGGTGATGAGATGGCCGCCGCCATTGTCCCGCAATGCTGCGGCGAGGTGCAGGGTCGAAATGCCGAAGGAAGTCCCGAACTCGACAATGGTCCGCGCGCGAGAACTTCGCGCCAGCATGTAAAGCAACGCGCCGGTCTCTCGTGAGACGGCGAGCGGCATGTTCTTCAGGCGCGCATAGAGATCGTGGTAATCCGTGCTCCGCATCAGCCGTGTCCGCTCTTCGTCGGAGAGATCGGCCGCGGCCGTTTCGATCTCTGCCTCCGACGCATCGGCTTCTTCGAACAAACGCTCCAGCAGCGGCGCGAGCGGGGTGGTGGTCAGGGTGGTCATGCAGGTCTCCGATCAGCGGGAAGGGTTGCTGTTGCGATGACCCTAAAATACGACTAATTATTCGCGTTCGCTATTCGCGTTATCCGTGAGCATCCATGGCCGGCAGCCGAAGTACTTCAATTTCCTCACGAAAGCAGCCCCAACAGGCGCGCTCAAGCGAGCTGGTTGCCACCATTCTGGAAGCGGCAGCTCAGGTTTTGGCGAAGGAAGGCGCGCAGCGTTTTACGACGGCGCGGGTGGCCGAAAAGGCAGGCGTCAGCGTCGGCTCGCTGTATCAGTATTTCCCAAACAAGGCGGCGATCCTGTTCCGCCTGCAAAGCGACGAATGGCGGCAAACCTCCGAATTGCTACGCGGCATTCTGGAAGACCTCGACAAGCCGCCGCTGGAACGGCTGCGCAGGCTGGTCCACGCCTTTATCCAATCGGAATGCGATGAGGCCGCGATGCGGGTGGCGCTCAATGACGCCGTTCCGCTCTATCGCGATGCGCCCGAGGCGCGGGAGGTGAGGGCGTCGGGAGACCGCACGGTTCAGGCCTTCCTGCAGGAAGTGCTGCCTGCGGCCTCGGACGCAGTGCGCGCCGCGGCCGGCGATCTAATCAAACAGACGCTCAGCGCGGTGGGAAAGCATTTTTCGGAAACGCCGCGCACCTCCGCCGAGATCGAAGCCTATGCCGATGCGATGGCCGATATGTTCTGCGCCTATCTCAGGGCACTTCAGAGCGATGGAACGCAGCTGTGAGGTTGTCGGCATTTTCGTAGGATACTGATTGCTCGAAAACGGCAATGGCGGCGTCGGTCGAGCTCATGAACTGACCTGCGGAGCTGTGAGGCAAAACACCGCAGATCAGCCGGCCCTTCACAGGGTGTGCCCTTGCGTAATTGACCGTGCGAGCCGATTGGCCCACTATCTTTTTTTGATCACCTATCGTTCCGCTGCCATCTTGAGTTTCTGAACTGCGTTGATTTCAGACAGATCGGACACGCCAACCAGGCGCGGTCCTTCTTACAAGACCAGCTCGATTGCCATGATCCGGTGCAGCGCTGCGCAACATGCGGTGACCAAGGCCGCCCGCTTCAGCCGCGGCGCGATGGCTGTCGCGATATCGGCGGCATGGATCGGCCTTTTCCAGATGCCCGCGGCGAACGCCTATGTCGAGGTCGACCGCGGGCCCGGATGGGTCGACAAATACCTCCACTATTTTGTAGAGCTCGACGAGTTCAATCGCACGCATCCCTGCATGGACTTCGATGATTTCCAGAAGGCGCGTGACATCTGGTTTCCGTCGGAGAAGGACGTCGAGGACGACATTTATTATTTGGACAAGCGGATCGAAGCGGATCATGAAGCGATCGATGCGATCGATGCAAAGATCGCCAGGATCAAGGCGAATTATGAGGCTGCCCTCCAGGTCTCCACCCATACCGTCCACAATCCGTCGGACTGGATTGCGCAGCTGGAGAGGGAGAAGGACGAAATTCGCGCCGACATAGCCGCCACGAGCACGAGGATCAATGTGCTCCGCGGAATTCAGCTCGATTTGCACAATCTCTACCAGGAAATTCTGGACAAGCCGCTCTGCAAGGATGTCGATAAGAAGGACCCGCCACCACCGCCGCCCGCTTATTATTCGCGCTGCCCGAAGCTGCCGCATGTGACGGCATGCAAACCCTGCAAGGCTGAAGTCGACCAGGTCAACGAGCAGATCGACCGGATGTCCTGGTCCTTCGGCACGCCCGATGTTTGCTGGCGGCGCCAGCGGCTCGTCAATGATTTCAAGAAGGACCTCGACGCTTGCATCAAGACGAAATGTGCCGGCAAGCGCGTCGGGTATTTTCCCGGCCATCAACTACGCGACGGCGAAGCCTATGTGTCGTTTGACGGCAACCAATGGTGCACGTTCGGCGATGGCGTCGCCACCACCGCGATGCTGGCGCCAACTGACGATGACGACCTCTACGCCTCCATGACGCCTGCGTCGCCGCCCGGTGGTCCAACTTCGGACGCCAATCCAACTCCGAGCGCAAACCCGAAGACCGGTGACAACCGGCCGCTGCCGCGCCGTCCTGTCAGAACGGCAAGCGGAGACCCCGAAAAGCCAGCTTCCGGTCGGCCGGCCAGCGGGACACCCGACGGCAAGCCGCCGGAGATCGAACTGACGCTTCCCGCGCCCGACGATACGCCGTCCGACATCCCCGACAATGTTGAACTGAAGGTGACCCAGGACGTCATCGAGGAAGGCAAAACCGGTGATCCGATCGAGGGCCAAACCATCAAGCTGATGGCGTCTGAGAAGCCGGGATTGCCTGTGCCGATCGATCCCAAAAAGCCGGCGCCGGTCAGGACGGCGGAGGATCGCGGGTTCGACAAGGCCACCTCGCAATGCGTCACCAATGCGCAGGGTGCTTGCGGCGTTCCGGTTGCACCCGATGACAGGCCGCATTTCCACTTGCCTGAGCTCGCCAAAGGCGCCCACCAGAATTATCGGCTGGAAGTTGCCCGGCCGCTGACAAGCGGAGGCGTTGCCGAGATCAAGCCCGGAGAAAACAAGCTGCCGGAGCAAGGCAACGGCAAGATCGCCGCCAGTTACTTTTCGATCGGAAACCGGCAGTTTGCGCGCTTCTCGCTCGAAGAGAAGTATGGCCGCGCCAGTCCCGTTGCACCGAGCCTGAAGGATGCGTACGCTTCCTACGAAGAGGACGTTTGCCGGGAGAAGTATCCGGCCGCCGGGCAAGAGATAGGGAAGGGCCGCGCTGAAATTACGGGGGCGCGTGTTATCCTGCCGAAGCCAGGTCGCTGATAGAAGATTGGCTACGACAGAAGACTGGCTGCGCTGTTTGGCGCGATGGAATTTTCAGACGCAGAGGTCGATCCTCTTCGTGAATATTTTACCGGCCCCGCGATGGGGCGCATTTTTGAGTTCTTAAGTCGTATTGGGGGCGCAATGGCTGTTTGGCATCTGGTGTCGAGGAGCGGCCGGCATTCTCTGGTCGCCGCACTCGCCTTCGGATTGGTGGCTGGCGCAGTGGTGGCAACGCCGGCGAAGGCCCAACAACCCGAGGGATCATCAGCTAATGCGCCGAACGCAGCCGGCCCGGTGAATACGGGCACCATGCTGCTCGCCGCCGCCAATTACAAGATTCTAACGGCCGACCTTAACAGCGTCAAAATGCTGCCCTGCATCGATCAGGCGACACTCGACCGGCTGCTCAACCTTTTCGCGCAACTCGAGGCCTATGCAAATGCCGAGGGCGACAAGTTCATAGCCAACGGGGATCCGGCCGACGCCAATGCGTCCGTGACGGCGACCAAATGGGCCGACGAATTGCAGCCGCTGATCACTTTCATCAAGTCGATGCCGATTTGCGCCGGGCCGATGCCTTGGGACCCGCCGCCAGGCGGTGGTGGAGGTCTGACAGACGGTCCCAACGGCGGCTGGCCCGAGGGCGTAGTGCCGCCTAGTCGTACCGAGATTCCGCCGTGTCTCAACGATTGGGCGAAAACGCTGATTGATCTTCTCGATAAGAAAATTCCCGAGGAGGAGAAGAACATCGCCAGTCTGAAAGCGCAGATGGATACGCTGCGCCAAGACATCATCGATCTGTCGTCAGCGCAGGCGCGTGCAAAGGCAAAAGGCGAACAACCGGACCCAAGTGCGCAGCAGAGAATTGAGAATGACCAGGCGCACTACACTGGTCTGGCCTTCCAGTTTAAGTCGGCCGAGCTTCAGCTGCAGTGGGACAAGGAAGATCTCGCGAAACTCAAGGCGCTCAAGCCCTGCACAGATGACCACACGTATTACGTGCCGCCCGGAACGGGCAACGGCGAGCAATACGTCACCTACGCGACCGACAGCACCACGCACTGCACCTATACCGGCGGCACCTTCACAACGAGCCTGGTGACGAGCTTTACGGACGGACCGCCGGGTAGCGGCGGCAGCGACGGGCCGGGCCCGTCCACGACGCCGTCTTCGCCGCCACCTACTTCGGCTCCTCCTGCGTCCGGCCAGCAGCAGACGGCTGCCGTGCCGGATCGGCCGGCCAAGCCTGAGGACAAACCAACGCCTCCCACGACGGAGACGACCCCGGCTGCGCCGGACGACACGCCGTCGGACATCCCGGACAACGTTGAACTCAAAGTGACCCAGGATGTGCTGGAGGGCGGACAAACCGGCGGGCCGATCGAGGGGCAAACCATCAAGCTGTTGCTGACGGACAAATCCGATCTGCCGGTGCCGGTCGATCCGAAGGCGCCGCTTGCAGCCAAACGGAATGCCGACGCCAAGTTCGACAGACCGCCGAACCAATGCACGACAGACGCCAAGGGCGGTTGCAAGATTCCGGTCGCAGCCGAGGACCGCACGGCCTTCCATCTTGCAAGCCCGAAGAAGGGCCAGCAGCGAACGTACCGGCTCGATATCGCCCGTCCGCAGACGAGCGGCGGGGTCGCCGAGGTGACGCCCGGCAAGGACAAGATCGATCCGAAGGCGCTGCAAAGCATCGGCAGCAAGATTGTCTCGAGCACCTTCAAGATTGGCAACCGAAGTTTCGTCCGCTTCGCGCTTGAAACCAAATACGGCATCGATGCGCCGCTCGCCTCTAAACTGAAGGAAGCCTACGGACCTTCCTATGAAGAGGATCTCTGCAAGGAGAAATACCCCGGCCGGCTTCTGGTCGAAGAGGTTCTCGGCGCCTCCGAGACCAGCGCGCCGGAATTGCCAGGCTCCAATCTCACTTTGAATGATCGACTTTCAAAACGGAGGGGGTCGCGATGAGGATCACAATCACAGCGGCGCTTCTGCATGGCGCGATCGCGGTCACGGCGTTTCCCGCCTGCGCTCAGCAATCGTCCGGCCTGACGCTGCCCGACAATCACTACTTCCGCGCCAAGGGCTCATGGGGTCAAAACTATTCCGATCAGTGGGGGCTGCAGCGAATTGGCTTTGACGCCTCCGATCAGTCGGCGTGGCGTTTGATAAAAAAGGATGCGCAGCCCGTCACGGTGGCGTTGATTGACACCGGACTTGACTGGGATCATCGCAATATCGATCCGGAAAATCTCTGGCGTAATCCGAACCCCGGCAAGGCCGGCGCCAACCAGAACGGTGCCGGCGGCTACGCTGATGACGCGATTGGCTGGGACTTCTTCGACCGCGACAACAAGCCGTGGGACAATGACGGCCACGGCACGTTCGTTGCCGGCATCATCGCCGGAAGCTGGAAAGACAAGGATGGCATCGCCGGCATAAATCCACTCGCACGGCTGATGATCCTCAAGGCGGTCAACAATTTCGGTCACTCGCGCGCCTCGTATCTGGCGGAGGCGATCGCTTACGCCGTAGATCACGGTGCGCGGGTGATCAATTTGAGCGCGGGCGGCAAGGGCTCGACCAAGGTCGAACAGGCGGCGATCGACTATGCCTATTCGAAGGGAGTCATCATCGTGGTTGCCGCCGGCAATGATGGCGAGGAGATCTCGAAATACGGCATCGCCAATTCCGACAAGGTTCTCACCGTCGCCACGACCGGCCTCGACGACAAGCGCGCCAATTTTTCGAACTGGGGCAAGGTCGCGGTCGCCGCACCCGGAATCGATATTCTCAGTCTGCGCGCGCGGCGCACCGATACGCTGCTCGGAATCCCCGGCGTGAAATATACCGACGGTGCTGCGTATGTCGGCAATGACAAGCGATATTATCGCGCCAGCGGCACGTCATTTTCTGCACCAATGGTCAGCGGTCTGGCCTCGCTCCTGCTTGCGAACGATCCGACGCTGACCAATCGCCAGGTGATGAACATCATCAAGAGCACGGCCCGCGATGTCGGTACGCCGGGCGTCGACCAATATACCGGCTACGGCATCATCGATGCGCGTGCAGCACTCTCGGCGGCCAAGGATTATGCGCTGCTTGCCGGCATCAGCAGGGTCGAAGTCATCCAGAAAGGCGGCGCGCAGACCGTGCGCGTTCGAGGACAGGCCGAGGCCAACGACTTCAAATCCGCCCGCATTGAAGTCGGATCCGGCGATGCGCCGACAACCTGGACGGTAATCGGGTCGGCGAAGCCGAGCAGTGAGTCGGACGGCGTGCTCGGCGAAATTCCGGCAACGGCCTTCAAAGGTGCTACCGTTTGGCAAATTCGACTTGTGGTTTCGCACGGCAACGGCGCGTCACGCGAAGTCCGCTACCGGCTGACGCTTGGATAGGCCCAACTTTCGGAGGCAAGGATGCGAAGCTTAACTCACACGGTGACGGGCATCGCCTTACTCGCACTGGTCTCTCCGGCATTGGCGATCTATCAGGAGCCCAATCAGCCAAAAACCGACCGAAGCGATCCCATTCCGGGAAATTCGGTCAAGCTCGATCAGGACGACCATCCGACGACCGAGAAGAAGACGCCGCAAAAGCAAGTCAAGCCGCGCGAGCGCGAGGTGACGCCACGCCAGGCTACACGCAAGCCAGCGCGCGAGGAGCAACCGGACAGGGGAGTATCCCCCGAGACCGGCCGCGCCATCCAGACCATGATCGGGATCGGCGTTGGCGTCGGCATGGGCATGGGCCGAAGGGGCGGCGACGACCGGGGTACGTCCGGCCGCATGGATCGCTGATCTGCCTGTCATGAAGGCTGTCATCGCTGCGTGGATCTTGCTGATCGGTTCGAACGCGTTTGCCTGCGAGCTGTCGCTGGTGGCGCCCGCAACGTCGGCACTGAAAAATCCCGTTCAGGTTCGAACTTCATTGGCCGATGGCGCGCTGATCGCGAGCTTTTCGGTTGCCTCGCCGACGATGAATGCAAAGAAGACGCTCACACCCGGAGAACATCCTTATCAATTCGACGTCGTGGAATTATTCGTCACCTTTTCCGACACCGAGTTTCCTTACTTCGAATTTGAAGTATCGCCGTACAATCAAACCTTTCAGGTCAAAATTGTCAGCGCCAAAGAACATCACGAGGGCGTCGATTTGGGGCTGACCTCGACCGCACAAATTGCAAAGGACGGCTGGACCGCGGAAATGAAAATTCCGCTCAAATCGCTCGGCTGGGATGGCGATCCCTCCAAAGTTCGCGGCAATCTTTATTTCTGGGGGCAGCGAAAAAGCGCAGTTACTGGAGCGCCTTTTTGCCGAAAGCAGCCAAAGCGAATTTTCATCAGCCGCAATATTTCAAGGCGCTGTCGCAGTGTAGCTAGTAAGCTCATTCGGGCTGAGAAGCCCCGTCGTTGGGGAAGGCGACATTGGGGGACGAAACAAAGTGAAGCGGCGCGAATTTCTGCACGCCTCCAGCGTCATTGCGGCCAATTCGATCGTCGGCAACTCGCTGCTCTCGATCCACAAGGCAGAGGTCGCGACCAGCCTGCCGATCGCGGCGCTGAAGGCAGAGCTCGATCCCAAAAGGGATCTGGTCCTGATCGCCGGCAGCGGCGCGCCTCCCAAGTTCGACTACAACGCCTCCTTCAGCAAGCGGAAGCAGATCACGCCGCAGGTGCGTGTCGTGGCGTCAAGCCCGCAGGCCGTCGGCAGTACCATCCGCTGGGCGACGGCTAACGGCGTGAGCTTTGCCATCCGTTCCGGCGGTCATTCCTATGAAGGCTTTTCCCAAAGCGCCGATCTCGTCATCGACGTGCGCGGCATGACCGCCGTTCAAGTCTCCGCAGACAAGAAGTCGGTCACGATCGGGTCCGGCGCTTCCTTGGGCGCAATCTACGCGGCGCTCGAGCCCTCCCGCCGGGCGATCCCAGCGGGCACGTGCTTTCCGGTCGGGGTTGCCGGCCATTCGCTCGGCGGTGGTTTTGGCCTGTTGGCACGGCCTTTTGGGCTCGCCTGCGACAGCGTGCTGTCGATGGAGGTCGTCGACGCCTCCGGCAACATCCTGAATGTCAGCGCCCAGGAAAATCCCGATCTGTTTTGGGCGCTGCGCGGCGGCGGTAACGGCAGCTTCGGGGTCGTGACCAAATTCAACTTCCGCACCAGCCCGGTCAATCTGGTCGCGAAGTTCGCGGTCACCTGGACCAGGCCGGTCGCGCAGGCGACAAAAATTGTTCTCGCCTGGCAGGAATGGCTCGATGGTCTTCCGCCCGCAGTCACCTGCACGCTTCACCTGACGAAAGAAGCGGGCGGGTCGATCAAGGTGCATATTGCGGGCCTGTCGGTCGATTCCGAAAGCAGGCTGACCGCCGAATTGAAGCGCCTGCAAAGTCTGGCCGGCGCTGCCGATACCGTGCGCACGAGCACGCTGACGTTTGCGAGGGCCGCCAATATTTTTAACGGCGGTGGGCCAGCTTATGAATCGGTCCTGATGAAGGGCAAGTCCGACTATGTGATCGAGCCGATGACCGAGCAGGGGATTTCCGCGTTGCTTGACGGCTTGCAGAGGGCGCCAGTCGAGATCGCCGTGCTGTTCGACGGCTATGGCGGCGCGATCAACAAGGTGGCGTCCGACGCCACCGCCTTCGCTCATCGCGGCAAGACGAAATATCTCATCCAGTATTTCATACAGTGGGGAAGCCCCGGCGCCACCGAAACGTATCTGGCGATGATACGGACGCTCTATGCGTCGATGCGGCCCTATGTTTCCGGCGCGTGTTACGTCAACTACTGCGACCTCGATCTCGGCGAGGGTTACGCGACGGCTTATTGGGGCGATAACCTGTCGCGTCTGATGAAGATCAAAGCCGCGTTCGATCCGAATAACGTGTTTCGGCACGCCCAGAGCGTGCCGCTTGCGTAACGCAAAAAGCGAAGTGGAGGCGGGGGTACGGCCCGCCTCCACCTCGAAAACTCCCGAAGGCTTATTGTTTTGTCCCGACTACGGCGTGCGGTCAGCGGTGACCAGACGGGCCTCACGGACGATGTTCTTGGTGCCGGCGGTGCGCAGGCAAGAAGCTTCGAAACGCGGCCAGTTCTGCTCCGAGCAGTCGCGGCCGATCGGGCGGATGTCGAGGCGATCGGCCTTGGCCAGCGGGCGCGGCACGCTGGCTTCGACTTCCGGCGCAAAGCCCGGCAGGACGGCCAGGGCGGCGGCAAAACACGCAGCAATCGCGATGGCTGAAAAAGTCTTGATCATGATGACGATCCCCTGTCACCGGGCCTTGGTGGCCCGTGTTGTCTGGTGTCTTCATACAAACGGGCAGTTTCCGGAGTTCTTCGCCAAGGCCCCAAAAGCCCGAAAATGGTTTCGTCCCACCGTCATATTGTTTCGTCGGGCGGTCGGGACGAAACAAAGCCGGTATTCCGAGCAGACGCGGCGGGACGGCAATTGGTTCAATGGCCGACAAAAATTAACGGAATTGCCGTCGGATTCGGCCCAAAACGGTGTCTGGCTTGCAGGGCCCGGCGTGGCGGGGTAGGACGGTTTCATGCCCCGTATCGCGCTTTATCCCGGCTCCTTCGACCCAGTCACCAATGGCCATCTGGACGTCGTCCGGCACGCCGTTGGCCTTTGCGACCGCCTGGTGCTGGCGATCGGCGTCCACCCCGGAAAGGCACCACTGTTTACGGTGGAGGAGCGGCTGGCGATGCTCCGCGAAGTCTTTGAACCCGTTGCAAGCAATGCGGGGTGCGAATTCGACTGCGTGACCTTCGACGACCTCACCGTCACCGCGGCCAAGCGCGCCAAAGCCACTATTCTCATCCGCGGTTTGCGCGACGGCACCGATCTCGACTACGAAATGCAGATCGCCGGCATGAACGAGACCATGGCGCCGGGCGTTCATACCGTCTTCCTGCCGGCCTCACCGACCGTTCGCCCGATCACTGCCACACTGGTGCGACAGATCGCCAGTATGGGTGGCGACGTCTCGAACTTCGTGCCCAAGCAGGTCGCCAAGCGCCTCAAGGCCAAATTCGGCCGCTGATAATCTTTCTCACGCCTCTCACGCTGGAGCTTCCATGATCCGAATTCTCGCCGTTTTCGCCGCGCTGATTTTTGCCGCGCCAGCCATCGCCCAGCCGTTGCCGGCCGGGACCGACAAGCAGAACACCATCGTCATCGACACCACCAAGGGCCGGATCGTCATCAAGCTGCGCACTGACATCGCGCCCCAGCACGCCGAGCGCATCAAGCAGCTCGCCCGCGAAGGTTTTTACAACAACGTGCCGTTCCACCGTGTGATGGATGGCTTCATGGCGCAGACCGGCGACGGCCAGAATTTCAACGGCACCGGCGGCTCGAAATATCCGAACCTGAAGCAGGAATTTTCCAAGGTGCATTTCGCTCGCGGCATCGTCGGTATGGCGCGCAAGGGCGACAGCGTGGATTCCGCCAATTCGCAGTTCTTCATCATGTTCGCTGACGGCACCCCGCTCGATGGCCAGTACACCGTGATCGGCGAAGTCGTGCAGGGCATGGACGTCGTCGACAAGCTGAAGAAGGCCCCACCCGGCTCGGCGGGTGGCTCGGTAACCGATCCGGACAAGATGGTGAAGGTTCAGGTCGCGGCCGACATGAAGTGATCGGTGCCGGACCGTCCTCGCCGTCTGTTTTTGACATGCGTGGCGGGGCTTTGGCTCGTCGGGCTAACACCTGCGCCGGCGCAACCGGCGCAGGTCAACACCATCGCCGACGTCTTTGCGAGACTGAGGACCTGCTGGCGGCCACCGGATCCCGCGCGCGTCCATCCCGACATCGATATCACGGTGGTCGTCAGTTTCACGCGGTCGGGAGAGATTTTGGGCCGGCCCCGTGTCACCTATAAATCGGAACAGGCCGACGACAACGACCGTTTATTGTACCGGATTGCGGCGATGGAGGCGTTGCAGCGCTGCACGCCGATGCCATTTACAGAAGGAATGGGCGGCGCCATAGCCGGCCGTCCTTTTGCGATCAGATTTCGTAACCGTAAACCTCCACCAGGAGAGAAGAGAGCATGGCTGATACCGAAAATACTTTGATCCTTGAGACCTCGCAGGGCCCCGTTACCATCGAAATGCGCCCTGATCTTGCGCCCAATCACGTCGCGCGGATCAAGGAACTGGTGCGCGAAGGATTTTACGACGGCATCGTGTTCCACCGCGTGATCGACGGATTCATGGCGCAGACCGGCTGTCCGCAAGGCACCGGCACAGGCGGTTCCGGCCAGAAGCTCAAGGCCGAGTTCAACGCCGAGCCGCATGTGCGTGGCACCACCTCGATGGCGCGCGCCGCCAATCCCGATTCCGGCGATAGCCAGTTTTTCATCTGCTTCGACGATGCCCCGTTTCTCAACAAGCAGTACACGGTGTGGGGCAAGGTGACCTCGGGCATGGAAAACGTCGACAAGATCAAGCGCGGCGAGCCGGTCAGGGATCCCGACAAGATCGTCAAGGCGCACATGGCGCTGGATGCGGCGTGATTTCCGATTCGTCATACGCGGGCTTGACCCGCGTATCCATCGATCTTCGGAGAAATTTCGCGTAGGTGATGGATTGCCGGGTCATAGGCGAGCGGAAGCGACGCCGTTCTTCGAACGGCTATGCCCGGCAATGACAGTTTAGCCATGCGCACCGATCTCTTCGACTTCGAACTGCCCAATGAGCGGATCGCGTTGCGGCCCGCGAGCCCGCGCGATTCCGCGCGGCTGTTGGTCGTCGAGCCCGGTGGCTCCCTGCAGGACGGCGTCGTGTCCGATCTGCCGCAATGGCTCAAGGCGGGCGATCACCTCGTCGTCAACGACACCAAGGTCATCTCGGCGCAGTTGAGGGGACGGCGGATCGGCCGCGAGACCGAGCCGAAAATCGAGGCGACGCTGATCAAGCGGCTCGATGCCTCGCGTTGGCAGGCGCTGGTCAAACCGGCCAAGAAACTCGCGCGTGGTGACGTCGTGCGCTTCGGCAACGAGGGCAAGGTTTGTCTGCTCGGCCATCTCGATGCCGAGGTGGAGGAGAAAGGCGAAGAGGGCGCGGTGACGCTGTCGTTTTCGTTTCACGGGCCGACGCTGGACTCCGCGATATCAGATCTCGGCAGTCCGCCGCTGCCGCCCTACATCGCCTCCAAACGTACACCCGACGAGCAGGACACGGCCGACTACCAGACCATGTTTGCGGTGAACGACGGCGCCGTGGCCGCGCCGACGGCGGGCCTGCATTTCACGCCCCGGTTGGAAACGGCGCTGCGCGAGCGTGGCGTCGGCCTGCATCGCATCACCTTGCATGTCGGCGCCGGCACGTTCCTGCCGGTCAAGGTCGACGACACCGCCGAGCACAAGATGCATTCGGAGTGGGGGACGATCTCGGCGGAGGTGGCCGAAGCCCTCAACGCGGCACGCGCCAGGGGCGGCCGCATCGTCGCCATTGGTACGACGTCGTTGCGGCTATTGGAGAGTGCGGCCGCCGAGAACGGCACTATCAGGCCGTTCGCCAATGAGACCGCGATCTTCATCACGCCGGGCTATCGTTTTCGCGCGGTCGATATTCTCCTGACGAACTTTCACCTGCCGCGTTCGACGCTGTTCATGCTGGTCTCGGCCTTCTCAGGACTCGAGACCATGAAGCGGGCCTACGCCTACGCCATCGAGAGCGGCTATCGGTTCTATTCCTACGGCGATGCGTGTCTGCTGTTTGGGGCCAAGAACTAAGGTATACGCATAAGTCGGGACGCCGATGCAGGCGTGGCCATGTCCGCTTTTCCCTGAGAGACATATATCGCGGGCGCGCAACCGTCGCCTCGTTAACTAAATCTACAGAGACAAAGTGGCGGTTGGCAATTCGGTCTTGTGAGTAACAACCTATTAGGGTTGATTGAGCGGCAAGCCGCAGTTGGGGAGCGTAATCCGAATGAGCCGATACGAATTCGGACTTGAGACCAACTAGCGCAGTTCCTCGAAGGGAGTCGAAGAACACCATCTTCCTCGTGCCCTGCGCAACTCAATAGCTGGTTAGCAAAAAGTCAGATCTGAACCGACGATCCGATTGGGGCGCGACATGCAGTGGTATGTCTACCTGATAATGATTCCTGCCGCGCTCTTTCTAGGTCAGATCACCGTCGAATTATTCGGCCAACCGGTCCAAGCAATTCTTCAGCTTCGACAGCATGTCCTCGAACGACTACTCGCCTTTCGAGACGTCGCGTTGCCAAAGCCGCGGGAGACAGCGGTCAGTTCTCAGCAGATTCGCGAGCACGATTTGGCTGCGCGCAACGTTCGACAGGCTCAACTCACTTTTCATGATCTTGGCGCTCAACTTGTGGCCCTGAGCGAAACGGAACGCACCATCTGCGCTCTAATGACCTTTTGTGGCCTGGACGTCGCGCTTGCCGGCCACGAGCTTATCAAGCTCTCGCAAGCCTATGCGGTGGCGAAATGCGACAGCGAAAAGGCGCGTAGGGCCATCGAGGACGCGCATCTCGCGGCAAGTTGTGCGCTCACCGTTTCTCGCCGGCGTTCAGATGGTGACAGGCTGACAAAAATTCGGCTCGAGCCGATGTATCTGCGCGATACGCCTTCACGCCGACGGCAACGGGCGCTCGGCCGGCCCCGTGCAGCTGAAAAGTCAGGGAATACCTGGGCCAACGACGACCGGCAAATCGGCGCGCGACGTGGCATTCGCGTCTAATTCCGCTCAGCTCCAAAACGGACAATAGGAGCGATCCAGGACATGACTGCTAAGGATCATTAGCCAACACGCCGTGGAAACGAGCGAACGTCCGCTTTGCCTCGAGGAACGGACGTCGCAGGTTCATGAGCACCCGACCTTGCTACGCGACGACGCGCTCCGGCAGCAATTCGGCAATCTGAACCGCATTCAGCGCCGCGCCCTTGAGCAGTTGATCGGCCGAGACGAACAGCGAAATCGAGTGACCGGAGGGGTCGCTGAGATCGCGACGGATACGGCCGACCAAAACGTCGTCCTGCCCTGACGCCTCGATCGGCATCGGGAAATAATTCCTGACGCGGTCATCGATAACCGTCACGCCGGGGGCATTCGTCAGGATCTTGCGGACTTCGCTCTCCGAGATCGGCTTTTCGCATTCGAAGGTGATGGCCTGGCTGTGGGCGCGCAGCACCGGTACGCGAACACAGGTGATGCCAATCGCGATCCGGTCGTCCTCGAAGATCTTGTGCGTCTCCTTGATCACCTTGGTCTCTTCCTCGTTGTAGCCGGTCTCGGGATCGATCCTGGTGTCGTGGTTGAAAACGTTGAACGCATAAGAGTGCGGCAGCACCTTCGGCGTAAAGCTTTCGCCGGCGAGGCTGGCGCGGGTCGACGCCACCAGCTCGTCCATCGCGGCGGCACCAGCGCCTGAGGCGGCCTGGTAGGTCGAAATGATCATGCGCTTGATGCGGTTCTGCCGATGGATCGGCCATAGCGGCATCAGCGCCGTGATCGCCGAGCAGTTGGGGACGGCAATGATGCCCTTGTGTTCGGCAATCCGCCGGCCGTTGATCTCGGGGACCGCGAGCGGCACGTTGGGGTCCATACGGAAGGCGGAGGAATTGTCGATGACGACAGCGCCGGCCTTCACCGCGATCGGTGAGAACTTTCGCGACACGCCGCTGCCGGCCGAGAACAGCGCGATATCGACACCTTCGAAGGAATCCTCTCGCAACTCCTCGATGGTGATCGTCTCGCCACGGAAATCGATCTTTTGGCCCGCAGACCGGCTGCTCGCCAGCGCCTTGAGCTTCTTCACCGGAAAGGCGCGCTTGTTGAGCGTGGCAATGAACTCTCTGCCGACGGCGCCGGTCACGCCGGCGATGGCAACAACGGGGTCTCTGAGCATGGTCGTCTCCGTGGGGTTTTGGACAATAAAAAAGCCCCGGACCTGATGGTGCGGGGCTTCGGATCAAGATGATGCGGTCGTTTGACTACGCGCGCACGCCTCCCGAGCCCCCGGAGGGCTTGGTTTTGGTCGTGGTTTTGGTGGTCGCGAACATCATGGGACCGGACTTATGGGCAAGGATAGCGATACCGTCAACCGCTTTTGCCCGAATATTCCTTAACTTGCGGTTGAACAAAGCGCCATTGTTACGCGATAAGCCGCTTCATGAGCTTGCCCAACCATTTCGAACTGCTCGCGACCTGTGGCCAGGCGAGGACCGGCCGGCTGACCACGCCGCATGGCGTGGTACGAACGCCAGTCTTTATGCCGGTCGGCACGGCCGGCGCCATGAAGGGCATGCACTGGCGCGAGGTGAGGGACGCCGGCAGCGATATCGTGCTTGGCAATACCTATCACCTGATGCTGCGGCCCGGTGCCGAGCGGATTGCCGCGCTCGGCGGCTTGCAGCACTTCACCGGCTGGAACGGCCCGATGCTGACCGACTCGGGCGGCTTCCAGGTGATGTCGCTGTCGGAACTGCGCAAGGTCAGGGAAGAGGCCGTTACGTTCCGCTCGCATATCGACGGCGCGATTGTCGAATTGTCGCCGGAGCGTTCGATCGAGGTGCAGCGGTTGCTTGGCTCCGACATCGCGATGCAGATGGACGAATGCGTCCGGCTGCCGGCGGTGCACAGCGATATCGATCGCGCCATGCAGCTGTCGTTGCGCTGGGCCGAGCGCAGCAAGCGCGCGTTCGAGACCGCGCCTCCCGGCTACATGCTGTTCGGCATCGTGCAGGGCGGCGATGTGCCGCAGCTTCGGCAGGCGAGTGCGCGCGGTCTCGTCGATATCGGCTTTCACGGTTACGCGATCGGCGGCCTTGCGGTGGGCGAACCGCAGGAAGTCATGCTGGCGATGATCGAGGAGGTTGGGCCCGTGCTTCCCACCGACCGTCCGCGATATCTGATGGGGGTGGGGACGCCAGACGACATTCTGGAGGCTGTCGCGCGCGGCGTCGACATGTTCGATTGCGTGATGCCGACGCGTAATGGCCGCCATGGCATGGCTTTCACGCGATATGGCCAGATCAATCTGCGCAACGCGCGACATGCCGACGATCCGCGGCCGCTCGACGAAACGAGCCCCTGGCCGGCGGCACGAAACTATTCGCGCGCCTACCTGCATCATCTCGTCAGGTCAGGCGAGACTTTGGGCGCGATGCTGCTGTCCGAAATCAATATCGCTTACTACCAGCAACTGATGGACGGGATCAGGCCGGCGATCGCGCAGGGAACTTTCGCGGATTTCCGCGCGCGCACGCGAAGCGAATGGGAAAAGGGCGACATCGCGGCGCGCTAGATATTCGCCGTCGATTGATCGCAGTGACGAAAGGGAACAAGCGGCGAGAGCCGGCAAGCGCTACGCGCCAGCCAGCTTTGGAAACCTGACGATCGATGTGGAACTCAGTTACAGACCAGACGCTTGAGCGAATGCTTGGTGACGAAACCATAGCCGCAGGTGTCGCAGGTCCAGAGATAGCTGATGACGTTATCGGCCAGATAGGCAGACGCTTCCGCAGCCACCATCGAGTCCGCGCAAACCGGGCACGTCGGCAGATCACTCCCACGAGGGCTATGCGTTACGGTGGACAGGACTTCAGCGACTGCTGACATCGAGGCCTCCCCTGCGATCCGAACCTGAAGGCATCATACAACAATTAGTTTGACGATACCGCAACACAATTGCGTTGGTTTTACGTTATTCGGCCGCTTGCGGATTTTTGCGACGCAGCGAACTATGGCGCGGGGATGCTTGCGCCACGGCGCAGATCGTCACTATTTGAACAGCTATTGAAACAAGACTTCAAAATTCAAAATGTATTGGCTCGGGGAACTACACCATGGATGAATCGTCAACGACGCGTGCTGTGCAGCATCCTGGCCGCGGCCGGGTTTTCGACAGCATCGTGGACGCTATCGGCGATACGCCGATCGTGCGGCTGCAACGATTGCCGCGAGAGCGCGGAGCGAACGCGACCATTCTTGCAAAACTCGAATATTTCAATCCTGCCGCAAGCGTGAAGGACCGCATCGGCGTCGCCATGATCGTGGCGATGGAAAAGGCAGGCTTGATCGATGCCGATACCGTGCTGATCGAGCCGACCTCCGGCAATACCGGAATTGCGCTCGCCTTCGCCGCCGCCTCGCGCGGCTACCGGCTGAAGCTGGTCATGCCGGAATCGATGTCGATCGAGCGGCGCAAGATGCTGGCGTTCCTCGGCGCCGAGATCGTGCTGACGCCGGCCGGCCAGGGCATGAAGGCCGCGATCGCCACTGCCGAAGAGCTGGTGCGGACGACGCCGAAGGCGGTGATGCCGCAGCAGTTCAAGAATCTCGCCAATCCGGAAATCCATCGCCGCACCACGGCCGAGGAGATCTGGAACGATACCGGCGGCAATATCGACATCTTTGTCGCAGGCGTCGGGACCGGTGGCACGATCACGGGCGTAGGGCAGGTGCTGAAGGCGCGCAAACCCGCGGTGCGGATCGTTGCCGTCGAACCGGAGGAAAGCCCGGTGCTCTCGGGCGGTCAGCATTCTCCGCACAAGATCCAGGGCATCGGCGCGGGGTTCATTCCCGAGGTCCTCGATCGTTCGGTCATCGATGAGATCGTCAAGGTCAACAGCACGGAAGCCGTCGAGACCTCGCGCGCCTTGGCGCGCAATGAAGGGATTGCCGGCGGCATTTCCTCGGGCGCTGCGATTGCGGCCGCGATCAGGCTCGGGCAACGTCCGGAAAACGCCGGCAAGACTATCCTGGCTGTTGTGCCGTCGTTCTCGGAGCGTTACCTCTCAACCGTTCTCTTTGAAGGAATCTAACCTGTGCCGGATCAACCGCGGCGACCGCGAACACTGAACGATGCCCGTACTGAAGCAGAGGCGGCATTCAAGAAAGTAACGAAGAAAGAGCCGGAGGCGCCGCCCAAGACGAATACGATTCCCGGCGTGAAAGAACTGGTGTCGCTGCGGATCGACCACGATGTGCTCGAGTACTTCCGGGAAGGCGGTCCCGGCTGGCAGGATCGCATCATCGACGCCTTGCGCAAGGCGGCGGGGAAATAGCCGGTCAAGCCTTGAGCTTCGCTGGCTCAGGCGTCGGCGGCTTCAGGTTCAGGAGATTGCCGGTCAGGATCAGCATCGCGCCGAGAACGGTGAAAATGTCCAACCGCTCGCCATAGATCATCCAGCCGGCAGTCGCGGTCAAGGGCACGCGAAGGAAATCCATCGGCACCACGATCGTGGCGTCGGCATAGAGCATCGCGCGCGCCATGCAGACATGCGAAAATGTCCCGCTAAAGGCAACCGCGATCGCGCAAGCCCAGACGTAAGGCGATGGCCAGACCCAGACATGCAGGGTAGGGAGCAAGCCGGCGACGGCCTGGACTGCCATCATCCAGAACACGATGGCGAGGGTTGGCTCGGTGCGGGTCAGCGATTTCATCATGACGACCGTGACGCCAAGGGATACGGCGGCGACCAATACGATCAGTTGGCCTAAATTGACCTCACCGGCCGCAGGACGGACGATGACGAAGACCCCGACGAGGCCGAGCGCGATCGCGGCAGCCTTCCACACCGTGACACGCTCACCGAGGAAACTCGCCGCCAGGATGGCAGTCCAGATTGGCATGGTGAATTCGATCGACACCACCTGTGCCAGCGGGATCAGCGTCAGCGCCAGGAACCAGCCGTACTGGCCGGCATAATGCAGGAAGGCGCGAGCCGCATGCATCGGCAGCCGGGATGTTCGCAGCATCCCGAAGCCGCCGGCGAAGTAGATCACTGGACAAAGCATCAACAGGCCGAGGCTCGACCGGAACTCCATGATCTGAAAGATCGTGAGTTCGCGTGCGGCCTCGCGACCGGAGATCGCCATCAACAACATCAGACCAAGGAAGCCTGCCATCCACAGCGCGGCTTTGAGTTTGGAAGGCGTTCGATTCATCGGTGCAGGCAATTCGTCTTCGGTGTTGCGACGTGGGACACGTCGTCAATGCATGCCGATATCATCGAGTAGCTTTGGCTTTGCAACCGCCAAATATGCCGGTGCTACAATGCGCAACACAGGTCCGCTAAAACAAAAAGGCCGGCGGCGCCATGATGGCGATCCGCCGGCCTTTTTTGACCGAATTGGAAATTAGCCGCGCGTCAGCGAAATCGAAGCGCTCTTGAACTGGCTCTCCGCGCGAATGACGACCGACTGCTTGTTGCCGCGTGTCGTCAAGGAAATGTTCGCCGAGAAGCCGGGTGCGCTGGCCACGACCTGAATCACGCCGGGGCCCGAACGTCCTTCGATATTGCCGTTGATGTTGCGGCTGGTCTCGCTCCAGGTACCGGAAACTGCCGAACCTTGCGCAGTGACGTTGCTCGTCAGGTTGAACTTGTAGCTGTCGCTCGCGCAGGTCAGCGTCTGCTGCAGACCAGTGCCTCCGGCACCGACCGCGTAAGTGGCGCGGCAGCGGATGCGCTCGTTCGAACCATCGTCCAGCGTCACGGTACCCCCGCCGCTCCAAACGCCCGCCATGCCTGCGAACGGTCCACCGGCTTGCGCGTGGCCGGTATTGCTCCAGCTCGAGGCCGCAAGCACGGTTGCGATCGCGAAGACCAGGCGACGCGTGACGCCGAGAAACTTCTTGTTGCTGTTATCGACGTGAAGCCTGCCTTCGGCCGCTGCACGATACTCCCGCAGATGCTCCATTCCACTTCCCCCATCCGGCATTGTCACTGAACTGGCCGTTCGCATATGCACATTGATCGGCACAAGCACAAGTCCTTCGTGGACCGATCACGCTTATGACGTCGGCATGGATGTAGAAATGTTACCTTCGGTTACCCCGAGCCGGCATACAGCCGAGCTGCCACAAACCTGCTTTGGCCATGCCGGTTACGACCAAAAGTATTTCCAAAACATGGATTTATGTCCGGAATCGAGTCCGGTAAATCAGCTTGTTGAGGCGACGTTTGGCGGCAAGGCTAGCTCGCGAGCGCCGGCGCGCTGGTGGCGAACTGCTCGTCCTGCGGCTTGGCCGGAAGCACGTCGTGCGTCTTGGCATAGTCGATGACTTCGGCGAGCAACTTCTGGCCCATCGGGGCCAAAGCGCGCTCCCACAATTCTCGGGCCGTCTCGTCCTTTCCGACAAAGCACCAGTCCTGCGCCGCGATCGCGCCGGCATCCATCCGATCCGCAAGATGGTACACCGTGCCACCGGCGATCGGGTCTTTCGCGCGGATGGTCCATTCGACGGCCGCGATCCCGCGGTGCCGAGGCAATAGCGACGGATGATAGCCGATGCCGCCGAGGCGGGAGGCCGCCAATGCCTCTTTGCTGATGCGCGCATGGCTGTGGGCGGTCACGATCAAATCGGTCTCGCCGGCAATTTCGGAAGCGGCGACGCGTTTCGGATTGGCTTGCACAACCACCCCGATACCTGCCGCGCGCGCGGCCGCGGCCAGCCGGTCTTCGGCGTCCGCGACGACTACCCTGACGACGCGGACGCCGTGCTCGCGCAGCATTTGCAGGGTCGTCACGCCGAAATGGCGGGAGCCGACAAGGGTGATCCGCATAATCTCTCTTTCGTCAGATCTAGGCCAGAAGGGTCGATACCATGCCACGGGCCCCCACGATCACGCCGAAACCGGCGAGGGCAGGCTTATCAACAGACTGGATAAAGCGGGAACCAGCGTCAGCTTTCCGAAGGGCCGGCGCTGGCCATTTGCGCGGCTAGTGGAGTGGATTTGACATTCGCTACCCACCCGGCCGCAGGCTCGCCAAGCGAATGTCAAATCCAAAACTCCACCAGAAACGTATATTTGCTAGTGGTTCTGTAATTCTAACATTCGCAAAAGTGGCTGCTGAAATGGGATGCGAATGTTAGAATGGACCGCTAGCGCGACGAGAATTTCGGGATTTTCTCGGCAAATCCGTTGAAGCACTTCAGCCGCTCATCTTCTTCCTTGACGAACCGGCAATCCATCACGCCGTTCGCCGTGCCCGCTTTCGACTTCGGCGGCTTGGGCGGGACTGCAGCATCAAAGCAGTCAAGCCGCTCCTTGGTCTCATCATCGATCTCGAGGCAGGCCAACAGCTTCTCGGCAAGCGATTTCGGAGGGCTGCCCTTTGGGGCCTTCGACTTGGCATGCGCTGCCGGTTTTCCCGCAGGGGCGGGTGGTGGCGCGTCGTCTTGTTGCGCCCAGGCAGCCGTTGCTGAGAGTACGACGATCAAGGCAAGCAATTTTCTCATGTTCAGTCCTCTTTGGCCTTGAACCCCTGATGCTCCTGTTTGGAGGTGTACATCCGAAAGCGCTTGGCGGCGGGGTGGCCGGCGAATGTCAAATCTGCGACGTAAGGTCTATAAAGCGAACGGCGGGCCTTGCAACACGAAGAAATGGCGGTGCGGTGCAAAACCTTTCCCGCCGTGAGGCCGGCGCTCGCCCGGTGTTTGTGGCAAGACGGCGGCAATACGTTTGCGTGCATGTCAAACGCATCGGGCAAAGTAGATTTCGACGTACGGCTGATCCATAATGCTGGCCTCTCGTGGCAGTGGAGAAAACAGTACCATGCGTGCCCTCAAACGCTCGCGGATCGCCGTTCCCTTGATATCGATCATGGCTGCTTTTGCGCTCTCGGCGCAGGCCCAGGAGCAACAGCACAAGCCGCCGCCGCAAGGGCAGGCCAGGCCGACAACTCCTGCGGTACGTTCGGCGGCGCCGCCCCGCACCGGTCAGGGGCCAAGCCAAGGTCAAGTGATGCGGGGACCACAAGGTCAAGGTCAGGCAATGCGGGGACCGCAAGGTCCGCAGGGGCAGCGCGTCGTGCGCGGCAATGCACGCGGCAATTTCCCGGCACGTAATTTCGGCGGTCACCCCTATCGCGGCCGTCTGGCCTGGGAAGGCGGACGGTGGCGTCACGAGATGCACAATGGCCGCTACGGCTGGTGGTGGGATGTCGGCGGCGTCTGGTATTTCTACCCGCAGCAGATGGACGGCCCTCCGGCCTACGTCTCCGACGTCGAGGCGATGGACGACGTTGCCGGTGTGGACGACGACGCGCCGGGTGGCCCAGGGCCGGGCTATCCGCCGCCTGCGGCAGCCTACGCACCACCTCCGCCGCCCGCACCCGATCCGGCGGCCAGCGCCGTCGGCGGCGCGATCGTTGGTGGCGTTCTCGGTGGCTTGATCACCGGCCGGCCAGTCGGCGCTGCCGTGGGCGCCGTCACGGGCGGCACCATCGGCGCGATTGCCGGAGCCCAGGCCGCGGCGCGTCCCGGCTATTATCTCGCGCAAGGCAATTGCTACTACAGGTATCCGTCCGGACAGTACGTTCAGGTCGATCCGCGCAGCTGCTATTGACGCAGCTCACCCGGATCCGGATAGCGAGGACACCGGCGAGATCAGGCTCGCCGGTTTGAAATGATCAGGCGGACCATGCGCAAGTCATCGGCGACATCGTTGCCTTCGCTTAGCGTCCGGATCGATCTGGATCCGGAGGGGCGGATCGGTCCGGGCAAAATCCTCTTGCTCGAGAATATCAATAGCTGCGGCTCGATCTCGGCGGCCGGGCGGGCCATGAGCATGTCCTACAAGCGGGCGTGGGATCTGGTCGACGAAATCAATCGTATCTGCCAGCGCGCCGCGGTCGAACGGCAAACCGGCGGCAAGAATGGCGGCGGCGCTGTCTTGACGCCGTTTGGCGTCTCGCTGGTCGAACGCTATCGGAAAATTGAGCGCTCGGCCGAGAGCGCAGCGCGCAAGGAGCTTCAGGCCTTGCGCGCGGACATCAGCCGCGCCAAGAGCTGACCGATATCCGTCAGCGAATTAGCTCTACGTTCCTCACCATCGTCGCCGTCGCCCGATCAGCGTTAGACGCCGTTGCCTGGCAGGTATCGAGTGCGGGCGCGTAGCGCGGTCTGAATCGCAAATCCGGCAATAAGCAACTCAAATCGAATTTTGCCTTGCACTGTTGCTTGGCTGCACTTGTGGCCCCGTTATGTTCCATCCGATATATCGTTCGTTATGTTCAGCCAGACATAGCGATTGGTGGCAAGGGCGCTCGTTCTGCTACCGGGGTGGCCAACTTGGGGGTTTCAAAATGAAGAAAGCGCTTGCGATTGCGCTCGCAATGACAGGATTGGCGGGCAGTGCCTACGCCGCGGACTGGACGCCACCGAAAGTACCGGATCCGATTCCCGAAAATCTGACCTTCTGGGGCATCACGCCGATCGGCGTGCTCGACCTCGGCGGTGCCTATCAGACCAACGGCCGGCCGCTCGGCAGTGTCGTCTCGGGCCTTGAATATTCGCCGTTCACGACGACCCGCAACTACACAGGGCAGTCGATCACGAGTGTTCAACATAGCGCCCTTCAGCAATCATTTATCGGCGTGAAGATCGAAGAGCCGCTGGGCGGCGACTGGAAAGCGATTGCTCGCCTTGATACCGGTGTCGATCCGCTGAAAGGCACTCTTTCCGACGGCTGTAGCTCCTTCATTCAGAACGCCGGCGTAGCTTACAACCAGCAGACTTCCAACGCCGATAGCGGCCGCTGTGGCCAGGCCTTCAACGGCCAGTTGTGGGGCGGTATCAGCAACAAGCAATACGGTACGCTCACCATTGGCCGGACCAATTCCTTCCAGCTCGACGGAATCGCGTTGTACGACCCGATGTCACTGTCCTACGCCCTGTCGCTGCTCGGCTACTCCGGCACCAATGGCGGCTCCGGCAGCACGGAAGCTGCCCGCTGGGATAACTCGGTGAAGTATGTCTACGACAACGGTCCGATCATCGCCGGCGCGATGTATTCCAGTGGCGGCAATGCCACCGGTTTCTTCGGCGATGCTTACGCCTTTGTGTTCGGCGGCCACGTTGGCGGCTTCTCGGCAGAGGCGACCTATACCAGGGAACACGGCGTGGTGAACCTGCAATCGGCCGCCAACCTTCCCCTGAACAGCACGTCGCTCTTCGCGAATATGTCCGACGATCAAGAAATATCGGTCATGGGCAAGTATACTTGGGAGTTTGGCCGACCGGGTGCTGCGGCCTATTCGGGCTATACCAAGGCCGCCAAGGCCGAGCCGATGCCGGTCGATAGGTTCACGATCTTCGCCGGCTATTCCAACATCCGCAATTCTAATCCGAATACGCCAATCACCCAGGGAGACGCTGCCGGCGGATATCAGCTCACGTTGTTGGACAACAACGCTTTCACGGTAGCCCGCGTCTTTGATTTCTACTGGGCGGGCGCAAAGTACGACTTTGCTTGGGGACTGAGCCTCACCGGTGCGTACTACCACGTGAACCAGAACTCCTACGTTGCTGACAATGTGGGTTGTCCGGCCACGGGTGGCGCGAGTGCGATCACGTGCGCCGGTGGCTATGACCAGGTCTCGTTCCTGGCTGACTACGCCCTGAACAAGCATCTCGACGTCTATGCCGGCGCGACCTGGGCTCAGGTGAACGGCGGTTTGGCTGCGGCTTTCCCGGGTAATCCCGGCGCAAAGGTGCTCCAGGGCGTTACCTTTGCTGGACCCGCGCCAGGCCACGACATCAGCACGGCAGCCGTCGTGACCGGTTTCCGCATCAAGCTCTAAGCGGGCAGAGCCCACCAGCCCAACTTTCGCAAAGCCGCCGTGGACCCACGAGGTCCGCGGCGGCTTTGTTTTGAGCCGCGCCATTGGCCGAGTTGGGGCGGAGCAATATCGCCTGCTCCATCTGTCCTTGCGATGGTGAATGAAGACGAAATTTTAAATCATTGATGATGTTATAAAAAGGCCGCACCGCCGCGCGGCCGAGTAGCCGGGCGCCGCCCTTTTTTCACCTACCCCAGAGAGCGATAGCGCTCGGCTACTTCGGGAGGCACTCAGGGTGATCGGTTGGCGTGACGCCTCTATGACCGCAGGCCGCGGGAACTTTGTTCTCGGCAGGAGAACTACGGACGGAACCGAATCGGTCCGGTACGAAACGCCTTAAGGCAGTTCGCGCTCCGGCATCGGCGAGGCGGTCCGCATCCGCGTCAGCAACGAGCTCGTGCCCATCACCACCAGCGGCACCGCAAGCGCCACGTAGGCGTTGTCGATGCCGAAGGGGTTGCCCATCAGAAACCAGGCGATGGTCGCCACCATCGAACCGAGGATGCTTAACAGTGCGCCACCCCTGGTGCCAAACCATGGCGCGTAGAAAACGAGTAGCACCAGAACCGACAATGAGGCGCGGATCGCTTTCGCCAGAAAGGTCATTTGCAGGACGTTCGGAGTGTAGATCGCAAGCACGATCGGGAGCAGGCCGACGATCACCGTGGTCGCGCGCACGAAGACGAGGGACCGGCTCTCGTCATCCGCCTTCACGAAGCGAGTGTAAAAATCCTTGTAGAGCAGGGTCGCCGTCGAAACGCTGATCGCGGAAATCGTGCCGAACAGCGAGGCCGCCAGTCCAGCGGCGACGATGCCTGCCATTGGCCCGTTCATGTCGGCGATCAGCGCGGAGAAAGCGTTGATGGATTTGATGCCAGGGAAGAGAACCAGCGAGCACATCCCGATCAGCGCGGTCGCGATGCCGAAAGGTACCAGCAGCAGTGCCGCGCTGTAGCTTGCGACTTGCGCCTTTTGCCGCGTGTCGACCGTATTGATGGCCTGGATGACGTATTGAGTCGAGAAGGTGGCGCCGATGCCTGCAATGAACCACGCGAAGATCTGACTGACGCCGACGTTCGTCCAGGAGAACATCGCTGGCGGCAAGCGCGCCTGCAATTCCTGGAAGCCGCCGACCCTGGTCAGCCCGAAATACAGGGCGACGCCGATGCCGGCATATTTCATCAGCGAGTGGATGACGTTGGTATAGACCACCGACCGCATGCCGCCGACGAAGACGTAGAGAACGGCAACGACGCCGCAAATGACGGTCGCCAGCGTCCGGTCCACCGCGAGGAGTACGCTAAGGATCGCGCCGCCGCCGGCGTACAGCGCTACGGCCACGATCTGAAGCGCAAAGATCATGACGAGCGAGGTGGCGACCTTGGTCGAGGGCCCGTAGACCTCGGCGAAGACCCCCGAGATCGTATTGTGCCCGGACTCCTTGTATTTCCCGGCGAGAAACCAGGCGTAGAACAGAAAGCCCGCGCCGAGCGCGATGATATTCCACGCTGCCGAGATTCCGGAAACATAGGCTTCCTGCGCCGTGCCGACGCTGGCCGATGTCCCGATGAATTCGGACATCAGCATGAGCCCTACGAGAACGGCAGGAACCCCGGAGCCGGTGGTGCCCGATGTGAACGTCGTCGCCGTCGTGACCGACCGCTGCACGATGCTCGTCAACAGGCCGAGAGCCGCCATGTAGGCGGCCACGACGGCCAGCGCCACGTAGTTGGTTTGCATGAGGGGTAGATATCAAGGCGCCGGCGATCGCGCCATGCGCCCGATTGACTACCTCGCAGCGTTAGCGCACGCCGCACTCACCCGGCACAAAGGCGGGGTTCGCCAAACAGGCGTTGTCCAGCGTGGAATCCCAGCTGCCACGCCGCCGCCAGTAGCTCCAGGCGAGATAGTCGCAATATTTGCTGTGGGGGTTTCCGGCTTCCCGGGTCGCACAATAGATGCTCTGGCCGTAGGAGACGGGAGCGATCGGCCTCGCCATCGCGGGGGCCGTTGCGGCTACCACCGTCGCTGCCGCCAGAAGAATGATCGTTTTCATGTGGGCTTCCTCTCAAAGGCTCTCTCTTACCGAATTAGACACTTCCCAGAGAGATTTCATCCCAATGGGGACACGGCTCACAACATTGTAACCGGATCCACTCCGGGAGTGCGCTTGGCCAGACCGCCCTTTCGCCGAAAAAACCTTCCGAATCAAAGCGGCGGCAAGTCCGAATTTTGTCGTGGATAGCATCGATCTCTCGGGATGAGCGGTTCAATTGCGATCCGGTGCGACAATTTGGATTATAGGAGGCTTTATGAGCTATGCGCCATCCGATCGTAGGACACCGGGCAGTGACCTGCCTGCCATGAAAGCCCCGTGGTCCGGGGCTTTGGCTATTGATGGAAAATGCCCCCGTTTCAAGCTCAGTCCCAGCTCAGTGCGCCGCCATTCTGATATTCGATGACGCGCGTCTCGAAGAAGTTTTTCTCCTTCTTCAGGTCCATCGCCTCCGACATCCACGGGAACGGATTCTCGGTTTCGGCAAACACCGGCGCGAGCCCGATCTGCGCGCAACGACGGTTGGCGATGAAGTGCATGTATTGTTCACACAGGGCAGCGTTCAGCCCGAGGAAGCCGCGGGGCATCGTATCCCGCCCGTAAGCGGCTTCAAGTTCGGCCGCCTCCCGGATCATGTTGCGCACTTCGTCCTGAAATTCGCTCGTCCACACATGCGGATTCTCGATCTTGATCTGGTTGATCACATCGATCCCGAAGTTGAGGTGAATGCTCTCGTCGCGCAGGATGTACTGATACTGCTCGGCGATCCCGACCATCTTGTTGCGCCGGCCGAGCGACAGGATCTGCGCAAAGCCGGTATAAAACCACATGCCCTCGAACACGACGTAGAAAGCGATCAGGTCGCGCAGGAAAGCCCGATCTGCCTCCGGCGTGCCGGTCGAGAACGAGGGGTCTTCGAGGTGCTTTGTCTGCCTGAGTGCCCATGCGGCCTTGTCGGTGATCGACGGCACCTCCCGGTACATGTTGAACAGCTCGCCTTCATCCAGACCAAGGCTCTCGACGATGTACTGAAAGGTATGGGTGTGGACGGCTTCTTCGAAAGCCTGGCGAAGCAGGTATTGCCGGCATTCCGGGTTCGTCAGGTGCCGATAGATGGCCAGCACGATGTTGTTGGCGACCAGGGATTCCGAGGCCGCGAAGAATCCGAGGTTGCGCTTGATAGCGCGCCGCTCGTCTTCGGTGAGCCCGTCGCGCGACTTCCATAGCGCTAAGTCGGCCTGCATCGAGACCTCGGTCGGCATCCAGTGATTGTTGCAGCCGGCGAGATACTTCTCCCACGCCCATTTATACTTGAGGGGAAGGAGCTGGTTGACGTCGGCGCGGCAGTTGATCATGCGCTTTTCGTCGACCGAAACGCGGCCACCGCTGCGGTCGATCAGGCCTGTACTTTCGCGATCGACGGATTCCGATTTGGTATGCGCTGCCGATCGCAATGCATGGATGACAGGGATTTGTGCGGCTGCGGTGGGTTCAGTATCTGACCAGTCGAGCATTTTTTCTCTCCTTACTGGCAGGCTTCGCAATCGGGATCGTCGATCCGGCAGGCCTTGACGCCTTCGAGATCGGGCGCGGCCGGCACGATGATCGGCGCGTGCGACATCGGCGCGGCGACCGAGACCGCGTTGAGCTTGCCGTCCGTGCCTTTCAGCGTCGATTTCTCGACATGGGTGGCAGATCGCGATCGCAGGTAATAGGTGGTCTTGAGCCCGCGATTCCAGGCGAGGCGATAGAGCGCATCGAGCTTCTTGCCGGAGGGATTGGCGATATAGAGATTGAGAGACTGCGACTGGTCGATCCATTTCTGCCGGCGCGCGGCCGCTTCGATCAGCCAGGCGCTGTCGATTTCGAACGCGGTGGCATAGAGCGCCTTGAGATCGTCCGGGATGCGATCGATTTGTCCGATGCTGCCGTCGAAATATTTAAGGTCGGACACCATGACTTCATCCCACAGGCCGCGGGCCTTGAGGTCGCGCACCAGAAAGTCGTTCACGACCGTAAAATCGCCCGACATGTTCGATTTGACGAACAGGTTTTGATAGTTGGGCTCGATCGACTGCGAGACGCCGCAGATATTGGAGATCGTCGCCGTCGGCGCGATCGCCATGACGTTCGAATTCCGCATGCCGGCCGACTTGACCTTGTTACGCAAGCGATCCCAGTCGAGGCTCGACGAACGATCGAGATCGAGCGTGCCGCGTGCATCGGCCAGAAGTTCGATGGAGTCGATCGGCAGAATTCCCTTTGACCATAGCGAGCCCGCGAAGCTCGGATATTGTCCGCGCTCCGTTGCGAGATCGGAAGAAGCTTCGATCGCATGGAACGAGATCGCTTCCATGCTGCGGTCGGCAAAGGTCACGGCCCCGTTGGAGGCAGTCGGAATGCGCTGGAGTTGCAGCGCTTCCTGAAAGCCCATCAGGCCAAGCCCGACCGGGCGGTGACGCAGATTCGAGCGCCGTGCCTCGGGTATCGTGTAGAAATTGATGTCGACGACGTTGTCGAGCATCCGCACCGCTGTTGTCACCGTGCGCTTGAGCTTGGCGTGATCGATGCCTTCATTGCCGACGTGATTGAGCAGGTTGACGGAACCGAGATTGCAGACCGCGACTTCGTCGGCCGACGTATTTAGCGTGATCTCGGTGCAAAGATTCGACGAATGAACCACGCCGACGTGCCGCTGCGGCGATCGCAGATTGCAGGGATCCTTGAAAGTGATCCAGGGATGGCCGGTCTCGAACAGCATGGTCAGCATGCGGCGCCAGAGGTCGCTCGCCCGCACCGTCTTGAAAACGCGCACGGCGCCGGACTTTGCTTTGGCTTCATAGGCCTCGTAGGCCGCCTTGAAATCCGCACCATAGAGATTGTGCAGATCGGGCGTCTCGTCGGGCGAGAACAAGGTCCAGTCGCCATCGGCCTGGACCCGTTGCATGAACAGGTCGGGCACCCAGTTGGCGGTGTTCATGTCGTGGGTTCGACGTCGATCGTCGCCGGTGTTCTTGCGCAGGTCGAGGAATTCCTCGATGTCGACGTGCCAGGTCTCGAGATAGGCGCAGACCGCGCCCTTGCGCTTGCCGCCCTGGTTGACGGCGATTGCAGTGTCGTTCGCGACCTTCAGGAAGGGGATGATGCCCTGGCTTTCGCCGTTCGTCCCTTTGATGTGCGCGCCGAGCCCGCGCACCGGCGTCCAGTCGTTGCCGAGTCCGCCGGAATATTTGGCGAGCAGGGCATTGTCCTTGATCGACTTGAAGATGCCGTCGAGATCGTCCGACACCGTCGTGAGGAAGCACGATGAAAGTTGCGGACGCAGCGTGCCGGCATTGAACAGCGTGGGCGTCGAGGCCATGAAGTCGAACGACGAAAGGAGGTGGTAGAACTCAATCGCCTTGGCCTCACGGTCGATCTCGCGCAGCGCGAGCCCCATGGCGACACGCATGAAGAAGGCCTGCGGCAACTCGATGCGCTTGCCGCGCACGTGCAGGAAATAGCGGTCGTAGAGCGTTTGCAGCCCGAGGAACTGGAATTGCAGATCGCGTTCGGGTTTCAGCGCGGCGGCGATCCTGCCGAGATCGAAGCGGGCGAGTTCGGGATCGAGCAGTTCGGCTGCGATTCCAGTCTTCACATATTCCGGAAAATAGTCGGCGTATCGCGTGGCCATATCGGCCTGCGAGGCATTGGTCGAAGTCCTGTGCACGAAGGACAGAACCTCGCCGCGAAGCTTGTCCAGCAGAAGTCGCGCGCTGACATAGGCGTAATTCGGCTCCTGTTCGACCAGCGTTCGCGCAGCCATGATCGAGGCCAGCGCCAGTTCGTCCTGGCTGATGCCGTCGTAGAGATTGCGCTGGGTCTCAGTCAGCACGGGGGCAGGGGACACACCGTCGAGGCCGGCGCAGGCCTCGTCGATGATAAGCTCAAGGCGTTTGTTATCGAGCCTGACGCATGACCCGTCGGCCAGCGCGACGTGAATGGTCGATTGCGGTGTTTCCGAAGCCTGGGCCGCGGTTTCTTCCGCGCGCTTGCGGGCGCGATCCTCGCGATACAGCACGTAGGCGCGCGCGACCTTGTGATTTTCGCTGCGCATCAGCGCCAGTTCGACCTGATCCTGCACATCCTCGATATGGAAGGTGCGGCCCTCGCCAGCGCGGCGCATCAGGGCGGTCATGACTTCGGCCGTCAATTGCTCGACGATCTCATGCACGCGTCGCGAGGCGCCTGCCGTGTTTCCCTCCACTGCAAGAAATGCCCTGGTCATCGCAACCGCGATCTTTCCCGAATCGAACGGGGTCACCTTGCCGTTGCGGCGAATGATCTGCATCGCCGGCTCGCTGGGAACGGCAGCGAGAGACTCCGGACGCAATTGGATGATGGGAGCGGAAGCAGCTTCCGCGTGCAGGTTCAAAGACATGATTAGCCCCGTAATGCGCGTGTTCTGTTTGAACGGGGCGAGAAGAGGACGCTGCTGAAATGCCCGGCTGCAGTGAGCCGGACAGCGCATGCAAGCGACCGCCGGACACCCCGCCCGTGGACGTTCTTTTGCTGTCGCGGCAGGTCTCCTGACTCGCAGGTCGCTGTTGCTCCCATGTCTTCCCGATGCGAGAGCCGCATCAGTGACGCATGGATTGGGAGCAACTCGCTGCTTACAGTTGCGGGGGCAGTGCCGGACTTTCGCGTCATCGACGCGATTCACCGGCTTCCCTCTTAGCCACCAGATGTTGAAGGCTGGCGGACCACGACGCCCACATGTGGTGATATTCGCGGCAAGGTGTCAATGATTCCTTGGCGCGTGAGGTCGGGTTCTTGTGGAGGGGCTGTGAATTGAGCGCTGCCGTTGCGCGAAGACGGCCGCGTGATGCCGGCGCGGCGGACCTGATCGGTCCTCTACCAAGAATGCTCAGGCCAACTCGGTTAAAAGCTTCTGATCGCCATAAAGCCGCAGAAAGTGCAGCAAGTCGGAAAGACCATCGCCAAGCAACGTCACATGTGAGCGCATCACCTGGCTCGCTTGTGCGGGGTCACCGCGAAAGATCGCCTGCATGATCTGCTCGTGTTCGGGAATCGAGGACTCCATCCGGCCGGGCTGGAAGGTGATGGTCCTGCGATATGGCGAAATCTTCACTGTCAGCCGGCGCAATTGCTCACGTAAGACCCGGTTGTGGCTCGCAGCCGCAATCGTGTCATGAAATTCGAGATTGGCTTCGTAAAAGCCGTCGACGTCGCGGACGCCGGCAGCAGCCGCGCAAGCCTGATGCGCCGCTTCGAGACGATCTCGCTGATCGGGCCGGATCCGGCGTGAGGCTTGCGCTGATGCGAGCGCCTCCATCTCGGCGGCCACGCTGAAGGCATCGAGAAGATCGGCCAGCGACAACTGAGCGACCTGCAATCCCTGGCGTCCACGCGAGACCACAAGTCCGCTCGCTGCCAGCCGCTGCAACGCTTCGCGCACGGGGGTACGGGAAACGCCGAAATGATCGGCCAACTGCCGCTCGTCCAGGCGATCGCCCGGCTTGCGCTGACCTTTGAGAATCTCGAGTTCGAGACGATGAACGACGTTGGCCGACAGCGATTCCGGCTCGCCGGACAACGCAGCCGTTTCGATTGATAACGATGCGTCCGGGGTGACCTTCATGGGTTTTCCGCCGAGTAAAACCGGTTGGCGATGGATTCAGCGAGCGCCACCAGGCCGTAAAGCAACAGGCCGCAAATGCAGAGCACCACGATTGCGGCCATCGATATCTCGGTGTCGGCGCGCGCAGTTGCAAAAATGATCAGATAACCCAGACCGGCCTGAGCCGTGATGAATTCGCCGATGATGACGCCGATAATCGCAAGCGTAATTGCGATCTTCATGCCGCTGAAGATGTAAGGCAGCGCCGCGGGAAACCGCACGCTGGAAAATATCTGCCACTCGTTGGCGGTAAGCGCCCGGCAGAGCCGCAGCATGCTTTTGTCGACGCTTGCGAAGCCGGCGGCCGTCGATATCACGACCGGAAAAAACGCGATGAAGACAGCAAAAGCGATGCGCGACTGCGAGCCGATGCCGAGCCAGATGATGAAGAGGGGCGCGAGCGCGATCTTCGGGATCAGCTGGAAAAACACGAGATTGGGATAAAGCGCTTCGCGTGCAATTTCGGAATAGGTGATGATGATCGCGAGCCCGATGCCAAGCAGGGTAGCGATGGCAAATCCTGCTGCCGATTCCAGCGTGGTCGGAACGGCATGCATCAACAGAATATCGTAGCGCTCGTAGATATATCTTCCGATCGAGAGCGGCGAGGGCAGAATGACCGGGGGAACGTGACCCAGGGTGACCGCGAGTTGCCAGACGGCCAGCACAATCGCTGCCAGTCCGAGCGGCAACCCGGTGCTCCTCAGCCGGGTCAGTCCGGCATCTTTCGCAGGCGCAGGGCCAGCGATGATCGCGCCCGTCTCCGTACCCATGCCCGTCGATGGAAATCCGCTGGAAGCCATGTCCACTCTCACTCGATCATGGCGCCGCGCGATTGCGCGGACGGACCGTGCGTGGGCGCACCGCTATGCGCTTCTTCGATCGTTAGTCGCAGTTTTCGGCACACTGCAGTGAATTCCGGCGTCTCCTCGATCTCGAAACGTCGCGGTCGTTCGAACGGCATTTTCATGTCGAGCACGATGGTCGAGGGGCGGCCACCCATCACCAGAACGCGATCGGACAAGAACGCCGCTTCGCGAATGGAGTGGGTCACGAAGATGACGGTTTTCTTGTAGGTCTCGAGGATTTCCGACAGCGCGACGTTCATCTGGTCGCGGGTGATCGCGTCCAGCGCGCTGAACGGCTCGTCCATCAGCAAAATATCCGGATCGTGAATCAGCGCCCGGCAGATCGCCACACGCTGTCGCATTCCCCCCGATAGCTGCGACGGCTTCTTGTTCTCGAAATCCGACAGGCCGACCATGGCCAGCAATTCGCGCGCGCGCCGGCGGTAGGGCTCGATCGGCAGTTTGAGGATACGGACCGGAAACAGCACATTGTCGAGCGCGCTTTTCCACGGCAATAGCGTTGCATCCTGGAAAATGACGCCGATCTCGCGCCGCGGCTGCTTAACCTCCGTACCGCCGAGCAGGATCGATCCGCCGGTCGGCCGCTCCAATCCGGCGATCATCATCAAAAGTGTGCTCTTGCCGCATCCGCTGGGGCCGAGAAGAGAGACGAATTCGCCGCGTGCCACGTCAATGGACGCAGATGCCACGGCCTGCACCGCTCCCTGCCGCGCAAAATAAGTTTTTTGCGCATCAGTGACGGATACCAGCGGCCCCGGAGCTGGCGTCGCCTCAAGCGCGGGTTGGACGGCAGGCATCGATTGACGGTCCGATCGCGTTAGCTGACGTACTTGCGGAAGGCGGCCGCGTTCTTCTCGGCAGCGGCGAGTTCATCGGCGCTCAGCGTCACCTTGCCGACGAACTTGTTGGTGAAGAGAGTTCCGACATCGGGGCGGATAGCGCCATCGCCGGCTGCATATTTGACGACGAGGTCGGCCATCGTGGCGACTTTCTTTGGATCGGCATAACCGAAACCGTTTTCCTTCACTTCGGGTACGAGATTGGTCAGGTTGGTCAGTCCGAGACCGATCCGCGCATATTCCTTTCCGGTCGAAGACATCGCGACTTCGTTGTTGGCCTTCAGGAAGATGTCGACCGCCTCGTCGAAATTTGTCATCGAGAAGCGAATAGCCTCCATCGCGCCCTCAACAAGCGCGGCGCAAAGGTTCGGGTCTTTTTCCAGCCGCTGCGGCTGCGTGGTGAGCGACTGACCATAGAATTCGAGATCGGCATCGCGGAACAGCATGAAGCGGACGTCGGTGCCGAGCGGAACCAGTGACGGAATCGTACTCGTGGCAAAGGCAGATGCGGCATCGACCTGTTTTTCCATCAGCGAGCGCTCGCGAACCTTGCCATCGAGCTGCACCATCTGGACCTTGCTCAGATCGAAACCGGCCTTTTCCGCATAGAGCGGCAGGAACGGATACTCACCGGACGTCACGCTGGCGCCAAGTTTCTTGCCCTCGAGATCCCTAGGTTGCTTGATCGGCGAACCCGCCAACAAGCCGATGCCCATCAGGGCGTCGTAATTGATCTGACCAATGCAGGTGATCGGCAACTTCTTGGCGGCCTGAACAATGACGGTCGGTGTTGCCGCCATGCCGAAATCGAAAGTGCCGGCGCTGACGGCTTGCGCCGCGGCTCCGGACCCCGATCCGCGCGCGACGCTCACGTCAAGGCCAGCCTTTTTCCAGAAACCCTTGTCGCGGGCGATGTAGGCAAACAGGTTGGGGCCTTCCGGAATCCAGGAAGTGGTGAAGGTGACCTTCGTGGCGCCTTGCGAAAGGGCGGGCGTAGCCAACGAGAAGCCGGCCGCACCGAGGCTAGCTGCGCCCATTCCCTTCAACACGTCTCGACGTGAAACCATCCACCTTCTCCCTGGCGATCGCCGCGATGGCCCTCAGCATCATCGCGAACGCCGCGTGAGGCAAGTCTGATTATGCCAGAAATGCAAACGTGCATATTATTTGGCCAAGATGCCCGCGATATTGTATGCCAAAGTCTCAGGTGGTGGCGCGTAACAGGGTCATTCGGTCCGCTCGCGTAAGAAAAAAGGCTGAGAACATGGATCTGGGGCTGAAGGGCAAAACGGTGCTGGTGACGGGCGCTTCGCAGGGCATCGGCGAGGGGGTTGCGCGGGGCTTCGCTGCCGAAGGCTGCCACCTCCATCTCGTCGCCCGGTCCGAAGATCGGCTGAAAGCCATCAAGTCAGACATCGAGAAGTCCGGCGGGGCGAGGGTGGTGATCCATCCGCTCGACCTCACGGCTCCCGGCGCCATTGATCGCTTGATCGAGGCGGTCGGCGATATCGACATACTCGTCAACAATGCCGGCGTTATTCCGAGCGGAAGCCTGTGGGATGTCGACGAAGCGAAATGGCGCGCCGGCTGGGAACTGAAGGTGTTCGGCTATATCAACCTGACGCGCGCTATCTATCCAAAACTCAAGGCGCGCGGCGGCGGGGTGATCATCAACAACATCGGTAACGGCGGCGAAGTCTTCGACCCCCGATACGTGGCGGGGACAACCGGTAACGCCAGCCTGATGGCCTTCACCCGCGCCATGGGCGGGCATTCGCTGGACGACAATATTCGGGTTGTCGGCGTCAATCCCGGCCCCGTCGATACCGACCGCATCTACAACATGCTGAAGAAGCGTTCGAAGGACATGTTCGGCACCGAAGACCGCTACAAGGAATTGCAGAACAGTTATCCGCTCAAGCGGCCGGCCCACATTCACGAAGTCACCGATCTCATCGTGTTCCTCGCATCCTACCGTTCCGGATACACGTCCGGCACCATCTTCACCGTCGATGGTGGCATCGCCTCGCGCCGTTCCGTGATCTGAGGAGTCGTCGATGAGCTTCGCCAAGACAAGCGACGGCATCAATCTGTTCTACGAAAGGGCGGGCTCGGGCACGCCGATCATCTTCGTTCACGAATTCGGCGGTAGCCACTGGAGCTGGGAGCCCCAGCTCAACTTCTTCACCCGCCGCCATCAGTGCTTCACTTTCGCCGCACGGGGCTATCCGCCGTCCGACATCCCGGCGTCGATCGACGCCTATTCGCAGGCCCGCGCAGCCGACGATATCATTGACGTTTTGAACGCGGCGGGGATCGACAAGGCGCATGTCGTTGGCCTCTCGATGGGAGGGTTCGCAAGCCTTCATGCCGCACTTCGTCACCCCAAAAGGGTCTTGTCGGTGGTTGCGGCGGGCGCGGGCTATGGCGCCGAAAAACTCCACGAAGACTATTTCAAGGGCGTCTCGGCCCAGGTTGCCGAAAATTTCGAGAAGCGAGGCGCAAAGGACTTTGCGCCGGTCTATGCGGAAGGCGCCTCCCGCGTCCAATTCCAGGAGAAGGACCCGCGCGGCTGGCGCCTGTTTGCCGATCGCCTGGCGCAACATGACTCGCAAGGCGCCGCCAACACCATGCGAGGCGTGCAGATGCGGCGGCCCTCACTCTACGATCTCGAAGCCGAGTTTCGCGCGATGCAGACGCCGGTCCTGGTGATGGTCGGTGACGAGGACGACCATTGCCTCCAGCCCGGCCTTTTTCTCAAGCGTACTATTTCACGATCGGGGCTCGCCGTGTTTCCCAAGACTGGCCATACGCTGAACCTCGAAGAACCCGAACTGTTCAACCGTCATGTCGCCGAATTCATTGCGCAAGTGGAGGCGGGCCGCTGGACGCCGCGCGATCCGCGCGCCGACCCCGCGCAGGTGATGCGAACCGATTGACGCGCCGGCGAGCCTCAAGAGCCGGTGGTCGTGAAGCTCATCGATATTTTGCGCGTCGCCCACTTCCATATTGATTTCCGAACCGGATTTCGTGGAACAATAGCGGATCGGGCCGAATGATTTCGGCTGGATACAATGTTTCAAAAAATAACAATGTGGGGGAGACGAGATGATTGATCAACGCACGGCGCCGTGGGCGGTCTTGCTGCTTCGTGTAAGCCTTGGTCTGCTTTTCATTGCCCATCTCTACTGGAAGTTCGCAATCCTCGACGGCGGCCTGGACAAGTGGTGGGCCAATTTTGCAGCGAACGGATATCCGGCGATCACACCCTGGTATTGCATTTCCGCGGAATTCGCCGGCGCGCTGCTGTTGATCCCGGGCATCTGGACGCGTTGGGTCTCGCTCTACGCGCTTCCCTTGATCCTGGGGGCCGCACAATATTGGGCCGTTCGGAAGGGATTTTACTTCACGATCGGGGGTACGGAGCTGCCGCTCGTTTGGGGGCTGTTGCTGGTTTTGCAGGCACTGCTTGGCGATGGGCCATATGCAGCCGTTCCGAGTCCGATGCCGCGATCGGCTGTTCCGAAAAGCGCGTAAGCTTCGCGCCCTTTGCAGTGTTGCGTTGGCAGCAACTCTGGTTGCTCTCCAACTTGCTTGGCGCTCTGATCGCGATTCCGTGAAGAAAAAAGCTTGCCGGATGATGCGGCCTTCCGCGAAAGGATTTGCTCCCGGCGCTGACGGCCAGAGTTGTGGCGTTGCTATTTCCGCCGCGTGCTTGTGACGTCGCCGGTCTCACGCCAGATTTCGAAGCACATGCATTAATCCCGGGAGACGCGCATGAGCCTGATCGAGAGAAAGATCGAATTGCTGCCCTTCGTCCGTGCAGAACTGAACTACCTGTCGCCGACGGACGGCAAGCCGCGTACCTATGCTTTGGAGCCGCCGGCAGGCGAACCCAAGTCAACCGCGTTGCCCGAACCGCATCAGGTGGCGATATTCGACGGCCGTCCGGTCGCTGACGGTTTCTCGCTCGATCGCGAGGGCTTTGCGTTGGTCCGGCATCCAACCGCCGTGCGGGATTTCTACAACGATAAAGAGGTGCGCGACGTCTACTATCCAGCGGCGGAGGCCTTCCTTAAGGCCACGCTACGCGCCGACCGCGTCGTCATTTTCGATCACACCGTGCGCAGACGGGTTGAGGGCGCAGAGGATGTCCGTGGCGCAGGGCCACGGCAACCGGCGACGCGGGTCCATGTCGATCAGACCGACACATCCGGCGCCAATCGCGTGCGCGAGCACTTACCCGCCGAGGCGGAAGAATTGTTGAAGGGCCGCGTGCAGGTCATCAACCTGTGGCGTCCGATCCGCGGTCCGGTTCGGGATACGCCGCTGGCACTCTGTGATGCCGCAAGCGTTGCCGCGGGCGATCTCGTCGCCTCCGACTTGATCTATCCGAACCGCAACGGCGAAACCTATTCGGTGAAGTTCAACCCGAACCACCGCTGGTTCTATTTCCCGGAAATGGCGGTCGGCGAAGCCCTGCTCTTGAAGTGCTATGACTCGGCGACCGACGGTCGCGCCCGCTTTGCCCCTCACACCGCCTTCGTCGATCCGACGAGACCCAAAGATACGCCGCCGCGCGAGAGCATCGAGCTGCGGACGCTGGTGTTCCACCGGCAATAGGGCAGTGCTGTCTGCTGGGGCCACTATCTCAACCTGATGCGATTCATCGATCGCATCAGGTTGTTCATATCTTCCTTTACAACGTTGCGGGTCCCCAATGGAATCGCTTAGCTTTTCCGCGGGGTAGGCAAATGAGAGCATCGCTATGAGCTCATCTGCCTTGGAAAACGCCCTCACGGCCACCTGCATTGTTATCGCGCTCGCTGTGGTCTGGTGGGGAATCAAGATCCTTGCTGCATAAGGGAGCTATTAGCTCCCTTATCGCCGCAGGGAGGTCGTGGAGTGGCGAGCACGTTCACGCTCGGCTTGGTCTTCGCAAGATTTAGAAAAAAATTTCTCCGGGAACGGCGATTGAATCCGTTTGCCCGGTAGCTTCCGATCAGCAGCCGCGGCAAACCGACGACAACGCCTTCTCGACCTTCGCCTCTTCACGATCGACGGTGGGGCTGGCGCCAAGCAGCGGTCCTTTCGCGGAGCTGGTGCCAAAGCCGCTGGTCGAAAGTGCGGTACCCAGCGAGTTCGTTCCGGGGGAGTTGGGCCTCTCGCCGGAGGCGCCACCGGTGACGGGAATGCCGGTCATGGCCGAGGAATGATGCGTGCCCATGCCACCGCCACGAGCGAACGCCGCGGTTATCGTAAAGCTCATGCAAAATACGACGCAAAGAACGGAGAGACGTTTCATGCGGATGCTCCCTCGCTGATCCCGGTAACGCGGGGGTCCGGGGAATGTTCGGTCACATCAGAGAGAACTTGCCGGCATCGCGGCGATCCCCGGGGAATCCAGCCGTCGCCATCGGCCAGATCGGCGCGTGCTATTGACCCGCACCCGCGTGCCCCCTACACAGCCGCCTTGAGCGAGCGCGTAGCTCAGATGGTAGAGCACGTGACTTTTAATCACGGGGTCCTGGGTTCGATCCCCAGCGCGCTCACCAAAATCTCTCAAAATATCAATACCTTAAAAATCCGATCTACCTATTGGCATCCTGATGCAGGCAAATAGGTAGACTATAGGTAGATTGAAATTTGTGTTCATAGGCGCGCCTTTTGTTCACTAAGGAACTGAACGGCCCGCTTGGGCATATTAGGATTGGAACTTCAAACCCAACGGTTAGGACCCGTAAGCACGAGGTTGTGTCATGCAGCGTCGCCGATTTAAGAACACTCTGACTTTTCCCGATCGATTAAAAAACTTTGCCGACGAACTGAAAGCCAAGGCTGCCGAGCTTCGGCCAGGTCCAGAGAGAGAGGCCCTACTCAAAAGGGCCCGGCTGGCAGACACCGCGTCCCACATTGACGAATGGGCCAACTCGCCGGGATTGCAGCCGCCGAAGTGAGCAATCTGATGCCGAGATATTTTTTCCACACCTATCACGACAGAAACGAACTCGACCACGAGGGCGAGGAATTGCCAGATAAGTATGCTGCTTGGCGAGAAGCCACGGTCACGGCAGGCCAGACGCTGCAAGGCATAGACGGCAAGCTAAAGCCGGGCCGGGAATGGCGGATGGAAGTAACGGACGAGTTTGAAAACACACTGTATGTCCTGCACATCAATGCGGAGACACCGAAGTAAGGCCGCCTCAGTTGGCGGCAAGCCCGGTGCCGTGTCCTATTCGGGACGCGGTACTGGCCTGCCCCTAGTGGCCTGTTTTGAAAATGTGAGCGGCCTAATTTGAAGTTTGAGTCTGGAACCGAACAGACAGGATGTGAATTTTATGCACGATAATTTGCTGTTCCACTGGCAAGGGAGCATGTCGAAAATGGCTGAGTATCGCGCATACATCCTTACTCCTGACGGTCACATCACTAAGGCGATTAACCTTTTCTGCCCCAATGACGACGCGGCGAAAGAACGCGCCAAGCAACTCGTGGACGGTCACGACGTAGAGCTTTGGCAGCTTGGCCGCAAAGTCGAGACGCTAAAGCGCAAGACAGAGTAAGGCCGCCAGTTGGGTGCTGTTCTTATTTGACCCTCAGTGTCCTAAGTTGAATTTGGAAGTGTCCTAATTAACAAAAGTGAACAAACCAGTCTTTCCGGCGTCTTGCGAGTAAGTGGATGTGACCACGCGCGAATGCGGGAACTGGGAATGTGCGATAAGTGCGTCGAGATCGATAAGAAGATCGATCATTACAGGTGGCTTGCCAAGTACGTAAACGACGAGCGCACCGCTAAAGGCATCAACGAACTAATCCAGCAACACGAAGCGGAGAAGCGCAGGCTGCATCCTGAACCGAAGTAAGGCCGCCTCAGTTGGCGGCCTCTTTAGATTTTATGGGCGACCCACAGCCCCGCGAACGCACCGACGCCGCTGAGAAGTACGCCCGAATAGGAAAGCATGTCACCGCCCCAAAGCTCTGGGACCATGCCCCCGATTGTCGAGCCGATAAAGATTGCTATCCAAACTGATGAACGCATTGGTCGTCCTTAAGGTCGCAATCAGCGACAACACGTCCCTTGCCGAGACTGTCTTGCGGTTGGATTGGACTCCGCAAATCGCGCGATAAGTTGCGGGTTGAAACATGCCGCCAAGTTCCAGTCCATGAATATCCGTTCATCAAAACCTGCGCTCTTCTGTCGGAACGAGCTTTCTGTTCCACCGTTTTCTGTTGGGCAGCTAACGAAAGGATGGAACATGAGAAAACTTAGTATCGCGCTCGCAGCCCTCGCGACGATTGCCGTCGCGGCACCTACCATAGCCAGCGCTGAGGAATTTGGCATTGGCGTGCGTGCAGGCGGCGACCATTTCCGCGATAGAGGCGAGTACCGCCATCGCGACGACTTTCGCGGCGTCGAGTTCCGTGATCGTGATCGCGGCTTCCATCGCGGCTTCGATAGGGATCGCGACAGGGATCGCGACGACTTTCGCCGTCATCGAGATTGGTAAGAGCGATAATAACGAATGGTAACGGAAGCGGCCCCTTAACAGGGGTCGTTTTTCTTTGTGCCCAAACTTTAAGAATCCAAAACCGCACCGCTCGCGGCGGCATTCACGCGAGCACAACGCCGCTTAGCGGCAGAAGGAAACTACATTGTCTACGAAAATTGATTTTATCGTCTACGTTAAAGGAAAGCTCAACCACCAGCTAGAAACGTTACTGGCGGCGAGCGATGTACAAGGCGCGCAAAATGTTCAGCGCTTCTTGAGAACGCAGGATCACGTTCACGACGGTTATTTTTCTCGGATCGCGCCTTTGTTCGAGCCAATCACACCAGCGCTGATGCTTGCAGTCCAGACTCTTAACAATGCAATTGCGGCCGGAACAGCGACTCCAGCGAATTACAACGATTACGCGCTGGCCATCTTGGCTGCGGTGCAGGCTTAATCCATTCAACCACTTTCAAACGATAAGATAGAAAAGTTATGAACACCGACAAGAAGACAGACTGTACCGAATCTATCATCCGGGGACTTCAAGGGACTTCCGTTTGGCGCAGAGGCATTTCTTCGAAATTTAGCGACCCGCGTAATCTGCGTGCCGTCGAAACGCTTGATAAGCTCGCCACTGAAGCTGCAAGTATGACTGACGACCAATTCCAACTGCTAAAAGAGCACTTCGATTGGGCGTCAATGTCGTGGCGCATGGCTCTTAGCAACGCCACTCGGCAGATCGGCTTTCACAACCGCTCGCACGATTTCCAATCGTTTGTTGAATCATTAGCACACGAGTTGTCGCTTCCGTCGCGAGTTGCTGCTTGATATGGCATTGTCCGCTTCAGCAGCCGGTGAACCTGTGCTGCTCAAACAGTATAAGTTGCTTTGCGCAGTGATCGACGCGCCATGGGCAACGCGATTGGACCACAAGGTCGCGAGCCATGTTATCGAAAGGTTTTACGCGAAGTTTGGAAACGCTCGTGCAAGTTTGCGATACCTCGAAGTCGCGACCGGCGCGAAGAGAACCAACATCATTGAGTCACTTCGACGGATCACAGAAAACGAAGTGATCAAGATCATCCGGCAGGGCAGCGGGACCCGGCCAACAGAATACGGCCCGATCTTCGAATTCGCGTCCAAGGCTTCTAGCGGTCCCGTGGACGGGACCTCTACTAGCGGTCCTGTAGATGGGACCTCTAGTGGTCCCGTGGGCGAGACCTCTAGCGGCTCTAGCGGTCCTGTAGACGGGACCCAAACATACCTACGT
>CAWBIR010000006.1:0-244555 GCA_963788885.1 uncultured Alphaproteobacteria bacterium | reverse complement strand
GAAGGGAATCGAACCCTCGTATGCAGCTTGGGAAGCTGCCGTTCTACCATTGAACTACGCCCGCGGGTGCGGGCCACATTGCTGCAATCCCCCACAAACAGCAAGGCCGCCAAGCGGTATGGTGCGCTCGGCGGCCTTAACCAGGTTGTCCCGGACGGGGGAGTCCGGTGCTGGACCTCTAGCAAACAGCCAGTAACGCACGAACTGAATAATAGTTGATGGACGCGTGTACGGCGGTCACGCGCTGGCGACATTAGAATCATGTCAGAAAATCATGTCAGACGCCGCGGCTTTGCCGCCTCTCGCCCGCAGGCGCACCTTCCGTCCCTCGCTGCGCGAACGTGCCGGGGCTAGTGTCCCGGTTCTGACATTCGTATCCCATCGCGGCGGGCACTTTTACGAATGTCAGAACCATGGGGACACTAGCAACCATATGATTCTAGTGTGGCTTTGACTCTGACGTTCCTTCGAAGAACTCGGGGCGCCACTGAAAGGAACGTCAGTGTCGCCACACTGGCGTTTTTAACCGAACCTTCACTTTTCGGATGCGGCCGTTTGTGACGGTGTTATGATGCTTTTGGGGACGGAAGCATGTTGGGGCGGGCGTATAGCATTTTCGACACGGCCATTGGCCGATGCGCGATCGCTTGGGGCGAGGCGGGCATCGTTGGCGTCCAGCTTCCCGAAGCCCGCGAGATCGACACAAGACGGCGGCTTTTCCACATCTATCCCGAAGCCCGGGAAACCAAACCGACCCAGAATGCCGAAGCCGCGATCGAGGGCATTGTCGCCCTGTTGCGCGGCGGGGCGGCCGACTTCGCCGACGTCACGCTCGATATGCGCGGCATTCACGGTTTCGACCAGCGCGTCTATCAGATCACGCAGCGGCTCCCCCGTGGCGAAACGCTGACCTATACCGATCTCGCCGCCCGGCTCGGTTCTCCCAGCGCCGTGCGTTCGGTCGCGCTGGCCCTCGCCCGTAACCCCTTTGTCATCATCATTCCCTGCCATCGCGTGCTGGAGGCGGGCGGATACGCCGACCGGATGTCGCCTCACGCCGGGTTGATTTCCAAGCGGCGGCTGCTGTCGATCGAAGGCGTGGTCGGTTCCAATAGCAAGACGCTGCTCGACGTCCTGCTTCCGGTTGCCCCGCCGCGGCTGCCGGGCTAATTTTCTACCCATGATCAGGACGACTTTGCTGAAGCACCGTTCGATCTCGGTGTCGGATTTCCGTTGCACGGCCGGGCCGGGCGAGAAGCCCTTCACGGAGCAGTTTCGCTGCCACTCCGTGTCCTACGTGCGCAAGGGCAGTTTCGGCTGCCAATCCCGCGGCCGCACCTTCGAACTGGTGACGGGATCGGTGCTGGTCGGCTTTCCCGGCGACGAATATGTCTGCACCCACGACCACATCTGCGGCGACGAGTGCCTGTCGTTCTTTCTGGAGCCGGAACTGGTCGAGACGATCGGCGACCGGCGCGAGGCATGGCGGGTCGGCGCCGCGCCGCCTTTGTCCGAATTGATGGTGCTCGGCGAGTTGGCGCAGGCCGCCGCCGACGGCCGCAGCGATGTCGGCCTTGATGAGGTCGGATATCTCTTCGCCAGCCGCTTCGTCGATGCCATTTCGGACCGCACCCGCAAGCCGGTCGAGGTCAAGATCCGCGATCGCCGCCGCGCCGTGGAAACCGCGACCTGGATCGAGGCGAACTCGCACCGGCCAATCGATCTCGATGCCGCCGCCGACCAGGCGGGCATCAGCCCGTTCCACTTCCTGCGCCTGTTTTCCAGGGTGCTCGGCGTCACGCCGCACCAGTATCTCGTGCGCTCGCGGCTGCGCCAGGCGGCGCGGCTATTGACCGACGAAGACATCGCCATCACCGATATCGCCTACGATGTCGGATTCGGCGACCTCTCCAATTTCGTGCGGACCTTCCACCGCGCCGCCGGCGTCTCTCCGAGCGCCTTCCGCGAGGCTTCCAGAGGAAAGCGCAAGATTTTCCAAGCAAGCCGCGCGGTGCACTGACTAGGGTCGCCTTCATCCACTGGCGGGCTCAAGCCCCGCGAGAACGAATGGAGACGACCATGTACGACCACGTCGGAATCAGGGTGAGCAACCTCGATGCCAGCATCCGCTTCTATACGGCGGCGCTGACCCCGCTCGGCTATATCCTCTGTTCGAAGGATGCGAGCGGCGCGGGCTTCGGACCCAAGGGCGAGCCGGCCTTGTGGCTGCACCTGCACAAAGGCGAGGCCGCCACCGGCGCCCATATCGCCTTCCGCGCCCCCAATCACGATGCGATCGGGAAATTCCACAGCGAGGGCGTCAAGGCCGGCGGCCGCGACAATGGCGCGCCGGGCGCGCGCAAGGACTATAGCCCGACCTATTTTGCCGCGTTTCTGATCGATCCCGACGGCAACAATGTCGAGGCGGTCTGCACTTAGGAATCTATCCATGGCCTCGATCTGCAAGGATATTCCGATCAATGCGCATGCCGACACGGTTTGGGATGCGGTGCGCGATTTCGGCGCCGTGCATCGGCGGCTCAATCCGGGTTTCGTCACCGATTGCCGCCTCGACGGCAACGCCCGCATCGTGACCTTCCACAACGGCAACGTGATCGCGGAGGAGCTCGTGGATTGCGACGACGCGCGGCGGCGTCTCGTCTATGCCATCCTCGGCCGCGAAGGCGTCAGGCACTATAACGGCTCCGTGCAGGTCCTCGGTGACGGCGACGGCCGCAGCCGGATCGTCTGGATCATCGACGTGCTGCCGGGCGATATCGCGCCCTATATTTCCAGCCAGATGGATCTTGCAGCCGTCGCGATGCAGAAGACCCTCGGCGGGGCGTAGCCGATCTCAGTCGACCGCGCCGGAAAGCGCGGCGCGGCCCGGCAATGCCGGTGCGCTCTTCGGACCCCAGTTGGTCAAGAACACGCTTGCGGCGGAAAGCACGCCGAGCAGCACCATCGACGCTGCGGCCAGGATGAAGAAGTCCGAAGCCGCGGCGTTGCGGCTCATCAGCCACCAGCCGCCGGCGGCGATGAACAACAAGCGCGCGGTCTGCGCCAGCACCGGGCCCAGCACCTTGGCCGCGCCTTGCGAAGAAAAATACATCGACATCGCAAGGGCGATGAAGCCGTACATCGGTGCCGCCGTCGACAGATATTGCCGGCTGGCCGCGCGCACGCCGGGATCGCTTGTGAAGATATTCACCCAGATCTCGGGGAAGATCGCGATCACGGTCGCAATCACGCCGACCGTGACGAACGAGATCACACCTGCCGTCAGGGCGATCTTGCGGGCGCGGGCAATTCGTACCGCTCCGATCGCCATGCCGATCATCGGGACCGAGGCGATGCCGACCGAAAACGCGAGCGAGGTCAGCATGAATTCAAGCCGGGCGCCGATCCCGTAGCCGGCGAGCACTTCGGTGCCGAACACCGCCAGCAAATGCGTGAAGATGCTGATGGTCAGCACCGATTGCAGCGGCGAGAAGCACGCGACGAGACCGACCTTGAGAATGTCGGCAAGCATCGTCCACTGGATTTGCAGGCCGACAATTTTCGGCACGACGCGCGCGCGTCCCGAAAACAGGTACCATGCCATCACGGCAATACTGACCGAGAAGGCGATGAGCGCTCCGGCCGCGACCCCGCGCATGCCAAATTGCGGGATCGGCCCGATGCCAAGACCCAGCGCGCCGCCGCAGATGATCTGAAGAACCGCCGCGCAAAGAAGCATCATCGACGGCAATTTCATGTTGCCGGTGCCGCGCAAGATTCCCGCCATCGAATTCATGATCCATGGCAGCACGGCGCCAGCGAAAAACACCTGCATATAGGCCGCAGCGTGCGCCAGCACGCCGCCACGGCCGCCGAGCAACTCCAACAGCGTGGGCCCGAAAATCAGCAGACCGACGGTAAACGTCAGCCCGAAAACGAAGCTGATCAGCAAAGCGTGCGAGGCCAGCGTCGAGGCGCGGTCGACGTTGCCGCTGCCAAGCGCACGCGCGATCGCAGACGCCACGCCGCCACCCATCGCGCCACCCGACATGGTCATGGTGAGGATCACGAATGGAAACACCAGCGCCATCGCCGCCAGCGGTTCGACACCGATCCGGCCGATATAGGAGGTCTCGGCGATGACCACGCAGGTGCCGGCGCTGAGCGCGATGACGTTCGGCCATGCGAGGCGCAATAGCGTGGGCAGGATCGGCGCATCCAGCAGCGCGTTCTTCGGCGGGAGGGCCGGACTCTCGCTGCCGGCGCCAGCGAGGGCGGCGCCACTGATTTCGGACATTTCCTTCCCCGCGGGCGAGCCGTTATTGGATTGCCGACTCCTGTTATTTTCGTACGCACTGATGCGGCGTCGCGCCAGTGTGTCAGTTGCATGGGCTGCCTGCTCAAATCGCCGTTATTCCGCCGCGGGGAAGAAAGTGTCCCGTTTCGTGGTATATTTTACAGGCGTCGAATTCGATGCGGCGCCAAAGGCGAGGACAGCATGAGCAAACCCCTTCATCGGAATTGTTGGCTTGCCGCTGTTGCCGTGAGCCTCGCTGTGTCGCTCGCCGGCTGCAACGATCAGGAGACGGCAACCGTCGGCCAGACCTTTGGCCCCAAGCCCGTGCTGGTCGAGCCGGAAAAGTCGATGCTGCCGACCGTCAACGTCGCCAAGGCGGTGGGCTGGCCTGCCGGTGGCAAGCCTGCCGCCGCCGATGGAATGACGGTCAATGCGTTCGCGAGCGGGCTCGATCATCCACGCACGCTCCATGTCCTGCCGAACGGCGACGTGCTGGTCGCCGAGAGCAACGCGCCTTCCCGGCCTGACGAAGAAAAGGGCATCAAGGGCTGGATCACCAAGATCGTCATGGGCCGCGCCGGCGCCGACACGAAGAGCGCCAATCGCATCACGCTGCTGCGCGATACCGACGGCGACGGCGTTGCGGAAACGAAATCCACGTTCCTTGAAGGGCTGAATTCGCCGTTCGGCATGGCGCTGGTCGGCGACGACCTCTATGTCGCCAATTCCGACGCGATCGTGAAATTTCCCTACCACGCCGGCGACACCAGGATCACCGCGGCAGGCGTGAAGCTCGCTGACTTGCCGGGAGGTCCGCTCAACCATCACTGGACCAAGGACCTTGTCGCCTCGCCCGACGGCACGAAGCTTTATGCGACCGTCGGCTCCAACAGCAATATCGGCGAGAACGGCATGGAAGCCGAGACCAACCGCGCCGCCGTGCTCGAGGTCGATCGCGCGACAGGCAAATGGCGCGTCTTCGCCTCCGGCATTCGCAATCCGAACGGACCGGCCTGGCAGCCGCAGAGCGGCGCGCTGTGGGTTGTCGTCAACGAGCGCGACGAACTCGGCAACGATCTCGTGCCCGACTACATGACCTCGGTCAAAGACGGTGGCTTCTACGGCTGGCCGTACAGCTATTATGGCCAGCATGTCGATGCCCGTGTGCAGCCGCAGCGAGCCGATCTCGTCGCCAAGGCGATCGCGCCGGATTACGCGCTCGGCGCGCATACGGCTTCGCTGGGCTTAGCCTTCAATACCGGCAAGCTGTTTCCATCAGATATGACGAACGGCGCTTTCGTCGGACAGCACGGTTCATGGAATCGCAAGCCGCGCGCCGGCTACAAGGTGATCTTCGTGCCGTTCACGGGCGGCATGCCATCGGGACAGCCACGCGACATCCTGACCGGATTTCTCAGTGCGGATGGCGAAGCGCAGGGGCGCCCTGTGGGGGTTGCGATCGACAAACGCGGCGCGCTGCTCGTGGCTGACGACGTCGGCAACACGATCTGGCGCGTGACACCGGCGGGCAAGTCGGCGACGAAATAGTTCGAAACCTCATGGCGAGATTCGCGCGTCTCGCCATGAGGAATTGAGCCGGAGCGAGCCTATGCCCCCTCGTCGTACTCGACCGAAATGTCCTTACCGGTGTAGTCAGGCATCAGCGACGCCGCGATGAGGCTTACGACCGAGCAGGCAGCGATGTAGATCGAAACCGCATAACCGGAGTGATAGGCGGCGAACAGCGCCGTCGCGATCAAGGGCGCCGGACCGCCCGCAATCACCGAGGCGAGCTGATAGCCGAGCGAAGCGCCGCTGTAGCGCAAGCGCGGCGTAAAGGCCTCGGCGATCAGGGCAGCCTGCGGCCCATATTGCATGTCGTGCGGGATCAGCGACAACACGATCGCGATAAAGACCAAGGATGGCACAGCGGTGTCCACCATCCCGAAGTACAGGAAGCCGAACAGCCCCGTCGTCGCAGCGCCGATCAGATACATCTTCCTGCGCCCGATCAGGTCGGAGATGTGGCCTGACAGAGGAATGGTGATGAACGAAACGCAAGCCGCAACCAGCACCGCCATCAGGATCAGATCGCGCGACATCTTCAAGGTGCCGACCGCGTAGGTGAAGACGAATGCGGTGAAGATATAGAACGGCGCCTGCTCGGACATCCGCAGCAAGGCCGATAGCAAGATTTGCTTCGGATGCCTCCTGAAGACCTCGATAATGGGAGTTTTCTCGATCTTCTTGGTCTCGACGAGATTTTGGAAAACCGGCGTCTCGAGGATGCCGAGTCGAATCCACAATCCGACGCCCACCAGAATGATCGAGAGCGCGAAGGGTATGCGCCAACCCCAGGTGAGGAACTGATCGCCTGAGAGCTGGCTGGCGACGAGCACGGCAAGATTGGCCAGGAACAGGCCGCACGGCACGCCGAATTGCGGCCAGGAAGCGACGAGCCCGCGCTGGCCGTGGGTGCGCGACCATTCCATCGCCAGCAACACCGAGCCGCCCCACTCGCCACCCACGCCGATGCCCTGAAGCATCCGCAGCACCGTCAGGATGATCGCGCCCCAGATGCCGATCGAGGAGTAAGTGGGCACGAATGCGATCAGGAAGGTCGCGATGCCCATGCAGAGAAGAGTGGCGATCAACGTCGCCTTGCGACCGATCCGATCGCCATAGTGGCCGAATATCGCCGCACCGATCGGGCGCCCGACGAAGCCGATGAAATAGGTGCCGAAGGCCGCCAGTGTCGCCGTCAGCGCATCCTCATTGGGAAAATAGAGCTTGCCAAAAACCAGCCCGGCGGCGGTGCCATAGAGGAAAAAGTCATACCACTCGATGGCGGTGCCGATCGTCGACGCGATGACCGCCTTGCGCAATTGCGTACTGTGATCGGCGTCGGACAACGTTCCGTGTGTGATCGCGATCGTCATCGAAGTATCCCCTGATTGGTTGTTTCCCTGCCCGGTTCTCCGCGGTTCTTTTGTGGAGATGATACAGTCAGCGCACGGCGACTGAAAGACGCATCGTTCCGCCAACAGCGATATTGCTGCACCGCACGAGGGGTGGGTGAAGGGCCTAGTCGAGTGGATTTGACGCGGCGAGTTCGATCAGACGCGGAAATGCTTGGAGAGTTTTAAACCCTGCGCCTGATAGTTCGAACCGATGCGCTGGCCGTACATCGCATTGGGCCGTGACAGCATTTTCTCGTAGACCAGACGGCCCACGATCTGCCCGTGTTCGAGAATAAACGGCACTTCGCGCGAGCGCACTTCCAGCACAGCGCGCGATCCTTTGCCGCCGGCGCCGGCATAGCCGAAGCCGGGATCGAAGAAGCCCGCGTAATGCACGCGGAATTCGCCGACCAGGGGATCGAACGGCACCATCTCCGCGGCGTAGTCCGGCGGCACCTGCACGGCTTCCTTCGAAGCCAGAATATAAAATTCGCCGGGATCGAGGATGAGACTGCCGTCGGACCTCGCCGCGATCGGCTCCCAGAACTCTTCGACCGAATAGCCGCCGCGCCGATCGACATCGACCACGCCGGTGTGGCGCTTGGCGCGGTAACCGACGAATCCCTTGGCGTTCTCGCCCGAAAGATCGACACTCAGCGCCACGCCGTTGACCAGGTCGGCATCGTTGACATCGACCAGCCGTTCCAGCGTATGCAACGCGTTGAGTTCGTCCGCGCCAAGGATCGCATCGCCGGTGCGGAAGCGAACCTGAGAGAGCCGCGATCCCTCGCGCAGCAGCACCGGAAAAGTCTTTGGACTGATCTCGGCATAAAGCGGACCGTGATAGCCGGCACCGATCATGTCGAAGCGACGCGTGCCGTCCGCAATCACGCGGGTGAAAACGTCGAGCCGTCCGGTCGAGCTTTTGGGGTTTGCAGCGGCGACGATTTCGCCCGGCAGCGCCAGCGATTCCAGAAGCGGCACGATATAGACGCAGTTGGTTTCCAGCACCGCGCCATCGGCCAGCGAAATCTCGTGCAGCTTCAGCTCGTCGATGCGTTCGGCAACCGTGGCGCCAGGCCCCGGCAGAAAGCTCGCCCGCACCCGGTAGGCGATGTCACCGAGACGAAGATCGAGGCTCGCCGGCTGGATCTGGCTTTCGACAAATGGATAGGCCGGAAGGATCAGGCCGGAGTCCGCCATCGCCGCGATCATGCGGTCGGGCAGGATGCCATTGGCGCCGGGCGGAAGCGTGAAGCTCACGAGGTTCGATCCTTACCTAGTGTGGTGGATTTGGCATTCGCTCAGTGGCACCGCGGGACCTCAAGCGAATGTCAAATCCAAAACCACACTAGAAATCCTATATTTCGCTGGTGTCCCTTCAGTTCTGACACTCGTAAGCGAACCAGCCGCGACATGATACGAGTGTCAGAACTGGGACGCCAGCTGGCCCAAATGCCGAAAAATAAGGGCTTTTACCGGTTATCCGATGGTCGGCTTGACGGAAAGGGTGCGAGGGAATATCAGCATGACTTATCCCGTGGTGATTTGAGCCGGCCGGCTTGCAGCCACGTTAAATAAGTCGCTAAACAGGCCGGGGACAGTGTGATCCCGGCCTGATGGAATTTTTCCAGGCCGGTTTTTTTGTGGCCGTTTCTTGGGAATGGCCAGGAGGTCACATGTCGAAATCAACGTCTACCGGGCCCGCCCCTGCCAGCTACCGCCCCGAAACCCGGCTGGTTCACTCCGGAACCATCCGCTCGGAATTCGGCGAGACGTCGGAAGCGCTGTTTCTCACCCAGGGCTATGTCTACGACACGGCCGAGCAATGCGAAGCCCGCTTCAAGGGTGAAGAGAGCGGCTACATCTATTCGCGCTATTCCAATCCGACGATTGCGATGTTCGAGCGGCGCATGATCGACCTCGAAGGCGCGGAAGCCGGCCGCTCGACCGCAACCGGCATGGCGGCGGTGACGACTGCCATTCTCGCGCCGCTAAAGGCCGGCGATCACGTCGTGGCGGCGAAAGCGATGTTCGGCTCCTGCCGCTATGTGGTGGAGGATCTGCTGCCACGCTACGGCATTTCCTCCACGCTGGTCGATGGCCTCGATCTCGATCAGTGGAAGCGCGCGGTGCGCCCGAACACCAGGAGCTTCTTCCTCGAAAGCCCGACCAATCCGACGCTCGACGTGCTCGATATTTCCGCCATCGCCGAGATCGCGCATGCCGGCGGCGCGCGGCTGATCGTCGACAACGTGTTCGCCACGCCGATCTGGCAAAGCCCGCTCGCGCTCGGCGCCGACGTCGTGGTCTATTCCGCGACCAAGCACATCGATGGCCAGGGCCGTTGCCTGGGCGGCATGATCCTGTCGTCGGAAGCCTTCATTGCCGAGCATCTGCACAACTTCATGCGCCAGACCGGCCCGTCGATCTCCCCCTTCAACGCCTGGGTTTTGCTCAAGGGTTTGGAGACGCTGGCCGTGCGGGTTCGCGCCCAGACCGACACCGCGGCCAAGATCGCCGATGCGCTGGCGCGGCATCCGAAAATCTCGCGGCTGATCTATCCCGGCCGCGAAGACCATCCGCAAGCCGCACTGGTGAAGAAGCAGATGCGCGCCGGATCGACACTGGTCGGCTTCGAGGTCAAGGGCGGCAAGGCCGCAGCATTCCGCACACTGAATGGCTTGAGGCTTGCGCGCATCTCCAACAATCTCGGCGACGCCAAGAGCCTCGTCACCCATCCCGCAACCACGACGCATCAGAGGCTGTCGCCGGAGGCGCGTACCGAGCTTGGGATCAGCGATGGCTTTATCCGCTTCTCCACCGGCCTCGAACATGCCGATGATCTGATCGAGGATTTAAACGCGGCGCTGGAAAAAGCGTGAGATTCACTCTGCCGTCGTCCTGGCCAAGCCAACGGGTCGCGCGAATGCGCGCCCGATGACAGGCTCCACGCGAGCCGGGACCCATACCCCGCAGCGATTGTTACAGACACGAATAAGAACAAGCAGTCTTGTTCTCTGACTCCCGCCGGTGGTTATGGGTCCCTGCTTTCGCAGGGACGACGAGCAAGAGAACGCCAGCTCACATCGGCCGGTTGGTTGGCACGCTGGACGGCACGTTGACGCCGAGCTTGATCTGACCAACCGAGCGGATGATATCGTCGCCGAGCAACTGGGCGAAGCAGGCATAACCCCAGTCGTTCATGTGCAGCCCGTCGGCGATGACGAAGCTGTCGATCGGCAGCGACTGGTTCTCGTGCCACTGGCGCATCACCTCGAAGCGCGGGAACACGCCGATATGGCGAAGCTGCGCAATCCGGCCGAGCAGCTTCACCATCTTGGTGGCGCCTTCCGGATGCTCGATCACCCGCGGCGAATATTGCAGGTCGACCAGCACGACGTCGGCGCCCGCAGACTGAATGCGGCCGACGCCATCCTGCACCATTTGCGCGGTTTCACCGGGATCGAGATTGCGCAACACCGCGTTGGTGCCGACCTGCCAGATCACGAGATCGGGCTTCATGTCGATCACTTCGGTTTGCAACCGCTTCATCATTTCGGGCGCATCTTCGCCGCCGCGCCCGCGATTGACGACGGCGATATCGGCGGTCGGATATTTCCGGCGCAATTGATCTGCGAGCCGGTTGGGATAGGTGAACTCCGGCGCGGAGGTGCCGTAGCCGGCCGTCGAGGACGACCCAAAAGCCACGATCACCACCGGTTGTCCTGCTGCAAGCTTGTGCGCAACGCGCGGCAGCGAACCCAGCGATCGCGCCAGCCCCTTCGGCGGCAGACAGGGCACGCGGCTGAAAATATCGCCGGCAGATTTCGCGACCTGCTTGACCTTGTCGATCGCCTTCTCGGTGAGACTCTTCGATTGCGCCGGATTGTTCGGCGTTGCCTGATCGACCTGCGGCGCCTGGCTGGCGCTATCGGCCGGCGCTGCGCTTTGTCCGGATGTTTGGGCCACCGACGTGACCGGCTTGGCGTCGTCGGACTTTTCGCCCGCAGATTTGGCGCTGTCGAACCTGGCGCTATCGGATTTGGCGCTATCGGAGAGCGTCGCCTGCTGCGATGTTTCGGCGCAAACAGGCGCCATCGCGGCCGGTGCCAGCAGCATCAACGCTACAGCGATCGCAAACCGGTTTGGTCGGCAAAAAGGGCGGTAGCAGCTCCAACGCATCAACGACGGACTTCCTCAATTATCCTGCGTGGGCTTCGGATGCGCCGCGGCTAAAATGAATTGTGACAACGCACGCCCGAGGCAATTATGAACCCGCTTTGCAAGCTCTGCGCCATGCACCGCGGTGAACAGGTCGAACTCGCCTGATTCCGACCAGGCGCGCATCAGTGCAAAGCGATCGAACAACGGAACGTCATGCTCCTGCGCCACCACGCGCATATTATCCAGGTAGGGCGAAGCAGAAATCATCGATTCCGTGCGCGGGCTATATTGCGGGTTGACCAGAACCACATCGGTGCCCGCATCCTGCAACTCCATAACACCTTCGCCGACTGCGGTCCGGAAGTCGTCCGGATCGATAGAACGCATAGCATCCACGGTTCCGGTCTGCCAGATGACCAAAGTAGGCTTTTTACTTTCCAGTAACTTGGGAAGCCCGGCGACGACCTCTTCCGAGGTCTTCTTTGCCTGTATTTCTACGGATAAATTAACCTCGATCGATGGCAGCTTGGCCTTCAATGCGGCCACCATCTGGCCGGGATAGGCCGCGGCCTCGGACCCATTGGCGCCGCCGACATTGATGGTGGATGACCGGCTGCCGACGACCAGAATGTTCAGGGGGCGGCTCGCCTTGAGGACCTCGGCGACCTTCGGGAGTGCATTATCGGCGGAGAGAATGTAGTCGGGAACCTCGCATGCCGCAGGCGCATCTTCGGCACGTGCGGGAACAGCGGCCAGAAAACCGGCCAGCACGCTCACACTCAGGATTGCCCCTGAGACGAACTTCATGCGCCCCCTCCCGCCAAATCGGCGTTGCCACCGGTGGCCTTGGTTTTGGACCCACTCTTGTCGGCAGAGTGCTTGTACCACGAAAAAAGCCACGCCGCGGCCGACATGATCAGGATTCCGGAAATACTAATAACAAAGTGCAACCCGGTCCCGCCCGAGAGTTCCGCCAACAGGAAATGGCCGGCAAAGGCCAGGAATACGCCGAGGCAGAATATCTCCAGGGAGTGCTGGCCGCACAGAATTAACGGCCGCAGCCAGGGCGATTTGAGGCCTGGCCAATCCTTGGGCAGAAAGCGCACGGTCAGGGCCGCCAGCGCGAGGAAATGCGCAAAGCGCAACACGTCAAGGTCGGTCTTGCTGATGGGATACATCCACTGCTCGAGCCGCTTCGGCATCAGGTGGCTGAACTGCGGCACATACCAGGTCAGGGTGACGAAGAAGGAGAACAGCAAGTAGGCAAAGCAAATCCACAACGTGATCGGCGATGCGAGAATGCGCGACATCCGCTGCGCACCGCCCTGCGCGCACCATGCGCCGAACACGAACAGCAACTGCCAGGCGAACGGGTTGAAGGCCCAGAAGCCGTTCGGATAGGCCGACAGATAAAGATCGAATTCCCAGGTCACAGCATAAAGCAGCACCGACAAAGCGAGCGTCAGGTCGGCGCTCCGCCGCATCAGCCCCAGAATGACGGGCAGGAACAGCATCAAGACGATGTACAGCGGCAGCACGTCCATGTTGACGGGCCGGAATCTCAACAGCAGCGCCTGGACGATGGTGACGTCAGGTTCTTTCAGAAAATCCAGGATCCCCATTTCTTCGGTGTAGAGCGGGTTCTCGAAGCGGGTGGCGACATAGGAAATTTCGGCGAGGAAGATCGTGAACAGAAACACGTGGGCGACATAGATCTGCCAGACCCGGCGCAGGATGCGCGCGGTCGCCACTATGAAGCCGGCGTCGCGCATCGCCCGGCCATAGACGAAGGAAGCGGTGTAGCCGGAAATGAAAATGAAAATTTCGGTGGCGTCGGAAAATCCGTAGTTACGGATCGTGAGCCAGGTCAGAAGATTCTGCGGCAGATGGTCGATGAAGATCAGCCACAAAGCGAGCCCGCGGAACAGGTCGAGCCGCAATTCACGCTCGGCCGCCACCGGCCGCGCAATTGCCGGCGCGGCAGCGGCGTCGTGCGCCGCAATACCGGCTTCGGCCGCAAGCGGCCCGGAAATCTGATCGGCAACCGACGTCATTTCAGATCATCTCTAAAAGGGGCGTTCCGTTCGGCCGACGCATCTTACAAGTGTATAGGCCTAAAGGGCACAAGCAAAGCGCCGCCTATTTGAAGTTCCTGCGGTACAAGCGGCGAATTCGATCAGGAACTTCAATTAGAAAGCGGCACTAAAATCAATAAATTTACTAGTGCCCATGGCTTTCCGAAGTTCGTGAAAGGTGGGTGCTGAGGCGGAGCACGAACTTCGGAAAGCGGGCACTAGTCCTCAACTGTGGTGAAACGGCGATGGAAAAGACGCGGGAGGCGTCCCGGCACAATTGGTTCTATTCCAGCGATCAGGTAGGATATGCCCGTGTGTTTTCAAAAGATGACGATTGCGCCCGCATGTACCGCGCCGTGACCCGCGACATCGAAGTGACCGTGGAGCCGAACTTCCTCCCGGAGCGTTCGTCCGTGGAAAAGCAGCAATATTTCTGGTCCTACACCATCGTCATCGTCAATTCCGGCCCCGAGACCGTGCAACTGCGCACCCGGTACTGGATCATTACGGATGCCACCGGCCGCCAGCAGGAAGTCCGCGGCGAGGGCGTGGTCGGAGAACAGCCGGTGCTCGCGCCCGGCGAACGCTTCGAATACACCTCCGGCGTTCCCTTGCCGACGGCGTCGGGCTTCATGACCGGGCGCTATCAGATGGTGACCGAAAGCGGCGAGAAGTTCGAAATCGACGTGCCGACCTTTTCGCTCGACAGCCCCGAGGCCAAGCGGGTGTTGAACTGACGCGCCGAGAGGCGCGTCATCGCCGGGCTCCAATTCTGTCATTGCCGGGCTTGACCCGGCAATCCATCTCGCTTGCAGGAACGCTTGAAAATCGATGGATGCCCGGATCGAGTCCGGGCATGACGACTGCTTCAACTTGCCTGATCGGCGGCCGATGGCAGCGGCGGCTGTCGGTGGCCCATCCCCAGTTCAACGCAACCGATTGAACCCGGCACGGCTACGGCACGACGTAGGATGAATGGGACGCACAGGAGGACAGCCATGCACCCCATGTTCCGAGATAGACCTGTGACCGGCGCGGCGTTATCCGCCGCTAGCGCCCTTGCCGCCGTATTGGCCTTCACCAGCCCGGCTGCGGCTGATGAACTGGCGGTTAAGAACAACTCGGATGTACCCGTAAAAGTTGTCGTCAAGAACGGCGCCATCGAAGTCGGCCACGCCGACCGCATCGACAAGAGGTCCGCCGGCAAAGTCACGCTCAGTCCCGGCGTCTCGCTGGCAAAAATAACGCCGAGCGTGGAAGCGACCCCGCTGGGCGTCAGCACGCGGTGTTCCGCCAGCAAGAGCGGCTCCCTATACGAAGTCAAATGCGATGCCGTGGCCAGCGCACCCGCCGCCTCGGGATCGGGCAGCGGGAGCAGCACGGCCGCCAAGCGGGCAACCCGGAATCTGGAGATCCAAAACGATCTGAAGGACGCGGTGAGCGTCTATTTTCAGCACGTGATGGACGGAGAAACCATCAGCGACAAACACGACATCAGCGCCCACGGATCGGCGACTTTTACGATACCGATCGACGAACACAATCAGATGAGCGAATTCAACATCATACGCCATCTGGACATGGAGAGAGTCCCGTGCGGCGTCTCGATGAGATACGACATACCAACATCGCAGCAGAAGGTTTATGTCACGCCCGCTGACGGCAGCGCCCCACCGCCCAGTTCCGAGAAGCGGGCGGATTCCAAACCTTGCGTGTTGTCGCCGTCGTCTCGCGTCGAGAAGGCCGCCGCAACGCCTTCGCAGACGCCGGCTGCGCCAGGGGGTGGAGGAACTGCGGGCGGCACTTCAACAACCAAGTTCGTGGTCGAAAACGATTTGAAGGACCCCATACAAATCTCGACCATGGGGGGATTCATCGAGGAACACACGATCGGCCCCAAACAGTCGGTCACGTTCGACCATCAGGTACCTCATCCGGACGGCAAGGGCGATACCGCGATGGAGGTTTACATCTCTCGCTCGGTCAACATGCGGTTGATCAATTGCGGCACCAGACTGGGATACGCGATACCGCCGATCCCCGAGGTGAAGTTTTATGTTACGCGCGTTGCCGGAAGCGAGTGGCCGCCGAAGCCTAAACCTGGTGAGGATGGCGGCGGCGCGGGCGGCAAGGCTGGACCGCCACCGTCACCAACCTGCGAGCTGACGCGGTCGCAGAATTACGAGAAATGAGTCGTCAGGCCGCGGCAAGCCCGTGGGAAATCAGGCGGCCTTCACATCCTCGACGAAGCCGATGACGGCCTGCCAGAGCCGGTCGGCCTGACCGGTCAATTCGTTGGAATTTTCCAGCGCGATCCGGGCATGTTCGTCGGTTTCCGCTGCGGCCTCGAGCACGCCCGCGATGTTGCTGGAAACCTCATCGGTGCCGGCTGCGGCCTGCTGGACGTTGCGCGCGATCTCGGCGGTGGCGGCGCCCTGTTCCTCGACGGCGCTCGCGGTCGACGACGCGATGTGGTTGATTTCCATGATGACGGACTCGATGCCCTTGATGGCCGTGGCGGCCTCACGGGTCTCATCCTGGATCGAGGAGATCTGGGCTGCGATATCCTCAGTCGCCCGCGCCGTCTGAGCCGCGAGGTTTTTGACCTCCGAGGCGACGACGGCAAAGCCTCTGCCGGCATCTCCTGCACGCGCGGCTTCGATCGTCGCGTTGAGCGCCAGCAGATTGGTCTGCGCGGCGATGCCGTTGATCAGGTTGATGACCTCGCCGATGCGGTCGGCGGCCTGGGACAGACCTTCCATCGTGGCCGTGGTGCGATTGGCCTGCTCGGCGGCGCGGCGCGCGACGGTGGCCGAGCTTTGCGCCTGCTGACCGATCTCGCGGATGGAGGCCGACAGTTCCTCGGCCGCGGAGGCGACCGTCTGAACATTGGCCGACGCCTGCCCGGACGCGGTCGCAACCGTGCTCGACTGCGCCTTGGTCCGTTCAGCCGCTCCGCTCATGGTCGTGGCGCCATCGTGCATTCGCTGCGCCGATTGTTTCACGGCGTCGGCGATGTCCTTGACCGCACGTTCGAGCCGTGAGGCAAGCTCTCTCAAGCCAGCCTTGCGATCCTGCTCGGTCTGTGCCGCGAGACGGTTCTTCTCGGACTCGGCCTCCGTCATGCGAATGGCGTTGTTCTTGAAGATGCTGACGGCACGCGCCATGTTGCCGATCTGGTCACGGCGCTCGGCGCCTTCGATTTCGACAGTCAGATCGCCTCCCGCGAGCTGCGACATCGTTCGCGTCATCCGCTTGATCAATGTCGAGATCGACATCGTGATCAAAACAGCCAGGATGACGGCAACGACTCCAAACGTGACCGCGGCAATCGTGCCCGCCGTCGAGGCCTCCTCGGCGATTTTCGCGGCGGTTGAAACCGCTTCGGCACGGCTGTTCTGATATTCGCTGCGCAGCGCCTCGGCATCGTCACCGAGCTTGATGCCGGCTTTGACCTGGGCCGCAAAGGTCTGCTCGGTCGAGGCCGCCGAACTGACCAGCTGATCGAAGGCGGCCAGCATTTTTTCGGCCTGCGCCGGTAATGCAGCGACAATCCTGGCCAGCGCGGGATCGGCCGGAGGCAAGGCCTTCACTTCGGCCAACTCCTTTTTGACCCTTTCCCGTTCCACGTTGACGATATCCAGATCGCCGGCAGAAGACGCCGCCGCATAACGATAGGCGACGGCGCGAAGCGCCTGGACCGCCTGTTCGAGACGCTGGGCCGCCGGAAGCGCCGCTTCGCCCGCGCTTCCAAACTCAAGTGTCACGGTCGTCAACGTGTTCGTCAGCCGGATGCCGCTGGCGTTGATGCCCTGAAGCGCGGCCTGCCGCTTCTTGATCTCTTCATCAAGCTTGCCGAACGCGGCATGGTATTCGGTAAGGCCGGCACGCAGCACATCGCCGCGCGGACCGACGACTTCCCGCAATTTGTCGATCGACTTGTCGAGCGGCTCGAAGGCGGCGAGCGATTTTGTCCGGTCCGCGACCGCGCCCGAGCGGAAATAATCGACGGTGACACGCCGCAGCAGCAGAAGTTCGCGGGTAAACTTGCTGACCACGTCGGTCGTCACCGAAGCGTGCTCGATGCGAGCGACGTTATCCCGCACGTCGCGAATCTGAAGGTTGTAGAAGGCGGAGGTGCCGGCACTCAGCGCCATCAGAAGACCGAAGCCGCCGATCAGGCGGCCGTTAAGGCTGATCCGGTTCGCGGTAGACAGCAAAGACATCGATTTTGCCTCATTTGCCAAAAGTGCGAATGGCGTCGATCTTGTCTTTGCCAAACTGCTTCTGGAACTGACTTTCAAGGCTGGCGAGCGAGGCCACGAAGGCCGGCCGGTCGATATCTTCGACCACTTTCATGCCGCGGCGGCGCAGTTCCTCAAGACCGCTCTTTTCGGCCCGATCGAGGTAAACCCGGCTGGCCTTGCTTCCGGCGGCGCCGGCGGCGTGCAGCACGGATTGATCCTCCGGCGAGATGCGCTCAAGGACCCGCTTCGAGATCAGGAAGGCCGCCGGCGAGTAAACATGCCCGGTCAGACACAGATAGTGCTGAACCTTGTCGAAATTCGTCGCAACGATGGTCGCGATCGGGTTCTCCTGAGCCTGGAACGAACCTGCGGACAGAGCCGCGTAAAGGTCGGGGAAAGGCAGCGACTGCGCGTCGGCGCCGATCGCCTTGAAGCTCGCCACCATCACCTCGGATTGCGGCACGCGGAGCTTGAGGCTCTTGAGGTCTTCCGGCCGGCGAACGGCGCGGTCGAAGGTCGTGAGATGGCGAAGGCCATTTTCGCCCCAGGCAAGGCCAACGATGCCCTTCGGCTCGAGCCGGGCCAGCGCCGCCTTGCCGATCTCGCCGTCCATCACGCCGCGGGCGTGGCCAAGGTCGCGAAACAGGAAGGGGATGTCGAAAATGCTGAGTTCGGGGGCGATGGCCGCAAACACCGCAGAGGACGTAAACGTCATCTCCAGCGTGCCGGCGGCGACATCCTGGCACATTTCCAGCTCGCCGCCGGTTTCGCCCGCGGGATACAGCTCGACCCTCAGACGGCCGCCGCAATTGCGCTCGACATAGGTCGCGAACTCCACCGCACCGGCGCCGAACTGGGAATCGCGGGGATTGATGAAGCCCATCCGCAAGACCTGCGGCTGGACCACGGCATAGGCGTTCCGGCTCGAAAGACCCGGCATCAGGGTGACCGCGGCGGCGCCAGCAAGGAAATGCCGTCTTGGTATCTTGTTACGCATGTCTTTCCCCGCGCCCCAACGCGATGCGTACTAGACGGCAAACAGGGTAAAAAAACTGATAATGGGGGCTAGTGTCCCGATTCAGCGCCCTCGTCCACGCCGGCTTCCTGCGGCGTGAACTGATAGACCGACGAGCAGAACTCGCAGGTCACCACCACCTTGCTGTCCTTGACCATGGCGGCGCGGTCTTCGGGCGCGAAGCTGTTGAGCATGGCCGAGACTGCATCGCGCGAGCACGAACATTGCGCGCGCAAGGAGAGCGGCGAAAACACCCGCACGCCGCGCTCGTGAAACAGCCGATAAAGCAACCGCTCGCCCGAGATCGCGGGATCGATCAATTCGACATCTTCGACCGTTGCGATCAGCGATTGTCCTTCGACCCAGGCATCGTCCTCGGCAACGGTGTGCGCGACCGTGCCCTCAGGCGCATCGCCCGGATGGAGATCGGCCTGCCGCGCGCGCTCCGGCGCCTTTGGCAAGAATTGCAACAGCATGCCGCCGCCACGCCAGCGCCGCCGCGCGCCGCCCTCGCCGCCGCGCCACTCTTCGCCGACCGCAAGCCGCACCCGGGTCGGAATCTGTTCGGAGCGCAGAAAGTATTCATGGGCGGCGTCCTCTAAGCCGCCGCCGTCAAGCGCGACCAGACCCTGATAGCGGCTCATCTCCGGTCCCTGGTCGATCGTCATCGCCAGGTGTCCCTTGCCGAGCAACTGGCCGGAGGTCTGTCCTTCCTTGACCTGGCCAGCATCGAACCGCGCATAGGCGCGCAGGCGGTCGGGCGCCTGGAAATCGACGATCAGGAACGACACCGGACCGTCGGTCTGGGTTTGCAAAATAAAACGACCATCGAATTTCAGGGACGAGCCGAGCAGCGTCGTCAGCACAATGGCCTCGCCAAGAAGCTTTGCCACCGGCGGCGGATAATCGTGCTTGGCGAGAAGATCGTCGAGCCCGGGGCCGAGCCGGGTCAGCCGCCCGCGCAGATCGAGCGCGGCAACTTCGAACGGTAGCACCGCATCGTCGACCGGCACGTGCGACGGCGCGCGGACGGGCGTTTCTTTTACTTTGATGTCGGGGGAATTGGAGGTCATGGCGCTCTATCTGGGGTCGGAGAGTGCGAAGTAAAGGGGCTTGAAAAGTGCGAAAGTCTATCGTCGTCCCCGCGCACGCGGGACCCATAACCACAGCCGTCAGCTACGACAAAGAGCATCAACTACTGTGCCCTTTCCTCGCGATCACGCGGTATGGGTCCCTGCTTTCGCAGGGACGACTGCAGGTGAAGAAGCTACCCTACCGCCTCGAGGCACCAGGCCAAAATGCCTTTTTGCACGTGCAGGCGATTTTCGGCCTCATCGAACACCACCGACTGCGGACCATCGATGACTTCATCGGTGACTTCGTCGCCGCGATGGGCAGGCAGACAATGCATGAACAACGCGTCGGGCTTTGCCAGCGACATCAACCGCGCATTGACCTGATAGGGCCTGAGCAGATTGTGGCGGTGTTCGCCGTCCTTGTCGCCCATTGAGAACCAGGTATCCGTGACCACGCAATCGGCGCCGCGCACCGCGGCTTCGGGATCGTTGCCCAGCACGATCGGCGCCTGCGTCGCCTTGATCCATTCGCGCATCGACTTGTTCGGCGCGAGCTGCGGCGGCGTCGCTACATTCAGATTGAACTTGAAGCGCTCCGCCGCATGCGCCCAGGAGGCGAGCACGTTGTTGTCGTCGCCGGTCCAGGCCACCGTGCGGCCGGCAATGGACCCGCGATGCTCCTCGAACGTCATCACGTCCGCCATCACCTGGCAGGGATGGGAGCGGCGCGTCAGCCCGTTGATGACGGGCACGGTGGCGTGCGCAGCCAGCTCCAACAGCGCATCATGATTGAGAATCCGGATCATGATAATGTCGACGTAGCGCGAGAGCACGCGTGCGGTATCGGCGATGGTCTCGCCACGCCCGAGCTGCATTTCCGCGCCCGTCAGCATGATCGATTCACCGCCGAGCTGGCGCATGCCGACATCGAACGATACCCGCGTGCGCGTCGAGGGCTTTTCGAAAATCATCGCCAGCGTCTTGCCCTTGAGCGGCTTGTCGGTCTCTTTCCCGCCGCTCTTCTGCGCCTTCAGCTCCGCCTTCATGGCAAGGCTCGCGGACAGGACTTCGCGCAGCTCGCTAAGCGGAAGCTCGCTGAGGTCCAGAAAATGGCGTAGCGCCTTGCTCATCGCGCGGCCGCCTTTTCGTGGGCTGCCACAAGCGCGGTGCAGGCACGCTCCAAGGACTGCACGGAGTGTTCGATCTCGGCTTCCGAGACAATCAATGGCGCGAGGAACCGCACGACATTGTCGCCGGCGCCGACGGTGAGCAGCCTCTCGTCGCGCAACGCGCTGACGAGATCGGCCGACGGCACCACGGCCTTGACGCCGATCAAAAGCCCCTCGCCGCGCACTTCGGTGAGGACGGAGGGGTAACGATCGACCACGGAGGCGAGCTTCTGTTTCAACAGCAGCGACATTTTCTGCACATGCTCGAAGAAGCCGGGCTTCAACATCACATCGAGCACGGCATTGGCTGCAGCGATCGCCAGCGGATTGCCGCCGAAGGTCGAACCGTGCGAGCCGGGCGCCATACCCGATGCGGCCTCGGCCGATGCCAGCACCGCACCGATCGGAAAACCGCCGCCGAGCGCTTTTGCCAACGACATCACATCGGGCGTAACGCCGACGCGCTTGTAGGCAAAGAGCTCGCCGGTGCGGCCCATGCCGGTCTGCACCTCGTCGAAGGCGAGCAACAGGCCGTGCTCGTCGCACAGCGCGCGCAGCGCCCTGATGAAGGCGGGCGACGCCGAGCGCACGCCGCCCTCGCCCTGCACCAGCTCGATCAGGATGCCGGCGGTATGCGGACCGATCGCCTTCTTGACGGCTTCGAGATCGCCATGCGGCACCTGGTCGAAACCATCGACCGGAGGGCCGAAGCCTTCGAGGTATTTCGCCGTGCCGGTTGCGGCCAGCGTCGCCAGCGTCCGGCCGTGGAAGGCGCCCTCGAAAGTGATGATGCGATAACGCTCGGGGTGACCCTTGGAGAATTGATAGTGGCGCACCAGCTTGATGACGCCCTCCATCGCTTCCGCGCCGGAATTGCAGAAGAAGACGTAGTCGGCAAAACTCTGCTCGCAAAGCCGCGCCGCAAGGCGCTCGCCGTCAGGGCTCTTGAACAGGTTCGACATGTGCCAGAGCCTGGTCGCCTGCTCCTGAAGTGCTGCGACCAGATGCGGATGCGCATGTCCGAGCGCGTTCACCGCGACGCCGGACGTGAAATCGAGATAGCGCTCGCCATTGGTTGATATCAGCCAGCAGCCTTCGCCACGCTCGAAGGCGAGGTCGACCCTGGCGAATACCGGAAGCAGATGCGACGTCGCGCTCTTGGTCATGGCAATCACTACGCGGTTGGAGCCGGCCGTTCCTTGCACGCATGGGCGCGGTCGCAAGTTAAGTTCAGAGATGAACGACCGGAGCTCGAAACGGAACGTGCCGCCTTTTCGGGGCGGCACGTGGCAGGCATTTTAGGCGTGCCACGAACCGTGTCAACGGATTGCCCGTAAATCTCCGGTCTCTCGCGCGCAACACAATCGTTAAAAAAAGCGGAACATGTGGACGCACTCGCGCCGACTCTTGCGCCGGAGTCACGCCATATTGTAGCTTCTCGGCTGTCGGATACGACATCTCGTGCGGTAGTTCTGCTCCTCTAAGTCGCTAGCGTTTTGCGTAAACGTTCGGGTGCTTATTTTGCGCCCGGCGAGGGCTAAGGGATTCTGCCGGAAGGGATTTTTGAGACGATTGGCATCGCAGCGCTGCCCGCAACAGGCCGGCGCGTCGCGAAGGAAAGAGTGCGATGACGGTATTGACCTGGTCTGACGATCGCGTCGAACAACTGAAAAAGCTCTGGGAAGCGGGCCTTTCGGCGAGCCAGATCGCCGCCGAACTCGGCAATGTGACGCGGAATGCGGTAATCGGCAAAGTGCACCGGCTCGGCCTGTCCGGCCGCGCCAAGAGCCCCTCTTCGGCCGCGCCGCGTCCGCGTAAAGCGCGTCCCGCTCAGCACATGATGCGGGTGTCGCGCCCGGTGTCGCGCGGCAATACCGCGCTCGCGCATGCTTTCGAGGTCGAGCTCGAGCCGGATCCGATCGCCTATGACAATGTGGTGCCGATGAGCCAGCGCTTGTCGCTGCTCGAATTGAACGAGGCCACCTGCCACTGGCCGGTCGGCGATCCCTCGAGCCCGGAATTCTTCTTCTGCGGCGGCAAGGCGCTGCCCAGCCTGCCCTATTGCGCGCATCACTCGCGGGTCGCCTATCAGCCGAGCGGCGACCGCCGCCGGCAAACGCCGAAGACGACGCGGTAATCGCGACCTTCAATCGGGAAACAACTCGAAATGCAAAAGAGCGCGCCTTGGGCGCGCTCTTTTTTATGACTGCGTTTTATTTTGAAAAGCTATTCGACCTTCGCGAAGCGATCGTCGAGCGCATAGCCCGCTCCGCGCACGGTGCGGATCGGATCCTGCTCGCGGCCGGGATTGAGCAGCTTGCGCAAGCGGCCGATATGCACGTCCACCGTGCGCTCGTCGATGTAGATGTCACGGCCCCAGACGCTATCGAGCAACTGCTCGCGCGAGAACACGCGGCCCGGGTGCTCGAGGAAGAATTCCAGCAAGCGGTACTCGGTCGGCCCGAGATCGACGGGGCGGCCGGAACGGGCGACGCGGCGCTTCTCGCGATCGAGTTCGATGTCGCCATAGGTGAGCACGGTGGCGAGGCGCTCGGGGCTCGCGCGCCTGAGCAGACCACGAACTCGCGCCAAAAGTTCCGGCACCGAGAACGGCTTGACGATGTAATCGTCGGCGCCGGTCGCAAGTCCCCTCACCCGCTCGCTCTCCTCGCCGCGCGCGGTCAGCATGATGATCGGGAGCTGCTTGGTTTCGGGCCGTGCCCGCAAGCGGCGGCACAACTCGATGCCGGAGAGTCCCGGCAGCATCCAGTCCAACACGATCAGATCGGGAACCCGCTCCTTCAAGCGGGTGTCGGCATCGTCGCCCCGTCCGACCGTTTCGACGTCATATCCTTCGGCGTCGAGGTTGTAGCGCAACAGCGTCGTCAGCGCCTCCTCGTCTTCCACCACCAGAATGCGTGCGCTCATGTGCTTAGCCTGCTTTCGTCCTTGAAATGCGTGTGATGCGATTGCCTGAAAAACAGAGATCAGTTTCCGGGCACGGTTGTAGCAAAGGTCGTCATGTCGCCTTTCGGTCGTTTGTCGAGAATTTGCTGGCCTTCGATCATGTAGAAGACGGTCTCGGCGATATTGGTGGCGTGATCGCCGATCCGTTCGATGTTCTTGGCGCAGAACATCAGATGAATGCAGAAGCTGATGTTGCGCGGGTCTTCCATCATGTAGGTCAAGAGCTCGCGAAACAGTGAGGTGCAGATCGCGTCGACTTCCTCGTCGTTCTTCCAGACGGTCATGGCCGCCGGCAGATCGTGGGCCGCGTAGGCATCCAGCACCGACTTCACCTGTGCCTGCACCAGGTCGGTCATGTGCTCGAGCCCGCGGATCAGCTTCAGCGGCTGGAAATCGCTTTCCAGCGCCGCGACGCGCTTGCCCATGTTCTTGGCGAGGTCGCCGATCCGTTCGAGATCGATCGCAACCCGCATGGCGCCGACGATCTCGCGCAAATCCACCGCCATCGGCTGGCGCCGCGCAATCGTCAGCACCGCCCGCTCTTCGATCAGGCGCTGCAGATTGTCGATCTCGGCATCGGTCTCGACCACGCGACGGCCGACCGCGACGTCGCGGCGGATCAGCGCATCGACGGCATCCACGATCATCCGCTCGGCCAGCCCGCCCATTTCGGCCACCAGCCGCGTCAATTCCTGAAGATCGCTGTCGAACGCCTTCGCGGTATGTTCAGAGGCCATCCTGCTCTCCTTCGATCATGCCCGGAACACGCCGAGCCTGATCCTATTCCCTAGCCGAACCGGCCGGTGATGTAGTCCTGGGTTCGCCGGTCGTTCGGCGAGGTGAAAATCTTGTCGGTTTCGTCGAACTCGATCAATTCGCCCAAATACATGAAGGCTGTTTTGTCGGAGACGCGGGCAGCCTGCTGCATGTTATGGGTAACGATCGCGATCGTGTAATTTTCGGCGAGTTCCTGGATCAGTTCCTCGACTTTCGCGGTCGAGATCGGATCGAGCGCCGAGCACGGCTCGTCGAACAGGATCACTTCGGGACGCACCGCCACGGTGCGCGCAATGCAAAGCCGCTGCTGCTGGCCGCCGGACAGGCTCAAGCCCGACGCATTGAGTTTGTCCTTGACCTCGTTCCACAGCGCGCCGCCGCGCAGCGCCTTCTCGACCCGGTCGTCCATTTCCGAGCGCGAGATCTTCTCATAGAGGCGGATGCCGAACGCAATGTTCTCGTAGATCGTCATCGGGAACGGGGTGGGCTTCTGGAACACCATGCCGACGCGGGCCCGCAACAAATTGAGATCGAGCTTGGGATCGAGAATGTTGGTCTGGTCGAGCATCAGCTGGCCGGTGGCGCGCTGCCCCGGATAAAGGTCGTACATCCGGTTGAAAATCCGCAGCAACGTCGACTTGCCGCAGCCGGACGGGCCGATGAAGGCGGTGACGCGGTTGGTGCCGAGCGTGAGGTTGATGTTCTTCAGCGCCTGATTTTCGCCGTAGTAGAAATTCAGGCCTCGCGCGGTGACCTTGGCCGGCGGCTCGGAATGAGCCGATGCATGACCGGCCATCGGCGGCGACGGCGTCGGGGGAACACTCACGGGGTGAGAAAGATCGGTCATTTTGCGGTCCTCTCGGCGCCAAGAATGCGCGCCCCGATGTTGAGAGCAAGTACTGTTAACGTAATGATGAGCGCCCCGCTCCAGGCAAGCTGCTTCCAGTAGGCGTAAGGGCTCTGGACGAAATTATTGATCGTCACCGGAAGGTTCGCCATCGTCTTGGTCAGGTTCAGGCTGAAGAACTGGTTGGAGAGCGCGGTGAACAACAGCGGCGCGGTTTCGCCGGCGACACGCGCGGTCGCCAGCAGCACGCCGGTGATCAGGCCGGAGCGTGCCGCGCGGTAGGCGATGCGCTTGATGACGAGCGAGCGCGGCAGGCCAAGCGCGGACGCAGCCTCACGCAGCGGATTGGGAACCAGCAACAGCATGTCTTCGGTGGTGCGCAGCACGACCGGAATCACGATCACCGCGAGCGCCAGCGATCCCGCCAACGCCGAGAAACTGCCCATCGGCACCACGATGACGCCGTAGATAAACAGCCCGATGATGATCGAGGGCGCGCTCAGCAGGATGTCGTTGATGAAACGGATCACGGAAGTGAGCCGGTCATTCCTGCCATACTCGGCAAGATAGGTGCCGGCGAACAGGCCTAGCGGCGCGCCGAGGCCAACGCCGATCACGGTCATGATGATGGAGCCGGTGATCGCGTTCAAAAGGCCGCCCTCGTTCGATCCCGGCGGCGGCGTGTTCTGGGTGAAGAACTCGAGGTTGATGCCCTTGAGGCCGTTGAAGAACAGCGTGAACAGGATCAACGCGAGCCAGGTCACGCCAAACAGCGCCGCGCCGAAACACAGCGTGCGGATGACGATGTCCTTGCGGCGGCGACGGGTGTAGATCGGGTTCATATTACTTGCCCGCTTTCTGTTCCAGGCGCAGCAGCATCAGCCGCGCGGCCGACAGCACGATGAAGGTCAGCACGAACAGCAGCAGGCCGAGCAGGATGAGCGCGGATTGATGCAAGCCGTCGCTCTCGGCGAATTCGGATGCGATCGCCGCCGAGATCGTGGTGCCCGGCGCAAAGATCGAAGACGAAATCCGGAACGAGTTTCCGATGATGAAGGTGACCGCCATGGTCTCGCCGAGCGCGCGGCCGAGCGCCAGCATGATGCCGCCGATGACGCCGACCCGGGTGTAGGGAATGACGACGTTGCGGACCACTTCCCATGTCGTGCAGCCGACGCCGTAGGCGGCTTCTTTCAGAACCGGCGGCACCGTCTTGAAGACGTCGACGGAAATCGCGGTGATGAACGGCAGCACCATGATCGCAAGAATGAGCGCGGCGTTGAACAGGCTGAGATAGGAAGGCGGCCCGCCGAAGATCGCGCCGAGCACCGGAATGCCGTCGAACAGGCCGATCATGAACGGCTGGAACGTATAGGCCAGGAACGGACCCAGTACGAAGAAGCCCCACATGCCGTAGATGATCGATGGAATGCCGGCGAGTAGCTCGATCGCAATCCCGATCGGCCGGCGCAGCCATTGCGGGCAAAGCTCGGTGAGAAATATCGCGATGCCAAGGCCGACGGGAATCGCGATCAGCATGGCGATGAAGGAGGTGACCAGCGTGCCGTACATCGGGCCCAACGCGCCAAGCACGGGCGGATCGGCCGACGGCGCCCAGCGCTGCGTCCACAGGAACGCAAAGCCATATTCCTTCATCGCCGGCCATGCGCCGGCGATCAGCGAAAGAATGATGCCGCCAAGGATGAGCAGGACCGAGATCGCGCAGGCGCGGGTGATCCAGTAGAACGTGACGTCTCCGGCCTTGAATGCGCTCAGGGCCCGGGCGCGGTCGTGAGGTCCTGCGTCGTCGATTGCTCCGCTTTGAACCGCCATGTCTGCCACGCCAATTTCCTCTATCTGGTTCAAAGTTCCGCCCGTCGCCATGCGAGACGCCGCCTTGTCGCCAGCGGTCTTAATCCTGAAGCCAAATCAGTCGAACGAAGCCAGCTAGATCCGTTACCGAAGCGGAGTACTGAAGAGACATTTTACCGCGATATTCGTTGCGCGTCTTGCAGGGTGCTCTTGACGCTCGGCTGTCGGCGGTAGATCGCAACCCGCCCGGACACACGATGTATCCGGGCGGGAGTTGGTTCATGCAAGGCGCATCAGCTCTTGATGTCAGCCGACCAGGTCTTCTCGATCAGCTTGACCACAGGGTCCGGCATCGGAATGTAGTCGAGTTCCTCGGCCATCTTGTCGCCATTGGCGAAAGCCCACTTGAAGAACTTGACGGCTTCCGCGGAGGCCGCCTTGTCGGCCGGCTCCCTGTGCATGAGGATGAAGGTCGAAGCCGTGATCGGCCACGACTGTTCACCCGGCTGGTCGGTGAGGATCACGTAGTAGCCGGGAGCATTTGCCCAGTCGGCGTTCGAAGCCGCTGCCTGGAACGCGGCGACCGTCGGTTGCACGGGCTTGCCCGCCTTGTTGACCAGCGCCGTGAAGGTCAGCTTGTTCTGCTTGGCGTAGGCATATTCGACATAGCCGATCGAATTCTTGGTCTGGCTGATGTTGCCGGAAACGCCTTCGTTACCCTTGGCGCCAACGCCAACCGGCCATTCGACCGCGGTGCCGGAGCCGACCTTGGTCTTCCAATCAGCGCTCACCTTGGAGAGATAGTCGGTGAAGTTGAACGTCGTGCCGGAGCCGTCGGAGCGGCGAACCACGGTGATCGCCTCGGATGGCAGATTCACTTTCGGATTGAGCTTTTTGATCGCCGGATCGTCCCACTTGGTGATCTTGCCGAGATAGATGTCAGCGAGCGTTTGGCCGTCGAACACCACTTCACCCGGCTTGACGCCTTCCACGTTGATGACGGGAACGATCGCGCCCATCACCATCGGCCACTGTACCAGGCCGTCCTTGGTGAGCTGATCGACCTTCAGCGGCATGTCGGTGGCGCCGAACGTCACGGTTTTGGCTTGGATCTGCTTGATGCCGCCGCCGGAACCGATCGACTGATAGTTCAGTCCGTTGCCGGTCTCCTTCTTGTAGGCATCGGCCCATTTCGAATAGACCGGGAACGGGAACGTCGCACCCGCTCCGGTGATGTCGGCGGCAAAGGCCGACGTCGATGCGGCGACCAGGCCGGCAGCGACGATCGTTTTCATGAAATTCATTGCTGGTCTCCATCTCGTAAGCGATTGCGCTCACGTCGGTCCGTTTAGGAGCCGTCATTGCCGCTTTTACGAAGGTTTGGTGACAGTTGGATGACAACAGCAAGCTATTGGAATAGCTCAACTTTAAGTCGAAGACGGCGGCCTGGCCTGGGGAAAGCAGGCGGTAAAAGTCGCGCCCTGTTTGAGCACGCTTTCGATCAAAAGCCGGCCGCGATGGCGGTTAACAATATGTTTCACCAGCGATAGTCCGAGCCCGGTTCCACCTTGGGCGCGGCTGTCGCCAACGTCCACCCGGTAGAACCGTTCGGTCAGCCGCGGCAAGTGTTCCGGGGCAATCCCCGGACCGAAATCGCGCACCAGGACGCGAAGTTCCGGCTGGCCTTCACCTGAAACGGCCGCGGTGAGCGAAACGTTCACCTTGCCGCCCGCGGCGCCATACTTGAGGGCGTTCTCGACCAGGTTCTCGAACAACCGCATCAGTTCCTCGCGATCGCCTGCGATCCAGGCCGGCGTCTCCGGCAGATCGACATTGACCTCGACCTGGCGCTCGCCCGCCAGCGGCTCGAGACCGTCGACCACCTGGCTGATAATCGGCGCGATATCGACCAGCGTATCCGGCCGGACATGGGCGGAAAGTTCGACCCGCGACAGCGACAACAGGTCGTCGATCAGCCGCGCCATCCGCGTCGCCTGGCTGTGCATGATGCCGAGAAAGCGCTCGCGCGCCTTCGGATCCTCGCGCGCCGGTCCTTGCAGCGTGTCGATGAAACCCGACAGCGCTGCAAGCGGCGTGCGCAATTCGTGGCTGGCATTGGCGACGAAATCGGCGCGCATCTCCTCGACCCGGCGCAGCGGCGTCTGGTCGTGGAAGGTCATCAGCATGCACTTGTCGGTGCCGCCAAACAGCGTCGGCACCGGCACCGGAATGATCACGAGCTCCATCCACCGGTCGACAGGCGCGTGATCGAGATAGGTCGCGCGCCGCACCTCCGTGGTCGCGATGGCCTCGCGCAACGCGGTGATGATTTCCGGCGAACGCAACGCAAATTGCGCGAGTTCGTTCTTGCGCAAGGCCGGGGCAAGCTGCGCTGCGGCCGCATTGAGGTGAATGACGCGGCCGGCGCGGTCGAGCAACACGGCCGGATCCGGCATGCCGGAAACGACCGCGGCGACGGCAGCCGACTCGACCGGATTGACGCCGCGGACATCCTCACGCGACATCCTCGCGTCATGCAGGCGCCACGGCACCAGGGCGGCCGCGGCAATGCAGACGAAAATCACGACCGCGCGCAGCACCGACAATTCACCGAGCACGACCACGGCCGACAGCGATAGCACCGCCGCCAGCAGGATGATGGCCGAGTGCCGCAGCCGGTCAGGCCACGGCGAAAAAAAGAATGAAGGAGATTCGTCTATTGCCATCAGGATAAAGTTCCGACTGACGTCAGGCCCCGTGGTCTCCGCGCTCGCGGACGTAGACGGCTTCGCGCGGCGGCTCTACAGCGACCGCGGACGCCGCCTCCCGCAGCCGTTTCGACCGGGTGCCGACGATAACCTCTCGAAACGTCAATAAGATTACAGATAGGACGAACGGCGCTATATAATAGAGGACCCGGAACAACAGCATTCCGGCGAGAAGGTCTTCACGGTCCATTTGCCAGAGGCCGACCAGCATGGCGGCGTCGAAGACGCCAAGTCCCCCGGGCGAGTGACTGGCAAAGCCAAGCAGCGTCGCCGAGACAAAGATCACGGCGACCACGATGAAGCCGAGATTGGGCTCGTCCGGCACCAGCGTGTACATGGCGAGCGCACAGAAGCCGAGATCGACGATGCCGATCCCGATCTGCAGCAGCGTCAGCGGTCCGCCCGGCAACACCACGGTCCAAGGCCCGCGGCCGACATTGCGGGGCCGCATCCACACCCAGATCACGTAGCTGACGAGACAGATGATGATGGCGATTGCGATCAGGCGGTTCAGCCAGGACGGCAACTGATCGACTGAGGAGGCAGCTTCCGGGTGATAGGCGATGCCGAGCCCGAGCACGGCCGCGTTGCCGAGCCAGAATGTGAGCCCGGCGATAAAGCAGATCTTTGCAACATCGATCGCGTTCAGCCCCCACGCCGAATAGATGCGGTAGCGCACCGCGCCGCCGGTAAAGACGCTGGCGCCGACATTGTGCCCGATCGAATAGCTGGTGAAGGCCGCGAGCGCGTTGATGCGGTAGGGGATGTCTCTGCGGCCGATCGTGCGCATGGCGAACAGGTCATAGAATGTCAGCGTGAAGTAGCCTGCGGCGACGAACAGCGCGGCGAGCGCAATCGACCGCGGCTCGGTGCTCTTGATCGCCTCGATGACCTCGAACGTGTCGATGTCACGCAGCATGTGATAGAGGACATAGCAGGCAATACCGATGACCGTGACGCTGATCGCGACGCCTAGCTTGTGCAAGATCTGCCTGTGGCGCAGAAACGAAATCGCCCTGCGTATGGGTTCCAACATCTAGACCTCGAAAAGCCTCTCGTGCGGACAATACCGCCAATGCCGTGTCCGGCGATCCTGTTCTAACATTGGCTTCTCGGTCTCGCGCACACATCTGAAGCGGAAGTGCAGCCCGCTCCGGTCAATTCGCCGACCCATCTGGTAGCTGGTTTTGCGCCGGAGTGGAATTCGCCTTTTGATAATAATCCTGCTCCTTCAACATATTAGGTGGCCTTCCGGCCTTTCGAGAGGCACCGAATGCCCGTGATCTGGGCAAATCCGGTCTCAACTCGCGCCGCTAGGTCCGGGAAGCACCCGGTTGCGCAACCACGATCCGACGGTGCAGCCGACCAGATAGACCGCAAAGATCATCAGGCCGAGGTCCAGCCAATAACCCGGCCGACCCGGCACCAGATGCGTCAGCGACGCGGCCAGCAGAGCGGCCACCAGCGCGCCTAGCCAGCCTGCGAGCGCCTTGGAGACGCCGTGACCGCGATGAACCACCGCGATCCAGCCCATGGCGAAACCCAACAGCGATGCGAGAAGCAGCCAGCCCCAATGAAATGTTGCCAGGACGATCATGGCTGCTCCTTCACGACGAATTCGATGCGGCGATTGCGCGCCTTGCCTTCGTCGCTGTCGTTGGCGGCGATTGGCTGGGTGCTGCCATGGCCGGTCGCCGTAAACCGGCTCGCCGGCAGACCGGCCCTCACCAGATAATCCACCACCGCCTGGGCGCGCTTTTCGGACAAGGCCTGGTTCGTGGGACCATCGCCATCGGTATCCGTGTGCCCGGCGACCTCGATATTGGTAGCCGGGCAGCGCAGCGCAATCTCGATCAGGTGATCGAGCAGGCCCGCCGAATCTGCGTCGATGCTGGAGCGTCCGGATTCAAAGCGGATCATCCCCTTGGCGAGCACTTCTGAAAACAACTGCTGGCAGACGGTCGCATCCACGGGTGCGGCCGCGGGCTTGACCGAAATATCCGCCTTGAGCTGCCAGCCTTGCGGAAAATCCTTGATCAGGTTGGCCCGAAGCTGACCTGCTGCAGCATCGTAGAGCGCATCGCCCGACAGCTTCGCCTCGCGGTCCGACACCACAAGCGTCCCGGTCGACAGGCGCGACAGCGCGCCAAGCGCCGGCACCACGGCGCCGGAAAAGCCCGACGGCGCGCCGAGGCTGGTCTTGAGATTGTCGACGACTTTTTCGCTGAAGAATTTGCGGCCCGTGGCGGCAACGATCGCTGCATGCGCGTTATTGTCGGGCACATAGCCTGTCAGCGTCACCGTCAACGCCACCGGATCCTTGTTGGCCTGGAAGATGTAGGGCGGCGCCTTGATCTCATTGGCAGCGACCGAAAAACCCTCGGGCAGATTCTTCATCGCCGCCGCGATTGCCTCCCGGCCGCCGATTTCGCGGGCCATTCCGGCGAGGCTGACCTTGGTATCGGAAATCGTGATTTTGCCGTCCTTCAGCCTGACCACCTGGTCGAGCAGCAGGAGTGCCGCTTCGTCGAAACGAAGTGGGGCGCCGCGCGACAGGTTGGTCTGATCGACGACCTCGACGCCGCCAAGGTCGGCGCGGGCCGCTTCCAGCAATTTGCCTTTGGTCGCCGGCAATGGGGAACTGCCGGTCAGCGTAACCCTCACCACATCGCGTTCGGCCGACCAGACGAACGGCTTGGCCTCGGGAATGAGACGGGTCTCATCGTTGACCAGACGTACGCCCGGCACCGCCTCGATAGCGGCAACCGCATTGCGGCGGCCCTCTTCGGAGAAAGCGTCGGCGGCCAAGGTGACGTCGCGGCCGCTCACGGTAATCTTGCTCTTGTCGAGCACAATATCCTTGAGCGCCGCGGTCGAGCGGCCGGTGAGCTCGGTTTCCAGGGGCGATGTGCTGCTCCAGGCGGCCAAAGCCCAAATGACGGCCAGCGGTATCGTGCCTGGCCACCATTTGCTACTCCACCTGATCAATCCGCGCATCCGACATCCTAACGAGGCGACAGGCCTCGTCTTTTACGAAATTCGCAAACTACCTGCTGGCGTTCCCCAGGCGCGAATTTCGGCAAACGGGGGGACTAGTGCCGCCTATTTGAAGTTGCTGCATCACAAGCGGCGAATTCTATTCAGGAACTTCAAATAGAAAAGCGACACTAGAATCAACAGGTTTTGCTAGCGCCCATGACTTTCCGAAGTTCGTGGAAGGTGGGTGCTGCGACGGAGCACGAACTTCGGAAAGTGGGCGCTAGTGGTCCGATTCTAACGTTCGCATCCCTTTTCAGCGGCAACTTTTGCGAACGTCAGAATCATAGGACCCCTAGCAGACATTAAGATTCTGGTGTGGTTTGGGATTTGACATTCGCTTGGAGCGTTCGCCGCACCACTGAAACGAATGTCAAATCCACCACACCAGCAACACTCTGATCGGTTATTGCTTTTCGTCCCGGGCGCAACGCCCGCGAAAAATTCGCGAAGGCCGCGCCGGAACCGTCAAGCACGGGCACCGGAATGAGAGAGAAAACAAACCCTTGCGGGGCTGTCAAACCCGAAATAACAGGATTGGTGACTGCAAGGCGTCCGTCCCGACTAATCGTTTGTTCAGGAGTCCACCGCTAGTTTGAACGCCCTTCCAACCGGCCAATCCAGTCCTGATGAAGCAGTTACGCAGCAACATCATCCGCGCCGGCCTGGAAGCGCTTTATTTAACCGGCGCGCACCGCCTGTTTCGTCCGATCTTCTCCGGTGTCGGCAGCATTTTCATGCTGCACCACGTGCGGCCGGCGCGTGAGGCGGCATTCCAGCCCAACCGCCATCTCGAAATCACGCCAAAATTTCTGCGCGAGGTCCTCGCCCATCTGCGTTCGCGCGATATCGACATCGTCACCATGGACGAGTTGCATCGCCGGATGAGCGAGCGCGACTTCTCCCGCCGTTTCGCGAGCTTCACCTTCGATGACGGCTATCGCGACAACCGCGATTTCGCGCTGCCGATCATGCGCGAATTTGACGCACCGTTTACGGTCTATGTCGCCAGCGACTTTGCGCAAGCCACAGGAAATCTGTGGTGGGTCGCGCTCGAGACGGTGATCGCCAACGCATCCAGCATCGAGGCGACAATCGACGGTGTGACAAGCCGCATCGATACCCCGACGCTGTCGGCAAAAAACGCGGCGTTCGAGCGCCTGCACGACTGGCTGCGTGCATTGCCCGGCCGGGACGATCTGGCCCGCGAGATCGGCAAGCTGTGCGGCCAGAATGGCGTAGACCAGAACAAGATTTGCAGCGACCTCTGCTTGTCATGGGACGAGTTGAAGCTGTTTGCGGAGGAACCGCTGGTTGGGATCGGCGCGCATTCGGTGACCCACTGCAACCTCGCCCAGCAGTCCGACGAGATGGCAAACCAGGAAATGACGGAGAGCCGTTCGCGGATCGAAGACACGCTGCAACGGCCGGCGCTCCACTTCGCCTACCCTTACGGCGACCGGGCCGCCGCCGGCCCGCGCGAATTCGCACTCGCCAGGCAGGCCGGCTTCAAAACCGCGGTGACGACGCGGCCGGGCATGATTTTCCCGGAAAACGCGGAATATCCGACCGCGTTGCCGCGGGTTTCACTCAACGGCAATTACCAGAACGAGCGCATCCTGCCGGTGCTCACCTCTGGCGCCGCTACCGCGATGTGGAACGGCTTCCGGCGCGTCAACGCGGCTTGACCGCCAGCAATCGAGCGGTCGTCCCTGCGAACGCAGGGACCCATACGCCGCAGCTCATCCGTTGAACGATCGTGACAGCCGCCTTTAATTATAGAGGCCGGTGGTTATGGGTCCCTGCGTTCGCAGGGACGACGGAGGTGTTGACTCATCCGCACCCCCCGCCCAGAACTTGGCCAAAGCCAACGGAGGATGCGCATGTTCACCGACCTGTTCTCGCTTCGCGGCCGTGTCGCATTGGTGACGGGGGGATCGCGCGGCATCGGCAAGATGATCGCCGCCGGCTTTCTCGCCCAAGGCGCCGCCAGGGTCTACATCACGGCGAGGAAGGCCGCCGCATGCGAAGCCACTGCAAAAGAGTTGACCGCAGCCTATGACGGCGAGTGCGTTGCGCTGCCGATCGATATTTCCACGACCTCCGGCATCGAGATGCTGGCCGGCGAGATCGGAAAGCGCGAAGGCAAGCTCGATATTCTCGTCAACAATGCGGGTGCGGCCTGGGGCGCCGATTTCGACGAATTTCCGGAAACCGGCTGGGACAAGGTGATCAACCTCAATCTCAAGACGCCGTTCTTTCTCACCAAAGCACTCGCCGCGTCGTTGCGGGCGGCTGCGAGCACCGAGCGGCCGGCGAAAGTGATCAACATCGCCTCGATCGACGGCATCTTCGTCAATCCGCTGGAGACCTATTCCTACGCGGCGAGCAAGTCGGGGCTGATTCATTTGACGCGGCGGATGGCCGCCAAGCTGATCGGCGACCACATCGTGGTGTCGGCGATCGCGCCGGGTCCGTTCAAGTCGGATATGAACAAGGCCGCGCGCGACAACGCCGATGAGGTGGCAACGCGGGTGCCGGCGGGACGCATCGGCACCGACGAGGACATGGCGGGGGCTGCGATCTATCTCGCCTCGCGCGCCGGCGACTATGTGGTCGGCGCCACCATCGCGGTCGACGGCGGCATCGTCTATGCCAATCCCGGCATCAAGGGCGGCGGCTGGGATAGCTGATTGTCAGCCCCACTCTCAATGAGGCAAGACCATGCTTCGCAGGGCAACGCCGGAACGATTAAGCGCGTTCTCGGACGGCGTGTTCGCCGTTCTGATCACGGTGCTGGTTCTGGAATTAAGGCCGCCGCAGCAACCGACATTTGATGCGCTCTTGGCGCTGTGGCCGACCGGCCTGAGCTATGCGGTGAGCTATCTTTTCATCGCGATCGTGTGGACCAATCACCATTACCTGTTGCGCTACGCCACCGAAGCAACGCCCCGGCTGCTGTGGTTCAATTTCGCGCACCTGTTTTCGATGTCATTGCTTCCGCTCTCCACCGCCTGGATGGCCGTGAGCAAGCTGTCGCCGCAACCGGTCGCCTTCTATGCGGCGACCTTCTTCCTCGTGAACCTGACCTACATCGCCCTGATCTGGGAGTTGATCGAGCCGGCATCCACGTCGGCCACGAAGGTGCGCGCGATCATGCACGCGCGTTCGCTGATCACGCTGTGCGTGTTCGGGGCCGCAGCCCTCATCGCGCTGAAATATCCGATCGTCGGGCTCGCGATGTGCATCGGCTGCCTCGTCCTTTATCTCAGGCCCGAACCGCCCTGGGCGGCCGGCGCGGTTGGGAACAATGCTGATTCCGAAAATACATAGCGCCGTTCACACGAGAGCTGGCGCCGTCATTTTGTTTTTGATCTAGATCAATCGGTATCGTTGCTCCCGCCGGTTTGATCGCGTCCTAGCCTTTGCCGGGAGCACCAGCCACATGCAATTCCTTAGAACGATCTGCTGGATAAGCGTTTTTCTCGGAATGCTGCACGTCAGCATTCCAGCACGAAGCCAGGGTGCCGGTCCGAGCACCCAGACGCCGGGCAACGTGCCCGCTCAACCAACAACCAGCGCGGCCTCGCCGGTTCCTGATCAGCCGGCGCTGAAGCCGGCCGAGCTCGACGCGCTTGTGGCGCCGATCGCATTATATCCGGACGCGCTGCTTGCGAACGTGCTGATGGCATCGACCTATCCGCTCGAAGTCGTGCGCGCTGCACGCTGGTTGAACGAGAACAAGAGCCTCAAGGAAGACGCGCTCACAGCTGCGGCGGAGAAGCAGACCTGGGACGCAAGCCTCAAGGCGCTGGTGGCGGCGCCCGCGGCTCTGGAGATGATGAACGAGCGTCTTGATTGGACGCAGAAGCTCGGCGAAGCGTTCCTTGCGCAGGAGCAGGACGTCATGGATGCCGTGCAGCGGATGCGCACGAAGGCTTACGACAGGAAGAAGCTCGTGACGACGAAGCAGCAGGTCGTGAGCGTGAAGCAGGAACAAAACCGTCAGGTCATCGCGATCGAACCCGCGGTGCCGGACACCCTCTACGTTCCCTATTATGAACCGCAGGTGGTCTACGGAGATTGGCCATATGCCGACTATCCGGCCTATCCGTATTACTGGGGCTATCCCGGCTACATCGCTGCCGGTGTGATCGCGACCGGCATCGCGTTCGGCGCGGGCTACGCGCTCGGACGATGGGCGACCGGCGGGTACTGGGGCCGCGGCGGCTACTGGGGCGGCAGCCGCATCAACTGGGCTGGAGGGGGCATCAACGTCAATCGTGGCGCCCGTGTCGAGCACTGGAGTCACAATCCCGCGCATCGGCAGGGCGCGCGGTACAACAATGCGGGCCTGCAACAAAAGTTTGGTGGCGCCAATCGCGCGGGCGCAAGCATCGCCGCCGGAGCGGGTGTCGGCGCCGGTATTGCCGCCCGGCATGGGCTGGGGAAGGGCGCGAAGGGGGCCGACGTTGCCGATCGCGCTCGACGCGCAGGCGGCAACGCGCAAGTTGGTAATCGCCAAGCCGTACATCGGGCGGCGGGTGCCGGAAGTGTGAGAGCAGGCAACCGAGCAGCTTCAAGGGCCGGACATTTCAGGCCTTCTGCGGGCATGCGTCACGGTGGCGGCGCCCGGTTCGCCGGCGGCGGACATCGAGCTGCCGCATTCCGAGGCGGTGGCGGCTTCCGTGGCGGTGGTGGCTTCCGAGGCGGCGGCGGAGGAGGATTTCGTGGCGGCGGCGGTCGCGGTGGCGGGCGCCGCTCGGACATCATGCTGAAACACGATGTCGTGCTGCTGGGCCGGCTCGACAACGGGCTCGGTTACTACCGCTTCGCGTACAACGGCAGCGAGAAGGCCTATGTCGGAGTAATTGCGCAGGAAGTCAGAGCCGTGCGGCCCGACGCGGTCGCTGTCGGTCGCGACGGCTATCTTCGGGTGTCCTACGAACGGCTCGGACTGCCGTTCCGGTCCTACGACGAATGGACCGCAGCCGGAGCCCGGCTGCCGAAGGTTGCCGAGCCGCCGCACTGAGACGCCGAACCACTCCGTGAGATGCGCTCCCTCTCCCCGCAAGCGGGGAGAGGTAAGGAAGGAATCACGTCTCGATCTTCACGTATTCGAAATCGCCGGGCTTGTTGTCGATGCCGATCTTGGGCGGCGAGATCCAGGAGGCGAATTCGCCGGCGGCGGTCACCGGTTTCATCAGGGAAGCGATGAAATCACCGTCTTCGGCTGAGGGGACCCACGCGCTCTTCTTCGCACTCCAGGCCGCATCGTCGATCAACACGCCATCGGGCGTGGCGTGAATATCCCTGAACTCGCCGATGGCGCGATGGAAGGCGACGTTCGGCAGCGTCAGCTTGAAATCGAAGCCGGCGGTCGAAATCACCTTGTTCCAGCGCAGCAATCCCTTGACGCAGTCCTGGGTGTAGTCGTCGCGCAAGCGCATATTGAGCGCCGTGAGCGCCGGCTCGTCGACGCGCGTGATCTTTCCATCGACGAGTTTCAGCACCGGATAGGTGTCGCTGTGCAGGCGGTGATCGTCGTTGATCTGGGTCTCGTGATAGCGGCCCTTGATGCCGGCGTTGAAAGCGTTCGCCGCGTTGGTCGAGACTTCCGAGCCGAAGAGATCGAGCGACAGCGAATAATGAAGGTTCAGTTTCTTCTGGATGGTCGGCAGATCGATCACCCCTAACGCGCGGACCTTTGCGATCTCGGTGGGGTCGGTGATGCCGGCCTCGTTCATCGCATCGCAGGTCCGCTGCACCACGCGGGTGATGCCGGTCTCTCCGACGAACATGTGATGCGCTTCTTCCGTCAGCATGAAGCGGCAGGTGCGCGACAGCGGATCGAAGCCCGACTGCGCCAGCGAGTGCAGTTGCATCTTGCCGTCGCGATCGGTGAAGTACGTAAACATGAAGAACGACAGCCAGTCCGGCGTCGCCTCGTTGAAGGCGCCCAGCATGCGTGGGCTGTCGGCGTCGCCGGAGCGCCGGCGCAACAATTCGTCGGCTTCCTCGCGGCCATCGCGGCCGAAATATTTCTGGAGGAGATAGACCATCGCCCAGAGGTGACGGCCCTCCTCGACGTTGACCTGAAACAGGTTGCGCAAATCATAGAGCGAAGGCGCGGTCTTGCCGAGATGGCGTTGCTGCTCGACCGACGCCGGCTCGGTATCGCCCTGGATCACGATCAGCCGCCGCAGCATCGCGCGGTATTCGCCGGGCACTTCCTGCCAGGCGGGCTCGCCATAATGCTCGCCGAAGGGAACGACGCGATTTTCTTCTTGTGGAGCAAGAAGGATACCCCAGCGATAGTCGGGCATCTTGACGTAATCGAATTTGGCCCAGCCGCGCGGATCGACCGAGTAGGCCGTGCGCAGATAGACCAGCGACTGCTGGAAACCTTCCGGTCCCATGTCGCCCCACCAGTTCATATAGCCGGGATGCCAGCCCTCGAGCGCTTTCAGCACCTGGCGGTCCTCGCTCAGATTCACATTGTTGGGAATCTTGGTCGAGTAGTCGACGTTCATGATGTTGACGTTCATGGCGTGCTCCTTGCTCGCTCCCGTGTCGCGATCAAACCCTCGTCGTATCGAACTGCGCCTTCTGCCCGGTGCCGTAGCGGCGCAAAGCGCCCTCCTCGCCGACCGCATTGGGACGCTGGAAGATCCAGTTCTGCCAGGCGGTGAGGCGCGAAAAGATTTTCGATTCCATGGTCTCCGGTCCGACGAAACGCAGGTTCGCTTCCATGCCGGTGAGACCGTCGGGCGAAAAGCTCGCGCGCTCCTCGAGGAACACGCGGACCTCGTCGTCCCAATCGATGTCGTCGAGTGCAAAGGTGACGAGCCCGAGCGCTTCGGCCTCTTCGGCATCGAGCGCCTCGCCAATACGTTCGCGCGCGCGCTCGAGATCGGAAGGGTTGGCCTGGAAACGCGATTGAAGCCGCGTCAAACCATGGCTCATCGGATAGGCGCCGAAATTCAGCGTCGAGAGCTGGACGGTCGGCGCTGCGCGGTTATCGCCCTGGCGCGTGCCGATCAGCATATAGGAGCGGTCGGCGGCGAGCACGAGTTCGGCGAGCGTGCCGGCGAAACAGGAGCCGGGCTCGACCAGCGCGACCAGCGTGCGCGAGGTGACGTCGATGCGCTTGAGCACGCGTTTCCAGTATTGCCTGATCTCGTTGACCAGCCATTGCGCCTTGTTGGCTTCGAGGAAATTGTCGTAGGCCAGCAGACGGGCCGGATCGCCATGCGACTTGAACACGATCATGGCGATCTGAAGTTCGTTGATGCGAAGATGCAGGATCGCATCGTCCAGTTCGCGCGCAACCTGGAGCGGCCAGAACGCGGCGCCTTGTGCGATCAGACCATCGATGTCGGCGGGCGGTGAGGCTTCCGGCGCCGCGATCGAAATGGTGGCGATGCGTGAGGCGCGGTCGATATCGACGCTGACCGTGCCGTAACGAATGGTCGTGTCGCCGATGGCGCGCGACAACGGCGTCAGCGAAATCCCCTTTCCGCCGGCATTGCGCTTGGAGCTGGCGGCAAATTCTTTCGCGCGTTCGGCAACCTTGGCCTCCAGCTTGCTGTTCGGCACGATCTCATCGACCAGCCGCCACTGAACCGCGCGCTTGCCCTTGATGCCCTCCTCGATGGTGCAGAAATAATCGGCGTGATCGCGGCGCACCTTGCGCTTGTCGACCACCCGCGTCAGCCCGCCGGTGCCGGGCAAAACGGCGAGCAGCGGCACTTCGGGCAATGCCACCGCCGCAGAGCCGTCGTCGGCCAGAATGATGTGATCGGTGGCGAGCGCGAGCTCGTAGCCGCCGCCGGCCGCGGTGCCGTTGACGACGGTGATGAAGCGCTGCCCGGAATTTTCGGATGAATCCTCAAAGCCGTTGCGCGTCTCGTTGGTGAATTTGCAGAAGTTGACTTTGTGCGCATGGGTGGAGCCAGCCAGCATGCGGATATTGGCGCCGGCGCAGAACACGCGGTTCTTGCCCGAGCGCAGAATCACCACCTTCACGCCAGGATGTTCGAAGCGAAGGCGCTGCACGACGTCCGCCAATTCGATGTCGACGCCGAGATCGTAGGAATTCAGCTTGAGCTGATAGCCTTCGAACAGTCCGCCATTCTCGTCGACGTCCATCGTCAACGTCGCGACTTCGCCGTCGACGGCAAGCTTCCAATGCCGGTAGCGCGACGGCTCGGTCTGAAAATCGATAAAGCGCGCGCCGCCTGCGAGAACGCGTTCGTCACCGGCCATGGGCCCATCCCTGATTGCGGTTCTTGTTAAGGGGTACATGCACAATAATGCATGTTAACCGGCAGGTCTAGAGCGTTAGATCAAAAAATATGCATTTTCTTTCATATTTTTCCGATCGACCCGATCGCAATCCAGTCGGTCTTCGACAAGGCGGGCTGGGCGAGTCGGGCTTCCAGCAGCCTGGCGAGGTGAGCCGCCGGAAACCGATCGGCAAAGCCGGCGCCGGCACCGCTCGAGCGGCGCGACAGCAAGTCCCTGATCGCCGCGAGTGCTTCGTGCCACAGCCGCGCGGTTGCGTTCGGCTTCTGCATCCGAAGTTTCAGATTGGCATTGGCCATCTGGATGCAGGCGCGCAGCAGAACACGCTCGCGTCCGCCTTGCGGCGCGGCGGCCCAGACGGCCTCCAGCACTTCCTGCAATTCCCAGAAATAGCCGGCGTCATTCAGCGCAATGCCGTAGCGAAGCGCGGGATGCCGCGCCGGCACGAAGCCAAAGAATTGCGCCGGCACCAGCGCCTTGGCTCGCCACAAACTCTCGTGATCCGGTTCGCCATCCGCCGGTTCGCCGGGCACGTAGGCCCATTCGGGCAGCGGCAAATGCGCCGCGGTCGACGAGGTAATATTCATTGATCAAAAACCACTACTTAAAAATTTAAACGGCGCTGTGCCCTGCGCCTTCATGCACCGTCAAAATACGGCTGACGAATTCCGAAATAGTTGCGAGCGTCAATTCAGGCACCTCACGATGCGGTGAATGTCCCGCGCCCGGTACGATGGTCACGTCGACCGGGCAATAGCATTCCTCCTGCGCGATCTCGATCTGGCGAATTGTCCCATATTGATCGCCGTCGCCTTGCAGAATTGCGACAGGCACGCGAATGTAAGCGAGATAGTCGCTGATGTCCCATCGACGAAAGTTGGAGTCAAGCCAGGCGTCGGCCCAACCATAGAATGCGTTGTCGACGTTCTGATGCCAGCGCGCGAGTTTTGTCCTCAGATCAGTCGTCTCGTATGCACGTCTGGTCGCTGCGATCGCGGCCAGCCCCATATCTTCCGTGATGAAATGCGGCGCGATCAGCACGACGCCGCGGACGCGATGATCGCCGGTGCCACCGGCATAAATCGCCGCGATCGAGGCGCCGTCGGAGTGGCCGAGCAATACGCCGCGCGCAAAACCGATCGTTTCGAGCAGCGCAGGAAGAACGTCGAGCGCTTCGCGGCTCATATAGTCGAGCGGGCGCGGCAGCGTGACCGGCGTCGAAGCGCCATAGCCGGCGCGCGAATAGACGAACACGCCCATTCCGGTCGCGGCCTGCAAACGATCCGGAAAGTCGCCCCACAACGCCGTCGAACCCAGCCCCTCATGCAGCATCACGATGGTCGGCGCCTCACGCGGCGCGGGCCCGATCATGCGATATTCGAGATCGCTGTCGCCGATATGCAGATGGCCTGAGGGTGCGAGTGAGGTCATGTGGACCTCGATAGTAACAGCACGACGTGCTGCGCCCTCTCCCCCCTTGCGGGGGAGAGTTGGAGAGGGGGGTACTCACGAACACCGCGCTTGCGACCTACCCCCCTCCCTAACCCTCCCCCGCAAGGGGAGAGGGAACGAGAGAGCAAGGGGGGAGAGAGCAGAGCGCGCCGTACGGCGACGGCTATCACTTACTATCCTCACGCAGCTTGAACCGCTGGATCTTGCCGGTCGCGGTTTTCGGCAAGGCGTCGACGGTTTCGATCCAGCGCGGATATTTCCAGACGCCGATTTTCTGCTTGACGTGTTCTTTCAGCGCCTCGTCGAGGCCATCTGTTTTGGCGCCGGCGCGCAGCACCACAAACGCTTTCGGCTTGAGCAGGCCTTCGCTATCTGCCTCCGGCACCACCGCGGCCTCAAGCACCGCGGGATGGGTGATCAGCGCGCTCTCGACCTCAAACGGCGACACCCAGATGCCGGAGACCTTGAACATGTCGTCGCTGCGGCCGCAGAAGATGTAACGCCCATCGGCCTCGCGCACATATTTGTCGCCGGTGCGCGTCCAGTGTCCTTCAAAGGTGCGGCGGCTCTTGCTGCGCTGATTCCAGTAGCCCTCGCCGGCGGAAGGCGCATCCACCAGCAATTCGCCGACCTCGCCATCCGCGACATCGGCGCCGGCCTCGTTGACCAGCCGCACCTTGTAGCCCGGCACAGGACGGCCCGAGGAGCCATATCGGATGTCGCCGGGCGCGTTCGACAGGAAGATGTGCAACAGTTCGGTCGAGCCGACGCCATCGAGAATGTCGACGCCAAAGCGCGCCTTCCAGGCATTGCCGACCGATTCCGGCAGCGCTTCGCCCGCGGAAGTACAGACGCGCAAACGATCACCGCCGCCATGCGCTTTCAGAGACTCATCGTTCAGCATCGCAGCGAACAGCGTCGGCACGCCGTAAAAGATGCTGGGATGATATTTGTTCATCAGCGCAAACATTACAGCCGGCGTCGGACGCTCCGGATTGAGTACGGTGGTGGCGCCGACCGACATCGGAAAGGTCATTGCATTGCCGAGGCCATAAGCGAAAAACAATTTCGCCGCCGACAGGCAGACGTCGTCCTCGCGAATGCCGAGTACCTGCTTGGCATAGGTCTCGGCGGTCGCGGCGAGATTGGCATGCAGATGCCGCACGCCCTTGGGCATGCCGGTCGAGCCCGACGAATAGAGCCAGAAGGCGGGTTCATCCGGGTGCGTCGCCGCGGTCGCAAACGTATCGCGTTCGTCTTTGAGCTCTTCGGCGAGATTCTTGTAGCCATGCGCGTCCTTGCCCGACACCACGACATGTTCGAGATCGCTCATGCGGCCGAGCATGTCTTTCACGACCGGCAATAGCGCTTCGGAAATGAACAGCACCCGCGCACGGCAATCGGCGAGCACATAGGCATATTGATCCGAGGTCAAAAGCGTATTGAGCGGCACCGGCACGATACCGGCACGCATCGCGCCGAGAAACACGGAAGGAAAATCCACCGTGTCGAGCATGATCATCGCGACGCGCTCTTCGCGGCGAACGCCGAGCCGGCGCAGCATATTGGCGACCCGGCAGCTCTGCCGCTGCAACTCGCCATAGGTCAGTTCGGAAACGGTGTCGGTATAGGCAAGCTTGTCGGCCCGCCCCTCATCGATGTTGCGGTCGAGCAGATAGGTCACTGCATTGTAAGCGCCCGATGTCTCGCTCATGCCGATCCCCTTGAAGCTCCCTCGCGCCCGACGCGAAGACCAGCTTCGCTCGAGTTTTAAGCATTATAATTCATAGAAAGGCACTCCACGCGCTTGCTGTCAATCCTCCTCGGCATTATGTTTCCTATAGGTCCGCGCCGAATTCGTTGCGCTTCGCATGGGGGATCATGACCCAGGAACTTCAAATGGGCAGCACTGGCGATCCCGAAGCCAGCTTTCTCGACCAACTTGGACAGCGAGTGCGCACCATGCGTGCGCTGCGCGGCATGTCGCGCAAGGTGCTGGCAAAGGTCTCCGGCATTTCCGAGCGCTACATTGCACAGCTCGAGAGCGGAAAAGGCAACGTCTCGATCGTGTTGCTGCGGCGGGTGTCGAACGCGATGGGCGCGCATCTGGAAGATTTGATTCCGGCTGCCGAGCCATCGCCGGACTGGGCGGTGATCCGCGATCTCCTGCGCAAAGCGCACCCGAACCAGATCGCGCAGGCCAAGGACATTCTCGCCGGCCAGAGCGCTTCACAGCAACGGCTGAAATCGTTTGCAGGAATTGCGCTGATTGGCTTGCGCGGCGCGGGCAAATCGACGCTCGGCAAGCTGCTTGCGAAAAAGATCGGCTGGAATTTCGTCGAGCTGAACAAGGAAATCGAAGAGCAGAACGGCCTCTCCGTCGCCGAGATCATCGCGCTCTACGGCCAGGAAGGTTTTCGCCGCCTGGAGCAGGCCGCGCTGACGCAACTATTGGCGCGGAAGGAACTAACGGTGCTCGCAACCGGCGGCGGTATCGTCTCCGAACCCGTAACTTTCGACCTGATTCTTTCCTCGTTCTATACGATCTGGCTGAAGGCCGAGCCGGAAGAACACATGGCGCGTGTTCGCAAGCAGGGCGATCTGCGCCCAATGGCCGACGATCGTTCGGCCATGGCCGAGTTGCGCAACATTCTGACAAGCCGCGAACCGCTCTACGCCCGCGCCTCCGCCGTCGTCGATACCGCAGGTCTCTCGGTAGATGCCGCCGCCGCTCGGCTGATCGATACGGTACGGCCGGCGTTGCAGAGCGAAGCTCGCTCGTTCGGCTTGCACAGCATTGCGGTCTAGGGCCGCGGTTTCGATCACGCCGGCAGGCCGGCCTTGAGGAGGCCAGCCTCGTGCCGTCCGCGGTCGACTTCGTGCTTGTAGTGCTGGGTGCCAAGATAGGCCGCCACTGAGAATTGCGGCTCGCGTTTCAGGACCTCGGCAGCGTGCGCAGCGGCTGCGACCGAATTATCCATTTGCGCGAAAGTGGCGGCCAGGAAGGCATGATGCGTGTGGTCTGGCCGCGTAAGCCGCGAGAAGGCTTCGGCGGCTTCCGCATATTTTTCGGCGCAGTAACAGGCACGACCGAGGTGGCTCCAGAAGCGCTCCGGGTGATAGGGATTGAGGCGCATCGCCTTCCTGATCCAATCGATACCCTCCTCCGGCCGCCCTAGCCACGTCAGAAGCTCGCCCTGTTGCACCACGACGAGATCGTAGTTGGGATTGAGCGTGAGCGCTCGCTCCTGATGGTACGCGGCCTTGTCGTGATCGTCGCGATTCAGATTCACCGCAGCGAGAATCCGGTGCACGTCGCTGTCATTGTCATCCAGTGCGAGCGAAAGTTCCAATTCCGCGCCGACCTGCTGAAAGGTGGCATCGCGATCCGCGCACCAGTCATAAACCCATGTCTGGCCAAGCACACATGCCTTCCAGGCGTGAGCATGGGCGTAGTTCGGATCGAGTGCGAGGGCGCGGTCGAGCAGGCGCTGCGCTTGCTCATTATCCGATCGCGTCGCGCGATGATGCAGCACCTTGGCGGTCAGCACGCACTCGTAAGCAATCATATTATCCGTGGGCTTGCGTTTCGCACGGTCATGCGTGGCCGCCTCGACGCGCCCCTGCAATGTTGCGACGATTGCACGCGTGATTTCATCCTGGATGGCAAAGATGTCCTCGAGTTCGCGGTCGTAGCGTTCGGCCCAAATGTGCCGGTCGGTTTCCGCGTCGATCAGCTGTACCGTGACGCGGATACGGCCGCCTGCCTTCCGCACGCTCCCCTCAAGGATATAGTCGACGCCAAACTCACGCGCGACCTCCTGCACTTTGACGGCCTTGCCCTTGTACACGAAGGTGGAATTGCGAGAGATAACGAGCAGTTCATGGAAGCGTGACAACTCTGTAATGATGTCCTCGGTGAGGCCGTCGGCGAAGAACTCCTGCTCGGAATCACCACTCATATTGGCGAGCGGCAGCACGGCAATGGACGGCTTCTTCGCGGATGCCGTCGCAACCGCGGCCTTCTTCGCGAGCTCCGGCGCGGCGCTGGCGTTTTGCTCAAGCCGAATCCGGAAAACGCGAATTGGGCGCGCGATGTTCTTGACCTGCTGGTCGCCAAGATCCTCGAAGACGATGTCCTCCAGTCGGTCACCAACCTGATCGCGTACGGCCGCGGAGACACAGATACCGCCCGGTTCAGCGATCGTTTCCAGGCGGGCGGCGATATTGACCCCGTCGCCGAAGATGTCGTCTTCATCGACGATTACGTCGCCCAGATTTATACCGATACGGAATTGTATCCACCGCACCTGCGGGACGTCGGCGTTACGCCGCATCATGCGCCGTTGTATCTCGGCGGCGCAAACGACTGCGTCGACGACACTTTGGAACTCTACCAGAATGCCGTCGCCGGTGGTCTTGATGATGCGACCGCGGTTTTTCGCGATGGCCGGATCGATGAGCTCAATCCGATGAGTCTTGAGGCGTACAAGCGTTCCCGCCTCGTCGACCTCCATGAGCCGACTGTAGCCGACCATGTCGGCGGCAACCACCGCGGCAAGTCTGCGTTCAGGTCCGAGATTAGCCATCCGTCGGATCCCTTCGTTGCGAATTCTAGCAGATCGGAGCTCCCGGTGGGGTGAATTTTCCCGGCCGTCAGACCAGCTTTCGTGCGACCTGCGCCGCCCGCTCGCGCAACAGCGGCAGGAAGCGCTTGACCATCTCATCGGTGGAGATGCGGTCGACATGCGCGCCGATATTGATCGCGGCCACAATGGTACCTTCGTAGCGTCTCACGGGTACCGCGATGGAACGAAAATGCGGCTCGGCCTCGCGATCGAGGAGGGAATAACCGCGCGCGCGGTCGGCGACGATAGCGGCCAATAGCCGCTTCGGATCGGTCACCGTCTGCGGCGTCAGCGCCTCGCGCTTCATCGCGCCCAATCTCGCCTTCAACTCGGCATCGCCGAGCCGGCCGAGCAGCGCGCGGCCGACGGCGGTGCAGAAGGCGGGCAAGCGGTAGCCGATATCGACGCCGCCGGAAAAAATCCGCGTCGGGCTGCCGCGCGCGATGAACACGACGTTGTCGCCATCAAGCACCGCGAGCGAACTGATCTCCTGCGCGGCTGTGGCAATCTCGTCGAGTGCAGGCTGCAGCACGGCGACAAGCTGGTTCGAGCGCAAATAGGCGCCTGCAAGCGTCAGCACATGGGGCGTCGGCGCAAACAACTTGCCGTCGCTTGAGACATAACCGCCGTGTTGGAGCGTGAAGAGAATGCGCCGCGCGGTGGCGCGCGGCAGACCGGCGAGGCCTGCGATTTCGCTCAGCGTCATCGGCGCAGATCGTTCGCCGAACGCCTGCAACAGCCGTAAACCCCGATCGAGGCTCTCGACGAAATCGGTGGCGCGGGGCTCGCTGTCGGTGCGCTTGGGCTTGACCATGAGAGGCTTGCGAAGTCGAAAAGCTGTGTTAGAATAATTGAACATTTGTTCAATAGACGAACACTACGCTGCGACTGCCTTCCATCGCAAGCCTTTTTAGGATGAGCTAACGCGCCATGATGAGCCAGGAACAGAACGACCTGATCACGCGCACGGGCCCGAAAGACCCCTGCGGCAAACTGATGCGGATGTACTGGCAGCCGGCGGCGCTCGTCGATGAACTCGAAGGCCCGCGGCCGGTTCGCCCCGTCAAATTGCTCGGCGAAGACCTCGTGCTGTTTCGCGACGAGCAGGGGCGCTACGGCCTGATCGAGCGGCACTGCGCGCATCGCGGCGCTGACCTCGCCTTCGGCCGGCTTGAACAGGGCGGTCTTCGCTGTGCCTTCCACGGCTGGCTGTTCGATGCATCGGGCCAGTGCCTGGAGACGCCGGCTGAGCCGAAGGATTCCAAACTCTGCCGCGGCATCAAGCAGCGCGCTTATCCCGTCGTGGAGAAGGGCGGCATTCTCTGGGCGTATCTCGGCGAAGGCGAGCCACCGGCCTTTCCGGAAATCGATTGCTTCGTTGCGCCCGACAGCCACACTTTCGCGTTCAAGGGCCGCATCGGCTGCAACTGGCTACAAGCACTCGAAGTCGGCATCGATCCGTCGCACGCCTCGTTCCTGCACCGCTTCTTCGAGGATGAAGACACCTCCGGCGCCTATGGCCGCCAGTTCCGTGGCGCCTCCGCCGGCAGTGAAATGCCGATGACAAAAATCCTGCGCGAATACGATCGCCCGATCATCAATGTCGAGCAGACCGAATATGGCTTGCGGCTGATTGCGCTCCGCGAAATCGACGACGAGCGCACGCATGTGCGCGTTACCAACCAGCTTTTCCCGCATGCCTTCGTCATTCCCATGAGCACGGAGATGACGATCACACAGTGGCATGTGCCGGTCGATGACGAGAATTGTTACTGGTATGCGATCTTCACGAGTTACGCAGCGCCGGTCGACAAGAAGAAGATGCGCGAGCAGCGCCTCGAACTCTATGAATTGCCCGATTACGTCTCGCGCAAGAACAAGTCGAACGACTACGGCTTCGACCCGCACGAACAGCAGACCGCGACCTATACCGGCATGGGAAGCGACATCAACGTGCACGACCAGTGGGCGGTGGAATCGATGGGACCGATCCAGGACCGCACCAGGGAGCACCTCGGCAGTGCCGACAAGGCGATCGTGCAGTATCGCCGTTTGCTGCGGCAGGAGATCGAGAAGGCAGTCAAAGGCGAGAAGCCCTTCATGTTCCTCGACGCCGCGCATGCCCGCAGCATTCAGGGGCCGGCGACGATGGACGGCATCGGGCCGACCCGTGGCTGGGAGACCTTCTGGATGGAAGTCGACGTGAAGCGCCGCCGCGGCGCGCCGTGGGTGGCGCCGGTGCCTGAGGAGATTGCGGACAAGGCTCCGCATCTGCGGGTGGTGTGAGTGGTCGCTACTGTTCGCCACATCGTCATTCCGGGATGGTGCGCAAGCACCAGACCCGGAAGTTCGAGATTCCGGGTTCGATGCTGCGCATCGCCCCGGAATGACTGACGGGGAGATACTTTGACTTTCGTTGAGCGTCACGGCCTGTGGTCCGGCGAGCAGAAGGAGGCGGCAAACCGCATCCGCCGCATCGTCGAGGAACAAAAACTCGAAACCATCCGCTTAGGCTTTCCCGATCAGCACGGCATCCTCCGCGGCAAGACGCTGGTCGCAACCGAGGCGCTCGCATCACTTGAAAGCGGCTGCACCATCACCACCACGATGTTCGCCAAGGACACCGCGCACCGCACGGTATTTCCGGTCTTCACCGCAGGCGGCGGTTTTGGGATGCCGGAGATGGAAGGCGCGGCCGATGTGCTGATGGTCGCCGACCCCACAAGCTTTCGCGTGCTGCCGTGGGCGCCCTCGACCGGCTGGCTCTTGTGCGACGTGTATTTTTCCGACGGACGGCCCGTGCCGTTTGCGACACGGCACCTGTTCCGGAAAGTTCTGGATCAGCTCGGGCAACGCGGCTTCGATTTCGTCGCCGGGCTCGAAGTCGAGTTTCACATCTTCAAGCTTGAAGATCCGAAGATGGCTCCGAGCGATGCAGGCCAGCCCGGCCAGCCGCCCGATGTCAGCCTGCTCTCGCAGGGCTACCAATATCTGACCGAGCAACGCTACGACCAGATGGCACCGGCGCTCGACATCATCCGGCGCGATATCCTCGCACTCGGCATGCCCTTGCGCTCTGTCGAGGTGGAATTCGGCCCGAGCCAGTGCGAATTCACCTTCAACCCGACGAAGGGGATCGAGCCTGCCGATACCATGGTGCTGTTCCGCAGCGCCGTGAAGCAGATCGCGCGGCGGCACGGCTATCACGCAACCTTCATGTGCCGGCCGAAACTGCCCCACGTGTTTGCCTCCGGCTGGCATCTGCATCAGTCGCTGGTCGCGCGCTCCGACGGCGAGAACGCCTTCATGGCGAAAGAAGGCAGCAAGGAAAGCGATGCCGGCTTGAGCCCGCTCGGCCGCCATTATCTTGCGGGCCTGTTGCAGCACGCGCGCGCCTCGGCGCTGTTCGCGACACCGACGATCAACGGCTACAAGCGCTACCGCGCCTATTCGCTGGCGCCGGACCGCGCGATCTGGGGCCGCGACAATAGAGGCGTGATGGTGCGCATGCTCGGCGGCAAGGGCGATCCGGCAACGCGGCTGGAAAACCGCATCGGCGAACCCGCCGCCAACCCCTACCTCTACATGGCTTCGCAGATCCTCGCGGGCCTCGACGGCATCGATCGTGCGCTCGAGCCCCCTCCAGCCGCCGACACCCCTTACGAGACGCAAGCCGCGGCGTTGCCGAAAACCTTGGGCGAAGCGCTGGACGCGCTGAAGGAAGATGTCTTCTTCCGCGACAAGCTCGGCGCGGGCTTTGTCGATTATTATCTCCACATCAAGAACGCCGAACTCGAACGTTTCCAGGCCGAGGTCTCGGACTGGGAGCATCGCGAATATTTCGAGATGTTTTGAGTAAGCTCCCCTCCCCCTTGCGGGGAGGGGTTGGGGGTGGGGGTTCGCCGTAATATCCTCACCCTGGCCTGCGCTTCGCTACGGCCTTCCCTCCCACCCTTCGCTATCGCTCGCGGGGGAGGGATAAGAAAGCAGCCTCAGAACACCAACTGCGTGCGCGCACCGATCCAGTCGATGGTGGCGCCGCGATAGTTCGGCCCGCCAAAGAATTGCGGATTGTCGACCACGACGTGCTCGTAATCGAGCATGAACTTCATGTTGAGGTTCGGATACCAGTTGAGCCCGATGCCGTAGCTCGTCTCCTTGCCGCCGCCATAGGTGGTGGTGCCGCCGGTGAAGACGCCAGGCGCGGAATAAGCGGGGCCGAGAACGGCCGTGGTCAGATACGGGCTGTTGAGATTGATGACGGTAAAGCGCGTCGCAAATTCAAACGCGCCCCAGCCGGCACCTCCCCACACCATGGGCGCTTCCGGAATCACACCGGTGTAGGCACCGCGCGTCGGATCGTAGTGCCTGACGCCACCGATGCTGTAGCTCGCTTGCAGATAGCCGCCGTCGAAATTCAGCGTAGGGCCGGCGACGCCGCCCTGCAAATTGCCCGGCGAGGTCGGCACCGCGGCGCGCGTATCGATGGTGTAGTGATAATATTCGCCTTGCGCGAAGAAGTTCTTGTAGGAGCCTGCGACCTCGACGCCGAACACCTGTCCGCCGCTTGCCGGAATATTGCCGGTCGCCAGGAACGAGGCCGGATCGACGCGAAGCTCCGGCCGGTCCGACAACGAGATCGCTTGCAGATTGGCGCCGGTGCTCGGTTCAAACAGGTTGGCGTAGTTGAATCCGAGGTGGAAGGTCGCGTCCTTTTCCTGGATCACCTGATAGGCACCGCGCGCGAGGAAGGCCAGTTGCGGCCCCTGCCCCGTCATCTGCGCGCTGGTCACGCAGGGCGTTCCCGCGGTGACGGCGACTGTGCCGGTGTTGCAGGACGCGCCAGCCGTGTGCAACGCGCCCGCATTGGGACCGGTGAGATAGAGACCGAGCCAGTAACGGTCGTTGTTCGAACGCACGTCGATCGCCGACCTGAAATCGCCGCCGCCGAAGCTGGCAGCGATGACCTGCGCGGTCGACCGCTCCATGAACATCAGGTCGTTCGAGCTCGTCGCCTCTTCCATCGTCCACGGCACGTCCATGATGCCGAAGTCGAACGCGACCGGGAATTGCTGGCCATGGCTGTAAAAGCCGTTGTAGGTGATGAACGCATTCTCCACACCGGACAGGAACGCGTTGCTCGTCGTCGGGCTCGTGCTCGAATTGGCGCTGGCAAACGCATTGTCGATGTTGCTGCTATCGGACGAATTGCCGAAGTCGTAGACAAAGGCGTAGTGCCAGTCGCTCATGAAGGTGCCGATCACGCCGATGCGGGCGCGGCGCAGATCGATGCCGTCGGAAAGACCCTTTCGGTCGAGCGTCTGCGGCGCCGGCGTATAATTGGTGTAGCCGCCGGTATCGACCTGAAGGCGCCCGAACAGCTCAACCGTGTTGTCGCCGGTCGCATCCGAAAAACCGAAGTGATAGCCGCGGTCATAGGTCATCAATACTTTGGCCGGCGCCGCCGGCGGCGGCAGGCCGTGAGGCAGAATCGAGGACGATGCTGTTTGCTCTGCCGCCGGGCGCGTAGCCGCCGACTGCGCGGCGGGCGGTTGCGTGGCCGCGACGGCGGCAGGCTTTTCCTTTCGCAGCCGCCTGATCTCGGCCTGCAAGGTTTTGATCTCGCTCTCGTGCCGATCTTCAAGCTGCTGAATCTTCGCTTCCAGCCGTTGCAGCGCGGCTGCATCGTCGGCGCGCGCCCCTGTAGCCATACCGCAGACGACGCTCGATGCGATGAGAATGGATGAGGCATATTTGGCCGACGCGCGGCCGCCCCTTGAGACGGCGCCGCCGCGAACTTTCAGATACATCAAAACCCCCGAAACCTGAGACAGGACCGGGAGATCAAGATCAGCGCGAAATGCGCTGTCAAATCGGGGTTAAAGCCGATTGCAATTCACCATCAGACGAAAACGGAATGCTTCGTCCGATGCACGGCGAAGAAGTCTTTTCTCGTGAAAATTTCTTGACGCCGCGGCGGCAATCAAGGCGCTTCCTCAGATCCCAAGATAACGGTGCTGCAAATCGGGCTCCGCGATCAGTTGCTCCGACGTGCCGCTCCATACCGCGCGGCCGCGCTCGATGATGTAATGGCGATCGGCGATGCGCGAGAGGTTCTCGACATTCTTGTCGATCACAAGCACCGACTGCCCACGCGCTTTGAGCATCGACAGGCAGTTCCAGATTTCCTCGCGGATCAACGGCGCGAGCCCTTCCGTGGCTTCGTCAAGAATGAGCAGCCGCGGATTGGTCATCAGCGCGCGCCCGATCGCGAGCATCTGCTGCTCGCCGCCGGAGAGCTGGTTGCCCATATTGTTGCCGCGCTCGGCGAGCCGCGGAAACAGCGCATGAATCTTCTCCAGCGTCCAGGGTTCGCTGGAGCCGAGGCGATTGGCGGAAGCTGCCACAAGATTTTCGCGCACGTTAAGATTCGGAAAAATCTGGCGGCCTTCCGGAACGAGGCCGATGCCGAGCTGCGCGATGCGAAATGCCGGCAAGCCCCGAACCTCTTGCCCGGCGAAACGAACCGCGCCGGCACGCGGCGCCGTCAGACCCCATGATCGAGCGTACCGTCGTGGTCTTGCCCATGCCGTTGCGGCCCATCAGCGCGACCATCTCGCCGCTTTTGATCGACAACGACAGGCCGAACAGCACCTGGCTCAGACCGTAACAAGTCTCGATGCTATCGACCTCGAGCAGCGGCGCGCTATCCACCATGGCTGGTCACCACATGCTGGTCGCCGAGATAAGCGCGCTTGACCTCTTCATTACCGCGGATCACGGCCGGCACGTCGGAGGCGATCACGCGTCCATAGACCAGCACCGTGATACGGTCGGCAAGCGCAAACACCGCGTTCATGTCGTGCTCGACCAGGACGATCGTGACTTCCTTCCGCAAATCGGCGAGCAGCTTGACCATGCGTGCGGATTCCGTGGCGCCAAGCCCGGCCATCGGCTCGTCGAGCAGCAGCAATTGCGGTCGGGTCGCGAGCGCAACGGCAAGTTCAAGCTCGCGCTGCTCGCCGTGGCTCAACCGCGAGACCACGACGTCAGCGCGGCCGGCGAGCCCTACCCGCTCCAGCGCCGCATGCGCGGTCTCGCGAAGCCCTCTCTCCTTGCGCGCATTGCGAAGGAATCGAAACGAATGACCGTCGCGGGCTTGTGCTGCGAGCGCGACGTTGTCGGCAGCGGTGAAGTTCGGCAGCAGCGAGGTGATCTGGAACGAGCGTGCCAACCCAAGGTGGCTGCGCTTCCAGGCCGGAAGATGCGTGATGTCTTCGCCGGCAAAACGGATGGTGCCGGCGGTGGGTCGCAACTGACCGATCAACTGGCTGATCAGCGTGGTCTTGCCGGCACCGTTCGGCCCGATGATCGCGTGCAACTCTCCTGTCGCAATATCGAGCGAGAGATTGTCGGTCGCAACGATGCCGCCAAAGCGGCGCACAAGGTTCTCGATGCGGAGCAACGGTTCAGCCACGGGAAAACCTCCCGACCAGACCCATGATGCCGCCGCGCCCGAACAACACGATCAGGAGCAACAGCGGCCCCATGATCATCGCCCAGTATTCGGTGACCTGCGACAGGAATTCTTCCAGCAGGAGATAGACGATGGCGCCAACGACCGGGCCGAACAGCGAGCCCATGCCGCCGAGGATGACCATGACCATGAGATCGCCGGAGCGGGTCCAGTACATCACGGCAGGGCTGATGAAATCGGTGTTGTTTGCGAGCAGCGCACCGGCAAGCCCGCACATCGTGCCTGAGATGACGAAGCAAACCAGCTGATATCGCGTCGCCGGGAATCCGATCGCCTGCATGCGCTGTTCGTTGGAGCGCAGGCCTTGCACCACAAGGCCGAAGCGCGAATTGACGATACGCCAGACCAGAAACACGCAACCCAACAGGCAGAACAGGCAGAGGTAATAGAACTGGACGCGGTTCGAGAGGTTGATCAGGCCGCCAAAGGTGCTGCGCTTGTAGATCGTCAGGCCATCGTCGCCGCCATAGCGCGACAGACTGGAGGCGACGTAATAGGCCATCTGCGCAAAGGCAAGCGTGATCATGATGAAATAGACGCCGCGCGTGCGCAGCGATAACGCGCCGATCACGAGTGCAAACAGCGCCGAGGCAAGCAGCGCAACCGGCCACTGGATGAAGCCGGAGCCAAAACCCTCGGCGGCGAGAATGCCGACCGCATAGCCGCCGATGCCGAGATAGGCGGCATGGCCGAAACTCATCATGCCGCCATAACCCATCATCAGATTGAGACTAACGGCAGCGAGCGCAAAGATCACGATGCGCGTGAACAGCGTCAGCAAGAAGACGTTGCCGGTTGCTTGCGAGAACAGCGGCAATGCCAGAAGACCGGCGACGACGGCCGCCGCGACCACGTTGCGCGCGTTGAGCGATGACGTCATCGACGGTTGGCCGGAAACAGCCCCTCTGGCCTTGCCACCAGCACGATCGCCATCAACAGATAGATCAGCATCGACGACAGCGCGGGCGCTGCGGTCGAAGCCGCCGCCGAACTCAAGACACGCCGCAACAAATCGGGCAGGAAGGCGCGACCGAGCGTATCGATCATCCCGACCAGTATAGCGGCCACAAACGCGCCGCGGATCGAGCCGATGCCGCCGATCACGATAATGACGAAGGCGAGAATGAGAATGTTCTCGCCCATCCCGATCTGTACCGTGAGGATCGGCGCCTGCATCAACCCGGCGAGGCCGGCGAGCGCGGCGCCGAGGCCAAACACCAGCGTGTAAAGCAGCCTGATGTTGATGCCGAGCGCGCCGATCATCTCGCGGTTCGACGCGCCGGCGCGGATCAGCATGCCGACGCGGGTACGCATCACCACAATATAAAGTAGCGCGGCGACCACGAGCGCGACCACGATGATTGCAAGACGGTAGGCGGGATAGAACACGCCGGGCACGATCTGCACCGGCACGGTGAGCCATGCCGGCAGCGGCAGCGCGAGGCCCGCGGGCCCCCAGACCAGCCGCACCATGTCGTTGAAGAACAAGATCAGCCCGAAGGTCGCGAGCACATGATCGAGATGGTCGCGGCCGTAGAGATGCCGTAGCGCCACGACCTCCAGCACGATGCCGAGCAGCAGCGTCGCACCCAGCGCAAGGCCGATGCCAACGAGGAAATTGCCGCTCCAGGCGACGAAGGTCGCCGCGAAATAGGCGCCCATCATGTAGAGCGAGCCATGGGCGAGGTTGACGAGGTCCATGATGCCGAACACGAGCGTCAGCCCCGCCGCCAGCAGGAACAGCAGCAGGCCGAATTGCAGCCCGTTCAGAAATTGTTCGACGACCAGCAGCATGTTTGTTCGAGACACTCCCCAGTTCCGGTCTTGTCGACCTCATCCCCCTCCCGGACGGGAAGGTCGAAGAAAATGCGGCAGCGTTTTAGCGCTGCCGCATTTCCCAAGCAAAATCCGTGCTCATTTCATCGGACATTTGTCGTGATAGCGATCCTGATCGTCCTTGACGACGGCGGCGACCGTCTTGAGCGACAACGTGCCGTCAGCTTCCTTCACGACATCCTGCAAATAGAAATCCTGGATCGGGATATGGTTGTTGCCGAATCTGAACGCGCCGCGCACCGACTTGAAATCGGCCTTTTCCATCGCCGCCTTCATCGCGTCCTTCTGGCTCAAATCGCCCTTGACCGCGACTACGGCGCTGTTGATCAATGGCACGGCGTCGTAAGCCTGCGAACCGTAGAACGTGGGACGCAGGCCCGGATACTTCTTGCGATAGTCGGCGACAAACCGCCTGTTCTCCTCGTTGGGCAGATCGTTCACCCATTGCTGCACACCAAGAATGCCGAGCGCATTCTCCTTCTGCAGCGGCAACGACAATTCGTCGACCATGCTGTCCGTATAGAGCGGGATCTGCTGCCTGATCCCGGCTTGCACATATTGATTGAGGAACTGCACGCCGGCAGCACCCGGGAAGAACACGAACATCGATTCCGCTTTCGAGGCGCGCGCCTTGGCAAGCTCAGCCGAGAAGTCGAGCTGGGTCGGCCACACCGTATATTCCTCGCCTAGCACCTGGCCCTTGAAGGTGCTTTTGAAGCCGGCCAGCCGATCCTTTCCGGCCGCATAGTTCGGTGCAATCAGGAATACCGATTTGATACCCTTCTGATTCATGTAGAGGCCCATCGCCGCCGGCGTCTGGTCATTCTGCCACGACGTCAGAAACACGTAAGGCGAGCACAACTCGCCGGCGAGCTGCGACGGGCCGGCATTGATGCCGATCAGAAAGGTTTTGGAATCGACCGCGGGCTTGAGCGAGGCGAGCAGCACATTCGACCAGTTGTAGCCGACGATGAAATCGACATGATCGGACTCGATCAGCTTTTCGGTCTTCTGCTTGCCGACATCAGGCTTTTGCTGGTCGTCCTCATAGATCACCTCAACCGTCTTGCCGGCCATCTTGCGGCCGATGTGATCAAGAGCAAGTTCAAACGCGTTGCGCGCGTCAATGCCGATCGGCGCAGTCGGACCGCTGAAGGTCTCGATAAATCCGATCTTGATCGAATCTGCGGCGCGCGCAGGCTCGGCCAAAGCCAGCACCACGGCGGCGGCGGCAAGCCAGATGGCATTCCTCGATCGAGCCCGCATCGCGCCCCTCATTTCATCGAGCACTTGTCGTGAAATTTGTCTTGATTGTCCTTGACGATGGTGGCGACAGTCTTGAGCGAAAGCGTGCCGTCAGCCTCCTTCACCACATCCTGCAAATAGAAATTCTGGATCGGGATGTGATTGTTACCGTATTTGAAGGGGCCGCGCAGCGACTTGAAGTCGGCCTTCTCCATCTCGGCCTTCATGGCGTCTTTCTTCGAAGTGTCTCCCTTCACCGCAACCACGGCGCTGTTGATGAGCTGCGCGGCGTCATAGGCCTGTGCGCCGTAATAGGTCGGGCGGGCCGGCGCATATTTCTTATAGTCTTGAACGAACCGCTTGTTCTGCTCGTTCGGCAGATCGTTCACCCATTCCTGCGCGCCGGGAATGCCGATCGCATTGTCCTTCTGGAGCGGCAGCGATAATTCGTCGACCGTGAACGCGGTATAGAGCGGCATCTGCTGCTTGATGCCGGCTTGCGCATATTGATTGAGAAACTGCACGCCGGCCGCGCCCGGATAGAACACGAAGATCGACTCCGCCTTGGAGTTGCGCGCCTTGGTGAGTTCGGCCGAGAAATCGAGCTGGCTCGGCCACACCGTATATTCCTCGCCCACGACCTCGCCCTTGAAGGTGCTCTTGACGCCCGCGAGCATATCCTTGCCGGCCGCGTAGTTCGGGCCGATCAAGAATACCGACTTGACGCCCTTCTGGTTCATATAGAGGCCCATCGCCGCCGGCGTCTGGTCGTTTTGCCAGGAGGTCGAGAACACGTAGGGCGAGCACAGTTCGCCGGCGAGCTGCGACGGTCCGGCATTGGCCGAGATCAGGAAGGTCTGCGAATCCACCGCGGTCTTGAGCGAGGCAAGCAGGACGTTCGACCAGATATAGCCGACGATGAAATCCACCTTGTCGGACTGCACCAGCTTCTCGGTCTTCTGCTTTCCCACGTCGGGCTTCTGCTGATCGTCCTCGTAGATAACTTCGACCGGCTTGCCGGCCATCTTGCGGCCGAGATGATCGAGCGCGAGTTCGAAGGAGTTACGCATGTCGTTGCCGATCACGGCGGTCGGCCCGCTGAAGGTTGAAACAAAGCCGATCTTGATCGTATCGGCCGCAGCCGCGGGATAACTCAGCGCCAGCGCGGTGGCGCCCGCGAGCCAGAATGCCGTCTTCATTGGTGTCCCTCCTCCACAATCTTCTTGCCACCGGTTCGCCGATCGGCACGCACTTTTTTGCCTTGTTTTGTGCGCGAAACCGCGCCCCGACAGCAAGCATGAACCGAGGACTCCCTCTTTGAACCTTCGGCCCATGCCATTTGACCGCATGCACCATAGTTCGCTGCGGGCGCCGATGGCAAGAATTATAGTGCAGGATGACGATCGGCTTTCGCGATGAGCCCATCCGGAAAGCGGCCTTGAGCGGCGCGGCCGAAGGCTTACACCAGAAGGACGGAGCCGTTCGAATCTGGGGTCGCCATGACAACAGCAGAGCTACATCCGAAAGCCGCCCATCGGGTCGTGATCGTCGGCGCCGGCTTCGGCGGACTGGAATGCGCGCTGCGGCTAAAAGGCGCGCCGGTTGCGATCACGCTGATCGACCGCCGCAACCACCATCTGTTTCAGCCGCTGCTCTATCAGGTCGCGACCGCTTCGCTCGCCACCTCCGAAATCGCCTGGCCGATCCGCTATCTCCTGCGCGACCGGCCGGACGTCACGACGCTGTTCGCCAATGTGAACGGCGTGGACGCAGCCAACAAGCGCGTGCTGCTCGAGGACGGCGACACGCTTGGCTATGACACGCTGGTGCTCGCGACCGGCGTACGGCACGCCTATTTCGGCCATGACGAATGGGAGCCGTTTGCGCCGGGGCTGAAGACGCTCGAAGACGCCACCACGCTTCGCCGGCGTATCCTGGTCGCGTTCGAGCGCGCCGAGCGCGAAAGCAATCCAGAGAAACGCGCCGCGCTTCTGACCTTCGCGATCATCGGCGCCGGTCCGACCGGCGTCGAACTCGCCGGCACCATCGCCGAGCTCGCGCGCGACACGCTGCCGCCCGACTTCCGCAATATCGATACGCACAAGACGCGCGTCGTTCTGATCGAAGCTGGCCCGCGCGTGCTGGCAGGATTTCCCGACGACCTTTCGGCCTATGCGCAGCGTTCGCTCGAAGAGGTCGGCGTCGAGGTTATTCTCGGCCAGCCCGTCACCGAATGCTCCGCCGACGGCGTCGTCTTCGGCGGCAAGCCGTTGCAAGCGCGAACCCTGATCTGGGCTGCGGGGGTGCGTGCCTCCCGTGCCGCCGAATGGCTGCAAGCTCCGGCGGACCGGGCCGGAAGGTTACAGGTTCAGCCTGACCTCACCGTGCCGGATCATCCCGACATCTTTGCGATCGGCGACACCGTTACGATCGCGGACGCAGAAGGAAATCCGGTGCCGGGCATTGCTCCGGCGGCCAAGCAACAGGGGCGTCACGTCGCTGCCTCGATCAAGGCGCGGCTGTCCGGCCAGACGCCCAAGCCTTTTCGCTACAGCCACGCCGGCAGCCTCGCCCAGATCGGCAAGCGCAAGGCGGTGATCGATTTCGGCACCATCAAGTTGCGCGGCACGATCGCATGGTGGATCTGGGGCATCGCCCACATCTACTTCCTGATCGGCCTGCGCAACCGGCTCAGCGTTGCGATCAGTTGGCTCTGGATTCACGCCCGCGACCAGCGCGCTGCTCGGCTGATCACGCAAGGGTCCAGCAAGGTCGCGGGCTAGGAAACGAGAGCCGCGGCGCTGCCGGGAAAATCGGCAGCGCGACATCCGAGGCTGTGCTATTGGCGGCGTGGAATCCAATCAAATAGCTGATAAGACTGGACCATTCGCCAGGACAGCCAACGCCTAACTGATGTACACAATGGCACGTCAATTGCTTAAAAACGTGAGACATTTGCCTACGCCTTCGTCGACCAGGATTCACGCGTGACCGAAACCGCCGCCGCTATCGTCGCCGCGCATCGCGCCGGCCAACAGTCCCCTGCGCAAACCGTGGCGCGCAGCTTCGCGCGGATTCGCGAGCACAACGACCCGGCGATCTTCATTTCCTTGCGCGATGAGAAAGACGCGATCGCCGAAGCCGAGGCGCTCTCGGCGAAGGATGCCGCGCAGCTTCCGCTTCTTGGCGTTCCGGTTGCCGTGAAGGACAATATCGACGTGGCGGGACTGCCGACCACGGCCGCCTGCCCGGCCTATTCCTACAATCCGACCCGTGACGCCGTGGCGGTCGCGCGGCTGCGCCAGGCCGGCGCGATTATCATCGGCAAGACCAACCTCGATCAGTTCGCAACCGGCCTTGTCGGCGTGCGCTCGCCCTATGGCATTCCCGTCAATCCGATGCGTTCAGATCTCATTCCGGGCGGATCGAGCTCGGGATCAGCCGTGGCCGTTTCGGCCGGACTGGTGCCGCTTTCGCTCGGCACCGACACGGCCGGCTCCGGCCGCGTGCCGGCGATGCTCAACAACATCGTTGGACTGAAGCCGAGCCTCGGACTTGTCCCGACCGCGGGCGTCGTGCCGGCGTGCAGAACGCTCGACTGCGTGTCGGTGTTCTCGCTCACCGTCGATGATGCCGTGAGCGCGCTGTCGGTCATGGCCGGGCCCGACAGATCGGACCCGTTTTCGCGCGACCGGATGTTTTCGAAACTCAGTCCGTTTCCGACGGGTTTGCGGCTCGGCGTACCGCGCGATGGACAACTGATCTTCTTCGGCGACAAGGCACAGGAAGCAGCCTACGCCGCGGCGCTGGAGCGATGGCGCTCGCTCGGCGCCACGCTCGTCAGTTTCGACCTCGAGCCGTTTTATGAGACCGCGCGCCTTCTCTACGAGGGGCCTTGGGTCGCCGAGCGCTACCTTGTGATCCGCAATATGCTGGCGTCCTCGCCCGATGCCATTCATCCGGTGACGCGGGAGATCACCATCGCGGGCAGCCGGCTTTCGGCCGCCGACACTTTCGCCGCACTCTATCGGTTGCAGACGCTGCGGCGAATCGCCGAGCACGCCTTCGCCGGCATCGACGCACTGGTGCTGCCGACGGCACCGACCGCCTACTCGACCGCTCAGGTGCTGGCCAACCCGATCGAACTCAACTCGCGGCTCGGCACCTATACCAATTTCGTCAATCTGCTCGACCTCTGCGGCCTGGCGCTACCGTCGGCGATCCGGCCAGACGGAATTCCGTTCGGCATCACGCTGCTTGCACCGGCCGGCCAGGATGCGCTGCTCGCAAGCATCGGCCGCGTGTTTCAGGCGCAAACCAAGCTGAGCCTGGGCGCCAAGGGCGTGCCGATGCCGGCGCTGGCCGATCTCAACCTCGCTTTGACCGGCGACGAAATTCCGATCGCGGTGGTCGGCGCGCATCTGTCCGGCATGGCGCTCAATGGCGAACTGAAAGCGCATCGCGGACGGCTGCTGGAAGCGGCCTCGACCGCGCCGGACTACCGGCTCTTTGCGCTGCCGACCACGCCGCCAAAACCGGGGATGCTGCGCGTCGAGGCCGGAAGCGGCGCATCGATCGAACTTGAAGTGTGGGCGCTGCCGGCGGCTGAATTCGCCAAATTCGTCGCCGCGATTCCGCCGCCGCTCTCGATCGGCACGGTGCGCCTGAAGGACGGGCGCGGCGTGAAGGGTTTTATTGTGGAGGCCGCCGATGTCGGCAGCGCGAAAGACATCTCGGCCTTCCGCGGCTGGCGCGCATTCATGACGGAAGCGGCGAAATAAATTCAGAACGAGATTGTCGGGCGCTCACACCGAGACGGCGTAAATCTCGTACTCGCCGTGCACGCGCTCGATATGTGCGCGCATCGCACTCGCCGCACCGTCACGATCGCCGCGCATGATCGCCACCACGACGCGATCGTGCTCGGCATGCGATTGCGCGAGCCGGCCCAAATTGCGGAACTGGGCCCGGCGAAATGGCTGCACGCGCTTGCGCGTCGCGAGCGTGATCTCGGCGATATGGCCGTTTTGCGAGCCGATATAGATGGCGCTGTGGAATTGTTCGTTGACCTGATGAAAGCGGTCGGGGTCGCCGGCGTAGCTCAGCACCCGCAGCTCTTCGTGGATTGCTTCCAGCTTGTAGCGCTCAGTCGGCGTCATCCGTTTTGCGGCCAATCCCGCGCACAGAGCCTCGAGTTCGGCCATCGCCTCGAACATTCCGCTCAGGCGTTCGAGCGAGGGCTGCGCCACCACAGCGCCGCGATGGGCGCGCGCTTCGACGAGCCCGGACGCTGCGAGCTGACGCAATGCCTCACGTACCGGCGTGCGCGAGACGCTGAAACGCCGTGCAATATCGGTCTCGTCCAGCGCCGCGCCAGGCGCCAGCGCGCCGCGCACGATCTCATCGGCAAGATGCTGCCGCAATTCTTCGGCGCGGGTCAGTTTATCGGCGCGAACGATGCGGCCAGCGGGGCGCGTGACCGTCCCCGCTTCCGCGGCGGTGCGCAACGCAGCGACATCTGGCAGATCATCAAGGCTCATGCCTTTTGGTCTCGCGGTTCGTCGATCACGCTGACATGCGCCGCCACAATTTTCCACCCCTCCGGAAACCGTACCCAGGTCTGCATCTGCCGCCCGACCTTGCCGGGCGCGGAGTCGCGATAGAACAATGTCGAGGCGACCGCCATGTCGCGGCCATAGGTCGTGATCACCGTGCGGTCGCGCGTGCGCATCAGGCCCACCGACGGGCGGCCGGCGCGAAACGCCATGATTTCCTGATAACCGTGGAGGTTCTCGCCGCCGCCATACCGCAGCGTGCGCGAGTCGTTGCGGAACAATTCGTCGAGCACCGCGACGTCGTTGGTCACCAGCGCCTTCTCGTAGCGTTCGAATTGCGCGCTCACCTCGGCCAGCACTTCGGGAAGATCAACCTGCATGTTCAAATTCCCCTCGGGCGCGGCGCCGACACCACGCCTTCGCGCTCCAACGCAGCCGCGACGCGTAGCGCGATATCCTCGCGCCAGGGCGCGGCAATGATCTGCACGCCGATCGGCATCGGCTCCAGCGGCACCGGAACAGCCACCACCGGCAATCCGATGAAGGAAATCGGCTGGGTGTGGATGCCGATATTGGCGCGCACCGGCAGCTCAACACCATCGAGCACGAAATTGGCCTGGCCCAGCTTGGGCGCGATGCAAGGTGTGGCCGGCGCAACAATGACGTCGACCGACTTGAACAATTCCAGCACCTGCGCGCGGTACCAGCGCCGAAACTTCTGCGCGCGATCGACCATCGGCGCCGGAATCATCGCGCCCGCAATGAGCCGGTCGCGCACGGCGGGATCGAAATCGTCCGGCCGCGTGCGCAAGCGATCGAGATGAAGCGAAGCGCCTTCGCAGGTGGAAATGACGTAAGCCGCCGCGCGGGCGCGCGCCGCTTCCGGAATTTCAACCGTGCGGCTGACCTTGAGCGCCTTGGCGACGCGTCCGACCGCTTCAGTCGCTTCCGCAAAAAGATTCTTCTGGAAATAGCCGCCGGCAACCGCGATGCGCAGGTCGCCGATGCCTTGCGCTAGCGCGGGCGACGCCGGCTCGACCGGCCGCGTCGTGCAGGCGGCGTCGTCGGCATCCGGTCCCTGCATCGCGTCATAGGCGAGCGCGAGATCGGCAACGCTGCGGGTGAGCGGGCCGACATGATCGAACGAGAACACGAACGGGAACGAGCGCGCGCGGGAAAGCCGGCCATAGGTCGGCTTCAATCCGAAAATTCCGCAGAACGACGACGGCACCCGGATTGAGCCGTTGGTGTCGGAGCCCAGCGCCAGCGGAACCAGCGCGCCGCCGACTGCACTGCCGGAGCCGCCAGAGGAGCCGCCCGTCATCCGCGTCGGATCATGCGGATTACGCGAGGGGCCGTCGTGAATGTTCTCGCCCGTGAAGTCGTAGGCGTATTCGCCCATGTTGAGCGCGCCGACCAGCACGGCGCCGGCAGCCTCCAGCCGCTCGACCAACGTCGCATCGCGCGAGGCGGCAGGGAGATCGCGGTTGATCTTCGAGCCGGCGCGGGTCGGCAGGCCCTTCACGTCGAACAGATTCTTCACCGCAAAGGGGACGCCCGCGAGCGGCCCGGGATTCTTGCCCGCGGCAATCGCCGCATCGACGGCGCGCGCCTTCGCACGCGCGCGCTCAGTGGTGACGTCGGTGAAGGAATTCAGCACCGAGTCGTGTTTCGCAATCCGCGCCAGCGCAGCTTCGGTGGCCTCGATCGCTGAAAATTGCCTGTCCTTGACGGCGCGCGCAATGTCCGACGCCGACATCTCGCCCGCGGCGGACGCGATATTAAGCTGTGAAGACACTGGCAGGCTCGGCTTCGTCAGAAAATGCAAACTCGTCCACCTGCCGCGCCAGCCGCATGGACACTTCGAGATTGGCCCGCACCGCCGGCTTCCAGGCGTCCTTGACCGGCAATCTCAGGAGTTTCGAGGCAGCGTCGATATATTCGTCCAGCGAATCTTCAGCCATTGTTGTCGCGTCTCTCATCAACTGACGGGCAACGGTGGGTGGGGGATAGCCGTCAGCAGCTCCCTTGTATAGGCATTTTGCGGATCGCCCAATACCCGGTCTGACGGTCCCTGCTCGACGATTTTTCCCGTCTGCATCACAATGACGCGGTCGCACAATAGCCGCACCACATTCAAGTCATGCGAGACGAACAAGTAGCTCATGCCAAGCGACTGCTTGAGGTCCTGGAGAAGGTTCAGGACCACCGCCTGCACCGACACGTCGAGCGCGGCGGTCGGCTCGTCCAGAATGACCAACTTCGGATTGAGCGCCATCGCACGCGCGATCCCGACACGCGCCTTCTGGCCGCCCGACATCTGATGCGGAAAGCGGTCGAGCAGATGAAGCGGCAGACCGACAAGCGTGGCGAGTTCCTCGCAACGGGCGCGCAACGCATCGCGCCCTTTGATGCCGCCAAGTCTCAGAATAGGGTCCGCAATCGCGCGCACCGCAGTAAAGCGCGGGTTGAGGCTGTCGGTCGGGTCCTGAAAAACCATCTGGATGCTCTTGCGCTGTGGCAATCGCGCAAAGGCATTCGGCATGATGCCGCCGATTTCCTCGCCATCGAACATGATGCGGCCCGAGGTCTGATCCAACAGCCGCATCACCATCATCGAGGTGGTGGATTTGCCGCAGCCGGACTCGCCGACGAGGCCGACGCTTTCGCCGTGGCCCACGGAAAAGCTGATGCCGTCGACCGCACGAAACAGGTCGGGCTCGGTCGGCGGCTTGCGCGCGAACAATCTCGCAAGCGTCCCCGACGCACCCTGGCGCGGATATTCCTTCACGAGCTTTTCGACCAGAAGCAGCGGCTTCGATCCGTCACCCCCGGGCTTGGCGGCGATCTTCTCGGAAGCAGGATCTGATGAAGCGGCCGGAGCAGCTTCCTCCTCCGGCAACAGATCGCGCAGGGAAACGCCGATCCGCGGCGTCGCCCGCATCAATTTGCGCGTATAGGGATGTTCGGGCTTGGCGAAAATGTTGGACGAAAGCGCGGTTTCGACCACATGCCCCTTCTCCATCACCACCACGCGGTCGCAATAGGCCGCAGCCAGTCCCAGATCGTGCGTGATCAGGATCGTCGACATGTTGCGCTGTCTCGTCAGCTCGACGACAAGGTCCATCACCGCCTTCTGGGTGGTGACGTCGAGACCCGTGGTCGGCTCATCCGCGATCAGAAGACGCGGACCGCAAGCCAGCGCCAGCGCAATCACGACCCGCTGGCACATGCCGCCCGAGAGCTGAAACGGATAGGCATGATAGCGCTCGCGAGGGCGCGCGATCTTGACCTGCTCCAGCGCCGCAATCGCCCGATCAGTGACCTGCGAACGATCGACCTGGACGTGTTGCAGCAACACGTCCTCGATCTGACGGCCGATCTTTCGGATCGGGTTGAGCGCCAACCGCGGGCTCTGAAAGATCATCGACATCTCGCGGCCGCGCATGTCGCGCATCTGGTCTTCGGTCGCGGCTTTCACGTCGACGCCGGAGAAATGAACCGAGCCCTCGGCGATCTTGCCGGCGCGGTCGAGGATCCGCATCACCGCATAAGACGTGACCGATTTGCCGGAACCGGATTCGCCGACGATGCCGAGCGTCTCGCCCTTGGCCACCTGGATATTGACGTGCTGCACGGCCTTGACGATGCCGCGCCGGGTCACGAATTCCACCGTGAGGTCGTTGACGTCGAGCAGCGGCAGCGCGGTCATGGTTTCAAGTTCTCCGCTGCGGATCGACCAGGTCGCGCAAACCGTCGCCGAGCAGGTTGAAGCAGAACACCGCCACCATCAGCGCCGCGCCGGGAAAGAACGCCACCCACCATTCGCCGGAAATGATGTTGGTTGCCCCCTCCGCCACCATGATCCCCCATTCCGGCGTCGGCGGCTTGACGCCAAGTCCGATGAACGACAGGCCGGCGGCATTGAGGATGGCGTAGCCCATGGTCAGCGACACCTGCACCATCATGATCGGCATGATGTTGGGCATGATCTGCGCGAGCAGAATCCGCATGTCGCTATTGCCGGAGAGCCGCGCCGCCTGCACGAAGCCGGCATCGCGCCGCACATTGGCTTCGGCGCGCGCGACGCGGACATAAAGCGGGAAGTTGATGATCGCGGTCGCGATCACGATGTTGGTCACGGTGTTGCCGAGCGCGGCGACGATGCCCATCGCCAGCACGAACAGCGGGAACGCCATGATGGTATCGGAAATGCGTCCGACGATGCGGTCGGTCCATCCGCCGAAGAAGCCCGCGGCGATTCCGGCGAACCCGCCGATCGCCAGCACGAGCGCGACCGACGCAATCGCAATGATGAAATCGAGGCGGGTAGCGGCCACGACGCGGCTGAAGATATCGCGCCCGAGCAGATCGGTGCCGAACCAGTGTTTCAGCGACGGCGATTGCAACGTTGCCGAGGTGTCGCTGGCGAGCGGATCGTAAGGCACCACGTAAGGACCGATCACCGCGCACAGCGCAATCAGAATGAAAAGACCGAACGACAGGCCGGTGACGGGGTTGTCGCCGATGACGTACACGGCATGGCGAAGGATCGAGTTGCTCGGCGGCGCTGGCTGAAGATTGGCGGCCGGCGCCGTTGTCAGGCTGGCTTCGGTCATGCGTCGACCCTCACGCGCGGATCGATCACGCCATAGAGCATGTCGATGATCAGGTTGAGCGCGACGTACAGCACCGCCATGGTCAGCACAAAGCCTTGCACCGGCGCGAAGTCCGATTGCAGCAGGGCTTCCACGGCGTAGGAGCCGATGCCCGGCCAGGCAAAAACCTTCTCCACCAGCACGTTGGCGCCGAGCAGAAACGAGAACACCATGCCGAGCGTGGTGACGACGGGCAGCATCGCGTTGCGGAACGCGTAAGTGAGGATCACGGTGCGGCCGCTGAGACCGCTTGCCCGCGCGGTTCGGATGAACTCGGACGCCAGCACCGCCAGCATCGAGGCGCGGGTCATGCGCGTGATCGGCGCCAGCGAAAAGATCGCAAGCGTCACGGCCGGCAGGATCAATTGACTGAACGCGGCGCGGAACGTTTCGAAATTGCCTGTGACCAGGCTGTCGATCAGAAAGAAGCCGGTGATATCCGGCGGGCTGGTCGCAAAGGCATCAAGCCGGCCGAGCGGCGCGGGCGACCAGCCGAGACGGAAATAGAACAGGTAGACCAGCAGAAGCCCGGTAAAGAACACCGGCAGCGAGACGCCTGCGGTCGCGATCACCCGGCATAGATGATCGATCAAAGAGCCCTGCTTGACGGCGGCAAGGATGCCGAGCGGCACTGCAATCGCAATCGCCAGAAATAATCCCGTCAGCGTGAGTTCGGCCGAGGCCGGCAAGCGGCTTGCGATTTCAGCCGCAACCGGCTGGCCTGTCGACAGTGAACTGCCGAAATTGCCGTGGGCGAGATCGTTGACGTAGCGCAGAAATTGATCCGGCAGCGGCCGGTCCAATCCGAGGGATTTTCGAATTTCGGCGATCGACTGCGGCGTCGCCGCAGGCCCTGCGAAAGTAGACGGCGGGGTCGCCGGGCAGCACGCGCGTCAGCAGAAATGTCACGACGATCACGCCGATCAGGGTCGGCACGACGGTTGCGAGCCGTTTGAGGATCACCATGGCGTTCGACCTCCTGGCGGCTGCGCCGCGATCCGCCTCACCCCTTCACGATCGAGCGGTAATCGAGCTGGCGATGGAACCAGTAGACGTAGCCGGAGATGTTCTTCTGCGTGGCGACGTTGAGGAACGGTTGAAACAGCGGGATCCGCGGCACTTCCGTATAGGCCTTGGAGATAAAGCCCCCGACATCCTTGGCGTATTTCTCCTTGTCGCCGATGGCGGCGGCCGCGCGCGCGCCGTCGATCAGCACGTCCATGTCGGCATTGACGTAGCTTGGCGTGTTGAAGATCGCGTTCTGGCCGGAATAGGCCCAGAAGAAGAAATATTCGGGATAGTCGAGCCAGCCGGAGAAGAAGTTGATCATCAGCGGCATGGTCTTCTTGGCCATTTCGCTGCGCCAGTTGGCGCCGGGTATCTTGTTGATCGTGGTCTTGATGCCGATCTGGCCGAGGGCCTCCTGCACCAGCACGGAGATCGGCTCCGAAATATCGCCGGAGCCGAGATCGTAGGAGATCGTGGTTTCGATATCGGAGACGCCGCTTTCGGCCATCAGCGCCTTGGCCTTTGCGATATCGTTAAGGTAACCGGTTTTGGCCGGCCAGGCGATGTCGGCGATCGCATTGGACGGGCCGCCGAACAGCGGATTGGCGAGACCGAACATCGCTGCATCCATGATCTTCTGATAGGGCAGCGCGTAAGCGACCGCCTGACGCACCTTCGGATTGTCGAACGGCGGGTTCTTCACGTTCAGATCGATCGAATACATGCCGTTGCCGACCGGATGCGAGACGATGACGAGCTTGCTCTCCTTCTTCATTTCGGACGTGTCCTTGCTGGACAGGTCGAAGGAGACGTCGGCGTCGCCCCGCTCCATCAAGGCGCGACGATTACCCTGCGAGGGAACGGTGCGCCAGATCACCTTCTTGAGCTGCGGGAGTTTGCCGCCGACCCAGTCTTCGTTGCGCTCGTAGACGGTCTCAACCCCCGGCTTCCAGCTTGCCACTTTGTAAGCGCCGCTACCGGCGGTGTTGCTCTTGGTGAAATCCAGCGCCCACGGATCTTTTTCCGTGGCTTTCTTTTTCAGAAGTTCGGAGTTGTAGACACCAGGCACGATCACCGCGAGATCGGGCACCGTGAGACGGTCTTTCTTGGCGAAATCGATGCGAATGGTGCTGTCGTCGACGATGACAAATTGCTCTTTTTCGGAGAGCGAGCCGGCCTTCATCTGCACGGTCGGGAAGCCGCCGACGGTGACCGAGCGATCGAGCGACCATTTGACGTCTTTGGCCGTGACCGGCGTGCCGTCGTGGAATTTCGCGCCTCTCTTCAGCTTGAATGTCACCGACATGTCACTGATGTTCATGTCCTCGGCGAGTTCGGGTTTGAACTTGTCGCGGTCGTAAGACAGCGTGCCGTCGGGCAGCGTCTTGGTTTCGTGGGTGATGAGCCGGTCGTAGCAATTCCACGACACCTCGTAGCCCGGCCGGTTGGTGCCGACGCCGTGCACATCGAGGTTGTTGGGGCCGTTTTCCGTGACGACCAGCAAGGTTTCCGATCGCGCATCGGCTTTGGCCGGAGACCAGATCGCGGGGGCCTGAACGGCTGCGCCGACGGCAATGCCGGAAACGGATTTTAGAAAATCGCGGCGCTTCATCGGATGCTCCAACGGAAGGATTGGTTTTGGAGCAAGCGTCGCAAGGTTCGTGCCAAGGCTTAACGTTTGGTTAACCGGTTCTTAAATCCCTGATTTGGCTTAGAGATCGCGGACCAGGCGAAAACGCGACCCTGCGCAAACCGCAAAAATCCATTGCATACACAGGGACAAACTTGCTGAATAAATGAGCAAGAATTCAGCCCGATCGCGGCCCCGAGATCGGCCGGCAAGGGCAGTGGCGTCGCAAGCCGGACCGCTCAAACTGCGGCGGCTGGCGGTGTTTTGTGCTTTAAAAATCAACCGAGAGATTGCGTTGAACCTTTTTTTCCCGTCACAGACCTTATTACAGGGGGACAAGTTGCCCGTTTGTACCCGCGCCGGCCTTTCGCGGACCGTCACCATGTTTGCAGCTTTGCTTCTGACGGCCGTCACGACCAACGCTCCGGCCCGCGAGTTTCGCGCTGCCGATACCCAGAGCGAGGATTATCCGACCGTCCAGGCGCTTCGCTTCATGGGACGGCTGATCGAAGAGAAAACCAGCGGCCGGCTGCAAATCCGCGTGTTTCATTCGCGTCAGCTCGGCGAAGAAAAGGAAACCATCGAGCAGACCCGCGCCGGCGCCATCGATCTCAACCGAACGAATGTGGCGCTGATCGGCACTTTCGTGCCAGCTATGAACGTGCTCGCGATGCCGTTCCTGTTCCGCTCGATCGAGCATTTGCAGAAAGTGCTCGATGGCCCGATCGGCGACGAAATCCTGGGCAGCTTTGAACCCTTCGGATTTGTCGGCCTCGCCTTCTACGATTCCGGCGCACGGTCGATCTACAACAGCGTCAGGCCGATCCGCACCATGGCCGACATGAAAGGCTTGAGGCTCCGCGTGCAGCAATCGGAACTGATGTCCGACATGATCAAGGCGCTCGGCGCACAGCCGATCGAGCTGCCCTACGGTCAAGTCCTCACGGGCCTCGCCACCAAGCTGATCGATGGTGCGGAAAACAACTGGCCGTCCTTTGTCACCACGGACCACTACAAGTACGCCGGCTTCTATACGCTCACCGAACACACGATGAGCCCGGAAGTATTGGTGATGTCGCACAAGGCGTGGACCAGCCTGTCCGCGGAGGATCAGGCGATATTTCGTGCCGCCGCCAAGGAATCGAGCCGCTTCATGCGTGAGCGATGGAAAGACCTCGAGCAGCAATCTCGGCGGCGGGCGGAAACGGCCGGTGTGACGATCGTGAGCGACTTCGATCGCAAGCCGTTCGAGGCGGCGATGGCCGATATCTACACCAAGACCCGGCGCGATCCGCAGGCAGCGGCGCTGATCGAACGAATTCGCAAGGTCAACTGAGTTGAACGAGACGGCCCACCAGCACGAGACCACGGAATTGCGGGCGAGCCTGACGGCGCGCGGCCATTCGCGGCTGGTCGCGCTGGTCCGCGCGGTCCCGATCCGCTGGCGCATCCTGTCGATCGCCGCGCTGAACTCCGCCGTCGTCGTCGTGCTGGTGGCGCTGATCTGGAACGGCGTCCAGGTGCTGGGATCGGCCTGGGACGATGTGCGGCAGGTGCGCGATTCCGACAAGGTCCTGGCGCTGCTCGAGAGCGAAACCGGCCATCTGCAGAACCTGATCCATCGCTACATCAATCAGCCGAGCCCGGAACTATTTGCCGAAATCTCGCAGCTGCGCGAGGCGGTGCTCGGCACGCTGAAGACACGCGCCTCAACCGACCCGATGCTTTCCGGTTCGGTGCAAAAGCTCGAACAGGTCACCGAGCGCTTCCTCAACGGCTTCAGCCAATTGCGCGAGGTGCAGACGACGATCTCGAAGACCTACGAGCAGGAAGTCCTCACCCCTGCCCGCGACATGGCCGGGCTTTATTCGATCATCGAGGGCGCAACCGGTCACCGCGATGCGCTGATCTGGCCTTCGCTCGGCAAGTCCCGCGAGGCCTTCACGGCGATGCTGGTCGCCGCCAACTCCTATTACCTGTCGCTCGCAACCGCCGCGGCCGAAGAAGCGAGCCGCAACACCGAAACCATCCAGCAGACCATCCCGGTGATGAGCGACCTCGCCGACAACGAGCTGCAACGGATGGCGTTGCAGCGTTTGAATACGCGCACCAAGTCGCTGAGCGAAGGGCTTACGAAATTGTCGGCGCAGCTGACCAATCGCACCGAATTGCTGCGCGACGCGATCGACGCGAGCCAGGCCGAGGCTTCCAACGTCATCGACGAACTTTCGGACAAGATGCGCCAGCGCGAGCAGCGGGCGCAGGAGACCTTCGACCAGACGCTCGCCGATATTTCCCGCAAAGTGCTTTCCGTCGCCGTGATCTTCCTGGGCATCATTATCACCGCCGGCGTCCTGATCGCGCTGTCGATCCGCCTGCCGTTGCGGCAGATCATGACGGCGATGCATGCGATCACCTCGGGCGACTTCAATCGCAAGGTTCAAGGCACTGGTGCCAGCGACGAGGTCGGCGAGATGGCGCGCGCGGTGGAAGTGTTCCGCGAAAATGCCATCGCCAAGCGCAAGACCGAAGACGAATTGCGCACTGCCAAGGAAAAGGCGGAAAACGCGCTGCACGAACTCAATACCGCCCAGCGGAACCTGATCGACGCCGAACGGCTGGCCGCGCTCGGCGGTCTCGTTGCGGGCGTTGCCCATGAGGTGAACAACCCGATCGGCATCAGCCTCACGGTCGCATCGAGCTTTGCGCGCCGCACCGAGGCGTTCGAGGACGAATTGCGCAGCGGCAACGGGCTGCGGCGCTCGCAGCTTGACGAATTCGTCAGGACCTCCCGCGATGCCGCCCAGCAGCTCGTGGGAAATTTGCATCGCGCGGGCGAACTCATTCAGTCCTTCAAGCAGGTCGCGGTCGACCGTTCGCATGCCGAGCGGCGCACTTTCAACCTGAGCGAGGCGACCGACCAGATCATCGCGAGCCTGCGCCCCGCGCTGAAGAAAGCGTCGATCGCGCTCTCGGTCGAGGTGCCCGAAAACCTTGTCATCGACGGCTATCCCGGCTCCTACGGTCAGATCCTGACCAACCTGTTCCTGAACGCCGCCACCCACGCCTTTCCGGACGGACGTTCCGGAAACATCACGATCTCGGCAAAGCCGCGCGGCAACGACGACGTCGAGATCATTTTTGCGGACGACGGCGCCGGCATGACCGCCGACGTCCAGCGGCAGGCGTTCGACCCCTTCTTCACGACCCGCCGCAACGAGGGCGGCACCGGACTGGGCTTGCACATCGTTTACAATCTGGTCACACAGCAGCTGGGCGGCCGGATGATGCTGGATTCAAGGCCGGGACAAGGCACTACATTTCGCATTATCATGCCCAAGGCCGCCAAGGGCGGGCAGCCACTCGAAAAACAGGATCGCGACAGGACTGATTCATGGCCGAACAGGACGATGTCCTCCACCTGATCGACGATCCCGAGACCGCTCCGGAAGTTTCCGGCGCGCGCAAATGGAAGATCGCGGTCATCGACGACGATCAGGCCGTGCATGAGGGCACGCGCTTTGCGTTGAGCGATTACAGCCTCAACGGACAGGGCCTCGAAATCCTGTCGGCCTACTCCGGCGCCGAAGGCCGAGCGCTGATGCGCGCGCATTCCGACATCGCCGCCGTGCTGCTCGACGTCATCATGGAGACGGACGCCGCCGGCCTCGACCTCGTCGAATATATCCGCAACGACCTTCGCAACGAGACGGTCCGCATCATCCTGCGCACCGGCCAGCCCGGGCAGGCGCCCGAGCGCCGCGTCATCGTCCAGTATGACATCAATGACTACAAGGCCAAGACCGAACTCACCGCCGACAAGTTGTTCACCTCGCTCACGGCGGCCTTGCGCAGTTATCAGCAGCTCGAACGCATGGTCCAGACCCGGCGCGGGTTAGAGATCATCATCGATGCCGCCTCGACGCTCTACGACTTCAAGTCGATGCAGCGCCTTGCCGAGGGTGTGCTGACGCAGATCGGCTCGCTGCTCAATGTCGATTGCGCCGGCATCCTGGTGCTGCGCGACGGCGGCGACGTCAATGACGAGTTCTCGGTTCTCGCCGGCTCCGGCTGCTATAGCCGCTTCATCGGCACCTCCGGCGCCAAATCGCTCGATCCCGATCTGCGGTGCATGGTCGAAGCCGCTTTCAAGCGCCGCAAGCATGAATTCATCGATCAGCGAACCGTGCTCTACGTGCGCACCGGTTCGGGCCGCGAAGTCGTGGTGCTGCTTCAGGCCGAGCGGCAACTGTCGGAGACCGATCGCTCGCTGGTCGAAATCTTCGGCAGCCGGCTTTCGATCGCGTTCGACAACGTCATTCTCTACCAGCAGCTCCAGGCGGCCAACACCCAGCTCGAAGACCGCGTCGCGCAGCGTACCCGCGCGCTGATGCAGGCCAATCGCCGGTTGTCGGCGCAATGGCTGCGGCTGCAGCGCGCCAACGGCTTCAAGAACGAAATCCTCGGCACCGTCGCCCACGACCTGAAGAATCCGCTGGGAGTGATTCTTGGCCGCACCGAAATGCTGACCGAGTTGATCGCCGCCGGCTCTCCGCGCGACAGCATCACCTCGCAGATTGACCATATCCGCGATGCCACCAAGCGTCTGACCTCGATGGTCGATCATCTGATCTCGGATGCGATGGCGGACGCGTTCGATATCACCATCCGCCGCGAGCCGGTCGATATCGCAGCCTTGGTCGGCGAAGTCGCCGATGCCAATCAGCCGCTGGCCGTCAACAAGCAGCAATCGATCACGGTTTCCGCGCTGCCGAACCTCACCACCACATGCGATGCGGATCGGATCCGCGAGGCGATCGACAACCTGATCAGCAACGCCATCAAATACAGCCCGATCGGCGGCAAGATTTCGGTTCAGGTCGACCAGCAAGGCAGCAAGACCGCGATCCGCGTCGTCGACGAGGGCGCCGGCCTTTTGCCCGAAGACCTCGGCCGGTTGTTCGGACGTTTCCAGCGGCTGTCAGCCAAGCCCACGGCGGGCGAAAGCTCGACCGGCTTGGGCCTTTCGATCGTCAAGCGTATCATCGACATGCATGGCGGCGAGGTCGCGGCCAACAGCGCAGGCCCTGGACAGGGCTCCACTTTCACCATCACATTGCCGGCAGCAGACGCGTGATCCCATGACCCAAAGTCAGCACATCATCATTGTCGATGACGAGGCGCCAGCCCGCGAGATGGTTGGCGATTACCTCAAGATGCACGGTTTTACCGTGACGCTTTGCGACGGCGGCAAAAGCCTGCGCACGGTGATCGAAAACAACGTGCCTGACCTCGTGGTGCTCGACCTGAACATGCCGGAGGAAGATGGGCTTTCCATCATCCGCGACCTGAAAGGCCGTACCAACGTACCGGTCATTATGCTGACTGCCACCGCAAGCCCGATCGATCGCGTGGTCGGGCTTGAACTCGGCGCCGACGACTATGTCGCCAAGCCCTGCGAATTGCGCGAATTGATGGCGCGGATCCGCTCGGTATTGCGGCGAAGCACCCCGGCCCGCGCGCAAGGCAGCGATGCCAATGGGGCGAAAGCGGCCAAGGATTCGCTGGTGCGGTTCGGGACCAAGTGGCTTGACCTTCAGGCGCAGGCGCTGCGTGACGATGAAGGCAACGAACACCCGCTGACAGCGTCCGAATTCGGGCTGCTCAAGGTCTTTGCGGCCAATCCGAAGCGCGTATTGTCGCGCGAACGGCTCCTGGAACTCGCCAATGCCCGCGACAGCGAGGCTTTCGATCGCGCCGTCGATCTTCGCATCATGCGAATTCGCCGCAAGATCGAGATTGATCCCACAAAACCGGCCGTCATCAGAACAATTCGCGGCGGCGGGTATTTGTTTTCACCCGCAGGCGACAAGGCCTAGTGGAGCGGATTTGACATTCGCTATCCACTTGGCCGCGAACTCGGCAAGCGAATGTTGGAATCGGACGACTAGCGCGGCCGTTCCGGGAATCCCGCCTGATCCGTTGCATCAATGAAACAACGCTCGTCAAACTGACGCGGCCGGGCGCTCGTTCTGGATTTCGGCGCGGCGATCAAGTAAATCATGGTGAAGCGATCAGGGCTTTGAGGTCCTGCGCGAGTGCGGAAGTGGGAGAACCGGTTTCCCGCCCAACCTGGGTCACCCGCGTTCGCGCGACGATCACGACAAGACCATAAGCCAAACCGCGATGGCGATCCGGCCTTGAGCCAACCGCGCTTTGGCCGTTCCGTCGCCGACAGGGCGTCGCATGTACGTTTGAGGACTACCGCTGCCATGCTCTCCCATTTTAGCATCATGTTTCGATTGGCAAGTGCGACGTTGCTTGTCGTCCTGTCGGCGATGAGCGCATCGTCCGCCTCCGCCGCGACCGCCGGGCACAAGAAGGTCTACCTGCTGCGCGGTTTGACCAACGTGCTGTCGCCGGGGATCGATCGTCTCAACGAAGAACTGCAACGGCGAAACGTCGACGTCACGATCGCCAATCATGCGTTTTCGGATTCGCTGGCGCTCGAGGCCATTGACGGCTGCAAGAGCGGACGCATCAGTTCGATCGTGGTGGTAGGCCATTCGCTGGGCGCGAGCGCGGCCGTCAGCATGGCGGAGCAATTGCAAAGGGCCGGCCTTCACGTCGCGCTGATCGTGACGATCGATCCCGTGACGAAGATCGTCGTTCCGAACAACGTCCACGTCCTGAGAAACTATTTTCTCTCCAGCGGGGTCGGGACCGTAGTGGAGCGCAACGGTCGCTTCCACGGCACGCTGCAAAATGTCGATATGGGAAAGACCGAATACGGGCACGTTTCCCTGACGAACGCACCGGTAGTCCAGAACCAGGCGATGCGGGATATCCTCTCAGCCAATTCAAGCTGCCGCTGAAAATCCGGCTCGGACGCCTGCCGAAGGTGCCGTCCCCCTCGAAGGCTTTTGTTCCGGTCAGGCCGGCAGCGGCTGCGCCAGCACCCGGCAAAAGCATATCTTCCTAAATTTGTTGGCATTTTCCTCCGAATTGTTTCGTCGCAGGCCCTGCGACGAAACAATTTTCATGTCCACGAAACCATTTTTCCCTTTTCGCGCAGACGTCCCGAAACCTTCGCCCACTACCAAAGGAGGACGAAGCGCCCCCACAGGGCGACACTGGGAGACCGTCATGACGAACGTCGTAGCCATCAATGCCGCAGCTCGCCAGGGCATCCTCGCCGCTCAGGCGACGTCCGACGAATCGCTGCTCGAGAGCATTGCCGAGGGTGGCCGCACCGCGATGCATATCCTCTACTCCCGTCACCAGGTGCGGGTTTATCGCTTCATCCTGAGGATGGTGCGGGACGCCACCACAGCCGAGGATCTGACCAGCCAGGTGTTCCTTGACGTGTGGCGCACGGCAGGCCAATTCCAGGGGCGTTCCCAGGTCTCCACCTGGCTTCTCTCGATTGCTCGCTTCAAGGCCCTCACTGCCTTGCGTCAGCGCCGGCACGAGGACATCGATCAGGAGGAAATCCTGGAGATTGCCGACGGCGCCGAGACGCCGGAGGCCTGCCTCGACCGTTCCAGCACCAGCGCGATCCTGCGCGCCTGCGTTGCCAAGCTGTCGCCGGCGCATCGCGAGATCATCAATCTCGTCTACTATCATGAGAAGTCGGTCGAGGAGGTCGGTCTCATCATCGGCATCCCCCAAAGCACGGTGAAGACCCGCATGTTCTACGCGCGCAAGCAGCTCGCCGATCTGCTCAAGGTCGCCGGCATTGAGAGCCTGGCCGCCTGATCGATACCGCTTCCCACGCCACGCTACGAACCCTGGGCCTGCGCTTAAGGCCCCGGGTTCGCAGCTCGTTGAAAGCTTCCTGAAAATTGCAAGCTTCGCTATAAAGCGGTGGGCCGAACGGCGCATGGCCAGCTTTGCTTGCCTTGATGCTGCCCCTGGGATTTGATGGAAAACGGGCTCGGCGAAATGGCCCGCGACGGGAGTGATATGAATGACAAAAATCCGTCACCTGATCTGCATGACTCTGATCTGCATGACGACGACAGCGGCCGGTCTGGTGCTTTCGGCCTCCGTCAGCTTTGCGCAACAGCCCGACCGGGGCGACGAGCCCGGACTGATCGCCGATGACGCCTATCAGCTCGATCCGGAGTGGCAGAAGCAGATGGTGTATTTCCGCACCACCGAGCCGCCGGGCACCATCATCATCTCGACCACCGAACGTCATCTTTATCTGGTCCAGCCCGGAGGGCGCGCGCTGCGTTACGGCATCGGCGTCGGCCGTGACGGATTTCAGTGGCAAGGACTGTTGAACATCACCCGCAAGGCCGAGTGGCCGGACTGGGTACCGCCGCCGGAAATGATCGAGCGCCAGCCTTATCTGCCGCGCTTCATGGCCGGCGGTCCGGGCAACCCGCTCGGGGCCCGGGCGATGTATCTCGGCACCACCGTCTATCGCATTCACGGCACCAACCGGCCGGACACGATCGGCACCAAGGTTTCGTCCGGCTGCTTCCGGCTGGTCAATGGGGACGTTGCCGATCTCTATGGGCGGGTGCCGGTCGGCACCAAGGTCGTGGTGCGGCAAAAGCCGGAACTGTAACGCGGCATATTCTTTTCGAAGGCCGATTCAACTTAGCGACTGGGGTTAGGGGCAGACTATGCGTACATTCCGAGGCGGCCTTCTCATCGGGCTTGCGGTCGCCGTTGCGGTCGCAGCCGCAGCCGTCACTTACGAGCGCTACGATACGCGCACCCTGAAGCGCACCGTTCGCCGCGGCGAGGTACTGTGCGGCGTCAACAAGGGGCTGCCGGGCTTCTCGATCCCCGACGACAAGGGCAACTGGACCGGCTTCGACGTCGACTTCTGCCGCGCGGTGGCCGCCGCCATCTTCGACGACCCGAACAAAGCAAAATTCGTCCCGCTTGACGCCAGCGAGCGCTTCAAGGAGCTGCAAAACCGGAAGGTGGATATTCTCTCGCGCAACTCGACCTGGAGCATGTCGCGCGAGACGTCCTACGACCTGTATTTCCCGGCGGTCGCCTACTATGACGGCCAGGGCTTCATGCTGCCGCGCGCACGCAATATCGATTCCGCGCTCGACCTCAATGGCAGCAAGGTGTGCGTGCAGGACGGCACCACCACCGTGCTCAATCTCGCCGACTACTTCCGTGCCAACAACATGAAGTACGAAGAAAAGAAGTTCGGCAAACTGGAAGACGTCGTCAAAGCCTATGAATCCGGCCAGTGCGATACGCTGACCGCCGACGTGTCCCAGCTTTATGCGCTGCGGCTCAACCTCGGCAAGCCGACCGATCATAGCATCCTGCCCGACGTGATCTCGAAGGAGCCGCTCGCGCCCGTGGTGCGGGAGCGCGACGACGACTGGATGCTGATCGTGAAGTGGACGCTTTACGCGATGATCAATGCCGAAGAACTCGGCGTGACCTCCAAGAACATCGACGAAGCGCTGAAATCCAAGAAGCCCGACGTGATGCGGCTGGTCGGCACCGAAGGTAACTACGGCGAGGACATCGGGCTCACCAAGGACTGGGCGGTTCGGATCATCCGCCATGTCGGCAATTACGGCGAGGTCTTTGAGCGCAACGTCGGCTCGGAATCCAAGTTGAAGATCCCGCGCGGGCTGAACCAGCTCTGGAGCGCCGGCGGCATTCAATACGCGCCGCCGATCCGGTAAATCCTCTTGTCATTGCGAGGAGCCGCGGCGAGACAATCCAGGTCTTTCTCTGCGTCATTCCGGGGCGCGAGTGAGACGAGCGAGCCTGTCGGCGCATCCCGGAATGACGAAACAGCAGGATTACTTTCGTCTTCACATTCATATTAGCGATGACAGAACAATAAGAAACGAAGAGGAAAAACAATGCGGCTAAAGCTGCTCTCTCCCGAGGAAATGAGCCCGGAACAGAAGCAAACCTACGACGAAGCGGTTGCCGGCAAGCGTGGCCGGCCGCCGGCGCCGATGATGGCCTGGCTCAACAGTCCGGAGATGGCGCGTCATGCCACCCGGCTCGGCGAGGTATTGCGCTTCGACACGATCTTTCCGGCGAAACTGTCCGAGATCGCGATCCTCGTCACGGCGCGGCATTGGACCTCGCATTACGAGTGGTTTGCCCACAAGCGTCTCGCGCTTGCCGGCGGCATGGACCCGAAGATCATCGAGGACATCCGCGATCGCCGCACGCCGACCTTCGACGATCCGAAGGCCAGGATGATCTACGACGTCGCGAAATCGCTGCATGAAGGCCACGGCGTGCCCAAGCCGCTCTACGATGAGGCCGTCGAAGTGCTGTCGCTGCGCGGAGTGGTCGAGGTCATCGGCCTCTGCGGCTATTACACCATGGTCTCGATGACGCTGAACACCTTTGAATTCGGCCTGCCCGACGGGCAGGCGTCGGAACTTGCGTGAGTGACGGCCGCTCCCTAGATCGTAACAGACGTTCCGATCATCCAAGGGGAGCAGCCATGCCGCAAAATCCGCCCATCGTCGCCGGCACCAGAATCGGCCATGTTCATCTCAAGGTCGCCGATCTCGAGCGCGCGCTGGGCTTTTATTGCGGCGTGCTCGGCTTCGAGCTGATGCAGCGCTACGGCAGCGACGCAGCCTTTATCTCGGCCGGCGGCTACCACCACCATATCGGGCTGAATACCTGGCACAGCAAAGGCGGCCATCCCCCTGCCCCCGGAACAACCGGGCTGTTTCATACCGCGATCCTTTATCCGACCCGTGCGGCGCTGGCGGATGCACTGCATCGCGTCACCAGTGCCGGCATTCCGCTCGACGGCGCCAGCGACCATGGGGTGAGTGAGGCGCTCTACTTGCGCGATCCCGACGAGAACGGCGTCGAGCTCTATTGGGACCGTCCGCAAGCCGAATGGCCGCGCGCGGCCGACGGATCGCTTGCAATGTTTACCCGCAGGCTCGACGTCGAAGAGTTGATGCGCCAGCGCGTGGCGTAGACCCACCGCCATCAAGGCCAGCGGCCTCGGTCGCGCCTTAGGCTGGCTTGCCGCGAATCATCACCAATATGGCTGCTATCAATTCCAGCACGATGCAGCCGTAGAACGGCAGCGTGTAGCTGCCGGAGAGATCGCGCAGCGCACCGATCACGCCGGGGCCGAACGCGTAGGTGATTTGCGTGATCGCGGTAAGCAGGCTGACCAGCACGCCGAACGAACGCGGATCGAACTCACGCTGCACGATCAGCGACGGCAGCGTAATGAGATTGCCGACCGAGAAACCGAACATCGCGCAGGCCGCGATCAGAAGCACGTCGTTACGGAAATTGATGATGATCAGAAGCGCGAGCGCCTGGCTTGCAAAGGACAATGCCGACGCGAGCCGCTGATTGAGCCGGTCGATCACCGTGGAAAACAGCACGCGTCCGACCACCGCCATCGCGGTCAACAGCGCAATCGCCACCGTCGCACTGGCACGCCCGATCACAGGATCGAGAAACGAGATCAGGTGGACGACGAATCCGACTTGCGCAAACAGCACCAGCGCAAATGCGATCGACACCGACAGGAAACCGATGTCGCGCAAGGCGCGGGCACGGATTTGCGCCGACGACGCGACCTCACCGGCCGCGGAAAGCATGTTGGCCGATTTTGACGGCGGCGGCCCGACGAAAATCATGACGACCGGAATCACCAGAACGACCATCACGGCCGCCGCCGCGACCATCGCGTTCGCAAATCCCAGTTGGCCGATGGCGAACACCAGCAAGGGAACGCCGGCAACACCGCCGAAGCTCGCTCCATTGAGTGCGAGGCTGATTGCCATACCCCGCTTTTGATCGAACCAGAGCCCGAGCGTGTTGCTGATCATCGCCAGGCTGGTCCCTGCCCAGCCGACCGCCAACAGGACATCCGCGAGATAAAGCTGCCAGGGCGACGTGACCTGTCCCATGACGATGACCGCAACGGCCATCGCAATGGTGCCGGCCACAAGGCAGTTGCGTGGACCGAACCTTCGGATCGTCTCCGAAACGAAAACGACGAGCAGCGCCCCGAACAAGTAGAAAAAGGTCGTCGCGGCCGAAATCAGCGACGCGGACCAACCGTGCAGCCGGTGCAATTCGGCGAGGTAAACGCTTTGTCCGTAGAAGCCAAACGCCCAGCCGAAGGTCGCAACCAGAAAGCATACGGCAACGATTCGCCATCCGTCATAGCGGATCGAACTCTCGTCGACCGGATAGGGATTTGATGCCTCCAACCGATGACCTCCCAGCTTGCAGGAAATCAGATTAGCCGAGGTTCGCGCCGCGCCAAGCCGGTTATTTCGATTGAGATCGAAGTGTCAGCAGTTGGCATCAGTTACTAACCTTGGTCGGATCGTAGAAGAAGCGCTCGCGGAGAATCCTGTCGCCGCGCCATTCCTGCAAGGCGATCTCGTCGAAGCGGCGGACCAGGCCGGATTTCTCGGTAAGCACGAAATTCCAGTGGATGGCGACGCGATCGCCCTCGAGCACCGACGTCACGCATTTCGAATAGACGTCCGACATCCGCGCCAATGCTGCGCGCTCGTGGGCGACCAGCGCATCGCGGCCGACGCGCGGCGGCGCCGCGTTCTCCTGCATGGTCGCATCTTCCGTGTAATAGCGCTCGATCGCGCCGGCATGATCGCCGGATTCGACGGCAGCAATGAACTCATCGAGACGGGCTCGCGATGGCATCGATCTCTCCTGCGTGAATTCGTGAATTTACGGCAACGCCGCGCGCCGCCTCATCAACGAAACGAACAACAATACCGTGACGCCCAAAGCGACAGGCGGGAAAACCACCCAGTTGACCGCAGCCCAGCCATAATTCGCCAGCAATTGGCCAGACGAAAATGATCCCACCGCCATCATGCCGAACACCAGGAAATCGTTGAACGCCTGCACCTTGTTGCGTTCCTCCGGCCGATGCGTTTCCAGCACCAGCGCAGAGGCGCCGACAAAGCCGAAATTCCAGCCGACACCGAGCACGATCAGGGTAGCCCAGAAATGCATCGCCGTGATGCCGGAGAGACCGACGACCGCCGCAGCCGCTTCCAGCAGAAGCCCTGCGGCCACGATCCTCGGCGCGCCGAAACGCGCGATCAGCGAGCCCGTGAAGAAGCTTGGCCCATACATCGCGACGATATGCCACTGAATGCCGAAATTGGAATCGCTCAAACTCAGTCCGCACATCTTCATCGCGAGCGGCGCCGAGGTCATGACCAAATTCATCGTGGGGTAAGCGATGACGCCGCAGAGCGCGGCCGCAATGAAGCGCGGCTGCCGCGCGATCTCGAACAGCGGCCGGCCTCGATGCAAGTCCGCGGGCGCAGGTCTTGGCGCATCGACGCCGGCGAGGACGGCCATCGCGACCAGTGCGACGGCGGCCTGCACGATGAAGCTGAAAGCAAACAGATAAGGCGACCAGACATCCATGGTCCATTGCACGAGCTGCGGACCGAGCACGCCTGCGAACACGCCGCCCGCCATCACCCACGAGACGGCCTTGGGACGAAAGGCCGCACTCGCACCATCGGCGGCCGCAAACCGATAGGATTGCGACACCGCACCATAGAGACCGCCGAGGAAGGTCGCGCAACAGAACAGCGCGAACGAGCCGCGCAGGATCGCCAGCGCCCCGAGCAGGCCAGTGAAGGTGCCGCAGGCTGTACCGGCAATGAAAGCAACGCGGCGGCCATGGGCGCGCGAGATCATGCCGGTCGGCAAGGTACCCGCCGCGAGGCCGGCGACATACATCGAGATCGGCACGGTCGCGAGCGAAACATCCGGCGCCAGAGTCGCACCGACGATCGAGCCGGTTGCAAAAATCACGGCCGAATTCGCGCCGGTCAGTGCCTGAGCTGCGGCGAGCCGCATCACATTGCCGCGGACGCGGACGTCATCCGCACTCGTCGCGGCTGCAGTGATATCGATCATCGGCCGTTTCGCCCCAGGACAGCAGGGCGCCGCCCAAACATTGGTGATTCGAGGCAATATGAAATGCGCACCCCTCTCGATCAACCGATGGAAACGGGCGCGCGCTATGCATCGCTGCTCAGGCTCGAGAAAATACCAGTGTCCCGTTTCTGACATTCGTATCATTTACCGGCAGGCACTTTTACGAATGTCAGAACCAAAGGGACACTGGCAAATATAGGATTCTGGTGTGGCTTCGACTCTGACGTTCCTTCGACGAGGTCGCCGAACAACTGAAAGGAACGTCAGAGTCGCCACACCAGCGTAAGATTGTTGGCCGGCATCTCGACAATCTCGATCAGCGCAAGACCGGCGCGGTCCGCGAGCTTCTCGACGACCTCGACATCACGCAAGCCCCATTCGGGATTTCCCTGGCGGAGGCTGGCGTCGAAGGCGGCGTTGCTGTCGGCCGTATGCTTGCCGCCGCGCTTGAACGGGCCGTACAGAAAAAGCATGCCGCCTTGGCGCAGGGCACGGCCCGCGCCGGCAATGAGTCCTTCAGCGACCTGCCACGGCGCGATGTGAATGACATTGGCGCAGAACACCGCGAGCAATTCGCCAGCTCCACCCTCCGCCTTCATTGCATCGCCCCAGGCCGGATCGGACACATCCAGCCGCCGGGCGGGTCGGATGTTCGAAAGCTGCACGTGCTGCCGCCAGGCTTCGATACTAGCCAGGTGATTGTCGTTGAGATCGCTCGGCCACCACGAGATTTCGGGAAATTGACGGGCAAATTCGACGACGTGCTGGCCAGTACCGCTTCCGACCTCAACCGCATCGCCGGACTTTCCGGTCAGATATCGTTCCAGGACGTGCTGGATCGCCTGATGGTTGCGGTGAAAAGCCGGCGCATCGAGCCGCCCGTCCGTCTGCCGGCTGCCGCCATCCTTGCCAAACTCGACAACATAGCCGGCCATGACGGGTCTCCCTGATTCAGAACGCTGCGGTGCAAACCAGTCGCGTTGTCACGCGATGGCCTTTATGCTTTGAACAATTATATTCGGCTCCATCGCCTACTGGAACTGTGTCTTGATCAACCGCTGTTCACTTAAGGTTTTGCTGTTGGCGCTGCTGACCGCCGGCATCATGCCGCCAATGGCGGCGCATGCCCAGTCGAACGCAGCCGAGGGTGAGAGGCTCGCGTTCGACCGCGCCAAAGGCAACTGCTTGAGCTGCCACGAAATCAAGGGCGGTGACCTGCCGGGCACCATCGGGCCGGCGCTCAAGGACATCAAAAGCAAATACCCGGACCGTAACGACCTCGTCGCGATCCTGACCGACGAGAGCCGCCGTAATCCGCAGACGGCGATGCCGCCGTTCGGTCGCAATCGCATCTTAACCGAACAGGAAATCAACGCGATCGTGGATTTTCTGCAGACGCTATGAGGACCGCAAGATCAGAACTGCTAGTGGTCCGAGTCTAACATTCGCATCCCTTCTCGGCAGGCACCTTTTGCGAATGTTAGACTCAAAGGACCACTAGCAAATATTAGGTTTCTAGTGGAGTTTCGGATTTGACATTCGCTTGACGAACCCGCGGCCGGATGGGTAGCGAATGTCAAATCCACTCCACTAGGCAGGCGGCGAAATTTGGGAGATGAGCGATGACGACATTCGATGGAGATTTGCCGGTCACGCGGCGCCTTGTTTTGCGTGGCGCAGGCTCGGTCGCGCTCGCGGGACTTGGCATTGCAGGACTTGGCATTGCATTCTTCCACGCGCCGGAGGCCCTTGCCGCGGCTAACGATAAATATCCGGAAGATGCCTTCAAGCAAAAGGACGGCGCGGAGGCGATCAAGCTGCTTTACGGCCGCCCTGCCGAACCTTCCGACAAGATCAAGCTCGATGCGCCGGAGATCGCGGAGAACGGCGCGGTGGTGCCGATATCGGTCTCGACCAGCCTTACCGACATCACCTCGATCGCTTTCGTGGTGCCTGAAAATCCAAACGCGCTGGCGGCCTACTACAAGATTCCGCAGGGCACGATGCCCAGCATCGCCAACCGGCTGAAAATGGCCAAGACAACCAACGTCATCGTAATCGTGGAATCCGGCGGCAAGCTCTTCAGCGCGACCAAGGAAGTCAAGGTCACCGTCGGCGGCTGCGGCGGTTAAGGAGGCAACGATGGCATCGAGTATCCGCGTGCGCGCAATCACAAATGGCGACACCACCGAAGTTCAGACGCTGATCCAGCATCCGATGGATTCCGGCTTCATCAAGGATGACAAGGGCGAATTCATCCCGGCGCATTTCATCAAGGAATTGACCTTCGAACATAACGGCAAAGCCGTGTTCGTTGCCGACTGGGGGACGGCAGTCTCCAAGGACCCCTATGTCAAATTCGCTTTCAAGGGCGCCGCCAAGGGCGACGAGCTGAAGGTGAGCTGGATCGACAACAAGGGCGAGACCGACACCGCTACGTTCAAGATCCAGTAGGAACTGAGATTGGCGTCGCGTGTTGACGAGCCGGGAGAGAGGAGTGGGTGTGAGGTTTCTTCTGGCTTCTCTTGCGATCCTCTTGCTCGCTGACACGGCCGCCATCGCCGACGGCGCGGACCCGGCGGCCGAGGCGCGTGCCTTCCGCGAATATTTCTTCCAGAAATTTCCGAACGTGAAGCCGGATGATTTCGTCAACGGCCCCTACGCCCTGAACGATGACATGCGGCGGCAATGGGAAGAGAAGGAACAGTTTCCGCCTTACGAATTTTCGCTGGAGGCAGGCAAGGAATTGTTCGCCAAACCTTTTGCCAATGGCAAGCACTATGCCGATTGCTTTCCCGATCAAGGCGTCGCCATCCGGCAGAACTACCCGCAATTCGATGCGAAACGCGGCAAGGTCATCACGCTCGAACTGGCGCTGAACGAGTGCCGTGAGGCTAATGGCGAGAAAGTAATCTCCTACACCGGCGAGGATATGGCAGCCCTCACTGCCTTTATGGCGTTCACCTCCCGCGGCAAGCCATTCGATATCAAGATTTCAGACGATCCGCGCGCGCTTGAGGCTTACGAGAACGGCAAGCGCTATTTCTACACGCGGCGGGGACAGTTGAATTTTTCCTGCGCAACCTGCCACGTGCAAAATCCCGGCGAGCGTTTGCGCGCCGAGGTGCTGGCGCCGGGACTTGGAATTCTCAACGCGATGCCGATCTACCGCTCCGAATGGGGCGGCATGGGAACGATCAGCCGGCGCTTCATTAGCTGCAACAGCCAGGTGCGCGGCGTACCGCTTGAGGCGCAGAGCGAGGAGTTTCGCGACCTCGAATATTTTCTGTCTTACGTCAGCAACGGCCTGCCGATCTCGGGACCGGGCGCGCGGCCATGAGAAGTCCATCTAAAGCTTCGCTGACAGCGTTTTGGTTGTTCGCATCCGTTTTATGGTCTGACAGCGCATTTGCCGCCGCCACCGAGGCCGACTTCAAACAGGCCTATGCCGCGGCGGATGCCGCCGAAAAGGAAGCCGGCCGCTTGCGCAACCAATGGCTCGCGACCGAGGCCGCGCTCACCGAGGCCAGGAAAGCCGCCGAGAAGAATGATTTCGATCGCGCGGTCGCCGCTGCGAAAGAGGCCGAAGCGTTGGCCAAGGCTTCAATCTTCCAGGCAACGAGCGAGAAAGACGCCTGGAAGAATCTCGAAATCCGACCATGACCATTCGCCGCCGGGAACTTCTCAAATTTGCAAGCGCAGCCGCGCTTTCCGGCAGCCTGCCGCGTTTCGCGCGCAGTGCCGAGCCCGGCGTCTACGATCTCGACCGTTTCGGCGACGCCCGCATCCTGCACCTCACCGATACCCATGCGCAGCTCCTGCCGGGTTATTTTCGCGAACCGAGCGTCAATCTCGGCCTTGGCGCGATGGCGGGCCAGCCGCCGCATCTGGTCGGCCGCGCCTTTCTCGACCGCTTCGGCATCAAGCCTGACAGCGCCGACGCCTATGCGTTCACCTCGCTGGAGTTCGAGAAATCAGCTGCACGCTTCGGCCGGCTCGGCGGCTTTGCGCATCTGAAAACCCTGATCGATCGATTGCGCAGCGAGGCCGGCGCGCAAAACTCTCTGCTGCTTGACGGCGGCGACGCCTGGCAGGGCACCGGGCTCGCCAACGCCTTGCGCGGCGCCGACATGGTGGAAGCGGCCAACCTGCTCGGCGTCGAAGCGATGACCGGACATTGGGAGTTCACCTATGGCGAGGAGGCGCTGCGCGGCAACCTCGAACGCTTCAAGGGCGAGTTTCTGGCGCAAAACGTCTTTCTAACCGACGAGGCCGCTTTCAGCGGCGCCAAGGCCTTCGATCCGGCTTCCGGCCGCGTGTTCAAACCGGCCGTCATCAAGGAAGTCGGCGGTTATCGTGTCGCGGTGATCGGTCAGGCGTTTCCTTACGTTCCGATCGCGCATCCAAAGCGTCTGACGCCGGACTGGACTTTCGGCATTCGCGAACAGGAATTGCAAACGCTGATCGACAGCCTGCGTTCAAACGACAAGGCCGATGCGGTGCTGCTGCTGTCGCATAACGGCATGGACGTCGATCTCAAGCTGGCGAGCCGCGTACGCGGCCTCGACGTCATTCTCGGCGGCCACACCCATGACGCCATTCCGCAACCCGTTCCCGTGACCAATGCCGGCGGTACCACGCTGGTCACCAATGCCGGCTCGAACGGCAAGTTTCTCGGCGTGCTCGATCTCGATCTCGCCAAAGGCCGCGTGCAGGACGTGCGCTATCGCCTGTTTCCGGTGTTTTCGGAGCTGCTGAAACCGGATCCCGAGATGGCCGCACTGATCGAGAAAGTCCGCAGCCCCCACGTTGCGGCGTGGAGCAACAAGATCATCACCACGAGCCGCCTGCTCTACCGCCGCGGCAATTTCACCGGCACGGTGGACGAGTTGATCTGCGCCGCGCTCCGCCGCGAGTTCGATGCCGAAATCGCGTTGTCGCCGGGTTTTCGCTGGGGCGCGACCTTCCTGCCAAACCAGCCCCTGACGATGGAAGACGTGCTGGCGGAAACCGCCATCACCTATCCTGAAACCTATGTGCAAAAACTGACGGGCAGCGACATCAAGAACACGCTCGAGGACATCTGCGACAATCTGTTCAATCCCGATCCCTATTATCAGCAGGGCGGCGACATGGTCCGTATCGGCGGGCTCAGCTACAGCTGCGCGCCGTCGGAAAAAATCGGGCAACGGATTTCCGATTTGAAGCTCGACAATGGCCGCGCCCTCGAGCCTGGCAAGCACTACAAGGTCGCCGGTTGGGCCGCGGTGAACGCCCAGCAGGGATTACCGGTGTGGGACGTTGTCGCCAAACAACTGGGGAGCGGCAAGCCGCTCAACCCAACGCCCGGCAATGTTGCGCTGCGGGGCGTCACCGGCAATCCCGGCCTTGCCGAGTAGCACCCATTTCGCCGCATGGCACGAAGCTATGCTCCGATCTCCGGCATGGTAAGATCAAAAGAATCGGTTCACGGATTTCCTTGCCATGATCTTTCGTCAGCTGTTCGACAGCGTATCCGGCACCTACAGCTATCTCTTGGCAAGCCGCGCAGGCGGCGAAGCCATGATCCTCGATCCCGTGCTGGAGAGGGTCGATCGCTATTGCCAGCTGTTGCGCGAACTCGATCTCAAGCTGGTCAAAGCCGTCGATACCCATCTGCATGCCGATCATGTCACCGGGCTCGGCGAACTGCGCGACCGCACCCACTGCGTCACCATCATGGGCGAGCAGACCAAGGCCGATGTCGTGGCGATGCGGGTCGCAGACGGCGACAAGGTGACGATCGAGGGCATCACGCTGGATGTGATGTACACGCCCGGCCACACCGATGATTCCTACAGTTACTTGATGGGCGATCGCGTCTTCACCGGCGATACGCTTCTGATCCGCGGCACCGGCCGCACCGATTTCCAGAACGGCAGCGCGCGGGCGCAATACGAATCGATTTTCAACCGGCTCTTGAAGTTGCCGGAGGAGACGCTGATGTTTCCCGCCCACGATTACAAAGGCGATACCGTCTCCACCATCGGCGAAGAGAAGCGCTACAATCCGCGGCTGCAGGTGCGCTCAATCGACGAATATGTCGAACTGATGAACAATCTGAAGCTGCCCAATCCGAAAATGATGGATGTCGCGGTGCCGGCCAACATTCGGGTCGGCCTGCATCAGGACGACCTGGCCAAGCAAGGACTTTCGTTCTCTGCCACGGAGGCCATCCAAAGCCTCGGGCGGCCCGATATTCTGCTGGTGGACTTGCGCGAGACAAGCGAGCGCGCCAAGCACGGCACCCTGCCCGGCGCGCTGCACGCGCCCTATCCCGGCATCGACGACAGCCTCAAGCCCGGCGGGATGCTGCGCGAGGTCGCGACGGCAACGGGACGGCGCATCGTGTTCTTCTGCGCCTATGGCGAGCGTTCGGCGATGGCGGTCAACGCCGCGAAGGAGGCTGGCCTCGCCAATCCGGCCCATATCGCCGGCGGCATCGACGCCTGGAAAAAGGCTGGTGGGCCGGTGGCGACGGGCTAGAACCGGCAAACAAAAATGCCGCACCGACGGGCCGAAGGCGACCTGCGGCCTGCCTTGGCATTGACTCCCCGCCCGGCGCCCTTCTAGATGAACGCGACGGTTCCTCTCACGAGGATCAAGAGGGAATGCGGTGAGGAGAGAATTCCTCCAATGCCGCGGCTGCCCCCGCAACTGTAAGCGATGAATCTTCCGTCATATGCCACTGGGAATCTCGGTCCCGGGAAGGCGACGAAAGGTAACGACCCGCGAGCCAGGAGACCTGCCGTCAATCGTGGTCACACGCGAGGATGCCGGTCGGGGAGTACAGGCATTAGCTTCACTGGGCTGGAGAACAGCGTGGTGAGACTTCGTTCGCTGTGACGTGCCACTGACGTCATACCGAGGTCTAACCATGGTTTCCATTATCAGAGCTGGCAGGCTCAGCCTGTGGCTTGCGTCCACTGTGCTGATCCCACTTTCGCCCTTCGTCATTCCGGCCGCGCTGGCCCAGCAATCGGCGTCGCCCGACCTGCTGCCGCCCGTCGAGGTCAGCCCGTCGAAGCGAGTGGAGGCGCCTCAGCCCGCCGCCGAGCAAAAGCCAAAACGTCGACAGGCCGCAACAAGGCCGAACCAGCAAAAGCCAGCTGAAAAGCCGGTGGCACCGCAGCCGGGCGTTGCGAATTCGACCACGAACGTCGTCAGTCCGACCGGCATTGTGACGCCGATCAATCAGGTCGCCAACTCGATCACTGTCATCACGGCCCAAGACATCGCGACCCAGCAATACCGGGTCCTACCCGAGGCCTTGAACACCGTGCCGGGTTTGAACGTGGTGCAAACCGGCGGTACCGGCGGACAGACCTCCGTCTTCATCCGCGGCACCAACTCAAACCACACCAAGGTGATCATCGACGGTATCGATATCGGCGATCCCACCTCGCCAAACGGCGCATTCGACTTTGCCCACTTGCTCACCGCGGACATGGCGCAGGTCGAAGTATTGCGTGGCCCGCAAAGCGGACTTTACGGCTCGGACGCGATCGGCGGCGTCATTTCGATCGTTACCCAGAAAGGCGAAGGGCCCGCCCGCTGGACGGCTTTGAACGAGGCCGGATCGTTCGGCACCTTCAATCAAAGCATCGGCGTCAGCGGCTCACAGGACAACTACAACTATGCCGCAAGCGTCGCGCATGTCCATGCCAGCGACGTGCCCGTGACGCCATTGCAGTTGCTTCCGCCCGGACAACAGGCGATCGGCAACAACTACGACAACATGACCTACTCGACCAAGACCGGCATCAACTTGAGCGATTCGCTCGCGCTGAATTCCGTGCTGCGCTACACCGAGGCGACGCTGCTCTTTACCGGGACCAACACTCCTGGTCCAAATTTCACCTTCCAACCGGACGCGGAGCAAAGCCGGCATACCGTCCATCAATTCTTCGGACGCGAAGAGGCCGTGTGGTCACTCCTCGACGGTCGGGTCAAAAACTATTTCGGTGTCAACTATACGAGCGACTGGACGTCGGACAATGGTCCGACCGATCCGGTCTCGACGATCACGACCGGCAACCGGGTGAAATACGACTGGCACAGCGTGGCGGAGGTTGCGACCGGCCAGAACCTCATCGTTGGTGCCGAGCGGGAGAACTCCGAGATAAATACCACGGGCTTGTCGGCACAGACGGGCAATAGCGCGGGCTTTGTCGAATGGCAGTCGAATTTCGCCAACCGTTTCTTCCTCACGGCCAACATCCGTGAAGACGATAACGACAATTTCGGCGACCACATGACCTACCGGATCGCCCCGGCGGTCATCATCCCGTTCACCGACACCAAGATCAAGGCGAGCTACGGCACAGGATTCAAGGCGCCGACGCTCTCGCAACTATTTCAGAACTTCCCTGATTTCAACTTCTTCGCCAATCCAAATCTGAAGCCCGAGCAGAGCCGCGGCGGCGACATCGGCTTCGAGCAACCTTTGTTCAACGATCGAATCCGGTTCGGATCGACCTATTTCAAAAACAACATCACGGACCTGATCAACTTCAACAGCACGTTCACGTCGAATATCAACATCGATAATGCCATTACCGAAGGCACCGAGAGCTTCATCACCTTCAATATCATCGATCGCGTTAAAGTACGCGCCGACTACACCGTCACGCGCGCCGTCGATACCGCCACCGGCTTGCAGCTGGAACGCCGGCCGAAAGAAAAGTTCAGCGTCACGACGATCTGGAGTCCGATCGATCCGCTCACTTTATCGGCGACCGTGCTTAGCGTCAGCGACTGGATCGACGTCAACCGCGACGGCTCGGCAGCGGGGTTTGTGGCGCCGGGCTACACCATCGTCAATCTTCGCGCCGATTACGCGATCAACGATCAGCTCAAGGTGTTCGGCCGGATCGATAACGTCGCCAACGTTCACTATCAAAACCCCACGGGCTTCCTGTCGCCCGGTCTCGGCGTGTTCGGCGGCATTCGCTTTGCGAGCTATGGCGTAAAATAGGTCGTAACGGCGATCGGGTCGCAGCGGGAAGGCGACTGCGCCTGAAGAAACGGGGAGAGGGTCATACCAGGCGCCGGAACGCGCCTGCCGGCCCTCTCCACTCGAACAGCTCGGGGTGAAGGAGGTGAGCCAACAGCTCCGTCCCCTCGACGACGCGCGGTCCTGGACGCGCGAAATAGGAGTTCGCGTCTACCGCATAAACACGTCCGTCGCGCACGGCCGGCAGATCGTCCCAACCGGGGTAGCTTGTCAGCTGTCGCGTCTCTTCAACCGCCTTTTCCAGTCCGAAGCCGCACGGCATGACGATCAATACTTCCGGCTTCCACTGCAGAACGTCCTCCCACTTGATACGAACGGAATCGGCACCCTCACGCCCAAGCTTGTCGAAACCGCCGGCGATGCGAACCATCTCCGGAACCCAGTGACCGCAGCAATAGACCGGGTCCATCCATTCCATGCAAAAGACCCTGGGTCGCGAAACCAGGGCGTGCGTGGCAGCATCGATCTTTCCAAGCCGGGCACGTCCCTCTGCGATCAATGTTTCTGCTATTTCCGAGCGACCCGTCGCCGCACCAAGATCACGTAAATTGTCGAAGATCTGCTCGAGGGATTTCGGCGTAAGCCACAAGATTTGGGGCTTTGACGGCAGCAACTTCAAGAGTTCGGTGACCTCGTTTCCCGAGGGTGCACAGACCTGGCAGAGGTCCTGGGTCAGAATGAGATCGGGTGCGATGTCCTGCATGAGCGTCTCGTCCACCCGATAGAGACTCTGGCCATTGCGCAATCTTTGCGTAACGGCGAAATCGATCTCCGCCTGGCTCATGCTTTCGATCGGAAGAACGTTACGAACGACGATTGGTTTGTCCCTCATGTGAGGAGGATAATCGCATTCGTGCGTAACGCCCAGCAATTGGTCGGATAGGCCCAGGGCGCATGCCATCTCGGTCGCCGAAGGCAAGAACGAGACGATTCGTCGGGTCTCAGCCATCTTCAAACTACCGAAGGAATTGGGGTCATTGATATCAGCAGCATCCTGCGCGGTCTGGCGCACATCTATCTCTCACCATTTCGTTCGACCGGCAACACGCGATCGGCGGTTCGGCAGTATACGTCTCGCCGGTTATACGGTTAAAGTGGCAGAGGATAGCAGGAGGGCACGTGGGGGCGAGCGACCAACTGATCACGTTTCTGGTCGACCAGCTCACTGACACCGAGGCAGGTTTCAGCCTCGGCACGTTCGGTGCGATCGCCGAATTCACGCGCGACGCGAACGAACCGGCGTCACTCGTTCAAGGCCATGACCGGGTCGGCGTCGTGACGGGACGCGGCGGGATTCGCCTTGCTCCCAACCCCGAGCTGCGGCCGATCGCCTCGGAATCGCCGACGAAGGAGGCCTGGAGCCATCGCGTTGCCTTGTGTCTGCCGCGCTCGCGCTGCGCCATGAATGGCCGCACCGAGCTCACGGAACTTGGCCCCGACACCGATGCGTTGCGCGATGAGGATCGAAACGGTGTTCTGTTTGACCTCGGTCTCGACGCCCTGCAAGTCGATGTCTGCATTCGCAGCGCCGATCCCGAAGTCATCGCCGCATTGCGCGATCGCGCAGGGAAATCTGTTTTCTCGCATGGCAATGACGTCATGCGCATCATCCTGGCCGCCAATCCGCATCGCGTCTTCATCAGCCAAATCGGCCGGGCCGAGGTGTTTCAGCCGATCCCGCCGCCGGGCAGCCAGAGCCCGGACGGACCGCATACCCATCTGCTGCCAAAGTTGTTGGCGCGTGGCAGGACTCACGCCGCGACCGAGCCGCTGCCCGAAGGCTGGATACCTTGCGCCCATGTTTATCCTCCCCATCCGCTTCGCGATCAGCTCGGCAAAAAACGACCGTTTCGGCAGGACCATCACGACGGCTTTCAAGCCATGCTCGAACGCTACGGAACGCAGGAGCAAATAGCCCTAAAACGCCACGTCATTGATGCCGTCATGGAAGGCAGAGGACCTTCCGCGCTGACGCTCCCGGACGATCGCTTGGCGCGCGCCACTGTGCGGGTAGCGCTTCGCCAGTTGCAGGCCACTATCGCGGAGTCGCCTGCCCTTCTCGAATGGCTTTCCAGCTACGAAAGGCCTCTGGCATCAACCGACGAAGATCCGGCAGAAGCGCTGCATTAACCGCCAATTAGCCTGTTGCGGCCCAAAGAAATATATTAAGGTGGACGCCAAGGAGAAATGATGATGTCCCTCAGCCAGCTCACGCCGCCCGCCAACGGCTCCCGCCTTGCGCCTGTCGAATCGCGTTACGCACCATTGTTCAGCTTCGCATTGCTGACGGTGTCCTGCGCGCTCGCAAGCTTTGCGCTCGCTTGCGCGACGCCGTTTGCGGCCTTTGCGGTGATCGCTGCGGCGATGCTGCCTCTGCGCCCGGCGCTTCTTGTGGTCGCCGGCGCATGGCTGGTCAATCAGGGCATCGGCTTCGGGGCACTGCATTACCCGATCGACGGCAATACGATGCTGTGGGGTGCCGCGATCGGCATCGCCGCCCTTGCCGCTACCGCAGCTGCGTCAGCGGTTATGCGCTCGCTTCCGCAGAGCGGCACGCCGCTCGTTCTCGCATTGGCACTGGTTGGCGGCTACGGCGTCTACGAAGTGGCGCTTCTGGCAGCGACGCCGGTTCTCGGAGGTGCTGGCGACTTTACGGCTGCTATCGTCGCGCAAATCGGATTTTCAAACGTTGCGTGGTTGATCGGGCTTGTTGCCGTGTGCGAAATCGTGCGGCTGGTCAACCCGTTCAAGCGCGGTCATACGGTTTCATAAGGCCCGTCGCGGCGGGCTGCCATGCAGCCATATTGATGGACAGGTAACCGGCCGGGCCGATATTTTCGCTTCCCAAAAGCGAGGAAGCTCCCGAATGGCCGATATTCTGGCCACGCCGCAACAAGCCGCGCCTTCCCAACGGGCCAGTAAAGATGAACAGCTCCGCACGCTGGGCGCGATATCCGTTGCTCACTGGGTGAGCCATTTCCATATCTTCGTGCTGCCGATGCTGTTTCCGTTTCTGAAACAGCAACTCAATGTCGGATACGTCGAACTCGGCTTTGCGCTGACCGTTTTTGCCGTGAGTTCCGGCCTGACCCAGGCCCCGATCGGCTATCTCGCCGATCATATCGGCGCCCGGAAAATTCTGCTGATGGGCCTCTGTCTCGGAGGCTTCTCGCTGATCGTGCTCGGTCTGCATCTGAGCTATCCGTGGCTAATCGCGAGCGCAGCGCTGCTGGGCCTTGCCAACAGCGTCTATCACCCGGCCAACTACGCGATCCTCTCGGCCTATATGAACGAGGCGCGCATGGGGCGCGCGTTTTCGATTCATACCTTTGCCGGGTTTCTAGGCGGCGCGGTCGCGCCAGCCGTCATGGCGGCTTTGGTAGCCACGATCGGCGGTCACGGCGCGCTGATCGCAGCCGGCGCCGTCGGACCGCTGGTCGCGCTATTTCTTGTTGTCGTCGGCGTTCCCGATACCAGCGCCGCAGACCGCACGACCAACGGCCTGGAAGCGCCCAAGCAAAACGTCATCACGCCAGCGTTGATCCTACTCACGGTCTTCTTCCTGCTGCTCAACGTATCCAACGCCGGCATTGCCAATTTCGGCGTGGTGGCGATGATGAGCGGATATGGCGTAACCTTCTCCGCCGCCAACCTTGCGCTCACGGCCTATCTCGGCGCGAGTGCGGCCGGCGTTCTCGCCGGCGGGTTTCTCGCCGACTGGACCGGACACCACGGCCAGGTGGCAGCCGCCTGCTTTGCCGTGAATGCCGTGATCCTGCTGATTGTTGCGGCGATCAATCTGCCGCAGTTGGCCTTGATCGGCGCGATGGGGTTGGCTGGATTTCTCGGCGGCGTGATCGCCCCCTCGCGCGACATGATGGTCCGCAACACCGCGCCCCCGGGGGCCGCAGGCCGGGCGTTTGGCATCGCCTCCACCGGCTTCAATTTCGGCGGCATCATCAGCCCGCTGTTGTTTGGCTGGATCATGGACCAGGAACTGCCGCATTGGGTCTTCGGCGCGTCCGTCGTCTTCATGGTGATGACCGTCATCCTCGCACTTGCCACCGAGCGAAATCCTCAAGCAAGCAACCCTGCATAAGCCCGCGCCCGAAGCGCGGCGCTGCGCCGCAGCCCTTGTCCAGGCCAAGCCGTCACGATCACGTCGCTGTCACATTCGAGGCCGTGATCTCAGCCCCCGGTATTGCTATGCTGCACGGCCACGAAAGGGAAAGGATGCGTCGCTTCGCATGACCACTGACAAAGAGATCGTGCTGAGCGTCCGCCATTTGACCAAGGCCTACTTCGCAGCCGGCGAAAAGGTCGACGTCCTACGCGGCGTCAACTTAAGCATTACTGCCGGCGAACGGGTCGCGCTGACCGGCGAATCCGGCAGTGGCAAGAGCACGCTGCTGCATCTGATCGCGGGGCTTGACCGCGCCGATGGCGGCGAGATCGACGTTGCCGGCACGTCGATCACAAAGCTCAACGAAGCCGGTCTTGCCGCGCTACGGCGCGACCGGCTGGGTCTTGTCTTTCAGCAATTCAACCTGATCCCGAGCCTGAGTGTTCGGGATAATCTCGCCTTTCAATCCCGCATCGCCGGACGCCATGAGACGGCCTGGCTCGAGGAGTTGGCTGAGCGTCTCGGGCTCGCCGGTTTCCTCGACCGCTATCCAGAGCAACTTTCAGGCGGCCAGCAGCAACGGGTCGCGATCGGCCGGGCGCTCGCGGTCAAACCGTCGCTGCTGCTCGCGGACGAGCCGACCGGAAATCTCGATGAGGCGACCGCCGACGAGGTGCTGGCGCTGACCCGCGACCTCGTCGCACAAACCGGTTGCAGCCTTCTGATGGTGACGCATTCGACCCGGCTGGCGGCGACGCTGGATCGGCACATCCATCTCAGTGCTGGATTGATCGCGTGAGACGGCCGCTCTGGATTCTCGCGGTGTTGCTCAGTCATTGGCGGCGGCATCCGATGCAGTTCGCAACGCTGCTGATCGGCCTGATCTCGGCAATCGCGCTGTGGAGCGGGGTGCAGGCGCTGAACCAGCAGGCGCGAACCAGTTATGACCGCGCGGCCGCGGCATTCGGCGGTGTCCGCACAGCCATGCTGGTTGGCAGCAACGGCGCGACCTTCCCGCAAGCTCTTTTTGTCGAGCTTCGCCGTGCCGGCTGGCCGGTGTCGCCGGTCGTCGAAGGCCGCATCCAGATCGATGGCCGGACATTCCGCCTGCTCGGTGTCGAACCCGTGACCCTTCCCTCGGAAGCCGGCGATACGCCGGCCATGGGCGGCGACCTCCAGGCCTTTGTCATGCGGCCGGGAGAAACAAGGGTGTCGCGCGAGACGCTCGCCGAACTCGGAGCGTCCGAAGGTGCCACGCCGATGACGAGCGGTGATATGACGCTGCCGCCGCTTCGTGTGGCCGCACGATTGGTGCCGGGCGTGATGGTGGTCGATATCGGCATCGCGCAGCGGCTGTTGAAGATGCCGGACCAGGTTTCACGCCTTCTGGTCGGACAGGCCAAGGGCCCGCGCGCGACGCTTGAATCCATCGTTGGTGACCGGTTGCGCCTCATCGAGCCCGATGCGGAGACCGATCTGGAACGCCTCACCGACAGTTTTCACTTGAACCTCACGGCGTTCGGCCTGCTTTCGTTTTTCGTCGGTCTCTTCATCGTCAATTCGGCGATTGGACTGGCGTTCGAACAGCGGCTGCCGATGTTGCGAACCTTGCGCGCCTGCGGCGTATCCGCGCGGCAAGTCAGCGCAGTCCTGGTATTCGAGCTGATTTTCCTTGCGCTCATCGCCGGATTGCTGGGGATGGTCGGCGGCTATCTGATAGCGGCTGCGCTACTGCCCGACGTCGCCGCATCGTTGCGCGGACTTTACGGCGCGCAAATTCCAGGACAGCTCTCGCTCCAGCCGCAGTGGTGGGTCGCCGGCCTCCTCATCAGCGTGATCGGCGCGCTCTTGGCCGCCGCGCAAAGTCTCTGGAAGGCAAGTGGCCTCTCGGTGCTCGCAGCCGCCCAGCCTCAAGCCTGGCATCAGGCGCAGCGCCGGTGGGTGTTTCTCCAAGGGGGAGCTGCGCTGATCGTGTTTGCGGCCGCGCTCGGATTTTTCTGGTTCGGCGACTCGCTCCTTGCGGGTTTCGCCGTGCTCGCAGCCATGCTGCTCGGCGCAGCGTTGGTACTACCCCTGATTTTGGAACTGGTGCTGGCGGGGGGCCAACGCCGTGCGCGCGGCGCCCTCGCCGGCTGGTTCTGGGCCGACAGCCGTCAGCAGCTTTCGGGATTGTCGCTGGCGCTGATGGCGTTGTTGCTCGCTTTGTCCGTCAATGTCGGCGTCGGCACGATGGTCGAAAGCTTCAGCCGGACTTTTGTGAGCTGGCTCGACGGCAGGCTCGCCGCGGACATCTACCTCAATGCGGCCGACGATGCGCAAGCGAGAGCCATCACCGCGTGGCTGCGCGAACGATCCGACGTCGGCGCCATTCTCCCAGGCGGCCGCGCCGAGACGCAGCTTGCGGGTGCGCCGCTGGAAATTTTGGGTCTTCCGGATCATGCAACCTATCGCGAGCACTGGCCGCTGCTGCGTGCGACGGAAAATGCCTGGGTACGGCTGCGACCGGGTAGTGCGGCCTTTGTCAGCGAGCAACTGGCGCTGCGCCTGAAGCTTGCGATCGGCGATCACCTCGACGTGCCGACACCGAGCGGGAACTGGCCGCTTGAAGTGGTCGGCATCTACGCCGATTACGGCAATCCCAAGGGACAGATCGCCGTCAACTTTGCCGCGCTCACGCGTTATTTCCAGAACATTCCGCTGACGCGGATCGGCTTGCGCGCTGAGCCTGCGGCCGGTCCCGCGCTGATGTCGGCTTTGCGCGAAAAATTCGGCCTCGATGAACGTAACCTGATCGACCAGGCGACATTGAAAGCGGAATCGAAACGCGTCTTCAACCGGACCTTCGCAGTGACCGCCGCGCTGAACGCCTTTACGCTCGGGGTTGCCGGCATCGCGCTGCTGACAAGCCTGCTCACGCTCGGCAATTCCCGCCTGCCGCAACTTGCGCCGCTATGGGCGATCGGGATCACGCGAGGAAAGCTGGCGATGATCGAGCTTCTCAAGACCATGTCGGTTGCGCTGATCACCGCCCTGCTTGCGCTGCCGTTGGGTCTGATGGTCGCATGGTGTCTGATCGCTGTGGTAAACGTGAAAGCGTTCGGCTGGCGCCTGCCGTTTCATGTCTTCCCGCTGCAATTAGCCGAGCTTCTTCTTGTCGCGATGGCAGCGGCACTGCTGGCAGCCGTCATTCCCGTGCTCAAACTCGCGCGATTGCAGCCGGCTGTACTGATCAAGGTTTTCGCCGATGAGAGGTAGCGTGACCTCCCGACGCGCTTTCGCAGGCGGCGCATTGCTGTTGGCGCTCCAGCCAAGGGCGGCGATGGCGCAGGGCTTTGCCGGGCTCGGCATGAGCGGCGAAGGATTCGCGCCGGTCGTCCCCGGCAAGAGGCTTGTCTTTCCCGGAGATCACGGCCCGCATCCGGACTTCCGCATCGAATGGTGGTACGTCACTGCCAATCTCTCCGACGCGACCGGGGCAGCTTACGGCGCGCAGTGGACGCTGTTCCGCCAAGCCATGTCGCCGGGCCCGCAAGCGGAGGGGTGGGCCAATCAGCAGATCTGGATGGCGCACGCCGCGGTCACGCGCGCCGATACTCACCGCTTCAGCGAGACCTTCGCACGCGGCGGCGTCGGACAGGCAGGCGTCGAGGCCAAACCCTTCCATGCCTGGATCGACGCCTGGCAAATGCGCGGCCGCGAGGCATTGAACAGCGACACGATGTCGCCGCTCGAACTCAACGCCGCGGGCCCGGACTTCGCTTATGCACTGCATCTCGAAGCGGAGCGCGCTCTGGTGTTGCAGGGCGAGGACGGCTACAGCGTGAAATCGGAACAGGGACAGGCGTCCTATTACTACAGCCAGCCCTATTTCAAGGCGGCTGGCCGCATCACCATCGACGACAAGCCTATCGAGGTCACGGGCCAGGCATGGCTGGACCGCGAATGGAGCAGCCAGCCGCTGGCTTCCGGTCAGACCGGATGGGACTGGCTGTCGCTGCATTTCACTGGCGGCGAAAAGCTGATGCTGTTTCGACTGCGTGAAGCCAACAGCCGTCACTTCATTTCCGGCAAATGGTTTTCACCTGACGGCAATGGCCGAACGATCGCGTCTTCCGAAATCGTCATGACGCCGAAAGCTTCGACAGATGTTGGCGGACATATCGTTCCGACCAACTGGGACATTGCGATTCCGTCATTGGCGCTGACGATTTCGTGTGCGCCAGTGAATCCAAAATGCTGGATGGGGACGCGATTTCCCTATTGGGAAGGACCGATCCGTTTTTTCGGCAGTCATAACGGGGTTGGTTATCTGGAGATGACCGGTTACTGAAGACCGCTTTTGACCGCTATAAGGAGTTGCCCCTCATGTTTCATCTGACGGCCCTCGTCACCTGCCTTGCGATCCTGACATACACCCTGGTCTGCTTTCAGGTCGGCAAGGCACGCGAAACCTATGGCGTCAAAGCGCCGGCGATGTCAGGCAATCCGGACTTCGAGCGCGTCTTTCGCGTGCAGATGAATACGCTGGAATGGATGCCGATCTTCCTGCCCGCGCTCTGGCTGTTTGCGATCTATATCAGCGATGCGATCGCGGCAGCATTCGGCGTCGTCTGGATTGTCGGCCGTATCCTTTACATGACGGGCTATGCAAAAGCTGCCAACAAGCGCGGAACTGGATTTATGATCCAGGCCGGCGCTGCGATGATTCTCTGGCTCGGCGCGACGGGCGCCATCCTGTGGCGCCTGATCCATCCATGAACGAAGGCCGCATAGCAATATTTTCAGCTTGTTACAAAATGAAAAAATGCCGCAGGATCTTGGCCTTGTCAGCTATTTGACTTCGGGCAGGTCCCAAGTTTAAGTAGCCCATCGCAGCAGGCTGCCTGCCTCATTTCCGACATCAGTTCCTTTACGTGTTTCTGCGCGAAAGTTGTAGCGAGCCCACGCCATGAATGCCTTTTTCAAGCGCCAGCTTGCCGACTACGTGGAATATCATCGCAATCCCTGGAATGGTGCGATGCATGTGTTCGGTATTTTGACATTGTTTTTTGCCGCCATTCTTCCTCTCAGCCTCGTGCCGGTGCAGATACTGGGCGTGCAGACGACGCTGGCGCCGATCCTGGCGCTGCCGGTATTGATTTATTGGCTGCTGCTCGACGTTGCACTTGGAACGGCCATTCTCGGTTTTGCGGTCATCCTGTTCGCGGCCGCTGCCTTCGTCGTGCATCACGCAAGCGTCGCCACCGTGTGGTCGGTGACGTTGCCTCTGATCGTCGTCGGCATCGGCTGCCAGGTGATCGGGCATCGGGTCTTCGAGCAGCGCCAGCCGGCTTTGGTCGACAACCCCTCCCATTTTCTGCTGGGACCGATGTTTGTGACGGCAAAGCTGTTTATCGCGCTCGGGCTCCGGCGTGATCTCGCGGCCATTATCCGGAGCGACCCGCAGAATCAGTCCCCATCCTTTGTCGAGGAGCGTCAGGTCGGACCACTGCCACGTTCATGACCCAGGTACTTGTCACTGGCGGTACTGGCTTCATTGGACAGCACCTTGTGTCGGCGCTGGTGGCGCGCAAGCACAAAGTTCGGGTCCTGGATCGGCGCCCGCCCATCTGCGCTCTCCCCGACGTCGAATACGTGTCGGGGTCGGTGCTGGATTCAGCTCTCGTAGATGACACGTTGCGCGATATCGACGAGGTCTATCATCTCGCCGGCCTTCCGGGGATGTGGCTACCCCAGAAGAGCGATTTCCATGCCGTGAATTTTCAGGGCACGGAGGTGGTCATTGCCGCCGCGCGCAAGCGCGGCACCGCGCGCTTTCTGCACTGCTCGACGGAGTCGATTCTGTTTCGGCCGCCTTCCCTGAAGGAGACCTCCGAGCGCAGCCTGCTGCCGCCGGAGCAAATGCCGGGCGTCTACACGCGATCGAAGATGCTGGCCGAACAATCCGCCGCGCAAGCGGCGGCGGACGGATTTCCACTCGTCATCGGCACCCCGACCATGCCGATCGGGCCGCACGACCACAACCTGACGCCGCCCACCGCCATGCTGAGGCAATTTCTGCACGGGCACGTGCAGATGTATCTCGACTTCATCGTGAACCTCGTCGACGTGCGCGATGTCGCCGCTGGATTGATCCTGGCGATGGAACGCGGCCGCGTCGGCCACCGCTACATTCTCGGCAGCGAGAGCATTTCGCTGAAGAATATCCTGAAACTGATGTCGACGATCAGCGGGCATCACTCGCTCGCGATTCCGGTGCCCGGCAAGATCGCGGAAGCAGCGGCCGCGATGCTGGAATTCATGGCGGACCATGTGACGCACCGGCCGCCGTCCGGCACGGCGGAAGGCGTTCGGATCGCGCTGCGGGCAACAGAATTGTCGATCGAAAAAGCGAAGAATGAGTTGGGCTATGCGCCGCGGCCGGTCGAGCCGGCGCTGCGCGATACCATCGCTTATCTGCTCAGCACGCCGAAAGCGTCTTGATATCGTAAGCCGTTCCTTCTTCACCTTCTCGGGATTTGCCAGCGTCATCCGATCGGGCCTATAAGGCCGCGCATGACGCACGAGCCAAACGCGATTGTTGCTTTCGTATGGAGTGGATGGACCGCGACCTGGCCTTCCGCTTTGGTGGCCTTGATCTGGATTGTGTGGCTGTTGAGCTGGCTGATCGGCGCCTTCTTTTCCGGCCGCACTGAAAAGCATGTCAGGACCTGGGACTCGCGCGCCTATCGCATTCCCATCCTGATCGGCGCGATGCTGCTGGCACCCTGGACTGCGTCAGCTCTTGACGAAAAACCGCTGTGGCAGATCGGCGCGGCCGGCATCTATATGTTGGCCATCATCACGGCCGCGGGTTGCCTGTTCACCTGGTGGGCGCGCCTTCACCTCGGACGTTTCTGGTCGAGCGCTATCACGCGCAAGGAAGGCCACCGCGTCATCGATACCGGTCCTTACGGACTGGTTCGTCATCCGATCTATACCGGGCTGATCGGCGCCATGATCGCGACCGGCATTGCAGCTGGAACCGCAATCGCCCTGCTCGGCACGGCCCTGATTGCTTTTGGCCTCTGGCAAAAAGCACGCATGGAGGAAGGCTTCCTCACCAACGAGCTCGGCAGGGATGCTTATGCGCCGTACTGCCAGCGCGTTCCGATGCTAGTGCCGCTCCTGCCGCACCGTTGAAACTCCGCGCGCGCTTGTTGAAGCGCCATTAGCATTCGGCGGCGACGGCTCTGAGGTCGCGATCGGCGGCTCGAGGCGACGCGGCACGATGACGCGCTCGCCGGGAACGAGCGGCGTACGGTCTGCACCCCTGTTGACCTGGGTGACCGACCACAGCGGGACATGATAGGCCGTCGCGATCGACTGCAAGCTGTCGCCTGGACGGGCGAAGACCGAGGTTCCACTGTCCCACAGTTCGATCGGCTCTTTCGGCGGAACGACATAGCGGATCGGTAACGTGTCGCCGGGCCCTCTTGCGAATGCAATCTGAAGAACCTTGGTCACGAGCTGCTGCTGGATCGTATCGACCTTCTCGATATTGATATGAGACTCGCCGTGCTGGGACAGGTCGAAACTCGCATAGTGGCCGCGGAATCCCGCCTTCGGCTTGACGTCGCCGCCGCCAAGCACGTCCTTTGACAGAAAAATATTGATGAAGCGATCGACGTTCAGCGGAACGTCCGATGTCGCGTGGGCGGGATCGATCGCGACAACCAGATTCGCCCGAATACCCTCTTTCTCCAAAACTTCCGCAAACGTCACTGCGCAGAGCCCACCCATGGAGTGACCGATCAGGATGATCGGCTGCGGGTCTTCGCGGTAATCCTCAATCGCCTGGGCCGCGATCAGGCGGCAGATGGTGAACTCGTAGACATGGTTGGTAATGCCGGCCTCATCAAGCCTCTCCCCCAAACGGTCGATGCCGCGCGAAAAGAATGGGCCGAGCGCTCCGCGAAACAAATAGGCTCGGCCACGGCGCGCTTCCGTCGTCGAAACCGTGGGAGGCGCGGGTGATATCAGCGACTCCGTGGAAGTCGCCGGGTCGGCGGCAGCCTGCTTGCAGCTGGCGTCAACCAGCGAGGCCAACAACAGTGTCCCGACAAGAGCCGCAGCAAGTCGTGCCGGATTATTCAAGCGCACCACGAACCATCCTAAGGCTGCGAACCCGTTACTGGCCGCCGGCAAGGCGGCAGCCCAAGGGCCGAAATGGCGCGACCGATCGCGCCGTTGCCCTTTTGGGTGGCCGAATTGGTGGAATTGTGGCGTCTCTAAAGCCTTGCCGAGAACGCCAGATCAGGCGGTTGCCACGTACGGAGCGGCCCTATTGAGCCGCGGCCGGCGCGGCGGACGCTTGCCTGGGGCGGCTACCGAAAACCACGGCGTCGATATCGCCGATCACGCGCCGCTGCATGATCTCGCTCTTGTCGATCGTGACATGTCCGACGCCGGGAACGTTCTGCACGTTTACGTTCTCGAGCGTACCATGCAGTTGTCGGGTTCGCGCTACCGGCTCGCCGTTGCCGTTGCCGATGTAGTAGTTGACATAGCGTCCCACACGACCCGAGAGGCTGGTCTTGAATACCGAGTCCAGACCGATGGCGAGCTTCACCGGAGCGCCGAGCTGGTCGAGGCGTGCCACCATGTCGGGCAGCACCGTCGCGCCCGAGGAGTGCCCGACCAGAATGATCGTCTTGACCTTGCCGCTACGATAGTCGGCTGCGGCCTCGTCAGCGACTGAGGCCCAACCGAGATAGTTGGTGATGGTCACCGGGATACCCTGGGCCTCCAGTTTGGCCGCGATACCATCGAGGCCGAGCGAGAAGACGTTGAGAACGCCGCGCAGGAGATAGACGTGCGCGCCGTTAGCAGACGCCGCCGGCGCCGCATGACACGCGGTGGTGCCGACCGGGAGAATCAAGAGCAGCGATGCGATGGCCGCCGAGCGAAGCATGCCAAAAAGTTTCGTGGTGCTACCGAATGATGTCATGGTTCCCTCGGGAGAAATTTGATGCCCGGAACGTAGCCTTGGCCTGCTCGCATCCGCAACAAAAGCCAAGGTGAGAGCGTTATTTAATCCACGCGGCGTGTCCCGATTGCAACACCGGCGCGTCCCCCGATACCCCTACGGGAGACGCGAGTGAGTTTGCAGGGATTGCGTTTCGACGGGGCACGAAATGGCGCCCCGTCACACCGCCGTCGTAACGGCGTTGCCGATTACTTCGTCAGTGGGCAGCCGCTGTCCTTGGCCGTGAAGAAGGCCTTGTCGCCGGGCACCACCGCCAGTTGCTTGTAATAATCCCACGGCTTCTTTGATTCCGAGGGCTTCTTGACCTCGAAAAGATAGAGGTCATGCACCATGCGGCCATTTTCGAGCACCTTGCCGCCTTGGGCGAAAGCGTCGTTGACCGGGAGTTCTTTCAGCTTCTTGGCGACCGCATCGGAGTCCTTGGTGCCGGCCGCCTTCACCGCCTTCAGATATTGCAATGTCGCCGAGTAGGTGCCGGCATGGATCATGCTGGGCATGCGGCCAGTTCGTTTGAAGAGGCGCTGCGAGAATTCACGCGTCCTGTCGTTCTGGTCCCAGTAGAAGCCTTCCGTCAGTACGAGGCCTTGGGCCGCTTCAAGCCCGAGACCGTGCACTTCGGACAGCGTCATCAGAAGCCCGGCCAGCTTCTGGCCGCCCTTGACGATGCCAAACTCCGCCGCCTGCTTGATCGAGTTGGTGGTGTCGAGGCCGGCATTGGCGAGCCCGATGACCTTGGCCTTCGAGCTCTGCGCTTGCAGCAGGAACGAAGAGAAATCCGACGAGTTCAGGGGCACGCGGACCGAGCCCAGCACCTTGCCGCCGTTTTCCTTGACGATATCGCTGGTGTCCTTTTCCAGCGCATAACCGAACGCGTAGTCCGCGGTCAGGAAGAACCAGGTGTCGCCGCCGGCTCTGGCAAGCGCGCCGCCGGTACCGACCGCGAGCGCACGGGTGTCATAGGCCCAATGGAAGCCGTAGGGCGTGCAGGCATCGCCCGTGATGCGCGAGGTCGCAGCGCCCACGACGATGTCAATCTTCTTCTTTTCCTTTGAAAGCTCCTGCACCGCGAGCGCGACCGACGAGGTCGTGAGCTCCGTGATCATGTCGACGTTTTCGACCTCATACCAACGCCGCGCGATGCTGGTGGCGAGGTCAGGCTTGTTCTGGTGGTCGGCCGAGATGATCTCGACCTTCTGGCCCAGCACTTCGCCGCCAAAATCCTCGATCGCCATCTTGGCCGCTTCGAACGAATACTTGCCGCCGTAGTCGGCATAGACTCCGGATTGGTCGTTCAAGATGCCGATCTTGACGCCCTGTGCCGACGCCGGAACGGCGAGCAACAGGCCGCAAGCCGCAACCGCGGCCGGCAATAGTTTCGCTCTCATTTGGGTCTCTCCCGATATTGTTCTTTGGTGATGCAGCGAATTAACCAATCCACTCCATGAGGTAGCATATTTTATTACCCTCGCCCTGCCCACCCGTCCGCAATGAGCCAAAAGTAGGGTCGCGCAGGTGCATACGCTGTGGCAACCGCCCCGGATAATTTGGGAAGCGCGCTAGTGTGGCGACACTGACTAGCCGGCAGGCGTCGGCTCTTTCCGATTCCGCCCATCGGCAAGATTGCGCACGATCACGTAGAAGATCGGCGTGAACACGAGCCCGAACAGCGTGACGCCAAGCATGCCGAAGAACACGGCCACGCCCACCGCCTGACGCATCTCCGATCCCGAACCGCTTGAAACGACGAGCGGCAGCACACCGAGAATGAAGGCAAACGACGTCATCAGGATCGGCCGCAGACGGAGACGACAAGCCTCGATCACCGCTTCCAGACGCGGACGGCCTTCCAGTTCGATATCGCGCGCGAACTCGACGATCAGGATCGCGTTTTTCGCGGCAAGCCCCACCAGCACCACGAAGCCGATCTGGGTCAGGATATTGACGTCCTGCCCCATGATGCGCACGCCGAGCGTTGCGGCCAGCAGGCACATCGGCACGATCAGGATCACGGCGAACGGCAGGGACCAGCTACCGTACTGCGCCGCCAGCACCAGGAATACGAACAGCACGCAGATCGGAAAGATGTAGAGGCCTGCATTGGCGCTGTTGACCTGCTGATAGGACAAATCCGTCCATTCATAGGAGAAGCCGCTCGGCAGCGTCTGATCGGCGAGACGCTTCATGGTCTCGATGGCGGTGGTCGAACTCGTGCCCGGCGTCGGCTCGCCCTGAAGTTCTGACGTCGGATAGAGGTTGTAGCGCGCGACCCGGTCGGGCCCCGCGATGTCGCGGAAATCGACCACGCTGCCCAGCATCACCATATTGCCGGCGGCGTTGCGGGTGCGCAGGCGTGCGAGATCCGCCGCCTCTTTCCGGAACGGCAGATCGGCTTGCGCGGTGACGTGGTAGGTGCGGCCGAGAATATTGAAGTCGTTGACGTAGGTTGAGCCGAAGTAGGTCTCGATGGCGTCGGTAACGCTCTGAATCGGCACACCAAGCTTCTGGGCCTTGGTGCGATCGATGTCGACGAAAACCTGCGGCGTGCTCGCCGAATAGGGTGAGAACACCGAGGTCAGTCCCGGCGTCCGGCGCGCAGCCGCCACCAGTTCGTCGGTCGCGGATGCCAGCAATTCCGCGCCCCGGCCCTGCCGGTCCTGAATCCGCATGGTGAAGCCGCCGCCGGTGCCGATGCCGGGAATCGCCGGCGGGGGAATCACGATGATGAACGCGCCCTCGATCACCGAAAGCCGCCGGCGCAAGTCGCCCGTGATCTTGGCCGCCGTCAGCCCCTTCTTCAGACGCACCTCCGGTTCGTCGAACACGGGAAACAGCGCCGCCGCATTGCTGGACTGTGTGCGCGTCGCGCCGGAGAGGCCGGCAAATGCCGCTACCCGAACGATGCCGGGCGTATCGAGCGCAATCCGTTCGATCTCGCGGACGACCTCGGTCGTGCGCGCGAGTGAGGCCGCGCCCGGCAACTGTGCGGAGACGATGATGTAACCGCGGTCCTGCGCCGGAATGAATCCTTGCGGCGTCGTCGTCAGGAGCCAGCCGGCGCTGCCGATCAGCACCAGATAGATCAACAACATCGCTGTCGAATGTCGGATCACGAAGGACGCGGCGCTGCCATAGCTGTGCGACAGCCAGTCGAAGCCGCGATTGAAGTACCCGGTGAACGCTTCCCAGCCGCGCGCGATAAAATTCCAGCGCGCCGGCTCTCGCTTCTCCTCGTGCGCCACCAGGATTTGCGAGGCGAGCGCCGGCGACAGTGTCAGCGAGCAGAAGCACGAGATCGCAGTCGCCACCGCAATCGTGATGGCGAATTGCTGAAAGAACTGCCCGGAAATGCCTCCGAGAAACGCGGTGGGCACGAACACCGCACACAGCACCAGCGCAATCGAGACCAGCGCGCCGCCGACTTCCTCCATGGTACGCAGCGCCGCATCGCGTTTGCTCAAACCGTCGCGCAGATGGCGCTCGACATTCTCCACCACCACGATGGCGTCATCGACCACGATGCCGACCGCGAGCACCAGCCCGAACAACGTCAGGTTGTTGATGGCGAAGCCGAGCGCCGCCATGGCAGCGAACGTGCCGACCAGAGAGACCGGAATCGCTATGATCGGGATGATCGCCGGACGCCATCCTTGCAGGAATACCAGCACGACGATGACGACCAGGACCATCGCCTCATAGATCGTCTTGATCAGTTCGCTGACAGACTGCGCGATGAACTCGGTCGGATTGTAGCCGATGTTGTAGTCGAGCCCCTTGGGGAAGTTGGCCTTCAGCCTGGCCATCTCGTTGCTGATATTCTTGGCCGTCGCCAGCGCGTTCGAGCCAGGACGCTGGGTCACCAGCATGGCAACCGCGGTCTTGCGCAAAAGGAAACTGTTGGTGGTGTAGTCGAGCGCGCCGAGTTCGATCCGCGCCACATCGCGCAGGCGCACGGTGCGGCCGTCGCTGCCCGCTTTGACGAGAATGTCTTCGAACTGCCTGATGTCCTTTAGTCGCCCGGTAAAGGTCAGATTGGGCTGAAAGGCGCGATCGGCGATCGGCGGCCCGGCGAGCTGGCCACCGGCGATCTGCAAGTTCTGCGAGCGGATGGCCGCCATCACGTCGCCGGCCGTCAAGCCCAGATTGGCGATCTTGTCCGGGTCGAGCCACAGACGCATCGAATAATCGCGCGCGCCGAAAATCTGGATGTCGCCGATGCCGTCAAGCCGGAGCAACTGGTCGCGCACCTGAAGCAGCGCGTAGTTGCTGATATAGAGCTGGTCGAAGGTGTCGTCGGGCGACAACATGAAAACGACCATCAGGATGTCGGGACTGTTCTTGCGCGTCACCACGCCATTGCGCTGAACATCTTCCGGCAGTTGCGGCGTTGCAATCGCCACCCGGTTCTGGACCAGCACCTGGGCCTTGTCGAGATCGGTGCCGAGCTTGAACGTCACGGTGATGGTGAGCTGTCCGTTCGACGTCGCCTGGCTGTAGAGGTAGAGCATGTCCTCAACGCCGTTGATCTGCTGCTCGATCGGAGCGGCGACGGTGTCGGACACGGTTTGCGCCGAGGCGCCCGGATATTGCGTGGTCACCACCACCGTGGGGGGCACAACTTGCGGATATTCGGCGACCGGCAGCGTCGTATAGGCGATCGCGCCAACGATCAGGAGCACGATGGAAAGAACCATCGCCAGGATCGGCCGGTTGACGGAAAGCGCCCCGAGATTCATGTCTTGTTACCTGCCGGTGCGGGCTTGGCTTCGTGCGGGGTAACCTTCGCCCCGACGCGCGCGCGTTGCAGTCCGTCGACCACCACGCGGTCTTCCGGCTTGAGGCCGTCGCGGATCACGCGCAGACCGTCGTCAAGCGGTCCGAGCATGACGGGCTTTGCCTCGACCGTGTTGTCGTCCTTGACCACGAAGACGATCTTGCGGGCCTGATCGGTGGCGACGGCAGCGTCGGGAATGAGCAACGCCTCATAGGGCGCGCTCGCGATCAGGCGGACCCGGCCGAACTGGCCGGGCAGGATCGACATATCCTTGTTCGGGATCACGGCGCGGCCGCGCAACGTCCCGGTGGAAACGTCGAGCTGGTTGTCGAGGAAATTGACCGTGCCGTTGTGGGAAGGCTTGGTCTCGCCCGTCAGGGTCACCTCGACCGGGTTAGGGTTGTCGCGCGAACTCGGACGTTTACCCTCGAACCAGAGCCGGTTGTATTTGAGGTATGTCGCTTCGTCGATATCGAAGTAGATATAGATCGGATCGAGCGTCACGATCGACGTCAACAGCGTCGAACCGCCATCGCTGCCCTGCACGAGATTGCCGACGTCGACGAGATGGCGACTCGCCCTGCCGCCGATCGGGGCGATCACATGGGTGAACTCGACATTGAGCTGGGCCGCCTTGAGTACGCCTTCGGCCTGGATCTCGGCGGCCCTCGCCGCCTGCAGGGCCTGGCGCCGTTGATCGACGATGTTCTCTGCCACATTCTGCGATTGCTGTAGCGTCAGCGCGCGATCCAACTCACGTTTGGCAAGTTCGACCTTGGCGCGCGCGTCCGAAAGCTGGCCGTCGGCCTGCGTGGCGACCGCCTCGAACGGCCTCGCGTCGATAAGATAGAGAAGATCGCCGTCTTTTACGAAAGCGCCGTCGCGGAATTCCACGGCTGTAATAAAGCCGCCGACGCGGGCACGAACCTGAACCTGCTGGACCGCATCGAACCGCCCCGTGAACTCGTCCCAATCCGTGACGGTTCGTTTGACGGGCTGGGCCACGGTGACAGGTGGCGCCGGCGGGGCCGCGGCCTGCGGCGCCTGCTTCTCTTCGCAACCGGACAATAGCCCTGCAAGTACGATGAGGACCGGAGAAAGCCGGCGTAACGGACGGCTATCGTCCATTCGTGCCGAACGCGTCGATTGCTCATTCGCGCTCAATTTCCCCTCCTCTTACTGATGGCTGCGATCGATCGAAGTAATCCAGTTATGCGACAAGACCAAGAAGAGCCTGTCCGATAGTCTGTTCATGCTGCAGGCAGGATCAAGCGGAATCTGTGGCGACCGGCGCAACCGGGCTCCCCAAAAATGCCCGGCCCGACATTTTGTTATTGTCCTTTGGACATGACGCGGGGGGCAACTGGCCGATTGTCCGGTAGACAACCGCCACGGCAGGTGACGCTCCGAACGTGGCAGGCCCCGCTACTTCGCCTTATTTATCGAGCGTCGAGATCGAAATTCCTGCAGGCAAATTTGTGAGACGTGGCAATCCGAGCGATCGCCACGCCGAACCAGCAGAGGCGGCGGCCGAAATTGGCCCGCAAAACTGAAGTAGCTCTGAGTGATGATGATCATCATTCTTTGAGCCGCGCGAAGGCGCGGCGCCAATGCGCTCGCCGATCAATCGGGGGCCAAAAAGCGAAATTCAGCTAATGTTCAGCGCTGTTGCGTCGAGGATGCCTCGACCTGACCCGTTCGGTTTCGAGGCACGCGCCTCGGCTCTCAGAGCCACTGCTCAATCTAGACGGCTTCTAAGCAGGAATCCCCCGAACCGAGGAATACCGACACACGGGCTGTGTTATTCGGTCGCATGGGGCAAGAGATCACATCTCAACTCAGCATTAGTCTAATTCTAAACTGTGGGGCGCGTCGGTGATAAGTCTGGATGCAAGCCGGGTGGGCAAGAACAACGAACAGCTCAGCCGCATTCTTCGATATCGTTATGCCGGGCTGATCTGCGCGGTGTTGCCGGTGTATTCCATGGGAATAGCGCGGGCGCAGGACAACTCCAGCAACCTCCCGCCGGTCCAGGTCGAGGCGCCGAAAAATCGTGCGACCCCGAAACAGACCGCAACCGCGACGCCATCCCAGAACCGGCGCCGCACTGCGCGCACCAACAGGCCGCCAAAGCCCGACGCCGCGCAGACCGCGGCCGCGCCTGACGACGGCAACGGTCCGAACAACAACACTTCCGGCCCGCCGCTGCAGCAGGTGCCGGGACTGGACAAAACGGGCACCAAACTCGGCGACCTTCCTGCCAGCGTTCAAATCATTCCGCATCAGGTCGTGACCGAACAGGGCGGCACGCTGCTGAGAGATGCCATCTGGAACGCCAGCGGCATCAACAGCGGCGGCCAGGACTCGCTTGGTTACTTCGATCACTTCCTGATCCGCGGCCTGAACGCCCAAGTCTTTACCGACCGCTTCTCCGACGGCGACCAGCTCGGCGGCCTCGTGCATTCGCTGAATGGCGTCAAGCAGATCGAAATCCTGGAGGGACCGGGTTCAGCACTGTTCGGCAGCGGCCCGCCCGGCGGCACGATCAATATCGTCCACTACGATCCGTCCCCGGTCTTCCATTGGGGAACGAGCACGCAGGTCAATTCGTTCGGTGGCGTGGTCAACAGCAACTATGTGACGGGTCCGACGACGATCGCCGGACTGAACTACCGGATCGACACCACCTTCAGCGGCGGCGGTGCTTTCCGCGATCTCAACGGCAAGGATTACGAAATCCGCCCGGCGTTTCAGTGGCACGTTCAGGACCATACCTTCACGTTCGCGCTCGACGCGCGGCACATCGAACAGACGCCGGATTCCTACGGCCTGATCTATTTCGGTGGTCAGCCAATCACGGGCGTTCCGAACACAGCGAAATATTCGACGCCGTTTGCCTTCGCCAGACAGGATGACATCCGTCCCACCTTTACCGACCAATGGGACATCACGAACTTCCTGACCATCAATAATCGCTTTTCCTACACGCACCGCGAGATCGACGCGATGCGCAACAACGACAGCATGAGCGCAACCGGCACCCATGTCGCGGTCGTCAATGGACAAGACGCGCTGTTAGGCCGGCAGTTGCGCTACCAGAACGACTCGGACAACTTCTTCGACTATCAATTCGAGCCGGTCTGGAAGTTCTATACGGGCGGAGTCCACCACACGCTGCTGACCGGCTTCGAGTATCAGCGTCAGGTCATGGACACGGTTCGCGTCACGTCCGATCTGCCTAACATCAACAACGTCTTCGCGCCGGTGACGACCGACTCGTTCAACGCCCTTCAATTCAAGTGCGACAAGTCGCATTCCTGCGACAACGATCATCTGGTCGCGAACTATTACGGTCTCTACGCCACCGACCAGATGGACTTGACCGACAAGTGGAAGCTGCGTGTCGGGGTGCGTCAGGACCGGTTTGATACCGACCTTAACCCGCTGATCACCGTGCCTGGGGCTTTCACTCTGTCCAACGTTCCAATCGTCGCCGGCGTGCCGTTGACACGCAGCGATACCCCGGTGAGCTGGAATGTCGGCACGCTCTATCATGTGACGGACTGGATGGCGCCCTATATCGGCGCGTCCCAGAGCTATATGGCCAACTTCAACTCCGAGAATGTCCAGAATGGCATCGGCGCGCCGGAATCGGCACGGCAATACGAAGCCGGCGTCCGCTTCTCGTTCCTCAACGAGCGGATTGTCCTGAACACCGCCGTCTTCAACGTCTCCCGCGACAATGTGGCGACGTTGTTCACCCCAAGTACCGGCCCGAATGCCGGCGTACAGATAGTCACCTTCGACAGCCAGCTCACCAACGGCGAAGAAGTCTCGCTGATCGCCAAAGTCACCGATCAATGGAGTATCCTTGCGAACGCCACCCATCAGGAGGCCGTCGTGACCACGGCTCCGAACGCGCCGACGACCATCGGCAACCATCCGCAAGGCGTGCCGGCCAATATGGCCAATGCATGGAGCGTCTATAAGTTCGCGCTCGGCGGCATTTCCGGATTCCAGTTCGGCATCGGCGCCAATTATCGCGACAGGACCTGGAGTGACACGACCAACGTCAATTCTGTTCCGGGCTTTGTGATCGGCAACCTGATGCTCGGCTGGGAAAACGCCAACTGGGGCGTGTCGCTCAACGTCAAGAACTTCACCGACAAGCTCTATTTCGTCGCCGCCAACGGCGCCGGCGGCTTTGTCGGCGAAGGACTGGGCGCCTACCTGACCGTGAAATACCACCAGTGATCTCCGACTGAGTGGAGTGGCGGCTCTCAACGTCTGGAGCGCTGCCGGAGCGGAGGATGGAACGACCGCAGATAGCGGCCGTGCCGTTCTTTTTGGGACATACGGTCGCACGTTCGCTCAATCACCACCTTGCATGTGGACGACGGCTCCCTGCCGCTTGATTGCCGGACGGTGCTTTGGTCAGATGCTTAAGGGCCGGGGTGCAACATGATGTGGAAACGGGAACGCGATCTTCTGATTGCTCAGACCATGGCGTTCGTGCAGTCGGTCAGCGGGAAGCCGGTGGACGCCGACGGCTTGCTTGAACCGCGCCTGCCGTCGCTATCATCGGATCAGCCGTTTTTGCCTGGACGTCCCGCCGACGTCCTTCCTGCCCGCCTCACCCCGATCAGCCATAGCGATCTGCGCGACGAGATTCGCGGGAGGGTTGCGGCCTTCCGCGCGCGCCAGCAGGTTTTTCATCGCGACCGCGACGAATATTGCAACGCGATGATGGCGAAGGCCCGGGCCTCGTCCGAGCAAGCCACAAAAGCTCGCGGCCATCAGCCCCTCAAGGACTGATTACAGACCTCGTCTTCAGCTCCGCCCGCATGGGAAAATCGCTTGCATGGCGCGGTTTTTGCAGCGCAAAATTGGATCGCCCTGACCATCACGACGGGGCAAACCTAACGGAGCAGGACGATGACAGTACTTAATCGACGGGGTCTGCTGGGCGCAGGCTCGGCCATGCTGGCGTTCGCAGCACTTGGCGACAAGACCGCCTTGGCGGCGGGATCGCCGGGGCTGACCACCCACGTGCTCGATACCGCGAACGGCAAACCCGGCGAGGGCATCAAGATCGAGTTCAGCGTCCTGGAGGGCGAAACCTATAGGCTGCTCACGACCGTGACCACCAATGCGGACGGCCGCAACGCGCAGCCTCTGCTGACGCCGGAAACCATGAAGGCCGGCAAATACCAGTTGGTGTTCTATATCGGCGAGTACTTCACCAAGCTCGGCACCCAGCTGCCCAACCCGCCCTTCCTGGAGAAGGCCGTCATCCAGTTCGGCATGGCCGATGCCACGGCGCACTACCATGTGCCGATCCTGGCATCGCCCTGGAGCTATACGACCTATCGCGGCAGCTAAGGTCACTTCCGCAACGCAAGGAGGCTGAAAATGACTGGTCGTTTCGGGCTGCTTGCGTCCCTGGTTTTCGTCCTGCTGTTCGGGCCGGTGCTCGCCGTGAACGCGATCGCCGGCCCGGTCGACATGGCGCCGATCAATGCGATGGATCGCGCCGCCTTCGTGGTGAAGTTCGGCGCCATCTTCGAGAAATCGCCATGGGTTGCTGAGGAGGCCTGGGAGAAGCGGCCGTTCGCCAACCCCGACGACATGCACGCCGCGATGGTTGCCATGGTAAAACATGCCCCAGCCACCCGGCAGCTTGCCTTGTTGCAGGCTCATCCCGATCTCGCCGGCAAGGAAGCCCAGGCCGGCACCATGACTGCTTCCTCGGTTGCCGAGCAGGCGGGCGCCGGGCTCAACGCGCTGTCGCCGCCCGAGTTCGCCGAGTTGACGGGCCTCAACGCCGCCTACAAAGCGAAGTTCGGCTTTCCCTTCATCATCGCCGTGAGGATGCACACCAAGGAAGGCATCTTCTTCGAATTCAAACGGCGGCTGCAAAACGACACGCAGACCGAATTCGCCAACGATTTGCAGAACGTCTACATCATCACGCGGCTGCGGCTGAACAAGCTGCTCGACGCGAGCTAAGCCGGACACGTCAACGCGTCACCACCAACGCGTCACCACCAATGGCTCGCAGCCTTTTGCTGCTCGCCGACGACGTTTTCCGCATTCACCGCCCGTCGAAATCCGTCGCGCGCTTGCAGTCGCTGCCAGTAGGCAGTCACCGCCGGCCCAAAGTCTTTGGCCAAGCCGATGCGCTCCGCCAATAGCAGCGCATAGCCCACGGAAATATCGGCAACGGTAAACCTGCCGGCGCACAGCGTTTCGCTGCAGGTGACCGCCGCTTCGACCGCACGCAACCGGCCGAAGAACCATTTTGCGTAATCGGTCGCGACCTGTGGGCTGCGCCGCGCTTCGGGTTCGAGCTTTCCGTAGCGCAGCACCAGGGTTTGCGGAAACGTCAGCGTCGCTTCGCCGAAATGCAGCCAGTTGAGATAGGCGCCATAACCGGGTTCATCGACGCCAACCGCAAGCGGCGTCGGACCATAGCGCGTGACCAGATATTGAAGGACCGCCGCCGATTCCGTCATCCGCGTGTCGCCATCGACCAAGAGCGGAATGGTACCGAGTGGATTGAGCGCCAGATATTCCCTGGCCAATGCCCGCGGCGGAAACGGAAGCATCTTGAGATCGTAAGGCAGCCCAAGCTCTTCCAGCGCCCAGAGCGGACGGAACGAGCGCGCTGCCGTGCAGTGGTACAGCGTGATCACGCAGCGCCGTCTTTCTCCGGATCGCCCTGGAAAAACAGGGCAAACGGCTCCTCTGTCGTTTTCCGCAAGTGCTCGCGGTATAGCGCGTAGTTGCGGTCGTCACGTGAAATCCGTCCGACGGTCGGATTCGGAAGCGTCTTGATCGGCAACAACGCGATCGGCGCCGCAACCGGCGTCAACAGCGAGCCGCGCCCGGCAAGCAGTGTCGTGATGATCCCATACATTTCGCCGGATATCCTTGGGAGGGACACCGTGATGAGGCGGTGCTGGCCGTGCCGGTTGGTCACAAAGTAGATATGGCCGGATTGATTGGGGACAGCGACTTCGCCGAACTGGGAGTATGCGGCATCCATCCGTTCGCCTTCGCGAAATACGAGGCAAGAGACGGTGGAATCCCAGGCGATATCGGTGTGATAAGCGTAGATCGCACCCTTGGCGCCGAAGGACGGCCGCAGGGTGATGTAGATCCCCTCGAGCCAGGCGACCGAGCGCCGCGAATAGGCGCCAAGTCCGTCCGGCGAAACGTCGCCGTTGACCGGCGGTGCGGGCTGGATTTCGAGGCCCTTGCGCAAGGAGACACCGAGAGCTTCTTCCAGGCGCACCGTGGTTGCAAGCGTGAACGGCCGCCGGCCGCCCAAAACCTTCTCCAGCGTCGAAAGACTGAGTTTGGCTTGTTCGGCTAGCGTTTGCCGCGAAATCCGCCGCCGCGCGATCTCTTCTCGGATCATTTCGGCCACCTGCCGGCTCTGCTCCGGCGAAAGCTGCTTGTCTGGTGTCGGCATCCTACCCCTCCGATTCCGGCCATCCTAGCAGACGCACATTTCCTCACAAAACCGTACAGAGCCGCCACGGCCTTGAGGCCGGATAACGGTCGGCGGCCAAACATTGCCGATCATTCTGCTCGCTCCCATGCGCGCCGCCTCACACAAATGAAGCACGGCAAAACGCCGTTGGGAGCAGGCCAAATGACAATCAGCGATGAAATTGAGACATACGACAGTTCAAGCAAACCAAGCCTCGGCAGATCGGCCCTGTCGGGCATGACCAAGCTGATACTGTTTTTGCTGATCCAGGGCCTTGCCATACTGCTGGTCGGAATTGTCGCTCTGTTTCTTACCTTTGAGTCGGCATGGTCGGCGGAAGGTCCCTTCCCCGCTCCCGTCAAACCCGGCAACGCCCGCTCGGGCTCGCTGCTCCTGAAAACGGATGGTGACGGCTATACCGAAGCGGTACGGCTCGGCATCGACGTCGATCTCACCGTTTCGGGCCCGACGATCCGCGCCCGCGTCACCCAAATCTTCAAGAACCCGACGCAGGACTGGGTCGAAGCGACTTACGTCTACCCGCTGCCTTCGGGCGGCGCCGTCGACACGCTCAAAATGGTGGTCGGAGACCGCGTCGTCGTCGGCGAAATCAAGGAGCGCCAGCAGGCGCGTCAGGTCTACGAACAGGCACGGCGCAACGGACAAAAAGCAGCCCTGACCGAACAGGAGCGGCCGAACATTTTCACCAACTCCGTCGCCAATATCGGCCCCGGCGAAACGATCCTGGTGCAGATCGAATATCAGGAGCCGGTTCAGCAGTCGGGCAACGAGTTTTCGCTGCGCGTCCCAATGGTGGTCGGCCCGCGCTATAACCCGCAACCGCTCGTGCAAAGCGTCGACCTGCGAGCCGGCAGCAACGGCTGGGGCACCACCTCGACCGATCCGGTCCCGGACCGCGAGCGCATTTCGCCCCCGGTGCTGGATCCCGCCAAAAACGATCCGGTCAATCCGACCGCCATCACCGTTCGTCTTCAAGCGGGCTTCCCGCTCGGCGAAGTGAAGTCGCACCATCATCAGGTCAAGATGGAGAGCCCCGACAACAGTACGCGGATTATCAAACTTGCCGATGGCGTCGTCCCTGCGAATAGCGATTTCGAGCTGAGCTGGAAAGCCGCGGCCGAAACGGTGCCGTCAGTTGGATTGTTTCGCGAGCATGTCGGCGATGCCGACTATCTGTTGGCCTTTGTCACGCCACCCTCGATCGAACCGACCGAGCAGAAGCCGTTGCCGCGCGAAGTGGTCTTCGTGATCGACAATTCAGGCTCGATGGGCGGAACCTCGATCATACAGGCCAAGGCAAGTCTGATTTATGCGCTGGGCCGCTTGCAGCCGAGCGACCGGTTCAATGTGATTCGCTTCGATCACACCATGGACGTGCTGTTTCCGGATTCGGTCCCGGCCGACCAGGCGCACCTCGGCCACGCCGTCTCCTTTGTCGGCGCATTACGGGCCGCAGGCGGCACCGAGATGGTACCCGCGATGAGCGCCGCACTGACAGATCGAACAGCCGACGAGGCGGATCACGTCCGGCAGGTCGTATTCCTGACCGATGGCGCCATTGGAAATGAGCAGCAGTTGTTCGATACGATCGTAGCGATGCGTGGCCGGTCCCGCGTGTTCATGGTCGGTATTGGTTCGGCGCCGAACACCTATTTGATGACGCGCGCCGCCGAACTCGGACGCGGCAGCTTCACCCATATCGGTTCGGTCGAACAGGTCGAGGACCGCATGCGCAGCCTGTTCGCCAAGCTGGAAAATCCCGCCGTGACCGGCCTCTCCGCCAGGTTCTCCGAGGCCAAGGCGGACCTGACGCCTGCGGTGCTCCCCGATCTTTATCGCGGCGAACCGCTGGTGCTTGCCGCAAAGCTCGACAAACTTGCCGGATCCGTCGAGATCAAGGGGCGCATCGGCGACCGGCCATGGGTCGTGAAGCTGCCACTCGATCAGGCCGCCGAAGGCAAGGGTCTGTCGAAGCTCTGGGCGCGGCGCAAGATTGCGGACGCGGAAGTAGCCCGTACCACGCGGCAGATCGCGCCTGAGGACGCTGATAAGGCCATTATCGCGCTCGCGCTCGATCATCAGCTTGTGACGCGGCTGACCAGCCTCATCGCTGTCGACAAAACTCCGAGCCGTCCCGACGGCGAAAGGCTGAAGCTGGCTGAATTGCCGATCAACCTTCCGGCGGGTTGGGATTTCGAAAAAGTGTTCGGCGAGCAGCCGAAGCCGTTGTCACCACCATCTGAGCGTCGCGCCGATCCGAATGACCCGCATTTGCTGCCGATTGCGGCAAAGCGGTCGCTGATCCCGGCACCCACAGCCGCGAACTCCGTCGCACTGCCAAAGACCGCGACCGATGCCGAGCTGAAGATGATCGCGGGCTCAATCCTGCTCATGCTCAGCTTCGTGCTTCTCGTATTCAACCGGCGTCGGACAGTTGCGCACTGACGCCGGATGAAAGGAGGGATGCCCACCCCTCCTCACCGCGCGCGGCCTCTTCCCCCGGAGGCCGCGCGCATCTCTTCCGCGAGATGGTGAGAAATCTCCGATGATCCGCGTCGCCGGCCCGCTTGTGTTCCTGACTGCCGGGCTTCTGTTGTTCGGCCAAGGCGCCTACATCCACGCCAAGGCGCTGGTGGCGCAAATCCTGCTGCAGCGCGCCTTCGAGCAAACCATCGCCACGCGCCAAGACGTAAAGCCCTGGTCGTGGGCGGATACCTGGCCCATTGCGCGCATCGAGATCAAGCGTCTGCATGCCGAGAGAATCGTGCTTGCCGGCAGCAGCGGCCAGGCGCTGGCATTCGGACCCGGCCATGTCGAACTCACGCCCGACGCCGGTGAGCGCGGCGTCGCCGTCTATTCCGCCCATCGCGATACGCATTTTCGCTTTTTGAAAGACGTCGTCGTCGGAGACGAGATCGACGTGACGCAAAGGGACGGCCAGACCTTCCACTACCGGGTCGATGGCTCGTCTGTGGTTCGTTTCGACGCCTCCGGCATCGACCCATTCGGTAGCGGATATGAACTGGTGCTATCGACCTGCTGGCCGTTCGATGCCGTCACGTCGGGACCGGATCGCTATATTCTGCATGCGACGATGGTCTCGCCTGTCCGGACAAGCGTAAGCGCGCAGCGCCCTTGATGATGATCCGACCGCGGTCAACGCACCCTTGCCGATAGGCAAAGAACCAATATTTGTGGAGGGAGAGGCCGGAATCATCCATCATGGGCTCCCAAGTGCACTATCTGCCGCTCACGCCGGCATTGTTCTCCATCCTGGTCTTTTTGTTTGTCGGGCTGATCATCCTGATCCAGCTCCGCATTCTCAGATACGCCTATATGAAGCTCGGCGTCGGCCCCCGCGCGGCCATGTTCTTGCTGTTCGGCTCGCTGATCGGCAGTTACTTCAACATTCCCGTCACCGTGCTGCCGGGAGCGGTGCGATCTGGACAGGTGATCGATTTCTTCGGCATGCAATATGTCGTGCCGCTGGTCCAGCAATGGCCGGGCACGGTGCTCGCCGTCAACGTCGGCGGCGCGGTAATCCCGACGCTGATGTCGACCTATCTCGTGCTCCGTTACCAGCTCTGGGCCAGAGCCGCGATCGCGGTCATCGCGATTGCTTTCATCATCCATTCGATGGCAACCCCGGTGCATGGGCTCGGCATAGCCGTGCCGGTCTTTGCGCCGGTCGTTGTGACCGCGATTCTCGCGTTCCTGCTGTCCCGCGAATACGCCGCGCCGCTCGCCTATATCGGCGGCTCGATGGGAACGCTGATCGGTGCCGACCTTTCCAATCTCGACAAGATCAGCGGACTTGGCGCGCCGGTCGCGTCCATCGGCGGCGCCGGAACGTTCGACGGAATCTTCCTGACCGGCATTCTGGCCGTGCTGCTGGCCGGCATCGCCTCCCCCTCCCAGCCGAGGCCCGCCTAGTGGAGTGGATTTGACATTCGCAAAAGTGGCGACCGAGACGGAATGCGAATGTTAGAATCGGACCACTAGTAGGGAATAGCCGTTGACGGCTTGATCGTTCTCAACGAGGTTGCGGCACGCATCACCGTGGCTAACAACGACAACAAGGGGGAATCCGATGCGAAAGACCTTTGCCGCACTGGCAATCATTGGCATGGCCGCAAGCGGCGCGCCGATCGCACAAGCCCAATCCCCCGCGCCTGCCTCCATGGCGTCGTTTCCGGCATGGGCCTATCCATGGGTCCCGGATTTCAAGGTTGCGCCTGCCGACGACGTGCCACGGCACGTACCCGACAGCAGCCAGAGTTTCACCATCGCCCAGGAGCGTAACCTGTTCTTCGTGCCCGACTGGCATCCCGAAGATCATCCGCCGCTGCCGGATGTCGTGGCGCATGGCCGGATGCCGGATGTGCGCGCCTGCGGTTCGTGTCATCGCGCCGAAGGCACTGGCGGCCCGGAAAACGCCAGTCTCGCCGGCTTGCCTGCGGCTTACATCATTCAGCAGATCGAGGACTACAAAAACGGCGCGCGGAAGTTTGCCGGTCCCCAGCGCAGCCCAAGCATCCTGATGATGGCGATTGCCAAGGCCAGCAACGAAGACGAGATCAAGGTGGCCGCGGATTATTTTTCGGCCATCAAGCCCAAGGCCAACATCAAGGTAGTGGAGACCGACACCGTTCCGGTCACCCAGATCGCCCGCGTGTTCTACATGCAAGTGAAGGATGGCGGCTCTGAGCCGATCGGCGAGCGTATCATCGAGACGCCGGTCGATGCCGTGCAGTTCGAACATCGCGACACCCGCTCGCAGTTCATCGCCTACGTGCCCAAAGGAAGCATCGCCAAGGGTGAGGCCCTGGCCACGACCGGGGGCGCCGGTGTCACCACGCCTTGCATCACCTGCCACGGCCCGGACCTGAAAGGCGTCGCTCCCATCCCGGGTATTGCCGGCCGCTCACCGAGCTATCTCGTCCGTCAGCTATATGACTTTCAGCAGCACGCGCGGGCGGGAAGTGCCGGCGCACAGATGCTGCCCGTGGTCGAAAAGCTCTCGCATGACGACATGATTTCGCTTGCAGCTTATGCAGCGTCACTGACGCCGTAGACGGAAGGCGCAACACGTTCGGCCAGGCCGGAAGGATCCGGCCTTTCGCTGCGCTCGCTTTGCCCGTACAATCGGCAAAACCCAGGCAATTTTGATCTTTTGAGCTCCCACGGAACCCGCTTTCCCCGATGAAGATGCGCTCCAGCAATCTCATGATCGGAACCACGACGGTCGCGATCCTGGCGATCGCATTTTTCGGCCTGCTGGGCGCGCGGAAAATTCATACCATCTCGCAGGAAACCCGGATGCGCATCGTGTTCGAGGGCGGTTCGGCGAGCGGTTTGCGCCGGGGCGGCAGCGTGAACTTCGACGGCGTTCAGATCGGCGAGGTCCTCTCGCTCAAGCTCGACAACCCGCGCAAGGTCGTTGCCGAAATCCGGGTCGCCACGAATGCACCGATCCGCAAGGACACCGTGGTCGGGCTGGAGTTTCAGGGGCTCACGGGAATCGCCGCCATCTCGCTGATTGGCGGTGAGTTATCAGACCCGCCGGCGCCGTCCGAAAAGGACGGCATCCCGACGCTGACTGCGGATTTGAGCGAAATCCAGTCGCTCCGCGACACCTTGCATAATGTCGATCGGATCCTTGTCGGCAACCAATCGACGATCAAGGACGGCCTGTTGAGTTTCGAAACCTACACCGCCTCACTGGCGAGCCGGGGCGAAGCCATCGACAGCGCGATCGCCAAAGCCAACGACGCCTTTGCCGGCTTCAACAACGCAATTGCGCGCATCGACGGTCTTTTGCCCGGTTTCGCCGATGGAAAGGCCGACGAACTGTTCGAGAAGATGAAAACCATCCGCGAATTTGCCGAAACCTTTAACAAGAAGTCCGCTGTCGTGATGGAAGAGGCGCGCCATACCCTTCTCGATATCAGCGAAGGGGCCAATAAGGTCACGCTCAAGATCGACCCGCAGGCCGTCGGCAACCCACGTCCGCCGCGACGGCAAAATCCGCAACGCTAGCTGGAGAATTTCGGCACGTCCGATGCCGTAAGTTCCTTTCAAGGAACGGCACTTACGCCCCCGAAACCACGGCAAAAAATTTTTTGAGGTTGCCGGGAACGATTTTTCGGTTGATGAATTATTTTACTCGGCTCGGCTTTCTTGATCTATCACCTTGTAATATCTAATGTATTTCACTTGCTTTGCGTTTCTACGCACGATTTGATCGAGCAAAGGCCGACTCGCATGCGCTTGGGCTGGCAGCGCTTTTTCCGGTTCTCGAAGGGACTTCCATGAGTGAATTCGGCTCGGCCAACCCGTCCTCCCGCCGGCGCGCCAAAGATAAGCCCTACACCAACGGAAAGCCTGATCCGTCGCAGGAGTTGCTGCAGGCGTTGCAGGCCATGCGAAGCGGCGACTTTTCGGTACGGATGACCGGCGACCATCTCGGTATCGAGGGCAAGATCGCCGACACGTTCAACGAGATTGTCGCGGCCAATCAGCGAATGGCGCAGCAGCTCGAGCGAGTTGGCCAGGTTGTCGGCCGCGAAGGAAAGACGCGCCAGCGCGTCAAGTTCGGCCTCGCCAGCGGGTCATGGGCCGACATGGAAGGCTCGGTCAACACGTTGATCGACGATCTGCTTTGGCCGACACGCGAGGTGACGCGCGCGGTTGCCGCGGTGGCGCAAGGCGACCTGCTGCAAACCGTCAAACTCGATGTCGATGGCCGCCCGCTGGGCGGCGAATTTTTGCAGTCGGCCACGATCGTCAACACCATGATCAAGCAGCTTTCGGTGTTCACCTCCGAGGTGACGCGCGTGGCGCGCGAGGTCGGTACCGAAGGCAAGCTCGGCGGCCAGGCGCAGGTGCCGGAAGTGACCGGCGTGTGGAAAGACCTGACCGAGAGCGTCAACTCGATGGCCAACAACCTGACCGGCCAGGTTCGCAACATCGCCGAGGTCACGATCGCGGTCGCCAACGGCGACTTGTCCAAAAAGATCACGGTCGACGTGCGCGGCGAAATCCTTCAGCTCAAGGAAGCCATCAACACCATGGTGGACCAGCTGCGCTCCTTCGCCTCGGAAGTGACGCGCGTGGCGCGCGAAGTCGGCACCGACGGCAAGCTCGGAGGCCAGGCCATCGTGCCGGGCGTCGCCGGCACCTGGAAGGATTTGACCAACTCCGTGAACGCGATGTGCGGCAACCTGACCGCGCAGGTTCGCAACATCGCCAACGTCACCACCGCCGTCGCGCGCGGCGACCTCTCGCGCAAGATCACGGTGGACGTGCGTGGCGAAATTCTCGAGCTCAAAGACACCATCAACACCATGGTGGACCAGCTCAACTCCTTCGCGTCCGAAGTGACGCGCGTCGCGCGCGAAGTCGGCACCGACGGCAAGCTTGGCGGCCAGGCGCAGGTGCCAGGCGTCGCCGGCACCTGGAAAGACCTCACCGACAACGTCAACTTCATGGCCTCGAACCTCACCGCGCAGGTTCGCAACATCGCCGACGTCGCGACTGCGATCGCCGGCGGCGACCTCTCCAAGAAGATCACGGTGAACGTGTCGGGCGAAATCCTTCAGTTGAAGGAAACACTCAACACCATGGTGGACCAGCTCAACGCGTTCGCCAGCGAAGTCACGCGCGTGGCGCGCGAAGTCGGTACCGACGGCAAGCTCGGCGGTCAGGCGCAGGTGACGGGCGTCGCCGGCACCTGGAAGGACTTGACCAACTCGGTCAACTCGATGGCCGGCAACCTGACGGCGCAGGTCCGCAATATCGCCGAAGTGACGACGGCGGTTGCCAATGGCGACTTGTCGAAGAAGATCACGGTGGACGTGCGCGGCGAAATTCTCGAGCTCAAAGACACCATCAACACCATGGTGGACCAGCTCAACGCGTTTGCGGGTGAAGTCACGCGCGTGGCGCGCGAGGTCGGCACCGAAGGCAAGCTCGGCGGCCAGGCGCAGGTGCGCGGCGTCGCCGGCACCTGGAAGGATTTGACCGACAGCGTCAACTCGATGGCGTCCAACCTGACCGGCCAGGTACGTAACATCGCCGAGGTTGCCACCGCCGTGGCGAAGGGCGACCTTTCGAAGAAGATCACCGTGAACGTGTCCGGCGAAATCCTTCAGCTGAAGGAAACGCTGAATACGATGGTCGACCAGCTCAATGCGTTCGCCAGCGAAGTGACGCGCGTCGCGCGCGAAGTCGGTACCGACGGCAAGCTCGGCGGCCAGGCGCAGGTGACGGGCGTCGCCGGCACCTGGAAGGATTTGACCGACTCCGTCAACTCCATGGCCGGCAACCTGACCGCACAGGTACGCAACATCGCCGAAGTCGCAACCGCGATCGCCGGCGGCGACCTGTCGCGTAAGATCACCGTGGACGTGCGCGGCGAAATTCTTCAGCTCAAGGAAACGCTGAATACGATGGTCGATCAGCTCAACCGCTTCGCGGGCGAGGTGACGCGCGTGGCGCGCGAGGTCGGCACCGAAGGCCGGCTCGGCGGTCAGGCCAACGTGCCCGGCGTGGCCGGCACCTGGAAGGATCTCACCGACAGCGTGAATTCGATGGCGGGCAACTTGACCGCTCAAGTGCGTAACATCGCCGAAGTGACGACGGCCGTGGCGCGCGGCGACCTGTCGCGCAAGATCACGGTCGACGTGAAGGGCGAAATTCTGGAGCTGAAAAATACCATCAACACCATGGTGGACCAGCTCAACGCCTTCGCCTCGGAAGTGACGCGCGTGGCGCGCGAAGTCGGCACCGAAGGCAAGCTCGGCGGCCAAGCCGAAGTGCCCGAAGTGGCCGGCACCTGGAAAGACCTGACCGACAACGTCAACTTCATGGCGTCGAACCTGACCGCCCAAGTCCGTAACATCGCCGAAGTCGCGACCGCGATCGCCGGCGGCGACCTGTCCAAGAAGATCACGGTGGACGTGCGCGGCGAAATTCTGCTGCTCAAGGACACCTTGAACACCATGGTGGAGCAGCTTCGCTCCTTCGCCGCCGAAGTGACGCGCGTGGCGCGCGAAGTCGGCACCGAAGGACGGCTTGGCGGTCAGGCCGTGGTGCCTGGCGTCGGCGGCACCTGGAAGGATCTGACCGACAACGTCAACCTGTTGGCCGCGAACCTCACCACGCAAGTCCGTAACATCGCCGAAGTGACGACCGCCGTGGCGCGCGGTGACCTGTCGCGCAAGATCACCGTCGACGTGAAGGGCGAAATTCTCGAACTGAAGAACACCATCAATACGATGGTGGACCAGCTCAACGCGTTCGCCGGCGAAGTGACGCGCGTGGCGCGCGAAGTCGGCACCGAAGGCAAACTCGGCGGACAGGCGCAGGTGCCGGGCGTTGCCGGTACGTGGAAAGACCTGACCGACACCGTGAACTTCATGGCCGCCAACCTGACCGAACAGGTGCGCGGCATCGTCAAGGTGGTGACCGCGGTTGCGAACGGCGATTTGAAACAGAATTTGACGATGAAATCGAAAGGCGAGGTCGCGGCACTCGCCGATACCATCAACAACATGACCGAGACGCTCGCGACTTTCGCCGACCAGGTGACGAGCGTGGCGCGCGAAGTCGGCGTGGAAGGCCGGCTCGGCGGTCAGGCCAACGTGCCCGGCGCGGCCGGCACCTGGAAGGACCTCACCGGCAACGTCAATCTGCTCGCGGCCAACCTGACTTCGCAGGTCCGCGCGATCGCAGAAGTGGCCACCGCCGTGACCAAGGGCGACCTGACCCGCTCGATTCAGGTCGATGCTCGCGGCGAAGTCGCGGAGCTGAAAGACAACATCAACACGATGATCACCAACCTTCGGCTCACGACCGACCTCAACACCGAGCAGGACTGGCTGAAGACAAACCTCGCCCGCTTCACCAACATGCTGCAAGGCCAGCGTGACCTGATCACCGTCGGCCGGCTGCTCCTCACCGAACTCACGCCGCTGGTCAACGCGCATCGAGGCGTCATTTATCAGGTTCAGAGCGAAGACAGCCCTCAACTGCGTCTTTCCGCGGCCTATGCCAGCGACGGCGCCAGTCCGCACGCGCAGGTAATCCAGATGGGCGAAGGCCTGATCGGCCAATGTGCCATGGATAAACGACAACGGCTGGTATCGGACATTCCCGACGACGCGATTCCGATCAACTCGGCGCTGTTGCGCATCGTGCCGAAGAATCTGGTAGTCCTTCCCGTTCTGTTCGAAAACCAGGTCAAAGCCGTGATCGAGCTTGCCTCGGTCTCGGCCTTCACGACCTCGCAGATGACGTTCCTCGAGCAGCTCACCGACTCGATCGGCATCGTGCTGAACAGCATCGAGGCCACGATGCAGACCGAAGGCCTGCTGACGCAGTCGCAGCAACTCGCCGGCGAATTGCAGACCCAGCAAAAGGAATTGCAGCAGACCAACGATCAGCTCGAACAGAAGGCCCAGCAGCTCGCGGAACGCAACGTCGAGGTGGAACGCAAGAACCAGGAAATCGAGCAGGCCCGCCGCGCGCTCGAGGAAAAAGCAACCGAGCTTTCGCTGACGTCCAAGTACAAGTCGGAATTCCTCGCCAATATGTCGCACGAGCTCAGGACACCGCTGAACAGCATCCTGATTCTCGGTCAGCAGTTGACCGAAAACCCCGACGGCAACCTGACGCCGAAGCAGGTCGAATTCGCACGTACCATCCACGGCGCGGGCACCGACCTGTTGAACCTGATCAGCGACATTCTCGACCTTTCGAAGATCGAATCCGGTACGGTGACGGTCGAGGCCGAAGATATCCTCCTCACCAGCCTCCTGGAAACGGTGGGACGGCCGTTCCGTCACGAAGCCGACAACCGGCAGCTCACTTTCGATGTCGCGGTCGATCCGCATCTCGGACGCAGCATCTCGACCGACTCGAAGCGGCTACAGCAGGTGCTGAAAAACCTGCTCTCGAACGCCTTCAAGTTCACCGCCGAAGGCGGCGTACGCCTGAGCGTTACGGCCGCGCTGGGTGGCTGGAGCGCCGAACACCCTGTTCTGGAACATTCGCCCGCGGTGGTCGCCTTCGAGGTGTCCGACACCGGCATCGGCATTCCGCAGGACAAGCAGAAGCTGATTTTCGAAGCCTTCCAGCAGGCCGACGCCGGCACCAGCCGCAAATATGGCGGCACGGGCCTCGGTCTCGCCATCAGTCGCGAGCTGGCAGGCCTGCTCGGCGGCGAAATCCACCTGCAAAGCACGCCGGGCAAAGGCAGCGTGTTCACGCTCTATCTACCGCTAAAATATTCCGGACCCACGATGGCACCGCGGCCGACTACGCCCACGCAGCCTGGTGCTGCACCGGCGATGCCCGTCGTCACACAGGAACGCGTTATCGAGCAGTTGCCGGATGATCGCCTGAGCCTGGAACCCGGCGACACCATTCTTCTGATCGTCGAGGACGATCCGCATTATGCCCGCGTGCTGGTGGATCTGGCGCGCGACAAGGGCTTCAGGGTCCTGGTCGCAGCAAGAGGTGCGGAAGCGCTCGACCTTGCCAAACAATACCAGCCAAGCGCGATCTCGCTCGACGTATTCCTGCCCGACATGCTCGGCTGGACGGTGCTGAGCCAGCTCAAGCACAACCCGCTGACGCGGCATATTCCGGTCCAGATCATCACGCTCGACGAGGACCGCCAGCACGCGCTCGCGCGCGGCGCATTCTCCTTTGTGAACAAGCCGACCACCACCGAAGGTGTCGCCGCGGCCCTGGCCCAGATCAAGGAATACGCCAAACCGCGCCGCAAGCGGCTCTTGATCGTCGAGGACAATGCGGCGGAACAGATGAGCATCCGGGAACTCCTGGGCCACGATGACATCGAAATCGTCACCGCCGATACCGGCGCCGGCGCGCTGACGACGCTTCGGGACCACCCCTGCGACTGCGTGGTCCTCGACCTCAGGCTGCCCGACATGAGCGGTTTCGAGGTTCTGGATTCGATCCGCAAGGACGACGCGCTGTCGGATGTTCCCGTGGTGGTCTTCACCGGACGCGAACTTTCCGTCGAGGAGGACGCCGAACTCCACACCATGGCCCGCAGCATCGTGGTCAAAGGCGTGGAATTGCCCGAGCGTTTGTTGGATGAAACGTCGCTGTTCCTGCATCGCGTGATCACGGAACTTCCGACCGAGAAACAACGGATGCTGGAAAAGCTCAATAGTTCCGATGAGGATCTGGTGGGCCGCACCGCGCTTCTGGTCGATGACGACGCCCGCAACATCTTTGCGCTGTCGAGCGTGCTGGAACGCCGCGGTATGAAAGTGCTGACCGCAACGACGGGCAGCGAGGCGGTCACACTGGTCGGCTCGAACCCCGAAATCGCCGTCGTGCTGATGGACATCATGATGCCGCAGATGGACGGTTATCAGACCATCGGCGTTATCAGGACGAACCCGGCGTTCCGCAGGCTTCCGATCATTGCCCTGACCGCCAAAGCCATGAAGGGCGACCGCGAGAAGTGTCTGGAGGCCGGCGCCTCTGACTATCTTGCCAAACCGGTCAACACCGAGCAGTTGTTGCTTGCGATCCGAATGTGGCTACATCGCTGATTCGAACCGTGGACACGAAATGATGGACCACGAAAAGGTAGATATCCTTCTGGTTGACGATCAGCCGGCCAAACTGCTGGCCTATGAGGTTATCCTCAAGGAGCTCAACGAAAATCTCGTGGTGGCGACCTCGGGACGGGAAGCGCTGGAATATCTGCTCAAGAACGAAGTCGCGGTGATTCTGGTGGACGTGTGCATGCCCGAGCTCGACGGTTTCGAGCTTGCGGCCATGATCCGCGAGCACCCGCGCTTCCAGAAGACGGCGATGATTTTTATCTCGGCCATCCAGGTTTCCGATCTCGATCGTCTGCGCGGCTATGAGATGGGCGCGGTCGACTACGTCCCGGTGCCCGTCGTTCCGGAGGTGCTTCGCGCCAAAATCCGGGTCTTCGTCGATCTCTATCGCAAGACGCGACAGCTCGAACGATTCAACGCCGAACTGGAAGATCGGGTGCGCGCCCGCACCAGGGAACTTGAGCATTCCAATGCGCGGCTGCTCGAAAGCGAGCAGCGCCGCAGCCTCGCCTTGGCCGCGGGAAGCATGGGCTCGTGGGATTGGGATTGGCTCAACGGCGACTGGATGTGGGACGAAGGCCAGTACCGGATTTTCGGGGTCGATCCGGAAGCCTTTACGGTCACTCCGGACAACGTGCGCGCCTTGCTTCACCCCGACGACATGAGCGAACTGCGCAAGGCGATGGTGCAGTTCAACAAGGGCGTCAAATCCTACGAAACCGAGTTCCGTGTCGTTCGCCCCGACGGCGAAATTCGCTGGCTGTTCGGCACGGCGGCCGCGACCGCCGACAAGACCGGCCGGGTCATCCGTGTCAGTGGCGTCACCGTCGACATCACCGAACGCAAGCGGGCTGAAGAACGGCAAACCCTGCTCACCCGCGAAGTCGACCACCGCGCCAAGAATGCGCTGGCGCTGGCGCAATCGATCGTCCGGCTCACGCGCGGCGAAAGCGCCAAGTCCTATATGCAGGCGGTGGAAGGCCGCATCGGCGCGCTGGCGCGGGTGCACACCATCCTTTCGCTATCGAGCTGGCAGGGCGCGGAGATTACCAGGCTCGTCGATGAGGAACTCGCGCCCTATCAGGTGAACGACCAGATCGCCTTTGGCGGATCGAACGTTCAATTGCAGCCTGCGACTGCGCAGACGCTGGCGATGGCGCTGCATGAGCTGGTGACGAATTCGGCCAAGTATGGCGCCTTGTCCACACGAGCGGGCCGCCTCGCAATCCATTGGAAAATCGAAGCGGACGTTCTCAGGATCCTCTGGGAAGAGCGGGAAGGTCCGCCTGTCGTCGAACCCGTATCGCGCGGTTTCGGAACGCGAAGCGTGATTGCCAGCATCGAATCCCAGCTTGGCGGCCAGGCTGAATTCGATTGGCGCCCCGAAGGCCTGATTTGCCGGCTCTCGGTTCCGCTAAAGCCATCCGCCACGGCGCGGCAAAGCAGCAGCCACCGCCAGACGACGACTTTCACCGGCGAACGGACCGAAGTCCAAAAGGTCGCCAGTCAGTGACTGATCATGCAGGGTCGTGCGGTCGGAAAACTCTTCGCGCCATGACCCGCTAGTAGTTGCTCGCAGGCAACTTGTTCGGGATGCCCTCGATCGGGCATTCGTCGGTCCCTGCGGTCGGGCGGGTCATCGCCTCGACCATTTCGCGCGTACCTTCCGGATCGGCAATCCAGTTCTTGTAGAAATCATAGGGACAGGCCGCGACACCGCGCGCGCTTTCGCCCGAATTGATCATGCCGGTATAGCCGCGATGAACCAGCTTGTAGAGGTGGTTCTGCGACTGGCCGTTGCGGCGCGCATCGCGGATCAGACTCTTCGAGAGCTGAGCATACTGGATGCCGTACTCCTCCTCGCCAGTCTCGCCCAGGGTGCGACCGTCAAAGCCGATGATCGCCGAGTGACCGAAGTAGGAATAGACGCCGTCAAAACCGGCGGCATTGGCAACCGCGACATAAACATTGTTGGCCCAGGCCATCGCCTTGGAAATGAGGACCTGCTGTTCCTTGGCTGGGTACATGTAGCCCTGACAGCGCACGATCAACTCGGCGCCCTTCATGGCACAGTCACGCCAGATTTCCGGAAAGTTGCCGTCGTCGCAAATGATCAGACTGATCTTCATGCCCTTCGGGCCTTCGGAAACATAGGTGCAATTGCCGGGATACCAGCCTTCGATCGGCACCCATGGCATGATCTTGCGATATTTCTGCACGATCTCGCCCTTGTCGTTCATCAGGATCAAGGTGTTGTACGGCGCCTTGTTCGGATGCTGCTCGTGGCGTTCGCCGGTCAGCGAGAACACGCCCCAGACCTTGGCCTTGCGGCAGGCTTCAGCGAAAATCTCGGTCTCGGGACCCGGGATCGCCGAGGCGGTCTCGTACATCTCTTTCGAGTTATACATGATGCCCTGGGTGGAATATTCCGGGAAGATCACCAGGTCCATGCCCGGCAGTCCAACCTTCATGCCCACCAACATCTCGGCAATCTTGCGTGCGTTGTCGAGCACTTCGGCCTTGGTGTGCAGTCGCGGCATCTTGTAGTTGACGACCGCGACGCCGACTGTGTCGTTGCTGCTGGAAATGTCACCGTGAAGCATTGGGACCGCCTTCTGTTTTAGTTTGGGTTCATCGCCGATCAAATAATCATGTGACAGTGGACGGAGCGGTCGGTCAGCGTATCGATCGGTCCGGACACCGCGACGTGGTCGCTTTCGACGATCACAAAGGATCGTGCATCAATGGCTGATCATCCATGGGCGCGCAGTCGGAAAACTCTTTGCGCCGCTTCTGGTTTTCTTGACGAGCCGGGACGGTTTGGTCGAACAACACCCACAGCCCGCACCATGCGACGCCTTGTATTCGCCGACGGTCTTGGGTGCGTTGGAGCTGCGCTCATTGGTGGCGTGGGCTTTGCGCCGTTCTGCCGGCATGCAGAAGAAATTGGGCGCCCTTAAGATAGCGCGCGGCGACGAGCTCTCGCATTTCGGGCAATCTTGCGGAGCATCGCACTCGGACATCGGATGCATCTCCGTGAACGGACCGCAGTCGCCGCAAAGATAATCGTAAACCGGCATTTCATTTCCCCACGCTGAAATTCCCAGGCCGCGATGGATACGGAACGGCAGGACCTGAACCGTCCCGCATCCACCGCGCAGGGAAACTACTTGTCCTGCGAGAGCGGCATCTGGATGTCGCCCGTGATGTGTTTGATCGGGCCTGCCGACGACGGCATGATGTCGAAGTCGAAGATTTCGGTCGGCAACCAGAGCGTGGCACAGGCGTTGGGCACGTCCACCACGCCGGAGATGTGGCCCTGGCATGGCGCGGTGCCGAGGATCGAGTAGGCCTGCGCGCCGGAGTACCCGAACTTTTTCAGGTACTCGATCGCATTCAGGCAGGCTTGACGATAAGCTATATGCACGTCGAGATAATGCTGCTTGCCCTGCTCGTCGACGGAGATGCCTTCGAAGATCAGGTAGTCTTTGTAGTTCGGGGTGATCGGCGACGGCTTGAACACCGGATTCTTGATGCCGTATTTGGCGACGCCATCCTTGATGATGTCGACCTTCAGATGCAGCCAGCCAGCCATTTCGATCGCGCCGCAGAAGGTGATTTCGCCGTCGCCCTGGCTGAAGTGCAGGTCGCCCATCGAGAGCCCGCCGCCCGGCACATAGACCGGGAAGTAGATCTTTGAGCCGCGCGACAGATCCTTGATGTCGCAGTTGCCGCCATGCTCGCGTGGCGGCACCGTGCGGGCGCCCTCGGCACCGACCTTGGCCTTGGCGTCGCCCTTGGCCTGGCCGGCATGGGCTGTCGCCGCGAACGGCGGATTGGCCAGGCCCGGCACGCGCGTCGGATTGGTCGCGATCAACGCAGTCTCGCGCTCATTCCATTTCGCGAGCAGTTTGGGGTCGGGCAGACAGCCGATCAGGCCGGGATGGATGAGGCCGGCAAAGTTCACGCCGGGAATGTGACGCGAGGAGGTGTAGAGACCCTTGATGTCCCAGATCGACTTTTGCGCCAGCGGGAAGTGATCGGTGAGGAAGCCGCCGCCATTCTTCTTGGAGAAGAAGCCGTTGAAACCCCAGAGGCTCTCTTTCAAGGGACCGACGTCGAGCAGGTCGACCACCAGCAGGTCGCCGGGCTCGGCGCCCTTGACGCCGATCGGACCCGAGAGAAAGTGCACGATCGACAGGTCAATGTCACGGACGTCGTCGGCCGAATTGTTGTTCTTGATGAAGCCGCCGGTCCAGTCGTAGGTCTCGATGATGAAATCGTCGCCCGGATTGACCCATGCCACGATCGGAATATCCGGGTGCCAGCGATTGTGGATCTTGTCATTTTCGTAAGCCGATTTCGAAAGATCGACCTTGATCAGTGTCTCTGGCATTTCAACGCTCCCCTGTTTTTACGAGCCATGTACAAATCAAACCGACAGATATTTGGAGATCTGCGCCGCATCGATGCCCTCGCGTGCTTCATCGCGAACGATCTCGCCGTTTTCGATGACGAGCACGCGATCCGCCACGTCAAGCGCGAAGCTTAAAACCTGCTCTGAGACCACGATCGAAAGGCCGCGCTCGTCGCGGATCCGCTTCAAGGTGCGTGCCATGTCCTTGATGATCGACGGCTGGATGCCTTCCGTGGGTTCATCCAGCAGCAGCACTTTGGGCTTGGTGGCGAGCGCGCGTGCGATCGCCAATTGTTGCTGCTGACCGCCGGAAAGATTGCCGCCGCGACGGCCCTTCATTTCCAGCAACACGGGAAACAATTCGTAGATGCTGCCGGGCACCTCCGTCTCACCCGAGACAACGAGGCCGGTTTCGATGTTCTCCTTCACCGTCATGGTGGAGAAGATCATGCGGCCCTGAGGAACGTAGGCGAGGCCCCTGGCCACGCGATCATAACTCGGCAAATTGCCGAGTTCAGTTCCGTCCATGGTCACCGAACCGCTCTTGGTCGGCACGATCCCCATCAGCGACTTCATCAGCGTGGTCTTGCCCATGCCGTTACGGCCCATGATCGCGACGATCTCGTTAGGCGCCACCGAAACGTTGAGGCCGTGCAACACTTCGCTCTGGCCGTAGGCGACGTGAAGGTTCGAAATTGCCAGCATCAACCCGCTCCTTGTTCTTCGCCGCACATGATCTTTTCCGGAAACCGGACTCCACGGTTCCTGATCACGCCCTAGTGCCCAAGATAGACTTCGACGACTTTGGGATCTTTCTGGACGTGGTCCATCGAGCCTTCCGACAGAACCTGGCCCTGATGGAGAACCGTGACCTTGTGCGCGATGTCTTCGACGAATTTCATGTCGTGCTCGATCACCAGCACCGAGCGGTCCTTGATGATGCGGTTGAGCAGTTCGGCGGTCTTGGCCCGCTCGCTAACACTCATGCCGGCGACCGGCTCGTCGAGCATCAGCAACTCGGGGTCCTGAATCAGCAACATGCCGATCTCGAGCCACTGCTTCTGGCCGTGGCTGAGCAGTTCGGCCTTCACGTTCAGCCGGTCGCTGAGAAAGATCATTTCGGAAACTTCGTGAACGCGGTCGCGCACCACGGCATCGCGAGTGAAGGTCAGTGCCCCAAACACCGTACGGCCGCGCGGAAACGAGATTTCCAGGTTCTCGAACACCGTCAAGTCGTCATAGATCGAGGGGGTCTGGAATTTGCGGCCGACGCCGGCTTTGACGATCTCGTTTTCCCTCAGTTTCGTCAGTTCCTTGCCACGAAACTGGATCGAACCCGATGTCGCTTTGGTCTTGCCGCAGATCAGGTCGAGCACCGTGGTCTTGCCGGCCCCGTTGGGGCCGATGATGACGCGGATTTCGTTCTCCTCGACATAAAAGGAAAGGTCGTTGACGGCCTTGAACCCGTCGAAAGAAACCGTGAGCGCCTCGACCGCGAGCAGAAACTCCTTGGGCTGATGACCTATCAACATGATCTATCTCCTCACTCCGCCGGTGCGCCGTCGGCAACCGAAGCGTCGGTCCAGCCGGTGCCCGCTTTCAATTTTCTCGACGAGATCATGCGATCGATGCGTGGCTGCACGTAATCGCCCCAGATACCGGCGAGGCCGTTCGGGAATGCGAGCACAACCGCGATGAACAATCCGCCGAGCCCGAACAGCCACAATTCAGGAAAGGACTCCGACAGGCTGGTCTTGGCGAAATTGACCAGCAAGGTGCCGTACACCGCACCCAGGATCGAGAGCCGGCCGCCGACCGCGGTATAGATCACCATTTCGATCGACGGCACGATGCCGACAAAGGACGGCGACATAAATCCCACATTGAGCGCGAACATCGCACCGCCGATGGCGGCGAAGACGGCGGCGACGCAAAAGGCGAAGATCTTGAAGTTGGCGACGCTATAGCCGGAGAAGCGGACGCGATCCTCCTTGTCGCGCATCGCGACCAGGATTCGGCCGAGTTTGGAGTGCCGAATGAATTGGGCGATGAAGATACAAACGAACAGGCAGCCCACCTCGAAGAAGTAGAGAACGACCTTGGCGTGGTCCGGCCGGATGTCCCATCCCAACAGGGTGCGCAGATCGGTCATGCCGTTGATGCCGCCGGTGTAGCCCTGCTGCCCGACGATCAGGATCGTCAGGATAGCGGCGACGGCCTGGGTGATGATGGCGAAATAGGTGCCGCCGACCCGGCGTTTGAACATCGCCGCGCCGATGATCAGGGCGAAAATGCCGGGCACCAGAATGACGGCGGCGATGGTCAGGGTGAGACTATGGAAAGGCTTCCAGAACAACGGCAGTGAGGTGATCTGATTCCAGTCCATGAAATCCGGAATACCGGGTGTCGACTGGATCTTGGTGTTTTCGACGCTCGATGCTTCGAGCTTGAGAAACATCGCCATGCAATAGCCGCCGAGGCCGAAGAACACCCCCTGCCCGAGGCTCAAGATGCCGCCATAGCCCCAGCAAATCACCAGGCCCAGCGCCACGAAGGCGTAAGTGAGATATTTCGCGACCAGATTGAGCCTGAAGACATCGAGACAAAGCGGCAGGACCACCACCAGGAAAACGGCGAGCACCAGAATTCCGATGAGTTCCGATCGATTGAAGTAGCGATTGTCGGTCATGGCTCCAGCCTTTTTGTTATTTGCGAACCTTGAGGGCGAACAAGCCCTGCGGGCGCAGCATCAGAATTCCGACAACGGCAAGCAGCGTCAGGACCTTGGCCATTGACCCGGACATGAAGAATTCGAGGGTCGATTGCGTCTGTGAGATGCTGAACGCTGATGCGATGGTGCCGAGCAGGCTCGCGGCGCCGCCGAACACGACGACCAGGAACGTATCGACGATATAAAGCTGGCCGGAGGTCGGTCCGGTAGAGCCGATCATGGTGAAAGCGCTTCCGGCGACCCCGGCGATGCCGCAACCGAGCCCGAAGGTATAGCGATCGACCTTCTCGGTATTGATGCCGACCGCGCCGGCCATAATGCGGTTTTGCACCACGGCGCGAACCTGACGACCCCAGCGCGACATGTACATGACATAGGCGACCGCGATCGTAATCAGGACGGTCAGGGCCATCACGAAGATGCCGTTGATCGGCACCTCAATGCTGTCGGTAACCTGCAGCGAGCCGAGCATCCATTGCGGCAGTTCGACGCCGACTTCGCGCGCACCGAAAACCGAGCGATACGCCTGCTGCAGGATAAGGCTCAATCCCCACGTGGCGAGCAGTGTATCCAGCGGACGCTTGTAGAGATGCCGGATCAGCGCCCATTCCACCAGCATGCCGAGCGCTCCGGAGGCTAGGAAGGCCAGTATCATCGCGAGGAAGAAATAGCCGGCGAACAGGCCCGGAAGGTGCGCCTGAAAGAAATTTGAGGTCATCCAGGTGACGTAGGCGCCGAGGATCATGAACTCGCCATGCGCCATGTTGATGACGCCCATCTGGCCGAAGATGATCGCAAGACCGAGCGCCATCAGCACGTAGACAGAGAACAGGATCAGGCCCGCAAAGCCCTGCATAACGAAGATCGAGCCCAAATCGCCAATCGAATATTCGCCGAACATCAATCCTGTCCTATTTCGTCGGAGGTTCTGAACCCACGAACGGGGTTCGCGGGGAAGCGCCCGATCAGGGAGGGCGTGGACCGGATGGTCCACGCCGCAGGGCTTGAAGTGGGAGAAATCGCCGTCAGGGAGCGCCGCCGCCCACCGACCGCCCTTACTGATAGCCCTTGGGGAACGGATCCGGCTCGACGAGATCGGCGGTCTCATAGATCAGTTCGAACTGGCCATCGAGCTTGGCGCGGCCGACGCGCGTCTTCGACCAGAGGTGATGGTTTTCGTGGATGCGGACGTAGCCTTCCGGCGCACCCTTGAATTCAACACCCGGAGAAGCGGCCGCAATCTTGTCAACGTCAAAACTGCCGGCCTTTTCTACCGTTAACTTCCACAGCCACGGGCCAAGATAAGCGGCTTGCGTCACGTCACCGATGACGGTTTTGGCTCCCCACATCTTCTGGAACGCCGGGACGAAGGCTTTGTTGTTCGGATTATCCAGGGATTCGAAGTACTTCATACAGGCATAGGCGCCCGCGATATTCTCGCCGCCGATACCGTCGATCTCGTCTTCCGTCACCGAGATCGTGAGCAGCGCCTGCTTCGACAAATCGATGCCGGCCGCCTTGAGCTGCTTGTAGAACGCGACGTTCGATCCGCCGACGACGTCGGTGAAGATCACGTCGGGCTTGGTCAGCTTGATCTTGTTGATGACCGAATTGAACTGGGTGTTGCCGAGCGGGTAATATTCCTCGCCGACGACTTTGCCCTTTAGCACGTTCTCGACATGCTTACGGGCGATCTTGTTCGAGGTGCGCGGCCAGATGTAATCCGAACCGACAAAGAAGAACGACTTCGCGCCCTTCTCCTTGGCGATCCAGTTCAGGCCGGCCAATATCTGCTGGGTGGCTTCCTGGCCGGTATAGATGACGTTCTTGGATTGCTCGAGGCCTTCGTAGAAAGTCGGATAATAGAGCATGCCGTTATATTGCTCGACGACCGGCAACACTGCCTTGCGCGAGGCCGAAGTCCAGCAGCCCATGATCGAGGCGACCTTGTCGTTGACGAGAAGCTTCTTGGCCTTCTCGGCGAAGGTCGGCCAGTCGCTGGCGCCGTCTTCCTGAATGAACTTGATCTTGCGCCCGAGCACACCGCCCATGGCATTGATCTGCTCGATGGCGAGCTTTTCGGCCTCGATCGACCCGGTTTCCGAAATCGCCATCGTGCCGGTGGCAGAGTGCAGAATTCCGACCGTGACTTCCGTATCGGTGACCGCAAGGCCAGTGGTGTTGACGACGGAAGTGGCAGGCGTATCGGCCCAGGAGGACCGCGGAAGCAGGGAAATTGCAGGAAGTGCAGCCATTCCTGCGAGCAATTTGCGCCGAAGCGGCGACTTCAGGCCCCGTTTGATTTCGTCTGACATGAGTACCCCATTCGTGTTCGAGGACGTGGTTTTGCCGAACGAGGATTGCGCGAATTGTGCAGTGCACAGATACGCAAGATCGCGTATATTGCACCGCAAAATGCCGACGTAGATTTTGGCATCCAAGTTGCAGTCGAGCTTGCAGGCGAGTTGCGGATGACCGCGTAAGATCGGGGGTTCAGGGTGGCAGGGCGGCAGCGGATCGACCGCGTCAGACGCCAATATAATCAATGGGTTGCGAACCAGACGCTGGAAGATTACGCGCTCCGCTTCACGGCCAAGAGCGCGCGGCGATGGTCCGCCGCCCGCGTCGCCAACACCGCGCTGGGCGCGATTTCCTTCCTGGCTCTGGAAGCGATCGGCGGAACCATTACGCTCAACTACGGCGTCACCAACGCGACGGCCGCCATCCTCATCGTCAGCGTCATTATCTTCTGCTGCGGCCTGCCGATTGCCTACCATGCCGCAAAATGCGGCATCGATATCGACCTCCTGACGCGCGGCGCGGGTTTCGGCTACATCGGCTCCACGATCACCTCGCTGATCTATGCGTCCTTCACTTTCATCTTCTTTGCCATCGAAGCGGTCATTCTCGCGAGCGCGCTGGAAATGTGCTTCGGCATTCCGCGCCCGGTCGGCTACCTGATCAGCGCGGTCGTCATCATTCCGCTGGTTACCCACGGCATCACGCTAATCAGCCGATTTCAGCTCTGGACGCAGCCGCTCTGGATCATCCTGCACATCATTCCCTTCGCGGCGATCGCTTACGCCAATCCGCGCTCGTTTAGCGACTGGACGAGGTTTGCCGGCGAGCATGGCAGCGGTTCCGGCCAGCTCGATCTTCTGTTGTTCGGCACCGCAGCCTCCGTGGTCTTCTCGCTGGTGGCGCAGATCGGCGAACAAGTCGACTTTCTGCGATTTCTGCCGCGCGACCGGCGCACGTCGAAGAAGGCATGGTGGATTGCGCTGCTAACGGCCGGGCCCGGATGGATCATTCTCGGTGCACTGAAGCTGCTGGCGGGGTCGTTTCTCGCCTTCTTCGCCATCAATCACGGCGTCTCCTACGAGCACGCGGCCGAGCCCGCGCAAATGTATCTTCAGGCCTTCCGTTATGTGCTGGCGCAGCCCGATCTTGCCTTGGCGCTCACCGGCACCTTCGTGATCCTGTCGCAGGTCAAGATCAACGTCACCAACGCCTATGCCGGCTCGATCGCGTGGTCGAACTTTTTCTCCCGGCTGACCCATAGCCATCCCGGCCGCGTCGTCTGGCTGGTGTTCAATGTGCTGGTGGCGCTGCTGTTGATGGAGATCGGCGTCTACAAGGCGCTGGAACACACGCTGGCGCTTTATTCGAACGTTGCGATCGCCTGGGTCGGCGCACTCGTCTCGGACCTCGTGGTCAACAAGCCACTCGGCTTGCGGCCGCAGCACATGGAATTCAAGCGCGCGCACCTCTACGATATCAACCCGGTCGGCGTCGGCGCCATGTCGATTGCCACGATCGTCTCCATCAGCGCGTTTTACGGATTGTTCGGGCCAACGGCCAAGGCATTGGCGCCGTTCGTGGCGCTGACCGTGGCTTTCGTCACAGCCCCGATGATCGCCTTTGCGACCGGCGGAAAATACTACATCGCGCGCAAACCTAAGCGCAGCTGGCAGAATGTCGAGGCGATCAAATGCTGTATCTGCGAGCATACGTTCGAGCCGGAGGACATGGCTGCCTGTCCAGCCTATGCCGGACCGATCTGCTCGCTGTGCTGTTCGCTTGACGCGCGCTGCCACGATCTGTGCAAGCCGCACGCCCGCATCCAGACACAGATTGCCGAAAGTCTCGGCAAACTGCTGCCGCAACCGATCTATGCCCGGATCAATTCACAAGTCGGGCACTATCTCGGCGTCTTCGCGATCTCCGCAGGGCTGGTCGGACTGACGCTGTGCCTGATCTATCTTCAGACGGCTGGGAGCGTCGATGTCGATAATTCCCTCCTGTGGGACGTACTTTGGAAAGTCTTCTTCGCGCTGTCGATCATCATCGGTGTAGTCGCCTGGTTGTTTGTGCTGGCACAGCAGAGCCGGCGTGCGGCGGAAGCTGAAACGCGCCGGCAAACCACGCTGCTGATTCAGGAAATCGACGCCCACAAGCGCACCGACGCCGAGCTACAGCGCGCCAAGGAAGTGGCGGAGTCCGCCAATCTTGCCAAGAGCCGCTATGTCGTGGGCTTGAGCCATGAGCTGCGCTCGCCGCTAAACGCGATCTCCGGCTATGCGCAATTGCTGGAACAGGACACCAGTCTCGACACCAAGCCGCGCGACCAGGTGCGCGTCGTGCGCCGCAGCGCCGATCACCTGTCCGGGCTGATCGATGGCATTCTCGACATCTCGAAAATCGAAGCTGGCCGGCTCTACCTGTCGCGCGACGAGGTCCGTATTGGTGAATTCCTGGATCAGCTCGTCGGCATGTTCCGCCTTCAGGCCGCTGCGAAGGGCATCGATTTCGCTTTCAAGCGTGCACCAACGCTGCCATCCGTCGTTTATGCCGATGAAAAGCGGCTGCGCCAGATTCTGATCAACCTGCTGTCCAACGCCATCAAGTTCACCCAGTCTGGCAGCGTGCAGCTCGTCGTGCACTATCGCAGTCCCGTCGCCGAATTCGAAGTGATCGACACCGGCCCCGGCATTCAACCCTCCGACCTCGAACGCATCTTCGCACCGTTCGAACGTGGGGCGCTCGGGGTCTCGCAACCGCAGACTGGAACGGGCCTGGGTCTGACCATCAGCCGATTGCTTGCAGGCGTTATGGGTGGCGACATCCGGGTTACAAGTACGGTTGACGCCGGCAGCACGTTCCGAGTCAAGTTGCTGCTTTCGGAAGTGGCCAATCCGAAACGAATCGCCCCGGTCGACGCGGCACCGTTGGGCTATCATGGTGCACGCAAGACCGTCCTGATCACCGACGACGATCCGATCCAGCGCGATCTGTTGCGCGAGGTGCTGGCACCGCTAGGCTTTATTCTGCTCAGCGCGCCCGATGGCCCGGGCTGTCTGGCGCTCGCCAAGCATTGCCGGCCCGATTTGTTCCTGCTCGATATCTCGATGGCCGGCATGGATGGCTGGACGGTCGCGGAAACGCTTCGCGCAACCGGCCACCACCAGGCGCGCATCCTGATGGTTTCGGCGAGCGCGCTCGAAGCCCACGGTGCGCCGCTGGCGCAGCCGTTCCACGACGGCTACCTGATGAAACCGATCGATATTCCACGCCTCCTCGAATTGATCCGTCAGCTCCTCAAGCTGGAGTGGCAGTATGCAGATGAGCAAGTCACGGTGGCGAAGTGGGAGCCCGGCCGCGGCTTGCCGCCGCCGGCAACTCATGTCGAAGAGCTCATCACCTTAGGCCAGCTTGGCTATATCCGCGCGATCCAGGTCAAGCTCGACGAGATCGGCGCCGATCATCCCGAGCACAGCGATTTCGTGTCGGAGATGCGCTCATTGGTCGATCGCTTCGACCTCGATCGCTACATGGCAACCCTGAAGACGCTGCACGGCCATGATCGCTGAAACCAAAAAACGCGATATTGCGCTTGTCGTCGACAATTCTCCGGAAACGCTGCGGCTTTTGACAGACGCGCTTGACGGCGCGGGAATGACCGTCATGGTCGCGATGGACGGCGCGGCGGCGCTGCGCATCGTCGAGCAGATCACACCCGATATCGTCCTGCTCGATGCCATGATGCCCGGCATGGACGGGTTTGAAACCTGCCGGCGGCTGAAACGCGATGCAGGCTTCAGCAACGTGCCCGTCATCTTCATGACGGGACTGGCGGAGACCGAACACATTGTCAGCGGGCTCGAAGCCGGCGGCGTCGACTATGTCACCAAGCCGATCGTGATCGAAGAAATGCTGGCGCGCATTCGCGTACACCTTGCCAACGCCCGGCTGACACAGAGCGCGCGCGCGGCGCTTGACGTATCCGGCCGCTATCTGCTCGCCGTGAACGGACAGGGCAAGATCGTCTGGGCAACGCCGCAAGCGCAAAAGATGCTGTCGGAAAATCTCGGACCCAGTGCCGGCGACGAGTTCGCACTGTCCGAGCCCATGCTGCAATGGCTCGCGCAAATGGAGAGGGGAAAGGCCAAATCGAAATCCCAGACCGCGTCTTTTCCCGAGAATGAGCAGCTTCAGCTGCAATACATGGGTAAGCTCGGGCCCAATGAATTCCTGCTGCGGCTGGCGAAGGATTCCAGCTCCGATACGCCGATCGAATTCTCCAGCGAACTCGGACTGACGACGCGCGAAGGCGAAGTCCTGTCGTGGCTGAGCAAGGGCAAGACCAACCGCGATATTGCCCAGATCCTGGGACTAAGCCCGCGGACCGTCGACAAGCACCTCGAGCAGATTTACGCCAAGCTCGGCGTCGAGAACCGCACCGCCGCCGCCGCGATCGCGACCAGCACGGGCCGCAAGAACTCCTGAAACAGCGCCCATCGCGACGACCGTTCCTCGCGCGAGGACTGGCGCGAAGCCTTCCGTCATGTTAGCGGCTTCCTGCTGATGCAGACGCGACGGTCAAACAATGTTTGAAGCAGTGATCTGGGATTTTGGCGGCGTATTGACGTCATCGCCTTTCGAGGCGTTCGCGCGTTTCGAGGCCGAACGCGGCTTGCCTGCCGACATCATCCGCCGCACCAATACCGCCAATCACCTCGAGAATGCCTGGGCAAAATTCGAGCGCGCCGAGGTCGACATCGAAACGTTCGACCGGTTGTTCGCCGCGGAGTCACTGGCGCTGGGCGCCGAGGTCCGCGGCCGGGATGTGTTGCCGCTCTTGAGTGGTGACTTGCGGCCCGAAATGGTCGAGGCGCTCCGGCGCATCAAGTCGAAATTCAAGACCGGCTGCATCACCAACAACCTTCCGGCCAATGCGATCGGCAGCGCTGGCGGGCGAACGCTCTACATTGCCGAGGTGATGGCGCTGTTCGATCACGTGATCGAATCCGCCAAAATCGGCTTGAGAAAGCCCGATCCGAAAATCTACCGCATGATGGCGGAGGCGCTTGGCGTCGACCCGAAACGCTGCATCTATCTCGACGATCTCGGCATCAATCTGAAGCCGGCGCGCGAGATGGGCATGACCACGATCAAGGTAGTTGGCGCCAAACAGGCTCTCTCCGAGCTTGAAACGGCAACGGGCCTGTCGCTTCGGTGAAGAGCGGTGGCGCGACTCAGGCGTCGATCGCACCCTTGATCTTCTTTCGCGTCAACGGCAGATCGCGCAGCCGCTTTCCGGTCGCGTTGGCGATCGCATTCGCAATCGATGCCGCGGCCGGGCCCTGCCCAGTTTCCCCGCTGCCGAGGAACGGCAGGCCCGGGCGGTTGATGATGTGCACATCCATCCTGTCAGGCACCGCGTCGAAACGCAGGATCGGATAGGTCTGCCAATCGATGCTGGTGATCCTGGTGTCGTCAAAGGTGACGGCTTCATAGAACGTCCAGCTCATGGACTGCATGATCGCCCCCTCGATCTGATTGACCAGGCCGTCCGGATTGACCACTTGACCGCTATCAACCGCAGCTACCGCGCGCACCAGGCGTGGACGACCGGTTTCGCGGTTCACTTCCACTTCGGTGGCAATGGCGCAATAGGCCGCCAGGCTCTTGTAGCGCGCGAAGGCAAAGCCGTAGCCGCGATCCGCAGGCGCCTTTTGCCCCTTCTGCCAGCCGAATTCCTTCGCCGCCTTCTCGATGACCTCGCGGCCGCGCTTATCCTCCAGATGGTTCAGCCTGAACTCGACCGGATCGATGCCGGCGAGTTCGGCAAGTTCGGTCATGAAACTCTCGATCGAGAAGACGTTGTGATAGGCGCCAAGCGCGCGCATCGCAGAGACCCGCACCGGCATGGCCGGAATGAAGCGGTGCACCACCTTCGCGTTGGGAAACTTGTAGATCGGAATCGCATTGCGGTCGCCGCCGCCCGCGGGCAACGGAATCGGCTTCGGCTCCGGTACTGCGAAAGGCTCGGCCATGTGCTGAGCCGCCAGCATCGAGCCGGCTCCGCCTGGCCGCATCGAATGGGTGTTGGTCCAGACGTCGAAATTCCAATCGACGATCTTGCCATTGCCATCGAGAGACGCCTTCAGCTTGGTCACCATCGCCGGCCCAAACGGTTCCCAGGCGTGCTCCTGTTCGCGCATCCATTGCACGCGCACGGGAATACCCGGCAGTGCGCGCGCGATCAGGGCAGCATCGGCAGCAGCGTCGTCGGCGCCGTTATGGCCGTAACATCCGGAGCCCTCCACATGGATGAGCCGAACGTTCGATAACGGCACTTTCAGCATCTCGGCGATGCCCTCGCGATCGGGGTAGACGCCCTGGGTATGCGTCCAGACCGTCATCGCGTCGCCGGTGAGTTGCGCGATCGCACAAGACGGTCCGATCGAACCATGTGCCTGATAGGGGCGTGTATAGGTGGCTTCAACGGTCTTTTGGCCGATCGCCGACGGATCGCTCTGCTGGAAAATGGTTGTGTCGTTCGACTTCAAGCTGGTGAGGACGGCAAGCAGATCATCCTGCTTCGGCAGACCCGGCTTCTCTTTCCATTTCGCTGCTCTCGACAGCGCCTTCATGGCCTTGATCGCCTGGAATTCCTTTTGCGCGACCACGGCCAGAAAATTGCCGTCACGGACGATCTTGACGAAGCCGGGCAGCTTTTCGACCACTGAGGTGTCGTACTCCATCAGTTGAGCGTCATAGCTCGGCGGTCGCACGATGCGGGCATGCACCATGCCCGGCAATCGCATGTCCTGAACATAGGCTTGGCCGCCCGTCACCTTGGCCGGAATATCGACACGCGGCACCGGTTGGCCCATCACCGTGTAGGTCGCCGGATTCTTCAGTTTCGATTTTGGCTGGGCCTGCACATGCAGCATGTTGTCCGCGACCAGATCGCCATAACCCAGGCGCTGGCCGTCCGGCGCGATCACCGCGCCGCTCTCGGTCCGCAGATTCTCCACCGGCAGATTGAACCGCCGCGCGGCTTCCGCCATCAGAAGCTCGCGCACCTGTGCGGCAGCATTCTGGATCGCCGTGCCGCTGTATTGCGTGGACTGGCTACCCGACGTGTAGCCTTCGTCGGCCGTGAGAAGCGTATCGGCGGTGACGACCTTGAGCGACGCGAAGGGAACGTCGAGCTCTTCGGCCGCAATCTGCTGGAACGCGGTCTTGAAGCCCTGGCCAAGCTCGGCCTTGCCGGTGAAGACCGTGATGCCGTCGGCATCGATGCGAATCCAGGCATCGAGGTATGGCGAGGTTGCGAGACTGCCGGGAGGCTTTGGCGCAGCCGCCGCGGCATGGTCCTGTGCAAGAGCATCCGACAGCGAGAAGCTGACAATCAGCGCACCGCCACCGGCCAGTACCTGACGGCGATCAAGATTTGCGGGACCGTTCATCGTGGGTTCCCTTCACCGTTCGTCGTCAATTCGGCGGTATCCATCAGATGCGCGGCGCGCTGCACGGCGCGAAGAATACGCATATGGGTCCCGCAGCGGCAGAGATTGGTCTGCAGTTCGCTGCGGATCTGTGCATCCGACGGCTTGGGATTCCGCTGCAGCAGCGCCTGCGCGCGCATCATCATTCCGGCGATGCAGTAGCCGCATTGCGCGGCCTGCTCTTCCATGAAGGCGCGCTGGATCGGCGCGGGCTTTTCGACCGTGCCCAAGCCTTCCAGCGTGGTCACCTCCTTGCCCTTCAGCAGAAGCAGCGGCGTGACACAGGACAACACCGCCTTGCCATCGACGATCACCGTGCAGGCGCCGCATTGACCAAGGCCGCAGCCGAATTTGGCGGCATTGAGCTTGAGTTCGTCGCGCAGCACGTAAAGCAGCGGCGTATCGGGATCGGCGTCGATCTCGTGATCGTGACCGTTGACCTTCAATGTCGTCATGGCTTGTCTCGCATATGCATTGGAGCCGCCGACGGGCTCTGGAGAGATACGGTTTCTGCACGCCTCGCGTCACGGACGATCTGGTCGACGCCAGTCCAGGCCGGTTGGGTGCTGAAGCGGCTGCGGAGATAGTTCAGCAAGGCGGCAACCTGATCGTCGGTCATGCTGTTGGCAAAACCCGGCATGATGGGGCTGTGTTCCCCGCCGACGGGACGAATGCCCGCGAGAATAACGTTGGCGGCGTTGCGCGGATCGGGCGCGCTCAGCCCCGTGCTGAGCCGAAGGTTGATGCCGCTGTAGGGCAGCGGGCGATCGGCTTCGTGGCAAGTTGCACAGGCCGCCTGATAGATCGAGGCGCCGGGATTATCGGCCGGCACGGATTGAGCAGACGGCGATTTGAGATCGGCGCGCATGGCGTTGGCCTGACCGAGACGCGCCTGCGTCGGGGGTCCAAACACGCTCGTCATGTAGAGCGCGATCGCGCGAACGTCGCTTTCCGGCACCGATGACAGATTGGCGGTGACTTCCGCCATCGGTCCGCGCGCCACGCCATGATCGGAATCCCAGCCGTAGCGCAGATAGTGGAACAGCGCGTCGGTGGTCCACGGCAGCGGCGAGGGCGATTGCGCATTGATGGCATAGGCATGCCAGTTATCGACATCGCCACCCGAGAACGACGCGCTCGCTTTTTCCGCGCCGAGCGCATTGCGTGGCGTATGACACGCGCCGCAATGCGCCAGGCCATCGACCAGGTAAGCGCCGCGATTCCACTCGGCGCTTTGTGAGCCATCCGTCTTGTAGGTCCCACCTTTGAGGAACAGCAGCTTCCAGCCGGCCACTACAAACCGTTGATTGAATGGGAACGCGAGATCGTTGGCGTGGGCAGGTGCGCGAACGGCAGCGCGCGTCATCAGGAAAGCGTAGAGCGCGCGATCGTCTTCGTCGCTGACATTGGTGAAGTGGTCGTAGGGAAAGGTCGGATAAAGATGATGCCCGCCACGATCGACGCCGGAGCGCATGGCACGCTGGAAGGCAGCTTCCGACCATCGGCCGATGCCGGTTTCCGGATCGGGCGTGATGTTCGACGAGTAGATCGCGCCGAACGGTGTTGGCACAGCCAGACCGCCGGCGAAGAACTTGCCGCCGGGTGCCGTATGGCAATCGCTGCAATTGCCGATGGCCGCAAGATCACGGCCGCGTTTCACCAGCGCTGGCTCGAAGGATTGCGGCGCGGGAGGTTCGATTCCCTCGATCGCTGGCCGCCAGGCGACCGCAAAGGCCGCGACCGCCCCGCCTATCAGCACCGCGATAGAGGCGCCCGTGATGATTCCTGATTTTTGCATCCGTCCCAAGCTCTTATTGCTTTGGGAGGTATTGCTAGCACAATTTTGCGGATAGCGTCCAAGACCGAGCCCTGCTCTTGATGCCAGGACAGTCCGTTCAGATCCCTTGGAAGGAAAGAAACGACAGCTTTTCGGCCTGTTTTACTGCTTTAGCTCCGGAGCCGGCGCTGCCGCGGTAAATACGCGTTCGAAGACCGCCAGATCTGCGCTCGGCAGGTCACATACCGCGACGTAGGTGAAATTCGCGTCGCTCCAGCTTCGAACGTTATAGCCGGCGATGCTCCGATCAGGAACGGACTGACCAGGCTTCAACGTCGTAAGGCTCACGGTATGGGCGGCATGCTTGTAGACGATCGTTGCCGCCGGACGATTCTCGATCACGTCGACCCGGCCACCCAGCAACACAAAGCCCTGTTCCGCGAGGTCCGGGACCTGGGGCGATTCCGGTAGCCGCGAGGTGAACCACGGCTTGACGGTGTGGCGATCGGAGGATGCGATATCGAACGGCTGCGGCGCCAGCAGGCCACGAATATGGCCGGCAACCACTTCGCTCGCGACGGTATCACCTTGTCCAACGCGGTCGACCGTCTTGATCACCGAGCCCGAGATCACGGCGCCGATCAAGGCAGACGCCGCGAGCGCCTGGAACGACCAGTTTCGGCGGCGCAGAACGGTGACGTTACTCACGTTGGTCGCGCGCTCTGCGCTTGCTTGCTCCGCTTTCAGCCGGGCCTGAATACGCGCCTGTAGGTCCGAAGGCATATCGGCCTGCGGGAGCGCCCGCATCGCCTGCCGCAGCGACATCAGGCGCGTGTATCGGGCGCGCAACTTGTCGTCAGCCGCCATCCGGCGTTCGAACTCGCCCGCGGCGACGGCATCGAGCTCGCCATCGCAATAGGCGCTCAACCGCAGTTCGTCGTTATCTTGCAAAGACGCCACCATAATTACTTTTCATCTCCGAGAAGCGCGATCAGAAGCTGCCTTCCTCGCGACAGACGGGACATGACAGTGCCGATGGGAGCGTTCGTGATCTCGGCAATATCGCGATAATTCATCTGATTGATTTCCCGCAAAACGAGCACTTCACGAAACTGCGCCGGCAATTGTGCCAAAGCCTTCTGAAGCTGCTCGGCATCCGCCTTGAAAAGAACCGCTTCCTCCGGCGTCTCTACTTTCGTCCCGTGCAGCCCTACGTGTTCTAGCTCCTGTTGCTCCGATGGATTGAGGTCGTTGATATAGGCAACCGTTCTTGGCCTGTTCTTCGTCAACCAACTCAGAGCCGTATTGCGTACGATCGTCAGCGACCATGCCCGGGCGTTGACGGCTCCGAAACCCTTGATGCCTCGAAACGCCCGTATGGCAGCTTCCTGCACGATATCTTCGGCATCCGATGCATTGCCGGAGAGCCACTGCGCGAGGCGGTAAGCCTCTGGCAGATACGGCAGGAAAACCTCATCAAAGGCGTTTCTATCATCCTTGTTTTGCACAACGCAGACCGGCTTTTGCGACTGGCCAGACACTCGATCTGGGCCTTCCGGCCGGTCTTTTAGCATGTCGTTTTTGAGTTCGGTACACTGGAAACTGGTCCTGTGTAGTCTGGTGGAGCGGATTTGATATTCGCTACCCGTTCCGCCGCGAGTCTCGAATGCGAATGTCAAATCCAGAGCTCCACCAGCAGAGTTTAGGTTTGCTAGTGGTCCGAAGATTCCAACATTCGCATAGTTGCCCGCAGAGAAGGGATGCGAAGTGTTGGAATCGGACCACTAGCTAGTGTTGTCGTCATGTCTGGACCGACCAGAGCTTTCACGACGGATTACTTGACGATGATCTTTCCCTGCATTTTTGGATGCAGGCCGCAGAAGTAATCGTAGCTCCCGGCGCTGGCGAACGTGAAGGAGTACGAGTTGTCAGTGTCGAGCGGCTTCGACCGGAAGGCCTTGTTTGAAGCAACGACATTGTGCGGAATGTCGTCGTGATTGACCCACTTCACCGTCGTACCGACCGCGACAGTCAGTTCGGGCGCCGTGAAGGAGAAGTTGTCGATCGTAACGACATTGGCCTCCTCCGCTGCGACCGCACCGAACGCCAGCAACGCGCCGACGAGCGGACCGAAGAGCATCGCAACCACTACAGCGCGACCGGGAGTGAATCGCGCCGTAGCGAGGCGCAGGTGGCTGATCAAAGCTTGCATGGAAGTCCTCAAGTCTTATCCGGCCAGCGTCTTGTCGACGAAAGCGAGCGGTTTGTTGCCCTGCATGACCGTGACGGTCGACAGGCCGAGTTTGCTGCGAAGTTGCTCGGCGGGAACGACCATCGGACCCGGCGAGGGCGCGGAGCCCGGAGCCGGCTGCGGAAACGCCGTCGACAGCGCGGTGTGGAAGGTCATGTTGCCTTCGACCTTCTGCGCCAACTGATGGATGTGGCCGTTCAGGATGGTGACCGAACCGAAGCGCTTCAACAGATCGAGCGCCTTGTTACCGTCCTCGGTGCCCCAACCCCATTCCTTGTAGAGGATCTGGAGCGGGATGTGCGCGAACACCACGATCGGAGTGCTGTTCGACTTGCTTTTCAGATCGGCCTCGAGCCAAGCGAGTTGCTCGGCGCCGAGATTACCAAGACCGCCGGCCTTTAGATCGACCACGTTGACGAGGCCAATGAAGTGAACGCCGTGATCGTCGAAAGAGTACCAGCCGGCGCCCTTCGAGCCCTTGCCGTAGCGATCGAGATAGGCCTTGCCCTGGTTTTCATCGATCAGGTCGTGTTCGCCGGGGACCCAGTGCATTTGCACGCCAGTCTCGCTGAAAACCTTGTCGGCGTTGTCGAATTCTTCCGGCTTGGAAAGGTGGGTGATATCGCCGGTGTGGATGATGAAGGCCGGCTTGGCCGGCATTGCCTTGACCGTGCCGACCGCTTCGCGGAGCGTACCCAGAGCGTCAGGGTTCGCCTTCTTGTCGAAGCCGATGTGGCTGTCGCTCATTTGCAGGAAGGTAAAGCCGGTGGTCGGTTCAGCGGCTGCCGCTTCACCGATCAGCCCGATCGAGTGAGGGACACCGCCGCTGATCGTCCACAGGACTCCGGTGCCGGCCCAGACCATGCATTCCAGTACTTCGCGGCGGCCTAAGCCCTTTTTCTGATCATCAAGGCTATCTTTAGCCATGTCATATTCTCCCTATGGAGCCTGGCGGCCCCAGATGCGCAGGATTGCGCGTACGGGAGAGACTCGGCGGCCGAGCACCTTATTCCCACCGTCTGCGAAATGGGTTCGTTTCGGATTCTCGACTACCCAGGACCGGGGGGAGGGGTACGAAAAAAGCAAAAACAACCCCATGCAAAGGTGCTATATTTGTGCGGATACTAGCTGCAAGCCGAGTTCGATCAGCACTCGGTTGGCCTCGTGGGCAAGAGGATTCTCGGAATGAAGAAGCAAAGTCGAGCAGGGGGGACTGCGAAGCCTTCCGCTTACAGGCCTAACCCGCGAGAGACCTCCGCGATTAGGCAGTTTTTCAAAGAGCGGGCCGAGCGGGCGCCCCGCTTAAGGATTTCAAAGGAAGGACAGGTAACAAAAGTTGGCCCGGATCACCCCGACAATTCGACAGGGCTGATTGTTCTTATGGAGGCGCTCGGAACCACCGACGTGGAATTTTTTAACGGGCTCGTCGGGCAACTTGTTGACGCCAGTAAGCGCGACGGACAGATCGACGAGGAATTGCTAAATTTTGCGCTCTCGGTCATCAAGGGTATCAAGCCACGCGATCAAATCGAAGCAATGTTGGCAGCGCAAATGGCGGCAGTTCATCTTTCAACAATGACATTCGCCCGTCGCCTAGCGAATGTCGAAAATATTCCGCAGCAAGACAGCGCCGAACGAGCTTTCAACAAACTGACACGCACATTCAACTCTCAAATGGAGGCGCTTAAACGCTATCGGACCGCTGGCGAACAGAAGGTTACTGTTCAACACGTCACCGTGGGCGGCGGCGGCCAAGCAATTGTAGGTAACGTTACACAAAGCCCGCCTGAGCCCGCTCAGGAAGCTAAGATAGCTAAGCCGCCAGTGCTGGTAGCTCCAGCAGAGCAGCCGATGAGGATTTTAGCAGACGACCTACCTCAATCCTCTCCGTTACACAAAAAATAGGCAAATGAAAAAGGGACATTTTTACAACACTGATCCAATGCTAAACAGCACGCGCTGCGGTGCCAGAACACGCAGCGGTGGAGCTTGCAAGGCACCTGCAGTCCAAGGAAAGAAGCGCTGCCGAATGCATGGTGGAGCACCTGGATCGGGCGCACCAAAAAATAACAAGAATGCTTTAAAGAGCGGCCTTTACACGAAAGAAGCTAGGGAAGAGCGCAAGCGGCATCGCAAACTTATAAAGGCGTCTCTCGAGCTTGTACGGGATATCAAGTAGCTTACGCACCGCACTTTGATCGAATCGTTTAATCTGCACGAGCCGCTAGTTAGCGGTCAGAGGCGCGGCCTCGACTTGGTTTGCGAAGGCGGACACCCTCTCCTGCGCCGTTTTCTTCAATAAAAATAGCTCCTGCCCGTTCCAAAGCGGATTTAATGGCCAGCACCGCTTCCCGGGAAACGAGTCGACGCTCCATTTCAAAGTCCACGACGGTAGAAAGCCCTAGCCCGGCGTTCTTCGCAAGCGCAGCTTGATTGATTTTCAACAACGCCCGGGCAGCTCGCGATTGCGCTGGAGTCAGACTATCAACATTTTTTGTTGACACGATCGCTTCCCCTCCTTATATCAACAATTATTGTTGATTTCACACACCTTGGGCGGAGTTTCCAAAATGCAATTCAAAAGCGGAACTGTAGCCGATTCCCCTGACCGTCGCTCTTTTATCGGTGGCTCGGATGCCCGGATCATCATGGGTAAGAACGGAGAGCGGCTGCTGCGGCTCTGGCAAGAGAAGCGCGGCGAGGTTGAGCCCGAGGACCTAAGCGGCGATTTGATCGTCCAGCTGGGCACGGTGACCGAGCCGCTGAACCGGTGCTGGTACGAACGGAACACGGGTCACCTCATCACCGATGTTCAGCGAAGGGCGTTTCATCCGGTCCACCGTTGGATGGCCGCGACCCTTGACGGAAAGGTCGTCGAGACCAAGGCGGTGTTCGAGGCTAAATTCATGCTGCCGTGGAATTTCTCAGAAGAAGCGGCTGCAGAAAAACACATGGCTCAGCTCCAACACAATATGTGGGTCACGGCCTCGCGTACTGCGGTGCTTTCCATCATTACTGGCGGCGGCAAATGGGTTGAACTCACTATTCCAGCTGACCCGCTATATCAGCACCTGTTGCTGACGGCGGAACGCAAGTTTTGGCGCTGTGTAAAAACCGGCGAAGCTCCTCACCTGTTCGATATCGAGCCGCCACGACCAAGGGTCGAAGCGATCCGAACGGTCGATATGAGTTCATCCAATGCCTGGGCCAAGTTTGCCAATGCCTTCCGGTTAACCCGTACCGCCGCCCTAGACCATGACCGAGCGAAATCCGAGCTGAAAGCACTGATGCCGGAAGATGCACGGGAAGCGACAGGCCACGGCGTAAGGGCCAAGCGCTCAAAATCCGGCGCTATCAGTTTCGAACTGCTTGCCGGGGAGCAACACCATGCAGCAGTCCAGCCCTAACATCGGCACGTTGGCGGCGGCGCTTGCTAAGGCCCAGGCCGACATTTCCAACCCGGAAAAATCTCTCACCGCAACGATTGTTTCTCCGTTTCCAAGGGAAGGCAGCCGAACCTTTCGCTATGCGTCACTCTCCAACGGGCTGGATCTTGTTCGCAAGTGCTTGGGTCAGCATGAGATCGCAACGATTCAAACCACCAAAATCGACCACGACAGCGGGTTGATCAAACTGACCACCACGCTCGTTCACGCTTCGGGCGAATGGGTTTCTTCGGATTGGCCAGTATCGTCTATCTCGGAAACGGCTGCCCCCCATCGACTAGGTGCGGCTCTTACCTATGCCCGTCGATATGCCCTGTTCACGTTAGTCGGAATTGCCGGTGAAGACGACCTGGATGCACCGGACCTCCCCACATGGAATGCCGTTGCGACGGCACAACCAACTCGCACCACTGCGGAGCTTACCAATTCGGCGGGAGCACCTGACAACGCAGAGCGTCCAACGCAGCGACGGCCTCGATCACCTCAACCTCGACTACCATCCCTGTCGGTTGAAGACTCCCATGGGCTTCTCGATCAACTACTCATGCAGCTTGAACCGCTCGATGGCCTGGATGCAATCACGAAATGGGCATACCTCATTCTGCCGTTCAAAAATCAACTTTCTGCGGCGGATGCGCAAACTCTTGAGAGCGCATTCTCAGCAAAGCTGCACCATTTCGAGGTCGGGGCCAACTCCGCTCGCCAAAATGGCGTTGGCGCCGGCGGCTCGCCCGAGCCTGATTTGGTCGAACAGCAAGTTACCGTCATCAGCAAACCGGTAAGGGAGCGTGACCGCGAGCACTTGAGGTTCGTCGCTTCTCAGCCATGCCTGATATGCGGCCGAACCCCGTCGGACGCACATCACGTCAAATATGCGGAGCAGCGCGCGATGAGCCGAAAGGTGAGTGACAAGTTCACGGTCCCTGTCTGTCGACTACATCATCGCGAGCTTCACCGACGAGGCGACGAACGCGCCTGGTGGGCCAATCATGAGATCGAACCGCTCACCACGGCAGCTCGCCTCTGGGGACAAACGCGAACCCCAGTCCTAATCGACACTAGTGACTCAAATAATCCGCGCAATCAATCATATGCGGCTGACCGGCGATGAGGCTCGAATTACGAAACGAAGCCAATTTTCTCCTGGAGACGAAATGACATCCATTCGACAGTGTGAGGCTAACCGCCGAAATGCAGAGCTCAGCACCGGACCGAAGACTGAGGCAGGCAAGAGCCGGTCTCGGCGAAATGCGATCCGTCATGGATTGACCGCCGAAACTGTCATTGCTGCCTTGGAGGACGCCGACGATTATGCCGCCTTTGAGATGGCTATCGCATCGGATTACGACGCGCGCACCGCCGTCGAAAGAGAACTCGTTCTTCGATTGGCAAGTCTGCTTTGGCGCTTGCGCCGCGCCACCAGGATTGAGAGCGGCCTCTTCAAGATCCAAGCTCTACATCTGCTTCAATTTCGCCAACGCCCACAGGCTCACAATGGTCTGACAGATAACACACGTGCTTTTGGAATCGTCGAAGAATCCAGCTGGCTGGAAAACAACTCTAAGCAGGCCGAAAGCTTTTCTGTACCGAACTCCAATGCGGGTGCTCAGCCAAACGCATTAACCCAATCCTATGTCCGCTTGTGCAACCTAACCAATTTTCCTCTCGACAGGCTAAGTCGATATGAAGCCGCGCTTTGGCGCCAAGCTTGCCAACTTATTTTGGTTCTTGGAAACAAAGTTCAACGTCGGCCATAGACGCACTTTTCCAGCGAAGATCGCTAGCGAGACGGACCTTGCGGCGTTTTCGATCAGGTGTCCCTCGTCGACAACGCGCTGAACAAGCACCTCGATTTCTACGCCAGTAGATCACTTAAGGCCGAGCAACCAACGGTCTGGCTCAGACGGACCTACCAAAACGGGCCGAGCGCCAAGTTCGGATCGACCGGAACAGCAACGGCCGTCAACAGACGTCAACGGTAGCCGGGCTCCGGATCATGATTATGCAGAAGCCACTGAAATGCAGGTCGGTCCAGATATGATCCGACCAGGTCTTATGTCAGCGTAGTTTTTGACATCCAATGAAATCTAGTGCGTGTTTACTCGGTCCGGGCACAACGGGGTTAATAATTGTAGCCACCGTAGCCGCCAACGGAGCGATGAGCCCCCCAGCCGCCCTGGCGCCAACTACTGTAGCCGCGGATGCCAGCAAGATTGTTGCCCCGGCCGCCGCCATAACCTCCGCGGAAGCTGCCGTTTCCCGAGTGAAGACTACCGAAACGTGACCCGCCAGCGACCCCGTTCTGGAAGTTGTTGTCAAACGCCATGACGCTGGTCGTCATCGCTGTTGCAAACACGATGACCATCGCAATCGCGAGAAACGCATTTCTCATCGTGGCACCTATTTCAAATCGACGCCGGTCGTCACTTCGCTGGATTCAGCGGACCGGTTTGGCAGCTCTCTGCGGCTATGCGTGATGCCGGCCCCTTCAAGAAGCCCGGCATGGGACGTTGCCGCCACAGGGGGCCTAGCGTTGTTCAGTTTGGAATACAGCGAACGATCCATTGCCGCCAATTCGAAATGCTTCTGCTGCTCGGCAGTCGCTCCAACATGCTCCCCGTTCGCCAACGCCTCCTGCTGCTTGGTCGGTCTTGCTTCTGTCCCTTTGCGGCCACCATTGAAGCTAACACCCATCGCGCTGAAGTCAGGGGCAACCGCATGATCATAGACGTTCTTAATATCGAGCGATCCGAGGTTGCTCACGGCGCGGTTGTAAGAAAAGACGCCTTTCTCCCAGCGCCCGCCATGATAGCCGTCAGTGTCGTAGCCATAGCCGTATGCGATGCCGCCGTAGAAGCCGACTTCTGAAGCCCAATAACCGGCATGATAGGCATAGCCGCCGTCGACCTGACTCCAATAGGGCGGCGTCCATAAAAGCCCGGACTGCGGCGGCCGGACCCACGTCCCAGGCACCCAAAAATAATCAGGGACCGATTTACGCCAGGCCCAGTACCCGGGCACCCACAGATAACCCTTCTCCGGAATCGCAGGTTGCTCATACGACGGCAACGGGGGCGGCGCGACAGCAACGTTTTCGGGATTTGCGGCGATCACACGGCGCGGCTGAAAATGAGGCGGTAGCGGTCGATACCCACTTGGTGGAAAATTTGGCGGGTAAGCCGGCTTGGTTGCGCTACCGTCCTGAGCCGCGGCGCAACGTCCGCACGCGATGGCGAGAGCTAACACCCCAGTGGCCAGCTTGTGCATGGCTTGACCCGATCATTGGTGCCGGTCGCGGTGGTCAAACGTCGCTCAATCCGAGTCTGCCGCGATCATCACATGTTAAGCGGGGCGACGCCGGGAAGTTTCACATGATGGCGCGAGTCGCAGCCGGTTGGGTCTAAATTATTCCTTAGAATCTTGCGAAGGGCGGGCGAACGAAGTGGCGCGAGCTCACCTTTTTGGGTTTGGCGCCGTAAACAATTCTTTAGTTCGGCTCATCGGCGGCCAGAAGTATCGTTCGAACAAACTTCGATAAATCCAGCGCATCGGCGGGCTACGTTGAATCCCGCGATTCGGTCGCCTGCCAAATCGGAAAAATTGGACTTGGCCCTGAAGTTTCGAGGTTTCCGACCGGTCAAGTTGCCGGATGGTGAGCTAACCGGTTTTGGCTCTCGAAGCTGACATCTGCGTGTTCTAGGTTGCGGGCGAACCTGCGGTTTGGTCAAAGCGTCGTATCCGTGGCCCTTGCCACGCGAGATAAAAATTTCTTTAGGTTCGGCCCGCTAACTCGTTCCGTTGATTAGTCGTCCGACCGCGTTGTACGGCGGCATCAGCAACGCAACAGAGGTTAAGATCACCGATTATGAAGAAGCAGTAGCTTGCGAAGTGCATATCTTGTTCCTTTCAACCAAGCCGGAATCAGCGAACAGAAACCTCGCGATCGCGACTGAATTGGCGTGTGTCGAGAGAGGCCCCACGACAGGTCGCAGCGATGATTTTAGAACAGAAACATTTTCTGCTATCCTGGCCATTAGGAAAGCAGTCACGGAGGGAGCAAGCTCCTCCGAACGGAAGCGGCTTCTTTGGCACGCCACCAATTGTGCGCGCAGTTGGCTAAATGCGCGAAGATTTGCCAACTTCTATTAACCGGCGCCTCGCCATCGAGCGTTCGGTCGTGGCAACTTTCGTTCGCGTCGGAGACTGGGAAGGGGTCAGCTTTCGGTATGATCGTTCGTAACGAGAAACGCCCGGCTAAAGCAGTTTCGAGAACTCAGCTGGTCTGTTCTTTCGCGATCAGCCCATGATTGTCCCGTCTTCTGTGGTGGTCCCCACGTGTTGAACAAGCACCTCGATGTCTATGCGGGTATCACTTATGGCCGAGTGACTAACGTCTGACGCCGGGCGCCAGTTCGGTTTGGCCGGAATGACAATGCCTATGGATACAACCGCTGTGATGACCGGCTTCCGCGTCAAAATCCAATCTGGGGACCTGCAAAAACATAAAGCCAGCTAGGCGAGTTGACTTCAAACGTCGTGCCCGACGTGCCGCAATTTTGTCCAGACCGCAGAGATTGCAGGCATCACTTTATGAGCCGCTATCGCCACGACGACACGCACTTTACTCGCATTAAAGGTTGACCACCTACACGAACGCAGCACACGGGGACAGGAAAGACTAAGGCCTCAGTGTAAAGGCACCCTGAGGCCTTTGTTTCGATGGGCATCGAAGCGTGTGGGAATTTAAGCCCCAAAAGTCTGTGACACAACATGCAACGGACGAGTACTAAAAACAAATTTAGCAGCCGAGCTCAACTGCGGATGCTTAATTAACGGCCAATCATTCGCGATTCGCCACAAAAATCCCGGTGCAGTAGATTGCTGGAGCGTCAGCCACTACCGATTAGTTCTCGCTCAAAGCATTTCGGATGCATTCATCGACGGGCGTTCACTATCTTGTAGCGATCGGAGGCTCTCGTCGCCTCGACGACGACCTCGGAGCTAGTCAAATTTGTCGTGTTAGGATATCCGCGATGTCCGGCGAGCATTCCATAAAAACATTACTGATGTGGCTCGGTGGCACGGTAGTCGCTGCTCTGATCGTTTTTTACGTCGCGGGCTATGCAATCGATCACTGGACTGCGCTGCATGACCCTGATGGTACGGCGGAGGGCGGCCGCGAGCCTGACCAAGAACCTAAACTGGCGAGGTGAGACCGGAAGCGTAATTGGGTATGCGGGGCTTTGATCATTACGCGACGCTGGTCTTGGATATTTCCAACGGCTTATCTCAGCTCTTACCGAGGCGCGTTCGTCAAGAGCACAGTACGAGCTTCGCTCTAGACGCCAAGGTAAGGCGAAGGCCACCGATCATGCTAAAAATAGCGCCATCGAACGGACGCGTGGGCAAGATCTTCTAGAAAATCCGTGATCGTATGTTCGCGGGTGTCGCAACCCGGATGGTCAATTGGCATTGATCACTGCCGAAAGCCTAACGAGCTTTGCGGGTTTTCCGGATGCGAATGGAGCGCCTTGGCGGGGCCAAAATGCCTTGGTTGATCAGGAAGAAGCTTAGACCAAGTCCAGATTGGATTGGGAGGACGAATCTCGGTCATTTCTCGGATGACCCCGATACGCCGCTTATCGGTACTGCCGCACGATGGGCTCAAAATCCCTAGGTCGATCGGCTTGAAACCGGGCGATCAGTCTGACCTCGAATTCGCTTTTTTCTATGAACAGGAAAACATGGATGAGTGATCCAGGGCCTGATAGGCGCATTCCCGATTAGGTTCGCGCCCCAAGATGTCGCATGCAAGCCGAATGATCCGAGACCGCTGACGAACCGGAGGAGATTGGCTGAAGACACCCAATGAAATGGGGGAGCGGAAATTCCGCTCCCCCACAATAACTTAAGCTTGGATTTGGTCTAGCTTAGAACTGGTAGCGAAGACCGATACCGGGGTCGAAGGTCGACACGCGGTTGTTCACAGCGGCACCGGTGAGGGTACCGTTGGCGTTGGACAGCACGAAGCCGCTGGCAGCGCCACCGAACTTCTGATTCCAGGCTACGCCGGCATACATGTCGACGTGACGGGCAAACCGCCAATCCATCACGACGCTGACCATGTCTTGGCCACCGGCGCAGTTGCCGAGCTGACGCGCTGTTGGCGGCGCAAGCTGCCTGCTGAGCAGCAACGCTACCCAGGTTCAGAGGACCACCCGGAACGTTGGCGAACGCAGTTGCGCCAGGCGCCGTGCCGGATGTGAAGAACCCAAACCGCTGGCCGTAGTAGGCGCCCGCGATATCCAAGGTCGGAGTGATCGCATATTTCACACCAACCCAGAAGATGTTCAGATTCTTGTGGTCGATGTAGTTGTTGTTGTTGACGTAGGCGAGGTTATAGCCACCCTGCGCGAAGGCACCGGGAGTCAACGGGTTGTTCGGATTCGAGTACTGGATGAACTCATATCCGCCGTAGAACTTCCAGGGGCCGATCGTGTAGCGACGCGGCGACCTGGAACACGGTGTTGTCGGAGATGGTGCCGCTCATGCAGCCCAGCGAGCACGGGATTGCGCCGCCGAACGGGTTGACGACAGTACCAACCTGGTTGCCGGTCAGGGCGTTAACCTGCGCCGTGCTCAAGGTCGTTCCGACGGAGTTGGCGTCGTAGATCTTGCCGCCGACGAAGTCCATCGAGAAGCCCATATAGTCGAAGCCGATGTTGCCTTCGAAGGCATTGCCGGTCGAGCTGTTACCGCCGTTTCGTAGCTGCGCTTCTGCCGCCAACCGCACCGGACCGATGTTCAAACGATACTCATAGGAGTTGTCGTAGATGCGGTTTTCGGTGACGCCGCCGCCGCCGGTTGCACCTTCGAAGGTGATCATCGACCAGGCGTTCGCACCGGACAGCGCGTCATAGTTGCCGACGAGGTCCGAGCTCAGAGCCGACTGACGGCCCATGGTGAAGGTACCGTAGGTCGGCGAACTGACGCCGAAGTAGGCCGCGTTGTTGAACATCTGGCCACCCTTCGACGAGTTGCCGTAGGAGTTCGCCTGTGCCGAGCAGCGTCGGACCGACCGAGACCATTGTTCTGCACGAGGGCGCCCGTACCGTTGGCGTTCATGCCGCAGGCCGGGTTGAACAGGGTCTGCAAGTTGAACACGGCGTAGAGGTTGTCGCCGATTTCCTGCTTGCCGCGCAGACCGATGAACGAGGTGCTCATCTGGTTGGCCGCGACGCCGAAGTACGAGCCATTGGAGGCCTTTTCGACCATGTACTGCAACGGACCGCCGGCAAACGCCGTTGAACGGGCTGCCGTGCTGCTTGTAGCTGATGCCCATGTCGAAGTTGCCGTAGACGCAAATGCCCTTGACGCAGATGTCGTCGTTCTCGACCGGCTTGGCCTTGACCGCTGCCTTGTAGGGCAGGTCGGCTGCCATCGCGTCGACCGGATTGATGGTCGGCACGGCCGTCTTCTGGGCTTCGAGAGCCTTCTGGCGCTTTTCGATGTCGACGAGACGCTTGGTCATCGCCGCGTTCTGTTCACGAAGTTGCTTGGCCTGGGCCTGGATATCCGTCAGCTCGTCGGCGTGAGCCGACGCAGCGAAGGCCAGGATGGCTGCTGCTGAAATGAAAGTCCGTTTCACGTAAGGTCCCCCAAAATAGACGCGGCATTACCATACGCCGCGAGCTGCCTGGTTACGGAGCCTCGGATGAGGACTCCTTAGGCAGACACTCTGCGTCAGGGGGCAAAGAAATACTGTAACCCGAACGCCACAGTCGGCCACGAAGCCATCTTTTGGAGGATCGACCCTCCAAACGAGTTGGCCCTGTTGCCGGCATGACACAGCGGGTTTGTTATCTTAAGTAAGTACTATGGTCCTAATGCAACTATCGATTGTTTCCTTTCGAGTCTTTCCCGAGGTTGAAAGCGAGCTCCGATTCCTCGGAGCCGCCTTCGGTGGTTGACCAAAGAACCGGCTGATTCCCGTGAGAGCCAGCCGGTTGGTAGAAGACGGAGACATCGCTAAGTCTTTGACTTAACCTAGATATCTCCGCCTGTGTTGTTACGCCTCCATCAGAACTGGTAGCGAAGACCGACGCCGGGATTCCACGACGAGACCGTGGTGGCGCAGGTGGCGCAGACACCAGCCGCGTTGGTGGTGATCTGGCCGTTGTTGTTGGAAGTGATGAAGCCGTTGGCCAGACCGCCGTTACGCTGCGAGTAGGCGACGCCCGCGAAGACGTCGACGTGACGGGCAAACCGCCAATCGACCACGACGCTGACCATGTCTTCGCCGCCGGAGCAGTTAGACTGCGACGCGCTGTTGGCGGCGCAAGCTGCCTGCTGAGCAGCAAGGGTACCCAGGTTCAGAGCACCACCGGGAGCGTTGGCGAACACCGTCGCGCCAGGAGCAGCACCCTGGGTGAAGAAGTCCTGCCGGATGCCGTAGTACGAACCAATGATGTCCAAGGTCGGCGTGATCGCATACTTCACACCCACCCAGAACGCGTTCTGGTTACGGGTGGTGACGTAGTTGTTGTTGTTCACGTAGGCGAGATTGTAGCCACCCTGCGCAAAAGCGCCGGGAGTCAACGGATTGTTCGGATTGTCGAACCAGAGGTGTTCGTATCCGCCGAAGAACTTCCAGGGGCCGATCGTGTAGCGAGCAGCGATCTGGAAGATCGTGTTGTCGGAGATCGTGCCGCTCATGCAGCCCAGCGAGCATCCGATTGCCCCGCCGAACGGGTTGGAGGCACCGCCTTGGTTGGCGGTCAGAGCATTGACCTGCGCCGAGCTCAAAGGACCGCCCACGGAGAGCGCGTCGTAGACCTTGCCGCCGACGACGTCCATCGACAGGCCCATATAGTCGAAGCCGACGTCGCCTTCGAAGGCGTTGCCGGTCGAGCTGTTGCCGCCGTTGCGGAGCTGAGCTTCCGCCGCCAACCGCACCGGACCGAGGTTCAGACGATACTCATAGGAGTTGTCGTAGATGCGATTTTCGGTGACGCCGCCACCGCCGGTGGCACCCTCATAGGTGATCAGCGACCAGGCGTTCGAACCGGACAGCGCGTCATAGTTGACGACGAGGTCCGAGGTCAGAGCCGACTGACGGCCCATGGTGAAGGTGCCGTAGGTCGGCGAACTGATACCGAAGTAAGCCGCGTTATTGAACAACTGGCCGCCCTTCGACGAGTTGCCGTAAGCATTCGAAGACGCGAGGTTGGTAGCCGCACCGAGGCCGTTGTTCTGCACGAGCGAACCCGTGCCGTTGGCGCTCATGCCGCTGGCCGGATTGAACAGGGACTGCAAGTTGAACACGGCGTACAGATTGTCGCCGATTTCCTGCTTGCCACGCAGACCGATGAACGAGGTGCTCATCAGGTTGGCAGCGACGCCAACGTACGAGCCGTTGGAGTTCTTCTGGATCGCATAGTCGAGCGGGCCGCCGGCGAGCGCGTTGTACGGAGCGCCGTGCGTCTGCCCGGCAAAGCCCATATCGAAGTTGCCGTAGACGCAAATGCCCTTGACGCAGATGTCGTCGTTTTCGACCGGCTTGGCCTTGACCGCTGCCTTGTAGGGCAGGTCGGCTGCCATCGCGTCGACCGGATTGATGGTCGGCGCGGCCGTCTTCTGGGCTTCGAGAGCCTTCTGACGCTTTTCGATATCGGCGAGACGCTTGGTCATCATCGCATTCTGTTCACGAAGTTGCTTGGCCTGAGCCTGGATATCCGTCAGCTCGTCGGCGTGAGCCGACGCAGCGAAGGCCAGGATGGCTGCTGCTGAGATAAAAGTCCTTTTCACGTGGTTCCCCCAAAATAGGCGCGGCATAACCATACGCCGCGAACTGCCTGGTTACGGAGCCTCGAACGAGAACTCCTTGGGCAGTTGTGTGCCTCAGGGGGAAAATAAATGCTGTGTCCGCCTCGCCACAGCAATATCGGAAGCCGACAAGACTGACGGTCATGTGATGTTGGCGTAATATATGATAACCGTCATGTGACATGTAATGAATCACTTATTTACGTTTTGTGATCGGGATTCACATTCAGATCGCGAATCCGTGAATCCTCGTGAGATTTCGTTATTGAAGAGAGCCTCTCGGTAGAAAGCAGAGACACCGCGAACCGAATAGGAGTGGGTCGGATGTCTCTGCATTTGTGCTTGTGTCCTTACGTTACGAGATCATCAGAACTGGTAGCGGAGGCCGATACCGGGATCGAAGGTCGAGACCCGGGTAGCGCAGGCGGCGCAAACGCCATTGGTGGTGAGGCTCTGACCGTTGTTGTTGGAGGTCACGAAGCCGGCAGCCAGACCGCCGTTACGTTGCGAGTAGCCAATGCCGGCGTAGAGATCGACGTGCTTGGCAAACCGCCAGTCGACGACGACGCTGACCATGTCTTCGCCACCGGCGCAGTTGGTTTGCGACGCGCTGTTGGCAGCGCAAGCAGCCTGCTGAGCGGCAACGCTACCCAGGTTCAGAGGACCGCCGGGAACATTGGCGAATACCGAGTTGCCGCTACCACCAGGACCGGCACCCTGGGTGAAGGCCTCCTGCCGAACCCCGTAGTAGGAGGCAGCAATGTCCAGCGTCGGCGTGACCGCGTACTTCGCACCAACCCAGAACACATGCTGGTTGCGGGTGCTGACGTAGTTGTTGTTGTTCACGATTCCGAGGTTGTAGCCGCCTTGCGCGAAAGCACCCGGAGACAACGGGTTGTTCGGATTGTCGAACGCGATGTGCTCATATCCGCCGAAGAGCTTCCAGGGGCCGATCGTGTAGCGAGCAGCTACCTGGAACACGGTGTTGTCGGAGATGGTGCCGCTCAGGCAGCCCAGCGAGCAGGTGATCGAACCACCGAACGGGTTGGTGCTTCCTGCCTGACTGCCGGTGATTGCGTTAACCTGCGCCGTGCTCAAGGTCGTTCCGACGGCGTTCGCGTCGTAGATCTTGCCGCCGACGAAATCCATCGAGAAGCCCATATAGTCGAAGCCGATGTCGCCTTCGAAGGCATTGCCGGTCGCGCTGTTGCCGCCGTTGCGGAGCTGAGTTTCCGCAGCCAACCGCACCGGACCGATGTTCAAACGATACTCATACGAGTTGTCGTAGATGCGGTTTTCAGTGACACCGCCGCCGCCGGAGCCGCCTTCGAAGGTGATCAGCGACCAGGCGTTCGCACCGGACAGCGCGTCATAGTTGCCGACGAGGTCCGAGCTCAGAGCCGACTGACGGCCCATGGTGAAGGTACCGTAGGTCGGCGAACTGATGCCGAAGTAGGCCGCGTTGTTGAACATCTGGCCACCCTTCGACGAGTCTCCGTAGGAGTTCGCCTGACCGAGCAGCGTGGGCCCGCCCAGACCATTGTTCTGCACGATGGCGCCCGTGCCATTGGCGTTTATGCCGCTGGCCGGGTTGAACAGGGTCTGCAAGTTGAACACGGCATACAGATTGTCGCCGATTTCCTGCTTGCCACGCAGGCCGATGAACGAGGTGCTCAACTGGTTGGATGCGACGCCGAAGTACGAGCCGTTCGACTGCTTCTCGATCAGGTAGTTGAGCGGGCCGCCGGCCAACGCCGCAAACGGGTTGCCGTGCTGATTGTAGCTGATGCCCATATCGAAGTTGCCGTAGACGCAAATGCCCTTGACGCAGATGTCGTCGTTCTCGACCGGCTTGGCCTTGACCGCCGCCTTGTAGGGCAGGTCGGCTGCCATCGCGTCGACCGGACTGATGGTCGGCACGGCCGTCTTCTGGGCTTCGAGAGCCTTCTGACGCTTTTCGATATCGGCAAGACGCTTGGTCATCGCCGAGTTCTGTTCACGAAGTTGCTTGGCTTGGGCCTGGATATCCGAAAGCTCATCGGCGTGGCCCGCCGCCGTGAAGGCCAGAATGGCCGCTGCTGAGATGAAAGTCCTTTTCACTTAAGTCCCCCAAAATAGGTGCGGCACAACCATACGCCGCGAACCGCCTGGTTACGGAGCCTCGAACGAGAACTCCTTGGGACAGCTTGTGCATCAGCAGAAGAAGAAATGCTGTGACGGCCTCGCCACAGCAATATTGGAAGCCGACAATGTCACCATCATGTGAGTCACACTCAACATATGATGCATAACATATGATGTTCGACATATGACTGGCTCCCGTGACCGCGCTTAATTCTTCTGATGAGGACCGACCATTATCTCAACATATGATCGCTCTGGTCATATCCGCCGTATCCGTGCGCCGAAGCCGACGGTGAGAGGCAGAGACATCGCGAGACCTACGCGGGGGAACGTGGATCGGATGTCTCTGCCTTTAGTGCTTGTGTCCTACAGCTACGATGTCATCAGAACTGGTAGCGAAGACCGATGCCGGGATCGAAGTTTGAGACCCGGTTGTTCACAGCGGCGCCGGCCAAGGCACCGTTGTTGGTCGACAGCATGAAGCCGGAGGCAAAACCGCCGAACTTCTGCGAGTAGGAAACACCCGCATACATGTCGACGTGCCGTGCAAACCGCCAATCCATTGCGACGGAGATCATGTCCGTGCCACCGGCGCAGTTGGCCAGCGATGCGCTGTTGGCGGCGCAAGCTGCCTGCTGAGCGGCCGTGCCAGTGGTTGGGCCACCTGGAACGTTGGCGAACGCAGTAGCGCCAGGTGCCGTGCCGGATGTGAAGAAGCCAGCCCGCTGGCCATAGTAGGAGGCCATGACATCCAGAGTCGGCGTCACAGCATACTTCACACCAACCCAGAAGATATTCAGGTTCTTGTTGTCGAGATAGTTGTTGTTGTTGACGATAGGCGAGGTTATAGCCGCCATAGACGAAGGCACCCGGAGCCAACGCGCTGTCCGGATTCTCGTACGTAATGTGCTCGTATCCGCCGAAGAACTTCCAGGGGCCGATCGTGTAGCGGGCGGCAATCTGGAACACGGTGTTGTCGGAGACGATGCCGCTCATGCAGCCCAGCGAGCATGGGATTGCGCCGCCGAACGGGTTGACGACGGTGCCGAGTCTGGGTACCGGTCAGACCATTAACCTGCGCGGTAGACAAGGTCGTGCCGACGGAGACCGCGTCCCAGATCTTGCCGCCGACGAAGTCCATCGAGAAGCCCATGTAGTCGAAGCCGATATCACCCTGGAAGGCGTTGTTGGTACCGCTGTTACCGCCGTTGCGGAGCTGAGCTTCAGCAGCCAACCGCACCGGACCGACGTTCAGACGATACTCATAGGAGTTGTCGAGGATGCGGTCTTCGGTGACGCCGCCGCCGCCGGTAGCACCTTCGAAGGTGATCAGCGACCAGGCGTTCGAACCGGACAGCGCGTCATAGTTGACGACGAGGTCCGAGCTCAGAGCCGACTGACGGCCCATGGTGAAGGTACCGTAGGTCGGCGAAGTGATACCGAAGTAGGCCGCGTTGTTGAACATCTGGCCACCCTTCGACGAGTCGCCGTAGGAGTTCGCAAACCCGCCACCCAACTGCGGAGATTGTCCAAAGCCATTGTTCTGCACAATCGCGCCCAAGCCGTTGGCGTTCATGCCGCTGGCCGGGTTGAACAGGGTCTGCAAGTTGAACACGGCGTACAGATTGTCGCCGATCTCCTGCTTGCCGCGCAGACCGATGAACGAGGTGCTCATCTGGTTGGCGGCGACGCCGAATTGCGAACCGTAGGACGCTTTTTCGACGACGTACTGCGACGGTCCGCCGGCCATCGCGTCGAACGGGCTGCCGTGCTGCTGGTAGTTAATGCCCATGTCGAAGTTGCCGTAGACGCAAATGCCCTTGACGCAGATGTCGTCGTTCTCGACCGGCTTGGCCTTGACCGCTGCCTTGTAGGGCAGGTCGGCTGCCATCGCGTCGACCGGACTGATGGTCGGCACGGCCGTCTTCTGGGCTTCGAGAGCCTTCTGTCGCTTTTCGATGTCGACGAGACGCTTGGTCATCGCCGCGTTTTGTTCACGAAGTTGCTTGGCCTGAGCCTGGATGTCCGTCAGCTCGTCGGCGTGAGCCGACGCAGCGAAGGCCAGGATGGCTGCTGCTGAGATGAAAGTCCTTTTCACGTAAGTCCCCCAAAATAGGCGCGGCACAACCATACGCCGCGGACTGCTAAGGTGCGGAGCCTCGAATGAGGACTCCTACGTGAATGATCCTGCATCACCTCGTTTGGAAATGTTGTCACATGAACGCAACAACGTTTTCGGAAGCCGACAAAAATCTATAATATGATTTTTATAATATAAAGCGCGCTTTACCTTCTAAAACACAATTTAGAATGCCTGCGACAACCGAGAATTAGTTAAAAAAAATTTATGAAAGTTCCAGACGATCCATATCGACGTCTGCAATTCCGGGCGCTTCGGCTGACTTACGCGAAGTTCGCATCCGGCATTTAGACTATCTCGAAAGAAGATCTGTTGACCGGGTCAGTCACATTCGCTTCGCGAGCGTCGGAAGAATCTCTGCTGCAAGGAGGCAGCGTCGGCGATGAGGGACAGAAACATCTCGAGACCCGCGTGGGGGAACGTGGATACCGGATGTCTCTGTCCTTCATGCTTCGCTCTCTAGATCAGAACTGATAGCGAATGCCGATGCCCGGATCGAAGGACGAGGCCTTGTTGCTGCCGCCGCCGGCAATGTGCCGCCGGCATTCGTTCCGTTCGCCTGGAGGAATCCGTTGGCGAGACCGTTCTGCACCTGCGACCACATCACGCCGGCATACATGTCGACGTGCCTGGCGAAGCGCCAATCGACCACCAGCGAGACAGCATCGAGCGAACCGGAGCACTGCGAAGCGCGCGCGTCGGTACAGCCGGTATTGGCGCCGGTCGCGAAGCTGTTCTGCCACTCGTGGTAATAGGCGCCCGCGATATCGAGGTTCGGCGTGATCGCATACTTGGTGCCGATCCAGGCGGTCTGCAGGACCTTCTCGTTGGTGAAGTTGGTGTTGTTGATCGCACCACCGTCGCCGAGGATGAAGCCGCCGGTGACGAACGCACCGGGAGCGAGCGGATTGTCCGGATTGGCGAAGTGGACGTTCTCGTAGCCGCCGTAGAACTTCCACGGACCGATGACGTACTTGGCGCCGACCTGGAATACCGTGTTGTCGGAGACGGTCGCCCCGATGATGCCGTTGCCGTTGCTTACCGTGTTGATCGACGCGGCGAGCTGGGCTGGCGACAGAGGCGCGGCGGACACGGCGTCGTAGATCTTGCCGCCGAGGAAGTCCACCGAGAAGCCCATATAGTCGAAGCCGATGTTGCCCTCGAAGGCATTACCGGTCGAGCTGTTGCCGCCGTTGCGGAGCTGAGCTTCTGCCGCCAGGTGAACCGGGCCGACATTCACGCGATACTCGTATGAATTGTCGAACACGCGATCTTCAGTGTCGCCGCCGCCGCCGTTCGCACCCTGGAAGGTGAGCAACGACCAGGCGTTCGCACCGCCGAGCGCGTCATAGTTGGTCACGAGGTCCGAGCTCAGCGCGGACTGACGGCCCATGGTGAAGGTACCGTAGGTCGGCGAACTGATGCCGAAGTAGGCTGCCTGGTTGAACAACTGGCCGGCCTTGGACGAGTCCTGGAACGAGTTCTGCGCATTCCATCGCAGGTTCGTTTCCGTCAGGCCGTTGTTCTGGGCAATGCCGCCGATGCCGTTGGCATTGTTGCCGCTCGCCGGGTCGAAGATCGTCTGCAGGTTGAACACCGCGTAGAGATTGTCGCCGATCTCCTGCTTGCCGCGCAGACCGATGAACGAGCTGCTCATCTGGTTTGGCCCGGCGCCGAAGTAGGAGCCGTTCGAGTTCTTCGAAACCAGATAGTTGAGCGGCGGATTGCCCAGCGCGTTGAGCGGCGCGCCGTGCTGGATATACGACACACCCATGTCGAAGTTGCCGTAGACGCAAATGCCCTTGATGCAGATGTCGTCGTTTTCCACCGGCTTGGCCTTGACGGCTGCCTTGTACGGCAGATCAGCCGCCATCGAGTCCACCGGGTTGATGGTCGGTTCGGCCGCCTTCTGCGTTTCAAGCGCCTTCTGTCGCTTTTCGATATCGGCGAGACGCTTGGTCATCGCCGTGTTTTGTTCACGAAGCTGCTTGGCCTGAGCCTGAATGTCTGAAAGCTCGTCGGCGTGAGCGGTCGCGGCAAAAGCCAGGATCGCTGCTGCTGAGATGAATGTCTTCTTCACGTAAGTTCCCCAACAAAAGACGGCAAAGACGGTTTGCCGCAAACTGTCCGATTACGGAGCCTCGGATGAGGACTCCTTGCGGCGGCCTTCTGCCGTAGGGAACGAAGAAATGCTGTGGCGACCTCGCCACAGAATGCTGCAAGGCGACAAAAATACGCGTATGTGACCGGTGATTTCTACATGATGAACGGCATGTGATGACAAGTTTTGCTCATGTGACCTTGCGTGATTTCAATCGTCACATTTGCTTCATTCGCGTGATCACTTCGGCTGTCGAAGATCGAGACATCGAGAACCGCGTCGGCGATGCGCCGGCGTTCGCGCAGACGAAACAATCTCGCTAATTCAAACCTGCGGGATCGCAAATTTTTCCAAGCTTGTTTGGAATCGAATGCGACGAAACGCATCCGCGCAACGCCTGCTCCGGGTGCCAGGCGGGTCTGGCAGCGCCAGGGCTCCATAAAAAGACGACCAGCCATGAGCGGCCGACGGAGCAACTGGCCAAATCCCGTCTTGCCCGCCCAAGGCAAAAGCAGCATCCTCGCCGCAACAAAGACGCCGGGATGAAATCTTGGCCGCCAAGGGGAAACGACCATGAAAAACCAAGGGTTCGACCGGCGCGATTTTCTGAAAACCGCCGTGGTGAGCGGCGCGGCTGCGGCCAGCGCAACGACGGCCATCGTAACTCCGGATACCGCGCAGGCTGAGCAGCCAGCCCAGGCAGCAGCCCCCAACGAACCGGCCGGCTACGCTTTTCTCAATCTCGACGAAGCGGCTTTCGTCGAGGCCATGGTCGATCACATGATCCCGGCCGACGAGATCAGCCCGAAAGGCACCGATCTCGGGGTCAATATCTATATCGACCGCGCTTTGGCGGGCGGCTGGGGCAAGGGCGACCGTCTTTATATGCAGGGGCCGTGGAAGCTCGGCACCCCGAGCCAGGGCTACCAGCTGCCGTTGACGCCGGCGCAGCTCTACCGCGCCGGCATTGCCGCCACCAACGCGCATTGCCGCAAGACCTACGGCAACACCTTCGACCGGATCACCGCCGACCAACGGCAGGAAGTCTTGACCGGCCTTTCCACCGGCAAGATCACCTTCGACGATGGCCTGCCGGTGCGGGTGTTCTGGACCACGCTTTATCAGACCGTGGTCGAGGGCATGTATTCCGATCCGATTTACGGTGGCAACCGCAACAAGGCGGGATGGGCCATCATCGGCTTTCCCGGCGTCATCGCGGTGCATCGCGACCACGTCGCGCAATATCGCGGCAAGCCGTTCCCCAGTAAGCCCGTCGGCATCGCGGACATGAGCTAAAGGGGGAGAGCGCCATGGCCACGAAACTCAAGGAAGTCGACGTCGTTATCGTAGGGTTGGGCTGGACCGGCGGCATCCTGGCGAAGGAACTGACCGAGGCCGGGTTGAAGGTGGTCGCGCTCGAACGCGGCGCCATGCGCAGCAGCGAGAACGACTACGCGCTGCCCAATATCCGCGACGAGCTGCGTTACGTCGTACGCCACGACCTGATGCAGAACACCGCGCGCGACACCATCACCGTGCGCAATAGCCCGCAGCAGGACGCGCTGCCGATGCGCCGGCTCGGCTCGTTCCTGCCGGGCGAAGTCGTCGGCGGCTCCGCCGTGCATTGGAGCGGCCACACCTGGCGCTGGACCGACATGGAGTTCAAGGTCCGCTCTCAATATGAGGAGCGTTACGGCAAGAAGTTCATCCCCGAGGACATGACCATCCAGGACTGGGGCATCACCTACGCCGAACTCGAGCCTTACTATGACAAGTTCGAACGCACGGCCGCCGTTTCCGGCAAGGCCGGCAATATCGGTGGCAAGATCCAGGAGGGAGGCAACCCGTTCGAGGCGCCGCGCGCCCGCGACTATCCCTTGCCGCCGCTGACACCTATTCTTTCAAGCGAGATGTTCTCGCAAGCCGCGCGCAACGCGGGCTATCATCCTTTCCCGCGCCCCTCGGCCAATGCTTCAGAGCCCTACACCAATCCCGACGGTTCGAAATTCGGCGCCTGCCAGTATTGCGGCTACTGCCAGCGCTTCGGCTGCGAAGCCAATGCCAAGGGCAGTCCGCATATCACGGTGATCCCGATCGCGATGTCGCGGCCGAATTTCGAGCTGCGCACGAACTCCTGGGTCACCAAGGTGCTGAAGGATTCCGACGGCAAGCGCGTCACCGGTGTTGCCTATACGAACGTGCTCAATGGTGAGGAATTCGAGCAGCCGGCTTCGATCGTGCTGCTGTGCGCCTACGCGATCAATAATGTGCATCTGATGCTGCTGTCGGGCATCGGCACGCCGTACGATCCGGTCGCGCAAACCGGCGTCATCGGCAAGAATTACTGCTACCAGACCGGCGCCACCGCAACGCTGTTCTTCGAGGGAAAGTACTTCAACCCCTTCATGAATGCCGGCGGATCCAACATCACCATCGACGACTTCAATACCAACTGGGCTTTCGACCGGGCTCCGCATGAATTTGTCGGCGGATATAATGTGGCCGGCGGCTTCAACACCCCGCTGCCGATCGGCTACCGTCCGGTGCCGTCAGGCACCCCGCAATGGGGCAGCGACTGGAAACGGGCGACCGCGAAATGGTACCAGACCGCGATGGTCATCAACGCCAGCGGCAGCGTGATGGCCAATCGCTACAACTGCTTCGATCTGGACCCGACCTATCGCAATGCGTTCGGCTTGCCTTTGATGCGCATGACCTTCGACTACAAGGCCAATGAGCATAAGATGGGTGTTCACGCCGCGCAGACCATCAACACCATCGCCAGTTCCATGAACCCCACCAAGCTCAATCCGGCGCGCGCGCGCACCGATCCGTGGACCGTGGTGCCGTACCAGAGCACGCACAATACCGGCGGCACCATCATGGGCATCAATCCGCGCGACAGCGCGGTGAACAAGTACTTGCAGAGCTGGGATTGTCACAACCTGTTCGTGGTGGGAGCCAACGTGTTCCCGCACAATTCTTCCTACAATCCAACCGGACCCGGTCGGGGCGCTGGCCTATTGGACGGCGGACGCCATCAAGAATCGCTATCTGAAAAATCCGGGTCCGCTGGTGCAGGCATAAGAATGAGAATGACAAAAGTTGCCGTTGCCGTATTCGCGCTGAGTTCTCTCTTGACCGCCGCCGCTCACGCCGAAGGCGATGCCGTACGCGGCGAAGCTCACTTCAAGGAATGCGCCGCCTGTCACAAGCTGGCGGCCGGCGCCAATGAAGTGGGGCCAAGCCTGCACGGCGTTTTCTCGCGCAAGGCCGGCGAACTCGGCGATTTTCGCTATTCGCCGGCGATGAAACGCAGCGGCGTCAGCTGGACGCCTGAGGCGCTCGACAAGTATCTCTCCGATCCGCAAGCTTTCATTCCCGCCAACCGCATGCCCTATGCCGGAATGTCGAACCCGGCCGATCGTGCCGATCTCATCGCCTATCTTCAGAAGGCGACGCAATAGGCGCAGATTCACGCGCGGCGCGTTAAACGGAATCCGTCATTGCCGGGCATAGTAGTCTGCTCTGCGCAGACTACGTAAACTTGTCTGCGCCCCGGCAATCCATCCTCTTCCGAAAATGTTCTCGAAGACCTTGATGGATGCCCGGATCAAGTCCGGGCATGACCAGCGTCTATTGCAGCGGCTCGACCTTCACGATCGAAGCGCCGTGATTGTTGCCGACCCAGAAGCTGACCGGCGTGGTGGAGTTGTCGACGAAGACGCGGCGGATATTGGTGCTGCGCGGCAAGAGATAGTTGACGGTCTCACCGGTCCCCGGATTGAGCCGGGTGACCTGATCGCTCAGCATCGAGCCGGTCCAGGCCTCGCCGTTCTTGTCGACGACAACATCATAGGGCGACGACCATCTCGGCGGGATCAACCATTCCTTGAATTCTTCCTTCCTGGTATCGAACATGCCGATCTTGTCGGCGCGGTATTCGCCGAACCACAGACGGTCTTGCGGATCCATCTGGCCACGGCGCGGCGCCGAATTCGGCGTCGGGATCTCATACAGATCGACCTTTCCGGTCCTGGCATCGACGCGGCCGATGTGGCGCTGACGAAAATCGGTGAAGTAGACGTTGTTTTTGGAATCCGGAATCACGTCGTAGATATTGTGCGGGCCCGACATGCCCTTGAAGGGTTCGAAGGTCTCGAATTTGCCGGTGGCCACGTCGAGCCGATGAATGCCGGCAAAGCCGTTATTCTGGGCCCATACCTTGCCGTCGACAGCCGAGCTTTGCGGGCTGACCATGTTGATTTGCGCCGCGTCGATATTTTCGTCGCCCTCCAGCGGCCAGAACTTGAACGTCTCGGTCTTGCGATCGAACCTGGCGATCGTGGCCTGATACATGTTGCCGAACCACAGATTGCCCTCGGCATCGCTGCGCAGGCCGAGCAATCCGGTCGGGAAGCCGGGTTTGTGTTCGGGAATTTCAAATTCCGTGAGCTTGCCGGTGCGAGGATCAAGCTTGCCGAGATATTGCTCGCCAAACGACGAGAACCAGACGGTGCCCTTGTCATCGACGATCACGTCATGCGGCTCGATGCTCTCCCGCGGCAGGTCGTATTCGGTGTAGATGACGCGGGTAGCCGCCCCGGTTGGACGCGGCAGTGTCTTCAGTTCGAAATTCCACGTCGGGTGCGAACTGAAATTGATGCTGGCGAGAAAGTCCGCCGTACCGCGATAGACCTGCACGCGCTGATCGCCGCGCTCCTCCCGAAGACGCTCGGCGCGGCGCAATTGCGGATGCAACGGCATACTTTGATTCACATAGCCCTGCATGCGCGGCAAGATCAGTGTCAGAAATTCTTCGGCGTTGTATTTCGAATACAGCGGACGGGCGAGCGTGTGACAGCCGACGCAGTTGAGCAATTGTCCCTTCTGCGCATCGGTGCCCGGCATGCTGGCGAGCCATTCGGCATTGGTCAGTTGCGATGCAATATCCTGCGCCGCGCGCAGCTTCAGATCGGTGGTCGCGGTGTTGCCCGCGGTGACGGAAACCTGGCCTGGGTCTTCGAGATCGTAGCCGACCGCGCGGATGCGCAACGAATAGGCGCCGGGCTCGAGCCTTCCAGCCGGGAAACTATAGTGGCCGTCTTTTCCGCTCACGACCGTCGTGGTGATGGTCGAACCGCTCTTTTTCGCACTGACAAGGACACCCTCCAGCGCCTCCGGCCCGGCCATGACCGTTCCCGTCAACGCGGGACCGGCCTGCTGCGCAGCTAAAGGACCGGCAGCGGCCACGCAGGCGACCGCGACGATGCAAGCGAAGCTCACACCCATCGAATGGCGCGACATGAGCGTCTCCCCTGATTTTGATTGTTGTTATTTATTGCCGCCAGTGCCGCCCATTTGAAGTTCCTGCATCGCAAGCAGCAAATTCCGTCCAGGAACTTCAAATGGAAAAGCGGCACTGGAAATAGTGAATTTTCTGGTGCCCATAACTTTCCGAAGTTCGTGAAAAGTGCGTGCTGAGAGTGTATTACGAACTTCGGAAAGTGGGCACCAGTGTAGAGGGCTGATTCACAGAAAACCAGCCGCTTCGCTGGGCAAGACCAGCGCTTCTCGGCTATGGTGGTATGCGCTTCGCGCCGGGAAGGACAGGACAGGGAAAACAAATGAGTGTCGACCAAGCCAGAGAAAGCCGAGGCAATCTGCCGGGCATTGTCACCGCGATGTTCCGCAACGCCACCGTCGACCGGGACTATGCGCCCTACGGGCTTTTTCTGTTGCGAATTTCGCTCGGGTTCGACTGGCTCGTTCACGCCTTCCTCAAGGTCTCCCGCGGCATGAATACCCATGAGGCGCTGTTGGCGAAGAACGGCATCACGCCGCTGCTTGCCTGGCCGACCTTCAGCCTGGAAGTGATCGGCGGCGCCGCCATCCTGCTCGGCTGGTACACCCGCCAATGGGCCGCGTTCCTTTTGATATTCCTGGCCGTGGTGGTCTGGATCAAATGGCCGGTCGGCTGGGGCTACTCCAACGCCGGCGGCGGCTGGGAATATCCGATGCTGTGGCTGGTTGCGCAGGCCGCATTGGTACTGGCCGGCAGCGGCGCCTTTGCGCTGCAAGGCTCCAAATCCTGAACTACTGATCAGGCCGGTTGTTCACATTGACGATCCGGCACTTCGTTGAAGCGCCGGACGTACAATAATCCATCGCGGCCATCCGCGCCTCCTCCGCCGTCCGGCGGCCGGTGGCCCAGCCAAAACGCGAATTCCCGACCGCGAATGCCTTGTTGGGGCCGCTCTCCAGATATGTCTTGAAGGTGTCGCGACCGTTGCTGCTCAAACCTGGCGGCGCGGCAACGTTTGGCAGCGTGATGTCGATCAGGCGATCGCGCAGCGCAAGGTTATTCGCCGCCAGAAAGCGATCGACGATCGGCGACCAGATCGGAATCCCGCCCGCCGTCGTGAAAAGTTGGTGACCGTCGTCGCCGAATGCAGCGGTCTTGACAAAGGTGAGGTTGCCGCCCGCTTTCGAGAAAGCATCCGTCAGCAGCGGCACCAGCCGCGGCCCGAAGAAATGATCGTTTTCGGCGGCAATCCATAATAGCGGGACACGCGATGTCTTGCCGTAGCTGGCAAATGCCGCAACGAGCTGCTTTTCACCGCAGACTGCGTCCGGCGCAGTCGACCCTCTCCCCGGCGCGAAAGCAATCGCGGCGGCAAGCTCGGGCGGAGCATCGGACGTCAAGGCGATGGTTGCGAACGCGCCGGCCGAATGACCGACGCTGATCCACCTGCCTTTGCTGACATAGGACTGGCCGCTCATATATTTGGCGACGGCGGCGATGTCGTTCGCCCCTGCCCGTCCGGCCTTGGCGTAGCCAGGATCCGAACAGGAGCCATAGCCCTCTGCCCATTCGCCTTGCGAGCTTCCATAACCGCGACGCATCACGACGACCGCGACCCAGCCGCGCCGCGCAAACGCGACAGCCTGCGGCCATAGACGATAAGGCGACATGGTCCGACGATCATCGGAGTCCCGCGGCGAACCGTGGTTGAGCACCGCAAGCGGACGCGCCTGCCCATCATCGGGCCGCACCACGATGGCTTCGAGATCAAGGGAACGAGGGCCGGCGGATGCCGAAATCGGAATTCGAATGGCGTCAGTGCGAAGCTCTTCCGCCTGCGCGCCTGCCGGAGGCAAACCGAGAAGCAACAGGAAGCACGTTGCTATCCCTGCAAGGCGTTTCATCGGGTTCATGGATCGCGTCTTCTCGTCAGACGGCAACATATCCGCCAACTGTATCGGCGAGGCCCCTCAAGGCAATCCCGTCTCAAAGGAAGTTAACAGCGCGGATCGGTCGACGATCCTGCTTGCGGAGGCGATCGCCGATCAGGCGGCGCTTGCCGGCGCGAGCTGGTTCACAACCAGGTTGGTCAGTGTTTCGACTGACTGAAAATTTTCCGGCGTGATTTCGCCTTGCGGAATCGTGAAATCAAACTCGGATTCAACCGCAAGCATCAGGTTGACCATGTCCATCGACGTCAGACCGACATCCACCAACAGCGTGGCCGGCTCGACGGCAGCAGTGATCGCATTCTGTTTGAGGATGGATTTGACAAGAGCAAGCAATCTGCTCTGGACATCGCTAACGGCCTGCATTTCGATCTCTCACCTGTCGCGCTGATCTCGTCATTGCTTGCGGCACACAAGCCGTGACGCCCCAACTATAAGACCGCCACTCTCTTAGGAACAGTAAATCCCGTTTGAACAAAATCGTTGTTCCGCTTTTAACGCTAATGGTGATCGTTAAAAAATGAGGCATTGAAAAAACGACCAATTAACTTTCATCGCCGAAACGGCAGCCGTTTACCTCGAATTTCATCGACGCATTTGAATTAAATCCTTATGCGTATCACTCGATCGGAAGTTGTCCTTCGAGGCATGGTGGTTATGAACGTTCAGCAGACCAATTTGCGCGACGCCACTATAGAAAAGACCGACGAACAATTCATCGATCGCAGCTCATTCCCGAAGAGAATTGCGACCGTGGCGGCGGCCGCCACTGCGGAGGCCGAAAACGTCGATCGCGGCGCACGCTTCCCGCAAAAGGCAATTGAGACAGCCCGCGCCGAACGACTGTTAGGCGTCCAGATTCCGAAGGCCTTCGGCGGCGACGGCGCGTCGATCTTCGATATCACCGACATGTGCTATGCGCTTGGCCGCGCTTGCTCTTCCACCGCGATGATCTTCGCGATGCATCAGACCAAAGTCGCCTGCCTGGTCCGGCACGGCACCGGCAGCGCCTATCACGAAGCCCTGATGCGCCGCGTCGCATCCGAACAAATGCTGCTGGCTTCGTCGACCACCGAAGGCCAGAACGGCGGCAACATCCGCTTCTCGTCTGCGGCCGTGGAACGCGCCGGCACCGAAATCTCGCTGGTTCGCAACGCGACGGTGATTTCCTATGGCGCACAGGCCGACGGCATCATCAGCATCGCCCGTCGCGACAACGATGCGGCGGGCTCCGACCAGGTGCTGCTTGCCATCACCAAGGACGACTACACGCTGACGCGAAGCGTCGAGTGGGAAACGCTCGGCATGCGCGGAACGTGCAGCGCCGGCTTTGAATTGAAATTCACGGGCTCGAGCGACCAGATTTTCCCCGAGGGCTACGACAAGATTCATGCCCAGACGATGACGCCTGTGGCGCATCTGTGCTGGTCGTCCGCCTGGGCCGGCATTGCCGCAGCAGCCGTTGAACGCGCACAGGCTTTTATCCGCAAGGCCGCGCGCGGCGCGGGCGGCCAGATGCCGCCGGGCGCCGCCCATTTCAACGCCGCCAGGATGACGCTCGCCAAGCTCCGCGCCATCATCACCGCCAATCTCGACGCCTATGCCGCCCACGAGCACGACGAGCGGGCCTTGTCGTCGATCGACTTCCAGTCGTCGATCAACCTGCTCAAGGTAGAAGCGTCCGAACTCGCAGTCGAGACCGTGATGAGCGCGATGCGCGCCTGCGGGCTCGCAGGCTATCGCAACGACGGCGATTTCAGCATCGGTCGCCTGCTGCGTGACGTGCTGTCGTCGCCGATCATGATCAACAACGACCGCATCCTCGCCAACATTGCCACCACGAGCCTCATGAGCTCGGTGCCCACAAGCTTGCGCGACTGAGCCGCAACGATCAGACAATAACAGGGAAGGCCGAACATGAACGTCGTCGTCCGAGCCGACAAGGTGAAAACCGCGCAGCCTGCCGATCCGCTCGACCATTTAGCCGACAAGTTGTTTCACCCGATGGGCACCGATGGCGTTTACGCCCGGACCGAACTTTATGAGCACATCATTGAGCGATTGACTGCGCTGATCACGCGGCACCGCGAGGCCGGCACCGAAGTGATGCGCTTTCCGCCCGTCATGAACCGTGCCCAGCTTGAGAAATCGGGCTATCTGAAGAGTTTCCCCAACCTGCTCGGCTGCGTCTGCGGCTTGCATGGCACCGAACGCGAGATCAACGAGGCCGTCAACCGCTTCGATGCCGGCGGCGAATGGACGACTTCGCTCTCGCCTGCCGACCTCGTGCTCTCGCCGGCGGCCTGCTATCCGGTCTATCCGATCGCGGCTGCCCGGGGCCAGCTGCCGCGAGGCGGTCTGCGTTTCGACGTTGCGGCCGATTGCTTCCGGCGCGAACCGTCACGGCATCTCGACCGGTTACAGTCCTTCCGGATGCGGGAATATGTCTGCATCGGCAGCCCCGAAGACGTTTCGGATTTCCGCGAGCGCTGGATGGTCCGCGCGCAGGCCATCGCGCGCGACCTCGGCCTGACTTTCCGCGTCGACTATGCCAGCGATCCTTTCTTCGGCCGCGTCGGCCAGATGAAGGCGGTCAGCCAGAAGCAGCAATCGCTGAAGTTCGAATTGCTCATTCCGCTGCGTTCCGAAGAGCAGCCCACGGCCTGCATGAGCTTCAACTATCACCGCGACCACTTCGGCACGACCTGGGACATCAAGGATACGGCCGGCGATCCGGCTCATACCGGCTGCGTTGCTTTCGGCATGGATCGCCTGGCGGTGGCGATGTTCCATACCCACGGCACGGATCTCGCAAAGTGGCCGGCGGCCGTGCGCGAAGTGTTGGCTCTCTAATCCAACAACACGGCTGATCGGCGCCTTCTGCGGCGTCAGCTATGCGCGAATTCCCAATACAGCTTGCGTGCCCGCTGAAAGAACGGGCCCGGCTGCAATGAACGGTCGTCGATCCGGATCACCGGCGCGACTTTGGCGAAATTGCCGCTGGAGAAGATTTCGTCGGCGCCTGTGAAATCCCGATACTTGAGCGTCGTCTCGACGACCTCAACGCCATCGGCGCGCAACAGGCCGATCACCCGCTGCCGCGTGATGCCGTTGAGGAACGTTCCGTTCGGTGCTGGCGTGTAAACCACACCGTCCTTGGCCATGAACACATTCGAATTGCCGAACTCGGCGACGTTGCCGAGCATGTCGAGCATCAGGCAGTTGTTGAAGCCGCGCGCCTGTGCCTCGATCATGGCCCGCGAATTGTTCGGGTAGAGACAGCCCGCCTTGCAATCGACCGGCGCGCTCTCCATGGTCGGGCGGCGGAACGGGGACAGCGTGATCGCGGACCCCGTGATCGGCGGCATCGGCGCCACATAGATACACAAGCACCAGTTTGTCGTTTCCGGATCGAACAGAACGCCCCCGCCAGCGCCGGTCTGCGCCCAATACATCGGCCTGATATAAAGCTCCGCTTTGTCACCAAAGCGGGCGATGCCCTCGCGCGCCAATTCCATCCAGGTCTTGCTGTCGACGACGGGCTTGAGTTTGAAATTGACCGCGGAGCGGTTGACCCGTTCGCAATGCCGATCGAGATCCGGCGCCACGCCTTCGAAGGCCCGCGCGCCGTCGAACACGGTCGAAGCCAGCCAGGCGCCATGGGTGCGAGGCCCCATGATCGGCACATTGCCGCTGTGCCAGTCGCCTTCGAAGAAGGTTAAGGTCTCGGAAAAATCGACAGGCTTCACGGTCGGAACGGATATAGCCATCTGGAGCTTTCGGAGGTGGCGGCATCATGGACGATAGCGCCCATATTGTCCGAATTTCCTAAGGATTTCCTTTTCCATTGCGTGCACGCGACGCCGCAGGGTGAGCAAATGCGCCGGCTTGTGCACTCTGCGTCACTATTCGCGGCAAAACATGGTTACGAAGTCATGACGAATTTGCGCACGCTTTTAATCAACGCGCGCGCATTCATTAGGGTTATTTCGCCAATCCTGGCGCGAATTATTGAAGGCTTGACCGCCGCCATCTAACACAGAGGCTTGGGGAAAAAGCACGCTGAAGTGCGTTAAGCGAAGAACGTAGAGGTGGATTGATGCGCAGCGAAACAATCGCCATTCACGCCGGCTACGAACCCGATTCGGCCACCAAGTCGGTCGCCGTTCCGATCTATCAGACAGCGTCCTACGCGTTCGACAGCGCCGATCACGGCGCCGCGCTTTTCAATCTCGAAGCCGAAGGCTATCGCTACAGCCGGATTGCCAACCCGACGACGTCGGTGCTCGAAAAGCGCATTGCCGAGCTTGAAGGCGGTGTTGGCGCGCTCGCGGTTGCGACCGGCCAGGCCGCACTGCACTTCTCCATCGTCAATCTCGCCGACGTCGGCGGCAACATCGTCTCGGTGCCGCAGCTCTATGGCACCAGTCATACCCTTCTCGGCCACATCCTGCCGCGGCAGGGCATCACCACGCGCTTTGCCGGAAGCGACAAGGCGGACGCGATCGAGAAGCTGATCGACGAGAACACCAGGGCGGTGTTCGCCGAGACCATCGGCAATCCCGCCGGCAACGTCTGCGACATCGAAGCGCTGGCCAAGGTTGCGCATCGCCACGGCGTGCCCCTGGTGGTCGACAACACGGTTGCGACGCCGATCCTGCTCAGGCCATTCGACTACGGCGCCGATATCGCCATTCACTCGCTGACAAAATTTCTCGGCGGTCACGGCACGACGCTCGGCGGCGCCATCGTCGACAGCGGCCGCTTCCGCTGGGCCGATCATCCCGACCGTTTCCCGGCCTTCAACAACCCGGACGTTTCCTATCACGGCCTCGTCTATGCCGAGCGCTTCGGCGCGAAGGCCTATATCGAGCGCGCACGCAGCGTCTATCAGCGCACCATGGGTGCGGTGCTGTCACCGTTCAACGCATTCCTGCTGCTGCAAGGCATCGAGACCGTGGCGCTCCGCGTCGAGCGGCATGTCGAGAACGCCCGCAAGGTCGCCGAATTCCTGCGCAACGATCCGCGCGTCGAGTGGATCAACTATGCCGGCTTTACCGACAGCCCCTACTACCCGCTGGTCGAGAAATATCTCGATGGCAGGGCCTCCTCGCTGTTCACCTTCGGCATTAAGGGCGGCATGGAAGCGGGCAAGGTCTTCTATGACGCGCTGAAACTGATTACGCGGCTGGTCAATATCGGCGACGCAAAGTCGCTCGCCTGCCACCCGGCCTCGACCACCCACCGTCAGATGACCGCCGAGCAGCAGCGCATGGCCGGCATCTTGCCCGAGACCATCCGCCTTTCAATCGGCATCGAGCACGTCGACGACATCATCGAGGATATCGACCAGGCACTGGCGAAAGCAAGCTTGCCTCACAACCGTCTCGAAGCGGCAGAATGAACTGACTAGTGCGGCGAATAGGCGCGACATGACCGTCCTGTTGGAAAAGCGACGACTGATCGTCAGTCCCGGCCTCGTTCCGACGCAGCAGCGGCGAGACGACAAATTCGGTCACCCGCAAAACGTTGATGCCGACCTCACGATCGGACTCATCAACAATATGCCGGACACCGCGCTGAAAGCGACCGAGCGTCAGTTCATGCGGCTGCTACGGCAAGCCGCCGGGGACGTTCGTATCGATTTCCACTGCTTCTCGTTGGCGTCCGTGAGCCGCTCGGAGCCGGTGAAAGGGCGCATCGAGGGCCAATATACCGACATCGCCGAAATCGGTCGGCTCGATATCGATGGGCTGATCGTTACCGGCGCCGAACCTCACGCCGAAAACATGAACGACGAGGCATACTGGCGCGATCTCACGGACATCATCGACTGGGCGAAGAACAACACGCGATCGACGATCTGGTCGTGCCTCGCGGCCCATGCCGCGGTGCTGTATCTCGACGGCGTCGAACGCAAGCGGCTCGAAACCAAGTGCTCCGGCGTCTACGACTGCGTCAGCGTGTCATCACATTGGCTGATGGACGGGCTTCCCTCGCCATTCAAGATCGCTCATTCGCGCCTCAACGAATTGCACACCGACGAACTGAGGACGAAAGGCTACAATTTGCTTTCGGTTTCGCCGAAGGGTGGCGTCGACAGCTTCGCCAAGGATTTCGGCAGTCAATTCATCTTTTTCCAGGGACACCCGGAATATGAGGAGCTATCGCTGGAGCGTGAGTATCTTCGCGACATATCGCGCTTTCTTTCGGGCGAACGCGACCGCTATCCAGGCATTCCCGCCGGCTATTTCGACGCGGAGACAGAAAACAGGCTTCTGGCCTTTGCGGCGCGCGCACAGAGCGAACGCCGGCCGACACTGAGCACGGATTTGCCCGAGCGCACGCTTCGAGACGATATCGCAACCGGCGCAGCCGCCACCGTTATGTTCCGCAACTGGATCGGCTTTCTTTCCGCGCACACGCGCGCCGTTTCGCCAGAAGCAAGTCTCTGATCGGATGACTGCGATGGCTGAGCAACCCGAACGGCCGGCATTGCAAGCGCGCGTCAGCAACCGCTTGTCGCGCTATTTCAATACAACCCCGTTCAGGTTGCGCAACGAACGGCCGATCGTCAGTTTCACCTTTGATGATTTTCCGGAGAGCGCTGCCACTGACGGCGTCTCCCTTCTCGACCAGTATGACGCCAAGGCAACGTTTTATGTCTCGGGTGCAGAGGTCGGAAAATGGTCAGGGCACTGGCAGGGCGTCAGCGCCGACGGGATCGTGGAACTGCACCGGCGTGGTCACGAAATCGCCTGCCATACCTTTTCGCATCAACCCACGACCGAGCTCGATGCGACGCGCCTCGCCACCGAGATCGAGCAGAACCGCAATTATTTGCTTGGTCTCGATCCCTCGATCCGAATCGATAATTTTGCCTATCCTTACGGATTGGGATCGGTATGGCGCAAAGGTCAGCTCGCAAAGACCTTTCGGTCTTCCCGCGGCATTATTCCGGGCATCAACAGTGGAGTGGTCGATCTGCAATATTTGCGCTCTACCCCTCTCGTTAACGAGAATATCGACGAGGAAGGTATCGACCGCGCTTTCGAATCCCTCGTCGATGCCAACGGCTGGCTGATCTTCTACGGCCACGACGTGACCGCCAGGCCCAGCCCCTTCGGCTGCACCCCATCCTTGCTGCGATACGCGCTCGATGCAGCCGCCAGGCGTAACGTTGCCATCAAGACAGTCGCCGGCGCGCTTGACGCGGCCGGCGCCTAGGTCCTTTTTCGATTCTCCGTCGTCAGCGGAAATTCCCCTTGGTTTCCGGGACCAGGAACGCGCCGATCAGATAGACCACAAAGATCCCGATCGCGAACATCGCAAGCGTCATCGGGATATTGGTGACGTTTCCGGCAAACAGCGAAACGAAGGTCGGCATGATGCCGCCCAGCGCAAAGCCGATATTCCACGACAGGCCTGTGCCGCTGGCGCGAATCTCGGTCGGGAATCGCTCATTGAGAAAAATGAGAATCGGCGCATAGCCAGAGTTACCCAGGAAGGAGATCGCAAGAGCATAGAGCGTGATCGTGGTCGTATCTTTTGTGGCGGCCATGCCGAGATAGCAGAGCGGCAACAGGACGATCATGCAGACGCCGGAAACAATAAACGTCTTCTTGCGACCGATGAGGTCGCTGAGCGCGCCGACGCTGATCGCGGATATGATGGTAACCACGCTCCCGCCGATCAGGATTAGCGACGAAACGTTGTTGGGAATGCCGTTCACGACCTTCAGGAAGGTCGGAAGATAGCCTGAGGTGATGTAGTAGCCGGCCCCGCCGCCGAATGTGACTAGCAGGTTGAGCAGCAGGACATTGCGCCAGCTGCTTGAAAACAGCGTCTTGACCGGCGCCTCCGTCTTGGGAGCAGTACCGGCGGCTTTCTGCTTTTGACGCTCCTGGAAGAACGGCAACTCCTCCAGGCTGTTGAAAATGAACCAGCCGAGCAGCGAACTCAGCAGGCCGGAGAAGAACATGCAACGCCATCCCCACACCGCGAATGCATCGCCCGGAAAAATCGTCGACGTGACCAGGAAGATGAAGGAGGCGATGAGCGCACCGAGTCCGGCGCCGCCGCCGCCAATGAGCCCGGACATGGCGCCGCGATGCTCGGGCGAAGCCGATTCAGTCCCGATGGTATGGGTCGAGGCGACGACACCTCCGACAAACACGCCCTGAATCAGCCGCAGGATCAGGAACAGGATCGGCGCCACGGCGCCTGCCTGCGCGATCGTCGGCAACAAGCCGAACGCGGCCGTCGAAAGGCCAACACCGATGATGGCGAAAAACATCGCATTCTTGCGGCCGTGGACGTCAGCATAATGGCCGAAGATCGCCGAGCCGACCGGACGCATCAACAGGGTCACGGCGAAAGATGCATAAACGGCTGCCAACGACAGAGTCGGAACGGTCGACGGGAAGAACAGCGCCCCGATGACGGGCGCGACATAGAGCAGAATAAACAGGTCAAACAGGTCCAGCGACCAGCCGAGAACGGACGCGACGAGAGCGTTTCGCTTTTGCCGCGCATCGACCGGCAGTGAAACCTCGATACCCTTTGAATCAGCAATCGACATTTATCCCTCCAACTTTGTCCCCGAAAAATTACGATTGAATTCAGCTTCCGATGAATTTCGGCGGCCGCTTGGCGTTGAACGCCTCAACTCCTTCTTTGAAATCATCCGACTGGCGCAGGCGGCTATAACCATGGCCTTCCAGTTCGATTGCGATCGACAGCGTCGAATCCTCGGTATCGTTGAGGAGCTTCTTGGCCGTTCGCTGCGCCAACGGCGAGAAGGTGCGAAGCTCGTCGACAAGCTTGTCGGTAGCTTTTTCGAGCTCGGCGTCGGGGACGCACTCGGTGGCGATGCCCCAGTCAAATGCCTGCTTCGCCGTGATACGCTTCGAACGCATCACGATGTCCTTGGTACGCGTGATCCCAACCATCTTCTGCAAGCGCGCCGAGCCTCCCGAGCCCGGGATCTGTCCGAGTTTCTGCTCCGGCAATGCGTAAAGCGTGGTCTCGGAAACGATGCGGAAGTCGCAGGCCAGCGACAATTCGAAGCCGACGCCGAAGCAGTAGCCGCGGTTGGCGACGATCACGGGCTTCGAGCAGCGGGCGGGCGAAGCGATGTTCCAGGCAAGCTTGGAGACCTTTTCGGGCGTCGCTTCCATAAAGCCGCCGATATTGCCGCCGCTGGAAAAATGCTCGCCGATCGAGCGCACGACAATCACGCGCACCCGCGCATCTTCGTCCAGCGTCTCGAATACCAGACGAAGCTGGTCGCGCTCCGGCATCGAGACGACGTTGAGCGGCGGCCGGTTGAGGATGATATCGGCACGCTCACGCCCCTCGTCGATCTCGACCTGGAATCCGTCGAGCTTGGCGAGCCTCGGGTCCGTGAATGCGTAAGGAGAAGCCATATGAATTCCTTTCTCTTATTAAGCAGCGCTCGAGGGCGGCGCGTGTTCAGGCTGATAGTCGCCCGCCACCAGCAGGCGGCGGAGTAATTTTCCGACCGGAGACTTCGGCAAGGCGTCGACAAAGACGAAGCGCCGTGGACGCTTGAAGTCGGCAAGTCCGGACGTGCGGCAGAATTGATCGAGTTCGGTCTCGCTGACTGACGCTTTGCGTTTGACGAAGGCGGTGACGACCTTGCCCCACTTCTCGTCGGGAAGACCGACGACGGCGACCTCAAGCACGGTTGGATGCAGCGAGAGGCAGCTTTCGATCTCGACCGGCGAGACATTTTCACCGCCGGTGATGATCATGTCGTCGACGCGGCCGGTGACGAAGAGATCGCCGTCGCGGTCAACGAAGCCGGTATCGCCGGTAAAATACCATCCGTCTCGCAGAGACTTCGCGTCGGCATCGGGCCGCCGCCAGTAGCCGTCGAAGGATTCATCACCGGCGAGGCGTGCGATGATCTCGCCCTCCTCTTCCGAAGCCGCCAGGTCGGTCGCCGAAGTCGCATTCAGCTTCACAACCCTGATTTCCTGATTGATCCCGGCCCTACCCGCCGAGCCCGGCTTTGCCGGGGCGTTCTGGTCGATGGTGAAAGTATAGATTTCGGAACTGCCGTAATGATTGACGAACAGATCGGGACGAAAGGACTCGTTGAGTTTCTTCAACAGGCCATCTGTCATCGACGCGCCGGCGAAACCGAGCTTTCGCACGCTCGAGACGTCGGCCGAGGCAAATTCTCTCGCGTGAACCAGATCATGGTACAGCGTCGGCACCAGATAGAGATTGGTGACCTTTTCCGCCGCGATCAGCGCCAGCGCCTTTTTTGTGTCATAGCGCGGCAGGCACACAAAAGCGCCGCCGACCACCGACATCGCGATCAGCGAACGGACGCCCATGGTGTGGTAGAGCGGCATGACGCCAAGCGTGCGCTCGCCGCGCCGATAGAGATTTTGCGCAACATGGGCGACACCCGCGGCGCGCTCGGCCCGATGCCGCCGCGGCACGCCTTTCGGCCGCGATGTCGTGCCCGACGTATAAAGCATGATCGACCAGTCTTCCGCACCCGCGCGCGGGCTTGCGTCCATTGCTGATTCCGCGACCACCCGGTCAAAGGCAATGGCCCCGGCATCATCACAGCCGACGGCGATGCGTGGCAGGTTTTGCGCGCGCACCGACTTGGCGACCGCTTGCGCGGAGACATCCTGATAGATGACCGCGCGAGCTTCCGAATTCTCGATACAGAAATCGAGCTCGTCGTCCTTGGCGCGCCAGTTGATCGGGGTGATCACGATGCCCGCCAACTGGCAGGCCCAATGCAGCGTCGCGGCCGCCTCGCAATTCTGCAAGACCGTGACGATATGATCGCCTGGCTTCAGCCCGATACGGTCGAACGACGCGACCACCGAAGAGATGCGCCGATACCATTCGGCATAGGTCAGCCTGATGCCGTCATCGACCACGGCCAGCGCATGCGGATCGCGCGCGACGCTGCCGACAAAGCTGGTTCCCAAATCAAGCATCGGACTTCTCTCTGCTCACATCGGCCGCCATCTCCTCAGCGGCTTCCATGGCCGCCCGCACGATTGGAGTGTAACCCGTGCAGCGGCACAGATGGCCGGTCAGAAGGTCGCGGACTGCCGCTTCGCTCGGCCTCGGATTTTCGCGAAGGAAATGATCGAGCGACATCAGGATTCCCGCGGTACAAAACCCGCATTGCAGCGCGTGATTGCGCTTGAACGCCGCTTGCAAGATGCCGAGGCGGCCCGCTGCGGGCGCGAGCCCCTCGACGGTCCGAACCGCGCAACCCTCAGTTTGCACGGCCAGTGCGAGACACGCCCGCGCCGGTTTGCCATCGATCTCAACCGTACAGGCGCCGCAGACGCCGTGCTCGCAGCCGACGTGGGTGCCGGTCGCGCCGATCTGGTGGCGCAGAAAATCGGTGAGCAGCATCCGGGGCTCGGCTTCGCCGCTGCAAGGCTTGCCGTTGAGCGTGAATTGAACGGTGTGGCGCCGGGCGGCGGGCAAACGGCTCATTGCAAGACCTCCCGTATCAGATCCTTACCGATGAGACGCACCAGATCGCGCCGGTACCGCGCCGAGGCATGTACGTCGTCGCGGGCATCGAGCTCATAGGCGAACGCGTTCAAGGCATCATCGAACGCACCCGATTCGAGCCGCGGGAGCTCGCGCGTCGCCGGCATATCGGCAACGCCGCCGACGGCGAGACGAACGCCCTTATCCGTTGCAACCGCCGCACAGGCGACAATGGCAAAGTCACCATGGCGTCTTGCCACTTCGCGAAAGGCGCAACGGCCCTGGTTGGCCGGAAACGAAACTGCCTCGATCAATTCGTCGTCGGCGCGCGTGGTCGCCATCATGCCGGCAAAGAATTCCTTGGCCGGAACGCGCCGCCGCTTTTTGGCGCTGCGCAGATGTACCTCGCCGCCAAGCGCGCACAGCACCAGCGGCAATTCGGCGCTCGGGTCCGCATGCGCGATCGATCCGCACACCGTGCCGCGGCTTCGGGTCTGGACATGGCCGGTCCACGGCAGCGCTTGCGCTACAAGTTGCAAGGCTTTGCCAAGCTCGGGCCATGCCAGCAGCGCGGCCTGACGGACGCCGGCCCCGACCGTGACTGTGCCGCTCTTGTGCTCGATGCGTGCAAGCTCGGGCAGGCGCATGATGTCGATCAGCGTTTTCGGTTTGGCGAGGCGCATGTTGAGCATCGGCATCAGCGACTGACCGCCCGCGATGACTCTCGCATCGCCGCCCTCGCGGCGAAGCCCATCGAGCACCTCATCGAGATGTTCGGCGCGGACATAGTCGAACGCGGCGGGCTTCATCGCGACCCTCCGAACCATTGCTGCAACCTGCCGATCAGCGAAAGCCCCTCATATCCTTGAGCACCACCGCCAGCCTTGCGCGCCAACGCTGCAAAGAACTGCCCGATGATGACCTTTGCTGCGCCGTCCAGGAGCCGCCCGCCGATGCTGGCGACCTTGCCGCCGATGGCGGCCTCGTACGTATAGTGGATGACGGTGCCGCCATTCGGCGCCGGGCGCAGCGTGATGCGGCCCTCGCCGTTACCAAAACCGAGCCCGCCTTCGGCATTGCCTGCGAGCGTCACGGCCTTCGGCGGGTCGAGGTCGGACAGCTTCACTTCGGCCCGATAGCGCCCTTTCACCGGGCCAATGCCAAGCGTGACATCGGCGCGGAAGTGCGTGTCGGAGATTTTTTCGACGCCATGGCAACCGGGAATCACGGAAGCCAGCGTATTGGGATCGAGCAGCATGTCCCAGACTTGCTGTGCGCCGGCCGTGACGACGGCCTCGCCCTCGCCGCGCAACTTGCGGTCGCCGCCGCGTTTTTCCGCCGCGTGCGAAGCCGGGCGTGCCGGTGGCGCAGGTTCGTCGCCGCGAACGACTTCAGCGAGCTTTGCAGGCACCAGCGGCAGCACGAGATCCCTGGCGCCGATTGCGTCCGTCACCGCGTTGGCGATGCAGACCGGCGTCGACATGCAATTTCCTTCGCCGACGCCTTTCGACCCGAGTGGCGTGAAGGGCGACGGCGTTTCCATGTGAAGGATGATCGGGGCCGGAACCTCCGCCACGGTCGGCAACAGGTAGTCGGCGAGCGTTCCCGTCAAAAAGCTGCCGTCCTCGCCATAGGCATATTCTTCGTAGAGCGCAGCGCCAACGGCTTGCGCGAAGCCGCCACGCACCTGGCCGTCGACCATGGCTGGATGCAAAATCGTTCCGCAATCGTGCATGGTGACATAGCGATCGATCCGCGTTTCCAGCGTGGTGCGGTCGACCTCCACGCCGCAGAAGTCGAAAATAAAGCCGTGGCACAGCGAAGAATTGATGTGATCGTCTTCGTCGGGGGCGGTCAGTTCCGGCGGCGTCCAGAACACGGTCTCGCGAATCGTCTGGCCAACTCCATCGGGCAGTGCCGCCGGCGACCAGTGGCTCAGCGCGGCCACACGCGAGAACGAAATCTTGTTGTCGGGGTTGCGCTTCGATCCAACCTGGCCATCCACGAACACGATATCGTCGGCCTCGGTATTCAACTGGCTTGCCGCAATGCGCCGCATCCGTCCGGCAATGCGTTCGGCGGCAAGCTTGGCGGTGCCGGCGACGGCAGGCGCGAAGCGACTGGCGTAGTTGCCGGAGGCGATCGACCAGGCATCCTTCGCGGTATCGATCTCGGTATTGACCCGGATATCGGAGGGCTTCAACCCGAACACATCGGCGACGACCTGCGACAGAACGGTGCGATGGCCCTGCCCCTGCGGCACCGAGGCGATATGAACGCTCACGCTGCCGACCGGATCGATCGCAATCGTTGCGGTGGCCTGCGCGCCGTTCTTCGGTCCCGCCTTGCGGCGCTCGGCCGGCGTCAGCACGGTCGTGATGTAACCCATATTGGACACGCTGGGCTCGACCACGGCGGTGTAGCCGATGCCGTAAAGACGCCCTTCCGCGCGCGCCGCATCGCGGCGGGCTTTCAGCTCCGCGAGCGCGCCTTCCCGCACCGCGCGCCGCACCGCTTCCTGATAATTGCCGGAATCGAGCAAAGCGCCGCTTGCGGTTCGGTAAGGAAACGCGTCCGCAGGGACGAGATTGCGCGTGATCACGTCGAGCGGATCGAGGTTGAGCTCAAGCGCGATGCGCTGAACCAGCCGCTCCAGCGCGAAATAGACCTGCGGGCCGCCAAAGCCGCGATTTAATCCGGTCGGCGTCTTGTTGGTGACGACGACGCGGTTGCGCACTTTCATGTGGCGGATGTCGTAAGCGCCGGTGAGGTTGCCGTGCATGCGGTAGAGCGTGGCGGGCTCCGGCGCCCGCAGATGCGCGCCGCAATCTTCGACCTGGTCCCAGTCGAGCGCGAGAATGCAGCCGTCGTCGGCAACAGCGGCGGCCAGCGAGATTGCGCGGTTGGTTGCGGAGACCGAGGCCGTGAGATGTTCGAGCCGGTCCTCGATCCATTTCACTGGACGTCCGCTTGCGCGCGCGGCGGCTGCGATCAGGACGATGTAGGGGAAGACACCCTGTTTAACACCAAAGCTACCGCCGGAATCCGGTGGCGTGCGCAAGCGCAGACGATTGCCGGGAACCCTCAAGGCGCGCGACAGCACCGCGTGAATGCTGAAAGGGCCCTGGAAATTGGCGAGAACATCGTAGGCGTCTTCGCTCGGGTCGTAGTCGGCCACCACGCCATAGGTTTCAATCGGCGTGCAGGAATTACGGGGGTAGCTGACATCGATGCTGATCCGGTGCGGCGCCGCCGCAAACGCGGCTTCGGGATCGCCATAGCGGAACGAGCGGTCGCTCGCGACATTGCCGCCAAAGCCGTCGTGAAGAACCGGCGTTTCCGGCCGCAACGCCGCGCGCGGATCGACGACGGCAGGGCGCACCTCGTAGCGTACATCGATGAGATCGGCGGCATCCTCCGCCCGGTAGCGATCCGTCGCCACGACCACCGCCACGGGCTCGCCGACATAACGCACCCGGCCAACCGCCATCGGCCAGCACTCGACCGGCGCCTTGACACCCACGACCAAGCTCGAGGTCAGCGCTTTGATGTCTTCGCCATGAAGAACCGTGACGACGCCCGGCGCCCGCAGGGCCTGCGACACATCTATAGAGATGATATCCGCATGCGCGTGCGGGGAACGCAGAAACGCCGCATGCAGCGTGCCCGGGTGGACGCCGATATCGTCCATGAAGCGGCCACGACCGGTGAGAAGCGCGGAATCCTCGACACGCGCAATCGACTGGCCGACCCAAGGCGAGCCGGACCCAGGACGGGCTGTGACTGAGCTGGTGGCTTTCGCCATCCGAAAAACGTTTCTCCCGCGCAAAATTAAATGCGTCAGGAAAAGCTATTCAACGGTACTCGGGACCCGCAATATCGGGTGGTCCCGAAACTTACCATTCCGTCTCATTTGCATGATGTGTGCGGCGCAACATCAACTTGCGAGACGTGAAACGCTTCGGAACTCGCGCGGCGAGACGCCGCTGTGGTTGCGGAAAAAGCGCGTGAAATGCGCCGGCTCGGCAAAGCCGAGCTGGCTGCTGATGTCGGAAACGCTTGCCGACTGATTGAGCACCGCGTCGACTGCCTTCTCCATCCGCACGACATTGAGATAGACCTTCGGCGGCACGCCAACGGACGCCTCGAACAGACGGAAGAAGTGGGCGCGCGAAAGCCCTGCCTCCCGCGCAAAGGACTCAAGGGCGGTTCCGCGTCCGGTTTCCGACCGCATCGAAGCAGCGGCCTTGCGGATCCGCCAGTCGCCGCCGCGTGCGCTCATCTCCCGGATCGAGGCCGGAAAGCTGCGCCATGGCGTGAAACGTTCGATCACCGCGATCATCAGATCGGACAGTAGCGCCTCGTGCTCGGCCCGCGCTTCCGGGCGGGTCATCATGTCGGCCGCCAGGTTCATCGAGAGATCGCGGATATGAGGCGAAACCTCGCCGGACGGACGGTTGAAGAAACCGGGCGCGCCGCTGGCAGCCCAGCCCGGCCGGAATGCCGTCAGCCATTCCGGCTCGATATAAAGCGCGAGGATGACCGTGCGGGGACGCTCGGGGTTGTGAACGTAGGAATGCGGTTGCCAGCCATTAACCAACACAGCCGTCTTATCGGTCAGGGGGTAGACCTTGTCGCCGACGACGAACTGGGTATCCGCGCCCTCGACCTTCAGCAGCACATGGCAATGCGGATGGGCGTGTCGCACCAACGACCAGTCCATGTCGAGCAGCGCAACCCGACCGAAAATTCCATGCGCAATCCGCAGCGCCGTCGACATCCAACCAATTCCTGAAAACGCGTCCCGCGCGCCGTTATATGACCATTATATGATGACTGTCGGCCCTTGCCGTCAACCTGCGACAATCCGCGCAAAGGCGGCTTTCGGATCAGCCTGCAACGCCTTGTCGAGATCGACGTTCTCGACGCCCTTGACGTGGATGCGCTTGAACTCCATCGCATCGGCCGTGAGAGGCTTGGTGGCGTCGAGCCCCATCTTGGCGCTGATGCCGTTATCGGAGGACGGATCGAGCTTGGAGCCTTGGGCGCCCGAGACGACGACGAGGTCGCGATCGGCCTGGAATCGGGTCGCGACCGCCCACTCGATCTCGGTTTCGTCGTCGATATTGACGTCCATATCGACCACGACGACCTGCTTGATATCGTAATGGCCGCCGAAGGCACTCATGATGATGTTCTTCGGCTCGCCCTGGCTTTTTTTGTCGACCTTGACCGCGAGATGGTAGCGGCAGGTGCCGCCGCGGGTGAGACGGACGTCGCGCACCGACGGGAAGCTTCGCTGCAAGTGCTCAAGCAGCGTCGCTTCGCGCGGAATGGCGCCCAGCAAAAGATGCTCGACGCCGCCACCGACGATGGTGTGAAAAATCGCGTTCTTGCGATGGGTGATCGCATCGACCTTGATCACCTCGCGGTCGGCGCGCGTTCCATAATATTGCGGGAATTCGCCGAACGGCCCTTCGGGCTCACGCACCCTCGGCAGGATACGCCCCTCGATCACGATTTCTGCATGCGCCGGCACCCGCACACGGTTGGTGCGGCATTTGACCATCTCGATCGGGCGATTGAGCAGCGCGCCCGCGATTTCCATTTCGTCGCTGTCGAGTGCCGCGATCGCTTGCGACGCAAGGATACAGGCCGGGTGCACCCCAATCACAAGCGCGATCTCGAGGCCGTCGCCCGCTTCCTCGGCCATCCGGAAATAATGCAGGGTGTGCCGGGGCAGCAACAAGACGCCGATACGATCCGGCCCGCTGACCTGGCAACGGTGAATCGAGACGTTCTGGATTCCGGTCTTCGGATTGCGCGCAATCAGCAGCGCGGCCGTGATGTAGGGTCCGCTGTCGAGTTCGTTGTGCTTCGGAATCGGCAACTGCTTGAGGAGGTCGACCTTCTCATGCACGACCTCCTGCGCAGGCGCCGTCTTGACCTCCACCCATGGCAGCGGATGACGTACGGCATCCTGGAAAGCCGGAAGCAGCCTGTCGACCGGTGTGCCAACCGCATCCGCAATCCAGCTGCGGTCGGCGAACAGATTGGCGACGACCGGAATCGCGTGCCGGTCCGGCTCCGGGAATAACACTGCGCGTTCGTTTTCAAGTGTCTTGGCGACCGCGGCCAATTCGTCGATCAGCGAGACGCCCTTGTTGGCGACCGCAAGACGGTCGGACGCAACAAGCTGTTTCAGCCAGTCGCGCAAATCGGGATGCGCGACCTGGTCCACTGCATCCGTGTTGCTGCGCCTTGCTTCCATGACTAGAGCTCCGATTCCGAAGTTCGCATGATGTCGCGGCAACCTCTGATGCGAACTTCGGAATCAAAGGAGCTCTAGCAATTTATTTGTCTCTAGTGCGGCTTTGAATTTGAAATTCCTATCACGCACTTGCCGCGACACTTATAGGAGCTTCAAATTCGCCGCACTAGCTCCGTCGCGTCGGTCAGCCGAGATCGGCCATCACCCGCCGGTACTGGTTCGGCGAGGTCCCCGTGTGCTGTTGAAAGAATTGGGTGAAATTGCTTTGCGCGCTAAAGCCGAGGTCTTCGGAAATGCCGCCGATCTCATTTGTCTGCAACCGCAGACGGCTGACCGCAGATTCGACGCGAAGCGCATTAGCGTAGAGACGCGGGCTAACACCGGTGCAGTGGCGGAACAGATGATTGAAGTGCGGGCGGGAAAGTCCGGCAGCGCGGGCGACCTCGTCGAGATCGACGGCCTCGTCTGCGTGATCACGCATATGACGCAGCGCCCGGCTGACGCGATAATCCCTGACGACGCCATCGCCTGCCGCGCTTGCAGCCCTCTCGCGCCAGGCTGAAAAGCCGTGCGAAACGGTCAGGCAAAGTTTCAGAATCTGCTCCGGCAAGTCTTCATGGGCATCGAACGGATCAGCCATGCGTTGCACCAGATCGGTGCGCAGACGTTCGATCTCGTTGGTGATCGGGATACCCGCTTGCTGGAAAAAGCCGGAGGCGGCACAGCCGGCAAAGGCCCGGTCCGCCTGCGCCAGCCAGCCCGGCTCGATATAGAGCGCGAGAAATAGAGTTCGCTCCTCACTTCCCCGGTGCACATAGGCGTGCTGCTGCCAGGAATTGACGGCAACCAGCATATCGTTGCGCAACGGCACCTGCTCGCCTTCGACGACGAAATTCTGATCGGGACCGCTCGCCTTGAAGATCAGATGAAAATGCGGATGCGCATGGTCCACCAGCGAGGTGTCCATGTTGAGAAGGGCGACGCGTCCAAAACGGCCGCGCAGGATGCTCAAGGCCTTGGTCACAACTTTTGGTTCCCCGAACCTGGCGTGTTTTCGCTCTCACGCCCGTTCGTCTGACAGTCCGTAGACTTAAGATAGCCCGGATTACCGGTGACCGGTATGTGTCGAGGAGCAAAAAATCATCCGAAATGATAAATCCTGCGCGCCGCGGCAAAGCGCAAGCTGCTCTTCCCGGATTATGCTCTTCGCCAGAACGCCGTCGAATGACGGGACACAGAACGACGGGGCACAGGGAGAGAGCCATGGATGTGATATTCCAGGACGCGGCCCGCGACCACAGGGAACAAGAACGCCAGCGCCAATTCCGCGACAAGTTCATCGCCGAGACACCACCCTGGTATCACGGCGCCTTGCATCTCGGCTTCACGCTGCTCGTCACCGGCATCTCGATGTGGTTCTGCTGGAACCGGATCCATGACGCCGGCTGGCTATGGCTTCTCGTGATTCCGATCGCGCTGTTCGGCAACTGGATCGAGTGGGCCGCACACCGCTACATCCTTCACCGCCCGGTGAAGGGGCTCGAGATGATCTACAAGCGCCACTGCACCGTGCATCATCAGTTCTTCACCCACCACGACCTTACCTATCATGGGCATAAGGAATGGCGGGCATTGTTGTTCCCTCCCTTCGCTCCACTTGGTTTTGTGCTGGCGGCATTGCCGCCGGCTCTCCTGCTTGGGCTGGTGATCTCGGCGAATGCCGCCTACATCGCGGTGTTCACGATGGCCGCCTACTATCTGATGTATGAAGGCCTGCACACGCTCTCGCACCTCGACGACGAGCGCCATCCCTATTTGAAATACATCCCGCTCATCAACACCGTCCGCCGCATGCATACCGTGCATCATGTGCTCGGCTTCATGCAGACGCGCAATTTCAACCTGACTTTTCCGATTTGCGATGCGCTTTTCGGCACCAGCGATCTCGATCGTGGCGTGATCGCCACGCTGTTTAACGGCAATTCCAACGAGCACATGCGCACCGACTTGCGGCCGGTCGATCCCGGCATTGCCGTCCCGCAGCTTGACGAACGTGCCACTGAGGCGGCCAAGGCAGTCTGAGGAAGCTTGCTTCAGCGCGCGGTCTTTAAGCCGCTCGTCTCACTCCACCTTGATCTTCGCGGCGCGAATGATCTTGGTCCACTTCTCCATCTCGACCTTCAATTGCGCGGAGAACTGCTCCGGACTGTCGCCGACCGGCTCGAGACCGATCGCCGCCAGCCGTTCCTTGGTGTCCGGCTCGTCGATGATCTTGACGATCTCCTGATGAAGTCGCGCGGTGACGTCCTTTGGCGTTCCCGTCGGAACCAGAACGCCGACCCAGGCGTCGCCATCAAGATCGGGGTAGCCGGCCTCGGCGATGGTGGGGAGGTCAGGCATCGCCTGCGAGCGGTGCTTGCTCATCACCGCCAGCGGTCGCAATTTGCCGTCCTGAATGAACGGCACCGCCGCCGACAATGCCGCAAAGCCGATCGACGGATTGCCTGCGAGCACCGACGCGGCGACGGCACCGCTGCCGCCAAAGGGCACGTGCACGAGATCGACATTGGCGGCGACACGAAATTGTTCGCCGAGAAGGTGCGACGGCGTGCCAAAGCCGGGCGAGGCAAAACTGTATTTGTTCGGGTTTGCCTTGATCAGCGCCACGAGCTCCGCAACATTGCGCGCTGGCACCGACGGATGAACGAACATCGCCGACTGGAAGATCGCAATCTGCGTCACCGCCTCGAAGTCTTTCAGAACGTCGTACGGAACCTTCTCATACAGCGTCGGATTGATCACGTAGCTGTTAACCGTAATGAGGATCGTGTAGCCGTCCGGCGCGGTTCGCGCGGCCTGCCCGGTGCCGATATTGCCTCCGGCGCCGACGATATCCTCGACATAGAACTGCTTGCCCAGGCGATCCGAGAGCTTTTGCGCGACCAGCCGCGCACAGACGTCGGTGGGACCGCCCGGCGAATACGGCACGATCACCCGAACGGTCCGGACTGGGTAGGATTGCGCTCTTGCCAATCCCGAGAGAGCCGGCAACGCCGCAATACCGGCGGCGAAGCGCAGAAAACGACGACGTGGAAGCTTCATGGCCTTAGGCTATCCCATGGGCGGCATCGCTGAAAGAGGCCAGAGTTTCCCGTTAACTTAACGCGGCTTTGACTCTGTGCTACTTCCGAGGGGAATAGCACTTCACCTGTTCCAAAACTGGTTCGGCTTTCAATGAGCTCACATCCGAGACGACTGATCGTTGGCATCACCGGCGCTTCTGGCGCGATCTATGGCGTCCGGTTGCTGCGCCTGTTGCAGGCGACAGATATCGAGACTCATCTGGTGATGAGCCGCTCGGCCAAGATCACGCTGACCCAGGAAATGGACATCGGTATCGCCGAGGTCTCGGCACTCGCCGGCGTCGTTCATCAGGTCGACAATATCGGCGCCTCGATCGCCAGCGGATCGTTCCGAACCATGGGCATGGTGATTGCGCCCTGCTCGATGCGAAGCCTCGCCGAGATCACGTCGGGCGTGACCTCCTCACTGGTCACGCGTGCCGCCGACGTCGTGCTGAAGGAAAGACGGCGCCTGGTGCTGATCGTTCGCGAAGCGCCGCTTCATCTTGGCCATTTGCGCGCCATGACGGCGGCGACCGAGATCGGCGCAATCGTTTATCCGCCGGTGCCGGCATTTTATGCACGGCCTGCGAATCTCGAGCAGATGGTGGATCACACGTTGGGACGGGTGCTCGATCTCTTCGATATCGAGAACACCGCCGTCAGCCGCTGGGGCGGACTGCATTCCATCAAGAACACAGAATGAGCGCCCCCCGGCCCAACCTGGACGCCGAGAGCTGGGCTTTCGCCCTTACCATCTACGCAAGACCCGATGTTGCGGAAGCCTGTCTCACTTTGCAGAACGAGGCGGGCGTCGATGTGATGCTGCTGATGATGGCGACCTTCGCCGCCGTCAAACGTCGCACATTGTTGACAGCTGACGAGATCAGGGCTCTCGACGAGGCTTGCGGTCCCTGGCGTGAACAGATCGTCAAAAAACTGCGGGCCATCCGCACCGAATTGAAGACCGGGCCGCAGCCCGCACCGGGCGAGGCGACCGAACCATTCCGCTCCAAAATCAAGGCGCTCGAACTCGAGGCCGAAAAGCTCGAAAATCGGCTCCTGGCCGAATGTCTTCCGCCCAGGCCGCCGGGGCATGGTCCGGCAACGCCGGAACAGCTCCGTGCCGTTTTGAACGACGTCGTCACGTTCTTTACGGACAAACGCGGAATCAAGCTGGACGCCCGTCTTTCGCCGTCGATCGACGCGGTCGTCGGAGCGGCCATACTAGTGGAGCGGATTTGACATTCGCTACCCCGTAGCCCGGAATGCGCAAAGCGAACGTCAAATCCAAAGCTCCACTAGAAACCTGTATTTGCTGGTGGTCCCTTGATTCTAACATTTGCAAAAATGCAAGCCGCACCGGGATGCAAATGTTAGAACCGGACCACTAGATGCATCCTGATCGCCCCCGGCCCGGTTGAAGGCTATTGCACACGCACCTGCCAAAGTGCGAAATCCTTCCCCGAATGGGTGGGTTGCGAGGATTGGCGCTTGATCTTGCGCCGCCCCTCAGCAAACTGCCGGCGCCATTTGAAGCTCCTGCGCTGACCCACGCGCGAGGGCCGTATTGAACGGGATAACGAAATGTCAGAGACGATGAGGGCGCTGCTTTTGCGCCAACACGGCGGTTTGGAAAACCTGGAGCTGGTGACAGATCACCCGAAGCCGAAGGCAAAGCCCGGAAGCGTCGTGATCCGCGTGCGCGCCTCGTCGTTTAACTATCATGACGTTTTCACAGTAAAGGGCATGCCCGGCATCAAGGTTCCGCTGCCGGTGGTGATCGGCCTCGACATGGCCGGCGAAATCACCGAGCTCGGCGAAGGCGTCTCGGGCTGGAAGGTCGGCAGCCGCGTCCTCGTCAATCCGCTCAACAAGAAAAAGGGCCTGATGGGCGAGATGCTCGATGGCGGCATGGCCGAATATTGCCTCGTCGACGCCGATCAACTGATCGCCATGCCGGACGGCGTGTCCTTTGAGGAAGCAGCCTCGCTGCCGGTTGCCTACGGCACCGCGCATCGCATGCTGATCACCCATAATACGGTCAAAAAGGGCGATCGCGTTCTGGTTCTCGGCGCGAGCGGCGGCGTCGGCACCGGCTGTGTCATCCTGGGCAAGCTGCTCGGCGCCGAAGTTATTGCCTGCGCCAGCAGCGCCGAGAAGCTTGAAAAGCTCAAGGCGATGGGCGCCGACGAGGTGATCAACTACAAGGAAGTCGATTTCTCGAAATGGGCGGTCGAGAAATACGGCAAGCCGCAACGCCGTACCCACGAAGGCGGCGTCGACGTCGTGATCAATTTCACCGGCGGCGACACCTGGGTGCCGTCGCTGCGCTGCCTCAAGCGTGGCGGCAGCCTTCTGGTATGCGGCGCGACTGCCGGTCATGATCCGAAGGAAGACCTGCGCTACATCTGGAGTTTTGAACTGAAGGTGATCGGCTCCAACAGCTTTTATGAGGACAATCTGACCGATCTGATGAAAATGATCGCCGAGAAGAAGATCGCGCCCGTGATCGACGCCGTGCTGCCGCTCGAAAAGGCAGCCGAAGGTTTGCGCCTGATCCGCGACCGCGAAGTTATCGGCAAGGTCGTGGTCGTCCCGTAAAGGCCGGCGTTAGCTAAACAAGGCCAAGAAGGTTTGTGCGATGAGCGAAATTCCGAGCGTCGAAGACGTCCAGAAGTTGATATCCGGCGGACCGTACCATCAATGGCTCGGCCTGAAAGTGATGGCGGTCGACGAAGGAACGATCGAACTGACCGCGACCTGGCGCGAGGAATGGGTCGTCAATCCCGACCGCGGCTACACCCATGGCGGCATTCTGGCAGCGCTCGTGGACCTCACCGCCGACTGGGCGATGGTTTCCAAAACCGGCCGCGGGGTTCCGACGGTGGATTTGCGCGTCGATTATCATCGTGCCGCCATGCCGGGCATGCTGACAATCCGCGGCGAGATCGTGCATTTCGGAAAGCAGTTCTCGGTGGCGGAGGCCAAGGTCTTCGACAAGGAGGGCCGCCTGCTAGCGAGCGGCCGCGGGACCTACCTGACTGCGCCGCCGGCCTGACGGGAACGCGTGGTGCCGCCTTCGTTTTCCAATCTGGGCGTCCTGACGTCAAAGGACGGCGATCTCGACAAGCTCGCGGTCATCGATCTCGGCACCGGCCACGAGCGTCGCTTCAGCTACCGCGATTTTGAGATGCAGGCCGATGCTGTCGCGCGAGCGCTCACCGCACGCGGCTTGGCCCGCGGTGACCGCGTCGCCATTCTCTCGGCCAATCGTTTCGGATTTCTCACGACCGTACACGGTATCATGCGTGCCGGCTTTGTCGCCGTGCCCGTCAATTTCAAGTTTCCGCCGGCAACGATCGACTACATCATTCGCGACTCCGGCGCCAAGCTCGTTTTTTGTGATGCGGCTCGCCTTGCCAGTGCGCCGAAGGATCTGCCGCGCATCTGTTTCGACAGCGGCAACGGCGAGACCGATTTCGCAAGCTTCATAAAACCCGGACCGTTCACCCCGGTCATACCTGCGGATCGCGAGCCCGCGATATTTCTCTATACGTCGGGGTCGACAGGGCGCCCGAAGGGTGTCGTGCTCTCGCACCAGAGCCATATCTGGGTGGTTGAGCAGCGCATGGCCGCGCAGGACATGAGCCGTCACCGCTTCCTGGTTGCCGCGCCCCTCTACCACATGAACGCGTTGGCCATGAGCCAGTTGGCGCATGCGGCCCACGCAACTGTGATTTTGCTTCCACAGTTCACGACGCAACTCTACCTCGAAGCTATCGAGGTATACGACTGCACCTGGCTCACGGCGGTCCCCCCGATGATCGCGATGATGCTGAACGATAAAGAGAGGTTCGCGGCCACCGACCTCTCCAGCGTGGAATATTTGCGAATGGGATCGGCGCCGGTGAGTCAAAGCCTGATGGACGCGATCCACAAAGCGCTTCCAAAGGCCGCTGTCACCAACGCCTATGGCACGACCGAAGGCGGCCCGGTCGTTTTCGGGCCGCACCCGAAGCAACTACCACAACCGGACATGTCGGTCGGCTATCCGCATCCGAAGGTGCAGGTCCGCCTGATTAGTGAAGACGGCAAGCCTTCGAATTTCGGCGTGCTCGAAATGAAGAGCCCCGCGATCATGAACGGCTATCACAACCGCCCCGATGTGCCCTCGCCGATCACGTCTGACGGATTTTACATCACCGGCGATGTATTTCGGCGCGACGAAAACGGCTTCCACTTTTTCGTCGGCCGGACCGACGACATGTTCGTCAGCGGCGGCGAGAACATCTTTCCCGGCGAGGTCGAGAAGATGCTTGAAAGCCATCCGGACGTCATCCAGGCCTGCGTCGTGCCGGTCGATGACGATATCAAAGGCACCAAGCCGGTCGCGTTTGTGGTGAAGCGCGAGGGAAGCGATCTCGACGAAGCCCAGCTAAAAGCCTTTTCGCTGGCGAACGCGCCGGCCTACCAGCATCCGAGGTCGATCTGGTTTGTCGATAGCCTCCCGTTGGCTTCGACCAACAAGCTTGATCGCAAGGCGTTGCACGACATGGCGACCGAACGGTTACGGCAGCGAACGGCACCGGCCAATGCTGACAGCAGTCACGGCGCCGGAATACGGAGTTAGAGCCGATGGATGATACCTTTCGCAGCTTCCTCGATCGCCTGCGCCAGGCCGGCGAATTGATCGATTTCCATCAGCCGATCGATATCCGCCATATCGCGACCCTCGTCGATCAATCGGACAAGGCCATCTTTTTTCATAAGGTGATCGGCTACGACATCCCGGTCGTTTCCGGCATCATTCGCTCGCGCGAGCGGATGATGATGGCTATGGGGGCCAGTGAATATCTCGACATCGAGGAGCGGCTGAAGAACGGCATTGCCAAACCGATTCCGCCAGAGCGCGTCGCAACGTCACCCGCGCGCGAAGTGGTGATGAAGGGCGACGACGTCGATCTCTACAAATTGCCGATCCCGATGTCGTCGATCTACGACGGCGGCCCGATGATCACCGCCGGCGTCGTCATCGCCCGCGATCCCGAATTCGGGATCAACACCGGCATTTACCGTTTCATGGTCAAGGAAAAGAACCTGACCGGGATCGACATCGTGACGCCGAACAACATGCGGCTGTTCGTGCAGCGCGCCTACGAGGCGAAGCGGCCGCTGCCGATCTCGATCAGTATCGGCACGCACCCGATCGAACTGCTCGGCGCCGGCTTCAAGGCGCCGCTTGGAACGGACGAGATGGCGATTGCCGGCGGCATTCGCGGCCAGGCTATCAAACTCGCGGCCGGCGATACCGTCGATGTGCCCTACGTCGCCGACGCAGAAATCGTCCTGGAAGGCGAAGTGCTGCCGACCGGCTGGACCCATCCCGAGGGCCGCTTCGGCGAATTCACCTGGCTGATGGGTGGGCTGCACTGGAATCCGATCGTCCGCATCACGTCGGTCTCGATGCGCCGCGACGCCATCTATTACGCGCTGCATATGCCCTGGGAGAATACCTGGCTGATGGCGCCGACGCGCTACGCCGCGATCCGCCAGGCGCTGCGGACCGCTGGCGTCGTCGTCAAGGACATCAACATGACGATGGGCGGTGTCACCTTCTGGCATGCGGTGATCTCGATCAAGAAGCAGCCCGGCGACGGCAAGAACGCGCTGCTCGCGGCGCTCTCGGTCATGGATATCAAGCATGTCGTCGTGGTTGACGACGACATCGACGTGTTCAATCCGGTCGAGGTCGAATGGGCGATCGCCACGCGCGTGCAGGGCGATCGCGATATCATGATCGTGAGCAATGCCCGCGGCAAACCGCTTGATCCATCGCTACAGCCGACGCCGCACGGGGTAGTGCCGACCACCGCCAAGGTCGGCATCGACGCGACGATCTCGGAAGGCATCCCGAAAGAGCGCTACGAGCGCATCACCTACGCTTACGCCGACAGCGCCAAGATCGCGGACTACGTCGGCGGCAAGGCCGACGGAGAAGCCGGGAAAGCGTCCCCGGATGTCATCGCCCAGCTCGCCGAGGAAATTGCGGCCGTGCTGGAAAAGACGCCGCTCTACTTCACCGACGTCGCCGAGCGTTTTTCGGCGTACGAGTTCAATGCAGTTGCGCGCGCGATCGGCCTTTTGCACGAAAAGGAACGGCTGTGGCAGGACCCGAAAGGCTGCCTCTGTCTTCGCAACTCGCCGTTTGCAGCCAAGCTTCCGAATTGAGACAGGATCGCACATGAATCGGACGACGCAATTGCGAATTCGTTTGGTTGCGCTCGTTCTTGGTGTCCTGGGCATACTGCCTTTGGTGATGGATGGCGCGCAGGCCGCGACCGCGCTTCGGATCGGATCGGCTCAGGTTTCGATCGCCTCGATCCCGGTCGTCGTCGCGATCCAGCAGAAACTGTTCGAGGCCGAGGGCATCAATGCCGAAATCATCGATTTCGACGGCGGCGGACCCGCCGTGCAAGCGTTAGCTGGCGGCGGCATCGATCTCTGCATCTGCGCCGGCGACCACGCCATGCGGCTGGCAAGCCGTGGGCTCGGCGGCGCGGTGCTGGTCGCGTTGCTCGACAAACATCCGTATTCGCTGCTGGCACCCACCGGCTCTCCCGCCAGCGACCTCGCGAGCCTGCGCGGCAAGGCTGTCGGCATCACCTCACCCGGCAGCCTGACCGACAACACGCTGCGCTTCATGATCCGCAAACTCGGCCTCAACCCCGACAGCGATTACGAAATCCTCGCGGCCGGCACGGGCGCGTCGATGCGGGCCGCGATCGAGCGTGGATCCGTCGTGGCCGGCATGTTCACCACCCCCGACGTCCAGGCCTATATGGCGACCGGCAAGTACAAGTTCGTCGCCGATTTTCGCGACCTCGACTATATGGCGCTCGATCTGATCGCGGTCGGAAGCTGGCTCAAATCCAACGACGCGACGGCTCGCGCCGTGGCGCGCGCGATCGTCAAGGCCGAACAGCTCATTCAGACCGATCCGAAGGTCACGGAAGCCGCGGTCCACGAACGCTTTCCGACGCTGTCGCCCGAGCTCGTGGTGACCGTTGCTCGTGATGCCGCCGCGCGCAGCCTCTCCCATGACGGGCGCGCGCAAGAGGCGGGATTCAAGACCGCGCTTGAAATGCTGCGGATCGCTGATCCCTCGGTGAAGGAACTTTCCTATTCGGATGTCGTCGCCCTTCGCTACCTGCCGTGATAGACCGCCCCATGACCGAGCCCGCCGCCTCCGATGAGATGATCCCACCGGGCGGCCCGGCGCCCGAGCAGACGATCACCTCAGGAAGCAGCCTTTCGATCTGGCTCTGGCGTACCGGCCTCGTCGTTGCGCTGTTGCTGATCTGGGAATTTTCCGCCGGCAATTTATTCAACGAATTCTGGAGCAGCCGGCCGAGCTTGATCGGCGAGAGGCTTCTGGCGCTGTTCGCGAACGGCGAGATCTGGCGGCACCTCGGCGCCACGGTTTCGGAGGCCTCGCTCGGCCTGCTGCTCGGCGCGCTCGCCGGCACGCCGATCGGCATTGCGCTCGCGAAATATCGCCGCGCCGCCGAGATTGTCGATCCCTTCGTGATGGGCCTTTACGGCCTTCCCCGCGTCGCACTCGCGCCAATGTTCATCCTGTGGTTCGGCATCAGCCTGCTCGCCAAGGTCATGATGTCGTTCTCCATGGTCGTGTTCGTTTTCATCCTCAACGTCACGGAGGGCATACGCACCGTCGATCCCGATATGGTCGATCTGATGCGCACGATGCGCGCACCGAAATCCTACATCCTGCGCAAGGTCACGATTCCCTCGATCGTTCCCTGGTTGCTGGCGTCATTGCGGATCGGCGTCGGCCTGTCGCTGGTGGGCGCCGTGGTCGGAGAACTGATCGGCGCCAATCGCGGGCTCGGCTGGTACGTGCTGCGCGCCGGCGGCCAGCTTGATACGACCGGCGTCTTCACGGGACTCCTTGTCCTGATGCTGGTGGCGATGATCGCCAACCAGATCATCTTCCTCATCGAACGACAGGTGTTGCATTGGCGTCCCGCGACGAGATGAAGGTCGCGGCCGGAGCGCCGCGCATCCTGCTCAATAACGTCTCGATCTCGTACGCGACGCCGCGCGGGCGCCTGCTCGCCGTTGACCGCGTCAGCCTTGCGGTCGATCGCGCTGAATTCGTGGTTCTGGTGGGACCGAGCGGCTGCGGCAAGTCGACCATTCTTCGCGCCATCGCCGGCCTCAACGCAGCGGAGAGCGGGGTAATTTCGGTCGATGGCAAGCAGGTCGACGGCCCGCCCGAACATATCGGCTTCATGTTCCAGCGGGACACGCTGCTGCCGTGGCTCACCGTGCGCGGCAATATCGAGGTCGGCCTGGAGCTTGCAGGCGTGGCGCCCGCGCAGCGGTCGCCACGTATCGCCGAGTTACTGGCGCTGTTACGGCTGTCGGAGTTTCACGATGCCTACCCGGCGCAGCTCTCTGGCGGCATGCGCCACCGCGTTTCGCTAGGCCGGATGCTGGCCTATCAGCCCGCGGTGATGCTGATGGACGAGCCGTTCGGCGCGCTCGATTTTCAGACCAAGGCGGCGATGGGGCGCGAACTGTTGCGGATCTGGGAAACCGAGCGGCGCAGCATTCTGTTCGTCACCCACGACATTGAAGAAGCCGTTGCGCTCGCCGATCGTGTGCTGGTGTTTTCGCCGCGCCCTGCCCGCATCGTCGCTGAACATCGGATCGACCTGCCTCGACCGCGCAACCTGCGGCGGCTGCGCACGGATCCCGCCTTCACCGCCCATACCAGCGCGATCTGGGAAGCGCTCGGCGATGACGATCCGGCGGTCTCCTGAACCAACTCTATCCGCGGAATTCAAGCAGCGTGTTGAGGAACGGCACCAGCACGCGCAGCGAGTCCTGCCTGGCTTCAATGCGCAGATCCGGAACGGCCGAAACAAGACTACTGATACGCGCGAGATCAGGGGCGTCGAGCACGACTGCGCCAAAGAAGCTGTGGCGGCCGTCCGCCTCGACGCCAAGGGCACCGTAACGCGAACGATAACGCGCGTCAGAAATCAGGGTGAGGCGAAAACCACCGGGCAATGCGATCGTCCAATCGTCTCCTTGCCGCTCCGCAGACGATTGAGCGGCCTTCGCATAAAGCGGGACGTCGATCTCCGCGTTCGAAGTCACGATAACCAACTCACTCAGGCCGCGAACAGCATTGGGATGCGACATCCACGGACGATGCCAGACCAGTTCAGGCGTATAGTGCTGGCAGTAGTAGACGCGGCCGGCCTCAAAAACTTCCGGCGCGGCGCGCACGGTACGAAAGCGCGCGAGATGCTCGACGCCGTCAATGGTCACGGGCCGGGAAAAACTCTGCGGTTCGAGCATCGCAAGGCCACTTTCACGCAAAGCACGCCCACTCGCGTCCGCGTCGCTGACCTTGAACACCAGCCCATTCAGGCCGCGCGGACTTTCGAGCACGTCCTTGCGCAATTTATCCGTGCCCGACGGCAGGCCGATCAGCTCCAGATAGTCCTGTTCGAACATCATGAGATGATTGATCGAACCGAGCGAGTGATAGCCGCGCGGCGTCAACGTGAAGCCGAGCTGCGACATCAGCGCCGCGGCGCGGTCCATGTCGAACAGTGTGTTGATCGCGACGTGATCGAGCGCAAGGGTCATGTCAATTACCCCTCAATAATTTCCGGCACCCGCTCGCTCCGCAGATGCGGAACGGCTTCGACCAGCGCGCGGGTATATTCGGTTTGCGGGTTGTCGAACAGCGCCCGGCTCTCGCCCGCTTCGACGATGCCTCCGTTGCGCAAGACGATAGTCCGGTCGCACATCATACGCACCACATTGAGATCGTGGCTGACAAAAAGCAAAGCGAGGTTATCCTCCCGGCGCAGCCGGTCCAATAGTTGCAGCACAACAGCCTGCACCGACACATCGAGCGCCGCGGTCGGCTCGTCCAATACCAGAAGCCGCGGCCGGCAGGCGATGGCGCGGGCGATGCCGACTCGGGCTTTCTGGCCGCCGGAGAGTTGATGCGGAAAGCGCGACAGCAATTCGACCGGCAGTCCCACCCGCACCGCGCATTCCTCGACCCGTCGTCGCAAGGCATCGCCGGGACGCATCCCTGAGAGCCGCAGAAGCGGATGGGCAATGCAGTCGAACGCCGTGAATCGCGGGTTGAGGCTTTCGTTGGGATCCTGAAAGACGATCTGAATGTCTTTTCGATGCGACGAACGGTGGAACTCCCGCGCAGGCAAGTGGCCGATAGACTCGCCGTCGAACAGGATCTCGCCTTCGCTAGGGTCGATCAGCCGGCAGATCATGCGCGAGGTCGTGGTCTTGCCCGAGCCGGACTCGCCGACGAGGCCGACGCTTTCGCCGGCCTTCATGGTCATGGAGAAATTCGAAAGCGCCGGTGGTCCCTGATCGTAGCGCTTGGCGAGATTTCTCACATCCAGCAGCGGCGGCGTGCCCGGGGGCGGCTCCAGCAGCGGCTTGCACGCTGCAAGAACCGCCAGGTATGCGCCGCGCTCCTCATCGGTCACCAAATCTTCGATCCGTGAGGATGCGGTCGGAGAGGCCGCGACCAAGCGCTTGGTATAAGTGTGTTGCGGTTGGCGAAAGAGTGTCTCCGGCGGAGCCTCCTCCACCAGACGCCCCTTTTCCATCACAACGACTCGACCGCAATATTGCGCGGCGAGCCCCAGATCGTGCGTGATCAAGATGGTCGCCATGCCGCGCGCGGCGGCAATGCTGACCAACAGGTCCATCACCACCTTTTGCGTGGTGACATCGAGGCCGGTTGTCGGCTCGTCCGCGATCAGCAGCATCGGATTACAGGAAATCGCAATCGCGATCATCACGCGCTGGCACATGCCGCCGGACAACTCATGCGGATAGGCGGACATCCGCGTTTCCGGATCGCGAATCTGCACGGCGCGCAACAGCTCGAGCGCTTCCTCGCTTGCGGCCTGCTTCGACATCCGCTTGTGGCTGAGGATCGCATCGGCAATCTGAAGGCCGACGGCGCGGATCGGATTAAGCGCGGCGCGCGGATTCTGAAAGATCATCGACAACGCGGCGCCATGGAGCGCGCGAAAATCGCCGTCCGGAATTTTGGTGATGTCCTGGCCGCGATAAAGAATTCGTCCCTTCGTTACCCGGCCGGCGGGGTCGAGCAACCGCGTGGTCGCAAATCCCGTAACGGATTTCCCGGAGCCGCTTTCGCCGACGAGGCCGAGCATTTCACTTGACGCGAGCGAAAGCGTGACCCCGCGTACCGCCTCGACAAGACCCTGCCTTGTCGAGAACGCGACATGAAGGTCTTCGATGCGAAGCAGCGGCTCGGTCATGTCCGCATTCGGGGATCGAGAATGTCCCGTAATCCGTCACCGAGCAGGTTGAAGCACAACACCGCCAGCATCAAGGCGAGGCCGGGAAAGGCGACCAGCCACCATTTTCCGGTCGAGATGAAGCGCGCGCCCTCCGCGACCATGATGCCCCATTCCGGCGTCGGCGGCCGGACGCCGAGGCCGATGAAGGAAAGCCCGGCGGCGTTGAGAATGGCCCAGCCGAGATTGAGCGACATCTGCACCGCCATCGCCGGCAAGACATTTGGCAGCAGAAAACGCAGCACAACCGATGCATTGCTCTCGCCGCTCGCCCGCGCGGCCTCGACCCAGCCGAGATTGCGGCGGACATTGACCTCGGCGCGGGCAAAGCGGATGTAGAACGGCAGATTGATGATCGCGGTCGCAATCACGATATTCTCGACGCGGTTGCCGAGCGCAGCCACCATGGCCATGGCGAGCACAAACAGCGGGAAGGCCATCATCACGTCGACGAACCGGCCGACCGAGCGATCGAGCCGTCCGCCGGCATAGCCGCAAAACGCGCCAACGACCGCACCGAGCACGAAGGAAATACCAACGGCCGAGACGGCGATGACGAGATCAAGCCGGGTCGCCACCAGAAGCCGGCTGAACGTATCGCGGCCGAGCTGATCGGTTCCGGCCAGGTGCAGGCGGCTCGGCGGCAACAGCGCTTCCGACACATTGGAAGCGATCGGGTCGTACGGCACGATCGATGGGCCGAAGATCGCAATCAGCACCAGCATCAGCACGCCGGCCGCCGCAACCGCCGTCAACGGGTTGCCTCGCAAAATCCAGGCCGTATGACGCAGCGTGGCGCTTGCCATCAGATCGATACCCGCGGATCGGCGATGCCATAGAGGACATCGACCAGGAGATTGACCACGACGAAGATGCTCGCCATCAGGAGCACGAAGCCCTGTACCGGCGCGTAGTCGGACGATAGCAGCGCGTCGAGCGCGTAGGACGCGACGCCCGGCCAGGAGTAGACTTTTTCGACCAGCACATTGGCGCCCAACATCGTCGAAAACACGATGCCGGCAATCGTGATCACCGGCAGGATGGCGTTACGCAGCGCGTAGGTAACGACGATACGCCACCATGACAACCCGACCGAACGCGCCGTGCGCACGAAATCGCTGCCGAGCGAAACCAGCATCGAGGCGCGCGTGATGCGCGCCAATGGCGCGATTACGAACAGAGCCATGGTCACCGCCGGCAAGATCAACTGACGAAACGCGACCCACCAGCCATCGAGATCGCCGGCCAGCAGGAAATCGATCGTCAGAAAGCCGGTTCGCTGCGGCGGCAGGGAGGTGAAGACATCGATGCGGCCGGTTGGGTCGGGCGCGAGACCGAGCAGATAGTAGAAGACGTAAATCAGCAGGAGACCCGACACGAAGGTCGGTACGCAAACCCCGAGCGCGCAAAACAGCCGCACGCCGTGATCGATGATCGAGCCCGGCCGCAATGCCGCGATTACCCCGAGCGGGACCGCCGACAGCAACGCGATCAGAAGCGCGGTCAACGTCAGTTCAAGCGAGGCCGGCAGACGTTCGCGCAAATCGGTCGTGACCGATTGTCCCGTCATCAATGATTTGCCGAGATTGCCGCGTCCGACATCGTAGAGGTAGTGCACCAACTGTTCGGGAATGGGCTTGTCGAGGCCCATTTGTTTGCGGATGACCTCGATCTCTTCCTTGCCCGCATTGGGTCCGGAGGCAAAGAACACCGCGGGATCGCCCGGCAAAACCCTCATCAAAAGGAACGTGAAAACCAGCACCCCGAACAGGGCAGGCAGCGACGATGCGAAACGTCGCGCGGCCCGCACCATCGTTGCGCCAAAGCTCTTCATCGCAATCAGGACTACTTGCGGCTGAGGTCGCGGTAGTCGACCTGGCGATGGAACTGATAGGTGTAGCCGTCGAGCGATTTGGCCATCACCGCATCCTGGGCCGGCTGCCAGAGCGCGACCTGCGGCATGGTCGCGACATGGATCGCATTCAGCTTAAGGCTCTCTTCGTCGTATTTCGCTTTGTCCGGCTCGAAGCGGGCCTGCTGCGCAAGCGCGGTGAGTTCGGGGTTATCGATGCTGGCGTAGTTCCAGCGCTGATTGCCGGTATAGAAGTTGCGGTAGAAATAATCGGTCGAGGGCAGCCACGCGACGATGCCCTCCGTGAAGAACGGCAGTTTCTTTTCGTTGATCTGCGTCGACATCTGCGCATCCGGCAGCTTCTGGATCTCGACCTTGATGCCGATCTTGCCGAGCAATTCCTTGACCAGCGCCGCCATCGGCTCTGCGGTCGAGGCCTGGCCGACATTGAAGCTGAACGTCGTCGAGAAGCCGTCCGCCATGCCGGCGGCCTTCAGATATTCTTTGGCCTTTTCGAGATCGAGCTTGACCGGCTGCGGGAACGGGAAGGCGCTGGTGGTCGGCTTGCCGTCCTTCCATTCGGCGTTGAACAGCGGCGTGCCGCGCCCGAACAAGGCGGCTTTGAACATGTCGTCGTAGGGCAGCGCAAAGGCCACCGCGCGGCGCACGTTGATGTTATCGAACGGCGGAATCGTGTTGTTCATCGAAATGAAGGTGACAGCGTTGTACTGTGGCGTCGAAATCACCTTCAGCGTTCCCTTGCTCTCCAGCGATTGCACGTCACTGGCCTGCAAATCGACGGTGATGTCGGCATCACCGCGCTCGACCAGATTCGCCCGCGTCGCCGGCTCCGGCACGGTTTGTATGATCAGCCGCTTGAATGACGCGGCCTTCTCCGTAGTGCCCCGATTCCAAGCTTCGTTGCGCTTGAGGATCACCTGCTCGCCGGGCTTGAAGCTCTCGATCACGTAAGCGCCGCTGCCGGCCGTATGCTCCTTGAGCCAGCCGACCGCCCAGGGATCGTCTGCGGTCGCATTGGCTTTTGCGACCTTGGAATTGATGATGATGGGATAGACGGTCGCAAGATTGGGCAGCGCCAGTTTGTCCGGCTTGGGCAGCGTAACTTCAAACGTCAGCGGGTCGATCACCTTGAACTGGTCGGCGTTGGTCATCGATCCCGTCAGCAACTGCGCCTTGCCGAGCACGGGCGCGGTCACGGCGCGATCGAGCGACCACTTGACGTCTTCCGCGGTCACCGGCGTTCCGTCCTGGAATTTGGCGTCCTTGCGCAGATGGAAAGTAAGCTTCAAGCCGTCCGGGCTGACCTCGTAGGATTCAGCGAGTTCGCCCGTGATCTTGTCGAGGTCGAACACCCATTTGCCGTTGAGTTGCTTGCGGCCGAATGAGACCAACCGGTCATAGGTGGAGAGACTCACCGCAAATGCTTCGCGGGTTGAGCCCGGCACGTTCGGGTCGAGCGTGTTGACGGCAGCACCGGTGACATATCGCAACGTCTCGGCGCGCGATTGCGCGTAAGCCGGTTCGGCGCGAAACGAAAGCGCGAGCGCTGCGAACCCGACCAAGGCAAGACTGCAAATCCGAATCCGCATTGTTCCATCCTCTGAATAGCCCTGGGGGATCGCTGGCCCCACGTTCATTCTCATTGTTGCATTTAAGCAAATTGCGCGCCAAGCGCATTTTTTCGCGCGGTCCGGCCGGAGCCGGCGCCATCGATTTTCCGGCCGTTTGCTGTCATTAGCGCTCGTCAGACCGATTTTGCCGTGGGATCACCGCCTGCGCCACGTCATAGGCCTGAAACGATTTCCAGTGCCGCTCGACATCCGCACGGAACAGGCCTCGGGTCAAACCATGGACCAGCTTGAGAATCGCCGTCGTCATGGCATTGATCGAGGAGCCCGACGGCCCAAAGCTCATGGTCGAGGCGAACGCAAAGACATGGATGTTGCTGATCCACGGCGTGACGCTGGCGACACGTTCGGTGAGCGCATAATCGTCAGCAAGATAGGGATAACGCCCCAGACGCGGGCTCTGTTCGTCTTGCGGGGGTTGGTAGCGATCGGCCCAAGTGGCGATATTGCCGGCGAAGTTCTTCATCTCGCGACGCTCGGCAAAATCGATCTCGGTGCCGGCGCCGCTGATGACGAAGTGCGCGCGCAACGCGCCGCTCGGCGTGTGCAATTCGATTTCCTCGCCCGTCTCGTGCGCGGCCTCGATCGGCGATCCCTCATGCAGATGAAAATTGGGAAATCTTGCACAACGGTCATAGGTCGCCTGCGGAAATCCTTCGCGCAGTTCGAGGATGGCGCGCATGAAACGCCAGCGCCAGGCATCATCGAGATCGCAGAAGTGACGCAGGAAACCGCGAAACGTCAGCCACCGATAAGGCTGGATCACCTGGATTTCGGCACGGCGGCACAAGAGATGAACCTCTGCGGCGCCGGCCTCGAGTGCCATCGCTGCGTTATCAAACGCTGTCGCACCGGCGCCGATCACGGCCACGGTTCGGCCGGTGAGCGCGCCGAAATCGATATCGTCGGAGGCGCGAACCACCTGCCTCGGCGGCAAGTGCCGCAGTGGCTCGGGGATGGTCCAATTGCCCATCGCTTCCTGCCCCGTGGCCAGCACGATCTTGCGCGCATAGAGCACCTCCGTTGCGCCATCGCTTGCGACTGCTGCTGCGAGCAGTCCGCCAATGGCGGGCGCGATCTCCAGAAGCTCGCAACCATTGCGTACCATCAGGCCCACGGCACGCCTGAACCAGAGCAGATATTCCGCCCAGCGTTCGCGCGGGATCAGGTCAAGCTTCCGCCAGTCTTCCTTGCCGAAGCGCGCTTCATGCCAGGATTGATACGTCAGGCTAGGAACATCGAGATCGGGTCCGGTGAAATCCTTCGGACTCCGCAGCGTGTGCATGCGTGCGTAAGAGAGCCACGGCCCTTCCTTGCCTTCCTCGGCTTTGTCGATGATCAGGATGTTGGTGACCTGCGAGCGCATCAGGCCGAAAGCTGTGGCCAGCCCCGATTGCCCACCGCCGACGATCAGGACATCCAACGCCGGCTTGCCATCCGGTCCGATCTTCGGCTTGAGCCAGGGCGCCGAAGGATGCGAGGTCTTGGCAAGATCGTCTCGCACCTGAGCTTCGAGAGCGGTCAAATCGTTCATGCCTAAAGCCCTCGCGGACGGTCGTTTCGCTCAGGCGGCAAGCCAGCCTCCGTCGACGGGCAGAACGACGCCGGTGGTGAAAGAAGACGCATCGCTTGCGAGATAGAGCGCGGCCTCCGCAACCTCGTCCGGCCTGCCGAAGCGCTTCATGGCATGGCGGTTGCGCGATGTTTCGCGCACGGCTTCCGAATCCGCATGCCGGGCAAAACTCCGCTTCAGCATCGGCGTCTCGATGGCGCCGGGCGCAATCGCATTGACGCGGATTCCATCTGTCGCAAAATCGACCGCCATGGTTCTGGTCAGGCTGACGATCGCGCCTTTCGCCGCGATGTAGGCGCTGTTGCCTTTGCCACCGGCGATCGCCAGTTGCGAGGCGACCGTGACGATGGAGCCCTTGCGCTGCCGCTGCATCTGCGGGATCGCCGCACGCGCCCAGAGCCAGGTGCCACCGACATGGGTACGAAAAACCGCATCCCAATCGGCGGGATCCGTTGTCACGACCGTGCCGCCACAGGACCAACCGGCCGCGGTCATCAACACATCCAGACGGCCATGCAGGGATATCACGCCTTCAACCGTCGCCCTGGCGAACTCAAACTCTCCGACATCGCCCTGATGCGCCGAGCCGTCTCCTTTGATGCGGCGAATGGCATCCAGCGTTTCGCGCATCCCGGCTTCATCGCGATCAACCAGCGCGACAAAGGCGCCTTCGCTAGCGAACAACAATGCGCTGGCGCGGCCGATGCCGGACCCTGCGCCGGTGACAACCGCGATCCGGTCCTTCAGCCGCATGTCAGATTCCCTCTCCATGACTATTCCACCATGTGTTCAGGTCGGCCGCGGAATCCGCACAACCATAGCGGGCTCGCCAGCCAAATTCCTCTTCCATGCGCGCAATCGAAAGCGGGGCGCGATCGGCATCGCTGTGCAGATCGACGGTCGGATTCTCGCCGGGATCAGCGAGACGGCAGACGAACCCGGGATTGAGCGCGGCAAGCCGCTCGCCCCATTCCAGCGCCGTCCACTCATTACCGGTCGATATATGATAGAGGCCGTGCCTCGGCTTTGCGGCCTCAATCAGTACGGCCACCGCGTCGGCAACATCGGGCGCGTAGATCCAGTCGCGGACTCCCGGCCGGGACAGCAGCGCCGCTCTTTTCTGATGTAGCGCCGCGATGATTTGCATCTGTGGGCTTAGCGTGTCGCGCACGCCCGTGGCATGTTCCCACGGCCCGAACACGCCGCTCAGCCGCACGCTGACAAAATCGGCCTGCCATAGCGCGGCCAGACGGGCCGTCACTCTTTCAGAGGCGTATTTGCTGATGGCGTAGAGCGAGACCGGCTCACACGGCAGTTCTTCATCGAGCAGAGCGTGCCGGAACGCCGCCGCGCCAAAAGCCGATCCCGACGACAGGTTGATCACCCGCCGCACACGATAGCGGTGCGCAGCCGTCAGGATCGGCACCTGCGCCATCAAATTGACTTGCAGGATCGACTGCGGATCGGAGGTCTCGCGCGCGGTGCCTGCGGTGATCGCCGCTCCCAGAACGATCGCATCGAAGCCGCGCGCGATGATCGTCTCAATGACGCGCGATTCCCTGACGTCGCCTTCAACCACACTCAGTCTGCCGCCAAAGCTTGCGAAGGCTTGGGCGGCAGCGTCTGGCAAGGCTCCGCGATCGAACAGGGTCACGGCATGGCCACGCGCCAGCAGCGCGGAGGCGATATTGATCCCGACGAAACCGGTGCCGCCAAAGATCAGGATATTCAATGTTCCAAGCCCCCGTGCGTCATAGTCGGTGATGTCTAGAGCAATTTTGCGCCGAAGTTTCGTTCGGGGTCCATATCCGCGACCAGTCTTCCGGTGGGCTTTGCGGCCTCACCGCCGGTGCGCGCCAGGAAGCGGCCCGACCCGGGATTTGCCATCCGTTTGCCATCAGCGACGACGACCCGTCCTCGCGACAGCACCGTCATTGGCCATCCGCGCAGCTTTCGACCGGCGTAGGGTGTGTAGCCGGTCAGGTCATGCATCATCGCATCCGACAAGGTGACCTCGCGCGCGGGGTCCCAGATCGCGATATCGGCGTCCGCGCCGATCGCGATCGATCCCTTGCGCGGATGCAGATTGTAGATTTTTGCGGGCGCCGTCGCGGTCAGTTCTACGAACTTCTCGAGACCCAGACGCCCTTTCGACACCATCGCATCGAACAACAGCGGCAACCGCACCTCGAGACCCGGCAGGCCGTTTGCCACCTGCTTGAAATCAGGATTGGAGCCGGCGCGCAATTTGCCGCTCTCATCGAAACGGTAGGGCGCGTGGTCCGACGAAATCGTCTGGAGATCGCCGAGCGTCAACGCCTGCCACAGCGCTTCCTGATCGGCCACCGTGCGCGGCGGCGGACTGCACATCCACTTCGCGCCTTCCGCGCCAGGCTTGTCTAGATCTTCGGCGGTGAGAAAAAGATATTGCGGGCAGGTCTCCGCGAACACCTTGAGCCCCTCCCCGCGCGCCTGGCGGATCACCTTGGCGCCTTCGGCGGTGGAAACGTGAAAGATCATGATCGGCTGGTCGACCAGCGCGGCCATGCCGATCAGGCGATTGAAGGCATCGGCTTCCGAAAAGCGGGCATGGCTGATCGAATGGTATTTCGGATGTGTGTAGCCGCGAGCCAATAGTCGTTTGACCATCCAGGCAATGATGCCGTGGTTCTCGGCATGCGCGCACAGCATCGCCCCGGACTCGCGCGCCGCCACCAGGATATCGAGCAACGACTCGTCATCGATCTTCAGCCGGTCGTAGGTCATGAAGATCTTGATCGAGGCATGCCCTTCCTTGACCAGCGCCGGAATATCGTGAGCGAGCGTCTCGGCCGTCGGGTCGGCAATGATCATATGGAAGGCATAGTCGATCACCGCGCCCTTTCGGGCGAGCGCGTGGTAATCGTTCACGACCTGCGGCAGGTGCATGCCGACATGCTGGGCCGCAAACGAGATGACGGTGGTGGTGCCGCCGAAAGCCGCTGACGCGGTCGCGCTTTCGAAAGTATCGGCGTTCATAATGCCCGCCGCCGAAAGCTGCTCGATATGGGCGTGGCTGTCGACGCCGCCGGGCAGAACCAGCTTGCCATGCGCATCGATTTCGCGCTGGCCGGCCGGCAAGTCGCGGCCGATCGCAACGATGGTTTCGCCGGCAATGCCGACATCCGCCTCGAAAACGTCGGAAGCGGTCGCCACGCGGCCGCCACGGATCACGAGGTCATAAGCGGGTTCGGCCATGAGATTCTCCGGAACATAAAAACGCGAGACCGGGCTGCGTAAAACCCTCATTCGAAACTTTGCAAACTATGCTAATAGCTGCAAGCCATGGCTGAGCTGCAAAGCTTGCAAGGAAGAGACATGTCCCGCCCGCGCATCCTCGTGATCAATCCAAATTCCAATGTTGCCGTGACCAAAGGACTGGAAGACGCGCTCAAACCGCTCGATTTCGCTGACGGACCGGAAATCGTCTGCACCACGCTCGCCGAGGGACCTTACGGGATTGAGAGCCAGGCCGACGTCGACAGCGTGGCGTTGCCGCTGCGGCGGCTGATCGAGAGCGACAACAGTGCATCCGCCTTCGTGATCGCCTGCTATAGCGATCCCGGCCTGCATGTCTGCCGGGAAGGCACCGACCGCCCGGTGTTCGGCATCGCCGAATGCGGCGTCCTGACTGCGATGACGCGGGCTGAGACCTTTGGCGTCATCGCGATCGCGCAACGCTCGATCCGCCGGCACATCCGTTACTTACGCCAAATGGGATTGATGGACCGGCTTGCGGGGGAACGGCCGCTCAATATGAGCGTAGCCGAGACTGCCTCCGGCGAAGGCACGCTCGCGAAGATGATCGAGGTCGGACGCGCGTTGAAGGAGCAGGATGGCGCCGGTGCGATCGTCATGGGCTGCGCCGGCATGGCCCGGCTGCGCCGCGGCCTGGAAGATGCGCTGCAGATTCCCGTGATCGATCCGACCCAGGCCGCAACCGCCATGGCGCTCGGCACGGTGCAGCTTTCGCGAAACTAGCTGTCTTTTGCCGGCTCGCCGCCGTCGGTCAGGAGACGAGCGGCCCATTGCGCATGGTTCTCGCGAACCATCGTGAACGGCTCACGCTGATAGCTATAGAGATTGCCGAACAGGCGGCCGATCGGCCGGTAGGCGGCGAAATCGACATACATATTCTCGGTGTCAAGCAGTCCTTCGCGGGCATGCACGCGCAGGACTTCGCCCACCATCAGTTCGCGCCCCGGGCCAAATGCCAGCGAAACGCTGCGCTTGCACTCCAGGGCAAATGGCGCCGCCGCAAGCCGCGGCACCTTGACGTCGACCGAAGGAACCGTGGCGAGCCCGAGCGCGGTTACCTCGCTTTCGCCGGAGGGAAAATCGACCGCGCAGTCGTTCATTGCTTTCGCCAGCGCTTCGTCCACCATCTGGACCACGAACTCGCCATCGCGCTCGATGTTACGCGTGGTGTCTTTCGGCGTACGATCCGGCTTGTGCTGGAGGCCCAGCACGATCAGCGGCGGATCTTCGGAGAAGACGTTGAAGAAGCTGAACGGCGCGGCATTGACGGCGCCGTTGATGTCGAGTGTCGTCACCAGCGCGATCGGCCGTGGCACCACAACGGCACACAGGAGCTTGTAGCGATCCTGCCGCGATAAATCTCTGAGTAGAAACCCTGACATCGGACTGGATCAAACTTCCGGCGGCGGCACAGCGCCGACCCGGCTCGTGATCAAACCATAGTGCTCGATGCGGCGATGGCGGGCGAAATCGAAGATGGTCTTCTTGCCGAAAACCGTCGCATCGAGATCGCAGGGGTGAACCAGCAATTCGTCGTCTTCGGTTTTGGCTTCCGCGACGATCTCGCCATTGGGATCGACGATGAGGCTGCCGCCGATCAACGGAAAGCCGTCCTCGAAACCGGCCTTGGCGACGGCAACGACCCAGGTCGCATTTTGATAGGCCCCTGCCTGAACGGACAGGCGATTGTGAAACAGCCGCCTCGCAGGCCCTTCATCGCTCTTCTGCGAATTGACGGATGGCGTGTTGTAGCCGAGCACGACCATTTCGACGCCCTGCAAACCCATCACGCGATAGGTTTCCGGCCAGCGCCGGTCATTGCAGATCGCCATGCCGAAGATGCCGCCCAGATTGCGCCACACCGGAAAGCCGGTGTCGCCGGGCTCGAAATAGCGCTTTTCCAGATGCTGGAAGGCGCGTTCGGGATCGAATTCGGAATGGCCGGGCAGATGCGTCTTGCGATATTTGCCGACGATCTTGCCAGATTTATCGGTAAGGATGCAGGTGTTGAAGTGGTGGCCGTCCGGGGTCAGTTCGGCATAGCCGAAGCTCATTGCCATCTTGTGCTCAGCGGCACGGACAAACAGCGGCTTCGTCGCCGCATTCGGCATCTCGCGTTCGAACCAGGCATCGACCTCGGCCTGATCCTCGATGTACCAGCGCGGGAAAAATGTCGTCAGCGCCAGTTCCGGATAGACGATCAGATCGGCCCCGCGCGCCTTGGCCTCATCCATCAGCGCAATCATCCGCGGGATGACGGCTTGACGGCTCTCGGCACGCTGAATCGGACCCATCTGGGCAGCCGCAACATTGACGATACGCATGGACAAGCTTTCCGGTTGCTTTTATTTCGCGCTGCAATGACCAAAACCCGAGCAGGTTTTTGCAGCGCAATTCACCTCATCAAGTCATAGAATTGTTTTGTTTGGAGTCAATTCGGTTCGAGGCCAAACTTGCCCCGTCATGGCTGCCCTGACGTGATGGCAACATCCCCTTCATGTCATCATTTACGACCCGCCACGGACCGCCGGCCGGTGTTGCCTTTGACCGCAAATTCTGGTCAATGCAACCCGATTGCAGAAGACGGCTAATTGGTCTCTTCTTCGAAGATAACCGCCTTCCGTTTCGAGCGGGTGGCGAACGCCGAAACAAGACAATAAGACAAGACAAGAAGCTAAAAAAGAATCGGGAGAGGAAACATCATGACCGCGCCAGTCCGGGCAACTCCGAATTCGAAAACGATGGACCCTCCGCGTGGCCTGACGCTGTTACGCGATCCGCTCCTCAACAAGGGCACCGCCTTCACGGAAGCCGAGCGGGACGAACTTGGCCTGCGCGGATTTTTGCCGGCCCACATCCTCTCCATGGAGGAGCAGGTGGCACGCGTCCTGGTCAACTTGCGCAGCTTGCCCAACGACCTCGAAAAATATATCGCACTGAATTCGCTGCACGACCGCAACGAGGCGCTGTTCTTCCGCGTCGTCTGCGACAACATTGATGAAATCCAGCCGCTGATCTATACCCCGACGGTCGGCCTCGCCTGCCAGCGTTTCGGCCTGATTTTCCAACGGCCGCGCGGCATGTTCATCAACGCCAACGACCGCGGTCGCATCGCCGAACTCCTCAGCAACTGGCCCTATCAGGCCAAGCTTATCGTCGTCACCGACGGCGAGCGTATCCTGGGGCTTGGAGACCTCGGCGCGCACGGCATGGGCATTCCGGTCGGCAAGCTTTCGCTCTACTCCGCTTGCGCCGGTATCCATCCGGAAAACTGCCTGCCGATCATGCTCGATGTCGGCACCAACAATCAGGATCTGCTCAACGACCGCTACTATATCGGTTTGCGCCAGAAGCGCCTGACCGGCCCGGCCTATGACGATTTCGTCGACGAGTTCGTCACCGCGGCGCGCGCCGCCTTCCCGGGCGTGCTGATCCAGTTCGAAGATTTCGCCAATCACTCCGCGTTCCGCCTGCTCCATAAATACCGTGACGATATTCCGGTCTTTAACGACGACATTCAGGGAACCGCAGCCGTGGCACTCGCCGGGCTGTTCTCCGCGTTGCGCGTTCGCGGCGGCAACCTCTCCGAGCAGCAGATCCTGTTCCTGGGCGCCGGCGAAGCTGCAACCGGCATCGCCGATCTCATCGTCTCGGCGATGATGGCCGAGGGCCTTTCGGAAGCGGAAGCAATCAAGCGCAATTGGCTGGTGGATTCGCGCGGACTGGTCGTCAAAGGCCGCGCCGGCCTCACCGAGCACAAATTGCGTTACGCCCACGATCACGGCCCGCTCGACGATTTCCTGACCGCGATCCGCACGCTGCGGCCGACCGCCATCATTGGGGTTGCGGCCGTCGGCGGCGCCTTCACGCCGGAAATTCTCAAAACGATGGCCGAGATCAATGACCGGCCGATCGTGTTTGCGCTCTCCAACCCGACCTCGAAGGCCGAGTGCTCGGCGGAAGAGGCCTATCGCTACACCGAAGGCCGGGCGCTGTTCGCCTGCGGCAGCCCCTACGATCCGGTGCAACTCGATGGCAAGACCTTCGTGCCCCGCCAGGGCAACAACTCCTACATCTTCCCCGGCGTCGGGCTGGGCGCGGTTGCGGCTGGATCGAAGCTCGTGACCGACGAGATGTTCATGGCTGCGGCCCATACGCTCGCTTACCTCGTCACGCCCGACGACATCGAGCAAGGCAGCCTCTATCCGTCGCTACCGAGGATTCGCGAAGTCTCGGCCCATATTGCAGCGGCGGTCGCCGAGGTTGCCTACAAGCGCGGTCTTGCAACGGCGCCAAAACCGAACGACTTGATGGCCTTCATCGAATCCCAGATGTACGACCCGCAGTATTGAACGCTGCTGAGCGCCGTCGCCGGCGGCCGTAACAGCAACTAATCTAGCAATGCTGCGTACTTTGCCTGCGGCCGGCATTGTGTATGCGTCCCCAAGACGGGCGCATCGTGGTCCACAGAGCGCACCGTTGGTGCCGCACTCTCTGGTCCGCACTGGCGGCTTCGCGCACCGTAAGAATACGGCATCACGAAAACGCTACCGCGCTGCGGACTCGCCGCTGCGACATTTTAACCCGCAAGTTACCAGCTCCTGACACAACGAGAGGTATTGATTCGTCATTATGGCGACGCTTGCGCGAATGTCGCCCACGTTGATTTACCCCGGAGCAATTATGCATTTTCTCGGCCGCTTCCGCGTTCTCACCAAGATCCTGGCCATCGTCACCATGCTTGCCGCCCTGATGGGTGGCGGGTCCTTTGTCGCCATCCAGGCGCTTTCGTTGCAAAACGCGAACGCCGAGAAGATGGCCCTGGCCGCCAAGCGATCGCTGTTTGCCGCGCGGGCCAATCAAAGCCTTGTTGCCTTGAACCGGGCCGAATACCGAAGCGCGCTCGATCCCAGCGATTCCAACCGTCTGGCTGCCCAGAAGATCATCGAAGAGCAATTGGCTGCGTTTCGTCAGCGCCTCGACGAGGTCAGGAAGACGCCGGATCAGCAGGCCCTGGCCATGCTGCCAGCGGTGCAGGACGCGTTCTCCGCCTACGAGAAAAGCCTGAAAGCGACCATATCGGCCGCCGAAGCCGCCGCTTCCGAGAAGGTGACGACCTCCGCACAGGCGCTTCTGGCGACGGTCACAAAGAGCCGCGCGATTTCGGACGATCTCCAGGCGAAGATCAAGAAGGTTGCCGACCGGCTCGACGACCGGGTCGACGAGTTTGAAAAGCGGACCGCCGAGGAATACGCAGCCACGTCGGAAACGCTGATTATCGGCGCCGTCGCCAGCGTCTTGGTCGGCATGCTGCTCGGGTTTCTGATCGGCCAATACGGCATTGCGCAACCGATCCGTTCGATCGTTGCGCTGCTTCAGCAGCTTGCTTCCGGCGACTATAAGGTCGACGTGCACAGCCTCGATCGGAAGGATGAAGTTGGCGACGTCGCGAAGACCGCGCTCGTCTTCAAGGAAAACGGACTTGCCAAGATCCGCATGGAGGAAGAGCAAAAGGAAGCCGAAGCTCGCCAGGCCGCGCAACGGCGCGCCGATATGCTGAAGCTCGCCAATGGGTTCGAAGCTGCCGTAGGCGAGATCATCGAGGTCGTGTCATCGGCATCGACCGAACTCGAAGCTTCGGCTACCTCGCTGACCTCGACCGCCGAACGCAGCCAGCAGATGGCGACGACGGTTGCCGCCGCGTCCGAAGAAGCCGCAACCAACGTTCAGTCGGTCGCCGCGGCGACGGAAGAGCTGTCGTCGTCGGTTAATGAAATCAGCCGGCAGGTGCAGGATTCCGCCGGCAAGGCGAGCACGGCGGTGACGCAGGCGCGCTCCACAACGTCACGCGTGAGCGAACTCTCAAAAGCTGCCGCCCGCATCGGCGACGTGGTCGAGCTGATCAACACCATCGCCGGGCAAACCAATCTGCTCGCCCTGAACGCAACCATCGAAGCTGCCCGCGCCGGTCAGGCCGGCCGCGGCTTTGCCGTCGTCGCATCCGAGGTCAAGGCTCTCGCGGAGCAGACCGCGAAAGCGACCGGCGAGATCGGCGCGCAGATTTCGGGAATTCAGACCGCGACCCGGGAATCGGTCGAGGCCATCAAGGAAATATCGGTCAGCATCGAATACCTGTCCGAAATCTCTTCCACCATCGCTTCCGCCGTCGAAGAGCAGGGCGCGGCGACCCAGGAGATTTCCCGCAACGTTCAGCAGGCCGCGCAAGGCACCCAGGAAGTGTCCTCCAATGTGGTGGACGTCCAGCGCGGCGCAACGGAAACCGGCACGGCATCGACGCAGGTGCTGTCGGCAGCCCAATCGCTGTCGCGCGAAAGCAATCGCCTGCGGCTGGAAGTCGGGAAATTCCTGGAAACGGTGCGGGCCGCTTAACCAGGCAACTATCCGCCTTCCGGATCACCATCGGTCAGATAGTCCCACATCCGTTCCCGGATGCGGCCGGCCCAGGTCGCGCGGCTCTTGATGTCCTCGTCGCTCATGATCCCGACGTCGTCCATTCCGGCGGCGAGGAATTCGAGTTCGACGCGGGCGGCATCCTCCGCGTACCAAGTGAGCACGACGGCCTCCTCGATGCTTGAGCCGGCCGTGACGAGGCCGTTGCCGCGCATGAAGATCGCGCCCGCATTGCCGAGCGTTGCGGCGAGCCGATCGGTCAACTCGTCCGACCGCAGCAGCTTGGGATCGTCCCACAACGGCGGCTGGGGAGCGAAGTAAGCCCCATAACCGTAGCGAGCTTTCGGAGTCCGGCGCATTGCACCGAGCGTCATGGCCTTGGGTGGCGTCGAACGCACGACGCCCTGCACGTCCGGCCGGCGGCGATAGATATCCCGATGGATGCGCACCTCGCCGAGAACGCCTTCCGGAAGCGGACCGTGCACGGAAGCGACCGAGCACTCTTCGCCCGCGGTGACCATGCCCAGCGGGCGCGGCGGCGACACCAGGAAGGTGTCGGCATCGATCCGCGCGCTGCAATGGCCGTAGGCGTGCACCATGCCATGCCGGGCGAGCGCGCGTCCGGCCATACGAACATGGCGTGCAAGTTCCTTGATATCAGACATTCCTAAAGTCCTCAGTGTGACACGGCAACCGGACGTGTCGTCGACGCGTCCTTCGACGATCCGGAGCCAAGCGGCGCCGACATCGTCGATGAATCGAACAGGAAACAAATCAGCGCAGAGAGAAACGGCAAACCCACGATCTGGATTTGGGCCGCTGTCTGCCAGCCGAAGTTGCTGACCAACAGACCGAGAATGTAACCGGAGACCGCTCCCGCACCGTAAAACACCGTGACGAACAGGCCCGCGGCGCGACCGGCCAGCGGAAGCTGCACGGCCTTGGTGAAATAGGTCGCGACATTGACGAACAAGGTCCCGCCCCCCACCGCGCCCCACACGATCTGCGCCGCAGCCAGCGCCATGAAGCCGGTGAACGAGTGGAACAGCAGGTAGCCGATGATCGAGGCCGCGAAGAATGCGACACTCAGCAAGGTCTTCGCCGAAAGACGGTCGCCGAGCCAACCGCCGCCGATCGAAGTCAACCCGCCGATGCCAAAGCAGCTCATCAGCGTCGCTGCCTCGCTCGGGGTAAACTTGAGGCTTTCACGCAAGTAGGTCGGGTAGAGGCCGAAATAGGATTGCAGCGTCAAACCCCAGAGTATCGCGAGCGCCATCAGCACGAAGATGTTGCGGTTGAACAAGGCGCCGCTGACATTCTTGTCGCTATCGGTCGCGGTTTGCGAAACCATCTCGCTGAACCAAGGACGCACGAAGGCGTAGATCGCAATAATCGCGACGCCGCCGAGTACGCCGTAGCCAATCATCGGCGCGCGCCAGGTCTGATAATTGGTGAGGAGATAGCCGGCCAGGAGCGGCCCGACGATGGCGCCGATGCCGTAGGTGAAGCTCAGCGCTCCAACCGCTGACGAACGGTAGCTGGTGAAGTAGTTCGATGCGATCGCGATCAGCGCCGTGATCTGCATGGCTTCGCCGATCCCGGTCGCAGCACGGTAGAACAACATGTCGGCAAAGCCGTGCGAGATAACGGTGATTCCGGTGCCGAGCGAGAAGATGAAAATGCCGAGCGACACCACGAAGCGGCGCGTGAAACGTGCAAGCAGCCAGCCTGTGGGAATGCCGGCAACCGCCATGCCGAGTGTAAAGATTGTCGACAGCAGGCCACCGGCGGCGAGGTCGAAGCCATATTCCTTGCGGACCTCCGGCAGGATCAGCGGAAAGACCTGGCGGTCCATCGCGTTCATCGCGTAGGACGCCAGCAGCACCGCAAACATCAAGATTCCGGCTGCGAGGCTTCTGCCGTCGCGCCGGTCGATCGTTGCCCCAGACATTTCATGCTCCCCTGTTGTTTTATTATTTTATCGTTTGTTGTTTTTATAAATTCGCAGCCGGCGGTCCGCCGGTCGCCGCCAAATACCAGTCGTGGATGGCCCCCGCCGTCATAAAGGCCGTGCCGCTTTTTGCCGCCATATGGGCCAGCGTCTCGCGCAACAGCCCGATGCGATGCGGGACGCCCATGATGAAGGGATGCACGACCATCGCCATGACGCGCGCGTTGGTCTCGCCCTCGGCATAAAGCTCCTCGAACTGCGCGATCGTACGCGCTTTATATTCGGCTGCCGGATGATGTTGCGTCAGGATGATCGGAATGTCGTTGATCTCCTGGGTGAAGGGCATGCTGAGCAGCGGACGCGTCTTGGTCTTTAGCCAAGTGGGCTGATCGTCATGCACCCAGTCGCAGACGTAGGAAAATCCCTCTTCGGCCAGAACGTCCGGGGTATTCCAGGTCTCCGCAAGGCCCGGGCCGACCCAGCCGCGGGGCGCTTGGCCGGCAAATTCGGCGATGACGTCGCGCGTCTTGCGGATATCGGCGCGCTCGTCTTCGACCTTTTGCAGGTTCTTCTGGGTGTAGCCATGCGCGATGAATTCCCAGTCACGCTCGCGCGCGGCCTCCGCAATCGGCGCGTAGGTTTTAACGGCAACGCCGTTGATGGCCATCGAGGCCTTGATGCCAAACTTGTCGAGCGTATCGGCGAGACGCCAGAAGCCGACCCGATTGCCGTATTCGTGCCAGGTCCAGTTCGGAATGTCCGGCGTCGGGACGCCGCCGGCCGGCGGTGTATTCACCGTGCGCGGCATCGGCGAATTGATGTCCCACTCCTCGATGGAGACCAGCACCCAGACCGCCACGCGCTTGCCGTTTGGCAAAGCGAGTTTCGGCCGGCGGGTAATCGGCGAATATGGAATGCGCTCCATCGGCAACATGTCAGCAGACCTCTTAAGGGCACTCTGGCCCGGACATTGCAACGCCCAGCCCAACATTCAGGCTCGATATCAGCCGACCGGTTCGCGGTCGGGAGCAACAAGCGGGTCTTTGTGGCAAGGTTATAATGTGTTGTGCAAGCGTTATTGGAGACGAGCCCTATGCGCAAGCGACGCCAGACTTCAACCGAAAGGTTGGTGGCGGGGAAAGCGCTCGCCCTGCACGATAGACGATTGATACGCATGGTCATCGCCTCGGAGACAGAGCACAGCTCGCACCTTATGACTGAAATTCAGTGACCCTCATTTGCCTGGCACCAACGCTATGACCGCAAACGAAACATACACCGAGCCGACAACAGGCTATTGGCAGGAGCTGACGGCGGATATTCCCCCTCGCTTCTCGGCGGAGCCGCCCTATCGCTTCGGTTATCCGGTACGTTTGCCCTGCGGCCGGATCCTCGTTTTGCCACTGCGACGGTTGCCGAGCGGTGATCGCGCCGTGGCTTCGCTCATCGCCAACCAGGCTTCAAATGCCGTGGTCGCAGCGCTGGCAGATCATATGGCGACGCAGGCGCGCGCGCTCGACGCCGAAATTGTTGTCGGGTTGCCGACGCTCGGTCTCGCTTTTGCCGCGCTGGTCGCCGACCGACTAGGGCAGTCGCGCTATGTCCCGCTCGGCTATTCGCGCAAGTTCTGGTACGACGACGCGCTTTGCGAGCCGGTCAGCTCGATCACAAGCCCGGAGGCCGGCAAGCAACTGCGGCTGGACCCGAACCTCAGACCTCTGCTCGAAGGCCGGCGCATCGTGCTGATCGATGATGCGATCTCGACCGGCGCGACCGCGGTCGCAGCGGTACGGCTGTTTCAAAAGATCGGCGTTGAAATCGCCGGCATGGTCGTCGCCATGAAGCAGACCAATCGCTGGGAGGTGGCGATGGCGACGGCGCCGCTTGCAGTACGCGCCGTATATGGCTGCCCGCTGTTCGAGCGGAGCGACGCCGGCTGGATACCCCTCACCGGGACGGAGCCCGGCCTTCCCTGAAACGACGGGGCGCTTATCCAATTGCGCGCAAGTATTGCTGGCGGACGGAGAGAATCTAGAAAAAACTTTGCTCGATCTTGTTTCCAGCACCTCTCCCTAAAGCGAAAAAGTCCTCCCTCCGAACTCGGCATCTAAATTTCTCTCGGTTGAACCACCACGCTTGCTCTCGTCGGCTCTGGTCACCTCCGAGAGGTAGATTTGCCAAAGAAGTCCAGGCGTTTAGCTGGTAAGCGCCGCTAAGGCCGTCGGCCTTACAAGTCCGCTCACTGGATGCGAAAATGCCGCAACAAGCTTGACCAGATCTGCCTGCCGGTTCGTGCCAGTCTTGCTGAACAGGTGGCCAACATGCGTCCTAACTGTCGAGTTCGCGATACCCAGGGCTGCGGCAACTTCAGGCACGCCACCGAATTCTACGATCGCGAACAGCACGCGCAGCTCGGTCGGCGTTAGTCGATAGGCCTGCCGGATCACGTCAGGGCATGATGATGTCTCGAACGTGGCCCTGGCAACGAATACTGCGGCGGCGCAACGTCCGGGCGCTCGCAGCGGCAGCACCTGGATGACGTGGCGCATGCCACCCCGCGATGTCAGCGACAATGCGCCGCTCGCATCGTCGAGCGTGGCAGCAATGAGCGCATCTCGTAGAGCCGGGTCGCTTTGGGGATCGGTAGCCACGAGCCTTCCACTAACCGCACACAGCATGTCGTCAGACGCGAGGATCTCACGCGCCTGCGCATTCGCATGCACGATCGCGCCGCCGTCGCCGATCACGAAGACACCCAAGCTCAGGCTGTCGATTACCTCGGCCAGAGCGACAACATCTTCAGTCGCGGTTTTATGAGCATGCATCGACTTGGCTCAGGTTGCGGAGCCGCCGCCACGTTCGATGCTCGAATGGGTGGAAGCCTTGCATCAGGCGCGCGAACTGTAGCGCTTCTCGCTGAAGCGCTACCAGGTCGCATGTGTTAAGGATGAGGATCACGGGCTACCCGCGAGCAGAGACATTGTCCAAGAGCTCTTCCGCATCGGAATCGGCGAAATTCACCGCGAAGCGTTGCGCGCGAAGATCGCGGCAAAATTGCCGCCGGATTGCTTGAGCTCGCTTCGAAAGCTCCAGATCGGCCCACGCCAGCGCTCACCGTCGCCTTCATGCCGAACGAGGTGACTGACGTTCGGCGTCGCCACTAGCGTCCGCGACCAGAACATCTTGGCAGCCACATTGTGCTCGGCCGCGGCAATCTCCCAGCGACCCGCATATTGCGCCATAACTAGCCGGACGGCCTCGGTTGCTACTCCGCGGCCTCGATGCTCTCGCGCTATGAAGAATTCCGCCATGTTGAAGTCGACCTTTTCGCCGCGGTGGGAGTACGTGTTGATAAGAGCGAAGCCGGCCAGCTTTTCCCCCACGCGGATCAGAAGCGGGTGAAATCCTTCAATGCGCCAGTAGCGGTCGAGGTCGATAAACGGTGGATAGCAGTCCTGACCGTCGAAGCGGGTGGAACAGGGGGGCTCTATCCGTATGAACTCGTAGATATAGAACTCTATGAGAATTCTCGATCAATCGGCGCTCGGCGCCGTCGGCCAGCCTCACGCCTACGCTCGTAGCGTCGGGTTCCACCAACCGGAACATGCTGGGCTCACCCATCACATGCTCCCGCGCAGAAACACATAGTCCGCCGAATACGGCACACTGAGGAAATCACCTGCCCTTTCGCATGATCCCTTCGCAAGCCCACCCCTCGTGTTGATGCGTTGGATCGCCGTCACATTAGACAGGACACCGCTATTGCGATGGTCGATTGCCTCGAGTTTGAGCCACGGGATATCGTTTGATGCGACGCCGGGCGTGCTCGTCGTCACCTTTCCCTTCACGCCGCTTCCGTCGGAGTAGTCCCAAGTAGGGCCAGCGTAGTGCCGTCCCACTGATTTTCCATCAAGGATAAGTGCGGCGATGGGTTCGCGGAATTGCCACGTTAACGCACCCGCTTCCGGCTTGCTGCCGGAATCAGGTTTGCACTCGTAGATCTGGGCACCCTCTGCGTGAAGCGTCACGAGTTCCGCTCCGTCGCGGCCTGAAACCGCCGGGGGCGTTTGTGCCGCTGCTTGAGTGGCCAGCAAGATGGTTGCCAGCAGGGAAGTGTTCAGCAGAACTTTCAAATGGAAACTCATTGGTCCTCTCGACTTCGTGGTCATTCAATCCCTGGCGCTGAAGCAGCGATCTCTCTACCGCTCACGCAAGCTCTCTTGCCGGTAGCGGAGCAACGGCGACAGGAGATAGCTCAAGATTTTCCGCGACCCCGTCTTTATCTCCACCGTCACCGCCATACCGGGCGACAGATTCACCATCCTGTCGTCGATCTGCATCGCGGTTCGCTCCAGCGAGATGCGCGCGCTGTAGTTCAACTCCTGGCCTTTCGGCTCGCTGGAATCGTTTGTCGTTCCCGGCATCCGTTCGCCCGAGCGATCTTGCTGGCGATCACGGATCACCGCATCCTGCGAGACGGAAAGCACCTGGCCGTGCAGGAGGCCGTAGCGGGTGAAATTGAAGGTATCGACCTTGATCTCTGCTTCCTGACCTTCGTGGACGAAGCCGATGTCGCTGTTCGACACCATGGCCTCGATCTCCAGCCGGCTATCGCTCGGCACCACCACCAGCAGGGGCTGTGCGGGCGTAACCACGCCCCCGACCGTGTGGATCGCAAGCTGCTGCACCACGCCGTCAACCGGCGCATTCAGCTGTTGAAGCCTGGTTCTCTGCTCGGCCTTGATCAGATCCTGGGCCAGCCCGTTGGCCTTTTGCCCGGCCTTAGCCAGATCGTCGGAGATGCCATGCCGATACTCCGCCTCGGCTTGAGCCCGCGTCTCGCGAATCGCGGCAATCGCCGCTTCCGTTTCGTGCAGATGGCTCTGTTGAACGTTGAACTCTTCCTGCTGCTCGACCAGCAACTGGAACACCTCGAAATAACCGAGCTTGGAGCCCAACTCCTTCTCCACGAGGGTCTTTCGGATGTCGACGCGCGACTGGATGACCGGAATGATCGTCTCAAGCTTGTGGAGCGTCGCCGACGTCGTGGCCAGCTCGGCTTCCTTCTGTGCCTGTTGGCGGACCAGCGCGGCAATCTTGGCGCGATGCTCGGTCACCTGGTTGAGCAAGAGCTGACGCTGGGTACCAACCAATTCCGGGTCCGCACCGGCAGGTGGTTTGAAATCTGCCGAAGGGTCGTCGCCACCGGAAAGTGCGGCGCGCAAGCGCGCGATGTTGAGCTGTTCGGCGAGAAGATCGTTGCGCAGGTGATCGCGCTCCGCCTCGTTGGTCGTGGGATCAAGCTCGACCAGAACGTCGCCGGCCTTGACCTTCTGCCCGTCCTGCACCTGAATGCTGCGCACCACCCCTGTCTCGAACGGCTGGATGACCTTCACGCGGCTGCTCGGCATGATCTTCCCGGTCGCGGACGCGACGATGTCGACCGTGCCCCACCAGGCCCAGACGAGCGCAACACAGAACAGCACGATGATCGCGGCACCAATCGAACGGCCGATCGGCGACGGCGGCGACTCTACGATTTCAAGCGCTGCCGGCAGGAAAGCCAGCTCTTCGTTGCGTCGCGCCCGAGGGCGACGAAACGGTATGACGTCGTGCATGGGCTTTGCGGCCGCCGCCGATCTAGCCGACTTCATGGAACCCTCCTGCCTGCAACCGATGCAACGATGCATAGCGGCCGCCGGTCTTGATGAGCGTATCGTGGCTACCGTCTTCGACCAGGTGACCGCGATCGAGCGTAACGATGCGGTCTGCGGTCCGCACAGTCGAGAGCCGGTGGGCAATCACCAGCACCGTCCGGCCCTTGGCGATATCCTTCATGTTCTGCTGAATGATGCGTTCGCTCTCATAGTCGAGCGCGCTCGTCGCCTCGTCGAAGATCAGAATCCGCGGGTCGGTAACGAGCGCGCGCGCAATGGCGATACGCTGACGCTGACCGCCCGACAGCGTCGAGCCACGCTCGCCTACGACGGTGTCGTAACCTTCGGTGAGCTCGAGGATGAACTCGTGCGCTCCGGCGAGACGGGCTGCCGCGATAATGCGTTCCATCGACATCGCCGGATCGCTGAGCGCGATATTGTCGCGCACCGAACGGTTGAACAGCATGTTCTCCTGCAGGACGACACCGATTTGCCGGCGCAGCCAGGCCGGATCGGCCATGGCGAGATCCATTCCGTCCACCAGCACGCGCCCGCGCTCCGGGACGTAGAGGCGCTGGACGAGTTTCGCAAACGTGCTCTTGCCCGACCCGGAAGGTCCGACGATGCCGACCGTCTGGCCGGCCGGCACCTCGAAGCTGACGTCGTGCAGGACTTCCTGTCCGTCGATGCGGTAGCGGAACGAGACGCGGTCGAATTTGATGTCGCCCCGGATCGCCGGCAGCCGCGCCCGGCCTGCCAAATAGGTCGGCTCGGCGGTGGTGTTGAGGATGTCGCCGAGACGCGCGATCGATAGGCGCGCCTGGTGAAAGTCCTGCCAAATCTGTGCCAGACGCAGCACCGGTGCACTTACCCTGCCGGCCAGGATGTTGAAGGCGACGAGTTCTCCGACCGACATACTGCCGCCGATCACGAGCCTGGCGCCGAAATAGAGGATGCTTGCCGTGACGAGCTTGCTGACGAGTTGAACCGTCTGGCTCGCGCTATTGCCGAGGCTCAGAACCCGGAAGCTTGCAGCGACGTAGCCGGCGAGTTGCTCCTCCCATCGGCGCTGCATCTGCGGCTCGACCGCCATGGCCTTGAGCGTCTCGATTCCGGTCACGCTCTCGACCAGAAAGGCCTGGTTCTCGGCACCGCGCCGGAACTTCTCATCCAGCCGCCGGCGAAACAGCGGCGTCGCTCCGGCCGAGATTGCAATGTAGAACGGGAACGAGCCAAGGACGATCCACGTCAGCAGCGGCGAGTAGAAGAACATGACGGCAAGGAAGACGCCGGTGAAGAACAGGTCGATCAGGAGAGTCAGCGCCGAGCCGGTGAGGAAATTTCGGATGTTCTCCAATTCACGCACGCGCGCCACCGAGTCTCCGACGCGGCGCGCCTGGAAATAGGCCATCGGCAATGCAAGCAAGTGGTGAAAGAGGCGCGCGCCAAGTTCGACGTCGATCCGGTTGGTGGTGTGAGCGAACAGATAAGTCCGGAGGATTCCCAGGATCGTCTCGAAAACCGAGACCGCCATCAGTCCAAGAACCAGCACGTCGAGGGTACTGAGAGATCGGTGCACCAGCACCTTGTCGATGACCACCTGGAAAAACAACGGCGAGATCAGGCCGAGCAATTGCAGGAAGAACGACGCGACCAGAACTTCGCCCAGGAGATGGCGATATTTATGGATCGCGCCAAGAAACCAGGCGATGTCGAACCTGCGGGTGATCTCCGACAATCCAGCGCGGCGAGTCATCAAGATCAACTGGCCGTCCCAGACAGAAACCAATTCGTCCCGTGTCATCAGAACGGGTCGGGGCGCCATCGGCGACTGAACCAGGACCTTGTCCTCGTCCGCCTTCGCGAGCACCAGGAACCCGCCATCGCGTAGGGGCGCGATGGCGGGCAAGGGCGTCTTGGCAAGTCGTGACCACTGGGTTCGATAGTCCCGTGCTTTCAGCCCCAGGTCCTTGGCGCACCGAAGCATCTCCGGTGCGCCAATCTTGTGCGTGCCCAGCCGGTGCCGGATCTGGTCGGCGTCGGCCGCGACGCCCTGGAGATGCAGCAGCGTCACAAGCGCTTCGAGACCAGGATCGGTCGGCCTCGTGCTTTCAGTTACGCTGCTCATAGGTGCTCTCCAGGGTGACGTTGGGTCAGGCGTGCGGCTGCGCGAGCAGCGGCGGCTGGCCCGCCGACGCATCACCGATCGGTGCCGGGCCATGACCGACGCCCGCCGAAACGAAGGTCGAAGCCATGAACTGACCCAGAAGGGCAGCACTCGCGGGCGCCCCCTGGAGAACGGTGTTGTTGCCGGTTCCGCCGTCGAGCGCATCCACTCCGCCGCCGCCGATCAGGATGTCGTTTCCTGCGCCGCCGGACAGGGTGTCGTTGCCGATCCCGCCAACCAGGACGTCGTTGCCGTCGCCGCCATTGGCGGTGAGCAGCATGCCGGTCCCTAGTCCAGCCGCGTTGATGATGTCATCGCCGCCAAGGCCATTGATGACGAGGTGATCCCCTGCTTCGAAGCCGGTGATCGTCACATCGGATCCCAGGCCCGTGACGGTGACCACGCCATTGTTGTCGGTGACGTTGATCGTGTCGTTGCCGGAGGTCCCGTTGATGACAACCGTGTCAGCAACGCCATCGCCGGTGCCGCTGCCTGGTGTCGTCGACAGATCGATGGCGACGTGCTTCACGCTGGTCTTGGACAGGTCGTCCACCGTGATGGTGTCCGCGCCGCCCGCGCCATTGACATCGATATTCTCGGTGTTGGCGAGGTTCATCGTGACGCCACCGAGGTCGCGGGTGAGCGTCGCTCCCTTGCCATTCGCCGAGATGTCGATGTTTTCGGTCCCGCTGGCGCCGTTGAACACGAGCGTGTCATTGCCCGCACCGCCGTCAACGGTGTCGCTGCCGTCGCCTGGATTCCAGACGAAGGTGTCGTCGCCGGCACCCATCGACGCGACGTCATTGCCACGGCCGCCGATGACGGTGTCATTGCCGGCGCTGCCGGTGATGGTGTCGTTGCCATCGCCGCCATTGATGGTGAGGTTGATCTGGCCGGCGTGAAGCCCGGAAGCGTTTATGGTATCGTTGCCGGTGCCTCCGTTGACGACGAGCGAGTCGAGGCTCGCATCAATACCGCCGATCGTCACCTGAGCGGCCAGCCCGTTGACGTCGATCGACGAGCCGCTGCTGGCGACCTTGATGCTGTCATCGCCAGCCGTGCCATTGACGCTGACGGTGTCGGCGAGACCGTCGCCCTGTCCGCTGCCCGGCGTCCCCGACAGATCGATCGCGACCTGCTTCGCATCGGTCCCGCTGAGGTCGCCGACATTGACGGTGTCGGCGCCGCCGAGGGTTGCGAGCTGAATATGCTCGATGCCATTGAGGTCCATGGTGACGTTACCAACGTCACGGAACATCCTCACCCGCGAACCATTGGCCGAGATGTCAATGTTTTCGTTGGCGCTGGCGCCGTTGAACACGAGCGTGTCGGTTCCGGCCTGACCCTCGACCACGTCGCTGCCGTCGCCGGGATTCCAGACGAACGTGTCGTTGCCATTGCCGAGCTGCGCGACGTCGTTGCCACGACCTCCGATGACGGTGTCGTTGCCATCGCCGCCGATTAGCGTGTCGTTGCCCGCGCTGCCGGTGATCGTGTCGTTACCGGCACCGCCGTCGATGGTCAGTTGCACATTTCCGGCCGCCAGACCGGCGGCACTGATGACGTCGTTGCCGGCACCACCGCTGACAACGAGTTGATCGTTGGCGCCCTCGACGCCGGCCAGAGTGACCGTAGCGGCCAGGCCGCTGACGCTGACCGAACCTCCCGTTCCCGCCACTTGAACATTGTCGTTGCCGGCGGTGCCGTTGACGGTCACGCTGTCGGCCGCGCCATCGCCCACGCCGCTGCCGGCCGCACCTGAGAGGTCGATCGCAACCTGGGTGACGCCGGTCCCGGTGAGATCGCCGACCGTAACGTTGTCGGCGCCACCGGCGGCGTTGAGGTCGATGTGCTCGATGCCGTTGAGGTCCATCACGACGTTGCCGACGTCACGGGTCAATTTCACCCGCCCGTGGTTGTTGGTGATGCTGATATTTTCATTGGCGCTCGCACCGTTGAACACGAGCGTGTCGGTGCCGGCCTGACCCTCGACCACATCGCTGCCGTCGCCGGGATTCCAGACGATCGTGTCATCGCCATCGCCACCGATCAGCGTGTCGTTGCCGTGGCCGCCGGTGATGACGTCATTGCCGGCGCCGCCGATCAGCCAGTCGTTGCCATCACCGCCGGTGATGGTGTCGTTGCCGTCGCCACCGTCAACCGTAACGTTGATGAGAGATGCGAGACCGGTTCCGGCGGTAAAGACGTCGTCGCCACCGTTCATATTAAGCACGAAGTTTTCGGTGGTGCCGATGTCAAGGGAGAACGGAGCCGGGCTGACGCGGTCGAAGCGCACGCGGCTGCCGTTGGCCTCGAGCGTAAAGGTTTCGGCCCCGTTGCCGCCGTTGACCTCGGCGGTGTCGATGCCGTCGCCACCTTCCATGACGTCGGTGCCCTCGCCGGGATTCCAGATCATGAGATCGTTGCCGGCCTCACCAAACATCTGGTCGTTGCCGGTACCGCCGATCAGCGTGTCGTTGCCGTCACCGCCGAACAGCAGATCGTTGCCGCCCTTGCCGAGCAGGGTGTCATTGCCGGCTCCGCCGAACAGAAGATCGTTGCCTGAACCGCCTGTCAGGGTGTCGTTGCCATTACCACCGAACAGCTCGGCGCCGGGCAGCGCCCCATTGGTTTCGTCGAGCGCAATGGTGTCGTTTCCGTTCTGGCCGAAAACCTGGATCAGTTGGGTGCTGGCAACGGTCGGCTGGCCACCCTGGACAGGTATCGCGCCGCCATTGACGAGAATGTTCCCGGCTGCGTCACGATTGACGAGGATCGAGTTGTCGAGGCTGTCGCCGAACGTTGACAGCACGCCTTGAGAAAAAACTGCGGTGGTAGCCATTGTGATCTTCCTTTCAAAGTTGGGGGTCGACGCCGACGCGCGTTCGCAGTGATGGTCTCGTTGAAATTTCGTAGCGATATGTTCGGTTGGGGTCCGGATGGTTCTGAAGCGCGCAAACACGCGTTGAGACCATCAACCGACCCAGAAAAAATCCGGTGCTCAGGTCCAGGGCGGCCGTTGCAAGGAGCACCAAAACAACGAGGATGAGTCCGCAGAAGGCGGCTATTACCCTCAGTACCTCACCGCAAACCTGGGTGCCGGACGAGCGGGTAAGACCGCTTGCAATCGCAGCCAAGCCCGCACCTGGCGAAAAACTAGCGTTGGTAGCCAACATCACCTCCGTTATCCCGGCGCGCGCGAACGCGGCCTGAGACCGTTAGAAATGCGGGCCCCGTGCTACGGAAGTATTTCAGATATCGGTAATCGTGTTACGATCGTAACATTGCAGGCGTACGCAGGCAGCGCGCCAGTGCTGCGGCAAGTTCGGCGCTTGCGAAAGGCCAGCGCAGCACTTCGGAAATTCCCGCCTCCGCCAGTGCATTGACGTTGACATCCGTGGAGGAGGCTGCGGCGAGCAGTACCGGCTTCAACGGTGCCATCTCATGAAGCGAGCGCGCCAAAGCCAGACCGTCCTGCACCCGCGAGCCGTAGCTGACGAGGATGATATCGAATCGATCGGGCTCGGAACGGCACGCGGCAAGCGCATCGTCCGCGTGCTCGAAGCCGACCGGCTCGTATCCGAGTGCGGCCAATTTTTCTTCGTCGGGCAACAAGTGCTCTCGTTCGCTTTCGACGATCAGCACGGTCTCGCCGTGCCCAAGGGCGGCCATCTCCGGCTCGGCCGATACATTGCCGCCTGCTGCCGTCTCGGGCAGCCATACTTCAAATCGGCTTCCCTTCCCAAGACTGCTCTGCGCGCCAATGGCTCCATCATGGTCCCGAACGATTTCACGAACAGTTGCCAGACCAAGACCGGTCCCGGCCACGCGTGTAGTGAAAAAAGGCTCAAACATTCGTCGCGCAATGCGCTCGTCAAAGCCACACCCGCTATCGGTGACTGAAAGACAGACGTATCGGCCCGGCGGGAGTTCGCCATCGCTCATTTGGAGCAAATCGACCACCTCTTCCAGCTTTGCGGCCACGCGGATCTGTCCGCCGCCCTCCATCGCCTGTGCGGCGTTGGTACACAGATTGAGAATGACCTGCTGGAGCTGCGCGGGTTCGCCCGAAACGGCGACGTCATTCGAGACATCCTCCAGGACGAGATCGATGTTGGACGGTAAGGAGGCGCGCAGAAATGAGGCCGCCTCCTGAAGCAGTGCACGGACCTGCACCGCGCGGATATGCGTATCGAACCGTCGCCCAAATGTAAGGATATTGTCGACCAGATCCCTGCCGCGCTCTGCGGCTCGACGGATCTCATCGACATGCTGTGCCGGCTTGGTTCCGCGGGCGATCTGCGGCTCAATCATTTCCGAATAGCCGAGAATGGCGCCAATGATGTTGTTGAAGTTATGCGCAATCCCGCTTGCAAGCGATCCGACCATTTGCATGCGACGCGCCCGTTCCAGCCGCATCGTGAGTTTTGCTCTCTCGCGCTCGAGAAATTCACGCTCAAGCGCATTGGCAACGGCGTCTCCGGCCAACCGCGCTATCGGCACCCGATGAATCTTGTTCCGTATCGGCCGGAAGCGGTCAAACGCCATGATGCTTCGAACCCGACCCGGCCTGGTTAACGGCACGCAGGCCCAGGCACGCACACCGGCAACTGCGAGAGCGTTCCTGGACGGGCCTGGCGGCAAAGCCGTTGCGTCCGGAATAGTGATGCCTGCGTCATCGACGCCAAGCTGCTCGGACACTGCCAGCGCCTGGTTCGGCCAACCCGGCGGGAATGCACTTCCGTCTTTGGACCATTTGTATATCCGGACGGGGTTCTCATCCAGGATCACATAGGCGCGGTCCGCGCCGATCGTTCGGCTGAACTCGCCCAGAACTTGCTTGAGCCGCGCCTCGGTTTCGGTTGGTGAGCAATTGATCAGGCGCGTCGAATTCTCGGCGATGGCATGTTCAAGTGCAGCCCGGCGTCGCAATGCGACGGCGCGGGCGCGCAGCCGGAGCCCGAGAAGCACGAGCGCAATGACCAGCAGCAGCGAAACCAGGTAAAGCAACAGCCGATAGCGCTGCTCGCCGGCTTCAACTGCCGACCGGTGACGGGCAAACATCGCGCGGGTCTCTGCAAGGGCCTTCGCGCTCGGGACGGCGATGAATGCCCGCAGCGTTGCATCGACCGCAGGAAGCTGATCATAGAGCAACCGCGCGTGCGCCAGCATTGCCGTTGCTGGTTCGGCCTCAGGTCCGGCTTTCGGCGCTTGTGCCGCGAACTGATCGATGCGCTCCTGGAGAACTTTCAAGGCCTCGGGCGATGTGCCGCGTGCCAGATGGAGGATCGCTGCCGCCAAGGCGCCCGTCGCCGGCGCAAGCTGCGCGTCCTGGGCAAGAAAGGCCGGGCTTGTACTCAGAAGACCGACATAAGACAGTGAGTTCTGCAGAAGAGCATTGCTGGTCTTGAAACGTTCCATCAGCCCTTCCTGCTGCGACACCGCAGCCGCAAGCCGCTCAACGGGTCCGGCATCAAGATGCTCGTCGCGAGCGTGCGAACGCAGCCTGCCGACGGCGTCTTCCATCGCTCGCGCGGCACTTACGAGGGTGTCGTAGTCGCGACGCAGACCGGCGCGAGCCTGCAGGACATCGCGGTGCAGAGAGGCTTCGGCGAGCGCGTAATCGTCGAAGGCGCGGAGCGTCGACGCATAGACGGGTGCGTTGGTGTCGATACCGCGAAGCAGCAGCCAGGTGAGCAGCACGAGCAGCAGTGGAACCCCGAAAGCAAATGGCAGGTTCTTCATGGGCGCACAGTGCCTGCGTGCGGCTTGGCGGCAGCCGGCTTTACTGCCTCGCCCCGATAGGTGCCGGTGAGTGTGTTGAGGAAAGCGACGATGGCGGAGATCTGCTGATCGGTGAGCACCCGGTCGAGCTGGGCAATGCCCATACTCCTCACCGCCTCTGAGAGCGTGGACGCGCTGCCGTCATGAAAATAGGGCGCAGTGGTTGCCACATTCCGCAAGCTGGGGACGCGAACCAGCACCGGTTCTGGCGAGCCCAGCGGATGGAAAACGCCGTGCCGCTGGAAAAGATTGCCGCCAACATTCACGCCCTGGTGGCAGGTTATGCAGCCCAGTGATTTGAAAAGCTGATAGCCGGACAACTCTTCCGGTGTAATTGCGTCGCCTTCGCCTGCCAGCCATCGATCGAAGCGGCTGCCCGGCGTAACGAGAGACCGCTCGTATGTTGCGATCGCATCCAGGATGGCGGCGGGATTAGGCTCCTGTCCGTAGGCCTCGCGAAATAGCCCTACCATTTCGGGGTCGGCGCGCAGTTTGCCGACGACTTCGTCAAGGCTCGACGCCATAATCGCTGGATTGCCAAGGCTGCGCTCGACTCCTTCTTCCAGCGAACGGATATTCCCCTCCCAATTGAGGCGGAAGCTCAGGCTTGCATTGAAGACCGTCGGCGTATTGAGCGCCCTTGGTTGACCCGCGGGCGTGTCGTGGGCATTGGCACTGGCGCCATTGGAGCCTATATCGTGGCACAATAGACAACTGTGTGTGTTACCGTGAGACAGGCGACGATCACCGAACAGTTTCTCCCCGAGCAAGAGGCGATGCGGGTCCTGGGCGCGCGAGACGGGAATAGGCGTGATCGGCTCCTGGGCCGGATTGACCTCGAGGATCGGCGATTGAGCGGTCGTTGGCGAGACCGCGTTGAGGCAGGCCGTGATAAGCACGAGGCACAGGACGAAGCGCCTGCGCATGGACGTCGGCACCACAGACAGTGTCGTCGGGGGCGTTGGGTAGAATGAACGGCTCATCATTGAATGACCCAAGCCCTCGCGGAAGCACAGACCGCCAAGTGTGTGTCCTCATCGTAGAGGATGACCCTGCCCTGCAGCGCATGATCTTAAACTATTTCGGGGAGAACCACATCCGCGCGCTGGTGGCAAACAATAGCCACGAGATGGTCCATCAACTTGGCAATACCGAGGTGAATTTAGTCATCCTCGATCTCCGATTAGGTTCGGAGGACGGTTTGGATCTTCTACGAGAAGTCCGCTTAAGCTCCGATGTGCCCGTGATCATCATCACTGGCCACCGCCGCGACGACATCGATCGGGTGGTTGGTCTTGAACTCGGCGCGGATGATTATCTGACAAAGCCATTCAATTTGCGCGAATTGCTGGCGCGCGTCCGCGCCGTCTTGCGGCGGTTCGACGTCGGACGACCCGCACCTGCCCGCGATCCCGAACGCGGCCGCTTTAGATTTTCCGGTTGGCAACTTGACCGCAGGATCCGACAGCTCACGGACCCTGCCGGCGCCCCTGTCGCATTGACCAAGGGTGAGTATGCCATGCTGCTCGCCTTTCTCGAAGCCCCGCAACGCCCACTTAGTCGCGAGCATCTGTTGCAGGCTACTCGTATTCACGAAGATGTCTTCGACCGCAGCATCGATGTGCAGATTCTTCGTCTCAGGCGCAAGCTCGAACGCGACCCGAGCGCACCTCGCGTCATCCGAACCGAACGCGGTGTGGGGTACGTGTTCGCTGTTCCTGTTGAGCGCATCTAGGATGCGCGCTTCTGATGTCCGTTTCATTCCGAAGGCAGATATTCGTCCATCAAAGGTTATGGAGAAAAATGCGTTCTCCAGGCCCGATCGAGGGCAACTGGACCCGCCCTGCTGGATTCTCCCAAATGAAAACACCGGCGAAATCAGCGGAGTTTTGCCTTCTCTCCTGGCCGGAAGGTACGGCGAGCAGATTTATGGT
>CAWBIR010000005.1:0-66944 GCA_963788885.1 uncultured Alphaproteobacteria bacterium | reverse complement strand
GGGCAGCTTCACGGACCCCAAAGACTTTTTCAGGGCCTCCAACACGGCTGCCTTAGATCGGCGGGGAGGGCGACCGATCTCGCGCATGTCCTCGACATGCAGGTCGATGATGTCGCCGAAAGATTCGGGCTTTTGCGGCAGTGCGCGGCTTCGGTGACCCGCTACGATCGATATTGCACTCCATCCCGAGCGCCTTCCTCGCCGTCCTTGCGGCGGCGAAAGGTCTCTGCCACGTAGCGGTTCTTCCTTCGGACCTGGACGCGCCAGTTTCCAGATGGCAACTGAGTGAAGCTAGCCACGCTTGTGTGCACTCCCTGTTTCGTGTGCGCTACGTGTGCACCAAGAGGTCAAAAACGGGTACAAACCTGTGCAATTTCGTCTAGTTTGGAGTGCACTCGTTATTCTTTCATCCTAGTGAGAGTGTAAGGTAAACTATTGAAATATAAAGACTATCTATTTTCCGTAGCCCCCATGATGGACTGGACCGACCGGCATTGCCGGGTGTTCCATCGCCTGATGACGCGGCGTGGCCGGCTGTACACGGAGATGCTGACGTCGGGCGCCATTCTTCACGGCGACCGGCAGCGGCTCCTCGCATTCGACGCTTGCGAACATCCCGTCGCGCTTCAGCTCGGCGGCTCGGACCCGCGCGACCTCGCAACGTCGGCGAAGATCGGCGAGGATTTCGGCTACGACGAAATCAATCTCAATGTCGGCTGTCCGTCGGACCGGGTGAAGGAGGGGCGTTTCGGCGCCTGCCTGATGGCGGAGCCGGCGCTGGTCGCTTCTTGCGTCGCCGCGATGAAGCAGGCCGTGGCGATCCCCGTCACCGTCAAATGCCGGATTGGCATCGACGACCAGGACCCGGAAGCCGCGCTCGATGCGCTTGCGCACGCCGTGGTCGCGGCTGGCGCCGACGCGTTGATCGTTCATGCCCGCAAGGCCTGGCTCAGCGGATTATCGCCGAAGGAAAATCGGGACATCCCGCCGCTCGACTACGACCGGGTCTACCGGCTCAAGGCCGCGATGCCTGACGTGCCCATCATCATCAACGGTGGCATCGGCAGTCTTGAAGAGGCGAAACAGCACCTCGCTTACGTCGACGGCGTCATGCTCGGGCGCGCGGCGTATCAGGAGCCGTGGCGGCTGCTCAACGTCGATTCCGAGCTGTTCGGCGAGGCGGCGCCGTTCGCCACGATGAAGGACGTATTCGAGGCGATGATGCCTTATATCGAGCGCGAGCTTGGCCGCGGCACGCGGTTGCACGCCATCACACGGCACTTCGTCGGCGCATTCCACGGCGTGCCCGGCGCGCGGGCGTTCCGTCGTCATCTCAGCGAAGACGGGGTGAAGGCAGGCGCCGGGGTCGACGTTTTGAAGGCCGCGATTGCGCTGGTGGAGGATCGTTCCCCCGCGGCGATCGCCGCGTAGGGATGATTTACGGATAGCCGCGCAGCCTCAGGCTGTCGGCGCGCACTTCCCAGCTTTCGAGCCGGTCCAGAAAACTCATCCCCAACAGGTTGGTCTTCATTTGCCCATGCGGCACCACCAGCGCCGGCACCGAGCGTTCGACCAGCTTGCCGATGGCGAGCCGGTCCAGCGTCAGCCGCGCCGCCTTGGTGTGACCGCCCGCGGTCTCGACGTCGACGTCATATTCAAGCAACTCGAGCGGAAGCCCGATCGCCTTCGCCGTCTCATAGCTCAGCACCACGGAGGTCGCGCCGGTGTCGATCACCATCGGCGCGTTGACGCCGTTGATTTTGGCTTGCAGCGCGAATTCGCCGCCTTGCGCGCGAGCAATTTGCACCGCGCGTACTGCGCGCGGGCGCAGCAGGCCCGAGACGGTGCTTGAGACCGTGCTCTTGGCGCGCGCAATCTGGACGGGGTCGCCATAGGCGACGACGGCGCCGGCGGTCGCCAGCAATACGGCCAAGACAAGCAGGATCCGGCTCACAGCGCACCTCGCAAGGTAGCTAGCCGATCTTCGAACGGTTGGCCGGCTCGATCCGCTGGAGGCCAGCTTCCGTCATTCGCGCCGGCAATTCCGCCATCACGGTCAGCCGCTCCGCATTGTCCATGCGATGCCAGCGCGCGATCTCGGCGAGCGTACGCCCGCAACCGAAGCAGAGGTTGGTTCTGGGATCCATCATGCAGACTGCGATACACGGCGTTTCTGTGCTCATCGTTTGATAGTGAAGCGAATTCGATTGTTTGCCTACCCCAACAGCCCGGTTCCGGCGCTCAGGATCGGCTTGTTGCGGTTGACGGGAGCTGTGTCTGTCGTATTGGCATTCGTGGCTTCGGGTTGCAGGGGTGGCGCCTCCGCCGTCATCGGGCCGAGCGCGGACATCACCCGCTCCGGCGGGAAGGTGACGATCACTTCGGTGCCGATGCGAATCTTCGATTTCAGCGTGAAGGTGCCGCCATGCATGTCGATCAGGCTCTTGGCGATCGGCAGGCCCAGGCCCGCGCCCTGTTCGGCCGACTTGATCGAATTGGAGCCTTGCCCGAATGAGGCCAGCACGATCGGGATTTCGTCCTCGGCAATGCCGGAGCCGGTGTCCTTGACGCTGAGATACTGGCCGCCGGAGGCGGTCCAGCCGACCTTGAGCCAGATCTCGCCGCCCTGCGGCGTGAACTTGATCGAATTCGACAACAGGTTGAGCACGATCTGCCGCACCGCGCGCTCGTCGCCCCAGATGCGCGGCATGCCCTGTTCGAAGACTTCGTGAATGGTGATGCCGCGGTTGGTGGCGCGCAGCTTGAGCAGGTGATGGCAGTCGCCAACGACGTGCACCAGCGACACCGCCTCTTCGTTCAGTTCATAGCGGCCGGCCTCGATCCGCGACAGGTCGAGAATCTCGTTGATGAGATTGAGCAGATGAACGCCGGAATTGTGGATGTCGGAGGAATACTCCCGGTAAACGGGAACGGTATGCGTGCCGAAAATCTCGCTCTTCATGACTTCGGAAAATCCGAGGATCGCGTTCAAGGGCGTGCGCAGCTCGTGGCTCATCTGCGCGAGGAAGCGCGACTTGGCGACGTTGGCGGCTTCGGCGCGATGACGCGCCTCGTCCGAGATCGCCTTGGCCTGCTCGAGTTCGCCGATCAGGGCGTCCTTTTCGGCGCGCGCTTCCAGCGTCGCCAGCGTTGCCGAATGCAGGCGATGCGCGAGCAGCGCAAAATATCCTTCGGCGGCCAGCGCCAGCAGCGCCAGCACGTAGTTGTCGAAGGTGCCGCTGAGGACGAAATTGATGGCAATCGCCGCGGTCACCGGCGCGGTCGCCGCAAGCGCTGCGATCGGCAGGCTTGCCGCCAGCATGCTTGATACGGCGACGATCACCAGCATCAGGAACATGGCCAGCGTATTGGAGACGGCGTCAAAGCCATACGGGTGAATCAGGAGCGCGGTCCAGCCCAGGCCATACAGCAGATCGAGGACGATGAAGCGCGTTCGCCATTGGCGCGTCGCGGCGGGCGACGGCTGAGCGGCGATGAATTGACTGCAGCTGCGGATGATGGCGGTGTGGATGCAGAGCAGGCCACAGGTCCATGCGGCGACCGACACCGGCGGCATCCAGAAGCTGAACAGCACGCCGGTCGCCACGATCAGCAGCATGACGACGTAGGAAGCCGACAGGCGCGTCTGCGCGTATTGCCGGAGCAGTTCGCTGTCGAAAGCCGGCCGGGTTCCGCTTGACGACGTTAACCGGTCGCGTGCCTCGCGTACCCGCTGTGCCGCGGCGCGCCGGTTGGCGACAGGCGCCGTGCCGGGCGATTCAGCCGGAAGCTGCACAACTTCGGGCTTTTCAGCGGAATTACTCATCAGACAACACAATTCCTGCCCGTCCGCGAGACGGGTTTTTGCATCGTCTATCTGTGCCGCCAAATTCTTAAGAGGTGCCTTAAGAAGCTAAAAATTCTGTTTAACGAGAGGTTAAATTAACCTCTCGCTTGCGCCGTTAGCGTCCGGCGTTTGACGCTTGAATCTTCAGCGTTCCAGTCGCGCCGATGCGTAGGATGGGTAGAGCGAAGCGATACCCATCTGTTGATGTCAGGGAGTTGATGGGTTTCGCAAATTGCTCAACCCATCCTACGGTTCTTGACGTTCAGCGTTGGATGCAGGGACTTTCTCAGCGCTCGAGTTCGCGCCAAGAGGCTCGACGTATCCCAGCGCTTGCCGCCCATCTTTTCCACCTCAGAGTAGAACTGATCGACCAGTGCGGTAACCGGCAGGTTCGCGCCGCTGCGGCGGGCTTCCGCGAGGCAGATCGAGAGGTCCTTGCGCATCCATTCCACGGCAAAGCCGAAATCGTATTTGCTGTCGTTCATGGTCTTGTAGCGGTTCTCCATCTGCCACGACTGCGCCGCGCCCTTGGAGATGGTTTCGATCACGGAAGCAATGTCCAGGCCGGACTTCTTCGCAAAATGGATGCCTTCCGAAAGGCCCTGCACGAGGCCGGCGATGCAGATCTGGTTGACCATCTTGGTCAGCTGGCCGGCGCCCGCAGGACCGAGCCTTTTGCACATGCGGGCGTAGGCGGCGATGATCGGCTCGGCGCCGGCATAGGCGTCCTCAGTTCCGCCGCACATCACCGTGAGCACGCCGTTTTCCGCGCCAGCCTGGCCGCCAGACACCGGCGCATCGACGAATTTGAAGCCCGCCTTGGTGGCGGCCGCGTCGAGCTCGCGGGCGACCTCGGCGGAGGCGGTGGTGTGGTCGACGAAGGTGGCGCCTTTTTTGATGCCGGCAAACGCGCCATCGGCGCCGATCGTGACCGCGCGGAGATCGTTGTCGTTGCCGACGCAGCACATCACGAAATCCTGACCTTCGGCGGCCGCCTTGGGCGTCGCTGCGGTCTTGCCCTTGAACTTCTCGGCCCATTGTTTGGCCTTTGCCGGCGTCCGGTTGTAGACCGTCACCTCATGGCCGCCCTTGGCGACGAGATGTCCTGCCATGGGGTAGCCCATGACGCCGAGACCGAGAAAAGCGACTTTAGCCATTTGTGCAATCCTGGGGTTCTGCCGGCGCATTGATCGTGCCGGGCATGATCTGGAAGGGGACGGTAGACTGGTTTCCGTGCTCGAAACAGGCTCCGCCGCAAGCCCGCGGCCTGACAGCGTGCCATTGAGATCGGCGACGGCTGCATTTGGCGGGCGGGCGTGGTTTTATGCTAGCATGGCGGAAGTGTCGAGTTTCAAAACAAAAAGGGAGTGAGATCCGATGGCCATGAGCGTGGGCGTGCTTGACCATTTCAATATCCGGACCCGCAAGCTCGCCGATACCGTGCGGTTCTACGAGGACGTCCTGGGCCTCGAAAAAGGCGATCGGCCGAATTTCGCCTTTCCCGGCGCCTGGATGTACAGCGAGGGCAAGGCGGTGGTGCACCTGGTCGATATTTCGCCGACCGAGGAGCCGCAGAAGGCCGATTCCGGCGTGGTCCATCACGTAGCCTTCGTGAGCCGCGGCTTTGACGCCATGAAGGCGCGGCTGCAATCCAAGAAAATGCCGTTCGATGCGCGCCAGGTTCCGGGCGGCGACCTCTGGCAAATCTTCGTCAACGACCCAAATGGCGTAATGATCGAACTGAATTACGAGGCCGCCAAGGAGCAGGGCGGATCGGCTCCCGGCGAACGGGCCGACGACGTCGGCCGGCGGTAGCTTTTAGGGCCGGATCGCTCTAACAGAGGCATCCAAGAATTCTCAGGAGATGCCCCGTGGGCGTGACGCAGCAACAAGTTCAGGATGCGCTTGCAAAGATAGCCACGCCGCGCGGCGTGGCCTTGTCCAATGCCGGCGTGCTGTCGCCGATCACAGCCAATGACGGCAAGGTGTTCTTCTCGATCAACGTCGAGGCGACGGAAGCGCGCGCCTGGGAAAGCGTTCGCGCCGCTGCGGAAACAGCCGTGCGCGCGATTCCCGGCGTCGAGGTCGTCATGGTCGCGCTGACCGCCGAACGCAAGGCCGGCCCGGCCGTGGCACCGCCGCCACATCGCCATGCGCATGGTGTGCCAAATGTTGCGGCCCACCGGCCGGCGCCGGGCGGGGCCTCACCGATGGCGAAGCAGGCCGAAATTCCGGGCGTTGCCGCCATCATCGCGGTCGCTTCCGGAAAGGGCGGCGTCGGAAAATCCACCACCGCGCTCAACCTGGCGCTGGGCTTGCGCGATCTCGGCTTGAGGGTCGGTCTGCTCGATGCCGATATCTATGGACCGTCGGTGCCGCGTTTGACCGGCCTTCGCGACAAGCCGCAGCTGAACGACGAGCGCAAGATGATTCCGCTTCAGCGCTTCGGCCTGTCGATCATGTCGATCGGCTTTCTGGTGGAAGAAGAGACCGCGATGATCTGGCGCGGACCGATGGTGATGTCGGCGGTGACGCAGATGTTGCGCGACGTCGCGTGGGGCACGTTGGACGTTTTGGTCGTCGACATGCCGCCCGGTACCGGCGATGCGCAGCTCACGCTGGCGCAGAATGTGCCGCTCAAGGGCGCAATCATCATTTCGACGCCGCAGGATCTGTCGCTGATCGACGCGCGGCGCGGACTGGCCATGTTCAAGAAGGTCAACGTGCCCGTGCTCGGCATTGTCGAGAACATGAGCTACTTCCAGTGTCCGCATTGCGGGACGAAATCGGATATTTTCGGCCATGGCGGCGCGCGCCATGAGGCGGAGCGTCTCGAGGTGCCGTTTCTCGGCGAAATCCCGCTGCACATCTCGATCCGGACCACGTCCGACAGCGGTAACCCCTTGGTCGAGAGCGAGCCAAATGGGGTGCATGCCGCGATCTACCGGGAGATTGCCGCCAAGGTCCGCGATCAGCTCAAGGCTGCCCACGCGGCGGCCTGATCGGGCGGAATTTCATATCAGACTTTCGTTGAATCAACGCCCTGATGTGGTTTTGGCTCACACGGCTCCGTGTTAAGCCGGGTTCAGGGCCGAAAGAAGAGCTCCGTTCAATTTCGGGAAATGCCTACCAAGGAGATGTCTTAGATGAAGCGTCGTGATTTTTTGAAGGTTTCAGCAGCGGGAGCTGCGGCGAGCGCTGTAGCTTCGCCAGCGATTGCGCAGTCCTCGCCCGAAATCAAATGGCGTATGACGTCAAGTTTCCCGAAGTCGCTCGACACGATCTACAACGGCGCCACCGAGTTCGCCAAATACGTCGCCGAGATGACCGACAACAAGTTTCAGATCCAGGTTTTCGCCGCGGGCGAAATCGTCCCGGGTCTGCAGGCGCTCGATGCCACCTCGAACGGCACCATCGAACTCTGCCACACCGTCTCTTATTACTACGTCGGCAAGGATCCGACCTTTGCGATCTATGCGTCAGTGCCGTTCGGCCTGAACGCCCGTATGCAGAATTCCTGGTGGTATCAGGGCGGAGGTGAGGCACTCGGCAACGAGTTCTTCAAGAAGTTTAACGTCATCGGATTCCCCTGCGGCAACACCGGCACGCAGATGGGCGGCTGGTTCCGCAAGGAGATCAAGACCGTTGCCGATCTGTCCGGTTTGAAATTCCGCATCGGCGGCATCGCGGGTCAGGTACTGCAGAAGGTCGGCGTCGTGCCGCAGCAACTCGCCGGCGGCGACATCTACCCGGCGCTTGAAAAGGGCACGATCGACGCCGCCGAGTGGGTCGGTCCGTATGACGACGAGAAGCTCGGCTTCCAGAAGGTCGCGAAGTACTACTACTATCCCGGCTTCTGGGAGGGCGGGCCGACCGTGCACGCCTACTGCAATCTCGAGAAGTGGAATACGCTGCCGAAGAACTATCAGGCGATCGTCACCAACGCAGCGGCGAATGCCAACAGCTGGATGGCCGCGCGTTACGACATGCAGAATCCGTCGGCGCTGAAGCGGCTGGTGGCCGGCGGCACGCTGCTTCGGCCCTTCACCAACGAAGTGCTCGAAGCCTGCCTGAAGGCGACCAACGAATTGTGGGCTGAAATCTCCGCCAAGAATGCCGACTTCAAGAAGTCGATCGACGCGATGCAGGCCTATCGTTCCGACGAGTACCTGTGGTGGCAGGTGGCGGAATACACGTTCGACAGCTTCATGATCCGCTCGCGCACCCGCGGCTAATCGTCACTTTCGTAGTTCTCTAGTAGCCCGGCGCTCCACAGCGCCGGGCTTTTTGCGTTGCGGGATAAGAGATCGGCGTGGAATTCCGAAATCGAATGCTCCATGCTCCCTTCACTAAAGCCTCGAAACGAAGGCTGACACAGATCATCAAACGGGAAGGGAATTCAATGAAGCGTCGCGACTTTATCAAGGTCACGGGATTGGGCGTTGCGGGGGCCGCAAGCATTGCAGCTCCGGCGATTGCCCAGACGATGCCAGAACTCAAATGGCGCATGACGACGAGCTGGCCGAAATCGCTCGACACGCTGCATGGCGCTGCCGAAGTCATGGCCAAGGTGGTCGGCGAAGCCACCGACAACAAGTTTCAAATTCAGACATTCGCGGCCGGCGAAATCGTGCCGGGCTTGCAGGTGCTCGATGCCGTGCAAAACGGCACCGTCGAGATGGGGCACACCGCGTCCTACTACTATTTCGGCAAGGATCCGACTTTCACCTTTGGCTCGTCGATTCCGTTCGGTCCGAACGCGCGCCTCAACCAGGCCTGGTACATGCTGGGCGGCGGCAAGGAGCTGCTCAACGAGTTCTACAAGGGCTACAACGTAACTTCACTGCTCGCCGGCAACACCACCTGCCAGATGGGCGGCTGGTTCCGCAAGGAGATCAACACGGTTGCCGACCTGCAAGGGTTGAAATTCCGCATCGGCGGCTTCGCCGGCCGCGTCATGCAGAAGCTCGGCTGCGTGCCGCAGCAACTCGCCGGTGGCGACATCTATCCGGCGCTTGAAAAAGGCACGATCGATGCCGCCGAATGGGTCGGTCCCTATGACGACGAGAAGCTCGGTCTCTACAAGGTCGCGCCGCATTATTACTATCCCGGCTGGTGGGAAGGCGGCCCGATGTTGCTGGCGATGATCAATCTCGACAAATGGAACGCTTTGCCGAAGTACTATCAGAACATCCTCGAGCAGGCCGGCCATCTCGCCAACAACTGGATGATGGCGAAGTACGACACGGTGAATCCGACCGCGCTGAAGAAGCTGCTTGCGGGCGGCGCCAAATTGCACGGGTTCTCGCAGCCGATCATGGAGGCGAGCTTCAAGGCGGCGAGGGAATTGCATGCGGAGGTCGCCGCCACCAACCCCAACTTCAAGAAACTCCTGGATTCGCTGAGCTCGTACTCCAGCACCGGCTATCAGTGGTTCCAGGTCGCCGAAATCGGTTACGACAGCTTCATGGCGCGGCACGCGCAGATCTGATCCGGACGAAGTCGTCCACACAAAACAAAAGACCCCGGAAAGCCTGCGCTTTCCGGGGATTTCATTTGTCCTGATGTGGATCGGGACTACTTCGCCGGAGGGCCGAAATCGAGCGGTGGCAGATCGATCTGCGGCACCTCGATCTTGATCGTGTTCAGGTCGACATTGGCCGGCTTGTCGAGCAGGCCCGTCACCGTGATCGGGAAGGCGATGACGAGCGCGACCATCACCATCTGCAAGCCGACCCAGGGCAGTGCGCCCCAGTAGATGTCGGAGCTCTTGACCTCCTTGGGTGCCACGCCGCGCAGGTAGAACAGCGCAAAGCCGAACGGCGGGTGCATGAACGAGGTCTGCATGTTCACGCAGAGCATGACGCCGAACCAGATCAGCGCCGCATCCGGGCCGACCACGGGCGTCAGGATCTTCTGCGCGATCGGCGCGATCATCGGCAGGATGATGAAAGCGATTTCAAAGAAATCGAGGAAGAAGGCGACAAAGAAGATGAAGAGGTTGATGAAGATCAGGAATCCCCAGACACCGCCCGGCAGCGAGGTCAGGAGATGCTCGAGCCAGACGCCGCCGGAGACGCCGAGGAACACGACCGAAAAACATGTCGAGCCGATCAGGATGAACACCACCATGGTCGTGATGCGCATCGTGGTCTCGTAACCCTGCTTGATCAGGTTGCGCAGGTCGGGAATGCGAACCGCCTCGAGGCAGATCCAGAGCACCGCCAGATACGTCAAGGCAAAGGCAAGCTTGAAGATCAGTCCTTCGATGGCAAACATGCCGACCATCGTTCCGACGCCGCCGGCGATCGCGCCGATGATGAGAACCTTGTGGCCGGTGGTCGAAAAATCCTTGCTGTGGATCGCCGCGAGCACGATGGCGCCCACGGCTCCCATGGCGCCGGCTTCCGTCGGCGTCGCAAGCCCCATCATCATGGTGCCGAGCACGACGAAGATCAGGACGGCGGAAGGGATGATGCCCATCAGGCATTTCTTCCAGAGCGCCCAGCCGGTCAGCGTGCGCGCGTCCTTCGGCACCGGCGGCACATGGCCAGGCTTGAAGATGCCGAGCACGAACGTGTAGCCGGCAAACAGCAGGATCTGGAAAACCGACGGCCCCCACGCGCCGAGATACATGTCGCCGACCGATTTGCCGAGCTGGTCGGCAAGCACGATCAGCACAAGCGACGGCGGCACGAGCTGGGTGATCGTGCCGGATGCGGCCAGCACGCCCGTGATGTAGCGCATGTTGTAGCCGTAGCGGATCATCACCGGCATCGAGATCAGCGCCATGGCGATCACTTGCGCCGCCACTGTGCCGGTGATGGCGCCGAGGATGAATCCGACGATGATGACGGAGTAGCCGAGGCCGCCGCGAATGGGACCGAACAACTGTCCCATCGAGTTCGAGCATGTCTTCAGCCAGACCGCATCGCTCGAGGATCGCGCCCATGAAGGTGAAGAAAGGGATCGCGAGCAAAAGCTCGTTGGAAAGAACGCTGCCGAATACGCGGCCCGGAATGGCCTGAAGGAAGTTCAGGTCGAAGAAGCCGAGATGGATCGCGAGAAAGCCGAAGGAGAGCCCGACCGCAGCCAGCGTAAAGGCGACCGGGAAGCCGATCAGCATGGCAACGACCAGGCCGCCGAACATCAGCGGCGGCATGGTTTGCAGCGTAATCATTGTGTCGGCCTCTCGTACTTCGCGTCGATCGTCACTTCGCCTCGCAACGCGGCGATGCGTTTGATGACTTCCGAGACGCCTTGCAGCGCAAGCATGACGAAGCCCGACGGAATCACGAACTTGATCGGCCAGCGGACCAGGCCGCCGGCATTGCCGGACAGTTCACCGACGTTGTAGGCCTGCATGAAGAACGGCCAGGACAGATAGGCGAGCAGCAGGCAGGCCGGGATCAGGAAGAACAGCGTGCCGATCAGATCGAGCCAGAGCTGACCGCGCTCGGAGAGAAACAGGTAGAAGATTTCGACCCGCACATGCTCGTTGCGCTTGAAGGTGTAGGAAGCGCCGAACATGACCAGAAACGCGAACATGTACCATTGCAGTTCGAGCCAGCCGTTCGATGAGTAGCCGAAGGCGTAGCGGACCATGGCGTTGACCGCGCTAACGACGCAGGCAGCCAGCACGAGAAAATTGCAGATGTAACCGATCTTTTCGTTGAGGAGGTCGATCGCTGAACTCAGCGCCAGCAAGGGACGCATCGTGGCTGTGCCGGTGGCCATCAAATGCCGCCTACGTTCTTTGCGAAGCCCAAACGGATTCCGCGCACACGGAATTGCAGCAACGATTGCAACGACAGTCCTCCCCCGGGGCGCCCGTGCCGTCTTCGCTGGCCGGCTGGGGCCTAGTGTGGCGGTTAAGAAGTCCGCACCATCTCTGCCGCGAGTCCTTAAGCGGACTTCTTAACCAAAGCCACACTAGAAGACATTGATTCTAGTGCGGTTTGGATTTGACATTCGATTTGCGAACTCGCCGCGAAACTGAATCGAATGTCAAATCCGCCGCACTAGCGGCTTTTGTCAGGCGCGAAAGCAATAAAAACCGGCCGCACCATTTCAGCGTGCTTTGGCGCCGTCAATTGGAAAATGGGCAAATTGACGAAAGATCAAGTGGTTGGCGCGTGGCGTTTCAACCGCCGGTAACGCTCATGTGGCGGCTAACACTCGGCCGGTTGTGCCTGCGGTCGATGATGAAATCGTGGCCCTTCGGCTTCAATCCGATGGCGCGGTCGATCGCGTCCGCGAGCAGTTCGTTGTCGGGCGAGGCGCGGAGCGGTTTGCGCAGATCGGAGGCGTCCTCGTGACCGAGGCAGGTATGCAGCGTTCCAGTGCAGGTGATCCGCACGCGGTTGCAGGCCTCGCAGAAATTATGCGTCATCGGCGTGATGAAGCCGAGCTTGCCGCCGGTCTCATGCACACGGACATAGCGCGCCGGTCCGCCCGATGTCTCGTCGAGATCGGTCATCGTGAATCGCTTGGCAAGCCGCGCACGCACCAGCGACAGCGGCACGTACTGATCGATCCGGCCGGCGCCGATGTCGCCCATCGGCATCACCTCGATCAGCGTCAGCCCCATGCCCTTGCCGTGCGCCCACTCCATCAGCGAGGGAATCTCATCCTCGTTCATGCCCTTGAGCGCGACCGCGTTGATCTTCACGGCAAGCCCGGCCGCGCGCGCCGCCTCGATGCCGGCCAAAACCTTGTCGAGTTCGCCCCAGCGGGTGATGGCGCGGAATTTGTCGGCGTCGAGCGTGTCGAGCGAGACGTTGATACGGCGCACGCCGCAATCGGCGAGTTCATCGGCAAAGCGCGCCAGCTGCGAGCCGTTGCTGGTGAGCGTCAGTTCGGACAGCGCGCCGGTCGCGAGATGGCGCGACAGCGATCGCACCAGCGACATCACGTTGCGGCGGACCAGCGGCTCGCCACCGGTCAGGCGGAGCTTCTTCACGCCCTTGGCGATGAAGGCCGTGCACAGCCGGTCGAGTTCCTCCAGCGTCAGCAGATCGGCCTTCGGCAGGAAGGTCATGTCCTCCGCCATGCAATAGAAGCAGCGCAGGTCGCAGCGGTCCGTGACCGAGACGCGCAAATAGCTGATCGTCCGGCCGAACGGGTCGGTCATCGGGCGCGACAGCGATACAGGCGAGGGCGATAAAGCTACAGTCATCTAATGCCTTTGGGCGGACAGCCTTAAGGAGTGCTCTTACGGCTTACGGCCGCCAGCAGAGATCCGTTACCCCAATGTAGGCACGTTGGACTATCAGCACAATCCGGCAAAATGCCTGATGTAACCGGGTCTTGTGCAGTGCGGGTTATCAGCGTTGGGGCGCGGCGCCGGGATCGGCGTCGGCAGGGGCGGCGGCCGGCTTCTTCCGCTTCGGACGCATCGGCGCGCGCGCCGGCTTCGGCGGCGGACCGATCGGTTGCAGCTCGGTGACCACCGGGTTCGGCTCGGCCTTGATGGTATTCGACGAGAACATGCCGCCATCGACCTTGACGATATTGACCGGCACGCCCGCCGGCTGCCGGCCGGGCATCGAGTAATTCACCAGGAAGCTGGTCACACCGTCCGGCGGAGACACGCTGACGGAGCAGGGGGTCTTGCAGCCGGGTCCGAGCGAGGTGCGCGCCTCGGCGCCGGGCGGCGTCGATTCAAGCTGAACCTGAACGGGCGGCGGCGGCGATCTGAATGAGCTGAAATAGTCGCCCGACGAAAAAGACGAGCAACCGGCCAGGCTGATTGCGGTTACGGCCATCGCGAAAGCACGACGCATGATTGACCCATCACTCCAGATCACGATCCGGCTGGGCAAGCGTCGGGCCGTGATTCGATTCTGATTGCGTGGGCACGTTGGTCGCGCATGCGCTCCCCGCGGATTTCGCGAGGAAACCGGTCATCTTGCCAAATTTCATCCACCGGTGCGGCCAACTGCCACATTCCCCGGCGCGACCATAGGGGCCTCGGCAGGCGCACGCAACCGGCTTGGTTAATTGATGGTTAACAAGTATGGCGGGCAACGAAATATATTTGGAAACAAAGAGTTGAACGAGGAAACAGAGCTAGTCTGCAAGGCTTTCGATAGCCGCTTGCAACTCGCTCATGTGATCGATCACCCGGTCCGGTTTGAGCTCCGCAATGGGAACTTCGGTATAGCCAAAGGAGACGCCGATCACGGGAACTCCGGCGCGCCGGGCGACGCCGACATCGGGCCCGGCATCTCCCACCATGATCACGGACGACATCTCGCCGCCGGCGCGGGCCACGGTCTGCCGCAAAATCGCAGGGTCGGGTTTGGAAACCCCGAAGGTGTCGGCGCCGCAGATCGCAGCAAAGCGCGCGCTCAGATTGAGCCGGTCGAGGAGCCGCTTCGACAGCCATTCCAGTTTATTGGTGCAAACCGCAAAACGGTAACCTCGGCTTTCGAGATCGTCGAGCGCCGCTTCGAGCCCGTCGAAGGGGCGGGAAACATCCGCGATATGCTCGGCATAGTAGTCGATGAAGTCGGCGGTGAGCCGCGAGAGCGCGGTTGGGCTGGTCTCGCGACCGTCCACCTCCAGTCCGCGCTCGATCAGCTTTCGCGCGCCGGCGCCGATCATGCCGCGCGCGGATTGAAGCGGGACCGGCGCAAGCCCCTCGCGTTCAAGCACGAAATTGAGCGCATTGATCAGGTCAGGCGCGGTATCGACCAGGGTGCCATCGAGGTCGAAGACGACGGTTAAGGGGAGGGCCATGCGAGACCGCTAATGGCACATGGTGCGCGGAGCAAGTATTTCTGGCGGGAAACACTCAAATTTTGCCGTCCTGGGCGTTCCGTAACGCTGTTCCTGACCCGAAAACGAGGCTAATAGTCCGCCCGGATGGAATGGCCGATTACGGCACGCCCCAGAGGTTGTCTGCACGTGAATTTGGATGAACTGAAACGCCAGGCGGCGGCGCGCGCGCTCGAATTCGTGCGAGACGGCATGAAGCTCGGCCTTGGCACCGGCTCGACCGCCAAGCATTTCGTCGAGCTGTTGGGCGCGCGGGTGCGCGACGGGCTCGACGTCATCGGCGTGCCGACATCCGAAGCCACGCGTAACGACGCCATCCGCTGCGGCGTTCGTCTCACCACGCTCGACGAGGTCGACCGGCTCGACCTCACCGTCGACGGCGCCGACGAGGTCGACCCCGCGCTCAATCTCATCAAGGGCGGCGGCGGTGCGCTGTTGCGGGAAAAGATCGTAGCGGCGGCCTCCGACCGCATGATCGTGATTGCCGACGATTCAAAGTGGGTCGAGACCCTCGGCCGTTTTCCGCTGCCGATCGAGGTCATTCCGTTCGGGCTTGGGGCTACGCAGCGGGGGATCGAAAAGGCTTTTGCCGGCAGCAGCGTTTCCGGGCAATTAGTGCTGAGAAAAGGCCGCGACGGTCACGTTTTTGTCACCGATGGCGGCCACTGGATCGTGGATGCCCATCTCGGGCGCATCGGAGATGCGCCGGGTCTTGCGCAGTCGCTCGCCGCCATACCGGGCGTTGTCGAGCATGGATTGTTCATTGGCCTCGCCAGCACCGCGATGCTGGCCGGCTCCCAGGGAATTCGTGTTGTTGAACGGCGATAAAGCCGAAGGAGAATTAAAATGAAGAGTCCATCAGGAATCCTGCTCGCCGCCGGCCTCACGCTGGCGTTGGCGTTCTCGGCGCTACCTGCGACCGCACAGCAGCAACCTCCTCAACAGCCTGAGCTCAAGCCGGTGTCGGCTTCCGCCATGCAGGCGGCGCGCGATCTGCTCGCGGTGAAGAACGTGACGCAGGTTTACGCGGCTGCGGTCCCCAACATCATTCAGCGGACCAAGGACCAGTTCCTCGCCAACAACCTCAACTATCAGAAAGACCTCAACGAGGTCGCAGCGACGGTGGCCAAGACCATGGCGGGCCGCGAGAAGGAAATCGGCGAGCAGATGGCGAAGATCTACGCCAACTCTTTCACCGAGCAGGAACTGAAGGACCTCACCACCTTCTACAAAACGACGCTGGGCCAGAAGCTGTTGAGCGCGGAGCCGAATGCGATTCAGTACAGCATGATCTACATGAACCAGTGGGCGCAGAGCTTCTCGGAAGCCGTCGTCGGCGAATTCCGTACGGAAATGAAGAAGCGCAACAAGCCGCTGGGTTAGGGCTTGCTTATCCCTCCCCACGCGTTCCGCGGGGGAGGGATAAGGAGACCCAGCACACTTCCCTCGCGGCGATCGCTCACCTACCTTATCGCTTGAGCCCATCTGACCTTGAGCGGGAGCCCCATGGCCGAATTCGATACCGATCTGTTTGTCATCGGCGGAGGGTCGGGCGGCGTGCGCGCGGCCCGCATCGCGGCCGGCCACGGCGGGCGGGTGATGATCGCGGAGGAATACCGGATGGGCGGCACCTGCGTGATCCGCGGGTGCGTGCCGAAAAAGCTGCTGGTCTATGCCTCGCATTTCCACCAGGAGTTCGAGGACGCCGCGGGCTTCGGCTGGACCGTGCCGCAACCGACCTTCGACTGGGCAACTCTGATCGCCAACAAGGACAGGGAAATCGCGCGGCTGGAAGCGGCCTACACCACCAACGTGGAGAAATCCGGCGCGCGCGTGCTCAAGACCCGCGCCGTGCTGGAGGACGCGCACACGTTGCGGCTTGCGACCGGCGAAGCCGTGCGCGCCAAATACGTGCTGATCGCAACCGGCGGCGCGCCGAACCATGGCGCGCACATTCCGGGCATCGAGCACGTGATCTCGTCGAACGAGGCGTTTCATCTGCCAAAGCTGCCGCGGCGCATCGTCATTCAAGGCGGCGGCTATATCGCGCTCGAATTCGCCTGCATCTTTGCCGGCTTCGGCTCTGATGTGACCGTGGTCTATCGCGGCGACAATATCCTGCGCGGCTTCGACGAGGACGTCCGCACGCATGTGCGCAGCGAAATGGAAAAGGCCGGCATCACCATCCTGACCGGCTGCACCGTCACCAGGGTCGACAAGCACGGTCACGACTTCACCTCGCATCTGTCGAACGGCTCGAGCATTGCCTCGGATCAGGTGATGTTTGCGATCGGGCGGCATCCGAACGTCAAAGGGCTCGGGCTCGAGAAAGCCGGCGTCGCCATCAATCCGAAGAACGGCGGCATCGCGGTCGACGGATTTTCGAAGACGTCGGTCGACAACATCTACGCGATCGGCGACGTCACCCACCGCATCAATCTCACGCCGGTCGCGATCCGCGAGGGCCACGCCTTTGCCGACACCGTGTTCGGCGGGCGCGAGGTGAGGGTCGATCACGCCGATATTCCGACCGCCGTATTCTCCCAGCCGGAAGTCGGCACGGTTGGTCTGACGGAAGACCAGGCCTGCGAGCAGTTCGGTAAAGTCGATATCTACAAGGCGACGTTTCGCCCGATGAAGGCGACGATGTCGGGCCGCGACACCCGCATGCTGATGAAGCTCGTCGTCGACGGCACGACGGATCGCGTCGTCGGCGTTCACATCGTCGGCGATGGTGCCGCCGAAATGGTGCAGGTGCTCGGCATTGCCGTGAAGATGAAGGCGACCAAGGCCGATTTCGACGCGACCATGGCGCTGCATCCGACCGCGGCCGAAGAACTCGTCACCATGCGAACGCCAAGCGCGCGGCATGTGCGCGCGGCGGCCGAATAAGAGGCTGCGCTGCCTACCGCGAACGCCGGCCGACGGCGATCCCGATAAGAAACGCCAGCGCCAGCGAGCCCAGCGGCGCTTCCCTCGCGATGTTGCTGAGGACACTGAGCGGCATTCCCGGCTGCCGCCCGGCGTCGATCGCGCCCTTCGCCCGGGCAGCCGCCGATTTCAACGCGTCGATCGCGTCCGTCGTCTTCGATTTGGGCTCGATGGGAGGATCGAGGCCGTCGTAGATCGGAGGCGCCAGCGGGATGTCATCGTTCACGGTTCTCATCTCCAATGCTGCGGCCCCGTTACGAATAAAAACGCCCTCGCGGTTGCCGGCGGCGCGCCGGGCGCGCCAGCAACAGCGCCAGCGCGAAACCGATCGCGCCCGCGGTCACCAGCGATCCGATCGGGTTGTCGTGGATTTTCTTCGCGAGTGCATCCTGGCCCTCGCGAATGGCGTCGCCACGGTTGTTGTAGATGTCCTTGGCGTAGTCGCTCGCCGTGTCCGCGGCATCCTGCACCGCATCCTTGGCCTGGCCGTAGAGATTCTGCGCCTTGCCGGCCATCTCGCGGGCGCGGCCGCTGGCCTGGGACTCGGCATCGCCGGTCGCCTTGCCAAACGCGTTCTCGGTCTTTCCTGCAAAATCCTTGGCGGTGCCTGCAATGCGATCTTCGTTCATGGGGTGACCTCAACGGTGGTTCAAAGGGAAACGGCTTGATTGACCAACTAACGGGCGCCGCCGGTAACCGTTCCAACGCTGATTCTGGCGTAGCGTCGCAGGGTGACTTCGTAATGGAACAATTGAACATCGCTGCGGCTTGGTGAGGACAACGATCGGACAGCGCCATGCGTGTCACGGCCAGCGAAAAATCAGGTAACGCCAAGCCGCGCAGGTTTTCCGCGCTATGGGGATCCTACGCCGCGGAGTTGCGCGGATGGGCGGCAAGCCGTGCTGCCGGCTACGGGATCGCGGCGGCGCTGATGCTCGGCGGTATCCTGGCGGTATTCGGCGCCATCGCCGTCGGCGCGATCGCGCTTTTTCATTTTCTCGAACTCCGTTACGGGACCAACATCGCCTTCGTCGCGCTCGGCGGCGGCTTGCTTGCGCTGGCCGCGATCCTGCTGCTTTCGGGCTGGCTGATGCTGCAACGGCGCGCGCCGCTGCCGAGGCCTGAACGGCAACTCCGCGCCGCCAAACAAATGCTGGTCGGTTCCACGATTTCGCGCGCGGTCACGGCCATGCGTGAGACCGAAGCCGCCAGGCCCGATGCGAGCACGCAAATGCTGCTTGGCGCGGCGGCGGTCGCCGCCATCGGCTGGCTCATCATCAGTCATTTGGGATCCGCTTCACCGAGGGCTCAGGTGCGGCGTTGAACAGGCGGAATCCTTTTTCAAGCGATCTCGCGCTCGTTGCCAGCACGGTTCTCGCCACGCTCGCCGTTCAACGGCATCTCGGACGAACGACTGATAGCCCTTCGATCGCTCCGGATGCGCCGCCGCCTGCCGCGCGGGCCGGAAATCCACTCGCCGTCATTGCGTCGCATGGCGGAGAAATCCTGCGCGGCACCTATGAGCGGATTGGCCGCGACCGCATTCTCGCCAACGCCGCCGGCGTCGTCTTCTACGGACTGCTCGCGATCTTTCCCGCAATCACCGCGCTGGTGTCGAGCTATGGACTGTTTGCCGATCCCTCGACGATCTCGGAAAATCTTCAAAGTCTCGCTTTGATGCTGCCGGGCGATTCCTTCTCGATCGTCCAGGACGAAATCAGGCGCGTGCTTGATAAAGGGAATTCATCGCTCAGCGTAGCCTTTGGCTTCGGGTTGCTGCTCGCGATCTGGAGTGCGAATGCGGGCGTGAAGGCCGTGCTCGATGCGCTGAACGTGGCCTATGAGGTGGAAGAGGAGCGGGGCCTCATCCACCTCAATCTGGTTTCACTGGCGTTCACCGTCACCGGTCTCGCCGCCATCCTGCTCATGATCGGCGCGGTCATCGGCGTGCCGCTCGTGCTGCAACGGCTGGGCCTCGGCGAGGGCGCGCAAGCACTGGTGCAGATCGGCCGCTGGCCGCTGTTGGGACTGGTGCTGCTGGCAGCACTTCTGGCGCTTTATCGCTTCGGGCCGAGCCGCGTAGCGCCGAGACCACGCTGGCTCGTTGCCGGCGCTGTTCTCGCCATCCTGCTCTGGCTGATCGGCTCGGCTTTACTGTCCTGGTACCTCTCCGACTTCGCCAATTACTCCGCGACCTACGGGTCGCTCGGCGCAGCGATCGGTCTGATGACCTGGATGTGGCTATCGGCCATCATCGTTCTGGTCGGCGCCGAATTCAATTCGGAGATCGAGCGGCAGGCGCAGCGCCCCTAGAAGGGCACGCCATCGACGGACGGCCGCCGGAATCCCATCGCCATCCACGCACGCAGCAATTTCAGCATGAACTTGCCGGATTGACCGGGATAGTTGGTCAGGCCGTCATCGGGCAGATCAGCACCTTCGGGCCGGTCTGCCGTCATCATCCGCATGGTTGCCGGCGGAATATTGTCCGGCAGGCGGCCGCGATAGATCGTGAGCCAATGCCCCTTGGTGAAGTCCAGGAAAATGGCGGTGTTGCAACAGCGCGCGAACATTCGCCGCGTCGGCGAATCCGGTTTGAGTCGTCTTTCCCAAAGGTGATCGCCGCCCTTGACGCAGCTGACCCGGTCCTTGCGGTAGAGCACGTAGTCCGTGCCGCCATCCCCGGCCAGGATGGGATCCGCGTCTGAGGTGGCCTGATGCAGGTGGCCGGCTTCCTGACAACTCGCGCAATAGCAAATGCTGTGCAGTAACGGGTCGCCGGTAATCTCCAGCTCGACTTGGCCGCAGCGGCAGGTTGCCGATGTCATCTTCTTTGTCATCTGGCATCAACCTTAGCGTGCAACGGCCGAAAAGTCGACACTGGCCCGTTGGGGCCAGCGTCAAGTCAGATCAATAGCCGGTTACTTCGGCATCGGGATGGCGATCGCCTTGTCCTTGGCGCGGTCGCCGACCCACAGCGTATCGCCGGCCGGCTCGATCGCCGTCGGCCGCGTCAGGCCCTCGAGAATGGGGACGACGGTGGCCTGATCGCCGTTGACGGTGACCATGCTGGCGCGGCCGTTGCGGTTCTCGGTCAGATACAGCTTGCCGTTGGCGGCGCGCATGCCGTCCGGTCCCTTGATCGGATGATCAGGCCAGATCTGCACCGGCGCGCCGGCCTTGCCGGCCGCATCCAGCGGAATGCGATAGAGATTATTCGAGATCACGTTGTTGACGTAGAGTTCGTTGCCCAGAAAGGTGATGCCGTCGACGCCGTCGAGCGTGCGGTCTTCGATCAGCAATTCGGGCTCCGAGGCGCCGGGCTTGAGGCGGAAAATCCTGCTGCCGAAGGTGTCGGCGACATAGAGCGCCTTGTCCGGCCCGACCACGAAATCGTTGCACAGGTTGATCTCGCCGGGGAGCGGCCAGCGCAGTTTCGGCGCACCGCTGGCGAGGTCGAAGCTGCGCAGGATCGAATGGCGGTTCTTGCCGGTGCCGATGATCTGGCAGGCCCACAGCGTATTGGTCGCCCCGTCGGCGAGCACGCCGAGGAAGCTGACATTGCCCTCGGCGGCGCTGACGTCGATGAAGACTTTTGCCTCCGTGGCGCCCTTGGCGGCGCGGTAGATCACGGGCTTCGCGGCGCTGCCGAGGATCAGTGAACCGTCCGGCGCCTCAGTAACGCTCTCCGGATCCGAGCCGGGATCGGTGGTGACGACGAGTTTTGGCTCGGCCGCGTGCGCCGTTGCACACAACAGCAGCGCGGCTGCGAGCGATAATACCGAAGCGAAGGTTTTGTTGGCGTGCCTGTTTGCCGGCATTTTGATCCTCCCATGCGAGTAGAAAAAATGGCCCGCAGCATTTGAACCACGGGCTCGTTGTTATCAGTTGATAGTGGCAGATATTTAAAGGGTAGGGCGCGCCGAAACACAAGCGTTGGAGTTATATGAATATAACGGGGTCAAACGCTTGTGATGGGTGTGTGCAGGGGTTTTCGTTTCGATGTCACATCGTGCGTGGTGGTGATCAGCTCGGCACTGTTGTCCTGGTATCTTTCCGACTTCGCCAATGACTGCGCGACTTACGGTTCGCTCGGCGCCGCGATCGGTCTCACGACCTGGATGCGGCTATCGCCATCATCATCTTGGTCGGCGCCGAATTCAATTCGGAGATCGAGTGGCAGGCTAGGCGAGGGGTATCTTGGTTTGGATATTGAAGTTTTGGTGGTGTAGCCGAAACAGCGCGGGTGCTGTGGGATTGGCTGTCAAACAAATGCCGCCACGCCGGGGGTACGGGTACAGTTGGGTGGGTACCGCCGCTCACCAACTTTACCCTTGATAAACCTAGCTTATTTGCTCGTCAGTGATCGGCTTTTGTAGCAGGGTTTTGTATTCGGGAGAAGCCGGCCGTCGGCCGGAGCACCTACTTGTCCATGCTGACCAGCGGGGTCCTGCTGCGGGGTCTCAGGAGCGAACCTCGCGACGATTTAGGGCTGGGGCATCGCGCGCTCTGCGTCGGCTGTCGGCAAGAAGTGTCCGATTTCCTCACCCATACCTAAATCATCGCCGACCCTGCGGGCAGAGATGCCCGCACGGCAGTTCGTCAAGTTTTGTCGTTCATCCGCTAGGTCGTGTAACTTAGCAAATGCGGCACGCTCCCCAGCTTGCGCAGCAGCCGCCGACACCGCAACCCCCGCAACCCCCGACACGGCAACCGACACGGCAACCCCCGCAACCCCCGACACGGCAACCCCCGACACGGCAGCCCCCGACACGGCAGCCACGGCAGCCACGAACATAGGCTAGCTGTATGTCGCTGCCAGCGTTTTCCCTATCGAAGAGATGGAACGTGGCGAGACTGACGTCGGCCATTTCCTCTTCGCTAAGAACGAAGCGCTGATTGGGAGAGATGTTGTCAGATTTCGAGCTATCAGCAGTGGGTATCGTGGATGCGGATGCGCTCCCCGCCAGCGAAAGACCCAGTCCGGCCGCACCGAGTGCCGTTACGGCGGCGGCTTTGGTTGTGCGCGCGTGCTTCGCAGCTTGCTTCACCCGTGGCATGGTCGCATCCTTTCGTAAGTTGTTGTGAAAGGGTCAATTTGACGTAGTAAGTGTGCCTGTACGTCTTGAAATGCGACCAAGCGCATCCGGTTCCCTTCGCGCGAGGGCTTTTTTGAGTTGCAACTGGTAGGGGGGAGGGGATGGCGGGCAAGGTGCCCGCATGAGACCCATTTCTGCCTCAGAAGGCCTACGCTGCGCGGCTGCCGACTTAGGGTACTGCCGCCGTCTCCGTTACCCGTCGAAACGGATTTTAAACCATAAGCGGCTAGTGTCTTCGAGTATGAGGACTCCGCCGCGCGACGCTGAAATGGCAAGGCGGGCGCTTTGTCGGCGCCAACCCCTCCTTGCGGCCTGGTTGGACGCGCTGAACCGGTTCGACAACCCCATGCGCCGCCGCGCCGCTCACTTTCGGGAGCACAGCCACCTGCGTCGGGATATCGACCCGATCCGCGGCGTCCGTATGCGCGGCATCAGCTCCGATCTTGCCGGACCGGCGCCAGGCCGGCCGCACAGCTAGTCTCCGAGTTTCCGAGCCGTTCTTAGTGCGCGTGGACGAGGTGATCGAATAGCCAATGGCTTGCGAAAGGTAATGTCGCCTGCTGGTCCGAATGCCGGGTGTGAACGGACTTCGAAATAGTCCGCTTTTCCGGGTGGACCCGAAGTGACGGGCCGACCTCCCAAATTGCGTTGTTGACCCGAATGTGTGATCCGGCCGCGCGGTGCAAGAGGCTTTTGGCCGGCGCCGGCTGATGCGGTCACGATTCCGTTGATCCAGATCAATGATTGCCAGCCCAGCAAATTTCTAGTGCTCAGCGTCGTTCCATGCTCGTGGGGCCTGCATCGCCTCCTCATCGAGCCACCGTTCCTTCTGACCGCAAGGAGGACTGCAATGAACTATATGCGGACCGCAATTTTGCTCGCGGCGCTGACGGCTCTGCTTATGGGGCTCGGCTATCTACTCGGGGGGCGGGGTGGCGCGGCGATCGCCTTCCTCGTTGCCGCCGCGACGAATTTCCTTGCTTACTGGAAGAGTGACCAACTCGTTCTATCCACACAGGGCGCCCAGGAGGTCGACGAGCATACATCCCCTGAGCTTGTCCACATGGTAGCTGAGCTGGCCAATCGTGCGGGTTTGCCGATGCCGCGGGTCTATCTCATGGACAACCCGCAGCCAAACGCGTTCGCGACCGGGCGTGACCCGCAGCACGCCGCGGTCGCGGCGACGAGCGGGTTGCTCGAGTTGCTCTCGCCCGAAGAGGGATCGGGGGTGATGGCCCACGAGCTCGCTCATATCAAAAATCGTGACACCTTGATCATGACGATTACCGCGACCGTCGCGGGCGCCATTACCATGCTGGCGCAGTTCGGAACGTTTTTCCGCTCTCGCGACAATCACGACGGTCCCGGGCCGATCGCAACTATATTGATGACCCTCTTGGCGCCGCTCGCCGCCATGGTGGTGCAGATGACGATCAGCCGCACCCGTGAGTATGCCGCTGACAACCTCGGCGCACGCATTTGCGGAAACCCGGAATGGCTTGCATCTGCACTGGCAAAAATCGATGCAAGCGCGCACGAGATTGAAAATGATTCGGCCGAGCGGAATCCTGCGACCGCGCCTTTGTTCATCATTAATCCGCTATCCGGAAGGGGCATGGACAATCTGTTTTCTACACATCCATCGACGGAAAATCGCATTGCCGCCCTGGAACAACTGGCGGAGAAGATGGGCGTCCCGCACTATAGCCGGGACAGGCTGGCGCATTCGACAACGGGGCCGTGGAGCCACTCTTGAGGCCTCATCACTTGCGGCCGTTTCAAAACGTTACTGGCGATCCCGAGCAGGCGTACGTCGCTGACGGGGATGGTGGACGACATTATTATCTAGTAAGCGGCTGAGCCAGTAAGCGCTGAGTCAGGGCGTGTACTCATCATAAATGCCAGCGAACCTGATGTCCGCTTCCAGGGGACATCAGGACATCGCAAAGCCCACGTTGGATCGGGCGCTTTTGACCCAACTGAGACATGCGCGGTTCAAGATTGTTGCGGCACAAATTGACCTTTGAACCCTATTTCCATGGTCGCAATTTCCTGATGTGATCCTCAATATTGCGAGCCAATTTGCTGCGATCCCTGCTCAGGGGCGCCTTGTCGATCACCATCATGTCGTGACAACAACGATAGAACGGAAAGGACATCACATGCCTTCACGCCGTAGTTTTCTGACCGGCACCGTCGCGACCGGGGTCGCGCTGTCAATGCAGGACGCCGCGGCAACAGTCGGGCAGCAAAAGCGAGTGATCGTCGATGCGCAGGTTCACCTGTGGCCGGCAAACACTCCGGAAAGACCCTGGCTCCCCGGTGCCAAGCCGCAGCTTCCGGAGCCCTTCACCATCGAGCGAATAATCCCGCTGATGGACGAGGCTGGCGTCGATCGCGTCGTCATCGTTCCGCCTGCGTCGCTCGAAGGCGAGCGCGTCGACTATGCCCAAGAGGCGGTCAAACGGTACCCGGGCCGCTTCGCCATCATGGCGCGCGTAGCCCTCGACAAGCCCGACCGCGCGGCACGGCTTGCGACCTGGCGCGATCAACCCGGCGTGCTGGGCGTGCGGTTGAACTTCGCCGCCGACGAAGCGGCGTGGCTGACGAACGGAACCGCGGACTGGTTCTGGCCGGCGGCGGAGAAGGCGCGCCTGCCCGTGATGTTTCTCACGTCGGGCCAGACATCGCTGTTCGCCCGCATCGCCGAGCGACACCCCGAACTCACGCTCATTCTCGATCACATGGGCGTCGGCGCGGGCCTTCGCCCTCGTGCGGATTCATCGGGGTCCGCGAGCAACAACGTGGTCGCGGATGCGATTGCCCAGGCGGCCGCGCTCGCAAAATACCCGAATGTGTCGGTGAAGCTGTCGTCGGTACCGCTGATTTCGACCGAGCCATATCCATTCCGTGACACGATCCCTCATATCCAACGCCTGTTCGACGCCTACGGCCCGGAGCGCTGCCACTGGGGAACCGATGTAACCAATTCATTCGCCCGGGCCACCTACCGGCAGCGCGTGACGCAATTCACAGAGGAGCTTCCGTTCCTCACCGAAAGCGACAAGGACTGGATCATGGGCCGCTCGATCCTGGCGCGGCTTCGCTGGACGTGAACCAAGGTTGCTGCGATGCATGAGTCCGCTTCCAGGGGACATCAGGACATCGCAAAGCCACGTTGGAGCGGCCGCTTTGACCCGAAGCGGACATCGTGTGCGGCCCCACTCACCTCGATCACTTCGGGGCAGAGGCTTGGCTTGCCGGTCGGCGGGCCGAACTTTGAAGCCAGCGTGGCGACGGATTGACCAAAAGATCACTCGGTTGCGCTTGTCGCGCGTTTCAGAGTCACCACAGCAGTGCCCCCACCGGTTGCCGGTGTAGGATTCTTATACGTGAGCTCATCGCCGTTGATCGCGATGAAACGCTTCTGATTCGTGTTGTCCCACGCGGGAAAGCTGCCGCCGATAACAAGTAAGGATATTGAATGTTCAGATTCATTCACTTTGTAGTCGCCAAACATCGTGATTATCCCCTCCAGCGCGGCGTTGCCTTCCCCGCCAACCGGAAAGTCGCGGCGGGCAAATTTTGGTCGTCCCGGACGCATGAGATTGATTGAGAAGTGATCCGCTGCGTCGAACATGAAATATCCTTTCGGATCAGAACCAAAAGCTTTGGTGGTTTTCCCGGTCCTCTCATTCACATTTACAAATGAAATGACGCGCCAAGTGCCTACAAGCTGCTGTTTGAGCGGCTCTGCGGCTCCCGCTGATAACGTGCCGCATGTAAGAGCTGCGGCTATCGGAATTGAAAACAGTGCTTTCATGGTGCTCCCTCTCGAAATCATTCTGGCCGCAATATAGAGCCGCTCAAGGCGAAGGCCGAGGTCACGAGCGCACCGACTGGGCATCCGTCCTAAAGTAATCGAGCACGAACAAACGGATCGCTGAAGAAAGGTTGCCTTGCTGTCGGCTGCCGTCGATCTCGCTAACCAACTCCGACAGGGTCTTGCCACTCTCCCCGGAAATCTCCTTCATGCAATTCCAGAATGCCTCTTCGAGGCTAACGCTGGTCTTGTGCCCACCAACCACAATCGAGCGCTTCACTACTGGCGACTTCATCTCAAGGTCCTCTTGGCTCGGTTTCGACGGTATCGAGTTCACTCCGTGAGACGCGGCCCTCCTTGATCTATCGCAAACCAGATCCCGTGCGCGTGCTAGCGGCGGACCATTGGCCGGTCTCAAGTTAGCCTAGGACCTGAGGCAATCTGCTGCGCCGGCTGGCAAAACGTGAGCGTTTCTGAAAAGGTCAGTTTGCTTTTGAAGCGCAATCCAACTGGTCGATAAGGCGCTGTTTCTGTGGAAGGTACGCGATGGCCCGTTTCAGTAGATATGCATTGTTGCCCTTGGTTCTGCTTTTCGCCGGCACGATGCACGGTTGGGCACAGCAAACCAGACTAAGTGTGATGGTCTACCGGGGCGGCCAAAATCTTCCGTTGTTCGTCGCGCAAGAGGAGGGGTTCTTTCTGAAGCGCGGCTTGTCGGTCGATCTGATCAATGCGCCCAACGCGGATGAACTGCCGAAAGGTCTGGTTGATGGACGGTGGCAGATCATCCACAGCACGTCGGATAACGCGGTCAAGATCGTGGACGTCGACAAGCTGGACGTTGCGCTGATCATTGGCGGCGACAATGCCCATAACCACGTTATCGCCCAGAAAGACATCAAGTCGTTCGCCGACCTCAAAGGCAAGACCATTGTCCTCGACGGCGCGGACACGGGTTACGCTTACGTCATCTACGCGATCCTGGAAAAGTACGGGCTGAAGAAGGGCGACTACAACATCAACCTCGTCGGCGCCACGCCGAAACGCCTCGAAGCTCTGTTGAACGACGCGAGCAATAAGGCCGGGAGATAAACCCGCCTTTCTCCATCCAGGCGGTCCGGGCCGGACTCGTCGATCTCGGGACGACTGTCTCATTCATCGGCCCATACCAGGGGCCGGCCGGCTACACGCGTCGCTCATGGGCCCGCGAGCACAGCGACACGCTTGTGGACTATCTCCAATCTTACATCGAGGCGCTGCGTTGGACGCTGGACAAGGCCAACAAAGCGAAGGCTACCGAGATCCTGGCAAGACGCCTGTCGCTGACGCCCGACGTAGCGGAGGACGTCTACGCGATCATTACGGGCGATACCGAAGGGTTTGCGCGCGATGGAAAATTCGACATGGAGGGTTTCAAGAACGTGCTCGCGCTGCGCGCAGCCTACGAGGGCAAGCCACCGCAAGATACGCAGCGCTACCTGGACCTCTCATATTACGACCGCGCGCTCCGTGCGCTGAACGAGGGAGCGACCAGGTAGGGCCGCCTGCGATATGCAGGAGGTTGGCGAAGCAGCACCGGCTGCTTCGCATCCGCTGTCCATCCCTCCCACGAAAAATATTTCGCTCTGCCCGTCGGGCAAATCATCTCTATCACTTCGCGCCATCCCGGCCCGATTCAAGAGGGGCGCTTCGCGGTCGTCACGAAACGTTGGGCAGGGGATGCGGTGGACGCGAGCCACGCCAAGCGACGAAGGCGTTGGCTCGCGGACGGCGAAAGCGTGTGGTCCTGACATCCCGACGCTGATGTCAACTCGCCGATGACGCTTACGCGTCACGTCGGGGATGGTGGCAAACAAGCCCGGCTCACCAGGGAGAGCGCGCCATAGGCCGTTAAAACCATTCGCGTGCGGGAATGCCGGGTTAGCCGGCGAACTCGTGGTGACTAACTCGTGTGCTTTTTTACTTTTGCACGCGAGGCTAGTGTGGCGGATTTGACATTCGCATCAGTGCTGCCGCGAGTTCTCAAAGCGAATGTCAAATCCAAAGCCACACTAGAAGACAATATTTGCTGATGTCCCTTTGGTTTTGACATTCGTAAAACGACCCCGCCGCGACATCATACGAATGTCAGAACCGGGACATCAGCGGGCGCGTCTGGCGCCCGGCATTCCCCACGCCCTCTCGGGGCGGACGGTTCTCTCAAACCGAGTGCATTCGTGCTGCGGGAAGGGAGGATTATGCCTGTACTTCAGTCGTCATTCCGGGGCGATGCGAAGCATCGAACCCGGAATCCATCGAGCCGCAAGAATGCTTGGAGAAATGGATTCTCAGGTGCGCAATTGCGCACCATAGTTCGCGCTAACGCGCGCCCCGGAATGACGAGGCCGGAATGACTAAAGATGAGGTCGCGCCTGCGCCGCCACCGCCGGTGGAAAGCGGCAACGGCCCAAAGGCCACGGTGGACAAGGAGCGGCCATTCCGTACTGTCGTTTTGTTTCAAAAAGTTTCCGTTCGGTTCTTAAGCACAACTAGCGGGAGTACTTTGCAATGTCATTTTTCAATTTGGTGCATTTCTTTCCCAAGCAGGCCGGTCCATCGCGCCGCTGGCTCGTGCCGCTCGGCCTCTTCGCCGTTCTGCTGTTTCCGCTGCCGACTCAAACCTTGGCGCAAGGCGCCAATTGGGGGCAGTGGGTCGAGCCGGCCAAGAAATCAGACGACGGCATTCCGCGGGGAGTGGCCTATCCCGGTGGACAACAGCTCTGCGAAGGCATGAAGCTTTCCGGCAAACACGCCTATTGGCGCTGTTTCCCCCGCTGTAACGGGGAATCCGGCGGCTGGTGCTGGGAAGGAATTTCGGACGCGATCTACACCTGCCCAGCGCCCGCGAAGGGTTTCCGGCGGATGGAGAAGATCCGCTACACCAACGTCCCCTGCGGTCCAAAGGATTGGCAGCAGACCAAGCACCTCGCCGAGATCTACGAGGAAACCTGGATAACCAAGATCACGGAGACGCCGCCGGAGCTCACGAACCCATCGCCGCCGCCGACGACGGAAGCGGAATTGCCGCCGCAGACGGGGGATACGCCGTCGCAATGGGATGGCGGCGGCCCTCCGTGGGCGCCGAAGGAAGCCGAGAAGACGGACACCGGCAAGCCGGACACCGCCAAGACCGATACGGCCAAGACGGATACCGGAAAGACCGATACCCCCAAGACGGATACCCCCAAGACGGACACCGACAAGAAGGTGACGGGCGGCGGGTCCGGCACGACGACGCCTTCAGGCAAAAAGGCCAACCGGAAGGAAGTCCAAAAGCAGAGCAAGTCGGTTGCGCGCCGCAGGACGGATGACCAGTACGACGATGGCCCGGGCGGCGGTCTGTCGCCGGAGGCCGCCACCGCGATCGGCATTGGCATCGGGATGGGACTCGGTGGTGGGTTCGGTGGCCGCGGCCGCACGGGCGGGGATCACCGGATGGACGGCCGGATGGATCGGTGAGGGGGTTGCGCGCGGCTCAGTCGCTGCGCGGGAGGTGAGGTCGTCCGCTGAACCATCAGCACGGACGGTGTGCTCCCTCTCCCCTTACGGGAGAGGGTTGGGGTGAGGGGTTCGGGTCTATCGTGAAAGGGTTACCCCTCACCCGGATCGCATCTGTCGATGCGATCGACCTCTCCCGCAAGGGGAGAGGTGAAGGGAAGTAGCTGTTTGACATTCGAATAGAGGAGCCCGGAAGCTCACATGAGAGACGCGCCGCTATCCGTCCGCTTCCAGCCATTCGGCGGCGCCGCGCCACAGCGTGTCGCGGTGTTCAGAGCGGAAGAAGCCGAGATGGCCGATCGCCTTGGCGTCGACATTGGCGGGCGTGATGGTGATGATATCAGGCGTCGTCGCCTTGAATCCGCTGCACAACAGTTCGATCGCGGGCCGCGTCGCCCAGGGATCGTCGGAGAGGCAGATCGAGCGCAGCGCGCCGCTGTATCTGGTGAAATTCGACAGCGCCTTGAGGTTCGGTTCATCGAACAGATAGCGTTCGCTCATCACCCAGCGCGTCCATTGCTCGAACACGCCCTTCGGCAGGTCTTCGCCGACGCCGGCCCAGCCGGGCATGTAGCCGAGCATCCGCGTCAGCGGCATGCCGGCGAAATTCAGCAGCGCATAGACGCGATAGCGCTCCGGCGAGGCCATCAGCTTCCAGTAGCCGGCTTGCGCTGCGACCAGGAGCGCGCGCTTGACCTCGGTATTGTCAGCAAGAAGTCCGAGCGCCTGGCCGCCGAAGGAATGGCCGACATAAGTGAGCGGCACGTTGTGATAGCGCTCGCGCATCCATTTCACGGCAGCCGTGATGTCGAGCGCGGCCCAGTCGACCATCGTGGCCTTGAAGCCGACCAGCGACTTCGGCTTGTTGTAGCCGATCATCGCGCGTTGCCTGGAATCGCCGATGCCGCGGTAGTCGTAGGTCAGAACCGCGCTGCCGCGCCGGGCGAGGTAACTTGCGAACTTACGGTAGATCTTGCGCGGGACGGCGGTCGCGGAATTGATCAGCACGGCATGCTGCTTGGTCCCGCGCGGCAGGAACAGCGTCGCGCCCAGTGCGTACCCGTCCTCGGCGGGAAAGGTGATATCGTCGATGAAAACGTCATCGGTCTCAACGTCAGTCACCGCGATTTCCCCCTCGCTGGTAGCAAATTCGAATTCGGCTTTCAGGGCAAGGGGTTGACGGGGGAGCGCGCGTTGAAGCTTTAAGACCGTAGCAGATTGGCGACACTTCGGTTGGACTGGCGGTTCACGGCGAGCCTGTGTATATAGCGGCCCTCCGCTACTTGACGAAAAGTAGCGGTTTCTTCTCAAGGAGTTAACGTCATGTCCAAAACATGGACACCCGACAGCTGGCGCAGCCGCCCGGTGCTGCAAATGCCCGAATATCCCGATGCGAAGGCATTGGCGGATGTCGAGGCGCAGTTGGCGACGTTTCCTCCGCTGGTTTTTGCAGGTGAGGCGCGAAACCTGAAAAAGGCGTTAGGCCGCGTCGCCGCCGGCGAGGCTTTCCTTTTGCAGGGTGGCGATTGCGCCGAGAGTTTCGCCGAGCACGGCGCCAACAACATCCGCGATTTCTTCCGCGTGTTGTTGCAGATGGCGGTGGTGCTGACCTATGCCGGCGCTGTGCCGGTGGTGAAGGTTGGCCGCATCGCCGGCCAGTTCGCCAAGCCGCGCTCGTCGCCGACCGAGAAGATCAATGGCGTCGAACTGCCGAGCTATCGTGGCGACATCGTCAACGACATCGCCTTCACGAAAGAGGCGCGCACGCCCGATCCGCAGCGCCAGCTGATGGCCTATCGCCAGTCGGCGGCGACGCTCAACCTGTTGCGCGCGTTCGCGACCGGCGGCTTTGCCAATCTCGGCTCGGTGCATCAGTGGATGCTGGGTTTCCTGAAGGATTCCCCGCAGTCGCGGCGTTACAAGGAATTGGCGGATCGCATCTCGGACGCGCTGAACTTCATGCGCGCCTGCGGGCTCGACCTCGAAAGCCATCCCGAGCTGCGCGCGACCGATTTCTACACCAGCCACGAGGCGCTGTTGCTCGGCTACGAGCAGGCGTTCACGCGCGTCGATTCCACGACCGGCGACTGGTACGCGACCTCCGGCCACATGATCTGGATCGGCGATCGCACGCGCCAGCTCGATCACGCCCATGTCGAGTATTTCCGCGGTATCAAGAATCCGATCGGGCTGAAGTGCGGTCCGTCGTTGAAGCCCGATGAATTGTTGAAGCTGATCGACATTCTCAATCCGGACAACGAGCCCGGCCGCCTGACGCTGATCAACCGCTCCGGCGCCGACAAGGTTGCGGAGAGCCTGCCCGGCCTCATTCGCGCGGTGAAGCGGGAAGGGCGCGTGGTGGTCTGGTCGTGCGATCCGATGCACGGCAACACCATCACCTCGACGTCCGGCTACAAGACCCGGCCGTTCGACCGCATCCTCTCCGAGGTGAAGTCGTTCTTCTCGATCCACGCGGCCGAAGGCACCCATGCCGGCGGTGTGCATCTGGAGATGACCGGTCAGGACGTCACCGAATGCATCGGCGGCGCGCGCGCGATCACGGACGAGGATCTCAACGACCGCTATCACACGGCCTGCGATCCCCGCCTCAATGCCGAGCAATCGATCGATATGGCTTTCCTGATCGCCGAACTGCTCAAGCAGGAACGCGCGGGCAAGGCCAATCCGATTGCGGCCGTAGCGGGGCTTTAAGCCTTGCTGCGGCTCTGGCGGGCCACGATCAACACGCGTAACGGCCTCGCCTTTGCGATCCGCTCGGAGCAGGCCGTCCGCGAGGAGCTGGTCGCGCTGGCGATTTCGCTGCCGTTGGCCTGGGTCATCGGCGCCACCGCGATGCGGCGGCTCGAGCTCGTCGCCGCCGTGGCCATGGTGCTGGTCGTCGAACTGCTCAACACCGCGATCGAGAAGCTCGCTGACCGCCTGACCACCGACCACGATCCGCAGATCGGCCGGGTCAAGGACATGGGGTCAGCCGCGGTCGGCGTCGCGCTGGTTACCGCCGGGCTGTTCTGGCTGTTTGCGATCGCCGAGCGCATGGGCGTTATCTGAGGGCATCAATTGCAGTTTGGCCGCAGGCAGGGCACGCTTCCGTAATGACCGAACGCGCCGATCAGTTTTCGATTACTTTGGCCCAGTTGAACCCGACGATGGGCGACGTCGCGGGCAACGCCGCCAAAGTGCGTGCCGCGCGCGAACGCGCGCGTGCCGACGGCGCCGACCTCGTGATGGTGTCGGAATTGTTCATTGCCGGCTATCCGCCGGAAGATCTGGTCCTGAAGCCGGCGTTTCAATCGGCCTGCCGTGCCGCCGTCGAAGAGCTCGCGCGTGAGACCACCGATGGCGGGCCGGCCGTGCTGGTCGGCACGCCCTGGGTCGAGGACGGCAAGCTCTATAATGCCTGCGCGCTGCTCGACGAGGGCCGCATCGCGGCGATCCGGTACAAAGTCAATTTGCCGAACTACGGCGTGTTCGACGAAAAGCGCGTGTTCGCGCGCGGTCCTGTTTCGGGCCCGCTGACCATTCGCGGCGTGCGGGTCGGGGTGCCGATCTGCGAGGACACCTGGCTTGAGGAGTCCCCGGAATACGAGAACGTCGTCGAATGCCTCGCCGAGACCGGTGCGGAAATTCTCGTGGTGCCGAACGGCTCTCCTTACACGCGCGAGAAGGCCGACATGCGCCTGTCGGTTTCGGTGGCGCGGGTGACCGAGAGCGGATTGCCGCTGGTCTATCTCAACCAGATCGGCGGACAGGACGAACTGGTTTTCGATGGCGGCTCGTTTGCGCTCAATGGCGATCTGTCGGTCGCGGCGCAATTGCCGGCGTTCGAGGAGAGCATCACCACGCTGCGTTGGAAAAAGGATGCGGGCGGCTGGCGCTGCAACGGGCCGGTTACACCTTTGCTGGAGGCCGACCGGGCGGATTATGCCGCCTGCGTTCTGGGTTTGCGCGACTATGTCGGCAAGAACGGATTTCCCGGCGTGCTGCTCGGCATCTCCGGCGGCATCAACTCGGCGCTGTGCGCAGCGATTGCGGTTGACGCGCTGGGAACCGAGCGCGTCCGCGGTGTGATGCTGCCGTTTCGGTTTACCGCGCAGGTGTCGCTCGACGATGCGGCCAAGCTCGCCGACCATCTCGGCTTTCGCTACGAGGTGTTGCCGATCGCCAAGGCGGTTCACGGCTTTGAGGAGATCCTGTCCGACGTCTTCAAGGGGCTGCCGCGCGACATCACCGAGGAAAACCTGCAAGCGCGCACCCGCGGCACGCTGTTGATGGCGATTTCCAACAAGACCGGCGCGATGGTCGTCACCACCGGCAACAAGTCCGAAATGTCGGTTGGCTATGCCACGCTGTACGGCGACATGAACGGCGGCTTCAATCCGATCAAGGATATCTACAAGACCGAGGTGTTTCGGCTTTCAAGTTTGCGCAACAGCTGGAAACCGGAGGGCGCGCTCGGTCCCTCGGGCGAAGTCATCCCGCCCAATATCATTACGCGGCCGCCGACCGCGGAGCTGCGCGAAAACCAGACCGACCAGGATTCGCTGCCGCCTTACGATGTGCTGGACGCCATTCTTGAACGACTGGTCGAACGCGAGGAACCTTTGGCGACCATCATCGCCGCGGGGTTTGATCGCGAGGTGGTCGCGCGGATCGATCGCCTGCTCAACATCGCCGAATACAAGCGGCGGCAGGCGGCGCCCGGGGTGAAAGTGACGCGGCGGAATTTCGGGCGCGATCGCCGTTATCCCATCACCAACCGGTTTCGCGATGACGGCCACCCGTTGCGAGAGCCCGACGACACCATCGTTTCACGCGCGGCGCGCGGATCGGGCGAGGTGTTTGACGGTTAGCGGCGCGACCTACACATTCGGCGCGCTTTAGCGCGGCGGGATGAAGGTCGGTCCCACGGTGCGGATTTGCTTGTTGTCGGAAGACGCGTCGGAAGGAGCGGGCGGCGCGTTCGACGGTGCAGGTGTCGATGACGGGGCCGCATCGGGCGCCGTGGCGACGGAGCCTTTCTTGGCAGGCGCGGTCGGCAATTTCGTCTGCGGCCGCGCCATCTTCTTGGAGCCCTCTTCGGTGACGATAATGTCGCCTTGCTGCTCGGCCGCGGCCTTGTCGTCGATCGTTTTCAACGCATCCGACCAGGTTTGACCGGCGGCTTTGCAAGCGCAGGACGGATTGAATTCCGAGCGGAATTTGAACGCGTTCGGCGAAGACGTATAGGTCTGGCCGCTGATCGACACCGCCTGGTTCATGTCTTCGCCGGGATTGCGGTAGGTGTAGAGGTTGGCTTCGGTTGCCGGGCAGAGCGCCTTGCAGGCTTTCTCATCGTCGGCGAAGCGGCCCGGCACGGTGGCAAACGAGATCGGGAAATAGCCGCCGTCGCAGGAGCGGACGCAAACGGTGCGATAGGTGCCGGACGGCGCGCCGGCATCGGGTGGCACGGGGCTGTAGTTGTTGTTGCCGCCGAACAGGTTGTTCAGGAAATTGCCCGGGCCACTCTGCTGTTGCTGAACGGCCGCAGCATATTGCGGTCCGCAGTTGTTCTGCGCGAGCGCCAGGATAACCGACCGGCGCTGGCTTTCGCGCTCGCTGCCGCCGAGGCCGCCGCTGCGCAGGCGCTCGAGGTTAGTCGTGATCTGATCGAGGTTTGCGCGCATTTGTTGAATTTGATTGTTCACCGGGCCGCATTGCGCATTCTGACCGTTGAATAATGAAAAGAATCCGGAGCTTTCGCAGCCCATCCGCTTGGCCTGGGACGTGACGCGATCGAGCTCCGCCTGTTGTCTTGCGGCGGAATCCTGGTAGCGGCGGATCTGCTCGTCTTTCGCCGGGTCCACGCCGCCACGGTCGATCGACGCCAATTGGGCCTCGAGCCGCGGGCACATCGGATTGGTCGCGCCGCCGGTTGGCGGTGGCGGGCTCGTCTGTGCGCGGGCGTCTGTACCTAACAGCGCAGCGACAAGAAGCGCCGCGCAAGCCAAGGCCGAATTGTAATGGGTGACGATCGACTTTTCGGGCATGTCCCGCCGTTAGGGCAAACTCCGGGGCGCCCTTGGGTCACGCCGGGGTCGCGGCTCTGTGCCGCGATGAAGAATTCGGCCGTCATTTACCCGCTTCTCGGGGCGGCGTCACGTCGTTTCGGCGGCAATAGTGCGGTGGGTCACCGCGCTTGCCGCAATCTTGCCGCCAGTGGCTTGCCTCAGGCCCAAATCCAAAACCGCACTGGAATCCTCGACTTGCCTGCGTTCCTTCGCCTCTCATCTTCGTGAGACGCCGATGCACCCATACCAACGTCTGAGAGGAACGGGGCGCTGCGGAAAATGAACGGAAGCGGACTGAATTCTAGCGCTGGCAGGTGATCGCGATGTACTCGCCGCAGCCCGAACGGCCGCAATGTTCGTGTTCCTTCGGAACCGAACCGGTGATCTCGTCAGGATCGACCCGGCGATAGGAAGAAGCCTGCGCAAAATTCCGCGACTGACAATAGGACTCCGCGGCATGGGCGCCGCACTTCTCGCCGCGAGCCAGGCACTGATCGACCCCATAGCCGTCCGGCTGGTTGGCGATGATGAAAACCCGGCTATCGGCCCATGCTGCCGTCCCGACAAAAAGAGACACGCAGGCCAAAAGCGCTGAAATGGATCGCATTGCCGTACCGCTGAAAGAGGGATCGTCGCGGCCCACAATAGTCATCAAGTGTAAATAATGATTAACCTTGGGCCTGCGGGCTTTGTTGACCCAACCGGGCTTTTCTGAGGCGGCCTGACGTGCTCCCCTTGACCCCTTGGGCCGGCTAGCCCATGGTATTTCAATGCACGGTCTCCTCGCCATTTGTGGCATTTGCCGCGAGATTATTAGCTAGCGATTCGCTGGCTGAGGCCGTCTTTTCTCAAACGAGATCATTGGACGCCCGGCCGGCAGGCAGGTACGGGATTTCCATGGAATTGCGCCTTTACGATACCCTGACCAAAGAGAAGCGCGTTTTCACGCCGCTCGATCGCGGTAATGTGCGCATGTATGTGTGCGGGCCGACGGTCTACGACTTTGCCCACATTGGTAATGCGCGCCCCGTCATCGTGTTCGACGTGTTGTTTCGGCTGCTGCGCCATCTCTATGGCGAGAAGCACGTTACCTACGTTCGCAACATCACCGACGTCGATGACAAGATCAACGATCGCGCCGCGCGGGATTTTCCCAGCCTGCCGCTGAACGAGGCAATCCGGAAGGTCACCGAAAAGACGGCCAATCAATTCCACGCCGACGTAACTGATCTCGGATGCTTGCCGCCAACCTATGAGCCGCGTGCGACCGATTTCGTGCTGCCGCGCGCCGATGGCAAGACTGACATGGTGACGCTGATCAGTGAGTTGGTTGCGCGTGGCCACGCCTATGAAGCTGCCGGCGAAGTGCTGTTCGACACGCAGTCGATGCCTGATTACGGCGCACTCTCGGGCCGCAGGCTCGACGAGCAACTAGCCGGTGCGCGCGTTGCAGTTGATGCGCACAAGAAAAATCCGGCCGACTTCGTGTTGTGGAAGCAATCCACGGAGCAAGAGCCCGGTTGGGAAAGTCCCTGGGGCAGGGGGCGTCCGGGCTGGCACATTGAATGCTCGGCCATGAGTGCCGCCTATCTCGGCAACATCTTTGATATTCATGGCGGCGGCCTAGATCTGATCTTCCCGCACCACGAAAACGAAATCGCGCAATCGCGTTGCGCGCATAGCACGGCCACCATGGCCAATTACTGGATGCACAACGGCTTCTTGCAGGTCGAGGGTGAGAAGATGTCGAAGAGCCTCGGCAACTTCGTCACGATCCGCGAGTTGTTGGGAACTGAAAAATTCGGAGGCAATCGATGGCACGGCTATGTGTTGCGTTTGGCGATGCTCATGACCCACTATCGTCAGCCGATAGATTGGACAGTAAAACGCTTGGTCGATGCTCGCCGAATGCTGAAAGACTGGATTGATGCGGCGATCGGTTTTGAAGGCGGCGACAGAACATTATCTGCAGACCTAATAGAAGCACTGTCAGATGATTTAAATTCTGCGTCAGCAATCAGCGTGTTGCATAACCTGCATCGCGAAGCGCGAGGCGGCTCGAACGCGCTCGCAGCAACGCAGCTAAATGTTGCTCTAAGATTTCTCGGTATTTGGAATGGAGAGAATACCGATGAAATTTATGGCTACGGGATCAGCGTAGGAGATGGGCCGAGCGAAGTAGAGGTTCGTGCATTAATTGAGGCTCGCACCGCCGCTCGCGCGCGAAAGGATTTCAAGGAGTCCGATCGCATTCGCGATGAACTCGCCGCCATGGGCGTCGTGATCAAGGATTCCAAGGAAGGCACCACCTGGGAGATCGCGCGATGAGTGCGCCCGCGCTGCGGCCGTTCCTGCCTGCCGATACGCCGATCCTGGCTGCGATCTTCGCTGCCAGCATCGAAAGTTTGACCGGTGACGACTACGGCGAAGCGCAGCAGGAAGCCTGGGCGGCCGTGGCCGACGACGAGGCGGAATTCGGCAAGCGGCTGGCTTCCGGCCTCACATTGGTTGCGACAATCGATGGCTCGCCGGTCGGCTTTGCGTCCTTGAAAGGCAAGGACCACGTCGATCTGCTCTACGTGCATCCCGGCGCGGTCGGGCAGGGAGTGGCGGCGGCGCTGTGCGACGCGCTCGAGAAATTGGCGGCCGCCCGTGGCGCGAAGAGCCTGACCGTCGATGCCAGCGACAACGCCGCTGAGTTCTTTGTGAAGCGCGGTTACGAAGCCCGGCAACGCAATACGGTTTCGATTAACGGCGAATGGCTGGCCAATACCACGATGCAGAAGTCGCTGGGAGAAGAAGGCGGAGGGCCGAAATGACCCGCGAGCGGCTCTATCTGTTCGACACCACGCTGCGCGACGGCGCGCAGACCAACGGCGTCGACTTCACGCTGCACGACAAGCAGCTGATCGCCAAGATGCTTGACGAACTCGGGATCGACTATGTCGAGGGCGGCTATCCCGGCGCCAATCCGACCGACACCGAGTTTTTCGCTGCGAAGCCCAGCCTTGAGCACGCTCGCTTTACCGCGTTCGGCATGACGCGCCGAGCCGGCCGCTCCGCGTCCAACGATACTGGTTTGGCAGCGCTGCTCGATGCCAAGGCCGACGCGATCTGCTTTGTCGCAAAATCCTCCGCCTACCAGGTGCGCGTGGCGCTTGAGACCACCAATGAGGAAAACCTGGCCTCCATTCGCGACAGCGTGAAGGCTGCGAGCAAAGCGGGCCGCGAGGTGATGCTCGACTGCGAGCATTTCTTCGACGGCTACAAGGAGGACCCCGCTTTCGCACTGGCCTGCGCCAAGGCAGCCTATGATTCCGGCGCGCGCTGGGTGGTGCTGTGCGACACCAATGGCGGCACCATGCCGCATGAAGTCGAGACCATCGTCGCCGAAGTCATCAAGCATATTCCTGGCGATCATGTCGGCATCCACGCCCATAACGACACCGAGCAGGCAGTCGCCAATTCGCTTGCTGCGGTGCGCGCCGGTGCGCGGCAAATCCAGGGCACGCTCAACGGTCTCGGCGAACGCTGCGGCAATGCCAACCTGTGTTCGTTGATTCCGACGCTGCGCCTGAAGAACGAATTTGCCGATCGCTTCGAGATCGGCGTGACCGATGAGAAGCTAGCGACGTTGATGACGGTGTCGCGCACGCTCGACGACATGCTGAACCGTGCGCCCAACCGCCACGCGCCCTATGTCGGTGAAAGCGCCTTTGTCACCAAGACCGGCATTCATGCCTCGGCCGTGATGAAGGATCCGCAAACCTATGAACACGTCCAGCCCGAGGCGGTCGGCAATCATCGCCAGGTGCTGGTTTCCGACCAGGCGGGCCGTTCGAATGTCATCGCCGAACTCGATCGTGCCGGTATCGTTTACGACAAGAACGATCCGAAGCTGGCGCGTCTGGTCGAGGAGTTGAAAGAGCGCGAGGCGGCGGGCTACGCGTATGAATCGGCCAACGCTTCGTTCGAACTTCTGGCACGGCGAACGCTCGGTCGCGTGCCCGACTATTTCCATGTCGAGCAATTCGACGTCAATGTCGAACAGCGTTACAACGCCAACGGCCAGCGCGTCACGGTGGCGATGGCCGTGGTCAAGGTCGATGTCGACGGCGAAAAGCTGATCTCGGCTGCCGAAGGCAACGGTCCCGTCAATGCGCTCGACGTGGCGCTGCGCAAGGACCTCGGCAAGTATCAGAAGTTCATCGAGGGCCTGAAGTTGATCGACTATCGCGTGCGCATCCTCAATGGCGGCACCGAGGCCGTGACGCGGGTATTGATCGAGAGCGCCGACGAGACGGGCGAAAAGTGGAGCACCATCGGGGTGTCGCCGAACATCATCGACGCCTCGTTCCAGGCGCTGATGGATTCGGTCATCTACAAGCTCGTCAAATCGGGCGCACCGGCGTAGGAATTGAGATGTCATTCCGGGGCGATGCGTAGCATCGAAACCGGAATCTCGAGATTCCGGGTCTGGTCCTGCGGACCATCCCGGAATGACTTTGCGGAAGGTTTCGATGATCGATCACATTTCCGTTGGCGTCAGCGACCTCGAACGATCCGCGCGCTTTTATGAGGCGACATTGGCGCCGCTCGGATTGGCGAGGGTAGTGACGCGGCCGGCGACGATCGGTTTCGGTAAGGCCTATCCGGAATTCTGGATCAACCTTCGTCCCAATATCGCGCCGGTCGCAGTGGACAGCGGGAGCCACGTCTGTCTCCGCGCGAAATCGGCCGGTGTCGTCGACGCCTTTCATGAAGCCGCATTGAAGGCCGGTGGTGCTTCCGACGGCGCACCGGGCCTGCGCCCGCATGATCGTGTCCGCTATTACGCGGCTTTTGTCCGCGATCCCGACGGCAACCGTATCGAAGCCGTGACGTTTCCGACCGAATAGCGATTCGCTGTAGAGCGGCTCGAAAGCGAACCGCTCTGTCGGAGTCAGGTTGAAAACATCTTTGATTTCCTCTCGGTCTCCGTCGTTTGGCTGATATTTCATCCCATAGCGAAGCAAGGATCGCGACCAACGCGTCGGCGGCGATGCTTTCCTGTGCGCATAGAGTGCGAGTCATGCAGCTCAGCGACTGCTGAAACGTCTCGTGCGGTTGCATGATGGGATCATTTTACAACAGGTGTTGGATTTCGGTTGGTTCTCCACCGATCGACTGACGGACCATGAGCATCCTTCGCGCTATGCGCTCCTTCGCGGCAACAACTGCCGGACAAATGAAGGAATGCTTGAATGAAGAAGTTGCTCTCGGCTGCAGTGATCGTGGCCGCTACCTCCGTCTCGGCAAACGCCGCCGACATGGGGATGCCGTACAAGGCCGCGCCGGTTGCGCAATCGGTCTACAACTGGACCGGCTTCTACGTCGGCGGCAATGCCGGCGGCGGTATCGCCAATTCCTCGCACCTCGACCCTGATTGCTTTGACTGCGCCAATACCAAGTTCCAGGAAGCTTTTGGGATGGTCGGTCTCACTGCTGGTTATAACTATCAGTTCGGTCACACCGTGCTCGGCATCGAGGGCGACTATAACTGGTCCAGCGTCGACAAGACCAAGGACTTCGTGATCGGTGACGGCGGTACGACCCATTTCAAAATGGACGAGTTTGCGACCCTGCGTGCTCGCGCCGGTCTCGCCCTCGACCAGACCTTCCTCTACGCAACAGCCGGCGTGGCGTTTGCCCACATCCAGAACACGACCTTCTTCGACGGAAGTAATCCGGCCACCGCGGAAGCGTTCTCTTCGGAAGACAAATGGAAGGCTGGCCTTGCCGTCGGCGGCGGCATCGAATTTGCCCTGACCCATAACTGGACGCTTAAGGGCGAATACATGCTGATGCAGTTCCAGAATTCGGATGCGACCGTGCTGCCGATTCCTGCCAACTTCGGCACCGGTGGCACCTGCGAATTCCGTCCCGCCGTGAATTGCCGGATGAACTACAGCGAATCGATTCAGATGGCCCGCGTCGGCCTCAACTATCGGTTTTGATACGCGCAGCTTGCACATGAATTTGAAAGCCCCGGCATCGCCGGGGCTTCTCTGGCACTGGCTGCCGGATCAACGAAGGAATCCTGGAATGAAGAAATTGCTCCCGGCCGCGCTCCTGGCGGCCGTCACCTCTGTCGCGGCGAATGCCGCCGATATGGGGATGCCGTACAAAGCCGCGCCGATGCCGCAATCCGTTTATAACTGGACGGGTTTCTACATTGGCGGCAACGCCGGCGGCGGCCTTGCCAATTCTGAACACAATGATCCGGATTGCTTCGGCTGCGCCAACACCAAATTCCAGCAGGCCTTCGGGACGGTCGGCGTTACGGCTGGTTACAACTATCAGTTCGGTCACACCGTGCTCGGCATCGAGGGCGACTTCAACTGGGCCAATGTCGACAAGACCAAGCCATTCGCCCTCGGCCAAGCCCGGATAGAAGAAGACGCCATTGTCGCGGCAGCAATTCTGCCGGCTAACGCCAGTGCGGCCCGCTTTCAGATGGACGAGTTCGCAACGCTCCGTGCCCGCGGCGGCCTCGCGCTCGACCGCACGCTGCTCTACGCGACGGCCGGCGTCGCCTTTGCGCATATCCAGAATACGACGCAGTTCGCGACGTTCGATGCCGTGGCGTCGGAAGACAAGTGGAAGACGGGTCTTGCCGTCGGCGCCGGCGTCGAATTCGCGCTGAGCCAGAACTGGACGTTGAAGGCCGAATATCTGCTGATGCAGTTCCAGAACTCGGATGCGCCTGTGCAATCGACCTCCGGCACCTTCGGAACCTGTGGCGAAGTCGTGAACTGCCGGATGAACTACAGCGAATTGATCCAGACCGCCCGCGTCGGCCTCAACTACAAATTCGGCAACTGATCGGCTTGATCTGAACGGAACTGGAAGGCCCTGGCAATGCCGGGGCCTTTTTATCTAACCACATGTGAAGCGTTGATCGCTTAAGCTCAGAACGCGCACTAAAGCCGGCGCGCGACCTCAGGCGCCATTTGCTCCGTGCCTTCGGGCGCTATCGCGGCCGCCGCTTGTAGCCGCGGCAGGATGTCCTCGACCCGGTCGGCTTTGAGGATCTCGACCGCGAGACCCTTGCGAATGAATTCCGTTTCGCGCATGTGCGAGAGCAGCGCGAATAGCGGCTCCCAGAAACCGTCGATATTGGCGAGCAGCACCGGCTTGGAGTGGCGTCCGAGCTGCTGCCAGGTGAGCTGTTCGACGAGTTCCTCGAGCGTGCCGATGCCGCCGGGCAGGGCGACGAAGGCATCCGAGTGTTCAAACATCAGCCGTTTGCGCTCATGCATGTCGGGTGTGACGATCATCTCCTGGACGCGCTTGAGCGCATTTTCCCTGAGCTTCAGAAAGTCCGGAATGATCCCGGTGACCATGCCGCCGTGATCGAGCACTGAACTCGCTACAGCGCCCATGATGCCGAGGGAGCCGCCGCCATAGACGAGGCGAATGCCGCTTTCGGCAAGCATCTTGCCAAACGCTTTGGCGGATTCGATGAAAAGGGGATTGGTGCCGGGGCCGGAGCCGCAATAGACACAGACAGTTTTGATCTTGCTCATATCATTTCATGTGGCATTGCAGCGTAAATCAGTCAAACCATAAAGGATTCGGCCGCCGAATAAAATTCCTGCAAGGCCCGAACATTACGGAAGAATTTAGCCCCGGCGAGGGTGTACGTGGGGATTAAACGCTCTATATGACTGCCGAATGCGACAAAATCTGAACAAGCGCGTGCCGAATCGGCGCGTCATACCGCGCCGGACCGGGCTCCATGGCGCAGGATGATTTGACCTCGCCGGACAGCCCGGCACCCGTTCCCGACAACGCTATCGGACAGGCGAGCCTGGCCGGGACGCTGGCCCATCTGTGGCCCTATATCTGGCCCGGGGACCGCGCCGATCTGAAGATGCGCGTGGTCTGGTCGGTGGTGCTGCTGCTGGTGGCCAAGGTCGCCACGCTGGCCGTGCCCTTCACCTTCAAATGGGCGACCGATGCCCTGACGGGCGCGGATAGCGCTCCGGTGCAGGCATCCAACTGGATGCTGTGGGTGATCGCCTCGCCGATCGTCCTGACGCTGGGCTATGGCGGCCTGCGCATCGTGATGGGGGGGCTGACCCAGTGGCGCGACGGAATTTTCGCGCGCGTGGCGATGCACGCGGTGCGCAAACTGGCTTATCTCACCTTCGTTCATATGCACGAACTGTCGTTGCGCTTTCATCTGGAACGCAAGACCGGCGGATTGACGCGCGTGCTGGAGCGCGGCCGCAATGGCATCGAGACCATCGTGCGCATGGTGATCCTGCAACTCGTTCCGACCATCGTCGAGGTCGCGCTGCTGATGGCGGTGCTGTTGTGGAAGTTCGACTGGCGCTACGTGGTCGCAACCCTGATCACGGTCGTGATCTATATGTATTACACCTACATCGCGACCGAGTGGCGGATCGGAATTCGCCGCAAGATGAACGATTCCGATACCGAGGCGAACACCAAGGCGATCGACTCGCTTCTGAACTACGAGACGGTAAAATATTTCGGCGCCGAGGAACGCGAAGCTGCCCGCTACGACCGCTCGATGGAGCGCTACGAGCAGGCCAGCGTGAAAGCCTACACCTCGCTTGCCGTGCTCAACGCCGGCCAGACTGTTATTTTCACCGCCGGCCTCACCGCGACCATGGCGATGTGCGCGCTCGGCGTCCGCAGCGGCCGCAACACGGTCGGCGATTTCGTGATGGTCAACGCCATGATGATCCAGCTTTACCAGCCGCTCAATTTCATGGGCATGGTGTACCGCGAGATCAAGCAGGCGATCATCGACATCGAGAAGATGTTCAACGTGCTGTCGCGCAACCCCGAAATCAAGGATGTCCCGGGCGCCGTGCCGCTGATCGTCACCTCCGGCAACGTGCGCTTCGACAATGTGCACTTTGCCTATGAGCCGGATCGGCAGATCCTGAAAGGTCTGAGTTTCGAGGTGCCGGCCGGCAAGACGGTCGCCATCGTCGGCCCCTCCGGCGCCGGCAAGTCGACGATCTCGCGGCTCCTGTTTCGGCTCTATGATGTCTCGAGCGGCCGGATCCTGATCGACGGCCAGGATCTCCGTAACGTCACGCAGAATTCGCTGCGCGCCGCGATCGGCATGGTGCCGCAGGACACCGTGCTGTTCAACGATACCATTCGCTACAACATCCGCTACGGCCGCTGGGATGCGAGCGATGCGGAGGTAGAGGAGGCGGCACGGCTTGCGCAGATCGACGGCTTCATCCGGATGTCTCCGAAAGGCTACGAGACGCAGGTCGGCGAGCGCGGTCTGAAGCTGTCGGGTGGCGAAAAGCAGCGCGTTGCGATCGCGCGCACCATTCTCAAGGCGCCTCCGATCCTCGTGCTGGATGAAGCGACATCGGCGCTCGACAGCCACACCGAGCGGGAAATTCAGGACGCGCTGGAGCGGGTGTCGCGCAACCGCACCTCGCTGGTGATTGCGCACCGGCTTTCCACGATTGTCACCGCCGACGAAATCATCGTGCTCGATCAGGGCCGCATTGCCGAGCGCGGCACCCATGGCCAGCTTTTGGCAAGCGGTGGGCTTTATGCGAGTATGTGGAACCGGCAGCGCGAGGCCCAGGAGGCGCGCGAGAAGCTTGCGCGCATTGCCGACGAGAACGAGGCGCCGAACCGCGAGCCGCCGCTGGTCGACGACGCGCTGGTCGCTCCGGCCGCGGCGGAGTGATTTTACGGCTTTCTCTCTTGCAAGGGAGAGGGCCCCACCGTAGTGAAACCGGATGTCGATTTCCAATTCCATTCGCGCGCAGATCCCGGCCATCCATCCGGAGGGGTATCCCTTCATCGGCGCCTTTGCGTTCGCCAGCCTGGTCCTGTTCTGGGTGTGGTCGCCGCTGGGGTGGATCGGCACCGCGCTGACGGTCTGGTGCGCGCTGTTCTTCCGCGACCCCGTGCGGGTGACGCCGGTGCGGGATGGCATCGTGGTGGCGCCGGCCGACGGGCGTATCTCGATGATCGCGCAGGTGTTGCCGCCGGCCGAACTCGGGCTTGGTGACCGGCCGCTGCCGCGCATTTCGATCTTCATGAGCGTATTCAACTGCCACGTGAATCGCAGCCCCGTCGCAGGCCGGATCGACCGCATCGCTTACCGGCCGGGCAAGTTCATCAACGCCGAGCTCGACAAGGCGAGTGAGGACAACGAACGCAATTCGCTTGTCATCTCCACCGCGAACGGCCGCATCGGCGTGACCCAGATCGCAGGCCTCGTGGCGCGACGCATCGTGACGTTCGTGACGGGAAGGGCAGACGATCGGGGCAGGCGAGCGCTTCGGGCTGATCCGTTTCGGCTCGCGCCTTGACGTTTATCTGCCGGAGGGAACGGTAGCGCTGGTCGGCGAGGGCCAGACGGCCGTCGCCGGCGAAACCATTCTGGCCGATTTCCGCTTGAGCGATCAGGGACGGACCTACCGCGGCAGTTAACCACGCGTCCGGATGGTCATTTCGAACAGCGGCGGCAATGGCGAAGCTGACCACCGCTTGCTATATTGGCTCTATGGCCATCGACCCCAAATACCTCGAACTGCGCCGCCGCCGGTTTCGTCCGATTCCGGTACGAATGCTGGTTCCCAATTTCATCACGCTGCTTGCGATCTGCGCCGGCTTGACGGCTATCCGTCTGTCGACCGAGGCCCGAATGGAGCTTGCGGTCGCGGCGATCGTGTTTGCCGCCGTGCTCGACGGCATCGACGGCCGCGTCGCGCGCATGATCAAGGGCCAGTCGAAGTTCGGGGCCGAGCTCGACAGCCTCGCCGACTTCGTCAATTTCGGCGTCGCGCCCGGCCTGATCCTGTATTTCTGGCAGCTGCACGAACTGAAAGACGGCGGCTGGATCGCGGCGATGATTTTCGCCATCAGCGGCGGACTGCGGCTGGCGCGTTTCAACGCGACCATGGACGATCCGAACAAGCCGGCCTACGCGGCGAATTACTTCACCGGCGTTCCGGCGCCTGCGGGCGCGATTGCGGTGTTGCTGCCGATCTATCTGGCATTCCTGGGCGTCCCACAACCGCCGGCCATGTTGACGGCCGCCTACACGCTCGTGATCGGTTTCCTGATGGTCTCGCGGCTACCGGTGTTCTCGGGCAAGATGGTGCGCATGCGGGTGCCGCCGGAGATGGTGCTGCCGGTCTTCGTCTCGGTCGTGCTCTTCATCGCGCTGTTGATCGGCTATCCCTGGCACATCCTTTCGGCCGGGACGGTGCTCTATCTCTTGAGCCTGCCTCTCGGGTGGAAGTCCTACCACGACCACAAGCGCAAGGCCGAAGCGCTGGCCGCAACGGCCGTTGCCGCCACAGGCGCTCCCTCCGAGCCGCCATCGCCGTTTTTATCCAAGACCAGTGACGACAGCGACCGGCCTGCGCGGCTGAACTGATCGATTCATTTCTACAGGTGAAAAAGCAGAGCCATCTGCTCAAGACGCTTTTGCCGATCGCGCAGCGGTCGGCTATATGCGTTCGGGACAACGTACCTGAATGCTGGAGAACACTGTGACGAATTCCGCGCCATTGCCCGCCGATCTGCTTCAAGCCCTGGGTCGCTACGACACGCCGACGATCTGCAATGCCATGGAAGTCATCGCGCCCGAGCGCCGCCTGATCGGCTACACCACCAAGCCGCTGGTCTGTCCGTTTCCGGATCTGCCGCCGATGGTCGGTTACGCACGCACGGTGACCATCCGCTCGGTGCTCAAGTCCCAGCTTCCCGCCGACGAGCAGTCGAAGCGCCGCATCGCCTATTACGAATATATGGGCACCGGCTGGGGACCGCGCATCACGGTGATCCAGGACGTTGACGGTCCCGATGTCGGCTACGGGGCGTTCTGGGGTGAGGTGCAGAGCAATGTGCACAAGGCGCTCGGATGCCTCGGCGTCATCACCGACGGCTCGATCCGCGACATTCCGCAATGGGCGCCGGGCTTCCAGGCGCTCGCGGGATCGATCGGTCCGTCGCATGCTTGGGTTCACGCCGAACATTTTGGCGGCGAAGTCCGCGTTGCCGGCATGACGGTGCGTTCCGACGATCTGATCCATGCCGACCAGCACGGCGCGATCGTGATCCCGGCCGATATTGCGCCGAAGATTCCCGATGCCGCTGAACTGTGCGGCCGCCGCGAGACGCCGATCCTGGAAATCGCACGGTCCAAGGACTTCAGCCTCGAAAAGCTGAAAGAGGCGCTCAAGCGTTCGGCCGAAATTCACTAGTGTGGCGACTCTGACGTTCCTTTCAGTGTGGCCCCGAGTTCTTCGAAGGAACGTCAGAGTCAAAGCCACACTAGAATCATATGGTTGCTAGTGTCCCTGTGGTTCTGACATTCGTAAAAGTGCCCGCTGCAATATGATACGAATGTCAGAATCAAAGGACCACTGGCAAATATTGGATTCCAGTGGAGTTTTGGATTTGACATTCGCTTTGCGGACTCGCGGCCAGGTGAGTAGCGAATGTCAGATCCGCACTGACAGCATAGCGCCGCCTCAACGCGACAACGCCACATCCTGGCCGGCGCCGGTCTTGCCTTCGAAGCGATTGGGACCGGCCGGGGAAAGCTGCGCCAACGCCTGCGCGGTGTGATCGCGCAGCGTGAGACCTGTCTCGGTGTAATTCCATTTTCGGCTGGTGAAGAAATTGAACGGGCAGCCGCCAGCAGGCGCAATCGTGCCCTCGGTGGCATCGGGCGAACTGGCGCCGAATGTCATCGCGCATGAACTCGAGCCGGTGGCTGAAAGCGTCCATCGGCCCGCCAGATTCACTGGTGGAGGTTTGGCCGCAGGCCCTGCGGGCGCCGGAGCACCGGCGGGAGGCGGGTTGTCCGCGCCGCCGCCGAAGATCGTGCGATCGCTGCCGCTACAGGCCACAAGCAGCGACGCGCAGACAATCGCGGGCAGGGCGGCGAGACGAAAAGCCATGGCGTGCTGGGGTGCGAAGATGAACGGCATATTGGTTAGCAGAATCTTGCCACCGTGTCAGGGCGCATGGCTTTTTCAGGCGGGCCGTATCTCCCCGGTTTGCCGGAGGATGCGACCTCAAAACCGCTTAACCTTTACGCCTCTTTAATGGCCGGCCCGTAGGGTTCTTGCTGCGTGGCTCGGAGGGGGCTGCGCGACCGTCCAGGATGGGCCGGTCGTTCGCGTACGCGTGGAGTCTCCCATGGATATCATGACCGGCGTCGGGCTTGTCGCCGGATTCATTGTCATCGCGACGATGATGCTGCTCGGCGGCGATGTTCACATGTTCATCTCCGAACATGCGATGATCATCATCTTCGGCGGCTCGATCGCTGCGACCATGATCCGCTTCCCCCTCGGCGTGATGTTGCATGGTCTGCCGCTCGGCGCAAAATTCGCCTTTACGATGAGCCGGCTGTCCGCGCACGATCTCGTCGACGAACTCGCCCGCATTGCCGAAATCGCCCGCAAACAGGGACCGGTCGGCCTGGAAAAGGTCGAGACCGACGAGCCGTTCCTCGCCAAGGGCATTCGCTACATCGCCGACGGCTACGATCTGGAATTCATCCGCGACAATCTCGAGCGCGACCGCGACAACTTCCTGATGCACCTCGACGAGGGCAGCAAGATCTACCGCGCCATCGGCGACTGCGCCCCGGCGTTCGGCATGATCGGTACGCTGATCGGCATGGTGCAGATGTTTGCGAATATGACCGACCCGTCCAAGCTCGGTCCCTTCATGGCGACCGCGCTGCTCGCAACGCTCTACGGCGCGCTGGTTGCGAACCTGTTCTGTCTGCCGATCGCCGACAAGCTTCACGGCAAGCTGCTCGACGAGGAGACCAACCGCACGCTGATCATCGACGGCATCCTGATGATCCGGGATTCCAAGAGCCCGACGCTGGTTCGTGAAATGCTGCTGGCCTACCTGCCGGAAAAACATCGCCATACCGAGGGCGAAGAGGCTCACGCTTAATTCCGCCGATCGGCTTTCGGGACATCGACCATGGCCAAGAAAAAACGCGGCGACGGACACGGCGGGGGACACGGCTGGTTCGTGACCTTTGCGGACCTCATGGGTCTGATGATGAGCTTCTTCGTGATGCTCGTGGCGTTTTCCACCATGGACAACAACAAGCTCAAGATTGTCGCCGGCTCGATGCGCGACGCTTTCGGCGTGCAGACCGATGTGCGCTATTCCGGCATTATCGAATCCGACGGTCTGCCGACGCGGCCCAAGCTGAAGAACGTCGACCATATTTCGCCGGATGAGGCTTCCAACACGCCGACCCCGGATCAGCAGGACCGGAACCAGGTAGCCGGCGCCAAGCTGAAGATCGATCGCGAATTTGCGCTGGCGTCTGCATCGCTGCGGCAGGCGTTGCAGGACATGCCGGAGATGACCGAGATCTCCAAGCACATCATGTTCGAGGAAACCAAAGAGGGCCTCAACCTCGAGATCGTCGATCAGGACGGCCGCTCGATGTTCGCCGAAGGATCGAAGGTGCCCTATGAACGAACGCGGCGCCTGATCCAGAAACTTGCGGCGCCGCTGAAGGCAACCCCGCTCCGGGTCGCGATCGCCGGTCACACCTCGGCCGGTTATGTTCCGACCCGAGGTGACTACGACGCCTTCGACCTCTCGGCCGATCGGGCCAACGCCGTGCGCCAGATCCTCGAGCGGGAGGGGCTGCCGCCGGCCCACATCTTTGCCGTATCCGGCAAGGCCGATACCCTGCCGTTGTTCCCCGACGATCCCTCGCTGTCGGCCAACCGCCGGGTGACCATTACCCTGATGCGCGAGAACCCGCCGCTGCCGCCGGGCCTGAAGCCATAGTGTTCCGCTACTATATTACCGCAGGGATTGCCTCCGGGTGCGGCCTTGTGGAGACACGCGGGCGCATCGCGCTGCTGTTATGGTCGGCCGCTTGACAGGCTTTGGCGTAAACGCCGATAGCCCGCCCCTGGATCAAAATCAGCGATCGAGCTGTTCTATCAACATGGCCGCCAGCGTTACATCAGCAGAGGCTCACGACGGGCCGGTCACGACTGGCTTTTGGGCCCTGACGCTGGGAAGTATCGGCGTCGTCTTCGGCGATATCGGAACCTCGCCGCTGTACGCATTTCGCGAGGCAGTCGCCGGTGCGGCGCAGGGGCAGCCGGTCACGCGCGTCATCGTGCTCGGGGTCCTGTCGCTGATCCTGTGGGCGCTCTTCATCGTCGTCACTGCGAAATACGTGTTGTTGCTGTTGCGCGCCGACAATAACGGCGAGGGCGGTACCTTGTCGTTGATGGCGCTGGGTCAACGGGCGCTGGGCCGCAGAAGTTGGCCCTTGCTGACGCTCGGCGTGATCGGCGCTTCGATGTTTATCGGCAATTCCATGATCACGCCGGCGATATCGGTGCTCTCGGCGGTAGAAGGACTCAAGCTCGCGACGCCGGCGCTCGAACATTACGTGGTGCCGCTGACGGTCTTCATCCTGGTCGGGTTGTTCGCGGTGCAGAGCAGTGGCACGGCGCGCGTTGCATCGGCCTTCGGACCGGTCATGGTGATCTGGTTCAGCGCGCTTGCGGTGATGGGCCTCATTCATATCAGTGACGATCCATCGGTGCTGGCGGCGATCAATCCCTGGTACGCCCTTCAATTCCTGCTCTCGCACGGAACGGTCGGCATGGTGACGCTGGGCGCGGTGTTTTTGGCCGTGACCGGCGGCGAAGCGCTTTACGCCGATCTCGGCCACTTTGGACGCAAGCCGATCCAGGCCGGATGGCTTTATTTCGTGCTGCCTTCGCTTCTTCTCAACTATTTCGGTCAGGGCGCGCTGGTGCTCTCCCATCCCGATGCGATCGAGAATTCGTTCTACCGGATGGTTCCTGAAGTCCTGCTACTACCGCTTGTCGCGCTGGCGACTGCGGCGACCGTGATCGCGAGCCAAGCGGTGATCACGGGAGCCTATTCACTGACGCGGCAGGCGGTGCAACTCGGCCTGCTGCCGCGTTTTGAGGTTCGCTACACGTCGGAGACGCATGCCGGGCAGATCTATCTGCCGCGTGTGAACCGGCTCTTGCTGATCGGTGTGTTGCTGCTGGTGCTGCTGTTCCGCACCTCCAGCGGGCTTGCCTCCGCTTACGGCATCGCCGTTTCGACCACCATGGTTGCCGATGGCATCATGGGTTTCGTCGTGATCTGGAAATTGTGGAATTGGCGCGCGGCGACCGCAGCCGCCGTGATTGCGCCCTTCGTTATCGTCGATACGACATTCTTCAGCGCCAACCTCCTGAAACTGTTTGAAGGCGCGTGGGTGCCGCTATTGTTCGGTCTCGCCATGGCGATCACGATCTGGACCTGGCGCCGCGGGACGGCAATCCTGACCCAAAAAACCCGGCGTATCGAAGTGCCGTTGAACGATCTGATCAAGAGCCTCGAAAAGCGTCCACCGCATATCGTGAAGGGTACCGCGGTCTTTTTGACCAGCGACCCGAGCTTCGTGCCGACCGCGCTTCTGCACAATCTCAAGCACAACAAGGTGCTTCATGAGCAGAACGTGATCCTGACCATCCTGACCGCGCAGACCCCTCGGGTCGCCCCTGCCGAACGCTTCCGGATGGAAACCATCAGCGAAAGATTTGCCGCCGTGCAGCTGCGCTTCGGCTTCATGGAATCGCCAAACGTCCCCAAGGCGCTCGGGTTTGCGCGCAAACTTGGCTGGCAATTCGACATCATGTCGACGTCGTTCTTCGTCTCTCGCCGGGCCTTGAAGCCATCCGCCCAGTCCGGGATGCCGCGGTGGCAGGATCATCTGTTCATCGCGATGAGCCGTTCGGCAAACGACGCTACCGACTACTTCCAGATTCCGACCGGCCGGGTCGTCGAGGTCGGCACCCAGGTGACGATTTAGCCGTGCATGCATTTTTTGCATGCCATTGGCCTAAAATAGGGCTAGGCTATGCTCCAAGCGCAGGGCTATAAGCCGCCTCGCTTTGCGCGATTGCGCAGTGATTGAGGCTCCCACTCCCATGACAACTGATGTTGTAGCTCCCGCCTCGGAAACGACGGCGGCCAACGGCCTTGGCGAGGCCCACTCGACGGCCAGCATGAAGGCGTTGCTGATCGGCAGCATCGGCGTCGTTTACGGGGACATCGGCACCAGCCCCCTCTACGCATTGCGCGAAGCCGTGGTCGCCGCCAGCGGGCCTTCGAGCGTCGTCGATCCCGGTGCGGTGCTCGGAGTTGTGTCCCTGATCCTGTGGGCCCTGATCATCGTCGTGACGATGAAATATGTCGTGGTCCTGCTTCGCGCCGACAATCACGGCGAGGGCGGAACGCTGGCCTTGATGGCGCTCGCGCAGCGCGCGGTCACCCGTGGCGCGGCCACGATCGTTCTGCTCGGGATAGTCAGCGGCGCGCTGTTTTACGGCGACGCCGTGATCACCCCGGCATTGTCGGTGCTCTCGGCCATCGAAGGCATCAAGCTTGTCACGTCGGCGTTCGATCCGTACGTGGTGCCGCTGACCGTGCTCATTCTATTGGTGCTGTTTGCTGCGCAGTCGCGCGGCACGGCTCATGTGGCGGCCTTTTTCGGCCCCATCATGTGCATCTGGTTTGCCGTCATTGCGATCGGGGCGATCATTCCGGTGATGCAGCATCCCGAAGTGTTTCGGGCGCTTAATCCCGCGCTTGCCGTCTCCTTCATGCTCCATCACGGCATGATCGGCTTTGTCACGCTGGGCGCAGTATTTCTCGCGGTGACCGGCGCGGAGGCGCTCTATGCCGACCTCGGGCATTTCGGCAAGAAGCCGATTCAGATGGCCTGGCTTTTCATCGTATTGCCGTCGCTGGCGCTGAATTATCTCGGGCAGGCGGCGCTTGTTATCGGCGATCCGAAGGCGATTGAAAATCCGTTCTTCCTGATGTTCCCGGATTGGGCGTTGATTCCGATGGTTGCGCTCGCGACCATCGCCACCGTGATCGCGAGCCAGGCGGTGATCACCGGCGCCTATTCGTTGACACAACAGGCTATACAACTCGGGCTGTTGCCGAGATTTGAGATCAGACACACGTCTGAATCGCAGTTCGGACAGATCTACATTCCGCGCATCAACATGCTGCTCTTTATCGCGGTGGTGCTGCTGGTCGTCATGTTCCGCTCGTCGAGCGCGCTTGCTTCGGCCTACGGCATCTCGGTGACCGGCACCATGGTGGTGACGGGGATGATGGGCTTCGTCGTGGTCTGGCGGGTGTGGAAATGGTCGCCGATCGCCGCCGCCGCGCTGATTGCGCCGTTCCTGTTTCTCGATTTGACTTTCCTTGCCGCCAACCTTCTGAAGGTGCTGGAAGGTGGCTGGGTTCCGCTCGCGCTCGGCGCGATCGTGATGCTCTTGATGTATACGTGGCGTCGCGGCAGCCGGCTATTGTTCGAGAAGTCGCGCAAGCTCGAGTTTCCGCTCGCGGACCTCGTGGCGATGCTGGAGAAGCGGCCGCCGCAGCGCGTTCCCGGCACCGCCGTTTTCCTCACCAGCGATCCCGTCAGTGCACCGACCGCACTGATGCATAGTCTGAAACACTACAAAGTGCTGCATGAGAAGAATGTCATTCTCACCATCGAGACGGCAGCGACCCCACGCGTCGATCCCTCCGAACGCGTGCGACTGGATCAGATCAGCAACACCTTCACCAAGATCACGCTGAAGTTTGGTTTCATGGAGTCTCCCAACGTGCCGAAGGCGCTCGCCATTGCGCGCAAGCTCGGCTGGCAATTCGACATCATGTCGACGTCCTTCTTCCTGTCCCGCCGCGCGCTCAAGCCGGCCGCACATTCCGGAATGCCGCGCTGGCAGGATCACCTCTTTATCGCGCTGAGCCGTACCGCCAACGATGCGACGGACTACTTCCAGATTCCGAGCGGCCGCGTGGTCGAGGTCGGAACGCAGGTCACCGTTTGAGCCGGGACGGCCGGCAATTGGACTTATCGGGCGCTTGATTTTCGTCACGTGAGGCGCGAGGTTGGCGGCCGATCAAGAAGCGTTCGAGTGGAGGATGTGAGTGACGGATCAAGGGCATCGGGTGCACGATTTGACGGCCGAAGAGGTGTCGCGCGGTATGGCCGAGGGACGCTATCTTCTGGTCGATGTCCGTGAGCCCAACGAGGTAGCCGTCGATGCCTATCCCGGCGCGGTCGTGGTTCCCTTGTCCAGCTTCGATCCCCAGGCCATTCCCGATCCGAAGGGCAAACAGGTCGTGTTCGCCTGCCGCTCCGGCAAGCGATCGGTGACCGCCTCGCTGGCGGCGCAGGCCGCAGGGCTTGCCTACGACAAACACCTCGCGGGCGGGATGCTGGCCTGGAAAGGTGCAGGTTTGCTGACGAATTCAGGCGGCTGACCATCCCATGACGTCCCTGAACAAGGTTTTTGGCGATCTGCCGGTCACTGTCTTTGAGGCGATGTCGCAAGCCGCCCGCGACAACAACGCCATCAATCTCGGCCAGGGTTTTCCGGATGATCCGGGACCGGAGGACATCCGCAAGGCCGCCGCTGACGCCGTGATGAACGGGAACAACCAATACCCGTCGATGATGGGCATTCCGGAACTGCGGCAGGCGATTGCTTTGCACTATCAGCGCTGGCATGGCCTCAACCTCGATCCAATGACCGAGGTGATGGTGACGTCCGGCGGCACCGAGGCGCTGACCTCGGCGATCCTGGCGGTGGTCGAACCCGGCGACGAGGTGGTCGTCTTCCAGCCGGTCTACGATTCCTATCTGCCGATCATCCGCCAGGCCGGCGGCATTCCGCGTCTGGTCCGGCTTGAGCCGCCGCACTGGCGGCTGACGGAGGAGGCGCTGCGCAGCGTCTTCAACCGCAACACCAAAGCGGTGCTGTTCAACAACCCATTGAACCCGGCTGCGGTCGTGTATCCGCGCGAAGACCTCGAACTGTTGGCGCGGTACTGTCAGGAATTCGACGTGATCGCCATCTGCGACGAAGTCTGGGAGCACGTCATCTTCGACGGGCGGGCGCACATTCCGCTCATCACCATTCCCGGCATGCGCGACCGCACGATCAAGGTGGGCTCTGCGGGCAAGATATTTTCGCTCACCGGCTGGAAGATCGGTTTTGTCTGCGCCGCGCCGCCGCTGTTGCGGGTCTCCGCGAAGGTGCATCAGTTTCTCACCTTCACCACGGCGCCGAACCTTCAGGCCGCGGTCGCTTACGGTCTCGGCAAGCCGGACGAGTATTTCCAGCAGATGCGCAACGACCTCGCGCGCAGCCGCGACCGGTTGACCGGTGGACTGGAAAGCCTCGGGTTTCCGGTACTGCGCTCGCAGGGCACTTATTTCCTCACCGTCGATCTGTCGCCGCTTGGACTGAACGAAACGGACGAAGCCTTCTGCAAGCGCATCGTCACCGATTACAAGGTGGCGGCGATTCCAGTGTCGGCGTTCTACGAGCAGGAGCCCGTGACGACGGTGGTGCGCTTCTGCTTTGCCAAGCGGGATTCAACGCTCGATACCGCGCTCGAGCGTCTGTCGGATGCGGTGCGCCGGCGATAGCGGAGATCAGCGATGCCGTCTCCTTTCGTCCGTCTGGCCGTTATCGCCGCCCTGCTGATGCTGCCCTCTGCGAAGGCCGAGGAGCGCACGGTCAATTTCTACAACTGGTCGAGCTACATGGCGCCGGGAGTCCTCGAAGACTTCACGCGCGAGACCGGCATCAAGGTCGTCTACGACACCTTCGACGCCAACGAGACGCTGGAGACGCGGCTTCTGGCCGGCAAGTCGGGTTACGACGTGGTGGTGCCGACAGCGTACTTCCTGCAACGCCAGATCAAGGCCAGCGTGTTTCAGAAGCTCGACAAGTCGAAACTGCCGAACCTCGCCAATGCGTGGGCCGTCGTAACCGCGCGGCTCGCCACTTACGATCCGGACAACCAGTATGCCGCCAATTACATGTGGGGCACCACCGGCATCGGCTATAATGTGAAAATGGTCGAGAGCATCCTCGGTCCCGGTGCGGCGATCGATAGCTGGGACATCGTCTTCAAACCGGAGAACCTCGCAAAATTCAGGGATTGCGGCGTCCATATGCTGGACTCGCCCGACGATATTTTCCCGGCCGCGCTGAGTTATCTCGGGCTTGATCCGAATTCGACGAAGCAGGCCGATCTGGAGAAGGCCGCCGATCTCGTCAGTAAAATCCGGCCCAACGTCCGCAAGTTTCACTCTTCCGAATATCTAAGCGCGCTTGCGACCGGCGAGATTTGTCTGGTGGTCGGCTGGTCGGGCGACATCATGCAAGCGCGAAGCCGCGCCGCAGAAGCCAAGAACGGGATCACGATCGGTTATGCGATCCCGAAGGAAGGCGCGCAGATGTTCTTCGACAATCTCTCGATTCCCGCAGACGCCAAGAACGTCAAGGAAGCCTACGAACTGATCAATTTCCTCTACCGGCCCGAGATTGCCGCGAGGAATTCCAACTTTCTGTCCTATGCCAACGGGAATCTGGCGAGCCAGAAACTGCTCGACCCGAAAATTCTCAATGACAAGAATATCTATCCGGATGATGCGATGCTCGCCAAGCTCTTCGTGATCACCGCGCGCGATCCGGCGACCCAGCGCATCATCAACCGGCTCTGGACCAAGGTGAAGACGGGGCGGTAGCTTCTTGTTTGCTCTACCGCCAGCGGCGGTGCAGCCACAGCCACTGATCCGGATATTCGCGAATCCATCCTTCGACCACCGAGGTAATGGCCTGCATCGTCTGCTGCACGTCGATTTGTCCGGAGGCATCGCGCACCGGCTCGATCTCCTCGGAAATTTCGGCGCGGAAGCGATGATTGGGCAGTCGAACGACACGCACGCCATGGATGGGGCATTCGATCTGCCGCAACAGACGGGCCAGCGTCGGGTTGGCTTTGGTCTTGCGGCCGAAGAACGTCACCTCGATGCCATTGGTGAAGTATTGATCCACCAGCATCGCCACATGTTGTCCCTTGCGCAGTGCTTCGGCCATTTTCAGTGGTGCGTCGCGGCCGGCGGGAATGAGCGTTCCCATCTTCACCGCGCGCAACTCCTCGATGATCCGGTTGGCGGAAGCGCTGTTCGGCCGGCGAAACAGGATGGCGGCGTCGAGCCCATGCGCGGCCGCCGCGACCGCCGGCAACTCCCAGTTGCCGAGATGGGCAGCAAAGACCAACGCAGGCTTTTCGGTGAGGCGCAGCTTGGCGAACAGTTCGTGCGTGCGTAGCGGGATTTCGATCCGGCTCTTTTCCGGGAAGGCAGGGTCGTGATCCCAGACGTGATCGAGATGGGCAAATTCGGCGCCCAGGCGCCCAAGATTGTCCCAGACACCGTTCAGGATCGTCTCGATCTCCTCCGGCGACTTTTCAGGGAAGGCGGCCACCAGATTGGCGCGGCCGATCCGCTGTTCGCGGGTCAAAGGTCCGAGCAGGCGGGTGACGCGGCCGAGAAAGTTCGCCGTCTTGATCGGGTCGAAATAGCGCGCCGTGCGCAACAGCACGATGGTCGCCGCGCCCACCATGCCGTCGCCGACCGTCTTCGTCGCGTCGCGAATTCCGGCTTTGGCGCGAAGCAGCAGAGGGTGCATGGGATCAACGACGATTAAGCGGGACGCTATTTGCGCCCCGGCTAAACCGGTTCACGCGTCAAAACCAGCGAGGCATTCTGACCGCCGAAGCCGAAGGAATTCGACATCACGGCCGTGACGCGCGCATCGCGGGCTTTGTTGGGCACGACGTCGAAGGGGATGGCGGGGTCCGGAACGTCGTAATTGATGGTCGGTGGAATCCGCTGATGCTCAAGCGTCAGAAACGAGAACACGGCTTCCACGGCGCCCGCTGCCGACAGCGTATGTCCGACCATCGACTTGTTCGACGACACCGGGATCTGTTTGGCACGCTCGCCGAAGACAGTCGATATACCGAGATATTCCATCTTGTCATTCTCGGGAGTTCCGGTGCCGTGGGCGTTGATGTAATCGATCTGCTCGGCTGCGATGCCTGCGTCGGCGAGGGCGTTGCGGACGCAGCCGATGATCGGTTTGCCGTCGGGGCTTGAACGGGTGCGGTGGAAGGAATCGGCGAGTTCGCCGCAGCCGGTCACGACGCCCAGAATCTTTGCGCCGCGCGCTTTCGCAGCTTCAAGGCTTTCCAGCACCAGCGCGCCGGCGCCTTCGGCCATCACGAAACCGTCTCGGTTTTTCGAGAACGGGCGTACGGCGGCCTGCGGCGGGTCGTTGTGGGTCGAGAGCGCTGACAACAGCGAGAAGCGCACCAGAGCTTCCGGATTGACCGAACCGTCGGTGGCGACGCAAAGCGTGGCGTCGGCCTCGCCGCGCCGGATCGCCTCGACGCCGAGCTGGATGGCGGTAGCGCCGGAGGCGCAGGCCGTGGATAGCGAGATCGGCGAGCCCTTGGTGCCGAATGCCTCGGCAAGATGATCGGCAACCGAGCCGAACAAAAACCGGCGGTGATAGGCCGTGTAACGGCCGCCGCCAGAGACGCGCAGCATGGCGTCGTAATTGATTTCGGTTTGCGATCCGATCGCGCGCCCGAGTTCCTGGCGTTGCGGCCACTCGACCTCGACAGGGGCAACCGCAAGGAACAGCGGCCCGGGAAAATCGCCCTTGGCCCCGATGCCGGACTGGGCGATGGCTTCCTCGCCAACGAGTTCGCCGAGCCGTTCGGAAAGATCGGTCGATGAAAACGGCTCGACCGGGATGAAATCGACCGATCCAGCCATGGTCGTCTTCAGCCCGTCGGTCGGAAAGCGGGTGATGGTGCGAATGCCGGACTCGCCCGCCGTGAGTTTCTTCCAGTTGTCGGCCTTGCCTGCGCCGAGCGAGGTGACAACCCCCATGCCGGTGACGACGACGATCGGCCGGCCGAACTTATCGTGCGTGGTTGTCATTGCTTCCCCCGTGCGCTCACTTGATGGCTTCGACCAGCGCCATGCCTTCGCCGCGCCAGTGACCCGTCCCGATCACGACAATCTGGGACGGGCGATCCGACATTTCAACCTCGACTGAAGGCGCGCCGGCGGACGGAAACAATGCGCCGCGTGACAATGACAAGGCGGCGAGGGCCAGCCCCAACGGAAACTGCGCTTCCATGGTGTGGCCGAAGACGGTGCCGGTCGCGCGCACGGCAAGTGCCCCATGGGCCTTCAGGAACGCGCGTTCTTCTGACGTCGCCGGTTCGACGCCCGTCGCGCCCGTAATGACCGCGGCCTTGTCGCCGATCTTGCCAAGCTTGGCCCACAGCTTCTCCAGCGTCGACGTCACGTCGCCAGCCTGCTTGCGGCGCGCCATGTCGGCAACGACGTTGACGAGGCGCGCAAACGGTTTGGCACCGCGCGCTTCTGCGTGGGCCTTGGACTCGATCACGAGAAACGCGCCGCCGGAACCGAGCGCGAAGCCGCCCGGTTCGCCGCGCTCCCAGACCGGTGCAAACTTGTTCTTCAGATTGAAGTCGCCGAATTCGTAGAGAACCAGGAGATCCTTGCGTTCGCCGTTTTGCGAACCGCCGATCAGCGCGATGTCGCTTTGGCCGGCGGCGATCCGGGCGAGCGCGATTCTCACGGCGTCGACGCCGGAGGCTTCCTCGCCCATGAAGGTGCGGGACGAGCCGGTGACGCCATGCACGATCGCGATATTTCCGGCCAACAGGTTTGAGAGCTGCGCCAGGAAGAGCGTCGGGCGCAGATCGCTCATCAGCCGTTCGTTGAGAAAGCCGGGGGCCGAATTGCCTTTGGCTTCCAGGTTCAGGATGTTCGAATCGACCGCAAGGTCGCGCTCGCCGCCGCCAGCGGCGACGACCATGTCCATCCGCGCAAGAATCTCGGCGTTGCCTTTGACGCCTGCCGATTCCAGCGCCAGGCCCGCGGCGTAAGTGCCGATCCGCTGCCAGGCTTCCATCTGGCGCTGATCGCCTTTCTTCGGAATCTGGGCGTCGAAGCTAAGGGGGGCCAGGGGATGCACGACGCAGGGCGCAAAGCCCTTCTCGTCCACGTTGATGCGGCGTTCATTGAGCGCGTTCCAATGCGCGTCCAGACCTTCGCCGAGCGAAGTCGCTAGCCCAATGCCGGTGATCCAGACCTCGGTGGAAGGTTTCGTTTCGGTCATGGAGCGATGGCCTCTCGCGGAAAACCGACGCGCTCGGCCACCGAGTTCATGAATCCGCGCATATCCGAATTGGGGAAGGGGATCAGCGTGAAGGTGAGGGCCGAGTTCGCGCGGAGTTTGCCGTCGACGCGGATCTTCGCCTCGGTCACGGCATAGCCCGAACCTTCGTGGGTGAGGCTGGCCTCAATGGTGATGAGGTCGCCCGGGAAAACCGAGCCGCGCACCTTGGCTTCCTTTACGGCGGCGAGAATGGGCATGCGCTCGAACTTGAGCACGCCGAGCAGGAGCCAGCCGGAAGCCTGCGCCATCGACTCGATCAGCAGCACGCCCGGCATCAAGGGATAGCCGGGAAAGTGCCCCTCGAAGATGGTGCTTTGCTTCGGAACCTGCGCTTCGACGACAATCTTCTTCCCGCCGACATCGAGGTCGACGATGCGGTCGATCAGGTGGAAGTATTCGAGTTGCATCGTTGCGCGTTTAGGCGCTAGCGCCCTTGGCCGCAACCAATTCGTCGATCCGGGCACTCAGGTTTTTCAGGACGAAGTACTGCTCGGTGGTTGCCTTGCCGTCGTTGACTTCCTGGGTCCACTTTTCCAGCGGCAGCTTGATTCCGAATGCCTTGTCGATCGCAAAGGCGATGTCGAGGAAATCGAGGCTGTCGATCCCGAGATCGTCGATCGCGTGGCTTTCCGGCGTGATCGTGTCGCGCGGTATGTCGCAGGTTTCAGCGATAATCGTTGCCACCTGATCGAATGTAGAGGACATCACTAAACCTTTGATATATTGATGGTAAATCCCACGAAGGATGGGGCTAGCGACCGCTCGGCCCAACGGGTCTCGTCCACCACCCGGAGTCGAGAGCCCGTATATCGGAGCGCCGCGGCGAGTTCAATGGAGGGAGGCGATGCCGGTGGTGCAATTCCGGGACCAAACGCGCCGTTTTGCCGGATATTGCTGACCGGATTGACATTCGCCCGGTCCGAACGCGGCTAATTATGTGGCACGACGATCTGGACGCAATCGTGGCGTCCCATCAGGACACAGTCCTGGGTTCTGCGGAGCTGGGATATGCTCATCGTCAGCCAGATGCCGATTGCCAAAAGGGCGACCGTGAACGCGAAGGCGGCCACGTTCGCCAGCATCTGTTGCCGATAATTGTCGGTCTCTTCCGGAACGCGCTCATAGCGCGACAGATCGCTGGCGACTTCGAGCCGGCGAACAAGCGCGGGATGATTGCCGCGCTGGGCGAGGGGCGATCCCGGGCGCGGCCGAAACTGGAGCACGCGGTGCTCTTCTTCCGGCGGGGCCGATACGATGGGTCGCTGGGGTCTCACGGATGCCAGCTCCGGGGCAACTCAATTTCCTTTAGCACGCCGACGTTGTAGCTCGAAGTAAAAATAAGGATAGCAGGTAAGCGGACTCATTCGTCCAAAGTGTCATGGAACCTGCCGTAGTCGATTCGAACCCGGCCACCCTCAAGCTCCTCGAGAATATCGGCGTAGCGCTGGTTAAACCGGATATCGGTATGATCGTAAGATTTGCGGGCATGGATGGTTTGCGCCGCAACAACATCATAGCCGGACACCACGACCACGAGCGTTACGCTGACCGCTTTCATGTCCTCAGCATCGAGATTGCTGAGCGGGCTCGTTTCGTCGAGGACGTGAAAAAGCGTCCAGGTCAGCGCGAGCGCCGGATGCTCGTTCTTCTCCAGCGAAAGCTCTGTGAAGCGCCGCAAGGCGTGACCGTCGCCGTTGACGACGTTCTTCAGCAACCACAGCCGCGCGGTCGCGTTGCCGATGATGTTGTGGCGCTCATTGGCGATACGCACCATCAGGGTCGGCTTTCCTTCCCGCGTCGATATCACCGGGTTGTTGGCAAACAGCAGACGCGCGCGTGGCCGTGAAAACCGGGCGAAGACAAGCCCGGTCATGACCGACATCGAGAAGATGCCCGTGAACAACTCGACCGTAGCGATGAAGTGTCCATAGTGGGTTTGCGGATGCATGTCGCCGTAACCGGCGGTCGAAAGCGTCTCGATGCTGAAATAGAGATAGTCGATGTAGTCGCTGTGGGTGACGTTCGAGACCGGATTGTCTCCAAGCCAATAGAGAAAGCCGAAGATCGTGTTGAAGACGACGAAGACGAGCGCTGCGCCGCCGATGAAGGCCGGCCAGGACGCCGTCATGCAGCGGTGACTGATATCGGCCCAGAAATTAAGCTGAAGCCCCTCGGCAACGATCTCGCGACCGCCAAGCCGGACGACCGACGGCTTTGATTTTCGATCCATCAAACTGCTCATCATCTCTTCAGGGTCTCTTGACGGTTGGGGCGGCGAGGCGCCGGCATGGTCTCGACGATCGTTACAACTGGTCTGCGGTTAACGGCCATCTGGTCGTCCGCCGGGCTGCCCGTACCCGTTCTGCGTGCCGCCAAAGGCGATTGATCGTCGGCGTCATCATGCCATAATCGAGGTAACAAACGCCGCATATTTCACAATCCGGCAGGGAGATGTCCAGACATGTCGAACGTCCGCGAACCGATGATCCACCCGATTCCAATCCTGTCGCTTCGTCCGACCCAGATGACGGTCGGGATGCGGGAAGTGAAGGAAAAGCGCAAACGCTGGCGCGGACGGGAAACGAAAAAGCAGGCGGAATCGCTCGGCAAACACATGATCCCCGTGGTTAAGGGACCGGACAAGCGATACTACGTGGTCGATCACCATCATCTGGCGCGCGCGCTTCACGACGAAGGCGTGAAGGATATCCTGGTCACGGTGATCGGCGATCTCAGCATGGTGGAGAAGGACGCGTTCTGGGGCGTGATGGACAACAAACGCTGGGTCTATCCCTACGACGCCAAGGGTGAGCGCCGGCATTTCAAGGATCTGCCGAAGTCGATCACGGAGCTCAAGGACGATCCGTTCCGCAGTCTCGCCGGCGAACTGCGGCGCGCGGGCGGATTTGCCAAGGACACCACGCCGTTCAGCGAGTTCTTGTGGGCCGATTTCCTGCGCCGGAAAATCTCGACCAAGGTCGTCGAGGACAATTTTGCGAAGGCGATCGAAAAAAGTTTGCAGTTGGCCAGAAGCCAGGACGCGATCTATCTGCCCGGCTGGTGCGGACCGGCGCCGGATGCCTAGTCCGCACTGCCGCTGGTCTCACGCCTTCGGCAATCGCCCCAGCAGATAGAATTCATCGTTGGGCCGCATCGCGGTGACGTTGGCCATCCGGTTCGACAGCGCGAAGAATGCCGAGATCGCGGCAATGTCCCAGATGTCGTCCTCGCTGAATCCGTGCTCCGAAAGCGCGGCAAAATCGGCTTCCGAAACCAGGTGCGCCTCCTGGCTCACCTTCATGGCAAAATCGAGCATGGCGCGCTGGCGCGGCGTGATATCCGCCTTGCGGTAGTTGGCTGCGACCTGATCGGCGAGCAGCGGATTCTTGGCGCGAATTCGCAAGATGGCGCCGTGGGCGATCACGCAATATTGGCACTGGTTGGCGCTGGACGTCGCGACCACGATCATCTCGCGCTCGGCCTTGGTGAGGCCGCCGTCTTTTTCCATCAGCGCGTCGTGATAGGCAAAGAACGCGCGAAACTCATCGGGCCGAAAGGCGAGCGTCAGAAAAACGTTCGGGATGAACCCTGACTTCTCCTGCACCGCGAGCAGGCGGCTGCGGATGTCCTCCGGCAGGCTGTTAACGGGAGGAACCGGGAATCGCGAGGCTTTCGGCTCTGTCATGGCGAGGCTTCCGCTTGATGGAGTAGCGTCGCACGACAATAGTCATTCGGCCACGATGGCGCAAAGCCGGTCAGACGGCCGAGATCTCGCGCAACAAGCCGATTTCAGCGCAACGGCTTCTTCAACAGCGAGAAGCGATCCGGATCGAGCCCCATCGAGGGTTGCAGCATCGGCGCTTCCACCGCGCCGACCGGCCGGGTAGCCGTGCGATCATTGAAGCCCGGATCGTTGGAAGCATCACGGTTCGACGTCGCGCCGCGCCAGCGTTCCAGCACGGCGCTGACGAAGTGCATGTCGTGGCCTGACGTCGCCGAGGGCACCGTCGATATCGTGGCTTCGCCGCGTGGCAATTGATGAACCGGCACTTCCTTGAACCGCAGCCGTGTCGGCAGCGCGACGCCTTCGCCGAAGGCAAGCACTTCGCGCGTTCCGAGCGAGGGGACGAAGGACAGCAGGTTTGCGGCGGCGTCGGAGACCGCCGAACGCAGCAGCGCCTGGTCGCGCTCGTTGGCCAGACGCATCGTGAACAGCGTGTTGCATTGGGAGATGATGGTGGCATCGAGCTCGGCGGGACGCTGCGTGATCAGTCCGAGATAGACGCCGTATTTGCGGCCTTCCTTGGCGATGCGCGACACCGCCTTGCGGGTCGGGCCAAAGCCGACATTGCGGTCGGCCGAGGCGTAGCGGTGCGCCTCCTCGCAGACAAACAGCATCGGCGATACGCCGTCGCTCCACAATCCGAAATCGAACGCCATACGACAAAGCACAGATACCACGGAATCGATGACCTCGGCCGGGAAGCCGGCGAGTTGCATCACGGTCATCGGCCGGCCTTGCGACGGCAGGCGAAACAGATGGCTGATCACGTCGGCCATGGTGTCGCCGCCGACATTGGCGTTGTCGAACATGAAGGTGTAGCGCGGGTCGTTGCGCACGGTTTCGATGCGCGAGATCAGTTTGTGATAGATGATGCGCGAGGATCGGTTTTCGAGCTTGCCCATGCGCTCGTCGATCAGCGAAATCAGATCGACCAGCCGGTAAGGCACCGGGGTATCGAGCGTGTAGCCGCCCTGCTTGGGATCGGCGCGCTTCAGCCCCATCCGATCGGTGTTTTGGTATTGCGTGTAGATCGATTTCGCGACCGGAATGACCTCGGCGAGAATATCGAGCTCTTCGGGCACGCCGGGCCGGCCGGCAAACAGCACGTCGACGATCTCTTCGAAATTGAACAGCCAGAACGGAAGCTTCAGGTTGCGCGGGTTGAGCACCAGCGCGCGGTCGCCAAAGCAGCGGCCATATTCGTTGTGAACGTCGAGCAGGAAAATTCGCAATGCTGGCCGCGATTTCAGAATTTCGTTCAGGAGTAGCGACACGCCGGTGGATTTACCGACACCGGTCGATCCAAGCACCGCGAAATGCTTGGACAGCATCTCCTCGATATCCACATAGGCAATGACCGATGGATCCTGCTGTAGCGTGCCGATATTGATCTGATCGGAACCACTTGGCGCATAGATCGTGCGCAATTCCTGGCTGTTGATTAGCTCGACCCCGTCGCCAATGGTCGGATAGTTGGTGACGCCGCGCCGGAATTTCTGGTGATCCGCCGAGCCGTGGATCTCGCCGAGCAAGTCGACCGAGGCGCTGGCGACGTAGTTGTCGGATGTCGGCAGGTCTTCACACGACACTTCGGTGATCATGGCGACGATGACGGAGTTGGCGCAGCGAATGCTGATAAAGCGGCCGACGGTCGCCCGCATTTCGGACGTGCCCAATTTACCGGTTGCCATCAGGCCGACCCGCGCAAGCGAGCCGCGCACCAAAATCACACGTCCAAACGATGTCACGATAGCTGAACCCGGCCTGTAACGAATTACGCTTCAGACTCACTATGGGGGGTCTCGCTGCACAAACGGTTAAATCCCCTCAGGCAAAAAGGCGGCGTTTCGGCGCACATCGCCGCT
>CAWBIR010000004.1:0-144203 GCA_963788885.1 uncultured Alphaproteobacteria bacterium | reverse complement strand
TATCCGCAACAGGCAACGAGCGGACTTAAGCGCAACTTGCCTTCTCGCCGCCAGCATGTAGAACGTCTCCGGGTGCTCACTGCGCGAGGCAGTGACAGGTTCAAGCGATGGTCGGGCCGCCACGCGGATAGCGTGCGTGGATCATGGACCCCAAAATCTTCCTCTTCTTAATCGCAGCAACCACCCTTGAGACCTTCGGCGATGCCATCGTCCGCATAGGAATTGCGCAGGACGCTTGGCTGCCTCGCGCCGTTTTATTCTTAGCCGGGGCGATCCTACTGTTCGGCTACGGGTTTTCTCTCAATCTGGCACCCATCGAGTTCAACCGCGTCGTCGGCCTTTACATCGCCACGCTCTTCATCATGTGGCAGATCGTGAACTTAATCGTGTTCCGTACCCCTCCTGGAATGCCGATCTTGCTGGGGGGCTTATTGATCGTCGTGGGTGGTCTAATCGTCACATTCTGGCAATGAGGCGAGTTGCACCGCTCGTGTCCAATTCATTGCCCATGTGAAGCGTGTAGCCACTGCTTCCACGCTGCCGGTTGCGAATTCGTCGAACACATTCATCGGCGCCGCAAGCTTCCGAGTTGCACTCATGAGCGCACTTGCACGCGCACCGCACGACATTGACAACATGACGTCATTAGCAGCCAATCTTGCATTTTAAACCATTGGGAGAAACGTTCATGAATTATCGCTCGCTTGGCCGCAGTGGATTGATGGTGTCGCCGCTGGCAATCGGTACGCTAAACTTTAGTAATCCAACGACGGAAGCGGATTCGATCGCGATTATCGAGCGCGCTTACGAAGCCGGCGTCAATTTCTTCGATACGTCGAACAACTACAACGAAGGCCAGAGCGAGGTCCTTCTTGGACGCGCCGTTAAACGCCTTTCGGCGCGGCACAAAATGGTGATTTCGAGCAAGGTTCACTTCCCGATCAATGCTAGCGCCGGGCCGAACGAACAAGGGAACTCGCGGGTGAACATTATTCGAACCTGCGAGGAGTCACTTAAGCGGCTCGGCACCGACTATATTGACTTGTATCAATTGCACCGCCCTTCGTTTCACATCCCTACGGAGGAAACGCTGGGGGCGATGACCGATCTGGTCCGTCAAGGCAAGGTGCGCTATATCGGATGTTCAACGCACCCCGCCTGGAAGGTTGTCGAAGGCATCATGGTGAGCGAGGCCAAAGGTCTCGTCCGCTATATCTCCGAACAACCTCCATACAATCTGCTCGATCGCCGAGTGGAGAACGAGTTGGTGCCAGCCTGCCTTGCGCACGGTGTCGGGCTGATACCCTACTCGCCTCTCGCGCAAGGCGTGTTGTCCGGTAGGTATTCGGATGCAAATAATTTCCCAAAAAACTCACGGGCCGCGCGTCGCGGTGGTGTCTACATCGGTCGCGTCAACGAACCGGGCATCGAGATTGGCCGGAAGCTGACGACGCTCGCGAGAGACGCCGGCATCACATCAGCGCAACTGGCGGTGCTGTGGGTAAAGGAACAGCCTGCCGTCACGGCCCCCATTTTCGGACCGCGCACGATGGAGCAACTCGAGGAAATCCTGCCTGTCACTGGCATGAAGCTCTCCGCCAATCTTGCGGCGGCGTGCGATCAGCTTGTTCCACCCGGCAGTGCCGTTACGAACTATCACAATGGCTGCAGTTGGATGAAGCAACAACTTCAGATCGGTGAAGCGCAGGTGGCGGCTCCTGCTCATTGACTCCGCTTCCCGGAGACTTTCTAATTGGTCCGTTTAACGGACCAATTTGGTCCGATAATCGGACCTTTGGTCGCCTCGGGGAAACGCGTGCCAGCAGCATCAGCGGATATTGCAGACCGGTCTGAGTTCTCTTTGAGCGTCAGCCGCGCCTTGCAAATTCTTTCGCTTTTCAGCAGCCAGTGCCCTGCGTTAGGCGTCACCGAGATCAGCAAGGCACTTTCGCTCTCGAAAACCAGCACGCTCCGATTCCTGCAGGCGCTCGAGATGCATGGCTACCTGGAGCGCGATGCCGAGCTGCGCAAATACTATCCCGGTTTTGAAGCCGCCCGCGTCGGCAACCTCTATACCGGTGGTAGCCGTATGCGGCGACTTGCACTACCGATTCTCACTCGCCTTGTCGGTCAGCACGGTTTCACGGCTTACCTCACCGTCCTGCAGAATGACCGCATGGTTATTCTGGCTTCCGTCGAGGCGGAGGGGCGCTTGAAATACAGCATCCCGCTTGGCGCCAAGCTGCCGGTACACAGCACTGCGACGGGCCAGGCCGCGCTATCGACGTTGGAGAGTGACGAAGTCGACGCCATCGTAACTCGCGCCGGGCTCCCCGCACGCACGCCGAAGACGATTACCACCCTGCCCGCTTTGAAAAAAACTCTCAAAGACGTGCGTTCACGCGGCTATTCGGTGATTTGGGAAACTCAATCGCACGGTGTCGGATCTGTTGCCGCAGCTTTGCCGAGGCCAGGTGCGAAAATCGTCAGCGTTCTATCGCTTGGTTTCGCCACCAGTCAGGTGGTTCGCGACGAGCTCCCTGCCCTAGGTGAATCAATCCGCAAAGCCGCCACAGCATTGGCTCGGCTTCTGGCGCAAGAGGAGCACAAGGATGCCGCCTGACAATTTCAACAAGCTGTCGCCCGAGCTCGCCGAGGCACTTTCTATTCTTTCCAAGCTCGCGAGCGCGACGATTTATGAGGCAAACGGTAAGTGGGGCGATATCGGTCCGCCAATCCGACCTTTGATCGATGGCGTGCGGCTCGCGGGCCTGGCCTACACCGTCAAAGCGATGCCGGGTGATAATCTGGTCATCTTTCGAGCCATCGATGAAGCACCACCCGGCAGTGTCCTGGTCATCGACGCTGGAGCGACGGATCGCGCTACGATCTGGGGTGGCACGTCGACGGTCGCGTGCGTCGCTAAGGGAATTGCTGGTTGTGTCACCAATGCGGCCGTACGCGACATGGCACAAATCCGCGAAATGAGATTTCCATTGTATGCGCCAGGTATCAACGTGCGCGGCACCGTCAAGTCACATCCAGGCTGGACGAACATCCCGATCGCGATCGCCGACGTACCGGTCAAGCCGGGCGACTTCGTCATCGGTGACGAGGACGGTGTGGTCATAGTGGCATCGGAAAATGCGGTCGAGGTCGCCTCGAAGGCCTTCGCGAGATCGAAAGATGAGGACGCGCGCGAGGAGCGGCTCCGTCGCGGCGAAACCATGAAACAAGTCATTGGGTATTGAATAAGAAACCGGAAATGCTCGGAGAGACAACATGGGCCAAACCATAACGGAAAAGATCCTTTCGCGCGTGATGAAGCGCCCTGTGAAGGCCGGCGAGATTGTCTATCCGGAGCCGGATTTGATGACCGTACATGACTGGTATGTCGTCAATTTCGACAAGGCACTCCAGGAACAAGGCGTCACGCAACTCTTCGACCCCAAGCGGGTACTGATTTCTACCGACCATGAACCAGTCGCTACCAATCCGGCGAGCGCCGAGCGACAGAAGAACGTACGCGAGATCGTACGCAAATATAGCATCACGCAGTTCTTCGACGTCGGACGCGGCGGTCTCGGCCACATCTTTCCTATGGAAATGGGTCTGATAACGCCGGGCATGTTCGTGTTGGCTTACGACACACACGTAACGAACTACGGCGCGGTTGGCTGTCTCGGCATTGCAATGGTGTTCGAGATCCCAGAAGTACTCGCCTGCGGGTCGTGCTGGATCCAAGTGCCCGAAACGGTGCGCGTCAATCTAACAGGCCGCCTCAACAAGGGCATTACGGTACGCGACGTGTCGCAGCGGATGATCGTCGATATCGGCGAAGACAATCTCGATTATTCTGTCGTTGAATACGGGGGTCCTGCGCTCAAAGATATCGACTTCGGCGGTCGCATGACGCTTTGCAACAATCCACTAGAGATGGGCGCCAAGTCAGCCTTGATCGAAACCGACGACAAGATGGTCGAATGGCTCAGGCCACGCGTCAAAGACAAGATCACGCCGCAAGTCAGCGATCCCGATGCGAATTTCAAGTCGGTCTATGACTATGACCTTGGCTGCCTCGAGCCGCAAGTCGCCGCGCCGCCCCGCCCCGACAATGTTGTCGGCGTTTCCAAAGTCGCTGGCGTCATCGTCAATCATGCATTCATCGGCTCATGTGCCAACGGTTCGATCGAAGACTTGCGCGACGCGGCCTCCATTCTCCGAGGGCGCAAGATCCACCCCTCCGTGCGTCTGTTTATTACGCCCGCCACCCAGGAAATTGCGGTGCGCGCCGGAAATGAGGGCTTGATCACCGCCTTCATGGAGTGCGGCGCCGTCATGACCGCACCGGGATGTGGACCGTGCGCTGGCGGCCGCATCTCCCCGGTTGCGCCGGGTGAAGTGTCGATCAACACCGGGACCCGCAACGATCCCGGCCGGCTCGGAACCACGAAGGCCGACGTCTATCTCGCTAGCCCGCTCACCGTCGCGGCCTCCGCCATCGCGGGCGAAATTGTCGATCCCCGGAAGTACTTATGAAAGGGAGAACACCAATGGATTGGGTCTACACCGGCCGCTGCTGGAAATTCGGCGACAACCTCGCGGTTGACGCTGATCTCACAAAGAAGGAATTCGCCATGCAGCGCGAGACGCGGCCGGAAGTGCTGCGTGAGTTCTGCATGTGTGGCGTCGATCCCGACTTTCCCAAGAAAGTCGCGCCGCACGACATCATCGTAGCCGGCCGCCGCTTCGCGCAAGGAAATCCCCACATTCAAGGCTTGCTTGGGATCGCAGCTCTCGACCTCGGCCTCGTTGTCGAATCGATCCCGCGTGGGAGCTATCGCAACGCCATCAACGCGGGCCTACCCTTCATGACGCATTGCGCGGGCGTGTCCAAAGAATGCGAGACGGGCGATCAGCTCCGTGTCGATTTCTCGGCCGGTATTTTCGAAAATCTGACACGCGGCACTCGCAAGACCTATCAGCCTTTGTCGAAGGAACATCTCGACATCATCGCGCTGGGCGGCTGGAAGCCGATGTTCGCCAAGCGAATCGCCAGCATGCGTGCCGAAGGAAGGATCGCCGCGGCCTGATCGTTTCAATTCGGCCATTCCAAAGTTCGCGCCAAATAAAAGTCAATTGGGGGAAACTATGTTCAAGGCGTATCTGCTGCCATTTGCTGCGCTCGCGGCCGTTGCTTTCACATCGACGGCCGCCGTCGCGACGACGAAGGTGATTGTTGGCGATACCGGGGCGCCAACCAGTATTATCGGGCGTACACTCGAACAATTCAAAGAGCGAGCCGAGAAATACAGCGACGGCGAGCTGAAGGTCGAGATCTATTCGAACAGCCAGCTAGGGACGTTCGGCACCATGGCGACGCAGATGAAAGTCGGCCTGGTCAACGTGATGTTCATCCAGCCCGACGCCCTCGGTGAACAGATCTCCATTGTAACCGCGAACGCGTGGCCGTTCGCATTCAAGGACGCGGAGGAGATGGTCGCTGCCTGGCGTGGACCGGGCGGAAAGGCGCTAATCGCTGAAGTCGAGAAGCGCAGTGGTTATCGCATGATCGCACCGTCGTGGAACGTGCCGCGCTGGATTTATACCAACCGCGCCGCCAAGTCGCTCGACGACCTCAAAGGTATGAAGATTCGCGTGCCGGGCACAGCGATCTACGTCAATCAAATCAAGCTGCTGGGTCTGAGTCCGACGCCGATGAATATCGCCGAGACATTCTCTGCCATGCAGCAAAACGTCGTTGAGGGGATCGAGGGCGCCATTCCCGACATGGCGGCTCTTTCAATTCAAGAGGTAGCCAAGAGCGCCGTCATGACGGGGCACGTGCTCTCGCCCAAAGCTTTCTTGACGTACGGCAAATTTGTCGATGGGCTCGCGCCGAAGAGCAAGGAAGCATTCGTACGCGCCGCGACCGAAGCGTCAGACTTCTATGGCGAGACCACCAAGGCGCAGGAGAAGGAACTTATCGACGCTTTCAAAGCCAAAGGGGTCAACTTTGTTGAAGCGGGCCACTCCGTCGAAGACATGGCCAAATTGGAAGAGCCGCTCAAAAAGCAACTTCCGGAGGTCTGGGACTGGGCACAAAAGCTTCAGACCAAGTGACCACACCGGCTGCGTGAGGCGTAGATGCGAAAGCTCTTTGACAGCATCGAGCGGTTACTCGATCTACTGAGCGCTCTGCTCGTCGCGGTGTGTCTGGCGGCGGTCACGATCCAGGTCGTGATGCGCTACATCTTTGGCGAGGCGACAACTTGGTCGGACACCGTCGCGGCTTGCGCCCTCGCATGGATGACGTTCCTTGCGGCAACGGCCGCAGTCCGGCGTGATGAAAACCTCGTCGTCCGCTTCATGTGGGCAAAACTCGGTTCTACCGGCAAAAAGATCATCGCGACCATCTGCCACCTCATCGTATTGCTGTTTTCAATCGCCCTCGCCTATTCGGGCGCAGAACTGATGTCGATCACAAACAATGCCCAGGTCGAAGGCCTCGGGTTCGAGGTCACCTGGGCACAGTTCTATTCCGTATCGCTGATTTCGGCCGTGCTGATGGTCCTGTTTTCGCTCGAACACATCACCTCGCTCTGGACGACTGAGGCGCGGCAATGATCGGCGTTATTACCCTTGTATCATTTATCGCCCTGCTGCTGCTCGGCGTTCCACTCGCTTTCGGTATCGGCACAGCGTCGCTGATCGGCCTGTGGCTTCTCGGTACGCCGAGCTGGACCATCGTGGCGATGCAGTTTTTTGAAGGATTGAAATCGTTCCCGCTGGTTGCGATTCCCCTGTTCTTGCTTATGGCAAACTTGATGACGGTAGGCGGCGTGACCAACGCGCTGGTCGGCTTCGCGACGTCGCTCATCGGCCATGTGCGCGGGTCGCTCGCGCTCGGCAACGTGACGGCATCGACCCTGTTTGCCGGCATATCGGGATCCTGTCTGGCGGACACCACGGCCGTCGGATCGGTCATGATCCCCGCGATGATCAAGGAAGGCTATCCCCCTGCCTTCGCCGGCGCGGTAACGGCGGCCGCCAATATCGTAGGGCCGATCATCCCGCCGAGCATCCTGATGATCCTTTACGGCTTCGCTGCCGAGCAGTCGGTTGCACAGCTTTTTCTTGCCGGTATCGTACCAGGCCTGATTTTGTCGATCGTGTGCGCCGCGATTGCGTTCTATCTTTCGCAGAAGCACGGATACGGCTCGATTACGCATGGATTTAGCTTTCGAAATGCCGTCTACTCGTTCGTGGCGGCATTGCCGGCACTGATCATTCCAGCCCTCATTGTCGTTGGTGTCGTGTGGGGCGTATTCACTCTCACCGAATTGGCAGGCGCCGCAGCGCTCTATGCCCTCGTCTACGCAGCCGTTCGCGGCACTATCCGTCGCAACATTCCCTGGCGTGAACTAGGCAATGCCTTCCACCGCACAGCGATCGATACAGCTGTCGTGATGATTTTGATCGGTGGTTCGAACTTGCTGAGCTGGGTTCTGGCTCGCAGCCAGCTTCCGCAGTTGATCGTGGCGTCGATGCACGGCTTCAGCCAGACTACTACGCTGCTTCTGATCAACTTACTGCTTCTGCTATTTGGCATGTTCCTCGAGCCTGCCGCCTCCGTATTGCTCGCAAGCTCGATCCTGCTCCCGCTTGTTAAAAGCTTAAATATCGATCTGATCCATTTCGGAATTATCATGATCGTGAATTTGCAGATTGGTGTGCTACTGCCGCCGATCGGCGCGTCCGCACTTGTCGCATCGCGGATGGCGGGTATCTCATTCGAGACTCAGGTCAGAGCGCTTGTACCTTTCATTTTATGCGGCTTAGTAACGCTGATGTTCGTAACCTATGTTCCGTGGTTATCGCTTTGGGTTCCCAACTATTTTGGAGGAAAGTGACTCGCGGACGCGTTGAGGACAGCGGCGAACGATCCGAAGCTGCCGTTCGGATGCGATGTCCGCTCCGGCCCATGAGCGAAGCGCGTTTCTCGAACATAATTTGTCTATTTGCCTGTTGAGCGCACGCTGGAAAACGGCATGAAGTGACGCAACTTCGACTCCAACCCCTACGTCGCAGTCGATATCGAAAAGGTCTCTGCGAGAAGTCTCCCTAAAACGGGAGTATTGCGGGAAGAGGCCGGAGACTTTCGAGAGATTCTCGCAGAAGTAGCGACCTTTCGGAGACCGTGCAACCGAGTAATAATGCACGAAGCCCTTTATTTTAAAGGGATAACAAGGCTAAGTTGTGAACTATCTTAAGTTGAGTGAGTGGCTGGCTGACCTCGCAGGATTCGAACCGCCATATTCTCAATTGAAAAATACTCTTTGAAATATAAAGAGAATTTCAAACAATTTCCCGAAATTCAATGCGGGAGATTTTCGGAACTATTGTTCCTACATTCGGGAACGTCGGAGACGCAAGAGCTGGCGCCCCTCTTACGCGAACTTACAGAAGCTAGTTTGTCTCGTCGGGCAACTCAGTGATCTAAGCCCCGCTCAAGCTGCTTTTTGCCAGCGAAGTGGGAGTGTCAGGCATGTCGCATCCAATTTTCCGATCCGACATCAAGTACATCGTCAAACACAACGGTGACTTTCGAAAGAACTACGGGTTGGTCGTCGGAGCGTGCCTCTATGTTAACCTTAAGAGCTGCCTCTCATCGCGCTTCCTCCTGGATTGGCGCTCTCGTGGCCACTATCGGCGCGGGGCTGTTTTGGGTATGGAAGCAAGACTGGTAGTGGCAAAAATACGCAAGGCCGCAATGACAGAGCAACATATTGGTCCCGTGGGCGACCGTCCTTTTTTACACAAGCAACAAATGAAGGCGTCGGTTTGGATCAATGGGTCCTGGACATTTTGGCCGACCCGACCACCAAACTTCCCGCAGCTCCGCGCGTTACTGGCATTTCGGAAGCCCTCGGGCTCCCGCGTCCTACAGAAGCTCTGAAGAAGCATTCGATACGATCGAAGGCGAGGAAACACGCTTCAACAGCATGTTTCACTTCATAAGGCTGATTTGCCGCGCGATCCCCAAATGGCCTGCACCACATCCTCGGGCTTGATTGGCGTCGAATTGAATTCGACGTTGAATTCTCGCAGAGCATCGCAAACGGCGTTTGCGATGGCAACCGGCGGAGCGATTGCGCTGCCCTCACCTACACCTTTCACGCCGAACGGATTCGACGGCGCTGGCACGTGCTGGTGGATGAGCTCAAAGTTTGGCACGTCAGCCGCGCCGGGCATCAAATAGTCCATGAAGGACCCAACAAGTAGCTGACCTTCGGTATCGTAGGTTATCTCTTCGAGCAGCGCACCGCCCAGACCTTGAACGGCGCCGCCATGAATTTGCCCGTCCACCAACATGGGGTTGATAACGAGGCCGCAGTCGTGAACGATGACATATTTCTCGATGTTTATTTGCCCGATTTCCGGATCAACTTCGACAACCACGGCATGCGTTGCGTATGCCCAAGTGACAGTCGGCGGCTCCCAATAGTAGGTTTCTTCAAGACCGGCCGGCATATCCGGAGGACGGTTGCTATCCCAGCCAGGACGAGCAGCCTTCGCAACACTTGCCAGTGTCACTTCCATGCCTGGGATGCCCTTAACACCGACGGCGCCATTCCTGAGCTCGAGGTCCTCGGAAGAGCACTCCATCATGTGGCCGGCGACCGAGAACACTTTTTTTCTGAGATTCTCGCTCGCGTAATAGATTGCAGCCGATTGAGTCACAGTGCTCCGGCTGGCGATCGTCCCGAACCCCATGACCATGGCGGACGTATCACCTAGCGTTATTACAACGTCCTCCGGCTTTACCTTCCAAGTGTCGGCGACTATCTGCGAGAAGATCGTTTCCATGCCCTGCCCCTGCGAGCAGGCACCGCCTGCGACATAGACCTTGCCCGACGGATCGATGCGGATCTTCGCACCTTCGAACGGCCCAATGCCTGTTCCTTCGACATATGATCCAAGCCCGAGCCCGATATAACGTCCCGCCGCTCGCGCCTTTCGTTGACGCTCTCTGAATTCGTCAATTCCACCGACCGCGGTCAGTGCGCTTTTTAGCGCCTGGGGATAGTCCCCGCTGTCGTAAACGATCGGCACACCGTCCCGATATGGAATGCCGAGGGCGTATGGAACTTCTTCGGGCGGGATCATATTGACCAGGCGAACTGCCGCCGGGTCCATCTGAAGCTCCCGAGCGATCAAATCGATGACACGCTCCATTGCGAATGTTGCTTCGGGACGGCCCGCACCGCGATACGGGGCATTTGCAACCTTATTTGTCGCTACAATCCGCCCGCGCGCCTGAAAATGATCGAACTTGTAAGGTCCGGGGACGTGAACGGCCGTGTTATACGCAATTCCCGCTCCGATAGGATTCCAGGCCCCACAATCGACAAGAAACTCGTCGCGCAGCGCAATCAAGCGGCCATTGTCGTCAAAACCGACATCCACATCGTGTATCTGATCGCGAGAGTGGCATGCGCTTAAAAAATGCTCGCGCCTGTCTTCAATCCATTTCACCGGCCGCTCCACGGCCCTGGCCAAAAACGGAATGAGTAGCTCTTCGGGGTAAACGTGGCCTTTAACGCCAAAGCCTCCTCCCACATCGAGAGCTATGCATTGTATTCTGGCCTCTGGCATTCCAAGAACATTTGCCGCTTCACGGCGAACCCAATGCACGACTTGGCACGCGGACCAAATTGTAATCGAGTCGGTACGAACGTCGTAGCTGCTGATCACCCCGCGGCATTCCATTGGAATTCCGGCATAACGATGATGCTTGAACCGACGTCTTATTCGGTGCGGCGCGCTGGCAAGCGCTCGGTCAACGTTGCCTTTTTCAACGGTGAATTCACCGATCACATTGGTATTGTATTTTTCGTGAAGTATTTCAGAGCCATCTGACAGCGCGGCTTCGGGATCCACGACCGGCGCCAGGTGCTCAAGTTCGACCGTCACAAGTTCGGCCGCATCTTCGGCTTGATGGCGGCTTTCGGCCAAGACCACCGCAATAGCTTCGCCGACATGGCGAACTTTATCGTCCGCCAAAAGCGACTGCTGCGGGTTTCGAAATTGGTGCTGGACCAGCGTCTTCCACTTTTTTGGCAAAGAAAGTTGGCTGTCCGGAACCGTGGGCACGAGCTTGGCAAGCTCGATCCCGCTGATAGCGTATACCACTCCGGGCGCCGTTTTTGCGTGCGATAGATCTACTGACTTGATGCGCGCATGCGCGACGTCGCTCCGGACAAAGGCAGCATGAAGCATTCCTGGTAACTTCAAGTCCGCAACGTACTGTCCGCGCCCGGTCAGAAGCTTGGCGTCTTCCCGACGCAGCATCGATTTCCCAACGTAGCCTTCCGGCGTAGGCATCACGGCTCCCTATGCCTGGCTAGCCCGCACGGCAGATGCGGCCGCCATGACGGCTTTGACGATGTTCTGATAGCCCGTGCAACGGCAGAGCACCGCTGAAAGCGCCTCCCGCGTTTCCTCTTCAGTCGGGTCACTATTGGTGTTCAAAAAATCCAATGCAGCGATCAACATGCCAGGCGTACAGAATCCGCATTGAAGCGCATGGTTCTCGTGAAATGCTTGCTGCAATGGATGATAGCCATCCGGTCCGGCCAGACCTTCAATAGTGCGGATTTCCATTCCCTGGGCTTGGACCGCAAACATAATACACGAACGCATTGCCACCCCGTCCACCATCACGGTGCACACCCCGCAAACACCGTGCTCGCATCCTATGTGAGTTCCCGTCAGGTTGAGCTCGTCACGCAGGAAATCGGCCAGCGACACACGGGGCTCGCATCGTCCGCGACGCTTTTGTCCATTCACAGTGAATTCGATATCGACCGCATCCGTCATCTGTTTTGTCCGTATTACATCACGGTTCGGGTGATATGTCGGGCTTCGCTTGTTCGGCCTGCATCGCTTTGCGTAGCGCTTTACGCGTCAGGACGCCAGCAAGGTGGCGACGGTAGTCCGCGCTCCCATTCCGATCTGAAACGGCGTCGACCCCTTCCGAAACCGCCCGCGAAGCTGCGGCGATTCGTATCTCGTCGATCTCTGCGCCCTCCAGTGCCCGCTCCGCCAATCGAAGACGCGCGGATTTACCGGCAATGCCCGCAGTGGCGATGCGCGCTTTGACGCATTTGTTTCCGTCGAACTCAAGCAACACGGCGACCGCGGCGACCGCGAAATCACCGCGCTTTCTGGAAAACTCTTCGATAGCGTACCGCGCCCCGCGCCACATGATCGGGAAGCACACTTCGGTCAGAATTTCCTCCGCCTCGATAGAAGTGGCCATCGGATCAATGATCACATCTTGTGCCGCAATTATTCGCTCACCGGACAAGCTCGCCACCTTGATCTCGCCCTCGAGGACTTGAAGGACCATCGGCAATTCCGCCGCAGCATCGGCATTCGCAATCGATCCACCCACCGTTCCCCGAGATCGAGTTGGCAGGTGACCTACGAATTGCACCGCTTCGCGCAGCAGCGGGAGGTCCCGAGCTATGACAGAAGAGAACTCGATGTCGCGCTGCCGCGTCATCGCACCAATGCGAACGAACCCGTTTTCGGAGTTGACGAAGTTGAGGCTATCGATCCGATTGAGGTCAACGATGACCTGAGGAACCGCTATCCGATAGTTCATCATCGGGACTAGCGTTTGGCCGCCGGCCAGCAAACGCCCATCATCGGAATGCTGATGAAGCAACTCCAAAGCGTCCTTCAAATTCGTTGGAGCGTGATATTTGAATGGTGCTGGCTTCATCAGTTTTCTTTTCGAAGCAACATTCAGCGACCTTCGGCTCGGATTGCCGACGGCCAGACCGGCGGCTTGATGGACCAATCAAATCCAAAGCAACGGGATCATGGGCCTCCCGGGGCTTCGAACGCCCTACCTAAAAATGCATCTCTTGACTGTTTGGTCAAGACAATTATTATCGACTTCTTCTTTCGAAGAGGAGATGAAATTGGGCGTTGCAAGACACAAGCGACCGGCTGAACTAGAGGACGCATCGTTGGAAACAATTATGGGCCGATATGTGGCCCGGTTTGCCGACCGTCGCGCAGATTGGGCAGCGTTCGAGGACGCCAAAATCGAGGGCTTCAAACGTGCCCAACATCGCTTCATCGGTGCCGGCGGATCGGGAAAGCACGACGATAGTACCGTGATTCCGGCCAAGAATTTCACATTGTCCATTATGTATGTGCCTACTGGCCAAGGGAACGCCGCCCACACACATGAGGTGGAGGAAGTCTTCTTCGTGTTGCAGGGTCACCTCGACGTGTTTGTGGAAGACGAACAAGGTCAGCGCATCACGAAGCGGCTTGGCCCGTGGGAGTGCATCTCCTGCCCAGCCGGCGTGATTCACGGCTATCAGAATGACAGTCTAGAGCCCTGCTATTTCCAGGTCATGCTCGGCCGCGGGCAGCCTGAGACGATGGGCTATGCCGATGACGAATTGTTCAAGCGTCGCGGTGCGCACCTGAAGAACCCTTAGTTCCTCACATGCACTTGCGGGAAGGTAACTGAGTTTCCTTCCCCCTGTTTTTCAGTTCGATTTTGCGCGAGACGCCAGGCTTATTGCCCGCGTTTCTATCTCTCGTTCTTCGCCTTGGCTCAGGAAACCGATGAGCGCAGCTTCGCAAATTATATCTTACGTCCCAGGAGAAGGTCTGACAGAGGGCGCCAGTTTCGACCTCATTCGGCCGCTTGACGGTAAGATCATGGGGCAGATCGTAGAAGCCGGTGCACCGGGCGTTGATGTGGCGGTCCGGATCGCGACGGCTGCAGCGCGGGCAAGTAGGAAGGCGTCGGTTCATAAGCGCGTGGGATGGCTTAGAAACATAGCAACTGTCCTCGTCCAGTCGGCTGACGAGATCGCCGACGTCATCTCAGAAGATGTTGGCAAACCAATACGAAGCGCGCGGTTTGAAGTTCGTCGCGGCGCTGAGTTTGTCGAGGCTTGCGCGAGCGCCCTTCCAAATATTTGCGGAGACGTACTGCCGCTCGATGCTGTTGCCGCAGGGCAAGGGCATTTCGGCTTCACGCGACACATTCCATACGGCGTTGTCGCCGCCATCACCCCTTTCAATGCTCCCGTAAACTTGCTGATGCAAAAGGTCGGGCCTGGGATTGCGGCAGGAAATGCCGTCATCGCCAAACCTGCTCCCGCCGGCACGCGAACAGCGATCCTTTTGGCCGAGAAGTTCGAGCAAGCCGGTCTTCCACGTGGCCTCTTCACCGTACTCGCGGGCGACCGCGTAACGGCCGTCGCGTTGAGTGGTCACCCTGGCGTGGCAATGGTGTCATTCACGGGTGGAACTGCGGCGGGCGACATTCTTGCCCGTTCGGCCGGCGCAAAAAAATTCACCGCCGAGCTCGGCTCTAATGCCGCCAATATCGTTCTCGCTGATGCGGACATTGACGACGCAGCGACCCGAATCGCAGCGGCCGCTTTCGAAGCCAGCGGCCAACAGTGCATTTCAGCGCAGCGCGTGCTGGTGCACTCGAATGTCTACCAACGATTCACCTCGCAATTCGTTATCGCCGCCAAGCGCCTGAAAGTTGGGCATCCCAGTGACCCAACGACGGATATTGGCCCAATGGTCAGCCGCGCCGCGGCGGATCGTGTCATGCTTGTTTGCGCCGAGGCGGTGGCCACCGGAGCGGCGTACGCTCTTGAGCCCGGCCAGGACGGCGCCACCGTTTCGCCGGGGATTGTGGAACAGGTTTCTAGACAAAGCCGGTTGTGGACCGACGAGATATTTGGACCAATCGCGATCGTAATGCCTTTCGACAGCCAGGACGAAGCTCTGAATTTGGCAAACGACTCACCGTTTGGCCTGCAAGGAGCTGTATTCACACGCGACTTGAAGACGGCTTTTTCGTTCGCCGACGAGTTCGATGTCGGCTCTATTTGGATCAATGAAGCAAGCCGTTTCCGGCTGGACATCTATCCTTTCGGCGGCGTCAAACGCAGCGGCGTCGGCCGGGAGGGAGTTCGCTACGCTATCGAAGAGATGTCGCAAATTAAATTTGTGGGGATCCGCCCATAACGGACATTGGTCGGTCGATGAACGCAAGGCACGCCGGGCCGAGCTGATCATCAGCCAAATTTAACTGACCTATTATCGACGTATGATTGTGACCCCTAAGCCAAAATAGTGGCGGCGCATAGCCCTTTGCAACGGCTAACCGATAGGCCAGTTCGACACAGTAAACGTCGATGAGCGGATTTTCGAATTCCGCTGCGGCAATAAAAGTCGGCAGGCTGTCCGCGTTCACGTGCGTAACCGGCGACATGTCATCGTAACGTGAGGAGTCCGGACCGTAGTATGCCTCGACGCGCTTTGCATTTGGATTGTTAGCCTGATTGTCCGCCCGCACCCGGCCACTGATTATGAACAGGCCGGCAAGACCGTGTCCCCTCGCCGGCTGATGTCTCCGATCATAGGCGTAGCTAGCCACATGGGCAGCACCTGCCGAGTGTCCCATGAGGAATATTCGAGACGTATCGATTCCCAACCGGTCCGCGTTGTCGCGGACCCACTTCACGGCCGACGCGACGTCCCTCGTACCTTCAGGATACTGCGCATCATCTGCCAAGCGGTATCCCATGTTGATGCCGACCACACCATGGCGCGCAAAAAAATACGAGACGTTGGCATAGATTTCGCTGGTCCTGTTTCGATGACCGTCGGTGAAGCCGCCGCCATGGACGAAAATCAGACCCGGCTTTCGTTCTGACATGCCAGCGGGGCTATAGACGTCAAGTACTTGTCGTTCATGTGAGCCGTAGTGCAGGTCAGGCTCGACGTTCACCCCATCTTTGGGACTATCGGAGAGCACTTTCGTAAATTCTTGCACCATCAAGGCGATGTGGCCCCGCGTGTCACTTCGCCACTTGGGACCTATGTTCGCCATTAGGACACGAAGGGCGTCGGGGATCTTGGGAATAGCCATCCTAGTTCGTTCTCGTTTCGGGCAGCGGCTTAAGGCGCGCGCCAAGGCCTGCCAAAGCGGTTTGCGCCTGAGCTACCTTATATTTGTTGACTTCATGGTCAACATGTTCGAGACGATTCGCTCTCCGAACGCTGCAAATTGACCGGCTAAAGCGCTTCCGGTACGTACTTCGGCAATTGAGGATTTAAAGCACAGGGAATTTGAGTGGCACGCCGCAGCAACGATCCCGCCAAAGTGCGCGAGACCATCCTCATCCAGGCAACGAAAGAATTTGCGAACTTGGGCTTTGGCGGAGCTCGGGTTGATCGTATCGCTGAGAAATCCAACCTCAGCAAGAATATGCTGTATTATTATTTTAAGTCCAAGGAAGGATTGTTCCTCGCCGTTCTAGAGCGAATGTATAAATCGCTGCGCAGTCAACAGGACGACATTAATGTACTAGTGCATGAACCTGTCGAGGCCATGGAAGCGCTTATCGAACAAACCTTCCATGCACTTAAAAGCGACCCGGCGACCATTCTTCTTATCAATGAAGAGAATAAGCTTCGTGGACGCTATATTCGTAAGTCTGCTCAGGTACGAAATTTATATACACCACTAATCGAAGCGATTGAGACGATCCTCAGTAACGGTCGCGCAGCAGGCATTTTCAGATCTGGGCTGGACGCAACTGAGATTTATCTCATGTTGTCTTCGATGTGCTACCACCCGCTTTCCAACCAGTATACTTTCGAAATTGCGTTGGACCGCAATGTGAGCTCGCCCAAAAACCAGAGCCTGTGGTTAGAGCGCGTAACCGACGCGATTTTGCTTTATTGCGCCGTTGACCCGGCCAAGGCCTTTCCGAGCCGCGCATCGCGTAAGAAATAAGTTTCGCAGAAAGGCTTCCCTCGGAATTGGTGCCGAGCGGTCAGTCTATCAATCTCTCGGCGCGCCGCCGACATTGGCGGCAAAGTTCTTGAAGAAGTCGTCCGCTGTTCTTTTTGCTGCACCGTTGACCAGACGTTGACCGAGTTGCGCCAGCTTGCCGCCGATCTGCGCTTCCACATTATAGGTCAGCAGCGTGCCGCCGTCCTTCTCCGTCAGCGTCACGGTCGCGCCACCCTTGGCAAAGCCGGCGACGCCGCCATCGCCTTCTCCCGAAATCTTATAGCCGTTCGGCGGATCGAGATCGGTCAGATGGACGTTGCCCCTAAAGCGGGCTTTGACCGGGCCAATCTTGGTGATCGCAACGGCCTGGAATTCGGTCGGCGACGTCATGTTCAGGGTTTCGCAGCCGGGGATGCAAGCCTTGAGCATTTCGGGATCCTTGAGCTTCGCGAACACCACCTCGCGGGCCGCAGGAAGCTGCACCTCGCCCGTCATTGTCATCGCCATCACTGATCTCTGTCTGTTTGGCCGAAAGTAATCCCGATCATCCAGTCTTGCTCCTTAATGGAGCTATCTTAGTTCGCCAACGCAGACGGATCCTAGTAACCACCATTGCTGCGCTTGGACGAATGCCACGGGATTGAGACATTTTCGATGAGCTCAACCGCGAAAAAAAGGATCATCGCGATAAATGAGATTGTCGCGAGCACCGCAAACACCAGAGGAATGTCCATCTGACCACTGGCAGACGTCATCAAATAGCCGAGTCCTGATTGAGAGCCCACAAATTCGCCCGTGATGGCGCCCACCACGGCGAGCGTGATCGCGACCTTCATGCCAGCGAAGATATTCGGCAAGGCGCTCGGCAGGCGTAGCTTTAGAAAGACCTTGAAGCTGCTTCCTCCCATCGATCGGCCCAGTTGCAGCATCCCTGGGTGTATCGACCGCAGTCCCACCACGGTATCAATCACGATCGGGAAGAACGCGATCAAGAACGCGATCCAGATCTTCGGCGCGAGCCCGTATCCCATCCAGACAATGAACAATGGGGCAATAGCAACCTTCGGGATAGCTTGAGAGGCGACCATCGGGGGATAAAGGAATGATTCCGCGGCCGGCGAATAAACGATAATGACCGCGAGCGGCACCCCAATAAGAATGCTAAGGAAAAAGCCCGCCAGAATTTCGATCATCGTGGGCGGTAGATTGATCGCAATCACCCGCCAATCGGCGATGAACGTCTTCGCGATTACGGTGGGCGCCGGCAAGAGATAGCCCGGCACTTCGAACATACGAACGAAAAGCTCCCAGGCCGCGAGGAGCAGGACGATCAACAACACCGAACGTGTTTTGATGAAAGCGACGGACAGCCAGCGAGCAGCGGCGAAACCTTGAGTTTTTTTTGCGACGTACGCCCCTCCGGTCACGACTTCAAAATCCCCATTCGCATAAAGATGGCGGTAATCCGGTGAACATAGGCCAGGAATTCAGGAGTCTCTCGAATTTCCAGCTTTCTCGGCCTGGGCAAATCGATTTTGATGTCTTCGACGATCTTGGTGGGACGAGGCCCCATAACGAAAACGCGATCTCCCAGAAAAATCGCTTCCGCGATCGAATGCGTAACGAAAAGAACGGTCTTCTTATGTTCTTGCCAAATTCTCTGTAAATCGAGATTTAGCTGGTCGCGCGTAATCGCATCGAGCGCTCCGAAGGGCTCATCCATCAGAAGCACGTCCGGATCATGGATGAGCGCGCGACAAATTGACACTCTTTGCCGCATTCCTCCCGAAAGCTCGTGAGGGTAGCGGTCTGCGAATTGCTCCAGTCCAACAAGAGCTAGAAGTTTGCGTGCCGCGCCCTCGTAGTCCCGGACATTGAGACCTCGGAACTCCGGTTGGACCAGTACGTTGCGGAGGACGCTCCGCCAGTCCATTAAAAGATCCTGCTGAAAAACAATTCCCAAATCCGTGTATGGCTTGATGACGGGCAGACCGGCAATTTCAATTCTACCGCTTGTTAGCTTCTCGAGCCCCGAGGTCAGCATCACCATCGTGCTTTTTCCGCAACCGCTCGGACCAAGCACGGAAATGAATTCCCCGCGCTTGGCCTCAAACGACACGTTATCTACAGCATGAAGGCGGTTTGCCTTTTCGCCATACCACTTCGACACGTCCGCAAAGCGAATGAAGGCTTCGTCACGGCTGCCCCCAAGCTCAACCGGTTGATCTGCCCCGACTTGGTTATGATCTTCGGCAGGACGCGTTTGCATGCTGTTTCTCCGCCGGCTTACTGAGCCGGCAGGTATTCGTTCGTGAAATAGAGATCGGAACCGCTGTCGGACTTCTTCATGCCTTGGTACGTGGCCAAAATCGTCTCGGCGTTGTCCCAGTCCGACTTCGCCATTACGCCGAGCGGCTTGCCTTGCGTCGCCTTAGAGACGAGCAAATCGAGCGAAAGCTTGAAAACACGGAGCGTCAATTCCTTCGGAACCTTTTGTCCTGGAACGGACGCGATCATGATGTCGATCGCCTCTTCTGGATTTTCAATGCTGTACTTGTATGCTTTGGCGGTTGCACGCAGGAATTTCTTCGTGGTCTCAGCGTTCGAAGCCAGGTAGCTGGTGCTGGCAATGAGACTGAGGCCCGGCACGTTCACTCCGTTGTCCGCATAACTGAGCAGGCCAACCTTCATACCGTGTTCCTCGAGAGGCGGTACGGCGAGGAAGCCGAAGTTGAGCACGCCGTCTACCTGGCCGCCAAGCATCATCGCGTCTTTAGAAGCGGCGTCCGCGTTGATGAGACTGACCTTGCTCTGTTCGGCGCCACCTGACTTCAACAGCGCCGGAAGTAGAATGAGCGGTGCTTCGCCAGGCGTAACGCCGATTTTCTTGCCTTCGAGATCCTTGACGGTCTTGATCGGGTTTTTCTCGTTGTAGACGACGGCGAGCGGGCTCCGCTGCAAGATGCCCATGATAGCACGGACCTTTAGACCCTTCGACACCAGGTTCATCATGGTGCCGCCATCAACCGCGGCGAACTGACCGTTTCCGTTTGCGATCGCTTGCGAGACGCTGCCCGATCCGCTACCGGGTTCGACGGAAACTTCCAGTCCTTCGTCCTTGTAAAAACCCTTTTTAACACCAACAAAATATGGAGCGTGATACCCGCTAAAAACCCAATCCATTCTAACCGAAACACGTTCGGGCTCGGCCGCCTCGGCCCTCCCCACGGGGAGCGAGAAGATCGAGGTCGAGCCGAGCAGAAACACAAGCGATAGCAGATTAGCTTTAGATAGAACTTTCATAGTTACGCTCCATCATTTCGTTGGTTTGTTAGGTTCTACTTGTAGTAACGCGGCCCATCATCACGAAGAATTTCCATCGTGATGCATTTGATGCCGTTCGTGCCGCCCTGCATGATGCCGCCCGAATCGAAGGCGATGACTTCGATGTCTTCCTTGCGGAGAGCCGCGATGGTCTTCTCGGCCCGAGAGTTCATAATGACTTTGCCGGGCTCCAGAACGATCAGGTTGGCCGGATAGCAGCTCTTCTGTTCATCCGCCGGGATTTCGATGAGCTTGTAGCCAAGGTCTTTCAGCCACGTGTACGTCGTCCAGGGCAGCGAGCCGGGATAGATAACAGCCATTCGCTCCGCGACGGGATGGATAATCATATCGGTGTGGAATTCACCACCGGACGCAAAGCTGTCCATGATCGTCTGGAGCTGCATGATATGCGTTTCGACGACGCCCGCGCTCTTGAGGACAGGCAGCACCTGATCGAGGCCCTCCTGATTTGTTGCGCAGGACACGGCGCCCACCCAGACGTCGTCGGTCAGCGGAACGAACATGGGCGCCACTTCGCAGATGCCTTGGCCGTGGACGGTGAGAAGAACTGGACAGCCCATGCTATTCACGAAATGCGTGAATTCACGTTCAAGTCCGCGCTTGAACGAAGCGTGGCCGAAGCGAGGAATGATCGCGCCCCCGCGAACAAAGCGAACCTCTTCGATCACGAACAGCTTCCGCATCGGACCGTAGGCGCCGATCGGGTTCTGATATTCCATCCAGTTGATCTTCACGCCGTTCTTGGTGAGAATCTCGGCATATGCATCCTGCGACTTGACCATCTCGCGATAGTCAAGATTGGCACCCGCATGACGCAGCAGAAAGAAGTTCGGATCCTGCGTGAAGAACTTGTTGGTTTCCCACTCGGTCGGTTTGCAAAGGCCAACTTCGCGCAGCTTGCCGATGCCCATCGCGCCCCATTGGCGTCCCCAGACGCTTTCGAACTCCTGGAGGTACGATGTGTTCATGATCTTGGTCAGATCAGGCGGCAGACCACCTGGCCGATAGTCGGGGTACTGGCTGATTTGGTACTGATCGAGATCGATTTCGTAGACGTTAGACTTGTTCATTTGATTTCCTCGGCGCCCAGGCTTCAAGCCGAGCGATAAATGGGGTTGCGAAATTCAACTCTCATTTATGAGTTGGGGCGTTGGCGATGAACCCAATCTTCCACGGCTCACGCCGCGTGATGCCCCTGACTTTGCAAACGAGGCGTCCAACGGCAGCCGTTGCTTTCATTGTTCGAGGAAAGAAAAGCCGGCCGATAATTGTCTTTCCTGTGAAGCTGCGGCGAGCCGCCGCAGACTTTGGTGCGCCGCGATAGGTTGGAGGGTCGATGAACCAGTCAAATCCAAATTGCGGGATCACCGAAGCCTCCGAGTGGCCTGCCAGCCGTCAAACACCAACTCCCGAAAAAAGGATCACCTCTTGACTGAATGGTCAAGAGAAAAAATCTGGCGGATTTTTATGTCGTAGAGCAAAAAGTGGGCAACTCGGACGAGGTTGCGCAAAATCGGCGCGATGACTGCTAGTGCGGCGAGAGACGCGCCTCGGAATCGGCCATTGCGATAGCGACGCTTCGTTGACGATCACCGCCCCCCTGCACTCGCCTGCCGATTACAAGCGTGCGCTGAAACAGATAGAAGCGTATTTCGAGAAGCAGCCGGATCTTGGAGCGGAGGCCGTCGCTTCGAACTACTCGCAACTCTCATCGAAAACGTACGAGCATGTTCATTTTCCGATCGAATTATCCGGGAAGGGTAGCGAGGTCCGGAAGATCTGGCCGCAAGAGACCGGAGAACGCTGCGACGCCTACGCCGCAGTCGATATCGAAAAAGTCTCTGCGCGAAGTCTCCCTAAAACGGGAGTATTGCGGGAAGAGGCCAGAGACTTTCGAGAGATTCTCGCAGAAGTAGCGATCTTGCGGAGACCGCACAACCGAGCCATAATGCACAAAATCCCTTATTTTAAGGGGGTTCCAGTGCAAAGTTGTGAACTATCTTAAGTTGAGCGAGTGGCTGGCTGGGGCGGGAGGATTCGAACCTCCGTATGGTGGAATCAAAATCCACTGCCTTACCACTTGGCGACGCCCCAACGGCCGGAACACGGGATGGCAGCGCCCTCCCCGAACCTCTGCTCGGCAACGCCGGTCTATAGAGGCAGTCGGCCCATTTCAACAGGGCAGACGCTCAAAATCCGGTTGAAACTTGCGCCCCGCTGGCGGCTGGACGGAGCGCCCGGTATCAGGCGACTCCGTACCCGTTCCGCCTCCAAGGCCCTTTGCCGCACTGCCGCGTATCGGAGAGTTGAGAGGCGCATCGTTTCGTGGGAAGACGGTCTTCGTCTTTTCTGCATGCGAGGCTTTGATCCCATGACCTACCGTGCACCGATCAGCGACATGCTGCTAGCCCTCAACCACGGCGCCGGGCTTGAGGCCGCCGTAAAGGCCGGCCATTACGGCGATTTCGACGGCGATATCGCCTCGGCCGTCCTCGAAGAAGCCGGCCGGTTTGCCTCCGATGTGTTGGCGCCGCTCAACCGCACCGGCGACGAGCACGGCATCAAGCTCGAAGGCTCAAGCGTCGTCACCGCACCCGGCTGGCCCGATGCGTACAAACGCTGGACGGCTGCGGGGTGGAACGCGGTGTCGGGCCCGGAAGAATTCGGCGGCCAGGGACTGCCGCTCGCCATCAACGCGGTCTGCACCGAAATCTGGAGCGCATCCAACATTTCGTTCGGCCTTTGCCCGCTCCTCACCTTGAGCGCAATCGAAGCGCTCGAAGCCCATGGCAGCGAGGAACTAAAGAAGATCTATCTCGAAAAACTCATCTCGGGCGAATGGCCCGGCACGATGCAACTCACCGAACCGCAGGCAGGGTCGGATGTCGGTGCGCTGCGCAGCCGCGCCGAACGTGCAAGCGATGGCAGCTATCGCATCAAGGGCACGAAGATCTTCATCACCTATGGCGACCACGACATGAGCGACAACATCGTTCATTTCGTGCTTGCCCGCCTGCCCGATGCACCCGCAGGCACCAAGGGCATTTCGCTATTCCTGATTCCGAAGTTCCTGGTCAATGCCGACGGCTCGTTCGGCGAGCGCAACGACATCTATGTCAGCGGCATCGAGCACAAGCTCGGCATGCACGCCGCTCCCACCTGCACCATGACCATGGGCGATCATGGCGGCGCCATCGGCTACCTGATCGGCGAGGAAAATCGCGGCATGCAATGCATGTTCACGATGATGAACCAGGCGCGTCTGGCCGTCGGGCTGCAAGGCGTCGGGATCGCCGACCGTGCCTATCAGCAGGCATTGGCTTTCGCACAAGAGCGCCGGCAAGGCCGCGCCGTCGGCAAGCCGGGGTCCGAGTCCGATCCGATCATTGTGCACCCCGACGTAAAGCGAATGCTGATGCAGATGCGCGCCATGACCGCCGCCTCCCGCACCATTTGTTACGCCACGGCCGTAGCGCTCGACGTTTCGGTGCGGGCCAAGGATGCAAAGGTTCGCGCAACGGCAGCCGCACGGGCTGCGTTGCTGACGCCGATCGCGAAAGCCTTCTCCACCGACATCGGCAATGAAGCCACCTCGATCGGCGTACAAATCCACGGCGGCATGGGCTTCATCGAGGAAACCGGCGCGGCCCAGCATTATCGCGACGCGCGCATCACGCAGATCTACGAAGGCACTAACGGCATCCAGTCGATCGATCTCGTCACGCGCAAGCTCGCGACCAATGGCGGCGAGTTGGTCTGGGCCCTGCTCGATGAGTTGAAGAATATCGTCAAACAGGTCGAAGCCTCGAACGATCCGGCATTCGGCACCACCGGCACTAAATTACGCGACGCGCTGTCCTCGCTCGAGCGCACCAGCCACTGGCTGCTCGAACGCGTGACGTCGGCGCCCAACGAAGCGCTCGCCGGCGCCACTCCCTATTTGCGGCTGTTCGGCGCGGCCCTCGGCGGATGCATGCTGGCGAATGAAGCGTTGGCTGCGCGCGGAATTGGCGAAGCCGATCCGCAGCGTTACGTCATGCTGGCGCGGTTCTTCGCCGAAAACATCTCGGTGCAGGCACCAGCGCTTGAGAAAACCGTAACCGATAGTGCAGACGCCGTGAACGGCGCCGACGCGGTGCTGTTGGGATAGCGGTCTTCGGGACAAAGCGCGGCTTCGTGCAAGATCGTCAGCGCCGATCGAGTTTGGTGATCGTCTTGGTGCCGCCGCTGTCGTTGACGGAGTAATTGACGGTATCGCCGGCATGCAGCGTTTCCAGCGATATCCCGCTTTGAACCTTGAATTCCTCGGCTGCACCGCCGGTGTTGGCACCGACCGTGCCGTCCTGAGTTTGCCGGATCGCGACCGTGTTGTTCAGCCGGTTGAGTTGAGTGATGGTTCCCGTATGCGTTTGCTGAGCAAGCGCCGCCGAACTCACGGCGACAAACGCGGCTGCGCCGACCAAAACGACTTTCGCGATTTTCATGGCATTCTCCCTGTCTGGGAAGACATGCGCGTTAAGCCCCTTACGGCGGAATGGTTCCGGCCTAACCGGTTCCGACAAAGCCGGTTCTTGCAAGAACCGTTGCGGCGCGGTCAGTTAACCGCGCCACAATGACCAAACGCTATTGCGCCAACGGCATTGGCGGCCGCGGCGCCGCCCCCACCACGCCGGGGTCAGCCTGCGGCTGAACTTGCACGGGCGGCGGCGCATAGGGTTGAGCCGCTGCTGGCGGCGGGCCCTGAGCCACCGAGGCTTGCGCCGAGTAAGGCGCCGTCGTCGGCCGGTAAGCGGGCGGCACGGCTTGCGTTGGCGGCGGCGCATAGCCTGTCGACGAATAAACCGGTGCAGGCCTGTGCGCGGCCGGAGCCGGGCGCGGCGCCGCAGCGATCTTGGCCGCTTTGGCGTTTTGCTCGGCCAACTTGTTGGCGAATTCGCGCGCCATCTGTTGCTGGCTCGCCTTCAACTCGGCGATCGAGGCCTTCAGCGTCTCAACCTGCTGGTTGGCACTGGCAAGGTCGCGCGCCATCGATTGCAATTGCTGCGCGGGGTCTGGTGGCACCGCAGCGGTCGCAGCGGAGCTCGCCGCAGCGTTTGAAGGCGCAGTGTTCGAAGGCGCAGTATTGTCGGCAGCACTTTGTGCAGGTGCAGCGGGTTCCCCCGGCGCCGCTTCGGCCGGATCGTCCGACGGCGTGGAATGCGTGCCCAGCCCGAGCTTGTCGAGCGGCAGCGAGGCGGCAATCGCCCATTTCGGCGCCCACGAGAGCAGCGCTTTCTTCCCTGCGTAACTAAAAGTCTGCCAGCCCAATGCGGCAGCGCCGATGCCTATCGTCAGTAGAAGCGCGGCAATGGCGCGCAGTGCGCGCCGGCCGAACGAACTGCGCGCTGGCACATCTGCGTTCACGTCAGTAGCGCGAAACCTCGTATCGACGGCCGGCACGGAGGCCGGAGTCGAAGAATCGGAAGCGGCGCGGGCGCCGGATTGGTGGCGCGCGGCTGCGCGCAGGAGGTCGGTGATTTCCGCATCTGACGGCGCGACCCGTACCTGATCGGACGGTACGACGACAAAGTCATGCGGGTCGTCGGTTGCTTTCGGCTTCACCCCGGATTGCATCGGCCCTCCAACGTCACCGGCTCGAAAGCGGCCAGTAAATCGCTTGTGGAATCCCCTGAACTTACCTTTGCCCCAGACTTCACCCTGGTTTGACCAAACCAAGGCAATCCCGTGGAGAGGTTGAGGCCAGTTGTGGACTGCCCTCGCCCGAATGTAGGATATCTGGCGCTCCCGCCATCGTTGATTGCCCGAAGGCCTGCCCCATGACCGGACATCTAACCGTTACCGACGAAGACGCCATTCGTGTGATCAAGCTCAGCCGGCCGGAAAAGAAAAACGCGATCACGCAGGACATGTACCGCGACATGAGCGCGGCGATCGACAGCGCCCAGGATAATGCGTCCATCCGATGCCTCGTCATTGCAGGCGAGCCCGGCGCCTTCACCGCCGGTAACGATCTGGAGGATTTTCTGAAGGACGGCACGTCCAATACCGGCACGCCGCGAGCCTCCAACGCGATCAAGTTCCTGCATTCGCTGGCGCACAACACAAAGCCCATTGTCGCCGCCGTCGACGGCATCGCAATCGGGATCGGCACCACGATGCTGTTTCATTGCGATCAGGTGATCGCGAGCACGAGAGCCAGTTTCGCGACGCCGTTCATTCATCTCGGCCTAGTGCCGGAAGGCGCTTCCAGCCTGCTCGCGCCCTGGCTGATGGGGCATCAGCGCGCCTTTTCCATGCTGGTGATGGGACACGCACTCAACGCCGAGGAGGCGCGCGGCGCCGGCTTCGTCAACAGGGTGGTTGCGCCGGAGGCACTTGAAGCCGAGGCCAAGAAAACCGCGCGCGAAATCGCCGCCCTTCCCGCCGAGGCCGTTGCCGCCTCGCGAAAGCTTCTCAAGCATACGCCGGAAGATTTGGTCCGCCGCATCGACCATGAGAGCCATCTGTTCGGCGAGCGGATGCGCTCGGCGGAAGCGATTGCAGCTTTCAAAGCGTTTTTTGCACGAAAGAAATCCTGAGCGCAAAGCCTCGTGAAACCGTCGCGCCCCTTCTCTATTGTCGCGCCATGAAACTTTCGCTCGCTCCGGCTTTCGCCGCCTTGACGCTGATCGCGTCAACTCCTGCAATGGCGCAATCGGCAACGGTGGATTTGCGCATCCTCGCGATCAACGATCTCCACGGTTATCTTCGCGCTTCGTCAGGCGGGATCAAGATCGCCGACCCCAACGACAAGACCAGGAAGGTCGCGGTGCCGGCGGGCGGCGTCGAACATATGGCGACCCTCGTCAAGGAACTCAGCGAGGGCCGCAGGAACACGATCTTTGTCGCCGCAGGCGACCTGATCGGCGCGAGTCCGCTTCTGTCGGCGATGTTCCACGATGAACCGACCATCGAGTCGCTTTCGATGATGGGGCTGGCGATTGCCTCGGTCGGCAATCACGAATTCGACGAAGGCGGAGCCGAGTTGAAGCGGATGCAGAATGGCGGCTGCCATCCGGTCGACAACTGCCAGGGACCGCATCCCTTCCTGGGCGCGAAATTCCACTATCTCGCAGCCTCCACAATCGAGACCGCGACCGGCAAGACGATTTTTCCGCCTTACGAAGTCAGGGAGTTCGACGGCATCCCCGTGGCCTTCGTCGGCCTGACGCTGAAAGGCACTGCCGGCATTATTTCGCCAGCGAGCGCGGCGGGCCTCGAATTTCGCGATGAGGCGGAGACCGTGAATGCGCTGGTTCCGGAGCTGAAAGCGCGCGGCGTCGAGGCCATCGTCGTCCTGATTCACGAAGGCGGCTATCCGACCGGCGATTATAACGAGTGCCCTGCGATCTCCGGCGCCATCGTCGACATCGTCAAGAAATTCGACCGCGCGGTCGATCTCGTGATCAGCGGGCACACCCATCAGCCCTATGTTTGCAACATCGACGGACGGCTCGTGACCTCGGCCGACAAATACGGCACGCTGGTCACGGCCATCGACATCACGCTCGATACCAAGTCGCGCGACATCGTCAGTGCGAAAGCTGACAATGTCATTGTCCGCACCAATACGCTGGCCAAGGACCCCGAGCAGACCGCGCTCATTGCCGCCTACGACAAGCTCGCCGCCCCCATCGGCAATCGCCGCGCCGGATCGATCACAGCCACGCTGTCGCGCGTGCCGAATGCGGCGGGCGAGAGCGCGCTTGGCGATATCGTCGCCGATGCGCAGCTGGCCGCGACGATGAGCGCGGGCAATGGCGGCGCCGTGGTCGCCTTCACCAATCCCGGCGGCTTGCGCGCCGATCTTGCCGCCAAGGACGATGGCCTCGTGACTTATGCCGACGTGTTTGCGAGCCAGCCGTTCCGCAACCAACTCGTCACGCTCACGCTGACGGGCAACCAGATCAAGGCGATGCTGGAGCAGCAATGGCTCGATCCCAGGCGTCCGCGCATTCTTCAGGTGTCGAAGGGATTCAGTTACGCGTGGGACGACAGCAAACCCTTTGGCGAGCGCGTGATCGCAGGCTCGATGTCGTTGAATGGCGTGGCCATCGATCCCGCCAAGAGCTACCGCATCACGGTGAACAACTATCTCTCCACCGGCGGCGACGGCTTTGCGGCGCTGACGGAAGGAACCGCGCAACAATTTGGCATCTATGACGCCGATGCGCTCTACGCCTACTTCCAGGCTAACAGCCCGATCAGCCCTGTTCCTGCCGACCGCATCAAGCGGGCGAATGAGGTGAAATGATCGGCCTTTCCCCGGCCGCGATCAGCGCTTAGATTGCGAGTTCCTCAAGGGCGCACCCAGCACGCGCAAAGGCCATGCATGACGACGCTTCTCGTATCCCATCCGTCGACCCTGAATCATCTGACCCCACCCGGACATCCCGAACGGCCAGACCGGATTCGCGCGGTCGATGAGACCTTGAGCGAAAGCCGGTTCGATCCGCTGGTGCGCGAACTGGCCCCGGAAGGTTCGCTTGATCTCGTCACGCTTTGCCACGACGAGCATTATGTGAACGAATTGCGCCGTATCGCGCCGGCAAGCGGCCTGGCCTATCTCGACGGCGACACTTCGATGTCGCCCGGCACCTGGGAAGCGGTCATGCGCGGCGTCGGCGGCGCGGTTGCCGCAACCGACGCGATCATGTCGGGAAAGCACAGCAACGCCTTCGTCGCGATGCGTCCTCCCGGCCATCACGCCGAAACCAATCGACCGATGGGCTTTTGCTTCTTCGACCACGCTGCGATCGCCGCGCGTCACGCCCAGAAAAAGTACGGCATCGAGCGTGCGGCCGTGGTCGATTTCGACGTCCACCACGGCAACGGCACCCAGGATATCTTCTGGGCCGACAAGACCGTGATGTATTGCTCGACGCATCAGATGCCGCTGTTCCCGGGCACCGGCGCAACCGGCGAACGCGGCGAGCACGACAACATCGTCAATGCGCCGCTTGCACCGGAAGACGGCAGCGCCAGGTTCCGCGCGGCCTTCGAAAACACCATCCTGCCCAACTTGAGCAAGTTCAGCCCCGAACTCATCATCATCTCGGCCGGATTCGATGCGCATCATCGCGATCCCTTGGCCTCGATCAATCTTAAGGGTGAGGACTTCGGTTGGGTGACGCGAAAGCTGATGGACCTCGCCGACCGTACCGCGGGAGGCCGAATTGTCTCGGTACTCGAGGGCGGTTATGATCTTCAGGGCCTGAAGGAATCGGTCGCGGCCCATGTCAACGCCTTGATGGGCTCGGCGGCTTGAGACTGCGCTAATATCGAATCATCGCTGACCACCAGCGCATCCGGGAAACAAATCCAGGAAAACCACTATGGCTGAAAATGCCCAGGCGGACGTCAAGAAACTGAGCTTTGAGCGCGCGATGGAGGAACTTGAATCCATCGTCAAGCGGCTCGAGGACGGCAAGGTGCCGCTGGAAGAATCGGTTACCATTTACGAGCGCGGCGAAGCACTGAAGCGCCGCTGCGAGGAGTTACTTCGCCAGGCGGAAGCCCGCGTCGACAAGATCACGACCGACGCCAGCGGCGCGCCCACCGGCACGGAACCGCTCGACGTTCAGTAAACGGCTACGAATTGGCCCACGACCCGAGCCGCTAGTGGTCCAATTCTAACATTCGCATCCCGTCTCGGCGGCCACATTTGCGAATGTTAGAAGGACCACTAGCAAAGATAGATTCTAGTGGAGTTTTGGATTTGACATTCGCCTGACGACCCTGCGGCCAGGTGGGTGGCGAATGTCAAATCCACTCCACTGGCGCATTGGGGCTTTGCTGAAATGGTTAAGCGGGTCGGCCCACATCGCGAAATTGTCCACGAAATCGACCCATTTGAGCCCGGAAAGCCGCTTGTGAAGCGAAAAGGCGGGTTCCATTCTCGTGCCGGCTACCGGCAGGTTCCCAAGCCGGTTGGCTTTGGCTGACATTTTAGTGTAAAGCTTCGACGACTGTGGGCTGACGAAGGCACTCGTTCGACGTGTTCCTCTAACGTCAAGTACCTCAACTAGCTCAACAAATTGATCGACAGGGTGGAACGGTCATAAGGTGATGCAAATCACATTGAACGATCCGGGGCACACTTAAGACTATCGATCGGGCCTGTGAGCCCGCGGCATCTGGCGGTTTTGGGCGCTTGCGCTTGTTTTTTGCGCAACCCATCTCCCGTCGGACCGTTGATCTCGACTTTGAAAAATTGGAATGACGCCGTGACCGCATATAGTAAGACGCCGCTTCTCGACACAATCCGAACCCCGGACGATTTGCGGAAGCTCAAGGTAGAGCAAGTCCGGCAGGTCGCCGACGAACTGCGCCAGGAAACCATCGATGCGGTTTCGGTGACGGGCGGCCATTTCGGCGCCGGCCTCGGCGTCGTCGAGCTGACCACCGCGATCCATTATATCTTCGACACACCTCGCGACCGCCTGATCTGGGACGTCGGCCACCAGGCCTACCCTCACAAGATCCTCACCGGCCGCCGCGACCGCATCCGCACGCTGCGCACCGGCGGTGGACTGTCCGGTTTCACCAAGCGCACGGAGAGCGACTACGATCCGTTCGGCGCGGCGCACTCCTCGACCTCGATTTCGGCCGGCCTCGGCATGGCCGTGGCGCGCGACCTCTCGGGCGGCAAGAACAACGTCATCTCCGTGATCGGCGACGGTGCGATGTCGGCAGGCATGGCCTATGAGGCCATGAACAACGCGGGCGCGATGAATTCGCGCCTGATCGTCATCCTCAACGACAACGACATGTCGATTGCTCCGCCGGTCGGCGCGATGAGCGCCTATCTGTCGAGACTTTATTCCGGCAAGACCTACCGCTCGCTGCGCGAGGCCGCCAAGCAACTCGGCAAGCATCTGCCGAAGATCATCGCCAACCGTGCCAACCGCGTCGAGGAATATTCCCGCGGCTTCATGATGGACGGCGGCACGCTGTTTGAGGAGCTCGGCTTCTATTACGTCGGCCCGATCGACGGCCATAACCTCGATCATTTGCTGCCGGTTCTGCGCAACGTCCGCGACATGGAGACCGGGCCGATCCTGGTTCATGTCGTCACCCAGAAAGGCAAGGGCTACGCGCCCGCGGAAGCGTCCGCCGACAAATATCACGCCGTCGTCAAATTCGATGTCGCGACCGGCACCCAGGCCAAGGCCAAGCCGAATGCGCCTGCCTACCAGAACGTGTTCGGCCAAAGCCTCGTCAAGGAAGCGGAGAAGGACGACAAGATCGTCGGCATTACCGCCGCGATGCCGTCCGGTACCGGTATCGATATCTTCAACAAGGCATTTCCGGACCGCACCTTCGACGTCGGTATTGCCGAGCAGCACGCGGTCACGTTTGCTGCCGGTCTCGCCACCGAAGGCTACAAGCCATTCTGCGCGATCTACTCGACTTTCCTGCAACGCGGCTACGATCAGGTCGTCCATGACGTCGCGATCCAGAGCCTGCCAGTGCGCTTTGCCATCGACCGCGCTGGCCTTGTTGGCGCCGACGGCGCCACCCATGCCGGCTCGTTCGATAACGCCTATCTCGGTTGCCTGCCGAATTTCGTGATCATGGCGGCGTCCGACGAAGCAGAACTCGTCCACATGGTGGCGACGCAGGTTGCGATCGACGACCGGCCGAGCGCGCTGCGCTATCCGCGTGGCGAAGGCCGCGGCGTGGAGATGCCCGAATTCGGCGTTCCGCTCGAGATCGGCAAGGGCCGCATCGTCCGTCAGGGCAGCAAGATCGCGCTGCTGTCGTTCGGTACGCGACTGGCCGAATGCGAAAAGGCGGCCGACGAACTCGCCGCCCATGGGCTTTCGACCACCATTGCCGATGCGCGTTTCATGAAGCCGCTCGACGAAGAGATGATCCTGAAGCTTGCACGCGACCACGAGATCCTGATCACCATCGAGGAAGGCTCGGTCGGCGGTTTCGGCTCGCACGTCATGCAGTTCCTGTCCGACAATGGCGCGCTCGACGCCGGCGTGCGGATGCGCACGATGGTGCTGCCCGACGAGTTCCTCGACCACGACACGCCGAATGCGATGTACGCCCGCGCGGGTCTCGACGCCAAAGGCATCGTCGCCAAGGTGTTCGAAGCGCTCGGCAAGGACGTCAAGACCGAGACGGTGAAGCTCGCCTGAGCCGGCCGGGTACAGCCGTATCGGCCGCACCCTCGCCGCGTGCTGATATGAAAATATACCTGGCTGGCCCCGACGTTTTTTTACCCAACGCCATCGAACTCGGGCGGCGCAAAGCCGAGCTTTGCGACCGTCACGGCCTTGTCGGGCTCTACCCGCTCGACAATAAAGTCGATCCGACCGCGCCGGGTGCCTCGCTTGCCATCTTCAAGGGCAACGAAGCGATGATGGACGCGGCCGATGCCATCATCGCCAATCTCACTCCCTTTCGTGGGCCTGGCGCCGATAGCGGCACGGTCTACGAACTCGGCTATATGGCGGGCCGTGGCAAACCGTGCTTCGGCTACTCCAACGATCCCTCGCGCTATGCGGAACGGGTGCGACTGTTCGGAGAGGTGACCAAGCGTGACGACCGGTTGGCCGACGCGGACGGATTGACGGTCGAGGATTTCAGTCTCGCTGACAACCTGATGATAATCCATGCCCTCGATCGTTATGGCGGCGCACTGGTCACGCCGCGGGCGCGCCCTGCCGATATCTGGCAAGACCTCGCTGCGTTCGAGACCTGCGTCCGGCTCGCAGCCGGACAACTGGGCGTCAAACCACGCTAAGTCCAACGAGTTGAAAAAATGCCCTCTCCCCGCAAACGCATCGATCTGTTGCTGGTAGAGCGCGGATTGTTCGAGAGCCGGGCCCGGGCGCGCGCGGCGATCGAAGCCGGGCTGGTCTCGGCCAATGACAAGCAGGTTCTGAAAGCTTCCGAGACGATCGCTGCCGACGCCGTCTTGCAGGCACAGCCGGCCCATCCCTTTGTCTCGCGCGGCGGCGTCAAGCTCGCAGGCGCGCTCGAACAATACCCGATCGAAATCGAGGATCATGTCTGTCTCGACGTCGGCGCCTCGACCGGCGGTTTCACGGAAGTCCTGCTCGCCAACGGCGCCAGCCTTGTGTTTGCGATCGACGTCGGACGCGGACAATTGCACCCTTCCCTGCACGATCATCCCAAAATCGTCTCCATGGAAGAAACCGACATCCGCTCGCTCGAGGGCAAGCGGCTGCCCGCGCGGCCTGACGTCGTGGTCATCGATGTCAGCTTCATTTCGCTCAAGGCCGTGCTGCCGGTCGCATTGTCGCTGGCGGCAGCACCGATGCATCTTCTCGCACTGATCAAGCCGCAGTTCGAAGCCACCCGCAAACATTCCAAGCGCGGAATCATCCGCGATGCGGCTGTGCATAGCGGCGTCTGCGACGAGATTGCCGCTTTCGCCGCTTCGCTCGGGTGCACCGACATCCGCGTATTCCCCTCGCCGATCACGGGTGGCGACGGCAACGTCGAATTCTTCATCGGCGCGCGCCGTGGTTGAACGCCTCGTCATCGATCACGTCGGCCATCTCGGCGATGGCGTCGCGCTTATCGAGGGACGAAGCATCTTTGTGCCCTACACGCTTGGCAGCGAGACGGTCGAGGTTGCGGCCGTCCCGGGTCATCATCCCGACCGGCGGCAATTGATCCGGGTCGAAAAGGCAAGCCCGGAACGGGTCGACCCCTTCTGCCAGCATTTTGGCATCTGCGGTGGCTGCGCCATCCAGCATTGGGAGACAGAACCTTATCGCGCCTGGAAACGCGATCTCGTCACGGCGACGCTTGCGCAGGCGAAGATCGACTGCGAAGTCTTCCCCTTGATCGATGCCCATGGCCGAGGCCGCCGCCGCATGACCCTGCACGCGCGGAAAGGTACGCATGACGTGCTCAAGGTCGGATTTGCCGCGGCCCATTCCCACGATGTCGTTCCGATCAATCGCTGCCCGATCCTCGATCCCGGACTGAGCGGTGCATTGGACGCGGCCTGGGCGCTCGCTGAACCCTTGACCGGAATCGGCAAGCCGCTCGACATCCAGATCACCGCAACCGATGGCGGGCTTGACGTTGATGTGCGCGGCTCCGGTCCGCTGCCTGCGGCCATGGTCACCGCGCTGTCCGCTGTCGCCGCCAGGCATCGCCTGGCCCGGCTGACACGACATGGCGAACTGGTGCTGATGCGCCAGCCACCCGGCGTCACCATGGGCAAGGCGCGGGTGGTGTTGCCGCCGGGCTCGTTCCTTCAGGCAACGGTTGCCGGCGAAGAATCGCTGGCCGCGCTCGTTTCAAGACATTGCGGACGCGCCAAACATATTGCCGATCTGTTTTGCGGCGTCGGCCCTTTTGCGCTCAGGCTCGCCGAGAAATCACGCGTGTCGGCCTACGACAACGATGCCGGCGCAATCGCGAGCCTGCAAAAGGCGGCCGCAACGACGAACGGACTAAAGCCCGTCAAGGCCGAGAGCCGCGACCTGTTTCGCCGGCCGCTGGTGGCGGAAGAATTGCGCGACTTCGATGCTGTCGTGTTCGACCCGCCGCGGCAGGGCGCACAGGCGCAAGCCGAACGGCTCGCATCCAGCAAGGTGCCGGTCGTGATCGCGGTGTCCTGCAATATCGCGACCTTTGCCCGCGACGCCCGCATCCTGATCGATGGCGGTTACAAAATCGAAGGCGTCACGCCGGTCGATCAGTTTCGGCATACGCCGCATGTCGAACTGGTGGCGCGTTTCACGCGCTGAACGCGGCCGCCGCGTTCAGCGTCCCCAGCGATCCTGCCAGATCTTCTCTCCGATCAGGCACGACACCCGCGGCTCCTTGTCAGCCACGGGAATCACGGGACGCTCCGGCGTGAGGCCGGCGACCTCGAGCAAAAGCTTGGTGCGGATCGCTTCCTTGAACTTGTCGCGGTCCTTGATCGCCACCACGAACGATCCGGGTCCGCCAATCACGCAGTCCTCGTAATACCAATCGAGGTTTTCGATATCCATGGTCGAATAGGAAGGCTCCTTCACCATGATCGGCAGACCATTGATGACGATGCCCTTGGAAACCGCTTCGTCGCGCACGGGCGTCACGGGGACGCCGTTATTGTTCGGACCGTCGCCGGAGATGTCGATAACGCGGCGCAGCCCCGGATACGGATTGTTCTCGAACAGCGGCATCGCGAAGTTGATCGCGCCGGAGATCGACGTGCGCGAGGCGCGGCGGATCGGCGCTTTCAGGATTTCGTCGGCCACCGCGTCTGCGGTTTCGGGGCCGTCGATGATGCGCCAGGGAATGACGATCTTCTGATCGTTCGACGCGGCCCATTCGAAATAAGTCACCGCCACCTTGCCGTTCGGCAGCGCCTTCAACGCCTGCAAAAACTCCTTTGAGACGATGGCCTGCGCATAGCCCTCGCGCTGCACCGCGAGTTCGTCCATGTCCATCGAATAGGAGACATCGACGGCAAGCACGAGTTCGACGTCGACCTTCGGCTCTGCCTTGTCCGCCGACCGCATCTCGTGCCGTAGGCGCGCATCCGGTGCGGTCACTCCCGCGACATCGCTTGCGGTGAGCGCGCTTGCGACCAACGCAGCCCCGATCGAGACATACCAGCGCATCAGCGGCCCTCCCGTCGTGTGACCATGATGTTCGCACGCATCGCGGCTGACGAAAAGCTGGAACATTTTGCAGCGTTCACTTTCAGGTTAGCTGCCAGGCGCCGCAATCTCCTCCGGCGCTCCCTGCCCGGTTTTTGCAGGGACGGCCGGGCCGTGCCATAGAGCAGGCTTCGATCGTTGATTTGGGGGTGGACTGATGTTGCGCTCGCTGCCGCGCCTGGCACTAATGTGTCTATTGCTTTCCGGATTGAGCAATCCAGCGCTGGCGGACCCGGCCATTGAGCGGGGCGACTATCTCGTCAACACCATCCTGGCATGCGGCAACTGCCACTCGCCACGCGACGCCAATGGCGAGCTCATCAAGGACAAGGCGCTGTCGGGCGGACGAGTGTTCTCGACCCCCGTCTTTGTCGTTACCACCTCGAATATCACACCCGACGTCGAAACCGGGATCGGAAGCTGGAGCGATGCGGAAATCAAACGCGCGCTGATCGAGGGTATCAGGCCCGATCACCACCGCCTGCCCGGCGTGCCGCTCGCGGCCATCATGCCCGCAAATTTCTACAAGGCGTTGTTGCCCGAAGACCTCGACGCCATCGTCGCCTACCTGCGTTCGGTGAAGCCGGTCCGCAACGAGATCTCCGACCCCGTTTACAAGGCTCCCGTCCACCGCGATCCCTATCCCGATGCGGAGAGCGGATTCGACAAGGCCATGTTCACCGATCCCGTCAAACGCGGCGCCTATCTCGTCACCATCGGCCATTGCATGGAATGCCACTCCGAACGGACGCGGGGCATATCCGACTACAGAAGCGGGCTTGGCCGCGGCGGCAGAGTATTTCCGGAAGGAAGCACGGCCGCCAACCTCACCTCCGACCGCACCGCCGGCATCGGAGGATGGACGGATGAGGAAATCGCACGCGCCATCGCCCATGGCGTTTCCCGCGACGGTCACAGGCTCAAGCCGCCGATGGCGTTTGGTTATTATGCCGGGCTGAAGGAGAGCGATCTCGCCGACATCATCGCCTATTTGCGGACGGTTTCGCCGCTGCAATAAAGCCATCCCTATTGGCTGGTACCAAGATAGGCCGAAAGGCATTATTCTTAGGCTATGAGCGACACCGTCACCAAGCCGAAAACCAAGGTCAAGACCAAGGTTGAGCGCCCGCGGCTGCACAAGGTCATTCTGATCAATGACGATTACACGCCGCGCGAATTCGTCGTCACGGTCCTCAAGGCGGAATTCCGCATGACCGAGGACCAGGCGCACAAGGTCATGATTACCGCGCACCGGCGCGGCACCTGTGTGGTGGCCGTCTTCACCAAGGACATCGCCGAGACCAAGGCGACCCGCGCCACCGATGCCGGCCGCGCCAAGGGCTATCCGCTGCTGTTCACCACGGAGCCGGAAGAATGAGCGGCGAGCGGGAGCGGATGCGCTCCCGCGGTCTCATCCGAAAGGCCATAGATCCGCTCGGCCTTTGAAAACCCCGCAATCGGAAACTCGCCGAGATCATCCCACTTGCCGGGACAGCCTTGCGCAAAGGCGGCTGACGCCACCACCGTGCGATGCAGACGGCTGGCCATCTTTTCCAGTCTGGCGGCGAGATTGACCGCAGGACCAATGCAGGTGAAATCGAGCCGGTTGCCGCCGCCGATATTGCCGTAAAGAATCCGTCCGACATGGAGCGCCACGCCGAAACGAAATCGCTCGATGGTCTCGCCGATCGGAAATTGCATGACCTCGACATTGGCGCGGGCCTCGCAGGCCGCTTCCAGCACTTTGGCGCAGGCCTGGCCGATATCGCCGACATATTCGTCGAACGGGAACACCGCGAGCAACCCGTCGCCCATGAATTTCAGAACTTCGCCGCCATGGGTTGCGATCGCCGACACCTGACAGTCGAAATACAAATTGAGAATTTCGATCACGGTTTCGGCGGGAAGCCGGTCCGACAGCGCGGTGAAGCCGCGCAAATCCGACAGCCAGATCGCCGCCTGCATGGTCTCGGTGTGCCCGCGCCGGATCTGGCCGCCAAGAATGCGCTCGCCGGCGCGGTTGCCGACATAGGTGTCGAGCAGGATCGAGGACATGAAACGCAGCCGCGTCACCTCGATCAATCGCGACAGCGGCGGCATCAAATCGCGAAGAGCCTTGATCTGTTCATCCGTGAAGCCGCCGGGCTGCCGGGTGGTCCAGCTCGAGGCATGCGCCGTGCCGTCGACTTGCAGCAGCGGCAAAGCGAGATAATCGGTGACGCCTTCCGCACGCAGATCATCAAACAGCGGGAAACGCTTCGCATCCGGACCATCCATGCGCGCCCTGATTTCGCATCGCTCCTTGAAGACAAGGGCGAGCGGACTGCGAAGAAACTCCGGAGAATCCAGTACGTCGTAATTGGCGCTGCCGACGACAATCTCCGCGCCCGGCCGCCAGACGAAATTGCGGCCCACGATATCGGGATGCAGCGTACGGACGAAGACGCCGACCCGCCATAGCGGCACCCCGGCCGCCACCAGCCGCTCGCAAGTCTGGTTCATCATCTGCGGCGGGCTCGGCGCCGACCGTGCCCCGTCGACGAGCCATTCAGTCAATTTCTGCAGGGCAAGCGCGTCCATAGGGCACCATTAGCAGCGCAGGCAGCGGCAACGTCAAGGCGCGCCGCCTCGATTGGGTCGCCGGCTCGAATTTTAAGCCGCCAAGCCAGACGACGAAGTCTCGACAAAGTTGGAGACCGCTGCAAGACTGCCCTCACACATAATAGAAAAACGGAGGGAGCAATGAATATCAATCGTCGCCAGATGGCCTTGCCGGTGCTTGCCATTGGACTGCTGGGAGTGGTCCCCGCTTACGCGGGCGCCGATGAAGATGCGCTGGCGAAAAACGTAGAGGCGTTCCGCGCCGCCCAGGCAGCCGCAGACGCCAAGACATTGGACGGGCTTTGCGCGGCAGAACTAAGCTACAGCCACTCCGATGGAAGGGTTGAGGACAAGGCGACCTTTGTCACGAACGCCACCGACGGAAAATCGAAAGTCCTGTCGCTGGCCTACCAGGACGTGAAGATCCGGGTGGTCGGTCCGGCGGCGATCGTGCGGTTTCACTGGGTCGGCGAAAGCGAGGCGGTCGCCGACGGCAAGAAAAGCTCCACCAATCTGCACATCCTGATGAACTGGCAGAAACAGGGCGCGGACTGGAAGCTTCTCTCCCGCGCATCAACGAAGCTTTGATCTAATTTGATCCAATTGGCCTCGCGCGGGCGGATGAGACGGGTTCATCCGCCCACGGATCTTATCCGCCGACTTTAATTTTATCCGCCGACTTGCGCGCGGTGGCGCAGGAAATGATCCGCGAGCACGCAGGCCATCATGGCCTCGCCAACCGGAACGGCGCGAATGCCGACGCAGGGATCGTGACGGCCCTTGGTCATGATTTCCGTCTCGCCGCCCTTGCGATCAACCGTGCGCCGCGGCGACAGGATCGACGACGTCGGCTTCACTGCAAATCGCACCACCACCGGCTGACCCGTCGAGATGCCGCCCAAAATGCCGCCGGCATGATTGGACAGGAAGCTGACACCCTGATTGCCCATCCGCATTTCGTCGGCGTTTTCCTCGCCGGAGAGTTCGGCCGCGGCAAAGCCTGAACCGATTTCGACGCCCTTCACCGCGTTGATGCTCATCATGGCGGCGGCAAGATCGGCGTCGAGCTTGGCATAGATCGGCGCTCCCCACCCCGCCGGGACACCCTCGGCAACCACCTCGATCACTGCGCCGATCGAGGAGCCGCTCTTGCGGATGCCATCAAGGTAGCTCTCAAAGAAAGCCGCCTTGTCCTTGTCGGGACAGAAGAAAGGATTCTTCGCGACCTCATCCCAGTCCCACTTGTCGCGATCGATGATGTGCGGGCCCATCTGCACCAGCGCACCGCGTATCGTAACGCCGGGCAATATCTTGCGCGCGATCGCGCCCGCTGCGACCCGCATCGCCGTCTCGCGTGCCGACGAACGCCCGCCGCCGCGATAATCGCGCAGGCCGTATTTGGCGTCATAGGTGTAGTCGGCGTGACCGGGACGAAACTTGTCCTTGATGTCGGAATAGTCCTTCGAGCGCTGATCGGTGTTTTCGATCAGGAGCCCGATCGGGGTGCCGGTCGTGACCTGCGCCCCGGTCTCCGGGTGCGCCATCACGCCGGAGAGGATCTTCACCGCATCCGGCTCCTGCCGTTGCGTGGTGAAGCGCGACTGCCCGGGACGGCGGCGATCGAGGTCGCGCTGGATGTCTTCGACCACCAGCGGTATCTGCGGCGGACAGCCGTCGACCACGCAACCGATCGCAACCCCATGGCTTTCGCCGAAGGTCGTGACGCGGAACAGATGGCCGAATGTGTTGTGGGACATGGTCTGTCGTAACGCGGCGTGAATGGCCGGTCAAATGGCCTTTCCTTCGTTACAGCCAGGCTCAGCAGCGCTGGGATTAACTGTAGTAGTGGCTCAACTCGCCATCCTTGAAGACGTAGACCCAGCCTTGCCCGATCGACAGATCGGCGGCGCTTTCGGGAGTCAGGAAACCTAACGCCACCATCAGCGCGCGCGCGGTGCCGCCATGGGCGACCGCAACCGTGTCGGCCTTCAGGTCGCGATACCAGTCGGCCACCCTCGCCTGCACAGCGACGTAGGTCTCGCCACCGGGCGGGGCGACCGTCCATTTCTCGGCCTGGCGCCGTGCGAACAGGGCCGGGTCTTTGGCCTGCATCTCGGCCAGCGTCGACCCCTCCCATTCGCCATAGCCGATTTCGCGCAGGCGATCGTCGATAGCGTAGCCGGACAGTGGAAGTTGCAAAGTGCCGCGCACCAGATCCATGGTCTGGCGGGCGCGGCCGAGCGGGCTTGCGACAAAGTCGATCGATGGCGCGTCATGCCCATCGCGCTTCAACAGGTCGGCCAAGACGTGACCGGCGTGAACCGACTGCCTGCGGCCAAGCTCGTTGAGCGGAATGTCCTGCACGCCCTGAAGCCGGCCCAGCGCATTCCACTCCGTCTCGCCGTGGCGGATGTAATAGATAGTCGGCACTTAATCCTTCGCCAGCGAAATGTCCGGAGCATCCGGCCGCTTCATGCCGACGACGTGGTAGCCGGAATCGACGTGATGAACTTCACCGGTCACGCCGCGCGACAGGTCGGAAAGCAGATAGAGCGCGCTGTCGCCGACTTCCTCGATGGTGACGGTGCGCCGCATCGGCGCGTTGTACTCGTTCCACTTCAGAATGTAGCGGAAGTCGCCGATGCCGGAGGCCGCCAGCGTCTTGATCGGTCCGGCCGAGATGGCGTTGACGCGGATATTCTTCTCACCGAGATCGGCGGCGAGGTAGCGCACGCTCGCCTCAAGCGCAGCCTTGGCCACACCCATGACGTTGTAGTGCGGCATCCATTTCTCGGCGCCGTAATAGGTCAGCGTCAGGATCGGACCGCCATCGGTCATCAGCTTCTCGGCGCGCTGGGCGATTGCGGTGAGCGAATAGCACGAAATCAGCATCGTCTTGCTGAAGTTGTCCGCCGTGGTTTCGAGATAACGGCCGTCGAGCTGATCCTTGTCCGAGAAGGCGATCGCATGCACCACGAAGTCGATCTTGCCCCACGCCTTCTTCACCTCATCGAAGACGGCGTCGATGGTTGAGGGATCGGTGACGTCGCAGTGACCGAGAACGCGACCGCCCAGTTCGGCAGCCAACGGCTCCACGCGTTTCTTCAGGGCATCGCCCTGCCAGGTCAGCGCGATTTCCGCACCCGCGGCATGGCACGCTTTCGCGATGCCCCACGCAATCGAGCGGTTATTGGCGACGCCGAGAATCACCCCGCGCTTACCCTTCATCAGATCCAAGTCTTTCACCATGTGACAATTCCGATGCGTTGCCGCTCGTTTGGAGGTACACCAGCTCCGACGGTCGGTACAGGCCTCTGGATGATGGCCAACCTGAACACCCGTGGGACTACGGGCGGAATAGCCATTTAGGCGTGGGGTTTAGCCGTTTAGATGAGCCGGTGCTCGAGGTAGCCGTCGAAGCGCCGTTAGGAATGACTTGGAATTAGGCCTTATGACTGCGTTTCGCGAGAGTGTCGAAGCCATGATACCGGCGCTGCGCCGGTATGCGCGCGCGCTCACGCGCGATGCCGACATTGCTGACGATCTGGTGCAAGATACGCTTGTTCGAGCGTTGCGCTCGGAGCGACTTTTTCTCGGTGGTGACGTGCGGAGCTGGCTCTACACGATCTTGACCAACCTCAACAAGAACAGGCGGCGATCGCTGGCCCGGCGGCCGCAATTCATGCCTCTTCTGGACAACAATCCGGATGCCAGCGGCACCGAGGCCGAGGGCCGCGATATTGCCAGGGCACTGGCGACACTGGTGGACGATCAGCGCGCGGTGCTGCTGCTCGTGATGCTGGAGGGATTGAGCTATCGCGAAGTCGCCGACATTCAGGGCGTACCGATCGGCACCGTGATGTCGCGCCTGGCGCGCGCTCGCGCGCATGTGAAGGCCGTTATCGACGGCGAGCGTCCGGCGCTGCGAAGGGTGAAATGATGACGAGCTTGATGAGTGAACGTGTTGTGGCTGAGTTTTTTGGGGAAACCACATTGCAGACGAAACCGTATTTCGGTCGGGGAGAGCGGAAGACGACTGGAATGATTTCGAGCAGGAAGAGACCACGACCATGACCGACCCAAAAATTCCTGTCACCGAGGACGAACTGCACGCCTACGTCGACAACGAACTGCCGGCGGAGCGCCGCGGCGATGTCGAAGCCTGGCTTGAGGCCCATCCCGACGCCGCCGAGCGGGTACGGGCATGGCGCGAGATGGCAGAAGCGCTGCACGCCCGCTACGATCACATCGCCGATGAAGCGGTGCCGAAGCGGCTCGAGATCGAACGGCTGGTGCGGCGGCCTCGCAAATGGGTGTACGGCGCGGTTGCCGCGACGCTCGCGGCTTTCGTCTGCGGCAGCGGCGTCGGCTGGGTGGCGCGGGGCGCGACCGCGACGCCGTCGGCGGTCGAGAGCCTGACGTCCGACGCGCTGGATGCGCATCGGCTCTATGTCGTCGAAGTACGCCATCCCGTGGAGGTGCCGGGCAGCGAACGCGATCACCTGCAGACCTGGCTCACCAAGCGCTGCGGCTGGGAAGTTCGCGCCCCGAAGCTGGATGCGAGCGGGCTGAAGCTGGTCGGCGGGCGGCTGTTGCCGGGTCCGACCGGCCCGGCCTCGTTCTTCATGTATGAGAGCGCCTCCGGCGAGCGCTACACGCTTTATTCCTCGCGTTCGAAGACCGGATCGGCCCAGATGCGTTACACGGCGGCCGAAAATTCCGGCGCGATGTACTGGTCGGAGGAGGAGGTCAGCTACGTGCTGAGCGGTCCGGTGGACAAGGAAAAGCTCAATCACGTGGCGCGGCTTGTCTACGACCAGACCGATAAAGGCGGCTAGAGCCCGTCGCTGCGTCGCGGCTAGCCGTGGCGAATTTATCACGTCCAAATTCCGACATTAAGAATCTGGAATTGGAACATGGACGCGTCTCAATATCGCACCATGGAATCACGAAAAGTTGTGGCGCGTTCGATCCGCCGATCGACGCAAGCGGCCTCGGCTGGGGTTGGTACCGCGCTGGTCCCCCAGATCGAGGCCGCACCCTTTTGTGCGCCCGCGCGCGGCTTACGAAAAGTCGCTTCGCGGGTTGTAGGAATGGGCGTCACGCCACTTTTGCATCAACGCCTCCAATTCCGCGTCGTTCCCGTCCGGCAGCATGATCCTGATAGTGACCAGGAGGTCGCCGCTTCCGCCCGCTTTCGGCAATCCCTTGCCTTTCAAACGAAATGTCCGGCCGCTCGACGTATTCTTCGGGATTGAAAGCTCGACCGCGCTGCCAAGCGTCGGCACACGCACCTTGCCGCCGAGCACCGCCTCATACAGCGTGATGGGAAGATCGAGGCGCAGGTCGCTGCCATCCACCTTGAAGAAAGGGTGCGGCGCAATGCTGACCGTGATCAGGAGATCGCCGGGCGGGTGGCCCTGCGCGGTCTCGCCCTGCCCTTTCAACCTGATCTGCTGACCGGCTACGACACCTGCCGGAATCTTGACGTTGAGCTCCTTGCCGGTCGGCAGCCGGACGCGCTTCTCGCCTCCCTTCACCGCCTCTTCCAGCGACACCGTCATGGAAACGGACAGGTCGAGATCGACGGCCATGGTGCCGGGATCGAACTCGAAGCGCGCGCCACCGCCGCCAGGCCGGGCTCCGCCGCGCGCGTTAGCCGCACCGAACATGCTGTTGAGGATGTCCTCAAAGCCGCCTGCGCCCGGCCCGCCGCCGGTGCGGAAGGTGTGCGTCTCGAAGCCACCGCCCGGCCGTGCACGACCGCCGCCGGGAAAGCCCTGGAAACGCGGCTTGCCTTCGGCGTCAATCTCGCCGCTGTCGAACTGCTTGCGCTTGTCCGCATCGCCAATGATCTCGTTGGCCGAGTTCAACTCGGCGAAGCGAGCAGCCGACTTGGGGTCGTCCTTGTTGGCGTCCGGGTGGTACTTCTTGGCAAGCTTGCGAAAGGCGCTCTTGATCGCCGCAGCGTTGGCGCTCCGCGGCACCCCCAAGACCTCATAGGGGTCGCGCATCCATCAGTTCTCCTTCAAGGGAATCCATCGAGTTTAGTACACGCGCGCGAAACGCGCTCATGATTTTCATTTGGGTATTTCGTGGCATTTTTGCAACGGGCTCAACGGCTCTGATCGGTCGAGGAACGGGATCATCCGCGGCTTCAACGCCTTGCGGGAAGACGCGCATCTTAAAGCAGATTGGTAACGACCCCGGTCGATTGGACCTTAGCTCTGTCGCCACGGCTTCAACGTATGGATTTCCCACTGGCCGCGGCCGGTCTGGCAGGCGGCTCCCTGCAGCCAGCTCTCCGAATCTCCTTTGACATAACTGGCGAGAAAATCGCGGCAGGTCCGCCCCTCAGAAGAATAGGCTTGGGCGAGCGGCGTCACCGACCCTCTCGCGCCGGTCTCGGGGTTCTCCCAAGGCTGGCTCGCGTCCTTGTCCCCCTTGGTCAGCACGTCGGAGGCGGCATTGCGGGCGAAGGCAAGGTCGGTTTCGGTCGGCACGGCGAGGCCCGCCTTGGCCGGGGCGACCGAGCCCGTCACTTCGTCGCCGCCAAACCTGGGCCACCCGCCGTCGCCTCGGGAGAAGCTGCAGCCGCCAGCTTCGATCCCAACCAGGACCAAGATCATTATCGTTCCAACCGGCCGGCCCAGCGATAGGCCAAAGCGTCCCCATGCCCTATATAAGGCTGACCTCATACAGGGCTGTAACGCAGATCTTGCCGCCGGCGGGGGCAACTTTGGACTCCAAATTGACAGACACGACGTCCATCAAACACCCGGCACCCTTAACATCCGGTGATTTCACCGCGGCGGAGGAGCCGTTGGCGCTGTTTGGCGAGTGGTTTGCGGAAGCCACAAAGGCCGAGCCCAACGATCCCAACGCCATGGCGCTTTCGACCGTCGATACGGAAGGCCTGCCGGACGTGCGGATGGTGCTGATGAAGGGCTATGACGCCAACGGCTTCGTGTTCTACAGCCACATCGCCAGCCAAAAGGGCCGCGAATTGGCCGCAAATCCTAAGGCGGCTTTACTCTTTCACTGGAAGTCGATCCGCCGCCAGGTACGCATCCGGGGACCGGTGTCGCCGGTCACCGATGCCGAGGCCGATGCCTATTTCGCGACCCGACCCAAACAGGCCCAGATCGGCGCCTGGGCTTCGAAGCAATCGCAACCGCTGGAAAGCCGTTTCGCCTTCGAACAGGCGATCGCCAAGGTTGCCGCGCAATACCTGATCGGTGAGGTCCCACGGCCGCCCGGCTGGAACGGCTGGCGCGTCACCCCGCTCCGGTTCGAGTTCTGGCATGACCGCCCGTTCCGCCTGCACGACCGTATCGAATTTCGCCGCGACACATCCGATAACGCCTGGTCGAAGGCGCGGCTTTATCCCTGACCCGATAGCCCGAAGGACCCAATGGCCACCTCACCCCACAACGGACCACGGCGGACGATGCTGCTAACCGGGGCCAGCCGCGGTATCGGGCACGCGACCGTCATCCGCTTTTCCTCGGCTGGCTGGCGCGTCCTCACCTGTTCGCGGCATCCCTTTCCTGAAGACTGTCCGTGGGACGCCGGGCCCGAGGATCACATCCAGGTCGATCTCGCCGACCACGACGACACGGTGCGCGCCATTTCCGAAATTCGCGAGCGCCTGGAAGGCGGCGTGCTGCACGCGCTGGTCAATAACGCAGCGATTTCACCCAAGGCGGAAGGCGGCGGGCGCCTCGGTTCGATCAACACAGATCTCGAAACCTGGACCCACGTGTTCCGGGTCAACTTCTTCGCCCCCATCATGATGGCGCGCGGCCTGATCGAGGAATTGAAGGCGGCCAAGGGCTCAGTGGTCAACGTCACCTCGATCGCCGGATCGCGGGTGCACCCGTTCGCCGGCGCGGCTTACGCGACCTCGAAGGCGGCGCTCGCTTCGCTCACGCGCGAAATGGCCTCCGATTTCGGCAGGCTCGGGGTGCGGGTGAACGCGATTGCACCGGGCGAGATCGACACCTCGATCCTGTCGCCGGGCACTGAAAAGATCGTCGAACAGCAGATTCCGATGCACCGGCTAGGCACGCCCGATGAAGTCGCCAAGATCATCTACGTGCTGTGTACGGAAACCAGTTCTTACGTGAACGGCGCTGAAATCCACATCAACGGCGGCCAGCACGTTTGAGAGAGGCGGCGCTATTCAGCCGCGCGGCGGCTCGAATAGCCGGGCGCCGGAAAATTTCGATCAGATCAGCCCACGCAGGATTTGCGCGGCCTGCCAGCGCAGAGTTTCCTCGGCGTTGGCAACGCTGGAGCACTCGTCTTCGCGTTCTCCGTCAGCAAGCGACGCACCGCAATGCCGGCAGGTGCGCGCCGACATCGCCTCGGCTCTGACGATGTTGCGACCCTGCTGGTAGCTTGCGAAGTCGATGACGTTCTGCATTGACCTTATGACTTTCTCAACCATGGGAGTTCTCGCGGTCGTTCCGCCAACGTTATGGCAGAAAGCCGTCGCGCAAACGTTCAGTCCTCCGCTCAAATTTTAGCGGAGCGATTTAGCCGAGGAGTCCGGGAGTTTCGCGTACTTTTTTAACCTCGATCGCCAGCGAGGCTGGCCGATTTACAGCCACTTTTTCCAGCGGAAATACATGTAGGGCGCGACGGCCGCGAGCACCATCATGAGCACGGCAAACGGATAGCCATGCTGCCACTCCAGTTCCGGCATTATCTTGAAATTCATGCCGTAGATCGAGGCGATCAGGGTCGGCGGCATCAACACCACCGCCATCACCGAAAATAGCTTGATGATGTTGTTTTGTTCCAGGTTAACGACACCGAGCATCGCATCGAGGATGAATGTGATCTTGTTGGAAAGATAGGAGGCGTGATCGGTCAGCGAGGCCACGTCGCGCTGCATGGTCTTCAGCTGCTCGCGCATGTCCTTTGACCATTTCACGCCATCGACAGATGCCGTAACGAAGGTAACGACGCGGCCGATCGAGACGAGGCTCTCCCGTACCTTGGAAGTCAGGTCGCCTTTGCGGCCGATCGCGATCAGGATATCGGAGTAGCGCTTGGCGTGCCCGGTGCGTGCCGCTCCCTCGGGTTCGAAAATCTGGTGGCTGATCACGTCCATCTCGCCGCCGGCGCGCTCCAGGATGTCGGCGTTGCGGTCGATCACCGCATCCAGAAGCTCCATCAACACCATTTCGCCGGTGATTCCAGGGGCGCACGCGCGCGCCAGCTTGTTTTCCACCAGCACGAACGGCCTCGGCTCGTCGTAGCGAACGGTGACCAGGCGATGGCTGGCCAGGATAAAGGTGACCGCCGTGGTGCGAGGATTTTCCGTGTCCGCTGCGCACATCAACGTCGCCGTCATGTAGCGCGCGCCGTTTTCGATATAGAGGCGGCTGGAAATCTCGATTTCCTGCATGTCCTCGCGGGTCGGCACTGCGATGCCGGCGAGCCGCTCGACTGCCTTGTCCTCGACCATTGTCGGCTTCACGAGGTCGATCCAGACCGCGTTGTCCGGCAAAGCCTCCAAATCGGAGACCTTGGCCTTCTTCAGAGAGGATTCGTTGGGAACAAACACCGAGAACATGGGCGGCTCCGGACTTGAAAGACGGCTTTAACCAAGAGTGCATTCCAACGTTCGCGAGACACGCGTCGGAGCGGGATGCGAATACCGGAATCGGCCGAAGAATTCGAGTTTGACAGGACTTCCATAACGGCGCCGTGAACTCCGGGTCATTTGCGGCGCTCCTATGGCGGTAGGATGGCGGTGATCTGGCGGGTCAGATAAGTTATTGCCGGAGAATGTGCGGACGCTCAAGCGCTTGCGGCAAAAAAGACACAGATGTGCTCCCGCAGTGCAGGAACTGCATCCCAGCACTGGAAATATTGTCAAATTCGGCGATAATGTGGGAGTTGAAGGTGGAGTTGTGGCGGGGCAATAAAGTCTCGCGCCTCGAACACCGGGCTTTCGATTGGAAATCCAAAATGCCGATGAAACTAACGTCGCTGAAATTGGCAATGGCTGTAACGGCCGCCGGTCTGCTGCTCTCGGGCTGCATGGAAACGGCAAGCTATGAGGCGACCAACACCGCCGCGTTCAAACAGCGCGACAAGGAATTGCTGTCGAAGGTTCGCTACGAGCAAGTGCAACCGTCGGAGACCTTCCGTCGCGCCATCGTCGCATATCATCGCAAGGAAGCGCCGGGCTCGATCGTGGTCGATTCCGACAACCACTACCTCTATTACGTGATGAACGACGGCAAGGCGATCCGCTACGGCATCACTGTCGGCGAAGAAGCCATGGCGTGGTCGGGCATCGCCAAGATCGGCGCCATGACCGAGTGGCCGGCCTGGCATCCGACCAAGGGCGAGATCGAGCGTCTCGGCGTTCCGACTTTCGTGCCGCCTGGCCCGGACAATCCGATGGGCTCGCGGGCGATGTATCTGTATTCCGGCGGCAAGGACACGCTGTTCCGGATTCACGGCACCAATCAGCCGGAATATATCGGTCAGTCGATCTCGTCGGGCTGCATCCGCATGACGAACGAGGACGTGATCGACCTCTATAACCGCGCCAAGATGGGCACCATCGTCGTCGTGCTCGCGCCTCACCATAGCGACTCGCCGTTCGGCGGTTCGTCGCAGGTGGCCTCGACCGGCAGCGGCTCGGTGCAATAACAGCCCGACCTCGCTCTATCGGGAAATTTCAAAAGCGCCGGTTTGCCGGCGCTTTTTCTTTGGCGGGTTGTCGGCCGGAGGTTTTTGCGCCGCCGGCTCCGGCGCTGGATCGGCTTCATTGCCGTTCGGTTTCGAGGCCTCCGGCTCGTCAGCCACCTCGCGGGGCGGCGCTTCGGCCGGACGCGAGGCCGGCAGCATCGGCGCCACAGCGGGCAGCGGATCCCAAATGTTCCACTGGCAAATCCGGTAGTCATTGCGCCGCTCCATCAGATCGAGATGGATGTGGTCTTCATGGTAGCCATCGGATCCCGGGCCCAACACGGTCGAAAACCGCGTGCATACCGAATGCAGCACGGTCTCGCGCAGATCGCGCGCGACCGTGCGGTCGGTCAGCGAGATCGTTCGGCCATCGGCAAATTTGAAGGAACGGACATCGAGCGCATTGGCGCGGCCGTGTTCGGATAACTGGGCGCCAACGATACGGTTGCGGCCGCGGCATTCGAAGGAGTTGAAGTTGTCGAGCGCGGCAATGCTGCTGCCGAGATTTCTGGCAAGCGGCGCGATATCGCCGCGGACCCAATCCGCGACGGCGGAAGCCATCTTGCAGCGCAGGACTGCGGCCGGCTTGACCGCGACCTGACGGCTATCCGGCAAGACGACGGCCTCCAGCCGCACCAGGTCCTCCCCGCCGCAACCGCCGGGACCGTGGATGTCGGGAATGCTGGGCGCAATCGCGATCGCGTCCGTCAAGGCAAGCCGGCAAGCGGACGGCGGCGGCGGCGCGGCCGCCTTTGGCTCGGCGTTCTTTTCGTCTGGCCCCGTCGGCGGCTCGGCCCTGGCGGACGGAGCTTCCGCCGGGCGCGGCTTTGGTAACGGCACCTTGGCGGCAGCGACAACCTTGGCGTCCGCGAAAGGGATCGGGCCGCAACAAACAAACAGCAGCGCGGCTGCGGTAACCATGGCCGCCGCGCGGGCGTTTCCTCTACGAGAAGCCCACTTGCGGCCTCCCTTCCGCGCGTTAGACTTCGCTTCAAATCGCGCACAAGAACCGCGAAAAGCGATCGCACATTCAGGAGGGACGTCCCCATGTTGGGATTGATGCAAGACTGGCCTTTGCTGTGTCATCGAATTCTCGAGCACGCAGCGGCCATCCACGGCTCGCAGGAAGTCGTTACGCGGTCGGTCGAGGGTCCCATCCATCGCACCAATTATGCCGAAATCCATAAGCGCGCGCTGAAGATCTCGCAACGGCTGGACCGCGACGGTATCAAGCTCGGCGATCGCGTCGCCACCATCGCCTGGAACACCTGGCGTCATCTCGAAGCCTGGTACGGCATCATGGGGATCGGCGCGATCTGCCACACCGTCAACCCGCGGCTGTTTCCCGAGCAGATCGCCTGGATCATCAACCACGCCGAGGACCGCGTGGTGATGACCGATATCACCTTTGTGCCGATCCTGGAAAAGATCGCCGACAAGCTGCCGAGCGTCGAGCGCTACATCGTCTTCACCGACAAGGCCCATATGCCGCAGACGACGCTGAAGAACGCGGTCGCCTATGAGGACTGGATCGGCGAGGTCGACGGCGATTTCAAATGGAAGACCTTCGACGAAAATACCGCGGCCGCGATGTGTTACACGTCCGGCACCACGGGCGATCCCAAGGGGGTCCTGTACTCGCACCGCTCCAACGTGATGCATGCGCTGATGGCCAATACCGGCGATTCACTCGGCGCCGGCGCCGGCGATACGATGCTTCCGGTGGTTCCGCTATTCCACGCCAATAGCTGGGGCATCGCGTTCTCCGCGCCATCGATGGGAACCAAGCTGGTGCTGCCCGGCGCGAAGCTCGACGGCGCCTCAGTCTTTGAGCTCCTGGAAACCGAAAAGGTCACCCATACGGCCGGTGTTCCCACGGTGTGGCTGATGTTGCTCAACCACATGGCCGCCAACCATCTGAAGCTACCGCATCTACGCATGGTCGTGTGCGGCGGCTCGGCAATGCCGCGCTCGATGATCAAGGCGTTCATCGATATGGGGGTCACGGCGCGACATGCCTGGGGCATGACCGAGATGAGCCCGATCGGGACGCTGGCAACGCTGAAGCCGCCCTTCGACGGCCTCGCCGGCGAGGAGGCGCTCGACATTCTCCAGACCCAGGGCTACCCGCCGTTCGGCGTGCAGATGAAAATCACCGACGATGCCGGCAAGGAACTGCCCTGGGACGGCAAGACCTTCGGCCGCCTCAAGGTCTCGGGGCCGTCGGTCGCCAAGGCCTATTTCCGCGTCGATGCCGACATTCTCGACGAGAACGGCTTCTTCGACACCGGCGATGTCGCCACCATCGATCCCTTCGGCTACATGCGGATCACCGACCGCTCCAAGGATGTGATCAAGTCCGGCGGCGAGTGGATTTCCTCGATCGATCTGGAAAATCTCGCGGTCGGTCACCCGGCGGTGGCGGAAGCTGCCGTGATCGGCGTGCATCATCCCAAATGGGATGAGCGTCCGCTGCTCATCATCCAGCTCAAGCAAGGGCAGAAGGCGGCACGGGAAGACATTCTGAAATTCATGGAAGGCAAGATTGCCAAGTGGTGGATGCCCGACGACGTCGTGTTCGTCGATGGCATTCCGCACACCGCGACCGGCAAAATCCTGAAGACCGCGCTGCGCGATCAATTCAAGACCTACAGTTTTCCGGGAACCTAGCGGTCCGATTCCAACATTCGCAATCGCCAAATGGCTGGGTCAATCGCCCCAGCCTGTGGCGCCTGATCCCTTGAATTTGGCGCAGCTTCGTGGTCTCACACCCGCATATCTAACGCCCGGTTCCGGCCGGCATCCTTACCCGGCAGACATCAAGGCCATGGCCCGCAGGTTTTCCGCGCCCTATCTATCGGAGCCCGTCTCAAGCCTGGCGTCATGGTCGCGCAACCTGGCGGTATTTTCCGTCGTGGCGGTCGTGGTTTCGATCCTCATCGTCCGCTTTGGCTTTCTCGAAATCAAACCGGCGCTGGCCACCTTTTTCGGCGCGCTCGCCTGCGCCGGCCTTTCGATGGTGATCGGCCTGATCGGCGCGGCCGCGATCTGGCAGAGCGGCGCCCGCGGCACGAGCCGGATCCTGCTCGCGTTCCTGATCGACGCAATCCTGCTCGCCTATCCGGCCTATCTCGGCCTGCAATACCGCAAGCTGCCGGCGATCCACGACATCACGACCGATCCGATCGACCCGCCGCGGTTCGAAGCCTTGGCGCGGCTGCGCAGCGGCGAAGGCACCAATCCGGCCGTCTATGCCGGCCTGTATTCGGCCGAGCAGCAACGCAGCGCCTATCCCGACATCGAGACGGTCGAACTCGAACTTCCGGTGCAGCGCGCCTATGAGATCACGTTGCAGCTCGTGAACCGGCGCAAATGGCTGGTCATCGACGAGCGCCCGCCGCAGCCGCCGCGCCGGATCGGCCGCATCGAGGCGGTAGCGCGCACGCCGATCATGGGATTTCGTGAGGACGTATCGATCCGCGTCTCCCCCGACGATGAGGATTTACGCGTCGATATCCGCTCGGCCTCGCGCTATTTCGAAAGCGACCTCGGCAGCAACGCGGCACGCGTCCGCAAGCTGATCGAAGACCTCAACAATGCCGCTGATGCCGACGCGACGAAGCCGGCGAAGAAGCCGGCCGCGCCCGCAAAGGCTCCGCCGAAGGTGGTGAAGAAGTAACGCTCAGGCTGCCGCCAGCCGATAGGTGCCGCCGATCACGGGGTCGCCCTCGGTCGCGACCATGCCGCGTCCAACCAGGTCTTCCAGATGCGCCAGTACGGAATAGCCGGCGGCATTGGTCAGGCGCGGATCGATACCGATATAGATCGCGCGCACGATGGTCGAGATGTCCGCCTCACCCTTCGACAGACGATGCAGGATTGAAGCCTCGCGGGCCTGGCGGTGGCGGATCAGAAAGCGCACATAACGCGGCGCGTCGGGAATTTCCGGACCGTGGCCGGAGAAATAAAGGTCTTCACCGCGCGCGGCGAGTTTCTCCAATGAGGCCATATAATCGACCATCGAACCGTCTGGCGGCGCCACGATCGAGGTCGACCAGCCCATCACGTGATCGCCGACAAACAGGAATTTGCGATCGGGCCAGGCGAAAGCGAGATGATTGGCGGTGTGGCCGGGCGTTGCGACCGTCTCGAGCTTCCAGCCCTCGCCTTCGATCACTTCGCCGTCTTTGACCTGAATGTCGGGCCGAAACTCACGGTCGGCACCCGACTCCGGATTGTGCTTCTCGCTTTCAAAGCGCGGCCGCGAGGCCCGGTGCGGGCCTTCGGCGTAGACCGGCGCGCCGGTGGCCGACTTGATCCGCGGGGTATTCACCGAATGGTCGCGATGGGTGTGGGTGACGAGAATATGCGTCACGGTCTCGCCGCTGACAGCGTCGAGCAGCGCCTTCGCGTGGGTCGCATCGTCGGGGCCGGGATCGATGATGGCGACCTTGCCGCGGCCTATGATGTAGCTCACCGTGCCCGTGAAGGTGAACGGGCTCGGATTGTTGCAGAGGATACGCCGCACCCCGGGCCGGACTTCCTCGACCACGCCAGCTTTCAAGGGAAAGTTTCGGTTAAATGGGACGTCTTCGGTATCAGCCATTTGGATTCCTGGTGCGAGCGGCTCCAACCGCCCCTCATGCTGAGGAGGCCCGCAAGGGCAGTCTCGAAGCATGAGTAGATTTAATTTTCGTGGCCATCCTTCGAGACGCCCGCGAAACGCGGGCTCCTCAGGATGAGGTTAGAAGCCTTACGAAAACGCCTGAATACCGGTAATGGCGCGACCGAGGATCAGGGCATGAACGTCGTGGGTGCCCTCGTAGGTATTCACGGTCTCCAGGTTCGCAGTATGCCGCATCACATGATATTCGATCTGGATGCCGTTGCCGCCGTGCATGTCGCGCGCGGTGCGAGCGATGTCGAGGGCCTTGCCGCAATTGTTGCGCTTGACGATGGAAATCATCTCCGGCGCCATCTTGCCTTCGTCCATCAGCCGCCCGACCCGCAATGAGGCCTGCAAGCCGAGTGCGATCTCCGTCTGCATGTCGGCGAGCTTCTTCTGCACGAGTTGGGTCGCAGCCAGTGGCCTGTTGAACTGCTTGCGATCCAGCGTGTATTGCCGCGCGCGGTGCATACAATCTTCGGCGGCGCCCATGGCGCCCCAGGAAATGCCGTAGCGCGCACGGTTGAGGCAGCCGAACGGACCCTTGAGACCGGAAACGTTGGGCAACAGCGCGCTCTCCGGCACCTCGACGCCATCCATCACGACTTCGCCGGTGACGGAGGCACGAAGCGACAGCTTGCCGCCGATCATCGGCGCCGAAAGTCCCTTCATGCCCTTTTCGAGGATAAAGCCTCGGATCTGGTTGTTGTGTTCGGCGGACTTCGCCCAGATCACGAACACGTCGGCGATCGGCGCATTGGAAATCCACATCTTGGACCCGGTCAGCCGGTAGCCGTCGGAGGTCTTCTCGGCGCGGGTCTTCATGCCGCCGGGATCGGAGCCGGCATCGGGCTCGGTCAGGCCGAAACAACCGACCCATTCCCCGGTCGCAAGCTTCGGCAGATATTTCTTGCGCTGGTTCTCGTCGCCATAGGCATAGATCGGATGCATCACGAGCGAGGACTGCACCGAATTCATCGAGCGATAGCCGGAATCGACGCGTTCGATCTCGCGCGCCACCAGGCCGTAGGCCACGTAGCTTGCGTTGGCGCAGCCATATTCTTCCGGCAGCGTGATGCCGATCAGGCCGAGTTCGCCCATTTCATGGAAGATGTCACGATCGACCTTCTCTTCGAGATAGGCCTTGGTCACGCGCGGCAGGAGCTTGTCCTGCGCATAGGCGCGCGCAGTATCGCGGATCATCCGCTCGTCTTCGGTCAACTGGTCGTCGAGCAGGAACGGGTCATCCCATTGAAAATTGACGGGAGACGGTTTGTCCTTGGCCTGAGGGCGCACGCTCATGGAAAATCCTTTCACAATACCGTCTTCATTTTAAAGCGATCGGCAACGAAGCGCAATTGCACCAGCACCGCCGATTTGAAACCCCTCATCCGCTTCGAGATGCGGAACGAGCGGCGCTGCTGCCCTCGCGGCGAGCATGCATCTTGCAAAGACCTGATGATATCAGCCTTCAAGCGGCTCGTTGGAGACGATCTCGATGCCGAATCCGGAAAGCCCCTTATAGTCATGGAGCGATGAACTCAGGTTCCGGATCGAGGTGACGCCGAGATCCCGCAGGATTTGCGCGCCGACACCGACTTCGCGCCACTGCTTGTTGCGGTCGGCTTCCGCGGTTTTCTCCTCCGGCAGCGGCGCTACGGGCACGCCGGCGGCACCGTCGCGCAAGCACACCAGCACCCCGCTGCCGTTCCTTTTGAAATGCGCGAGCACCGACGGCATCTGCTTCGGACCGATGAGAATGTCCCTCACGATGTTAGGCTTGTAAAAGCGCGTCAGCACGTTTTTGCCGTCGCCGACGCTGTTATAGACAAAAGCCACGTGGGCAATTGAATCGAATGGTGACCGGTAGGCGAAGCCCTGTAGCGGGCCGATCGGACTGTCGGCGACGAAGGTCGAAACGCGCTCGATCAGTTTTTCCCGCGCCTGGCGGTAGGCGATCATGTCAGCGATCGTGACATGCTTGAGATTGTGCGCCTTGGCGAACTGCGCCACCTGACCGCCCTTCATCACCGAGCCGTCGTCATTCATCAACTCGCTGATGACGCCGACCGGTGGCAGACCGCTCAGCCTGCACAAATCGACCGCCGCCTCGGTGTGGCCGGAACGCAGGAGCACGCCCCCGTCCCGTGCGATCAGCGGAAATACGTGGCCCGGCCTGGCAAAATCACTGGCGCCGACATTCGGATTGGCGAGCGCCCGGCAGCAGGAAGCCCGTTCTTCGGCGGAAATGCCGGTGCCGCCATCCGGCTTGTAGTCGATCGAGACGGTGAATGCGGTGGTGTGATTGGAATCGTTGTGCGCCACCATCGGATCGAGCCGCAGGCGGCGCGCATCTTCCTGGGTGATCGGCGCGCAGACGATGCCCGAGGTATGACGGATGATGAACGCCATCTTCTCAGGCGTACACAGCGAGGCCGCGACGATCAGGTCGCCCTCGCCTTCGCGGTCGTCGTCATCGGTGACCACGACAAGCTCGCCCTGGGCAAAGGCATGCAGAACTTCCTGGATCGGATCGGCCATAGGGTCTCTCGTTTCGTGGCGCGAGCATTAGCCCGGCAAGCTTAGCCGCGCCAGCGTCCGTATGCAGGGCAGAAAAGCTTCCCCAGCGTAGCCGTGGTGGCGACAAAGCCTGTTTACTTGAATAAGGTCGAACGCAATCAAGAACAAGGGAGCCAAGGCGTCCATGACTGCCGTATCGTTCGACTTCACGCCGCTACTGCCGGCCGGCCTGCCCGCCGCCGCAGCCAGATGGACGGGGCTTGCCAAATACAGCTTCGTTGGCGGCAACAACGATCCCGAACAGGTGCCGCTCGACGGCTTGATCGACGCGGTTAACGCCGTGCTGAAGCGCGAGGGCCGCACGCTTGCAACTTACGGGCTGGAAAGCGGCCCGCAAGGCTACCGCGCACTGCGTCAGTTTCTCTCCGCGAAACTAAAGCGTGACGGCGGCATATCCTGCACGGCTGACGACATCATGGTCGTCTCGGGTTCGCTCCAGGCGCTGGACCTCGTCAACGCCACTTTGCTAGCCCGCGGCGATACCGTGATCGTCGAGCGCGACACCTACCAAGGCGCGCTGAACCGGCTGACGCGGCTCGGGGTCAATGTGATCGGCATCCCGCTTGATGACGGCGGCATGCAGATGGACGCCCTTGCCAACGCGCTGGCCGACCTCAAACGCCGCGGCGTTACGCCGAAATATATTTACACCATCCCGACCGTGCAGAATCCGACCGGCACCATCATGCCAGAAACACGGCGTCTCGAACTCCTGAAGCTCGCCGAGCAATATGGCGTTCCGGTCTTCGAGGACGACTGCTACGCCGATCTGATCTGGGACGGCCAACGTCCGCCGGCGCTATATGCCATGAGCAAGACCGCCAATGTCATTCACATCGGCTCGTTCTCCAAATCGATCGCGCCGGCCTTGCGGGTCGGCTTCATCGTCGCGCCATGGGCGGCGATGTCGCGCATGCTGGCGTTGAAAACTGACGCCGGTAGCGGCGCCCTGGAGCAAATGGTATTGGCCGAATACTGCACGCCGCATTTCGACGCACATGTGCCAGCCTTGCGGCGTGGACTGCGCGCCAAGCTCGACACGCTGATGGAGGCGTTGAATGAGCAGTTCGGCACCACGGCGGAGTTCGAAGCGCCCAAGGGCGGCATTTTCCTCTGGGTCAAACTTCCGGATCACGTCAACACGCTAAAACTCTATCAGGCAGCGCTCGCCGCCGGCGTCTCGATCAATCCGGGACCGGAATGGTCGACCGATAAAGCCTATGCCGGCTCGCGCCTGCGGCTATGTTTCGCAAGCCCGACACATCAGCAAATCCGCGAGGGCATTGCGACGCTGGCCGAAGTTTGCCGGAAGGAGTTCGGTGTGCCGACGCGCATTGGAAATGTCGAGATGCGCGCGGGCACGACGTCCTGAGCCGTAAATTGCCTACCTCACCGCAAACGGCGCCTGATACGGCCGTCCGAACGGCACGCCATTGATCACGGTCTGGAACGGCTTGAGCTGCACCTTGCCGTCGCGCTTGTTGTTGCGGGTGTCGACGAAGGTGACGGGCCCCTCCACCAGCTCCATGATCGTGACGTCGCCGGGCGCGCCGATCTGAAGCGTGCCGATTTTCGGCGCGCGGTTGATGATCTTGGCGGGCGCAATGGTCGCCATCGCCACGACCTGCTCCAGCGAAAAGCCCATCGCCATGAACTTGCCCATCACATTCGGCAGATAGGGTGTGCCCGGCGTATTACCCGAGAAGACGTGAATGTCGGACGAGATCGTATCCGGCGTGCCTCCGCCAGGGATTGCGACTTCCGCCACCGTGAAATCGAAGCTGCCGCCGCCATGGCCGACGTCAAAGATCACGCCGCGCTGCTTGGCGGCGAGCGCCGCCGGCAACAGCTTGCCGTCCTGCACGATATTGGTGAAGGCGCCCGCCATGTTCGGCAGGCCCGAATAGGCGTGGGTCAGAATATCGCCCGGCCGCAACAGATTGAGAATATCGCTCATCAATTGTGGCGTCTCGACGCCGCCGATATGCACCATCATCTTGGCCGGCCAGCCGCACATCTCGCAGGCCTGGATGCCGCGCTTGAGCGGCTCGGTGCCATGCTTGAAGATAATGTTGTCCGACATGCGGACCTTGACGCCGAGCAGGAAGTCCGGGTTCTCGGCAAGCCCCATCGCACACGCCTCTACCTGCGCGTTGTCGATGTTGTAGAGCTCAGCCACCGGGAATGCCGACAGGCCGTTATTGGCGATGTGCAGGAAGGCGTACATCCGCGCCCGCGTCTGCGCCACGATGAAGCGCCGCAGCGCGGCGAGATTGTTGACGCCCGCGTCCCCTGCCGACACCACCGTCGTGGTGCCCTGGAATTGCACGAGTTCGTCGGCGGGAATGCCGATCGCCGAGCCATAGGGATAGACATGGCAATGCAGGTCAACGAGACCGGGCGTGACGAGCTTGCCCGACGCATCGATGGTCTTGGCTGCGCGCGCCACCGGAATCTCCGGCTCGACGGCCTCGATCGCACCCCAGCGGATGCCGATGTCACGTTTTCCGCGCAATGACTGGCTCGGATCGAGCACATCGCCGCCCTTGATCACCAGATCGAATTTGTCGTTCGGCCCCATCGCGGCCAAGGCCGGTGACGTCGACAGCGCGGCGGCGGCCGTGCCGGCCAGAAAATGACGGCGTGACAGTTCGGACATGCTGACGTTCTCCCCCAATTTGACGTTTCTTGTCCTTAATGATGCGACGCCTCACGCGTTTGCGCAAGCCGCAGACACGCCTGCACCAAACGCAGCTGGTTCAAAGAGGGGCGCTGGCATAGTGTTCTTCCGGGCCAGTGAGAGCCCGAACGGGAGACGTCCATGACCTTTCGATCGCTCGCTGCGACATTCTGTCTTTTCGCCTCCGGTGCAGTCTTTGCGGCCGACCCGCTGCCGCGCGCCAAGCCTGAAGAAGTCGGAATGTCCAGCGAACGGCTGGCACGCATCGGCGAAGTGCTGAATGCCGATATCGCCGCCGGCCGCATTCCCGGCGCAGTGATCGCGATCGCGCGGCACGGCAGGCTGGTCGCGCTCGATGCCTATGGCTGGCGCGACAAGGCGGCTGGCGTCGCCATGACCACCGACACCATCTTCAACATCGCATCCATGACCAAGCCGATGACAACGGTCGGCGCGTTGATGCTCTATGAGCGGGGCCAGCTTTTGATGGGCGAGCCCCTGTCGAAGTATTTTCCGAAGTTCGCTGATATGCGGGTGGCGGCGCGCGATACCAATGGTGAACCGACGACTGAGACGGTGGCAGCCGATCGGCAGGTGACGATCCAGGATCTGATGCGCCATACCTCGGGGATCATCTACGGCGGCCGCGGCAACACGCTGGTGCACAAAATGTATCCAGCCGGCAGCGGCGATGCCGCGCGCGAATATGATGGGGCGGCCTTCCTCGACAAGCTGGCTTCGGCTCCCCTGCTCTATCAGCCCGCGACCGTATGGGATTACGGCTTCGGCCTCGATCTGCTTGGTCTGACCATCGAGAAGATCTCCGGCCAGACGCTCGGGCAATACCTGAAAGCCGATCTGTTCACGCCGCTCGGCATGAACGATACCGGCTTTTCGATCTCGCCCGATCAGGCCGCGCGCTACGCCAAACCGCTGCCCACCGATCCCGACACCGGCAAGCCGCAGGCCCGCAGCCCCGAACTGACGCAGCCGCTGAAATTCGAATGCGGCGGCGGCTGCGCGGCTTCCACTGCTTCGGACTACTTACGTTTTGCGATGATGCTGATGAACGAGGGCCGCAACGGCGAAGCCCGCCTGCTCGGCCCCCGAACCGTTACCTATATGCTGTCGGACCAGCTCGGCCCGCATATCAAGAACCTGATCGGCAACGCCGATCCAACCCGCGCCGATTACGGCTTCGGCCTCGGACTTGCGGTGCGCACGACGCCGGGCGTCGTCAAGATGATGGGCTCGGTCGGCCAGTTTTCCTGGCCTGGCGCCAGCGGCACCGACTGGTGGGCCGATCCGAAGCAAGAGCTTGCCGTGGTCTACATGTCTGCGGCACCCGGCCCGGTTCGCTGGCACTACCGGCAGAAGATCAACGCGCTGGTCTATCAGGCCATCGTCGACTGATTTTTTGCGTTGGCCGCGGAACGTTTTCCAAGCTGAATAGTCGTTCAGAATTCTGTTGGGATTCGCGCGGAACGTTCCCTCCTGCTGTGAAGTTCAATGTGCACTTCGAAGGAGGAGGACACCATGAAGAAACTTGCTTACGTTATTGCTGCCATCTGCGCGATCGCGGTCGCGGCGCCGTCCGTTGCCAACGCCGAGAAGATCGTGATCAAGCGTGGCGGTCACCACCACGATTGGCATCACGATCGCGGTTGGCACCACGGCTGGCGTCATCATGACCACGACCGGGTCGTGATCAAGCATCGCTACTAAAACAAGGCCGACACAGAAATGGCCCCGTTCGCGCAGGCGAGCGGGGCTATTTCTCACCCCCCCGAATCCGCTAATCCCAAGCCGGCGCAAAGCCCGGAGACACGCAGCGCCGGTCTTTCGGCAAGTTCGCGATCGCTTGCCGGTCCTCGTCGTCGAGGCCGATGTTCAGCGCTTCGAGATTCGCGCGCTGGCTTTCCGCGCGAGAAGCTTTCGGGATCGCCGCCACGCCATCCTGGTCGAGCAGCCATTTCAGCGCGACTTGCGCGGCCGCTGCACCATGCTTCTTGCCGATCGCGAGAAGCGTTTCGTTGGACGCCGCCCGTCCCTGCGCCAGCGGGCAATAGGCCACGAGCGGGATCGACTTTGCGGTGAGATATTTTCGCAAGGCTGTCTGATCGAGCATCACATGATACTCGACCTGGTTGCAGGCGATCGGCGCCTTGATCTCCTCGACGACCTTCTTCAAGAGCGCGACGTTGAAGTTGGCGACGCCGATCGCGCGCGTGCGGCCTTCCTGTTTTAATTTCATCAGGGTCTCGAACATCGCCGACAGATTCATGTTCGGCGCCGGCCAGTGCACCAGATAGAGGTCGATCTGGTCGAGCCTGAGCTTCTTCAGGCTGGCATCGAAAGCGCGGCGGATTGCATCCGGTGCCAGGTTCTCGTTCCAGACCTTGGTGGTGACGTGAAGGTCCTTGCGCGGGATCCCGGCGGCGGCAATCGCAGCCCCGATCGCTTCCTCGTTGCCATACATCTCCGCGGTGTCGATGTGGCGGTAGCCGAGCGCAAGCGCGCTTTCCACCGCCGCGCGGCAGGCGTCGCCCTGCATGCGATAGGTGCCGAGGCCAAGGCGCGGCAGGCTGATGCCCTGCGTTTGCAGCTGTTCCATTATGATGAACTCCGAAGACTAGCAGCCCTTGTCCATGCAGGGGCGAGGAAGGGAAATGATTTAGGCGGGATTTGAGCGAAATCGTCTGTCGCTGATAGTGTGCCCGTGGGGCAGCCTTCAAATCAAGATGGCGTCATAACCGCCATCGACCTATCGCTTCCAGTTGCAGATACCGCCGGAGCGGCAAGGCCAGACCTGGACGCTGGTATCGCGGGCTTGCGCTTCAAGGGGATTTCGTCCGTGAAGCGCGACCAGTGCGCGCGGCTTGTGCGGCGGAGCTTGGTCTGCGCGCGCATGAGCGACGCGCGTGCGTGTCGAAGCGGTGGGCTTGAGCGCCGTTTTGGTTGTGGACGTATGGGTTGTGGACGCGCTCTCGGCATGAACCGTCGGGGTAGACACGGTCTTGGGATCGGCCAGCAATTCTGCATTGGACTGGGCTGCGTCCTTGCCGCGATCAATCGTCACATTCAGGGGGCCCGGAGCAAAGCTTGTGGCCGGACCAAGCGGCTTCGGCGACAGCACAGCGCGCGAGAGGTCGAGCTTTAGAAATTCATCGGCACGATATTGCTGCGCAGCCGACAGGCCGCTCCACGCCAAAGCCGTCATGCCAATGGCGGCCAACCACATGCGATTCAAGCCCATCGAGGCCTCCCTCAGCCAATTGCCCGCCCACCTTCGCTATTTAAGGCAAGAAGCCGCCGATTCCAGTGGATTTGACGGGCAAGGTTACCGCAGCAGCCACTTGCGCCACCTTCCAACGCTTCCTACGCGTTGGATAATCGATGGTTCCCTCGATGAGAGGCTTCCTGTATAGGGTGCGGTCGCCGGGTCATATCTGGATTTATCGTGTTGGCTGAAAGGATTGCCATGCCCGCTGCGTCGTCTTTGACCCGCCTGCTGCCCGTTTTATTTGCAACTCTCTCGCTTGTGATCTGCGCGCCGAAGGCGAGCGCTGAGGACAAGGTGCTGCGGGTGGGTACGCTGAAACTCATTCACGGCATCACGCCCTATTTCTACGAGAAGTTCGCGCCGCCCGGCTACAAGATCGAAGTCATTCCTTTCGAGAGCCCGACCGACGGCAAGAATGCGGTGCTGACCGGCACCGTCGACACCTGCATTCACGGCATTGCCGCGTTCCTGCTCGGCGCCGCCGCGGGCGAACCGGTCGTGATCGTCGCGGCCGCCACCAATCGCGGCATGGGCATCATTGCCGACGCCAAATCCGACATCAAGACGATCAAGGATCTGAAGGGCAAACGCGTCGCGATCTTCCCGGGCTCGACGCAGGAAGTCGTCATCCTCGAGCGGCTGAAAGCCGAAGGCATGTCGGTCAAGGACATCCAGCCGATCCGGTTATCCTTCAGCGACATGCCCGCTGCGCTCGCCCGCGGCGACATCGATGCCTATGTCGGCGCCGAGCCCGGCCCCGGAATCAGCCTTGCCAACGGCACCGGCCGCCTCGTCGAATACCCCTATTCGACGCCGATCGGCTCGCTCAACATGATCCTCTCGGCCAGCGAAAAGCTGATCAAGGAGAACCCCGAGCGGTTGAAGATGATCGTCGACATGCACAAGAAGGCGACCGACTACGCGATGGCGCATCCCGAGGAGATGGTCGAAGTCGCGATGCAGAAGCTTGGTCAGCAGCGCCCATCGATCGAAAAGGCGGTGCCGAACGTCGAACTGACCTGGAAGATCGACAACCAGTTCGTTGAGCGCGCCAAGGCCTATAGCGAGTTGATGGTCGAGAAGAAGCAGGTCCGGCAGGCGCCCGATATGGCGCACGCCATCACCCAACAGTTCATGTAAGCTCGACTTAAGTGAGCGACCACGCCACCACCCTGCCCGATGGCACCGAAACGAACCTGCCGGCCGCGACCGCCTCTCCGCGCCGAAAGCGGCAGCGGCTGGAGACGCTGCGGGCCATCGTGCTTGGCGCGGGCTTTCCGATCCTCCTGATCCTGATCTGGGACCGTGCGGTTGCGATCACGGGCACACGGCTGATTCCGAGCCCGTATCAGGTCGCGGTGATGATGTACGACTTCACCTTTGGCGGCATCTATGACGACGCCTTCAGCGGCACGATCCTCACTCATGTCTGGAAGTCGATGCAGCGCGTCTATGGCGGCTTCTTCCTCGCCGCTGTCATCGGCATCCCCTTGGGGATGATGATCGGGCGCATCAAGGTGTTGCGGCAACTGCTCGATCCCACGATCTCGGTTCTGCGGCCGATCCCTGTGACGGCATGGCTGCCGCTGTCGATGATCTTCTTCGGACTGGGGCCGAATGCCGCGATCTTCCTGGTCTTCCTCGGCGCGTTCTATCCGATCCTCCTGAACACCATGTTCGGCGTGCGCTCGATCGATCCGCGACTGTTCGAGGCGGCTTCCATGCTCGGCTGTTCCGGCACCGGCCTGTTCCGGCAGATCGTGTTGCCGGCATCGCTGCCCGCGATCTTCAACGGATTGCGGGTCGCGCACGGCTTTGCCTGGATCCTGATCGTGGTCGGCGAGATGACCGGCGTCCCGACCGGCCTCGGCTCTGTTGTGATGGACGGCCGCACGCTGTCGCGCACCGACCTCGTGATCACGGGGATGATCGTGATCGGCGCCTGCGGCTTCGTCACCGACCGCATCATCGTGGCGATCAGCAATCGCCTCCTGAGCTGGAGCCCGCAGCATCGTGAGTAACGGGCATCAGGACCTTCTGACTATCCGCGGCGTGACCAAGCGCTTTGCGGTCGGCGACGACGAAGTCGAGGCGCTGGCGCCGGTCGATCTCGCCATCCCCAGAGGCGAATTCGTCTGCATGATCGGCGCTTCCGGCTGCGGCAAATCCACGCTGCTTCGCATCATCGCCGGATTCGAAGAGCCGACCACCGGCCAGGTGTCGATCGACGGCAAGCCTGTCACCGGGCCCGGCAGCGATCGCGGCATGGTGTTTCAGGACTACGCGCTGTTTCCGTGGATGACGGTGCGTCAGAACATCAGCTTCGGGCCGCGGCAGCGCCACCTGCCGCGCGAGGAGATCGACAAGACCACGGACGAATTTGTCAAAATGGTCGGGCTCGATCGCTTTGCCGATCGCTATCCGAACCAGCTATCGGGCGGCATGAAGCAACGTGTCGCGATCGCGCGCGTGCTCGCCAACGACGCCAATATTCTTCTGATGGACGAGCCGTTCGGCGCGCTCGACGCGCTGACCCGCGAACAGCTTCAGAACGAACTCCTGCAAATCTGGAAGCGCACGGGCGTGACCACCATCTTCGTCACCCACTCTGTCGAGGAAGCCGTGCTGCTCGCCGACCGCGTGCTGGTCATGAGCGCGGGGCCCGGGCGGATCGACAGCGACTTCCGCATCGAACTGCCGCGTCCGCGCGACGTGTCGTCGCCGGAATTCAACGCGCTGCGACGCGACATCGCGCGGCGGCTGACCAGTCACCTCGTGCTTGCGAAAGCGTAATCTTATGAACGATACGACGTCAGGCTCCGATTTCAGCGCCAGTGTGCTCGAGCTTTTGCGCCGTTTCAAACAGGATAGCCGGTTTGCCGATGACTACGCTGCCGCCTGTCTCGAGCGGGCGAAAGCCGCTGAGCCCGTTCTGAAGGCGTTTGAATACCTGCCGCGCGATGTCAGCCGCCGGCCGGGACTTCTCTCCGGCATCCCCGTCGGCATCAAGGACATCATCGCAACGTCGGACATGCCGACCACCAACGGATCGCCGATCTATCGCGATCACGTGCCGTCGCAAGATGCCTGGGTGGTCGCACGGCTGCGCCAGCTCGGCGCCACGATCTTCGGCAAAACAGTATCGACCGAATTCGCCTGGCGTCATCCCGGTCCCACCACCAATCCGTGGAACGCGCGCCATACGCCGGGCGGCTCGTCATCCGGCTCCGCAGCGGCCGTGGCAGCCGGCATCGTGCCGCTGGCGCTGGGAACGCAGACCCTGGGCTCGGTGATCCGGCCTGCGGCGTTCAATGGCGTTGTCGGCCTCAAACCCAGTTTCGGCGCCATCCCGCGCACCGGCGTGCATCCCTTGAGCCCCTCGCTCGATCACGTCGGGTTCTTTGCCCGCCGCGTCGACGATGTGGCCCTTGCGCTATCCCTGCTCACCGCCACGAGCGATCTCGATGTTCACGGCCGCCCTCTCCCGGGTTTCAATATCGATCCCGGCCGGGGCGTGGCGCCGCTCGAAAGACCGCATCTTCGGATCATGCGGTTTCAGAACTGGGCCGACGTCGAGGCCGAACAGCAGAAGCTGTTTGAGGCCACAGCTGCAAGGCTGCGCGAGGCCGGCGCTGTCGTGGAAGAGCGCGAATGGGAAGAACTCGACGCCGTCAACTGGAACACGATCAACACCATTCTCGCGAGCGAAGCGTCGCTGATCTTTAGCGACCTCGTCGAACGCTATCCCGATCGCACCAGCAACCACCTGAAGACGCAGGTCGCGGCGGGGAAAACAACGGCGGCCTTCGACTATCTCGCCGCCAGATCTCAGCAGGAGAAACTGCTGATAGCATTGACCGAACAGATGTCAGGCTTCGACGCTATCCTGACCGTGCCGGCTTTCGGCGAAGCGCCGGAAGGCCTCGACTTCACCGGCAAGGCCGAATATTGCGCACCGTGGACCCTGATCGGAGCACCCGCGATCTCGCTGCCGGCGGGATTTGGCAAGAACCATCTTCCGCTCGGCATTCAGCTTGTCGGTGGTTATCGGCAAGACCAGCGGCTGCTCTCGGCCGCCAAATGGGTCGAAAGTGTCTTGCGGTTCGATCCAGGCCTGCCGAAACTCTGATCGCACCGTTACGTCGCCGTTGCCGGTGTTTCCGGCAACGCATCGAGGTGGCAGGCCGCCCACTGGCCTTCCGCAGCCTGCCGAAGCTCCGGCTCTTCCGTACGGCAACGATCGAACACATACGGGCAGCGGGTGTGAAACCGGCATCCGCTCGGCGGATTGATCGGGCTCGGCACATCGCCCTTCAGGATCAGCGGCGTACGGCGCACGGTCGGGTCCGGCACCGGCACCGCCGAGAGCAGCGCCTTGGTGTAGGGATGTTTGGGCGATGCGAAAATCAGGTGCCGCGGCGCCATCTCCACGATCTTGCCGAGATACATCACCGCGACGCGATGGGTCATGTGCTCCACGATCGCCAGATCGTGGCTGATGAAAAGCATCGCGAGACCAAATTCCCGTTGCAGGTCCTGCAGCAGGTTGACGATCTGCGCCTTGACCGAGACGTCGAGCGCCGAGACTGCCTCGTCGCAGACGATCAAATCGGGCTCGGCCGCAAGCGCCCGCGCGATGCAGATGCGCTGACGCTGTCCGCCCGAAAATTCGTGCGGCCGGCGATTAAGCGCGTCGCGCGGCAGCCGCACGGTATCCATCAGGCTTGCGACCTTGGATTCAAGTTCGGCCGCCGATTTGGCGAGGCCGAAGTTGCGGATCGGCTCGGCCAGAATGTCGCGCACACGCAAGCGCGGATTAAGGCTGGAGAACGGGTCCTGAAACACGACCTGGACGCGGCGTCTGATGCGGCGCAAGCGCTCCGGCGACAGGGCGTCGATGCGCTGGCCATCGAGCACCACCTGGCCTGCGGTGATATTGAACAGGCGCAGGATCGCGCGTCCGACAGTCGATTTTCCACAGCCGGACTCGCCGACCAGCGATAGCGTTTCGCCGCGGGCGATCTCGAAGGATACGCCGTCCACGGCATAGACGCGGCTCGTGCTGCGGCCGAACAGTTTGCCGCGGATCGGGAAATGCTTTTTGAGGTCGTTGACCTGCAACAAGGGGACGTTCATGCCGCGGCCGCCTCCTTCTTCGCAAAGTGACAGGCGGCGAAATGGCGCGATGACTTTTCTTCCAACCCCGGCGCGACCTCACGGCAGAGTTCGGTAACAAGCGGACAACGTCCGGCAAAGGCGCAGCCCTGAATGCGCTGCTTGAGGCTCGGTACTTGTCCTGGAATTTCGGCAAGGCGCCGCGCCGCGCCGGTCAAGGACGAGCCGAGCTTCGGCACAGCGCCAAGCAAGCCTTGCGTATAGGGATGCCGCGGCGAACGAAACAGCTCGGCGACCGGCGCCTCCTCGACCTTGCGGCCAGCATACATCACCATGACACGCTCGGCGACTTCGGCAACCACGCCGAGATCGTGGGTAATCAGAATGACAGCCGCTCCGACGCGCTGCTTCAAGTCCAGCATCAGTTGGAGGATTTGCGCCTGGATGGTGACGTCGAGCGCCGTGGTCGGCTCGTCCGCGATCAAAAGTTTGGGGTTGCATGCGAGCGAAATCGCGATCATCACGCGTTGACGCATGCCACCGGACAGCTGATGCGGATATTCACGCACGCGGCGCGCCGGCTCCGGGATGCCGACCAGGGTCAATAGCTCGACAGCGCGATTTTCGGCGGCCTCCTTGTCGAGCCCCTGATGCAGCCGCAGCGTCTCGCCGATCTGGCGTCCGACGGTCAACACCGGATTGAGGCTCGTCATCGGCTCCTGAAAGATCATTGAAATGTCGTTGCCGCGGATATCGCGCATTTCGCGATCGCTGAGTTTCAGAAGATCCTTGCCGCGGAAACGGACGGAGCCGGCGATTTTTCCCGGCGGCTCCGGGATGAGCCGCATCAGCGACATCGAAGTGACGGATTTTCCGCAACCGGATTCTCCGACGATCGCCAGCGTCTCGCCTTCGTCGACATGAAAGGAAACGCCGTCGACGGCGCGGTTGATGCCGTCGGGGGTGCGGAAATGGGTCTGCAGGTTCTCGACTTCGAGCAATGCCATTGAACCCGACCTTAGATGCTCTTGGCCATGCGCGGATCGAGCGCATCGCGCAGACCATCGCCCACCAGATTGACGGCAAGGACGGTCACGGAGAGGAACGCAGCCGGAAAGAACACGATGTACGGCTTCACCTGCCACAGCGCCCTGCCCTCGGCCATGATGTTGCCCCAGGACGGAATCGTCGGCGGCGTGCCGGCCCCGATGAAGGAGAGAATGGATTCGACAATCATCGCGCTGGCGCAAACGTATGTGGCCTGCACCAGCATCGGCGCCAGCGTGTTGGGCAGGATGTGGCGCAGGATGATCATCGGCGTTCGCGTGCCGCAAGCGATCGCGGCGTCCACGTAAGGCTGCTCGCGCAACGATAAAACGACGCCGCGCACCAGGCGCGAAACACGCGGAATTTCGGCGGCCGTGATCGCCATGATGACGTTACCGACGCTGCCGCGCGTCAAAGCCATCAGCGCAATCGCCAGCAAAATCGGCGGGATCGACATCAGGCCGTCCATGACGCGCATGATGATGCCGTCGGCCCAGCGCACGAAACCCGAGACAAGACCGATCGTAAGTCCGACAAGCGTTGCAAACAATGCCACCGAAAGGCCGACCGTGAGCGAGACACGCGTGCCATACAATACGCGCGAATAAACGTCGCGGCCAAGCGCGTCGGTCCCGAACCAGTAGTCCGCGGATGGTGCACGGAGACGTTTGGCAGGCGCGAGCGCGGTCGGATCGACGGTCCCGAGATAGGGTGCGAAGATTCCCATCAAGACGAGAATGAGAAGGAGCGTGCCGCCGATCGCCACTGTCGGGTTGTTGCGCAGAAAGCCAAGCACGCCGTGCCGGATTTTCGGCGGCGCCATGAGGTCCGGCATTTGTGGCGCAATGACGAGGCCAGGCGGCAGCGGGACAGATGCGGTGGTCGAGGCGGTCAATAGCGGATCCTCGGATCGATCATGGTGTAGGTGACGTCGACCATCAGGTTGACGAGCGTATAGAGGAAGCTGAACATCAGCACGATGCCCTGGATGACCGGATAGTCGCGGCGCAGGATCGCATCGACGGTCAAACGTCCAATTCCTGGAATCGCGAACACGCTCTCGGTCACCACCGCGCCGCCGATCAACAACGCAATGCCGATGCCGATCACGGTGACGATCGGCACCGCGGCGTTTTTCAGCGCATGAACAAACAGGATGCTCGGCTGACCCAGGCCCTTGGCGCGCCCGGTGCGGATATAATCCTGTTGCAACACTTCAAGCATGGAGGCGCGCGTGACGCGCGCGATCAGAGCGATATAGACGTCGCCGAGCGCGACCGCAGGCAGGATCAGACTTTGCAACCATGGCCAGAAACCTTCCGAGAACGGCGTATAGCCCTGCACCGGCAGCCAATCGAGTTCGAGTGCAAACACATAGGCGAGGACATATCCGACGACAAAAACAGGAAGCGAGAAGGCGGCCACGGTGAAAGCCACGATCGAACGGTCAATCCAGCTTCCTGCCTTCCAGGCCGCGATCACCCCCAGCGGCACAGCGACGAAAATAGTGAGGATGAGGCTTAACACCATCAGTGACAGCGTCGGCTCGATCCGCTGCGCGATCATGGACGTCACCGGCAAGTTGGTGAAGATCGAGGTGCCGAGATCGAAATGCAGGATGCGCCAGAGCCAGCCGCCGAACTGGACCAGGAACGGCCGGTCGAGGCCGAGACTCTGGCGAATTCGCTCGACGTCGGCGGGGCTCGCCTGATCGCCGGCGATCACTGCCGCCGGATCGCCCGGCGCGATATAGAGCAGGCTGAAGACGAAAAACGCCACGATCGCCATCACGGGGATGGTGGTCAGGACGCGCCGGAGGATAAAGGAGCCCATGCTGCTTGACCGCAACCGTTAAGCGGTCTTCGACACACCCCAGGAGAACGGAACCGGTCCCTTTACGATGCCGGACACGTTCTTGCGCCAGGCGGTGTAACTCAGGAAGAAGCCGGTCGGCGCATACACGACGTCCTCGAGCGCCGCCTTGTTGAGGCGGGCAACCGCCGCCTTTTCCTCATCGAGATTCTTGGCTTCGAACCATGCCGTGACCTCCTGTTCCACGGCGGGGCTGTTCGGCCAGCCAAACCAGGCCTTATCACCGTTGGCCCGAATGGCAATATACACGGCGGGATTCATGCAGTCCGCACCAGCGTGCCAAGTGTGGAACATCTCCCAGCCACCCTGGTTGTGCGGCGCTTTCTGGGCACGGCGAGCGCCGACCGTCCCCCAATCGGTGGCGACGAAATCGACATTCATGCCAATGCGCTTCAACAGATCGGCGGTGACATCGCCTTGCGCCTTGGTGATCACCTGATCCTGCGCGACGATGCAGGAGACCGGCTCGTTGGCATAGCCGCTCTCGGCCAGCAATTTCTTGGCCGCATCGATATTGCGCTGTTTGAGGATTTCGCCGCCCTCTTCGGTATAAAGCGGCGTATTGGGCGTAAAGAAGCCGGGCAGCGGTTTCCATAGCGAGGTGTCGTCGCCGACCAGCGCGCGCATATAGTCTTCCTGGTTCAGCGCGGTAAGCACGGCACGCCGCACCTTCACATTGTCGAACGGCGGATGGAGATGATTCATGCGGAACGAGCCGACGTTGCCGAGCGGGTCGGCGATGTCGACGTTGATGTTGCGGTTCTTCTTCAGGACCGGGACCAGATCGGGGAGCGGATTTTCCCACCAGTCGACCTCGCCGTTCTGGAGTGCGGCCGCAGCCGTCGCCGGATCGGGGATCACCACCCATTCGATCCGATCGAGCAACATCTGCTTGCCGCCGGCAAACCACGAGTTCTTTTCCTGCCGCGGCGCGTAATCGGCGAACTTCTCGAACACCGACCTGGCACCAGGCACCCATTCGCTGCGGACGAACTTCATCGGTCCGGAGCCGACATATTCACTGATCTGCTTGAACGGATCGGTCTGGGCGATGCGCTCCGGCATGATGAAGGCGCAAGGCGTATTGTTCTTGCCGAGCGCCAGCAGCATTTTCGGATAGGGCTTCTTCAGCACCCATTTGAACGTCCTGTCGTCGACCGCGGTGAGTTCATTCTGGGTCGCCTTCAGCATCAGTCCCATGGAATCGCGCGCCGACCAGCGCGTCAGGCTCGCCACCACGTCCTTTGAACGTACAGGTTCGCCATCATGGAATTTGAGGCCGGGTCGCAGGCGGAAGGTCCAGGTCAGGCCGTCGCTCGACACTTCCTCGGACTCGACCATCTGACGCTGCGGCTGCAATTTGTCGTCGACGCCGTAGAGCGTATCCCACACCAGCACAGCGGCGTTGCGCACCACATATTGCGTGGTCCAGATGGGGTCGAAATTCGCAAGATCGGCCTGCGGCACAAACCGCAAGGTTTTCGCGGCAGCGCCTTGCGACAACGCTGGCATCGACAAGCCACCCGACACAGCCAGGCTGCCCGCCCCTGCCAATCCCTTCAACACCGTCCTGCGATCCATTTAAGACCTCCCAAATCCGAACGCCGCCGCGATTAGGCTCTAAACGAGCTTATCAGGCAATGGCGCGAATAGCCCCATTTGCCTGCAAATGATATGCCAGCGAACGGCCGACAAACTCCCGTCATAACAAGCGATTTCAGCCCTCGCGTTGACGGATCACAGCATTTTTGAAGAAGCTTAGCTAGCGAGCCGTTTGAATTTCGGCGACTCCGTCGGGTGCCACCAACGCCCGCCGACAACGACGCCCTCGGACAGGATTCTGCGGTCGCCGATCAGATGCTCGCCGACGACATCTTCGTAATCGAATTTGCCTTCGTTGATCGACAAGCAGCGTGGCGTCGCCGACGCTGCCCGGCTTGAGGCTGCCGAGTTCGGGACGCCGCAACGCCATCGCTGCATTGACCGTCGAAGCGGCGACCACATCCGGGAACGGCATGCCCATGCACAGGAACTTGGACATCGTCGTCACCTGGTCGAAGGCCGGCCCGTTGATGCAGAGGATGTGGACGTCGGAGGAAATCGTGTCGGGATAAAAGCCGTTGGCGAGCATGGCGCGCGCGGTCTTGAAGGCGAACGAGCCCCGGCCATGGCCGATATCGAACAACACGCCGCGCTCGCGTGCCTGGAGCACGACCTGCTTGACCGTGCCTTGCGCGGTGCACGGCGCGTTCGGAAACGGCCGGAAGGCATGCGTCAGAACGTCGCCGGGACGTAGCAGGCTGACCACTTCTTCGTAGGTCGGCGGCGGATGGTCGATGTGGCACATCAGCGGCATGCCGACCTCGTTGGCCACTTCCAGCGCGATCTGAAGCGGCACGATGCCGGAAGCGCCCGACGACGTGCGGCCGACCCGCACCTTGATGCCGACGATAAGATCGCGGTTGGCATCCGCAACCTGAACCGCGTCGATCGGATTCATCAGCCGGATTTCTTCACTCTCTCCGACCATGACCCGATGCGAGAAGCCGTAAATGCCGGCATGCGAGACGTGCAAGTACGCGAGGATACGAACCTGAGACGGCTCGATCACATGTTTGCGGAAGCCGGCGAAGTTGCCAGGACCGGCGCTGCCGGTGTCGATCGCGGTGGTAACACCGGACGTGCGACAAAATTCCTCGGCGTCGATGCCAAGCGAGGTGCCACCCCAATAGACATGCGTGTGCAGATCGATCAGGCCGGGCGTGACGATATAGCCCGATACATCGCGCACATCGGTGCCCGGATCCGTCTTGAGCGCCTTTCCGACCGCAGCGACCTTGCCGCCGGAAAAAGCTACGTCGGTGATGGCATCGATTTTTTGCGAGGGATCAACCACGCGGCCACCGCGCAGGACCAGATCGAAGGGCATTGGATTCTCCGAATGAAAGTGACGGACACAGCGGGAGGGCTTGGGCTGCGCCCGGACAATTGAGCAAATACTTGCGCGAGTGTCATCCCCCCAGCGCCTCGGTTCCGACATTCGTATTTGGTCGCGGCGGGTTCATTTACGAATGTCAGAACCGATGGGCGCTGGCAAATATCGGGGCCCAGTGCGGTTTCGGATTTGACATTTGCCGAAGGACTCGCGGTGATGCTGGATTGGCCCGGTCCGTCAGACCTGTTCGAAACTGTGAACCCACGCTTCGGGGTAAAGCGCGTAAGCCTCGCCGCGCCGCGCTAGGCGCGCGAAGCCGGGGAAATGCAGATGCATGCCGGCAACCAGGGTGCCGTCGGCGCTCACCCGATCAAACATCCGCTTGCGCGAGGCAGCCGCCATGGCGAGATCGCTGTCGAAACCCATGCCGGCTTCGGGAATAGCGGTTTGTACTTCCGGCACGTGAACCGTGTCGCCCCAGATCATCAGTTGGTGATTGCCCGACGCGATCAGATAGGCGGTGTGCCCCGGCGTGTGTCCGTGACTCGGCACCGCGGTCACGCCGGGAAAGACCTCGCCCTCTTTGAACAGCCGCGTGCGGTTCTTGTAGGGCGCGACCTGCTCGCGCCCTGCCTGGAAAAACAGCTTCTTCGCCCGCTCGTCGGCCTTCGCCATGGCGCCATCGTCGAACCAGTGCGGCAATTCATTTTCGTGCATGACCAGTTCCGCATTCGGAAACAGCAACTGGCCGTTCGACATGTCGGTCAGCCCGGCCGAATGATCGGGGTGCATATGGGTGAGTAGCACCGTGTCGATCGACTTCGGATCGATCCCCGCCCCCGCAAGATTGCGCTGAACGAAGCCGGCGGTCGGCAAAAGATAGTTGCCCGATCCGGTGTCGATGATCGCCAAACGGCCCTTGGAATGGATCAGGAACGTATTGACGCTGGTTCGGCGTGCGGGGCGGAACGCTTCGCGCAGAATCGTGTGCGCCTTGTCGAGATCGACGTTGCGCATCACGTCGAGATTGCCGTCGAGATATCCATCGCTGATGGCGGTGACGACGATGTCGCCGATCTTGCGGGAGTACACGCCGGGGATCTGCTGAGAAGGCTGAGAAGTCATATAGTGAACCTCGATGCTGGAAAGCGTCACGCGTTGACGGATTTCAGAAATTCGTTGATGGAACTAGCGATCAGATCGGGCGTTGCGACCGCCATATAATGTCCGGTGTTGACTTCGATATAACGCGCGCCTGAGATTGCTTGCGCCGTTTCCTGTGCGGTCGCTGGCGGCCGGACGCGATCGAGGCTGCCTCCGATCACAAGCGCCGGACAGCGTATCTTGCCAAGTGTTTCCCCCATGTCGGCATTCGCCAGCATTCCCCAGATCGTCGCATAGCTCGAGGGATCGTTGCCGAGCCAGCGTGCGCGGAATCGTTCGAAGCGTCCGGCATCGCCGCGCAACTCCGGCGCATAGCCGTTCAACATCGCATCCTCGACGGCAACGGCCATGCCTCCGGCCTCGATCTTGGCGAGGCGTTCGCGCGCCGCAGGACGTCGAGCGGCCGCGATGCCGGTCGCGGGGCTACCGACGATGACGGCGCTTGCGCGTTCGGGATATTGGGCGGCGAATTGCAGCGCGATCGCGCCACCGACGGCGACGCCCGCAAGCGCCACCTTGCCCGTTATGCCGAGCGCGTCGAGCAGTGCGGCAATATCGGCGGCCATGGTGGCGAAGGTGAGTTCGCCGCGGACTTTCTGCGACATCCCTGCCCCGCGGGTGTCATAGCGCAGCACACGACGCGATGGCGCAAAATGCGGGACGACCTCGTCCCAGCTTTCGAGCGAGCCTCCCATTTCATGCACGAGCACCAGCGTACGATCACCTGTCCCGCTCAACTCATAGCGAAGCGCAACACCGTTCAGTTCGATAAAGTGCATTTGGCGTTTCCAGCGAGCCGGAGTTTCGACCGCGCCCGAATTGAGCAAAAAGTTAGCCGGCTGTCATCGCCTGACAGGCGGCGTCACCTCTGCGTTTTTGCAACGCCTATCCCAGCATCTGGGTATCGCCGCAAATCGAGATCGCCTGCCCGGAAATCGTCTTGCCGCGCGGACTGCACATGAAGACGATCTGATCCGCGAGTTGATCCGGCGTCACATAGTCCTTGATCGAGGTGTAGGAAAACGCCGTGCGTTCCATCTCGGCGTAGGAAATGCCACGCTGCTGCGCTTTCGCCTCCAGCACGCGACGTTGCCGGTCGCCTGCCACAAGTCCGGGCAAGATCGCGTTGACGCGAATATTGTCCGGCCCGAGTTCGATCGACAGCGATTTGGTGAAACCGATCACGCCCCATTTCGCCGCGGCGTAAGGTGTTCGCATCGCAAATCCGAGCCTTCCTGCGGCGGACGAAATATTCACGATCGAAGCGTTCTTGCTCTGACGCAGCAGCGGCACGGCAAGCCGGGCGCAGTTGAATTGCCCGGTCAGGCAGATTTCCAGGCAGCGGTCCCAGTCTTCCGGATTCATCTCCTCGACCTTGGAGGTGGGGCCGGCAACGCCGGCATTGTTCACCAGCACATCGAGGCCGCGCAGAATTCCCACCGCCTCGTTGAACAAATGCTTCACGGCGTTGCGGTCGGAGACGTCGCACTTGGTCTGGGTGATCGAGGGGTCAGATCTGGCAAGCGCCGACAGCGCGGTATCGTCGACGTCGCAGGTGTGCACTCTCGCGCCTTCGCGCACAAAGGCGCGCGCGATCGCTAGCCCAATGCCGTTGGCACCTGCCGTCACCAGCACGCGCAAGCCGTTGATGTCGAGATTCATGGCTACTCCAGTGTGTTGTCTGAAATTCAGTCCGCTAGCCCGCCGCGCGAAAGAATGACTTTCGCCGCGCCGCTGATGTCGGCCGCGACGCCGGTGCGTGCTGCCGCCTGCTCTTTGGCCGCAATCGCGCGGCGCACATCGGCATGGAAGCGGATCGCGTCACCCTTGGCGAGCCGTTCGGGGTTGGCGCGGAGATCGAGATTGATGACGGGGCCGGCCTTGAGCCACAGCGCGCGGATGATCTCGACCAGAACAGGAGAGTGCGAGGCTTCGTAGACCGCGAAATGAAAAGTCTTGTTGAGTTCGACGGCCCGCGTCAGATCGGGCTTGGATTTTTTACTCTCGGCCCGCATCGCCTCCTCGGCGCTCGCAATCGCAGCCAGATCGTCATTGTTCCGATTGAGTGCGGCTTCAGCCGCCGCATGCCCCTCGATCGCGATCCGCACCTTGGTCAGATCGCGGAATTGCGCCGCTGTCATCAGCGGCACCCGCACCGCGCGGTTCGGCGTAACTTCCAGCGCCCGGTCGGCAACAAGCCGCGACACCGCCTCACGCACCGGCATGATGGAGACGCCGAGCACATCGGCGGCCGCCCGCAGCGACAATTTCTCGCCCGGCGCGAGCCGGCCGGAAATCAACAGATCCGCCAACTGCGCGTAGGCGCGCTCACCCAGCGTCTGGCGATCGAGCGGCTCGACCAGATTAAGTGCGGCCGGCAAATTCAACGCGTCATCTCCACCAGCCCCGCATTTCACGGAAGGCGTCTTGAGAGGGACTCGACAAGCGCCCCGTCTTTTGCAACTCTAACTGTGATCACAGATCACGGCAAGCCGGGCAACAGCGTCACGAAACGAACGTTGCGGCGGCCGACAAAGAAGCGGCCGCACGGCTGGAGCAGGGAGGAAAAGCGCTGATGTCAGAGTTCAATCGATTTACACGCCGTGGCCTGTTGAAGACGGCCGGCGGCCTCGCACTCGCGTCGGGACTTGGAGCGCCATCCATCCTGCGCGCCCAGACTTCCGACGTCATCAAGATCGGTCACCTCACCCCGCGCACCGGATTTCTTGGGCCCCTCGGCGAATATGCCGTGATGTCGATCGATCTTGCGGTCGAAGAAATCAACGCCGCCGGCGGCATGATGGGGCGCAAGGTCGAACTGTTGAAGGAAGACTCGGTCAACCCGCAGACCGCTTCCACCAAAGCCGAGCGCATGATCGAGCGCGACAAGGTCGCCTGCATCATCGGCGAGATTTCGTCCGCCTCGTGTCTCACGATCGCGCAGGTCGCCTCGCGCAACAAGACGCTGTTCATCAACACCGGCGGCAATTCGGACGCGCTGCGCGGCAAGGATTGCCAGCGTTACATGTTCCACGTCGAGTCGCAGAACTCGATGTATGTCAAAACCGTCGGCCGCTCCTTCCTGCGCGACGGTCTGGTCAAGGGCAAGAAATGGTACTCGCTCACGGCCGATTACGCGTTCGGCCATGACTTGTTGAAGGTCTCGAAGCGCTTCATGGAAGCCAATGGCGGCAACTTCGCCGGCGACGATCTGGTGCCGACCGACGCCACCGATTTTTCCGCTTATCTCTTGAAGATCCGCGATGCCAAGCCGGATCTCGTCGTGATCAATCTTGCCGGCAACCAGATCACCAACTTCCTCAAGCAATATGCCGAGTTCGGCCTCACCTTCCCCGTCGGCGGCTTTGGCTTCGACACGGCGCTCGCCTGGGCTGCCGGCAAGGGCAATTTCGTCGGCACCTGGCCGGTGGTGTGGCATCATTTGCTGGACACGCCTGGAACCAAGGCCTTCGTCGCGGCCTTTACGAAGAAGTACAACAAGCCACCGGAAAACCAGGCCTGGGGCGAGTATGTCGCCACCAAAATCGTGGCGCAGACCATCAGCGAAATCAAAAGCACGAATTCGCCTGATATCATCCAGCATCTGGAAAAGGGCGCAAAATTCGATCTGCTCAAGACGCGGCAGGGATATTTCCGCGCCTCCGACCACCAGCTGATGCACGAGATGTATTCGGTGACCGCTCTACCCGCCGACAAGATCAAGAATCAGTGGGACATCTTCACGTCGAGCGCACCGGTACCCGGCCCCGATGAAGACCTGGAGGTGATCGCCGCCACGAAGGAAGAGAACAGCTGCACCTTCCCGAGTTGATTCAAAGCCGTCATTCCGGGGCGATGCGAAGCATCGAACTATGATGTGCAATTGCACATCGGAGAATCTCGAGATTCCGGGTCTGGTCCTCAGCGCAAAATTGAATGTCAATTTTGTGCTGCGGACCATCCCGAATGACGAACGATTTGAAAGTCTTCGCCTCTTGTAACCTTCACTAGCACGCGGTTTGCGCGTGCTTCGCGGAATTCAATCCATGTCCGCCATGTTGCTGACGCAGCAGATTCTGAACGGGCTGCTTGACGGCGTCTATTACCTGTTGATCGCGCTCGGCCTGTCGCTGATTTTCTCGCTCGGCGGCATCGTCAACCTGGCGCACGGCGCGTTCTATGCGATCGGCGCCTATCTCACGCTGGTGCTCTCGCCCTATCTCGGGTTCGGCGGCGCCTTCGTCGCCGCGCCGATTGCAGTTGCGCTGCTCGGCATCGTGATCGAAGCAACGCTATTTCGTCGCTTCTATCGCGCCGACCCCATTCTCTCGCTCTTGATGACGTTCGGGCTTGCGATGGTCGCCGAGCAGGTGCTGCGGATGATTTTCGGCGCGCCGCCTTTGTCGTTTTCGATTCCGATCTGGCTGCGCGGGCAGGTCGCGATCGGAAGCTTCATCTATTCGTTCTATCGCGTGGTGCTGCTCGGCATCGCCGCAGTTTGCGTCGCCGGTCTCTGGCTGTTGCTGCAAAAGACCTCGTTCGGGCGCGTGGTGCGCGCTGGCGTCCAGAACCCCGACATGGTCGGCGCGCTCGGCATTTCCTTGCAACCCTATATGTCGGCGGTCGCAGCCCTCGGCATTGGGCTTGCGGGCCTCGCCGGCGTTCTGCTCGCACCGATCTATGCGATCCATCCCGCGATGGGGCAGGAAATCATCACGCCGGCCTTTGTCGTCGTGGTGATCGGCGGCCTCGGCTCGTTCTGGGGCGTGGTCGCGGCCGCACTTCTTGTTGGCCTCGTCAAAGGCGTCATGATCGGCATCGGCTATTCGGCGGCGTCAACCGCCGCGATCTATCTCCTGATGCTTCTGGTGCTGCTGTTCCGGCCGCGCGGCCTGTTCGGCGAACGCATCACCCGATTCGAGTGAGGGGCATGTCGAAGCGTGTTCCCATTCCACTGGTGATCGCAGGCCTGGCGCTGCTTGTGCTGCCGCCGGTGCTGCTGTCGCTCGGCCTGACCATGACGTCGGCATCGGAAGTCGTGATCTTCGCGATCGCCTGCATGGCGCTCAACATTCTGGTCGGGCACACCGGACTGGTGTCGTTCGGCCATGGCGCCTGGTTTGGCCTCGCGGCCTACGCCGCCGCCCTGCTCCAGCGCAACCTGATGCACGACCAGTTCTTCGGTCCAGCCATCGCGGGCGTCCTTGTGGTCGCGGTGATCTCGGCCGCCTTTGGCTTCCTGATCTTGCGGCGGCGCGGCGTCTACTTCTCGCTGCTGACGCTAGCGCTCGCGGCGATGCTTTATTCCGTGTCGTTTCGCTGGACCGAGGTCACCGGCGGCGAGAACGGGCTCGGCGGCATCACGCGTCCAACGCTGTTCGGCTTCAACCTGGAATCCTCGACCGTCTATTACTGGTTCGTCGCGGCCATCGCTTTCGTAATGTTGATCCTGCTGTGGCGGTTTCATCGCTGCGCCATCGGCCATACGCTGGTTGCGATCCGCGAGAATGAACAACGCGCCCGCTTCCTCGGCTATCCCACCAATCTTTACAAGCTCATCGCCTTCGTGCTGTCGGCTTCGATCACGGGGCTGGCCGGGATCCTGCTGCTGTTCCAGAACCGCATGACGTCGGCCGATCCGATCTCGGTTGCCTTCTCCGGAGATCTGCTGGCCATGGTCGTGATCGGCGGCATGCGGAATTTCTTGGGCCCGGCGCTTGGCGCGCTGTTCTTCATCCTGTTCCGCGAATTCCTCTCCATCTATACCGAGAACTGGCTGTTCTGGTTCGGCCTCGTCTTCGTCGCCTTCGTCGTGTTTTCGCCGACCGGGCTTGTCGGCGTCGCCGGACGGCTGATGGCGCCCTTCCGCAAGAGCGTCGTCGAAGACGCCGCCATGGCCGGGCGTCGCGTGGATGTATTGCCGCTGCCGGAATTCCTGCGGCCGAAATCCCACACCGGCGATGCGGTGCTGTCGGCGAAGGGAATCGTCAAGAGCTTCGGCGGCATCAAGGCGGTCCAGGGCGTCGATATCTCCATCGCCGATCGCACGCTGCATGCACTGATCGGGCCGAACGGCGCCGGCAAGACCACGGCTTTCAACCTTCTGTCCGGCCTCTATCGGCCGGATGCCGGCGAAGTGTCGCTGTTGGGCCAACCGATCGCCGGCCACGCGCCGGAACAGATCGCGCGCGCCGGCATCGGCCGGTCGTTCCAGATCACCAATCTGTTTCCCGCGCTCAGCGTCGGCGAAAACATCCGCCTCGCGGTGCAAGCGCGGCACCCGCACCGCTTCGATCCATGGACGCCGGCGCTTTCGATTGCCGTGGTCAATGCGGAGACCGATGCGATCATCCGTTACCTCGGCCTTGCCGGCATCGAGGAGGCCGAAGCTGGACTGTTGTCCTATGGCGGGCAGCGCCTGCTCGACATGGGCATAGCGATCGCAACCGCGCCGCGCGTGCTGCTGCTGGATGAGCCGCTCGCCGGCCTGGCGGCGGCCGAACGCGAGCGGATCGCCGCCATCATCAAACGTATCTCGGCCGATATTCCCGTTCTGCTCGTCGAGCACGACATCGATCGCGTGTTCCAGTTGGCCGACCGCGTCACCGTGATGAACGATGGACGGGTATTGCTCGACGGCACTGCGGAAGATGCCCGCAGAAGCACGAAAGTGCAGGAAGTCTATATCGGATCGGGCGCAACCGAGGTGGCCGCCCGCCCGCGCGAGACCGCAAGCGGTACGACCGCCCTGCTCGCGGTCGAGAAGGTCAACACCTTCTACGGCAAGAGCCACATCCTCAACGACGTCAGCTTCACCCTGCACGAAAACGAGATCGTGGCGCTGCTCGGGCGTAACGGCGCCGGCAAGTCGACGCTGCTCAAGACGCTGATCGGAATAACGCCGGCATCGAGCGGAGCGATCACGCTCGCTGGAACCGAACTGATCGGGCTATCCTCGGCGCAGCATGCGCGCCTCGGCATCGGCTATGTGCCGCAGGGCCGTGGGCTTTTCGCGGGTATGAGCGTCGAACAGAACCTCGAGCTTGGTGGGCTGAAGCGGCAAACCGGCCATGGCGTGCACTGGACGCGCGAGCGCGTCTACGAATATTTTCCGCGAATCCGCGAACGACTGGATAGCCCCGCGGATTATCTCTCCGGCGGCGAACAGCAGATGGTTGCGGTCGCGCGCGCACTCTCGGGCGATGTGCGGGTGCTGCTGCTCGATGAACCCTTCGAGGGGCTGGCGCCGGCCGTGGTCGAGCAGCTGTTCGAGGCCTTCGATCGGTTGCGCAAGGAAATCGCCATCATCATCGTCGATCACCATCTCGACCTGGCGCTGGCTTTGTCCGATACAACGGTGGCGCTGGAGCGCGGCCAGGTCCTTCATCGGGGCCCGTCGCGCGCGCTCCGTGACGACCTCGACCTGCGCCGCAAGGTGCTGTGGCTATGAACCCATGCGTGAACGAAGATCGGTGAGAGACAGACATGGCCAACGCTGAACGCAACGTCGCCATCGTGGGTGCAGGACTGATCGGGCGGGCCTGGGCCGCGATCTTCGCCCGCGCAGGATGGAACGTCCGATTGAACGATCCGCATGTCGCGGCGCTCAAGGCCGCTCCGCGTCTCATTCGCGACGAACTGCACATGCTGGCGCGCCACGGCCTCGCCGACGATCCCGACGGCGCCGTCGCCCGGGTCTCGGTGGCGGGCAGTCTCGAGGAAGCGGTGCGCGACGTCGAATTCGTGCAGGAGAACGGACCGGAAAAGATCGAGGACAAGCGGGTCATCTTCGCCCAGCTCGATCGGCTAGCGCGAAAAGACGCGCTGCTGGTCTCCTCGACGTCGGCCATCACCGCCTCGCGCTTTACGGAAGATTTGCCCGGCCGGGCTCGCTGCCTGGTCGGCCATCCCGTCAACCCGCCGCATCTGGTGCCGCTGGTCGAATTGTGTGGCGCGCCCTGGACCGCTCCGGAAGCGATCGAGCGCACCCGCGCCATCTATCGCGAGATCGGACAGGTTCCGGTCACGGTCACCAAAGAGATCAACGGCTTTGTGCTGAACCGGCTGCAAGGCGCGCTGCTCGCCGAAGCGTTCCGGCTGGTCGGTGAAGGCTACATTTCGGCTGAAGACCTCGACCACACCGTCAAGGACGGGCTGGGTCTGCGCTGGTCGTTCCTCGGACCGTTTGAGACCATCGAACTCAATGCACCCGGCGGCATACCCGATTACTGCGCGCGCTATACCGGCTTCTACAAGGAACTGGCCTCCGCCGCGGCGGGTCCGTCCGTCTATCAAAGCCCGAACGTCGACGCGGTGATCGCGGCATGGCCGCATCAACCGGAAGCCGAGCGCATCGCCGCCCTGACCGCGCGGCGCAACGAACGCCTTGCGGCGCTCGCCGCCCACAAGATCAAGCAAGCCGGCAATTCCTGATTCTAATCCCCTCAACAAAAAGGAAAAATCCATGGCCCCCCGCAAAGTCATCATCACCTGCGCCGTCACCGGCGCGATCCACACGCCCTCGATGTCGAAGGCGCTGCCGGTGACGCCGCAGGAGATTGCGGACGCCGCGGTCGAGGCGGCGGAAGCCGGTGCTGCGATCGTGCATCTACATGCCCGCAACCCGAAGACCGGCCAGCCCGATCAAAGTCCGGAGGCCTTCGCGCCGTTTCTGAAGGTCATCAAGCAACGCTCGAATTGCGTGATCAATCTCACCACCGGCGGCGCGCCGACCATGACGGTGGACGAACGGGTGCGGCCGGCGGCGACCTACAAGCCCGAAGTCGCCTCCCTCAACATGGGATCGATGAACTTCGCCTTCTTCGGCATGCTCAGCCGCTTCAACAAGTTCGAGCACGAATGGGAGCGCAAGCACGTCGAAAACAAGGACATCGTGTTCCGCAATACGTTTCAGGACATCGAATATGTCCTTACGACGCTTGCGGAATCAGGCTCGCGCTTCGAGTTCGAGTGTTACGACACCGCCCACCTCTATAACCTCAAATATTTCCTCGATCAGGGCCTGGTGAAGCCACCGCTGTTCATCCAGACCGTGTTCGGCCTGCAAGGCGGCATCGGCGCGCATCCCGACGACGTCTTGCACATGAAGCGCACCGCCGACCGGCTGTTCGGCGACAAGATGATCTGGTCGGTGCTGGGCGCCGGACGCAATCAATTGCCGATCGCGGCGATGGCGGCCGCCATGGGCGGCAATGTCCGCGTCGGCCTCGAGGACTCGCTCTGGGCGGCACCGGGACGGATGGCCGCCTCGAACGCCGAGCAGGTGCTGCTCGCCCGCAAGATCATCGAGGGCCTTGGGCTCGAAATCGCGAGTTCCGACGAAGCGCGCGAAATTCTCCACCTCAAGGGCGGCGACAAGCTCGAGGTCTGACCAGACGTTCTGGCGCGAGCGCCGTGGCATCCTGCCGCGGCGCCGATTCCCTTGCATTTCCGTGCCTCGTTTCTGACATTCGTACCCTGCATCAATGGCAGGCCCGACGGGCGCGAGGCCAGCGCAGGCGCGGTCCTGTTGATGGTAAGTTCGCCCGGACGCGACGTTCTCGTGCGAGCGGAGAATGAACATGATCAGATGGATCGCCGCAGGTCTTTTCGCCGCCTGGCCGTTCACTGCCGCCGGCAACCCGGTTCTCAAACCATCTGACGTCACCATTCGCATCGGCAACCTCATGCCCTACACCGGGGAGTTTGCGGCGTTCGGCGCGATCGGAAGAGCCGAGGCCGCCTATTTCCAGATGCTGAACGAACGTGGCGGCATCAACGGCCGGGCCATCGAATTCATTTCCTACGACGACAGCTCCGATTCCCTGCAGGCGGTCAACCTCACGCGCAACCTCGTCGAGACGGAGAACGCGCTTTTCGTGTTCGGCTCGTTTGGAACGCCGAGCAACCTCGCGGTTCGAAAGTATCTCAATGAGAAGCGCGTCCCGCAGCTGTTCGTGGCGTCAGGCGACGATCAGTGGGCCAATCCAAGGGAGTTTCCCTGGACGATGGGATGGCCGCCCGCATTTCGCACCGAGGGACGCATCTTCGCGAACTATATCCAGGCCTATTATTCCGAAAAGAAGATCGGCGTGCTCTGGCAGAACGACGAGTTCGGCCGCGATCTTTTCCGGGGCATGCAAGATGGCTTGGGCGATGCGGCGCGGATGATCGTTGCCGATACCGCCTTCGATGCAACGGATCGCTCGCTCGGCCCGCAGCTCGATCTGCTTCACAGGTCAGGCGTGGAAATTCTGGTATTCGACGGCGCACCGGCGATGGCCGCCCAGGTGATCCGGCGGCTTGGCGAATCCGATTGGCATCCCGTCCTCATTCTGGACAATGCCGCGGCCTCGATTGCCAACGGGCTACGGCCGGGAGGCCTCGAAAACGCGATCGGCGTGATCTCGACAGCCTTTCTCAAGGACGGCGGCGATCCCGCCTGGAAAGAAGATGCCGCCATGAAGGAATATCTGTCCTTCATGGATAAATACTATCCGGAAGGTGACAAAGAGGACAGCTACGCGGTCTTCGGCTACGCGGTTGCTGAGACGCTGGCGCAGGTCCTAAAGCAATGCGGCGATGACTTCTCCCGGGAGAACGTCATGAAGCAGGCGCAATCGCTGAAGGATTTTCGAAGCTCGGTCACGCTGCCGGGCATTGTGATCACCACGAGCCCGAGCGATTTCCGTCCCGTCAAGGAAATGCGGCTGGTGCAGTTCGACGGCCGAAGCTGGCAACCCATCGGACAATTGTTCGATAGCGCGTTCACGGGCACCGGCGGCACCACGGGGAATGCGCGCTAGACATTGCTTGCAAAAATACCGCTGTCCGAGGACCGGGACGAAATTCCTTTGATTTGGCCGGTCAAACCCGGCACATGGTCAGGTCAAAAGACCATGGTGAGGGAGGTATTCGTGACGAGGCATTGGGGCGCGGCCACGCTTTTGCTGATGGCGAGCGGACTAAGCGGCGCGCCGGCACATGCCGAGGACTATCCGGCACGAACCATCACCATGATCGTCCCCTTTGCCGTCGGTGGACCCGCCGATATCACGGGACGAATTGTCGCCGACGTTTTTTCGCGCCACCTCGGCCGCAGCGTCATCGTGGAAAACATCAACGGCGCCGGCGGCACCATCGGCGCGCTCCGGGCCGCGCGCGCAACTCCCGACGGCTACACGATCCTGTTCGGCCACATGTCGACGAATGCGCTGGCGCCGGCGTTCTACCCCAACCTGAATTACGATCCGCAAAAGGATTTCGAGCCGGTCGGCTTGGCGGCCGAATATCCCGAACTGCTCGTGGTCCGCAAAGACCTGCCCGCGAAAAACCTCGGCGAATTCGTCGCCTATGCCAAGGCCAACGCCGACAAGCTCAATGTCGGACACGCCGGCGTCGGCTCGATTTCCTATATCGGATGCCTGCTTCTCAACGCCGCAATCGGGATCAAGCCCACACTCGTTCCGTTTACCGGGACCGCACCGGTCCTGAACGCGATGCTCTCGGGCGAAATCGACTATGAATGCGATCCCGTACTCGGAACCCTGGCGCAGGTGCAGGCGGGCACCGTCCGGGCACTCGCGATTGCCGCCAAGCAACGCAGTCCGATGCTGCCAGACGTGCCGACGTCCTACGAACAGGGCCTTGGCGATTTCGATTGCGCGGTGAAGTACGCGGTGTTCGCCCCGGCCGGCACGCCGAAGCCGATCGTCGAGAAGCTCGCAACTGCCCTGAACGCGGGCCTCGACGAGGCTCAGGTCAAAAAACGGCTGGCCGACCTCGGCGCCGACAACATCGAGCCGGGCCGCCGCGGGCCAAAACCGCTCACCGATCTCGTGAAAAGCGAAGCCGCACGCCTCATTCCGATCCTTCAGGCCGCAACGAGCAAATAAAGGCGCGGCAAACCGGGCCAATCCACGGGATTAATCATGGCTGCCGGTCGTTGCGCTCGAAAACACGAGTATCTAAAAGGATTTGGGAGAATGGTCGGAGCGGCAGGATTCGAACCTGCGACCCCTGCGTCCCGAACGCAGTGCTCTACCGGGCTGAGCCACGCTCCGACAAGAACGCGGCTTATAGCCTTCGCTTTCGCGCACCGCAAGAAGCCGATTTTGAGGATTTGACCCGTGAAGGTGGACTTGAAGACGCCAATTTTGCCAGCCGACGGGCTAGCCGTGGCCGAGGCCGCGCATTGCCTCAAGGAAGGCGGCCTAGTCGCCTTCCCGACCGAGACCGTCTATGGGCTCGGCGCCGACGCGGCCCAGGCACCGGCCATTGCCCGGATCTATGAGGCCAAGGGACGGCCCTCCTTCAATCCGCTGATCGCCCATGTCGCCGACTTCGCCGCCGCGCGGCAGATCGCCCGCTTTGATGCCGCCGCCACCCGGCTTGCGGAGGCCTTCTGGCCGGGTCCGCTGACGCTGGTGCTGCCCAAAACGACCCACTGCCCGGTCGCGGAACTCGCGACCGCCGGCCTCGATACGATCGCGATCCGCGTCCCCGCCCACCCCGTCGCGCAAGAGATTTTGCGTGCGTTCGGCGGGGCCGTGGTGGCGCCCTCCGCCAACATTTCGGGCCACGTCTCGCCGACGACTGCCGCCCACGTGGCAAGCGATCTCGCAGGCCGCATCGATCTGATCCTCGACGGCGGACCGGTTGCGGTCGGCGTCGAATCCACCATCGTCGCCTGCTTCGAGGAAGCGATGCTGTTGCGGCCGGGTGGCCTGCCGCGGGAAGCGATCGAAAGCGTGCTCGGCTACGCCTTGCGGCGGCTTCCCGAAGACGGGGCTTCCGACAACGCCCAACCGCTCGCGCCGGGCATGCTCGCCTCGCATTACGCGCCGCGCACGCCGGTCCGGCTCAACGCAACCTCTGTCGATCCGGATGAGGTACTGTTGGCTTTCGGCACCGCTATTGACGGTGCGAACGCAGCGAAAGCCGTGATGAATTTGTCCGCGATGGGCGATCTTAACGAGGCCGCCGCCAATCTTTTCGGTTATCTTCGTAACCTCGATGCCAGGGCTGCTCGCTCCATCGCAGTCATGCCGGTGCCGCATCACGGACTGGGTGAAGCCATCAACGATCGGCTGCGCCGCGCTGCGGTCGGCAGATAACAACAGACAAGAAAAGCAGTTCAAGAAAAGGGACGCTCATGAACATCGTCCAGAACCCGGCCACTCCGCTCTCGCCAGAATTGATCGCGCGGTTTCGCGCCATCGTCGGCGAGAAATATGCGGTGACGGAGCCGGCCGATGTCGCGCCCTATGTGACCGAAGAGCGCGGGCTGTTTCACGGACATTCTCCTTTGGTCTTGCGGCCTGGGTCGACCGCGGAAGTCGCCGCGATCTGCAAGCTCGCGACCGGCGAGAGGATCGCGCTGGTGCCGCAAGGCGGCAACACCGGTCTCGTCGGCGGCCAGACGCCGCATCACGGCGAAGTCGTGGTCTCGACCCGCCGCCTCGACAAGATCCGCGACATCGATCCCGCCTCCAACACCATGACCTGCGAATCCGGCGTGGTGTTGCAGATCGCGCAGCAAAAGGCGACCGAGGTCGATCGTCTTTTTCCGCTGTCACTGGGCGCGGAAGGAAGCTGCACCATCGGCGGCAATCTCTCCACCAATGCCGGCGGCACCGGGGCGCTTGCCTTTGGCGTCGCGCGCGAGATGGCGCTCGGGCTCGAAGTCGTGCTTGCGGACGGCCGGATTCTCAATGCGCTATCGAAACTGAAAAAGGACAATACCGGCTACGACCTGCGCAATCTCTTCATCGGCGCGGAAGGCACGCTCGGCATCATCACCGCGGCAACACTGAGGCTCTTTCCGAAGCCGCGGGCGATCGAGACCGCCTTTGTCGGGCTCAAGTCGCCGGCGGATGCGCTGAAGCTCCTGTCGATTTCGCAAAACGAAGCGGCCGGCAGCCTGACCAGTTTCGAACTGCTGGCCGACATTGCGGTCGATTTCAGCGTGCGACACGGCATCGACATCCGCGCGCCGCTGACAGGCCCACATCCCTGGTTCGTGCTGATGGAATTGTCGTCTTCGCGCGACGATGCGCGCGCGACGCTGGAATCGATCTTAGAGTTGGGTATGGAACAGGGCATCGTGGACGATGCCGTGATCGCCGCGAATTTGAGCCAGCGCCAGGCGTTCTGGAAACTGCGCGACGAGATGTCGGCGGCACAGAAGCCCGAAGGCGGATCGATCAAGCACGATATCTCGGTGCCGGTTGCCGCCGTCCCCGCCTTCATCGCGGAAGCCAACGCCGCGGTCGTGAAACTGATTCCGGGCGCGCGGCCGGTGCCGTTCGGCCATCTCGGCGACGGCAACATCCACTACAATGTCAGCCAGCCGATCGGTGGCAAGGCCGCCGATTTCCTCGCCCGCTGGCATGAAGTCAATGCCGCCGTGTTCGAGATCGTGCTGCGGATGGGCGGATCGATCTCGGCCGAGCACGGCATCGGCGTGCTCAAGCGCGACGAATTGCCCGAGGTGAAAGACAAGGTCGCGATCGAACTGATGCGTTCGATCAAGGCCCTGCTCGACCCGCTCGGAATCATGAACCCCGGCAAGGTGCTGTGACGATCGCGCTTCCGACACTTGCGATTGCGCCGATCGTCGACGCCGACCTCGCTGACGTCGTCGCGCTGTGGCAAGCCTGCGGCCTGACGCGGCCATGGAACGATCCCGCCGCCGACATCGCGCTCGCGCGGAAAGGTTCCAACGCAACGGTGCTGATCGGTCGCGACGATGGCGCGCTCGTGGCCACGGTTCTGGTCGGGCATGACGGCCACCGTGGCTGGGTCTACTACCTCGCCGTCTCCCTCGATCATCGCCACAAGGGATATGGACGCATCATGATGGATGCTGCCGAACGCTGGCTGCGCGAGCGCGGCATCGAGAAGCTGCAACTGCTGGTGCGGCCCGACAACACGACCGTGAAGGATTTTTATCAATCGTTGGGCTATTCGATCCAGGAACGCATCATCTATGCGAAATGGCTCGACGGCCGCGAGCCCACGCCTTAAATCGCCGACCGGCCAAGAGAACAAACATGCGCATCGCCCTCATCCACGCCCTTAAGCACTCACTAACCCCGATCGAATCCTCTTTCGCGCGGCTTTGGCCGGACGCCACGCTGATGAACCTGCTCGACGACAGCCTGTCGGCGGATCTCGCACGCGACGGCCGGCTGACGCCAGGGATGACCGACCGCTTCCTCGCGCTCGGACGCTATGCCGCCTCGACCGGCGCCAATGCGATCCTCTTCACCTGCTCGGCGTTCGGCCCCTGCATCGAGGCGGTTGCGCGCGAACTCGCGCCGATGCCCGTGCTCAAACCCAATCAGGCCATGATCGAACAGGCGGCCGAACGCGGCCACCGTATCGGCCTGCTCTCGACCTTTCCGCCGACGTTGCAGTCGATGCCGGCCGAATTTCCGAGCACAGTGCAACTCGTGACGAAGCTGGCGGAAGGCGCCATGGCGGCGCTCGATCGCGGCGACCGCGCCGAGCACGATCGCCTTGTCGTGCAGGCCTCGCGTGACCTGCGCGACTGCGACCTGATTGCGCTCGCGCAATACAGCATGGCGCCGGCGGCCGCGATGGTCGCGGAAACTTCAAAATTACCGGTGCTGACGACGCCCGACAGCGCGGTCGCCAAGCTGAAGCAATTGCTCAAGAGCTAACTCTTCAAACTGTCTTTCTAGAAAAGACTGCCCTGCCCGTCATCGACATCGGCGGCGGTGGTTTTGCGCGCACCTGGCTTCTTCGCGCGTTTGGACTGCTCGGCCTCGCGCTCCTCCGCCGTGATCGGCAGGACCAATTGCGCGTCGTCGTTGACGACGTGATTGACCCGCGTCGAAATCTCATGCCAGACGAATTCACCTTCCTCCGGCCCGCGCATCAGCGGCGTCACCGTCTCCGCTTCGTCGCTGCGGCAATCGAGCCAGCGCTCAAAATCATCGGGCGCGATCGTCACCGGCACGCGATGATGAAGCACGGCGAGGTCCGCGCTCGCCGCCGCCGTGACGATCGCAACCGTGTCGACCTCCTCGCCGTTCGGACCGACCCAGGTCTCCGACACGGCCGCAAATCCGATCGAACGGCCATCGCGGCGATGAATGAAGTAGGGCCGTTTGCCGCCGTCGAAGGCGTGCCACTCGTAATAACCGTCGGCCGGGATCAGACAGCGCCGCCGCCGAATGGCGTTCTTGAAAGCCGGCTTCTCCTTGATGCTTTCCGCGCGCGCGTTGATCAGGAGCGTAAATTTACGGGGATCTTTCACCCAGGACGGCCACAGCCCCCATCGCATCAGGCGAAAATGCCGGCCATCGTCGTTGATCACCACAGGTATCGGTTGAGTCGGTGAAATATTATACCGTGACGGGAAGTTCGGTTGTTCCAAATAACCGAAAAGTCGCCGTAAAGCTTCAGGAGCCGAGGTGATAACGAAGCGTCCGCACATTATTGGTATCCAAATAAGTATTGTTCAGCACCTTTTAACCGCAACCCCGCAACACTGCGGCGGATGACGTCACCTGCCGCCATATCAGCACAGTCCACCTCCGTCACCGCCGGCAATTCGGCGCGGGCGGAACAACTGCGCGCGGCGAACATCAATCCGCGCACCGGGCTCGCTACCGACTATCTCAATCACTTCAACGAAGCCGTGATGCTGCTCGAGATGGTTCCGGACATGCCGGAATGCGCCGAGGATTTTCTCTCCTGGCGGCCGCTATCCTACGCGGAACATTTTACGGCTTCCAACTTCAAGGCAAGGGATCTGGCGATCGAGGCTTACGACACCGCCGACGTCCGCATTCGTACCGAGTTTGACAATATCACGGGCGCGATCACCTCGATCCTCACCGCCGTGGGCGCGGCGATGCGCGAGGCGACCCTAGACAAGACCCGCACCCGGCTGGCCGAACAGGCGACCGGCTGGGTCAAGCCGCTGGTGACCCAGGCCGGCGGCGTCATTAATGGTGACGGCGCTGCCGACGTCGATTACATCATGACCCATTGATATCACGCTATTCGTGCGCTCCCGCGCGAATGCGTTCATCAGGGGTCCCCACTTTGGCTTCCGTCCCTGCTCCATCCCGTCCCCAGCTTGCCGTGAGTGCCGCGATTTTTCGCGAAGGCAAGGTGCTGCTGGTGCGGCGCGCGCGGTCGCCCGCCAAAGGCGTCTATTCGCTGCCCGGCGGGCGCGTCGAATTCGGTGAAACCCTTCATGCCGCCGTTCACCGTGAAGTGGCCGAAGAGACTTCGCTCGAAATCGAGATCACAGATCTCGCCGGCTGGCGTGAGGTCGTGCCGACGGCCGAGGGCGGCGGACATTACGTGATCATGTCGTTCGCCGCGCAGTGGCGGGCGGGCGAAGTCGCCCTCAACGAGGAGCTCGACGACCATCAGTGGCTCGCGCCGGATGCGCTCGGCGAGTTCAAGACGACGCAGGGATTAGAGGACATTATCCAATCGGCCCGGCGCATTTTGAGCCTCTAAACGACGGATGGGGCGGCTTGCGCCAGGCATTCCGAGCAGGCATACCCACCCTGATGCCCAGACATCTCGCCAGTGTCCTCATCGTCCTGTGCTGCCTTGCCGTGCCTGCGCGCGCGCAGGAAGGCGCAGCCCCGTTCGACAACGATTTGCAGCGGTTCGCGGAGATTCTTGGAACCCTGCATTATCTCAGGGGCATCTGCGGCAGCAACGAAGGCGCCAAGTGGCGCAACGAAATGCAGGCGCTGCTCGACGCCGAAACTCCGTCAGGCGAGCGGCGGGCGCGCATGATCGCCGGTTTCAACCGCGGCTATAACGGCTTCCAGCAGACCTACCGCACCTGCACGCCGGCGGCGACGCTCGCGATTCGCCGCTACATCGACGAAGGCCTGAAAATCTCGCGCGACCTGACTGCGCGCTACGCAAACTAGACTGTGTTCCACATGACGGTGGATTTGTTTACGCCCGTTAACCTTTCTTAAAGAACTGACTAGTGTCCCGGTTCTGGCATGCTACACCACCGATCCGTCCCTCGCCTCGAACGCTGCTTCACATTCATGAGCCATCCCGCGCCATTCATCGCCCGCGACCTGCTGCCCGATCAGGAGCAGAAGCAAGCGGCACTCGGCTATCTCAACGAAGCCTGGGCGGAGGCGCGGCACGATGGGATCGATGGCGATTGCCTCGCGCAGGCGAGCCTGTTTGCGGCCTTTGCCGAACTGGTCCGGACCTATGGCGAGGACGCGGTCGCCAAATTCGTCGAGGGCCTTGCCGACCGTGTTCGCAACGGCGAGTTCACCACCGCGCTCGCCAGGCAATAAGCGCCCGTTACAAGCCCTTGTTGTTAAGCCGTCGGCAGCTTATTTTTCATGCAAGATGTCACTTGAGATTTTTACATGAAGGCTGCGTTTCTGCCCGACCGCGGCGTGGTCAAAGTCACCGGCGATACCGCCCGTGACTTCCTCAACGGCCTCATCACGTCAGACACCACGCGGCTGCAACCGGGCCTCGCGCGCTTCGGCGCGCTGCTGACGCCGCAAGGCAAAATCACGATCGATTTCCTGATCACCGAGGCGCCGGCCGGCCATGGCGGCGGCTTCCTGATCGACTGCCCCAAGCCGCTCGCGCAGACGCTGGTCGACAAGCTGAAGGTCTATCGGCTGCGCGCCAAGGTCGAAATCGAGAATCTCTCCGACAGCCTCGGGGTGCTCGCCGCCTGGGACGGCGAGGCCGCGTTGAAGCCAGATCTCACCTTCACCGATCCGCGCAACGCCAAGCTTGGTCTGCGGATTTTCGTGCCCGCCGAGCTTGCGCAGAAGGCCGCAGATCTGATCGGCGCCGAACTCGTCGACAGCTCGGCCTATGAGGCGCACCGCATTGCGGTGGGCGTGCCCCGCGGCGGCCTCGACTTCATGTATGGCGATGCGTTCCCACACGAGACCAACATGGACCGGCTCTCTGGTGTGGACTTCGACAAAGGTTGTTATGTCGGCCAGGAGGTCGTTTCCCGGATGCAGCACCGCGGCACCGCGCGCACCCGCACGGTGCGTGTGCTGCTGGACGGCCCTGCCCCGGAAACGGGCGCGACGATATCAGCCGGCGATAAATCGGTCGGCACCATGGGGTCGGCGGCGGAAGGTCACGCGCTGGCGTTGATCCGCATCGACCGCGCCGGCGAGGCGCTCGAGGCCGGTACGCCGCTGACGGCGGGGGGTCTTTCGATCCGCATCGCCGACCCGGACGAGTTGCGCTTAACCGTACGACAGACGGTCGCATGACGAGAACTGCCCGCCTGCATCCCGACGGCCTGACCCGCTGCCCCTGGCCGGGCGAAGACCCGCTTTATGTTGCCTATCATGACACCGAATGGGGCGTGCCCGAATACGATGATCGCGCACTTTACGAAAAGCTGATCCTCGACGGCTTTCAGGCCGGGCTGTCCTGGATCACGATCCTGCGCAAGCGCGACAATTTCCGGAAAGCCTTCGACGACTTTCAGCCCGAGAAAATCGCACGCTATAACGCCAAGAAGATTCACGCGCTGATGAACGATGCCGGCATCGTCCGCAACCGTTCCAAAATCGAGGGCACGATCGCGAGCGCCAAATCCTATCTGAAGATCATGGAAGAAGGCCCCGGCTTTTCGAAGCTGTTGTGGGATTTTGTCGACGGCAAACCGAAGGTCAACCAATTCAAGACCACCGCCAGCGTTCCGGCCTCGACACCGCTTTCGATCAAGATATCGAAAGACTTGTCCTCGCGCGGCTTCAAATTCGTCGGCCCCACGATCGTCTATGCCTTCATGGAGGCGACCGGCATGGTCAACGATCATCTCGTCACCTGTCACTGCCACGAAAGCTGCGCCGGCAAGCGCCGCAGCCCCCGCCTCTCCGCAAAATGACGGCCAAAAAATCGGCGGCCGATCCTGCAGCGCGCGTCTGGCAACGGATGTTGTCCGGCCGGCGGCTCAACCTGATCGACCCCTCGCCTCTCGATATTGAAATCGCCGACATCGCCCACGGGCTTGCGCGCGTGGCGCGCTGGAACGGGCAGACGTCGGGTGCGCATATCTTCTCAGTGGCGCAGCACACGCTGCTGGTCGAAGCCGTGATGCGCGAGCAGTCGCCACGCATCGACGACAGTTGGCGCCTTGCTGCTTTATTGCACGATGCGCCCGAATATGTGATCGGCGACATGATCTCGCCGTTCAAGGCGGTCCTGGGTGAAGATTACAAATCGGTCGAAAAGCGTCTGTTGTCGGCGATCCACATCCGCTTCGGCCTGCCGCCCGTGCTCGCCGACAAGATCACGCAGACCATCAAGGCCGCCGACAAGGGCGCGGCCTATCTGGAAGCCACCGAGCTCGCGGGCTTCGCATCTGACGAAGCCAAGCGCCTGTTCGGCCGCGATCCCGGATTGTCACCGGCAACGCGTGAGGACTACCTGACGCCGTGGAGCGCGGCCAAAGCCGAGAAGCGGTATCTCGCGCGGTTCAAGGCGCTGACGTCGTCATAAGTGAGCACGCGGCCTGGACATCCGAAAGCTTGATGGTCACCGCAACGGCAGCCGCAGATCTCAAACGGAGTGCCGGGATCTCGCATCCACCAGGTTGCCGGTGGCAGTGATGGAGCCATAGGCCTGGATCGGCTGGGGCCGCCCGATCAGATAACCCTGCACCTCGTCGCACCCTTCCTTTATCACGGCGGCCAACTGAGCGGCGGTCTCGACGCCCTCCGCCAGCACCGGCACGCCGAGCCCGTGTGCAAGACCGATGACCGCGCGGACGATCGCCAGCGAACGTTCGGTGCGGCCGAGATTTGAAATGAACGACCGATCGATCTTGATCCTGTCGAGAGGGAACGATTGCAGGTAGGATAGCGATGAATATCCCGTTCCGAAGTCATCGAGCGCGAGCCGTACCCCGAGGGCCTTCAGCTCCTTGAGGGTCTGTACCGCGCGTCCAACGTTTTCGATCAAGACCCCTTCGGTGATCTCGAGTTCGAGCCGGCTCGGCGCGAGTCCGGTTTCGTCAAGAACAGCGTGCACGATCCGTTCGAGAGCGGTCCGCCGGAACTGAACCGCCGAAACATTGACGGCGACCTGCAACGAGGGATGCCAGGATGCGGCCTCCCTGCAGGCCTCGCGCAGGACCCATTCGCCAAGTTCCGTGATCAATCCGCTTTCCTCGGCGACCGGAATGAACTCGGCGGGCGAGATCGGACCGCGCTGCGGATGACGCCACCGCGCCAAGGCCTCAAACCCGATTATCCTGCCGTCAGCGTGCTGCTGCGGCTGGTATTCGAGGGATATCTCGCCGTTGGCAATTGCCGAAGCCAGATCGCGCTCCAGCGTGCGCCGGTCGCGCAATTGCTGGTCCATCGTCGCGGTAAAGAAGCGAATCGCGCCGCGGCCATCGTGCTTGGCTCGATATAGCGCGGCGTCGGCGTTGGCGAAAAGCGACCGGATGTCGTCGCCGTCTCGCGGGTAGACGGCCATTCCGATGCTAAGGCCGAGTTCGAAGCTGTGTTCCCCGATATCGATTTCGTCGTCGAGCGCCGCTTGAAAGCGTCCGGCGAGGAGCTCCGCGCTCGATGGCAGCGGCTCCTGTTCGGCAATCGCGATGAATTCGTCACCGCCAATTCTGGCAAGGAACGCCCCCTGCGCGGCCGTCTGCAGGCGGCGAGAGACCTCGCACAAGACCATGTCACCGGTCGAATGTCCGAACAGATCGTTGATCTGTTTGAAGCGGTCCAGATCCAGACAAAGCACTGCAAAGCGGCAATTTCCCTGGGCCGCACGCTCGAGCGCGCCGGACAAATACTCGTCGAGCGCGGCGCGGTTCGGCAGGTCGGTCAATGCGTCGTGGCAGGCAAGATGCCGGATGCGTTGCTCCGCCCGCTTGCGGTCGGTCATATCGAACGCCACGGCGACAGCGGCATCGCGGCCGTTGTAGCGCAGCGGCCGCGCCTCGATCGCGACGTCGATCACCCTGCCATCCGCCGTAATATGCCTGCGTGTGTCGTGCGCCGTTTGCGTTCCCCGGTGATTCCGGAATTCCTGATGCAAAAGGTCGGTCTCTTCAGGAACGCGCAGATCGTTGACTGACATCGTGAGCATCTGCTCGCGGGAATAGCCATAGTGGCGACAGGTCGCGGCGTTGACCGCCACGAGTTCCAGCGTATTGACGTCGACGACCCACATCGGCAGCGGGTTTTCCTCAAACAGCAGACGGAACGATGCCTCGCGCCGTTTGAGGTCGGTGATGTCGACACGCACGCCGATGCTGCCGCCGTCCGCGGTGCGCCGTTCCTCGACCCGAATCCAGCGGTCCCCCGAAATCTGCTGCTCGTGGTTGCTCTGCGGCTGCGAATGGCGGGCAAGACGCTCCCGCAGCCATTCCTCCTCGCGTCCCTTGGCCTCCGGATATTGACCGTGCACCAGGCCAAAGCGCAGCGTTTCCTCGAAGCGCATGCCGGGAACGAGCGCACCGAGGCTTTCGCTGTAGAGTTCCGCATAGTGCCGGTTCCAGAGGACGTATCGATCCTCTGCATCGAGGACGACGATCCCTTCGGGCACAACGTCGAGTGCGGCCAGCAAGGTCTCATGCGCGACGCGCGCGGCCTCTTCGGCGCGTTCTGCATTTGCCTTGGCCTCAGTGAGCGCAAGTTCGGTACGGTGGCGCTTGGTAACGTCCTCGTGGGTTGCGACCCAGCCGCGATCGGGCATCGGACGGTGGCGGATCTGGACGACGCGGCCATTGGCGAGTTCGACGATCGTATCGCTCGCGTGCTCGGAGACCTGAATGTTGTTGCGCCACTGGTGGTAGGCGTCCTTTGTCATGGCGGGAGCACTTCCCGCCGCGTAGCGCGAATCGATGATCTCTCTCAGCAGCATTCCCGGGCGAAGGCTGTCGGGCGGCAAATCGTATATTTCGTTGTAGCGGCGGTTCCAGACGATCAGGCGCTGCTCGCCGTCGAAGAAGCACAGGCCTTGCGACATGTTGTTGAGCGCCGTATCGAATCGCTCGGCAATCTCATTGGCTTTCAGCTGTTCCCTGATCGCAGCGGTCTCTGCCCGCCTTGCCCGCTCACGCTCCGCAACGGTTTTTGCGCGTGACGCCACCAGCTTCACAAGGTCCCTGTAGTTCATGTTCATGATGCGCACGAGCAGAACGAGCAGGAGGCACAGGTTGAGGCCGATGCAGACGAGCATCGCTTCGCCGGAAAACAGCAGGCGCAGCGCGATGGGAAGGGACGACATCAGCAGGGTCAGGCGGGCGGCGCTCGGGAAACTTGCAAGGCAGTAGGCGCTTCCGACCGAGCCCATGAAAACCAGCAGCGCGATCGGCGCGACCGAATTCAGATCGACACTCTCAAACAGCACAAGGGCCCAGGCCAGGAAGCAGGCGTTCACCAGGGTGGCGCCCACGCGTATCAGGGCGAGATAGCCGAGCACCTCCTCGGGAGCCGGTACCATCCTTCTCAACTGGACCCATTGCACCAGCCGGACGGCACAGATGGGAAGGAGAATGCCGGGCAGACCAAACCTGAGCGACCAGGGTAGCGATGGCGGCAGGATGTAGGCGATGCTGAAGCTGTCGACGATGGTTAAACAATAGAGAACCGGGATCTGGCTTGTGAGGATACGGAACTGCTCAAGCAGCAGCGCTCGGCTCGCCGGCTTGTTGGCGTTGCCGAGCCTGAACCAGCGCCGAATATTACTAATCCGTTTCATAAAAAGCCGCGTCCATCCGACGACAGCTTAGTCCCGGCCGGATAACAGCCTGTAAAGTCTGTTGGCTGAGGCTGAACTTAAAGTTCCCGCAGATCGCCGGAATTGCCGGCTATCCCGCGCAAGTACAGGCTTCCTGATCTAACAGGCCACGCTCGCCCGGTCCTCATGCGCCCGCTCGCACTTAGCAGGTGCAGCAACCGGTAGTTCGGCCTTAACCATGCGACGGCCAGTGCCGGTCGCGGAACCAGGCGCGGTAATTCGACATCCTGGCGCGCTGCGCCTGTGGCGCACGTCGTCTGCATGTCGAGGCCTCTTCGCTGTTCTCCACCGCCCCCCATCGCAACTCCACGCAGTCGTTGGGGTTGTAGGCCATCTCGAGATCGGTTGCGCGATCGAGCACATCCTTGACCGACAGCGTCCACTTCGACCCGTCGCTGCGCGTGTAGGTCACCTTGCGCGAGGCAAGCTCCGACGTCAGTGCTGCCTGCAACTCGTTCTTCACATCAGTGGCGCTCTTGCCGGCCGGGATCGCGAACCGGTTCGATCGCCGCACAAGGCGATCGGGGAAGTTCCGCACCACGTCGATGGCGATCAACAGCCGAAGATCGCGCGCCGGCGTCGAGAAATCTTCCCAGGCGCCGCTGGCCTGAAAAATCGAGGCGCCGTCGGGCATCGCCGTGTCGCCGGGCTGCTTGATCTGATAATTCCGCCCGTTTTCCACCGCCGTGACGCGGGTCCTGATCTGCTCGCTGAGGCTTGTGATCGCGTCCGCCATCGCGCGCGCCGGATCGAGCGGCTCGGGCGACATGACGTCGTCCATGCGATCATAGAAATCCTCTGCCGACATCTGCGACTGCTCGAGCGAAAAATCAGCGAATTGCGGATACTTGTTGATCTCCGAATTGCTCAGCCGGCGCAACGGGCCGCCTTTGTCGCGCACGATGGGCCGGAAATGCTTGAAGCCGGGGGCGCCGAGCGCAGGCTCATGTGCAAAAAGGAAATTGCCACGCCAGAACCGCTTGCGCGTGATCGATCCGTCGGGCTCCGCGTCGACCGCGAGAAATACGCCGGGCGTACCGTTCGCTTCCGGCACCCGATGCACCAGCATCAGTACATGGCCGTAAGGATCGGCGTAGACCGTGCCCGGCCGTAACGCTTCTTTCGTCAGCGGCACGGTGTAGAAATCCGCAGCGTCGTCGCCGGCGCGCACGGAGCCGGTATGGACGACGTCGCCGACGTCGCGCAGGTATTCGCCAAAGTTCGTCGGGCGCTTCGGCTTCGGCGGGGCCGCCTTCGCAGGGGGCATTCCAGGCGTGTCGGCCGGCGGTGGATCGGCCTGGCCGCCGAACAGCCGCATAAAGCTTGAGGTCCGTTGGGGCGGAGGTGGCGGCGGCGCTGCGGCTTCGGCATCCGGCGCGGCGTTCTTGTCTGGCGGCGGAGGCGGACGCGTGACTTCCGGATGCTCGACGTCGAACCATTGGCCGCACCTTGGCGGCTTACCGCGTGAGCAATTCGAATAGCCGAACGGCAGGCCCATCTTGAAGGCGAAATAGGCGCGCAGGAAATAGACGAAGTCGGCACAGTCGGGCCGCAGGCCGGTTTGCGTATGGTCTTCGTTGCGGCCGAGATAGTTGTAGAGGAAATTGCGCGAGGGATCGCGCAGCACCTCGTACCAGACCTTCCAGTTCAAATCCTGATCGGGCGGCGCGTCGAACAGTTTTTCGATCCAGGCCGAGAACAGCGCCTCGTTGGCGCTGTTCCAGTTATTGCGGGTCTGCCAGATGCTACCCGCGGGAATCTGAAAGCCCCCCGGCTTGCGCGCCGCCACCGTGATGTCGCGGGCGACCGGGCCGCAGCCCGCCGACGTTCGTTCGAGCGTCGCACGCCAGGTGCCGGCGGCGGGTGCTGCGACTTCGGCGAACCAGGAATAAGGCGGCCCGTCACGCCGGCTGGCCGATTTGGCCGCAACGCTGCCATCGGGCGCGATCAGGGTCAGCGTGCCCTCGACCGGCTTGTCGGCAACGGCCATGACGCGCAGCGACGCACCGGTCCAAGGCGAATACGGCGACGGCAAAACAGTGACGTCGGCGCAAGCGTCGGACGCTGCGGCCGCCGGGCCCGCATGGAAAAAACCACCTGTGATCAGCGAGAATGCCGTGGCAGCGGCAGCGAAGCGTCGCCCAGGGCGCATTCGAACATAAACCTTGCTAAAAGTGCTGGGAACCTTCATTCGACCCGGCTAGCGACCCGATTCTAATCCACCCTACGAGCCGCCGGATTGCAAGATACCCAATCGGGGGAGACGAGTCATTTGCGAGCTTCGAGGCTTAAGTTGAAAACTCGGCCGAATCTGTTTGACAGGCTCCCTGGACGGTTGGCGAGCGCATGTACCCTCCTTCTCGCCTGTCTCTGGCTGGCTGCGGTTTCAGTCAATGCCGCCTCGATGCGGCCGGTGGCCGCCGAACGGGGAATGGTGGTCAGCGCGCAACACCTGGCGACCGGGGTCGGGGTCAACGTTCTCAAGCACGGCGGAAACGCGGTCGATGCCGCGGTCGCGGTCGGATATGCGCTCGCGGTGGTCTATCCGGCCGCCGGCAATCTCGGCGGCGGCGGTTTCATGACGATCCGGTTTGCCGACGGCCGAAAGACCTTCCTCGATTTTCGCGAACGGGCGCCACGTGCGGCGACACGCGACATGTATCTCGACAAGGACGGAAAGGTCATCGATGGTCTGAGCACGACCGGCTGGCTCGCCGTCGGCGTCCCCGGCACTGTGTCGGGCCTGGAGTATGCGCGAAAGAAGTACGGCACCAAGACGCGCGCGGCGTTGATCGATCCGGCAATCGAACTGGCCGAGGACGGATTCACGCTCGACCAGGCCGACGTCGACATGCTCGCTACCGCGACCGACGATTTCAAAAAATTCCCGTCCACGAGCGAGATCTTCCTGAGCAAGGGAACGCCCTTTGTCGCCAACCAGCGCCTGGTGCAGCGCGACCTCGCCAACACATTGCGCCTGATCAGAGCCCACGGCGAAAACGGCTTCTATCGCGGCAGGACCGCAGCCGCCATCGTCAAGGCGAGCCGCGCCGGCGGCGGCATCATCGAAGAGGAAGACCTCGCAAGCTACAAAACGCGCGAGCTTGCGCCGCTTGAGTGCGATTACCGCGGCTATCACCTGATCTCGGCGCCTCCCCCAAGTTCCGGCGGCGTCGCGCTCTGTGAGATGCTCAACATCCTCGAAGGATACAGACTGCGCGAGCTTGGCTGGGGATCGGCGCAGGCGTTGCATTACGAGATCGAGGCGATGCGCCGCGCTTTCGTCGACCGCAACACGCTGCTTGGCGATCCGGACTTCGTCAAAAATCCCATCGAGCGGCTGATCGACAAAGACTACGCCGCAAAAATCCGGGAAACCATCAGCGCGGACAAGGCCGGCATCTCCAGCGAATTCGGCAAGGATGTCGCCGCTCACGAAGGCTCCAACACCACGCACTTCTCGATCGTCGACCGTGCCGGCAACGCCGTCTCCTTGACCTATACGCTCAACGACTGGTTCGGCGCGCGCGTCGTTGCGACAGGCACCGGTGTACTGATGAACGACGAAATGGATGACTTCACGTCAAATCCGGGCCGGATCAACGCTTACGGAATTGTGCCGGGCGAAGCGAATGCGATCGCGCCGGGCAAGATACCGCTGAGCTCGATGAGTCCGACCATCATCACCAAAGACGGCAAACCGGTTCTCGTTCTCGGCACGCCCGGCGGCAGAAGAATTATCACGACCGTGCTACAAACCATCCTGAACGTCGTCGATTATCAAATGAACATCCAGGAGGCGGTCGACGCCCCTCGCCTGCACCATCAGTGGTTTCCCGACGTGACGAATATCGAGCCGCACGCGCTGTCGCCCGACACCCGCAAGATACTCGAAGGCATGGGATACCGGTTTGACGATTCGCTACCCGCCAACCACGTCGCCGCGATCATCATCGGCGCGCCGAGCCTTGACGGAAAGCCGGTCGGCCGTAACCGATTTTACGGCGCGAACGATCCGCGCCGCGGCACGGGACTGGCAGCAGGCTACTAGCAAATTTCTGGACGCGGCCCCGGTCGCAGACAGTGTGCGCACGTCGTGATGAAATAGTTCCCGCGCGGAAGCCTCGTATTTTCAGCGATTTCCCTAACAAAAGTTGGCGACGCTCAGGCCTGCTTTCGCCCAACGTGGAAGCCATAAAGGAGGCTTCCATGATCGTTAGACGTAACCGCCGGAAACAGGCTGTTTCCTTCGACGACAGACTGAAGATCGCTGCCAGGCAAGCGCGTCAAGCCGCGCAGACGTTGCCGCAAGGCGAAGCGCGCGAAGATCTCCTGCAGAAAGCAAGGCAGGCCGAGGCCGCGATACGCATCAACGGATGGTTGACGTCGCGCGGGCTAAGGCCGCCGCTGTGAGCGGCGCCGCTATCTCGATGCCGGCACAACCTCGATGAGCGCGTGCCGGCCGGCGAGACAGGACGATCGCCCTGCCCCGCCGCCGTTATGCGGTCGAGATCAGGCTCTGCCGGAGAAGATGTCCTTCCGGACCAGCGCGTGAACGCCCCAGTTGCCGTCGACCACCTGCGTGATTCCGAAGTCGACGCCGATCGACATCAGCGAAATCGCCTCATCCTCCGTCAGACCTTTCGTGGTCATCAGGAAATGCCGCATCTTGCGAAACGCGTCGCGCATCGCAAGATCGACCGACGATTTGCTGTAGATCGCCGATTGGGCGTCCGGCCCCAGCTCCTTAAGGTAGTTGGCGAACGAGAAGCCGTGGACCAGCCATTCGTTTTGCGTTTCCAATAGCGGATAGTTCAACTGCTCGAGCGCGGTTCCGCCGAGATCGGCCTTCTTGTGCACGATGAGCTGGAACGTGCCGGTCATCGAGCATTCGATCGCGGTGCCGCACAGCTCGCTGTCGCCTTGCGAGGCGTGAGGATCGCCGGCGGATAGCAGCGCGCCTTCGACCGCAACCGGATAGTACATGGTCGCGCCCTTTCCGATCCGCCAGTTGTCGATATTGCCGCCGGTATAGCTTGGCGGAATCGTGTCGACGAAATCAGCTTCCGCTGGGCGCTAAGCCCAGCGTTCCGAAATGCGGCCGGATCGGAAGCCGGACCCCTTTCAGCACGTCGTTATTGCGCTTGGTCTTGGAGTGGTCGACGGGAACGCCGGGGTAATCGATCGTGCTGTGGGTCACGCCGAAAGGATCGGTCTGCGGCACCCATTGGAAATTATAGACCGCTTCCGCCCAGCTTTTGCCTCCGGTGGTCTCTAGCTGATAAATCGTCACCACCTCTCGCTTCACGCCGCCGAGCAGATCGCTGTACTGAAAGCCCCAGTTGGCCGCGGCGTTCGAACCGAACGATTTTCCCTTGAACTGCGGGTTGGCGCAGGCGCGCGGGACGCAGTCCAGAATGCGCACTTCAAGGATATCGCCGGGCTCGGCGCCGCGCACGAACACGGGCCCCGTCATGATGTGGACGCCTTGACCGTCGCCGGAACCCTTCTTGTAGACCTTCGGGTCCGTCGAACCGGCGCCGCGTCGGTCGACGCCCTTTTTGTCCTTGGTCCAGAGATAGACGCTCTCGGCGCCGGGATCGCCGTTGACCATGCGCTCGACATCGTCGCCGGCGTGGTGCGTGAGCGTTTCGATCGTGACGATGTCACCGCTGTTCACTTCAACCCGCGGCTTCAATGTCTTGCTGAAATAGCCCCAGTGAACCGTATCGGAATTAGCCGGCAGAGCGTGATAGGCCCGCTCGGTCGGTTGTCGCGCCGCTGATGCCTGTGCAAGGGCCGGCGTCACGATCGACAAACCGCCGACTGCGCCGAGCGCCGCGGCGCCGCCGCCTGCAAACACGCTCGACCGCAAAAGATTGCGGCGTTCAATATCGAGCCCCTCTTTGAATTTCTCGTAGTGCAGCTTGAAATGCGGACAATTGAGATCATCACCTTGGCACATTGCTTAAACGCCCTCCCTGTCGACTGAATGGTGGCGGCGATCTTCGACGCAGCTTTGAAATTCAACAAGGCTTAGTTTTGAGCGCGCCTGCCTTGTTTGTGCGCGGTGTCGCGAGCCATGAGAAAATTTTTGATGACCCCTCAAGAGTTTACGTTCGCCCGCGTGCGCGACATGGGTGGCAACAGGATTTGGCAGCCGTGGTTCGATCTGAGGCAATACGTCGCTGACGCTGATGAGAACCATCGGCGTGATTTTTCTGTCATAAACAAGGCGCTCTGACGGCCGGCTTTGGGCGCCGAGCCAACCGATTGGCCAAGCTCCGGAGCGCCGCTCAAGAATCCGGACAGGCCGTATCCCGGCGTCCCAAAAGGGTCCGCCGTTCAGGGGATATTAACGCTTTAATAACCGATCTTCCTAACGCCCGCTCCACGCTCCAACGGTATCCTGTCCGGGCGGGGAGCGTAAAAAATGCTGGCGACCGGAAAAAAATCTGTCGGCGGAAAAGCTATTGTCGACAACAACGTTTTGACGGACGGCGTAACGCCGCGCCGGCGCAATCCGATTCTCTGGCTCGTTGTTTGCGGCATTCTGCTGATTGCAGCCATTGCGGGTGGCACCGCGACGATGGTCCGCAATTTCCGCGACCATGCGATCGAGAGCAGCAAACGCGAACTGGAAAATGCCGTCGTCTTGCTTGCCCGTCACTTCGACCAGCAGTTGGACGATGCCGAGGTGCCGCTCGTCGATCTCATCGACCGGATCCATCAGGCCGGCATCGTGTCTGCGGACGAGTTCAAACGCCGGATGTCCACCCCGGAAATGCAGCTGGAGTTGGCGGAAAAGGTCAGCCGCGCCTCCAAGGTTGCCGGCATCAATATCTATGACGCCGACGGCATACTGATCAATTCATCGGAAACTGCCCACGTTCCGTACGTCACGATTTCCGATCGCGCCTATTTCAAGACCCTCAGGTCCAGCCCGAACGAAGCGGAGCCCCAGGTCGAACTGGTGCTTAGCCGCTTTACGCACGTCTGGAAAACAGTCGTCGCCCGCAAGGTCGTTGGCGGAAACGGCGCGTTTCTGGGTATCGTTTCGCGCGCCATCGCGCCGGCAAAATTCGAGGATTTTTTCTCCGCCGTCGCGCTCGGCCAGGACGCCACGATATCGATGCACCACCATAATGGGGGGCTGGTCGCACGCTATCCTCATGTCGAGGAGGTCATCGGCAAGGATTTCAAGGCGAGCTCAACGCCGCAGGCGGCCGCGCTTCTGCAACAGAACCATGGGACGACCCGGCTGATCAGCCCCGTCGACGGCGCCGATCGGCTGGTCTCCATTCAGAGCCTGGCTCGATTTCCGCTTTCGGTCGTGGCGACGACCACCGTGGAGTCAGCTCTCGCCGAGTGGCGCGCTCAGACCAAATTCCTGGTGGTTGCCGCGATCCTGTCGGCCATCATCGTCGCCATCACCATCGTGCTTATCGTTCGCCGCCTGAAATGGCAGCACGAATTGTCGCAACGGCGGGTCAGGCTGGAAAAGCAACGCCTCGATACCGCCGTCGAGAACATGGCGCAGGGTCTGACGTTGTTCGACCAGAGCAGGCGGCTCGTGGTCTGCAACCAGCGCTATATCGAGATGTATGGATTGTCGCCCGATGTGGTGAAACCCGGTTGCTATCTTCGTGACCTGATAGCCCATCGAAACGAACTCGGATCGATCCAGGTCGAGATCGACGAATACTGCGAACGGATTGTGGAACACGTTGCGCGCGCGGAGATGGTCACGCTGCAAAGCATTGAAGGACGTACAATTCAGATCAAGCATCGTCCGCTGTCGGACGGCGGCTGGGTCGCCACGCATGAAGACATCACGGAGCGGTCGCGCCAGGAAAACGCTATTCTGCAACAGGCCGGCGAGCTCGCGCGTATCAACATGCAGTTCGACGCAGCCTTGAGCAACATGGCTCAGGGGCTGTGCATGTTCGACGGCGAGAAGCGCCTTGTGGTCTGGAACGATCGCTATGCCGGGCTGTATCAGCTCCCGCCGGAGCTCCTGAACGTCGGAGCGCCTCACCAGGCGATCATCGCCGATCGAGTCTCGCGCGGGATTCTCAAGGGAGACAGGAGCGCCTCCGCGGCCGAGCAAAAGCTCGCGACGCTGAACCAGCTTCCGAAGGACGCTGCATCGTGCCGGGTCGATGAATTCTCAGACGGGCGGTTCATCCTCGTGACCCGGCAGCCGATGGCTGACGGCGGATGGCTGGCAACGCACGAGGACATCACCGAACGGCGGCGGGCCGAGGCGGAGATCGTTCACCTGGCGCGCCACGATGCGCTGACGGGACTGGCGAACCGGGCCGAATTCAATGCGAAGCTCCAGGAAACGTGCAAGCGTTTGCAGCGGAGCGGCGGCACTGTCACCGTCATGATGGTCGACCTCGATAAATTCAAGGCCGTCAACGATACCTTCGGGCATCCGGCCGGAGACCGGTTGCTGATCGAGGTCGGAAGGCGGCTCCAGGCCACAGTTCGGGAAACCGATGCCGTGGCGCGGTTGGGCGGCGACGAATTTGCCATCATCCAGGAAGGTGGCGCCAATCAGCGCGAGGGTGCGATCGCATTGGCGCTGCGAATTATCAACGCCATTTCTCAGCCGTTCGATCTCAACGGCAACCGGACCAATCTCGGGACCAGCGTCGGCATCGTCATGGCTCCGGAACACGATATCGATCCCGAGGGGCTGCTGAAGCGCGCCGATCTTGCGCTCTACGACGCCAAGTCCAATGGCCGGAACGACTACCGGTTTTTCCGCAACGAGCTTCTCGAGGTGGCCGACACGCAGCGTACCGCGGAGAACGAGCTGCGAGACGCCATCGAACGTGAACAATTCGAGCTGTATTATCAACCCGTCATGGACGCGAAGACGCGAACGCTGTGCGGCGTCGAGGCTCTGGTCCGATGGCGGCATCCAATCAAGGGCATGATCTCGCCGGACAAGTTCGTTCCGCTGGCGGAAACAACCGGGCTCATCGGCCCTCTCGGCGAATGGATCCTGCGGCGGGCTTGCGCGGACGCGGCGTCGTGGCCCCCAAATATCAAGTTGGCGGTCAACATCTCCGCCATTCAGTTCCAGAAAGGCAACCTCTTCGAGGTGATATTACGCACGCTGTTGGAGACCGGCATCGCGCCGGAGCGGCTGGAGCTTGAGATCACCGAAACCTCGCTTCTGGAAAACCAGGAAGCCCATCTGACCACCATCCGTCAGGTCAAGAATCTCGGAATATCGGTGGCGCTCGACGATTTCGGCACCGGATATTCTTCCGTCAACTACCTGACGAATTTCCCGTTCGACAAGATCAAGATCGACAAGTCGTTCACCCAAGGTGTGCTGGATCGCCGCGACTGCAAGGCGGTCGTTGCCTCGACGCTCGCGCTGGCGCAGGGCCTGGGAACCGTGACGACGGCTGAGGGCGTCGAGACCGAAGAACAACTGGAATACATGCGTGCGGCCGGAGTAGACTTGGTGCAAGGCTATCTGTTCGGCCGGCCGGTGCCCATCTCTCAGCTTAACCTCGACGCTACGCCTGCGCTCAAGGATATGGTGGCGTAGCCGCCTGCCCGTGCCGACAGATGCCATCTCGCACGGGAGCGGGCCGAATGAAGCCGATCATCGTTGCTGCGATTGTCATTGCCGGCTCCGTGGTGCTGGCAGCCGCCGAGCCGGCCAACGAGCCGTATCGACCGGGCCTCGGCGAGTTCATGACGGCCACCCAGCTTCGCCACGCGAAACTCTGGTTTGCCGGCAAGAATCGCAACTGGGCGCTTGCCGCCTATGAGGTCGATGAGATCAAGGAAGGCCTTGAGGACGCGGCCAAGCTTCACGCGACCTTTGATGGAATTCCCGTCGCCGAGATGATCAAGACCATCCTCGATCCGCGGATCGAACCGCTCGAAAAGGCGATCGAGGCAAAGAACGACGCTCAATTTTCCGCTGCCTTCGACGCCCTGACCGACGGCTGCAACAGCTGTCATGCGAACGCCGGCAAGCCCTTCATCCGCATCCAGCGCCCGAGCGAACCGCCGTTCGGCAATCAGAATTTTGCCCCGGTAAAGTAACGACGCGTGGCGCTGGATCTTGCTCTGTTGACAAATGGCAAACCGGCAGGCGCTGAATTCTTCCGACGGCAAATGTCTGCTATTGGACCCCCAAGCGGAACTCGTTGATCTAGATCAAAGAGCCGGACGATCAATGACGTTTCAACTTGGGCGATAGACCGACGTTTGGAACGATCGCGGATCTGTCTCATCAAATCTACGCACAGGGGGCCAGCCAAATAGCAACGTAGTGGAGAAGTCGCTATGCCTATCAATCTCAATTCAGTTGTGACCCAACTCCTGACCCCTGACGTCTTAGCGCAGATTGCATCCTTTCTTGGCATAGACCGAAGCGTGGCCCAGAAAGCCGCTGGAGCAACCATCCCGACAATACTGGCCGGTCTGTCCGATCTGGTCGGAACCCCTGCCGGCGCCAACCAACTGTCGAAACTGTTGTCACAGCAGCAAGACAGCAGCCCGATGGACATGCTGCGCAACTCCGACGCTCAGGGATTGGCCCAGACCGGCTCGAACATGTTGTCAGGGTTGTTCGGCGGCCGAACCGTGGACACGATGGCCCAGGCGATCGGCAGATTTGCAGGGACAGGCGATAGTGGCGGCAAGTCGCTGCTTTCCGTGGTCGGCCCACTTGCGTTGGGTGCACTCGGTCAGCACCAGCGTGATACCGGGCTGGATGCAAATGGACTTGCATCGCTTCTTCGCTCACAGAAGGACCAGATCATTGCGGCGATTCCGCCGGGACTTGCCAGTCAGCTCGGCGCCGCAGGCCTGATCGACAAGGCGGAAGCCGGAGTGCGCAGCGGAATGGCCGCGGCCAGCGCCGCAGGAAGCCGGATTGCCGGCGCCTCCGAACGGGCAGCAACTGGCGCAAGCCAGTCCGCGTATGCTGCTGCCAGCAGCACGCAGTGGCCGTATTGGCTGGCGGCGCTGGTCATCCTTGGCGGTCTTGGCTGGTATGGACTTCAGCGCCCGGCTCAGCAGACGGTCGCCGAAGCTCCCGCTGTTAAGAAGCCCTCAACTCAAACTGTTGGCATGGCGCCGGCGGATTTGACTGTTGACGGGGTAAATCTGGCGAACCAGTTTGACTCGTCCATCGGCACGTTGAAGGCGGCGCTGCCGACCATCACCGATGCCGCCAGTGCGCAGGCAGCCCTGCCGAAAATTAACGACGCCATCGCGCAGCTCGATGGCATCACGGCGCGCGCAGCCAAACTGTCTCCGGATGCACGAAGCGCACTTGCAAAGCTGATCGTCGCAGCGACGCCTGCGATCAGCCAGATGTGCGACAAGGCGTTGGCGACGCCTGGCGTCGCCACGTTGGCGAAGCCCGCGATTGACACTCTTCACGCCAAGCTCGACGCGCTGGCAAAAGTCTAGGAGGTGGCGCGCAACATCTAGTCCGGCCACCAACTGACGGCGACGCGATGTGCTTGGCCGCATCGGTCGCCGTCCCCTCCGCGCCATCCGCTTGGCGCCTGATTTGCCCGTCGGGCAAGTTTCCAGAAGCCCTGTCCAGACCACCAGCAAAAAATATTTCGCTTCGCGCTCACGCAAATCAGCGGCATTGATCGCGTTATCCCGCGCCTCTTCAGGAGGGGCGTATCGCGATCGTCACGGACGTTGGGTGCGGGATGCGATGGACGCGGCGGCGCACAAGACGAATGCGCACCTCGCGGACGACGAAGCCGTGTGGTCCTGATGCCGCGACGCTGGCATCAAGTTGGCGACAATGCTTTCGCATTGTGGCCTGCGACGGTGACAACAAGCCCGTTCACCGGGGAGAGCACGGAATAAGCCGTAAAACCATCGCGCAGGGAATGCCGGACCATCCGGCGAACCTGTGGTGACTTACTTGCGTGCTTTTATCTTTTGCACGCGAGGCTGCGGGTGCGCTGAAGCATCCGGCATTCCCTGCGCCCTCCTCGATCGGGGGCAGAAATTGCAATGACCCGGACGTATTGCGCCGCGGGACTGCACAAGCGTGCCCCTCATTGCACCCTTCACCGGCCGGAAGCAGGGCCCTATAATGAGGCCAACAAAAGGATACCAATGATTCACGTCTGTTCGCTCGCGGCCCTTCCCTCCACCGTCCAGGCCACCGGCGCGAGCCATGTGCTCACCGTGATGGCGAATGTCGCCCAGGTGCAGCGGCCCGTCTCCGTGCTTCCCGCCAATCACCTCAAGGTGCAGATGGACGACATCACCGAAGCGGCCGAAGGTTTTATCGCGCCGTCCGATATCCATATCGAGCAGGTGCTGAACTTCGTGCGCGGCTGGAATCGCAACGCACCGCTGGTCGTGCATTGCTATGCCGGCATCAGCCGATCGACCGCGAGCGCTTTTGCCGCCGTCTGTGCACTCAATCCGCATCGCGATGAGGTCGCGATCGCGCGCGATATCCGCTCGGCCTCGCCGATTGCCGCGCCGAACCGGCTGATCGTCAGCCTGGCCGACAAAGCGCTGGGACGCGAGGGACGGATGCTGCGCGCGCTCGACGAAATGGGACCTGGCACGCTCACGACCGAAGGCAGGCCATTCCGCATCGACCTGGAGTGATTTCGCGGCCAGATTTGAACTTTTACCGCCTGAGCGGACACTCAGTTGAAATGTGGCCGGTATAAAAATCGGTCGCTGGTTACTCGGAGGCCTGATGTTTGAATTCTTTGCGGCTGCGATTGCGGTGGTCGCGCTGATCGCTGCGCGCAAGGCAATGAATCAGGCAACAACCCTTCAGGCACGCCTGGACGCCCTCGAGGCGAGCGGATGGCGCGCAGCCCCGCTGCCGCCGCCGCTCGCGCCTGCGCAGGAAGCGGAGACGGCCGGGGCGCCTGAAGCAGCCGCTGCCGCTCCCATCGAGCCCGAGACACCGTTCCACGAAGCCGCACCTTCCATCGCCGAAGACGCCGCCGGCACCACGCCCGAGACAGCGACACCTCCGCCGCCGCCGGTCACGCCCGGCTTCGAGGAGCGCGTCGGCACGCGCTGGGTGGTATGGCTGGGCGGGCTGACGCTGGCGCTCGGCGGCTTCTTCATGGTCCGCTATTCGATCGACGCCGGCCTGCTCGGGCCGGGCGTGCGAACCTTGCTGGGCGGCGCGTTTGCGCTTGCGCTGCTTGCCGCCGGCGAATGGACCCGACGCAAGGAAAGCACGTCATCCATCGCGGTGCTGCCGATTGCGAATATTCCGGCGGTGCTGACGGCGGCCGGCACGGCGGTGGCTTTTGGGACGGCCTACGCCGCCTACGCGCTCTACGACTTCCTGGCGCCGGCCTCGGCCTTTATCCTGCTCGGACTGGTGGCCATTGGCACGCTCGCGGCGGCACTGCTACATGGTCCGATATTGGCCGGGCTCGGTATCGTTGCCGCCTTCGGCACGCCGCTTCTGGTTTCGTCGGAGAAGCCGGACTTCTGGGCGCTTTACATTTACCTCGCCGTCGTCACCGCCGCATCGTTCGGGCTCGCGCGGGCGAGGCTCTGGATCTGGCTTGCCGTGACCACGATCGTGCTCGCGCTGCTCTGGACCTTGCCGGTCCTGCATTTCGACCCGCCGGATGTGGGCCCCTATGCCTTCCATGTCATTTCCGGATTTGCACTTGCCGCATTGCTGGTGGTGTGCGGCTTCCTGTTCGGTCCGTCCGCCGAAGGTGAACAGGTCGAATGGGTCTCATCGGGATCGCTCGCGGCCTATCTGTTCGGCTCGGTTCTGATCGTGTTGGCGAGCTTCCATGCGAGCGCCGCCATCGTCGTCTTTGCCGTCCTGACCGCAGCCACGCTCGCGGTGGCATGGCGTGCGCCGTCCGCGACCGGCGCGGTCGGGCCTGCCGCCGTTTTCGTCGGCCTTGTGTTCCTGGTATGGGCCGTGCGCGTCAATCCGGACATGCTGGTATGGCCCGGCGGGCCGCTGCCGGGCATCGGCCCCGCGCCGACCGATGAGTCCGTGTCCCTGCATTTGATCGTGGCCGCATTGTTCGCCGCCGCCTTCGGCGCCGCCGGCTTTTTGGCGCAAGGCCGCAGCACGAGCGCACTTGCCCCGGTGATCTGGTCGGCGTCCGGCGTATTCGCGCCGCTTGCATTGCTGATCGCGCTTTATGCCCGCATCGCTCATCTCGACCGCTCGGTGCCGTTTGCGATTCTGGCGGTGGGGCTCGCGATCCTGTTTGCCGCGGCGACCGAAATCCTGAGCAAGCGCGACGCCCGACCGGGACTGGTCAGTTCGACCGCACTGTTTGCCACCGGCACGCTCGCGGCCCTTGCGCTGGCATTGACCTTTGCGCTCGACAAAGGCTGGCTCACCATCGCGCTGGCGCTGACGTCGGCCGGTGCCGCCTGGGTTTCGACGCAGCGGCCGATTCCGTTCCTGCGCGTGCTGTCGTCGATCCTCGCGGCCATCGTGGTGCTGCGGGTCGGCTACGAGCCGCGCATCGTCGGCGAGGCGGTCGGCACGACGCCGATCTTCAACTGGCTGTTATGGGGATATGGCATTCCCGCGCTGTCGTTCTGGATGGCCAGCATCTTCCTGCGCCGGCGCGGCGACGACGCGCCGCTGCGCTCGGTAGAAGCCGCCGCCATCCTGTTCACGGTGCTTTTGGTGTTCCTGGAAATCCGCCACGCCATGAACGGCGGAAATGTCTATCGCGATACGGCCGGGCTGACCGAAACCGGCTTGCAGGTATGTGCCGCGCTCGCGATGGCGATCGGGCTTGAGCGGCTGCGCGTGCGAAGCGGCAGCATCGTTCACAATGTCAGCGCCATCCTGCTGACGGTGTTTGCTGGGCTTGCCACATTGGTCGGGCTGTTCTTCCTCGACAACCCAGCGATCTGGCACATCGAGATCAACGGCGAGTTCATCAACGAGCTTCTGCTTGGCTACGCGGCGCCGGCCGTTCTCGCGCTGCTGCTATCCTATGCCGTCGCGGGTCGGCGCCATGCCGCCTATGCCAACACGCTGGCCGCCGGCGCGCTGGTCCTCGCGCTTAGCTATATTTCACTCGAGATCCGGCGGTTCTATCAAGGCCCGGTGCTATCGCGCGGCGGGACCCCCGACATCGAGCAGTACACCTATTCAATCGCGTGGCTCGGCTTCGGTGTGCTGCTGCTCGTGATCGGTATATGGGCCAATTCGCAGCGCGCCCGCCTCGCCTCGGCAGTCGTGATCGCGCTGACGATCGCAAAGGTGTTCCTGATCGATCTGTCGACGCTGACGGGCGTCTACCGCGCGCTGTCGTTCATGGGGCTGGGTCTGGTGCTGGTCGCGATCGGCTGGTTCTACCAGAAGGTCCTGTTTCGCCGGACGGTAGCACCCGTAACGTCCGTCACGGGTGCCTGACGGATGCGGGCTGTATCAGGCCGCCCGCACCGAGTTGAGGAATTTGCCGACCTCCTGCTTGAGACGGCTGGAATCGCCGGAGAGCGATTTTGCCGCCGACAGGACCTGCGAGGATGCCGATCCGGTCTCGCTGGCGCCGCGTTGCACGTCGGCGATGTTGGAGGAGACCTGCATGGTGCCTTGCGCGGCGCGTTGCACGTTGCGGGAGATTTCCTGGGTCGCGGCGCCCTGCTCTTCGACCGCCGCTGCAATGGCCGAGGCGATCTCCGAAAGCTTTTCGATGGTGCCGCTGATTTCCTTGATGGCGCCGACCGACTCTTGCGTCGCTGCCTGAATGCCGTTGACCTGCTGGCCGATCTCGCCGGTGGCTTTCGCGGTCTGCTCGGCGAGCGCTTTCACTTCCGACGCCACCACGGCAAAGCCGCGGCCGGCCTCGCCCGCGCGCGCAGCCTCGATGGTCGCGTTCAGCGCAAGCAGGTTGGTCTGCCCGGCAATGGTATTGATCAGTTCGACCACGTCGCCGATGCGCCCGGCAGCCTTGGAGAGTTCGCCGACCCGGTTGTTGGTCTGGCGCGCCTGCTCCACCGCCTCGTTGGCCATGCGCGCCGACTCCTGGACCTGGCGGCTGATCTCGTGGACCGAGGACGACAGTTCTTCCGTGGCGGAGGCGACCGATTGAACGTTGCTGGAGGCTTCTTCCGACGCGCCTGCAACCTTGGTCGCGAGCGCTTCCGACTGCGTGGCGGTCGAGGTCAAAACGCCTGCGGAATTTTCGAGTTGCGACGAGGCCGAGGACACGGTTGCGATGATTTCACCCACCGCGCCTTCGAAGCTGTCGGCCATTCGATGCATGTCTTCCTTGCGCGCGCGCATCTGCCGCTGTTCGGCTTCGACCTGCTCGGCGCGCAGCCGGTTGGTTTCGATCATGGCTTCCTTGAACACTTCGACGGTCCGCGCCATCTCGCCGACCTCGTCGGATCGCCCGGTATCGGCGACAGGCTGACTCAACTCGCCCTTGCTGAGCGCGTCCATGCGCGACTTCAGACGGGACAGCGGTTTGACCACGCTACGCGCAACCATCCACGCGATGCCGATCGAGAGCAGCAGGAGAGCGCCGATCAATGCCGCAACGCTCTGCGCCATGTTCCAGAACGTGACGTCAAGGTCGGTCATGTATTCGGCGGAGGCGATCATCAGATGCCACGGCCCGAAGCCGCGGACATAGGCGACCTTGTCGAGCGGCGTCTTTGCGCCGCCCTTGGGGAAGGTGTACCGGATCGTTCCCTCGCCTTGCTTGGCCATATCGAGCATCATCTGCGCGAAGGGCATCCCGGCGGAGTTTTTCAGGCCGCGCACATCCTTGCCGACCAGACCCGGATTGCCGGTGTTCATGACGCAGAGCCCGGTCTCGGTGTCGTAGATGAAGACGTAGTTGCTGTGGTTCTCGAACCAGATGGCTCCGGCGGCGGCATAGAAGCGCGTCCTCGCCTCTTCCTCGCTCATGCTTCCGGATTCGGCGGCGCGTTTGAAACTGTCCGCCATGCTCCAGACGGAATCGACGACGGCATGGGCCCGCTCGGTCCGCTCGGTGGCCAATTCGCCGCGGGCAATAAACAGGACCGTCAGCGCGACCAACACCATGAACAATGCGCCGGCAACCGCCATGGCGGCGAGTTTGGCAGCGATCGAATGTTGAGCGATGAGTTTGATCAGTTTCTTCACGGCAATCCACCCCCCGAGGACGGGCCGTCCGTGGTTTCACGGCGCGTCACGATTTATTCCAGCCGCTTTCTCAGCCGTTCGAACATAGCTACCCATTCGTAAATTAAAGGTTCAACCACACGATGCTGCCGATCGCGAAAACGCGCAAACAGAACGATCGGGATGATTTGCAGACGTCGCACAGCGTGCGCATCGCGGCTGACGCGTTACGCAAACTCTCGTCGGGGAAAATGAAGCGAAGGAAAGCCGCCCGCTCGTTACTCGGTCGAGCGACGCAGTTCCAGAGCGGGCTCCGACTTGGCCGGCACAGGCTTCGGCTCGGGACGGATCGGTTCGAGCTTGGCGCTCTCGACCGCAGGCGTCTCGACCCGGGACGTCACCTCGACCGAGCCGGTTTGCTCCACCGGGCGCCGCGAACGCGGGTGGGCGACGGCGCGCGCCATCAGCATTTGCGTCCCGCCCTGGTGGCGGAAATCGCAGTAAGCGAAACCCATGCCGGACACCGATCCGCGGAAGCTGACCTCATCCTGCTTGTCGAGATTGAAGCATGGCTCAAACGGAATGCCGCGAAGCGAAGCGCAGACCGCCTGACCGCGAATTTGCAGCGTGTTGCCCGGCAGACGCACGTGACGGATCGGACCGGAGCCGCTGAACTGCACCGACCCGGCAGCGCCCATATCCTCGAGGATACGGCCTGCGCCGCGGGTGCCGTCGAAGCATGTGAACGAGAACACCTTGCCGGAAACGAAACGCCTGGCTTCCTCGGCAGTCATCTGCCCAGCCATAGCGGGCACGATCGCTGCACCGGCCACAACGGCCCCCAACACAAAACGCGCAAGCATGTTTCAACTCCGACTTTACTCAGCCGCGGGTGATCGCCGTCTTTACCCGTTGCTTACCATACCAACCGTGGCAACATTGGCGCAGCTTCGTTGGTAAAGTCTGAACGCTGTCAGGAAATTTTTACCACGATTCGACCACGAACCTGTCCCGAGAGGATCCTGGCGCCGGCCCCGATGACATCGCCAAGGCCAATTTCATAAGTAATTTCAGATAGTTTACTGGATTCCAGATCGGTGCTGAGGCGCTTCCAGGCGACTTCGCGCAGCTCCAGGGGGCACATCACGGAATCGATACCGAGCAGACACACCCCGCGCAAAATAAATGGCGCGACCGACGTCGGCAGGTCCATACCGGCGGCAAGCCCGCAAGCCGCGATGGCGCCGCGGTATTTGGTCATCGACAAAAGATTGGCCAGCGTGGCCGAACCGACGCTGTCCACCCCTCCCGCCCAGCGCTCCTTGGCGAGCGGTTTGGCCGGTCCGGAAAGCTCGTTGCGGTCGATCACCTCGGCGGCGCCGAGGCTCTTGAGATAGTCGCCCTCCGAGGTCCGTCCCGTGGAGGCAATGACGTGATAGCCGAGTTTTGACAGGATCGCGATTGCGACGGAGCCAACACCGCCGGCCGCGCCGGTGACCACGATCGGGCCGTGCGCAGGCGTAAGGCCGTGCTGCTCGAGCGCCAGCACGGCCAGCATCGCCGTATAACCGGCGGTACCGATCGCCATCGCCTCACGCGCCGAGATGTTTTCGGGCAGACGCACCAGCCAGTCGCCTTTGACACGGGCTTTCTCGGCATAGCTGCCCAGATGCGTCTCGCCGAGCCCCCAGCCGTTACAGATCACGCGGTCGCCGGCTTTCCAGCGCGGATGGGAGGACTGTTCGACGGTGCCGGCGAAATCGATGCCCGCGATCATTGGAAAACGCCGGACCACCGGCGCCTTGCCGGTGACGGCGAGACCATCCTTGTAATTCAAGGTCGACCACTCGACGCGAACGGTGACGTCGCCTTCCATCAAGTCGGCTTCGTCGAACTGGACGAGGGCCGCTGTGGTCCCCTTCTCCGCCTTGTCGATCCTGATCGCTTTGAATGTGGCCACGCGCGTCTCCCGGCACTTAATTTGTGAGCGAGCTAATCCTAGCACTCACAAAATCGCGCGGCGAGAGAGATATGGCCGAAGCGTCAAGCCGGCTGCGGAACTGCACGACGGACCGGCGCCTCGACGATCGGCAGATTGATCAGCGCCGACAGCACGCCGAACAGAATGGAAAGCCACCAGATCGGCGTATAGGATCCGAATTTCTCGAACACGATCCCGCCGAGCCAAACCCCGAGGAAGCCACCAACCTGGTGGCTGACAAATGAAAACCCATAGAGTGTCGCGAACCAGCGGGTGCCGAACATCAACGCGATCAAGGCCGAGGTCGGCGGCACCGTCGACAACCAGGTCAAGCCGCTGATCGCGCCGAATGCGATCGCCGAGAACGTGGTGATCGGAAATGAGATGAACGCAACGATTGAAAGCGCTCGCGTGAAATAGATCGCCGACAGGATGTAGCGCTTGGGAAACACGTTCTGCAGCCAGCCAACGCTGAGCGAACCGATGATATTGAACAGGCCGATCGCCGCGATGACCCAGCCGCCGGTTGATGCGGGTATGCCCCGATCAGCAAGATAGGCCGGCAGATGTATCGTAATGAAGGCGAGCTGAAAGCCGCAGGTGAAGAAGCCGAGCACCAAAAGCACATAGGATCGATGGCCGAACGCTTCCGCCAGCGCGGTCTTGAACGATTGCTGGTCTGCGACGGGCGCTTCCACCGCGGCCACGGGTGGCGTTGAGAGCGCCAGCGACAGCGGCAGGATCAGCAGCATCAGGGCGGCAAATACCAAAAGCGCGGCCTGCCAGCCGAAATTGTCGATCATGGCGACGCCGAACGGCGCAAACAGGAATTGCCCGAACGATCCGGCGGCAGTTCCCGCGCCGAGCGCGAAGCCTCGCCGCTCCGGCGGCAACAATTTGCTAAAGGCTGATAGAACCAGATTGAACGAGCAGCCGGAAAGTCCAAAGCCGATCAGAACGCCCGCTCCAAGATCGAGCGAGAGCGGCGTGGCACCGTGGCTCATCAAGAACAGGCCAGCGGCATAAAGCACGGCGCCGACGCACATGACGCGCATGACGCCAAACCGGTCGGCGATTGCACCGGCAATCGGCTGGCCCAATCCCCACAATAAATTCTGCACGGCAAGCGCGAGGCTGAAGACATCGCGGCCCCATGCGAACTCGCGGCTCATGGGTTGAACAAAGAAACCAAGGGCCGAGCGCGGCCCGAAGCTCAACAGCGCGATCGCACAGCCGCAGACGATGATGAGCAGCGGCGTGCGCCAACCAGGCGCGAGCCGACGCTGGTCGATTTCGATCGAAGCCATGCAAATCTCCTGAAAGGCGCCCGCTGCACCGCTCCGATCATGCGAAGCGTGCAATCAGCCGAAGGGCATCTCGGCTCGGAAAGTTAATGCAAACGCATTAAAACCGAAAGTGACTAGTGGGTATACCACGCGGCTTGCAAACCAGCCCTGCGCGTTCTCACGGGCAGCGTGAGCGGAGTGCTGACGCAGCGCCAAAACGCTCAACGCCTGGCGGTGTTTTCCGACATTTCGGCCGAACTCTTGGCGGCCCCGGCGAGTTGCGCCGAGATCTGCGCGGTCTGCGCCGGCGTGCCCCAGCTTGGCGCCTCGCTGCCATCGCCCCAGGCGCGCGGGCGATAGAAGGTGTGCACACCGAAGCGGTACATTTTCTTCATTTCGCTGACCCAGGACGGATGCACCCAGTACGCGTGGTAATGCGTAGACTTGCCGACTTCCGGCAACCAGAGCTGCCCGTCGAGCATCGCTTTCGCGATTTGCTTGGCGCGGTCCCACATGTCGGGCTCGCGGACGACGTCGGCGACGTTGTCGCAGGCGAAGGTGAATTGGCAAGCGTAATGCCGATGCTTGTTCTGGTAGACGACCCCACACACTGTGTTGGGATAAAAGCCGGAGAAGGCGCGGTTGAGCACGACCTGCGCCACTGCGATCTGACCGCGCACGGCTTCGCCGCGGGATTCGAAGTAGACGGCTTCGGCGAGGCACTTCTCCGATTTGGCGCGCGACTTCTCGTCCAGCAGGCCGAGGCGCTCGGCCGGCGTCTTGTCGCGCTGGTCGTCCGAGTTGACCTCGCCCTTCGGTGCAACGCTCTCGCCGCTCTCGGCAGCCTTGGAGATTTCCTTCTGCGACGGCAGCGACGCAACTTTCATATCGGGATCGATGCGCGCTTCCGGCAACACGACCACCGGCTCTTGACCGGGTTGCCAACGTTCGATGGTCTCCAATGGCGCACCGAGCGACTGGCTGCCAAAGAACAGGCTCGCGGTCTTCACCGAAAAACCCTCGCGCGAAGGTTCGCTATCAAAGGTGGCTGCGTCTGCCTCGGCGGCGTTTTTCGAATCCTGCAGCGGCTGAGCTTCGAGCGACAGCGAGACATCGTATTGCGGAAGCGGCGGAGCACTCAGTGCTGCCGCCAATTCAGGATCGAGCGGCGCACGCGCGGCCGGTGCGCCTTGCGCGGATTTGACGCCGGCGACAGGAGGACCGACGGTCGCAGGGGTTTCTTTCGCAGGCGTGGCATCAACAGGCGCAGCGGCTTCTGCAGGCGGCGCAACGACCAGACGATCGCCCTTCAGCGTCCGATCGACTTTGGGAAAATCGGAAGCCAGATAGCGTGGCGGCGTCTGGATGACCGAGTTGCGTGGAATCGAGCCCGTGATATCCGAACCCTGATTGAAGCTTGCAAGCCGGTAAGTGGCCGCCTGGGGCGCGGCCGTTCCGATCGGCCGGCTGAAGCTGTAAGCGGCAACGTGGAGGGTGTCGACAGTAGCGAACACGCGGCTATGCCAGCGCTCGGCGACGCCGGGTTGTTGCGCCAGCCGCGATGCGATGTCCTGATATCCGATTTCTGTCGGGGTCAATGCGAAACCGCAAAGACCGAGACCGAAGAACGCAAACTGTGCGCTCCTCGGCCGGCTACGCAACTGTGACATTCTTACGCTCACGCAACGCAACACTACGCTTACGCGATCGAACTTCAGTGCATCCGTGCAATTCGATCGTTTCGGGTAGTAACTAATTTAGGTTGCGAGGGAGTTAACCCGCGTGTCGCGCGTGCCACATGCAATCGCCCGCTTATTCCGTATCGATCACATCGAAAGCGTTGGTAAACAGCCGCTCCACCAAAGTGGTAAATATCGCGTCAACAAAAATGATGAAGAAATTTTTCGAAAGTTCCCGTGCGGCTGCGGGGAACAGAGCAAATCAATTGCTGCGATCAAAAAGCAAACGGGCCGCAACTAGTGCCCACTTTCCGAAGTTCGTGCACCACCTCAGCACCCACTTTTCACGAACTTCGGAAAGTCATGGGCACTAGCAAACTTATTGATTCTAGTACCGCTTCCCTATTTGAAGTTCCTGGATCGAATTCGCCGCTCGTGGTGCAGGAACTTCAAATAGGCGGTACTGGCACGGCCCGTTCATCGTTCGAAAACGGTCGCGTAAATCAGGCCTGGCTCGCAACCGTCTTGCCGAGTGCAGCCTGCGCCGCCGCAAGACGCGCGATCGGCACGCGGTAGGGCGAACAGGAAACGTAATCGAGCCCGACCTGATGACAGAAAGCAACGGACGCGGGATCGCCGCCGTGCTCGCCGCAAATGCCGACCTTGAGCGAGGGCCGCGTCTTGCGGCCACGCGCGACGCCGATCTTCACGAGTTCGCCGACGCCATCACGGTCCACAGAGATAAAGGGGTCGATCTCCATAATGCCCTTGGCGACATAAGCGCCGAGGAAGCTCGCCGCATCGTCGCGGCTGATGCCGTAAGTCGTCTGCGTCAGGTCATTGGTGCCGAACGAGAAGAACTCGGCAGTCTTGGCGATATCGCCCGCCATCAGACAGGCGCGCGGCAACTCGATCATGGTACCGACCTGATAGTTCAGCTTGGCGCCGGTTTCCTTCATCACGGCCTGCGCAGTGGCATCGATCCGCGCCTTGATCAGATCGAACTCGGCCTTGGTCGCGATCAGCGGCACCATCACTTCGAGGCCAACGGTCTTGCCGGTGCGTTTGCCGGCCTCGACGGCGGCTTCGAAAATCGCGCGCGCCTGCATCTCGGCGATCTCGGGATAGACGATCGCGAGCCGGCAGCCGCGAAAACCGAGCATCGGATTGAATTCCGCAAGTTCGCGCGCGCGGTCGGCAAGCCGGCGCGGATCGGTATTCATCGCGCGTGCGACTTCCTCGATCTCGGCCTGCGTATGCGGCAGGAACTCATGCAGCGGCGGATCGAGCAGACGGATCGTCACCGGCAGCCCCTTCATGATCTCGAACAGTTCGACGAAGTCGGCTCGCTGCATCGGCAGCAATTTTGCAAGCGCGGCACGGCGCGCCCGCTCGTCTTCGGAAAGGATCATTTCGCGTACGGTGCGAATGCGGGTTTCCTCGAAGAACATGTGTTCGGTGCGGCACAGGCCGATGCCCTCCGCGCCGAATTTCAGCGCGGTTCGCGCATCGTCCGGCGTGTCGCCGTTGACGCGGACGCCGAGTTTGCGCACGGCGTCGGCCCAGCCCATCAGCGTGCCGAACTCGCCCGACATTTGCGGCTCGATCATCGGCATCCGCCCGGCCAGAACCTGACCCAGCGAGCCGTCGATGGTGATGACATCGCCGGTCTTGAAGGTGCGCGAGCCGATGCTCATGAGGCCGCGGCCGTAATCGACGCGGATGGCGCCGCAGCCGGAGACGCAAGGCTTGCCCATGCCGCGCGCCACCACGGCGGCGTGCGAGGTCATGCCGCCGCGGGTGGTGAGAATGCCTTCGGCGGCGTGCATGCCGTGAATGTCTTCCGGCGAGGTTTCGATGCGCACCAGAATGACCTTGCGCCCGTCGGCCTGCAGCTTCGCGGCTTCGTCGGAAGAGAACACGATCTCGCCCGAGGCCGCGCCGGGCGAAGCCGGCAGGCCGGTGGCGATCACGTCGCGCTTGGCATTGGGATCGATGGTGGGATGCAGCAACTGGTCGAGCGATGCGGGATCGATCCGCAGCACCGCGTCTTTTTTCGAGATCAGACCTTCATTGGCGAGCTCAACCGCGATCTTGAGCGCGGCCTTCGCGGTGCGCTTGCCGCTGCGGGTCTGCAACATCCACAGCTTGCCCTGCTCGACCGTGAACTCCATGTCCTGCATGTCGCGGTAATGCTTCTCAAGCATGGTATAAATCCGCGTCAGCTCCTTGAACGCGTCCGGCATCGCGGCTTCCATCGACGCCTTGTCGGAACCGGATTCGTTACGCGCATCTTCGGTGATGTCCTGCGGCGTGCGAATGCCGGCGACCACGTCCTCGCCCTGCGCGTTGATCAGGAATTCGCCGTAGAGCTTGCTCTCGCCGGTCGACGGGTTGCGCGTGAACGCAACGCCGGTCGCCGAGGTCTCGCCCATATTGCCGAACACCATCGCCTGCACGTTGACGGCGGTGCCCCAGGACTCCGGGATATCGTGCAGCTTGCGATAGGTCACCGCACGCGCATTCATCCAGGATGAAAACACAGCCCCAATCGCGCCCCACAACTGGTCGTGGGGATCCTGCGGGAAATCCGATCCGGTTTCGCGCGCCAGGGCTTCCTTGTACTTGCCAACCACCTCGACCCAGTCATCGCCGGTAAGATCGGTGTCGAGCGAATAGCCCTGGCTGTCCTTGAAGGTGTCGAGGATGTCTTCGAAATGAGCGTGCTCGAAGCCGAGCACCACATCGGAATACATGGTGATGAAGCGGCGGTAGCTGTCATAGGCAAATCGGCGATCGCCGGACAATTCGGCCAGCGCCTCGACAGTGACGTCGTTGAGTCCGAGATTGAGCACCGTATCCATCATGCCCGGCATCGAAGCGCGGCCGCCTGAGCGCACGGAAACCAGCAACGGATTTTTGGAATCGCCGAATAGTTTTCCGGTCAGCTTGCCGACATAGTCGAGCGCCTTTTCGACCTGCGCTTTCAGCTCTTTCGGATAGGTCTTCTCATGCGCATAGAAATAGGTGCAGACCGAGGTCGGAATGGTGAAGCCGGGAGGCACCGGCAATCCGAGGTTGGCCATCTCCGCGAGGTTGGCGCCCTTGCCGCCAAGCAGATCGCGCAATTCCGCTTTGCCCTCGGCCTTGCCGTCGCCAAAGGTGAAGACCCACTTGCCCGCTTTGGCCGACTGAGCCGCCGCCTTGCCCGAGACCGGCTTTTTCGCGGGCTTGACCGGGCTCTTCTTCAGCGCCTTGCGGGCTGAGGCGGACGGAGCGGGCTTGGCCCGGACTGCCGCGGATGGCTTTGATTTCGCAGCAGTTTTCTTCGGTTTAGCGACGGCTTTGGCCATGACAGAAAATGATCCGCTGAAGTGACAAAGATGGGGGCCTTACACCACTTTGGGCGGCCCGGCGCAAGCCGCTCAGCCCAGTACTTATAGGTGAAGCCACCGCAAAAGCCCGAGCCCGATCAAGCCGTTGAGGATCAGAAAGATCGCGACGATGAAGTTGAGCAACCTCGGCATGATCAGAATCAAAACGCCGGCGATCACCGAGATGATTGGTGAGATATGGGCAACGGTGAGGGTCATGGGAGAACAGTTCCTCTGATGATTGAGGTCGAATCGAGGAGCGGCACATTACCCTCCCCCCTTGCCTTGTTCCACGACTGCAGACGCTTTTGGCCTCAATGGGTTCCGCCTCGCTCCGAAAATTCATCGGAAACAACGTGCTGCCCGAAGTTTTTTTTCTGGGGAACGATGCCGGCAACGATGAATTGGATCGTTTTGCAGACCGGCTCACGCGCCGGAATGCAACCCTCATCGCAAAGGAGCAAAGTATGCGAAACCATTTGATGGCGGCAGCGACGATTGTGGCCACCATGAGCGCACCCATCGCGGCGCAGGCCCAGAACACCGTCGGCGTCGCAGGTCCAGCCACGGGTACCGTGACCGTCGATAGCGGCACGGTCGGCATCGCCGTCGATCAACGCCCGGCATTTCGCGAATACATCGTGCGCGAACGGGTGCCCAATTACACCGTTCCCGATCGCGTCGTTGTAGGCCGCATTCTGCCTGAAACCGGCGTGACCTTCTATGACGTGCCGCAATCGTTCGGCGGGACGCCCTATCGCTACACGGTGGTGAATGGCGAGACCGTGCTGGTCGAACCGCGTTCACGCCGCATCGTGCAGGTGATCGACTAGAACTTGATCGACTGGAATTCCTGTCCGGCCTGCTGCAGCGGCGGCTGGACATATCTGGACATATCTGGACATATCAAGGCCCCCGCCCGGGGCGGGGGCCTTTTTTGCCGATAGATTACTCGGGTCGATCGATCTGAATTTTCATCCAGGGGTGGCTGTGCTGGTCATAGACGGCCTGTGATGGCGGCAGGAAATCGGGATCGGCAAAGCACCCGACGGCAACAGCGATCGCATCCGGCATGCGGCTCGGCTCCCAATAAACGCTCGAACCGCAAGTCGGACAAAAATGAAACGTCACCGCGAAGCCGCTATCGGACGAACGGGCAAATGTCCGCGCCTGCCCGCTTGGCTCGACTTTGGCGCGGTGAAAGAAAGCGGCAATGCCATGGCTGCTGCCGGTTCGCTTCTGGCAATCGAGGCAATGGCACAGCGAAACTTTGGACGGTTCGCCATCGCATTTCACGGTGAGCTGCCCGCAAGCGCATGTTGCAACCCTTGCCAAATCAACTCACCCCTTTTGCACCACGATGCGGGCAATCTTTTTGCCTGATGAGGCACTGATGCGCTCCTCATCCAGCAACATCGTCGCCCCCGTCAGCTCCGATCGCACCAGCGAGGGCTCGAACGCAGTATAGAGGCGCTCATGCTTGTCGCGCTGATCCTCCCCCTCGGTCACGCGCCAGCTCAGATAGAGCACGCCGCCCGGCTTGACGATCTCGAACATGCGGCGGACCGACGGTGCGATCTGCGCGTGGTCGAGGTGCATGATCACGGTTTCACACAGCACGTTATCATAGCCGTTTGAATCGATGCCGCGGAGGCCGGGCAACTCGGCATGTGCGAATTCGAACTGCGGATAGCGCGTGCGCGCCTCAGCCAAAAGACCATCCGACGCGTCAAATCCTTTCGCCGGAAAGCCGTTCGTGTTCAGCCAGGCGACCTCGCGCCCGCTGCCACAGCCGATATCGGCGGTCGCACCATTCGCGATGAAAAAGCGTTTCACGATGTCGTGCAGATCGCTGGGGGCCGGCTGTTCGTGCCAATCCCTGGCAAACGCCGCGGCGTCCCTGTCGTAGGCCGCAAGCGTATGCTGATCCACGGCTTAACCCTCGATCTTGGAGAAATCTGCAACCGCGCGCGTGGTGGCGCGGATTTCGTTCAAGAGCTTGAGGCGATTTTCGCGCACTTTCGGATCGTCGTCGTTGACCTTGACCTTGTCGAAGAAGGCATCGACGGAGGTGCGAAGTTTTGCGATCGCGCCCATGGCGCTGGCGAAGTCCTCATTCATCACGGCAACGCTGGCCTCGACCTTCGCCAGATCGATCGCGTCGGCGAGCGCCTTTTCTTCCGCAAGGCCATAAAGCGCCGGATTTGGTTCGCCTTCGAAGGTCCGCTTGTCCCGTTTCTCCTCAATGGCAAGGATGTTGCTCGCGCGCTTGGTGCCGGCGAGCAGGTTCTTGCCGTCATCGGTGTCGAGGAATTCTCCGAGCGCTTCGACCCGGCGGACCACCATCAACAGATCGTCCTGATTACCGAGGGCAAATACGGCATCCACGAGATCGTGCCGCGCGCCCTGCTCGCGAAGCTGAACTTTCAGGCGATCGGCGAAGAAGGAAAGAAGGTCGGAAGCAAGCTGATCAAGGCCGCCTTTTGCAGTTCGACCGGTATTCGCCGCCGCAATTGCCTTCAAGACAGGAAAACGAAGCTTGTTGTCGACGATCAGCCGTATCACGCCGAGCGCCGCGCGCCGCAGCGCATAGGGATCTTTGCTGCCCGTCGGCTTCTCGTCGATCGCCCAGAAGCCGACGAGCGTATCGATCTTGTCGGCGAGCGCGACCGCAACGCTGACGGGATCGGTCGGCACACGGTCATTCGGGCCTTGCGGCTTGTAGTGCTCCTCGCAAGCGGCAGCGACGGAGGCATTTTCGCCTTGGGCCAGCGCATAATATTTTCCCATCAGGCCCTGAAGCTCGGGGAATTCGCCGACGACATCGGTCAGCAGATCCGTTTTCGCCAGATGCGCGGCGCGTTTGGTCTTTTCAACGTCGGCACCGACCAGCGGGGCAATCTCGGCTGCAAGGCGTTCGATGCGCTTGATGCGCTCGCCTTGCGTGCCGAGCTTTTCGTGGAACACGATCTGCTCGAACTTCGGCAGGCGATCTTCGAGACGTGTTTTCAGGTCCGTCTCGTAAAAGAACTTCGCATCGCTCAGTCGCGCGCGGATCACGCGCTCGTTGCCGGCAATGATCGCCTTGCCGCCGTCGGACGCCTCGATGTTGGCGGTGAGGACGAACTTGTTGGCGAGCTTCTCTGAACTCGGATCGCGCACCACAAAACACTTCTGGTTGTTGCGGATGGTGGCGCGGATCACTTCGCCGGGGATCGACAAGAATTCCTTGTCGAACGAGCCCATCAGCACGACCGGCCATTCGACGAGGCCCGAGACCTCATCGAGCAACGTCTGGTCCTCAACCAGTTCAAGGTTCTGTGCCTGCGCCAGCGTCCTGGCGTCGGTGACGATCGTATCCTTGCGCCGCTCGGGATCGAGCACGACCTTGGCTTCCAGCAGCTTCGCCTCATAATCTTCGAAGCGGCGCACGGAAATCGCTGATGGCGCCATGAAGCGATGACCGAACGTGGTCTGGCCGGTCTCGATACCATCGATCGCGAATTTGACGACGTCGGGCTCTTCGGTCTCGAGGCCGAAGGTCGCGGTGATCGCATGCAGCGGCCGCACCCAGGACAGCGATCCGGATTTGGCCGACCGCGCGCCCCAGCGCATCGACTTCGGCCACGGGAAGGTGCGGATAATCACGGGGAGGATTTCCGCGAGCACATCGATCGTGGCGCGGCCCGGCTTTTCGATCAGCGCGACATAGAAGTCGCCCTTCTTGGGATCGCGCTGGATCTGCGCTTCGTCGAGCGACGAAAGTCCTGTGGCTTTCAGAAAGCCAGCGATCGCGGGCTCCGGCCCGCCGACGCGGGGACCCTTGCGCTCTTCCTTCAGGTCGGCCTGCCGTGACGGAATGCCATGCACGGTGAGCGCCAGCCGCCTTGGGGTCGCAAATGCCTTGGCGCCTTCGTAGACGAGGCCTTCGGCGACGAGCTTGTCGGTGACCATGCGGCGCAGATCATCCGCCGCCTTCGCCTGCATGCGCGCGGGGATTTCTTCGGAGAACAGTTCGAGCAGGAGATCGGGCATTCAATTAGGCCCTCTGCGGGAACGGCGGGGCGCCTCCCCTCCCCCTTGCGGGGAGGGGTCGGGGGTGGGGGGCAAGGCGCGTTGAATTTCGTTTAGGACCCCCTCAAGATTTCCGAGCACCTCGTTATTCCAGAACCTCAACACACGATAACCTCTCGCTTCGATAGAACGCGTGCGCGAAGCATCGGACGCCTGTTGCCAATCATGCTGCCCACCGTCGAGTTCGATCGCGAGCTTCGCCTTGCGGCTCGCAAAATCAACGATGTAACTGCCAATGAGAGCTTGGCGGCGGAAATGCGAACCCGCCAACGCAATGTCGTGACGAAGCCGCTGCCACAGTACGCTCTCGGCATCGGTCGGCTGGGCACGCATCCGGCGCGCAAATTGCCGTTGAGGGTCAACCATCACGTTCGATTCAATCATATTCATCGTCATCTGTGGACCCCCACCCCCGACCCCTCCCCGCAAGGGGGAGGGGAGCAGAGGCGTCGACAATTCGGAAGAACCTAAGCCGGAGAGCGTTGAACGGATCAACCCGCCCTTCCCGCATCGGTATGGACCCAGGCGTCGCCGCAGGCTTTTGCAAGCTCGCGTACGCGCAGAATATAGCTTTGGCGCTCCGTCACCGAGATCACGCCGCGCGCGTCGAGCAGATTGAATGCGTGGCTTGCCTTGATGCACTGGTCGTAGGCGGGCAGCGCCATCAAATGCTCTTTGCCGTTGCCGCCATCTTTCCAGCCGGCTTCGAGATATTTCCGGCAGGCTTGCTCCGCCATCTTGAACTGCTCGAACAGCATCTCGACGTCGGAGTGTTCGAAATTGTGCCGCGAATATTCCTGCTCGGCTTGCAGGAATACATCGCCATACGTCACCTTGTCCGCGCCGTCGCGGCCGTTGAAGTTGAGATCGTAGACGCGATCGACGCCCTGCACATACATCGCAAGCCGCTCGAGGCCATAGGTGAGCTCGCCGGCGACCGGCGCGCATTCCACGCCCGCGACCTGCTGGAAATAAGTGAACTGGCTCACCTCCATGCCGTCGCACCAGCATTCCCAGCCCAGTCCCCACGCGCCGAGCGTCGGGCTTTCCCAATCGTCCTCGACGAAGCGGATGTCGTGCAGATGCGAATCGACGCCGATCGCGGCGAGCGACTTCAGGTAGAGGTCCTGAATGTCCGGCGGCGACGGTTTGAGGATCACCTGAAACTGGTAGTAGTGCTGCAAGCGGTTTGGATTTTCGCCATAGCGGCCATCCTTCGGCCGGCGCGACGGCTGCACATAGGCGGCGTTCCACGGCTTTGGCCCAAGCGCGCGCAGCGTGGTCGCGGGATGAAAGGTGCCGGCGCCGACCTCCATGTCGTAGGGCTGCAGGATCACGCAGCCGTAGTCGGCCCAATAACGCTGCAGCGTCAGGATCAATCCCTGGAACGAGCGTTCCGGGCGCATATGCGCAGGCAAGGCATCCATCGTCGATCAGGTCTTCGCGAGAGGTAAATCGCGCGGGACCGTATCGGCGAGGCCCTCAGGAATCAAGGCAATGGGCCGATTAGCCCGGGCGGTACGCACCGGTGTTCGGGTCCCGCCGCAGCGTCGGAATTTCGTGCGATCGGGTGGCGTCCACGGCCCGCGCCAGGCGAGCCTCCTCCAACTCCCGGCTCACCCGGATGGCAGTCCTGTAAGCCCAGCGTACCACGGCCAGCCCTCCAAGAGCGCCAGCGAATGCGACAAGCGGCGGCATCGATCGATCCTCGTCCATTGGTCACGCCCCTGAAGCCCATTTTCTCCTAACGCCTGACAACCCGCAATCTCCCAAAACGGGGCCAAATGGCGCGGGTAACCCTGTTCAAAACCCGAATTTCGCCCAAATTGCCCGGGCCTCGAACGCCGAAATCAAGCCTTCCGGCAGGTTGGAGGCGTTTTCCAGGGCGTCCATCGCCCCCGGCGACCTGCGTCCCAGCAAGCCGGACAACATGCCGCTGGCCGGTGCAATCAGCGGGGTCTGTACTTTCTCGCCGTAGCGGGCGCGCAGCGTCGAGCGCAAATCGCCGATGGCGTCGGCCAGGCCCAGCGAGACCGAGGTCTGGCCCGCCCAGTATTCGCCGGTGAACAACATGTCATCGGCGCCTTTCAGGCGCGCGCCGCGGCTTCCCTTGACCAGCGAAATGAAGATGTCGTGGATTTCGCGCTGGAGCGCTTTGAGCCGCGTCACGTCGTCCGGGTTCTCAGGCAGGAACGGATCGAGCATCGCCTTGTGGGCGCCGGCCGTATAAAGCCGCCGCTCGACACCGATTTTCTTGATCAGTTCCTGAAAGCCGAACGAGCCGCCGACCACGCCGATGGAGCCGAGGATCGACGAAGGATCGCAAAAAATTTCATCACCTGCACACGCAATCATGTAGCCGCCGGAGGCCGCGACGTCTTCGACGAACACCAGAACCGGAAGCTTCTTTTCTTCCGCGAGTTGACGGATACGCAAATAGATCTGTCGCGACTGCACCGGCGAGCCGCCCGGCGAATTGATCACCAGCGCCACCGCTTTCGCGTTCTTGACGGAAAACGCACGCTCCAGCATCCGCGCCACGCCAGCGAGCGACATTCCCGGCCGCAGCGGCGTCACCGCCCCGATCACACCGGACAGGCGGACCACCGGCACGACGGCCCTGCCCCGCCGCAGCCGCGCCGGAATCCAGCTCATCCATTTCTCGATTCCGACCGGCCATTGTCGAACCTCACCGGACTGTTCCGCCATACCGTTACCTCAAAATTAACCGTTTGTTATCACGCGAGTGTCATTGAACCGAAGAAACACTTTCGTAGTTGCATCGTATCGCCGGGGGCGGCCCGTCAAGCCGTCGCGATACAGCGGGAGCACGCCATGAAAATCTATTTGCTGATGACGCTGTTCGGTATCCTTTTCACGGCGATTCATTTGACCTCGGCTCCGAAACAAGGCTCGAAGCCGGTTTCGCAATAACTCCACGCAATTCAGATCAAGGTATTGCCAGCGGCAATTGCGCTTGGCCAGCCAGAATTGCCTGGACATCCGGCGAGGGACCGCCGGCCTTGTCGTTTAACGCAAGACCTGCGAGCAAACGGGTCGGCGCCCGTCCGCCCTTGGTGGCCCGAACCAGCACGCGGATCGCGGGCGAAGCCACATCTCCGTGAAGGGGCTGGATCATCAGGCTGCCGAAGCCGCGGCCGAGCGCGGCGAGCACTTCCGCTATCCCGTCCGCGCGCCAGATCATCGAGAGATGCCCGCCGGATTTGAGAATGCGCCGACCCGCATGAACCCATTCATCGAGCGTATCGGCCGCCGCGACATGGGCCATTTCGCGCGACCTGTCCGGTGAAGCCCGGTGCCGCGAGGCATCGTTGAACGGCGGGTTCATCAGTACGACGTCGGCGCTATCCGGCAGAAGGCCTGATGACGCGAAGCTTTCCGCGCCTGACGTAACGTCAAGCAAAAGGACGTCGGCCGCAATCGCATTGGCAGCCGCGTTGGCTCGCGCGAGTTCGGCAAGGCCCTCGTCGATCTCCACCAAAGCCAGCTTGATTCCCGCCACACGCCTCGCAACCGCAAGGCCGGCCGCGCCGACGCCGGCGCCGAGATCGACGACGCGATCGCCCGATCGCGCGGGCGTCGATGCCGCAAGCAGCATCGCGTCATGGCCGGCGCGATGGCCGGATTTCGGCTGGCGCAGGCGCAATTGGCCACCGAGAAAGGCGTCCTCGGTGACATCATCCGCTAGTTCACTCATCGGCCCGCAACTCGTGCGCCAGGCCTGCGTCACGAAGAAGCTGACGGGCCTGGCGATCGTCATCCTCATGGACCACGATCCGGCGCGGCAAAACGCCGATCGACCCGTCGATGACGCTCATGTTCTGGTCAAGCACCAGGTGGTGGATATTGGCGCCGTCCAGCAGCGCTCCAATCGCCGATACCAGCACAATGTCGTTGGTTCGAACCAATTCCCGCACCCGGTCTTCTCCTCTTATTCCTGCCGGGCTGACGGCATGTTGTTGCCTTGCGGCCTTGCCGCGCCACCCGGGTCTTTCTATTGTTATACCTTAGGATATGGCCGAGTAGGCAAATCTGGAGACGACCAGCGTGGCGGTTATAGTTCCCTTCGAGAGCCCCTCTGAAGCTTCGATCGAGCCGCTCATCGAGCTCGTGGCCAACGATATGGCGCGGGTCAACGCGACCATCCTGTCGCGGACCGGCTCGGAAGTCACGATGATCCCCGAGGTCGCCAACCACCTGATCTCGTCGGGCGGCAAACGGCTGCGCCCGATGCTGACGCTGGCGATGGCCAATCTGACCGGCTATTCCGGCGACGGCCATATCAAGCTCGCGGCTTCCGTCGAGTTCATGCATACCGCAACGCTGCTGCACGACGACGTGGTCGACGAAAGTGAAATGCGGCGCGGCAAGTTGTCGGCCCGCATGCTGTGGGGCAATGAGGCAAGCGTGCTGGTCGGCGACTTCCTGCTCGGCCAGGCGTTCCGGATGATGGTCGAGGTCGGCTCGCTGCGCGCGCTCGACATCCTGTCGTCGGCTGCGGCCACCATCGCCGAGGGCGAGGTGATGCAGCTTGCCGCCGCCAAGAATACCGCGACCACCGAGGACGAATATCTCGCCGTGATCCGAGGCAAGACCGCCGAACTGTTCGCAGCCGCCTGCGAGGTCGGTCCCGTGATCGCCAACCGCCCGAAGGACGAGCAAACCGCCTGCCGCTCGGTCGGCATGAATCTCGGTATCGCATTCCAGCTCGTCGACGACGTTCTCGACTATGGCGGCAAGTCAGCCAAGCTCGGCAAGAATGTCGGCGACGACTTCCGCGAGGGCAAGATCACGCTGCCGGTGGTGCTGGCATTCCGCCGCGGCAACGACGTCGAGCGCGAATTCTGGCGGCGCGCGCTGGAGCGCGGCGAGATTGGCGATGGCGATCTCGACCACGCCGTCGGCCTCATGACCAAGCACCGCGCGCTCGAGGACACCATCAACCGTGCGCAGCATTATGGCGCGATGGCCGTCGATGCGCTGGCGCTGTTTCCGGCCTCTCCGATGAAGAGTGCGCTGGAACAGGTGGTGGCATTCTGCTTGGCGCGAACGCATTAAAGCAAGAGATCAAACCAAAAGATCAAACGAAGAGATCGCGAGCCTCGCCTGCTCGCCTTGAATTGACGGGCTGCGTCAGCTCAGTACGCCCGAATGCACCCACCACTCGGGACGATCGCGGCGAATTTTTTCCGCCGCACGGCCGGCTTCGGCCGTGTTTTCGTAGATCGCAAAGCAAGTGGCCCCGGAGCCGGACATCCGCGCCAGCCAGGCGCCGTTCGTCGCGTTCAACGCCGAAATCACCTCACCTATGACGGGTTGAATCCGCATTGCCGGACTTTCCAGATCGTTGGAGCTGGCGGCAAAGGCCTCGACCCAATCCTCAAGCGAAGCTCCCGCTTCCGGCCAGGCGATGGCCCGGATGACGTCAGTAATGCCCACCCGCAATTCGCCGCTGCGCAGGCCCAGTGCTGCGAACACGTCCTTGGTCGCGACCGCCACGCGCGGATTGACCAGCACGCAGGGAAGCTTCGGCAGGTTGAGCGGCAGCAAGCTCTCGCCGACCCCGGTCATGACGCACGGTAGCGAAGGGACACAAACCGGAACGTCCGCGCCGGTCAGGCGCGCGACCTCGTTGATCCGCGCATCGTTGATTACCAAACCGTTGGCGCGCGCGAGCAGCCGCAACGCTGCTGCTGCGTCCGCCGAACCGCCGCCGATTCCGGCCGCAACGGGCAAGGCCTTGTGCAGCGTGAAGGTACCGGTCTTCAAACCAGGCACCCGCTCGGCCAACAGCCGCGCCGCCTTGAGCACGAGGTTGTCGCCAACCTCGCCGCAGGCATCTGCCAGCGGACCGGTCGTCTTGAGCTCCAGTTCCGCCCCTGGAAGCAGGCTCAATTGATCGGCGCAATCGGCAAACGCAACCACACTTTCGAGATCGTGGTAGCCGTCGACACGACGGCCCACGACCCGCAGCGTCAGGTTGACCTTGGCGCGCGCGTTTTCGGCAAACTCGTTTGCGGAGGATTTGACGGCCGCATCGGTCGTTCCACCCGAGGTCATAGCTAATTCAAATCCAATAAAGCCGAGAGCAAGCGATCAGAGAACGATGTCGCGAAATTTCTGAGGTAACCGGGAGATCGCGGGGGCAGCACCAAGACCTGAAGCGCCAAGACCTGATCGGCCCTGGCGCTCTTTTGCCTAACCGCCCTTGTCGTCCTCTTTCTTTTTCTCGGCAGTCGCCGCCGAGGACGTATCTTCGGTCAAACCATGCTCGATCTTGGCCTCGATCTTCGGCAGGTCGTCCGGCTCCGGCTTCAGGTCGCGGGCATGCGCCCACTGGAATTTCGCCTCCAGTGTTCGGCCAACGCGCCAATAGGCGTCACCGAGATGGTCGTTGATGGTGGGATCTTCAGGCTTGAGATCGATCGCCCGCTCCAGGTTCTTCACCGCATCTTCGTAGTTGCCAATGCGGTAGTAGGCCCAGCCGAGGGAATCCACGATATAGCCGTCGTCCGGACGCTGCTCGACGGCACGCTTGATCATCTTCATGCCTTCGTCGAGGTTGATGCCCTGATCGATCCAGGAATAGCCGAGATAGTTGAGCACATGCGGCTGCTCGGGCTGCAGCTCAAGCGCCTTGCGCATGTCGGCTTCCGCCTTGCTCCACTGCTTGGCGCGTTCCTCGCAGATACCCCGGTAATAGTAATAGACCCAGGTGTTCTTGTCGGTGGCCTTCGGCAGGATGTCGATGCCTTGCGTATAGGTGACGGCGCAATCGGCGAACTTCTTGCGGCCGCGCTCGATATTGCCGAGCGCCATCACGGCCTCGATGTCCTTGGAATCGTCGGCCGTGACACCCTTCAGGATCTTGATCGCCTCATCGGTGCGGTCGGCCGTATCGAGGTCGATGGCGAGCTGGATTTGCGCATTGCGCTTCAGCGGCGAACTCGAGGGCATGCGCTCATAAACCTTGATCGCCATCTGAGGCCGTTTCACCGATTCATAGAGATCGGCGAGCGACAGCAGCGCCATCGGATGGTTCGGCACGAGATAGAGGGCAAGCTGCAGATAGACGAGCGCGAGATCCTCGCCGCCGCGGCGGGTTAACGTCGCGCCAATGCCGTAGAGCGCCTCGGCGGCGCCGGCCTGCGGCGAATCCACGATCGGCGGCAGCTTCTTGCCTGCCTTGGTTTCGCGCATGGCCTCCTGTATCAACGGATGCCGGGGCAACTTCTTGTCGAAGGCTTCATAGACTGCCGTTGCGGCTGCCGCATCCTTGTTGCGCGTCAGCCAGCGGGCATAGTCGTCGGAGACGCGCAGCATGGAATCTTCGAGCTTGTAGGCGCGCTCGAGCCGGACGCCGGCGTCTTTTTCCTTGCCCGCCAGTTCGAGGATCATGCCGGCATGCAGATCCTTGAAGATCGGATACCACTCGGGACCGGCCAGCTTGTCGATCGTCGCAACCGCTCCCTTGGAATCGCCGGCGCCGTAAGCGGCCCAGCCGGACAACAGCGTTGCGACGAGGTCGGTAATCGGTCCGCGGATCGACTGGTTGATGTTGGTCTGGGCGCTTGCGTATTTCTTCTGCTTGAGCTCGCGCACGCCGATCACAAGCCGCGCGACACGATTGGTCTTGTCGATCGACAGAATGCGGTCGGCGAGCTTGATGGCCTCGTCGATATCGCCATCCGCGAGCGAGGAAATGAAGGCCCGATCGAGCAGTTCGTTGTTCTTCGGATCGGTGCGCAGCGCCGACCGATAGAAGGTCGCGGCCGAAGCAGCATCCCGCTCCACGCTGGCATGACGGGCCGCGAGGTAGCTGCCGGACGTCGTCAGCGCCTTCAGGTCATGCGCGGATGGAAATTGTACGGAGCTGTCGGTGGGACGCTCTGGCGTCTGCGCGGCGGCGGTAACCGGCAATGCCAGAAGTGCGATAGCGGCAATCGCCGAGCGATTGAATTGGAAAGAAAGCATCACGGTTCGCCTTGGCTCCAGGATTCAGGGGATCGTGTGATCTGAGGATGCAGACCCAATCGGTGCATCAGAACCCAATCGGCCCATCGAAGATTGCGACAATGCCGCTTTTGGCGGCCAATCGCAAGGATACGCGCGTAGCAATTGATGGGCAGGGCCCTCACAAACCGTCCCCTCGCCTGAAAACGCTTCCACTATGGCGGGATCGTGGCCGAAGCCCTGCGCTTAGTCACGCAATCGTGGTCACATCGCCTCGTAATTGGGCCCGCCTCCGCCTTCCGGTGGAACCCAGGTGATGTTGCCGTTGGGATCCTTGACGTCGCAGGTTTTGCAATGGACGCAATTCTGGGCGTTGATCACGAAGCGCGGACCTGACGTTTCCTCCACCCATTCGTAGACGCCGGCCGGGCAATAGCGATTGGACGGCCCGGCATAGACGTCGTGTTCGGAGGTCTTTTGCAGGTTCATGTCGGCGACCTTCAGATGAACCGGCTGGTCCTCTTCGTGATTGGTGTTCGACAGAAATACCGAGGAGAGCCGATCGAAGGTCAATTTGCCATCCGGCTTGGGAGCGCTGATCGGCGCATGAACCTTTGCGGGATCAAGGGTCTTGCGGTCGGGCTTGGCATGCGACTGGGTTCCGAATAGCGAGAAGCCGAGCGTGTTGCACCACATGTCGAAGCCGCCAAGCACCACACCCAAGACGGTGCCGAATTTCGACCACAGCGGCTTGACGTTGCGGACCCGGTACAAATCCTTGCCCACCGTGGACGAGCGCCAGGCGTTTTCATACTCGACAAGCTCGTCGTTGGTGCGGCCCGCGCCGAGCGCTGCATTGACGTGCTCGGCCGCCAGCATGCCGCTGCCGACGGCATTATGGACACCCTTGATGCGCGGCACATTCACGAAGCCCGCCGCGCAGCCGATCAGCGCGCCGCCAGCAAAAGAAAGCCGCGGCACCGATTGGTAGCCGCCCTCGGTGATGGCGCGGGCGCCGTAAGCGAGCCGCTTGCCGCCTTCGAATATCGGACTGATCGCGGGATGAGTCTTGAAGCGCTGGAACTCGTCGAACGGTGACAGATAAGGATCGTCGTAATTCAGATGCAGGACGAACCCGATGGCGACGAGGTTTTCGTCGTAGTGATAGAGAAAGGATCCGCCACCGGTGTTGTTGTTCAGCGGCCAGCCGAACGAATGCTGGATCAGACCCTTCTGGTGCTTCGACGGATCGATCTGCCAGACCTCTTTCAGGCCGATGCCGAATTTCGGCGGTTCGCTCTTCGCATCGAGCGCGAATTTCGCTGTGAGCTGCTTGGTCAGGCTGCCGCGCGCACCTTCGGCGAACAGCGTGTACTTGCCGCAGAGTTCCATGCCGCGGGTGTAGGAAGCCTTGTGCGAGCCGTCCTTGGCGATCCCCATGTCGCCTGTCGCAATGCCGCGCACCGCGCCCTTGTCGTCGTAGAGCACCTCGACCGCCGCGAAACCCGGATAGATTTCGACACCAAGCGCCTCGGCCTTGCCGGCGAGCCAACGACAAAGCATGCCGAGCGAGCCGATGTAGCAGTGATGATTGTTCATCAGCGGCGGCATCATGAAATTCGGCAAGCGGATCGCGGCGGATTTCGTCATCCAGAAGAAACGGTCGTCCTTGACCTGCGTCTTCAATGGACAATCGGCATCCTCGCGCCAATCAGGCACGAGCTTGTCGAGCGCGACCGGGTCCATCACGGCGCCCGACAAAATATGTGCGCCGACTTCCGACCCTTTCTCGACGACCACCACCGAAAGTTCTGACTTGAGTTGCTTCAGGTGGATGGCGGCTGAAAGCCCGGATGGCCCGGCGCCGACGATCACGACGTCGAATTCCATGGATTCGCGCGGCGGCAATTCTTCGGTGCTCATGTTCTGATCTCAGGCTTGGAACGGCTGTGCCCGTTGTTTCCGATTTTTGCGGCAAGAACAATATGGAAATGCCCTATCAAGCGTTTCGTTGCTACCCGATCCGGTTTAGTGTGGCGCAGCAAAATCCGCATCTGGACCGGGGCATTTTCGACATGCGGAATTCGAAAACCAAAGCTGTACCGGATCAACAAGTTGACGCCTGAGCCCACGCCTACCGTTTCGCAACTGCTCGCCTTCTACCTGGAGGCCGGGGTCGACTGCGCGCTCTCCGACGAACCCGTCGACCGACTGGCCGAACCCGAGGCACCCGCAGCCGTCAGGGCGGCGCCTCCTTCCAACGACGCAAGCCCGGCCCGCACGGTCAGAACGCCGCCTGCCGCATTCGTCACGCCGACCTCCGAGCCCATGCCGGCGCCGGATGCCGCGATTGCGAGCGCGCGGGAGGCAGCCCGCTCCGCGGCTTCGCTCGAGATCCTGCGCGATATGCTCGAGAAGTTCGACGGCTGCGCACTGAAATCCACCGCTACGCGTCTCGTGTTTGCCGACGGCAACCCAAAGGCCCGCATCATGTTCGTCGGCGAGGCGCCGGGACGCGACGAGGATATCGAGGGCCTGCCCTTCGTTGGACGCTCGGGCAAGCTGCTCGACCGGATGATCGCCGCGATCGGACTCGATCGCACCAAGGTTTACATCGCCAACGTGATTCCCTGGCGCCCGCCCGGCAACCGGACGCCGACGCCGCAGGAAACGCAAATCTGCCTGCCGTTCATCCAGCGCCAGATCGAACTGGTCGATCCGGATATTCTGGTCACGCTCGGCAATCCGTCGACGCAAACGCTGCTGTCGACGCGTGAAGGCATCATGAAAACGCGTGGCCGCTGGTTCAACTACGATACCGGCACGCGCGCGATCCGTGCGATGGCGACATTCCACCCGGCCTATCTGCTGCGCTCGCCATCCTACAAGCGGCTGTCGTGGCAGGACCTGCGCGCGATTGCCAAAGCGCTGCCACAGACCACATCCTAGTGGTCACGGCGCCTTCGGCCGCACGATCGCCCAGCCGATCCGCAGCAAGGGCTGCCGCCCGTTCACGATGCGATCGAAGGTCTGCGGCACTTCGGGCGCAATGCCCGGAAACAGCTTCGCGATCTCAGACGGCGGCCTGCCGTCGGTGTCGGAGGCACGCCAGACCACGACGCCGCCGGTCTGGTTGAACTTGTCGAGATTGAGCCACGGCGTTCGCTCCGGCGTCGTGGCGAGGAAGAGATGAGGACGCGTGGGGCTCAGGCTGATCAGCGTCGCCAACTGCGCGTCTCCGCTCACTGCTGCGAGATGCCGGTTGGTCCGCCGCTCGAAATTGTCATCGAAGAAATGCCCGATCGCAGCCGTGGGCAGCGACGTCATCACCTCGCCGCTCGCGGTCCAGGGAACGAACAGTGTCGCCGCGATGACCCCGATTGCCGGGGCGAGAATAACGGCGGCCCACACAGTGCGTAATATCTGCTGACGCCGCAGATAAATGAGATCCCCGCACGCGACGATGGCAGCTAATCCCGACATCAGAAGGACGATGCCTGCCCCGCCCACGACATGATCGAGACCGTAAATGCCGGAAATCACGCAGCCGCCGAGCGCCGGCGCAAATGCAAAGAAATAGACGAAGTCGCGGGCGGCGGGATCAACGGGCGGACGAAAAATGACGGGAGCTTCTTCCCTGGTTCGATCGAACCAGCCTGAGTTGAACGCCGACACGATCGCAACACCCATTGCAGCCAGCAGCAGGCCACCGAGCAGTTCGATCCCATGCACCGCCCGGCCGCCCAAATCGGCGATCGCCGGCCAATGCGGGAGGACAGGCACGTCGGCGCGGATCAGCCAGATCAGATAAGGCAACGCCAGCACGGCGATTACCAGGAGCGCAAACAGCGCATCGAACGACATCAGGATGCGCCGGCCGCGCGCGGTCACCAATGCAAATCCGACCACGAGTGCCAGCAGGAATATCGCGGCCGAGGTCGTCAGTAGCAGAAGACCGGCTTCGATCGACCAGGCAAACCAGGCATTGCGCCGGTTCTGGCCGATCAACTGCCAGGAATGCAGCAGGAGCAGCGCCCAGATCGGGCGGGCCAGAACAAGGGGTCCAAACTCGAGACCCGGCGCGCTGAATGCCAGCACCGTCATGGTCAGGAGAACGGCGAGCACCGCCTGTTGCACGCCCACCGTGGCACGCGCCAGCAGATACAACGTCCAGAATGTCGAAATCGAGCATATCTGCGCCAGCACGTAGACGCCGAACATGTGGTTGCCGGCGGCGCGGAACGAGATGTCGGCAAGCCAAAACGCCAGTGGCGGTCCGAGATCGGTACCGACCCGATATTCGCGTCCGAGCGCAATAACTGTCGCCAGATCGCCAGGGGGGCTGCGGTATACCAACAGCGATACCAATAGCCACAGAATCGCCTGCAGCACGACCACGAGCCATACGACGAGTTTCGGCCGCGCGCGGATCAGTTCGATGACGAGGGAGGTGAAACGCATATGACGGCCCGATTGCTTTCAACAGAGCTGACCGAGCTGCGCGACGACGTTTCACTCCGGTCGAGGCACGGTCTTAAAGTGCTTCACGCACAGAGGCAATGCGTCAGACCGCGATAGGATTGTGTCATTCCGCAGCCGAAATCAGCGGGGCCGTTTCGGCTTGCTCGAACAGGTCAGCCTCGCGCTTGACCGTCCATGGCTGGTGCTTTTCGCGCGCGGCAACGACCGGCGCAAAGAAGCTGCGGTGGTGCGCCGACGGGCCCAGCCGGTCGAGCGTCTCGAGATGTTCCGGCACGCTATAGCCCTTGTGCGACTCAAAACCGTAGCCCGGGCAATCTTCCGCCAACGCCCGCATCAGACGATCGCGTGTCACCTTGGCGATGATGGAGGCCGCGGCAATCGATACGACGATGCCGTCGCCGCCGATCACGGCCTCACATTCGCAAGCCGTGTCGAGCCGGTCGCGGCCGTCGACGAAGACGTGCTGTGGCGCTTCGGGCAAACTTTCGACCGCGCGCTTGAGCGCCCATAGCGAGGCCCGCAGAATATTGTCGCGGTCGATTCGTGCCGGCGAGCCAAAGGCGACCGCGAACGATGCGGTTGCGCAGATCTCTTCGAACAGTTCCTCGCGGCGCTCCGCCGTCAGCCGCTTGGAATCGTCTAGTCCCTTCGGGATCCGTTTCGGGTCGAGCACGACGGCAGCCGCAACGACCGGACCGGCGAGCGGTCCGCGCCCGGCTTCGTCGCAGCCGGCTACCGGCCACACGCCACGCTTGATCAGCGCACGCTCGCGACGAAAGCTCGGCGGCGCAACGGCGATGACCCCTTTCGGCAGCTTCAGTTGTTTTTTCTTCCCGGACTTATCCCGAATCATGCCGGGATGGTGCGCAAGGCCGAGAAGGCGCGCAACGGGGAACTTTCGCGCGATGCGCCCCTTTCACCGCTCTCAACAGCGGCTCGACGCGCGCTTCTAATCCGGTAGATGAACGCTGCGGGCTCACTCCTTGCACAAAAATCTCAGAACAGACTGAGCTGCTCCCCGCTGCGCCTGGGCTTGGCGAAATGATCCGTGGTCAATTTGGAGCGGCGCTTGTTGAGCCCGAGCTTCCCGCAGGCGATTTCGAACCTCCGCCCGATCATCCAGGCCATCGGGCCCGTTCCCTTCATCCGCGTGCCCCACTGCGAGTCATAGTCGCGCCCACCGCGCATGTCGCGGATCAAGGTGAAGACGTGACGATAGCGGTCGGGATAATTCGCCATCAGCCATTCGCGGAAGAGATCACGCACTTCAAGCGGCAGGCGAAGCAACACATAGCTTGCTTCCTTGGCTCCGGCATGGGCCGCCGCATCCAGAATGCGTTCGATCTCGCTGTCGTTGAGCGCGGGGATGACGGGGGCAACCATCACGGTTGTCGGAATTCCTGCATCCGACAATCGCCGCAATGCCTCAAGCCGCCGCGGCGGCGTCGAAGCACGCGGCTCCATGGTGCGTGCGAGCCGCGGATCGAGCGTCGTCACGGAAATCGCGACCTTGGCGAGATTGCGCTTGGCCATCCGTGCCAGGATGTCGATATCGCGCGTCACCAGCGCCGATTTCGTCACGATGCCGACCGGATGCGAGGCGCGATCCAGCACTTCGAGAATGCCGCGCATGATCTTGTGATCGCGCTCGATCGGCTGATACGGATCGGTATTGGTGCCGATCGCGATCATGCGCGGTTCGTAGTTCTCCGCCGCCAGTTCCTTTTCCAGAAGCTGCGGCGCGTCCGGTTTGGCAAACAGCGTCGATTCGAAATCGAGCCCGGGTGACATTCCCAGATAAGCATGCGTCGGTCGCGCGAAGCAGTATACGCAGCCGTGCTCGCAACCCCGATACGGGTTGATGGAGCGGTCGAAACCGATATCGGGAGAATCGTTCCGCGCGATGACCTTGCGCGAGGTATCAAGCGTCACAGTGGTCTTGAACGGCGGCAGCTCCTCAAGGCTCTGCCAGCCATCGTCGAACGCAACCCTTGCCTCGGCCTCGTAGCGGCCGCTGGCGTTGGATTGCGCGCCCCGGCCACGCCGTCGTTCACGATCGATTGCGACTGCAAGCTCCGCGAAATCGGAAGGCGCACCCGCCGGTTTGGAGGGCGCCTTTACCGGCGGGTGCTTGAGCGCATGTGAGGATGCTCTGCTCATGGTTCGAACATAACACGAGATGAGAACAAATCAAGAACAAGATGGATGATCCACAGAACAAAATTGGAAAGGTGCGCCGGGCGTCGCGTCCGCGTGAGCCGCAAAAAGCCGCAAGGCCGCGGATTTGAATGTGACAGAATATGACAAGGTGATAACGGTTCCCCGTTTTGGACCGTTGAGATCATGCTGAGCGTCATTATTCCAACTGAGGGTGACGAACACCCGGCCGTTGCCACGCTTGCCGCATTGGTGCCTGGCGCCGCGAGCGGCATCATTCGCGAGGTGGTGCTGGTCGATCGCGGCGACAACGGCGTGATCGAAAGGGTCGCCGATGTCGCGGGCTGCCGTTTCCTCTCCTTTGAAGGAACACGCGCGGCGGCGCTGGCAGAGGGCGCACGCCAGGCGCGCTCGCCCTGGCTAATGTTTCTGCATGCGGGCGCGGTGCTCGATCACGGCTGGATCGACGAGACCATGCAATTCATTCAACGCGTCTCCGATGGCGACCGTCCGCGCGCCGGCGTGTTCCGTTACGCGCGCTCGCCCTACTCCGATCTCAGCTTGCGCGATCGTGCAAGATCCGTCGCGCGCATGATTGCAGGCCCATTCACCGATCAGGGCCTGTTGATCGCACGCGACCATTATGAACGTCTCGGCGGCCACGCGCCCAATGCCGCCCGCGCCGAGGCACGGCTGCTCCGCCGGCTTGGCCGCTCCTCCCTGACCCTGCTGCACAGCCGGATCATCATGTCGTGAGGCAACCCCGATATAGTTGCCAAAGTCAAACAACTGTTTGACATTGGCAAGTATCGGAGGTGCGCCATGCTAACCCAGACTTCGCTTGCCCGGCCCGAGCAAGAAATCGCGGCGGTTCGCGCATTCAACCGCTTCTACACCCGCAAGCTCGAGGTGCTCGACCAGCATCTGCTCAAGACCCCGTTCTCGCTGAGCGAGGCGCGGGTGATGTTCGAACTCGCCCATCGCGGTGATCTCTCGGCCAAGGACATTGGCCTGGAACTCGAACTCGACCCCGGCTACCTCAGCCGCATCGTCCAGAAATTCGATGAGGACGGACTGATCAGCCGCATGCCGCTGCCGTCGGACCGGCGGCAATACCAGCTCAGCCTGACGGCCAAAGGCCGCGCCGCCTTCGCCAAGCTCGAGCGCAGCTCGCAGGATCATGTCGGGCTGATGCTGGGTGCACTGGCGGACGAGGACCGCAAACGGCTGCTCGGCGCCATGGAGATAATCGAACGGCTGCTCCGCGCGGCGCGCACCCCCTCGTCGCTGGCGATCCTGCGCGACCCGCGGCCGGGCGACATGGGCTTCGTGGTGCAGAGCCACGGCGCACGCTACGCCAGCGAATATGGCTTCGATTCCACCTTCGAGGCGCTGGTCGCGGAGATCGCGGCGAAATTCATCTCCTCCTTCGACGCCTCGCGCGAGCGCTGCTGGATCGCCGATATGGACGGGCGGCCGGTCGGCTCAGTCTTTCTGATGCGGCATGACGACGAGGTCGCCAAGTTGCGCTTGCTACTGATCGAACCGGCCGGGCGCGGCCAGGGATTGGGAAAACGTCTGGTCGGCGAATGCATTGCCTTTGCGCGCGCCTGCGGTTATCGCAAGATCACGCTCTGGACCCAAAGCATTCTGACCGCGGCCCGCAAGATCTATCAAGACGCGGGCTTTGTGCTGGTGGCGACCGAACCGCATCGCAGTTTCGGGCAAAGCCTGATCGGCGAAACCTGGGAGTTGAAACT
>CAWBIR010000003.1:0-146835 GCA_963788885.1 uncultured Alphaproteobacteria bacterium | reverse complement strand
CCTTCCGCCAGTCCAGCTCAAAAAGCCAAATCTTTTGAATGTCTGGCAATTGTGACTCACCAAATGCCACTCACCGGTCCGGTTTGCGTCGGTGATCAAGCGTACCAATTTACCGTGCCGTAACAAAACGTGAGCAGATAGGCCGCAAATGTGTCTTGATCTGCCTCGTACCCTTTATTCGCACGGCGATTTTAGGGTGCGTCATGAACAAGCAAATTTTTTCAATTCTCACTGCACTCTCTGTCACCGTCAGTTCGATGCCGATTGCGACTGCGTTCGCAAAACAACAATGCAGTGAATCTATCTCCTCGAACCAGCGGGGGTATTGGTCGTGGCGTATGATCGATGGCCGAAAGTGCTGGTACGAAGGCAAACCAATGCTGTCAAAAGCCTCGCTAGAGTGGCCTGCGCAGGCGGCAGATCATCCATCAAGTTCGAATGAAGAATTTGCGAGCACCCCGACAAAGAGGTCTAGCGATCCATTAGACGCACAAGCGAAGGCAACGGATTCAAATTCCTTCGAAGCGCTGTGGCGCGCCAGGATCGGGCACCACTAGGAAACGCGGCAGCTCGGCGCACGCGCTAGCGCTAAGACGGCCAGTCGACTATCTGGTTCGCTGCGGTCGTGGCGCTACGCGCCGCTGGCGTCGACCGCGACGGTGCCGAAGCGAAGGCCTTTTTCCTTGATCCAGCGGCGGTAGACGATTGACGAACTGTCTGCCCGCGTGGGGGTTTCCGAGCGAGGCTCCAGAGGAAGCAGCAGGGGCCGCTGGTTCTCAAGAATAATCCGGTCCTGCAGGAAAATAACCTGCTCGAAATTCAACAGTGACGTGTGGTCCGAAATTGCGTCGACCAGATACATCACCGGCTGGGCGCGGCAGAGATATTCCTCCAAAGGCTGGATGAACAGCGCGATGGCATCAAGCCGGTCCGGCGATGTCGGGCAGACGCGATACAGCATCACGACGAAGGGTGACGGCACGCGGTAGGTCAGCTGCACAAAAGCGCCCTCAGTCTCCGTGGCTGCGATTCGCGGCTGAAAAAAGCGGCAATTGCTCGCCCAGACCTCATCGACGTCACGGCGCAACTCGCTTGAATATGTCGGGACTTCGGCGTGATCTTCCGAGCCGAGAACGTCCTTGTGCACGAACGGAAAGTGCGCCATGTCGAGAAAATTCTCGACGACGCGAAGGCCCGAAGCGCGCATCGTCACCCAGCCGCAGGGCACAAAGCGGCGATCGGGTTCGCTCGCCTCAGGCATATCGAAAATCTCGCGCTCCGGGTTTCCCAGCGTGGTCCAGACGCAACCGTATCGCTCGCGAAACGGTAACGGAGGTCCGCGCTGGCCGTCTCCTAAAGTTTCCACGATATTCGGCAACCCGCGCTCATCGCGGAACAGCTCGATATCCTGCCCAAGCAGCCGGGTACGAACGATTCCGCTGCCGAGATCGGCACTGGTCTCAACCGCGTACCACTGATCGAGCGCAGCTTTGTCCGACGTCTTTGTCATTCGTCTCATCCGTATTCGATCAGTCGCTCTTCTGGGTCCACTGCACAGTCCCGCCGGCATTTTGGGCAAGGAAGTCGGCGCGGCGAGCGAAGTGCCCGGGCGCAATGTCGTGAATGCGGGCAATGATCGCACCGAGGTCCGCGGTTTTCAAAATCCCATCCTCGACGAGAATCCTGCCGTCCACCATCGTCATGGCGACGTCACCACCGCGCACCGCATGCACGAGATTATGCTGGAGGTTGAAATAGGGCCCGGTGCCGAACAGCGGCGTCATGCGCGGCGTATCGGTGCGCACGGCGATGATGTCGGCGCGCTTGCCAACTTCGATCGATCCGATCTCGTGATCGAGGCCGACGGCCCTGGCGCCGGTGATCGTCGCCATGCGCAACACCTGCCAGCTATCCAGCGCGGCTGCGTCCAGGTCCTTCAGCTTGCCCAGTAGCGAAGCAACCTTCATTTCCTCGAACATGTCGAAGTTGTTGTTTTCTTTTTCTCCGTCGGTCCCAATCCCGACGGCAACGCCCGCCGCGAGCATGTCGGTCACGCGCGCGATGCCGCTGGCGAGCTTCATGTTGCTGACAGGATTATGCGCGACCGCCACCCGCCGCCTGGAAATCAATTCGATCTCGCTCGCATCGAGCCAGACGCCATGTGCGATCATCGTTCGCGGCGTCTCGAAGAAGCCGATGTCGTCAAGCGCGAACATCGGCCGCTTGCCGTAGCGAGCCGAAAATTCGGCGAGCTCGATCTCCGCTTCGCTGCAATGGGTGTGGAATCCAGTGCCGTGCTTTTTTGCAAGCTCGATCGCACGCCGCTGTCCGGCCTCGTCGGCGTAAAACAGGTGTTCCAATCCGACCCAGACGTTGATGCGGCCGCCGGCCTTGCGGTGCCACGTTTCGATCAGGGCCTCGTTCATGTCGAGCGTGTCGAAATAGTCGTAGTCCGGATGCTCGCCGACATAAGGGACCGCCACTAGCCGATTGCCGATTGTCTCTGCCGCCTTGGCGCTGCCTTCCATGAACCGCCACATGTCGACCACGGTCGTGGTGCCGCCAAGTACCGATTCGGCGTAACACAGCCATGACGCTGCCTCGGCCTCGTCGGGGCGCAATACCCGGTGCATCGGATTGATGTGCAGCGTCAGCCAGTCCCACACGGGGAGATGTTCGGCGGTGCCGCGCAGGAAACCGGAATGGGCATGGGCATTGATGAGGCCCGGCATCAATACGGAATTGCTGATACGTTTGACCGGCGTCGATGGCGATGCGGCCGCAAGCGCATCCAGTGTATCGACGGCGAGGATGCGGCCATCGGCGACGTGGACGGCTCCGTCGGGAACAACGCGGTTTCTCTCATCCATGGTGAGCAGAAAGTCGCCGGCGAGAATGAACTCGGCGCTGGTCATGTCAAAACCCGCCTTTCAACCTTCGCCTTACCCAAGCGCCCGTCCGAATTCAGGATGAAATCCGCTGCGCGTTCGCCGATCATGGTGACAGGCGCGTGAGTATTGCAGCTCGGAATGATCGGGATCACCGAAGCATCCGCAATACGCAAACCGTCGACACCACGCACCACCAACCGCTCGTCGACCACCGACATGTCGTCGTTGCCCATTTTGGCCGTGCCGCAGGTATGAAAGAAGGTCGAACATGCGGTGCGGATGAAACTCACGGTCTCGGTGCGATTGAGCTTTCGTTCGGGCGCCGCATGGCCTGCGAACCAATCGCCGTAGGCCCGGCTGGTCCCCAGCTCCATCACAACGCCGACCGCCTCGACGAGGTCGCTTAAATCTTCCGGCTCGCTGAGAAAGTTGGGCTGGATCTCGATCGGCGAGCCTGGCTTCGTGCCGAGCAGGCGCAAATAGCCTCGGCTGCGGGAGCGCATAAGGCCGGTTCCGATGGCAAACACGTCACAATTGAGATCATAGCCTTTCGCGACCTCGGCCGTGGCGCTGCGGCCCTGGACCGGAAAGGCATGGACATTGGGTTGCGCAAGGTTGGCGCGGGTCTTCCAGTTGATCATCGACCCGCCCCCATTGTCGCTGACGGGACCGAGAGGCCGCTTGGATCTGAAATTGATGGCGCGTACTAACGGATGATCCTGCAGATTTTGGCCGACGCCGGGGAGTGCAGCCTTTACAGCGATGCCGAGCCGCGCCAGTTCGGCGGGATCGCCGAGACCGGACAGCATCAGAAGCCGCGGCGTATCGATCGCACCCAGCGCCAGAATGATTTCGACCGTGGCGCGGGTCTCAACCTCTTCACCATCGACGAGGTGCCTGACCAACACGCAGCGCCGGCCTTCGAAACCGAGTCCTGTCACCAGCGAATTGGGCATGACCGTCAGATTGTCGCGATCCAGTACCGGCCAGAGATATCCCCGCGCCGAGGTGAAGCGTTTTCCCGCGCATATGTTGAAATTGGATGGCGCCGCCCCTTCGTTGGTCGCGCCGTTCGGATCGTCGATCGCGGGAATGCCGAGCTCGGCGGCGCCGTCGATCAGCGCTGCCGCGATCGGATGCAGCGCGCGGCTTCGTTCGATCCGCAGCGGGCCGCCGGCGCCGCGCCATTCGCTGGTGCCGCCTTCCCAATCCTCGCAACGCTTGAAATACGGCAGCACATCCTTGAAGGCCCAGCCCTTGGCGCCTGAAGCGTCCCAAGCATCGTAGTCAGCGGGATGGCCGCGATACCACATCATGGCATTGATCGCCGAAGAGCCGCCAAGCACCCTTCCCCTTGGAATCCCGATGATGCGGCCGCTGACATGCGGCGTCGGCGCATAATCGTAGCCCCAGTCGTAGACGCTGCGCTCGAGTGAAACCCATTGGGAAGGATCGTCGATTTGCTCAATGCCGATTCCTGGCGGCCCGGCCTCGATCAACAGGACGTCTGCACCGGCATCGACAAGACGCCTCGTCACGGCGGCGCCGCCCGATCCGGCGCCGAGCACAATGAAATCATAGGCGGCCTTGCGCGGACGACGGGGAATCGTCGCCATCAAGGTCCGTTTTGTCGGGTCAGTTGTGCTCACTGGGTCCCATGATCACGATGTTCTCGGTCGTCTCCACATGACGAACGAAGATGTATTTGTCTTCGCGGCCGTCGCTGTGCTTGCGCTTGATATCCGGCTGGACGGTTCCGGCAACTTTGGCGACGACGACATAAGGCACATCGCTGGCGAGGCCCCTGGCACAATGCGTGTCGAATTCCTCGACGCTGTGGACCGTAAACGCCTGCTCGACACCGGCGCCACGTGCAATGGCCGCGAGATCGACCCGCCCCGACGCGGTATGCGTCGGCGGCCCGCCGATCGACTGGTAGCACTCGTTATCCCAGACCACGACGAACAGATTTTTCGGCTGCTCATTGCCGAGTGTGGCGAGTATGCCGAGATTGAACATCATTCCGCCATCGGTATCGAGCGACACGATGCGACGGTGCGGCAAGCCGACCGCGAGCCCAAAGGCCTCGGGTGTGACGCAGCCGAGCTGTTGCTGAAAAAGGCTGGCGCTGCGCATATGCGGAGCCGCGTTGTACCATTCGTCGACGCTGGCCCCCAGCGACAGGATCACGAGTTCGTCCTTGAGACGCGCGGCCAGCGCCTTCATGCAGTCGAATCGCTTCATCGCACCACCTCGCCGCCGAGCGCCACCGCCGAGTGATAATAGGACGCGTACGACCAGGCATAGGCATCGGCGATCGCGCGCTCTATCTTCTCTTCCTCGCGCACCACCTGATAGGGAATGCGAAGCGCATCCAGCACCGGCTCCATGGTGATGCCGTGCGGAATGGCCCACCAGTTGTTTTCGCCGAGTTCGCCGCGATAGCTCATCAGCATCACGACCGGAATTCCGGCGCCCAGTCCCATCCGCGCCAGCGGCTCCACGGAAGCGCGCAGCCCGGAATTCTCCATCACCAGGGCGGCCTTCTTGCCGGACAGGAACACACCTCCGCAGATCGCCGCGCCCTCGCCCTCATTGGTGACGCGGATGGTGCGGATATCCGGATCGGCGTCGAGCGCCGGGTACAATTCCTTGAAAAGCGAATCCGGCAGGTAACAGACGACGCTGACGCCTGCCTTCTTCAATCCGCGTATGACGGCCTCGACCGCGCTTTGCTTCATTGCACCCTCATTTCAATCTAGCTCGCAAGTCTCCGGGCGTTCCGGATAGACCTATTTTTCCGATCCGAACAATGCGTCGGACGCAACACTGAAGAAAAGGGGCCGCAGGTCGATCTTCCCCGCTCAATATCAGTCGCGCAAACCTTCGATCGCCTCCGCGAGCAAGCCGCCGAACGCCAGCGCCGCATCGGACATTTCCTTCTCCGGTCTTGCCAGCAGCATCAGGCGCCGCGGGCTGATCTTGGGATCGCGCAACGGAATGAAGGTCAGGGTTCCGTTGGCGATCTCGCACTCGATTCCGACGCGGGTCTGCAGGACCATGCCAAGATCCATGTTGGCCATGTCGATCATCAGCCCGATGGAATTGGTGCGCGAGCGGCACGTCAATTCGATCAATGAGCGGTTGAAGGCTTGTTCAACTGAAATGCCGAGCATCAAACTGTTGTCTGACAGGATCACGCGCTCGCCCGACAGGTGAAACAGCTTCAATTCCTTCTTGCCGGCGAAGCGGCCGCCTGGTTTGGCCAACACGCCGAGCGACAGGCTGGTCGTGGCGATCCGGCGCACATTTCGCGGTACCTGCACATCGAACGCGACGGCGAGATCGCAATCACCCTCGGCCACGGCATCGCAGGCCTGCCTCGATCCGATAACCTTGATGTCGACGTTGATGTCGGGATGCTGCGTCCAGAATTTTGCCAGAATGCGCGGCAGCAGCCCGCGGGCAGCGCTTTCGATCACCGCGACCGAAACCGTGCCGCGAAACAATCCGTGGAGTTCATTGATCTTCGATGACGCTCGATTGAGCTCGGTGGTACTGAGGCGGGAATGATAAAGCAGTAATTCGCCGGCGCTGGTCAACGCGCGGCGCTGCCGTTTGCGTTCAAACAGCGGCGTCCCCAGCTCTTCCTCGAGCTGCTTGATGACCCGGCTGATCGAAGAAGGCGCAACCCGCAATACCAGCGCCGCCCGGCGGATCGATCCAAGCCGGGCAACCAGTTGAAAGTAATGGATCCGCGTGGCGACAAGTCCCAGCCGGTAGGGATCCATCGGCTGGCTCAAGCTGACGCGACCGGCGGCTGCCCTTTCATTTCCGAGGCCGTCATCGAGTCGAAATGCTCTCGGCCGCATCAGTGATAATCCGGGATGCCCGGCATCGTCTTGAAGCCGGGCAGTGCCCGAAATCGTCGGGCCCATCGGCGAAGCGCCGGGTAATCGTCATGGTCGATGCCAAAGTCGCGGCTCAGGGCAAATGCCGGAAATAGCGCGATGTCAGCAATGGTCGGATGTCCTGCGGCGAACCACTCTTCTTGCGCAAACCCGCGCGCCGTCATGTGATCGTCCATGATGCGAATGGCCTGGGACGATGCGGCGCGCAGCGATTTCTCGCTCCCCGATGTTCCGAATAGCGAATGCTGGCGGGCCGCGATCGTGACGCCAAGATCGTTCGCCGCGAAAATGAGCCACTGCATCACTTTGGCGAATTCTGATCCCTGCGCCGGAAGCCATTTTCCCGTCGGATCATGCGCGCGGGCGAGATGGGCGATGATAGCTTCCGTGCCATGCAGCACGAGATCGCCATCGCGCAGAATGGGTAACCGGCCGGACGGATTCAGCGCCAGGAAAGGTGGCGAAAGGTGCTCCTTGCCAGGAAAGACATCGACAGCCACAGCCTGCCATTCGAGACCGAGCAAGGACAGCGCAAGCCTCACCTTGTAGCAGCTCTCGTCGAGTTCGTAGTTATAGAGCACGAGTCCGGATGGCATCAGGTCACATCCTGATCAGGAACTGCATAAGTGGCCCGTGCATCCTCGGCGGCGTGGCGCAATCGCAGCGCCCAGTCATTGAAATGGTTCTGACCCGCCCCTTGGTAGCGCTCAGCCAGCCCGCAGATTGACAGATGAAGCGCAGTGCGTATTTCCGAGATGGCCTGAACACCGATCAGAAGCCGGTCCTGCGCGCATGAAACCGCAAACAGCGTATCGTTCACAGGGCTGACAACCGTGTCGGCCGCGGATTCGCTTGCGAACGGCGCAAGTCGGACGGAGTTCAAGGCCGCGACCGCAGCATCAAAGCCGCATCCGAGATAGAGACTTCGCAGAGGCACCACCGGTTCGTCGTGTTCCGGCATAGCGGCGGGATTTTCGGACAGCGTGGTCCAGATCATCCCGTGTCGTTCATGAGAGGGATACACCGACACCTTGATGGTCTTGGGTACATCGAGCGCGGGATGGGCCGGAATATATTGGCAATGGCCGCCACTGTTATATTGCCAGCCGTGATAGAGGCAGGCGATGTGATCGCCGCGCACGAAGCCGAAGCTGAGCTTCATGCCCCGATGGGGACAGCGATCTTCCCAGACGTGGACTACCCCGCTGTTATCGCGCCAAACCACCAGCTCCTGGTCCCACAGACGCGTGCCGGCCGAGCTGCCGGCTTCGATGGAATGGGACAGAGCGACGGGATGCCAATAATCTCCGACCCTCATTTCAAACCCCCGTCAGGCTGCCAAATCGCACCACGTCGAGCACGAAACAATCAAAGGGACCGAGGCTGCACGCCATCTCGAACGCGTCGACCAATTCGACCGCGCCGGAAACGTTCATGGCGACGGCTTCCACGCTGGCTTGTCCAAACTGGACATCGAGACCCAGCCGTTCGGCGCGATGCTGCGCAAATTCGACGAAGCTGTTGGTCCGGAACGAGCCTTTAAAAACGAAGCGCGCGCTTTCATGGGTCATCGTTGTTCAGCCGGATTAGCGTTCGAGCACGTGATCGTACCGGAATTGCAGACGGCCTCACGCCGAAAAAAGTGTCGCCACCCGGCGTTTCCTGCACAGAAATCGATCAACTAGCCCCAGACGCTGCTCAGTGAGCTAGCACCTTGGCAGAACTCGGGTTTTGCTTTTGGAGGGCACGCAAAACGGCTCCGCAGGTGTTGCGTATGGTGCATCTCGAGCGACAGCTATTGCGCACTATTCGAAACAGCGCGCGTCTGAGACAATTTTTCGATCCGTGCCTCATTGGCACAATAGTTGCCTCGACCTGGTTTGGAATCGCACCCATTTCCCTCGGACCGGCACAATCAGAAAGACCCGAAACATGATCGATTTGCGCAATCTTTCCCGCCGCGGACTTTTAAATCTTGGCGCCGGAGTCGGCACGTCCTTGATGATGCCGAAGCTGATCCGTCCGGCGAACGCCGCCGCGCCGCTTCCAGCGGTGCCCGAAGACAAGGCTATCATCGCATTTGGCCATACTGGACCCGTGGCCGACGAGGGATGGACCTGGAGCCACGACCAGGGAATGAAGGCCGTGCAGGCCGCGTTCCCGAAATTGAAGACGTTGTTCGTCGAGAGCATTCCCTACTCCGCCGACGCATCACGCACCTTCCGTCAGTTCGTTTCGCAGGGCGCCAATATGGTGTTCGCCACCTCGAACTACGGCGACTTCCTGTATGACGTCGCCAAAAAATCTCCTGACGTCGCCTTCTACGAGTGCGATGGCAGAAATCCGCTCGACAATCTCAGCACCTATTACGTAGCGCACTGGTATCCGACCTACGTGACCGGCGTGGCCGCAGGCCTGATAAGCAAGACCGGCAAGCTGGGTTATGTCGGTTCGTTCCCGGTGCCTTCGGTGTTCTCCGGCACCAACGCCTTCCTGATGGGCGCGCGAAGCGTCAATCCCAACGCAACGATGCAGGTCATCGCGATCAATTCATGGTTCGACCCGCAGGCCGCAACTCAAGCCGGCACCGCCCTGATCGACAACGGCGCCGATCTTGTGTTCGGCATCATGGATGAAGCCGGCTACCTGCAGGTGGCGGAAAAGCGCGGCGCCAAGGCGGTGATGTGGAACACCGACATCCGCCGTTTCGGTCCCAAGGCCTACGTTTCTTCGATCGTCATCGACTTCAAGAAGTTCTATGTCGATCAGGTCCGCGCGAGGCTCGAAGGAAAATGGGTGCCGACGCAGACCATCCTGCCGATGGGTGGCGGCATCGATCGCGACGCCTGGGGCGAGACGGTGCCCGAAGAGGTCCGCAAGCAGGCCGACGCCGTTCGCGAGAAAATCGCCGGCGGCTGGAGCCCGTTTGTTGGAGAGATCAAGGACTCCAAGGGCAATGTGAAAGTCGCCGCCGGCAAGAAGATGACCGAATCCGAACTCTACAATTGGGATTGGTCGATTGAGGGCGTGCGAGGCATCTGATCGTCAGTCCGGCGTAGCACCGCGCCAGCAACACCAGAGACGGACGATGAGTGCATCAGACAAGACCACCGCGGGGCGACCTCCGGGAACGCCCCCTATCGTGTTCCTCAAGGGCATCTGCAAGTATTTTCCCGGCGTCGTCGCCAATCAATCCATCGATCTTGAAGTGCAAAGCGGCGAAATTCACGCGCTGCTTGGCGAAAATGGCGCCGGCAAATCCACGCTGATGAACATTCTCACCGGCATTTACCAGCCCGATGCCGGTGAGATCATCGTCGATGGCTATGCGAAGGCCTTTGCTTCTCCGGTCGAGGCGATCGCCGCAGGAATTGGCATGGTGCATCAGCATTTCAAGCTGGTGCATGCGTTCACGGTTGCGGAAAACATCCATCTCGGATGGGAGGAAACTCCGGCAAGGATCAGCGCTTCTGCCCTGGAGGCGCGCACCGCCGAACTCGCGAGCGCCTTGAATCTCGCGGTGAAGCCGGACGCCCGGATCGAGGATCTGTCGACGGGCGAACAGCAGCGGGTCGAAATCCTGCGGGTGCTGGCACGCCAGGCGAGGCTTCTGATCCTCGACGAGCCAACCGCGGTCCTGACGCCGTCCGAGGCGCGCGAATTGTTCAAGGCGCTGCGGGAATTCGTCTCCCGCGGCAATGCCGTCGTATTCATCAGTCACAAGCTCGATGAGGTGCTGGAAATTTCCGACCGCATCACCGTGCTGCGCGGCGGGCGCAAGGTTGCCACCGAAGAGACACGCAATTGCAGCCACAAAAGTCTGGCAAAGCTGATGGTCGGTCACGAGATCGTTCTCAACGATCTGCGCGGGCGCTCGGAGGGCGCCGCATCGGTCTCGCCTCAAGCGGTGCTGAGCCTGCACGGGGTTACGGCGCATGACGATCTGGGCAACGTCGCACTGAACGACGTGTCGCTGCATATCCGGCCCGGCGAGATACTCGGCGTCGCCGGCGTTGCCGGCAACGGCCAGAAAGAACTCAGCCAGGTGTTAACGGGAATGCGGCCCGTCATATCCGGGCGAATAGAGGTCGGGGATAAGGACTTTACCGCCCAAAGCGCCGAACAATTTGCAAACTTCGGCGTCGGCCATATTCCGGAGGACCGGCTTCACAGCGGCCTTGCGCCCGCGCTCAGCATCACCGACAACGCCGTGATGCGCGAATACAAGAAGCCGCCGGTTTCGGTTGGAAGCTGGTTCCGGCCGCGCGCCGCGACGGCGCTGGCCCAAACCATCGCCGCAGCCGCATCGGTCGCGGTCCCCGATTTCGGCATGCCCGTGCGCAATTTGTCCGGCGGTAACCAGCAAAGGCTGGTCGCCCGCCGCGAAATGCGCATTGCCGGCAAGGTTCTGATCGCAGCCTATCCGAGCCGCGGCCTCGACGTCGGCGCGATCAACACCATGATGCGCTATTTCGTCGAGTTGCGCGACGCCGGTTGCGCCGTCGTCTTGATCTCCGAGGAGCTGGAGGAACTGCTCAACCTCTCCGACCGCATCGCGGTGATGTTTCATGGCCAGATCATGGGCATCGTCGAGGGCATATCAACGGACATCGAGGAAATCGGACTGTTGATGGGCGGCCAGCGGGCAACGAACCCTCCCCTCTCAGTCGCAGCGAACTAAGCTTGGCCGTCCGTTTCCAATATTTTCCCTCGCCGCAGCCAGCCGTCGCTTTGCTGGCGCGCGGACTTGCGATCGTGCTGGCGCTGGTGTGCGCGGGCCTGGTGCTCGCCGCCTTCGGGGCTGATCCGATCGCGCTGGCTTCAAAGGTCATCCAGTCGACCTTCGGATCGAGCTTCGGGCTACAGGATGTCAGCCTGTTGGTCACTCCACTTATCCTGACGGGCCTCGCGGTTGCCGTCGCGCTCAAGGTCGGCGCCTGGAATATCGGCGCCGAAGGCCAGTTCTACGCCGGCGCCTTTGCCGCGACCGGCATCGGGCTCTTCATTCCCGGACCCACGGTCGTCATCCTGCCGTTGATGTTCGTCGGCGGCGCGCTCTGCGGCGTTTTGTGGATATTGATCCCGACCCTGGCGCGCGCCTATGCCGGCGTCAGCGAACTCATCACGACGCTGTTGTTGAATTTTGTGGGCACGCTGCTCGCTTATTATGTCTCAACGGGACCGTGGCTCGATCCGGGCGGACATGCGCTCGGAACCACTGCGCGCGTCCGGCATAGCGTGCCTGAAATCTGGGGCGACGTTCACTGGGGATTTCCGCTGGCGATCGTATTGACGCTCCTCGTCGCCGGCGTGCTGAATTTTACCCGCTGGGGATATGAGGTGCGTCTCGCGGGCTCCAACGCACAGGCCGCGCGATATGCCGGCATACCGTTTCGCCGCCATCTCATCACCGTCATGCTGCTGTCCGGCGCGATCGCGGGCATCGCGGGAATGCTGGAGGTGGCGGGCACCGTGCACCGGCTGCAGGGCGGCATCTCCAATAATTTCGGCTATCTTGGCATCATGGTCGCCGTGCTCGCGCGCGGCTCGGCGCTCGGGGTATTGGCGGGCGCCGGCCTGATGGCGGTGATCCTCAATTCCGGAATCATTCTGCAGACCCAGGGGGTGAACACCTCAACCGTTCTCGCGATCACCGGGCTGATCTTGTTTTTCACCGCGATCGGCGACGAATTGGCGCATTATCGTATCGTCCCCATCGACACGGCCAAGAAATAAAGGCTTCGCATGGACATCATCGCGGGACTTTTGCAGACCTCGATCCTCGCCGGCGGCGTGCTGGCGCTGGCCGCGCTCGGCGAGGTGCTGTCCGAGCGCGTCGGCGTCGTCAATCTCGGTGTCGAAGGCCTGATGGCGCTCGGCGCCATCACGGGGATCGCGATCGTGACGGCTACACCCAATCCCGTGCTTGGTCTGATTGGCGCGCTCGCTGTGGGATTTGTCGTTGGCATGATCTTCGCCAGCGCCACCGTCGTCCTCAGAGCCAACCAGGTGCTTTGCGGTCTGGCGCTAACGCTGATGGGCACCGGGCTCGCCGCCACCATCGGCAAGGCCTATTCCGGTATGCCGGCGCGGGCCACCTTCGCGCCGGTAGCGATCCCCTATCTGAGCGAAATTCCGCTGCTCGGCCGCGCGCTCTTCACGCAAAATATCCTGGTCTATCTAATCTACATCGTCCTCCCCGTCGCGCTGCATTTCATCATGTTCCGCACGCGCCATGGCTTGAACCTGCGGGCGGTCGGCGAAAATCCGGCCGCGGCGGATGCCGCAGGCATCTCCGTGCAGAAATTCCGCTACTGGTATGTCGCCGCAGGCTCGTCGCTCGCGGCAGGCGCCGGTGCTTACCTCACGTTGGCCTTCGTACCGTCGTGGTCTGAGGGGGTTGTCGCCGGCCGCGGCTGGATCGCCGTGGCGCTCGTGATCTTTGCGGGTTACAGGCCGATCAATGCCGTGCTTGCCGCGCTTCTGTTCGGCGCCATCACCTCGCTCGGCTTCGTCGGGCAGGCGCGCAACTGGCCGATCGCCGCGCCGATCCTGTCGATGTTGCCTTATCTCGGCACGATTGCACTGATCATCGTCCCCGTGCTGGCCTGGCACCGCGTGCGACGGCTGATGGCCGCGCCCGCCGCGCTCGGCGAGCCCTACTACAGGGATATCCGCTAATGAGCACGCTCCTTATCAAGAATATCGAACTGCTCGCTACCTTCGACGACGGCCGCCGCGAGATAAAGGACGGCGCGATGTACGTGCGCGACAACGTCATCGAGGCGGTCGGCTCGTCGGCCGATATCGGCGCGATGCAAGCCGACGAGACGCTCGATCTTTCCGGACATGTCGTGATGCCGGGCATGGTCAACATTCACCACCACATGTATCAGACCCTGACCCGGGTGATGGTGCAGGACGACGAGCTTCTGGTCTGGCTCAAGACGCTTTATCCGATCTGGGCCAAACTCGACGATGATGCGATGCGGATATCGGCCAGTGTGGCCATGGCCGAACTGATTCATTCCGGCTGCACCACGACCTCCGACCATCTCTACATTCTTCCCAACAACTCTACGCTCGACAGCACGATCGAGGCGTCGCGGGCGATCGGCATTCGTTTCCATGCCGCGCGCGGTGCGATGTCGCGCGGCGAAAGCCAGGGCGGCCTGCCGCCGGACAGCTGCGTCGAGAAGGAAGACGCCATCCTGAAGGACTCCGAGCGACTGATCCACCGCTATCACGACAATTCGCGGCATGCGATGAATCGCATCGTGCTAGCGCCCTGCTCGCCTTTCTCGGTGACGCCGAACCTGATGCGGCAAGCGGCCGCACTCGCGCGCCAGCATGCCGGCGTGCATTTACACTCACATCTTGCCGAGGAATTGTTCGAGGAAAAATACTGTCACGACATCTACGGTATGCGGCCGGTCGAATTTGCCGAATCCGTCGGCTGGCTCGGGCCCGACGTCTGGTTCGCGCACTCGATTTTCATGACGTCGGATGAGATCAAGCGTTTCGCCGCGACCGGAACCGGCGTGGCGCATTGTCCCTCTGCCAACATGCGTTGTGGTCAGGGCATCGCAAAAATTCGCGAGATGCTCGATACCGGCGTCAAGGTAGGCCTTGGAGTCGACGGTTCGGCATCCAACGACACCTCCAACCTGTTCATGGAGGCACGGCTTGCCCTGATGCTTCAGCGGGTCGCGCCCCATCACTATCTCTCGGAGAAGCCGGGCGGCCGTGGCGGCTTCGGCGGTACGCCGAAAGCACTCTCCGCACGCGAGGCGTTCGAGATGGCGACACGGGGCGGCGCCGCAATTCTTGGCCGAGACGATATCGGCTATCTGGCGCCCGGCATGAGCGCCGATTTCATCGTCGTGAGGCTGAACCAACTTGGCCTGTCGGGCACTCAACGCGATCCACTGGCGGCGTTATTGATGTGCGGACCGTTCCGGGTGGATTATTCTTTTATCAACGGCAAGGAGATCATCCGCAAAGGTGAGTTCCGCGCCTTTGACGTCGAGGCGGCCATGGCCGACCATGCCGGTGTGATGAAACGGATCTACGCAGACGCCTGATCAACGATCTCTCCGAGGAGGATCTCAGCATGCGAAAAACAGCGGAGAAGGCGTCGCGCGATCAGTGGTACTGCATCGAGGCGCTGCAGGAAATCGCCGTAGGCCGGGCGGCCAACCGCCTGCTGGGCACCGATCTTGTCATCGTCCGCAACACGAACGGCGATATCACCGTGACGATCGCCGGGCTCGAAACTCCGCTGCCGACCCGGCAACGCTATGGCTATCTGTGGACCACGCTCGGAACACCCGCAACGGACCTGCTGCCAGTTCCCGAAGCAGACGAAACCGACCGGCGCGTCATCGTTTGCGGGGCGATTTCAGTGAAGGCCTCCGGTCTTCGCATCGTCGAGAATTTTCTCGACATGGCGCATTTTCCGTTCGTGCACACCGATATTCTCGGCGCCGAACCGCACACCGAAGTCATGCAATATACGACCGAGATCCGCCGCGACGTCGATGAGGTGTGGGCTACCAATTGCCAATTTTTCCAGCCGCAGGCGGCGCTGTCGGCCACCGGCGGCATCATGACCCAATATATGTACCGCGTCGCCAATCCATTCGCGACCATTCTGTACAAAACCTGCCCCAACGCAGCCAACCGTTGGGATGTGATTTGTCTCTTTGTACAGCCGCTCGATCCGGATCGCTGCCGGGCGCATCCAGTCATGTTCCTGATTGACGACACGTCGTCTTTGACGGAACTGATCCATTTCCAGCAGCTCATATTTCTGCAGGACCGTATCATCCTTGAAAACCAGCGTCCGAAGTTGCTGCCGCTCGAACCTCGCGCCGAGATCCCCACCCGGGCCGACGCGACGTCGATCGCCTATCGGCGCTGGCTCAAGGAGAAAGGCGTCACCTACGGCGCCTACGTCGGAACGGAATGATTCAGCGAGTATGAACGCAATCGTCGACAACCAAGTGAGGACGTATCCATGAGCTCCATTCCCTTGATTGACATCGCGCCGCTCTTGAACGGCTCGTTGAAGGAGGCGCAACCCGTGGCGGATACGCTTGGCCGTGCCTGCCGCGAGGTCGGCTTCTTCTACATCACGGGACATGGAGTTCCCGCGGCCTTGATGGCGCGGGTGTTCGAGGACTCTGCGGCGTTGTTCTCGGCGCCGGCCTCGGTGCGCGATGCGGCCTCGTTCAGCGGCGCGAGCGGAAATCGCGGTTACATCCGGCTTGGCGGCGAGAGCCTTGACCCCGACAAACCTGCCGATGTGAAAGAGGCATTCAATATCGGCCTCGAACTGGCCCCTGACGATCCCGAACTGCTCGCGCGCGCACCCTTCCGCTCCGCCAACCTGTGGCCGGAACTGCCGGGCTTTCGCGACACCATGCTCGACTATTTCAATCGCGTCTGGCGACTGGGGTGCGATCTGCATCGCGGCTTTGCGCTCGACCTTGGGCTCGACCGCGACTTCTTCGAGAGCAGCCTGGACAAGCCGATCGCGACCTTACGCCTGCTGCATTATCCTCCGGTCGCAGGCCCCTTGCCCGATGGCCAGCTTGGCGCGGGAGAGCATACGGACTACGGCAACGTTACGCTGCTCGCGACGGACGCTGTCGGGGGCTTGATGGTCAGGGATCGATCGGGCCGCTGGCTCGATGCGCCGGTCGTGCCCGGCGCCTTCGTCTGCAATATCGGCGATTGTCTGATGCGATGGTCGAACGACGTCTACGTGTCGACCCCGCATAAGGTCGTCAGCCCGCCGAACAAGGACCGCTACTCGGTCGCGTTTTTTCTCGATCCCAATCCCGACGCCATGGTGGCGTGTCTCCCGACCTGCGTCACGCCGGACAAACCAGCCATATATGCGCCGATTACCGGAGCCGATTTCCTGCGCTCGCGGCTCGAGCCTACCTATGCTGCCAAAGCGAGCTGAATTCCGTCCGAGGTGGCCGGCCGGTCAGCGGGTCAACTCGACCTTGGCGGTCGCGTAAAGCTCTATGCATTCCGCCGTTCTGATCCCCTCGATCACTTTCAAATTCCATCCGGTCATTTCGGCGAAACGCTCGACCGTGTAGTCCTTGAAATTGAAAGCGATCTTGGCGAGTTGCTTGATGTCGCGGTTACGGGCGCCGAGAACAAGGGTATTGAACCCGCCGTTGAGAATGGCGCCCAGACACATCGGACAGGGTTCGCAGGTTGCATAGAACGTGCAGTCCGGCAGCATACGCCGGCCAAGCTTCTGGGTCGCGTATTTGACAGCAAGCGTCTCCGAATGGGCGGTAGCGTCACAGGCCGAGACCTTGAGACTGCGGCTGCGGACAACAAGTTCGCCATCGCCGTCGACCACGACCGCGCCGAACGGCTGTTCGCCTTGTGCAGCGCCGGCTTTCGCTTCTTCGATGGCGATCGCCATGAAACGGTTATGATCGAGCTCCAATTTCTTCCTCCGTCGTTTGTTTTTCTGTCACACGATCGTTTCGCTCAGTGACCCGTAGGCAAGATGCGATCGGCCTTTGGCGGCAGGAAAGCGCGGCTAAAGACTTCGTCGATCGAGGGTGTGCGGCTGAGAGTGTACGCCTCCGCAACCGTCTTGATCGCGGCCTGCAGCCTGCTGTCGTCGAGATCGCCGAGCCCAAGCTTTGCGACTTCATCGGTCCGCAGTTGCTGATCGATGGTATAGATCAGCCGCTGCTTCTCGAGGTCGAAGTTGGTGAGCGGCTCCACGTTCTTGAGTGTCGTGATGCCGATATCGGGGTCAGCCGCGACCTTGATAATCGCGCGGTTGAGCGCAGTGACGAGATGACGTACGGCCTCGGGGTTCTCCTTGAGCAGCTTCTGGGAAACCAGGATGCCGTTGGAATACAGATCCAGCCCGTTCTCGCTGTAGAAGAACCACCGGAAATCCTTCTCCGGCGATTTCTTCATCGCCAGAAAATTCATGTAACTCGTCGGCGCAAATTGCGCGATCGCATCCGCCTGACCGGTGACCAGGAGCTGCTCGATCAGGTTGGGCGCGGCGTTCAGGACCTTGACGGTGGAGGCATCGACGCCGTTTTTGAGCGCGAGCGGCTTGAACATGCGTTCGGTTGCGGAACCCGCCGGCGCCGCCAGGACGCGGCCCTCGACGTCTTTCAAGGTTTTGATCGGGCCGTCCGCCTTGACGATCAAGGCATAGGGCGCCCGGTTGTACAGCATATAGACCATGAGCGGCTGCTCGCCCGGGTGTAGTGCAGCGTTCTGGATCACGGCATTGATGTCGCCGAACCCCGCATCATAGGTGCCTGTCATGATGTGGCTGACGGCAGCGGCCGACCCGTCGCCCTGGTCGATCAGGACATCCAGCCCCTCAGCCTGGAAATAACCGTTGTCGCGGGCGACGTAGAACCAGGCGCCCGGTCCCTGCGCCTTCCAGTCCAGGACGAAGCGGATCTTGGTCAGCTCGGCGGCGTTTGCCGTCCCGGCGATCGCAGCGATAGCGAGGCAGGCCAAGGCCCAGACGAGCAAACGCTTCATGCGGTTTCCTCTACGTTGGTTTTCCGATCCGCTTCACGCTAATGCACGTTTTGGACCACTGCGACCGGCTGATCTGCAGGTCTCGGGCTCACGCCACGCGTTCCCTCGGTTTCTCCTCTTCGTCATGCGCGCGAAGCAGATCCAGCAAACGTTTGCGCATGATCATTCCGGGCCGATCGGACGGCATGTGCATCTCGATTTTCCGACCCATATCGACGATGGCGTCGGGATCGGTGGATTCCAGCATGTCGCGATCCTCAGCGATGATCGCGGCATCCCAATCGATCAGTTCCTTTGCCGAGCAATCCGCCTCGGTGTCGCTGCGGAACAGCAGTTGGACCACCTGGATCTGGCCGTCCGAAATCGGGGTCGCGCAGTTGAAGATGATGTGGCGGATACCGGAGGGATATTCCATGTCAAGGCGCCGGCAGAACGGAATGAACCATTTGTTGCGCTGATGACGTTTGGTGGTCGGCGCGGTCGTGCCGGTGATCCTGTGGGCCTCGGGCGGATTGCGGACCGTGATGATCGTCTCGGCATCGAAGCCGTCATCGGTCTCGGTGATCTCGTATTTCTCGGGCTTGGGCTGATTGATATCGCCGAAGGTGCCCTTGTGGACGAAGGCAAAGTGCGCGTTATCGAAGGAGTTTTCCATCAACCGCAGCGCGGCCGTGTTCCATTTCTCGTAAAACTGGTTGATGCGGCGATAGCCCGGCATGCTGTCTTCGGGAATGGCGGGAATGTCGCTCAAGGGCTCATCGAGCGCGACCCAGACATAGCCATAGCGTGTTTGGGCGCGAAACGAGCGCGCCTTCGCCTCGGGGACTGGCTGCTCGAACGGAAACTGCGGGATCATCACCAGTTTGCCGTCGCGGTCATATTCCCAGCCGTGATAGCCGCAGACGATGTTGCCATTTTTGCACCAGCCCTTCGACAGCTTCGCGGTCCGGTGACAGCAGCGATCCTCGAGCGCGGCCGGTTCGCCCTTGGCGTCGAGAAACAGCACGATCGGCTCGCCCAGAAGGGTGAAGGGTTTAGGTCCGTCCTTGAGATGCTCGATCGGCATCAGCGCGTACCAGAAACGGCGTAGCACGGGTTGCTTGGTGTTCAGCATGGTGTTGCCTCCGCGGCTTTCAAGCTGCCAGGCGCGTTACGACACGCGCCGCATCTGATTTCAGTTTCTGCAGGTCGAGCCCGGGAATAGCGCCGTCTTCGACCACGATGCGCCCTCCGATCAGGAGATAGCGGACCTTGGCCGACCCTCCACAAGTCACCGGCGCGACCAGAGGATCGTGCATGCCGAAATGCCTGGGCTCGTCGAGATCAAAGATCGCGATGTCGGCCTGCTGCCCCGGTGCCAGTGTCCCGACATGGGGCATGCCGAGCACGCGTGCGCCGCCCGCGGTGGCCCAGTGCACGACATCTTCCGCCGTCACCGCGGCCGCGCCTTTTAGCGCGCGATGGGTATGCCAGGCGCTATGCATTTCGCAGAGCATGTCGGCCGCCTCGTTCGAAGCCGCGCCGTCGACGCCGAGCGAAACCGCCCCGCCGAGCCGCGCCATCGCGTCTGCCGGCGCAACACCTGAGCCAAGGCGACAGTTGGATTGCGGGCAATGCGCCATGCCGGTGCCGGTGTTTGCGAGAATCCGCACTTCATCTTCGTCGAGATGCACCAGATGCGCAAACCATACGTCGGGGCCGAGCCAATCATGCTCGGCCAGCCAATGCACGGGACGCTTGCCGTGAACCGACAGGCAGAAGTCGACATAGTCGGTGCTTTCGGAGAGATGGCTATGCAGCCGCACACCCATCCGGCGTGCTGCGGCGATCGCTTCCTTGAGTTCGCCGGGATCGATCGACCAGGTCGGCGTGGTCGGCGCCAGGGCCACCCGCGACAGACTGCCGGGCGACGCATCGTGGAAACGCTGGGCACACGCCTCGACCGATTGCAGCATGTGATCGAGTGTCTCCACCGGCGTCGTCGTAGAACCATATTTATCGACATGGCGCGCGATGGTGGCACCGCCGCGGCAGAACACCAGGCGAAGACCAAGGCTGCGCGCGACGTCGAAGATCACCTGCGCCGGATCGAACCTGAAGGTGTCGCTGAAGAGATAATGATGGTCAGCGGCGGTCGTCGTTCCCGACAGCAAAAGCTCGGCCAGCCCGATGCGCGCTGCGACCGCAAGCGCTTCCTCGTCGAGCTTCGACCAGTAGCGATAAGGAACCTCGCGCAGCCACCCCGCAAGCGGCAGGTCAATGCCTGCGCGCACGCCCTTGAGCACGCTCTGGAACAGATGGTGATGGGTTGAGACCAGGCCGGGATAGACTACGCCGCCGCGGGCATCGAGCCTGATTTCGCCGGGCTTTGGCTCAAGCGCGCCGATCTCGGCAATCACGCCGTCACGAATCCGGATTCGACCCGTGGTACGCATCGCATCGCCCGGAAGGCCGGTAAAGATGCCGGCTGCGTTGTCGATCAACATCGTGCTCATGTTTCGGCCCTCGTCTCGCTTTCGTGCCAGTTCGACAGAACCACCTGCGACAGTGCGACCATGGCGGCAAACAGCACGACGCCGGTCATGGTGATCAGGAATAGCGCTGCGAACATGCGGGGGATGTCGAGCGTAAACCCGGCATCGAGGATTTCATAAGCCAATCCCGACGAGCGACCGCCGGTGCCGGCGACGAACTCGGCGACGACGGCGCCGATCAGCGCAAGGCCGCTCGATATCCGCAAACCGCCGAAAAAGTAGGGCAGCGCGCCGGGGATGCGGAGCTTCATCAGGGTCTTCATACGGCTTGCGCGATTCATCCGAAAATAATTCGCAAGTCCGGGATCGACGCTGCGAAGGCCGAGCGTGGTGTTGGAGATGATCGGAAACAGCGCCACCAGCGTCGCACATATGGTCAGTGAGAGCTGGGTGTTCTTCACCAGAATGATGATGAGTGGCGCGATCGCAACGACAGGCGTCACCTGCAACAAAACCGCATAGGGGAACAGGCTGACTTCGATGGCCCGGCTTTGCACGAACACGAAGGCGATCAGCGTGCCGAGGATGACGGCCGCCACAAAGGCCTGCAAGGTCACCCGCAAGGTCACGAGTAGCGCACGGAGCAACGAGGGACCGTTATTTATGAGGCTTGTGAAGATGTCGCTCGGCTTGGGAAAGAGATAGACGGGCACGGACGCCATCCGGCAACCGACCTCCCACAACGCAAACAGCACGATGCCGACCGCGACCGGTGCTGCGATCCGCACAAAAGCTTCGGATTCGAGAAGCGGCTTCACGATACGCTTCCGGGCGATGCAGTCCCGGCCAGTGGCAGCGATGCCTCGGCGAGCCAGGTCGACAATTCGCGGCAATAGGCTGCAAATTTCGGGCTGTCACGAAATCCCTGATCGCGCGGCTGCGGCTGGTCGATGGTCATGGTGCGAAAAATACGGCCGGGATTGGCCGCCATGACGATGATCCGGGTCGAGAGGAATACGGCCTCGTAGATCGAATGCGTGACGAAGACCGTGGTCAGCTTTCGCTCCCACCACAGCTTGACGAGATCGTCGTCGAGTTTGTTGCGGGTGAACTCATCGAGCGCGCCGAACGGTTCGTCCATCAAAAGCAGATTGGGATTGGTCACGAGCGCGCGCGCGATGGAGACGCGCATCTTCATGCCGCCGGAAAGCTGCCGGGGAAAATGCCGGTCGAATGCGGCAAGTCCGACATGCGCAATCGCGTCCTTAACCAGGGGGGCGGCCTTGGCCTTCGGCATGTTGGCAAGTTCGAGCGGCAGCCGCACGTTTGCCTCGACCCGCGCCCAGGGCATCAAGGTCGGCTCCTGGAATACAAAAGCGAGGCGACGCCCCTCATCCCCTACGCGCGTGAAGTCGCCGCGCCACCACAGCAGACGACCGTCGGAGGGTTCGATGAGACTGGCGATCAGCTTGAGCAGCGTGCTCTTGCCGCAGCCGGAGGGGCCGATCAGTGTCAGAAATTCACCATCGGCGATCGTAAGATCGATCGGCGCCAAACCACGCGTGCCGTTGCTGAAGACCTTCTCGGCCGACAACAACTCCACGGCCGGCGGCCGCTCGCCGGAGGCCGTCATCTGCCTGGCGTTTTCATCGAATGGCTCACCGGGCAACAGCGCGTTCATGCCCGCCCCTCAATTCATGATCTTCAGGTCCTTGACGAAGCGATCATCGAAAGCCTTGTGCCAATCGACCTTGGCGTCGAGCAGGCTGCCCGCAACCATGAAATCGTAGATTTGCCTGTAGCGGTCCGCGGTGATGATGCCGACGCCGAGCGTTGCCGCGTCGCCGCGGTCGATCGCCTTCATTTCCTTCATTTTAACGAGCGCAAACTCGATCTGCCCATCGGTCATCTTGGGATTATCGGCCTTGATCAGCGCGTTGCCCGGCGCCGGATTCTTCATGTAGTCGCGCCAGCCCTCGAGCGAGGCCTTGACGAAGCGCGCGATCACATCCGGCTTTTCGGCGATCATCTTCTCGGTCGTGACGATGGTCGAGCCATAGGGCGGATAACCGCCATCGGCGAACAGGAAGAACTTCACCTTCTCGTTCTGCTGTTCGGCCTGATACGGCTCGGACGACGGGTAGGCCTGCTGGGCCATGGTCTTGTCGGCGAAGAATGGCTGCAGGTTGAAGGTGTAGGGGCGGATCTGCTCGTCGGTGTAGCCGTATTTGGCGCGCAGCCACGGCCAGAACGTCGCCCGTGACGATCCCGCAATCAGGATCGGCCGGCCCTTGAGCGCGGTGAGATCCGCCACGTCGTCATGGGCCATGATCCCTTGCAGGTCGAATTGGAACGAGGATGCCACTGTCACCAGCGGCTGGTTCTGCTCGCGGCCCTTGAGGACCTGGATGTCATAGCCCATGATGAAATCGGCATCGCCAGCAAGCAGGAGCTGCGCGCCGTTCACCTGCGGACCGCCCATCTTGATCGTCACGTCGAGACCGGCCTTGTCGTAGAGCCCGCTCGCCTTGGCCTGGTAAAAGCCGCCATGCTCGGCCTGCGCAAACCAACTGGTCAGAAACGTCACCTTGTCGGCGGCAAGCGCCGGCGTAAACGATGCAGCCACGGCCGCAGTTCCCACCAAAGCGATTGCGATCATGCGGGACAGGTTTTTCATCGCCATGCTGGACACCTCGGTATCGCGCCGGCTCTGGCCGGAGAGCGCTGGGCTAAGGAGACGTTCCGGAGCAGCTGTCGGAGACGACCGCCGACCCCTCCAGGGTCGAGGATGCACAGGCTGGCTGTCGCCTGAAAGCATTTTTATTCGAGCGATACGTTGCCTTTCAGGCAACGCCTTTTTCATGAGCAATTGGTGCGAAATCCTCGATCTCGCGCGTGAGACGGCTCGGCAAACTTTCCGATGACGCAAGCGTGGGGCTGGCCTAGCATGGAGCACCCCTTGCGGAGCGATCCTCTGTTGCGCGCCCTCTCCCCGCCGTCAATCTCGCGACCTGTTGCTCGATATAGCCACGGCATCGCGGTGCCGGCGGGATATCGGCTCGTGGTCACCTCCGGACAACTCGGCATCGGTTCAGACGCGCAGGTTCCCGCCGATTGCGAGGCGCAGGCCGAACTCTGCTTTTCCAATATCGCGGCCATTCTTGCCGAGGATGGGATGACGTCGGCCAATGTGGTTCGTCTGAATGCCTATGTCACCGGCCGCGAACACATGGCCGGCTATATGCGGGTGCGGGACCGGCAATTTCCGGGGACGCCGCCCGCCTCGACCCTGATGATCGTCTCCGGGTTCACCCGGAGCGAATTCGTGGTCGAAATCGAGGCCATCGCTGCCGCGCCCGATCAGGGCTAAAAGCGCCTCATTTCCTGGCGAATCTTGACGAGAAAACGGCCACGCTTCTCCGCGGTAGCGACGTTCATGTGGTAGAGCGCGTGATAGCGTACTCTCGTTCCTCCACCGGTGAACCAGGGCAGATAGCGCTTGATGATCTTGCGCGGCGGATCGGCCATGCCGATCGCCTGCCAGCGCGGCCGGCCATAGGTCGCAATGCCGCTGATGCGTTCGATATGTTGCAGCATGGGTCTCGCGTGGCCGGGATCGGAAAGGTCGAGCGCGATGCCGGGGCCGAACATGCGGTCGAACCAGCCTTTGAGCATCGCGGGCGGCCCAAACGACCATGTCGGGAATTGCACCACCAACGCCTTGGCGGCCATGAGGCGGTCGACATAGACCTCGTTGTTGGCCCGGTTGCGCTCGGGGTCGTGATAATCGCGGCGGCGTTGGGCGGTCAGGACAGGATCGAAACCCTCGGCATAGAGATCGAGCAGATCGACGTCATGGCCGGCTTCCGCAAGTCCGGTGAGAGCCTCCTTTCGGATGGCGGCGTGAAAACTGTCGTCAAGTGGATGGCAGTAGACATACAGCACGCGCATTATTAGGGCCTTGAGCTTACAAAACTCCGCATCTTGCCGGGGTTGAGAAGGCCATGCGGATCGACCTCGTGCTTGAAGCCGAGCTGATCGGCATCGGCACGCTTGTAACGGCTGCCATCCTCGACCGTGTAGACATGCGGGTTTGCAATATAAACGCCGCGCCGTTCGTGCAGGGAAATGATTTCGTTGAGGCGATCGGCGCTCTTGAAGCGTACGACCGGCAGTCCGCTGCAGGTGACGCGGCCACCAAAGCGGATGAACTCCAGATGTTGAAGCACCTCGTCCGGAAACAGCTCGCGCATTTCTGCGACCTTTTCCAGCAGCCGGTCATGCGGATAGAGACACTGAAGATAAGTTACGGAGCGATCGGACTTCAGCACCTGCAGCGTGGTGTGGTTCCAGGTGTATTCGTAAAGCGGGACCTGGCCGGGGCTGTCGTCGGTCGGCATTTCCAGCGTGATCGTGCCACGGCTGCTTAACAGCGCCTTGAAGCTTTCCAGTGAAGGCTCCGCGATCATGGCGATCAGGATGCTCTTGCCGTCAGGACAATGAGGCCTGAGCGCGCCGAAATAGGACGGCAGCGGCCAGGTGACCGGCGCGAGCAGCTTCTTGACGATGCCGTCGGCGAGCGCGGCCTCATAACCGAACGCGGCGGCCTCCATGAAATCGTCAAACACGACCACGACATCGATCCATTTCCAGGCGGGCGCGAGCGGCATCTCCAGTGCCGTGATGATGCCGGTCGTACCGTAAGCGCGGTTGATCTTCTGTGCGGCATCGCCCCGCAGTTCGATCACACGCGGCTCCTCCTCGACGGTGACGACGCGCGCGGCGAGGATATTGCCGTGCTCGCGCAGACCGCCGTAGGTGACCGAACCGATGCCTCCCGATCCGCCGGCGACGAAGCCGCCGATGGTGGCGGTGCGCTTGGTGGAGGGGTGCATCCGCAGCTCAAACCCATCCGCCTGCGTCGCGGCATCAATCGCGTTCATTTTAGCACCGGCGCCGACACGCAAGGAGCCAGGCTTGATCCATTCGATATCGGTCAAAGCCGAGATGTCGAGCAGCACGCCGCCTTGCAGCGGCACGGCCTGACCGTAATTGCCCGTGCCCCCTGCCCGCACCGTGATCGGCACGCGATGTCGCGCGCAGGCCGCCGCGGCGCGGATAACGTCGGCCTCATTGCGCGGCGCGACAATCAGATCGGCCGATTTGCCGTCCAGCTGCTCGTTCAGGATCGGGCTGTACCAGAAGAAATCGCGCGAGCGCCGGCGCACGACCTTCGGCTCGGTGACGAGGGGGATATCCCCGAGATCCGCGACAAGTTTGTCCAGCGCATTAAGGCAAAGATCACTCACCGGAAGTCTCTGCTTGCGTGAGTGCTCCCGCGATCACATCCGATCTGACGACAAAGCCGAAACACTGGCGAACGTTGTAGAGGGTCGCCGCCATGCAATAATCCGGCGATGTCGTGGCGACGCAGTCCTCGACCAGCAGGCAGTCGTAGCCGCGAAAATTCGCATCCTGCAGCGTGCATAACACGCACTGGTCGGCATTGACGCCAGCGAACAAGAGCGTGGTGACGTCGAGATTGCGAAGGATACTGTCGAGCTCCGTGTCCTGAAATCCCGACATGCGGTATTTCGCAACGTGGACATCGGAATCGGCCGGTCGCAGCTCGTCCACGATCGCCGCCGACCAGCTGCCGCGCTCGAGCACCCTGGCGCCAGAGCCCGGCAGCACGTCGCCGAGACCGACGCCTTCGCCGCTTGGCTTGTAGACATGTAGGAGCGAGGGGCTGAGATTGAGCCGGTCCGGCCGGTTACCCCAATTGAGCCAGATCACCGGCACCTCGTAGTCGCGCAGTACGGGGAGCAAGCGCTGCAACGGCGCGATGGGACTTCGCGCGGGCGCTATATCCACGCCGATATGTGCGAGCCAGCCCTCGGAGTGGCAGAAGTCGTTCTGCATATCGACGATAATGATCGCGGTCCGCGAAAGATCGAGAGTGACTTGCTTGCCTTCCGTCTGTATCGCGATCGGCCGCGGCTCAATCGGGCAACGCACCAGACTGGCCGTCCTTTCGGAGACCATCCAGCGATTGCGTTCGCTCGGTCCGAGTGGCCGTAGGCGCTCGGCGTCCCGGCTGCGGTCCGTTGGAGCGTCCATGATCTCAAAGCCCCTGGAGGATGCGGATGTCTTCCGCGTCGAGTTCGACGGGATCGCCACCGCGGATCAATTCGGAAAAGCCTTCGTTCGGTGTCATCACGGTCAGCGTGTAGAGCTTTCCGGTGCCGGTGTTCTCGATCACATGCTCCGATCCGGGATGCAGAAGCAGCGAGTCGCCCTTGCGGATGGGCAGGCTCTTGCCGTCGCAGCGTGCGATGCCCTCGCCATGCAGCACATGAAAGAACTCGTGCGCGGCGGCATGCTCGTTCGGCGGGGTCGCCCCACCGGGGCGGAAGATCTCGATCACGAAGATGTTGTCGATCCGGTCGCTCGCCTGATCGAACAGCATCACGAAATAGTTGGTATCGCCAGGCGAAATCCGGAACGCTTTGGCCTGTGTGAGCGCAGCAACGCTGAATGCCATGCGAGTATTCCTTTGACCTGTATCCGCCTCACGCGTCATCGAACGCGGTGCGCGTCCGTAGTCGCGACGTTGGATAGTTGCTGATCTCCTCGACGAGCCTCGCCAGTCCACTGGCGGCGCGCTCCACCAATTCCTTGCCTAACGGCGCCGTCGCTTTGGCGGCATTGCCGCTGGCGCCGGAGGGATGAAAATCCTGCGCCTGCCAGCCGAAATAGGCGGCGCCCCGGCCGAGCAATTCGGCCTCGCGTTCGATCTGAATTGTCGCCGGCGCGAAATTTTCGGCGTGCTCCATCTTCACGAGATCAGAATGCAAATGCAGCATCATGCTGGTCTCGATCTGGCCGCCATGGATTCCATGCTTGATCTCGGCGGCGTCGAAAAGGTCGCTCATGTCGATCAGCTGCGGCCACATCGCGCTGGCTGCGAACATGCCAAGCTTCACCCGCAGGTCTCGGCATATCATTTCCGCCAATTGCGGCTGGCCGCCATGTGAGTTGAAGAACAGGATCTTGCGCAGGCCTGCCCGATGCACGCCTTCGCCGATCTCATACCAGACCCGTCCCAGCGTCTCGTGCGACAGGGTCAGCGTTCCCGGAAACGCGAGGTGCTCGTCGGACTTGCCAATCGGCGTCATCGGTAGCACAAGCGCAGGACAGCTTTGCGGCATCAGTTCGAGCGCGCGAGCCACGATTCCGGCGTTGATGAGGGCATCGACCGCGACCGGCAGGTGTGGCCCGTGTTGCTCGACGGCGCCGACGGGAAGCACCGCGACGGTCCGTTCGCGATCGAGGCCCGCAAAATCGACAGTCGTCAGATCCCACCACCATCGAGAGACCATGCGTGAACCGAACCCTTTGCAATCCCTGCGAAGTGAATTTCGCCCGAATACGTGGTCGATTTTGCATAGCTCCCGTATCGCTTGAAAGCGCCTAGATTCGGCAGATCCGTTGCCTTTTAGGCAACGCGGCGGCATTCTGGCCAGCGTTCCATTATGAGCCGGGATGATGTTGCACAGCCGATTATTGAACTACGTCGATGAGGTTGCCCGAACCGGGTCCATTCGCAAGGCGGCGAACCATCTCAATGTCGCTGCGTCCGCGATCAGCCGCCAAATACTGGCGCTGGAGACCCAACTGGGAACGCCGATTTTCCATCGGCTACCGAAGAAGCTGATCTTGACCGCGGCGGGCGAGGTCTTGATCGGCCACGTACGCCAGACGCTCAAGGAACTGACACGCGCGCAGGGCAAGATCGAAGAGCTGAAGGGTCTGCGGCGCGGCGAGATCACGGTCGCGATGATGAGCGGGCTCGCCTCGAACCTGGTGCCGGGCACGGTGAAGGAGTTCCGTACGGGTAATCCGCGGGTCAAGTTAAACCTGACGCTGTTCAATACGGGCACCGAAATCCAGTCCGCGGTTGCCAATGGCGAAGCCGATCTCGGGATCGGCTTCGATTTCACCAAGGACGGCAATCTGAAAGTTCTCGCCCGCGCTGTCGGCCGGCTCGGCGCTGTGATGGCACCGAACCATCCGCTCGCCAAGCGCACCAGCATCCGCCTTAGCGACTGCATCGACTATCCGCTCGTGATCGCCGATACCAGCAGCGCGATCAGGCCTTACCTCGATGCCGCCTTCACCCGCGCCGCCATCGACCTGCAGCCCGTCATTGAGACGAACGCCATCGAGATCATGCGTCATGCTGCCATGCTGAATAACGGCATTACTTTCCTGACGCCGTTCGATATCGAATTTGAGCGCCGCGCTGGACGGCTCGTTTACGTAACGGTCCGCGAGCTTGCCCATGACGCGCAGGCGTTGATGTTGATCGGCCATGAGCGCGGCAGCAGCGCCATTGCAAGCGTGCTCGCTGAAATGCTCAAGGCCATGATGCGGGAAGCTGTGGGGTGAAGAGCTTGTATAGCGCATTCTTCGATTTGGACGGCACCTTGACCGATCCCAAACCCGGGATCACCAGGTGCATCCAGTACGCTCTTGAGCGGCTCGGATTTCCGGTGCCCGCTGAAGATGACCTCGTCTGGTGCATCGGGCCGCCGCTCCACGCCAGCATGAAGAAATTCGTCGGTACCGACGAACTCGCCCATCGCGCCGTTGAGCTTTACCGCGAGCGCTTTCGCGACGTCGGCCTCTACGAGAACGAGGTCTATGCCGGGATAGAGGAAACGCTTGCCAAGGTCGCCGCCGGCGGCCGACGCCTGTTCGTCGCCACCAGCAAGCCGAAAGTCTACGCCGATCGCATCGTCGAGCATTTCGGCCTGGGCCGTCACTTCGAGCACATCTTCGGGTCGGAGCTCGATGGCACGCGCACGGACAAGGCGGATCTTCTGGCTTATGCGCTCACCGAGGCCAACGTCGATCCGGCGCGAGCCATCATGATCGGCGACCGCAGCCATGACGTCGTCGGCGCCAGGAAGAACGGCATGAAAGCCATCGGCGTTCTCTACGGATATGGCAGTCTAGCCGAACTGATGGATGCGGGCGCGCATCACCTCTGCGCCGCCCATCCCGATGTGGTCCAGCATTGTACTACCTAGAGTGCGCGCGAGTTGCGACCTATCGATCGCTCCACGTGCCATCGATCTCCACGATCCCGGCGGCGTCGAACAAGGCTTTCATGCCGGTGATATCGTATAACGTCTGCCCCTGGTCGAGCCGTCGCTTGATCTCGGCTTCCTTTGCCATGCGGGCTTCGGCACTGCTGATTGCGCTTTCGACCTGCGCCGGCGGAATGGCGAGAACCCCGTCCGCGTCGCCGACCACGAGGTCACCGGGATTGACCGTTACGCCGGCCACAACGACGGGGACGTTGACCGCGCCGGGTCCGCGTTTGCCGGGATAGGACACGGAGATGTGCGAGGCGAATACCGGAAATCCCACCTCGGTGATCTGGAGCGTATCGCGGGTCGCTCCATCGATCACGGCGCCGGCGAGTTTCCTGATCCGGCTGTAGTAGGTCGCAATCTCTCCCCACAGGGCGCCCTGCGGCGAACCGCCATTTGTCAGAACGAGAACGTCGCCGGCCTCCGCCACCCGGAACGCCGCGTGAAGCATGAGATTGTCGCCGGGAAAATTAAAAGAAGTGACGGCCTGGCCGCAGATACGCGCGGCCGGGAATAGCGCGCGCATTTGCGGTTGCATCAAACACTGTCGCCCAATGACCGGGCCCAGCCCCTCATGCAGGTCAGCGACATGGAAGCGCTTTGCACGTTCGATCAAAGCCGGATCAAGCCGGGGTATTTTCTTGTATACGACTGATTGCAAGGTGGTTTCCTTTCCCAAGCTGAAAATCTTCTTCGTTGGTTCAGTGCGTCCCCAGGATTAGCTGGCGAGGTTGAATTACTGGGCGGCGATCGCTGTTGGGTTGGCGAGTTGCTTCGACACCATCGTGTTGAGGACACGTCTGACGGTTGCGAGGTCCGTATCGGCGATACCCTGGAACATGATCTCTTCGTTTGCATGGGCATGCGCCACAATGGCGTGATGGCGCCGTTCGCCCTCGGCGGTCAGCCGGACACGTCCCCGATCGTCCACGGCAACGAGGCCCAGCGACACGACGGACTCCAGCAGGTTCCGGCTGGCATTGAAATCGAGCAAAAGCTCCGGCATCAATTCATCGAGCGTGCGATCAGGCGACGTAGCTGCGGCCCGTAGCAGTCGCGCCTGCATCAGTGTGAGCCCGAGACCCGCCGTTTGTCGTCCCCGCTCCAGCCGCGCCGCGATGGCGCTGTAGGCACGGATCATCAGATTCGACAAGACGCGTTCATCGCCATCTTCAAATAAGCCGGCTTTTCCCGCCGCCAACAGGCGCGTATCCGGATGATCGGCCGAAACCGCGTAGCGGCCTTTCACGAACAACAGCGGTTGGCGATCATAGCGGCTGTAGCGCATGACCTCGCCGATCAGAATGAGGTGATCGCCGCCATCGTAGGTCTGGTTGCATACGCATTCGAAGGAGGCCGCCACGCCTGCGAACAAGGGCGCATCCCCCTCCCCGGCATGGCAATCGAGATCCCTGAACTTGTCGGGTCCGGACCGGGCAAAACGTTGCGACAGTTCGATCTGGTCGTCGGCGAGAATGTTGACGGCGAAGTGGGAACAGCCTGCGAAAGCGGCGAAGCTTTTGCTTTCGCGGCGTATCGACCACAGCACCAGTGGCGGCTCGAGCGACACCGAGGTGAAGGAGTTCGAGGTGAGACCGAAGCGCTCGCCGCCTGCGGATGTCGCAATCACCGCGACGCCGGTTGCGAATTCGGCAAGACTGCGACGAAAGCCATCTCTTTCGACCCGTGGGTCCCCGCTCTCGGTAGGCATTCTCATCGACGACCTCACTTCAACCGGAGACGGGTGCCGCGGCAAGGTTTCCGCTCAAACCGTGGTCACCCGGATCTGGATGCCCCTGCGCGGCGCATGTTCGTCTGCCGTTGCGGCAAGCCATTCGGTGAAGCGGCGCCGCAGTTCTCCGAGCAGCCATTGCGCCGCGGGCCCGGGCGGTTGCTCGATCTTGTGAACTGCGTAAAGCGGAAACCGCAGCGGCTCGCCACGGTGCGCCGCGAGCTTCAATTCCACCAGTTCGCCGGAGTCGAGATAGGCTTGAGCGAGGTGGGTCGGCATGGCGCACCAGCCAAATCCGTTGAGCAAGAAATCGAGGCGGCTGAACTGATCAATGAAGGCCCATGTTCGCGTTCCCATCACCACGCCGCGGTAGCGCTTGGTGCGATCGATCATGGTCAACTGAATATGCTCTTCGAGCGTCGACTGCGAGATCAGCCCTTCGATTTGAGCCAGCGGATGCCGCGATGAAGCAACCAGCGAGATCGGCACATCGCCGAGAAATTCCATCTGAAAGCCCGGCATGCCATCGAGGGCGGTCGAGTAGATGGCGAGCCGCGCATTGCCCTCGAACAGCGATTGCTCGGGAGCGCCGAGTCCCTCGGCGAACAAATTCACCGATACGAGCGGGAACTGTTCTCTAAATGCGCGCAAGCTCTCGATCAGCACCGTGCTCGGAAAAACCTGCTCGATGGAGAGGCTGATCTCCGGCTCGGCCACCGATGCCATGTTTTTCGCCCGCGTTCGCAGCGCATCCGTGCTGTTGAGAATGCGACGCGCGTCCTGAACGATCGCTTGTCCGGCATCGGTCAAACGCGGCAATTTGCTCGACCGATCGAAAAGCTTGAGTTCAAGCGCGTCTTCCAGCGACTGGATCGATTGGCTGACGGCGGACTGAACGCGATTGACCTTCCGGGCCGCCGCCGAGAAGTTGCCGGCATCCGCAACGGCAATCAGCATCTGGAGTTGATCCAGCGTCACTCTGGATAGCATCTTGCACCTAACCTGACGGTTTACCTCGGGCAGCGCGGCCCCTTCCATCAGATGTATGGAACGATCCGCCTGCCCAGTCATCACCATATCTGATGCACGGACAGCTCGCTCGCGCCATTGCTTTGTGTTTTGCAGCGCAATAACGGTCATGGTGGGTTTCCGGCGGCTCATCTGCGGCTGAACCGATAAAGACGGGCCGGATTGGTCGAGAGGATCGCCTCACGGGCCGCCGGATCGGGCGCCCAGGTCAACAGGAGATCGAGAAGATCGGCATCGTCAGGCATGGTCTCCGCCGTCTCGGTCGGATGCGGCCAGTCCGATCCCCACAGCAAACGGTCGGTCCCTTGCTCCACCAAGGCGCGTGCGATCGGCGCCACCTCCTTGTAGTCGGGGCCACTCCCATGCGCGATGTGATACGCACCCGACAGCTTGACGTAGACATTCTCGCGCGCCGCGACACGCAACAGCGATTGCACGGCAGGGTGTGAAAGCGGAAGCGGCCGGGCGTATCGGCCCATGTGGTCGATCACCACCGTGCAAGGCAGGCGCGCGATGAGAGGCTCATGATCAGGGAATTCGATTCCGTCGAATTGAATTTGAAGATGCCAGCCCGTGCCGCGAATCCGCTCGGCCATGACTGGTACATCCGACCATTCGGTGACACTGCCCCGCATTTGATGATAGCGCAGGCCCCGCGCGCCGCGTTGCCAGAGTTGATCGAGCTCATGGTCGGTAATGTCGGTCGGCACGGTCACGACCGCGCGTGCGTTGTCGCCGAACAAGGCGACCGAATCGAGCGTGCAGCTGTTATCGAAACCATAGGTCACTGGCTGGACGACGATCGTGCGCTGCAGGCCGAGACGTGTCTGCATCTTGCGATAGTCATCGACCAGGAAGTCAGGCGGGAAGAGCCACGCTTTCGATGATGCCGGATACACACCATTGTAGATGTGCATATGCGTATCGCAGGCGCCGGGAGGCACTTGAAGCCTGGGAGTTCGTCCTTTTTGATCCGACATCTTGGATAAAGCCTCGCAAGCCGCTCAGTTCATCAGGTTGTCGCGGAACGTCTCACTCTCATAGTCGGTGCGGAAGATGCCTCTGGCCTGCAACAGCGGCACCACCTCGTCGACAAAGTTTTCGATGCTTCGGATATTGGTCGTCGGGGTGATGTTGAAGCCGTGGCAACCGCTCATGCGCCACAAATGCTCGAGTTGATCGGCGACCTGCTCCGGCGTGCCGACCAGTTGCGGCATGCCGCAGGTCGCGCCGAAGATTCGCGCCGCATCCCTTGCGGTCGCGTTGCCGTCCCCCGCCATGTTGGCGAGCGCTGTCAGCATGCCGCGCGACGCATCCGTCGTGTTGGCTGCAAGTGGCGTATCGAGATTGATCTTGCTGAAGTCGATACCGAGCGTGCCCGACATTCGGCTGAGCGCGGCATCGAGCGGAATGCGATCGAAGATTTCGGCCTGCCGGCGCTTGGCGTCGGTTTCGGTACCGCCAAGCACGCATTGGATGCCGAATACCACCTTTGGTGGCTCAGCCCGTCCCTCGGCGGTTGACGAGGCATTGAGCTTTTCGATGAAAGACTTCATCCCGTCGACACCACGAGCCTGGATCGAGAAGACAACATCGCTGTGCTTCAGCGCGAATTTCTGTCCACGCCCGGACGATCCTGCCTGAAACAACACCGGGCGACCTTGAGCCGAAGGTATGGTTGGCGGAACGGTGTGGCAGCGGTAGTGCTCGCCAGCGAAATCGATCACGTCGACCTTGGCCGGATCAGCGAACGTGCCGCTCTGCCTGTCGAAGCGAATGGCGCCAGGATGCACCCCACCCCACAGCGCGTAGCAGATCTCCATGTATTCGTCGGCCTGGTCGTAACGCTTGTCGTGCTCGATCTGATCGAGACCCAGTGCGCGGTGTTCTCCGCGCAAATGGCCTGAAACGATATTCCAGCCGACGCGGCCGCCGCTGATATAATCCAGCGTCGAGAGGCGCCGCACGGTATGGTACGGATGGGTTCCTGCCGTCGACGCCGTGACGGCAAGCCCGAGATGCTTGGTCTCCGCCAGCATGACGCCCAGAAGCGCCATCGGATCGTGACTGGGCCAGGTGACGCCGTAGCGGACATAGTCTTCGAAGCTTTCTTTGTAGCGCTCCATCCCGCCCGGCGTATCGGCGAAGAAGGCCGCGTCAAACTTTCCGCGTTCAAGTGTCCGCGCGAGACGCTTCCAATGCTCGAAGTGCCGCATGCCGTCGACGCGATCGTCTTCGGGATCGGCCCAACTGAGCGCAGTGTGATTGATCGGGCTATGCATGTAGAAGCCGATCAAATGCATGCGTTTGGTCACGTTCGTCCTCGTCGGTCGTATCGAACTACTGCGTCGGCCGGCAAACCGCCGGCCGCTAATTTCGTCCTGCTCTGGAATCCTGAAGGTCGAGCAAACTGTCCGGCCCCGCTTTGCCGACATCGGTCCAGCCGAGCTGGCCCATGACAAGGCTGACTTCCTGACGCATGATGTCCAAGACCTTGCCCGCGCCGGTCTCGCCGCCGGCTGCGACGCCGAACATCGCCGGCCGGCCGAAGAACGCCGCCTTGGCACCGAGGCACAACGCTTTCGCAACGTCGCTGCCGCGCCGAAACCCGCTGTCGATCAGCAATTCCATGCGGCCGCCGACCGCGTCGGCGATCGCGGGCAGCATGTCGATCGAACCGGGTGCGCTGTCGAGCTGCCGTCCGCCGTGGTTTGACACCATGACGCCGTCGGCACGGAGTTCGAGACATTTTAGCGCGTCCGCCGGGTGCATCACGCCTTTCACGACCAGCGGACCGTCCCAGGCCTTGCGAACTTGTTCGAAGATCGACCAAGTCTGCTCCGGTGCGGGTGTCTGCTCGCCATAGAGGTCGGCCACGACATTCGCGTTCGCGCCTTCGGGCGCGTAAGGACGCCAGTTCTGCATCATCGGTATCCCGCCGTTAGTGAGATACCGATAGGTCCAGGCCGGTCGGCTCAAGCCCTGCAGGATCACCGACGGCGTCATCTTCATCGGCCGGCGAAAGCCGTTGCGGACGTTGCGTTCGCGCTTGCCCATAACCGGTGTATCGACGGTCATTAGCAACACGCGCACGCCTAGCGCCTTGGCGCGGCGAACGAGATCAAGCGCAATGCGCGGGTCGCGTGTGCCGTAAATCTGAAACCACGTCGTCTTCGGCGCATGCGCCATCGCGGCTTCGATCGGATCGCAACTCGCGCTCGACATGATGTAGGGAATATCGAAGCGCGCCGCCGCACGCGCGAGCATCAGGTCGGCGCCGGGACGAAAGAAGCCGGCGATGCCCATGGGCGAGATGCCGAACGGGCTGGCGTAGTCATAACCGAACAGCTTGACGGTCTGGCTTCGGTTCTCGACGTCGATCAAATAGCGCGGCAGCAGCTTGTAGCGGTCGAACGCAGCGCGGTTACGCTCCAGCGCCACCTCCCCGTCTACCCCGCCATCGATAAAGTCGAATGCGATCCGCGGCAGGCGCTTGCGCGCCAGCCCCCTGATGTCGTCAAAATTGATTGCCTGTTCCAGTCCCATTGCTTTTGTTCTTTTTGTCTTGGCTAGGTGGCTATGATCACAGCCCGATCAGCATCGTCATTACTTGCCGATCGGCAAGCATTAGAGAACCGGCTAAATTTTGATACTGACTATCAGTTAGCGTGATGATATCGCGCCATGCTCCTACGGTATCGCGGACGGCCGATGGCGCCGCGAACATGGAGCTTTGTCGATCAGAATGGCCGGTTGGATTGTAGGCTCGCGGGTCCAGGCCGGCGTTGCATGTGAACCATTGGGCCGCGAATCACGAGAGATCCGGACGTTTAAAACGTACCGATCTCGCCGTTCACAGGGCCCGCCTTTGGTATTCCGGCGATATTTCGCCTGTGGCGAGCGCGCGGCAAACGGCCGCTGCAGCCTATCGTGCTCACGGACGCGACGTTATCATTTGCTGCAGATGCATCATATCAGCTTTTGTGATGCTTCCTATCAAGAATTGGCCGGTTCGCACGGGAGCAGACTTTGTCCATAAAGGACATCGCTTGGAGATGCCCGCCATAACGGGCGCAAGCCGATATCGCCAACGAAGCGATGACGATTTTGAAAAAAGTGGTGGGGAGACGCTACATGACAATTCGCAAGGCCGCGCAGGCGGTGCTGACTCTGGCGCTGAGCCTTACTGGTTACGGCGCATTTGCAGCCGACGAGCCCTACAAGATCGGCATGCTGAATTCGTTGTCTGGCTATGCCGCAAATATGGGTCTTGGCGGCCGTGATGGCCTGATGGTGGCGGTCGATGAGATCAACAAACGCGGCGGCGTCCATGGCCGGATGATCAAGATCATTCCGCTAAACGATGAGTCGGATGCGGCCAAAGGAGTTCCCCTCGCAGTCAATCTGATTGAGGGAGAAAAGGTGCTGGCCGTTGTCGGACCGGTGCGAAGCGATATTGGCGAGGCCGTCGCTCCGATGATGGAGAAGAGCCAGGTCGTGGACATGGTGTGTACGACGATACTGCCGACCAAACATGGCTATTCGTTCGCTACTGCACCCACTCCGGAAGAGGAAGCACCGGTAGCGATCGCGTTCATGAAAAAGAACGGCGCGAAGTCGGTCGCGATCCTGAGCGCCCTCGATGTTTGGGCCAGGACGCTCGCCAAGGCCTGGAGCGATGAGGCCGAAAAGCAGGGCATCAAGGTGGTGGCCGCCGAAAGCTATAACTCCGCCACCGACAAGAATTTCATCCCGCAACTATCCAAGTTCAAGTCGGCCAACGCTGACTGGATCTTGGTCACGGGCGCGGGTCCTGCGGCCGGCCTGATTTTGAAACAGAAGGCTGAGATCGGTTACACGGCCAAAGTGTTCGGCAGCACCACCTTTCCGATCGCGGGAATATCGGCGTTAGTGCAGATCGGCGGTCCCGCGGCAGTCGATGGAACCTATATCGCCACGGTGCCATTCACGGTTTGGGATACGTTTCCGCCGGAAGATGCTCGCTACAAAACCATCGCTCAATTCCGCGAGGCATTTAAGGCCAAGTACAATAATTATCCGGAACCGGCGCAATGGTGGATTGCGCAGAACTACGACATTGGCATGCTGCTCGCCGAAGGCATCAAGCGGGCCGGCCCGAATGTCACGGGAGCAACGCTCAAGGCTGCGCTTGAAAGCATTCAGGGCTATCAGGGGGTCCTCGGCGTCAGTTTCAATTTCTCCCCCGAGCATCATTCGGGCAGCAGCGGCGTCGTCGTGGGACAGATCAAGGATGGGAAAATCGTGCTGGTGAAGTGATGTCCACCTCGTTGATCGACGTCCAGAAACTCACCAAGAGGTTTGGAGGCGTGACGGCGCTGGACAAGGTTAGTCTTTCGGTCGAGCCGCGGCAGATTGCCGGTTTGATCGGTCCGAACGGCGCAGGCAAGTCGACCTTCTTCAATGTTCTGACAGGTGTCTTAAGCAGCAATGGCGGTGAGATCCGGTTCGATAACGAGCCGTTAGACGGCATTCCTCCCCATGCCCGGGTCCGCCTGGGAATGGTGCGCACCTTTCAGAAGATTCATCCGTTCTACGGAATGACCGTACTCGAATCGGTGATGGTCGGTTGCCACACAAGCAGCCGCGCCGGGTTGCTTGCCGCCATGCTGCGCCCTGCCTGGGTGAGGGCGGAGGAACGGCGCATCCGCGATGCCGCCCGATCGGCGTTGGTGTTCGTCGGTCTCGAGGCACAGACCGGCACGCTCGCCAATGCCTTGCCGATCGGTCATCAGCGCTTGTTGCAGCTGGCTTGCGGCCTGGTGACCGAGCCCAGGGTCCTGTTGCTCGATGAGCCGGCATCCGGGCTGAACGGATCCGAGACCGCGCGTCTCGCCGATCTTCTGCTCGCCATTCGAGAGCAGGGCAAGACGTTGGTGCTGGTTGAGCACGACATGAGCCTGGTCATGAAAATTTGCGACCAGATCACCGTCCTCAGCTTCGGCCGCAAGCTCGCCGGCGGCACACCGGACGAAGTGCGTCGTGATCCCGAAGTGATCAAGGCCTATCTCGGAAGCGGTGAACGTAGTGCTTGAGGTCAGGGACCTGAAGGTATCCTACGGTCAGATCGAGGCGCTTAAGGGCGTCTCGATGCGAATCGATCGCGGGGAATTCGTCGGTGTGATCGGCGCCAACGGGGCTGGCAAGACATCGCTTTTGATGGCGCTTTCGGGAGCGGTGCGAGCCGGAGGTGGCAACGTGATGTTAGACGGCCGGGATGTAACCCACCTGCCCCAACACCTCCGCGTCGGCAATGGCATCGCCATTGTCCCCGAAGGTCGCCAGGTTTTTGGACCGCTGACGGTGATGGAAAATCTCGAACTGGGCGGATTCCATCGCCGCGGCGCGTCCCGGGCTGAGATCGTCAAAGATCAGGAGATGATGCTCGATCTGTTTCCGATCCTGCGGCAACGCGCCCGACAGCTCGCGGCTACCTTATCGGGTGGCGAGCAGCAGATGCTGGCGATCGGCCGCGCGCTCATGAGCCGGCCGCGCCTGTTGCTGCTGGACGAGCCGTCCTTTGGACTGGCGCCGATGGTGTTCAGCGAAATTCTCGGCACGCTGCGCCGGCTGCATGCCGAAGGTCTGGCATGCCTGATGGTCGAGCAGGATGCACATGTCACGCTGGAAACGACCAGCAGAAGCTACGTGTTTCGAACCGGCCAAATCATCACGGAGGGGTCGAGCTCCGAGTTGCGCGAAGCTGGTCTTGATTTGGTCGAAGAGAGTTATCTTGGATCTGGGGGAAAATCCTCATGATGGATTTGCTACCGGTGCTGCTGGTGAACGGCGTCGTGTTCGGTGCAATCTACGGCATCAACGCCATCGGCCTGGGCATTGTCTATAACACAACGGGGATTATCAATTTTGCGCAGGGCGATTTCGTCATGCTCGGAGGCATGACCGCCGCCTATTTCTATGGCCAGACAGGCTTGCCCTTACCGCTCGCAATCATCTGCGGGGTTATCGCGACCGTCATCATCGGCTTGCTGATCGAGCGGACTGTCATCAGGCCCCTGTGGCGACGCGGCGCAAAGGACTGGACTTACGTATTCATGCTGTTTGCCGTTGCTACCGTGCTTCCGAACCTCGCTATGCTTGGTATCGGCCGCGATCCCCTCACCTTCCCTTCCTTTGGCGGGTTGCCGTCGGTCCAGCTGGGTACAATCACGTTGAGCAGCCAGGCGTTATGGGTGCTCGTCGTGACTGCTATCGTGGTTGTCGCGCTGCAGAGCTTTTTTGATCGCACGCTGCTTGGCAAGGCCATGAAAGCAACCGCGATCAATCGCCGCGTGGCCGCGTGGATGGGGATCCCGGTCGAGCGAATGGTAGCGATGTCGTTTGGCCTTGCGGCCCTGCTGGGTGCGATCGGCGGGGTGGTCTTTACACCGCTGATAAGCACCCAGTATGACGCCGGCGTTGCCATGACGCTAAATGGATTTGCCGCGGCGATCATCGGAGGCCTGGGTAACATCCGGGGCGCAATCGTAGGCGGCCTGGTGATCGGAATTCTTCAATCGCTTAGCACGGCCTTTATTTCCTCCGTCTACGGCGATGCCGTGATTTACGGCGTGTTGTTCGTCCTCCTGATCATCTGGCCTGCCGGGTTCTTCCGGCCCCTGGTCGAACTGCAGCATGAAGAAATATGAGCTGGCGTCCTACTAATACCATGGGCGTGGTGGCGTTGATCGCCATTGCTATCGCATTCCCGCTTTTCGGCAGCGCGTCCGCGGTGACCGTCATGGCATTGGGCGGTCTTTACGCGATGGTTGCGATCGGTCTCAACCTGCTAGTTGGCTATACCGGCAAGATTTCATTTGGGCACAACGCCTTTATGGCGATCGGCGCGTATGCTTCCGGAATTCTGACGGTTCGTTACGACTGGTCACCGCTGTCGGCCATGATCGCCGCCGCGGTCGGCACCGGACTAGTGGCTCTTATCATGGGCGCACCTATTCTGCGCGTGCGAGGCCATTACCTGGCGATGATTACGCTGGCTTTTAGTCAGGTCGTGATCCTCGTCAGCACACGCTGGACCGAAGTCACCGGCGGCCTGTTGGGTATTCCGGGCGTGCCGGACTTCGCTGTTCCCGGATTCACCTTCGATACCAAACTCAAGATGTACTACCTCATCTGGTGCACGACGATCGTGCTGTTCCTGCTCTCATTCAGAATTGTGGATTCTCGCTTCGGTCGAGCTCTGCGTGCGCTCGGCGTGCACGAAACTGCTGCAGGAGCTCTGGGCGTGGATGTCGTCCGCTGCCGGATCCAGATATTCGTCCTCAGCGCCGTCTACGCTGCGCTTGCAGGTAGCCTCTACGCGCACTTCTTGAACTACGTCAACGGCACGTTTTTTGACCTTAGCGTCATGATCCAGTTGATGGCGATCCTCGTCGTCGGAGGTATCGGAACGCTCTGGGGGCCAGTGGTGGGCGCAGTGCTACTGATCTGGGTATCGCAGAATCTGGGAAGCTACGCCGAATACAGCCAACTGATCTTTGGACTGCTTTACGGTGGTGCACTGTTGTTTTTGCCCGGCGGCGTGGTCGGGGAAATTGCCGCGCGGCTCAAGCGGTAGCTTATGAAAAGAGCGGAGTTAAAAGCATGAGGGACCTGTATGGCTATCGTCGGATGTATGGCATCGCGACCCCATCCGTAAACACATGCGTTCAACCCGAGATGGACAGCATGCGGCCGCACGGTGTCACCAATCACATCGCACGCATGCATGTACCGGATCTCAAAATTCGATCTGACGAAGATTTTGCAAAGGGTATCGATGCTCTGTTCGAGAGTATCGATGCAGCGGTCGATCAATTGATGACCTGTCAGCCGGATCATTTGATCCTGGGCATTTCGGCTCTCGCCATCTGGGGAGGCTCGCGGCACGCCTCACGGGAACTCGCCACCCGGATACAAAATCGTGCCGGCGGGAAGATGCCTGTTTCGCTCGCGAGCGACGCCTTGATCGAGGCCTTGGAAGCGCTCGGCGTCAAAAAGCGTATCGCAATCGTCGAACCTTATTTTCCAATCATCCAACCGCGAATGGAATCGTTCTTCGGCGAGTGCGGATATGAAATTGTTCGCTTCAACCACATGCAAGGAGGTCAGTTTACCGGATACACCAAGACAACGCGGCAGGCGCTGATCAAGGAGCTGGTCGCGATCGACAGCCCTGACGTGGAGGCGTTAATCGCCTTCGGCGCCAACCTGCCGATGGCCGCGATTGCCGATGAAGCGGAGCGTTGGCTGAACAAGCCGGTGATCAGCGTAAACATAGCGACCTATTGGCATGCCTTGCGCCACGGAGGAATTGACGACAAGGTTCAGGACTGCACGCGACTGATGCGAGAGTTCTAGAAACGAAGTGATGGCGGAACGCATCACCTCCGGTTCCCGTCCGAAGGTGATGCGGTATTATGCGGCCCCGCGCTCACTCCGCCAGCGCGACCTCGCCGGGGACGTAACCGATCAGGTCGACCAGCACCAAAGCGTCCTTGACCGGCAGAGCGCTGGTCTCGACCGTGGTCCGCGCCGGCGGCGTCTTGAAGAACTCCTTCCACACCTCGTCAAAGGCGCTGAAGTTGTTGAGGTCGTCGAGGAACACCTGCGCCTTGATGACATGATCAAGCGAGCTGCCCGCCGCCTCGAAGGTGCGCGCCAGCTTGTTCAGCACGTAGCGCGTCCGCAGCTTGATGTCCGACCCGTAGAACGGAAAATTCGGATCCTTTTTGGCCTCGGCCGGAATGCCCGACGTATAATCGGTCGGCAACGTGCCCTCGGCGAAAACCAACCCACCGGCGACGACCGCTTCCGTGTAATTCGCCGCACCCTTGGGATTGGCTGACTTCACGCTGCGGGCCTTGACCTTGCCGGGGATGTACCCGATCAGATCGATCTCGATCTGGGCGTCCTTTACCAGGAGCCCTTTGGTCTTGATTCCGCTGGTCCCGACCACGGTGGTCGGCGGCGGCACCTTGAAATATTCACGCCACACCTCCTGGAAGCCGTCATGGTCCGCCATGTCTTCCAGAAACACCTGGGCCTTGGCGACGTGCTCGAGCGAGCTACCCGCGGCCTCAAAGGTGCGCGCGAGATTCTTCATCACGAAATGGGTGCGTTTCTTGATGTCGGAACCGTAGAACGGAAAGTTCGGATCCTTTTTGGCTTCTGTGGGAACGCCGGTCTTGAAATCCGATGGCAACTGGCCCGCGGCGAACACTAGCCCGCCGACCGTGAAGGCTTCCGTGTAATGCGCAATGGGGCGCGCATTTTCGGACTTGATCAACTGGCTCTTGAGCTTGCCCGGTACATAGCCGATCAGATCGATCTCCATCTGCGCGTCCTTGACCAAGAGGCCCGTCGTGCCCACGGTCGTGCGCGCCGGCGGCACCTTGAAATATTCTTTCCACACCTCGTCAAAGGCGTTGAAGTCGTTCAAGTCCTCCAGAAACACCTGCGCCTTGATGACGTGTTCGAGCGAGCTTCCGCCGGCTTCAAACGTGCGTGCGAGGTTTTTGAGGATGTAATGCGTGCGCTTTTTGATGTCGGAGCCGTAAAACGGAAAGTTCGGATCCTTTCTGGCCTCTGCGGGAACGCCGGTCTTGAAATCCGACGGCAGCTGGCCCGCGGCAAATATCAACCCGCCGACGTCGAAGGCTTCGGTATAAACCGCCAAAGGCTGCGGATTGTCCGACTTGATGATCTTGGCTTGCATTTTTTTTATCCTCCCATTGGCCTTCGCCGCCTCACCGCACGGAGCGATTGGTATCGACTATCGCCCGGCCGATGAGTGCGACGTGGAAGCGCAACTAGTTCTGAACCGGAATGTTGCGCGCGTTGGTCTCCTTGCCGTCCACGATCTTCACGACATGCGTCGTCAGTAACGGATCGCCCTTGTCGTCGAACTTGAAGGCGCCGCGGCTGCTGTCGAAACTGACCTTCGCCAGCGCGTCGCGGACCGATGCCCGGTCGAGCTTGTCGGAGGCCTCAACCGCCTTGATCGCCATGGTGATGGCGTCATACGCCTCCGCCGCATAGGAATCCGGCACCCGACCATAGGCCTTCTGGAATTTGGCGACGAAGTCCCTGGCGACGGGAATATCGGAGGATGTCGCGACGCTGAAATGTGCGGTGAAATAGATTCCGTCCGCCGCGGAGCCGGCGAGTTCGATGAATTTCGGCGTGGCGATGCCGTCGGAACCGAAGCGCAGCAGGCTGACCCCGGTCTGGACGAACTGCTTGGCAACCAGCGCGCCTTCGGTATAGCGCGACCATTCCACCATCGCTTGCGCAGGGCTCGCCTTGATGCGGCCGAGCTGCGCGGTGAAATCGATGTCGCCGCGGGTATAACGTTCCTCGTCGACGATCTCGAAGCCGTACTTGGCGCCCGCCGCCTTGAAGGCTTCAAAACCGCCGCGGCCGAAATCGTCGTTGACATAGAGGAACGCGAATTTCGTCACCTTCGGAAACTTCTCATGGATGAAGTCGACGAGGTCGGAAACCAGCTTCGTATCAGGGACCGGCGAACGGAATACCCATTTGTTGCCTTGCGTCGTGATGCGCTGAGCGGTGCCGCCGACGACGATCTGCGGCGTCTCCGACTGCCGGCTTACTTGCGAAGCCGCCAGACTTGCGGGGCTAGAGATGCTCCCGATATTGATGAGCACCTCATCGCGCGAGATCAGACGCTTGACCGTGTTGACGGCCTCTTCCGGCTTGCCGCCATCGTCGGCATAGATCGGTTCGATCTGCCGGCCGCGGATGCCGCCGGCGGCGTTCTTTTCCTGGATTACGAGGCTGACCGCGTCCTTCTCGCTGCCGCCCATGGCGGCCGCGTCACCGGTGAAGGGGCCAAACACGCCGATCTTGATGGTGTCGGCGAAGGACGGCTGGCTTGAGGCGGCAATCATGAGGGCCGCAGCGACGAGGCCGCTGACATTTCGGAAACGCATGGCTCAAACTCCCTTGTTGACGGACAAATCACTCTCAATGGCGCGATCCGGATCGTGATCGCCGGCCTCGAATTCCCAATCCTGCTCACCGAGATAGCTCGCCCAGACCTTTGGATTTTCGAGCAGCCGTTCGCTGGTATCGGAGAGAACAATAGCGCCGGTTTCGATCACATAGCCGCGTGTCGCGAGGTCGAGCGCGAGTTCGGCGTTCTGTTCGACCAGGAGAATGGTGACGCCGTTCGAGCGGAAATAGTCGATCGCGCGCGCCACCTCCTCGACCATGATTGGGGCCAGCCCGAGCGACGGTTCGTCGAGCATCAGGAGAACCGGCTGCGCCATCATGGCCCGGCCGAACGCCAGCATTTGCTGTTCGCCACCGCTTAGCGATCCCGCGAGCTGCTGCCGCCGTTCGTAGAGCCGCGGAAACAGGTCGAACACGCGATCGCGCGTCTCGTTCTTCTTGGCGTGCGCGCGTGGCGAATAGGCGCCGACGGTGAGATTTTGATGCACCGACAGCCGGGGAAACACGTGACGTCCTTCCGGCACGTGGATGATGCCCCGCTCCACGATCTGTTCGGGTGAGAGATCGGTGATCACCTCCCCCTGAAATTCGATTTTTCCGGCGCTAGGGCGCACCAGCCCGGAGATCGTTCGCAACGTGGTCGACTTGCCGGCACCGTTTGAGCCGATCAGCGCCACCGCTTCGCCGGTTTCCACGACCATATCGACGTTGCGTAAAGCGTTAACGGCGCCATAGCCGGCGCTGATGTTTTCAAGACGCAGCACGGGCTGGCTCCGCCTGTTGTTGTTCGGGTGCATTTCGCCGCCGCCTATGGCCGCCGCCGAGATAGGCCTTGATCACTTCCGGATGAGCGCGGATTTCCGCTGGAGTTCCGTTGGCGAGCCGTTGGCCATAATTGAGTACCGTGATGCAGTCGCAGGACGGCATCACCACATCCATGTGGTGTTCGACGAGGAGAATGGTTGTGCCGTTGGAGCGAATGGCCTTGATCAAGTCGACGAGACGCCGGCTTTCGGCTCCGTTGAGACCGGCCGCGGGTTCGTCGAGCAGCAGCAGCTTCGGTCGCGCGACGATGGCGCGTGCCATCTCGGCCAGCCGCTGCGAGCCATAAGGCAATTCATCGGCTTTGGTATCTGCCAGATGCAAGAGACCGACAAAGTCGAGCGCCTCCCGGGCGCGCTCGACGATCGCGGCTTCTTCGACCTGCTGCGTGCGCGTACGCAGGAGCGAATGCCAGATTTCGCAATGCGTCTCTCCATGCATTCCGACCATGACGTTCTCAAGCACCGTCATGTCACGGAACAGCTTCAGGTTCTGGAAGGTCCGCCGGATGCCGGCGCGCGCGCGGCGATCGACCGGCCAGCGCGTAATATCCCCACCTGCGAAGGCGATCCGGCCGTTGCTCGATGGAATGTGGCCAGAGATCAGGTTGAGCAGCGTGGTCTTGCCGGCACCGTTCGGCCCGATCAATCCATGAACAGAGCCTGGCGCCACGTCCATCGCGACGTCGCGTACGGCGACAAGCCCGCCGAAACGGCGCGTCAGCCCCGCAATTTCCAACAAAGCCAGCATTACAATCTCACCGCCCCCGGCTTTTGCAAGCCGGGCCACAGCCGAAGCGACGATATGCGTTTGGCAAGATCGACCAGAATGCCGCTCAGGCCGCGGCTGCCGGTACCGGCCAGCACGATCACCATGACGCCGAACAAAAGGAGCCGATATTCGCCTGAGGCACGCAGCACTTCGGGGACAAGGACGACGATGGCGGCGCCGAGCGCAGCACCCGGCAGACTCCTGATGCCGCCGATCACGACCATGATCAGGATGTCGATCGACTTCTGGAAATCGAAATCGTTCGGATTGAGATAACGCGAGTGATAGGCGTAGAGCCCGCCGGCGATGCCGGAGACGATGGCGGCGATCAGAAAGCATTTGCTCTTGTAGACGGAGATGGCGACGCCGCTGGCGCGCGCCGCCTCTTCATCCTGCGACATCGCCGTCAGGGCGCGTCCGAAGCGCGAGTGCGTAATTCGGTCGAGTGCGAGAAAGACCAGCGCCGCCGCAATCAGGCAGACATAATAGAATCGAAACTCGCTGCCGAGCGAAAAGCCAAACAACGTTGGCGCCGGTATATCCATCATCCCGATGCTGCCGCCCGTCAGCCAGTCCTCGTTGAGCATGACGAGGTGGATGATGATGGCAAAGCCGAGTGTCGCAACCGCAAGGCTCGAGCCTTTGAGGCGCACGATCGGGATCAGCAGCAGGCTGGATATACCGGCCAGGAGGCCACCAGCCGTGATCGTCAACAAAAACGGCACGCCGGTCGAGATCGAGAGTGAGGCAGCGGTGTAGGCGCCTACCCCGAAGAATGCTCCCTGCCCCAGCGAGACGATACCGGCCGATCCCACCAGCAATTGCTGGGAAAATGCCAGAATGACGCCGATCAGCGCCAGGCTGAAAACGTGCACCCAGTAGGCGTTGGATTGGACGAACGGCAGGCCGGCGAGGATCAGCAATACGGCCAGGCGGGCGATCGGCAACGCGCGCATGTCACACGGCCCGGCCGTCCCGGGCGAGTAGCCCGGACGGCATGAACAGAAGAATGATAATCAGTACGACCATGCCTACGGCGTCCTTGTAGGCGGTCGAAATCAGCATTCCTGAAAACGTTTCGATGATCCCGAAGATCAGCCCGCCGATCATGGCGCCCGCGACACTTCCGAGACCGCCGAGCGTCGCGGCGACAAACGCCTTGATGCCCGTCATGAAGCCCATGTTGAAGGAAGCAAAGAACAGCGAACCCAGGAGCACGCCGGCGGCGCCCGCCATCATGCCGGACAAAGCAAAGGTGTAAGTTGTGGTGCGATCCACGTTGACGCCCATCAGGCGAGCGGTGTCGGGATCCTGGGCTGCTGCCTGCATCGCGATACCGAGGCTGGTATAACGGAAGAAGACGATCAGGCCGCCCATGATGAGGCCGCTGAGGATCACGATCCAGACAAGCTGCGGCGAGACCGTGAAGCCGGCAAAGACCAGGCCTTTCGATGCAAACAACGCCGGATATCGCATCGGCTCCGATCCCCAGACCAGGCGGGCGACATTTTGCAGCACGATCGAAACGCCGAGCGTGGCGATCATGATGTTGATGAGCGAAACCCGGCGCAGGCGCAACTTGCGATAAATGAAAAACTCGGTTCCGACCGAAACGAGGCCGCCTCCGACGGTACCCGCGAGCAGCACAAACACGAACGGCATGCCGTGCATCCAATAGGCGCTCAAGCCCATCATCGACCCGATCATCAGCATTTCGCCTTGCGCGAAATGCAAAATGTCGGTGGCGCGGATAATCATGGAGATGCCGAGCGCAATCAGACTGTAGATACAGCCGATCGCGAGCCCGCCAAGCGTGGTCTGAACGAATTGATCTAGTGTCATCGGCGCGCTCTCTGTCCCTTTCGAGCTAACGCTCGCGCGAGAAAAGCGGCAAGACCAAATTGCATGCGAATGCAATGGCAATTGGCCTTTATTTTGTGCAGGTTTTCAGCGGTATTCACGCTGTTCCGAAGATCGAACCGGCAGACCATGCGCAATCTTTGCATACGTATTCAATAAAATCAGCTACTTTCGGGCGTCTGGCTGTTTCCAGGTCTTCGGTCCGTAGAATTGGCATCAAGCGTGCAAGGAGCACCTGACGCCACATCGCATCTCTCTCAAGTCGTGCCGCCGGGAGCTCAAGCATGAAAAAGAGAATTCAACTCGCCTTCGACTTTTCCTGGACCCATGTCGAGACCCAGTGGCGTATGCCCGGCTCCTGGCTCGACCGGCAGCATCCCAATATCGGTATGTTCGAGGAGATCGCCCGCGTTGCTGAGCGCGGCGGGCTCGACATGATCTTCTTCGGCGACAGCACCGGCATTCCTTCGACCTGGAAGGATTCGATCGAAGACGCCGTTAGTTACGGCGTGGCCTGGCCGCGTTTCGAGATGAGCCCGTGGATCACGGCCATGTCGCGCGTGACCCATCACCTCGGTTTCGGGCTGACTTACGCCTCGACGTTCATGCATCCGTTTTATACGGCGCGGCTGCTCAATTCGCTCGACCACATCACCAACGGCCGCATCGCCTTCAACGTGATCACCTCGCAACGCCGTGCCGACTACGCCAATTACGGCTATGACGAACTGGTCGACCACAACGAACGCTACGAGCGCCTGGAAGAGTTCATCGACGTTTGCCATCGGCTCTGGGACAGCGTGGCCCCGGATGCCTTCGTCTGGGATCGCAAGACCGGTATGGTTGCCGATCCGGCGAAAGTGAAGGCAATCAACCACGTCGGCAAGTTTTTCAAGGTTGCGGGACCACTGAGCGTGGTGCCCTCGCCGCAAGTGCATCCCGTGATCATCCAGGCGGGCGGCTCGCCCCGCGGCACCCGTGCCGCCGCGCACGTCGCCGATCACGTCTTCGGGCTGACCAAGAGCATTCCCCTGATGCAGCAACAGCGCAGCGATCTCGACAAGGCGCTGGTCGCGGAGGCCCGCGATCCCCAGAAGGTCGGGATTCTCTGGTCGAGCCGGGCGATCGTCGGAGAGACCGAGGAGGAAGCTCGTGCGCTTCGTGAGACCATGATCGCCGACGTCCCGATGGAGGCGGTCGGCGCCTGGCTTTCGCACAATACCGGCTACGACATGTCGCTGCTTCCACCGCGGTTTTCGCTCAAGGAACTGAACGAACGCATCGTCGCTGCCAATGCTTCGCCGGTCGGTTTCGTCAGCCTGCTCGCCAAGCAACATGGCGAAACGGCGGAAATCGACCGCGACGAGTTCTTCCAATACGCGCTGCGCGCCTCCACCGGTTACAACATTACTTTTGCGGGAACCGCTGCCAAGCTTGCGGATCAGATGGAGGAAATGTTCGAGGCGACCGGCAGCCGCGGAGGCTTCATGCTGTCGATCGCGCCCGGCTCGCCACGGGCGATCATGCTGAATATCGTCGACCAGCTGGTGCCGGAATTGAAGCGCCGTGGGCGTTACCGGAAGACCTACGAAGGCAAGACCTTGCGCGATAATCTGGCGGAATGAGGCGCTGCCTCATTCATGCTCATACTCACGCCGCGCTGAATGAGCGCGCCTGATATTGCCCGTCGAGATACAACAGCGCGTCGACGTCGCTTTGCCACAGCTTGAGATCACGCACTGCACCCACAAAGATGGTGTGGGAATGCACCGGCATGACATGCGTAATCTCGCAATCGAAACTCGCAAGCGCGCTGGGAAGTGCCGGCGCGCCCGTCACCAGCGGCGTCCATGCGCAATGCTCGAAACGGCGGCCGCGAAATTCCGGCAGGCTGAACCGCTGTGCAAGCTCCATATCGTTGGAGCTTAAGACATTGACGCAGAAGACTTTTGCGCGGTCGATCACGTCGTGACTGCTGGACTCTCGGTTGACGCAAATGAGTAGCGACGGCTCCGGCTCGGCACAGACCGAGCTGACCGATGTCGCGACCAGACCATGCGGAGTATCGCCCTCGATCGTGGTGACGATGGAAACTCCAGCGGCCAGCCGCCGCATCCCGCGTTTGAACAGCGCACCATCGATCACGGCAGATAGCCGCCGCGGAAATGCACGAGCGGAACCGCGCCGGGATTGCTGGAGATGGCTACCACGCGACCAAGGACAATGATGACGCTATAGCGTTCAATGGTCTCAACCAGTTCGCAGTCGATGACTCCAACCGCTTCGGAAAGGGTCGGCGCACCGGTGGCGAGACTGCCCCAGCCAGCCGTCGTAAAGCGGTCAGCGCCCTTCAGATCGGATTTACCGCCAAAGATGTCCGCAAGCTCTCGCTGCGCGGAGGACAGATAATTGATGGCGAAATGACGCGCTTCGAGGATCACCGGCAAGGCGGAGGTTCGCTTGTCGACCGAGACCATCATGGTCGGCGGATCGGCGCAAAGATGCGTCGCCGAAAGGCCGAGCAATCCGGCCGGCCCGCTTTCGGAACGGGCAGTGACGACCGTACTTCCGGTTGCACGCTGGCCGATGGCCTGCCAGAACTGCTTCATATCGATCGTTGCAGGCTTATCCGGCATTATCTCCACCGCAGGCATGCCTTAGGGTCTGGACCCGTGTCTCGCACATAGGTTGAGGCGAGAGTGCTCCTGGGGCAAGACCAAATTGCATGCGTATGCAATCCAGAATTGCCGAAGTTTTGAGCAAACACGCCGGCTTCTCCCGGCTTATAGTGGGCTGTATCTGACCCGCACAACCTTCTTGTGAGAACCACCAGACGATGGCCAGACGAGCAATCTCGAAATCCGGAGCTCAGGTGACGGCCCAGGACGTCGCTCGAACGCTCGGCGTTTCCCAATCGACGATTTCACGCGCTTTCTCGATGACCGCGAGCATTTCCGAGGAAATGAAACTTCGCGTCATCAAGGCGGCCAACAAGCTCGGTTACCAGCCGAACGTGATCGCCCGCAGCCTGATCACCCGGCAGACCAACATGGTTGCGATCGTCATGGATAACCTGGTCGATCCGTTTTATCCCGTCATGTTGGACGAACTGGTGCAGCAGGTGCAGGCAGCAGGCTTCCAGACCCTGCTCTTCGTTCCTTCCGCCGGGCAGAAGGTCGACGACATCATTCCGAACCTGCTGCAATATCAGGTCGACGCCATCATCCTCACCTCGGCCACGATCTCGTCGGCCATGGCGCGCATCTGCGCGGCGCGCGATACGCCGGTTGTCTCGTTCAATCGTTACGTGCCGGGTCTCAAGATCCACGCTGTATCGAGCGACAACATTGCCGGCGGACGGCAGGTGGCGGATTACCTCGTTGCCACCGGTCATGAACGATTTGCGTTCGTGTCGGCCCAACGCGATGCCACAACAAACCGTGACCGGCGTTCGGGATTTGTATCACGTCTCAAGCAGTTGAAGATTGAGTCCTGCCTTCAGGAGGAAGGCGGCGAATTCAGCTACGAGGCCGGATATACCGCCGCCAAGCGGCTGCTGCGGCAGGCGTTGCCCCCGGATGCGCTTTTCTTCGCAAGTGATGTGATGGCCTTCGGAGGCATCGACGCGGCGCGCGAAATCGGCCTGAGTATACCCGGCGATGTATCCATCGTCGGTTACGACGACGTACCGTTGGCCGCGCTGCCAAGTTACAGTCTCACCACCATCCGGCAACCGGTTCGCGAGATGGCTCAGGTGGCGATGGAAATCCTCGGGCTGGCGGGTGAGCGCAGCGCTCGGTCGACACCGGAGAGCCGCATCATCAGGGGCACGCTCATCACGCGCTCGTCGACCAGGGATCGCCGGGCGGCGCACCGCTCACGCGAGGCTGCGCTGGGGTAATAGCACGGAAGCCGCCTTAGAAGATCGCCTTGAGGCCCGCATAAAATGCACGCGGCCGCGCCGGGCTGAGAGATTCCGGGCTCGTAAACGGGTTGCCGCCGTTGGCAAAATTCGGCACCGCCGTCGTATCGAAGAACGTCCCGTAGGTCGCATAGCGATTATCGAAGACGTTATCGACGCGGCCGTAGATTTGATACGTCTTGTCGATCTGATAGGACGCGTGAAGATTGAAGACCGCATAAGGGGGCAATTTCGGCGCCTGGTTGGATTCATCGCCGACCAGATATTGGCTGCTCACGAATACCGCGTCGCCGCCAACCTTGAACGCATCGGTGATCGAATAATCGAACCCGGCCTTGATGCGGTGACGTGGAATTGCGGGGATCTGGTTGCCGGGGGTTATCTGGACGTTGCCGTTGCTATCAGCGAACGGGCTGTTCGAACCGACCTGTAGCGAATCGAGGAAGCGCGCGTCGATAAAGGCGTAGCTGGCGCGGAACTGCCAGCGCGACGCTTTCAGGTTGGCTTCAGCCTCGATGCCCTGTCGGCGCGTCGAACCGACATTCTGGAAATACCCAAAGCCCTGCAACACTGGATCTGGAATCGCGAGGATGTCATCGGTATTGGTGGCGCGGAATCCGCCGAATTTCCATTCGAGCGTGCCAACGTTGAAATCCTGAGTGCCGCGGAAACCAGCTTCGTAGGTGTGCGACACCACCTGCTTCAGCGGCGGGTCGGAAACCAGGAAGGCCGCAATGATGCAGGGCATGGCGGGATTGGCGCAGCCGAGTTCCAGCGGCGTTGGTGCACGGTTGGATTCCGAATATCCCGCATAGGCGGTCAACCCGGAGGTGATCTTGTAAGTGCCGCCGATGATCGGATTGAACCGATCGTAGGTGGAATTTCCGTTGAGCTGCGTGCCGATCTGATCCTGCAAGGAAATGCGCGCATCGTTGAACCGGCCGCCAGCGGTAATCGAGAAGGCCTTGGTGACGTCGAAGGTGTCGAGCGCATAGAGGCCGGTATATTGATTGGTGGCCCGCAACGATACCGGACCGATCGAAACCGGATCGCCGGATTGTCCGAGGAAGATGCCGCTTCCACTCACGACATAGTTCGTGCCAATCGTGCCGAGCTCTGCGGTCGCCCCAAAGTGGGTGACACTGGAATCGAAGCTCGTGCCGACGACAAAACGATTGTCGTGACCGAACAGTTGGTCCGTATTCGTCGCTTGCAACGAGAATCCGCCGGTGTTCGAGTTCGTGGTCGTGCGATCGATTTCTCCCAGGATTGCACCGGCGGGAAATGGATTGGCGAGCTGCTGCCCGTTGAGTCCGTTCGCCGGCGTGCTGCCATCGCCAAAACAGAGCAGCGCCGTGTTGGGGTCGCAGGGTTGCGTTCCGGTGGGATTACCGTCCTGTATCCGCTGGGTGAAGGCGCGGAAGTGTGCGATGCCGTCGAGGGTCCAGGCCGGCGAAACCTCGAACTTCCCGGTGAGGTTGACGTATCCGACCTGGTTGGCCGTGGTTTGCGGTGTGGTGTAGGTCGCCCCCCAATATTGCTGCAACAGCTCGGCCGGCACTGTCGCGGTCGCGCCAAAGTTGTTGTTGGCGGCACCCAGATTGATATGAATTTCGTTGCCATCATACCGATAGCCGATATCGCCGTAGAAGCGGCGGACATCCGACGGTGAGAAATTGCGGAAGCCGTTGTCATGCACGCCTTCCAGCGCGCCATAAACCGCCCAATTGCCGAACTGCTGACCCCATTGTGCCGAACCCTGGATCCGGCCGAACGAACCGCCCATGATATCGACCGCGGCGCCGTGATAGCTAAATCCATCCTTCATCTGGACACTGACCGCGCCGCCGAGCGCATTGAGACCGAAGGCCGGATTGTTGGTCACGACGGCAATCGACTTGATTGCCGCGGTCGGGATCAGGTCCCAATTCATCGTGTCGCCAAACGCCTCGTTGACGCGGACGCCGTTTTGATACACCGCCAAGCCCTGCGGCGTACCTGCGACCGGTGATGCGACAAAACCGCGGAACTCGATATTCGCCTGAAAGTCGTTGCCGGCGACGTTGCTGATATTGATGCCCGCTACGTTCTGCTGCAGGGCGTCCATGACGTTCAGCGAGTTGGTACGTTGGATATCCGAAGTGTCGACGAAGTTGATGCTGGAGGGAACCTTGTCGACGGCCAGAGCCGTGCCGGGAGTAGCGGCTGGCGTGGTTGGATAGGCTCGAAGCCTGGTCACGGTTGTTGAATTCGCTCCCGACGTTGAACGTGCGCCGGTCGCCGCTGCTGGCGCCGTCGATGTTCTAGAGCGACGTTTGGGCGCAGGCTTGGTCGGGTTGTCCGGCGGGCTGACATGGACGGGCGGCAGTTCCGTGGTGTAGCTGCCATTGTCCTGTGCCGCAAAGACGAGCCCGCTTTCGGCTACCAAGCCCGCCGACAGCGAGGCGAGAACCAATACGCGGACACCCATTCTGTTCGGCCCCCATTCCGTTCCAGCTTCTTGTCCCCGCCGGTTCGGATTCTCGATACTACTGATGCGCCGACGGCATGCCAGCCGCAAAAGGTCCCGAACCGTTCGGGATTTTTCCCGATCGTCAGGCAGGCGATATTTGCCCGATCGGATCGGGAATTTCTCGCTGCAAGAACCCGTGGTATATACGCTTTGTTGGAGCCGTCGCTCTTCGTTGAGACACGACGGAAAGGAGCGTGATTCGAGCGGCATCCTTATTGTCGACGACCATCCCGTCATCGCAAAGGCCTGCGGTCACATATTCGAATCGATATGGATCGAAACTGTCATCTCGGCTCGTGAAACGGACGCGATCAGGTTACCGCTACATCGATCCGCAGCTCGCTCTCAATCTGGCCTTTGCCAGAAATGCCGCGCTATCGCCGAGGGATCAACGAATCCTGAACAGGCTGCTCGACGACGATGCAGTGGGCGCCACCGATAGCAGGCGGCACGCGTAGAGCTGGCACCTACGAGGCTTGCGTGGGTACCATCGCCTCTATGACGACACCGCCCTCGCCCGAGCCCACGGTCAGCGTTCCACCCAGCGCCAGGATGCGCTCGCGCATTCCGGTCAAGCCGAGACCGAATTTCTGATCCGGCTTCAGTCCGCGGCCGTTGTCGCATACGCGAACCAGGGCGTAGTCGCGGCGGCCCTGCGCACCGGCGGGCCGCTCTGCGGGCTCGATACTCACATTCACCGCCGTCGCTCTGGCGTGACGGAACACATTGGTCAGCGATTCCTGCACAACTCGATAGATCGTCAGGTCTGCCGTCTCTCCGGTTTCACCGAGCGCTTGCGAGATCGTCGTTTCGATCGCGACGTCTGGGTGGGAATCGTTCCAGAACCGCGACAGCGCACTCAGTGCTTCGCGCAGGCCGAGCTCGGCGAGGCCCACCGGTCGCAGCCGCTCCAGAATTCGGCGCGTGAATTGCTGGAGTTCGTGCACCTGCTCCAGAATGGCGCCACCATGTTTCCGCACGCCGTCAGCATCAGGCGCGGCGACCTTTGCCAGCCTCATCAAGGCACCGGCATGGACCCGCAAGGCGAACAGATATGGCCCGAATTCGTCGTGCAATTCGCGCGCGATCTCTTCGCGTTCGAGGTCTTGCAGCGATACCGCGCGCTCAGCGAGCTGTCGTTTTTCCTCAACTGCCTCCCCGAGCGTCGCGGCGAGGTGATTGAGCCTGGTGCAAATCGCGGCGAGCTCCGGCGCTCCATCAGGCTCAATGTGAACGTTGTAGAAGCCGGATTCGATCCTCGCCATGGCCTGTGAAAGCTCGTGCAGCGGTGCAAGCGCCCTGCCAACGACGATCATGGTGATCAGAAAGAGCGCCAATGCAACCGCCGATCCGACCTCGACCTGGGTGAGGATGCCGTCCCAGATTTCGGCGATCTCGTCGTTCGGAATCGACGTGATGACAAGCGCGGTAGTTTTCCCGTGGATCGAAAGCGGCACGCTGACGGAGCTTCTTACGGGATGCACGAGCGAAGTGAACCACGCTGGCACCGAGCGCGCGTCATCGTCTTCATCGCTATCGTCAACTGGAACCGCGGCGGCATCTTCCGTCTGCCGGGTGATGCTGACATGACGCAGCCGCTTGAGGTCTCCGATAATCTGATCCAGGCGGGATTCGGGGTCGGCCGCCTCGTTCAGGCCCACGACAATGGTCTCAACAAATTCGAGCGCCAGCCGCGTTACGCTTTGGTCCTCTGCCTGAACGCGGGGGCCGGCTTCCAGCACCAGCCGCGCCACGTTGATCGCAAGACCCAATGTCAGCACCAACGCCAGCAGCACATTGATGCGGGAACGTAACGATAATCGCTGCCACATGACGATCCCTTTGCGCCGATTTCAGTTCTTCTTCAGGAGCCGTTGACACGCAGAATACGCGTCTGTCTAATTGAAGCCTATCGCATTGTCGCCGAAGTTGCATGGCTGAGTAAATCTTCGACGCCGGGCATCAAGCGATGCGGTGCAACAACAAGACCAATTGGGTGGAACGAAATCCATGCGCATTCTGATCGCAGATGATCATCCGATCGTTGCGTCCGGTTGCCGCACCGTGCTCGCCGACGAGCCTGACATCTCGCTTTTGGAAGCGCCCGACGCGGAAAGCGCGGAGCACATCTTCTCGGCCGAACGTCCCGACATTTGCCTGATCGATATCAATCTGCCGACGGTGTCGGGCTTCGAACTGGCGCGCCGCGTGCTGGCGAAAGACCCTCAAGCGCGGATCATCATGTTCAGCATGAACGACGATCCCGTTTATGTCGGACGCGCCATCGAGGTCGGCGCCAAGGGTTTTGTTTCCAAGACCGGTGATCCCCAGGATCTGGTCGAGGCGATCCGGGAGGTCGCAAAGGGCGGGGTTTATCTTCCGTCCGCGCTGGCGCGGAGCGTGGCCTTTGCCGGTCCGACCGTCGCCAAGAACCCGTTGTCCAAACTCAATGCGCGTGAAATGGAAATCCTGAGGCTACTCAGCGCCGGCAAGAGCCTGTCCGAGATCGCCTGGATGGTACATTCCCCGTACAAAACGGTCGCAAATACCTCGGCCATCATTCGCCAGAAGCTTGGTGTGCGGAGCGCGGCTGAGCTGGTGCGCTTTGCCATCGAAAGCGGCGTGACCTGAGGACAGGATTAATTGATGACGGAGGGCGCAAGATGGCGCTGCATACGATTTCCGTTAACAGGGCTCATGGTGGCACTCAGGGCGTGTACAAGCACGCGAGCCACGAGACCCAAACCGACATGACCTTTTCGGTCTATGTGCCCGCGCATCGCGAAGGCACCAAGCTCGCGGTGGTCTGGTATTTGTCGGGACTGACCTGCACCCACGCCAACGTGACGGAGAAGGGTGAATTTCGCAGCGCCTGCGCCGAGCACGGGCTCATCTTTATCGCGCCCGATACCAGCCCACGGGGCAAGGACGTGCCTGGCGATCCCGCAAATTCCTATGATTTCGGCCTGGGCGCAGGGTTCTATGTCGACGCGACAGAGGCGCCCTTCTCCCGCAATTACCGGATGTGGAGCTATGTGACCGAGGAATTGCCGAAGCTCGTCGCGGAGCATTTTCCCGTCGACACCGGCCGGCAATCGATCATGGGACACTCCATGGGCGGCCATGGCGCGTTGACCGCCGCCTTGCGTCACCCCGGTCGTTATCGTGCGGCGAGCGCGTTTGCCCCGATCGTCGCGCCGTCACGTGTTCCCTGGGGCATCAAGGCGCTCGGCGGATATCTCGGCGACGACAAGAGTAAATGGCGCAAGCACGATACGGTCGCCTTGATCGAGGACGGCGCCAGATTCCGCGAATTCCTGGTTGACTACGGCGATGCCGATCAATTCCTGACCGAGCAACTTCGCCCGGAACTGCTTCAGGCTGCTTGCGATAAGGCCGGCATTCCCCTCACCTTACGGCGGCAGAACGGTTACGATCACAGCTATTACTTCATCTCGACCTTCATGGGCGATCATTTGCGTTGGCATGCGCAACGGCTGCAAGCCTGATCGCGCCCTACTGTCGCGCCTGCGGCGTGCCGTAATTCGGCGCGAGCAATCGCTCGCGGACAAGATAGCGCGTAGCGCGTGACCAGGACTTGTCGGTGTTGCCACGCATGTCGGCGTTAACAGCGGCGAGCAGCCGCCCGGTGTGCGCGTCCCGCAGATACAGCCTGATATTGAGAATGAGGTTGGAAATTTTTTGCACCACGCCCGTTATTTCGAGATCGGCATCAAGCTGCTGCGCCAACTTCACGTCACAACCGCCGCAAGCCTGCAAATTGCTCTGATGCGCCGCAGCATTCACCGGCGAGATGTCGAGGATCTGGAACTTACCGGACTCGCCAAGTTCTTTTCGTAACTGGTCTCCGGTTCGCTGCAGCCGGTCGCGGTCGTCGGCGCGTAGCCCACGCGTCGGGTCCTCAAGGCTGGTATCGATCATCTCCAGATCGAATACAGCGAGCCGCGGTGGTTCGGCCGCACGCAGGGGCGATGATCCCGTCAACATCAATAGCGCGAAAACAGCGAACGCTCGCATAATCGTGACCCGTTACAGTATGCGTCGATGTGACGATAGAAAGTAGGCTCGCAAGCTAGTGTGGCGGTTCAGAAGTCCGTATCATTATCGCCGCACCTTCGTCATACAAGAATTCTCCCATTCGAGGAGAACTGCAAGGGAGACACATGATCCGAGGATTGATTGCCGCGATCGGTCTTAGCGTCATGGCAAGTCAGGCGCTGGCGGCGGATCCGCTCGAGATCGGCGTCGGCTATCTACGCCATGCCGGCGTCAAATCGACATTGTCGCTGGCCGCACAACCCGCCGAAAATAACGGTGTGGCCGGCGCTCTCCTTGCGATCGAAGACAACAACACCACCGGTAAGTTCCTCAACCAGCATTTTACGCTGACGGAAGTGCGGCTCAAGGAAAGCGACGATATTGCCGCAGCCGCAAACAAGCTCGCCGATCATGACAGCTATGTCATCCTGGATTTGCCCGCGGATGAGGTCTTGAAGGTCGCTGATACATTGCGCGACCGCGGCACAGTGTTGTTTGATGCTGGCTCCATCGACGATCAGTTGCGCGAGCAGGACTGTCGCGCGAACGTCGTTCACGTGGCGCCGACCCGCTCGATGCTTGCGGACGCACTTGCGCAATATCTCGTGTGGAAGCAGTGGAAGCGCTGGCTGCTGGTGGCCGGCTCGCACGATAACGACAAACTCTACGCGGACGCGCTGCGTCGATCAGCCTCGCGCTTTGGCGCGAAAATCGTGCAGGAGCGGACTTTTCAGGATACGGGCGGCGCCCGCCGCACCGACAGCGGCGTGACGCTGATCCAGCGTCAAATGCCGGTGTTTACGCAGGAAGCGCCCGCCTATGACGTTCTCGTGGCTGCCGACGAGAGCGAGGTCTTTGCAGGCTATTTGCCGTATCGCACCTGGGATCCGCGCCCGGTGGTGGGTTCGGCGGGGCTTGTGCCGACCAGTTGGGACGCCGCGCACGACCAATGGGGCGCCATTCAAATCCAGAATCGTTTCCTGAAACTCAATTCGCGCCACATGACGGCGCTGGACATGCAGGCATGGACGGCGGCTCGCATCATCGGCGAAGCGATCTCCCGCACCAATTCGGCCGATCCCAAGATCGTGTTCAGCTTTATCAAAGGGAAGGATTTTTCCATTGCCGCGTTTAAAGGGCAGCGGCTGACGCTGCGGGACTGGAACTTGCAACTTCGGCAGCCGATCCTGCTCGCCGATGGCCGCATGGTAGTGTCGGTATCGCCGCAGGAAGGATTCCTGCATCAGGTCTCCGAACTCGATACGCTCGGCGTCGATCGGCCCGAGACCAAGTGCAAATTGCAATGACGGCGGAGATGTCGCGCATGTGGCGCTATTGCCTGCTTTCCTTAACCGCGGCCTGCCTTGCGGGGGCGACCCCAGCCCGTGCCTACACCGCCTATGTGTCGAACGAGAAGGGCAACACGGTCTCGGTCATTGATACCGACAAGTGGGCCGTCACGATGACGATCAAGGTCGGCCAACGGCCGAGGGGCATCGAATTCACCCGTGACGGCAAATTCGTGATGGTCGCCGTCGGCGACGATGACACCATTCAGATGATCGACACCGAGACGCAGAAGGTGGTGGATTCCCTGCCCTCCGGGCCGGACCCCGAGCTGTTCACCCAGGATGCGGCCGGAAAGATCCTTTACGTCGCCAATGAGAACGACAACACCGTCACTATCATTGACCTCGAAAAGCGCGCACGGCTTGGCGACATCCAGGTTGGCGTTGAGCCCGAAGGCATGACCATTAGCCCTGACGGCAAGACCTTGATCAACACCTCCGAGACGACCAACATGGCGCACTTTATCGACACCTCGACGCGCCAGGTGGTCGCCAATGTGCTGGTCGACGCGCGGCCGCGCTTTGCTGAATTCAAGCACGACGGTTCCGAGTTATGGGTTTCCTCCGAAATCGGCGGCACCGTCTCGATCATCGATCCCGTCAAGCACGCGGTTACCGGCAAGGTCACCTTCAGTATTCCTGGTTTGCGGAGTGAAGCCATTCAAGCGGTCGGAATTGGCATCACGAAAGACGACAAGACGGCCTTCGTGGCGCTCGGTCCCGCCAACCGGATCGCGGTCGTCGATGCCACCACCCATGCCGTGACCAAGTATCTTCTGGTCGGACAACGGGTCTGGCACATGGCGTTCACGCCCGATGAGAAATATTTGCTCGTCACCAACGGCGTCTCCAACGATGTTTCGGTGATCGACGTCGGCGCACTGAAGGTCATCAAGACGATTCAGGTCGGCGAGCTTCCCTGGGGTGTGACGATATCACCATGACAACGGCCGACACATACGGCGAAGCCGCCGCACAACCGCAAACCGCGCCCACCGCGCGTGATGCCGCCGTGACCCCGGCCCTGTCGATCTGCAACATTAGCCACTCCTACGGCGCGAGGCGCGCGCTGATCGACGTCAGCTTTGACGTGCTGCCAGCGAGCTTCACGGCTCTGCTTGGTCTCAACGGCGCGGGAAAAAGTACGCTGTTTTCACTCGTCACGCGGCTGTTCGGGATTCAGACCGGAAGCATTAGCGTGTTCGGCCACGATATCGGAAAAGCCCCAAGCGAGGCCTTGCGGCTCATGGGCGTCGTGTTCCAGCCGCGCACGCTCGATCTCGACCTCTCGGTGATGCAGAACCTGCTCTACCACGCCGCGCTGCATGGCATTGGCGGGCGCGATGCGCAGTCGAGGGGTGACGACGTGCTGGCGCGGATCGGCCTTGCCGATCGTGCAGGTAGCAAGGTCCGTGACCTCTCGGGCGGGCAGATGCGCCGGCTCGAGATTGCCCGCGCCCTGTTACATCGGCCGCGACTCCTTTTGCTCGATGAGGCGACGGTCGGCCTTGACGTCAAGGCGCGCGCCGACATCCTGAGCCACGTCCGCCAGCTTGTTACCGAACAAGGCATCGGTGTGTTGTGGGCGACGCACTTGTTCGATGAAATCGTCCCGAGCGACAATCTGGTCGTTTTGCATCAAGGCCGTGTCTTGGCCTGCGGCGAGGTCGGGCGAGTGCTAACGGAATCGGATGCGAAGGACGTCAATTCAGCTTTCATGCGCTTGACTGGCGTTCAATCCGGGAGTCTCAACCCATGAGCTCCACAACCGCCGATCCAGCGCGTCGCGGCTTCTCCTTTGCGGAATACGTCACCTGCCTCAATGGCATCGTGTGGCGCGAAGCTCTGCGTTTTCTGCACCAACGCGAACGGTTCGTCTCGGCGCTGGTCAGGCCGCTGGTGTGGCTCTTCATCTTCGCCGCCGGATTTCGGCAGGTGCTGGGCATCTCGATCATACCGCCTTACGAGACCTACATTCTCTATGAGATCTATATCGCACCGGGCTTGATGGCGATGATCCAGCTCTTCAACGGCATGCAATCTTCGCTGTCGATGGTCTACGATCGCGAAATGGGCAACATGCGTACCTTGCTGGTGAGCCCGCTGCCGCGCTGGTACCTGCTGTTCTGCAAGCTGCTTGCGGGCACGGCGGTCTCGCTGCTCCAGGTCTACGCGTTCCTATTGATCGCCTGGTTCTGGGACATCACGCCGCCACCGACGGGCTACCTCACCGTGCTGCCGGCGTTGATCCTTTCCGGGCTGATGCTGGGTTCGCTCGGCATGCTGATCTCCTCTGGGATCAAGCAGCTTGAGAATTTCGCCGGCGTTATGAACTTCGTGATCTTTCCGATGTTCTTTGCCTCATCCGCACTTTATCCGCTCTGGCGCGTGCAGGAAGGCAGTCCCATGCTCTACTATGTCTGCCGGTTCAATCCGTTCACCCACGCCGTCGAACTGGTCCGTTTTGCACTTTACGGCCAGATCAACTGGATCTCCCTCGCGGTGGTCGGCGGATGCACTGCAGCCTTCATGATCGGCGCCATTTTCGCCTATGATCCGTCGCGCGGGCTGGCCCGGCGCGGGCCCGCGGGAGGTGAGACATGATTTCACGGATCGGGCTCGTGCTGTTTATGGTTATTGCCTCGACACGGCTGTGCGCTGCCGCCGATCCGCGCTATCCCGACTGGCCCTGCGCACAAGCCAAGGTTCCGGAAATCTCGCTCGCCGCGGTGTGGGCCGGGCCGCCTCTCGACGACGCCGAGCAGAAGTGGAAGAGCGATCCCAAAGTCAGTGCGCTGGTCGAAAAGGCCGCGGCCAGAAAGCTTCCGGTGGAAGACGCGCAGAAGACGATCGCGGAATTTCTGGCGGCGCCCGGAACCGACAAGCTGGCGACGGGAAAACTGTTGTTTGCCGGTCTGTTCGAACAGCTCAACGCCGATCGCGCGTCGGTCATGAACGGGCTTGAGCGTGTGACTCGCAGACAGCGCCAGGCAGCGGACAAGATCCGTGCAGATACGATCGCGTTGCAGGCGCTTCAGGACGGCACGCCGCGCGATCAGGCCAAGATCGAAGAACTCGGCAACACGCTCGTTTGGGAAACGCGGATTTTCGAAGACCGCCGCCGCGTCGTGAAGTTCGTTTGCGAGGTGCCGACCACGATCGACCAGCGGCTGTTTGCGTTCGGCCGCACCATCCAGCAAGAAATCGAATAATTACCACGCAAGCTCACCTTGTGCCCGGCTCTGTAGGCCTCGGCTCCGGTTGCGCCTCGGCTGTTGGCAGATTGGCGCGCTCCCAGCCGTCCGTGCCATCGGGATACCAGGCGACGTTGCGGTAACCAAAGGACAGCGCCCGCTTGGCCGCGTTCCACGACATCCAGCAATCGGCCAGGCAATACACGACGATCAAGGACGCCCGATTGCCGCCGGATGCCCGAAGCAACCCCTGCCGCAGATATTCTTCGGTTGTTGCCGCCAACTCGCCGTAACCTGTGTCCGGCAGCCACATGCTGCCGGGAATATTGAAGCGCGGCTTGTCGCGCCAGATGGTACCTGTCGGAAGGTTGGGAGGTTTCGGCGCGCGCGGCAGCACGTCGACAAACGCGGCGGACCTCGCACGCCAGATCGCTTCTGCTTCTGTTGTCGAAAGGACGCGCCCGCCCGCGAGCGTGTCCGGAACCGGCGAGCGGTAGTCCTCGGTGCGATAACCACTGGGCTCGGGGACCAACTCCTCCGCGCGCGCTGCGACCGTCAGCATCACAAGCGCAAGCAACGCCTGGACGACGCGCCCGGTCATGGCGACTTCGTCGCCGTCTCCGCGGTGATCGGCTGATTGTTCTCATCGAGCAGCGGGACGCCATACTCGAACAGGATCTTGTTGATCTCGCCCTGGTTCTCCTGGATCAGACGATTGAGCAGGCGCTTCCAGTTCTGGTCCGCGCGCCGTACGCCCATGCCGATCCGATAGACAAGCTGGGGACCGGACTTTTCATGCACCAGCGGTGTCACATGAAGCGGCGGGTTGGATTTCTTGGCGTAGAATCCTGCCATTGGTCCCCAAAGAACGGCAGCGTCGATCTCGCCCTTGTTCAGATCGTTGATCATGGCCTGGGCCGAAGAATCAACGCGGGTATCGATCATCAGCGGATAAGGCTTCGCATTCGTCATCAAGCCGTTGACCGCCATGTTGGTTGCAGGCGGCGTGCCGGCGACAATACCGATGTGTTTGCCCTTGAGGTGCGCATCGTCCAGCGCGGCGACGTCATCGAGACCGGAGCCCGGCTTTGAGATCAGCGCATAGGCGGTTCTGTAATAGGGGTTGGTTCCCTGGACGAGATCATCGCCTTGGGGGAAGCCCATAATGACGTCGCAGCGATGCGCGCCAAGCGTCATGCGCACAAAGCCGGTCGCCTGCGGAAAATACATGTAGTCGATTTTCTTCTGCAATTTTGCTGCAAGAAATTCCGCAAGCTTGTTTTCAAAACCCTCCCCTTGTTCGTTGGAGAATGGGAGGTTCCGCGGGTCGGCACAGACTCTCAATACCTTGGGATCGACAAGCTCAATGGAAAGGTCGAGGCCTCCTTCACTGTCCGTCTGCGTCCACGCCCAATGCGTGCCGGCAACCATTGCAGCCAGCGTCAGAAGCGGCACAAATAGATAAGGTTTGAGCGGGGCATGTATCATCGATTGCTGTCCTCAGCTTGCGCCACTCTCCCATCAAAATGCTATGCTGCTCCATCCGGGCGCGCAACAGGATATTCCGCAAGAGGAATTCGCCGCGCCTGTTGCGACGCAAACGGAACCATGCGCAGCGTTATCAAACAAAATAGGATGTGTTTCGGCCTCGCGCTACTTGCTCAGCTCGCGGCGTTCGCCGTTTCGTCGCTTGCGCTAGCGCAGCCGTCCGCGCTGGACATGACCGAAATCTCGCCCGGCGTTTTCGTTCACGTCGGAGCCATCGCGCTGATGACGAGCGAGAATGAAGGCGCGATCGCCAATGTCGGCTTTATCGTTGGCCGTGATGCGGTTGCCATCGTCGATACCGGCGGCAGCGTTCGTGAAGGAAGAAGGCTTCTCGCCGCCGTCCGGGCGCGAACCGACAAGCCGATCCGTTATGTCATCAACACGCACGGTCATCCCGATCACGTATTCGGAAACGCCGCCTTTGAGGGCGAAGGAAGTGTTTTTGTCGGGCACAAGAATTTGCCGGAAGCTCTGCGCACGCGAGGCCCCTTTTATCTCGATGCCTTCCGCAAGATCATGGGTGACAGTCTGATCGACGAGGTCCGGATCGTGCCGCCGACAATGCTTGTCGATGGAACGCTCGAGCTTGATCTGGGTGACCGCCGGCTCCTTTTGCTGGCCTGGCCGACAGCACACAGCGACAACGATCTCACTGTTCTCGACGAAACGTCGAAGATCTTGTTTACCGGTGACCTCGTCTTTCTCGGCCATATTCCTGTCATGGATGGCAGCATTCGTGGCTGGCTCCGCATCATGGATGATCTCGTCCGGCAACCAGCCGAGCGCGTGGTTCCAGGTCACGGCCTCGTGAGCGAATGGCCAGCGGCTCTGACAGACCAACGCCGCTACCTCGAAACACTCGCCGCCGAAATCAAGTCGCTGGTCACGAAAGGCGCCACAATCAAAACGGCGGCCGATACGGCGGCAGAATCCGAACGATCAAGGTGGCAATTGTTCGACGACTATAACGCCCGCAACGCAACTGCAGCATTTTCCGAGATTGAGTGGGAGTAGCGCACGGGGTAATCTGCGTCGAGATCGTTGCTGCTTCGACCCCGGAAAGGAGCGCGACATGTTCCGTCTTCGCCTGCTCTGTTTGCTGATGCTTTGTGGCGTCGCCTTTGGAATGCGCATCGCGCCTTCCGGCGCCGCCGAGCCGGTGGATCCCTGGCCGGGCCTGGTCCAGGACATCTTCAACAATCGTCCGATGAACGATGGCAACGACATACTTGCCATCGAGATGCCTTATCGCGCGGAAGACGCGGCGATCGTGCCGGTCACACTGCGATCAAGGCTGGCGCCCGACGACGCCCGGAAGCTGAAGGCGATCACGCTGGTGATCGATCAAAATCCGGCGCCGATGGCGGCGAAATTCGAAGTTGGGTCCGACGCAAGGGTGTCGGAAATCTCAACACGCGTTCGCGTCAACAGCTATACCAACGTTCATGCTGTCGCCGAACTCAGCGATGGCCAGCTCTACATGGTCAAGACCTTCGTCAAGGCATCGGGCGGTTGCTCGGCGCCGGCGGCCAAAAATGTGGAAGAAGCTAGCAACCGCCTCGGCCAGATGAAATACCGGCAGTTCGCCCGTGCCGACCAGGGCCCCACCAGCGGTCCCCGCGAAGCCCAGATCATGATCGGCCATCCCAATAATTCCGGACTACAGATGGATCAGATCACGCATCTCTATATCCCTGCTTTCTTCGTCGACGAATTGCATCTGTGGCAGGACAACAGCCCCGTATTATCGATGGTGGGCGGCATTTCCATCTCGGAAGACCCCAATATTCGATTCACCTACGTCTCGAACGGGGCGAAGACGTTTCGCGCCGAGGCAAAGGATACCTCGGGCCATGTCTTTCAGAAGGAATGGAAGGTCGAAGATTCCGGCACTTGAGCTGTGTCGGTTTCAGCGCCGTCTCGAGATGTGTCCTAGAAGCACCTGACTTCGGCTTCGGCCTGCGCACGCCTGAGATCGTCAAGGGCACCTTTGGCCTGCTCGGACGAGCGGAACTGCGTGCCGAGATTGCCGCGAACCTGCGACATGCTCAGCACCGTTTCAGCGGTGACGTAGCGGTCGTAAGGCAATAGCGAGGCGATAATATCGATCGAGCAGGAACATTGCTCGATCGATTGCCGCGTTTCACCATTCGCCTTCGTGCAGCCGAAGACATATTCGGAACGTGCCGACGTCGGGTAGTTGTTGGTATCGTCCGCATACGCGGTCGCAGCCATTGCTGCGAAGCCGAGCAACGAAACGGCGATCAGTCGTACGCTCCTGACGAACGTCATGGCATTTCTCCTGAAAGCAAAAGCTATGCTATCGCTGGTGCCTTGAAAAGCCGACCTTCGCCGAAATGAGTCTCGAAGGCGTCGGCGATGAACAAATCTTGAGGGAGGTCAAATGCGGCGCTCGCTGATCGCGATCTGTTTATGTTCAATAGTTCTGTCTGGCTCGGCGATGGCGCAGAGTAAAGGCAAAGGCATCCGGTTCTGGAATCTGACAACGGCGACGATTTCAAACTTCCAGCTGTCACCCACCGGCAAGAATGAATGGGGTTCGAACCAGACCCTCAACGACAAAGACAAGGAAGTCGACCATGACGAGCGCTTGCGCATCACCGGCGTCGAGCCGGGCCGTTACGACGCCAGGGTCGGCTATCGCGACAACAGGCAATGTGTCGTGCGCGATATTGAAATCAGGGCGGACGCAGTGTTTTCCATCGCCGACAAGGACCTCAAGGACTGCAACAAATAACAGCTGTGACCGGTCTCAGCCGGCAGATTGCACCCGGCCCTGGTCTGCCTTTTCACGGCTATGCGGATATTCGCAGCGCCACTTGACGGCGGTCCATTTCGGATGTTCGCCGACCCACTGCGCAATGTAGGGCTGCGCATTCATGGTACATTGTTGCAAAGAGAAATCCGACGAAAACGCCAAATGCCTTTCCTCGCACGTGTTCGGCGAGACGACGGCACAAACCGTGATGATCAGCTCGATTGCATTCATGCCGATGTCCTCCGACGTCTTTCGGCTATCGATAGAATGACCAGCTACGAAACTGCCCGATGCGAAGTTTCACCTTCGGTATATCCCGCCTCGTTCATCTAGAAATTCAATCCAAATACCAGTCGTGCCTGCTGGCGTTCGAAATTCACGAGATCAAGCGTGGCGTTCGCGCCGGCGGGACGGCCCCATGCCTGGAAACTCCAGTTGGCCGTCAGACGTGCGCGGTCCGAAAGCTTGAAATAGGCGGTGGGGCCGACGAAGAAAGCCTCCCCGGCCAGTTCCGTCAGACCAATCCCCTCATATTTGCGGAAGTAGCGCGCTTCGCCCCCGAGCATCAGATCGGGTCGCAGCTGCGTCATGATCCCAAATGCGACGGCAAGAGTTGATTCCTGCTGCTCCGTTGCTGCGCCTGACAAACGAGTCCATTCCGGCTGATAGCCGAGATTGAGTGTCGCGACCGCAAGCCCCGGGATCACATCCCGCTCGAGTGCAAGCGTCAGTTCGGTTCCGTAATTTTGGGCACCTGATCCGGTGATTTCATCGAAGCGGTTCCGATGGTTCTCGAGTGCCAGGGTCAGGCCAACCGGCGCCGTTTCCCGGTCGAGAAACCGGTAGCGCAAATCCAATGAGACTCCTTGCCAACCGGCCAGATTACGATCCACCAGACCTGGAACCGACGTGATGTCGTACGCCGCGAGCGCCGTTCCAACCTCAATCCGGAAATTCTTGAAAGGCACGAACTCCATTTCCAGCTGCTGATCGAGGGCCTGGTAATTTCCAGCCTGCTTGGAAAATCGTCCCGTGGTCGTCGTCTGAAACTCCCGTTCACCGGCATCGCCGACGTCCGAGCCGATCATGAAGCCGTAGATGTGTTCGGTGTCGAGTCCCTCGGCAAAACTGCAAGCGGGTTGCAGCAAGAAGCCCAGCATTGCCAGCTGGCACGTTTTTGCAGGAATGCTCGTTGCTGTTCGGAGGATCATCAATTCGAATCGAATGGGTGGTCGATCGGCGCCAGCTCGAAACGACCGCAGCGCCTGCCGCGGCTCTCGACAGGTGACTGCCGGAAGCCGGGCAGAACGCTTCGCGGCTACTTGCGTGCCGCGCAGGCGTACATATTGATCTCCATGCCAACCGGCACTTCGACGATCTTTGGAGTTTTCCAAGTCATTTGGGGCTCCTCGGTGATGGTGCAAACACTCGCACCAATGCGAACGTAAAACCGCCGGACGTTTGACGCAAGGGCTCGTGCCATTTCGTCCTATCTCAACAAACGTAGCAACGCCCGGCCGGCCGGCGTTCGCAGTTCTTTGGCGTCCAATGTTCCATCGTTGTCGGGATTGGCTGCGTTGAAGCGCTTTTCGACGACGGCAAGATATTCGCCCAGCGACAAAGTGCCGTCATGATCGGGATCGGCGGCAGCCAGCTCACGTGCGGTCAATCGTCCCGCCAGTTCGCGCTTGTCGAGGGTCCCGTCGTGATCCGGGTCAAGTCGCCCAAACAATTCTGTGGCGGCTTTTTTTACCTCGCCGAGGTCGAGCGTTCCGTCGGCATCCAGGTCGAACATCTTGATCGGATCAGCTGCTGACGCAGCCAAGGCGAACGATGAGGTCCCGGCCAGCAAAGCGGTCGGTATCAGAAGGATGGATCGGCGCGATATCATCGTTGATCTCCGGTGTAAGAAACTTCCTGCAATGGGTTGAGATGGATCAAAGGTTTCCAGATTTCGGGTGGCCGCGGAAATCCCATATCGGTTAGAGGTGACAGTTCAATTTATGGAGGCCTCCATGGGATTGCTATCGCGAGCCTCGCTCTATGCCTTGCTGCTCATCGGGCCAACGCCATGCGCTTTGGCCGAGGATGGAAAAGCGAACGCCGTGAGCAACTTCACAGCGCAGGCGCCACGTTCGGGGCTGACCGGCAAGGAACGGCTAGGTCCAAAATGGACCGACGAGCAGCGAATCGACAACTGCCATGTTCCGTTCGACAAGCGCGGCAGCAAATCTCGGTCCGACAACTGCCCGAACACGCCATCAAGCTGATTGATATCGATTAGCTCGCGTTTGGAGAGATGCTGCCGCCCTGCGCCTTGTGAATGGCGGACGGCGAAACACCAAAGCATTTCCGGAACACGCGGCTGAAGTGCGATGAGCTTGAGAATCCCCAGGAGAATGCGACGTCAGTAATCGTCTTTCCTCCATGAGTCTCTAGTTCCTGACGGCAGTGCTGCAACCGCGCGCGCCAGATATAATCGCTCACGGTGATGCCTCTTTCGCTGAACAGCATGTGCAGATAACGCTTGGTGCAGCCGAGCGACGCCGAAATCTGATCGATGCACAGGTCCGGATCGCGCAAATGCTCGCGAATGAAGGCCTGGGCCCGCACATACATCGCTTCCGGGCCGGAACGGTCGAATGCCGTATCGGCCTCCCGCAGCGGCAGCAACAATAGCTCGATCAGCGATTCAGCAACGCCGGCCGCGCTATTTGCCGACAGTTTGGCGGCCTCGCCAAACGCCGCATGGACAAAATCATGGGCGATACGGCCCGTGCCGGTCAGCGCGGAAAGTTTGCAGGCCGACATCTTTTCGAAATTGAATCCGCGCTCGCGCAACAACTCCTTCGGCACAATAACGACCTCATGGCGCGTCAAGGACGGGCTGATAATCGTATGCGGAGAAGAAACGTCATAGGCGAGACAATCGCCAGGTCTGATCTGAATCTGACAGCCATTCTGCTCGAAGTAGGAGATCCCGTACGTCTGGAACAGGATCTTGACGTAGGGGTGCTCACTGCTGTGGCTCGGCGACTTGGCGTGTGCGATCCGATGCTGGCTTGCTTCGATTTGGCACAGCTTCAGTTTCGAAACGGTGGTGTAGTTGATCCGTGCTTCGAGCGTCGACGCCTCGAGCGGATCGACGGCAAATTGGCCGCAGAGATCGGTCAGTGCATCTGACCAATACTGGATCTGCCTCTTCGGCCCCATTCCCGCAGTACTGAGCGAATGAACTGTGTCAGGCATTTCCTGCCACCGATTGAAGACCGACCACGATCTCTCGCGGACAATCACGGCTAGGTGACATCCAAGGCCAAGTTGAGGCGGCCAGATTTGGAATCGCCGAGCGTCCCTCTCGTTATCGTTGGCCGATCCTCGGTCTAAGTTTAGGCGCCGTCAAGGAAAACCTCCGGCGGCCTAACGACGCTGTCGTTTGACGCCGTGCAGCATCTGGGCCGGTACCGCCACAATCGTCACGAGCAACGCGAAAAAATCACCCCCGCTTCTCTTTCAAGCAAACGGGATTCGCTCTCGGGCAAGTTTCAGCCTCTCCGAGCGGATAGGTATACAGGTTAACAAGAACTCGAAAACTGGGCCGCGCCTGCGGAACCCAAAGTTCAACACTGGGAGGAACCACGATGCGAAAAGTACTACTCGCGACTGGTCTGGGTGCCATGGCGGTAGTGGCCGCCGGAAGCGCCGGAGCCAATGACGGACTGAACCGGATGTCGCAGAATCCGGCCCAGTGGGCGATGCCCACAGGCGACTATGCCAACACGCGCTACTCCAAGCTCAAGCAGATCAACAGCTCCAACGTCGGCAAAATGCAGGTCGCTTGGACCTTCTCGACCGGCGTGCTGCGCGGTCACGAAGGTGGACCGCTCATCATCGACAACATGATGTACGTTCATACCCCCTTCCCGAACAAGGTCTATGCTCTTGACCTTTCCAACGAGAATAAGATCGTTTGGAGCTACGAGCCGAAGCAGGATCCGAATGTCATCCCGGTGATGTGCTGCGATACCGTCAATCGCGGTGTTGCTTACGCCGACGGCAAGATCTTCCTGCACCAAGCCGACGACAAGCTGGTCGCGCTAAATGCGAAGAACGGCAACGTCGAGTGGTCCGTAGCCAACGGTGATCCGAGCAAAGGCCAGACCGGCACCTCGGCGCCGATGGTCGTCAAAGACAAGGTGCTGGTCGGAACGTCCGGCGGCGAGTTCGGCGTCCAGTGCAGCATGACCGCCTATAGCGTCAAGGATGGCAAGCAGATCTGGAAAGCCTATTCCGAAGGTCCGGACGATCAAATCCTGTTCGACGACAAGACCACGTCACTCGGCAAGCCCGTCGGCAAGGATTCGAGCCTGAAGACTTGGGAAGGCGATCAGTGGAAAATCGGCGGCGGCTGCACGTGGGGCTGGCTGGCTTACGATCCGTCGCTTGACCTCGTCTATTATGGATCGGGCAACCCCTCGACCTGGAATCCGAAGCAACGCCCCGGCGACAACAAGTGGTCAATGACCATTTTCGCCCGCAGTCCCGATAATGGGACGGCGAAGTGGGTCTATCAGATGACGCCCCACGACGAGTGGGACTATGACGGCGTCAACGAGATGATCCTCACCGATCAGTCGATCGACGGAAAAGCCCGCAAGCTGCTGACCCATTTCGATCGCAATGGCCTCGGCTATACGCTCGATCGCGTCAACGGCGAATTGCTGGTGGCTCAGAAGTTCGACCCGAAGGTCAACTGGACCTCCGGCGTCGACATGAACAAGAGCTCGCCGACCTACGGCCGGCCGAAGGTGCTCGACGAATACTCGACCGACAAGCAGGGCGAGGATCACAACAACAAGGGCATCTGCCCGGCCGCGCTCGGCACCAAGGACGAGCAGCCGGCGGCCTACTCGCCGGACACGCAGTTGTTCTACGTGCCGACCAACCACGTCTGCATGGACTACGAACCGTTCAAGGTGAGCTACACCGCTGGCCAGCCCTATGTAGGGGCGACGCTGTCGATGTATCCGCCTCCCGGCGAAACCCATATGGGCAACTTCATCGCCTGGGACGGCAAGACGGGCAAGATCGTCTGGTCGAACAAGGAACAGTTCTCGGTCTGGTCAGGCGCGCTCGCGACCGCCGGTGGCGTCGTGTTCTACGGTACGCTCGAAGGCTATCTGAAGGCGGTCGACGCCAAGACGGGCAAGGAGCTTTACAAGTTCAAGACCCCGTCCGGCATCATCGGCAACGTCACGACCTACGAGCATGGTGGCAAGCAATATATCGCCGTGCTTTCGGGTGTCGGTGGTTGGGCAGGCATTGGCCTCGCGGCTGGCCTGACCGATCCGACCGCAGGTCTGGGCGCGGTCGGCGGTTACGCTGCGCTGAGCAACTATACGGCGCTCGGCGGAACACTCACCGTGTTCACACTGCCGCAGTGAGCTGAAGGCTCTCGTTCCAGCGCGCGGGTTCGCCCGCGTGCTGGACTACGCGACATCGATTGCCGAGGAAAAGCTCTTGCGTATCGTCTACCTAATGACCGCGGCGGCCTTGCTGATCGCTGCAGGTGGAACTGCCTTCGCCGATGGCTCGGGTGATCCTGCTGCGGTGAAATCAGAGAATGGCAAATACCTCGATAGCCAGGGAAACCCGACTTATAAGATCCAGCCGGACGGCACGGTCGACTGGTACTTGTACTCGGGATACCGCCGCTATCATTCGGAATGCCACGTCTGCCACGGGCCCGACGGCATGGGATCGAGCTACGCGCCGGCGCTAAAGGACTCGCTGAAGACGATGAGCTACGGCGAATTCCTCGCTATCGTCGCGAGCGGTCGCAAGAACGTCAGTACGGCGCAGGAAAATGTCATGCCGGCCTTTGGCGATAATCCGAATGTGACCTGCTATCTGGACGATCTCTACGTCTATCTGAGGGCCCGTGCCAATGACGCCGTGGCGCGAGTCCGCCCCGCGAAACACGAAGATAAATCGCCTGCCTACACCCAGGCCGAAAATTCCTGTATGGGCACCAAGCACTGAAGCTGAGCAAGACAGGGATCAGACCATGAAGACACGCGCCGCCGTCGCATTCGAAGCCAAGAAGCCGCTGGAAATTGTTGAACTCGATCTGGAAGGACCAAAGGCCGGCGAGGTCCTCGTCGAGATCAAGGCAACCGGCATCTGCCATACGGATGCCTACACGCTCGACGGTTTCGACAGCGAAGGGATTTTTCCATCCATCCTCGGTCACGAGGGTGCCGGGATCGTGCGCGAGGTCGGCGCCGGCGTCACGTCGGTGAAGCCTGGCGATCACGTCATTCCTCTGTACACGCCGGAATGCCGCCAGTGCAAAAGCTGTCTCAGCCAGAAGACCAATCTGTGCACGGCGATCCGCGCCACGCAGGGTAAAGGCGTGATGCCGGATGGCACGTCGCGCTTCAGCTACAAGGGGAAGACCATCTACCACTATATGGGATGCTCGACTTTCTCGAATTTCACGGTGCTGCCCGAAATCGCAGTCGCGAAGATTCGCGAGGACGCGCCGTTCGACAAGAGCTGCTATATCGGTTGTGGCGTCACGACCGGTGTTGGCGCGGTGACCAATACCGCCAAAGTTACGCCGGGCTCCAATGTCGTTGTGTTCGGTCTCGGTGGAATTGGGCTGAACGTCATTCAGGGCGCCAAGATGGTCGGCGCCAACAAGATCGTCGGCGTCGACATCAACGACTCCAAGGCAGATTGGGGCCGCAGGTTCGGGATGACCGATTTCGTCAACCCGACAAAGATCTCAGGCGATATTGTCCAGCACCTCGTCACGCTCACCGATGGCGGGGCCGATTTCACCTTCGATTGCACCGGCAACACCACCGTAATGCGCCAGGCGCTCGAAGCCTGTCACCGCGGCTGGGGCGTTTCGGTCATCATCGGCGTGGCGGAATCCGGCAAGGAAATCGCCACGCGGCCGTTCCAACTCGTCACCGGCCGCGTCTGGAAAGGCACGGCGTTCGGCGGCGCGCGCGGCCGCACCGACGTACCGAAAATCGTCGACTGGTACATGGATGGAAAAATTCAGATCGATCCGATGATCACCCACACCCTCAAGCTTGAGGAAATCAACAAGGGATTCGATCTGATGCATGAAGGAAAATCGATCCGCTCGGTCGTCGTGTACTGACTGATAGAAATTACAACGCAAGGAGGATAGGCCCATGAACGTTCATATCCATCCCTCGGTCGACAACGGTGTAAAGAAAGGTTCAGGCAGCTTTGCTGGCGGAACGCTCGTCTGCAAATGCAAGGACAAGCCGGTCAAGGTCGGCGTCAAGGGCGACGTCGCGCACAACCACGCCTGCGGCTGCACCCAGTGCTGGAAACCCGACGGCGCGGTCTTCTCGGTGGTTGCCGTGGTTCCACGCGAGAACGTAAGCGTGCTGGAGAATGGCGACAAACTTCAAATTATCGATGCCTCGAAGACCATCCAGCGGCACGCGTGCAAGGTATGCGGCACTCATATGTATGGTCGCATCGAAAACAAGGCGCATCCGTTCTACGGCCTCGACTTCATCCATCCCGAGTTGTTCCAGGAATCGGGATCGGCGGCGCCGGGGTTTGCGGCATTCGTTTCGTCAGTCATCGAATCCGGCGTCAAACCGGAGCAGATGGATGGCATTCGGGCCCGACTAAAAGAGCTGGGGCTCGAACCTTACGACTGCCTGTCTCCCGCACTGATGGATGCCATCGCCACCCACGTGGCGAAATCCAAGGCTGCCTGAGCTAACTGAAGCAGCACGAAGTCAGGTCAAGAAAAAGCCGGCCTTCTCCCGAGTCGGCCAAACACGACGGGTCTTGATGCAGCCTCCTCCCTGACCCGCACCTTAAGGCCTCGCCCGCGCGGTTGCGGCGAGGCCGTCTTTTGCCGAGCCGGATATCTGTCCGGTACGGGCCATCGGGCATCGGCCCCTTCCGTACTCGTACGGACGGACAATTGTGTGCGTCCGCAGTTTGGCACGAACGCTGCATGGTAAAATCCACCGAATCGCTTTTTCGATGGAGACTCCATGCTCGTTACCCTTGTGGCGCTTTTGTGCAACGGCCAAGTTTGCCTGGAAAAGGTCGTTACCAACAGCGAGCAGTCCAGCATCTCAATGATGGATTGCCAGGTTCACGCCCAGATCGGCATCGCCGAATGGCTACAGAATGGTCCGTACCGCGAGTGGCGGGTCGAAAGCTATAAGTGCGTGCTGGGTAAATACGTGCCGAAAAGTCAGGCCTGAGGCGAGAGCATCGCATCCCGGCCAAGAGCTAAAGTACGCGGTCACGCCTTGTAAATGCACGCCTTGTAAATGAGTGGCAGGACGCCGCGGAGGCCGTCGCCGCCTCCTGCCGCCTCTCCCTGGCGTGCACAAAAACTGACCCGTAGACCTCCCCCCTCGTCGCCGCGCGGAGCCGTTATCTCACCGCGGCATTGGTGCTGACGAGGAAACTCGACTAATAGTCGGGCAAGAAAATAAATCAGGGGGGGATATCGTGAAGCGATCGATGCTTTTTGCGGTCTTGCTGAGCGCGGCCGTCCCGTTTGCGGCGCTCGCCCAAACGGCCGACGATTTGAAGAACGACGAGAAAACACCCGGCGACGTGCTCGTCTACGGCATGGGTTACTCGGCAAACCGGTTCAGTCCGCTTACCCAAATCAACAAGGATAATGTGAGCAAGCTGGTCCCGGTTTGGGCTTACTCGCTCGCGGACCTGCAGGGTGGAGAAAGCTTTCCCGTCGTCAAGGATGGCGTCATCTACGCGACAACCCACAATGCGACGGTGGCGGTCGACGCGCTCACCGGCAAGCAGATATGGCGGGTCCTTCACGACTATCCGCCGGAGAGTTTGCGCGTCGTCTGCTGCGGCATCGTCAACCGCGGCGCGGCTATCTACGAAGGCATGGTGATCCGGGCTCTCATGGACGACCGGCTCGTTGCGCTGGACGCCAAGACGGGCAAAGAGGTCTGGACGGTGAATTCACCGGAGCCCGCGACCGCCGAAAATGGCTACGCGATGACGGGCGCGCCGCTGATCGTCAATGGCGTTGTCATCATGGGCGTGGCTGGTGCCGAGTTCAGCCATCGCGGCTTCCTCGAAGGATATGACGCCAAGACCGGTAAGCACTTGTGGCGGCTCTACACGGTTCCGGCCAAGGGCGAACCGGGGTCCGAGACGTGGGAAGGCGATTCCCAGCTTACGGGTGGCGGCAGCAGTTGGGTCACCGGCACCTACGATGCGGAGCTCGACCTCGTCTATTGGGGTATCGGCAACCCGGCGCCGTGGAATCCGCGCGCCCGCAAGGGCGACAACCTCTTTACCGACTCCGTTTTCGCTGTCCGGCCGAAGACGGGAGAACGTGTCTGGTATTTCCAGACCACGCCGCAGGATCCGTTCGATTATGACGCGGTACAGACGCCGGTCATTGCCACCATCAATGTCGACGGCGCTCCGCGCAAGGTCGTCATTCAGGCCAACCGCGGCGGCTTCCTCTATGTGCTCGATGCCAAGGACGGCAAGCTGATCACCGCAAACCCCTTCGGCAAGGTGAATTGGGCGAGCGGGATCGACATGAAGACCGGGCGCCCTGTTGTGACCGATGTTTTTACCGGCGCGCTCGAGGGCAAGAAAGTCACGGTCTGGCCGTCGATCTCCGGGGTGACCAACTGGCAACACCTGGCATTCAGCCCGCGCACAGGGATGCTCTACATCAACACATTGCATGTCGGGATGACCTACGAGGCGCCCGATCCGCCGAAACTGACACCCGGACGACCGTCCGGCGTGCCTACCGTCAAGCGGACGACCGTCGTCGACGACCCCAATATTCGCGGCTATCTCAAAGCCATCGATCCCATGACCGGGAAGTCGAAATGGGAGACGCCGTATCGAAGCCCGAACTATTCATCGACCATGGTCACGGCGAGCAATCTCGTGTTCACCGGCGTCATGACCGGGGAATTCCAGGCGCTCGATGCCGATACCGGCAAGATCCTGTGGAGCTTCCAGACGCCATCCGGCATCATCGGTCAGCCGGTGACATGGGAGAGAGACGGCAAGCAATACGTCACTGTGATGAGCGGCATCGGCGGCGTCTACGCGCAGCGCGGCGGGGACCCAAACCTCGCTAACCTGCCCACAGGGGTGTCGCTCTGGACCTTCGCTTTGTTCGACAAGTGACCTGAAATCGGGAGGCCCGGTGCGGTGGCCTCCTTCCAAGCCTCTCATTACCTCATCCGGTCTTCCTGTCGTTCCGCGGCAGGAAGACCGAAAACAAGGCGTAAGCTCCATCGAAATGCCGGTCCAGAAGAAAAACGCGGTTGCGCGGACGCGCCCCTGCACTGTCGCAATCGTCGCACTGTGTGCCGCGCTGTTGCCTGCCACAACGGTGTCGGCACAGGAGAAGGCCAAGATCGAAGCTGGCGAAGATGTCTACGACACCAACTGCCAAATCTGTCACGGCGAGCAATTGGTCAACACGGGCCAGACGTTCGACCTGCGCCGGTTAAAGGACAACGAGCGCCCGCGTTTCGAAAACTCGGTGCGCAACGGCAAGAACCAGATGCCACCATGGAAGGGCAAGCTGACCGACGAAGAGATTGATCAGCTCTGGTACTATATTCGCGCCAACGCGTACCAAAAATAGCTAGGGACGGCTCTCGCCACCGTCATCCGCGGACGCTTCGTTGCGCGAAAACGCAAACAGAAACTTCTGCAATTCAGAGTCCTTCAAAGAGCATAGCTAAATCGGGAGGCCGGCGATACGCTGACTCCAACTGGCCGAACGCCAGCGTAAAAAATTGGGGAGGCAACGATGCATCGTCAGGCATGGCGGGTGTTCTCGACGCTAATTATTTTTGGTCTTTTGATCATCACACCGGCGCGGGCCGCCGATCCCGAGATCGACAAGCTCCTTCGAAGCCCGGTCGGCAAGGACTGGGTTACCAATGGCGGAAACCTCACCAATAATCGCTATTCAACGCTGAAGCAGATCGACACCACGAATGTCGGCAAGCTGAAGGGCGCGTGGATGACCCGGCTGAAGGGTTCGGGCGTCGGCGGCAAATATTCTCTCGAGGCGTCTCCGCTTGTGAAAGACGGCATCATGTATGTCGTCACCGGAAATGACGACGTCTTCGCGCTCAATGCCAAGACCGGCGAGATGATTTGGGAGTACTGGTCCGGCATCGAGCAGAACATATCCACCGTGTGCTGCGGCTGGGTCAATCGCGGCCTGGCGATGGGTGACGGGCTAATCTACCTCGGGCAGCTCGACGCGAACGTCGTTGCGCTCGACATGAAGACGGGCAAGGTCGCCTGGAAGACGCCGATCGAAAAATGGCAGAACGGCTACGGCGTCACGAGTGCGCCCCTCTATTACGACGGCATGATTTACAGCGGGATCACGGGCGGCGAGTTTGGTGTTCGCGGCCGATTGACCGCGCTCGATGCCAAAACCGGAGAGATCAAATGGCGCTGGTTCACCCTGCCCGCTCCGGGCGAAAAGGGCAGCGAGACTTGGCCGCCCGGTACCGATCATTCGATGCGCGGAGGTGCCGCGATCTGGAATACGCCGGCGGTCGATCCCGAACTCGGCCTTCTCTACTTTGCGGTTGGCAATTGCGGACCCGACTACGATGGCTCGATGCGCGAAGGCGACAACCTCTTCTGTACCTCCATGGTGGCCTTGAAAGCCAAGACCGGAGAATACGCCTGGCACTTCCAGCAGGTGCACCACGACATCTGGGACTATGATGCTGCGAGCCCGGTTGTTTTGTTCGATACCGTCATCGACGGTCAACCACGAAAGGGCATTGCCGAGGCCGGTCGCACCGGCTGGGTCTACATCCTCGATCGCACCAACGGCAAACCGCTGATCGGCATCAACGAAAAGCCGGTGCCACAGGAGCCGCGGCAAAAGACGGCGGCGACGCAGCCGATTCCCGTCGGCGATCCCGTCGTGCCGCAATGCGCCGAGAAGATTCCGGGCTACGACCAAGCCGGCTGTCTCTATACGCCGTTCTGGGAGACCCCGGTCCTGGTTCAGCCTTCGGGTATCGGCGGCACCAATTGGTCGCCTATGCCGTATAGCCCCGATACCGGTTATCTCTATGTGCCGGGCACGGTGCGTAGCAGCGCATTCGTGCGCAACAGCAGCCAGTACACTAATGGCCAGCGCTACACCGGCGGCGGACAGACAGCGCCGATCGGCTCGCCGATGAGCGGCACTTTCACCGCCATCGATGCCAAGACCAACAAGATCGCCTGGCAAACCAAGACGCCGTATCGTGTCGGTGGCGGCGGTGGCTCGACGGTGACCGCAGGCGGGCTGGTGCTTCGCGGTGAGCCAGACGGCAACTTCCTTGCGCTCGATGCCAAGACCGGCCAGGAACTGTTCCGCTTCCAGACCGGATTTGGCGCGGACGCTCCGCCTGTTGTCTACGAGGTCGATGGCGAGGAATTCATCGCGATCGCGGCCGGCGGCAACTCGATGCAAGGCAGTGCCTACGGAGATGCCATCTGGACGTTTTCGTTGAAAGGTCAGCTTGGCCCGCTCTGGGCGCCGCCGCCGCCACAGACGGTGGCTGGGCCAACCGGGCCGATCGCGGCGGGGGTCGATGCGATCAAGATCGGCGCCAACAACACCGAGTACAGCTTTGCTCCGGCGCGCACCCGGATCAAGGCCGGTACGACGGTGAGCTTTACCAACGTGGGCGACATACCGCATGACTCGACTGCACTGGTGCAGGAGAACGGTTGGAGCACCGGTGTATTGACCAAGGGCGAAACGAAAACGGTCAAATTCGATAAGCCGGGCATCTATTACTACATCTGCTCGCCGCATCCGTGGATGTACGGTCAGGTGATCGTCGAGTGATCGACTTGATGCGACCAACACACCTTCTCGCGAGAATCGCGAGAAGGTGTTCCTTTTTGGAAGTGGCGCTTGCGCTCGTGTGCGTTATTTTCGCCGCGCCGGTTGTTGCAAACGAGGTGGCTGAACCCTCGCCCGCGGAATTGATCGAAGGCTTGATATCAGGCCGCGCGCCGGTCGGTGGTCCCTTCGAACTCACCGATCAAACGGGACATCGCCGTACTGATGCGGATTTTCGCGGCAAGCTCGTCGTCCTCTATTTCGGCTATACCTATTGTCCCGACGTGTGCCCAACCGAGCTTCAATCGATCTCGCTCGCGCTCGACAAGCTTGGCGCAATGGCGGAGGCGGTGCAGCCATTATTCATCACCGTCGATCCGGAGCGCGACACCCCGGCCCGGCTCGCCGAGTATGTCTCGTCGTTTCACCCACGATTGATCGGCTTGACCGGCTCGGTTGCCGAAATCCGCAAAACGGCGATCGCCTACCGGACGTTCTTCGTCAAGAACAGCGCTGCGGCCTCAGGCGAATATTCGGTCGATCATACCGGCTTTATCTATTTGATCGGCCAGGACGGGCGATATCTCGGCTTTCTGCCGCCCGGTGTCACCCCCGATGAAATTGCTGACGCCGTCCGCGCAAGGCTTGAGCCAGAATAGCTTTCTTATTCGTTGCCAATTCGGAGGAGACGATGCGCAAGAGCAAGCGGCCAAGTGAGCCGGAACAAGCCGCCGGAAACGGTCTTCTTGACCGTCGTCTCTTCCTGACGGCTGGCGCGGTCGCGCTCGGAAGCGCGGCACTGCCGAGCAAGATGGAAGCGGCGGAAGCGCTGCCGGTCGAGCCGTGGATGAAAACACCCGGCGCACCCTTTACGCCTTATGGACAGCCTTCGAAATATGCCGGCAAGATTGCGCGCACTTTCGCAAGCGCCCCGGGAACGACGGGCACGGGCGCTTCGCGCACGCCGCATCACCTGCTCGACGGCACGATCACGCCGAACGGACTTCATTTCGAGCGCCACCACGCCGGCATTCCCGACATTAATCCTGATGCGCATCGACTTCTGATCCACGGCCTCGTCAAGCGTCCGCTCGTGTTCACGCTCGAGGCGCTGATGCGCTACCCGATGGAATCCCGCGTCGCCTTCGTTGAGTGTGCCGGCAATAGCGGCCTGCTCTACCAGAAGGATCCGGCCCAGGTCGGTGTGCAGCCAATCCATGGTCTGTTGTCGTGTGCCGAATGGACCGGCGTTCGGCTGGCGACCCTGCTGGAAGAAGCCGGCGTCGAGCCAAACGCGCAATGGCTGCTTGCCGAAGGCGCGGATGCATCCGGCATGAGCCGTAGCGTGCCGGTTGCGAAGGCGTTGGATGACGCGTTGATCGCGATCTACCAGAACGGCGAGCCGGTGCGGCCGTCAAACGGCTATCCGATGCGGCTGCTGTTGCCGGGCTATGAAGGCAACATGAACGTCAAATGGCTTCGGCGCATCAAGCTGACCGAAGGGCCGACGATGACCAAGGACGAGACTTCAAAATATACAATCCTACTGAACGACGGAAAATCGTTGCAATTCTGCTTTGCGCTCGAAGCCAAGTCGATGATCACCCGCCCCTCGCCCGGCCTGACGATGGGAGCTCCAGGTTTGTACGAGATCACGGGTCTCGCCTGGTCCGGCTATGGACGGATTGCGAAGGTCGAAGTTTCCGCTGACGGTGGCGCAAGCTGGGCGCAGGCCGCGCTCCAGGGGCCGGTACTATCGAAGGCGGTTACGCGTTTCCGTTCGCCCTGGCGATGGGATGGCGGCCCGGCCGTGCTTCAGAGTCGCGCGACGGACGACTCTGGATATGTGCAACCATCACGGTCGAAGCTGATTGCCGACCGGGGCGGCAGGGGTGCCTATCACTTCAACGGAATTACAAGCTGGGGCGTCGCGCAAGGCGGCGAGGTCAAACATGTCTACGCGTAACACGCTGATCGCAGCCTGCTCGGCGCTAGTTGTCTGGCATGGCGCCGCGTTGGCGGAGAGCCCCAATCTCGGCAAACTCGCAAGCCCTGAGGAAATTGCCTCGTGGGACATCAGCATTGGCCCCGACGGCGCAGGGCTGCCGCCGGGCAGCGGAACTCCGCAACAAGGCGAGCAGGTTTACATTGCCAAGTGCCTTGGATGTCACGGCGAGAAAGGCGCGGGCAAGCCGAACGATCGGCTGGTCGGTGGACAGGAATTGCTCGCACCCGGACAAGCGCCGGTAAAAACCATCGGCAATTTCTGGCCCTACGCCACCACCGTCTTTGATTACGTGCGGCGCGCGATGCCCTTGAACGAACCCAAGTCGCTGAGGAATGACGAAGTCTATGCCGTGGTCGCCTACCTGCTGTGGCTCAATGGCGTGATCGGAGAGAACGATACGATCGACACAAAGACACTGCCGGGGGTGCGCATGCCGAACCGGGATGGATTTGTCCGTTTCTCCCGCGGGCAATGAGGTCTGCCTGGGCCCCCTCACCTCTATTTAAGCATGGCAGCCTGAAGGTAGTTCCGGCCCTTGAAAAGAGGCCGGTGAACGTGTTGTTCTCCGCGCGGCGGAGAAGCCATCAAATACCGGAGACAGCAGAATGACCTACCCGAATGTGCAGTTGTATATCGACGGCAAATGGCGTCCCGCCGCTTCCGGAAAAACCATCCCCGTCCTCAACCCGGCGACCGAAGAGGTGGTTGGCACGGTTGCGCATGCCGGAAAGGCCGATCTCGACGAGGCGCTGGCTGCCGCGCAAAAAGGCTTTAAGGCCTGGCGCGTGGTTTCTTCCCTGGAGCGCTCCAAGGTGATGCGCAAGGCCGCCGAGTTGATCCGCGAGCGCGCCGAAAAGATCGCGACCATCATGACGATGGAGCAAGGCAAGATCCTGGCCGAGGCCAGGGTCGAGACGATGTCGGCCGCCGACACCATCGAATGGTTCGCCGAGGAAGGCCGACGGACATACGGCCGGCTAATTCCGGCGCGGCTGCCCGGCGTCTACCAGATGGCGATCAAGGACCCGGTCGGTCCGGTTGCCGCCTTCACGCCCTGGAATTTTCCGATCAATCAGGTGGTGAAAAAGATGAGCGCCGCGCTTGCTGCAGGCTGCTCGATCATCGTCAAGGCGCCCGAGGAGACGCCCGCCTCGCCCGCCGAACTGATCCGCGCCTTCGCCGATGCCGGCGTGCCGGCCGGCGTCATCAATCTGGTCTATGGCGTGCCGTCCGAAATCTCCGAATATCTGATCCCGCATCCGGTGATCCGCAAAATCTCCTTTACCGGTTCGACCACCGTCGGCAAACACCTCGCGGCCATGGCGGGTCAGCATATGAAACGCGTGACGATGGAACTCGGCGGACATGCGCCGGTCATCGTGTTCGACGATGCGGATGTTGAATCCGCAGCCAAGATCATGGTCGCCGCCAAATACCGCAACGCCGGCCAGGTCTGTATCTCGCCGACGCGTTTTCTGGTGCAGGAAGGCGTCTACGACAAATTCATCAAGCAGTTTGTCGATGGTGCCAAGTCGCTCAAGGTCGGCAACGGCCTCGACGCCGGATCCACAATGGGCGCGCTCGCCAACGACCGCCGCATTTCCGCAATCGAAACCATGGTGCAGGACGCCGTCGGGAAAGGCGCCAAGGTTGCGACCGGCGGCAATCGCGTCGGTAACAAGGGTTACTTCTTCGAGCCCACCGTCGTCACTGACGTGCCGAAATCGGCGCGCGCGATGAGCGAAGAACCGTTCTCGCCATTGGCGCTCATCTCACCGTTCTCGAAGTTCGATGACGCCGCGGAAGAAGCCAACCGTCTGCCGTTCGGTCTTGCTTCCTACGCCTTCACCAAATCCGCCAAGACCGCTACCGCAATTGGCGCGGCAGTAGAGGCAGGCATGATGTCGATCAACCATTTCGCATTGGCGCTGCCCGAGACGCCTTTCGGCGGCATGAAAGATTCCGGCTATGGCTCGGAGGGCGGCACCGAAGGGATCGATGCCTATCTCAGTACCAAGTTCATTACGCAGACGGGCGTATAGGACGCTGACCAGCGCATAGCCGAAAAAATACAGGAGCAGGTCACCGCAAGATGGCCTGCTCTTCGTTTAGTTGGAAATGCTCAATTACGTTGTCGCACGTCAGCCGCGCGGTTCCTGCGTGTCCGCCGATTTCACGAACGCCACGCCAATCCGCTTTTCGCGAATCCAGATCATCCGGCAGTCATGGGTCGAGGAATCGCGTGCCATCACCAGGCGAAACTGGCCGGGGACGAAGGCGGGATTTTCGACGTCGATGGCGGCGCCGTCGGGTGAGATATTCCGTACCACGCAGCGCATCACCGATCCGCCCGCCGAAACGTAGGCAGGTTCATTGATTTCGGTCCGCTGGTGCTTCCGTTTCTCTTCCATTAATCGCGCTGGCATGCCCATAACCAGCAAGCTTAAGGCCAAAACCTAAAGAAATTGCTGGCAATCGGGTCCGGTCCAGCCGTCCCGATCCGCAGTGCGGAATATTGCCAACCATTGCAGTTTTGGCGCCCTGCCAAAGCGAGAGCTGGCTTCCGCTCCCGGAATGGCCACGCTAGCCTCCCCGCCCAACCGGCTTACAAGGCGCAGCCGGGCTCGACAAAAACAAGCGCCACGGAAACGCTGCCCGCAAGGAGATGCCATGTTCGAGATTCTCGACCGGCAGACGAGCCTGACTGGCAATCAGATCAGGATTCTCGTCGCTGCCATTTTCGGCGATGCGCTCGAATTCTTCGACTACTTCCTGATCGGCTTTGTGCTCGCCTTTCTGATCGGGCCGTGGCAGCTGACCTTCGGTCAATCGGCAACCGTGCTCATGAGTTCCGGAATTGGCGCCATCATCGGCGCTTATGGCTGGGGCTGGCTTGCCGACCGCATCGGGCGACGCAAGGTCTTTATCAGCACGGTGCTGAACTTCTCGCTTGCCACCGGCCTTTTGTATTTCACGCCGGACAATGGCTGGATCTATCTCTCGGTGATGCGATTTTTCGTCGGCCTCGGCGTCGGCGGGCTTTATTGTGTGGACCTGCCGCTGGTGCAGGAATTCATGCCGTCGTCGAAGCGTGGATGGACCGGCGGACTGGTAACGTGCGTGATTCCGCTCGGCGTCGGCCTTGGTGCCATCCTCGGCTCGATCATCGGTAGCGGCGATTGGCGGCTGTTGTTCGCGGTCGGCGTGCTACCGGCGCTGCTGGTGCTGCTGGTGCGGATTTGGGTGCCGGAATCGCCGCGTTGGCTGTGCCGGCAAGGTCACTATAAAGAGGCCCGAGAGTCGCTGGCCTGGGCGCTGCAAGTGGAGCCTGCATCATTGCCTTTGCCAACGGCCGCCGACGCTGGTCCGGTCAAGCAAAGTAATTGGCTTGATCTTTTCAAGTATCCACGAAGCCTGATCGTGTCGTGGCTCGGCAATGCCGGCGCCCAGACCGGGGTCTACGGTATCACGCTGTGGGCACCTGCTCTCTTCGTGCTGCTGTTGAAGGTCTCGCCCCAGCAAGCCGCCAAGATGATGATCCTCCTGAGCGTGTTCGGCTTCGTCGGACGCGTCTCGTTTTCGTTCTTCTCGGAGTGGTTCGGCCGGCGTAACGCTGGCGGTCTGCTCGGCTTTGGCGGCGGCCTGCTGACGATCCTCGCCGGCTACAACTATGATGTCATGGTGATGGGCGTCTCAGCCTTCTGGTTGCTGCTCGCTGTCGGCTTTTTCTTTGCGGATGGCGGCTTTGCCATTGTCGGGCCTTATGCCGCCGAGGTCTGGCCGTCGCACTTACGAACGTCCGGCATGGGGTCGGCCTATGGTTTCGGCGGGATCGGCAAAATCATCGGCCCGCTGGGACTCGCCCTGATCGTGGGCAGCGGCAATTATCTCAAGCCTGACGTGCCCTTACCGCAGATTCCTCTGGCGTTCCTTTATCTCGGGTGCTGGTTCCTGATGGCCGGCGCGGTGTACTACTTCCTCGGCATCGAAACCCGTGGCAAATCGATCGAACAGATCGACAAGGAACTAACGGCGACAGTCTAATCGGCAATCACCCAGGCAGACCAAAAAGAGCGCATTGATCGAAGGAGAACAACCATGCCGCTCGGCGGATTACAGCACTACACGATCGAACCCGCTGATCTCGAACGCACCAAGGACTTTTATTGCGATGTGCTGGGGCTTGAGAATGGCGATCGCCCGCCGCTCGATTTTCCCGGCTATTGGCTCTACTCAGGCGGCGTGGCTACCGTCCATCTGATGGGGACGCGCAAACCCCGCGAGGGCATCGTCGTTCGCGGCACCGAGAAAAACTTCGAAGACACTGGACGTCTGGACCACATTGCCTTTGCGGCAACCGACGCCGAGAGCATGCGCAAGCGTCTGCAATCCAAAAACGTCAAGTTCCGCGAAAGCATCGTGCCGCGCACGGGAGACACGCAATTCTTTCTTTATGATCCTGACGGCGTCGGCGTGGAACTGAATTTCCCGAAGGACTGACGACAGGTTGGGGCAGGATTCCTCGTCCTATCCGCGAATCCAGACAAGGTCATACGGCGGCCATATCTCGGGCGCGAAGCGGTCAGCTTTTCCTCAATTTTGCATGACGATTTGGGCTTCGCCGCCGCTGCGGCAGGATAGCCGGGTGCCTAGCCTTCCACCTACCCCAGGGCCTGAGTACCCGGCTATTCGCGGGGCGGTGAAATAGAAACGGCGGCGGAACATTCCGCCGCCGCGATAAAGCCGTTTGTGGCCTAGTCCAGCCCGCGCTCGTGGCTGAGCCGCACCATTTGCTCAATGAAAATCGATTTTTGCTTGTCGTCCAGGCTCATGAACAAGGGCTCTGCGGCGTCCGCCACCGCCCGCTGGTCAGCGGCGCGATCGACAAGAAACTGGGCCTCGTTGCGCATTTGCTCCACGATGTCGTCCGGCGGGTCGCGCTTGGCGCGCGCGATCCGAAGATTGAGACGTTCGGCGCCATTGTGGCCGAGATAATGCATGGCGCTGTTGAACGCCGACCAGTTCTTTTCCTGTCCGGGCTTCAAGCTCAATTCGGTCCTTATCCGGTCGATATAGGCATCGCTGTTCGCCACGATCTGCTCGGCGGTCAATATCGGTTCGCCGGGCTGGGTGAGGACCTCGATCGGCTTGGCCGATGCTGTGGCCGGGGTTGCGGTGGCTTTCGCCGTCTTGGTGGCCTTTGATTTGGCCGGTGCAGCCGATTTGGCCGAATTGGCTGGAGCGGCGGTATTGGCAGCGGGCTGCTGCGGCGTCTGCCCCTGCCCCTGAGCTTTGTCATTGCCGACACCCAGTACGCCATTAAAGACACCGACCACGCCGCCGATCGCACCTCCTAGCACGCCGCCGACGGGGCCGGCGGCCTGGTTGCCGGCCTGCGCTCCGTCCTGCATGCCTTTGACGAGGCCCTGTGCAAGAGTCACCTGAGGCGTGCCCAGAAGCAGAGCAAGGATTGCCCCAATATAGAATCCCGGTTGCATGCGCGCGGCCGGAGTTGGGCGGATCATTTCGGGCTCCATCTGACTTTGATCGGCGGCTCGTAGAGTGGAGGGTGGATTTTGAATCACCCGCCGTGACCAACATTATCGCTACCACGTTGGACGAGTCCACGGTGGCGCCCGGGTACGAAAATGAGGAATTGCTCGGCGAGCAGGCAATTGAACGATCGCAAGATCGCTCTGACGCGGTTCAGAGTCCGCTCGCTCCGCAGTGTCCCGGTTCTGACATTCGTATCCCAGCGCGGCGGGCATGCTTACGAATGTCAGAACCAAAGGGACACTAGCAAATATATGATTCTAGTGTGGCTTAGACCCTGACGTTCCTTTGAAGAAGTCGCCGCGAAACTGAAAGGAACGTCAGTGTCGCCACACTGGTTTGCGGCGCAATAGAGCACTTTTGTCCGGCAGGTTACCGACGCCCGGTTCTGGAGGGTGCGACGAAACGCAACGATAGTTCTATAACCGCCCGTAGCCTGATTTCTCGACACCGGCTGCCAATTCTGGTCTGATCCATTCCTAAATCTTCGCGCCGACCTGAAAATGCAGGGCCCACAGCGGTATCGGCAAGACGAAGTCAAAAAAATAAAGCATCACAACATTTGGAGGGAATGCGATGTCCAGGAGAAGGCTTTCTCGGCGGCAGTTCGTAGCCGCCACTGCGTTGTCGTCGGCAGCGCTGATTTCGGCGCCCTATCTCAGAACGGCCCGAGCGGCCGGCAAGCTCTCGATCGGCTTGTGGGACCACTGGGTTCCCGGTGCCAACAAGACCTCCACCGATATCGTGAATGAATGGGCGACCAAAGAAAAAATCGAGGTCTCCATCGATTACATCACCAGCCAGGGCAACAAGAACCTGATCACCATTGCCGCCGAGGCTCAGGCCAAATCCGGCCATGACGTTCTGGCGATGCCGACCTGGTGGCCACACGCGAAGTCTGACCAGCTCGAGCCCATGAACGACGTGATGGAACCGTTGATCAAGCAGAACGGTGCCGTCAACGGAACAGTGCAGTATCTCGGACAACTCGACGGCAAGTGGCTCGGCGTTCCGACCTGCATGGGGAGCCAAATCAAGGGCCCGTGCTCCCGCATCGATCTGATGAAAAAATATGCCAACATCGACGTGCAGGAGATGTACCCGGCCGGCGGCCCGCCGAAGGCCGACGTCTGGACAACGGACACCTTCCTGAAAGCAGCCGAAGCCTGCCAGAAAGGCGGTTATCCCTTCGGAATCGGACTTGGCGAAACCTCCGATTCCGTCGACACGGCCGGCGCGATCTTCCAGTCCTTTGGGGGCGAACTCGTCAATTCCAAGGGCGATCTGACCGTGAAGACTGACGAAGTCCGGCAAGCGCTGGAATTCTATAAAAAGCTGATCCCGCTTCTGCCGCCCGATGTCGCCGCCTGGGACGACGCCTCGAACAACAAATGGCTGATCGCCGGCAAGGGCGCCATGATCATGAACCCGCCGAGCGCCTGGGCCGTGGCCAAACGCGACGCCCCTGAAATTGCGGCGCAGTGCTGGACCCACGGCTTTCCGTCGGGACCGAAGGGCCGCTTCGCACCATTCCTGCCCTACTTCCTCGCGCTCTGGAATTTCTCCAAGAACAAGGAAGCGGCCAAGAGTCTGCTGACCCATCTATCGCAACCCGCATCGATCGAGCGGCTGGTGGAGGCAAGCGGCGGCTACGACCTGCCTGCGTTCGAGAAGTTGACGACGCTGAAGGTCTGGGCCGAGCAGGAGCCGCCGAAGGGCACGCTTTTCCATTACCCCAATCCGTACAGCCACCAGAAGCTCTCGATTGCAGCATCACCCGCCCCGCCGAAGATCGCGCAGCAGATCTACGCCCAGGCCACGATGACCAAGATGTGTCTCAAATACGCGCAAGGAGGAAAGATACCGGACATCCTCGCCTGGGCGGAGGGAGAGTGCGAAGGCTTCATGCGAAGCTAAAGCCGAGTTCGTCGCCGCAACTGCCTTGCGGCTAGTCGCGGCGACTTCCTCCCGTGGAACGCCGGTTCTCGCGGAGGATGATCCCACAGGGAAGGCGCACCATGGTCGATGTCGTACTTCAACCGGGCGGTGTTAAGGGCGTCCGACACGCCGCCAGGCGCACGCGGCTGCGTAACGTGCTGAAGCGGAAGTCGACGGTTGCGTTTTTTATGGCGCTGCCCCTGATTCTGCTCGTCGCGCTGCTGGTGATCTACCCGGCCTTCTATGCGATCCACCTGGCGACGCTGAACAAGGCGATGACCAGGTTCGTTGGCCTCGGCAATTTTCAGTTCCTGTTCAAGCGCAACACCTTCTGGATGGTGGTCGAGCAGTCCTGCATCTTCGCCGTCACGGCAGTGATCTTCAAAGCGCTGATCGGATTCATCGTCGCCCATTTCGCTCATAACATCCCCTCCAGGAAGCAGCGCAAGTGGCGCGGCATGCTGCTCGTACCCTGGGTGATTCCGCCAGCCATGAGCACGCTCGCCTGGCTATGGCTGTTCGATCCCTCCTATAGCGCCTTCAATTACACCCTCGGCTTTTTCGGTATCGGACCGATCTCATGGCTCGGCGAGCCCGGCTGGGCCCGCTTTTCGGTTATTCTGGTCAATGTCTGGTACGGCGCGCCGTTTTTCATGATCATGTACCTCGCTGCGCTGAAATCGGTGCCTGAGCAGCTCTATGAAGCCGCCGCAATCGATGGTGCCAATTGGTGGCAGCGTATCTGGTATGTGACGTTACCCATGATGCGCAACATCATCGCGATTACGACGCTGTTCTCGCTGATTGTGACATTTGCGAATTTCGACATCGTGCGAATTCTGACCGCCGGCGGACCGCTGGATCAAACCCACTTGTTTGCGACCTGGGCCTTCAAGATCGGCATCGAAGGCAGTGACATTCCGCTTGGGGCCAGCGTCTCGCTGTTTATGGCGCCGATTTTGGCCGTCGCTGCGTTCTTCATCCTGCGCGATGTCAATAAACGCGGGAATGAAGCCTGATGAGCACGCTCGCAATCGACAAGACAGGTCCCCGGCGCAACGTCAAATATGGCAGCATGAGCCGCGACCGCGTCTGGGCGTTGCGCTGGTCGTATTTCTTCCTCACACTGTTTGCGGTCATCGCCCTATTGCCGCCGATCTACATGCTGATCACCTCGCTCAAGAGCAGCGCGGAAATCTCGGCGGCGACCAATCCGTGGTGGGTTTTCCATCCCACGCTTTCGAACTACCGCGAGTTGCTATCGTCGAACCAGTTCCTGCGCTTCTTCTGGAACTCGGCGATCATCTCCGTTGTCGTGGTGGCCATTACCATGCTGATCAGCGTGCCGGCGGCATTCGCGCTGGCGCGGATGAAATTCTGGGGTTCGGCAACGCTCGCAACGGGCGTGTTCCTGACCTACCTTATTCCGGACAGTCTGCTGTTCATCCCCTTGTTCAAGATGTTCGCATCGTTTAGCGATTGGACCGGGATCCAGCTGATCAACCGCTGGTATGTATTGCTCTTCATCTACCCGACCCTGACCGTGCCGTTTTGTACCTGGATCATGATCGGCTATTTCGCTTCGATCCCGAAGGAACTGGATGAAGCGGCCATCATCGATGGCGCCTCGTGGTTTCAGACGCTGACCCGCATTTTTATTCCGGTCGCGTTGCCAGGCCTGATCGCTGCAACCATTTTCGCCTTCACCGTTTCATGGGCACAGTTTCTGTATCCGCTGGTTTTCACCACCTCTACGGATCAATTGGTCCTGCCCGTCGGCATCATCACGACGCTGATCAAGGGCGACGTCTTCAATTGGGGGCAGATCATGACCGGCGCGCTGCTCGGCGCCGCGCCGCCGCTCATCATCTATGCTTTCTTGATGGACTACTACATTGCCGGCCTCACCTCCGGTGCGACAAAGGGCTGAATCCCATGGCCGAAGTAAACTTGCGCAAGGTCGTAAAGCGCTACGACGATGTCGAGGCTGTACGTGGCATAGACCTCGACATTGCCGACCACGAATTCGTCGTGCTGGTGGGACCTTCGGGCTGCGGCAAGTCGACCACGCTGCGAATGATCGCAGGGTTGGAAGATATCTCCGACGGCGACATCATGATCGGAGGAGCCGTTGTCAACGACGTGCCGCCAAAGGATCGGGACATCGCGATGGTGTTCCAGAATTACGCGCTCTACCCGCATATGACGGTCGCGGAGAACATGTCATTCGGGTTGCGCCTGAAGCACTATCCGAAGGCCGAGATCAAGGCGCGGATCGACGAGGCAGCGCGCATGCTGGATATCGTCGAACTGGTCGATCGAAAGCCCAAGCAGCTATCGGGCGGCCAGCGTCAGCGTGTGGCGATGGGGCGCGCAATTGTCCGCAACCCGAAAGTCTTTCTGTTCGACGAACCGCTTTCCAATCTCGACGCCAAGCTGCGCGTGCAGATGCGGATCGAGATCAAGAAGGTTCATCAGAAAGTGCGAACCACCACGGTCTATGTTACCCACGATCAGGTTGAAGCGATGACCCTTGCCGACCGGGTCGTGGTCATGAATAAAGGCCGCATTGAACAGATCGGAACACCGCAGGATCTTTACCACAAGCCAGCCACGCGCTTTGTGGCGGCCTTCATCGGCTCGCCTGCGATGAACTTCCTGCCGTGCCAGCTTGAAGATAATTCCGGAAGGCTGCATATCCGGCTAACGGAGCAGATTGCCTTTCCGCTGCCGCCCGCCCGGGCAGCGCGCTATCAAGGTGCCAAGCCGGGCGAAAAGCTGCTGCTGGGGCTGCGGCCTGAGCACATCACGGAGGCGAAAGCCCACGCCGAACCCGGAGTTGAGACTTTCGATGCCATGCTGGACGTCACCGAGCCGATGGGTATGGAGACGCTGATCTACTTCGCCCTGGCAGGCAAGCAAGTCTGCGGAAGGGTCAATCCCAACGCTTGCGCCCGCGACGGCGAAGCGCTCCGCTTGGCGATAGACCTCAACAACATGCATCTGCTAAATGAGGCCACCGGCGCCGTCATTTGATGGGTTGCTCCGCCGGCAGGGGCTCGCGGAATGACGACCAACAAGAAGAAAATCTTTATCACGCAAACCTTGGCACCATGCGGCCGCACGCTTCTGAGCGCGCGGGACGACATCGAACTCATCGAGTTTCCCAATCTGATTTCGGCGCCTGATTTTGAGGCGCTGTTGAAGCAGCATGCGCCGGTCCACGGCGTGGCGCTCGGTGCTACGCGCTTCGGCGAACCCGAACTTGAAGCCGCGCGGGACATGAAGGTCGTCACCCGGATCGGCGTCGGCTTTGACGCAGTCGACGTCCCTGCCCTCAGCCGCCGCAAGGTTCCGTTGATGGTGGTCGGAATCGCCAATTCGCCGTCGGTGGCAGAGCAGGCCTTGTTCATGATGCTGATGCTTGCCAAGCGCGCCAACGAACTACATGCGTTGGTCAGGGATGGCCAGTGGAGCACGCGGCTCGGCAAGCTGCCTTATGACCTCTTTGGCAAGACGGTCTTGATCATCGGCTTCGGCCGGATCGGCACCCGCACCGCGAAGCGCTGCCAGGCCATGGAAATGAGTGTACTGGTCTACGATCCCTACAAGCCGGCGGCGGAAATCCGAAGCGCCGGATATGACGCGGTCGGTGATCTCGATGCGACACTGCCGCGCGCCGACTTCGTCAGCATTCACTGCCCGAAGACGCAAGAGACCATCGGCCTGTTCAACTCCGCCAGATTGAAGCGCATGAAGCCCTCGGCCTATCTGATCAATACCGCGCGCGGCGGCATTATCGAAGAAGCCGCGCTGTATGACGCGCTGACATCGGGCAAACTCGCTGGCGCCGGCCTCGACGTGTTTGCGCAGGAACCGCCGCCGGTTCCAAATCCGCTGTTTGAGTTGCCCAACGTGATTATCGCCCCTCACGTGGCGGGCGTGACCTGGGAAGCCGTGGACCGGATGAGCGAACAGACCGCACGCAATATCCTGAGCGCGCTGGACGGCGCGCCGATCCGGGAGAACGTCATTAACCAAGACGTGCTCGATTGATGAACTGCGGAAGAAGATGCCTTCTTCGGATTTTCACGGTTTGCCTGACAAAACTCAGCCTCATTCCAGCGGGAAGCTGCGTTGGAGACTCGCGGAACCGGCCGCGGCATTTGTGTTTCGGAGGCTAGACGATTGACCGAAGGCGACCCGACAGATCATGCGCTCGCGACCATTGCGAGCATCCTCGATCAGCCGGCCTCCCCGCCGGAGGCTGCAAAGGCTGACGTCAGCGAAACGCAGCAAAGCCTCGCGCCGCAGGAAGCTGGGGCCGACGGCTATTCGAAATCCGGACCGGGGCCGATGGAGGCCATCCGTTTTAGGTGGACCGTCCGCCGCGAGGCCGACGACCGTTATTTCGTGGACGAGACCGTCGGCGACAACTCGCGTTCCATCACCAGCGGCCCGATGTCGGCTGATGCGGCTGTTCGCTTCGTCGACGATCAGGCGAGCGAGGCGCGGCAGCGCTTTGAGGCGCTGCGGAACGAAATGGCAGGCCGCGCCGCCGCAGCCGACATCCTCCGCAAAGGTGTCCGCGAAAGCTGAACGCAGCTTGTTCGACCAGACTTTGGCGTCGGACGCCTATCCGCTGACCGCTACCGCGTATTCTTCGTCAGTGACCGGCTCCATCCAGGTGATGTGATTGCCGTCGAGCGATTCCTGCATGGCGACATGGGTCATGGCATTGGCCGCGGAGGCCCCATGCCAATGCTTCTCGCCCGGCGGAATCCAGACGACATCACCCGGACGAAGTTCTCGTACCGGTCCGCCCTTGGTCTGGAAGCGCCCGACGCCAGAGAGGACGTACAGCGTTTGCCCAAGCGGGTGCGTATGCCAATTGGTTCGCGCACCCGGCTCGAAAGATACGCGGCTGGCCCGAATCCGCGCTGGCGCCGGCGCGTCAACAATCGGATCCTGCCAGACCGTGCCGGTAAAGCTCTCTTTTGGCCCGCGACGGGTCGGCCGCGAACCGGCCAAATGTAAGTCCATGGGGTTCCTCCTTTAAGCGTGCCGATCTTTTGGCGGGATTATTTTTTTGAAGCTGCGTAGCGCGCCTTGGTCTCGGCGTTCATGGGATAGAGACCGGGCAATACCGCGCCATTGTTGACCTCGTTGACGATCCAGGCCTCCATGCGCTCCTGCTCGGGACCTTCTGCCAGGACATGTTCGAGGAAGGCCTTGGGGATGACGACGGCACCATCTTGATCGGCGACGATCACGTCATCCGGGAAAATGGCAACGCCACCGCAGCCAATCGGTTCGCCCCAGCCGACGAAGGTCAGCCCGGCGACCGAAGGCGGAGCGGCATAACCATCGCACCACACCGGCAAGCCGGTGCCGAGCACGCCCTCGACATCGCGAACCACGCCATCGGTGATCAGCGCCGCAACGCCGCGTTTGACCATGCGCGCACACAAAATGTCGCCGAAAATGCCGGCGTCGGTCACGCCCATGGCGTCGACCACGGCGATGCAGCCGTCCGGCATGGCCTCGATCGCGGTGCGAGTCGAAATCGGGGACGACCAGGATTCGGGCGTCGCAAGGTCTTCGCGGGCCGGCACGAAGCGCAACGTGAAGGCCGGACCGACCAGCCGCTTCTGCCCCGGCCGCAATGGCTTCGTCCCTCGCAGCCAGACATTGCGCAAGCCCTTCTTGAGCAGGACCGTGGTGATGGTGGCAGTCGTGACGTTTGAGAGCGTTTTGACTGCTTCTGGGGTCAGGGACATCGAAAAAAGTACTCCGGTGAGATGGATGGCGCGCATCTTGCGAGGCGCGAGCATGCCGTCAAGGGCTCCGTGGCATTGCTGCCGTCCGCGAGCCGCGGAGTGGCGGGCCGATCATCACGTCTTATCGGAGGTTGTTGGATTAGTTTATTGAAGTAACTTGATTTTTTGGACCCAAAGGGTCGCGTCACCGTCCCCCGGGTGATAAACTCCTGCAAAATCCCGCCTTGGGCAAAGCTGCCTCGATCGGCGAATTCCCAGGCTGAGTTGTCAGACGCCGAGTTATCAGACGATGGCTGCGCCACTTTCTCCTCCCCGCCTCCTGCCAAGCGGCGACAGCGCGATCACGGTGGAATTCAGTCGCAAGATCGATGACGACGCCAATCGCCGCGTGCTGGCGCTTGATCGCCTCATGGCGCAACAGCCGATCGCGGGCGTGACCGAAACCATCCCGACTTATCGGTCGCTTCTGGTCCACTACGATCCGACACAAATCGATTTCGACACGCTCGGACGAAAACTGGTTGAACTGGCGCAGCGACCGATGCCGGCTTCAGAAAAAGCCCGGCTGTGGCGAATTCCCGTCGCCTATGGCGGCGAGTACGGCATCGATCTTGAAGACGTCGCCAAAGCAATGAATACCACGCCTGACGATATCGTCGCGCGCCATGTTGCCGGCGAATACCGCGTCGCCATGATCGGGTTCACGCCGGGATGGTCCTACCTCAGCGGCCTGCATGAGTTTCTGCATACATCGCGCCGAAAGGATCCGCGTCTATTGACGCCGGCGGGCACCGTCTCGATCGGCGGCGTGCAGACCGGGGTCCAATGCCTCGCGGGTCCGAGCGGCTGGCACCTGCTGGGCTGCACGCCGGTGCGAACGTATCAATTGCACCGTGAGCCCACCTTCTTGCTAGAGCCCGGCGATCGGGTGAAATTTTACCAGATCGACGCCAAGACCTATGCCGAGCAGGAACGAGCGGTCGATCATGGCGAGGTCGTTGCCGAATTGATCGCCGCATGACCAAGCTCTTAATTTCATCGATCGGCCCGGCAAGTTCGGTGCAGGACGGCGGACGCTTCGGCGCTCAGCGTTACGGTCTGACGCCAAGCGGCGCGATGGACCGGCTGGCGCTTGCCGCCGCCAACTGCCTGGCGGGGAACGCTCTGTTCACGGCTGCGATCGAACTCGGTCCCTATGGCGCGGCGCTGAAGGCGCGTGGCGGCGCCGTTCGCGTGGCGCTCTCGGGCGCACCACGCAGCGCCGATATCGGCAGCCGTGCGGTGGCCTGGGACACATCCGTCACGATCGCCGATGGCGAAACGCTCAAGCTCGGCATGGCGCGCGGCGGATCGTTCAGTTATCTCGCGATCGAAGGTGGCATCAAGGGTGAGCCCGTGTTTGGCAGCCTTTCGGTCAACGCGCGGGCCGGCCTTGGCAGCCCGTATCCCCGCCCCTTGCAGGCCGGCGACGAGCTGGACGTCACAGCCGCAAGCGATGGACCGGAGCGTCGTATCGATCTGCCGGCCGCCGCAGCCGGTCCGATCCGTCTCGCGCTGGGACCGCAAAACGACGAGTTCAGCGACGACGCCATCAACCAGTTCCTCGACAGCGAGTGGAAGATATCGGCGACCAGCGACCGCATGGGCTATCGGCTGGAAGGGCCGGTCATCAAGCATCTGCACGGCCACAACATCGTCTCCGACGGCACCGTGAACGGCAGCATCCAGGTCCCCGGCAACGGACAGCCGATCGTGCTGATGTCCGATCGCGGAACCAGCGGCGGCTATCCCAAGATCGCAACTGTCATCACGGCCGACTTCGGGCGATTTGCCCAGATCCCGGCCGGGACGGCTTTCCGCTTCAAGGTCGTCAGCATGGAGGAGGCGCAAGCCGAAGCGCGCAAATTCGCAGAGCTGCTGTGCACCCTGCCCGACCGGCTTGGATCAATCGAGAGCTTTGATCTCAATATCGAGGCGCTGCAAGGTGCCAACGTCGCCGGCGTCGCCGTTAGCGCAATGGACGCCCGCACCTGGCAAGTTGCCGACGCGCTGGGGGAGAAGTAGTTTTTCAGACCATCCAACAAACGGATAACAACATGAAAACGGTCGACCTGAACAGTGATCTCGGCGAGTCCTTCGGCATGTGGCAGATGGGCAATGACGCCGCGATGATCGACGTTGCCACTTCGGTGAACGTCGCTTGCGGCTTCCATGGCGGCGACTACGACGTCATGCGCACGACGGTCGAACTCGCAAAGGCGCGCGGGGTCAGTATCGGGGCCCACCCCGGCTATCGCGATATTCATGGTTTTGGCCGCCGGCCGTTCTATGGCATGAGCGCCCGCGAAATCGAAAACCTGGTCGCCTATCAGATCGGTGCGCTGCAAGGCGTGGCCGCGCTGTCCAACTACAAGGTCACCCACGTCAAGGCGCACGGTGCGTTGTCGAACGTCGCTTGCGAGGACGACACCACGGCCCGCGGGATTGCTGCCGGCATCAAAGCCGTCGATCCGAACCTGGTGTTCGTCGTGCTCGCCAACTCCAAGCTGGTTCAAGCCGGCGAAGCCGCGAACCTGCCGATGGCGCATGAAGTCTTTGCCGACCGCGCTTATGAGGACAACGGCAATCTGGTTTCGCGCAAGAAGCCGGGTTCGGTGCTGCACGACCCCAAGCAAATCGCCGAGCGCGTGGTGCGGATGGTGCAGGACGGTGCGGTGGTGTCGGTGACCGGAAAAATCATCAAGATGCGGACCGACACGATTTGCATCCATGGCGACACGCCCGGCGCGGTCGATATTGCCCGTGGCGTTCGCCAGGCACTGAAGGACGCCGGCATCGAGGTGGCGCCGTTCAAGAAGGCCGCATAACCAAGACGGACTGGGACGCCGAGGTCACGCCTTGAAATGATCGCGACTGCGATCATGCTGGGGATGTGCGGGATACGGGTACAGTTCTTCTAGCGACACCGCGGCGGTGGCGCCGCGTCAGAAGGGATGAACCGAAAGCGTTCCGAATACGACGCATGCGATCAATGCAAAGGCGCCATAGAGCGCCGCCGCATGAAATCCGTTTCCGGTTTTGCGGGACAGCGAACGCGCATACAGATGCAAACGGGCTTCCGCCGACAGTTCCCGCATGGCCAGTCTCCAACGTGACATGCGCGTAGTCGAATGCCGATTGAAGGCGGAAACAAGTCAAAGCTTCAAATAGCGATATTGCATCTCAGCAGAGTTGAATTTCGGATAAAAATTCTTCGAGATGGATTCGAGTTGGAATTTTATTCGTTCGACTTTTATTCATTAAATTTTACCCGAACGAGAACCGATTCTGTCCCAGGCGTTGACGTCAGTAGACGTCCTGCTGAAAGCGTCCCTTCTTCTTCAGTTCTCCGATAAAGCTCACGGCCTCGTCGGTGGAACGCGCGCCATGTTGCGCCACGATGTCGACGAGCGCGCGCTCGACGTCCTTGGCCATGCGCTTGGCATCGCCGCAGACGTAAACGTGCGCGCCTTCGGCGAGCCAGGTCCATAATTCCCGGCCGAGCTCACGCATGCGATCCTGCACGTAGAACTTCTTGTCGCCGTCGCGCGACCAGGCGAGCGACAGCCGCGTGAGAAGGCCCGCGGTCTTCATGGCGTTGAGCTCATCGGAGTAGAAGAAGTCGCAGCTCGACCGCTGATGACCGAAGAACAGCCAGTTGCGCCCGGTCGAACCGGTGGCCCGGCGGTCCAGCAGGAAAGCCCTAAACGGTGCAATACCGGTGCCGGGCCCGATCATGATGATCGGGACTTTTTGGTCCTGCGGAAGGCCGAAACCATGCGCCTTCTGCACGTAAATATTCACCTGGTCGCCGGGCTGTACGCGCTCAGCCAGGAAGGTCGAGGCCAGCCCAAGCCGCTTGCGCTTCCCGATCACGTAACGGACGCAATCGACGGTCAGGGACAATTTGCCGGGCGTCGCATTATGCGACGAAGAAATCGAATAGAGCCTCGGCTGCAATGGTTCGAGCGCCTCGACGAAGGCTTCCGGATGCGGCCGGACGCCGGAGAATTTTTGCAAGACGGCCATCACGTCGAGCGTTGCAGCATCGCCATCGGGATCGTCGCCTTGCGCCAGCGCACGCGCCTTCTCGCGTTGTGCGCCGCCGGTGATGAAGGAGATCAGTTCGAACAGGGAATCCGGTGCAGGCGCGAGCGAGACTTCATCGGTCAGGACTTCTCGCAATGTCCGGCCCCGCACCTGCGTGGTGTGGGACGCGCCGAGCAGCGCGATGACCTGATCGACGTGGCCGAGTTCGTTTTTCGCGAAAATGCCGAAGGAGTCGCCGACTTCATAGTCGAGGCCGCTCTCGGTGAGATCGAACTCGATGTGCCAGGTTTCCTTTTCGGAGCCGCTTTTGTTGAGCAAACGCCGCGAGATGAACGTTGCCGGCGCCGGATTGTCGCGGGAGCGGCCAAGCTCGGCAACGGGCGCCGCCACGGCGGGAGCAACTGCTGTCGTCGTAGAAGCCGGCGCCGTAGCGGGAGCTTTATCGATGTCCTCATAGAGCGCCTTCAGCATCCGGGCGGTTTCCTTGCCGCCGGGGACGCAAAGGTTCAGGCGTCCTTCCGCCTTGCTCGCGATCGCTTCCGAATAGTCGTTGCAATTGTAGCCACATTGGCCGCAATCCTGCTGTGCCATCGCGGCCATCATGCGTCGCCGCAGCGGACGTCCTTCAGCAAGCTTCATACGATCGGCGATCGGCATAGTCTGGTCGTGCCAGGGCGCTTCGCCATCGTCGTCGGCAGGCCCTTGCATCACAGCCGCGCCCTGCTCGGCCGACAGCGGCGTCGGCGCGTCGCTCAGGAGGCCGGCGAAGAAGCCGTTGAGCCAGGAGCGCTGCGCCTCCGAGAATGGTGCGCTTGACGGAATGATCTCGATTTTCGGCGGGGGCGTGATCTGATTCATGAGCAGGTCTCGGCTTCGGCGAGTTTGCGCAAGGTCTCGCCGTCGTGGCGGCGTGCGAATGTCAGAAAGGTTTCGGATGCGCTGGCGCGATGCGCCAGATAAGCCCTCAGCAATTTCTCGACCGTTTGCGGCGCGTCTTCGGCCTTGAGGTCGTGATAGACCTCCTGGCCGATGTCGGCCTCCGGACCGAACCCACCGCCAGCAAACAGATGGTAGCCCTCGACCGTATCGTCGGTATCGCCGATGGGCACCTTGGCCGCGATCAGGCCGATATCGCTGATGTAATGCTGCGCGCAGGAATGGTGGCAGCCGGTCAGGTGGATGTTGAGCGGCGTGTCGACCTCGACGCGGCCATCGCACCAGTCACCGATCGCGGCCGCGTGCGCCTTGGTGTTGGAAGCGGCGAATTTACAGCCGGCATTACCTGTGCAGGCAATGAGGCCGGCGCGAATGTTCGAGGCCTCGGTCGAAAGCCCGATCGCTTCGATCGCCTTGATCGCGAGTTCGACATTGGCGTCGCTGACGCCTGAGATCAGGAGGTTCTGCCAGACCGTCAGCCGGATCTCGCCGTCGCCGAGATCGGCTGCGATTTTGGCGAGGCCTCGCATCTGTTCGCAAGTGACCTTGCCGAGCGGCAGCGCAACCCCGATCCAACTCTTCCCATCCTGCTTCTGCTTGTGCACCCCGATATGGGCCATCCGGTCGAAGACCGGTCGTGCCGCCAGCGCTTCCGTCGGGACACGCGTGAAGGCATGGCCGAGCTTGGCTTCCACCAGCTCGAGGAATTTCTCCATGCCGATTTTGTCGATGACGTATTTCAGACGCGCTTTGAGGCGGTTGGTCCGGTCGCCAGTGTCGATGAACGCACGCACGATTGCATCCGCCACCTTCGTTGCCTCCGACGGCTTGACGATGATGCCGGTTTCCTTGGCGAAGTCCTTGTGGCCGGTGATGCCGCCGATCCCGAGACGAAACCAGACGCCGGGCTCGACGCCGAAGCCATCTTTCACTTCAACTGCGGCAAAGGCGATGTCATTGGTGTCTTCCAGCACCGCGATCTTGCCTGCGCCATCGAAGGCGACGTTGAACTTGCGCGGCAGGCCGTAGAGCGAGCGGTCGTTGAGAATATGAAAATGCCATTCGCGCGCATATTCGCGGGTATCGACCAATTCCTGCGGATCGATTCCGGCCGTCGGCGTACCCGTGACATTGCGGATGTTGTCGGCGCCGGAGCCACGCGAGCACAGGCCGAGGTCCTGAATGCCTTCGATCAGCGCGACCGCGTTCTTCGGCGGAATTTCGCGCACTTGAAGATTGGCGCGGGTCGTCACATGGCTAAAGGGACCGCACAGCCGTTCGGTGAGATCGGCGAGACCCGCAAACTGCCAATGCGTGAGAATGCCGTTGGGAATACGCAGGCGGCACATGTAGGAGTCCTGCGCGGGCGCAACGTAAAACAGGCCGTAATAGCGCCAGCGGAAATTGTCCGCCGGCGATGGCGGCGCGTCGGTGAGCGCCTGCTGCTTCAGCCGCGGATAGGCATCGAAGGGATGCTCCTCGCGCTTGAACCTCTCCTGGTCGACGAGCTTCTTGCCGGAGGCCAGAACCTGGTCCTGCGCCCTGATGTGCTCGGCATCTGGCCCGGTGGGCTCGGCGTTGGCCTTGGCTGCGCCACCTCCCAGGCCACGCCCAACCCTGCTGATCTGCAAGCCGGTCGTGAAACCTTCGAGGTAACGCTTCTGCTCGTCGGTGAACTCGACAGAGAGAGAGTCAATCTTCATGGCGCGTAACGAAGCTCCTGCCGCCGCAAGCTTGCGGCCCTCATGGAAAAGGCACCTGGCGGACCAAGCATTGGTCCGGCGGAAACCGCCGACCTCTGCTTCATCCAGCCCGACCAGCTTCGTTGCTGTGAAAGTCCATTGGACGAAAGCCAGCGGGCATCAGCGTGCTGGCTGCACTGCAACATACAAGTTGCGTGCCACAACGATTCATCGATGAATTTTCTGTTATTTCAATAGTTTAGCAGGAAGGAATGAAATCCCGTTCGCTTGCAATCCTATGAATTTTGGGCACCAAGCCTAAAAACTAGCCGAGCGATGGAATTGCCTGTTTTTGGTTCAGGCGGAACTTCAGCGCGTTCCCGGCCTTGCCGGTAACCCAGCGAAGTACGCTTCGATGTTTCCAACGTCGAAGGCCGGCCCAGCAAAGGCGCCAAGGGCGCTCGAAGCGGTTTGCGGCTTGCCGGCGCCGCCGAGCGCGGCCTCATAGAGGTCGGGCCGGAACACGTCTTGCGCCGCTTTCAGTGCCTCCCGGCTCATCGCAGTCTGACGCCAGCGTACCATTTGCGCGTAAAGCCAGGCCGCCTGGAGCGGGTCCGGAGCCGAGGCTTCCTCTCGCGCAAACAGAATGTAGCGGTCCCCTTCGCGGATGGTGCCGTCAGCGGCGATCTTCAAGCGGCCTTCCAGCGTTCGCAGGATCACACTGGCATCGACGCCGATATATTCTGGCCGCGACAGAATTTGCGCGACCTCGCGCCGGTTATCGGGAACCTCGGCAAATTCGGCGGCACGGAAGACGGCGCGCACCAGCGCACCCAGCGTTTGTGGATTTTTCTCCGCCCATTGCTGACGAACCGCCAGCACCTTCTCGGCTGCCCGCTGCAGGATGTCAGAACCGAAGTGCAGGATTCGGCCAAAGCCACGGTCGACCGCAATCGAGTTCCAGGGCGCGCCAACACAGAAGCCGTCAATCTGGCCGCCGGCGATGCTGTCGGCCATGAAAGGCGGTGGCAGCACAACCAGACGAACGTCCTCGTCGGGATCGATATCGCCCGCGGCCATCCAGAACCGCAGTTGGTAGTTATGGGTGGAAAACGGAAACGTCATGCCGAAGGTGAGAGGCTCGGCGCCGCTCCGGCGTCGCTGGGCAACGACCCGCGACAGCGCTTTTGCGGTCGCCGTCGGATCGAAGGGGTCGCCGTCGATTTCGGACATGATGGCCGCATGCAGCGCCGCCGACACGGTAATGGCGTTGCCGTTGAGGTTAAGCGTCAGCGGCACGACGATCGGCACCTTGATATGACCAAGTCCGAGGCTTGAGGCGATCGGAACCGGAGCAAGAACGTGCGCGGCATCAAACAGGCCGATATTGAGCTTGTCGCGGACGTTCGACCACGACACCTCTCGAACGAGCTTCACGTCGAGCCCTTCGGCCGCCGTAAAGCCCTTCTCGACGGCGGTGATCAGCGCTGCTGCATCGATCAGGGGTATAAAGCCGATCTGGAGCGGGGTTGTCATTTCAGGAGCTCCGAAGCCGTCAGAATCGACTGGGCGATTTCGCCAATTTTTTTCTTCTCGCGCATGGCCGTCGATCGCAGCAGCACATAAGCCTCGTCTTCGGTCAGGCCCTTCAGTTTCATCAGGATACCCTTGGCCCGCTCGATGATCTTGCGGTCTTCCAGCGCCGATTTGGCACGGTCGAGTTCATCCTGGAGTTTCGAGAACGCGTTGAAACGGGAGATGCAGAGGTCAAGGATCGACTTGAGACGTTCCTTCTTCAGGCCGTCGACGATATAGGCGGAGACCCCGGCATCGACGGAAGCCTGAATCGAGGCCGCATCGCTTTGATCGACAAACATCGCAATCGGACGTCGCACCGCGCGGCTGACCTGGAACATCTGTTCCAGAATGTCGCGGCTGGGGTTTTCGAGATCGATGACGATGACATCCGGGTCGAGCGCATAGATGCGGCTCAACAGGCTCTGCATTTCCTCGATACGCACGACGTCAGTGTAGCCGGCCTCCCGCAACCCCTCTTCGAGAATCGCGGCACGGATCGGGCTTTCGTCGACAATTGCGATCTTGGGAGACAACTCGGCGCCCATCGTTTACCTGTATTTCGACGAGGCATTGATAGCACGTTGAAATGGTCGCGCTCAAAGCCTTGTATTTGTGCACGATTGGGATTAGCTGCTGCGAAATTATCTGGACAGTTCAGAAAATGTCGCAGGCCGCCGTGCCTAAAGTCAGCTTTGTTTCGCTCGGATGCCCCAAGGCGTTGGTGGATTCCGAGCGCATCATCACGCGATTGCGTGCTGAGGGCTATGAGCTGGCGCGCAAGCATGACGGCGCCGATCTCGTCATCGTCAACACCTGCGGCTTCCTCGACAGCGCCAAGCAGGAATCGCTCTCCGCGATCGGCGATGCAATGGCCGAAAACGGCAAGGTCATCGTCACCGGTTGCATGGGTGCCGAGCCCGACCAGATCGAGAAAGCCTATCCCGGTGTGCTCTCGATCACGGGTCCCCAGCAATATGAGAGCGTGCTCGATGCGGTACATCGCGCGCTGCCGCCCGCGCATAACCCGCACCTCGATCTCGTGCCGCCGCAAGGCATCAAGCTGACGCCGCGGCATTACGCGTATTTGAAGATTTCGGAGGGATGCAACAACCGCTGTTCCTTCTGCATCATCCCGAAACTGCGCGGCGATCTGGTGTCGCGGCCGGCCAATGACGTGCTGCGCGAAGCCGAACGGCTAGTTACTGCCGGCGTCAAGGAGCTGTTGGTCATCTCGCAGGACACCTCGGCCTACGGCGTCGACATCAAATATGAGGCCAGCCCGTGGAAGGATCGCGAGGTCCGCGCGAAATTTTTCGATCTGGCGCAAGCGCTCGGCGAATTCGGCGTGTGGGTACGGCTGCAATATGTCTACCCCTACCCGCATGTCGATGAGGTCATCGGCCTGATGAATGACGGCAAGATCCTGCCCTATCTCGATATCCCCTTTCAGCACGCAAGCCCGGAAGTTCTCAAGGCCATGAAGCGGCCGGCCGCGCAGGAGAAGACGCTGGCGCGGATCAAGAACTGGCGAGCGCAATGCCCGGAGCTTTCGTTGCGCTCCACCTTCATCGTCGGTTTTCCCGGCGAGACCGATTCCGATTTCGCCGAATTGCTCGACTGGCTCGAGGAAGCCGAAATCGACCGCCTTGGCTGCTTCAAATATGAACCGGTCGCGGGCGCGCCGGCCAACGCGCTCGGCCCCGTCGTGCCCGACGAGGTCAAGCAGGAGCGCTGGAACGCGCTGATGGCGCGGCAGCAGAAGATTTCGGCGCGGCGCTTGAAGCGCAAGGTCGGCTCCCGCCAGCAGGTGATGATCGACGAGGTCGGCCCGACCGTGGCCAAAGGTCGTTCAAAGGCCGACGCGCCGGAGATCGATGGTTCGGTCTACGTCACGAGCCGCAGGCCGTTGAAAGTCGGCGAGATTGTCACGGCCAAGATCGAAAGATCCGACGAATACGATCTGCACGGTAGTGCAGCTGGATTTTAAGACGCTTGACAGCGCGCGCCGTTCGGCTGTAAGAGCGCGCCCCATGACTTTGAATCGGACCATCGCCCGCGCCGCCTGCCGCCGTCACGCCCGTGACGACGATGGGGTGCGCCATGTCCGACGACCAAGCTGAATAACTAAATCAGCAACGTTTTCGAGAAGGCCGCACCCGAAAGGTGCGGCCTTCTTGCTTTTCGGCCTGCCCTCATCACCACAAACCGCCAGGAGAGTTCGATATGACCCACGCCACGCATTCGTTCGACGCGCTGATGGAAATCACCGCCCGCCCGCCGATCGCCTTCGTGCGCGGCGAGGGTTCTTACCTCTGGGACGACACCGGCAAACGCTATCTCGATTTCATCCAGGGCTGGGCCGTCAACTGCCTCGGCCACTCCCCGCCCGCGCTGGCGGAAGCGATTTCCGCGCAAGCCAAGCGCCTGATCACGCCGAGTCCGGCCTACCACAACGACGCGAGCGTGAAGCTTGCAAAGGCGCTCACCGACTTGAGCTGCTTTGACCGGGTGTTCTTCGCCACCTCCGGCGCGGAGGCCAATGAAGGCGCGATCAAGCTCGCGCGCAAATACGGCACCCTGCATAAGAATGGCGCGTACGAAATCATCACCTTCGAGGGCGGCTTTCACGGCCGGACGCTCGCGACCATGTCGGCTTCAGGCAAGAAGGCCTTCGAGCCGCTGTTCGAACCCAAGGTTTCCGGGTTTCGCAAAGCGCGCTGGCACGACCTTGCTTCCGTCGAAGCGCTGATCAACGACAACACGGTCGCTGTGATGCTGGAGCCGATCCAGGGCGAAGCCGGCGTCTGGCCTGCGAGCGATCAGTTTTTACACGAATTGCGCGCGCTGACCTCGGCGCATGGGCTGCTCTTGATCTTCGACGAGATCCAGACCGGAATGGGCCGCACCGGAAAACTCTTCCACTACGAGCACACCGGCATCACGCCTGATATCATGACGCTCGGCAAGGGCATCGGTGGCGGCGTGCCGCTCGCCGCACTCCTCGCTACCGAGGCCGTCTCCTGCTTCGAGCACGGCGACCAGGGCGGAACGTTCAGCGGCAATGCGCTGACATGCGCGGCAGGTCTCGCCGTACTCGAACAGGTTGCCACGCCCGCCTTCCTGAAGTCGGTGGCGGAGAACGGACTTTATCTGGAAAGCGAACTACAGCGGCTCTCGGCACGCCACGGCCTTGGCGAGGTTCGCGGCCGCGGATTGCTGCTGGCGCTCGATCTGCGGGTGCCGATCGCGCCGTTGATCGTGGATGCGGCATTGGACGACGGCGTGCTCTTGAACGCGCCGCGCCCCGACGCCTTTCGGTTCATGCCCGCTCTCAATGTCAGACGCCAGGAGATTGATCTAATGATCAAGTGCCTCGACGCTTTGCTGAACACGGCTGGCGTTGCTCGAAGAGTAGCCTAGTGGAGTTTTGGATTTGACGTTCGCTAGCCACCTAGCCGCAAACTCGAGAAGCGAACGTCAAATCCAAAACTCCACTAGAAACTTATATTTGCTAGTGGTCCTTCTAATTCTAACATTCGCAAAAGCGGCTGCTGAGAAGGGATGCGAATGTTAGAATGGGACCACTAGGGCTTGAGGATGGAGGCGCCGGTCGTTGCCCGGCTCTCAAGATCGGAGTGGGCCTTCGCGGCGTCCTTCAGCGCGTAGGCATGGTTGATCGGGACATGCAGTTTGCCGTTGATGACAGCGGCAAACAGCGTGTCGGCGCCTTCCAGCAGTTCGGATCGCTTGCCGATGTAGTCGTTGAGTTTCGGACGGGTCGCAAATAGCGAGCCGTGATTGTTGAGTTCGGCAATCGCAAAGGGGGGCACCGGCCCCGAGGCATTGCCGAAACTCACAAACAGCCCTCGCGGCTTGAGGCACGACAGCGAACCTGGAAAGGTCGTTTTGCCGACGCCGTCATAGACCACGTCGCACAATTCGTTGCGGCTGATTTGCTTGACGCGCGCCACGAAGTCTTCCTCGTTGTAGAGAATGACATGGTCGCAGCCGTTGGCGAGCGCCAGATCCGCTTTGGCCTTGGAGCCGACGGTGCCGATCACATGCGCGCCGAGCGCCCTTGCCCATTGGCAGGCGAGCAAGCCGATGCCGCCCGCGGCGGCGTGAATCAACACGCGGTGATGCGGCTCGACCTTGAATGTCTTGTGCAGGAGGTACCAGACGGTGAGCCCCTTCAGCATCAACACCGCGCCCTGCTCGTAGGTGATGTGATCGGGGAGCTTGACCAGCCTTTCCCAGGGAATGTTGCGCTCGGCGGCATAAGCGCCAAGATTTACGTAATAGGCGACGCGGTCTCCGGGATGAAAATTGGTCACACCCGGCCCTACCGCGACAACCTCGCCTGAAGCCTCGTTGCCGACGATGAAGGGCAGGCCCGGGGCCTTGTAGAGACCGGTGCGATAATAGGTGTCGATGAAGTTCAGGCCGACCGCATGCTGACGGATACGCACCTCGCCGGGGCCCGGCGGTGCGATTTCGGCGTCCTCATAGACCAGGGCTTCCGGTCCCCCAACCTTGTGCACCCGCACAGCCTTGGTCATCGCCGCCTCTCCTTTGTCAGGTCGATTTATGACGAGCGAAAGCTATCGGGATAGCAATGTCAACACACGGGGCCACACAGCCCGGATGTCAGCCGCTTGATGTCCGCTTGCGGTTGCGCCGCGCCAAAACGTTAAACAGCTCCACCGCCGCGGAAAACGCAATCGCAAAGTAGATATAGCCGCGCGGGATGTGGAATTTAAAGCCGTCGGCGACCAGCGCAACGCCGATCAACACCAGGAACGCCAGCGCCAGCATCTTGGTGGTCGGATGCTCAGCGACAAATCGCGCCACCGGGCCCGACGCGGCATACATCACGATGCAGGCAATGATAACGGCAGCAATCATGATCTCGAGTTCTTGCGCCATGCCGATCGCGGTGATGATTGAGTCCAGCGAAAACACAATGTCGATGATGATGATCTCGACGATCACCAGCAAAAATGCCGCTTTGTGGGAAGCTCCCGCTGGCCCGCCTTCCTCCGCCTCGACCTCCTGATGTATTTCATGGGTGGCCTTGGCGATCAAAAACAGCCCGCCTGCGATCAGGATGATGTCGCGCCACGAAAATGCAAACCCCTGCACCGTCAGGACGTCTTCGGTCAGACCGATTAGCCAGACCAGAAGGCTGAGCAACAGGATTCGAAATATGAGCGCAAGCGCTAGCCCGATTTGACGCGCGCGCTTGGCCTGCTCCGGCGGAATGTTGGCGACGATAACGGAGATAAAGATCACGTTGTCGATGCCGAGAACGATCTCGAGCGCCGTCAGCGTCAACAGCGCAGCCCAGGCTTCGGCGCTCCATAACAACTCGATCATACGTTGAGCGACCTGACCAACCGGATGGCGCTATCGCTGCCGACGACGTAAAGGCCGATCGCACAGAGCGCGGCCGTCACGGCGGCGCCCGGTTTGAAATCGTAGATCAGCGTGACCATGGCTAACGCCGTACCGGCGCCGATGAGGCACAGGGTCAGCCGGCGCAGGCGGACGACACGGACGGGGTGAACGACGTAGAACGGCATGAAGGTGAGGATGATCAAAGCGGCGACTGAAAGGCTCGATGCTGCCGGAGGCCAGTGTAGCAGAAACAGATAGAACGCGGCGATGTTCCACAACCCGGGAAAGCCGCGGAAATGATTGTCGTCCGATTTCATGCGACGGTCTGCAAAATAGAGTGCGCCTGAGACCGCAATCCCTGCTCCGAGCACTGGCGCGGCGATCGGCCACAGCAGGCCGCTGGCCGTGACGGCATAAGCGGGCACGAAAACATAGGTGACAAAGTCGACCACGAGATCGAGCACCTCACCCGACCAGTTTGGCTGAAGACGTACGACATCAAGACGCCGCGCCATGGGTCCGTCCACGCCGTCGATCACCAACGCGACGCCCAACCACCAGAACATCGCGGTCCAATGCTCGCGAACCGCTTCAAGCAGCGCGATAAGCGCTACCCCGGCCCCCAAGGCGGTGAACACATGCACGGAAAACGCGGCTGCACGCTGGCCCGCTGAGGCTTCCGTTTGCTGAGGGTCGGTTGGCTGATCCATCGCTGAGAAATGCGCTCGTTTGCGGACACTGCTATCAGGAATTGTCCGGTTTGCACATCTGGTGTCCCGATTCCGAAGTTCGTAGCATTTTTGCGGGGCCACGTTTCGAACTTCGGAATCGCGCATGACGAGCCCGCGGCAGCAATGATGCGGATTTCCGAACCGCCACACAAGGCACGGGCTTGAAAATGCCGCAGGGAATGTCAAATGTCGTGGGTATGAGCGAGAATTCCTCGATCTATGACGTTGCGGTGGTCGGTGCCGGACCGGCGGGCTTGTCTGCGGCGATCGCAATCGCGCAATCCGGTGCGCGTACCGCACTGATTGCCCGGCGCTCGCTCTATGCTGACAATCGAACGACGGCGCTTCTCGGCGCCTCGATCGATTTTTTGCAGGCACTGGATGTGTGGCCGTCTTGCAAGGACAGGGCGGTCGAACTCAAGACGATGCGGCTGGTCGACGACACCGGCCGGTTGATCCGGGCTCCCGAGGTCAAGTTCTCCTGCGACGAAATCGGCCTCGACGTATTCGGATACAATATCGAGAACCGCGTTCTGGTGTCGGCGTTGGAAGAGCGCACTGCTACATCAGCAAATCTCACGCGGCTCGACGACGAAGCTGCTGCCGTCAATCCCGGCGACGAGGTCGTCGCGATTGAGCTCGCTGGCGGTGGATCGATATCGGCACGGCTTGTGGTCGGCGCCGATGGCAGGCATTCGCTGTGCCGCGAAGCCGCCGGCATTGCCGTCAGACGCCGCGAGCTTCATCAGGCAGCACTGACTTTCAATATCGGTCACTCGCGCCCGCACCACAATATTTCGACCGAATTTCACACGCCTCGGGGGCCCTGTGTTTTTGTGCCGCTGCCCGGTAACCGCTCCAGCATGGTGTGGGTATCGGAGCCGAAAGAAGCCGATCGGCTGCTGGCGCTCAGCGACGAGGAGTTGTCGAGCGCCGCTGAAGCGCGCGCGCACTCGATTCTGGGTAAGATGCGGGTCGAACCTGGTCGCAGCAGGTTCTCACTCACGATCGAATACCCCGCCAAGTTTGCCAAGGCGCGGATCGCGCTCGTCGGCGAGGCCGCGCATGTATTGCCGCCGATCGGCGCGCAAGGCCTCAATATGGGACTGCGCGATGCCGCCGATATCGCCGAAATCGTGCGCGACGCCTTGGCTGCGGGCGACGATCCCGGGTCGCCGGCGGTGCTCAGCCGTTATGCCGCAGCACGGCGTCCCGACGTCGCGAGTCGCACGTTCGTTGTCGACATGGCGAACCGCTCGCTGTTAAGCGCATTCCTGCCGATGCAATCGCTTCGCGCAGCCGGCTTGCACCTGATCGGCTCATTTGGCCCGCTTCGACGTTTGGCCATGCGCGAGGGATTGGCGCCGTCCTGGCGCACGCCACACGCCGGCCAATCCGTTACGGAAACGCGAGTCGCCCGGTCTGAATGATCCACATCGCAGCCGTCAGTGTGACGACGGAGGCGAAGGTTCCGATCATCACGGCGACCGAAGCCGGTTCGATCCAGGCATTGTTCTGCCGCGCAATCACAAATACGTTGAGTGCCGGCGGCAGCGACGCCATCAACACGGCTGTGGGCGCCCATGAATTCGGGAATGGGCCGAGCAACAGCATCAACGCAAATACGATCAGCGGATGAATCAGAAGTTTCACCGCAACCACCGCGGGCACTTCCCAGGGTATCCGGCCCAGCGGGCGAAGCGCGACGGTCACGCCCAGCACGAACAGCGCCATTGGGGCTGCGGCGTTTTGCAAGAATGACAGCGTGTTGTCGATTGCGATCGGCGGATGAAAATGAAATGCGGCCGCGAGTGCGCCCGCGCAGGCCGACATGATCAGCGGGTTGAGCGCAATCTGTTTGACCAGAAGACCAAGCGCATGCAGCCAATGATGGTCGCTGTGGTCGGTCAGCGCGATCAGCAGCGGCACCACCGAGAACAGGAAGATGCTGTCGCAACAGAAAATCAGCGCCGTCGGCGCGGAAGCCTTGGCGCCCAGAACCGCTAACGCCAAACCCGGCCCCATATAGCCGATATTGCCGTAGCCGCCGGCTAACCCGGCCAGCGTCGCATCTCGGAACGAGAGCTTTCCGACCAGCCGCCCCGCGCCCATGGCGAGAAAGAATGCGAGCGCTGTTCCACAGGTGGTGGCGATCAGAAATGGTGGATTGTTGAGCTCTTCAAAAGGCGTCCTCGAAGTGATCCCAAACAGCAGCGCGGGGAGAGAAACGTACAGCAAGAAGAAATTCATCCACGCCAGCCCCTGCTCCGGCAGCTGGCGGAGCCTGCCGCAGGCGAAGCCGATGAAGATCAGGCTGAAATAAGGAAGCGCAAGATTGAGAACGTCGGCCATGCCGTCAGGGGTCTTTTTGTTATTGTTGGCCCCGATTTTTCCGGTATGCGTGGGATCAGTGGCTAACGTTAATTCGCGCGTTAGCCTCTAGCATCGGTCTCAATCCTGGTCTATCGACGAGGTATGATCAAAACGCGTACCGCCAAGTTCCAGATCGGGCAGATCGTCCGCCACCGGATCTTTTCGTTCCGTGGCGTGATTTTCGATATCGATCCGGAATTCAACAATACCGAAGAATGGTGGCTGTCGATTCCTGAAGAGGTCCGCCCTCACAAGGATCAGCCGTTCTATCATTTGCTCGCGGAAAATTCGGAATCCGAATACGTGGCCTATGTTTCGGAACAGAATCTTCTGCCCGACGATTCCGGTCAGCCGATTCGTCATTCGCAGGTTGCCGAGATTTTCGTGAAGGACAAATCCGGCGGCTACCGCCCGCGCAATCCATCGCTCAATTAGTTGTCTGTCGGACAACGGCAGAATGAAAAAAGGCGCTCCATCGGAGCGCCTTTTTGTTCATGATGTGAAAGAAGCTTACTTCGCTGCCGGATTGGCCGCTCCGGCCTGACCACCGGCCTCCAGCTTCTTGCGAGCTTCCTCGGCGCGCTTCTGCAATTCTTCTTGCAGCTTCTTCTGGTTCTCCTCGAACACCTTCGGATCGGTCGGAGGACCGTCATAGGCTTTGGCGAAATCAGACAGCGGCAGCGCGAGCGTCACCGGCTGGCCGTTCGAGCTGATCGCCTGAACGACGAGGTTCTGCCCCTTCTTCATCGTGTTGAGCAGATCGGGGGTCACTTCGTAGTCGGACATGCAGCCGTTCTGGAAGCAGATCACGTAAGGGCTCTGCGCCGGCGCGTTGCTGTCGACGATAATGCGGGTGCCGTGAACGAGCAGCATGCCGAGCGGCAGCGTGACGCGCAGAATCTTCTTCGGTTCGCCTTCCGGCTCGATCACGACGGCCGCGACGACCGGCTGGCCCGACTCAATCCGGCCATCCTTACCGGTGAAGCAAACCTGCTTGGCGCCGGCGTCCTGGCCCTTGAGACAGAATTTGGTCCAGGGCGCGTAAATCAGTTGTACCTGCTGCTCCGCCGGCGGGGCAGCAGCCTGGGCCGGGGCGGCTGGCGGGGCGCCCTGTGGGGTCGGAGCAGGCGCTGGGGCTTTCTGGGCAGCCTTGGGAGCGGCGGGGGCCTTCGGCGCGGCCTTGGGGGCAGCGGGCGCCGCCGGGGCCGGTGCTGGCGCCTGGGCCCAGACATCGGTCGCAAGGAACGTGGCTCCCAGGGCTGCGATCGCCGTCAAGGCGAAAACGCGCCCACGCGGCCAGGCTGGCGCGGCCAACATACGGAAATTCATTGCGGAAAACCCTTTCTGAACGGAAGCGCCGAAAGCCGCTGCAGGCACCGAAACCCGGCCATTTTGGCGGCTGTCTCCTTGCCAATTGAGGCGGATGCGTGACAAGCCCCTGCCCGATTGGTCAATTGGACGCTTTCATACAGAGGCCGACGAAAAGATCAATGCCGAGGTCGCCTGAAGGCACATCACGGTAAGAACCAGGCGGCTGTGGTACAGGAAAGTGTGAGCGAGCCCCAATCAAATCGACGCGCCAAAGGGTGGATTTCGGCGCATCGGTGCATCACAGCCGCGCTGTGCGGCCTTGCGGGTTTCGGCGTCGCGGGTCTGATCGGCGACCGGGCCATTGCCGCCGAAAGCTATGCCATTGCCATGCACGGTACGCCCGCGCTGCCGGCAAACTTCACCCACATGCCCTACGTCCATCCCGATGCGCCAAAGGGCGGAAGGCTGGTGCAGGGCCTGGTCGGTACTTTCGATAGTCTCAACCCCCTCATCGTGAAGGGACTGGCCATCCCGCAGGTCAGGGGTTTTGTGGTCGAAAGCCTGATGGCGCGAGGCTACGACGAAGCCTTCACGCTCTACGGGCTGCTTGCCCGGAGCGTCGAGACAGACGACGCCAGAAGCTACGTCACCTTTCGCCTCGATCCGCAGGCGCGTTTTTCCGACGGCAAGCCGGTCACTGCCGAGGACGTGCTGTTCTCCTGGGCTTTGCTGCGCGACAAGGGGCGTCCCAATTACCGGAGCTACTATTCCAAAGTCGCCAAGGCAGAAGCGCCGGACCCGCTCACGGTGCGTTTCGATTTTGGCGGGACGCAGGACCGCGAACTACCGCTGATCCTCGGGCTGATGCCGATCCTGCCCCGCCATGCCGTCAATGCGGCAACCTTCGAGGAAACCTCGATGACGGCGCCGCTCGGCTCGGGACCCTATCGCGTGAGCGCGGTGAAACCGGGCGTGAGCGTCACCCTGACCCGCAACCCCGATTATTGGGGACGTGATCTGCCGATCAATCGCGGCTTGTGGAATTTCGACGAGATAAGGCTCGATTTCTTTCGCGAGGCCAACGGCTATTTCGAGGCCTTCAAACGAAGCCTGTATGATTTTCGGGTCGAGAGGGAGCCATTACGCTGGCACGACGGATATGACTTTCCGGCCGCGCGCAACGGAGAGGTAATTCGCGACACCATCAAGACGGGGATGCCCCAGCCTTCCGAATTTCTCATCTTCAACACGCGGCGGCCCGTCTTTGCGGATATTCGCGTCCGTCAGGCGCTCACCCTTCTGTTCGACTTCGAATGGATCAATCGGAATTACTTCTTCGGGCTTTATGGCCGCGTGCCGGGTTTCTTCGCGGGTTCCGAGCTTTCGGCCTATGGCCACGTCGCCGATGACCACGAACTTGAATTCCTGAAACCATTCGCCTCGCAAATTCCGGCCGACATCCTCGACGGCACCTACCGTCTGCCTGTCTCCGACGGTTCGGGCCGTGATCGCACGGCGTTGCGCGAGGCGCTGAATCTGCTGTCGCAGGCCGGTTACGAACTCGATGGCACGGTGCTTCGGCAGCGCGCCACCCGGACGCCGCTGACCTTCGAAATTCTCGTGAACACACGCGACCAGGAACGCATCGCGCTGGCTTTTCAGCGCGATCTCAAGCGCGCCGGGATCGAGGCAAAGGTCCGCGCGGTTGACGCCGTACAGTTCGACCAGCGTCGTCTCAGCTATGAGTTCGACATGGTCCAGAACCGCTGGGATCAGTCGCTGTCGCCGGGCAACGAGCAGTTCTTCTATTGGGGCAGCGAGGCCGCTGACAACCCGGGCACGCGAAACTACATGGGCGCCAAGGATCCGGCGGTCGACGCCATGATCAACAATATGCTGGCGGCGCGGGATCGCGGCGTTTTCGTCTCGGCGGTGCGCGCGCTCGACCGGGTCCTGATCTCGGGCTTTTACGCCATTCCGGTCTTCAATGTCCGCGAGCAATGGATCGCGCGGTGGAATCGGATAGAGCGTCCGGAGACCACAGCTTTGACGGGCTACCTCCCGGAAACCTGGTGGTATCGGCCGCAGCAATCGAAGTAGGCTGGTCTAAACCGATTCGCACCCAAACAGACCTCCGTGATTCAGACCAACGTATCGCCAACGCTCGACGGATTGTTCCAGAGAATCTTGGCGCGTCAGCCTGACGCGCCGGCGTTGCTTGATCCGCTCAACAAGGCCCGCATCACCGGCCAGGCGCCGCGGCGAATGACCTTTGCCCAGGCCAATCGGGCCATCTCGGCACTGGCGGCCCATTTCGTCGACGCCGGCCTGCCGGTCAATTCGGTGATCGGCGTGCAATTGCCGAACACGATTGAATTCGCGCTGACGGTGCTTGCCGCTCACCGCGCCGGCTTGATCGTGGCGCTGTTGCCGCAGCTCTGGCGGCAGGCGGAACTGACCGCAGCCCTCAACCGCACCAGTGCGCGGGCGATCGTGACGTCGTCAAAGATCGATGGCGTCAGCCACGCCGATCTCGCCATGAACGCGGCGGCGGAGGCGTTTTCGATCCGCCATGTCTGCGGCTTTGGTGAGGATTTGCCCGAAGGCATGGCCTCGCTCGACCTCGCCTTGAAGAACGACTCGCTGACCGAGCGTCCGGTGGTTCAAGACGGACGCAAGGCGGCGTTGATCACCTTCGATGTGACCTCCGACGGTCTGCGCGCCGTGCCGCGAACCCATCTCAACCTGATTGCCGGCGGCCTCGCCATCTTTCTGGAAAGCCGCATACCGCAGGGTGCGCGGCTGATGTCCGCATTCGCGCCAACCTCCTTCGCAGGGATCACGTCATCGCTTCTGCTCTGGCTGCTGTCCGGCGGGACGCTCGCCTTACATCATCCCTATGACGGCGAAGTACTGGAGCGACAGATCAACGATTGCGCCTGCGACACGCTGGTGGCGCCGGCCGCCATGGCACTGCGACTCACCGATGCCGATATAGGCTCGCGTCTGCCGGCGTTGCGCCATGTGATCGGTCTGTGGCGCATGCCGGAACAGGTCGCTTCCAGCGCACAATGGACGGCTGAGCAGGCGAGGTTTACCGACGTCTATCTATTCGGCGAGGTCGGTTTGTTCGGGGCAAGGCGGAGCGGCGATGGCGTACCGGTTCCGATCATGCCGGGACCACATGGCGCTCCGCGCGATATCCCCGGCACCTCGATTGCCGGCGAGACGGTATTGACGCCCAAGGGGACGCTCGCCTTGCGAGGCCCGATGGTGACCGTGGCGGCCTATGCGCCTCCGCCGACCGATTCACTTATCACGCAGCCCGCGCCTCCCGATTATGCCGACACAGGCTATTCCGCTCGCATCGATCGCTCCTCCGGCGCGATCTGCATCACATCGCCTCCGTCCGGTATTGTCTCGGTTGGCGGCTACCGTTTCCTGTCGCAGGATCTTCAGGAATGGGCCAAACGGCTCGGACAGGGCGCGCTTCTGACGGCCCTGCCCGATCGTCTCTGCGGATTCCGTCTGGCCGGACGCGCCCAGGACAATGCGCGCGGCCGCGAGGCATTGACCCAACTCGGGCTTAACCCCCTGATGGCAGAAGCTTTTCGCGATCGCACCATCGTTGGCTGATAAGTTAACCTGCTGCCTTTGTTGACAGGGCATTAAGACCGCCAAACTAGGATCGCGCCGAGCAAAAGCGTGTGATCCGAATTCCAGGGATGTCCCAGCAACAAGGTCCGATCATCGTCGTGTCCGACGACAAGCAGCCCGCATTCATGGCGGCGCTTGGCGAGAATGCGACGTTTCCGGTGATCGAGACGACCTGGGCCGAGGCTTCGCGCGCGGTCGCGCAACTCCATCCGGCGATCGTTCTTGCCGCGGCAAAGCAAAGCGCGGGCGCCGAACTCGAGGCACTCGCCAGACAAATCGCCGACATCAAACCTTATCTTCCGCTGCTCGTGATCGAGCCGAAAAGTAATTTGCCCGAAAATGCCATCCCGTTTTCGAAAGGACATGGCAGTTGGGATCGCCTGTTGCCACGTCTGCGAGCGGCGCTCCGGGTCAGAACCCTCCACACCACGGTCCTGCGCCGGCAGAATGATCGAGTAACGGAAGCAGCGCTCGCTGAGATCGATCCGGTGCGCGATGCAACGGTGCTTCTGGTTGGACGCGGTGGCGCCTATCCCGCCCTTTCCGTCGCGCTTGGCGAGCGCATGGGCGTCGTCGGCGCGCTGAGCATCGAGGCCGCCGCCAAACATCTCAATACCCGCGATATCGACGGCATCGTGCTCGGCGAAGGTTTTACGGATCGCGTGACTGATGCCTTCCTCACGGTGCTCAGCGAAGATGCGCGCTTTCGCAATCTGCCCGTCGTGACGACGCTTGCGGGCCTGGTGCCATCCTATGACTTGCCGAATCTCGAGGTCATGTCAGGTGATCCCGCTGATGTTACAGCTAACGCCCTGCCCCTGATCCGTCAGCACGCGTTCGAAGCCTATTTGAGCCGCACGCTGCGGTCGATCGATGCCGGTGGCTTGCTCGATCCGTCGACGGGGTTGCTGACGGCCACCGCTTTCGATCGCGACCTCGCAACCGCCGTTCGCCAGACGCTTGCCGATGGCGGCGGACTGTCGCTGGCGCGCTTTGCCTTCGACCCGGCCAATGCGCGCGCACGGCTCGACGGCGCGCGGCTGCTCAGCAAGCTGTTGCGGCAGATGGATTTCGGCACGCTGCGGGACGATGGATCGGCGCTTGTTGTGTTCGCGGAGACCGACTTGCGGACCGCGCATATGATCGCCCGCCGCCTTTTCAGCGTCATGCGGCATACCGCTTACGACAACAAGGGCGCGCGGCGGAACGAGCCGGCCGTATCGGTCGCAACGCTGTTGCCGCAGGATACCGTGCAGTCGCTCCTCGCGCGCCTCAACGACGAAGGCCGCCGCGCGGCGTCGTAAAGGTTCCGAATTTAAATCGAGGAACGTTCGTTCCAACCTCGCATTGTCATCACATATGCAATGGAGGAGGAACTTATGAAGAAACTCGCGTTGATTGCGGCTTCGCTCGCAATCCTGGCTACCCCGGTACTTGCCCAGGACGCCAGGACGACCGGCACCGCGCCGGCTGAAGCGAAGTTCTCGACGGTGTCGAAGGACGAAATGTTCAGTTCGAAGCTGAAGGGCCTGAATATCACCAATCAGAAGGATGAAACGATCGGCGAGATCACCGACCTTGCGATCAAGAATCACCAGGTCGATGCCTTGATCCTGTCAGTCGGCGGCTTCCTCGGGATGGGTGAACACTACGTCGCGGTGCCACCTTCTGCGGTGAACGTGCGCTACGACGCCAAGAACAACAAATGGCTGGCGTCGATGAACACCACCAAGGAAGCGCTCAAGGATGCGCCGGAGTTCAAATATCCGAAGTAGAGCTAATCGTCAGGTTTGACTGGCCGCCGGCAGCAGTGCCGGCGGCTTCGTTATGCCGCCTTGCGGTCCTCGGCGAGGTTGGCGAGCTGGCGCAGGATTTCAGTCGTGCCCAACAGCCGCTCTTCGGCCGTTTTCCATTCCTGGAAGAACACCACCTTCATGTCGGGCCGCACGCGCGCGGCCTGACCGTGCTGGCGGATGAAGAACACCAGCCGGTCGGGTTGGGCGAATTTGTTGTCGCGGAAGGTGATCACCGCGCCCTTTGGCCCGGCATCGACCTTCTCGACATTGGCCCTGCGGCAATAATTCTTGATGGCCGCGACCTTGAAGAGATAGCGGACTTCGTCCGGCAAGACGCCGAAGCGGTCGCGCAACTCGGCGGCAAAATTGTCGATCTCATCGTCGGTTTCGAGATCGGCGAGCCGCCGGTACAGCGACAGCCGAACCGAGAGGTCGGCGACGTAATCTTCGGGAATCAGCACCGGCATCCCGATCGTGATCTGCGGCGACCATCGGTCGGCCGCGGGCTCAACCACACCGGCCTTGAGGTTGACGATCGCCTCCTCCAGCATCGACTGGTAAAGCTCGAAGCCGACTTCCTTGATATGGCCGGATTGTTCCTCGCCGAGCAAGTTGCCCGCGCCGCGGATATCGAGATCGTGGGAAGCGAGCTGGAAGCCCGCACCGAGCGTCTCCAGTGATTGCAGCACCTTGAGCCGCCGCTCGGCCTGGGCGGTGATCTTCTGCTGCGCCGGCAGCGTGAACAGCGCATAGGCGCGCAACTTCGAGCGTCCCACACGTCCGCGCAATTGATAGAGTTGCGCCAGGCCAAACATGTCGGCGCGATGCACGATCAGGGTATTGGCGTTTGGAATATCGAGGCCGGACTCGATGATCGTCGTCGACAGCAGGATGTCGTACTTGCCGTCATAGAAGGCCGACATGATGTCTTCGATCACGGTCGGCGGCATCTGGCCATGGGCGACCGCGACCTTCATCTCCGGCACGTTCTTGTCGAGGAAGTCTTTCACGCCGGCAAGGTCTTCGATCCTCGGCACGACATAGAAGGCCTGCCCGCCGCGATAGCGCTCGCGCAGCAGTGCTTCGCGGATCATCAGAGGATCGTGCGGCGCCACGAACGTTCGCACCGCCAGCCGGTCGACCGGCGGCGAGGCGATGATGGAGAGTTCGCGCACCCCCGTAAGCGCCAGTTGCAGCGTGCGCGGAATTGGCGTCGCGCTCAGCGTGAGCACATGCACCTCGGCGCGCAGTTGTTTCAGCCGCTCCTTGTGGCTGACGCCGAAATGCTGCTCTTCGTCGACGATCAGAAGGCCGAGATCGCGGAACTTGATCGATTTGCCGAGCAGCGCGTGGGTGCCGACCACGATATCGATCGAGCCGTCCGTCAGCCCTTTCTTGACCTGCGTCAGCTCCTTGGCGGCGATCAGGCGCGAAGCTTGCGCGACGTTCACGGGAAAGCCGCGAAACCTGTCGGTAAATGTCTTGGCGTGCTGGCGCGCCAGAAGCGTGGTCGGCACGACGACGGCGACCTGCTTGCCGTCGAGCGCGGTGGCAAACGCCGCGCGCAAGGCCACTTCGGTCTTGCCGAATCCGACGTCGCCGCAGATCAGCCGGTCCATTGGCCGGCCGAGCTCAAGGTCCTTCAAGGTCGCATTGATGGCGGTGAGTTGGTCTTCGGTTTCCTCGTAAGGGAAGCGCGCACAGAATTCATCATAGACGTGCGGCTGCACCGGCAGTTTCGGCGCTTCATGCAGATGACGTTCGGCGGCGATCTTGATCAACTCGCCGGCGATTTCGCGAATTCGGCTCTTCAGCTTGGCTTTGCGGGCCTGCCAGCCGCTGCCGCCGAGCCGGTCGAGCTCGACATTGGCGCTGTCAGAGCCATAACGCGACAACAGTTCGATATTTTCGACCGGCAGAAACAGCTTTGTATCGGCCGCATAATGCAGTTCGAGGCAATCATGCGGTGCACCGCCGACTTGCAGCGTCTGCAACCCGACAAAACGTCCGATGCCGTGCTCGACATGCACGACGATGTCGCCGGTCGCGAGGCTCGTCACCTCCGAGATGAAATTATCGAGCTTGCGGCTTGCCTTGCGCGGCCGCACCAGGCGATCGCCGAGAATATCCTGTTCGGTGATGACAGCGACCTGGTCGGTCTCGAATCCGGTTTCCATGCCGACGACCGCCAGCATGGTTTCGTTGCGCGGCGTGGCCTGAACCATGCGCCAGGTGTTGACGCTGGTCAGGTTGAGCAGCTTGTGGTCGCGCAACATGCTTTCCATGCGGTCGCGCGAGCCTTCGCTCCACAGCGCGACCACGACCTTCTTGCGCTGGGATTGCAGCGCGTTGACATGACCGACGACCGTCTCAAACACGTTGACCGTGCTGTCGTTGCGTTCAGGCGCGAAACTGCGACCCTGCCGCGCACCGGCATCGACCGTGTCGGCGCTCCCTTCGGGCACCGCAAACGGTGTCAGCCGCGCCAGCGCGGCTTCTTGCAGCCGCTTGTTCCATTCGTCCTCAGTGAAATAGAGCCGATCCGGCGGCAGCGGCTTGTAAATGGCGCCTCCACCGGGATGATCGAGCGCCTCGCGCCTCGCTTCATAGTAGTCGGCGATCTGCTTGAAGCGTTCGCGCGCCGCGTCCTCGCTTTGCGGTTCGATCGCGATCGGCGCGTCGCCGAGATAATCGAACAGCGTATCCATACGGTCCTGAAACAGCGGCAGCCAATGTTCCATGCCGGGATGGCGGCGGCCTTCGCTGACGGCCTCATAGAGCTGATCGTCGCGCTCGGGCGCGCCGAAGGCCGCGACATAGCCCATGCGGAAGCGCCGGATGGTTTCCGTGGTCAGCTGGAATTCCGATATCGGCACCAGATCGAGCGAACGCATGTCGAGCAGCGTGCGCTGGGTCTCGGCATCGAAACTGCGAATCGATTCCAGGCTGTCGCCGAAGAAATCGAACCGCACCGGCAGATCGAGCCCCGCCGGGAACAGGTCCAGGATGCCGCCGCGCACGGCGTATTCGCCGGGTTCGCGCACCGTCGACGAGCGGCTATAGCCATTATGTTCCAGCCAGGCGACGATCGAATCCATCGGCACCACGTGGCCGGGCGCGACCGAAAGCGCTTGCGCCGCGACCAACCCGAGCGCCGGCAGCCGCTGCACGATGGCATTCACCGTCGTCAACACGATCAGTGGCTTTTCGCTCCCGACGAGACGGGACAGTTGCGCCAGCGTCGTCATCCGCTGGGAGAGGATCCCGCCATGGGGCGACACCCGGTCGTAGGGCTGGCAGTCCCAGGCCGGGAAATGCAGCACCGAAAGATCGGGCGCGAAGAACGCGAGCGCACGGGCCAGTTGCTGCAAGCGCGGTCCGTCACGGCAAACGACCGCAAGACTTACGGCCGGCGCCTTCGGCCGCGCCGCAACCGCACGCGCCAAATCCGAAATAACAAGGCCTTCGGCGCCTTCGGCGACGTTGGCAAAGGTGAGCGCGCGACCGGGAATGAGCGACAGCGCCGGGGATTGGCCTTGTTGCCTCATTCGCCCTGCTCTCCGGGGCGGAACGCCTTGATGCGCTCGAACAATGGCCCGGCATATTGCGAAGCCAGCAGCGCATCTCCTGACAGAGCGGCATAGAGGTCAGGATCGGGGATCTCGATCAAATGCTCCAATTCGGCGAGTTCATCGTCGGAGAGGCCCGCAATGGTGGTGTCGGCAAACCGGCCAAGGATGAGATCCATCTCCCGGGTGCCGCGATGCCAGCAGCGAAACAAAAGCCGCTTGCGGCGGTCATCGAGGCCCCCGCTCGATCGTGTCGTTCCCGTCATTTTCGAATCCCATCCAACGCCAAAAGCCCGGACGTGCCGGGCGGCGCTGATATAGCGATCCGAATGGCGGTTGTCAGCCCGTCTCGTTCCCGATTATCAACGGTACCAGCTATGCCGATTTGATCCGCCAGATCTTTCGAGATTCGATGCGCCCTGCTCTGCTCAATCCGCTGTTCGCGCCGGTCACGAGCCTTTCCGGCGTCGGTCCGAAGCAGGACAAGCTGTTCCGCTATCTCCTCGGGCGCGAGGAGACGCCGCGGCTGATCGATTTGCTGCTGCATTTGCCCTCGAGCGTGATCGACCGCCGCGCCCGGCCGAAGATTTGCGATGCCGAGCCCGGAACAGTCGTCACGCTGGAAGTGACGATCGACCGCCATCGGCCGTCGCCGCCCCGCAACGCCCGGGCGCCGTATCTCGTTTATGCCAGCGACGACACCGGCGACGTCGTTCTGACCTATTTTCGCGCCAAGGCCGATTATATCGAGAAGCTGCTTCCGGTCGGCTCGAAGCGATACATCTCGGGCACGTTGCAGATGTTCGATGGCGTGCCGCAGATCGTCCATCCAGACCGCGTGGTCGACGAAGCCGGTTTTGCGAAGTTGTCCGGGATCGATCCGGTCTATCCGCTCACCGAGGGGCTGGCGTTGGGCTCGCTGCGGCGGGCGGTCGCGCAGGCGCTTCAGAAGTTACCGGAATTGCCCGAATGGATCAGCCCCGAGGTGATCCGCCGCTGCCATTTCCCGCCAATCACCGAGGCATTGAACCGCGTCCACATCCCGGTCGAATTGACGGATATCCTGCCTGACGGGCCTTTCTGGTCGCGGCTTGCCTTCGATGAGCTGCTGGCCGGGCAATTGGCGCTCGCCCTGGTGCGGTCGCAACTGCGCCGGCCGGCCGGCAATCGCCACGCCGGCGACGGGCATTTGCGACGGAAAGTCATCGACGCATTACCTTATGCGCTGACCTCGTCCCAACGCGACGCAGCCGCCGCCATCGCCGACGACCTGCAACAGCCCGTCCGCATGCTGCGGCTGCTGCAAGGCGATGTCGGCTCAGGCAAGACGGTGGTTGCGTTATTGGCTGCTGCTGCCGTCACTGAGGTAGGAAAGCAGTCCGCGCTGATGGCGCCGACGGAGATTCTCGCACGGCAGCACATCAAGACAATTACACCGCTCGCCGAACGTGCCGGCATGCGGGTTGCCATTCTCACCGGACGCGAAAAGGGCAAGGAGCGGCGGGATATTCTGGCGCGGCTTGAAGCCGGCGAGATCGATTTTCTGGTCGGCACCCACGCGCTGATCCAGGACGACGTGATTTTCAAATCGCTGGCGCTGGCGGTCGTCGATGAGCAGCACCGGTTCGGCGTGCGCGAGCGCCTCGCGCTCACCGCCAAGGGCGAGGCGGTCGATGTCCTGGTGCTCAGCGCAACGCCGATTCCGCGGACGCTGGTCTTGACCTATTTCGGCGACATGGACGTGTCCGAATTGCGCGAAAAGCCGGCCGGGCGTCAGCCGATCGACACGCGCGCGGTGCCGATGAGCCGTCTTGAGGAAGTGATGGAAGCGGTCGGCCGCGCCTTGAGCGCGGGCAAGCTGGTCTACTGGATTTGCCCGCTGGTGGAAGAATCCGAAGCGGAAGGCACCGGCCATCTCACCAACGCCACCGAACGTTTTGAAAGCCTGCAGAAGCGTTTCGGCGAAAAAGTAGGGCTCGTCCACGGTCAGATGAAGGGGACGGAGAAGGATCGCGTGATGGCGCAGTTCGCCGCGCACGAAGTCGGCCTGCTCGTTGCCACCACCGTCGTCGAAGTCGGCGTCGACGTACCCGCAGCCACCATCATGGTGATCGAAAACGCCGAACGTTTCGGGCTCGCCCAATTGCATCAGTTGCGCGGCCGCATCGGTCGTGGCTCGGAGTTGTCGACGTGCCTCCTGCTCTATCGCGAGCCGCTCGGCGAAATGTCGAAGGCACGGCTAAAGGTGATCCGGGAGACGACCGATGGCTTTCGCATCGCGGAGGAAGATCTGAAATTGCGCGGCGAAGGCGACGTGCTGGGCGTACGGCAAAGCGGCCTGCCCGGCTACCGGATCGCGCGCCCCGAGGCTCACGGCCAACTCATCGCGCAGGCGCGCGATGAGGCACTGCGCATCATGAAAGAAAATCCGAAATTGACGGGGGCACGCGGCGACGCCCTGCGCTGCCTGCTCTATTTGTACGAACGCGGCGAAGCCGTGCCCCTGATGGGCGCGGGGTAAGTTCAGTCGACTTTAGCCGGCTCCGGTAGCAGCGGTGACGCATTCGCCGCCCGCGCTGCATTGGCCATCCCGGCGAGGGCTGCCATCTTTTTCTGCGACTGCGAGTCGGAGCCAGGCTGCACCACGCCACAGGACATGATGAGCGTTGCGGCATCTTCCGCGCTCATCTCGACTTCGAGGATCTTGCTCCTGGGGACATAGAAGAAGAAGCCCGTGGTCGGGTTCGGTGCGCACGGCAGGAACACCGAGATGTGCTCTTCCTTGCCGGGAATGCTCTCGGCAATCTCCTCGCTCGGCGGCTGCGAGATCAGCACGATCGACCACATGCCGGGCGACGGAAATTCGACAAGGCCGACACGGCGAAAACTCGATCCCTTGCCGGAAAATAACGTCTCGAACACCTGCTTCATGGCGCGATAGATCGCGCGCACCGCCGGGATGCGGCCAAGAAAACGTTCGCTGAGGTCAACGAGTGAACGCCCGATCAGGTTGGCGGTGAGAAAACCAAGCAATGTCAGCGCAATCACGGCCACGATCAGACCCGAACCAGGCAGGCCGAACGGCAAATAGGTCTCCGGTCGGTAGGCGATCGGAACGAATGGCCGCACCAGGCCGTCGACCCAGGTGACGAACCACCAGGTCAGGTAGAAGGTGATCGCGATCGGACCGGCGACGATCAGGCCCGTGAGAAAATAATTTCGGAAGCGGGCCATAAGGCCGCTGTGGACCTCCGGCATGGCTTCTTCCGGAGGTGCTGGCGGAGGCAAGTCGTCGCGGTTCATCGGGGTTCCAGGTCGGGTGGAAGCGGCATTGTTAGTATGCCAGCTAAGCCATCCTAGCAGACTTTTGAAGACCCCTACCGGCCCGGCGTTATTCGACGGTTACCGATTTGGCGAGATTTCGCGGCTGATCGACGTCAGTGCCCATCACCACGGCCGTATGATAGGCCAAAAGTTGGACCGGAATGGCATAAACCATCGCGGCGAAAATCGCCCCCATATCCGGCAGCACGATCGTCACCAGCGACTGGATGGTCGCCTCCGCCGCGCCCTTGGCGTCGGTCATCAGGATGATCTGGCCGCCGCGAGCGGCCACTTCCTGCATGTTGGAGACGGTTTTCTCGAACACATGGTCATACGGCGCAATCACCACGACCGGCATCTTCTCGTCGATCAGGGCAATCGGCCCGTGTTTGAGTTCGCCGGCCGCATAACCTTCGGCGTGAATGTAGGATATTTCCTTGAGCTTCAGCGCGCCTTCCAGCGCCAGGGGATAGCTGGTGCCACGGCCGAGATAGAGCACGTCGGTGGACTTCGAAATATCGCGGGCAAGCTTCTCGATCTGCGGCTCGGTCGCGAGCGCCGCCGCCATCAGCCGCGGAATTTCGATAAGCCCGTGCACGAGCTTGGCTTCATCCGCATCGGACAGCGCACCGCGCGCCTTACCCGCGGCAACGCTGAGCGCAGCCAGCACCATCAGCTGACAGGTGAACGCCTTGGTCGAAGCCACGCCGATCTCGGGCCCTGCGAGCGTCGGCAGCACCGTTTCGCTTTCGCGTGCAATGGTCGAGGTCGGCACGTTGACGACTGAAAGCGTGTGTAACCCTTGCGACTTCGCGTAGCGCAGGGCAGCCAGCGTGTCGGCAGTCTCACCGGACTGCGAAATGAAGATCGCGAGATCGTTCTTGTGCAGCGGCGGCTCGCGATAACGAAATTCGGAGGCGACATCGAGTTCGACCGGAACGCGCGCCAGCCGCTCGAACCAGTATTTGGCGATGTAGCCGGCATAGCTCGCGGTACCACAGGCCGTAATCGAAATTCGCTGGATATCCTTGAAATCGAACGGCAGCTTTAGCGGCAAGGACACCTGTTCGGTTGCCATGTCGACATAGCGCGCAAGCGTGTGGCCAACGACTTCCGGCTGCTCGTGGATTTCCTTGGCCATGAAGTGGCGATAGTTCGCCTTATCGACCAAAAATGACGAGGCGCCGGACTTCAGGACCTCGCGATTGACGGCCGCATTTTGCGCGTCGTAGATCACGCCGGTTTCGCGGGTGAGCACCACCCAGTCGCCGTCGTCGAGATAGCTGATCGTATCGGTGAAAGGCGCCAGCGCAATCGCGTCCGAACCCAGATACATCTCGCCCCGGCCATAGCCGATCGCCAGCGGCGAACCGCGGCGCGCGCCGATCAAGAGATCGCCGTGACCGCGAAAGACGAAAGCGAGTGCGAACGCGCCGCGCAGCTGCGGCAACGCCGCCTTCACGGCTTCCTGCGGCGAGGCACCTTTGACGAGATACGAGTTGACGAGATGCACGATCACCTCGGTATCGGTTTCGCTGGCAAACTTCGCGCCTTGCTTCTCGAGGTGTTGCCGCAACTCCCGGAAATTCTCGATGATACCGTTGTGAACGACGGCCACGTTCTCGGTGGCGTGAGGATGCGCATTGTCTTCGGTCGGCTTGCCGTGCGTGGCCCAGCGCGTATGTCCGATGCCGGTATTGCCCTTGAGCGGCGCCTCGCGCAGGCGTGTCTCGAGATTTTTGAGCTTGCCTTCGGCACGTCGGCGATGGAGATGATTGCCTTCCAGCGTGGCGACGCCGGCGGAGTCGTAGCCGCGATACTCAAGACGCTTGAGCGAATCCACCAATTGCTCGGCGACCGGTCCGTTTCCGAGAATGCCGATGATGCCGCACATGCGGTTTGCTAGCCCCTGATCGAGAAATCCCCGGCCGTTCTTAACGAAATCCGGTCGGGCCAAGATACTCAATAATTATTGCCAATTGAGACAGTGTTAAGTGAAAAGCTTAACAAGCTCCGTTAACTGCCTTTCGGCACCTTGCCGCGCGTCTTGAGCTCTCGGTAGCGCTTGGCGCCGCCCTCGCGGTTGGTCTGCTGGCTGCGCTCCACTGCCATGGCATCGTCAGGCACATCGCGCGTGATCACCGATCCTGAACCGATATAGGCGCCCTTGCCGATTTTGACCGGCGCTACGAGCGATGAGTTAGTGCCGACGAAAGCGCCGGTGCCGATCTCGGTCTTGTGCTTGCCGAAACCGTCATAGTTGCACGTGATGGTGCCTGCGCCGATATTGGCGTTGGCGCCCACATGGGCGTCGCCGACGTAACTCAGATGGTTGATCTTGACTCCGGCTTCAAGTGTCGCAGCCTTGGTCTCGACGAAATTGCCGATTTTCGCGCCTTCTCCCAGCGACGTTCCCGGACGCAGCCGCGCATAGGGCCCGACCGAAGCGTTCTTTCCGATCGAGGCCTGCACGACATGGGAGAAGGAATGGATGACGGCGCCGTCGGCGATCGAAACGCCCGGACCGATGACGACGAACGGCTCGATCGTGACATCCTTACCAAAGGTCGTGTCCGCTGCGAGAAAAATCGTTTCCGGCGCGATCAAGGTCACGCCGGCCTCGAGGGCGGCGGCGCGCAGGCGATCCTGCATGACGCGCTCGGCTTCGGCGAGCTGTGCCTTGGTGTTGATGCCGCGCACTTCACCCTCGCTGGTTTTGATCACGACAGCCTCCAATCCCAGGTCCCGAACGATGGCAACCGCGTCCGTAAGATAATATTCGCCTTTGCTGTTGGCATTACCGATCTTCTCGATGATCGATAACGCCTTGCGTCCATCAAACGCCATGATGCCCGCGTTGCAGAGCGTCACTTTGCGTTCGGCCGCAGTCGCGTCCGCCTGTTCGCGGATCGCCGTCAAGCGGCCGTTCTCGACGAGAAGCCGCCCATAGCCGGTCGGGTCGGCGGCTTCAAAGCCGAGCACAGCGAGCGCTGCACCCTGATGCAGGGCCGAGCGCAGCCGTTCAAACGTGGCCGCCGAAATCAGGGGCGTATCGCCGAAGGCAATGATCAGATCGTCTGCCCCGCGTGCCAGGGCGTCGCGCGCCGCGAGCACCGCATGCGCGGTTCCTTTGCGGTCGCGCTGCACGAAGGTCTCGACATCTGGCCGGTATCGTCTGGCTTCATCGCTAACTGCCTGATGGTCCGGTCCGACCACGACCGCAAGCGATGTCCCCTCGCCCCTGGGCGAAGCCGACAGCACATGCGCCAGCAATGACTGGCCCGCGACGGGATGCAGGACCTTCGGCAGGGATGACCGCATCCGTGTCCCCTCGCCGGCCGCGAGCACGATGGTCAGGCTGGTCCTGCCGCTCATCAGAGGTCCTTTGAACTACTTGCTCGGCGTCACCGCCGTTGCCGCCCTCATAGAGCGTTTTGGCGTTGGATGGAAACCCGATTCGCGTCACGCCGGGCCCTGAGGATCGAAGGATGGTCGCCGATTTCCTGTTAATGTTTACCGATTGATTCGGTTGGGGCCTACAGGGGGGCCGAAGACATCTCATGGCGAAGGATTCCGACAAGCTGCGCGGCGGCTTCGACGTCGGCGAGACCGGCGGCGCGCTTTCTGGCCTGCTTGCCGACGATGAAGAACTTGACCGTGGCGCACTCTGGCGGCTCGGAACCTGGGCGGCCGTCTCGGTCGGTGCGGTCATTGTGGCCCTGCTGGCCAACCAGTCTTCGATTGGCGTCCGGCGCGAACAGTCCGCGTCGGCCGATCTGCTGAAGCAGGCCCAGCAACTTCAACTGACCGCTAGGGAAGGTCAGAGCGAGACGCGGCGATTGGCGTCGGCCGTCGATACGCTCAGCAGCGATCGGGACCGGCTTTACTCCCGTGTCGCGGTTCTTGAGCAGGGGCTGGATTCGGTGACCGGCAGCATCGCGCGGCAAAGCTCCGCATCATCGGCTCCGCCAACAAGTGCAAGCCAGGCCAGTCCACAAGCTACTCCAGGCCAAGGCAGCCTTGGCCAAGGCGGCGCAAGTCAAGCGAGCGCGAGCCCAAGTAATACGAGCCAAGGTAATACGAGCCAGGGCAATGCGAGCGTAACGGCGTCTAGCAATCCTTCGGCGCCGTCCCCCTCGGCGTCGACTCCGGCAGCTGGACCGACCGCCTCGACCACCTCCGTCGCCCCGGCAACGACGGCCTCGATTGAGCCGCAAGCCCCGGTCACGAAGTCATCGCCGGCTCCCGTAGTGGCGCCGGTAGCCGCAACGGCGCCTGTCGCTGTGGATAAGGTTGCGGCCGCAGAAAAGGCCGCAGACAAACAAGACAAGCAGGTTTCATCCGCAACCTCGTCCGAACCGGGCTCACCCACAAAATCAGCGACTGCGCCGCAAGCCGCGATGGCCCAGCCGTCGGGTTCGCTGATGGCGTCAAAATCGATGATGGGTCCGCCCGATCCCGCGGCCGGAAAGCTGATCGAACCGGCCGCACTGCCAAAGATAGCAACCACCACGGCGACGCCTGAGATCGCAGCAGTAACGCCAAACGCGCCCGACGAAACGGAAGCTGCGTTGCCTTCAGCGGCACCTGCGCTTGTCGCTTCACGCACCGAATTTGGTGTCGATGTCGGCGGTGCCAATTCGATTCCCGGATTGCGCGCGCTTTGGCGCGGGCTTCGCAAGTCGAGGTCCAATGGGGCGCTGTCCAAATTGCGGCCGATCATCGTCATCAAGGAAAACAACAACGGGCTCGGCATGCAGCTCCGGCTGGTGGCCGGGCCAATCAGCGATGCGGCGGCGGCTGCAAAAATCTGCGCCTCGCTGACAATAAGCGATCGCGGCTGTTCCACCGCAGTATTCGAGGGACAGCGATTGGCCTTGGGCGCCGACGACGTCGACAAGTCAGAAGCGAGCAAGGCCGAGGCCGATGACAAGCCTGCGGCGAGCGCTTCCAGGCAATCGTCCCACCGGCACTACTATTCGTCGAGGCACCCGAAGGTCGAGGATACTCCTCCCCCGAAGCCGGAGCCGTCGACCTTGTCTCGGCTTTTCGGCAAACGCGAATAGCCTACGTGAGCCGGAGCCGGCGGGTCGGATTTCAAATAATCACGATATTGCCATGAGTTGACGCCATTTCTTGAAGCGCTTTCAACGTGGCATTTCGAAAATTGCCTTGCGCGGCGCGGCCAAAAGCGTCAAATCGGTCCTCGCTCTGCGTGAGGATTTTGTCGTGAAGAAAACCCCGTTCCGCCTCACTCCCTATCAGGTGCAATGGTTGCTGGTCGTGGGTTTCCTCACTGTCGGCTATGCGATCTATGTGCGGTATATGGCGATCGAGCTTTCGAGCACGTCGCTGGCCTGTGATGCCGGCCTGCAAACCCTGCTCTGCAGGTCCCGGGCGCTTGCGACCACGCTGTTTCGCAACTCGGTTTTTGGCATCACCGCGCTTATCATTGCGGTGCTGCACCTGATCCGGCCATCGATCGTGCTGCTCACGCTCGGACTGATCGCCGCGGGGTTCGGCATCGTGCTCTACAACGTCGTTCTGTCCGGCCTTGCGATCGGCCTGCTCATTCTGGGATTTGCACGGCCCGCGCCCGCCACAGCGTAGCAGCGAAGAGTACATAAATCGCGCAGGTCCACAGCGACTGCCAATTGTCCGGACCTTCGTTGAAGCCGGTGTAGATGGCGGTCATGACGAATAGTCCCGCAAAGGTTGCCTCGGCGATGGGACGAACGCCTTCCTTCGGGCGATTGAGCAGGCTCAGCATCGCGAACGGCACCACGGCCATGGTCAGCGCCGCAAAAGGAAAATCCTTGTAGCGGGGATCGAACGCGAGGCCGACTGCGGTATCCGCGCCGATCACCGTCGTGATTGCCAGCACCAGACCCAAGATCACCGCAGTCCACGGCCGTCCGCGATAGCCGGAAGGGCCGACCAGTTCCAGGAAGGTTGGCAGCGATCTGCCCGACATCAGGGCATACGAGGCGAACAACGGCGAAGCGACACCGGCTGCCAGCAGAAAGCCCCAAAACAGCCAGCCGCCGAGACCGTAGCTTTCGTAATACATCTTGTCGGCGGCCACCCCCAGCAATGCGCCGGCCGACGTGGCCGAGAGGCCGACAGCGACCCAGGAGGTGAACCGGGGGGTCCAGGGCTTACGCCGCAGCGTCAGCCAGGCCACAGCGAAAACCAGCACCGATAGGACCATGCCTGCGGTCATATGCAGCTTCCAATTGGGATAATTGCTGATGGCGATCCCTGGCGGATATTTCAGTGCCCTTTGGACGGAATCGAACAATCCCCAGTAGCCGCCCATGGTGCCTTCGAGCTGGCGTTTCCACGGTTGGTCATAGGCCTCGATCAGGTTGACGCGAAAGTTCTGGCGTTTGGCCAGATCGAGGATTTCCGAAACCACGCGTGCCTGATTGGTGCGTGAGGGCAGCGCCGCATCGCGCATCCGCCCCGCACTCGGCCAGCCGGTCTCGCCGATCAGGATTTCCTTGCCCGGGAAGGCCACTTCCATCCGGCGCCGGATCGATTCAACGTGGGCCGCGGCATATTTCGCGCGGATCGGGAGATCCTCCCAAAACGGCAGGATGTGAATGGTGACGAAATCGACCGCGTCATAAATCTCGCGATAGCGCAGCCAGTATTCCCAGACGTCGGCATAGGTCACGGGAACCTGCACCTGCGCCTTGACCTGGCGGATCGTGGCGGCAAGGTCGGATTGGCTCATTTCCCCGCGCAACAGCACTTCGTTGCCGACGACAAGCGCCGTGATCGTTGAAGGGAATTCCTTTGCCAGCCTTATGCCGGTAGCGATCTGAACCGCGCTCTTCTGACGATTGCCACTGAGCCAGATTCCCTGGATGACCTTCAGCCCGACCTTGGCTGCGAGTTCCGGCACCTGATCGAGGCCGCTGTCGATCGAATAAGTGCGGACGCAATCGGATACCTTGACGAGTTGGGCGAGATCTTCGGAAATCTGTTCCGCAGAAATATGGGTCGTGGGCGACAGTGGCGTCTGCTCGCCGCGGAACGGCGCATAGGAAACGCACTGAAGCTTGGCGTTGGGATCGATCGGCGCGCGCGCCAGCGAAATCGGCGTGGCAAGCCACCACCACACCGCGGCTATCGAACCCAAGGATAGTATGAGAAGCGCCAGCGGCGTGCGAAAAGAAATCGGTTCCATCCTCTAGTGTGGCAACTCTGACGTCCCTTTCAGTGTTGCCGCGACCTCTTCGAAGGAACGTCAGAGTCCAAGCCGCACTAGATATATTTGCTAGTGCCCCTTTGGTTCTGGCATTCGTAAGCGTGCCCGCCGCGATATGATACGAATGTCGGAACCGGGACACTAGGCAGGGATCGTCGATTAGCCGGTCATTGGCGGTCTGCCAAGAGCGGGAAAGGCCGGACCGGATCCCCTCCCTTCGGCGGATTTTACCAAACTACGATAAAGTTGTGGGTTTGCTGGACAAAATCCAAAATCTCCGTCATGGGATTCCAGCGCGTCTGGCCGCCGCATTGGAGACCTATTTGGGCGGCAAGCGTGACGAGCGGTATCGTATCCGACAAGGCTTGCCGAGCCGGAGTTAGGCAAGGACTTGCAAAGAGTTGGGCCGGAACCAGATCGGGGAATTTATGCGTCAGCGGGTACTTCAGGGTCGGTTTGCGGTGTCGCGCTATTTCATTGTTCCGGGACTGGCCCTGATGCTTGGCTTCGGCAGCGCCTTGGCCCAGAGCGGCGCACCGGCAAACCCCGATCAGTCCGGCAAGCCTGCCGCGAATGCGGCCGATGCCGCCAAGGATAACCAGCGCAAAACCGACGAATTCGCCGAAGCCGCCCAGGCCATCAATGGCCCCGCCGGTAACCCCGAATGTGTCTGGCTCGGACGCCGTGTCGTACAGCTTATGTACAGGGATGACCTGGATACGGCCTTCCGCCACCTCGATCTCTACGACCGCTTTGGCTGTCCGGGCGGCCACGTACAGGCGGCCTTCCGCTGCTTTACGCGTTTCTTGCCCCAGATCGACGACAAGGTGCAGAACAGCCTCAGCAACCGCATCCATGCCTGCTGGATCAATCCGAATGCCCAGCCGCAGGCCGCCGCCGCTCAGCCTCCTGCACCGTCGACGACATCCGGCAACGCCGCGCCGGCGCCTGCCACAGCCCCCCCGGCACCCGCCGCGAAATAACCCGGGAAGAGCGCGGGCTTGGGGCTTTGCGCCCTGAAAACGCCATCGCACCATACCAGTTGTCTAATCGCGTGGCAGGATTATCCTAAAGGCCACTTTCATGCCGGCCGAACCTTGGGGACGGGTTCGCTTTATCCCACTGTATGCCCCTAATGGTTAGTTGCGATGCGCGCCGTCGTCGCCGTCTTGTTCCTGGTTACTGCCGCTCACGCCGCGCTCTGGGGCTTTTTTCAGGAAAAAAAGCAGGCTCCTGACTTCCGCGGAATCCTGCCGAGCGTGTCCTATGCGCCGTTTGAAGGAACTGCGCATCCGGATGTCGACAACATCCCGACTGTTGAGAAGATTCGCGACGACCTGAAAAAGCTGTCGTCGATCACGCGCGCGATCCGCCTCTATTCCTCGACCGGCGGCGTCGAACTCGTTCCGCCGATCGCCGCCGAATTCGGCCTCAAGGTCACGGTCGGCGCCTGGATCGACAAGAATTCCGATCGCAACGAGCGCGAGATCGATGCCGCCATCAATCTCGCCCGCCGCAACAGCAACGTCATCGGCGTCGTCGTCGGCAACGAAACGATCTACCGCGGTGAGCAAAAGCCTGAGGATCTGATCGAGCTGATCAAGCGGGTCAAGAAGTCCGTCAACGTGCCGGTCACCACGGGTGAAATCTGGAACATCTGGCGGGATTATCCGGACCTCGCCTACTCCGTCGATTTCATCGCCGCCCACGTGCTGCCCTACTGGGAATACTTCACCGATACCCAAGCGGTCGATCAGGCGGTCGATCGCTATCAGCTGTTGCGCGATCAGTTTCCGGGTAAGCGCGTCATGATCGCCGAGTTCGGCTGGCCAAGCGCCGGCTACAATTTGCGAGGCGCCTTTCCGGGCTCTTTCGAACAGGCCGTCGTGCTGCGCAATTTCGTCTCGCGGGCAGAAGCCATCGGCATGGACTACAACATCGTCGAGGCGATCGATCAGCCCTGGAAATACTTTGAAGGCGGCGTCGGCCCCTATTGGGGAATCCTGAACGCCGCGCGTGAGCCGAAATTCAGCTGGACCGGCCCGATCGTCAATCCGGACTACTGGAAGCTTGCGACGATTGCAGTCCTCGTCGGCATCCTGATGTCGCTGCCGATCCTGCGGCTGGCGCAGCCGACCGTTCTGCAAGCGCTGACATTGTCGGCCGCGGCCAACGGCGTCGGCGCCTGGGCCGCGACCGTGTTCGCTTTTTGGGCCGGACATTATTTTGTCTTCGGTTCGGCCTTCGCACTGACGCTCGGCCTGATCCTGCTGGTGCCGCTGGTGCTGATTGCGATGGCGCGGGTCGAAGAGATCGCGGCCATCGCCTTTGGAAGGAAGCCGCGGCGTCTGATCGTCAAGGGCGAGCCGACGGTGCCTGCGACAATTGGCGGCAGCGTAAGCTTCCCGAAAGTCTCGATCCATATCCCGGCTTATTTCGAGCCGCCGGAAATGCTCAAGGCAACGCTCGATGCGGTGGCGCGGCTCGACTATCCGAACTTCGAATGCGTCGTGATCATCAACAACACACCGGATCCCGCGTTCTGGCAACCGATTCAGGATCACTGCCGTGCGCTGGGTGAGCGCTTCGTGTTTATCAACGCCGAAAAGGTTAAGGGCTTCAAGGCCGGCGCCTTGCGTATCGCCATGGAGCGCACGGCCGCGGATGCCGAGATCATCGGCGTCATCGACGCGGACTATGTCGTGGGATCGGACTGGCTGAAGGATCTGGTTCCGGTATTCGCCGATCCGCGCGTCGGCCTCGTGCAGGCGCCGCAGGATCATCGCGACGGCGACCGCTCACTGATGCACTACATCATGAACGGCGAATATGCCGGCTTCTTCGACATCGGCATGGTTCAGCGCAACGAGGAAAACGCCATCATCGTGCATGGCACGATGTGCCTGATCCGCCGCGCGGCGATGGACATGGCTGGCGGCTGGGCCGGCGACACCATCTGCGAGGACACCGATCTCGGCCTGAACATCATCGAGCATGGCTGGCTGACCCACTACACCAACTATCGCTACGGGCACGGCCTGCTGCCCGATACCTATGAGGCCTTCAAGAAGCAGCGCCATCGCTGGGCCTATGGCGGCTTCCAGATCGTCAAAAAGCATTGGCGGCGCTTCCTGCCCGGCGCGAGCCGGCTGTCGCGCGACCAGAAGCGCGAATTTTCACTCGGCTGGCTCAACTGGCTGGGAGCGGAAACGCTGGGCGTCGTCGTCGCCATCCTCAATTTGATCTGGGTGCCGATCGTCGCTTTCGCCGACATCGCGATTCCCGACCGGATCCTAACTTTACCGATCATCGCGGCTTTCGTCGTTACGCTAGCGCACTTCCTCATTCTCTATCGGCTGCGCGTGCCGGTGAAGTGGGGACAGATGTTTGGCGCCATGATTGCCGCGATGAGCGTGCAGTGGACGGTATCGCGTGCGGTTGCGCAGGGCCTGATCACCGAACATCTGCCGTTCGCGCGTACCTCCAAGGGCGGCCTGTCGCGGATGTCGATCGAGTTCCAGGCCTTCTGGGAAGCCGTGATCGGGGTGCTGCTCCTGATTGGCGCTGTTGTGCTCGTGGTCACCAACAATTCCAAGCAGATCCGCGAAATCTACATCTTTGCAGGTGTGCTGGTGCTCGAGAGCCTGCCATTCCTGGCGGCGGTGGCGATTGCCATTCTCGAGAGCTCCCGGATCAACTCGTTCAAGTTCTGGCACGACGCCGGCGTCCGTACGGCCGAACTGATCGGACTGCGGCCGGTCGCGTTGCCATCGGTAGCCGCACCCCCGCAGCCTGTCGCCAACGAAATCCGCTCGGAAGCGAGCTAAGGCGTGAACGGGCCAGCGGCGGCTTTTACTTGCGATGCCGTGCCAGAGAGTCCTAAGGTGCGCTCGCGCAGTTGTGAAAGGGAGTGAGGAAGTGGCGACAGGTACCGTAAAGTGGTTCAACGCAACCAAGGGATATGGATTTATTCAGCCCGACAAGGGCGGCAAGGATGTTTTCGTGCACATCTCGGCCGTCGAAAAGGCCGGCCTGAGCACCCTCAATGAGGGTGCCAAGGTGAGTTACGAAGAGACGGAGAACCGGGGAAAAACATCGGCGGAAAATTTAAGGGTTGGCTAGATGTTTGGCTCAAGCCCCGCCGGTTGAAACCGGCGGGGCTTCGCCAATCTGACGCTTGGGAGCGTCTCAGGGACAGGGGTGACGAAACCCGTCGTAGCCGAGATATGTCCCACTCCGCGGATCGTAAGATCTGAACTGCTGCATGCAGTAACCGATCGCATCGCCGGGAGGAGGACCGTAGGCCGCTGGCGGCGGACCGTAGTATCCCGGTCCATAATAGGGGGCAGCGCCGGCGGCTATCGCTCCGCCTACGATGGCGCCCGCGATAAGTCCTCCGACGACCGGGCCCGGGCCGCCTCTCCATTGCACGGTTTGAGTATCGTTCGGGGCGGCTTTGGCGATCGCAAGCGGTTCGCCGAGAGGTGCCGCACTGGCTACGCCGGTGACCGCAGGGATTCCGCTCGCCAACACGGCTGACACGGCAAGAATTCGAAGTGAACTCGACATCGTCATTCCCTCCAGGGATCGGGGGCAGATTAGCCCCCGCCTCATGATTAGCGAAACTGGTGGTAGCTGTCAGGGTTAAACTTGGGGCTGAGAGACGGTCATTTGCCGAGAGACCGGACCCGCGCAAGGGTCAGTCTGGCTTCGATGGCGCGGATAGGCCGAACGTCACAGCCGGAAAATTTCCGGACTCCCAGCGGCCTTCGTCGAGTCATAGACGGGCTATCGCCAGATCGGCGGTGTATCGGTCGCTACTGTCCCAAACCAGGATTAGGTAATTGCGAGAGCGACCAAGCCAGTGCCAAGCAGGACAACGCCGGCAACGGTCAAAGCGAGGAAGCTGTAAGAAGCAAATTCTTCACGCATGGTACACCACCTGTCGCGTGCCCCGGCGCAGAGCGAACGACCGTGCCCTTGCACAGTCAAAGACTTCTTTCCCATGAAGCTAATTTCGATCCGGGGTGATGCTTTGATGCAACACCGGTTCGAACGGCGGTACGCCCGGTCAAGCTGCCGGCAATCAATCGGTCTTGTGATTTCCGGTAGGAGGTGCCGCCTCAGCTAGAACTCGCTCATGCGCCGGCGCCGATCGGTCAGGAAGCGCAACCGGCAGCGGTTGGCGAGCCATGGCCGAAGGCTGCGGCGATAAGACCCGGGGCGTCACTACGCCGCCCTTTGAAAATAGGAACGAAAAGCAGGGGAACCGGGTTGGCTGCGCGCTATGCCCTCAAAGACGGCCATGGCTATCTGGCCCCCCAGCCGGGGCCGTTTCACTATTTGCATTCGTAGGTTGTTTCATGCAGCGTCGCCGATCCGTTTCCCATAAGTTTGAAAAGAACATCTCAGCCCAGAAAGCCAAGCTGGAAGCACTACTCGCCGAGCTAAACGCGCAACTCGCCTTTCTCAACAAGCCTAGGCCTAAGATGGCTCTACTGCGCGAAAGGATCAGGCAGATTGACACAGAGGCCGAGCTTGCCAACTGAGGCGGCCTTACCGACCTGCCCGTGATAGCCAGCTCGACCCGGACTCGCCAGCGACACACCCAGGCCTGGCGATCGGCCTTCTGGTCAGTTTGATTATGGCAGGGTTGTTCACTGGAAAGCGGACAGGCCGAAGCGCATCTTGGGAACATGTCCGAATCGGGTCATCGATCCTGTAAATGCGGCGCGGTTTATGACCGCAGCGAGCACATCGTAAAGTCGCGCGAGATCAGCAGCTTTGAATGCGCCGTCTGCGGCAGGACCATCGAGAATTGGAACTCCGCTTGGGTGCCTCGATATCGGTTCATCGCCTGTCCGGTAGGGAATCCGACAGCCGCGCCAACGCCCGTAGAGACTCCAATCAGATCGCAAGGGTTTGCCGACGAGCCCACGTGCCAGAGATGACCGGACTCACCAGTGGGCTTCCTAAAGTCATGGAGGGCAGTGACATGAAGCCGATTAAGCGCCCAATCGAGCAAGCATGCCCGGCGTGCAATGGGACAGGTATTGTGCCGGTCAAAGAGCCGGAGCGCCCAGGCGTCAGGGTTTATCAGCCTCGCTGCAAAGAATGCGATGGCAAAGGAAGGCTCTCCAACTGAGAAGGCCTTACTTTCCTTCGTCCTTGACGATTGCCGTCAGGCTCTCAAGTTGGTGAGCGAGAGCCGCCCAACTATGTGCAATGTTCAAAAGCACAGAGGATCGGCGCGCTGAGTTGTGCTGATCTTTTCCCAATACCCTGTATTCTAAAGCGTATGTTCTGCATTGTTCGATTGTTGGCATCGCAGTTACTCCCCATTCGGCGGGAGCACAACACTCTCAGTCACCGATGGTAGCCGCGGGTGGGGCGGTGATGGGACAACTCAGATTCCTCTCTTGCCTGGGAGTCGAATCAAATGAGGGACTGGCCGAAAGCAACAGGCAGGTGGCACCGGCCATCAGTAGGGCCAGCCAGATATTGAGAGCCGGTAATAGAGGTCGAACCGATCCATCGGGGCGCAACCGGTATTTGGCCTTACTCTTGCGAGCGCCTCAACGTTTCGACTTTGCGGCCTAGCTGCCAAAGCTCTACGTCGTGGCCATTTACGAGTTGCTTGGCCTTTTCCTTGGCGATCTCGTCATCAGGGCAGAAGAGATCGACCGCCTTATAAATCCTGTCGTCCGGTCCAAGAATGTATGCGCGATATTCGGCCATTTCCGGTCCGCTCCCTCAGCCGGATTTCCACAAATATCGTCCATAGAATTCGCGTCTTGTCTGTTCGGTTCCAAACTCAATTTCAAATTAGCCCCCCACTGTGGTTTTCAAACCACTGCGTTCGGAAACAGGCCAGCGCTGGGCTTCGGTCCCGCGCTCACACAGCCGGTGCAGGCCTCAAGCCCCGGCTCACCGCGGCGGGTTTCTCTTTTGCTGCTGTCGGGCGCGGTGGTTGCTGCTGCTGCTCCCTTTCAAGGCGATGCTGCTCTCGGAGCGCTCGCGCGGCCTCAAATCTGGCAGCCCACCGCTGTTCGCACCTTCTTTCAAGGTCCAGGGGGATATTGCTCATAAATCACTAGCTCCCGGTTCGCGGTCGCCCCCGGTCTAAGGCCTCAACGCGCGCGGGCCTCTAAAGGTCCTACAGGGAATCAGCGGCCGGGGCCCATGCGCTGGCGCCGATCGATCCGGAAGCGCAACCGGCAGCGCATGCTAGGCGGCTTCGTGGATAACAACTGGCGCGGGCTTTCGAGCCTGCGCCACGTTTTGTAGATCCGCCGAAAGCTGTGGCGTTCTGACCTGCTCGCGCAGCTTCATTAATTCAAGGAACTGCGCCTGGAGATCAGCTTTTGTAAAAGTGAGAATTTCAAGCCGCTCAGTAGTGAGAGATAAACGCTTCAAATTGAGGCTCATGTTCGCCTCCGTACATCAAAAAACGCCAAGCTACGCCATCAACCAAAGTGTCAACCTGACGGTGATCCAACCGATGGCGGACGCCCAGCCAATCGTCACTGCAGTAATGACTGCAAAATAGGCGATCTTGAAAAGCTGGTCGAGCAATTTGCCTCGACTGACCGCCGAGCCTACAGACGTCGTTTCAGTGATACCGTCCAAGGCAGCCTACTCCGATCGAACTACGAAGGTGGGGCGCCCAAGCTTGCAAAACGGTTCAACGTTTTAAGTCAGACCCACGGATTTGTGATACCGGCCTGCCAGCCGGTCGGTCTGCGCACTTTTGGACGCTGCGCCGACGTCACAACCCACACGGCGCGGGGCTTCGGTCCCGAGCCCAAGTCCGCACCATCCGAAAGAGGCCGCCCATTGAGGCGGCCTTACTTCTTCACGCTCCTTTGATGTTATTTTTGATCGTGAGCCCAATCCCAGGACGTCTGTCCGACCCTTACGTGGAGGGGACAACGAAAGTAGATGCAGAGGGAACAACGAAGGAGTTCACGATGCGTAAGATCATTCTCATTTTCGTGGGTGCCACACTGGTCGCAGGCTCGACCGCGCAGGTCGCGTTTGCCAAGGAACGTCATCACGTCCGCTACGTGCGGCAATACAACAGCGAACAGTTCCGCAACGCCAACGCCTACGCCGTTCCTCTCTACGTGTGGCCCCGAGCACCTAGGTATTCGGGTCAGGCCGGTGCTTGGCAGACAATGACCGGGTTTGGCGGGTAAGCACCGTCCGACAGGAGTTTCCCCTGGGACGCGCGTTACGTATGCGCAATTCTGGCTAATGTGGACGGCGTGGGGCTTAATCGGTCCCGCGCTTCGCTCTACGCGCGATAGGCATCGATTGCATGCATCAAGAAAATGAAGGCACTCGCCACGCCGGCAGCCGTCGCAATCAACTCAATCATCGAACTCACCCAGCCACGCTTCCCAACGCAGCAACAAGGGAGCCCTCCCATTTAAGGATGTTACGCGGAAAAATGTTTTCGGCACGCCCGGAAGACGGCGGAACTTGGCCGCCCCCTGTGACAAATTGGCAGCGGGGCTTCGGTCGCGCGCTCAGCTTTCCTAAGAACCCTTGCTATCCACGCCGTCGACGAATGCGGCGCCGTGGCCGCCCGCTCATCTTGACGAGTGTCCGCACCGCGGCCCGCCACTTCGATCTGCTGCCTGCCATTGCCACCCCTTCGACTTAGCGTCCCCAGCTTTAGTCGAGCCTGGAATGATTCCGATGGTGTGTGGCGGCAACAGGGCGGGCCTTTGTTCTCGGTCTGCTCGGTTTGATTGTGTCAGGATGACTGGCTTGAACCGTCCTGCCGTGGGCGCATGTTCGAAGGATGTTCGAGCAGCCACCAACTTTCATGGCTCGGAAAAATCCCGGAACTGGCTGGGGAATCGACATCCTATGGCCCGATGGCGAAACGGAGGTAATCAAGGGCTTCATTACCGAGCATGACGCGGCCAAGTGGATTACTGAGCACTCTAAGGCGTGGCAGCGAAATACAAATGATAAAGCCTCCCAAACGGCCTAGGGACTCCAACCAGTTCGCAACGATTTGCTGACGAGCCCACTGCCCGAAATTCCCGGACTCACCAGCGACCTTCCTAAAGTCAGGGCGGGGCTTCGGTCCCGCGCTTTGGCATCCCAGATCGATCTCAACACCTTCCCGAAACCATTTTTCCAAAGCAACGAAGCAATCCGGAAACAGACCTGGGCTTAGCCTTGCTGGCACGACCAACGATGGGGTTCGGTCATGTGGGCGTTCTTCGAAAATCTGTATCGCGAGTATTGCCTGGCCCGTTTGCAGGAAATGCGAAAGTACGAATTATCGCATTGAGCCGCGGAACAGTGACATGAAGAAGCCGATTAAGCGCCCGATTGAGCAAGCATGCTCGGCGTGCAATGGGACAGGTATTGTGCCGGTCAAAGAGCCGGAGCGCCCAAGCGTCAGGGTTTATCAGCCTCGCTGCAAAGAATGCGATGGCAAGGGAAGGCTCTCCAACTGAGGCGACCTTACCATTTTTTAGCGAGCTCCAAATCCAAGTGCTTCCGCCATTCAGGATGCTTATAATTGATTATCCGAACACATTGCACGACGCACTCATCGCAGATTGCGAGGTTGTTAGGACCTGCAATGACGGCCAGAAGCTCGTCTTTGTGTTTCCCACAAAACGAACAGTACTGCGGGGGTTCTGGCGGTGCCATGCGTAGCTTCTCAACGGTGAAGCCAGAAGATTACCCGCTCGCGCAAATTAGGACACCGCTAACTTTAAACTAGGCACCGAGGGTCAAATACGGACAGCACCCGGGAAGTAGGCAATCGTTCCTCAGTTCTTCGCGGAACGAGACAACCACGGGGAGAGATACCCTGTCTAACGAATTCCCCGAGGAACAGGTGCCGCGCCGACGGCTTATTTTTCCGGGTCGCTGACGCCCACCTCGTCACGGCCTGCACGGCCGGCCGCGAGCTTCCCCCTAATAGGGCCGGCCGTGCTTGCGCGAAGCTAAGCTGACGCAGCCTTTTCCGGCACCTTCCCGGTCCCGCCGCATGCGGGGCACGGATGGAATACGATCTTGCGGCCCGGCTCGACGCCGCGCATCCGCGCCTCGTTGCCGGTCCCGTAGCATTCTTCACAATCTTTGGTCTGGTCGCTCATTTCGATCTCCACGAATCGAGGCGGGATGCCTCGCGGGCGATCGAATGTCGAAGGAAGGCCGGCAACAACGCACCCGCCTGCCCCGCCGGCCAATCGGTTTGCCCACACAAGCATTTCGTTCGTGCGGGCATTTTTGTTCTAAGTGTTTGATTTTGTTGGTGAGCGCGCTGGGGATCGAACCCAGGACCCCGTGATTAAAAGTCGTGTCATGGCCTAGACAAGACGGGACATAGGTAGACAATTCGCTATCCTCCTGCGGCAAACAGCTATAGACCACATGATTGGTGAGACAAAAGCGGACTCAAACCGCCTTTGCCAATCTACCTATAGTCTACCTATTTTGGGGGCCGTCAGCCGTGAAATTCACTCAAGCAAGCGTCAACAATTACGAAGCACCACCCGGCAAGCGCGACCACTTCGAATGGGATGACGCCCTGCCCGGCTTCGGCATTCGGATTCAAAACGGCGGTCGGGCGTCCTACGTCGTCCAATACAAGATCGGCACGGTTGAGAAACGCCGGTCACTGGGCAAGGTCGATAAGGTCGCCCTAACAGCGGCGCAGAAGGAAGCCAAGAGCTACTTCGAGTTCAGTCGCTAAGAAGATCGACCCGGCCATTGAACGAGCCAAAGCGGTCGTTGAAGCTGGGAAGACGTTCAGCCCTGCAATCGACGGCTTCCTAGCGAAGCTGAAAGACGAACGATCCAAATCCTATTACGACGCCACCAAGCGGTATTTAGAAGAGCACTTCAAGGCGCTGCACAAGTTCCCCTTGGCCAGCATTGACCGTGCCACTGCCGCAAGAGAACTGAACACCATCAATCAAGAGCGCGGCAAGATCGCCATGAACCGTGCCCGCTCTGCCGGGTCTGCGTTCTTCAATTGGGCGATACGAGACGGCATGTGCGAAAACAATCCATTCGGGAAGACCAACAAGAACGAAGAAGAGTCACGCGACCGGACCCTTACGCCACGCGAACTAAAGTCCATCTGGCACGGCGTGCCGGATGACGAGTTCGGAGATATCGTCAAGCTGTTCATGTTAACGATGCAACGCCGCGACGAAATTGGCGGTCTTCCCACCTCAGAATTCAACCGCGAGAAGCGACAGCTTGAAATCAAGGGCAGTCAATTCAAGAACGGCAAAGACAATACCATTCCGTTGTCGGATACCGCGTTCGACATTCTGGAAAAACATTACGACAAAGATCGCAAGTTTCTTTTCGGCAAACTCGATACAGGATTCTCAGGCTGGTCGAAGGCCAAGGCCGAACTTGACGAAGCGCTTGGCATCAACAAGCCTTGGGTGTTTCACGACTTCCGCCGCACCGGCAAGACAGTCATGGAAGAAGACCTTGACGTGCCGGATGCTGTTTCGGAATCGATCCTGAATCACGTCAAGAAGGGGCTGAACAAGGTCTACAACACCGCCAACTACATTAGCAAAAAGCGCGACGCCCTGAAACAATATGAGACGTACATTCTCTCTGTCGTTCGCTAGTGGACAGTAGGCGCGCTCTTCCTAGCGGGGCGCGCCTTCATCAATTCGGCAACATGGGCGTCGATTTCAGATTCGACCCACGCCACGCGCCTCTCACCAACCTTCACCCTTACAGGGAAGTCGCCGTTGGCTTCCATTCGGTCGATATGACGCCGCGACAGGTGAATGCCCTTAACGGCTTTCAGTTCAGGGAACTCCAACAATTTTTGTCCAAGCATATAATTCTTTCCTCGTTGAAAATAAAAAACCGCCAGCACAATTGCTGACGGTTTGACGATTCGTTAGTAGTAAATTAGATTATTCTAGCTCCCCACCGGCTCGCGCGATAACTCACGGCCGCAGCATCATGAGGCCGGTGGAAATAATCCGTATCGACCGACCGTGCTTTTGGTGAAATGCACGACATTCGCTTTCGTCGCCAACCACGATGGCGGCGGCCGGTTATCAACGATAATTACCTGACCCACGCTGGGCAGTTCCAAAAACCATTCGTAGAACCGTTCATCCACATCCGTTTGAGACAAATCGTCTGATTGATCCTCTGGTTCCCAGTACGCTAGCAACGGAGAGTCCAGCATGACGAATCCCGGATGCGGATTGCCTTCCGTTCGACAATGTTTCATCAGCGTGAGAATGAATCCAGCGCACGTAATTGCGCGTATACCCTTTCCGCGATCTCCACGGCGTCGCTGACCAATTTGAATGTCGAATTTTGGTGCATCCCAGCTTACGCGATCTACGTCTGGGACGGCCCACGCTCGCAGCGTTTTCTCTACGGCAGCCGCAAACGCTGCGGACGTTGCTGGTGGTAAACCAAGATCAAGAGGCGTGTCCGCAGGAAGGGTCGCCTAAATCTCGGTGTCCAAGTCAGCTATCTGCTTTCTAAATGCTTGCATCACGTCAAACTGCGCCACGACTTGATGAAGAGACGACATCTCACTGCTCAACGAGGTGACGCCGCGCCTTCGATCACGAACGATGGGTCCTAACTGCGATGCACGCCTTTCTGCTCCGTCCCTAGCATTTTGATATTCCACTTCACGCTTTCTGGCGTCATCCATGTCCCACCTTAACGCCGTAACACTTTCTGACAAACCTCGTCTTAATCCCTGAATCCTTGCCGTTTCGGCCGTGACAGCATTGAGAAGCGAGTCAGTGTCGAAACTACAGGACGCTTCAGGATTATGTTGGCTTGGCTCCGCTCCGCACACTGGACACACGCCGCCATGAATTGCATTAAAGAGTGAACCCGCTTCCGCAATCGCATCAAGTCTATTCAAGTCGCTCCTGTAGTGTTGGTCCAGAAGGTCGAACCGCGATAACAGCAATCCTAATTTTCGATATCTAGAAGCGGCGGCCTCCTGCGATTCGGAAAATCTACGGCGTTCATGTAAAGCCCGATTGTATTGCGTCTCCTCCGCTTCAACACTCTCGCCAAGCTCCTTTAGCCTCGTCTCTAACTCTAGGAAGCGCGACCGAGTGGCACCCTCGTCCGCTTGCCCAGTTCGTTCGGCATATTTCACGGTTAGGGATGATATTGCTTCTTTCTGCCGTTGGAGCGGCACAACCTTATCGCTGGCTTCCTTTGCCATTACCAACGAAGACGCATCTATCCCACTTAAGGCCAACCGGAAGACCGACTTTCGCGGCGGTGTCTCCACGTTATTTGCGGAAAGGACTGGAGACAACTTTGACCAGATGTTGTCTTCGTCAATAATCGCCAGATGCACCAAGTCCCGAAAGCTCAACCCTCTTGCCTCGTCTTTCGAAACCGC
>CAWBIR010000002.1:0-569073 GCA_963788885.1 uncultured Alphaproteobacteria bacterium | reverse complement strand
GGATTGCACCGGATTGATCATTCCGATCATTCGACAAGTCGCTCAGCTCCTCGCAGCTGGATTTGGCTCGTGCCATCGAGATGGCCGCAGATCATGGCGCGCACGTCATCAATATCAGCGGCGGACAGTTGACCGATTTCGGTGAGGCTGACGTTTGGCTCCACAACGCTGTCCGCCTTTGCTGCGATCACAACATCCTGGTCGTGGCCGCAGCGGGCAACGACGGATGCGAATGCCTGCATGTGCCGGCCGCGCTTCCCAACGTCCTCGCCGTAGGCGCTCTGGATCGCCAGGGGAGGCCAATGAACTTCAGCAATTGGGGAGATCGTTACCGGGCGAACGGAGCGATGGCGCCGGAGAAGAGATTCTCGGCGCCAAGCCGGGCGGAGGTACAACGTGGGCGAACGGCACGAGCTTCGCGACCCCATTGGTTTCCGGTGCAGCCGCGTTCTTGTTGGGTCTGCAGGCGAGCCGAGGAGAAAAGCCAGATCCGCTCGGAATTCGCCAATTGCTGTTGGACACCGCGCTTTCGTGCGACGGAGCCAGCTCAGAGAGTTTAGCCGGTGTTTGGCTGGAAGGCTGAACCTGCCGGGCGCTTTCGATGCGTTAACAGGGAGCAAGCAGATGATCCATGCAGCAACGACCAAAGGAAATGCGGTAACACCTCAATGTGCGTGCGAGGACCTCGAAACGGAGAGGGTCCCGCCGGACGGAGGAGAGCACGAGGCCGAAGCACAGCAATCGGAAGAACCGCACTCGGCAACGCCGTCTGCGGTTGGCAGCGTCAAGCAATGGTCCGCCCAAGCCGGAGGAGCGGGCGGCGGGACGATCACTGCAAGCCGTGCGAATGGCGGGCGGATGAATGCCATTGTTCCGAGCCAGTCGCCGGACGAGGTCGCGGACGCCGAGGGCATCGTCTACGCGATCGGCGTGCTCGGCTACGACTTCGGAACCGAGGCGCGCCGCGACAGCTTCAAGCAGGCCATGCCGGCGATCGACAGGGCAACCGGGGAGCCAACCACCAATCCGGTGTTCGATCCCGTTGGTACGGTGCCAGCCAATCCCTACGATGCGCGCCAGATGGTCAGGTATTTGCACGACAATCCGTGGGAAGCCCGCTCGCTGATCTGGACTTTCAAGATCGACCTCACACCGGTCTATGTCATCGAACCTGCTGGTCCCTATGCCGCCGACGTGTACGAGGCGTTGCGAGAGCTGCTGGAGGGCGAAATCCAGGCCGAGACGGTTGACGAATTCGTGGAACGCGCCAGTGTGCCCGGTCTGTTGACCGGCCGCACCGTGAAACTCTTCTCTGGCCAAGTGGTTCCGGTCATCGAGCCGCAGAACCGACGCGGGCTGTTCGGTTGGCACACCAATGCGTTGGTTAGCCTCGCGCTGAAGCAGGCAAAGATCGACTTCGATTTAGCCCAAGGCCAGACAATTCCGCGATTCCCTCAGCGGCTTCCTGAATTGCATTTATTACGACCTGCGAAATCTCGGCAAGACGTCGCAAGAACGCGCGCTCAATTTCGGCGCGACAAGCGTCTTCCAGGCGATGCAGATCTTCACAGATCCGGTCACGCAGGGAATGCAGCTTGACGAAATTTCGGTGCAGAAGAGCCCGTTCTGCCGAATGGACAGCGATTGCTGGGACGTGAAGTTGAAGTTCTTCTGATCCGGAAAACAACCAGCGGGCGAAGCTCAACTTCCGCTACACGATCGACGTCAGCGACCTGATTCCGGTTCCGATGGGCGATCCGAAGCGCTGGACGTCGGCATTCTGACCATTGGAGGAACGTGACATGGCTCTTCCGATATTGACCAGGCCAATAAAGCGTTCGGCAAGGCCGCTGACCGGTTCGGACGTGATCGACCCGTCAACCTGCGTGAAATTCCCGCGGATGGAGACGTGGAAGACATAAAAGTGATGTGGGTCCACGTGGTGTTCGGCGCCAACTACAACGACCCGGCATCGTACCGAAATCCCGGGTATCGACAGATCATGTCTTCTGCCGCCAGCCGGCGGAGCTTCTGAACGTATTCGCATCGGGCGTACAACGCGCCGATAACGATGGAGAGGTGTGTGATGACCAAGAAGGCAAAAGCCTATCAACGCCGACGGAAAGCAAAGAAGGAGCCGAGCGAAGAGGTGGTCGAATTCGCTGAACTTGCGGCGATTTCACCGGTCCTGCAGTCGACCGCCACCTACTATATGCGTCATCTCCCGCCCTTGTCGCTGTTGGACAGGCACACGCGCAAGGAGGCGCGGGCCTTCTTTCTCAGGGGCATCATATGGGCCTGAGCACGAAAACTTTGAAAGCGCCCGCCTCGTCGTTCGATCACTGAGAAGAGCGAGCAGGCGTTGAACAGCAGCGGATGACGATAGCAATGCTCAAACGGATGCAGGTCAATAGTTCGCTCGGGTCGGAGATGCAAGGCGCCACGCGCGCCAAGCCTTGTATCAAACCGAATTTCCGCGTCGAAATCGTGGAGCCAATGCATGTCTATCTGCTGAGCGAGCACGAATCCCATGTGCTGACCGGCCGTCTCTATTGCGCCGTCGTGCCATTCCTCTACGGTCGATACGCGATCGACGAAATTCATGGCCTGCTTGCCGACACCGTGTCGGCAGATCATGTCGATCACGTGCTCGAGCGGTTGAGGCGGCTTGGCTATCTCGTCGATGCCGTCGAAGGCATGCCTGCGGAAGTGGCGGCGTTCTGGAGCGAAGTGGGGCTTGAACCGTCTAAGATCGGACCTCGTCTTCGACGAGGCAAGGTCGTGCTGGGTGCAATCGGCGATATGGACGCAAGGCCTCTGGCCGAGCTGCTGTCGGACGCCGGCTTGTCGGTCGAGTGCGCGACCTTCACGGGAGAGATTGGTTCGGCGACCGGCCCGCTGGACTTGCGGGTCGTGGTAACCGACGACTATCTGCGGCCCGAACTCTCCGGCATCAACGACGCAGCTGTTCGGACTGGGCGCCCCTGGATGATCGTCAAGCCAGTGGGCAGTGTCGTGTGGCTTGGGCCGATCTTCGTGCCTGGCGAGACCGGTTGCTGGCAATGCCTAGCGCAGCGTCTCGGCGGCAACGTCGAGATCAAGTCGTCAATTCAGAGGCAGCGCGCCATGCAAGGGGCCGCGACTTGTCTACCGACGTCGCGGCCGGCTTTGCCCTCGACGGTTAGTTCGGCGCTGAATTGGGCGACGAGCGAGATCGCGAAATGGATCGCCATGCGGCCGGTGGGACCGACCGAGACAGGCATCGGCCAGACCGCGACGTTGGCCGGCAAGATCCTGACACTCGATCATGTCACCCAGGAGTGCCTGACGCACAAGCTGCCACATCGACCCCAGTGCCATTGTTGCGGCGATCCATCGCTCGTCGGCCGGCGCGGATTTGAGCCGATTGATCTGAAACCGTCGCCCAAGCGATATGTCGACGACAGCGGGCACCGGTCGATGACACCGGAGCAGACGCTGGAACGATACGGCCATTTGATCAGCCCGATCTCAGGCGTGGGTGACGGAACTTGCAAGAATTTCCGATCCGGAGAATGCGCTGGTGCACACATACAAGGCCAGCCACAGCATGGGCAGCGTCGGATCGCTGCGCGGTCTTCGCCAGATCCTGCGGCACAAGAGTTCAGGTAAGGGCAAGACGGATGCCCAGTCGCGCGCCAGCGGTTTCGGCGAGGCGGTCGAGCGGTATTCCTTCATCTATCAGGGAGACGAGCCGCGCAGGCGCGCGACGCTTGCGGAGCTGGGTGAATTGGCGATCCCTCCGGAACGCTGCCTGCACTTCAGCGAATTCCAGTATGCCAACCGGGACGACTTATACCGAGTTGATCGGTCATGACTGGATTCCGATGCGCTTCGATTCCAGCCGTCCGATCGAGTGGACGCCGCTGTGGTCGTTGACGGAACGGCGGCACAAGTTCTTGCCGACGTCGTATTGCGATCCCCGGTACCGTTTGCCGGCGGACCACGATTTCTGCCGGGCCGATTTCGAACGGCAATGCGGCGGGAAACACGCTGGAGGAAGCGATCCTTCAGGGGTTTCTCGAAGTCGAACGCGACAGCGTTTCGATGTGGTGGTACAACGCCCTTCAACGTCCCGCCGTCGATCTGGCCAAGTTTGGTGACGAATATTTCCTGAAGCTGCAGCGCTACTACCGCGATATTGGTCGCGAGCTGTGGGTGCTGGATCTGACCTCTGATCTCAGCATTCCCGTGATGGCGGCTGTGTCGCGCCGGACAGACGCAGATGCCGAACGGTTGATCATCAGCGATGGTGCCCAATCCTCGACCCCGCGATCGCGATCACCCGCGCATTGACGGAGATGAGCCAGGTCGGTCTCGAACTGGACACGGTGCCCGCGGAGAAGCTCGATCCCGAAAGCGCTGCGTGGTTGCTGGGCGCTTCCCTGCAGAACAAGCCCTATCTGGTTCCGTCCTCCAATCTGCCCGCCAGACGATCGAGCGACTTCGTGAGCCACAGCACCGGCGACTTGCGCGACGACGTGCTGAGCGCGATCGACGCGGCCCGGAGACGCGGCCTCGAGGTCCTTGTGCTCGACCTGACACGTCCGGACATCGGCTTGAACGTCGTGAAAGTCGTCGTTCCAGGCATGCGCTTCTTTTGGCAGCGGTTCGCTCCCGGCCGCCTCTATGACGTGCCTGTCCAATTGGGTTGGCTCGACGGACCTACGCCGGAATCCGGACTGAACCGAACGCAGATGCCGTTTTGAATATCGCCAGAGCGTTCCACGCGCGATGGGATGCTTTGGCCATCAGAGCTTTCGTAGGGAGGAGGGGTTAAGCGACCCACCCGAAAGGGTCGAGCATGCGTCGTATATTCAAGGAGAAGATCATTATGAAACCCAATATGAAGCTCACTCCTCAGCAGTCCGCGCCCTCTGAAATCGTGGCAAGGTTGGCGAGAAGGCCGAGCTGCTGGCTGAACTCTCGGAAGAGTCGTTGTCGAGTGTGGTCGCCTCGGCAACCATCGAATGCATTCGCGTCTGCTTCTGCGCGGCCTCGGGCACCGACAAGTAGGCCGACAATCGCAGGCCCTTCGCCTGCAACTGTTGACCATCAAAAAGGCTGGGGACGTTCTGCCGGGTGTCGGCGAGCGCCCCCCGCCATTTGAACGGCGCCAGCGGCGGTCGATCGCGGCGGCAGCAGAGGATGCATAGGCGGTACGACGATGAGTGAGTCCAACCTTGCGCAGATTCTGGGCTTGTCGTCCTTCGCGGCGAGCGGCGCCGGCGACAACATTGTCCGGCTCTTCGACGAGGTGCGGCCCGCGCGCATGCCGGACGGTATCGATACCGACCGATTGAGTTGGTCGGTTCCACCGCTGGCCGTCATGGAAAGATTGAATGAACGCGCCGAATTGCGGGAGGCCACGTCCGGACTGTCCTATGAATCGCTTCGGCTGTCGCGCTTTGCCTATTTGCGCCCTATCGCGGGAGCGCTCGTGCTGGAGTCTCCGCTCTCGCAGTGTCGGGTGAGGCTGACCGATACCCGGGCCGGCAAGCTGCTGTCGGGCTCGTCGAGCCGCGTTCAATCACGGCCCTCGGTAGGGCTGCGGATTTGTCGATCGATCTGGTCGATGCGTTCATGCGGCTGCTCTGGCGCGGTGGATTTTTGGCCGGCGATCTAGAGTCTACTGAACTTCGCATGTGGGACTTCCACAATTTGGTCTTTCACGCGCGCAAGCGCTGGCATGATGCCGCCGCGAAGTCCCAGGCCGCGACCGAGACTACCGGAGGACCGGGAAAAGACCAGGTGTCCGCTCCAGTCGTCAAGCCGGCGATGGGGCAACTGGTGCTACGTTTGCCCCGGCTTGGCCCGATCCGCCAGGAAATGAACCGACGTTGACGGAGGTGGTGGAAGCACGGCGGTCAATCCGGACGTTCGACGAGGATCACCCGATCACCCTCGAACAACTCGGTGAATTTCTTTATCGCGCCGCCCGTGTGAAACGCATTTGCACATTCCAGGACAAATTTGGACATCTGCGGAATTCGAGTTCGGCGATCGTAACTCCTTGGTCAGCGACCGTCCGTACCCCGGCAGCGGAGCCCGCTACGAGCTCGAGCTGTATCCGGTCGTGCGACACTGCCGCGGGCTCGACAGCGGCCTCTATCACTACGATCCGCTTCATCATCAGCTCGAGAAGATCAGGGACGGCAGCGACGCCGACGTCATCGCCCTGATCGACGATGCGTTTGCCGCGACTGCGCGCGAAAGCAAGCCGCAGATCCTGCTGATCGTCGCCGCGCGATTTGACCGCATGTTCGAAGCTTATCCATATCTCGGATACGCGCTGGTGCTCAAGAACGTAGGGGCTTTGCTACAGAACTTCTATCTGACGGCGACCGGCATGAACCTCGGCGGGTGCGCAGTAGGGGAGATTGCCCACGACGCGCTCGCCAGCGCCGCGGCAGTCGGATTTCTCGATGAGGCGACTGTCGGCGGGTTCATCCTTGGGACCCCCGGCAACGAGGGCAGGACTTCCGCGGCGGATGGCGAAGACTCGTCCGAAGCTGGGCATCCAGTAACGCCTGGAGCGGCACCCGATCCGCAAACCGGCGTGGCGGCGCCGGCCAGTCATGATCTGGACGATCGACTCCCCGGACTCAACGTCCTGCGCACATCGACGTTGGGAGATCCACGGGTCACCATCGTTATTCTAGACGGTGATCCCGATCTCACGTTGAGCTGCTTTCGCGGGAGCACGGCCTCGAAGAAGTATCCGTTCTGGCACGAGCGGGCAGAGCCGATTGCCCCCGAGCGACATGCGCGCTATCGCGAACTCCTGCAGGGAGATCTTGAGCCTGAGGCGTTGCAGGAGCAGCTCGCGACCGCATTTCCGCCTGCGGTGCTGAACCGGATCGTCGGCGATCGGCACGAACACACGTCACGAGCATCATCATAGGGCAGTCGAATTCCCCGGCACCGGGCATTGCGCCCCACTGCAGGGTAATCGTCGTGCCATTGAATGAGCCCGGGGATCACGGCGAGTTCATGTCGGCGCTCAATCTGGCCCGCGGGTTCGAGCTCGCTCGAGGAACTGGGAGCGAACGTCATTCATTGTGCCGCCTGCGTGCCTACTCAGACCGACCAGGCGCAGGAACTGCTGGCGGGGGCGGTGAGGAATTGCCTCGACGCCAACGTCCTGATCGTCGCACCGGTCGGCAACGATAGTGGCACCTGCCGTTGCATTCCTGCGGTGCTGCCGGACACGCTCGGCGTCGGTGCATTGAAGGACGACGGCCGGCCGTTCAACTTCAGCAATTGGGGCGGTAATTACTTGAACGGTGCCATCGATGGCGCCGGGCGAACGAATCCTTGTGCGCAGCCATGCATGGAGGAGCCCATCCGTGAGAAGGGGACCAGCCTAGCCGCACCCGTCGTGACGGGTATTCGTCGCCCTGCTCATGAGTTCGGCAGTTGCAGAATGGCCAGCCGATCGATGCGAGTGCCATCCGAAACGCATTGGTCGACACGGCCCGTCCCTGCGATCCCACCCTCGTCGATGAGCCTGAACGCTGCCTGCGGGGCATTATCGATCTGCCGTCGGCGGTGGAAAGGCTGTTCCCGCACCTCGCCGGTGTCAGCGCGTCGAGCAACACGGCAGCCGTTCTTGATGCTCAAGCGTCTCAATCGGATGGGACGACAGCTGGCTCGGTCCGCGGAGCGGGCGCGGCGGGATATTCGGTTCCGGATGCGGCCGCGGGTGAAAGCGCAGCAAAAGTCCTAGTTGCCCGCTCGTCGGGTGGTGTTGTCTGCGGCTGCGGATGGGGCGCTGATTAAGCCGAGCACCGCCCATTCCGGCCTCGTCTACGCGCTCGGTCGAATGTCGTTCGATCTGGGCTCGGAAATCGGTGTCCAAACGTTGCAACAGCGGATGGCGTTGGCCGTAGAACGCGGCGAAATCAACGGAGCCAATCCTTATGAAGTCCGCGATCTCGTCGACTATCTCGATCTCAATCCGACCGAACGGCGCTGCATCATCTGGACCTTGGAAATGGAAGGCAGCCCGATCTATGCGCTCGAGCCGAAAGGCCCGTACGCGGATCAGATCTACGAGATACTGCTTCACCTTTTAAATGGGCAGATCCAGCCGGATGACTCGTCAGCGTTCATCGAACGGGTAAGCATTCCCGGCATGCGCACGGGTGGAGCGCTCGAGCTGTTCTCGGGAGCGAAGGTGCCGGTTGTTGCCCTTGCGGATGTACGCGGAATCTACGGATGGCATATCAATGGTTTGGTTCACGAAGCGGTCAACTCGGCCCTGACGTATGAGGTGGGCGGTCCAAGCTATGAGGCTCTCCGTGATGCGATCGTCGATTTCCTGCGTCGGGTGTACTACGAGTTGCGAAACTACGGTGTAACCGTCGCGCGATCGCGCGATGAATTTCACCGCCACGAACTGCGTTCAGGCGGCATCCGCCTTCGCGAAGGCCCTCAGCGAGCGACGCGTGCTCAGAAGCATCGCGGTGGAGAAGAGCCAGGTCTGCCGCATGCACAGTGATTGTTGGGAGCTGTATCTCACGTTCCGCGATCCCCTGGATTCGAAGCGCGCAGAGACGATCTTTCAGTTCACCGTCGATGTGTCCGACGTCATGCCTGTGACGGTCGGCGGTGTGAGGTCATGGGCGAGACGGTGGCTGGACTAGATCAGGACTTCTTAGCGGCGAATGGACGTTCCTTTAACGTCGCAAACGACGAGGGCAGAGCTCCGCCATACCTCGATCACGTCGGGAGACAACAATGATGCTCGAAACAGGCGACTACGTTTGGCACTGGAATGGAAATATCTCGGACAAGAACGCCCCGCGAGGGCATCACGCAATCCCCTAGAGGTATCAGATGTTCGGGGGGGGTCGATCGCGCGATCTATGAGGCGCTCGGGGATGCGGTTGTCGGGCCCATTCGCGCGCACACGAACCTGCGCTGGCTCGGCTTCTATCTGGCGCATTCGTTCGGTGGCGGTGGATCGTCATGGACGTCGCGGCGTTGGCGCTCGCCCCAGGTTTCCACGTGGCGTTTTCTCCATTCCGAGGGATACGGGCTTGCTCCGCTCTTTGTGGGGCGGCAGTTCATCGAAGTCGACGCAGCAGGGCAGCCGGTCCCGCCCGACGTAACGCCTCACCACCGCATCGCCAACAACGACTGGACCGAGGCAAACGGAGAAGCCGATGGTCGACACGCCGTTGACCTCGCGAACAAGCACGACGCCGGCAATCTCGTGGACATCGAGCGCGGTGCCACGATCTACCTTGATCTCGAAGCCGATGGGTTCATGTCCAATGCAGCCGCGAAAAGCTACCTCAAGGGGTGGTTCGACTTGGTTGCGGCCGCGGGATATCGGCCCGGCGTCTATTGCTCGGACGCCGTCCAGGCTCCGACCGCTCCATTCGTGACCGACGGCAAGCTCATGCGTTCCGCCTTTCCGAACGTGGTCATCTGGTTTTTCCGGATCCCGGAAGTGCAGCCGATCGTATTCGACGAGAGCGCGGCGCGTCTCACGCTTCCACCCGTGGCCATCTACCAGGATGCCGACGGGACACAGCCCTGGTTTGGCCGCATCGCGTGGCAGTTTGCTTGGTACAACCAGAACCGGGCGGTGCATGGCGCCAACCTCAAGACCGGCGCATCCAGCACACACCGGGTCGAGCCGATCGACTTCGATGCCTCCCTCGTGCCCGATCCGTCGCATCCCGAGGACAATCGCGCGCTTGCCTTTTCGGCGTTTCTTCCCGGCCAGCCCGCCGCGTTCAGCCTGCATTCGCAGGGCGCCGCGTGGCAATACCTCGACACCCCGCAATGGGGCGAGTGGGGGCAGGGCGGTTTCGCCATTCCAGATAAGACGCCCATGGCCGATCTGGGCTATGGACGGTTCTACGACACGGCCTCGGTCGCGGCCACGTCACGCCGCTGGGGCCTGGTGGATCTGTTCGGGGCGGAATCGACGGCAGCGTTTGGACGACGTGGCGGACGGCCGACGGGCCGGATCATCCCGGCGAATGGGCGGCGGCTCCGCAGTTGCTCAATCCGAGCATGCCGGCCCGTTTCGGCTCGAAGATTGCCGCGGTATCTCGCAAGCTCGATGTCATCGACGTGTTCTTCATCAACCGCAATCATGAGCTGACCGCGACCTGGCGGAGCCCGAACGACACCGACTGGCAGGCGCATGTTGGCCCGATCACGCACGGTTTCGGGTTTGCTCCCGCAACCAACATCGCGGCGGTGACCGCCGCACACGATCCCGAACGCCTTGATCTGTTCGCCGTCGGACTCGAGCAATCAGGTCCGATGGATCCAATGGCGCAGCCCCGGTCCGTGGCAGACCGCAGCCGTTTCGGTCACGGCCGACGTCGATCCTGCCTTGGGTGTTCACGGCATCTGGCACGACGGCCAGATCCATATCGTCGTTGGAGGTCGAGACGGATCGCTTGCCCATTTCATTCACCGCGACGGGGATCTCGCATCCGCCGATGGCTGGATCGTCGCAGGTTTCCTGCCAGCGCTAAGTTTGGCGAGGCCCATGGGCGCGCGCATCGTCAGCATCGGCGGCGTCCTCGGCGTGGTCGGTGTGAGTTCGACGCAAACGCTATTCTGGTCCGCATGGAACGGCATAAGTTGGACGTTACCCGGTGGGGATGACGCGGCGTCCGCCTACAGCTCGTCCGGTCGCATCGCCGTATTCCCGTTCGGCGACGACTTGGTAGACATCATGGTCCCCAATCAGGACGGCGAAGTCTTGCTCCGTCGCCTGACCCTGAGTGGGAATCCAATTGCCCCATTCATGCTGGCGGCGTCATGGACGATGTTGCTTTGAGCTGCGATGTGTAGGAGCACAACGTGGCGTGGAAACGGATTTCGTCGGAATTTGTGGCGGGGACGTCCAGCCGGTGGTGATCGTCACCACGAATGGAAGGCGCCGCCATCGGGAAGGCCCAAAGTGGGCTGTGTGTTGCAAAGGGAGCCAGCCGATAGTGGCTTGGTCTGGGAGGCAAAATTGTAGGCCGGTTGAAATGGTCCACGGATGTGGTCCATGATGTGCTTCGACGGTCCATCGTCCGCGGCGAAAAGCCCCTTCGGATCAAGTGGTTGGCGTACCGAGTCTGCTGGGGAACCTGGATTCGAACTGGTGGTTCTGCGATTCCTGCCCCGGCGATTGGCACAACGCCAACCGTCCTCGCGCCTACGAAAAGCGCCTCCGTGGTTCCTCTCTTGGACATTAAACGGACGCCTCGATTGTTGACGACCCCGGGCGTGCGAGACACAAAAAGCTAGACCGACAGTATCTAGGCGAGTTCGCAACACGAAGGCCCCCAACGCCGACTGCGCAACGCAGCGTGGATGGCAGCGTGGGTGAAAACCGCGGCGCATCGAATATGACAGCAATATCAATAACCCTTGGAGGAGACTGGATCCGCCGAGCTGGGTTTATGAACCCAGACAGCCTCTTCGAACGCAAAGCTGCACTCGGCGTAAGATGCTTTTTCTCAACTCTAACCGACTTCCTCTTCGCTGGGCCAAAGTACAAAAATCTGTTGAGTATCCGATTTCAACCTCCCGCGCGCACGCGTATTGCGTAGTTGCGTCGCCTGAGAACGGTGCTGCGGTCAGGCATATCCGGGTCTGCGCAAATCTGCTTTAGAACCTCGCCATTGGCCAGGCGATCGCAGATTTGGTCAAACAATTCGTCGGTGAAGGTAGTAGGTCTTCCCATGTCGTTACTCGTTACTTCAGAAATGTGTTGAGTTTTGCCAAGTCATTGACGTTGCAGTGTAGCGTGTAGCAAAGCGTATCTATTGCGTAGCAATGCTACACGTCGCTCCTGTAGCGTAGCGTAGCAAAACCCCCTATAGGGGTTTGCTGCTACGGCGAAGCGCTACAGTGGACTCGGCGGTGGTTGAGGAACGATCCGTACAATTCCATCGAGTTCAGAAATATGTTGACTCACACTGTCCTGAATCCTTCGGAACGTGGTTCGGTCATTCTTGTCGTCAGCTTTGATCCGACCAACCTTGGTCAACTCCTCTTTCCAGTATTCAGCGTGGACACCGCCATCCTGGCCGCGTTCCGCAATTGCTCGCTTGAGCGCGTCGAGCGCCTGCGCTTGTTTGGCGGATGGGCGGGAATGAGGTTTGGGAGGCATTGCCGGCGTGTGGGCTGCAAGAATCGCGGTCGTGTAAGGCGTTCTGTCCGTCCCGTCCTTTCGCTTGCCGGAGACCGTGATTTGTTCCGCCTCGAATGACGCGATCTGTCTCTCGGGTTGATCGTTAGCTTTGACGACCTTGGCGGTCCTTACCTTGTCACCAGATATTTGCACCGCGAGATCGACGTGACCGAGCCGCGCGTTGCTGCCACGCTCGCCGGCATTTGGGTTCTTTCCGGTGTGTCCGATCGTTGCGATGTGAACACCACTCAGATAGCCATGGATTTCTATCAGATTGTTGGCGGCGATGTTCTGAGTTTGCGCCTTATCTTCATCACCGTTCGCAATCGCTTTGGAAAACGTATCAATGATAATAAGTCCGACCGGACATCCCCATTTCTTTTCGAAATCCCAAACAGTATCTCGAACCTGAAAGACGCAGTCGGGATCGAGAAGGTCGAGTTTTTCAGAAACGACCGCGATTGGGAGAGGAAATGGATCGCGCATTTTGTAAGCGCCGATCCGATTTTTCACGAGATCGGCGCGTTCCAGCGCAAAATACACCGTGCCACGCGGCTCATCGTACGGATCGTCGTAGCACTTCTTGCAATGGTACTCGTGCCCGCGCCATGCCTTCCGAAAGCCGATGCTAACGGCCATATCCAACAACAGCGCGCTTTTCAGCGAGCCTGGCGGCCCAAACCAGGTCGAGTCTTCGCCGAGCGCAATGAGGTCTTTGAGTATCCAAGTCTTATCTGCTTGATCGGCGCAGTCGTCGTAAATGTCGTAAGGGAGTGCACTTGGGTATTCCATCGTGTTTGGGTTTCTGCCGCACGACGTGCAGCTACAAGAACCCCCCAATGCGAAAGCGCTTGAATTTCGAGCCTATTTGAAGTACAAAACCAGCTCTTGCAAAGCGGTTCAGAATTTCAAATAGCCCCGGGCGCTCTCGCGGTCGGGGTTATTTCGTTTCAGGCGGCAACGGATTCACGAGCAGCGATCCACTCGGTATTCGCAGCTTCGGTGATCCGCGTGGAAGCGCCGACTTTGAAGCTGCGCGGCGCTTCGCCCTTTGCCTTCAATTTGTAGAAAAACCCACGGCTGAATCCGTGAAGTTTGCACCACTCTTCGATTGAAAATGATCGCATAGTTTGATTCCCCATAGGCATGGCGAAGCGTGCGCAGCAAAGCGACGCGGGCCGAGATGATGAATTGAAAAGTGAGTGGTCGATCCGGTCCTACGAGGGGTCCGCTTCACATTATCGTCGGCAATTGCCGATCACCGCCATTCACATGCGTAATCTAACACGAGCAGAGACGTTCAACAACTTTCCAACTACTTAACGATGCGTCGTGCGCTTAGAAGCCATGCGAGGGTCAAGAGGAATTTGAAGCGGGTCACGGTGTTTCACCGTGCAGATAGTCCGACCACGCATTCATCAACTCGCGTCGTTTCGCCAATGCGCGTCCGCGTCGATAGGCGACTTCGGTTTCATCCCCGACTGCATGCGCGAGGGCCATTTCCGCAACGTCGCGTGAAAAATTCGTGCAGTCGCCAGCCCAATCCCGAAAGGTCGAACGCATCCCGTAAGTCGTAGCCGGCGAATTGGTGTGGCGCGCGATGCAATTTGAAAGCGTCACGTCGGAAACCGGCCGGATGGGCAAGAGAGCGATGGCCGAGTTGGTCAACGGGACTTCGTGTTTCCTATCAGCCTTCATGCGCACGGCCGGAATCGTCCATAGGTCGTTATTCACTTCGGCGCCCGCATCCATTTCGTAGGCTTCGTTAAAGCGGCATGCCGTCAGGACAATCCAACGAAGCATGCGCGCGGCGTCGGACAACTCGTCGCAGAGTGATTTCCAGAATTGCGGAATTTCTTCATAGGGCAGGGCTGGGTGGTGCTGCACTTCCGATTTCTTGCGCTTGGCAAGCACCTGGTCGAGATGACCGCGCCACAGCGCAGGATTTTCGCCAGTGCGCAGCCCTTCGGCCTTCCCGGCGTTCAAGATCGCCTCGATACGTCCGCGGATGCGGCGGGCGGTTTCCTTTTTCTCGTTCCAAATCGGGCGCAGAACTTTCAATACGACTTCGGTGTCTACGTCACACACTCGCAAATGGCCAATGATCGGATAGGCGTAGTCACGCAGAGAGTTGGACCACTGTTGCCGATGCTTGTCGTTTTTCCATCCGGCTTCTTTGCCCGCGATGTACCGCTTTGCATAAGCTTCGAAGGTTATCGTGCCGGTGGCCTCAGCCTTGACCTTAGCTCGCTCCGCAATGCGGTGTTCAATGGGGTCAACGTTGCTACGGATCAGCGCTCGCGCGGTACCGGCCAAGTCGCGAGCATCGGCAAGTCCAACATCGCGCAAGGGACCGAGTCCCATGAATCGTTCTTTACCGGTGACGGGCGATTTAAAGCGGAAGAGCCAACTGGCATTGCCATTCTTATCGACATCGAGCCGCAGCCCGTCACCGTCGCCAATCTTCTCACCAGGCTTCGCATTCTTCACTCTCAACGCGGTAAGCGTTCCCATCTGCAATCTCCAAAAGTGTCCGCCTAAACCCACGTCTGCACCCACGTTGGAGACGTAGATGCATGGCGACACGCGAAGACATTGGACCACGCAGAAGTAAAAATTCGCGTTACGTCACAACTACTTAGGTGTCACGTGTAGACGTGCATAGACACTTATGGATTAGCAGGTGGCGGAAGGGGTGGGATTCGAACCCACGGTACCCTTGCGGGCACGCCGGTTTTCAAGACCGGTGCCTTAAACCACTCGGCCACCCTTCCAAGCTGTTGGTACTTCTAATAAATCCGTCCGTTTCCGTCCTGTGTTTAGTGGCTGCCGTAGCCATTATTGTAGCCACTGTGGAGAATTGGCCACGGCGGCCTTTTACCCGGTCTAGCCGAACATCACAGCCTGTTTTTCTGCGGGTGACAGGTACGCCAAATAGATTTCCGTGGTCTTCACCGAAGTGTGTAATCCCGGGGAGTTGGCCCACTCATCAATGTCGGCCGCGGGGCTGGATTTCATTACGGACAAATTATTTCCGGCAGGGGGTCGCGCCAATGCGGCCCCTTTTGATTTTCGAGAGTTACATTCCACATGACCACTTGCCTGCGCTGCTTCGGAACACGCTGGGTGTGCGAGGCTCATGCGCACATGCCTTGGGAAGGCGACTATGCCTGTGGCTGCGGTGCCCCCGGCATGCCGTGTCCAGCATGCAATCCCGCCGATGCGGAAACGCCACCGAAGATGCCGCCGGGCTTCATCGAAGACGATATCGCATGATCCGCAAGCCGCTTAAACGCAAAAGCCGTGGCGTCGAATCTGGACAATGAAAGAGGCCGCGAACTGAGGCGGCCTTATTCTTGCGTGCGCTTGAATGTTTCGACCTTGCGGCCTAGCTGCCAAAGCTCTACGTCGTGGCCGTTCACGAGTTGCTTGGCTCTTTCCTTGGCGGCCTCGTCATCTTCGCAGAAGAGGTCCACCGCCCGGATTATGTGATCGTCCGGCGCGAGAATGTAAGCGCGATACTCAGCCATTTTCGGTCTGCTCCCCTCCCAGTGGAACAGCAAATTATCGCCCATAAAATGCACATCTTGTCTGTTCGGTTCCCGACTCAATCTGCAAATTAAGCACTGCGTATTTCGAACTAGGCCACTAGGGGGCGAAACAGGGCGCTGCACGCAGCGTCGAACAAAAGGGGCTTACGGCAACGCGTGGAATTGCTTGTTTCGCGTAGCCATTATTGTAGCCACTCGAACCGCTTTGGTGTTCATTATTGGCGTTTATGGCGCTCGAACCGATGTGAAGAAAATTCAGCAAAGGCTTATACCACAGTGGTTTTCTTCATTTTAGAACAAAAGCGATACTATCCAGATTGGAATTTCAAGACCGGTGCCTTAAACCACTCGGCCACCCTTCCGTTGCAGCCGTATCAATCACTTGGCAACGAGAAGATCAAGAACGGTCTGTGAACAAACGCCGTTCTGGCCCCAACTTGGCCTCAGGAGGTTTTGCGACCGGAGAAAACCAGCCGACAATGCCTCGATTGCATCCGACAATGACACGTCGGCCTTCCCGGTCCGTTCCCGTTTGGTGTAGCGCGCAACAAGGTCGCAAATCAGCCGAACCTCCTCGATGCCCATGTGCAAAGGATCGATCCGCGCCAACCCTTGGTCGAACAGACTGCGCACCGCGGGATTGCGAGTTGCTGCTGGATCCTTGGCGCTGCCGGTGCAGTCGACGATGGCATCGACCTCAAGGCGCTCAATCCCGACTTCGCCACGTCGGCGATAACGCACCGTCGCCCCCGCAGAGTTGGGCGCAATGTCCACGATCTTGGCCGCCATCAAGATCAATCTGCGGTCCGTGACCGCCTCCGATATCGTGAGCTCGACTTCGGGGGCCATGCGATGCCGATGGGCATCCCACCAGGCGCAGGCGTGTTCAAGGAAACGCCGTCTGGAGTCGATTGGAAGTTCGCGCGCAGTCCGGACTTCAATAGCCGTTCCGTCTCCAAGCTCTTAATAGGCGAGAAGAGAATTTCTCCATTGATCTCCATAAGAGAACTGTATGAGATTGCTTCGGTAAGAATTTTTTCCTCAAATTACAAAGAACGCTCTACAAAATTGAAGCTCCAACCTTTGCGGAGGAATGCCGTTGTCTTCCCGCCACATAAATCTTGCCGGGTTTCTGATTGCAGGACCGGTGGCCCATAGTCACGCGCTTTGGCGCAATCCGGCGCGCGAAGTGCCGTTCCTCACGACTGAATATTATGTCGAGGTTGCCCGTAAGCTCGAGCAGGGAAAATTCGACCTGATCTTTTTCGCGGATCGGCTTGCGGTTGCGGACCGGTACGGCAACGACAAGGAAGTCGGCATACGCCACGGCGATCAGGATTCCACCCGCATGGATCCGGTGCCAATCCTCGGCGCGCTGTCGGCGACCACGCGGCATATCGGCCTCGGCGCAACGCGTTCAACCACCTACGATCAACCCTATCATCTTGCCCGCGAGTTCCGAACCATCGATCATCTGTCGAACGGCCGCGCGGCCTGGAATGTCGTGACTTCCATGAACGACAGCGAGGCGCAGAATTTCGGTGTCGAAAGCCATCTCAGCCATGATCAGCGCTATGATCGTGCCGAGGAATTCATGGAGCTGATCTCCAAGCTGTGGGACAGTTGGGAAGAGGGCGCTTTGCAGCTGGATCGCGCCAAAGGCATTTACGCCGATGCGGACAAGGTGCATTACGTCAATCACGTCGGCACCTACTTCAAATCGCGCGGCCCGCTCAATATTCCCAGAGGTCCGCAAGGTAGGCCTGTCATTATCCAGGCAGGCGCGTCCGATCGCGGACGAGCTTTCGCTGTGAAATGGGCGGAGATCATTTTTAACATCTCGCCGACCCGCGAACATATGAAGCGTTCGACCGAAGGAGTTCGCGAGGAGACAGAGCGGCTCAAGCGGCCAGCCGGAAGCTGCAAATCGTTGACGGCGATCATGCCGTTCGTCGGACGGACCCGCGAGGAAGCAACGGAGAAGCGCGATATCGCCAATTCGCTCGTCGATCCCATGGTGGGACTATCGACGCTTGCCGCGCATTCCAATGTCGATCTCAGCACGCTCGATCTCGATGCGCCTGTCCAGCAATTGCAGAGCACGGGCACCCAAAGCCTGATTGCGATGGCGTCCCGGATCGCCAAGGACAATTCGCTGAGCCTGCGCGAGATAGGCCGCAAGTACGGGGAGAGCGTGTTGGTGCCGCAACTCTGCGGTACGCCGAAACAAATCGCCGACGAACTGGCGGATATCTTTACAACCGGCGACGCCGACGGATTTGTTGTGTCTCCGGCTTTCCTGCCGGATTCTTTTGCCGAATTCGTGGACGGCGTGGTTCCGGAACTGCAGCGGCTCGGTGTGTTCAGACAGGACTACACGGCCGGAACCCTGCGAGGGCACCTCCAGACTTGAGCGCGCACTCCGGAATATTGCCGTCATGGACAAGCCCGGCAGGGGTTATTTGATCTACGTGCCGGGTAACATGAAGAACGATCTTCTTATTTTTCTCAGTTTATCCAATATGTTGCGCGGCACACTAATGTGGCCGGCCTGTTTGGACTGTCCGGCAGTTCTAATCGTGGGCCTTGGCCCAAAGCTTGCAAAGTCACGCCATGAGTTCGTCTGCCATCACCCTTCAAGATCGTCTCGAATTCCGCGCCGTGTCCGACCCGTCGCCATCCAGACCTTCTGCGCCATCGGGTGCAGTCGAGCACGATAAAAATGGAGCGCCGTTGCTTCGGGCGCGAGGCCTTCGCAAAACCTATGGCGGCCTGGAAGCCGTTTCAGGCGTCGATCTGGACTTGATCCATGGGCGGATTACCGGCCTGATCGGACCGAACGGGGCCGGCAAGACGACGCTCCTCAATTTGGTCTCGGGTGTCGAGCGCGCGACGGCCGGCCAGGTTCAGTTCCTCGGTGAAGACATCGGTTCATTGCCGCAACATCGGCTTGCCGCGCGCGGCTTGGTGCGGACGTTTCAAATTTCGCGTGAGTTGGGGCGGCTCACGGTTCTCGAAAATCTGCTGCTGGCTCGCGCTCAGCAAACGGGGGAGGGCCTTGTCGGCTTGTTGGCGCGCCCCAAGCGGGTGCGGCAAGAGGAAGAAGCGGCGATCGAGATTGCCCGTGCAGCGCTGCAAAAGGTCAATCTGTGGCGGCTGGCAGATGCACCCGCCGCGACCCTGTCTGGCGGCCAGAAGAAACTCCTCGAACTAAGTCGGGCGTTGATGCTGAAGCCCAGGCTGGTGCTTCTCGACGAACCGGCGGCGGGCGTCGCGCCGGCGATGGAAGAAGTGCTCGTCGCCACCATCCATGGTCTCGCCGGTGAAGGAGTAAATTTTCTTATCATCGAACATGATCTCGATATCGTCGCCGCATTGTGTGACCACGTCTATGTTATGGCCGCAGGAAAGGTGCTGACCGAGGGGCGGTTCGCAGACGTTGTCAGCGATGCCCGTGTGGTCGAAGCCTATCTCGGATTGAAAGCATGACGGGCTCGGCCAACTCTCTTGAGGTACGAGGCCTGTCAGCCGGCTACGGCGGCTCGGACATCATCATGTCTGTGACGCTTGCCGCTGTGCAGGGCCGGATCACGACCATTGCGGGTCCGAATGGCGCCGGCAAATCCACCCTGATGAAGACATTGGCTGGATTGTTGCGGCCGCGGTTGGGCCAGATATTGATTGACGGCCATGACGTGACGCAGTTGGCGCCGCCTCAACGGGCGTTGGCCGGGCTCGGCTACGTTCCGCAGGAACGCAATATTTTCAGAAATCTGACCATTGGTGAAAATCTTCTGATCGGCTTTGAGTTCATCCATCCCAGGGCGCCTGCCAAGGAGTTTGGCGCGGCGCGCGATCGGGTGCTCGATCTCTTTCCTGATTTGTCGGGACGATTGAACCAGGTCGCGGGCACATTGAGCGGTGGTCAGCGGCAGATGCTGGCGATGGGCTGTGCGCTGGTGGCTGGACCGACAACACTGCTGCTGGACGAGCCGTCAGCCGGACTTTCACCACGTTACGTCACGGTCATGCTGGACGCTGTGGCCGCCGTCAACCGCTCCGGTGTGACGGTGATCATGATCGAACAGAATCTGATCGAAGCCATGCGGATTGCACACGATGTCGTTCTGCTGGTCGCGGGCGAAGTCAGGGGCACCTGGCAATCGGATCACTTCCTTTCCGATCCGCTCGTAAGGGAATTATTTCTTGGAGGCGCCAAGGCGAAAGCCAAAGACCCCAATCGAGACAGGATCACCAATGACGCAAGCGCTGCTTAACGGGCTGGTCTCGGGGCTTCTGATCGCGCTTCCGGCGATCGCGTTGTCGTTGACCTACGGAATCCTGAATTTTGCGAACTTCTCGATCGGCGCGATGATTACGACGGGCGCTTATTTGGCGTATATCTTCAACACCTCGCTGGGTGCGCCGATTGTGGTAGCAGCACCTGCAGCGGCAGTCGGCTTGGCGCTTGTGGCGATCGCTATCCAGCACGGGGTATATCGCCAGATCCGCAATGCCGATCACGTCACGTTGCTCGTGGCATCGATGGGTGTCGCCTTCGTGCTCGAAAACGTCCTCCGCTTTTTTTACGGCGCGGATGTGCGCACGCTCGACGTCCCAGTCGCGCGGCCGTTGCTGTGGAACGGCCTTCGCTTGAACCATGAGCAGCTTACGATTGCCGTGGTCGCCCTGTCGGCGATGGCGATCGTCGCTTTTATTCTCAAGAGGACCCGGCTTGGCCGCGCCATGCGGGCCATCTCGGACGATGCGGATCTCGCCGAGGTTCGTGGCGTAAGCCGCGCACGAACGGTAGACTGGACGTGGACGATCTCGGGCGTGCTGGCGGCGCTCGCCGGCGTCCTGATCGCGCTTGACGGTGTCGTCGACCCCACGATCGGAATGAACTATCTCGTATCGATTTTCGCGGCGGCTGTGATCGGCGGCATCGGCAATCCGTTTGGTGCCGTAGCCGGCGCGCTGATCATCGGTTTGGTCGAAGAGACCTCAGCGTTGGCCGTATCCACGACCTATCGCCAGGGCGTCAGTTTTGCGGTGCTGGTGCTGGTTCTGCTGCTGCGGCCTCAAGGGCTGCTGGGCGCGGCGAGGATCCGCCGATGACGGGCTATTTCATCGCGATCCTGACCTTCGTTTCGCTGGCCGTATTGCTTGGGTTTGCCCTCAACGTGCAATGGGGGCAGGCCGGGATGCTCAATTTTGGCCTCGCCGGTTTCTACGGGATTGGCGCTTATACGGCAGCCATCTTATCGAAAGCCGGCGCCGATGGTTTGACGGCGACGGTAGCCGCGATTGCGATGACGGCGGCACTGTCGGCGCTGGTGTCTCTGGCTACCTTGAAATTGCGCGAGGATTACCTCGCGATTACCACGCTGGCATTTGCCGAACTGGTGCGGCTGGTGCTGACCAACGAAACGTGGCTGACCGGCGGCACCAACGGCATTCGCGATATCCCTCGGCCTCTAATCGGCCTCGTCGGAGGCAATCAATATGAGTTGTTCTTCCTGCTGCTTTGTCTGGTGCTGGTGGCAGTAACCTATCTGTTGCTGGATCGGATCATCCGCTCGCCATTCGGACGCGCGCTCCGCGCGGTGCGCGAAGATGACGTCGTTGCGGCAACGCTTGGAAAGAATGTCCTCGCGCTTCGGGTCAAGGCGTTTGCCATTGGAGGGGCTGTCATTGGTCTCGCCGGCGCTCTCCACGCCTATTATTTCACCTATATCGATCCCGGCGAGTTTGCCGGCTTCGTTACCGTCTATGCGTTCATGGCTGTAATCGTCGGAGGCAAGGGATCCAATCGTGGCCTGATGCTTGGCGCCTGTACCGTGATGGTTCTGCTGGAGGGAACAAGGTTCCTGAAGGACTTCGTACCGTTCCTTTCAGCACAGCAGGCCGCATCCCTGCGTCTCGCCTTGATCGGTGCCGGCCTCGTTTTGATTTTGATTTTCCGCCCGGAGGGTATTTCCTCGGAATATCGCCTTTCGATCGGCAAACCGTCGCGTCCTGATCTGTCATAGCCAAGGAGAAGCCCGTGTCCCGTGTCAGCGTTAAAACCAGAGAAGATCTGCCGGCCGAGCTCCGGCCGCTTTGGGACACGATGACGACCTATGGTGCATTCGAAAATCAGGCAGGCGTTATGGCCCATCGGCCACCCATTTTCAAAAACGTCTGGTCCCTGTTGATCGATCTCGCCGATGAAGCCGTCCTGTCGAAGCGCTATCTCGAACTGGCGCTGGTGACGGTGTCGCTTCTGAACAAATGCACTTATTGCGTTTCACATCATGCGCCAAAGCTTGCGATCCAGGGCATTTCCGAAGAGGGCGCTGAGCGCCTGCTGGATTACAAGGACCATCCCGAACTGGATAGTGTCGACAAGCTGGTTGTTGAATACGCCATCGCGGTCACCAATAACTGGAACAGAACGCGCGACGAAATTTTCGTTCGGCTGCGAGAGCATTTTTCCGAAGCGCAAATCGTGGAACTGACCTGGCGTACCGCGCTATGTGGCGCCTTCAATCGCTTCAACGACATTTTGCAGTTCGACATCGAGCAGGGCGTCGTCGTCCGCGACGCCGCCGAGTAATCAATACCCAAAAGGATCAGATCATGAACTCCGTCATTTCGCGCCGCTCGCTGGTAGCCGGCATGGGTGTGTTGCCGTTCGCGGGGCGCCTTGCACATGCACAAACAAGCGAGCCGATCCGGATCGGCGTGCTTGCACCGCTAACCGGCGGCGGCGGTCCCTATGGCGCCGATATCGTCAAGGCCTCGAAGCTTGCCGCGGACCAGATCAATGCCGCCGGTGGGTTGTTAGGTGGCCGCAAGATCGAGTTGTTTGTCGAAGACGACGAAACCAGCGCAACAGCCGCCGTGAAGGCTGCGCGGAAGCTGCTCGATATCGACAGGGTCGTGGCTATCACGGCCATCTGGGGCTCCGCGCCAATTCTGGCCGTTCGTCCGCTGACCCTGGAAAAGAATGTCGTGCTGACGGTGCTCGGTTCAGCGGACGAGGTCACGGAGGGTGACACCAAGGGGCTGGTATGGCGCTTCCAGGCTCGCGCGTCGAGTTGGGGCGAACCGGCAGCGTTGGCAATTCTCAAAGGCGGATACAAGAAGGTCGGCCTTCTCCACCTTCAGAACCCTTTTGTTGCTTCCATGATCCCATCGTTCGTCGAGACGATCGAGAAGGGTGGCTCGAAGGTCATATCGGACGTCGAATATAAGCCTGACCAACCATCTTATCGTGCCGAGATCGAGAAAGTCTATGCGGCCGGCCCTGACGCCATCTTCGTGCCGGGATATGTCAACCAATTTACCTCGATCGCCAAGGAGATTTATCGCGGCGGCTACAAGGGAAAAGTGTTCTCATTGACCATCGCGGCTGCAGCGGGGATCGACGGCAGCAGCACATTCGTCAAGAACGTCGGCAAGGAGGTTGCCGAGGGCATCGAGCACGTTCAGCCGATCAGTCCGCTGGATCGCCCCGAGTACAAAGCCTTTGTCAAGGCGATGGGCGCACCTGACGGCACCGTGTTTCCCTTCGCGGCACTTCAGTTCGACGCAATCAACGTCCTTGCCACAGCCATCGAGAAGTCCAAATCGGCAAATCCGGTCGAGTTCGCCAAGGAGATCATTCCAATCACCAACGGACCCGGGACGAAGGTGGCGACGGCTCTGGATGCTCTCGCTTTGGTTCGTAAGGGCGAGACGATCGATTTTACGGGCGCCGGCCAGGACCTCAAGTTCGACCAGCGCGGCGAATTGATCGGGCGGCCGTTCCTGCACCAGGTCATTCGCGATGGCAAGGATGTGATTTTGGGAACCGTTGGGGGCGCGGCTTAGCTGGCTTGGCGGCAAGCCGAGCGTTAGGTTTGTTCGCGGTCGGAGGAGAAAGCCGTTGGTTCTGCGGAACACCAGCTGATGACGATCACCCGATTCCCCTCGCTGGCTCATTGGGGCGCGTTCAGTGCGCTGGTGGAGAACGGCCGCGTTATCAAGTGTGAGCCTTTCGCGGGCGACGCTGCGCCATCGCCCATGCTCGCCGCAATCCCCGAGATGGTGCACTCGCCCCTGAGGATTGCCCGCCCCGCGATCCGAGAGGGCTGGCGCGAGGGACGGCCGCGCAGCGGTGCGGATCGCTTTCGGGAAGTGGACTGGGACGAGGCGCTCGATCTCGTTGCCGGTGAATTAACTCGAGTACGTGACGCCTTTGGCGATACGGCCATTTTTGGCGGTTCTTACGGGTGGTCGTCTGCCGGCAGACTGCATCACGCGCGGACGCTGGTTCGCCGTTTTCTGTTCCAGGGCGGCGGCTGCGTCGATCAGGTTGGAAACTATAGCTGGGGCGCGGCGCAATTTCTGCTGCCACATGTCATCGGTACGTATCAACCAGTGACGGGCCGGGTGACCGACTGGAATTCAGTCGTCAAACATACAAGGCTGATCCTCGCCTTCGGCGGGCTACGACTTGAAAACAGCCAGGTCACATCGGGCGGGACCGGTTCACACGTTCTGGGAGCGTGGCTTGGCCGGGCAAAGGCTGCCGGTATCGAATTTGTCGTCATCAGTCCGACCCGCTCCGATTCACCTGAGTTTCTCGACGCCCAATGGCTTTCGATTCGCCCCAACACCGACACCGCGCTGATGCTCGCGATGGCTCATACGCTCATCGTCGAAGGGCGGCACGATACCGAGTTTCTGGATCGCTACTGCTCGGGCTTTGATGTGCAGCGCCGCTATCTCATGGGCGAAGACGACGGAATTGCAAAGACTGCGGACTGGGCGGCCGCAATTTGCGGCATCGACGCCGGAACAATCCGCGATCTCGCGCGGCGCGCTTCCGAAACGCGCAGCCTGATCACCTGTAGCTGGTCGCTTCAGCGCGCACATCACGGCGAGCAACCTTATTGGGCAGCGATCGCGCTTTCGGCGATGCTTGGCGGCATCGGTCTGCCCGGCGGTGGATTTGCATTCGGTCACGGCTCACTCAACGGGGTCGGCGTGCCGCGTATGGACGTGCCCGGTCCAGAAATCTCGGCGCCGCCAAATCCAGCCAACGCGGCGATCCCGGTCGCCCGCGTTGCCGACATGCTGCTGGAGCCCGGCGGCACTTACGAGTTCAATGGCCGCACCGCGATTTATCCGGATATTCGGCTCGTGTACTGGGCCGGTGGCAATCCGTTCCATCATCATCAGGACCTCAATCGTTTGCAGCGGGCCTGGCAGAAGCCGGAAACGATCATCGTTCATGACAGCTGGTGGACACCGACCGCGCGGCATGCCGATATCGTGCTGCCTGCGACGACCTCGCTTGAACGCAACGATGTCGGCGGATCGTCGCGCGATCCCTTCGTGTTCGCGATGCATCGTGCGATTGCGCCCGTCGGCGAAGCTCGCAACGATTTTGATATCTTTCGCGATCTGGCGCGGCGGCTCGACTACGAGGACGCATTCACCGAAGGCCGGGATGAAATGGCCTGGTGCCGTTTCATTTATCAGCGCATGTACGCCGGAGCCGCCAAGAAGAACGTGGCGCTGCCGGATTTCGATTCGTTCTGGACCGAAGGCTTTGCCGAATTGCCGTTACCTGCCGAGGACTTCGTGTTGTTCGAGGAGTTCCGGCGCGACCCGCGGCTCCATCCGCTCAGGACGCCGTCCGGCAAAATCGAGATCGCATCTGAGACGGTCGCCAGCTTCGGCTATGCAGATTGCCCGCCGCATCCCACCTGGCTTGCCCCCGAGGAATGGCTCGGCAGTGCCTCAGCAGCGCGCTGGCCGCTGCATCTGGTCACGCACCAGCCGGGCGACCGGTTGCACAGCCAGATGGATCCGGCATCGGTGTCGCGCGGCCACAAGGTGCATGGGCGCGAGCAGATCCGCATCCACCCCAAGGATGCCGAGCAGCGCAACATCAAAACCGGCGATGTCGTTCGCGTGTTCAACGAGCGCGGAGCCTGTCTTGCCGCCGCCCATGTCGATCCCGCGCTATCGCCGCACGTCGTGATGATGGCGACCGGCGCCTGGTTCGATCCGGCGAGCGTCCCGGGAGATCCCGAGCGGCACGGCAATCCGAATGTGCTGACGCTCGATATCGGTACGTCCCGGTTGACCCAGGGCCCAAGCGCCCTCAGTGCGCTGGTGGAGATCGAGCGCTGGAGCGCTCCGCTACCACCGATCAGTGCATGGACTCCGCCCACGTTCTGCACGGGACCGTCCGATGCGAGAGTTGAGGGGATCCCTGGATGAAGTGTTTATGCATCTTGGCGGGCTTAAGTCTCGTTCTCCTCGGATTCGGATCGGCCCCGGTCGTCGCCGACACCTATCCAAGCCGGACGGTCACGATCGTGGTCCCGTATCCGGCCGGTGGTTCGGTCGATGGTGTGGCGCGCATCATCGCCCAAAAACTGACGGAGGCACTGGGCCAGGCTTTCATCGTTGAAAATCGTGCGGGTGGCGTCGGTGGCATCGTCGGCGCGAGCTACGTGGCCAGAGCAAATCCCGACGGGTACACCCTGATGCTGACGGCTTCGATCCACGTTGTGACGCCGTTCCTGCGCAAGACGATGCCCTACGATGTCGTTGCGGACTTTACGCCGATCACGCTCGTTGCCTCTGGACCGCTTCTTGTCAGCACTACGCCGAATGTGCCGGCCAACACGCTCGGAGAATTCTTCGAGCTGGTACGCAAGAATCCGGGAAAGTACACTTTTGCGACGTCGAGTTTCGGTTCGGCCGGCCATCTCGCAATCGAATTGCTCAAGCGCGATGCCGACGTCAAGACGCTGGTTGTCGCCTACAAGGGCGGCGGTCCCGCATTGACCGATCTGATGAGCGGCACGGTGCAGCTGATCGCCGACCCCATGGTGTCTTCGTTACCGCTGGCGAAGGCCGGAAATATCAAGGCGCTCGCCATCACTAGTTTGAAGCGCATCGCGATTGCTCCCGAAATCCCTACCGTTGCCGAATCCGGCATGAAAGCTCTCGACTTCGTGTCCTGGTACGGCATTTGGGCGCCGAAGGGGCTGCCCGCGGATCTCGTGACGAAGATCCAGACGGAGGTCTCCAGGATCGCGCAGCGTCCAGACGTCAAGGAGCAGTTTGCGCTGCTCGGGTTTGAGCCAATCGGCTCCACTCCGGATTATTTCGCGAATTACATTCGGGAGGAGATGATGAAGTACGAGCAGATTATCAAGGACGCCAATATCCAAACCGAATGACGGCGCGACGTTCACGCGCGCCGACGGCAGATTGGAGGCAAAGCGGACGTCGCGAAGCGTTGTCTCAGCGTCGATGGGCATTCCGCAACACACTGGGCGGCTGACCGTGCCAACTTTTGAAGGTCCGAGAAAAATGACTGGTGTTCGAAAAGCCGCTCGCGAGCGCCACATCGACCAAGGGAAGGCTGGTTTCTTTCAGTAAGGCTAGAGCTTTGGTCAGCCGAAGACTCATATAGGTTGTTCCAACCGTCTGGTGGACATTGGACTGGAACAGTCTTTCGAGCTGCCTCACCGAAACCTGGTTACGCTTCGCCAGTGCCAATCGCGTAAGCGGCCTTTCGAGGTTTTTTTCCATCGCGGCCAGGACTGTCAGCACCTTCTTGTTGGTCGTTTTGTAGCGTTCGCGAAGCGATACGCGCTGGGTCGTGTGAGCCTCGCGAAGTTGAGTCTGGAGGTACCAATCATTGACCATGGTTGCCAGATGACGGCCATGGTCTTCTGCGATCAACGCCGTTGCCAGATCGAGCCCGGCGATGCCACCTGCGCACGTCAGGCGATCGCGATCGATGACATACAGTCCGTTTTGGACATCCAGGCGCGGAAAAGCTTCAATAAAGGCCGGCCGGTGTTCCCAGTGGATCGTGCACCGATAGCCATCGAGCAGTCCGGCGCGCGCGAGAATATAGGGACCACCCGAGACGCCTCCGATCCGCACCTTGCGCGAAGCCAGATAGCGAAGCCGGACGAAGGTGCGCTTATCGCGAAAGTGAGCCGGGTTGCCCGCCGCGCACACCAGCAAGAGATCGAGTGCCAGCGTTTCGCCGATCTGGGCGTCAGCCCGGATTTTCGCACCATTCGATGCATTTACAAACGCCTCTCTGATCGAGATGTGTTTCCATTCGTAGAGCAGGCGGCCTGACAAGACGTTGGCGGCGCGAAACGCTTCGACGATCGACGCATAGGACATCAGCGCAAAACCGTCGATCAACAGGAAACCGATCCGGATTGCCCGATTGCGGGCGAGGGCCCCTGTGTCGCTAATCGGCAAGATGATGTCGTTTTTTGTCATGCCCTTTCTCGACTAACGGTCATTGTGGGCTAGATCAAGGGCTCGGACCGGACCGGATGCGATATTCCCTTTTTGCTTTGGCGCGCGGCGCTCTGACGAAGCACCGTCATTGGACGCCCACTTGGCGTGATGCTGCGCCGAACGGACCGTATGATGTGATTGTCGTCGGGGGCGGAGGCCATGGACTGGCCACCGCCTACTATCTCGCCAAGATGCACGGCATCAGAAAAGTGGCGGTGCTTGAACGCGGCTGGATCGGCGGCGGAAATGCCGGACGTAACACCACGATCATCCGATCCAATTACGGGCTGGACGGAAATATCCCGTTCTACGAATGGTCGATGAAGCTCTGGGAAGGGCTTGAGCAGGATCTCAACTACAATGCAATGGTAAGCCAGCGCGGCGTGCTGAATTTGTACCACAGCGACGCGCAGCGTGATGCTTATGCGCGACGTGGAAACGCGATGCGGCTGCACGGCGTCGATGCCGAACTGCTCGACCGCGACGCCGTCAGGAGCATGGCGCCGTTTCTGAATTTCGATCATGCCCGATTTCCGATCCAGGGCGGTCTTTTGCAGCGCAGAGGCGGCACCGCGCGGCATGATGCCGTGGTGTGGGGCTACGCGCGCGGAGCGTCGGATCTTGGCGTCGATATCATTCAGAACTGCGAAGTGACCGGCTTTGTCCGCGGTCCGCAGGGGCGGATGATCGGGGTTGAAACCACGCGCGGCCGCATCATGGGCGGCAAAATCGGTATGGCGGTGGCAGGACACAGTTCTCAAGTTGCCGAAATGGCAGGCCTGCGGCTTCCGATCGAAAGCCACGTGTTGCAGGCGTTCGTGACAGAAGCACTGAAGCCGCTGATACCTAGTGTCATCACCTTCGGAGCCGGCCATTTCTACGTAAGCCAGTCCGACAAGGGCGGCCTTGTGTTCGGCGGCGATATCGACGGCTACAACAGTTATGCCCAGCGCGGAAATCTGCCGGTGGTGGAGGATGTCTGCGAAGGCGGCATGGCGCTGATGCCCATGATCGGCCGCCTGCGTGTGCTCCGATCCTGGGGTGGCGTCATGGACATGTCCATGGACGGCTCACCCATCATCGATCGCTCTCCGATCGACGGCCTATATCTGAATGCCGGCTGGTGCTACGGCGGATTCAAGGCGACGCCGGCCAGCGGCTGGTGCTTCGCTCATCTGCTCGCGCGCGATGAGCCTCACCCCACGGCTGTTTCGCTTCGGCTTGATCGGTTCGCCACCGGCCGCGTCATCGACGAGAAGGGCCAGGGCGCCCAACCTAACCTGCACTAGAGTCTCCCATGAAGATACCATGTCCCTATTGCGGCGAGCGAGATAGCACGGAGTTCATCTATCGCGGCGACGCATCTGTCGCGCGTCCGGTTGCGGATGCGGGCGAAGCGGCGTTTGTCGAATATGTCTATATGCGGAGCAATCCGGCCGGCGAAATCTCGGAGCACTGGTATCACGGACAGGGTTGCCGGAACTGGCTCGTCGTTAAGCGAAATACCCGCACGCACGTGATATCTGCAGCCACCCTGGCAAAGACGGGCGCGCCATGAGCCGCGTGCAGTCGGGCGGACTCATCGATCGCGACAAGCCGTTGAACTTTGTGTTCGACGGCAAAAAGCTCAGGGGTTACGAGGGCGACACGCTGGCGTCGGCACTTGTCGCCAACGGAATCCGCGTGGTCGGCCGGTCGTTTAAATACCACCGCCCCCGCGGCATCCTCACCGCCGGCAACGAGGAGCCGAATGCGCTCGTGACGCTGAGGAACGGTGCACGGTCGGAGCCGAACACGCGCGCGACGTCCGTGCAGTTGTTCGAGGGACTTGTCGCCGAAAGCCAGAACCGCTGGCCAACACTCGGCTTTGATTTGATGTCGGCGAATAATCTGGTCTCACCGCTACTGACCGCCGGGTTTTACTACAAGACCTTTATGTGGCCCGCGTCGTTCTGGGAGAAAGTCTACGAACCGCTGATCCGCGGCGCCGCCGGTCTTGGCAAGGCAAGCGCCGAGCCTGATCCCGATATCTACGACAAGGCTCATGCTTTTTGCGATGTCTTGGTAATCGGCTCCGGGCCTGCCGGACTGAGTGCGGCGCTTGCTGCTTCGCAAGCGAACGCGCGCGTGATCCTCGCCGAGGACGACTGGCTTCTCGGGGGACGCCTGCTCTGTGAAAAGCGGGAAATCGATGGAGCGCCCGCACGCGATTGGGTGCGAAGGACCGAGGGCATCCTGACGGCGATGCCTAACGTCTCGATATTGGCGCGAACGACGGTCTTTGGTGCGTATGATGGCGGCACCTTCGGCGCGGTCGAGCGCGTTTCGGATCATCTTGCTGAACCGAAGTCGGGCGTACCACGCCAAAGGCTTTGGAAGATTCGCGCCAGGCGCGTTGTCCTTGCGACCGGGGCGATCGAGCGGCCGCTGCTGTTCGGAGGCAATGATCTCCCGGGCGTGATGATGGCATCGGCGGCACGCGCCTACGCGACGCGTTTTGCCGCTTTGCCCGGCGAGGAGATCGTCATCTACACGGCGACCGACAGTGGATGGGCCGCGGCAAAGGATCTGACGGACTGCGGGGCCAACGTCACAGCCATCATCGACGCCCGTGCTTCCGCGCCGACAGAGGCAGCGCGTCGCTTTGCGGCCGCCGGCACCCGTGTCTTCGAGAACGCCGTCGTGGTCGATGCTGTGGGAGGCCGCCAACTGCGAAACCTCAAGGTGCGAAGCTCCGATGGGAAAATTCAGACCGTCACCGCGGACGTGCTGGCGATATCCGGCGGGTGGAATCCTGCGGTGGGGATCGGCTGCAACCTCGGAAGCCGGCCGGTCTGGTCCGACTCCATTCATGCATTCGTGCTGGCGAGCCCGCCTGCCGGCATGGCGCTGGTGGGCTCGGCCGCGGGGCATTTCTCGCTCGCGCAGGCATTGCAGGACGGTCGCCGCGCAGGCATGGCGGCTGCGGAGGATTTGGGCTTTTCGGCGTCGCCCGCGGGCGCTCCGTCTTGCGGCGAAGATGCAACCGGGAGCATGCCGCTTTGGCATGTCGAAGGCGCCAAACAAACGGTCTTCGTTGATTTCCAGCACGATGTGACCGACGCCGACATCGGATTGGCCGCGCAGGAAGGGTTCAGGTCGGTCGAGCATCTGAAAAGGTACACGACACTCGGGATGGCTACCGATCAGGGGAGAATGGGCCAGGTCAATGGTCAGGCCCTGTTGGCGCGTCATCTCGGCAAAACGCTGGCGGAGACTGGGACGATTTTGTCCAGGCCGCCATACCTTCCGGTCGCGATCGGCGCACTGGCCGGACATCATCGCGAAGAACATTTCCGTCCCGAACGGCGCACCGCCAGCCACGATTGGGCGGCCGAGAACGGCGCGGTTTTTGTCGATACCGGTTTGTGGAAGCGCGCCCAATGGTTTCCGAAGCCTTCGGAGAAAGATTGGCTCGACAGCGTCACACGCGAAGCCGCCGCCGTGCGCACGTCAGTGGGTGTTTGCGATGTATCGACACTGGGCAAGATCGATATCCACGGCCCCGAAGCCGGCATTTTCCTGGATCGCCTTTACATCAACATGTTCTCGACCCTTCCGGTCGGCAAGGCGCGCTATGGCGTCATGTTGCGGGAAGACGGTTTCGTTCTCGATGATGGCACGACGACCCGGCTGGCGGACGACCACTACTTCATGACCACCACGACTGCCAATGCGGTCAAGATCATGCAGCACGTCGACTATTGCAGGCAGGTGCTTTGGCCCGAACTCAACGTGCAAGCCGTTTCCGTCACGGAACAATGGGCGCAGTTCGCTGTCGCGGGGCCGAATTCGCGCGCGCTTTTGCAAAAGGTCTTTCCTGATATCGATCTTTCGAACGAGGCGTTTCCATACATGTCGGCGACCTCGCTGGTCTGGATGGGCGTGCCGGCCAGAATATTCCGGCTTTCGTTCTCCGGCGAACTTGCCTACGAGGTCGCGGTTCCGGCGCGGTATGGGGACGCGTTGATCCGAATCCTGATGCATGAGGGACACCAACTCGGCATCGTGGCCTACGGCACCGAAGCGCTTGGCGTGCTTCGGATCGAAAAGGGGCATCCGGCCGGCAACGAGCTTAGCGGTCAGACCACGGCAACCGATCTTGGGTTGGCGCGGATGATGTCGCAGAAGAAGGACTATGTCGGACGCGTCCTCGCCAATCGTCCGGCGCTCACCGATCCGGCGCGGCCTTCGCTGGTGGGCTTGCGGCCGGTCGATCGTTCCAGGCGTCTTCGCGCGGGCGCCCATGTTCTCCCGTTATCCAGCGAAAACCGCGCCGACAACGATCTCGGCTACGTCACCTCGGTCGCCTTCTCGCCGGCGATGAACTCCTGGATTGGCCTTGGTCTGGTCAGCGGCGGTCCGGGAAGGATCGGCGAACGTCTCAGAAGCTACGATCCCGTTCGCAACGGAGACGTCGAAATCGAGATTTGCAATCCGGTCTTCGTCGATCCCGAAGGAGTGCGCGTCCGTGCCTGAGACCATTATTCCGCGCGGAGCCTTCGAGCAGCATCTCCGCGACCTAATGCCAAACGGAAATCCGAACGATCTGCGGATCGAAGAGCGCCTGGATTTGGCGATGGCCACGGTCATGTCGCGGGGCGATGACCGCGCGCTGGCTGCGAAGGTTCACGGCGAATTTGGGCTACCGCTTCCTTCAACGCCTCGGCGTGTTTCAAACGGCGTCAAGGCGTTGGTGGGGATTGGGCCGGGTGTTTGGCTCGCGGTATTCCAGGGGGCCGATCCCTTGATGGCTTCCGAACTGGCGTCGTCGCTGGCTGGCCTTGCTTCCGTGGCGGACCAGACGAGCGCCTATGCCGTGCTGCGGATCTCCGGAGCGTCCGCCCGCGAGGTTCTGTCTCGCGGGGCCTTCATCGATTTCGATCCGTCGGTTTTCGGTCCCGGTTCTGCCGCCGTGACCACCATCTCTCATGTCGGCGTTACCATCTGGCAGATTGACGAGACTCCCACCTTCGAAATCGCGCTGTTTCGAAGTTTCGCCGACAGTTTCTGGCACTGGATGATGACGACATGTACAGCGCTCGGCGTCGGTCTCGTCCGGGTCGATCGATCCGCACCTGTTTAGGTCGATTGATCGGCACCCTTGGCGTTCTTCCGCGCAAAATCCCGCTTGCTCGTAATCTCTCTTGATTTCGTGAAAGGAAACAATATTTCCTGTCATTGACAATGACGGGGCGGCTTGTCTACAAATCCTTGGGGCCAAAACAGGAGCTTCATGTGTGCGGGATCGTTGGGCTTTTTTTGAAGGAGCAGGATCTCCGACCACGGCTGGGCAGCATGCTCGGCCAGATGCTTCAGGTGATGACGGATCGCGGCCCCGACAGTGCAGGCTTTGCGGTTTATGGCGAGGGCGCCGCCGATCACTTCAAGCTCACCGTGCGCGGCCCGAACCTGGCGAGCCTCTCCAAGGATCTTTCTGAAGCGTTGGGCACCGCCGTCGGCCTGACATTGCGTGATACTCACGCGGTGCTTTCGTTTTCCGACGATGTGACCGAAAAGGTCCGCGAATGGCTTTCCGCGCAGCGGCCTGACCTCGCGGTGATCGGTGCGGGCCACAGAATCGAACTTTACAAGGAAGTGGGCCTTCCGGCCGACGTCATCAAACGGTTCAACCTGCCGGGGATGTCGGGAACACATGGCGTCGGCCATACGCGGATGGCGACCGAATTTGCCGTGACGACCGCGGGCGCTCATCCGTTTTCGACCGGCGCTGATCAGTGCCTTGTCCACAACGGGTCGCTTTCAAACCACCGCAGCGTCAGGCGTAATCTTGAACGCGAAGGACTGACATTCGCAACCGACAACGATACCGAAGTCGCCGCCGGATTCGTGACATGGCGGATGAGGGAAGGCGACAGCCTTGAAAGAGCGCTGGAAGCGAGCCTGGACACGCTTGACGGTTTCTACACTTTCGTCGTCGGTACCGAGAACGGTTTCGCGGTCCTGCGCGATCCGATCTCCTGCAAGCCAGCCGTAATGGCCGAGACTGATCGTTACGTCGCGTTCGGCACCGAGTACCGGGCGCTCGCGGTCCTGCCTGGAATTGAAAAGGCGCGTATCTTCGAGCCGGAGCCAGCCAAGGTCTACGCCTGGGAGCATCGCTGATGCCTGTTGTCGATCTCGCCGTTTCGCGGGTCCGTGAACTCAACAAGGCGCTTCATCAACTGCCGCGCAACACCAACGAAACCCATTGGACGGTGCAAAATCCGGCAGGTCAGCATTCGATTGCCGTCGGTATCGATGCGCCGGTCGAGGTGATGATCGAAGGACACGTTGGTTATTATTGCGCCGGCATGAACAAGGACGCCCAGATCACCATCAGCGGAAACGCCGGCGTGGGCCTTGCCGAAAACATGATGTCGGGCGTGGTCCGGCTCGCCGGCGACGCCAGCCAGGCCGCAGGCGCCACCGGCCGGGGCGGGCTCCTCATTATCGAAGGCAATGCGTCGGCCCGTTGCGGCATATCGATGAAGGGGATTGATATCGTCGTGAAAGGTTCGATCGGACCGATGAGTGCTTTCATGGCCCAGACCGGCAATCTGGTGGTTCTCGGCGACGCCGGCGAAGCGCTCGGTGACTCGATCTATGAGGCGAGGCTTTTTGTGCGAGGCGAGGTCAAGAGCCTCGGGGCCGATTGTGAGGAGAAGCCGCTCGGCAGCGAAGAGCGCGCCATCCTTGTCGATCTGCTGGATCGCGCGGGGGTGGATGTTCCCGCCGACTCCTTCCGATTGTTCGGATCGGCGCGACGGCTCTACCATTTTCACGTCGACAACGCGTATTGATCGGAGAACGAATGAGCGACAATTCTCCGCGAACGCCTCCGCGATTTTCCGCAACCTTCGACCCGTATACGATCGCGCAGATCCAGCGTGCCGCGGCGACCGGGATATATGACATTCGCGGCGGCGGCGCCAAGCGCGCGCTGCCGCATTTCGATGATCTCCTGTTTCTCGGGGCCTCGATGTCGCGCTATCCGCTCGAGGGATATCGCGAGAAGTGCGGCACGGAAGTCGTTCTGGGAGGCCGGTTCGCCAGCAAGCCGATCACGCTCAGGACGCCTGTGACGATTGCGGGAATGAGTTTCGGCGCGTTGTCCGGCCCGGCAAAGGAAGCGCTCGGCCGCGGCGCGAGCGCCGTCGGCACCTCGACGACCACCGGCGACGGCGGCATGACAGTCGAGGAGCGCGCTCACTCCAAAACGCTCGTCTACCAATATCTTCCGTCTCGCTACGGCATGAATCCGGACGACCTGCGCAAGGCCGACGCCATCGAGGTTGTCGTCGGGCAGGGCGCGAAGCCGGGTGGCGGCGGGATGTTGCTCGGTCAAAAGATCAGTGCCCGCGTAGCCGCCATGCGCGATTTGCCGGAAGGCATCGACCAGCGGTCGGCCTGCCGGCATCCCGATTGGACCGGGCCGGACGATCTGGAGATCAAGATCGGCGAGTTGCGCGAAATCACCGATTGGGAGAAACCGATCTATGTGAAGATCGGCGCTTCGCGGCCCTTTTACGATACGGCGCTGGCCGCAAAGGCCGGCGCGGACGTCGTCGTGGTCGATGGCATGCAGGGAGGCACCGCCGCCACGCAGGAAGTCTTCATCGAGAACGTCGGCATCCCGACGCTCGCCTGCATACGGCAAGCCGTGCAGGCGCTTCAGGATCTTGGTCTGCATCGCAAAGTCCAACTGATTGTATCAGGCGGCATTCGGACCGGCGCCGACGTTGCAAAGGCGCTGGCGCTCGGCGCGGACGCGGTTGCAATCGGCACCGCAGCACTGATCGCGCTTGGCGACAACAATCCTGCCCTCGAAGATGAGTACCGGAAGCTCGGCACGACGGCCGGCGCCTATGACGACTGGCAGGAGGGACGTGATCCCGCGGGAATAACCACCCAGGATCCGGAACTGGCTTCCCGTCTGGATCCGGTCAAGGCCGGCCATCGTCTCGCCAATTATCTGTCCGTATTGACGCTGGAAGCACAGACGATCGCACGCGCCTGCGGCAAGAGCCACGTCCACAATCTTGAGCCGGAAGATCTGGTAGCGTTGACGATCGAGGCGGCTGCGATGGCGCGCGTGCCGCTGGCCGGCACGGACTGGATTCCGGGAAGTACAGGGGCTTCGTTCTAGGACGGCGCGGTAACTGGCATCATTTGGTGGGACACACATGGCAAACGATCTGGTTGAGACGGCCAAAGAGCGCGCAATCAAATATTTTCTGATCTCCTACACCGATCTGTTCGGCAATCAGCGCGCGAAGCTGGTCCCGGCATCGGCGATCGGCGAGATGTCGAAAAACGGGGCGGGCTTCGCCGGCTTTGCGACCTGGCTGGACATGACGCCAGCCGATCCCGATCTGTTTGCCGTGCCCGATCCGGCAAGCCTTGTTCAACTGCCCTGGAAGCGTGAAGTGGGCTGGTTGGCGGCCGACCTCTTTATGAATGGCAAGCCCGTCGACCACGCGCCCCGCAATGTGCTGAAGGCCCAGCTGAAGAGAGCCCAGGCGGATGGCCTGGAGATGAAAACCGGCGTCGAGTGTGAATTTTTCCTGATCTCACCGGACGGCACTTCGATCGCCGATCGCGCCGACACCCAGGTGAAGCCGTGCTATGACCAGCAGGCGTTGATGCGCCGGTATGATGTCATCACGGAAATCTGCGACGCGATGGCTGAATTGGGCTGGCGCCCTTATCAGAACGATCACGAAGATGCCAACGGCCAGTTCGAAATGAATTGGCACTACGACAATGCGCTGGTTACCGCGGATCGCCATTCCTTCTTCAAGTATATGACGAAGGCGATTGCCGAGAAGCACGGCCTGCGCGCGACCTTCATGCCGAAGCCGTTCGCAAATCTGACCGGAAACGGTTGCCACATGCACGTCTCGATGTGGAAAGGAGACAAGAACCTGTTTGCCGATGGTGCAGGCGAGCAGGGTCTTTCACCCGCCGGCCTGGCCTTTATCGGAGGCCTGATGCATTCGGCCGACGCGCTTGCCGCGATGCTCAATCCGACCGTCAACAGCTACAAGCGGATCAACGCGCCTCGAACCGTGTCGGGCGCCACATGGTCTCCGAGCTCCGTCACTTGGACCGGCAATAACCGCACGCACATGATCCGTGTGCCGGAAGGAGATCGTTTCGAGCTGCGCTTGGCGGATGGCGCCGCGAATCCTTACCTGATGCCGGCCGCGGTGCTTGCCGCCGGACTGGATGGCATCTCGAACAAGCGAGATCCGGGCAAGCGGCTCGACATCAACATGTATACGGACGGCCATACCGTCGACGTCAAGAAGCGGCTTCCGTTGAATCTACTGGATGCGCTGCGCGCGCTGGAGGCATCCGACGTGTTGAAGGGTGCTCTGGGCGAAGTGGTGCCTTCCTACCTGAAACTGAAGCACGAGGAATGGAACAGTTTTGCGAGCCATCTCACCGATTGGGAGCGCCAGACGACATTGGACTGCTGACCGGCTTGCGTGCCGCCGCACAACGTCCGGCCTCCTGAGATCCTACCAGCAAGCATCGGTTGCACTAGCCGTTCCGTGCCGGCCAAAAGCGCTGTAAGGATGTGAACGGGAACCGGTGCGGAGCGGGAAGGGCTAGGGATGGTTGGCCGAATGGCAAAGAAAAGCAGTCGGGAGCCGAAGCCGGCAAAGCCGGGGCGTAACGCCAAAGGAGGCGCGGAGGATTTGCTGACGGGATCGCTGGCGCCAGCGGATCTGCGAGCAAGAAGTGTCGAGGAAGAGATCGGCACCGAAGTACGCCGGCTGCGTAAAGGCCTCGATCTGACGGTCGCCGAGCTCGGCGCCGCGGCAGGTATTTCGGCCGGCATGTTGTCGAAGATCGAGAACGGGTCGATTTCGCCGTCGCTGTCGACGATCGGTGCGCTTGCCAAAGCGCTCAACGTTTCGATCAGCAGCCTGTTCGCTGAATTGGACGAACGGCGTGATTGCTCATTCGTGAAAGCCGGGCAGGGTGTGCGCATCGAGCGGCGGGGCACCAAAGCCGGGCATCTCTACGATCTGCTCGGCCACTCCCTTGCCGGCGACATTGGCGTCGAGCCCTTTCTCATCACGCTCAAGCAGGACGCGCTTCCCTACACCAATTTTCGGCATGTCGGCGTCGAGTTCATCTACATGCTGTCGGGCAAGGTCCGATATCGCCATGCCGACCGAACCTATCTGCTTGAGCCGGGCGATGCGTTATTCTTCGACGCCGCGGCGCGTCACGGCCCGGAAGAACTGATCAAGGCGCCGATGGAATATCTGTCGATCATTATCTACCCGCGGCGTTAGAGGCTTCCGTCTCCATGTCAAAGGCGTGGCTAGGCGAGGAAAGCGAAGATTTTTCCTCCCAGGATATTCAATTGACAACTAAGAAAAACTTTCTGATCATCGCCGGGCTTCGATGAGCGGGAGTAGATCGCGTGAGTCTCCCCGTGTTGAAGCAATCAACAGGGTAAGAGGCCATGGATCTCATTCTCAAAAATGGGCGCCTCGTCGGCGCGGAGGATAGCCTCACCGATATCGGCATCGACAAAGGCAAGATTGTCGCGTTGTCTCCCACGCTCTCGGCCGAAGGTGAGACCATCGATCTCGGCGGACGGCTGGTTTCTTCAGGGTTCGTCGAAACCCATATTCATCTCGACAAATCCTGCATCCTCGATCGCTGCAAGTCGGATCGCGGCGATCTGGAGGAGGCGATCGCGGAGGCCGCCAAGGCCAAGCTGGCGTTCACGCCGGAAGATGTGCATTCACGTGCGAAACGCACGCTGGAGAAGGCCATCCTCCAGGGCACGACGCATATGCGCACCCACCTCGAAGTGGATCCCGGCGTCGGGCTGCGCAGCCTGGAAGGCGTGATGCCGTTGATCAAGGAATATTCCTGGGCCATCGACCTTGATATCTGCGTCTTTCCGCAGGAAGGCCTGCTCAACAATCCCGGCACCGACGAGTTGATGATGGAGGCGCTCAAGCGCGGCTGTCGCGTGGTCGGCGGCGCGCCGTACACCGACAGCAATCCGCCCGGGCAGATCGATCGCGTATTCGAGATGGCGCGCGAGTTCGATATCGACATCGACATGCATCTGGATTTCGGTCCGACCGCTGACAACATGGACCTTGAACATGTTTGCCGTCGTACCGACGAGCACAAATATGGTGGTCGCGTCGCGATCGGCCATGTGACCAGGGCAACCAGCCTTTCCATGCCCGCTTTCGAGGCCACTGCCAAGCGGCTTGCGGATTCCGGGGTCACGCTCACGGTGCTACCGTCCACAGACCTGTTTCTGATGGGCCGCAATCATACCCACGACCACAACGTGCCCCGCGGCGTCGTGCCGGCGCACAAGCTGCTGCATCATGGCGTCAATTGTACGCTGTCGAGCAACAACATCCTCAATCCGTTTACGCCATTCGGTGACTGCTCACCGCTGCGCATGGCCAACCTGTATGCCAACATCTGCCAGGTCGGTAAGCAGTCCGACATGAAGGCCTGCTTTGACATGGTCACACGGCGGCCGGCGCATTTGATGCGTCTGAAGGACTATGGCGCGGCCGTCGGCAAATCCGCTGATCTGATCGTGCTGGATGCGACCGAGCCGGCGATGGCGGTGGCGGAATTGACGCCCGTGCTCTACGCCTTCAAGCGCGGCCGCCAGACGGTCTCGCGTCAGCCCGCCAAACTGCACAGGCCGCAATGATTCCGAACGATTCTCTCAACGCGTTCACGCGCCATACCCATGTCGCGCTTGACGGCAGCGGTGCGGGCCCGCTCGCCGGTCTCACGATGGCCGTGAAGGATGTCTACGATATCGCGGGTCATCGCACCGGCAATGGCAATCCGGTCTGGCTCGAGACGCATGAAGCGGCTGATCGTACAGCATCGAGCGTACAGCGCCTTCTCGATGCCGGTGCGCGCATGGTCGGCAAAACGCACACCGATGAACTCGCCTACAGTCTCAACGGCGAGAACATGCATTACGGCACGCCGACAAATGCGAAGGCGCCTGGCCGTATCCCCGGCGGCTCGTCGAGCGGTTCGGCGGCGGCGGTCTCCGGTGGCCTGGTGGATTTCGCGCTGGGAACGGATTGTGGCGGGTCGGTGCGTCTGCCCGCCAGTTACGGCGGCATTTACGGAATTAGAACCAGCCACGGTTTGATTTCGGCCGACGGAATCGTTCCGCTCGCCGCGAGCTTCGATACGATCGGTTGGTTCACGCGGACCGCGGAGCTGATGCGCCGGGTCGGCGATGTCCTGCTGCCGCCGTCAGCGCCGTGGGCGCCGAGAACGCTGCTGATCGCTGCCGACGCTTTTGCCTCCGTCGATCCGGCGATCGTTCGCGCCTTGCAACAGGGGATCGACAAGACAAGAGCTGCTTTTCCGAAAGTGCGCGACGTCAAAGTCTACAGCGGCGATCCCGCCGAATGGTCCGCGCTGTTTCGCATTCTCCAGGGCGACGAAATCCGGGAATTTCATTCGGATTGGATCGACCGTCATCAGCCAGAGTTTGGGCCCGGCATTCGGGAGCGGTTTCAGTGGACGCGGACCATCGATCCGAACGATGTCGCGAAAGCGAAGCCGAAACGCGAGTTGGTCGCGCAGCTTATGGCGCAGGTGCTTGGCGAGGATTGCCTGCTTTGTCTGCCGACTGCGCCCGGCATCGCCCCGAAGCTGAAAACGGCGCCGGAGGAGCTTGAGACATTTCGCGCGCGCGCCTTTGCATTGTTGGCCGTCGCGGGGCTCGCGCGCCTGCCACAGATCAGCTTGCCGGTTGGGACCCTCGACGATTGTCCGATCGGACTATCGATCATCGGTCCGCGGGGGTGCGATCGCGGCATGCTGGAGTGGACCGCGACCCATTTTCAATAGTTCGGTGACTTAATCTCCATGGCGGGCGACTTCACCATTATCCGGAACGGCCGTCTCGTCGATCTCGGCCGGCGTGAGGCGGCTCCGGCCGATATTTTGATCGAAGGCGACAGGATCCATTCCATCGGCGGTGCCGGGATGGTCGCGCCGCCCGGCGCGCGCGTCGTTGATGCTTCGGACCGAGCCATGATGCCGGGTCTCGTCAACGGACACGTGCACGGTCACGGAACGCTCGCCAAGGGATTGGTCGGCGATCGTTGGCCCCTCGAACTATTCCTCAATGCGATGCCGGGGATGACCGGCCATCGCACTCTTGAGGACAAGTATCTCAACGGTCTGGTGGCAGCGGTCGAGATGATCCGCAAGGGCTGCACGACCTGCTACGACCTGTTCTTCGAGTTTCCCATGCCCAGCCGTGACGGCTTAGCGGCCTTGGGAAAAGCCTATCAGGACGCCGGCATCCGCGCGGTGATCGCGCCGATGCTTGCCGACAAGACCCTGTATCAGGCTTATCCGGATCTCATCGCCAATATTCCCGAGCCGTTGCGCGCGCAGGTGATTGCGTTTCAGCTTGCACCATACCAGGCGAGCGCCGACGCGCTCGAAACGATCTATGAAGACTGGCCGTTCGACCGGGAAATGATCCGGCCTGCAATCGCGCCGACCATTCCTCTGCATTGCAGCGACGAATTTCTGGTTCGCTGCCGTGACCTGGCCCGTGCCTATGACCTGCCTTTGCAAACCCATCTGGCCGAGACGAAGACGCAAGCGATCATTGGTTTGCGCAAATACGGCCGCACGCTGACGGCGCATCTGGACGGGCTCGGGATGCTCGGCCCGCATTTTTCCGCGGCGCATGCCATCTGGCTCGACCGTGACGATCTCGGCCGTCTGTCGGACCATGGCGCCTCGATTGTGCATGCCCCGGTAAGCAACATGCGGTTCGGCTCAGGGCTGGCGCATCTGCGCCCGGCGCTCGACCGCGGCATCAATGTTGGCATCGCGACCGACGCCGCCAACAGTTCCGACCAGCTCAACATGTTCGAGTCGACGCGATTGGCTGCGTTGATCTCGCGGGTCCAGACGCCCGATTTCGAGCAGTGGCTGGGCGCCGATGAAGTCCTGCGCATGGCGACCGTCGGCAGCGCCCGCGCCATGGGCCTCGGCGGCAAGATCGGGGAGATCGCGTCGGGCTTCAAAGCCGACATCGTGTTCCTCGATCTTGGCCACATCAATTACGTGCCGTGCCATGACATGGTGACACAGATTGTGTTTACCGAGAACGGTGGCGCGGTCGACAGCGTCATGATCGGCGGCCGCATGGTGCTTGATCGCGGTCGGCTGACGACGATCGACGAAAAGAAGCTCCGGCGCGATGCCGCTTCAGCGGCAGAGCGGTTGTTCGCCGCCAACACACCGATGCGATCATTCGCAAACGATCTGCAATCGATCGTCGGTCATTTCTGTCACAACCTCGCTTGTGAACACTATCACGTCCACCGGCTGGGATTGCCGCACGAGTCCTGAGCAAGCCGCGGTTGAACCGTTGCCGACCTTTTGTCCTTGACAGCCAATTGACCCCAAGCCAGTATTCCTAAGAGGAAATCTTTTTTATTCGCAGTTGAGTGCCGGAAAGCTGCGTACAACCAGAGGAATGGTACTCATGAAAGATCCTGCACTGCGTGGCTTTTCAACTTCATGGCGTTGTGGCTCGGCGGCGATGCTGGGCTTGGGCCTGGTGGCAATATCTTCCGGATTAGCAAGGGCCGCGGATGTCTATCTGCCGATCGTCATGCCGATCACGGGCTTTCTGTCGGTCGAAGGCGGCAGCCAGCGAAATGGCGCCGTGATGGCGCTTGAGCACGCGCCGGGTGGCAAGACCATCGACTACCCGGTCTTCGATACCGGCACCTCCGCCACCGGTGCTGCCACCGCTCTCGACAAAGCCCTGAGCAATGGGAAACCGATCGCTGCTGCGGTGTCGGTGTTTGGCACCGAAATGGTGGCGATGATGCCGGTCGCTGCCGAGTACAAGGTTCCGCTGCTCACGATTTCCGGCCTCGCCAAGATTACCGAGAGCGACAACCCCTATATTTTCCGTTTCCTGCCCAATGACCGCGAGATCAAGGTCGCGCATGCGCGCTACGTGGTCGAAACGCTGAAGAAGACCAAGATCGCGCTCATCAGCGATACGACTGCCTACGGGCAGGGCGGCTTTGCCTTGCTCAAGGAGGACTTCACCAAGCTCGGCGTCAAGCCGGTCTATGAGGACTCCTCGATCGCGCCGGACACCAAGGACATGTCGCCGCTGCTCTCCAAGGTGAAGGCATCGGGCGCCGACGCCATCGTCGTGCACTCGGTAGCCGCGCCGATGGCTCTGATCGTCAAGCAGGCAAAGGCCGCGGGCATTACGGTGCCGATCATCAACAGTTCGTCGATCGTCGAACCCACCGCGACCGCGTTGTTCGAACCGGCCGAACTCAACGGCGTCTGCGCGGAAACCCCTTCGGCCCCGGAAACCCGTGCCACTCCGAAGATCAAGGAATGGGCCGACGCCTATAAGGCGAAGTTCGGGATTGAACCCGATGGTCTTGCGCTCGGCCAGTATGACGGCGTGATGATGGCGCTGACACTGATCGCCAAGGGTGCGAAGACTCCTGAAGATCTGCGCGCGGCCCTGCAAAAGGAAACCTATGAAGGCGTCGCCATGACCTACAAGTCAAATGGCAAGGGCGATCTTTCGCACGACGCCGAAATCGTCTGCTGGGACGGCACCAGCCGGATTCCCAAGGTCGTCGCGCACTATTCGGGCGCGGACATGGTGCTGAAATGAGCCCGTTGCCGGCCCGGCCGTGATTACACTCCTTCAACTCGTAATCAACGGCCTGGCCCTCGGTGCAGCTTATGCGCTGGTCGCACTTGGCTTTGTCTTCATCGTCAATGCGACCGGCGCGGTTAATTTTGCCCATGGTGATCTGGTGATGGCCGGCGGTTACGTCGCCGTCGGCCTCGGCTCGCTGGCGCAAATCCCGGCAATCTATTTCCTGCCGCTCGTCGCCATCCTGATGTTCGTGCTGGGCGTTGGGGTGGCGTTGCTTGCGTATTTTCCCCTGATCAACCGGCCGCCATCGACTGTGTTCATCAGCACGCTGTTGTGCGGCATCATCCTGCAAAATGCATTCGTGGTGTTGTTCGGTCCGCAGGCGCACGCGGCGCCGCCGCTCCTGAAAAGCGGCGTCGCCCATGTCGGCGAGATCGAAATCAGCATCCAGGCGATGGGCACGATGGTGGTGGCCGCGATCCTCATCGCGTCGCAGTATCTCCTCTTCACGCGCACGCAAGTGGGACGGCGGCTGCGCGCGACGGCGGAAGACCGCCAGATGGCGCAGGCCGTCGGCATTCCGGCTTACGCGTTGATCGCCTCGACATTCGGCCTTGGCACGGCGCTGGCCGGTATCGCCGGTGCGCTGCTGGCCAATCAGTTCTTTGTCTATCCAACCGGCGGCATCCCGCTCAGCGTCTATGCCTACATCGCCGTCGTCATCGGCGGGTGGGGCAGCATCGCCGGCGCCGTAATCGGCGCCATGATCATCTCGTTGTTTCAGGTCGTGGTATCGGCCTATGTGTCCTATGCGGCGGCGACAGGCCTGCTCTACATCACGCTTCTCTTGATCTTCGTGGTTCGCCCACAAGGCATCTTCGGCGAACGCGTCCAGCGCCGCGCCTGATCACAGGGGGATGTCGGCTTTGTTCTCCTGGCTTCTCTCCGGCATTCGCCTCCCGCTGGTTCTTGCGGCCGCGGCGCTCATAACTTACGCGCTGTTTTTCGCTAACCCCTACGACATGCGGATTCTGACGCTGTGCGGAATCTATGCACTGCTCGTGCTCGGCTTTCAGTTCGTCTTCGGTCATGCCGGCGCGGTGTCGCTCGCGCAGGCGACTTTCTTCGGCATCGGCGGATATATCACCGGCATCGTCGCTACGCATTTTGGGGCCGGCTTCCTGGTGACCTTCCCGCTGTCGATCGCGGCGCCGGTGCTGCTCGCCGTCGTCGTCGCGGTGCCGGTACTCAAGCTCGAAGAACACTATTTCTCGCTGGCGACGCTCGGCATCGGCCTCGTCGTGCTGCTGCTCGCCATCCAGTGGAGTGACATCACCGGCGGCACCAACGGCTTGCCCGGCATCCCGTCGATTGATCTCGCCGGCCTTATTTTGTCGGACCGCCGCTCGGTGCTGTATTTCGTCTGGGTTCTGGTCCTGATCGGCTGCCTGATTTCCTATCAGGTGACCCGGGGCCTTTACGGCCGGGCCTTCCATCTCATGCGTGAGGACCGCGTCGCGGCGTCAGCGCTCGGCGTCAACATCGCCCATCTCCGGTTCGCGGCTTTCATTCTCAGTGCCGCCTATGGCGGAGCTGCGGGCGCGCTGATGGCGCATGTCATCCACGTGGTGTCACCTGAGAACCTCGATCTCGCCTTGATGGTGACCTGTCTCACCATGACTGTCATCGGCGGCCGCACGCGAATTGCAGGCGCTATCCTGGGGGCGATCCTGATTGTCTTCCTGCGCGAGTGGTTTCGCGTCCTGGAAAACTATTACATGATCGCTTACGGGGTTGCGGCGCTGTCGGTCCTCATCCTCGCCCCCTATGGTCTTGTCGGAGCGCTCGAGCGGTTGCGTGTGTTGTTGTTCGGGCATTCGCCTCGCCCGAATCCACCACCGGTCTCGGAGCAGGCGCCGCAGGCCGCTTCGGCCGGAGAATATGATCATATTCTCGCGGCCCGTGACGTGACGCTGGCGTTTGGCGGTGTGCGCGCCCTTGACGGTGTCAGCTTCAGCTTGCGGGATGGCGAGATTGTCGGCCTCATCGGCCCCAACGGTTCGGGAAAGACGACGCTGCTCAACGTCATCTCCGGCCTTTATGTGTGCGAACACGGACAGGTAACCTTTCGTGGTCAGGACATTACCCAGTCACCGGCCCACATCATTTCACGACGCGGCATCGCGCGCACGTTCCAGCACATTCATCTGGTGGATGAGCTCAGCGCGCTGGACAACATCGCGCTGGCGCGTGCCGGGATCGACGGCGCCGGGCTGTTGAAGTCCATCTCGACGATCGGCGGCGATCGCCGGCTTGAGCGGGCGCGCCGTATCGCGATGGCGGCGGCCGAACGGTTGGGCATCGCCGATGTCGTGATGGAGCTCTGCGGAGGCCTGCCATACGGTACGCGCCGGCGCGTCGAGGTTGCCCGGGCGATTGCGACCGGACCGGCATTGGTGCTGCTGGACGAGCCGGCTGCCGGGCTCAACGAACAGGAGCAACTCGATCTCGCCGAGCGGATCAAGACGTTTGCGGCTGACGGAATCACCGTGGTCGTGGTCGAACACAACCTCGTATTCCTCGCCGCGCTGGCCGAGCGCCTGATCTGTCTCGACCGCGGCAAAGTCATCGCCGCCGGATTGCCCGATGCCGTGCGGCGAGATCCTGCGGTCATCGAGGCTTACCTCGGATTGGGGGCATCCGAGCCCCTTCCGATCGCAGCGGGCGTGCCATGAGCGCCTTACTCGAAATAGACAAGCTCTGCGTCTGGTATGGACCTGTCTTTGCGCTCAAGGACGCCACGCTTTCGGTGGGTAGCGGCGAGGCGGTGGCGCTGATCGGTGCGAACGGCGCCGGCAAATCGACGTTGTTTAAATCCATCGTCGGCTTCCAGCGCCCGAAGAGCGGCGCTTTGCGCTTTCTCGACCGCGACGTCACGGAGCTGCGAACGGAACAGCGAATCCGCATGGGTCTCGGCTATTCGCCGGAAGGCCGGCGTGTCTTTCCGGGCCTTTCGGTTCGCGAAAATCTCGAGGTCGCGGTTTTCGCAGGCAAGGCCGAGCGTGCGCGTCGGATCGACCGCGCCTTCAGCCTGTTCCCGCAATTGGCCGCGCGGCAGGAGGCACTCGGGTGGCAGCTATCCGGCGGGCAGCAGCAGATGCTTGCGATCGGTCGTGCGCTGATGGGCCAGCCACGGCTGTTGCTGCTTGACGAGCCGTCGCTAGGATTGTCGCCAAAGCTGGCAGACGAAGTGCTGGCGGGGATCAGGGGTATCGTCAAGGACGGCACATCGGTGCTGCTGGCCGAACAGAATGTGGGCAAGGCGTTGGCCTGCTGTGACCGCGCCTATGTGCTCGAAGTGGGCAGGATTGTACTGACGGGCACCGCTGCAACGTTGCGCGACACCGAAGAAGTCAAGCGAGCGTTTCTGGGTGGTTAAAAAGTAGCTTCCGATGGACCTTCGGCAAGGGAGATGACGGATGTATGAAACCAAATATATGCGGCGGGTTCTCGAACTGGCGCAACGGGGCATGGATACCGGGCACGGTGGACCGTTCGGATCGGTCATCGTCAAGAATGGTGAAATTGTCGGCGAAGCTCACAACGAAGTTCTTTCCAGCAATGACCCGACCGCTCACGCCGAACTGCTCGCCGTCCGTCGCGCCAGCGCCAGACTTAAAACCTTCAACCTCTCGGGCTGCGAGCTCTATACCAACGGCGCGCCGTGTTGCATGTGCATGTCCAGCATGCTTTGGGCTCGGCTCGATCGCGCGTATTACGCCTTGTCGATGGATGACTCGCGCGACATCGGACTCGGCGACGAGCCGTTCTACGAAGAGCTCGCACGTCCGCTTCAAAGCCGACAGATCATTCCAATGGTGCAAAACAGGGAATTGGCCGGCGAGGCGAGGGCAGTATACGAAGCGTGGGTTTCCAAGCCTGACAAAATAACGTTCTAGAACCATCCCGTTCCAGAGACGTGGCCAAGGGCGATGGGTACCACGCCCCGTACCGGCAACGGTGTATTCCGTCGTTCGACACGATCGCTCCCGTTGTCGTGAACGACCGCGCCGAAGGTGCACCCTGCGGAAACATCGAGAGAATCCGAACAGCAGATCTCATTGCAATCTCACTTCGACTTGCATCGAAGTGAGATGCAGGAACGGATGCTATGAAGATCAGGTTGGTGGGCTGAAGCAAGAAGGGATCGTTTCCGCATGACAAACCGCCGCGAGTAATGGCTACGCAACGGTAGTCACCGCCAACCCGACAGTCTGATCTCGAATCGCCGCTACGAAGCGGCTGCGAGACCGACCACATCAGTGGTCGGTCAAGGTCGGCGGCTGGCTCAAACAACCAACCGAAGGAGACATGCATGGGTTCTCTACCCACTGGGCCACGGCCCACCGAAACATTCAACCGAAGATCGGCGATCGGAACATTCCTGGCCGTACTGGCGGCCGGCAGTCTCGCGCCGTGGACGATTTCTTCATCTCAATCACAGGAGCAAGGAGCCAAGACCATGAGCAAATACGCAGTAAATCAGAAAACAATCGAAGACGCGGTCGCCAACGGTGGAATTCTTGTCGTTGCCCAGTGGGAAGCAAAGGAAGGGCAGGCCGACAATGTTGCCGGCATTCTCGACCACTTTCTGCCGGAAGCCCAGCGCGATCCCGGTTCTCAGCTGTTCCTCATCGGACGCAACAAGGAGAACCCGGCGCAGTTCTTGTTCTACGAACTGTTCCGCGATGAAGCCGCCTTGAAGGCGCATCAGGAAAGTTCGTACTTCAAGACCTACATAGCGGGGCAGGCGCTGCCGCTGCTCGCAAAGCGCGAGCGGGCGCAGTACGTCCTGCTGTGAGATTATCCTTACCTGACAAGGCGGCGGATAATCCCGCCGCCTTGTCTCGGGAAGCGCAGCTTTGGCGGCCGGTAACAGTTCCGGCCGTCCAAGCACGCTCAGAGCGAGGCCGCAACCGTTCGCGCCACCGTGGCAAGGGTCGCGTTGCGGTGATCGGTCTCCGGCGAGCTTCCGGTAAGGTAGACTGAAACGAACAGCGGCGGGCGGTTTGCCGACGGCCAGACGACAGCGACGTCGTTGGTCGTTCCCTTCTCACCGGAACCGGTTTTGTCACCGACGCGCCAGTCGCGGGGAAAGCCGGCCCGTAACCGCGCATCGCCCGTCTTGTTGCCGACAAGCCACCCGATCAGTCGTTCCCTGGATGCGGGCGTCAAAGCATTTCCCGTTACCACCGTCCGAAGATCCGACAACATGGCCGAGGGCGAGGTCGTGTCGCGCAGATCGTCAGGAACGGCTTCGTTGAGATCCGGCTCGTTGCGATCAAGGCGCGTGACGGTGTCGCCGAGCGAACGTGTGTACGCGGTCAGACCTTCCGGTCCGCCCAGATTGGCCAGCAGAAGATTGGCGGCCGTGTTGTCGCTGAACGTCATGGCTGCCTCGCAAATCTCTGCGAGCGACATTCCATCACCGCCCGCATGGTTCTTACTGACGGGCGAGTTCGCCACGACGTCCTTGGCTTCGAAACGAATGCGGCGATCGAGCTGCTCCTTGCCGGCATCGACACGGGCCAGGATCGCTGCCGCGGCGAGCGTCTTGAACGTGCTGCACATCGGGAAACGTTCCGCGCCCCGATAGGCGGCGCTCTTTCCGCTGGATGTGTCGGTAACAGCGACACCAAGGCGTCCACCGCGTTCCTTCTCGAGCGCGGCCAGACTGCCTACGAGCTTTTCGGACCAACCGTCATCGGCCCAAGCGGGACTGCTCGCGCCAAGCAGAATGCCGCCGCCGAAGGTTACGCCCAGCCCATACAGGAATTCACGTCGCCCCACCATTTCATTTCTCCTTGCGGTTGCGGACGCGTCAATGCCCGCAAGCGGTTGTGTTGACAAGCGATCAAAAATTGGGGGAGACATTAGAAAAATTTGGATCACTCATCATGATCAGATCGCATTTGCCGCTCAACGCGCTTCTCGCATTTGAAGCCTCGGCCCGGCATCTCAGTTTCACTTCGGCGGGCGCGGAACTGCGCGTCACACAGGCTGCCGTCAGCCATCAGGTCAAGGCCCTCGAAGACTTGCTCGGTCTCAAGCTGTTTCGCAGGCTCCCGCGCGGATTGGCGCTAACCGACGAAGGGGTGGTCCTGCTCCCGGTGCTGACCGAAACCTTCGACCGCATTCAGGCCACACTCGACCAATTCACCGGCGGAAAGTTCCGTGAAGCCGTCACGGTTGGCGCCGTCGGAACATTCGCAACACGATGGCTTCTGCCGAGGCTGCCGTCCTTTCGCAAGGCGCACCCCAATATTGATCTGCGCATCTACACCAACAACAATCGCGTTGACCTTGCAGGCGAGGGGCTCGACTTCGCCGTTCGATTTGGCGACGGCTCGTGGCACGGAACGGATGCGATAGAGCTTCTCGCGGCGGCCCATTCCCCAGCATGCGCGCCCGAGATTGCGAAGCGATTACGGCAACCTGAGGATCTCCTCCGGGAAGTGCTTCTCCGTTCCTACCGGATCGACGAATGGGAGCGGTGGTTTGCGTCGATCGGAATCGCTTCTCCCCAGGCCCGCGGAGCCGTCTTCAACTCGTCCAGTAGCCTCGCCGAGGTCGCGATCCAGGGACAGGGCGTCGCATTGCTGCCGATCAGGATGTTTGCGCGCGAACTGGAGGCAGGACAGCTCGTGCAGCCCTTCAAAAACGAGATCGCTCTTGGCCGCTACTGGTTGACCAGCCTGAAATCAAAGCCGCAGACGGCAGGCATGAAGGCCTTTCAGCAATGGCTCTTGCAGGGCTGCCAGCAAGATGCGCGGGGCGCAACCGAACCGGCAGCCTGATTTTTTGCTGTCTAACGGCCGGATCGAGCAAAATACTTAAGTAACAGCTTGAGTATCGCTGGCCGCCATGATACTCAAGCATATGCTTAAGCAATCCGATGAACTGGACAGGGCCTTTCACGCGCTCTCCGATCCGACCCGGCGAGGGATACTTGAACGCCTGTCGCAAGGACCGGCGTCGGTGAGCGAACTTGCGCAGCCTTACCGATCAACGCTCGCCGCCGTTCATCAGCATGTGCAGGTGCTCGAATCGAGCGGCCTCATCGTCACGGAGAAAACGGGACGGACACGCACGTGCAGGATTTCTGCGGACGCCGTCGCGCGTGCCGAGCAGTGGCTCAGCGAGCGTCGCCGGCTCTGGGAAGATCGGTTTGATCTACTGGGAAAGCTTGTCGAGCAAAAAAGCTTTCAATCCCAACATAAACGAAAAAGGAAGCCATGACCGTCACACCCTTCTGCCACGGCACTTTTACTCTGAAACGCACGTGGGCGACGTCTCCGGCGCACGTTTTCCGCGCCTGGTCCGATCCTGAACTCAAAGCGCAGTGGTTCACGGGTCCGAAGGACCGATGGACGATGACCCGGCGCTCGATCGACTTTCGGGAGGGCGGCATCGAAATACTGGAGGGGCGTTTCAACGAAAGCGGTTCAACGGGCCTCTACGAAGCTCGCTTCCATCTGATCGAGCCTGATCAGCGCATCATTTACACCTACGACCTTCATCACACCGGCCGTTTTCATTCGGTCACGCTGTCGAGCCTCGTCCTCCAGCCCGAGGCCGGCCGCACTCACGTGTCCTACACCGAGCAGATCGTCTTTATCGACGGGCGCGACGGGACCGCCGATCGTCAACATGGAACCGAACTGCAATTCACCGCGATCGCAAGCACTCTTGGATTGAAAGAGGACAAACCATGAAGCTGGCGCTCTACGGCCATCCGTTTTCGTCGTATACGCAAAAGGCATCGATCGCCTTGTACGAAAATGAAATCCCGTTCGAGTTCAAAATCATCGGACCGGAAGCGCCAGAAAATTACGACGCGCTGAAGCGGGCATGGCCGCTTGCGAAGTTTCCGCTGCTCGATGCGCCCGGCGCAAACGTGTTCGAGGCCACCTCGATCATCGAATATCTTGATGTCAAATATCCGGGTCCCGTTCGCCTGATTCCGGATGATGCCGATGCCGCGATCGAGGCGCGCATGGTTGACCGCGTCTTCGACAACTACGTGATGACACCGATGAATACGATCGTCCGGAATGCGCTGCGGATCCCGGAAAACCGGCATGCGTTGAGTGTCACGGAAGCGCGGGCACAGCTCGACACGATCTACGCCTGGCTCGACGAACGCATGGCGAGCCGGAAATGGGCCATCGGCGACACGTTCACGCTTGCGGACTGTGCCGCCGCACCGTCGCTGTTTTACGCCGATTGGGCACACCCAATCGCGCCGACACACGTCCATCTTCGCCGCTATCGAGAACGCCTGCTTGCGCGACCCTCGTACGAGCGGGCCAACAACGAGGCGAGGCCATATCGTCATTATTTCCCGCTGGGCGCACCAGACCGGGATTGATGAGCTATTCGTGCCCATTCGACGACCGAATCTGGCCTCTCAGGCACTGAAAAGCCAAAGAGGCGCAAGTGCGTTGGATCGGAATTTCCGCCTCCTGCGGTGCAAGGATTGGTTTACCAACCTTTGCCACGCCGGTGCTCTCCCCATTTCCGCCGTGTTCCCACTGCGGTATATTGACCCATTGATGCGGTCCCTGAAGGGCCTGCGTCGGGGACAAATGCCGTCAGGCACGCGGAAAGCGCGGTCGGCGGATTGGTACTTGGGGCGAATGCGGAATCAACGGTCAGCACCGAATTTGGGCGCGTGGCGAGGAATCGCCGTTGTTTCGGCATGCCTTCTGCTCGCCAATTGTGCCTCATCCAGCCTCTCAAGCCGCGTCGATCCCAAATATGGTGTTTCCTCCAGCCCGCGCGTCGTTGCCGTGGGCGATCCCGTGCCGAAGGGCGGGGGAACCTACCGGGTCGGCAAGCCCTATACGGTCGCCGGCCAACTCTACGTGCCGGAAGAGAACAACAGTTATCGCCAGGAAGGCCTTGCCTCCTGGTATGGCGACGATTTCCACGGCCGGCTCACGGCCAACGGCGAGGTCTTCGACATGACCTCGCTTTCCGCGGCCCATCCGACGCTGCCGATGCCGTGTTATGCCCGCGTCACCAATCTTGCCAACGGCAAGTCGCTGATCGTTCGCGTCAATGACCGCGGTCCCTATCACGGGAACCGCGTGATGGACGTCTCGAGCCGGGCGGCGGACCTCCTCGAATTCAAGAACAATGGCGTCGCGCGCGTACGCGTCGAATATGTCGGCCGCGCGCCGCTCGAAGGCTCCAGTGACCAGCTGCTGATGGCGACATTGCGCACCGGCGTGCCGGCGCCCGCGCCCTCGCTGGTTCAGGTCGCGTCGGCGAGGCCATTCGTCCCGCAATTGCCTTCCTCGGCACGGCCGATCCGTGGCGAGGTACCGATCCCCGAAGGTCGTCCCTATAACCTCGGCAGCACGCAACCGGATCAGGCCGCCTACGCGGAGCCGCAGACGCGCACCGCCAATGTGCGCTCGCGTTCGAACGATCAGTTCCAGGATGAAGCGCGCGCGTCCTATGACGATCGTTACGTGACACGGCCGCTCTCGGCCTATGCGCCGGTGGACCCGCAAATTCCGAGCGAAATCCTCGGCGGACGCGGGCTTTACTGATCCCCAATTCGAGCCATAGCGATCAGTTCTGAACGGGGACACTTGTGTCGTCGGCAAGTGACGCCGCGGCATTGCGTTTCCGCCTTGTTCACAACATCTTAGGTCTCTGGGCGAAGGCAGAACCTCAGCCAGTTGAGGGAATGGAAAGCCGTGTTGTTTGGGCGGTTTCCAACTGTTAGAACGCGAGCCTTCAAGGACAGTTTTCGATGGCGCTTTCGACGTCGCGGTTTCATCGGCTTGCAGTCACGCCAGGACGCCTGTTGCGCGGCCTGACCGCGGCTGCGGTCCTGGTGGCGCTCGGATGGAGCGGGGTGCTCTTGGCCGCCAACAACAGCGTGCAGGGCGCCAAGAAGGAAGAGGCCGGGTTTGATGGCGACGCGCCGACCGCGATCCTGACCGAAGCGACTAGCGGTGCCGTACTGTTCGAGAAGAATGCCGACGAACTGCGCGCGCCCTCCAGCATGATGAAACTCGTGACCGCCGAGGTGGTCTTTCACGCCGTCAAACAGGGCGACATCAAGCTGACCGACGAATATCGCGTCAGTGAGAATGCCTGGCGCAGGGGCGGCGCGCCGGCCGGCGGCTCGACGATGTTCGCCGCCCTCAACAGCAAGGTTTCGGTCGACGATCTCCTGCACGGCGCGATCATCCAGAGCGGCAACGACGCCTGCATCGTGCTGGCGGAGGCGATGGCCGGCAATGAACGCGCTTTTGCCGAGGTCATGACCAAGCGCGCCCGCGAGCTTGGCCTCACGCGATCGACTTTCGGCAACTCCAACGGCCTGCCGGACCCAGCCAACAAGATGACGGTGCGCGAACTGGCGACGCTCGCGCGTTACATCATCCAGACCTATCCCGAATTCTATAAGTTGTTCGGCGAGAAGGAGTTCACCTGGAACAAGATCCGGCAGCAGAACCGCAATCCCTTGCTCAATTCGCTTGAAGGCGCCGACGGCCTGAAGACCGGGTACACCAAGGAAGGCGGCTACGGCATGGTGGGGTCGGCGGTGCAGAACGGCACGCGCCTGATCGTGGCGATCAATGGGCTTGAAGACCCCGACGACCGTGCCACCGAAGCCAAGAAGATGCTGGAATGGGGATTCCGCAATTTTGAGGTGCGGACCGTGTTCGCGCAGAATCAGACAATCGGTTATGCGAAGGTGTTCGGCGGCGACACGCGTTCGGTTGCGCTGGCCAGCCACGAGCCCGTCAAGGTCATGGTGCAGAAGAACGGTTCCGACAAGCTGATTGCCCGCATCGTCTATAGCGGACCCGTGCGCGCGCCGTTCGAAGCCGGCCAAAAGGTCGGCGTGGTCAAGGTCTGGCGTGGCAACAATGTCGCCGTGGAAACCCCGGTCTATGCAACGGACGCGGTCGGCCGAGGCTCGACGATCCGCCGCGCCGTCGATGGCGTCGCCGAACTCGCGATCGGGCTATTCCGAGCCGGTGCCGAGAAGCTGTGATGGCGGATCAGGCAGCGGTCAAAGCCACGATCGGACGTGGGCGTTTCATCTCCTTTGAGGGCGGTGAGGGGTCGGGCAAGTCGACCCAGATCAAGATCCTCGCCGAACGGCTGGCCGGCGTTAAGCTACACACGCTTGTGACCCGCGAACCCGGCGGATCGCCCGGCGCCGAAGTCATCCGCCATCTGGTGCTGTCCGGGATGGGCAAGTTGCTCGGCCCGGAAGCCGAAACGCTGTTGTTTGCCGCCGCGCGCGATGACCATACCCGCACTGTGATTGAACCGGCGCTCAAGCAGGGCACCTGGGTGCTCAGCGACCGCTTTTCGGACTCGACCCGCGTCTATCAGGGCACCCTCGGGCACGTCGCGCCCGGACTTCTCAATGCCATGCAGCGGGTCACGATCGGCGACCTCAAGCCGGATCTCACGGTGATCCTCGACGTTCCCGTGGAGATCGGTCTCAAGCGCGCCGCGGCACGTCGCGGCAATGCGGTGGCCGACCGTTTCGAGTCGGAAGACATCAGCTTTCATCAGCAACTGCGCGACGCCTATCGGCAAATCGCGAAAGATGAACCGGAGCGCTGCGTACTGATCGACGCCACCGACGAGCCGGCGAGGGTGGCCGCGAATATCTGGTCGGCCTTGCGGGATCGCTTTTTCGCAACGAGTGCAGGAAACGCGGCGGCGCCGGTATGAGCAGCAAGGCCGAGACTCAAATTTCGGTTCCTCACCCCCGTGAAACCACCGATCTGTTCGGCCATCGCGAGGCCGAAACGGCGTTGCTCGGCTCCTATCGCAGCGGACGCATTCCGCATGCCTGGCTGATCGGCGGCGCGCAAGGCATCGGCAAGGCCACGCTCGCCTACAGGATGGCACGCTTCGTCCTTGCCCATCACGATCCTCTTTCGGCCGCTGTCCAGCGTACCGACAGCCTGAACGTCGATCCTTCGGATCCCAACGCCCGACGGATCGCGGCCGAGGCACATGGCGGGCTTCTGGTGCTTCAGAGGACGGCAAACGACAAGGGCGTGATGCGCACCGTGATCACGGTCGACGAGACGCGCGAGACTATCGGCTTTTTCGGTTCGACCGCAGCGGCCGAGGGGTGGAGGGTGTGCATCGTCGACACCGTCGACGAACTCAATCCGAACGCTGCGAACGCGTTGCTCAAGACGCTCGAGGAGCCACCGCGCCAGTCGCTGTTTCTGCTCGTCAGCCACGCACCGGGCAGGGTGTTGCCGACCATCCTGTCGCGTTGCCGCCGGTTGCCGTTGCGACCGCTTGCGAAGCCCGACGTGATCCAGGCCGTGAGCCGGGCGGCCGGGCTTGCAGGTAACGACCCCGCGCTGCTCGACGCGGCCGAGGCGGCGGAGGGGAGTGTCGCGCGGGCGCTGACATTGCTCGGTGGCGAGGCCGTCAAGCTTCATCAAAAGACGGCATCACTGTTAGCTGCGCTGCCGCGCGTCGATCCCCGTGAACTGCATGCTTTGGGAGATGCGTTAGGCGGCAGCGACAAGGTCGCGCTCGCAACCTTCGTCGACAGTATCGATCGTTGGGTAGGCGCGCGCATGCGAACCGAGGACCCCAATGCCGACCTGCCGCGCCTTGCACGGCTGGCGGAGGTGTGGGAAAAGATCAACCGCGCCGCGCGCGATACCGCTGAATACAATCTCGAGCGAAAACCGCTTGTATTCTCGGTATTTGGGATGCTTGCGGAAGCCACGCGATAACAGCGTTCCCCAAAATCCCGATCGTTTTATTTAATCTGTAAAGGAATTCGTGTGGCGAAGGCTGCGAAAAAAACCGTCAAGAAACGTAAGGCAAAAAAGGCCCGTAAAGCGCTGCGCGCCGGTGCGAAGCGTATGGCCAAGAAGACCAGAAAGGCTGCCAAGAAGACAGCCAGGAAAGTCGCAAAGAAGGCGACAAAGAAAGTCGCCAGGAAGAGCGCGAAGAAAACGGCTAAAAAGACCGTCAAGAAGCCTGCCAACAAAGCGCCGGCGAAGACGAAGGCTCAAGCCGAAAGCCCGAAGAAAACGAAAGCCGCAGCCACACCGAAGACGAAGGCCAGCGCTGCCGCTCCCGCTCCGAAGGCACCGGCAGCGCGAGCCAAGAATTCCTTCTACATCACAACCGCGATCGCCTATCCGAACGGCGCACCTCACATCGGCCACGCCTATGAGGCGATCGCGACCGATGCGCTGGCACGCTTTCAGCGGCTCGACGGCAAGGACGTGTTTTTTCTGACCGGCACCGACGAACACGGTCAGAAAATGATCCAGACAGCAGATGCCGAAAAGCTGACTCCGATGGAAGTGGCGACGCGCAATGCGCAGCGCTTCAAGGAAATGGATCAGCGGCTGAATATCTCCTTCGATCGCTTCATCCGCACCACCGAAGAGCAGCATCACCGCTCCAGCCAGGAAATCTGGAAACGGATGGCTGCGAATGGCGACATCTATCTCGACAGCTATTCCGGCTGGTATTCGGTGCGCGACGAGGCCTACTACGCCGAAGAGGAAACCACTCTCGGCGAGGATGACGTGCGCCGCGGACCGCAGGGCACGCCGGTCGAGTGGGTGGAAGAGAAGAGCTACTTCTTCCGCCTCTCGGCCTATCAGGACAAGCTGCTCGCGCTTTACGAGTCCCATCCGGATTTCATCGGCCCCGACACGCGCAGGAACGAGGTGGTCAGCTTCGTCAAAAGCGGACTGCGGGACCTTTCGGTCTCCCGCACCACTTTCGACTGGGGCGTCAAGGTGCCCGGCGAACCCGAGCACGTGATGTATGTCTGGGTCGATGCGCTCACCAACTACATCACCGGCGTCGGTTTTCCCGACCAAGGTGACAAGCACTGGCACTACTGGCCGGCCGACGTGCACATCATCGGCAAGGACATCATCCGCTTTCATGCGGTGTACTGGCCGGCGTTCCTGATGTCGGCTGGAATTCCCGTGCAGAAGCGCGTCTATGCCCACGGCTTCCTGTTTAATCGCGGTGAGAAAATGTCGAAGTCGGTCGGCAACGTCGTCGATCCCTTCAATCTTGCCGATCAATATGGCGTCGATCAGACGCGCTACTTCTTCCTGCGCGAGGTGCCGTTCGGTCAGGACGGGAGCTACAATCACGAAGCCATCGTCGCGCGCATCAATGCCGACCTTGCCAACGATCTCGGCAACCTGGCGCAACGGTCGCTGTCGATGATTGCCAAGCAATATCAGGGCGTGCTGCCTGAGCCCGGCGAATTCAGCGATAACGACAAGGCGATTCTGGCACAGGCCGACGGCATGCTCGCGCTCGCCCGCGCCGCCATGGCGACCCAGCAGATTCACCAGGCGCTCAATGCGGTCTGGGCGGTCGTCGCCGAAGCGAACCGCTATTTCGCGGGCGAAGCGCCCTGGGCGCTGGCCAAGACCGATCCAAAACGTCAGGGCACGGTTTTATACGTGACCGCCGAAGTGGTGCGCCAGATCGCCATTCTGGCGCAGCCGGCGATGCCGCAAGCCTCAAGCAAGCTGCTCGATATTCTCGGCATTCCCGACGAGGTCAATTCCCGCAACTTCGCTGCGCTCGATCAGCGGATCAAGCCGGGTTCGGTGCTTCCCGCGCCGGCCCCGGTATTCCCGCGCTACATTGAGCCGACGGCGGCGTGAGCGAGGTCCGATGCTTGTCGACAGCCATTGCCATCTCGACTTTCCGGACTTTGCCGACGATCTCGACGGCATCGTCGCGCGGGCGGAGACGGCTGGCATTGGGCGCATCGTCACGATCTCCACGCGGGTGAGGCGGATTGAGGCATTGCTTGCCATCACCGGCAAATACGACCGGGTTTATTGCTCGGTCGGAACCCATCCGCATCAGGCCGACGAGGAAGACGGCATTCCCGCCGACGAACTGATTGCGCTGACCAAACATCCCAGGGTCGTGGCGCTTGGCGAGGCCGGCCTCGACTATTTCTATCAACACGGCTCGCGCGAGGCGCAGGAGCGGGGCTTTCGAACGCATATTGCGGCGGCCCGCGCCACCGGTCTTCCGCTGGTCATTCATACCCGCGAGGCGGACGAAGATTGCGAGCGCATTCTAGTCGACGAAATCGCCAAGGGGCCGTTTCGCGCGGTGCTGCATTGTTACACCGGCGGGCGAAAGCTTGCGATGAAGGCCATTGAACTTGGTCTTTCAATCTCATTCACCGGCATCCTGACATTCAAGAAATCGGATGCGCTGCGTGCGCTCGCCGCGGAGCTGCCCGCCGACCGCATCATGGTCGAGACCGATGCGCCGTATCTGGCGCCTGGCAAATTCCGCGGCAAGCGTAACGAGCCGGCCTACGTGGTCGAAATCGCAAAAGTACTGGCAGAAGCCCGTGGCGTTTCGCTGGAAGAGATTTCGCGTCAGACGACGGAAAATTTCTTCCGCTTGTTCTCCAAGGTGCCGGCGCCGCAGGCCGCATGACGCTCACGCTCACCATTCTCGGCTGCGGATCGTCGGCCGGTGTGCCGCGGCCGGCGTTGGGCTGGGGCGCCTGCGACCCGACAAATCCGAAAAACCGGAGACTGCGCTGTTCGCTCCTGGTGGAGCAAACCGGTGAATCCGGGACCACGCGGGTCTTGATCGACACGTCGCCGGATCTGCGCGAACAGCTCATCAGCACGAGCGTCGATCACATCGACGCGGTGTTCCTGACTCACGAGCACGCCGATCAGACCCACGGGATCGACGATCTGCGTTCCGTGGTGCTGCATCAGCGGCGGCGCATTCCCGTCTATCTGAACCGCTCGACCGGCGACCACATCCTGCTGCGCTTCTCGTATTGTTTCACGAGACCGGCCGGCAGCGACTATCCGCCCATCCTGGATCATCAAAGCATCGAGGCAGACGAAAGCCGAACGATCGAAGGGAAGGGCGGCGCCATGACGCTTTCGGCTTTCAATCTCGTGCACGGCAATGTTCCGGCGCTCGGCTATCGGATCGGTGCCGCCGCCTATACGCCTGACGTCAGCGATATCCCGGAAGGGAGTTGGCGGTTTCTCAGGGATCTCGATCTCTGGATCATCGACGGCTTGCGCTATGCAGGCCATCCCAGCCACTTCAGCGTTAGCGACGCGCTGTCCTGGATCGAACGCTTCAAGCCGAAGCGTGCGGTCATCACCAACATGCACTCCGACCTGGACTATGAGGTGCTGCGGCAGAGCTTGCCGGAAGGCGTCGTACCCGCATACGACGGCATGCGGCTCGACGTGCCCTAGATCTTGTGCAGCTCCAGCGCGGATGGATGAAACAGTTCTTCCGGCGCAACCAGCCGGGACGACAATCCCTCGGCGTGATGCCGCTCCAGAAAACGCCGGAGCACCTCGCGGTTCGGTTCTAGCCCATACGACCAGAAATCCTCGCCCATCAGGCGGCGCGCGGCGCCCAATTGTTCCTCGACGAAGGGCAATGTCACCTTGGTGGCGGAAGTATCAGACAGCTTGGTCAGCGCGATCGCCTTGGAACGCTCGAACGCCTTGGTGACCGCAACCGGCAACCACGGATGTTTTTCGACCAAAGTGCGGCGGATGCCGAGCGTATGCATGATCGGGAAACAGGCGGGTCCGCCGATACCAGTCGGTTGCGGTCGCCTGCGGATCGGCAAAGAGATAGCCGACATTGGGATGCCCGCGATCGAAGCAGGACGGGGCCCGCGGACCGATAACGGCGTCGAGCTCGCCGCTCGCCAACAGATCCGAAATCGTCTTGTCAGCAGGCGCGTTCTCCACAACGACACCCGACGGCAGATTGAGACTGATCTTTTCGATCCTTCCGGCGTGTTCATAGCCGCCGCGCACCCAGGTGATGTCGGAGGGCCGTATGCCGTAGTCCTCTTCGAGAAAGAGGCGGACCCAGATGTTGGCCGTGAGCTGATATTCCGGCACCCCGACGCGGCGCCCCTTCAGATCGGCCGGCGATTTGATCCGGTCGGTGCGGACATAGACCGAGGTGTGCCGGAACGCGCGGGACGGAAACACCGGCACGGCAATATAGGGGCTGGTGCCGGCCGCGGTCTTGACCGAATAGCTCGACAGCGACAATTCGCAGACGTCGAAATCGGCGTGCCGGAACGCGCGGAAAAAGATCTCCTCCGGATCGAGCAGCATGAACTGCGCATCGACGCTGTCGATCTGCACCAGACCGTCGACCAGGGGGCGCATCCGGTCATAGTCACCGATCGCGACGGAAAGCTGTAGTTTGCTCATCAGAGGGCGCTCCCTTAATATAGTTAGGAACCTTACTATTTCATCCAGGCCCAACAGCTCAACAGGGAATTCCCGCTATGTCCCATGCCGTAACCGAAACCCTGACAACAACCATCCGCGAACTGGTCGACGCCAACCATATCTTGTTCGACCAGGGCGTCGTGGACGGTTTCGGTCACGTCAGCGTCAGGCATCCCGAAAGGCCCGACCGTTTTCTGCTGGCGCGAAGCATGGCGCCGGCGCTCGTCACGGAGAAGGACATTCTGGAGTTCGACCTCGATGGCAACCCGGTGGTGCCAAACGGACCTGCCCCGTATCTGGAGCGCTTCATTCACGGCGAGATTTATCGCAAACGGAAGGACGTGAATTCAGTCGTGCACAGCCATTCGCCGTCGGTCGTGCCATTCAGCGTGGTCCCGACCGCCAAGCTGCGGCCGGTCTGCCACATGTGCGGCTTTCTCAGCGAAAAGGGGACGCCGATTTTTGAAATCCGCGATTTCGCGGGCCCCGGCAGCGACCTCCTGATCACGAGCGGCAAGCTCGGCGCGGCGCTTGCGGATAGCCTGGGCGACGAACCGGCCGTGTTGATGCGCGGCCATGGTTCGACGGTGGTCGCCGGAACGATCCGTCAGGCGGTGTTCCGCGCGGTCTACACCGAAATCGGTGCACGGCTGCAAATGGAAGCGATGAAGCTTGGTCCGGTCACCTATCTCACTGAGGAAGAGACGATCGGCACGACCAAGACCATCTGCACGCAGTACGACCGCTCCTGGTTCCTCTGGCTGAAGGCGGCGCGAAACAGCCCGATGTCGCAGTGAGCGGGCGGCGCGCCAGGCGCAATCCTTACGACTGGATCGCCTTGGCCGAGTTCACCTGATCGCGCAGGATGAATTTCTGGATCTTGCCGGTCGAGGTTTTCGGGATGGGTCCGAACAGGACGGCCTTTGGCGTCTTGAAGCCGGGCATCTGGGCCCGGCAGAAGGCGATGATATCGGCTTCGGTGGCCTGCGCGTTTTCCTTCAGTTCGACGAAGGCGCAGGGCACTTCGCCCCATTTGGTATCCGGCTTGGCGACGACCGCCGCGAACAGCACGGCCGGATGCTTGTAGAGGACATCCTCGACTTCGACGGAGGAGATGTTTTCGCCGCCGGAAATGATGATGTCCTTGGAGCGATCCTTGATGATGACGTAACCGTCCTTGTCGAGCACGCCGAGGTCGCCGGTGTGAAACCAGCCGCCGGCAAAGGCCTCATCGGTAGCTTTCTCGTTCTTGAGATAGCCCTTCATGACGATATTGCCGCGGAACATCACCTCGCCGATGGTTTCACCATCGCGCGGCACCTCGCGCATGGTTTCGGGATCGATGACGGTCACCGCTTCCTGGAGCGGGTAGGAGACGCCCTGCCGTCGCTTGAGCTGCGCGCGCTCGTCGGCGGCGAGATCGTCCCAGCCGGGCTGCTCGGCACAAAGCGAGGCGGGACCATAGACCTCGGTCAGGCCATAGACGTGCGTGAGCTTGATGCCGATGCGCTCGGCGCCTTCGAGCACGGCCACCGGAGGCGCGGCGCCCGCGATCAACCCGACCACGGGGCGCGCGTCCTGATTTCTTCGGAGCGCCGGGCGCATTGATCAGCGTGTTGTAGACGATCGGCGCCCCGCACATATGCGTGACGCCGTGCTTACTGATCAGCTCAAAGATCTTCGCCGGATCGACCTTGCGCAGGCAGACATTGATGCCGGCCGCGGCCGCGATGGTCCACGGAAAGCACCAGCCGTTGCAATGAAACATCGGCAGGGTCCAGAGATAAACCGGATGCGGACCGAGATTGCCCGCCAGAATGTTGCTGACCGCATTCAGGTATGCGCCGCGATGATGCGTCACGACGCCCTTAGGGTTCCCGGTGGTGCCTGACGTATAGCTCAGCGCGATCGCGTCCCATTCATCCGGGGGCAGGCGTGGCACGAAGTTTTCGTCGCCTTGCGCGAGCGCCTCCTCATATTCGATTTCGCCGATGCGTTTGCCGCCTGAAAAGGACTTGTCGTCGACGTCGATCACGAACGGTTTTGCGCCTTTCATCTGCGTGAGCGCATCCGCAATGACACCCGAAAATTCCGGATCGACCAGAATGACCTTGGCGCCACCATGGTCGAGCTGGAAGGCAATCGAGGCGGCATCGAGCCGGATGTTGAGCGCGTTGAGCACCGCGCCCGCCATCGGCACGGCAAAGTGCGCCTCGTTCATTGCCGGGATATTCGGCAGCATCGCCGCCACCGTGTCGCCGGGACCGATGCCGCGGCCGGCGAGATAAGACGCGAAGCGGCGGCAACGTGCGTAGGTCTCCGACCAGGTGAAGCTGCGACCCTCGTAGACCGTGCTCGTATGATTGGGATAGATCGCGGCCGTGCGCGCCAGAAAGCTTAAGGGGGTCAGCGCGACAAAATTGGCCGCCGTCTTCTCAAGGCCGATGTCGTATTGGTTCTGCGGTCCTGCCATCGGTCACCCTCATCGCTTGGCTCACAAGAAGCCGATCGAGATCCAGGGAAAGATAGCAACGATTATCAGGCCTGCCATCAGCGCCAGCAAATAACCCCAGATCGGGCGGATGCCTTCGGCGGGGTCGACGCGGCCGATGGCGCAGGCGGCGTAATAGCCAACCCCGAAAGGCGGCGCGAACAGTCCGATACCCATCGCGAGAATGATGATCATCGCATAATGGACCTCGTGTACACCGACGGCGCGCGCGATCGGGAACAGCAGCGGGCCGAACAGCACGATCGCCGGGATGCCCTCGAGCACGCTGCCAAGCACGACGAAGGCCAGGATCGAGACCGCGATGAAGGTCGCGGAACCGCCGGGCAGGCCGGTCATCGCAGCCGCGAGCGCCCGCGAAAATCCGGACTGGGTCAGGCCCCAGGCCATGCCGGTCGCCGTTCCAATGATCATCAGGATCGCGCCGGAAAGGCAGGCGGTCTCGATCAGCATTGGCATCAGGCGCCGCCAATCGAACTGGCGGTAGATCAAAAGGCCGACGACGAAGCCGTAGACGATTCCGATGGTGGAAACTTCGGTCGCGGTCGCAACTCCCTCGACCACCGCGTAGCGGATCACAAACGGGAGTGCGAGGGCGGGCAGGGCGACGACGAACGTTCTCGCAATCTCGCGACCACTTGCCCGCCTGACGTGGCTCAGGTCTTCGCCGCGATATCGCCACCACACCAGCGCCGACAGCGTGATCGCGAGCACGACGCCGGGCAGGAGGCCGCCGGTGAATAACGCCGAGATCGAAACGCCGGTTACCGAGCCGATGGTGATCAGCACAAGGCTCGGCGGAATGGTTTCGGTCTGGGCGCCGGTGGAAGCGAGCAGGGCGACGAGATCGCCGGGGCGGGCGCCACGCTGCTTCATTTCGGGGAATAACACCGGCGCGACCGCCGCCATATCGGCGGCCTTGGAGCCGGAGATGCCGGAAACAAGATACATCGCGCCGACCAGCACATAGTGCAGGCCGCCGCGGACATGGCCGAGCAGGCTCGCCAGAAACGCTACCATGGCCCGCGCCATGCCGGCCATTTCGATCAAGAGCCCGAGGAAGACAAATAGCGGCACCGCAAGCAGGATCAGATGGCTCATGCCCTCGTCCATCCGCCCGACCAGCACCATCAGTGGCGTGCGGGTCGTGAGCGCCAGATACCCAAAGATCGCCAGACCAAACGCGAACGCGATCGGCACGCCGGCAAAGACGCAAAAGCCGACCACGCCAACGAAGAAGATCACGAGGTTAAGGTTGCCGAGCGGCCGCAGCCATGGCGAGGCCAGCCAAAAAAGGGCCACGACGAACGCCACCGACAATACCGCCTGGATGACGATCCTGGCGTCGCCGACGCGCAGCAGCCGGAGCAGCGCAAACAACACCATCAGGCAGATGCCGACCGGTAGGGCAGCCGCGCGCCAGCTATTGGAAATCTGCAGCGCTGGCGTCGTGATGAAACTTTCCTCGTAGGCGTATTGATAGCTCGGAGCCACGACCAGAAGCAGGAAAGCCAGCGCCGCGCAGGTCGCGACGACATCGAGATAGGCCCTTAACGCGGGCCCGGCGCTCGCGACCACCGCTGTCATCCGCATGTGCTCGGAACGGCGAAACGCGACGACGGCGCCCAGCATCGCCAGCCACAGGAACAGGATCGAGGCCAGCTCGTCGGACCAGATCAGCGGCTGCTGCACGACGTAGCGCGCCACGACGCCGGCAAATAGCACCACGATCTCGGCAACGACGAGCAGAGCGGCGGGAATTTCGACGAAGTTTCCGAGGAAATGTTCAAACGCCGCGACGGGCGAACGCCGGCGAGGGGACACCACCTCGCCGACAACCGCCTGCGTCGCATCGGCATTGATCATAGGTGCCCGCCTTCAATCGGTTCGCTTACGACAATTTACCGACCGATTTCTCCAGGATCGCCCACGCTTCCTCGCCGTATTTCGTCTTCCATTCGGAATAGAAACCGGCAGCGCGAAGTTTTTCGCGGAACGGCGTCAGATCGGGCTGATTGAAGGTCAACCCCTTGGCCGCGAGGTCCTCCCGGACGGTCGCGTTAAGCTTTTCGGTGTCGACGCGGGCCTTCAGCGCCGCCTCGTTGACGTTCTTCTCGACGATCGTACGCACATCCGGCGGCAAGGCTTCCAACGCGCGGCGGTTGGCCAGGAACCAGTAGCCGTCCCACATGTGGTTGGTCAGCGAGCAGAACTTCTGGACCTCGTAGAGCTTGGCGGTCGAAATCAGCGCCAAGGGATTTTCCTGGCCTTCGACGATCCTGGTCTGGAGTGCCGAATAGACCTCGTTGAAGTTGATGGAGGCGGGCGCTGCATCGAACGCCTTGAACATCGAGGTCCACAACGGCGATACCGGCACGCGGATCTTGAAGCCTTTATAGTCGCCCGGCCCTGTGATCGCCTTGGTCGACGACGTGGTTTGGCGGAAGCCGTTATCCCAGATCTTCTCGAACGCAATGATGTTGGCCTTGGCGACTTCCTTGCGAACATAAGCGCCAAGATCACCGTCCATGGCCTTCCAGACCGTCGGATAATCCGGAAATGCGAAGCCCATGCCATTGATCGAGGCCGCCGGCACCAGCGTCGCCAGGATCAGGCCCGACATCGTGAAGAACTCGACGCCGCCGGAACGAAGCTGGCTCAGGACGTCCGTATCGGCGCCAAGCTGGTTGTTCGGGAAGATTTGCAGATCGAACCTGCCATTCGTCTGCGTCTTGATCGCGGCCGCCATTTCCCGAGCGCGGATATTGAGCGGATGCGTGTCCGGCAGGTTGTTGGCGAACTTGTAGCTAAACTCGGCCTGCTGGGCTCGCGCGACCAACGGTGCGCCCAAGCCGCCAAGGACGGCCGAGGCCGCTGTGGTCTTCAATAACGAACGTCGCGAAAAGCCCATCTCATCGTCTCCCAAATCGTTTCTTATTCGGCTTCGTATCGGAAGCCTTCTGAAATCCTTTTTGCCTGCTTTGACAGGAAATACCAAGCGCGTGCTTCGTACGTCTTTCGCCAAGCGGTTCGACGGTCTTCGATGGCGCGTTTGAACTATATCCGCAGGCGCCGGCTCGATCTCCAAATCCGCTGGAAGCTGAGGATTTATAGACAAATGGCTGAAATCCCTTGGGAATAAAATATTCCATAATATACCTTATGCGAATCGTGGATATGCAGATCTGGATCGGGGCTGAGCGAGCCAGACACGATTAGCGTCCCCTGAAGCGCGGCTTGCGCCGTTCGAGAAACGCCGCCACGCCCTCCTTGTGGTCGTCGGTCATGCTCGCGAGCGCGAACTGATCGATGTCCATGTGGCTGGTGAGATCGTCGAGCGCATGCGTCAGGCGATTGATGGTGAGCTTGGTCATCGCAGCCGAGATCGGCGGCTGGTTCGCGAATTTCGTCGCCAGCGCCATCGCCGTGTCGAAGGCCGAACCGGGCTCGGCCACCTCCTCCACCAGACGCCATGCATGGGCTTCCTCGGCCGTGATGCGCTGGTCGGCCAGGATCACGGCTTGTTTGGTGCGCGCCGGGCCCATGAGGTGCAGGAGGCGCGGAACGCTCTGCCAGCTCATGTTCATGCCGAGCCCGATTTCGGGAACCCGGATATGCGCCGCGCGGCTCATGACGCGGAAGTCGAGCGCGACCGCGAGCGCAATGCCGCCGCCGATGCAGAAGCCCTCGATCGCGGCGATGGTGATCTGTTCCATGTCCTGCCAGGCGCGGGCGAGCCGGGGGCCAAGCTTCAGGTGCCGCCGTAGCGCGCCGATGTCCATGGACTTGCGCAAGCGACCCTCAGGGTCTTTCAGATCGAAACCGGCGCTGAACGCCTTCGGCCCGCCTGACAACACGACCACGGAGGTGTCGGCGTCATCCTCGAAACTTCGCGCGGCCTGCGTCAACTGGCGCATCGCCTCCGGCGACAGCGCATTGATGCCGTCGCCGCGATCAAACCGCACCACCGCGATGCGGCCTTCGGGACCAAGGCCCTTTTCGATGGTCACAAAGTTGGCCACGCGTCCCTCCTCTGCGCGTTAAGGATTGATCTTCAGCACGTCGCGAACGGCACGGGCGACATCGACCGCATTCGGCGTGTCCGAATGCACGCAGATGGAATCAGCACGCACCGCGACGTCCTTGCCGTTGACACTTGCTGCTTTGCCCTCGGCGATCGCACGCCGGCAGCGTGCAGCGGTGTGCAGGGGGTCGACGGCGTGATGCTCGCGCGTGATGATCAGGCGGCCGTCATCGTCGTAATCGAGATCAGCATAGAATTCGGCAATCAGCGCATGGCCCCGCGCGCCGTAGACCGTCTCGTGGCAGGTACCGATCATGCCCATGATCGGCACCTTGAAGACGTCAGCCGCGTCGCAGATTGCGTGCGCGGCCGCCTCATCCCGCGCAGCCATGCCATAGAGCGAGCCGTGCGGCTTGAGATGGTTCAGCGCCATGCCTTCGGCTTCAAGAAAGCCCTTGAGCGCGCCCACCTGGTAGATGATGCAGTTGGCGAGTTCTTCGCGCGGCATCTTCATCTCGCGGCGGCCAAAGCCTTGCAGATCCGGGAGCGACGGATGCGCGCCGACCTTGACGCCGTGGGCCTTTGCGAGCCCGACCGTCTTGCGCATATGGTTGAAGTCGGAGGCATGGAAGCCGCAGGCGACATTCGCCACCGAAATCAGCGGCATCAGCGCCTCGTCGTCGCCCATCCGGTAGAGGCCGAAGGCCTCACCCATATCGCAATTGATCGTTGTCACGCCCTGCTCTCCTAGTGGTCCGATTCTGACATTCGCTTCCTTTCTCAGCCGGCACGTTAGCGAATGTTAGAATCAAAGGACCACTAGCAAATATTAGATTCCAGTGGAGTTTTGGATTTGACATTCGCCGTTCGGACTCGTGGCTGGACCGGTAGCGAATGGCAAATCCACTCCACTGGGTTGGCTTCTATTTCTTCCGAAGCGCATAAGCCCCGGGACCAAAGGCCGCGATCATGGCGAACAGGCCGATCAGCCCGAGGTTCTTGAGGAAGTTGATGGTCTGCGGGATCACCTGCGCGGGCGGCGAGGCCCAGAAATTGTGGAACATCACGCTTGCCAGGATCGTAAAGACGATGAAGGCGATCGCCGCGCAGCGCGTATAGACGCCGAGAATGAGCGCCAACGAGCCGCCGAGTTCGATCACGATCGCTATCGCCGCCAGAACACTGCCGAAGCCGCCTGCGCCGCCCGGCAGGCGTCCCGCCGTTACCTCGAAGGCCAGGATTTTTCCGATCCCGCTATAGATGAACAGCGGTGCCGCCAACAGGCGCGCGGCCAACAGCACCTTGTCCTGTAAGGCCGTGGTATCCGAACTCGACATTCTCTTTCCCCCTTTTTGAAACTATTCCGCGGGCGCGACGCTTGGCTCGGTGGCTTTGCCCTGCACCGAGAGCGAACCGATCACCAGGGCGGCCGCGACCGCCGCACCTCCAATGGCCCAAAATACCGCCTCCTGTCCGCCGGTCATCTGTTGCAGAAACCCGATGACGAACGGTCCGAGGATGCCGCCAACGCGCCCTACTCCAAGCTCCATGCCGACGCCGCTGGCGCGAAAGCCGGTCTCGTAGGAATTGGCGGTGAAGTTGTTGAGGACATGCTGGGCGCCGATCACGCAGAAGCCGGCGATCGCCACGACCGCGAAATTGAAAGCGTGGCTATTGACGAATACCAGCGTGGCGACGGCGATGCCGCCGATGATCCACCACGCGCTGAGCAGACGCGGAGTCGCCGCAAATCCGCGATCGGCGAGCATTGCAAGCGTCAGACCGCCGACGAACGACGTCGCCTGCATCAACGCGCCGTAACTAAAGCCCGATGCAAAACTCTCCCCGCGCTGGATCATGACGGTCGGAATCCACCCGACCAGTCCGAAAATTGCAAACAGCGTCAGGAATGCCGTGGTCCAGATCGTCAGGGAGACGCGGCGATAGCGCGGTGCCAGCAGAGCTGCGATCGTATTCTTTGGCGCGGCGCGATCGGGACTATGAAACGTCGCAGTCGCGTAAACCGCGCTGCGGTCGGGCCGCAGCCGTACCATCAGCGCGCGCAGTTCGTCGAGCCGGCCGCGGGCGGCGAGATATTTCGGGCTCTCGGGCAGCACCGCATGCACCACGAGTGTCAGCGGGATCGACAGCGCGCCGACGAAGTAGAGAATTTGCCAGCCATAGGTCGGTGTCAGGAAAACCCCGATCAAGCCGGCGAAGACGCCGCCGAGCGACCAGCCGAACGTCACGCCCCATAAGGAGAACGCGTTGCTGACCCTCGGAGGCGCGAGTTCATTGATAAAGGTGGTGCCAAGCGGCAGAAGCACGCCAAGGCCGAGGCCGGTGAGGAAGCGCAAGGTACAGAAGCTTGCGAAGCTGGTCGCAAAGATCGCGGTGAGAAGCGTCAATACGTTGACGATCCACAAACCCGCCAGCAGCGTGTTACGGCGGCCATAGCGGTCGGCAATCATGCCGTGCCCCATCGCGCCGAACAGAAAGCCGATCAGGCCCGACGAAACCAGAAACCCGGCCTGGCTCGGCGACAGGCCCCAGGGCTGCCGGACATATTGAATGACATAGGCGGGGTTGAAGGTGTCGTAGCCGTCGAACAGCGTGATCAGCGTGATCAGAACGCCGAGCGTCTTGTGCAGCGGCGTAACGGCTGCCCCCGCCAGCTCCTCATGAATATCGACTTCGTTTCCCGAACTCATGGGTGGTCCCTCCCCTTTATCTTTTTGCTCGCTTGCCGCCCCTGCTCTTTCGCCAGGTTTTCAGCGGCCAATCATTTCAGCTTAAATAGTGCCCTCGCATTGTCGCGTCCGATCTTCTGACGGTCGTTCTCCGAGATCGGCGCCGCATCGAACCAGTCCGACGCATGATCGATATTCTCGAACGGCCAATCGGTCGAAAACAGGATTCGATCCGAGCCGATTTCGAGCATGGCATCGATCAGGGTCTGGGTACGGAAATTCCCCGATGTCGTGATGTAGAAATTCTCGCGGAAATATTCGCCGATCTGGCGCTTGGCGGGATAGTTGTTTTGCACCCGCATCCACTTGTTGTGGTTATCGATGCGCCACATCGAGTAGGGCAGCCCCTCGCCCATATGGCCGATCACGATATTGAGCTTCGGGTGCGCGTCGAACAATCCCGATCCCATCAGCCTCAGCGCATGAACCGCGGTCTCCTGTCCGAATGCCCAGGACGGTCCGAGCAGCCAGCGGTGGCCTTCGTAGATTGCGGCATCCTTCGGCAGCGGATTGCGCGGATGCAGATAGAACGGCACGTCAAGCCGTTCGACCTCGGCCCAGAACGGCCAATAGGCCTTGATGTCGTAATAGACGCCGGAGGGATTGTCGCCGACCTGGCTGAAGCCGTTGACCAACGCGCCGCAGAAGCCGAGGTCTTTCACGCACCGCGTGAGCTCGCGGGTCGCAAGCTCAGCCGTCTGCATCGGCAACGCGGCGAGCCCGGCAAAACGTTTTGGCTGACGGGCAATTTGCTCGGCCATGAAATCGTTCGACCGGCGCGCGATATCGTTGGCTTTTTCGGAATTGGCTATCGCCTGCACCGCCGGAGCGTTGAGCGACAGCAGCATCATCTCGATGCCGTGCGCGTCCATTTCGCGCAGGCGGCGGTCCTGAATATCCAGAAGCCGCCCTTTCAACTCCGGCCAATCGGCCTCCGGGGCAAAGCCGGCGCTGTCCTGAAGCGTTTCCGGAATCGCGAAATGCTCTTCGAGCACTACTTTTCCCTGCATCGCAGCACGTCTCCCGCCCGTTGGCCGTTTCTGTCAAGCAATTAGACAGTACACTGTCCATCTTGGCAAGTTGAAATCTGCTCGTTTGGTGGAGTGGGTTTGACATGCTTGACCGGCCGCCGGCAGAAGCCGACAATAAAGCGCCTCACCCCTCATCGTATTTTACCGTCGCCCCATGACCGATCACGACCATCATCACCACCATCACGACGACGACCATTCGGAGCTTTCCGAAACGGAACTGCGCGTGCGCGCGCTGGAGACCATCCTGACCGAGAAGGGATATGTCGAACCCGCCGCGCTCGATGCGATCGTTCAAGCCTATGAGACCAAGATTGGTCCCCACATTGGCGCGAGCGTCGTAGCCAAGGCCTGGGCCGATCCCGATTTCAAAAGAGCGCTGCTCGAGGATGGATCAAAGACGGTTCGCACGCTCGGTCTCGGTCATGTCAGCCGCGTCGGCGACCATCTGGTGGTCGTCGAAAATACACCGCAGCGGCACAACATCGTCGTCTGCACACTGTGCTCTTGTTATCCGTGGGACATGCTCGGGCTGCCCCCGGTCTGGTACAAGGCCTCTCCCTATCGCTCACGCGCGGTGAAGGACCCGCGCGGCGTGCTCGCCGATTTCGGAGTGAGCCTGCCGAAGGAAATCGAGATCAGGGTGTGGGACTCGACCGCCGAGACCCGTTTTCTGGTGCTGCCGATGCGGCCCAAGGGCACGGAAGGCTGGAGCGAAGCGCAATTGGCTGAGCTCGTGACGCGGGATTCGATGATCGGCACCGGATTTCCGAGGACTCCGGGAGCGTCCTCATGAACGGCGTGCACGACATGGGCGGCATGGACGGTTTCGGCAAAGTCGAACCGGAAGCGAACGAGCCCGCCTTTCACGAGAAATGGGAAGGCCGCGTGCTCGCCATGGTCCGCGCCATGGGCTCTGCCGGCGCATTCAATATCGACACCTCCCGCTTCTATCGCGAAAGCCTGCCGCCGCATGTCTATCTCGCGAGCTCCTACTATCGGAAGTGGCTGCTCGGGCTCGAAGACAATCTGGTCGACAAGGGTTTTGTCACGGCATCGGAACTTGCGGCAGGACATTCGGACGGCGCCGCAAAGCCCGTCAAAAACGGTAAATTCGGGCTTGAGAATGTCGCAAAAAGCCTGGTGCGCGGTCACTTCGAACGTCAAGCGCCGGGGTCCGCCAAATTCAAACCTGGCGATCGCGTGCGCGCCAAGAACATGCATCCGGCCACGCATACGCGCCTTCCCCGTTACACACGTGGCCATGTCGGCGTGGTCGAGCGCATTCTCGGCTGCCAGGTTTTTCCGGACTCGGCCGCGATGGAGTTGGGCGAGAATCCGCAGTGGCTCTACAACGTGGTTTTTGACAGCGCCGAATTGTGGGGACCGGACGCCGATCCCACCGTCAAGATATCGATCGACGCCTTCGAACCCTATCTGGAACTAGCATGACGAGCGCCGCCATCGCCCAGGCAACCAGCGCTCTTCCGGACCTGCCGCGGGATGAAGACGGTCCCGTGTTTCGCGAGCCCTGGGAAGCGCAAGCCTTTGCGATGGCGCTCTCGCTTTATGATCGGGGCGTGTTCACCTGGAAGGAATGGGCGGCAGCCCTCGCCGACGAAATCAAGCTCGCTCAAGCCGGCGGCGATCCCGATACCGGGACGACCTATTACCGGCATTGGCTCGCCACCCTGGAAAAGATGGTCGCCACCAAAGGCGTGACAACCACTGCGACGCTGCACCGCTACCGCGACGCCTGGGATCACGCCGCCGACCGCACGCCTCACGGCAAGCCGATCGAGCTCAGACCGGAAGATTTCCCGCCTCAAGCTTGAGCTAGCGATCGCCGACGCCTCTCTATCCGTGGAAATCGCGCGTTGTTGTGTGGTTCCTCTGGGACGGACGGCCTTCTTGCGGCATACAGACCGGAGATCTTACTGCTCCGGTGCGCCATGACCCCTTCCCGCGACATTTCCCGCCTGATCGAGATCATGGCGCAACTCCGAACGCCCGTGACCGGCTGTCCGTGGGACCTCGAGCAGAATTTCGAGACGATAGCGCCGTACACGATCGAGGAGGCCTATGAGGTCGCCGACGCGATCGCGCGCAACGATCTCGACGATCTCAAGGACGAGCTTGGCGACCTCCTGCTTCAGGTCGTCTATCACGCGCGCATGGCCGAAGAGCAGAACGCGTTCGAATTCGGCGACGTGGTCGAGGTGATCTGCCGCAAGATGATCCGGCGGCATCCGCACGTCTTTGCCGACAGGGACGGCAACATCAAACCCGCCGGCGTCAAGAGCGCGTGGGAACGCATCAAGGCGGAGGAAAAGGCCGAGCGCGCCGCGCGCCGTCCTGACACCACTGAGCCGTCCGGTTCGCTGCTGTCGAACGTCAAGGCCGGCCAACCGGCGCTCACACGTGCGATGGCCTTGCAACGCAAGGCGTCTACGGTGGGGTTCGACTGGAATGATCCTCGCGCCGTCTTGCAGAAAATTCGCGAAGAGGCCGATGAGATCGAGGCCGCGCTCGATCACGGCGACAAGGCGGAGCTTGCGGCAGAGACCGGTGATCTCTTGTTTGCGCTGGTCAATCTCGCGCGTCACGTCGATGCCGATCCCGAAACCGCGCTGCGCGGCACGAATGCCAAGTTCGAGCGCCGCTTTGCCTATATCGAGCGTGCGCTGGCCTCAAAGGACCGCACGCTGGAGGCCGCTTCGCTTGCGGAAATGGACGCGCTGTGGAACGAGGCAAAGGCAGCGGAGTAGTTTCTAGACAGGCACCGCATCGAAGCGGTTGATCACGAGATCACGCTTGGTTTCGTCGACGCGCACGGTCATCGTGTAACGCCCGTCCTGGAGGTCCTTGCCCAGAACCTCCGAGTTGCGATGCAGCCAGCTGATGCCGGCCCCGTCTCCCGCATCGATCGACAGATGTAGCGTCGTTCGCGTCGCGGCCAGCCGCTCCTCGATCGCGGCCAAAAGGCCGTCGATCCCCTCCCCGGTCTCGGCGGAAACCGGAAAACACGGCCGCTCCGGCGAACGGCGGGCGGCAATATTCCGGACGTTTTCACGCTCTTCGTCCGAGAGCCGGTCGATCTTGTTCCAGACTTCAAGAATGCGCTGTCCGTTGTCCGTCTCGATGCCGAGCTGGCGGAGCACGGCCTCGACATCCTGCTCCTGCGCTTCACTGTCCTCGTGCGAGATATCCCTGACGTGGAGGATGACGTCGGCCTCCAGCACTTCTTCCAGCGTGGCGCGAAACGCAGCCACCAATTGCGTCGGCAGGTTGGAGATGAATCCGACCGTATCCGAGAGCATCGCCTTGCCGCCGTGCGGCAGGCTGAGTGCGCGCAGCGTCGGGTCCAACGTGGCGAACAGCATGTCGGCGGCCTGAACCTCGGCGCGCGTCAGCCGATTGAACAGCGTCGATTTGCCGGCGTTGGTGTAGCCGACGAGCGCCACCACGCGGTACGGCACCCGCTGTCGGCCGGCGCGATGCAGCCGCCGCGTCGCCTGGACCTTCTTCAGTTCCTGCTCGAGCCGCGCAATGCGATCGCCGATCAGGCGGCGGTCAGCCTCGATCTGCGTTTCACCGGGACCGCCCATGAAACCAAAGCCGCCGCGCTGCCGCTCAAGGTGCGTCCATGACCGCACCAGACGGCTGCGCTGATAGTTCAGATGCGCCAGTTCGACCTGAAGCGTGCCCTCTTTGGTTTTGGCGCGGCGTCCGAAGATTTCCAGGATGAGCCCGGTCCGGTCGAGCACCTTGGTGCGCCAGGCCTTCTCCAGATTGCGCTGCTGGATCGGCGACAGCGCGCAATCCATGATCACGAGTTCCGCCTCGTGACCGGCAACGAGACCTGAGATCTCCTCGACCTTGCCCTTGCCAAGATAAGTCGCGGGCCTGATCTGGCTGATCGGCGCGATCAAGGCATCCGCAACCGTGAGATCGATCGCACGCGCCAGTCCCGCGGCCTCCTCGAGGCGCGCGTCAGAACCACGAATGGCAGGCGAATCCTCTCGCGCATCGGGATCGCCCCGGCGCGTTCGCAAGTAAGGGCCGATGACAATCACCCGCCCGGTTTGCTTCCCCACTGCCGACCGCGGACGGTCGGCTCCCCCGTCAGAATTTCGGGGTTCCAATCAGCTCACTCTCAAGCTGGTGCATCCTCGCCGCCTTCGAACAACTGAATCGGGGCGCCGGGCATGATGGTCGAGATCGCATGCTTGTAGACAAGCTGCGAATGACCGTCGCGCCGCAACAGAAGACAGAAATTGTCGAACCAGGTCACAATTCCTTGCAGCTTTACCCCGTTGACCAGAAAAATCGTCAGTGGCGTTTTGGTTTTTCTAACGTGATTGAGGAAGGTGTCTTGTAGATTTTGTGCGCGGTCTGCCGCCATTGTTTTTATCCCGCAAGTCTCGGTGCTTCTTGTTATTAAACCGTCGGCCGCCTTCTGTTGAAGCAGTCCTTCCGGCTACCGGCTCTCTTGAGATCCCCCTCCAGAGAGCACGATCGTGTGATTAGAAGGCAGGCTTGGTTATTAGGCAAGCAGCTTCACGCGGAAGTGGTACTAAAGAGGGAGCATTTCTCCATAAAACCGTGAAAAGAGGCCGAAATTCCCGGCGGCCTTCCGCCGTCCCCGGCTACTTATGGTCCGATTCCAACATTCGCATCCCTTCAGCCGACACCGAGCGCCTTCAGCTTGCGGTGGAGCGCCGACCGCTCCATGCCGACGAATTCCGCTGTACGGGAGATGTTGCCGGAGAAGCGGCTGATCTGGGCCATCAGGTAGTCGCGTTCAAAGACTTCCCTCGCCTCGCGCAGCGGCAGACCCATAATATGTTCGCCGTTGTTGGAGGTCGGCATGGCCGGCACCATCGAGCCAACGTCCTGCGGTAACATATCGGCGGTGATGATGACCTCCGGACCCCCGCCCGCCAGGATCATCACCCGCTCGACATTGTTACGAAGCTGGCGGACGTTCCCCGGCCAGACATGCGACTGCAACACCGCCATCGCGTCCTGCCCGATCTGGCGCTTCGGCAGACCGGTCGCCGCCGATATCTGGTCCATGAAGTAGTCGATCAGTTCCGGAATGTCCTCGCGCCGCTCCGACAGCGGCGGAACGCGGATCGGCACCACCGAGAGGCGGTGATAAAGGTCTTCCCGGAAGTGTCCGGCGGCGATTTCCTCCTCCAGATTGCGGGCAGTCGAGGAAATGATGCGAACATCGACGCTGACCTTGGCGGTGCCACCCTGCCGCTGGAAGGTCTGCTCGACCAGCACGCGCAAAATCTTGTTCTGGGTCTCGCGCGGCATGTCGCCGATTTCGTCGATAAACAGCGTGCCGCCATGGGCCTCTTCCAGCGCGCCGGTCTTGCGGGCGTGCTCGCCGTTAGGCTCGATGCCGAACAGTTCGATCTCCATGCGCTCCGGCGTAATCGCCGCGGCGTTGATCACGACGAAGGGACCGTCGGCACGGCTGGATGAATTGTGCAGCGTGCGCGCCGCCAGTTCCTTCCCCGCGCCCGACGGGCCCACGATCAGGATGCGGCTATTGGCCTTGGCGGCCCGGTCGATGGTCTGCCGCAACTGATTCATGCAGGCCGAACGTCCCGTCATGATGCTTGCGGTCGGCGCCAATTGCTTGAGTTCCTTCACTTCGCGTTTCAAGCGCGAGGTTTCCAGCGCCCGCGTTGCGACCAGGATCAGCCGATCCGACTTGAAGGGTTTTTCGATGAAGTCGTAAGCGCCGCGCTTGATGGCCGCGACCGCGGTTTCGATGTTGCCGTGGCCCGAAATCATCACGACCGGAAGGTCGGCATGATCGCGCTTGATCTGCTCGAGCAATTGCAGCCCGTCGAGCTTACTGCCCTGCAACCAGATATCGAGGAATACCAGGTTGGGCCTGCGGTTGGCGATTTCCGCCAACGCCGAATCGCTGTCGCGCGCCGTACGCGTCGAGAATCCCTCGTCGTCAAGAATCCCGGCGACAAGTTCGCGAATGTCGGCTTCGTCATCGACAATCAAAATATCACTTGCCATGGGTTACGCTCGTATTCTCAGTTGCCGGTCGCGGCTTCGATTTTGGTCTGCTCATTAGTCGTTTCTTGTTGGCCGCTGGTTTCTTCGCTCTGCGGCTTTGTTTCGGCGGTTGGCTGCACGATCTCGGACGTTGGCGCCTGGCCCGATATCGCGAATCGTAGTCGCATCCAGGCCCCTCGCGCACCCGGACGCATTTCCGATGCATCGTGGAGTTCGATCCGGCCACCGTGGTCCTGCAAAACCCGGCCGACGATCGCCAGGCCAAGGCCGGTGCCCTTCTCGCGCGTCGTCACATAGGGTTCGAGCAGGCGCGCACGGCTTACCTTGGGCAGGCCGACGCCATTGTCGACAACGTCGATCACGATGTCGTCGTTTTCACGCCCGGCGATGACATCAATACGACCGCGCCCCAATTCTTCCGGAGGCACGGCCTCGATCGCCTCGGTCGCGTTCTTGATGATGTTGGTCAGCGCCTGGGAAATCAGCCGGCGGTCGAACTTCGCCTTCAACGGCTCTTCCTTGATTTCGGCTTCGATATCGACGTCGGGATGGCCGACCCGCATCAGGAATACGGCCTGACGCACGGTATCGGCGACATCTTCACCCTCGATGACCGGCTTTGGCATGCGCGCAAAGCGCGAGAACTCGTCGACCATCCGCCTGATGTCGTCGACCTGCCGCACGATGGTATCGGTGCACTGCTCGAACACCGCCTTGTCTTCGACGATCGATTTGCCGAATTTGCGGCGGATGCGCTCGGCCGACAACTGAATTGGCGTCAGCGGATTCTTGATTTCGTGGGCAATCCGGCGGGCAACGTCGGCCCAGGCCGAGGTCCGCTGCGCCGAAACGAGTTCGGTGATGTCGTCGAGCGTGATGATGTAGCTGTCGCGGGTCTGGCTCGTCTGTTCCGCGCTGACGCGAACCGAGAGGTTCCGCTCGTGGCCGTCGCGAGTGATCGTGATCTGGCCCTGTACCAGCCGCTGGGTGCTTTCCCGCGCCGTCTTCATCATCTCGTCGAGTTCCGGCAGCACGTCGGAGAGCGGGTGATCCAGCGTTTCGGATTCGGCGTGGCCGATCAGCTTTTCAGCCGAGCGGTTGAGGATGCCGACGCTGCCGGACGCATCGACGCCGATGATGCCGGCGCTCGCCGAAGACAAGACCGCCTCGATAAATCGCCGGCGGCTGTCGATCAGGTCGCTGGCATTGACCAGCTCGTCGCGCTGGGTACGCAACTCCTGCGTCATCTTGTTGAAGGTTTCACCGAGCTGAGCGAGGTCGCCCTCCGAGCGCTTGACCGGCACCTGCACGTGGAGATCGCCGGTCGAAACCAGGTGTGCGGCGCCCATCAGCCGGCGGATGGGCGTGACCAGCGAATTGGCGAAATTCAGCCCCAGCAGGATCGAGGCCATCAGGATGGTCAGCGCGATGACGGCAAAGATCAGCGCGAAATTCACCTGGACGCCGAGGCGTCGGGCTTCGATCTCGGCATATTCGGCGACGCTTGCTTCCGTCTGCTTCAACTGATCGACGACGTGCGGATCGAGCTGGCGCGCGACATAGAGAAACGTATCCTGAAAGGCGCGCAGCCGGATCAGGGCCGCGACATTATTCTCCTCGGGCAGCACCGCGATTTCCGGCTCGTTTTCGTTGACGTTGCTCAGGAAGTCCGACGGCGGCGCGGCGAATGCCAGGGGTATGCCGGTCTCGGCGCTTTCGAGGATGTGGCGATCTTTGTCGATCAGCATGGCGCCGGGCAGATTGCGCGAGGCGGCGCTCGCCGTCAGAAATTCCCGGAAGGACTGGCGGTCCTGGTCGTAGAGCGGCCGCGCCCGGCCGATATCGTTGGCCATGCCCAAAATGTCGCCGCGAATGAGCTGAGCATGCTCCTGCATATAGGCGCGGGCGATGATCAACGAGTTCTGGATCACTTCCCGCGTTGGGCCGGAAAACAGCCGGTCGAGACCGCGTTCGATCGTCAGGTTGGCGACGATCGCCACGAGAACCGCCGGCAGCACCGCCATGATCGAAAACAGGCTGACGATCTGAACGTGAAGCCTGGCGGCCGCGCGGCCACGGCGGCGAGCCTGCATCACCTGCCAGACTTCGCGGGCGATGATGCCGAGCAGCACCAGAATGGTGGCGCCATTCATCAGCATGAACGACACCGCGACTTCGCGCGTCGGCTCGATCCGGGTCAGGCCGGTCAGCACCACAAAGGTCAGAAAGGCCGACACCAGCGCCAGCCCGATCGCAATCGGGGCGAGCAGCCTTAAAACCGACCGTCCCTTGGTCTCAACCAAAGACGGATCGAACTGGGCGGCCGAGGTGTCCACGCTGGTCATTCCGGCAAACGATGAGATGAAAGCTTAAGCGACCGCACGTTGCGGACTGATGCATTCATACCACAATGTTGCCGAATTGCGACAATTCCGCGGCGCATGCCACACCGCTTCCGGCCAATCCCCTGAGAAATCGGCGGGTTAGAGCAGTTTTCGCTCCTCAATTCCCCGTTCGGTAGACCTGAATATCCAGGTCCCGGATCTTCTTCCTCAGGGTATTGCGATTGAGTCCCAACAGGTCGGCCGCCCGGATTTGGTTGCCCCGCGTCGCTGCGAGCGCTGCAGTGAGCAGCGGGACCTCGATCTCCTTGAGGATGCGGTGATAGAGGCCCGGCGGCGGCACACCGTTCGGGAAGCCCGAGAAGTGCGAGGACAGATAGGCCTCGACCGCGCCGCCGAGATTGTCGATGCCCTGGTGCATCGTGCCGCCCGAGGCGACGGCCGGGGGCGCCAGTTCGCCATCGATCACCGACGCCGTGATGACGTCCTGCGGGTAAAGGGCAGAGAGCCGGCGTGCGAGATTTTCGAGTTCGCGGACATTGCCGGGCCAGCGGTGCTGCTTCATCCGATCGAGCGCCAGCGTATCGAGTTTCTTCGGCGGCAACCCGTCCTTCTCGGCGAGCGTGAAGAAATGACGGATCAGGTCGGGCAGATCCTCGATCCGCTCGCGCAGCGGCGGAAGTCCGCAGCGGCACCACGTTGAGACGGAAGAACAGGTCTTCGCGGAAAAGGCCCTGCTGAATCAGGATGCGCAGATCCTTGTTGCTCGCAGCCACGATGCGCACGTCGGTCTTGATCGGCGTACGGCCGCCGACGGTGGTGTATTCGCCCTGCTGAAGCACGCGCAGCAGCCGGGTTTGCGCCTCCATCGGCATGTCGCCGATTTCGTCGAGGAACAGCGTGCCGCCCTCCGCCTGCTCGAACCGGCCCGACGCGCGGGTATTGGCGCCAGTGAAAGCGCCGCGTTCATGGCCGAACAGCTCGGACTCGATCAGGTCGCGCGGTATCGCTGCCATGTTCACCGCAACGAACGGACCGTTGCGCCGCTTGCCGTAGTCGTGCAGCGCGCGCGCCACCAATTCCTTGCCGGTGCCGGATTCACCCGAAATCATCACCGTCAGGTCCGTCTGCATCAGACGCGCCAGCACGCGATAGATTTCCTGCATCGCCGGCGAGCGGCCAACCAGCGGGATTGAATCGAACTCGGCGTCGTCGGGCGTACTCGCCACCCGCTCCTTCGGTTCGGCGAGCGCGCGTCCGACGATCCCGATCAATTCCTTCAGGTCGAACGGCTTTGGCAGATATTCATAGGCCCCGCGTTCGGAAGCGCGGATCGCCGTCATGAAGGTGTTCTGGGCACTCATCACGATCACGGGAAGGTTCGGCCGCATCTTCTTGATCCGCGGCAGCAGATCGAACGCGTTCTCATCGGGCATCACGACGTCGGTGATGACAAGATCGCCCTCGCCCTGGCTCACCCAGCGCCATAGGGTTGCGGCGTTTCCGGTCAATCTCACCTCATATCCGGCGCGCGACAGCGCCTGATTGAGAACGGTGCGGATGGCGGTGTCGTCATCGGCTACGAGAATGCTACCTGCGGGCATCATCATTTCTCATCTTGCGTTCTGTGAGGCGTGCGTACTGGCAACGTCATCGCGGTCACTCTGATCAAGTTTCTTGGTCGGGTTAAACATGGGCAACAGGACACGGAAGGTCGTTTTTCTTGGCTGCGACTCGCACTCGATGATTCCGCCGTGGTCGCCGACGATCTTGGCAACCAGCGCAAGACCAAGCCCGCTGCCGGTCGGCTTGGTCGTGACAAAGGGATCGAACAGGTTCGGCATCAGATCTTCCGGCACGCCGGGACCGTTGTCGCGCACGCAGAACTCAAGCGGCAGCGACACCCGCGACTTCTTTCCGGGCACCGAGAGCCGGACGCCCGGACGGAACGCGGTGGTAAGCTGAATTTCCGCTTCATTGCCGAGGTCGGTGGTCGCTTCGGCGGCGTTCTTGACGAGATTGAGGAACACCTGGATCAGCTGATCCTGGTTGGCGAGCACCGGCGGCAATGACGGGTCGTATTCCTCGACAAAGCGGACGTTGCGCGCAAAGCCGGATTGCGCCAGCCGTTTGACGTGATCGAGCACCGAATGGATGTTGACCGGGCCGCGCGCCACCGGGCGGTCGTCGCCGAACACTTCCATACGATCGACCAGCGTGACGATGCGATCCGCCTCGTCGCAGATCAGCCGGGTCAGCGTGCGGTCTTCAGGCGAAGCCGCTTGTTCAAGCAACTGCGCAGCGCCGCGGATTCCCGACAGCGGATTCTTGATTTCGTGCGCCAGCATCGCGGCCAATGCGATCACCGAGCGCGCCGCGCTTCGATGGGTGAGTTGCCGGTCCATCTTGTCGGCAATGCTGCGTTCCTGAAGCATCACGACGATGTGGCCGGGCCGCTCGCTGACCGGCGCGACGTGAAGATCGACCTGGCGGTCGCCGCCCATTCGCGGCGTGCCGAGATCGACCTTGTACTCGTTGACCGGCGAGCCGCTGGAGCGAACCTGATCGATCAGAGCCAGCAGCGGGCTTCCAAACGGCACCAGCTCCTTTAGCGAATGCCGTTGCAGGAATTGAGCGGAGATTTCGAAAAACGATTCGGCTGCGTTGTTTGCATCCACGATCCGGCCATCGGGCGCGACCAGCAGCACCGGATTGGGCAGCGCGTTGAGGATGATCTCGGCATCCGTCGGCAGGGGCCGGCGATGTTCGGCTATCGAGTTCATGCCGCCACACTCCACGAAAAATCGTCGAACGCTTCGCCGAGCGAGCGGTGCACCGCTTGCGGGTCTTCCGATGTCAGGATGCGGCCGCGCCAGTTCTTCAACACCGATGCCGGCGCGCAGCTATAGCCGGCCGCGACTTCAAGCGCCCAGCCGAGGTGCTTGCGTGCATGGCGAAGGCCAATGCGCAAACCGTAATGACGGCAAATCTCGTCGTAGAGCGTACGGATATATCGCAACTGCTCCCGAAGCGACGGCGCGGCCTCGACAGCGCCGCCCTGAAGCCGCCGGCCGATCTGACCGGGCAACCAGGGCTGGCCCTGCGCGCCCCGCCCGACCATGACCGCATCGGCGCCTGAGGCTTCGAGCGCAGCGAGCGCCTGATCGAACGAAGTGATGTCGCCATTGACGACCAGCGGAATTCGGATGGCATCCTTGACTGCGCGCACCGCGCGCCAGTCGGCTTCGCCCTTGTAGAACTGGCAGCGGGTCCGGCCATGGACGGTAATCAGCTGCACGCCGGCAGCTTCCGCGCGCCGCGCCAGCTCAGGTGCGTTGAGCGACCGTTCGTCCCAGCCAAGCCGCATCTTCAGCGTCACCGGCACTTTCACTGCGCCGATGGTCGCATCGATCAGCCGCAGCGCGTGATCGAGATCGCGCATCAAGGCAGAACCGGACTGTCCGCCGGTCACGTGGCGGGCGGGACACCCCATATTGATGTCGATCACGTCGGCGCCGGCGGCTTCCGCAATCCGCGCTCCCTCCGTCATCCACCTGGCCTCGCAGCCTGCCAGTTGCACGACATGGGGGCCGATACCGGCCGCCTCGCACCGAAGCTGCGACATCGGCTTGCCGTTGACCAGGTCGTCGCTCGCCGTCATTTCGGACACGACGAGTCCCGCCCCGAGTTCGGCAACCAGACGTCGATAGGGTGCGTCGGTCACACCCGACATCGGCGCCAGAAAAACCCGGTTCGCGGCCTCAATACCACCTATTTTCAATGGGTTAAGACGCAAAGAGTCCAGACTGCTCACGGATTTCTCGTTTGCTTTGACGGGTGCCGTTACCCGTTGGAATCCATTCTTACGCACAAATCTTGTGCAGTCAAGTTTCATGCCTACACTTTAACCAGTCCCGCAAATCTTGCAAGTGCACTGCAACAAAGTATCGATTTTTTGCTAACCCACAGGAATCGCTCTGTGCTGTCAGCATGAGCATGATAAGGGCTGGGCCCCATCAACTTCGATCGATCGACAACCAAAACCTATGCCGAATCCGCCGCGGACTGCCGCCATCCTCGTCGCCGCAGGTCGCGGCCTCCGCGCCGGCGCAGGCGGACCGAAGCAATATCGTTCGATCGGCGGACAGCCCGTAATCTATCGGGCGATGCAGCCCTTCTCCACCCATCCTCAAGTAACAGCTGTGCAGCCGGTGGTGAACCCGGATGACGCCGGGGTGTTTGATGCTGCCGTACGCGGGCTGCGCTATGCCCCTGCCGTCAAAGGCGGCGCCACGCGCCAGGCTTCGGTACACGCGGGCCTCGAGGCGCTTGCCGCGACCAGGCCCGATATCGTGCTGATTCATGACGCCGCCCGTCCCTTCGTTTCGGCAGCGCTGATATCTCGCGCCATCGATGCAGCCTTAGTCACCGGAGCTGCCGTCCCCGCCATATCAGTTGCCGACACCATCAAGCTGGTGGACGGCAATGGCCGCATCGAGGCAACGCCTGAGCGCGCGCGTTTGCGAATTGCCCAAACCCCTCAATCGTTCCGCTTTGAGGCGATCCTCGAAGCGCACCGGCGCGCCGCGCGCGAGGGACGCGACGATTTCACCGATGACGCCGCGCTTGCCGAATGGGTGGGATTGACGGTCGCGACGTTTGAAGGTGAAGCTGCCAACATGAAACTCACCACACCGGAAGATTTCGTCCGCGAGGAAGCGCGGCTCGCCAGCCTGCTCGGCGATGTCAGAAGCGGCACCGGCTACGACGTGCACGCCTTCGGCGACGGCGATCACCTGATGATCTGCGGCGTTCGCGTGCCTCACACGCGCGGCTTCCTCGCCCATTCCGACGGCGACGTCGGTCTGCATGCGCTGGTCGATGCGATCCTGGGCGCGCTGGCCGATGGCGATATCGGCTCGCACTTTCCACCGAGCGACATGAAGTGGAAGGGTGCTGCTTCCGACAAATTTCTGAAATACGCCGTCGACCGCGTCACCGCGCGCGGCGGCCGTATCGCCAATCTCGAGGTCACCCTGATCTGCGAGCGGCCGAAAATCGGCCCCTTGCGCGATCAGATGCGCGCCCGGATCGCCGAGATCACCGGGCTCGACATCTCGCGCGTGGCCGTGAAAGCAACCACCAGCGAGCGCCTCGGCTTTACCGGCCGCGAAGAAGGCATTGCGGCGACCGCCTGCGCGACGATCCGCCTGCCCTGGGACGACAAGGGACCGGTTTAACGGTCGCTCAAGGGGAAGCGCGGGCAGATGGCCAGCGAACGTGAAACCAGCTCCACTAGCTGTCCGATTCTGACATTCGCATCCTACTTGCGGAGGCACGTTTGCGAATGTCAGAATCAAAGGACAACTAGCAAGATAGTGACGCTAGTGGGGCTTTCGATTTGACGTTCGCATGAGGGACTCGCGGTAGATGGCTGGCGAACGTCAAATCGGCCCCACTAGCACGATCGCCCGCTCGCTGCTCGATCTGTGCCGCAGCCGCAAGCTGACGATCGCGACTGCCGAATCCTGCACCGGCGGCCTCGTCGCCGGCGCACTCACCGACATTCCCGGCTCGTCCGACGTGATCGATCGCGGCTTTGTCACCTACTCCAACGATGCCAAGCGCGCGATGCTGGGCGTCGAGGCTTCAACGCTGACAACCTTCGGGGCCGTCAGCAAGGAAACCGCAATCCAGATGGCGGTCGGCGCGCTGGAGCGAGCCGGCGTCGATCTCGCGGTCGCTATCACCGGAATTGCGGGCCCGGGCGGCGCCGTCCCCGGCAAGCCGGTCGGGCTCGTGCATTTTGCGGTCGCCGCGCGCGATGGGCGCATCACGCACCGCGAATGCCGCTTCGGCGCGATCGGCCGCAGCGCCGTGCGACAGCGCTCCGTCATCGAAGCCTTGCGGATGTTGATGGAAATGGCCCGCGGGCCGAAAGTGGCGAAGCCCAAGCGCGCGGCCGTCAGCCGGATCAGGCCGCGCGTGGCGCGCACGCTTCGCGGGCATGCAGCGAAACGGCGACGGCCGCCGCGGGGCTAGCGTTCGTACCAACGCGGGCGTGTTCAGGGAGTCGTCGGTTTAGGAGCAGCCGGCAGAGCCTCGACCAGGAACGGGCCGATCACAGCGATGTGGCAGTCGCGATCGTACATGGCGCAGTTTTCCATCGCGCCGTCGACGGCGCTGCGCTCGGAGACGGCGCCGACTTTGGTGCCGGCGTGTCGTGTGGCGCCCAACGCGACAGCATGCCAACCCTCGTTCGACGCGGCGAGCCGGCGCGCGACCTCGGCGCGCTCCTCAACCTGCACGCCAAAAAGAGCATCCTGCCGATAGAACCCGACCACTTTCGCCAATGTCGGAACCGCAGCCACATAGGTGTCGTCAACCGCAACGACAAGGCAAGTCGATCTGCTGACATATCCGCAGCGTTCCAGGCTCCGTCGCATGGCCTCCTCGGGAGAACTCTCTGCCGATGACAAGTAAAAACGGCCACCCGGCCCGATGACGAGGGCCTTGGATCTTGAAGCCCGACGGTATCGACGCTCGGCCGCGTCCTTGCCCTCCTGTGAGGTCATTGGAAGTTCGGCCGAGACAAACGGTCGTTGCACCGACGCATTGACCCACGGCAACGGCGGCATCGCAATGCCCGTGCGTTGCGTGACGACGGCGGCTCCCGATGCGAAGAGGTCGCAACGGTATTCGATCTCGCTCAAGCCGCTGTCGGCTGAAGGACGCCGCTTCAAGTTCTCGCAAGCGTCCACGGCCGCTTTGTCGGCAGCTTCCTGGCTGGGCAGACCGCTGACGAAATAGATATCGAACATCGTCATCGCCAGCGCCTTGTAGTTCGGCGCAGGCAGGTATTCATCGCGAACCCGTTGCCGATCGATCGCCCTGATGAACGGAATTGTCTCGGGGACGAGTTGGACACCCACCTGCCTTGGCTGGCTCGGTTGAATGGGCTGGCTTGGCTGGCTTGCAGTCGACGCCGTTGCCGGTCCGTTCGGCGGCGCGGTACCGCCAGCTTGCAACAACGACAAACCGGTTTGCGGAATGCCAGTGACGGCCCCTGCCCCAACGATGCCAACCAACGCTGCCGCGGCAGCCCAGGCATACACCCGCCGCTGCGGCTTTGTTGAAACGGTTTCCTGGCGAGGTTTCGCCGACACTGCCTCCTGCGCAGGAGCGGCTGTTACCGCTTCTTGTGGCGGAGAGACCGCGCTTGACGCCGGGACCGCTCCCTTTGACGCGGCCTCCGGCAGCTTCATACCCAGCACGTAAAACAATGCCTGGGCGTGCGACACGGTGATCAATTCGGCGCCGAGCGCCAACAATTCTTTCGTGGCCGACGGCGACACGTCGGCAGCGTTGTCTACCGGGACGGCCAGCAGCACCAGGCGCCTCGCCTTGATTTCCTGCTTGAGGCGGTCGAGCGAACTTTCCAGCTTTTGCGGCACATGGCTGACGCCGCCAACCGTCAGGTCGACAGGCCGCACGCTTCCCGTCACCCACAGAATGCCGTCCGCGACATCGTTCTCTTGGGCGAGACGGCCCGCGGCAAGCAGCGCGTGCGCAGCGAGCACGCCAAGCTGCCAGCTCGAGCCCGCGTCAATGCGACTGGATACGTCAAGCCGGTAACACGAGTGACCGAATCGTCCTTCGATCACGCCGGTCGGCCGCACAACGAATGCGTGGTAGGCTGCGGCGATGTCCGCCGTCTCGGTGGTACCCCCGATGCAGGCGACGCAGCGCCCGATGACGGGATCCTCCTCTGTCAGCAATTGTATTTCGACGGGCCCATTGGTCGTGGCGATCAGGACCCGCAATTTGCCGGCAGTGAAGGACATGGCGACGGTCTATACCACGAAGGTGCCGGTGGACGTCGGATCCGCGAGCAGGCGCAGGAAACCGGCGTCGGCGTCGTTGTTCTCGTCCAGGACCATCATCACTTCGCCCTGCTGATCGGCGCTGGGCAATGCGCGCTTGACGAGATCGCCGGCGGCGCCTTCCAGCAGCATCGCGCGCGGCGAATTGGCCGGCCAGTTGAAGCGCAGGATGACGTAGAGCTGGCCCGGGATCCGCGAGGGGTGGATGGTGATGCTGCCGCCATCGAAGCGACGCGCATTCACATTTCCGGAACTCGCGGCGGCAAGTGCGGGCATCTCGAAGGCGGTGGCCTGCGCCTTGAGGCGCCGGTAGTCCGACCGCAGGCGCGGATCGGCGAACAAGGCCCGCTGCTCCTCAGACGTCAGCGAGCGTGACGGGTCGCTGAGGAACTGGACGATCTCTGCAATGCCGAAACGGCGTTGCGGACGTTTCGTCTCCGCAAGCGCGCTGCGCGCGGCGTAGAGCTGGTCCGCGCGGTGGGCGAAGTCACTTTCGGTTTCAGTGGTCATGGCTTCACAACCGCGGTCGTTGGTTTGGCGAGCAGCGACCTGCGGACCCTAGCATATCTGGTTTCCCAAGCGACCGCCGGTTTATGGACGGCCTCAACTCAACACTCTTCCACACCGGGCTTGAGCGACTTTTTCGCGTCGCGCGCGCCTGCGAGCAAGACTATCAACGTCCAAAATTCGATTTTCTCGTAAACCGCTGTTTAGTCATCATTTTCCTCTTCGAAAATAATGCGGAAAAAGCCTCGGGTCCTGGCACCGACTGCTTCGCGGATGCGCGCATTGGACGCATAAGCGCTGGTTCGCATACGCTAATATGGGCCGAGTTGCCGCATTCGTTCCACATCCCCCTGCCGAAGATCGCAAATGCCGAGTCCGCCGAGCGCCCAGGACGTTGCCGATGCCCTGGCGATGACCCTGGAGCGGGAAGATGCGTCGGGCGCGCCCTGGTGCCCACCCGGTGACGCCGTCGCGCTGCGCAAATGGGTCACCGATCGCAATGCATCACTCGGCACCGGCATCCGCCGTGCGGTTCGGCTGGCGCGGTTGATGGCGGTCGCCGACGGGCGCACCGACTACATCCGCTTTCTCTACGAGCGCGTCGGCACCTTGCGCGCGCGGCTGTTTCGCCAGGTTCTCGAACGCGCGGCCAAGGAAGGCCGGCTTCCGAACAGCATCGCGACCCTGACGGAGAACGGTGTGCAGTTGGGCGAGGCTGCGCTGGCGCCGCAGGGAGCTCCACAGGATGGGTTCGAGATCGACTTCGTGCAGATGCCCCGCCTCGCAGCACTGCTCGACATCATGCACAACGCGCTGGGATTCACGGAGGTAGCGGACCTGCTCGCGCCGCTCTTGCCAAAGACCGGCGCACCCAAAAATTCTGCCGACGAGGTCGCGCGCGCCCTGCAAGCGGCGCTGAATGCCTGGCTCAGCGAGCGGCTTGAGAGCAACAATCACATCCTGCAAGCGCAGCAGATCCGAGGCTTCATCGCGGGGCGCGGCCGTCTCGCGCCCGAAACCGTCGATGACGAGACGATCCTGCTGTTCTGGATCAAGGCCGCCGAAGCCAGCGAGGCCGAGCGCATCGAGGGCTTCCGCCTCTATCGCACCGTGGCGGCTTCGATGTTGCGCTACCGGCAAGCGTTGCGCGACGCCATGGCGGAGCGCCATCTCGAAGAGGCGCTCGGACGCGGGCTCGAACCCGCAAACGACAGCGCCATCGACGAACAAGTTGACACAAGGGGCGAGCCGTGGCGCTCGCCGCTGCGCATGCTCTACAAACCGCCGGCGAGCCGGGTGAAATGGCTGACCGCCAGGGAACAGCACGTGCTGCTGAACTATCTGGGCGGGCCGGCAGACGAAGCGAGCGACGCCGATGACGAGCAGCCCGATCCGGCCGAAGACTCTAATGATGCCACGTGGGACGGCGGTCTGGCCGGCGACGAACGCTTCAGCCTCTCTCATTGGCTGACGCTGTTGCGTGCCGACGTCTTCGGCACCGCGCAGGCATCGATCGTCGGCCGGCTTCGCAAGCGCGCCGATGCCGAGACGGCGATTGCGCAGACGGTGGAGAACCTCGATACGTCGGCCTATGCGTCGGCTGCCGGCGTCTACGTGGAACTGCGCTCCCAATTGCATGTCGAAAGCCTCGCCGCACTCGCTTTGCTGATGGAGACGGGCGCTCCGGAAGCCGTGATCCTGTTGCGCGGGCTTGGCGGAGACGCCGCGGTGGCCGGGATCGTCGGCCCGGCGCGGCGGCGGCCGGTGCTCGTCAGCGATGACGACGACGATGCGGTGGAGGACGATAACGACCCACGGGACGCGGCCGACAGTCTTCTCCAGGCCATTGCGCCGCGGCTGACGGCGGCGATCGCTGACCCCACCACCGTTGCGGAAGGCGCTGGACGCAGCCTGTTGGTCGAAGCGGCGACAGCGCGTCGGAAAGTGAGCCGTGCCGGCTTCCGGCGTGAGGATCGCGCCGACCCTCAGATGGCGACGGCGCTGCGGTCCGGGGCGTCAGCGGTCTTCGACGTGATCCGTGAACTCGACCGGCTCGTGAGCACGCTTTCGGCCAAGGCGGGCGGCGCCGACCTTGCCGGCGACAAGGCCCGCTTCATGGCGGCCTTCCGGAAGATGTATCTGGTGGCCCGATTCTAACATTCGCGTCCCTTCTCAGCAGGCACTTTGCGAATGTTAAAGGCGCGGAATAGCGCAAATCCGAGGACCCGGCCGGGTCTCGCGGGAAAAATCCGTCAAACCCCCTGTGGTGAGAGGGCAAGGAAGGGACAGACCCCTTCCGAACCGATCAACCCTCGTTCCTTTCACCCTTTCACACCACAGGAGATTGCCATGAAAACCCGTTCTACCATCCTTGCGCTCACGGCCCTCGCCACCCTCTCCGTCTCCGCTCTCGCGCCTACGCAGGCTTCGGCCTGGGGGCACGGCGGCGGTCACGGCGGCTTCGGTCACGGTGGCTATGGCCATCACTTCGGCGGCGGCTATGGCCACGGTTGGGGTCATCACTTTGGCGGCTACCGCCACTTCGGCTACGGCCACAACTGGGGCGGCTACCGCTACGGCGGTGGTTACGGCGGCGGCTATGGCACCGGAGATTATGCCGAAGCACCCCGTCCGTTCTATCGTCCGCGTTTCCGCCCGACCTACGATGAAAGCCAGAGCTACGTTCCTCCGGTGCAGCAGGCTGAGCCCTGCGGCTGCGAAGCTCCGACCCCGATCGTGAAGCGCGTCTACGTGCCGGTTCAGGTGCCGGTGGAAGTACCGGTACGCGTGGAAGTCCCGGTACGTGTCGAAGTGCCGGTCCCTGTGAGGGTCCCTGTGCGGGTCGAAGTGCCGGTTCCGTATCGGGTTGAAGTTCCGGTCCCCGTGCGGGTCGAGCAGTCCGCTTCGTGCAACTGCGAGGCACCGGCCCGGGTCTACGAAGCGCCGGCTCAAACGACCAACGCACCGTCCGCTGAGTCCTGCGACTGCGAAATGCCCTCTCGCGTGCAGACGAGAGAGACCTACGACGCGCCTTCTCAGACGCAGGACATGCCATCCCGCGGGTACAAGGAGACTCAGTTCAAGGAGACCTGGGCCCCGCGGCAGGCCTATCAGAATCGCCCGATGCCGAACTACGGCTCGCAGGGAACGGAGCGTCGCTAACTACACCGGACGGCCAGCCGTCCAAGTCCAGGAGCCCGAGCGGTCCCCCGCTCGGGCTTTTTCATGTTGCGGTCGCCGTGCGCGACGGAGACGAGGTTCTTCTCGAGTGCCGCCAGATCACCAACCGGCACATTTCCTCACCGACGACATGCAGCTAAGTTCTGCTCGTCGGCAGCCGCATCGGCACGATCGCAGGGGGAAAAGGTATGGCGCGCTTTCAAAGTATCCTCGAGACGATCGGCAACACGCCAGTCGTCAAGATAAGCCGGCTCGCGCCGCCCGATGTGAACCTCTACGTCAAGATCGAGGCTTTCAACCCGCTCGGTTCGATCAAGGATCGCCTGGCGCTCGGCGTCATCGAAGCGGCCGAGCGGTCCGGCGAACTCAAGCCTGGACAGACCGTGATCGAGGCAACCAGCGGCAACACCGGGATTGGGCTCGCCATGGTGTGCGCCCAAAAGGGCTATCCCCTGGTGGTCACCATGGTCGATACATTCAGCGTCGAGCGGCGCCGGCTGATGCGCTTTCTCGGCGCCAAGGTAATCCTGACGCCAGCGGCGCTGCGGCTTGGCGCGGTCGTGAAAGCGCGCGAACTCGCCGAGACCCACGGCTGGTTCCTGACGCGCCAGTTCGAGAACGAAGCCAATGCCGACATGCACTCGCGCACCACGGCGCGCGAGATCATTGCCGATTTTGCCGGCGAGCGGCTCGACTACTGGGTCACCGGCTATGGCACCGGCGGCACGCTCAAGGGTGTCGCGCGCGTGCTCGCAAAGGAACGGCCGGACACCAGCATCGTGGTGTGCGAGCCGCTCGACTCGGCGGTGCTCGGCAGCGGTGTGCCGCAGCAGCGCAAGCCTGATGGCACCGCAGCGGCGCCGCACCCCGCTTTCAATCCGCATCCGATGCAGGGCTGGACCCCGGATTTCATTCCGAAGCTGGCGGGCGACGCGGTCGATATGGGCCTCGTCGATCGGGTCATCCCGATCGCGAGTGCCGACGCGCTACGCTGCAGCCGCGATCTCGCACAGAAGGAAGGCATCTTTGTCGGCATCACCGCCGGCGCCACCTTTGCAGGCGCGCTCAAGGTCTGCGCCGAGGCGCCGAAGGGCGCGACAGTGCTGTGCATGCTGCCTGACACCGGGGAACGCTATTTGAGCACGCCGTTGTTCGCGGACGTTGCCACAGACATGACCGCCGAGGAGATCGCGATCTCGCGTTCGACCCCGACGGCGCAAATTGGAACTTGAACCTCTCAGCCTTCGGGAAGGCCAGCGTCGCGAAGCCCTCGCACCAGCCGGGCGCGGTACTCGGGCATATCCTGAAATCCGGGGATTGCCATATAGCGCCGGATCGTGAAATCGGGATTGGCCGCCAGCAGCTTGCACGCTGCCGAGCGAGCCGTCTCCATGTCGCCGGCCATCGCGGCCCATGAAGCGAGCAGCCGATGGGCCCACGTCACGTCGGGATGCATTCTGGTGACGTCCTTTGCGATCACGACAGCTTCCTCGGGGCGTCCCGAGCAAGCCAACGCACTCGCCATTCCCATCCGGGTGTTGAAACCAAACGGATCGAGCGGGCTGAGTTTCATCGCTTTCTCGAACCGCTCCAGCGCCTGCTCTGGCTGGGCGCGATAGATGCCGGTCCACCCCCACCGCGCCCAAGCCCAGGCGTTGTTGGGATCGAGCGCGAGTGCACGCTCGAGCAAGGCGGATGCACTCGCCTGATCGCCGCAGAGACCGATGGCGGCGCCCGCCGCGGTCATCGCGGTCGGGTCGTCGTCGATCAGACCCGTCGTCGCATCGAATGCACGCCGCGCGGCCACCACCTCCCGCTCGGGCTCGGCGGTCCACAGATACGTGGCATTGAGCGCGTGGCACCAGGCGAGCATCGCAAAGGCCCGGCCGTATTTCGGATCGATCCGGAGCGCGTCCTGCAAAATCGGAATCGCTTCGTTGATGGCGGCCGCGTTCTGCCCCCACAGTTTCGGAAATGCACGCATCGCCAGATCGTAGGCCCGAAGGCTCGCCGGCGGCTTGCGCGTTGCGGCCTCGATCTCCGCCTGCCGAATTGCCGGCTTGAGCGCTCCGGCGACTTGCGCCGCGATCCGGTCCTGGAAGGCGAAGACTTCGGTGTTCGCTCCCTCGTAGCGATCAGACCACAACTGCGCGCGCGTGACGGCATCGACGAGTTGGACGGAGATTCTCAAGCGATCGCCGTCACGCCGCACCGTCCCTTCAACCAGATAGGCGACGCCCAGCGCGCGCCCGACTTCTCTCACATCCACGAACCGCCCCTTGAAGGTGAAGGTGGATTGACGGGCGATGACAAAGAAGTCGCGGATGCGCGAGAGCGTCGAAGTAATCTCTTCGACCACGCCATCCGCAAAATACGCATCGGACGCGCCGCCGAGATTATCAAATGGCATGATCGCGATGGACGGATATGTTCCCCCGCCGCCCGCGGCAGCCGGCCCGTCGGCCCGCTGTGTCTTTTCGTCGCCTTCGGACGACGGGACGGAGTCGAAAAGCCGCCGGGTCTCGACATCGGGCTCTGCCCGCAACTCCCGCCGCAGGGCCTCTTTGCATTGCTCGAACTGCCGCAGCGCGGCGTTGGTTCGGCCATGCCGCAAATGGACGCGCATCAGCGCGCGATGCGCCTCCTCCGATGTCGGATTGGACGGAAGCAAGCGCTCTGCAAGTGCTTGCGCCGCGTTCAACGATTCGTGGTCGGCATCGTCTGCCTTGCTCAAGCGCTCAACGAGTACCTGCGCCTGATCGTTGAGGCTCCGGGAGTGTGACGTCACGAATGGCTCGACGTCCTCCGGAACCTCGACGCCGGCCAAAAGCTTTCCACCGTAGACGTTCGCCGCTGCGAGCAACCCGCCGCGATCGCCTTCGCGCAATCCCCTGCGGAACACATGGACGTCGATCGCGCCCGCCTCGGCCGATAATCTCACCGCCTCCAGATCGCTTTGGAGCGACATCCCGGCGGCCTCACCGGAAAGCGCTTTCCTGATCGCAGCAAGGCTTTGGCGCAGGCTGTTGCGCGCGAGTTCGGACGGGCGGTCCGGCCAGAACAACGTGCAGAGTTCGGCACGCGTCAGCCCCTTCGCCCCCGCCAGGGCGAGGCACGCCAAAATGAGCCGCGTCTGCCGCGTCGCCTCAGGTGCGGGCGCGCCAGCGGCCGAAGTCAGATCCAACCCACCGAAAATTCGCAAGCGCATTGAGCACCCCGCGGCATCGCCATCGCGCAGCTAGCCCGGGTCGATTTAACGCCGATTTAACGCCTCGGCCAACCCGTCCGAACAATGATTTAACAGCGACCAAGCGCCTCGGTGGGATGCTTGCCTCATCACTTGCCTCATCACCTGTGCCAACCGGAGGTCCACATGAAATCGACACGCGCAATGATCCTGGCAAGCGTGATGACGGTTGCGGCGAGCCATGGCGCTTTTGCCCAGCAGGACGAGAAATTGGGGAAACTGAGCTTCCCGACCTCGTGCGATCCAAAGGTGCAGGGCGAATTCGAGCGCGGCGTCGCGATGATCCATTCCTACTGGTTTCTGATTGCGCGCCGGACGTTTGAAGGAGTTCTGCGGCAGGACCCCAATTGTGCGATTGCGTATTGGGGAATCGCGATCGACCTGCTGAACAACGTATTCGTTGCGCCGCCGTCGCGCACGGACGCAGAGGCCGCCTGGGCGGCGCTCGAAAAGGCGCGGGAAATCGGGGCAAAGACCCCGCGCGAGCGCGATTGGATCGAAGCCTTGAGCGCCTACTATCGCGACCATGACAAGACCCCGGTCAATGCCCGGCTCGCGGCCTACAACAAGGCGATGGAGCAACTGACGCAGCGTTACCCCGATGATTACGAGGCACAGGTCTTTTATGCGCTCACCTTGCAGGCGTCTGCATCACCCACGGATACGACCTACGCCAACCAGCTCAAGTCGGCCGCCATCCTGCAGAAGCTGTACGAACAAAATCCGCAGCACCCCGGCGTGATCCATTTCACGATCCACGCCTATGACTTCGCACCCATTGCCGAGAAGGGCATCCCCGCGGCGCGCCGCTATGCCGAAGTTGCGCCGGCCGTGCCGCACGCCCGTCACATGCCCTCGCACATCTACTCCATGGTCGGACAATGGGAAGATTCGATCACCTCGAATGCGTCAGCTCTCGCGATCCAGCCCGATTATTATCATGCGGCAGATTTCGCGGTTTATGCCCACCTGCAGCTGGCACAAGACGCCAAGGCCAAGGCCCTGACCGAGAAATCGATCGCCACCGCGGATCGCGGTGACCGGCCCATCGTCTTCGCCAATTTCACGGCAAAGAACGCCATGCCGGCGCGCTATGTGCTCGAACGCGCCGATTGGACCGGCGCCGCAGCGCTCGCTTTCAAACCAAGCCAATACCCGCAGGCGGATTCGCTGACGCATTTCACGCGCGGCCTCGGCATGGCGCGCAGCGGCGACCTGGCCGGCGCGAAACAAGAGATCGAGGCGATCAAGGCGTTGCGCGCAACGCTCGAGAAAGCCAACCAGTCCTATTGGGCCGACCGGTCGGAAGAACAAATTCTCACGATCTCGGCCTGGATCGGGCTCAAGGAAGAAGCGCGTGAGCAAGCCCTGAAGTTCATGCGCGCAGCCGCCGACGGCGAGGACGGCAGCATCAAGAACGTGGCGATGGAGAACCGCCTTTATCCCTTCCGCGAACTCTTGGGCGAATTGCTTCTTGAGATGGGCCAGCCCGCCGCGGCCTTGAAGGAATTCGAAACGGCTCTCAAGCAGACGCCCAATCGTTATCGCGCGTTGCTCGGAATGGCCCGCGCCGCAAACGGCGCGGGCGACCGCCAGAAAACGGCCGAGTACTACGGCAGGCTCGTTGAGCTGGCCAGGAATGCCGACGATGAGCGGGCTGAGACGCGTGAGGCCAAGGCTTACCTCGCCGAAAAGAAGGCGAGCAGCCAATGATCCGTGCGATCGCGGCCGCCGCGATCCTCGGTGCGCTGATTGCGGGCGGCTTCGGTTATGCCGGTCGCGAGCCTGCCCGGCGAAACTGGATCGCGGGTTGGCTCGGGCCCTCCCCTGAGACAAAGCCTGCTGCCGAAGCCTGGCCGATTTGTACGGCGATGACGGCTATGGGAACCGAGTCCGATTGGGCCGAACTCGATCCCGATTTTGCCGCCGGCAAGAGGGCCCTCGTCAACGAAGACTGGACCGGCGCGATCGCTGCGCTCAAGCTCGCCGTCCTGCGCGATCCGCGTAATGCCGACATCCAGAATTACATCGGCTACGCATACCGGCGGCTACGCGAAATGGGGCCAGCCATGGGGCACTATCAGCAAGCCCTGATGTTCAATCCCCGCCATCGCAGCGCACGCGAGCATCTCGGCGAACTCTATCTTGCGCTCGGTGAATCGGCCAAAGCCGAAGAACAGCTCGCAGCGCTGAAGGAAATCTGCCTGATCCGCTGTGATGAAGCCGCCGACCTCGAGCGCGCGCTTGCGGCCCAAAAGGTCATGGCCCGGACGCCGAGGCTGACGGTCACTTTTTGATCGGTGTTGAGCGCCGTGACTGGCTGAGATTTTGCCTGCCTTACCATTGGAATCATACTCCCTCATCTTCCTTCCGAATTCGCCCTTGCGCCGTCGGGCAAATCAGGGCTACCAGCTCGCCCCGTTTCACGCCCGATCAAGAGGGGCGCTTCGCGATCGTCACGAACGTTGGGCGTGGAATGCGGTGGACGTATCGGTGCGTGCGGACGAGACGCGCCGATGCGGACGGTGAAGTCGTGTGGTCCTGGCGCCTCGACGCTGGCGTCAAGTTGGCGGGAGTCATCCGCCAGCGACGGGGGCAAAAAAGCCCGATCCCCGGGGAGAGCACGAAGGAAGCCGTAAACCATCGCGCAGGGAATGCCGGTTGTTTAGGCGTACCTGTGGTGACTACGCTCGTACGCTTTTTTCATTTGCGTACGAGGCTACGGGTGTGTCGAACACCCGGCATTCCCTGCGCCCTCTTCATGTGAGGGCGTGACTGAAGCAACGATCCGGGCGCCGATTGCGTCGCGGAAATGCGAATCTGCGTCTTTTGCTGTTTGACAGGTTTATCAGAACCCCACGAGGGTCGTCCCGGCGAACGCCGGGACCCATAACCACCGGTCTTGGTGATGGTGACGATGGCCCGCCACCACCGGACCCTACGGACAGATTCCGCGGTATGGGTCCTCGCGTTCGCGAGGACGACCGTGCGACTAGGAGGCCGTCCGCCTTCCCGTAGACCACGTCCGCGCGCTTCTCGAAAGCGGCGGAGAACCTCGAGAATGCGGCGTCGAACATCGATCCCATCAGCAGCGCCAGCACCCGGCTCTTGAATTCGTACGCGATGAAAAAGCCGACGTCGCAGGCATCGTCGCCCTTCGGTTCGAACGTCCAGCGATTTTCGAGATTGGAGAATGGCCCGCGCAAGTAGCGCACGGTGATCTTCAGGTTCGGACGGTCAAGCGTCACCTCGCTCGTGAACGTCTCCTTCACGAGCTTGAACGAGACCGTCATGTCGGCGACGATGACTTCGGTGCCGTCGGCCTTCGGCGTTCGCTGGCGAACCTTCAGCGTCTGGCAAAGCGGCACGAATTCCGGATAGCGCTCGACGTCGGCGACAAGGTCGAACATCTCGGATGCCTTGTGCTGCACCCGGCGTTTGTTGGAAAAGCTCGGCATTGTTTAGCGAGTGATGTTCGCGCGTGCCGCCTGCAACCTCGCGAAGTCTTCGCCGGCGTGATGCGACGAGCGGGTCAACGGGCTCGCCGAGACCATCAGGAAGCCCTTGGTGTAGGCGACCTTCTCGTAGCCTGAGAATTCGTCCGGAGTGACATAACGCATCACCGCGTGATGTTTTCGTGTCGGCTGCAAATACTGGCCGATGGTGAGAAAGTCCACGTCGGCCGAGCGAAGGTCGTCCATCACTTGCAGGACTTCGTGGCGCTCTTCGCCGAGGCCCACCATGATGCCGGACTTGGTGAAGATCGAAGGGTCGATTTCCTTCACCCGTTGCAACAGACGGATCGAGTGAAAGTAGCGCGCGCCCGGGCGCACGTTGAGATACCGCGAAGGCACGGTTTCCAGATTGTGATTGAACACGTCGGGCTTGGCCGCGGCCACGAGCTCAAGCGCGCCGTCCTTGCGCAGGAAGTCGGGGGTCAGGATTTCGATTGACGTGTCCGCACAACGCGCGCGGATGGCACGGATGGTTTGCGCGAAATGTTCGGCGCCGCCGTCGGCGAGATCGTCGCGGTCAACGGACGTGACCACAACATGCTTCAGCCCAAGCTTGAAGGTCGCCTCCGCCACGTATTCCGGCTCGTTGGCATCGAGCGCGCCCGGCATCCCCGTCTTGACGTTGCAGAACGCGCAGGCGCGGGTGCAGGTGTCGCCCATGATCATGAAGGTGGCGTGCTTCTTGTCCCAGCACTCGCCGATGTTCGGGCAGCCCGCCTCCTCGCACACGGTGACGAGGCCGTTTTCCTTCACGATGTTGCGGGTATCGGCGTAGCCGCGCGTGGTCGGGGCGCGTACGCGGATCCAGTCCGGCTTCGGCGGCGACAGCGCATCCGGCCGGTTCACCTTTTCCGGGTGACGCGGGCGCACAGGCGTGGCGGAGACGGTATCGACGATCACGACCATGGGGAATCCGTAAGCTTTCCTAATCGTCTAGCTAATCCGGTGGACCGCGAACCGCAACCGCTCGCTTTGCCCGGTATGGCGCCTTATACCCGGCCATGCTCCAAAATCCGGCTCGAACCAGTCTAAAACCGGGAAAACGGCTCCGGAAGGCGTTCTTTAACCGCAGCGTCCACGAGGTCGCTCCCGACCTGATCGGGACAACGTTCCTGGTCGATGGCGTCGGCGGAATCATCGTGGAGGTTGAGGCGTATCATCACACCGAGCCTGCGGCGCACTCCTACCGGGGACCGACGCCGCGCAATTCGGTGATGTTCGGGCCGGCCGGCTTTATCTATGTCTACCGCTCCTACGGCATCCACTGGTGCGTCAATTTCGTCTGCGAGAAAGCGGGTTCGGCGAGTGCGGTCCTGATCCGCGCGCTGGAGCCGACGCATGGCATTCCGGCGATGCGCCGCCGCCGCGGCCTTCATGACGAGCGGTTGCTGTGCTCGGGACCCGGCAAGCTGACGGAAGCGCTCGGCATTACCCACGCCCATAACGGACTGCCGCTTGATGCGCCGCCGATCGCGCTTTACGCACGCGCCGCCGAACCCGACATCGTCACGGGGCTGCGGATCGGCATTACCAAGGCGGTCGACCTGCCCTGGCGCTACGGGTTGAGAGGCTCGAAATTCCTCTCCAAACCTTTTGCCTGATCAGCTGATCACACCACGGCGTTTCGCTTGATCACTTCGCGATAGAATGAGGCCGAAAGTTTTGGCGTGCGGCGCTGGGTTTCGAAGTCGACGCGGTACAGCCCGAAACGCTTTTGGTATCCGTCCGACCATTCGAAATTGTCCATCAGGCTCCACAGGAAATATCCGTTGACCGGCAAGCCTTCCGACGTCGCGCGATTAAGCTGCGTGAGATAATTGCGCAAGTACATGATGCGATCGACGTCGTAGACCTTGCCGTCGGCCGTCGGCTGGTCCGCCGCCGACGTTCCATTCTCCGTGATATAGATCGACTTCACATTCCAGAGTTTTGCGATATGGCGCGGCGCCCAGTACATCGCCTCGGGACCGATCCGGAGCCAGCTCGAATCCATATGCGGATACGTCGCCGCGAACGGCAGCAGAGCGAAGGGATTACCGTTCTCACCCGCCACGACGTATTGATTGGGCATGTATACGTTGATCCCGACAAAATCGATCGGCGATGAAATCGCCTTGAGATCGTCTGATGTGAACGACGGAGCATTGGCGCCGGCATAGGCCAGGAAGGCGTCGGTGTATTTTCCTTCGAGGATTACCGTCAGATAGCCGGCGTTGAGTTCGCGGGCGGCGATCTCCGCCGCACGAATGTTGGCCGGCGTCTCGATGGCGGGAATACAAATCTCGATATTCTCGGCCGGACCGACTTTCGTTCCGCTTCGCCCGTGCGCGCGGACCGCCTGCACCGCAAGGCCATGACCCAGCGCGACGTGGTGGCGAACCTGATTGATTTCCTTCTGGGGCAGGTTAAGGCCGGGCGCATCGATGCCCGTGCCGAAGCCGGCCTGCACGAGCCTCGCGCACTCGTTGATCGTGAAGATATGTTTGACGCGATCGCTGATGCGCTCGGTGACATAGCCGGCGTAGTCCGCGAATGCCTTGGCGGTGTCGCGCGACCTCCACCCGCCGTAGCGATCCTCAAGCGCCTGCGGAAGGTCCCAATGATAGAGCGTTGCAAATGGCTCGATGCCATTGGCTAACAATTCGTCGAGCAGCCGCTGATAGAAATCGAGGCCTTTGGGGTTTGGCGCTCCGCTGCCTTCGGGAAATACACGAGGCCATGCGATCGAAAAGCGATAAGCCTTGGCGCCGAGATCCTTGATGAGCCGAACGTCTTCTTTGTAGCGATGATAATGGTCGTTGGCGATATCGGCCGTGCTTTTATCGATGATCTTGCCAGGAAGGCGAGTGAAGCTGTCCCATATCGACGCGCCGCGACCGTCTTCGTTGACCGCGCCCTCGATCTGATAGGCCGATGTCGCGGTCCCCCAGACGAAGTTCTTCGGGAACGTTGCCTTGCTGCTGTCTCGGAACGGCGGTCGCGGAAGCCGCGGTCTTTTGGGCTGCTTCGGCGGTTGTGGTCGAAATTCCGAGGGCCGACCACGCGGCCATTTTTGCAAACCGTCGCCGGGAAAATCCGTTAAAAAACATCACGTCACTTGTTGTTGAACGGGACGGCCTTTATTGGTGATCCCAATTTGCTATCACGATATTGCTTTTCGGCCATGGCCGGCTGGACCATAGTCGACAAGCATTCCGGAGGATAGAACCAATCGCCGTTCGCACACCGCTGGCGCTTCTTCTGATATCGCTGACGATCATTGCCTCGGCCTGGTGGTGGTTGGCGCAGCCGGTCATGCTCGCGCGAGCTCCGATCGATGCTGCAGCCAAACTGGAATGCGTGTCCTACGCGCCGTTCCGTGACGACCAGACGCCGCTCAATCCGAAGCTGGAGGTCAGCGCCGAGCAGATCCGCGAAGACCTGATTCACCTTGCGGGCATATCGCGGTGTATCCGCACCTACTCGGTCGACAACGGCCTGAACAAGGTACCCGAACTGGCGTCGCAGGTCGGGCTGAAGGTTCTTCTGGGAATCTGGATCGGCAACAACCGGATCAAGAACGCACAACTCGTCGACACCGCGGTTGCGCTCGCGGACAAATATCCGGACACGGTCACGGCGATCGTCGTCGGCAACGAGGTGCTGTTGCACGGCGACATGACCCCGTCCGATCTTCGCGACCTCATCCGTTCGGTCAAGGCGCGCGTCAGCGTGCCCGTGACCTATGCCGACGCTTGGGAATACTGGCTGCGCTATCGGGAAATCCAGGATGCCGTCGACTTCGTGACAGTCCACATCCTGCCCTACTGGGACAATGTTCCGGTCCGCGCGCAGGATGCGGCTGCGGATGTCGCGACCATTCACAAGCGCGTGGCGCTCGCCTTTCCCGGCAAGGAAGTGATGATCGGCGAGACCGGCTGGCCCAGCATGGGACGCATGCGTGAAGGGGCGCTGCCGTCGCGGATCAATCAGGCGCGCGTGATTTCGGAAATCCTCGATGTCGCAAAACGCGACAACTTCCGCGTCAATCTGATCGAAGCGTTTGATGCGTCGTGGAAGCGGTATTGGGAAGGCACCGTCGGCGGAAACTGGGGTCTGTTCGCCGCCGATCATCGCACCCTGAAATACCCGCCCGGCGTTTCCGTCAGCAACTACCCCTCCTGGAAACCGCTGATGGGAAGCGGGATGATATTGGCGACTTTCGTTTTCGCGGCCGCGTGGCTCAGCCAGCGGCGCAAGCCGTGGAAACCGCGCGCCTCGTCGTGGATCGCCGTCGGCGTTTCGGCGACCATCGCCGGAATCCTGCTGGGGATCGCAATCGACAAGATGACGTATGAAAGCTTCGGCCTCGGAGGCTGGTTCCGATGGGGTTCGCTGCTCGCCGCCGCCGCCGCGACGCCGCTGTTATGCGCCGGCGCCCTGATGTCGGGCCGTACACTGCCCGCATTTGTCGAGCTGATCGGCCCGCGCGAGAGCAGAACCCTGTCGTTGCCCACATTCGTCCTCGGCCTCGTTTTGATCGCGGTCGTCGTGATTGCAACGGGCTCTGCCCTGGGGTCGGTGTTCGATCCACGCTGGCAGGACCTTCCCTACGCCGCGCTGACGATGGCCGCGGTGCCGCTGGTTTCGCTGTCATGGCTCAACCGGCCCAAAGCCGGCGCCCGTCCGATTGCCGAGATGGCGTTTGCGGGAATTTTCTTTTTCAGCGCATCTTATATCGTCTTCATCGAGGGCACCCAGAACTGGCAGGCCATCTGGACCTCCGGCGCCTATACGCTGCTGGGTCTCGCGATGATCGGCGTCCGCAGCAAGGAAGCGATCGTTCAGCCTGAGCCTTCGAGTTCCTGAGCCAGTCGCGCTGGCGTCCGGAACGCCGGGTTGAACCTAGGGTTTCTTCACATCACCAGGTGGCAGACGGCCTCGATCCGGTTGCCGTCGGGATCCCTTAGAAAGGCGGCATAATACGAAGTGTGATAGTTGCGAGTACCGGGGGGACCATCATCTTTGCCCCCTGCCGCAATCCCTGCATCCCAGAACGCATCGACCTGGGTCCGCCACTTCGCCTTGAAGCACCAGTGGCGTCCTGGTGCGTCCTCAGGTTTCGGTCCCTTGCGGATCGAGATGTAGACGCGATCGGGATAGGCCGGCCGGGACCGTTCGCCATATCCCAGCCAGTCGTCGCGGCGGCCAACCTTCACGACGCCGAGCACCTTCATGATGGCGTCGTAAAATGGCTCTGCAGCGGGGATATCGGAAACGGTGATCGAGATGTGATCCAGCATCGACTATCCCCCGTGCCTTACGACGAAACGCTCTTCAGCCGCTCCAGCGCTTCCAAAATCTTCGCCTTTCGGGCCGAGGCTGCCTCGCGCTTTTCTTTTTCCTCTTCGACGACTTCCTCGGGCGCGTTGGCAACGAACTTCTCATTCGCCAACTTGGCATCGACCCGCTTGATGTCGGCATCGGCCTTGGCGAGTTCCTTGTCGAGCCGCGCCTTCTCGGCGGAAAGATCGATCACACCCTTGAGCGGCAGCGAGGCGGCTTCACCGCGGACCAACAGCTGAACCGCCCCCTCGGGCGCCTGGTCGGCAAAAGAAATGTCAGAGAGCCGCGCCATCCGTTTGATGACGTCGTTCCAGCGCGGCGCACGCTGCTTGGTCTCGGCGGACGCACCCGAAAGAACAAGAGCGGTCAGCGTCGCCGGCGGAATATTCATCTCGGCCCGCACCGAACGGATCGCCGTGACGAGGTCAACCACCCAACCGATCTCGGCCTCAGCGGCCGGATCGGTGAACTCGGCCACGTCGATCGGCAACGCCAGCGCGGGCACCGGCTCGATCGGACTCGATGCCGCCGCGATCATTGTCATCTGCTCTGGTGTCAGTCCCGTTGCCTGGCGCGACCATGCGGCCAAGGCCAGCAAGCCTTCGCGCTTGGCCGTCACCGCCCACAACTCTTCGGTGATGAACGGCATGAAGGGATGAAGCAGCTTAAGAATTTCATCCCGCGCCCATGCCACGGTTGCGCGGGTCTCCGTTTTTGCGGCGCCCTCCTCGCCCATCAGCACCGGCTTGGCCAATTCGAGATACCAGTCGCAATAGACGTTCCAGACAAAGCGATAGATCGCACCGGCCGCGTCATTGAAGCGATAGGCTTCGATCGCTTCCGTCACCTCGCGCGTGGCCCGCGCGGTCTCATGCGCGATCCAACGATTCAGCGTCTGCGTCGTTTTGGTCGGATCGAAATCCGAAAGCGCCGCACAAGCGTTCATTTCCGCAAAACGGCACGCATTCCAAAGCTTGGTCGCGAAGTTGCGGTAACCCTCGACGCGGCTTGCAGCGAGTTTGATGTCGCGCCCCTGGGCTGCCATCGCAGCCAGCGTGAAACGAAGCGCATCGGCGCCGTATTCGTCGATCAGATGCAGGGGATCGATGACGTTGCCCTTCGACTTCGACATCTTAGCGCCCTTCTCGTCACGAACGAGGGCGTGGATGTAGACGGTCGAGAACGGCGCTTCCTTCATGAAATGGAGGCCCATCATCATCATGCGGGCGACCCAGAAGAAGATGATGTCAAAGCCGGTGACCAGCACATTGGTCGGGTAGTAACGCTTCACCTCGGGCGTATCGTCCGGCCATCCAAGCGTCGAGAACGGCCACAACGCCGATGAGAACCAGGTGTCGAGTACGTCTTCGTCGCGGGTGATGAAGCCTTCACGCTTATTGCGGTCGAGCGCCATCTCACGCCCCTGCTCCGGCGTAATGACCTCCTGCTCGACGTAATAGCCGAGCGCATTGCCGACCGCTTCTTCTTCCGTCTCGGCGACAAACACCTTGCCGTCCGGACCGTACCAGGCCGGAATCTGGTGCCCCCACCAGAGCTGACGAGACACGCACCACGGCTGGATATTCTCCATCCAGTCGTAGTAGGTCTTCTCCCAGTTCTTCGGAACGATGGTCGTCGTCCCCTGACGCACGGCGGCGATCGCCGGCTGGGCCAGCGTCTTGGCGTCGACGTACCACTGGTCCGTCAGATAAGGCTCGATCACGACACCAGAACGGTCGCCATGCGGCACCATATGCGTGTTCGGTTCGATCCGCTCCAGGAAGCCGAAGTCTTCCATGCGCGCCACGATCTTCTTGCGCGCGGCAAAGCGATCGAGGCCGTTCAACTCGGCTGCAAGCTCGGCTGAACCTTCGGGCAATCCGCGGAGGTAGTCCTCATTGTCGACAAGCGCGAGACAGGCTTCTTTGTCGAGCACGCTGATCTGCGGCAGGTTGTGCCGCCGGCCGACTTCGAAGTCGTTGAAGTCGTGCGCGGGCGTCACCTTGACCGCGCCCGAGCCTTTTTCAGGATCGGAATATTCGTCGGCCACGATCGGAATCCGACGCCCCACCAACGGCAGGATCACGTGCTTTCCAACCAGGTCGCGGTATCGCTCGTCGTCGGGATGCACAGCCACAGCCGTATCGCCGAGCATGGTTTCGGGCCGCGTTGTCGCAACGACGATGAAGCTTGAGGGATCGTCCGGGCTGAACGTCTTGCCTTCGATCGGATAGCGCAGATACCACAGACTGCCCTTGACCTCGGTCTGCTGCACCTCGAGGTCCGAAATTGCCGTCAGCAGCTTCGGATCCCAATTCACCAGCCGCTTGTCTTTGTAGATCAGGCCCTGACGGTGCAGTTCCACAAAGACCTTCACAACCGCGCGCGAGAGACCTTCATCCATCGTGAAGCGTTCGCGCGACCAGTCGCAGGAGGCGCCAAGCCGCTTGAGCTGGTTGACGATGATGCCACCGCTTTCGGCCTTCCACTGCCAGACGCGTTCCAGGAACTTGGCGCGGCCGAGATCGCGACGGCCGGGCTGCTTGCCGTTCCATCAACTGCCGCTCGACAACCATTTGAGTGGCGATGCCGGCGTGATCGGTGCCGGGTTGCCACAACACGTCGCGGCCGCGCATCCGCTCGAAACGACACAGAATGTCTTGCAGCGTGTTGTTGAGCGCGTGCCCCATATGCAGCGAGCCCGTCACGTTGGGCGGCGGGATCACGATGGTGAAAGGTGTGGCTTCGCGCCGTTCCGCCCGCCCCGCTTTGAACGCGCCAGCGCGTTCCCAAAGTTGGGACATGCGCACTTCGATATCGGCAGGCTGATAGTTCTTCTCGATCATGGCAGATTGCATTCGGGAGCTTGAAACGGGCTAGAAAGCCGTCCCGGCGCGCCAAGTCAACACGCTGTCAGGCCGGACGAGGAGATAAAGCCGATGTAGTGGCTGAATCACGGCCGGCAATCGGCCCATTTCGCAGGCCTCGACTAGCGGCCGCGTGAAACCCGCTCGATTTCCGCCTTGACGATGCGTTCCACGAGCCCCGGCAGATTGTCGTCGAGCCAGGATTTCAGCATCGGCCGCAGCATTTCCTTGACCAGATCTTCCAGCGTCCGCGCATTGTTGCTCAACACCGTGTGAGCAAGGCTGTTGAACGCCGATTCCACCGCCGACACGGTCGAACGCGACAGGATGGCCGGCGAATCCATTGGGCTTGGCGGAGGCATATCGTACGCAGGCTCGCGTGCGGGCGCCCTGGCAGCAGCCTCGGTGAATTCGAGATCGTCCGGCGGCTCGACTTTCTTGAAAGCAGCCTGAGGCTGCGGATCGGCCAACGCCATCTCATCCGTAAGTTCGAGAACGTCGGGCTCGGGCTCCTCCGGCGCAGCCGGGCGGATTTCTTCCGCGGTCGTGGCTTCGTCCAGGCCGTTCAGAAGCGCGTCGATATCATCCTGACTATTGGCCGCAGACGGCGCCGGTGTCGGTGGCGGTGCAGGAGGTGGGGCCTTTGCAGGCGCGGCGGGCGGAGGCTCCGGTGCCCGCGCCATGAGAGGCGCCGGTGCAGGCTTTTCGGGCTTAGGCGGCGGCGCGACAGCAGCCGCAGGCGGAGGGCTTGCAGGAGGTGGTGCGGCTTTCTCGGCAGCAGCCGGCTTAGCCTCGTCGTCGGCGATGATGCGCCGGATCGACGCCAGAATCTCCTCCATCGAGGGTTCCTGAACCTTTGCAGGCTGCGTCATCTCCGATCCCACCTCATCAACGCCCTCAACAGCGTTTTACACCAAGCGAGGCAGGTATTTGCTGGTTCCGGATAGACAGGTTCGGGATTTCATCGCGCCGACCCGACTTGTCCCCAGACAAACGCCGTCCGACATGTCGCCCGACCTTTGCCCTGCCCCGGCGCACCGACGTCCCGCCTCAAAAACTCGATGCGGTGCGAATCGCTCTGCTGCCCCACAGAACGCTACGTCAGGCCGACAAATGATTGCAAGTAACGCCAAGCCCGTTGGAAAGCACAAAGGCAGTGCGGCGAGAAAAAAGGTATCGCCGCTACCAGAGCCTAGCCAAACGTTGCAATAGAATGGTGACGATCAGTGGCCGTCGGGCGTGCGAACACCAAACCAGCTGTCTCGCACCTGGTGATAGTGCACGCTGGGGTCATAGGTCGTAGTCGCAAGACCGAGAACCTGCGGCGACAGCCGTCCCACCGACGACAACACGCTATAGGAAGCTACGACGCGATCGTGCTGCGCGGTCACGAGGGCAACGCGCGCGTTGACCAGCGCCTGCTGGGCGTTGAGCACGTCGAGCGTGGTTCGCTGACCGGCCTTGGCTTCTTCACGCACACCGTTGAGTGCGATTTCCGATGCAGTCACCTGCGACTGGGCTGAGGTCACCTGGGCCTTGCCGGCCACGAGCTGCCCCCAGGCTGTGACCGTGTTGGCGCGGGTCTGATCGCGAGTCTGTTCGAGAACGAGCCGTTGTTGGGACAGCGATTCCTTGGATTGACGAATCAGCGAGTATTCGGCGCCGCCCTGATAGACCGGGACCGACACCTGCGCGATCGCGGAAGCGCCGAAGCTCCGGTAGACCTGCATGCTCTGCTCGTAGGCCTGCTGCACCGAAGCCTGCAAAGTGACCGTCGGCAGCAACGCGCCCTCGTTCACCTTGACCTGAAGGAAATTCACGTCGATGCCGTACATCGCCGCGGTGACATTGGGATTCTCGATCAGGCTGAGTTCGACGGCCGCAGGAAGCGTTACCGGCAGGAAGCGATCGACCGGCGAGCCCGGCGCCAAACTCTGCGGTTCGTTGCCAATGATGCGGCGGAAGTTGGCTTGCGTCGTTGTCAGCGTTGCCTGCGCCGCGAGAAGCTGAGTCTTTCCGGCTGCAAGTTGCGCTTCCGACTGGGCGACGTCGGTTCGCGTCACCTCGCCGACATTGAAGCGATCCTGGGTCTGCTTCAGCGTCTGATCGAGAACGCGAACGTTGCTTTTGTTCACCTCAACGATGGCCGAATCACGCAGGTAATCCATGTAGACCGAGGCCGCAGCCAACAAAACGGTCTCTTCGAGCACGCGCAAGCCTTCGCGAGCGCCGGAAACCTGGCTCTCCGCGGCGCGCGTTTTGTTAGCGGTCTGGTTGCCGTTGTACAGGGTCTGGCTCACGGTAAGACCTGCCGACCGCGGCGGATCGGCACCGTGAACTTCAGAGCGGACGATTTGGTTAGCGGTGCCGCCGAAGGTGGAGTTCACATCGGTGTATTGATAACCGACGCTCCCCGTCAGCGCGACCTTGGGTCGGTATCCGGAAAGCGCCTGCGGCACATTTTCGTCGGTGGCCCTGACCGAGGCGCGTTGCGCATTGAGCTGCGGATTGTTCTGATAGGCGCGCACGAGCGCGGCCTCGATCGTGTCGGCCAAAGCCGGCAGCGGCATCGCCAACAACGCCCCAAGAAGTACCGTCACCGCGGTGCCGGTAACAACCTTCACCCCATCCATCCAGGTAATCCAATCATCCTACCCCAGCTCCGTAGCCCCCGAACCGGGTCATCAAGTCATTCCAAACAGATATCTCGCCCCATAGCTTAGTCATCACATCAGTTGTAAGGAACCCCCCGAACGGCGAGGACGGTGGAAACTCGCGAGATGGGGCATCCGGGCCACACTTGACGACTCAGGCAACCTCGACAGGGTGGCTAGTGGAGTGGATTTGACATTCGCCAGCCCCTAGCCGGGCATTGGAAATGCGAATGTCAAATCCAAAACTCCACTAGAAACCTGTATTTGCTAGTGGTCCTTCGATTCTAACATTTGCAAAAGTACCGGCCGCGACGGGATGCAAATGTTAGAATTGGACCACTAGCCGCTAGAAAACGAAGGCTGGCGGCCGCTCAAGGCCTGGGAGCACCGGTATCGCGGTGTCGAAAAGCGCCCGATGTCCAAAATCGCCATGGGAACAGGTCACGATCACGGCCCGCTGTGGCCCTTCCAAGGCAAAGGCTCCGACCAACCGACCGCCCTCCTTGAGCTGCCGATAGAGGCCTTCCGGGACGATTTCGGCCGCACCATTGAGAAGAATCACGTCAAACGGCGCGTTCGCCGAATCGCCATCAACCACCGCCGCCGTCTTGACGGTCACTTCGGGCGCGAGCGCCGCCAAATTCGCCGCGGCCTTTGCCGTCAGCGATGAATCGCACTCGGTCGCCGTGACCTTGTGGGCCAGACGCGCCGCCAAAGCGGCCAGATAGCCAGACGCACAACCGACGACCAGGACGTTATCCGTTTCGCTGATTTCGGCCGCCTGCACCATTTTGGCCGTCACCGCCGGCGGCAACAGGAATCGCTTTGGTGCCCCGCTCGCGCTGACGTCGATATCAAGGTCCAGATAGGCAAGCCGGCGCTGTGCTTCGGGAACAAATGCCTCACGCGGGATCGCGAGCATGGCATCGATGATTCGGCTGTCGGTAACGTCGCTCGGACGCACCTGGCCATCGACCATTCTCTGGCGCGCGGTCGAAAAGTCGGACATTGGAAACCCCGATGGCAAGCGGTCGTGGCCGCGGGAAGTTGCGAAAAATCGGCGCCATCTTTGATACAAGGCCTGTCAAAACGCAACATGACGACGGGCGACGTGCGGAGCCTTGCACCGAGGTTTAGCCCGGGATTGGAACAAGCAGCGGTCCAATTGGCCGAAAGCTCTTTCGAGGCGCCGACGTTCCCGAAAAACGGCCCTATTTCGTCCTTTGCAAGCCCGGAAGGCTTTGTTATACGCTCCGCCGAGCGAACACCCAGCTTCGCCTATTCCTCGGTAGCTCAGCGGTAGAGCATTCGACTGTTAATCGAATGGTCGCTGGTTCGAATCCAGCCCGGGGAGCCAATAATCCCTCATCCCTTTTTGCAGGCTGGTCCATCTGTCAGACGGCTTGACCAGCGAACACTCGCTTTCCGATAGCGGGATAAAGGCTGCGTCGGGCGGAACCTGGCGCAAGACGTTGTAGTAGTCCCACGGCTCTCTCACGCATCGCATGCAGCAAGCCGTATTCCAAGAGGCTGATGATGCACCACGGCTGCTGATCAAAGCCTAGATCAGGCGCTTTCGCGGATTCCTTCGCGCGCCCGGCCGACCAGTTCGCCATATTGATCGATCGCCGAGGGACGGCCGACATAGTAGCCCTGAACCTCGTCGCAGGATTCCTGGGTGAGGAACGAGAGCTGGTCCTGGGTCTCTACACCCTCCGCAATGACCGGCAGGTTGAGGCCGCGCGCCAATCCGATAACCGCGCGCACGATGGCGGCAGATTGCGGATTGGCGACGACGCTGGAGATGAACGACTGATCGATCTTGATCTTGTCGAACGGAAAAGCCTGAAGATAGGCCAGCGAGGAGTAGCCCGTTCCAAAGTCATCCATCGATATGCGGATACCAAGCGCCTTGAGCCGCCGCATAATGGATAACGCGCGCGAAAAATCGCCGATCAGCACATTTTCGGTGATTTCGATTTCCAGCCGATGAGCTGCGAGCCCGGTTTCCAGGAGAATGGTGTGAACCAGAGCAGGAAGATCGCGGTCGCGGAATTGGACCGGTGACAGATTGATCGCAATGTTCAGAGGCCGCGGCCAGGACGCAGCTTCGCGGCAGGCTTCGCGCAGAATCCATTCACCCATCTGCAAGATCGTCCCCGATTCCTCGGCCAGTGGAATGAAGACATTCGGCGGAATCCAGCCGCGCTCGGGATGCTTCCAGCGCGCCAAGGCCTCAAAGCCGGTGATCGCGGAGCCGATCCGCATCTGGGGCTGGTAGTGGAGCGTGATCTCGCCGTGGCCGACCGCGCGCTCGAGATCCCGCTGCATCGCGCGCCGCTCCCGGAGATGCGCATTCATCTCCGCCTCGAAGAACCGCACGGAGCCGCGGCCTTCGGCCTTGGCGCGATAGAGCGCGGCATCGGCATTGCCGACAACGGTCATCGCGTCAGAGCCGTCGGTCGGATATATCGCAACCCCGATGCTGGTCGCGTTGCGCAGGCGCTGGCCGTCGATGACGAAATCGTTTGCAAACTCTACAAGCAGCCGCTGCGCGAGCGCCTCTGCGCTCGCCGGCTGCGGCCCGGTCGCAACGAGAGTGAATTCGTCGCCGCCGAGACGAGCCACAAAGGCGCCTTCGGCTGCCGACTGCAGACGCTGTGCGACTTCCTGCAGGAGCTCGTCCCCGACCAGGTGGCCGTAGGTGTCGTTGATCTCCTTGAAACGATCGAGGTCGAGACAGAGCACCGCAAACATCTGATTGTTGGCCGCAGCCTGTTCGATGGTCGAGCCGAGGTGCTTGGTGAAGGCCGCACGGTTCGGCAGATCGGTCAATGCGTCGTAATGGGCCAGATGCGCAATTCGCTCCTGATCCTTCTTTCTCTCGGTAATGTCCTCGGCAACACCGAGCAGATATTGCGCCTGATCGTCGTCGCCGGGAATGGCAAGACGCCGGGTCGCAATCAGCCGCTGACCGTGGCTGCGCGTCTCGATCGCCTCTTCATCAAAGGAGTGTTTCTGCGCGCCGTGGAGAACCTCGAGGTCGCGCACAAAAGAAAGACTGGCCTCGTCCGTCGATAACAGGTCAAAATCGGTCTTGCCGACGATTTCCTCGCTCGGCATTCCGAAGAACTCCTCGCCGGCGCGATTGATCAGGACATACCGATGCTCCTGCGGCTCCTTGACGAAAAGGATCGCCGGCATGTTTTCAACAACCGCGTCCAGGAACGAACGGGTACGGCGCAACTCCTTCTCGGCCCGTCTGCGCTCGGTGACATCGACGGCGACGCTCAGCGTTGCCAGATGGCCGTCGTAAGGAAGCATCTTGGCATAAATGATGACGTCGATCGGCGTTCCGTCCGACTTGATATGCCGCCACACGCGATCGGCCCTGATGTCGCCTGGTGCGGCTCCGGCCACAGTGTTGCGCAACAGCGCCTGATCTTCCTTCGACCGGATGTCGAGGGAAGTCATCTTCATGAACTGTTCGCGGCTATAGCCGTAATGCCTGCAAGCCGCGTCATTGACCGCGAGATATTCGAATGTATTGCGATCCCACAGGAACATCGGGAGCGGGTGACTGTCGAACAGCAGGCGGAACGAAGCCTCTTTCCGCTTCAGATCGGTGATGTCGACGCGAATGCCAACGCTTCCGCCGTCCGACGTTCGCCGCTCCATGATCTTGAGCCAGCGATTGCCGTGCAGCGCCTGCTCTTCTTCGTTCTCTGCCTGGCGATGCCGCGCCAGCCGCGCCGCGATCCATTCCTCTTCATGCCCCCCGGCGTCGGGAAATCGACCTGCTTCAATACCGGCCCGAAGCGTGTCCTCAAAACTCATGTCGCTGGTTATTTTGTGGCCGTCCCATTCGTGCAGCTCCGCAAAGCGGCGGTTCCACATCACGAAGCGATCGTTGGCGTCGAACAGTACGAATCCTTCGGGAATGACGTCGCATGCCTCGCGCAGCCGTGCGTGTGCCGTTCGCGCCGAATATTCAGCTCGCTCCGCAGCCGAGATCGCATCCTTCAAGCGATCGTTGACATCCTTGGTCCCGGTGGCGAAGTGGTAAATGCCAAACAGTGCCGCAACGCTGGCGAGGCTGCCCAGCAGCATCGTCGAAACCAGAAGAAGCGCGGATTTGCTTAGCCGTTGGAACGAAGCGGCCGCCTCGCTTTGCGCGGCCTGCGAAGCTTTGGCCTCGAAGGTGAGAAGCAGATGCCTTGCGATCCTGGTCTGCTCCAGGATGCGCAGGAAGTGAGAGTTCTTCTCGGCCGGCGCGATCTCTTTGGGCGCCTGATTGCGCAGCTCTTCCCAGCTATGCGTGAGCGAGGCAATCGCCTGGCTGAGTTGTTGCTGCTCGGAGAGCGATAGCGCGTTAGAGCTGGATTTTGTGACCCGGTCGACCGCCAAATCGAGTTCGTTGAACTGCCGTTCGGCTTCCGCCAGAACCTTTGAGCGGTCCTGCGGCGAAAGATCGAGTGCGACTGCGGTGAAATTAACGAGACCCTGCGAGGCCTTGTCGATGACATCGCGCGCGAGCTTCACCTCGGAAACGGCTTGCTCGATCTTGGCGATGCTGCCGCGCAGATGCCCCAACTCCAGGATACCGAGCGCGACAGGGATGGCAGCAGCGCCGAGCGCCAGCGCCACCGCTCCGATCAGTAGCATTTGGATATTGGGAAAGCTCTTCATCGACACGCGAAATGCGGCGCGCCTTAACGGCCCGCAGAAGAATGACTGACGATTCAAAGCGTGGCAGTGCGCCGTAAAGTTTTGGTGAACCGATGCAGGCAACCTAGCCATGAAGTGCGGAGAGGCTTCTGCGGGCGGAAGACACGCGCACACGTTCCGCAATTCTACGGAACATGAGAGGCCCCACGATTCGTTAACGCCTCGTCAACCAAACGGCCCGCGATTACCGCATCGATACAATTTGAACGATTTGCTCAATCGCCAAAAAAGGAACTTTTGCGACGCTTGCCGTTCGAGTGCCGGAGTGCGTTATGAGCGAAGCAGAGTTCGAGCGATTGCTGGATGCCGTGAATGCGGCAATCGCGCCGATTCCTCAGCAGGATTTCGTGGCCGGCATGATGACGTTTGATCGCCCGTCGGGGGCCGCCAACGACAACGGCTTCGCCTGGCCGCTGATCCCCTTCCCCGATGGCTGGCACGCCGCCTGCTGAACAACCTAACGGCAAGACGCCCGGCCATCTGTAAAATTCCGCTCCGGGCTGGTTCTAGGCGAGCCTTCAGATCTTTTTCCCGGAAAGCCGCTATGGCCTCTGATTGTTGATGGGTACGGAGCCGAAGCGCGCGCCTGAGGGCCTCACTGGCTCCTATGCGCCGCGCCCTCTGTAGCTTTGCCCTTCGGGGCCTGGCGATCGCGCGCCTTGTTCAGTTCTTTCTTTAGCTTTGATTGTTCATCGGTCGTCATTGCGGGCTTCTCAGGCCTTGGTGGCACATCCAGCACGGACGGATAATCGTTTGTGTTGGGACGAGCCGGCCCTTCCGCTCGAGCGCCAAGCGAGGGGAACAAGAGCAGCACGACAGCTGCAGCCAACACCGGAAACCTTCCGTCTTTCGACATCGACGATCCCTTGCGCTCAAGTCCCGACTTTGGACTGGGCACGGCCGGCTTGGCTGGGGGAGTTAGTTGCCGACCGTGCAGGCCGTGACGGAGCGGCCGTCAGCGACCCCGGTAACAACTATCGGCCTCGAGGTCATGTTCCGTGTTTCGTGACGGCGCAGGCGCGCATCATGCTCCCAAGCCGGATCGGCGGAACAAATGAGATAGAACAATTATCAAGCTAAATCAGAGGCTTGGAATGGAGGCCACGACCAGAATTGAACTGGTGTAAACGGTTTTGCAGACCGCTGCGTAACCACTCCGCCACGTGGCCCCATAGGGGCGGATCAATACAGGTGGCCAAAGGGTTAGGCAACCACCCTCATCCACGCGATCGTCATCCGTCATACCCGTTGGGATTTTGGCTTTGCCATCGCCAATGATCCCTGCACATGGCCTCAAGATCTCTGGCGGCGCGCCATCCGCCCAAAATCTTCGCGGCAAGATCGGTCGCGGCGTAGCACGAGGCAATATCGCCGGAACGCCGTGGCCGGATATCGTAAGGCACCGGCCTTCCGCTTGTCTTCTCGAAAGCCTTGACGACTTCCAGCACGCTATGGCCCGTTCCCGTACCCAGATTGACGGTGAAACAGGCGGGGTGATCGAGCGACGCGAGCGCCGCGACGTGTCCCTGCGCCAGGTCCACGACGTGAATGTAATCCCGTATGCCGGTGCCATCGGGTGTGTCGTAATCACCTCCGAAAACATTCAGCCGCTCGCGCCGTCCAACCGCGACTTGCGCAACAAAGGGCAAAAGATTGTTCGGCACTCCCTTCGGATCTTCGCCGATCAGGCCGCTTTCATGCGCACCGATGGGATTGAAATAGCGAAGTATGCCGATGCTCCAGGTGGGATCGCTGGCAAACAGGTCGTGCAGCATTCCCTCGACAAAAAACTTCGTCCTGCCATACGGATTGACCGGGTTGAGCGGATGATCCTCGGTGTAAGGCAGAAACTTCGGGTCTCCATATACGGTCGCGGACGAAGAGAAGATGATGCGCTTGACGCCAGTCGCCTGCATGGCTCGCAACAGGCGATGGGTGCCAATGACGTTGTTGTCATAGTAGTCGAGCGGCGTTGAAACGGAATCGAACACCGATTTCAGGCCGGCGAAATGGATGACGGCCGTGCATCCGAATTCGCGCAAGGCTTTCTCGACGACAGCCTGGTCGCGAATGTCGCCGTCGACAAGCGTCAACGGCTTCCTGCAAATCTGTCGGACGCGTTCGAGTGACGTCCGGCTGCTGTTGGAAAAGTTGTCGAAGACGACGACCTCGTGGCCGGCATCGAGAAGTTCGACGCAGGTGTGCGAACCGATATATCCGGCGCCACCGGTCACCAGGATCATTGGGGTCTCCTCGCGCCTGGGCCAGGAATTAGTCGGGCCAGGATCGTCTAGATGGGGTTGCGAATGCTCAATTAGACTTCCGATGTCAATAATGACGCCTTAACATCAGCCTTGTTTCAGCACCGGATCCGGAGGATTTCAAATGCCCAGAATTTTCGCATTGATAACCGCGCTCACGCTCGCCGCAACCGTGGAAATGGGCTCTGTTGTCGTTGTAAACGCCCAAGGCATGTCGCCCGCGATGGACAGGTGCATGGCCAAGTGTAAACATGACAATCGCAAGCGGTGTGATAGCTATTGCGAGCGACAGCGCGCCACGCATTGACATAAGGCTTCGCTCAGTTCCTCCTGCGGCGCCGATAATCCCGTTTTGGTCGCGGCTTCGGGGCGAGCGAGGGCTGTTCCTCCTGCACTTCGCGGTATCTCTTCAACATCTGCGTGAAGCTGGAGTTCAGGGTTTCAGCAATATCTGGTCGCCGTTCAAGATAGGAAAGAACGAGCCCCGCCGCCTCGATGGTTGACAGCCCGTCGGGGCGCGGCTCGCGGCGCAGCTTTCCGTAACGCGACGGATGCGAAGGGCCAAGGATCACGCGTTGGCATTTCAGCATCCAGGCATTGCGCCACCACAGGGCTTTGGCCTGGCTCCAGGTGCCGTCCAGGAGCACCACGCCCTCGATCCCTCGCAATATGGCACGTTGGTTTTCCGCCAACTCACCCTTGCGGTTGATGGCGACGACTTCCTCTTTCGTGTCGAGATCGGACGCTTTCACCGACCCCAGATAGAGCACCGCCCATCGCGAGGGATCGGCGACTGGCCGGCCTAGGGCCTTTGAGAGGCTTGGCCAGGACAGGCCAATCTTGAGAACCGCCCGTTCAAAGTGCATCGCGGTCAGACGGGCGGTGCCGAGCGCCCTGTCCTGCTCTTGCGGATGCTGCAAAATCAGAAGCTCAATGCGGTTTTCGACCGGTGTGACGCCGTCACACACGCACAACGGCAGCGGCTTTTGGCAACGCGGGCAATCCGGCGCCGCCGCTGTCGGGGCAGCACCATCTTCAGCCTCGGGGGATCCAGACATGCGCCTGCTATACGCTGCGCTGTGACCGGCTTCAACGGGCCTGCGGAAGGGTATGCCGTTGCGGCCCCGTACGGCAGTTCCCGCACCCGAAACTTTCGCTGCGACGCCCCGTATCTTGGGAGACAGAGGGGCGAGGACTGGAATGCGCATTGCAGTGGTGGGGACGGGAATTGCCGGCAATGCCGCTGCATGGACCTTGTCGAAACGTTATCCGGTAACCGTCTATGAGCGGGAAATCCGGCCTGGCGGGCACAGCCACACCGTCACTATCGACTATGACGGGACACCGATTGCCGTCGACATCGGCTTCATCGTCTACAACGAACTTAATTACCCCGATCTCACCGCCCTGTTCGACCACCTCGGCGTCGAAACGACCGAAAGCTGCATGAGCTTTTCCGTCAGCGCCGACGGCGGCCGCTTCGAGTGGAAAGGCGGCGGCGATAACTGGTGGCAGATGACGGGAGGGCTGTTCGCACAGCCACGGAATCTGCTTTCGCCGAGCTACCTCTGGATGCTGCGGGATATCCTGACCTTCAACCGCCAAAGCATCGAGGATTACGTGGCCGGCCGGCTCGCCGGACTGAGCCTCGGCGACTATTTCGACTTGCGGAAATTCGCGCCGCGGCTGCTATCCGATTATCTCGGGCCGATGGGCGCCGCGATCTGGTCGGCGCCGGCGCGCGATATACTGAATTTTCCAGCGGAAAATTTCGTTGCGTTTTTTAGAAATCACCGGCTCCTGCAATACGACCGGCCGGTCTGGCGGACCGTCAAGGGCGGCAGCCGAAACTACGTCGAGAAACTGACCGATGCGTTTCGTCATCACGTCCGCCTGGGCTGCGCGGTCATTTCCATCGAGCGGAAGGCGCGCGGTATCGTCGTGACCGACAGCCATGGCGGCAGCGAGACCTACGACCATGTCGTCATCGCGGCGCACAGCGATCAGGCGCTCAAAATGCTTGCGGATGCAGACGACCGCGAGCGTTCCGTCCTGGGCGCAATCGGCTATTCCCCCAACACGATTTACCTGCACCGCGACATCAGGCTCATGCCCCGGCGGCGGCGCGCATGGGCGTCGTGGAATTTTCTGCGCTGGACCCGGCAGGGAGCGGCCGTGAACGACGTTGCCGTCACCTACTGGATGAACGAGCTTCAGGGCATCGACAGGAACAAGCCGCTGTTCGTCAGCCTCAACCCGCCGTTCGAACCCGAACCCGCGCTGACCTTCGGCAAATATATCTGCGAACATCCCCAGTATGACGCCGCGGCCTTTGCCGCCCAGCGACGGCTTGCGGACATTCAGGGCAAACGTCACACCTGGTTTTGCGGCGCCTGGACCGGTTACGGCTTCCACGAAGACGGGTTAACATCGGCCCTGTCGGTTGCAGAGGCGTTGGGCGCCGCCGCCCCCTGGCGCGAAGCCCCACCCGAACTGGCCGAAGCCGCGGAGTGAGAGGATGCGGGACGTCAACATCAGGCCTGCCGCGATCGAAGGCGATGCTGCCGCCCTTTACATTGGCGACGTCATGCATGCCCGCCTCAAGCCGGTCGGCCATCGATTCAACTATCGCGTGATGAGCTTGCTGGTCGATCTCGACCGCCTTGAGGTCGCTGACAGCCAGTCATTGCTGTTCGGCGTCAACCGGTCCGCGCTCTACAGTTTTCATGAAGCCGATCACGGCGACCGTGACGGCTCGTCCTTGCGCCTCTATGCGCTGCGGTGTGCGGCCGAGCACGGGATCGACCTGACCGGCGGGCGGGTGCTGCTGCTCTGCTATCCCCGGCTGCTGGGTTACGCTTTCAATCCGCTATCGGTTTACTTCTGCTATCACGCCAACGGAGAGATCGCCCTCCTCATCTACGAGGTGCGAAATACTTTCGGCGGCATTCATGCCTATGTGCTGCCGGTGAAGAGCGGCGATGTCAGCCCTGCCGGCATCCGCCAGGCGCAAGACAAACGGTTTTACGTTTCGCCCTTTGTCGAGATGGCCATGCGTTACCACTTCCGCGTCATGCCACCGAAGGACCGCGTCAAGCTGCGTATTCTCGAGACCGACAGCGAAGGCCCGCTCCTTTCGGCGACGTTCATCGGGCGCCGGCGAGTTCTGACCAGCAAAGAATTGTTGCGCTCATTTTTCTCGCTTCCGCTCGTCACCCTCAAAGTGGTTGCCGCCATCCACTGGGAGGCCCTGCGGCTATGGTTAAAGGGGGTGCGGCTGGTACCGGGTTCGGACAAGACCGCCGATGGCGGCTTGGCGACCGAGGCGCGCAGTGATTATACTTCCAGCATGATGTCTGCCCACCGCAGACAATGAAGCTTAAGTCGGCCGGCATGCCCGAGGTGATTTCGATCACGTCCGATACTGTGGATCGCCTGCCTGCGGGCTTGCCCCGCATGGTCCGTCTGGCGCTCGGCTATGGCGCAAAATTGCGTTACGGCTCGCTCGAAGTAACCCTGCCGGATGGCCGCATCGTCAAGCTCGGCGATAACGGTCCGGGCCCGGCCGCCGCCATGAAGGTCTACCACTACAGCTTTGCCTCACGCCTGATCCGCGGCGGCGATATCGGCATTGCCGAGGCCTACCTGCGCGGAGAATGGGACACGCCCGACCTGACCCAATTTCTCTACCTCTTCTGCGTCAACCAGGACTGGATGCGGTCCATGCTGATCGGCAGGCCGATGGTGCGTGCCGTGCAAGTGGTCCGGCACTGGCTCAACCGCAATACAAGGCGTCAGGCGCGACGAAATATCTACAGACACTACGATATCGGCAACGCCTTCTATTCGGCGTGGCTCGACCCGAGCATGACCTATTCGTCGGCGCTGTTCGAAGAGGACACGACCGACCTCACCGCCGCCCAGAACAACAAATACCGGCGGCTGGCCGAGGCGATCGACCTCAGGCCGGGACAGAAGCTGCTTGAGATCGGCTGCGGATGGGGCGGGTTCGCCGAATACGCGGCGAAAGTCGGCGCCAAGGTCGTCGGGCTCACGATCAGCAAGGAGCAGCGTGATTTCGCCTTGGCCCGTATCCAGGCTGCGGGCCTTGGCGATCGTGTCGAGATCAGGTTGCAGGACTATCGCGACGAACGCGATCTGTATGACCGCATCGCCTCCATTGAAATGATCGAGGCGGTAGGCGAGGAATTCTGGCCGCGCTATTTTTCGCAACTGCGTGATCGGCTTTTGCCGGGCGGACTTGCCGGCATCCAGGCCATCACCATCCAGGACAACCTTTTCCAGGATTATCGCCGCGACGTCGATTTTATTCAGCGCTACGTTTTTCCCGGCGGCATGCTGCCGTCGCCGCAAATCCTTAAGTCGTTGGGTGAGCGCTTTGGTGTACCCGTCATTCGCGAGCGCATTTTCGGGCAAGATTATGCCAAGACACTCGCAACCTGGCGAAATAACTTCCGCGCCGCATGGCCGAACCTCACGCCGCTTGGCTTCGATGACCGTTTCCGGCGCCTGTGGGAATATTATCTCGCCTATTGCGAAGCCGGATTCTTGTCGGGAAATATCGACGTTCGTCAGGTCGTGTTCGCCAAAGCCAGTTAGCGCTTAAAGGGCTTACTAGACCGCAGCGCACAAAACAGCGGCAGAACCCGCTTCCACTTTCATCAATCGCCCTCTACTGTGGCGGTCCATTTCGAACCAGAGCCACACCGAACTCGTTGAATTGCTAGTCCAATTTCCGACGGTCGTGCTTCGAGCAAGATTGTACGCATGAAAATCAACAACGACGTCATCGAGGCGATCGGCAACACCCCGCTGATCAAGCTGAAGCGGGCTTCCGAGCTGACAGGCTGCACGATCCTTGGCAAAGCCGAGTTCATGAATCCCGGCCAGTCCGTAAAGGACCGCGCCGCAAAGTGGATGATCCTCGAGGCCGAAAAGCGCGGCGAACTGAAGCCCGGCGGCCTCGTCGTGGAAGCCACTGCCGGCAATACCGGGATTGGGCTTGCCGTCGTCGCCAGCGCGCGCGGATACCGGACGCTGATCGTCATCCCGGAAACGCAGAGCCAGGAAAAGAAAGATACGTTGCGGCTTTGCGGCGCTGAGCTCGTCGAAGTGCCGGCCCTGCCCTTCGCCAACCCGAACAACTATCAGCACATCGGACGACGCCTCGCCGATCAGCTGCGGGCGCGCGAACCGAACGGCGTCTTGTTTGCCGACCAATGGAACAACCTCGACAATCTCAAGGCGCATTATGAATTGACCGGGCCCGAAATCTGGCAGCAGACCGGCGGCAAGATCGATGGCTTCATTTGCTCAGTGGGATCAGGCGGCACGCTCGCTGGAACGAGCCGGTTTCTGAAAGAAAAGAACAAGGCAATCGTCATCGGCTGCGCCGATCCGCGCGGTGCTGCGATGTATGAATTGTTCAAGCATGGCCAGGCCAAGGCCACGCCAGGCGGCTCGATCACGGAAGGCATTGGCCTTGGCCGCGTCACTCCCATCATCGAGCAGGCCAAGGTCGATGAGGCCTATTTGATACCGGACGAGGAAGCTGTTCCCATCATCTACGAACTGCTCGAACACGAAGGTCTTTGTCTCGGCGGCTCGACGGGGATCAACGTGGCGGGCGCCATCCGGCTTGCCAAGCAGCTCGGGCCCGGCAAAACGATCGTGACTGTGCTGTGCGATTCCGGAAATCGCTATCAGTCCAAACTATTCAATCCGGATTTTATGCGCTCGAAGAATCTGCCGGTGCCGGCCTGGCTGGAGAAGCGCAGCAAGATCGACATTCCGTTTGAGACCGCGCAATTGGGATAGACAGACCTATCCGAGCTGGCCGCGGAGATCAGCGCAGGATCTGGCTGAGAAAAAGCTTGGTCCGCGCGTGCTGCGGATTGGCGAAGAAGTTTTCCGGCGTGTTGGTCTCGATGATCTGACCCGCATCCATGAAGACGATGCGGTTGGCTACTTCCCTGGCAAATCCCATTTCGTGGGTCACGACGAGCATGGTCATGCCTTCCCTGGCAAGATCGACCATGGTGTCGAGCACCTCCTTGACCATTTCCGGATCGAGCGCCGAGGTCGGCTCGTCGAACAGCATGACCTTCGGATTCATGGTCAGCGCCCGCGCAATCGCTACCCGCTGCTGCTGGCCGCCGGACAGTTGTCCCGGATATTTATTGGCCTGATGCGGGATCTTCACCCGCTCCAGGTATTTCATCGCCGCCGCCTCCGCATCCTTCTTCGGCATATGGCGAACCCAGATCGGCGCGAGCGTACAGTTCTCAAGCACGGTCAGGTGCGGAAACAGGTTGAAGCTCTGGAACACCATGCCCACCTCGCGGCGGACTTCGTCCACCCGTCGCAACTGGGGGCCGAGTTCGATGCCGTCGACCACGATCCGGCCTTCCTGAAATTCCTCGAGTGCGTTGATGCAGCGGATGAACGTCGACTTTCCGGAGCCGGACGGACCGCAGATCACGATGCGCTCGCCCTTGGCCACATCCGCGTCGATGTCGCGTAACACGTGAAAGTCGCCGTACCATTTGTTGAGCCCGGCAATACCGACGATCGGATCAGTGGTCATGACTTTTCTCGGCTACTTACGATGAGCATTCAGCCTGTTCTCGACGAACAGTGAATAGCGGGACATTCCAAAGCAGAAAGTGAAATAGATCATTCCGGCGAACGCAAAGCCGGTGAACAGCGTCGTCGGCGTGGCCCAAACCGGATCGGCGAATGAGGCATGCACCTGCCCCAGGAGGTCGAACAGCGACACGATCGATACCAGCGAGGTATCCTTGAACAGGCTGATAAAGCTGTTGACGATTCCCGGGATGACGTGCCGGAGCGCCTGTGGCATCACAATAAGGGCGGTTGTCTTCCACCAGGAAAGTCCGATGGCGCTCGCAGCTTCGGTCTGGCCGCGCGGAATTGCCTGCAATCCACCCCGGATGACTTCAGCCATATAGGCACCCGAAAACAGAGCGATACCGATCAGCGCGCGAACCAGGCCGTCGATCTTGAAATTCCCCGGCATAAACAGCGGCAGCATATAGGTTGCGAAGAACAGCACCGTGATCAGGGGAACGCCGCGCCAGATTTCGATAAATCCGACCGAAAAGAACCGGATCAGCGGAATTGTCGAGCGGCGGCCGAGCGCCAGCGCGATCCCGATTGGCATGCAGGCGACGATACCGGTGACTGAAACAACCAGCGTTACCAAAAAACCGCCCCAGAGGCCGCTGTCGACGATGGGCAGCCCCCCATGGTCGAGCCCCATCGCCGCGATCACGATCCCGATGCCGGCAAATGTCGCGATGCTGACGAGCAGCAGACGCCAGCCGGTGCGAAAACCGCCGCTGATGAAAAACAGGATCAGCGAGATGATGACTGCCGTTACGGCGAAATCGAACCATAGCGGGCGGGCAGAGCCGCGAATTTGATCGTTGAGCCAAACCAAGGGCCAGATCAGACCGGAAATCGCCGCCCCGATCAGCCCAACGAGTTTCCCGAGTAACTGCAGCAGCGGTCCGATGACGGCCACGGCCTCGCCTGCCCTTCCGAGCTTTTGGCCGAAATCATCGAAGCTGCCCGCAAAGCCCGACAGAAGGCCTGACATCCAGCTAATGCCAAAGCCGCTCAATCCGCCGCCGCGCAGCAGGAAGAACGCAACTACCGGAAAGGCGACAAAGAAGAGACTGGCATTGAGTCCCTTTGCCGGTAGCCGCGGGATCAAGAGCGGCAAGAGCAAGATGGCTGCCAGGAAGAAGGTCAGGTTGACCCGCCACCGCTCGGCTTCCGGGTAGAAGCCGTAAATGAACTGGCTGAATTTTGCCTGGATAAACGGCCAGCAGGCGCCGACGGGGTGTCCGACATTTTCCGCAAGGCATGCGGCGCGGTCTTTCCCACTCCAGACGGCGTCGACCAAGAGAAACTTGATGGTCGGAACGACGATGAACCAGAGCAGAAGAATGCTCACGATCGTCAGCAGGATGTTGGTCGGCGAATTAAGCAGGCGCGTACGCACGAAGCCGACAAAGCCGGTCACCTTGACCGGTGCCGCACGCTCGGGAACGAGTTCCTGTCGAACGAAGGCCGCCTCGCTCATGCGCCCATGCTCCGTCCGATCCGCCAATTGTAAAAACTCATGATGGCGCTCGTGACCAGCGAGATCAGGAGGTAAACGCCCATCGTAATGCCGATGATCTCGATCGCTTGCCCGGTCTGGTTCAGCGAGGTGCCCGCAAAAACCGAGACGAGATCAGGGTATCCGATCGCGACCGCCAGCGATGAGTTCTTGGTGAGGTTGAGATACTGATTGGTCAAAGGCGGCAGGATGACCCGCATCGCCTGCGGCACCACGATCAGCCGCAAGGTCACGCCCCGCGTCAACCCAAGCGACGCGCCCGCCTCCATCTGCCCCTTGTGAACCGCCAAAATGCCCGACCGCACGATCTCGGCGATAAAGGCGCCCGTATAGGTCGATAGCGCCAGCGTCAGCGCCACCAGTTCGGGAATGATCCGGGAACCGCCGGCAAAATTGAAACCCCTGAGCTGAGGAATTTCGAAACTGACGGGCGCGCCGAATATCAGCGACGCGACCAGCGGCAATCCGATCAACAAGCCGACGACGGTGGGCCAGATCGTTATCACCCGGCCGCTTTGAAACAGTTGCCGGCGTGCATAGAAGCTTAAGATCAGCGACACCGCGATCGCAATCAAAAGCGCGACCGCTACCGCCTCCCATCCGGGCAGCGGAATGGGCGTTGGAACAACAAGTCCGCGATTGGACAGGAAAATAGCGCCGAACAGCGAAATGCTCTGCCTCGGCGACGGAAGCGTCCCTAGTACGGCGAGATACCAGAACAGGATCTGGAACAAGAGCGGTATGTTGCGCAGCAATTCGACGTAGCCGCCGGAAATTCGCGCCAGCAGCCAGTTCGGCGACAACCGGCCAAGCGCCACCAAAAATCCGATCACCGTCGCAAAGAAAATGCCGATGACCGCGACGAGCAGCGTGTTGAGCAGGCCGACAACGAAAACGCGCGCATAGGTGTCCGACTGGGAATATGGAATCAGGCTCTGATTGACGTCAAAGCCGGCATTGTTGGTCAGGAAGCCGAAGCCAGCGGCAATCCGCTGCGTCTCCAGATTGCTCCGAACGTTGGCGACGATTTCGTAGGCAATCCAGGCCAGCAGGACGACAAACAGGATCTGCAGGACAAATCCGCCCCAGCCTGCGCCGCCGCCGAGCACCTGCCGCAGTTTCGCGACAAGCTGCCGCGGCGGTGGTCGTGGCCCAATGCTCATTGTTGCTGCTGTCTGGCGCGATCAGCGGATCGGCGGCGCGTACTGAATTCCACCCTTGTTCCAGAGCTGATTGAGGCCGCGGGCAATGCCGAGCGGCGAGCCGGCGCCGACGTTGCGGTCGAAGGTTTCGCCGTAATTGCCGACGGCTTTGAGAATGCGGATGACCCAATCCTTGGTCAGGCCGAGCTGTTCGCCGAAATTGCCGTCGGTGCCCAGGACGCGTTTCAATTCCGGCTTGTCCGACTTTGCCATCTCATCGACGTTTCGTTGCGTGACGCCGAGTTCTTCGGCATCCACCATCGCAAACAACACCCATTTGACGATGTCGAACCACTGATCGTCGCCATGGCGCACCATCGGACCGAGCGGCTCTTTCGAAATGATCTCCGGAAGCACGACGTGATCGGCCGGATTGGTCATCTTGAGGCGATAGGCATAAAGCCCCGAGGCATCGGTCGTGAAAGCGTCACAACGTCCGGACTCGTAGGCCTTCACGGTCTCGTCTGCGCCAGCAAACGCCACTACCTCATATTTCATATTGTTGCTCTTGAAGAAGTCGGCGAGATTTTGTTCCGTCGTCGTTCCCGTCTGCACGCAAACCGATGCGCTGTTCAGTTCAAGCGCCGAATTGACCTTCAGCGACTTCCTCACCATGAAGCCCTGTCCGTCGTAATAGGTCACTCCGGTAAAATTGGCGCCAAGCGTGGTGTCGCGGGAGAGCGTCCACGTCGTGTTGCGCGACAAGAGGTCGATTTCGCCGGATTGCAGGGCCGTGAAACGGTCCTTGGCAGACAGTGGCACGTATTTCACCTTGGTCGGATCATTGAAAATTGCTGCCGCCACCGCACGACAGACGTCGACGTCGATTCCGGTCCAGCTTCCCTTGTCGTCGGGCGCCGAAAAGCCCGGCAATCCCTGGCTCACGCCGCAGGCCACCATGCCGCGGTCCTTGATCGTTTTGAGGGTCTGCGCGGTCGCAGACTGAGCCGAAAAACCGGCGGCGAGAGCAAGGGCAAGGACAAGAGAAACGCGTTTCATGGCGGGGCCTTTCAAAGGTCCGGGATGACTGTGTCCTACGCAGGCAAAGTATGGGCCAAGCTGACATCCGCCACAGCACATGCCGATCCGGATGAGCGACAATTTTGCCCATATTCCGGCTCGGAGCGAAGCGACGGTCGCAGCAGGCCCCTCAACTCTGCAGCGAAGATGTAATTCGTATCACAGAACGACTGGCGGGCCGGGTCAAGGGGTTGACGCCGGTCTTCCCTGCCCTGCTATTAACCTCTCGACCATCTTTTGCCGCTTCGCGAACTTTTCACATTGCGAGGCGGCGGGATGACCATGAGGGAGAGCACCAAAAACATGAGCTCCGGCGACGACGAAGGCACCCTGCCGCTGAAAATCGAGACCGCGCTGGTGACCGTGGGACGCGACACCAAGGCACAGAAGGGATTCGTGAATCCGCCCGTCGTCCACGGTTCCACCGTGCTTTACCCCACGGCCGACGACCTGCATGCCCACCGCGGCGAGTTCCAGTATGGCCGACATGGCACCCCCACGACGAGAGCGCTTCAGCAAGCGCTGATAGCGCTGGAAGGCTCTCAATGTGCCGGCGTCGGCATTGCGCCATCGGGCCTGGCCGCGATCAGCACCACACTGCTCGCCGTCCTGAAAGCCGGCGACCATCTTCTGGTTTGCGACAATGCCTACCGGCCGACACGCAATTTTTGTAACGGGATGCTCGCCCGCTACGGCGTCGAGACCAGCTATTTCGATCCGATGATCGGCTCTGGGATCGCCAGCCTGTTCAAGCCCAATACCAGGGCGGTGCTGATCGAAGCACCGGGATCGCAGTCCTTCGAGATGCCGGACCTTCCTGCCATCGCGTCTGCCGCGCATGCGCATGGCGCGATCGTGATCGACGACAATACCTGGGCGACCCCCCTGTTTCACCGTTCGCTCGAGCAAGGCGTCGATATCAGCCTCCAGGCCGCCACCAAATATATCGGTGGCCACTCCGACATCATGTTCGGCACCATTTCGGCGAACGCCAAGACCTGGCCTGCGATTTCCGAGGCAATCCGGCTGCTCGGGGTCTGTGCCGGTCCCGATGACGTCTTTCTCGCCATCCGCGGACTGCGGACGCTCGCGGTGCGGCTGGCACAGCACCATCGTTCGGGACTGGACATGGCGCGGTGGCTGGCGCAGCGGCCCGAGGTTTTGCGCGTGTTGCATCCGGGCCTCGAAAGCGATCCGGGTCACGCGATCTGGAAGCGGGACTTCACGGGGGCATCGGGACTGTTCGGCGTGGTCTTAAAGCCGGTACCGCAGACCGCGGTTGATGCCATGCTCAACTCGCTCAAACTGTTCGGCATGGGCTTTTCCTGGGGCGGCTTCGAAAGCCTGATCATTCCCTTTGATTGCAGCGGCTATCGCACGGCAACGAAATGGGCGCCCGGCGGCCCGACGCTCCGGCTGCACATCGGTCTTGAGAACGTCGAAGACCTGAAGGCCGATCTTGCGCGTGGATTTGAGGTTTTGAACGCGGCCTAGTGCGGCGGTTCAGAAGTCCACATCATTGCTATCGCGGGTTCGACATGCGGACTTTCTGAACCAAAGCCGCACCAGATTAATAACTTAGCTAGTGTCCTTTCGATTCCGAAGTTCGAAACCTGGCTCCGTAAAATGCGACAAACTTCGGAATCGGGACACTAGCGATCCAGCGTCTCCGATCCCTTCGCGTGGTTCTTGAAGATCAGCATCAAGTTGCGGACATAGATGATGTTCGAGACCAACTGTCCGATGATGATAACCGGCTCGCGCTTGACCAGGCCGTAGATCAGCGTCAACAGCCCGCCGCAGATCGAGAAGAACCAGAATGCCAGCGGTACCACGCTTTTTCCCGCCCGCTCGCTTGCGATCCACTGAACCAGGAAGCGCGCAGCAAAGGCGAGTTGCGCAATCAGCCCGAAGGCCAGCCAGAAGTCGAACTTGGCGACAAAGATGTCGTAGAAGTAGTTGTTGAGGGCCTGCCCGTACTGGATCAGCATCATTTCACCTCAGTCACAACAGGTGTCGGCTTCTTGCGGCGGATCAGCCACCACACGCCTGCGAGATCCATGATTCCGATCCAGAGCCGGTCGAAAAAACCATAGTTTGACACGCCCGAATGCCTTGGACGGTCGACGACGTCGACATAAACGATGTCATAGCCTTCACGGCGCACCAGCGCCGGCAGAAAACGGTGCAGGCCATCGAAATAAGGCAATGCCAAAAACACCTCGCGCCGGAACGCCTTCAGACCGCAGCCGGTGTCGCGGGTGCCGTCATGCAGGATCCCGTTACGCACCGCATTGGCGATGCGCGATTGAATCTTCTTAAAGCCGGTATCCTTGCGCCCCACTCTTTGGCCGGCGGCGAGGCCCGTGCGCTCGCCGCCTTGCTCGATGGCCGAAACCAGCGCCGGCAGGAAAGCCGGATTATTCTGGCCGTCGCCGTCAAGCGTCGCCACGATCGCCCCGCAAGCCGCACGAACTCCACTGCGGACCGCGGCGGACTGCCCGGTCGAGGCCGCATGACGCAACTGGCGCAGGTTGGGACGGCTTTTCATGATGGACGCGAGCCGCTCACCGGTTGCGTCCGTTGAGCCGTCGTTGACATAGATGATCTCGTAACTCCAACGGCCGTCGAGCGCCGCCGTGATTTCGGCGATCACGGGCGCAACGTTTTCAGCTTCGTTGCGCACGGGAACCACGATGGAAACGGCGATGGCGGCTAAATCGGAAGAAGGCAAATCTCACCCGTTTTGCGCTGGCCGCAATCGGCCGACGGTCCGCTTCTTATGGGGCTGATGCCCCGGCGGCAACCCCCTTGGGAGGCTCATTGGCGGCTGGCCAAATGGCGCCAAGATCGCCAACCGCAAACCCCAGTCCGCGCACGGCAAACCAGTATCGCACCCACATGGCCCCGATCAGGCCAACCGTTGCCCCAGCCACTACATCGCTTGGATGATGCGCCAGAAGCACAAGGCGGGTAAACGCGATCAGGAGCGCATAGGCAATCATCAGGCCCCGCAACCGCGGCCAGACCGCAGCGATGGCAAAAGCCAAAGCAAAGGCCGTGATCGAGTGCGCGGATGGGAAGCTGGCGTGGGCTTCGGTTCCTGCAAAGGGGATGAAATTGAAGGCGTTTGCTTGCCCGCCGACAAAGGGTCGGCCTCGGCCGGCGATCCACTTCAACAACTCGCCGGCAACAAGCGGCACCGATAGCGCCAAAAACATGAATTGCAGACGCAAACCGATCGCAAGCAGCCGTCGCCTCCCGGGCGCGCGAGTAGCGGGCGCCACCAGCGTGACCCCGGTCAGCAGGATGGCCAGCAGCAACAGCACGTAAGTATCCTTGCCGAAGTCGGTCAAAACCCGAAACGGCCAAAGGCTCGCGGTGCCGCGGGGCGGCATCAGCGCAATTTCCTGCGCGTCGAACCAGATCATCAAAATGGCGATCGAGATTGCCGCCGAAGCGACGGTCGTCAGCACCTGGCGTGCCAATCTCCGTGCAGCCTCGGATCGATGGGGCTGAGATGGCGGACTTACGAGTTGTAACACCCACACTGCTACAATCGTGGACAGACGCGCGAGGTAGCCGGCGGATTGTTCGGAGCCGGACTGAATGGACATCTATTCCGTCCCTTCGGAACGGAAGATGGCGATCGAAATCGCTCGCCCCTGCGAGATGTTGTAGCCCTCGACACGCGACGCCATATCGTAGCGCAGACCGATCGCCTCGGCGCGCTGGGCAAAGCTGCGTTCTGCGCGTTGCTCGATCAGGGCAAACCGGCAACTGCCTTGCGCGAGGAAATCGGCGGCGCCAGATCCGTCGGTCAGGAGCGTCGATGTGCCGGTCATGAACACGAGGCTCGGCTCATGAAAGCCGGCAGCCGCCGCCTTCGGCCCGACACAGACGACATTGCGAAGCGCTCGCGCCACCTCGGCGCTCGGAAACAACGGCGTCAGCGCCGGCACCACGACGCCGTAAATCGCAAACGCGAGGAACAAGGCCGCGACCACGGCATTCAGCAGCGAACGCTCGGCGCGGTTGTCGTCATAGAGCCACCAGGCAAACAACCCGAAGATCAGCGCCGCCGCCACGAACGGCCACGCCAGAAACACCGGCTGACGCGTCACGCTTACGGCGCCGACCACGGCGGCGAGCGAAGCAAGTGCGGGAATGATAAACCACCACGCCGTTCCGCTTCTAAGCCAGGAACGCGACAGGACGCGGCGCTCGAGCGCGCCTATCGTGAGGATCGCAATCGCCGGATAGAGCGGCAGCACGTAATGCGGGAGCTTGGTCAGCACCGCCTCGAACACGATCCAGGACGGTACCAGCCAGGCGAGAAGGAACTGCGCGCCCGGCTCTCGCCTCGCCCGCCAAACGGCCGGCGCCGCCATCGCCGCCAGCGGCGCACCGGGCCAGAAGGTCATCCAGAACAGCAGCAGATAGACGCCGGGCGGCGCGCCGTGCGATTCCTGCGCCGCCAGCTTGCTCAACATGTCGCCGCCGATTGAATCGGTAAAGAATGTTTCGCCGGCGCGCCAGAAGATCGCGATAAACCACGGCAGGACGAGCGCCAGGAGCCACATCAAGCCCCATACCGGCCGCAGCCGCCAAAGCCACGCGAGCGAGCGATCGAAAAAGGCCAGCATTGCGATCGTCAACGCGACGAACATCAGGATCAGCGGACCCTTGATCAGGATGCCGCCCGCGAGCGCCGTCCAGAAAATGGCAGGCCACGACCAGGGCGGATGCGGATCGTCCTCGCCGCGCTGCCACGACATATAAACTCGCGCCATGGCCCCCATCGCAGCCGTGACGGTCAACAGCAGCATCGCATCGGTCTTGGCGAGCCGCGCTTCAACCCCGAGCAGGACTGAACTCGCCAGGATCAGCGCCGCGAGAATGGCGCCGCGCCGGCTAACGAAGCCGAGCGCCGTCCAGTAAGTCAGCAGCATGGCGCCGAACGCGCCGATCAGCGACGGTACGCGATAGATCCAGATGCGAACCTGCGCGCGCGGCAAGCCGAGGGCCGAAGCGGTTTCGACCGCGGCGGCCTGCATCCAATAGATGCCAACCGGCTTCTTGTAGCGGACGTCGTCCTGAAAGCGGATATCGACGAAATCACCGGTCTCGACCATTTGTTTGGTCGCTTGCGCAAACCTCGCCTCGTCTCGGTCGATCGGCGGGATGCTGAAGAAGCCAGGCAGGAACAGCAAAAAGCCGCACAGCACCATAAACGCCACCGATCGGACATGGCTCGCGGCTGCAAAATCCACGAGATCGACGAGACGGCTGCCCCGATCGACCTTCTTTTGGGGTTCGCGCGGCTGGCCAAATCGGGGGCGGGCATAGGTCTCGCTCATCGGTTCCGCATACGCCGAAAACAACGTCGCGACAACCGCTTAGCGTAATAACTACTGAATTCTGATGATAACTGTGTCCGCCGCGCCCTTGGCGTCGATGACGGTCAATCGGGCGAAACCCGGGCCCGGTGAATCGATCAGCCGTTGCCTGCGGCCGTCGAGTTCCCCGACCGACACGCCGTTGACGAGCATCGTGATCGGAAGCACGCCACCCGCCACTTTTATCGGCATCGCGACAGAGGACGTTCCGTCTCCGGAGGCGTCGATTCGCGATCCATTGAGCGGGAACTGGATGTGCGGTGCGCGTTCGCCGTCGGTTCGAACCAGTTCCCCCAATGGCCGATAGCGTCGCAACGGCAGCGGTAACTTCGCGTTGCTCGCCACCAAGGTTCCCTTGGGCGGCTTCGGCAAGGCCGCCGGCAATTTGCCCGTCCGGGCAAACGCATCGAACAGGATCGGCGCGGCGGCGGTGCGGCCGACGATGCCGGGCACCGGCGCGCCGTCGGGGCGGCCAACCCAGACGCCGATCGTGATCCGTCCATCGAAGCCAACCGACCAAGCATCGCGGTAGCCGTAGCTCGTTCCGGTCTTGAAGGCGATCCGGTTGTGAACGCCGTTCTCCGGCGGCGGCGTTCCCAACAGCACGTTGCTGACTTGCCAGGCGGCGACTTGATCCAACAGCCGCTGCGGCTCCCTCGCCTCGTCGCGCTGACTCCGGATTTCCAGCAACGGTCGCGTGTTGCCAAGCCGCGCCAGCCCCGAATAAAGCTGCACAAGATCCTGCAACGTGATGCCGACGCCGCCGAGACCCATCGCCAGCCCCGGCGTCTCATCTTTGGGGAGTTCCAGATGGGCCCCCGCTTGCTTGAGCCGTGACGACAACCGGCTTGCACCGACACGGTCGAGCAGAGCTACGGCTGGCACGTTGAGCGACATCTGCAACGCTTTGCGCACCGGAACGGTGCCCTGGAACGTCATGTCGAAGTTTTCCGGCGCGTAAGATCCGAAACGGATGGGCCGATCATCGATCAGGCTTTCCGGATGAACAAAGCCATCCTCAAATGCCAAACCGTAGATGAATGGCTTGAGCGTCGACCCCGGCGAGCGCACGGCGCGCGTCATGTCGACCTGACCCGCGCGGCGGTCGTCAAAATAATCCGGCGAGCCGACGCGGGCGAGCACGTCGCCGCTTGCGTTGTCGACCACGAGAATGGCGACAGAAATATTCGACCCCAACGAGGCGGCGCGGTCGCGCGCCAGCGTCTCGAGCGTTTGCTGCAACGGCGCATCCAGCGTCAACGCGATCACGGGCGTGTTCCTGACGACGGCCATCGCCTGATCGGAAGAGTGCGGCGCCAGAATCGGCATCGGCTTGCGTAACCGCGGCACAGGCACGGCCTTTGCCATGGCAGCATCGGCATCGGAAATCACGTGGTCTTCGACCATGCGATCGAGCACGCGGTCGCGGGCGGCGCGGGCGGCTTTTGGATAACGATCGAGCCTGCGGTTTTCCGGCGATTGCGGCAACGCCACCAGGAGGGCGGCTTCCGAAAGCGTCAGCCGCTTCGGCTCCTTGCCGAAATAGGCAGTCGAAGCGGCGCGAATGCCTTCGAGATTGCCGCCATAGGGCGCCATCGCCAGATACAGATCGAGAATCTGATCCTTGCTCATCTGTCGTTCGATTTCGATGGCACGAACGATTTGCCTGAGCTTGGCCGAGATGGAGCGCTGCCGCCGTGGCTCCATCAGGCGGGCCACCTGCATGGTGATGGTGGAACCACCGGAGACGACATGACCGCTGGTCGCCAATTGAAACGCCGCGCGTCCCAACGCCAGAAGATCGACCCCGCCATGAGAATAGAAGCGGCGATCTTCATAGGCCAAGAGCAGCTTGAGATAAGTCGGATCGACATCACTTCCCGCATGGACCGGTAGCCGCCAGCGGCCATCGGGCATGGCATAAGCGCGCAAGAGCTTGCCGTGGCGGTCGACGATCGTTGTCGAGACTTCACGGGCCTCGTGGAGCGGCAGCGGTCCGAGCGAAATCACCCAGGCCGCGACCGTCGCCGCCAAGACCAGACTGATCGCCAGCGTCACCAGCCCCGTTCGTCGGAACCGACGAACGGGCTTGATCACGCTTGCCTGCTCGATCTCTGCACTCATTTCGCCGGACGAACCTCGACCGATCCCGTACCGGTGCGGCCATAGCGCGAGGGATTGTACATGTCCTCGACATAGGCCTGCGGAAGCACGTATTTGCCGGGCGAAACCGCACGCACCACATAAGCCACCGTAAAGATCGACTTGTTGTCGGCGGCGCGGTCGATGGCCGCCGTGAAGCGGTCGTCGCGGAACTCGGTGTTTTGCGGCTCCTCGCCGTCTTCGATCCACGCGAGCGTGCCGGTGTCGCCGGATGAAACCAGATGCGGATTGTCGATCTCGAACCCGGCCGGCAGAAAGTCCGACACCATGATGTGACCGAACTCCGGCTTGGCTTCGGTGATCTTGAGCACGACCGCAAAGCGATCGTTCTGCTTGACCTTCGATACGTCGGCCGGCTTGCCGTCGAGCGTAAAATAGTTGCGCTCGATCTTGAAGCCGTTGGCGGCGGCCGGCTCCGGTGTGACCGGTGAACCACCGACCGAGACCACCGTCTGGATCGGCGCATCACCGGTGTTGGTGATCTTGATCGGCTTGCCCGATATTTCCGCCGCCTTGTAGCTGCGATAGAGCGCGGTCTTGATGGGCGCGCCATCGATATCAAGCGCCATGGTTTCGTTGGCAAGCGCCCGTGACGCCAATACCAGCCAGGCGTTTTCCTGGGTCGAGGTATAAGGCGAAAGCCCGCGCGCGGCCTCCACCCGCGAAACGGCCTGCATCAGGGTTGCTTTCGGCGCATTGCCTTCGCCGGCCAATGAGACCAACGCCGCTGCATCGCGCAGGGCACTCCCGTAATCGACGCGGCCGAATTGAAGCACAGGCTTCGGCGCGAGGCTGTCGGCGGCTGCCGCGTAGACCCGCTCGGCCCTCGCTCTGTCGCCAACCAGCGCAAGCGCGGCTGCGAGTTGCGCCTTGGCGATCGGCGTCGCCAGGTTATTGAGCTTGGTATCGGCGAGGTAACGCAGATCGCCGATCGGCGCGGCGCCGTTGCGGGCAAGCACGTAAAGACCATAAGCGAGGTTTTTGCCGCCGTCCTTTTCCGGCTCCTCGGCGTTCACGACCGAATTGCGGATGCGGTCGAGCGAGCCACGGAACAACACGTCCGGCACCGTGAAGCCTTTTTCGCGCGCCCGGGTCAGGAAATCGGTCACGTAAGCGTCGAGCCAGGCGTCATCGCCGCCGGCCGACCACAGGCCGAACGAACCGTTCGAGCCTTGCCGCGCCAGCAGACGATCGATCGCGTCACGGATGCGCTGATCGATCGCGGTATCCATCGCCAGATGCGCGCCTGCGGCAAGATCGTTGACGTAAAGCAGCGGCATCGCACGGCTCGTAATCTGCTCCGAACAGCCATAGGGGTAGCGATCCAGCGCTTTCAAAATGGTCGCAGCATCCAGCGCGGTCGAGAGGCTCGCGGAGATCGAGACCGAGCCTGTGCCGTCGACGAGATCGGAGAACATGTCGGGCGTCAGCGTCAGGCTCTCGCCCTTCGCAAGAGTCCGGACCGAGCGTCGCGTCAGAACTTGCGTCGCCGGCTTCACATCCAGCGCGTAGTGCCGCGCCAGCGTCAGCCCGTTCGGCCCCTTGATATCGACATCGATCGCTGCTTGGCCGGCGCCGCCGGCATCGAGCGCCATCGACATCGACGTGCGTTGTTTGGCCGCGAGTTTCGCTGTGGTCGTCGGATTGCCGCTGACCTTCACCGGCCCTGATGTTTTCAGGCTGACGGTGTAGTCGCCCGGCGCGCCCTCGACGTTGTCGAGGTCAAAGCTCATCGTTCCATGATCGCCGTTGAGCAGGAAGCGCGGCAATGTCGCCGTCAGCACGACAGGGTCGCGCACCGTGACATCGACCGTGGCGCGGCCGAGTTTGGTCGCCGTCCACGCCACCGCCATCACGCGCGCGGTGCCTGCGAATTCCGGAATGTCGAAACTGATTTCGGCGGAGCCGTCAGCTGCCACCGTGACGATTCCAGAATAGAGCGCGAGCGGCTTCTGCGTGGGCGGACTGCCTTGCAACTCGGCACCGGCGCCGTCACCGCCGGTCTTGAGCTGACCGCGGGTACCTTGCATGCCATCGATCAGTTGGCCGTAGATATCGCGGATTTCCGCCGTCAACCGGCGCTGGCCGAGATAATAGTCGTCGGGCGCCGGCGGCTTGTAATTGGTCAGGCTGAGAATGCCGACATCGACCGCCGCCACGACAACCTTGGCGTCTTCGCCGGGATTGAGGCCGGTCAGCTTCACCGGCAACTTCAGTGTGGAATTCGGGCGTACCAGTGCCGGCGGCGACAGGCTCACTTGAAGTATGCGCGCTTTCTTGTCGATGCCGAACCATTTGAGCCCGATGGCACGGCCGGGCATGCGCAACGCGGCCGCATCGAGCGGCCGGCGCAAGGTCGCCACCACATAAGCGCCGGTGCCCCAGTCCTTGCCGACGGGAATCCTGACCTGGGCGGTGCCTTCCTTGATGTCTGAGGTCTGCGTCGTCAGCAGCCGATCGCCGAGCACGTTGATCGTCAGTTTGCCGGCCGTGCGCGCATTGACCGACACCACCATCGTGTCGCCCGATTGATATTCGGGCTTGTCGATCGAGGTCTCCAGAAGATCGGGCGTATCGGCGCTGCCGTCGGAATACCAACCGACGTCGAATTGCACCGACGTCAACGGACCATCCGCATCGGTCGATTTGACGTCAAGACGATAGCGTCCGGGCTGCGGCGACAGGGTGATGCGGGCGGGCTTGTCCGCTGCGATCGCAAGATCGCCATCGGCAACGCGCTTGGTTGATTTGACCGGCTCAAAATCCCATGAGGAATTCTGGCGATACCATTGATAGCGGGATTCGATCTTCAATAGCTCGTAGCGCAATCCTTCCCGCGCCAATGACTTTCCATCAGGCGAAACGAACACGACGTCGAACGCAGCCTTATCGCCCTCGGCAACGTTCCTGTCGCCGAACAACGGCTTGACGCCGATCATTGCGGCAGCCGGTGCAACCGGAATGACGATCTTGCGTTCCACCGCGCGACCGCCGGCTTCCGCCATGCGGATGAAGATCTGCGCTTCCTGCGGACGGGTCGACGTCGGCGGCTTTGCAAGGCTCACCGGGAAAGTCGCTGCACCATTGGCATCGGACTCCGGGAGGTTTTCAATCGGTGTCCGCTCGTTGCTGGCGTTTTCCTCATCGGCCACGCCGAACTGATAACCGGCGAAGCCCGGCCGCTCGTCTGCGGGCGCGACCAGCATGTCGCCTTCGAGCTGAAGGTCAGAGGCTGGCGCGCCATACAGGAAATGACCGGTTACTTTTAGCTCTGCCGGAGTATCCACCTTTATCTGCTTGTTTTTACTGGTGACTTCGAAGTCGATGCGCTCGGGAATGTAGTCCTCGACCATGAAGGTCGTCTCGCCCACCGACACTTGCCTTCGGATCGGTGAAAGCGCGTACTCGCCAGGTCCCGGCCGGGACTGCCGAATTGAGCGGTAGTGTCAGCGTCCGGCCGCCAGCGCCCTGATCTGAAAGCACCGCGCGACGGAACTCGACGCCGTCCGGGCGCTCAACAACGAGAGTCAGCGGGCCGCCCGAAATCGCATTGCCCAAACCGTCACGCAAAAGCGCGGTGAGATAAACGGTTTCGCTGGACCGATAGACCCCGCGTTCGGCGTAGACGAAGGCGTCTGCACCGGCCGGGACCGCCCTGCCCGCAACACCTCGATCGGACAAATCGAACGCATTCGATTTCAGGCTGAGGAACGCATAGTCGGCCTTATCCGTGCTGACGGTCAGCATCGCCGGCGAAAGACCGCCCTCGCCGCGCGCCAATCCCGCCTCAAACACGGCGTGACCGGCATCGTCGGTCTTTCGCGTCGCGAGGATTTCGTTGTTGCGCGCCACGAGACGAACTTCGGCCTTCGACATGCCCTCCGTGGACGCCAAGGAATTCACAAACACATGAATGCCGTCGTTGCCGGAAAACGCCGTCAGGCCGAGGTCGGAGACGATGAACCACTGCGTCGCCAATCCGCCCTCATCATCGCTGCCCGGCCCCTTGGCGGCGGCGGTCATGACGTAAATACCCGGCTGCAAGGTGCCGAGCGCCTCATCGACTGGGAAAGCCGTCGTGACGTCCTGGTTGAGCGTCATGGCGGTTGCGAGTTCGCCGGACCAGACCTTGACGCCCCGCTCGTCACCGAGGCTTGACAATTCGTAGCGGCTCAAAGCGCGCTGAAAGTCGCCATCGATCACGGTGTTGATGAGGTTGCGATCGCCGATCCGGAATACGTTGATCGATACCGAAGGCGTATTGACGCTGACCAAGGGAATGCCGCGCTGGCCGGTGCGCGGCAGCACGTAAGCGCGGCCGGTGAAGCGCACGAACGGCTTGCGGTCGCGCACGTAGATATTGAACTCAGCCGATTTCGGCAGGCCTTCCTTGACGGTCGACGGCAGGCTGGCACGCAGATTGATGTTGTAGCGCTCGCCGTGTTTCAGGCCATCGACGCAAAGCTGCGTGCCTTCCGAAGTCAGGGCCGGCTTGTCGTTGCCGGCGAGCGCTAAAAACGGCGAAAAGTCGGTACGCTTCGCGAGGTCTTCGGAAAACTGGAAGCAGGCGCGCGGCGAAGCGGAATCCGAATCGATCGTATAGTCGAGCAGCCGGAAGCCATGCTCATCGCGCATCTTCTCATATTGGCCGCGCACCTCGGCGACCTCGCGCAGATCGAGCGAGAGCCGCAAACTGTCCAGCGCCGGCCGCCACAGCTTGCGCTCCGATAGCGCCCGGCCGAGCACGGCCAAGGCATCTGCTTCATCTCCCGGGTTGGCGGCGCGCTGGTAGCCGATATAGGCCGCCGTCGAGGCGCGCTCGAGCAGGAAGGTTTGCTCGCTGGAATTGGCGGGACGCATCTGGAAAATCGTGCGGGCCAGTCGCACCCAGTTGCCGCTGTCAGCGGGCGCGGTGGCGGCGATCTGCCCGAGGATCTGCAGGCCGGTCCGGTAGTCATTGCGCTTGAAGGCGGCGTCCACATCGGCTTTCAACGCCGCGCCGGATTTACTCACGGCGCCCGCTTCGGTCTTGATCTGGGCCTCGAGCTTGATCGCGGAATCGGCGAGATCGTCGCGCTTGAACGCCTTGTCGGCCGCCTGGGCCGGCGGGAGACCGGCTGAAATCAGGCCGAACGACAGCGTGGCGCAAAAAATTGCAGCCCGAACCAAACCGATCATGATGGAGCTCCCGGCGCGGCCAATGGGCCGCCGATTGAAAAGAAGTGCGCTAAAAGGTGACGGACTCGTGGCGGAGGCACGGACAGGCGAGAAAGTCGCATACGACATTTGTCGAACGCCTCAGGGGGCCTTGATCCGCCCAGCCCCATCAGGAGCGCAGCAAGGCAAAGCCGGCCAGGCGTCATGCCAGCCGGTTAGCCCTTTGTCGCGGATCTTCCGAAATCGGTTCGAGTATAGCCTGGTTGGAATGCTGATTTTTTACATTCGATGGTATAAACCGAGCCCAACGGTCCCATAGCTCAACTGGATAGAGTAACGGATTTCTACTCCGTGGGTTGCAGGTTCGAATCCTGCTGGGATCGCCATGGATTTGTTCTTCTGCTTTGTGATCAAGTGCTTGTGCGGATGTTAGTCACTAGTTTTGGGCCGCCAGACGTAAGAACGCGTCATCAGCCCGCGCTCCGCCGAGGGCCGTCGCCCGAAGCGCCATAAATGCGGCGATCCGACCGGCCACGATTCGTTAGGAATTGCGCCGCGCTGATTTGCTCGATTCCGATTCGTTCTTTGAGAACAGAATAGAGTCAGATCGCGAACGATTGGACGACGTTGCAATCTAGAACGAGCTAACGATAGGGCTCTCGACAGGTCGCACTCAGCCGTCATACGCAAACAGCTCGATTGGGTCGTTGAAGCCGCGCACCTCATATTCGCCGACGCGTTCGAGATTGAACTCGCTTTTGACGAAGTCGGCGAACGCGCGGGACAGCAGCACCGGTTTGCCCAACTGTTTGGTGAGGGCTTCGAGACGCGAAGCCATGTTGACCGCAGGGCCGATGACGGTGAAGTCGAGCCGGGTGCGCGACCCGATATTGCCATACATGACGTCTCCGACGTGGACGCCGATGCCGTAATTCAGCGGCGCACGACCGGTTTCGCCGTTCTTTTCGTTCAGCGCCGTCATGGCCTGACGGGCTTCGGACACAGCATGAAGCAGATTTGCGCAAGCCTGCGGCTCGCTGAGCGGAAAAATAGCGAGCAGACCGTCGCCGATGAATTTCAGTATTTCCCCGCCATGCCGCGCAATCGGCTCCGACATCGCATCGAAATAGCCGTTCAGGAGATCGATGACGTCATCGCGTGGCCAGTTGTCGGAGATCCTGGTGAAATCGCGCAGATCGCAGATCATGATGGCCGCGCGTACCGTCGTCCCGCTTCCGCGCCGGGTGGCGCCGGCCAGAATAAGCTCACCGGCATGTGATCCGACATAAGTTTCGAGCAGCGTTCGCGCAAGGCGATTTTTGACCCGGATTTCACTGACCAACGCCAGAACGGGCAACAGCTTCAACAGGCCCGACTTATGCGCGTCGTCGAACCCTCCCGGCCGGTCCGTTGCAAAGGTCACCATGTGCCGCTTGCCGAGCGTATGGTATAGCGGCCACGCCACATAGTCGGTCAGGCCGTTCGCTCGCATCTCGTCATAGACGGCGTGCTTGCGGCCCAGCGAAGGATCGCGCTCGAGATTCTCGCGCACCTCCGTGGCGCCGTCAAAGAGCTCGTTGGCGGGACTATTGATAAATTCGGACCGCTCCCTGACATCGTAGTCAACTCTCGCAATCTCGGCCTCGCGCATGCCGTCGGCCCATATGATCCGGGCGCCAAGCCATTGCGGATGATGGATCATGACATGAAGTGTTGCTCGCTTGACGGGAATGCCCGCTCGCTGAAGCCGGATACATAGCTCAGCGAAAATATTGTCAATGAATCGCTCGTCGCGCGTCTCGTTTGTCAACCATTGCAAAATGTCGCCGTCAGAATGCGCGATGGCGCGATCGATATCTGGCTGCGCGTTCATATCTTCTCCTGAGCAGTAGCGGATCGGTGTTGCTGGATATGTCGTGTCTCCGCTCAACGGCGTCAATGGAGCCTTCCGCTATCTGATTGCGTATATCGAGTTGTCGGTGGGTTGCTGCAGGCGAGCAACTACGCGTGACGGCGATCCAACCGGCTACGATTTGTTAGGAATTGCGCCGCGCTGATTTGCTCGATTCCGATTCGTTCTTTGAGAACAGAATGGAGTCAGATCGCGAACGATTGGACGACGTCGCAATCTAGAATGGACTCTTCTTGGGAAAGGACGGCGTGCGCTTTTCCAGGTGAGAAGCGAGACCTTCCTTTATCTCGGGACTATCAAATCCCAGAAACTCCATGGCAAGCGAGGCATCGAAGGTCGGTCCGGCCTGCCTTAGCCAATTGTTCATCGCGTATTTCGTCCATTTGATCGCGGCTTGGGCGCCGTTTGCAAGCCGGCTTGCGATCTCAATCGCACGCGGATCGAGCGCATCGTCGTCGAGGGCCTCGGTGATCAATCCGATCCGCTCGGCCTCCGCCCCCAACAGGGTGTCGCAGGTCATCAGATAGTATTTTGCTTTCGCCATGCCGCAGAGCAGCGGCCAGATCATCGCCGCGTGATCGCCGGCGGCGACGCCAAGCCGGGTATGGCCATCGAGGATTCGGCAATCTTTCGTCGCCAACGAGACATCCGCCAGGATTCCGCAAACCAGTCCCGCGCCGACCGCGACACCCCGCATCGCGCTGATCACGGGCTTGGAGCAGTTGATGCAGTTGTAGACGAGGTCGCGCGCTTCTCTCCAGCCGTGGGCGCGCGCCTCGAAACTTTCGATCTGCGCCTGGACGAACGAGAAGTCACCTCCGGCTGAAAAGTACTTGCCTGCGCCGGTGATGATCACCGCGTTCGCTTCGGGATCGGCATCGACATCGCGCCAGACCTCAGCGAGTTCGCGGTGCATCACTGCGTCCGCCGTATTCATCTTGCCGTTGTTCATGGTGATGCGAACGACGCGCGGCGCGGGATAGTCGAACTGAAGACGCTGATAGGCGGAATATCGCGGTGCGGCCTGCTGCATTGGCGTTGGCTCCCTGCCCCGGACTGTCTGGACACGTTGTCACGGCCCATCGCCGGATATTCACAATACCGAATAGTATGCTACCATCTGAATACAAATAACAACAAATTTCACGACGGGAGGACGAGATGCGCAGGACGGCGATAGCCCTGCTCGGGGCGGTCTCATTAGTTTGCAGTTCCCACGCGGGTGCAGATCCGGCGATCAAGATTGGTGTTCTGACAGACATGTCGTCGGTCTACGCGGACTATGGCGGACCGGGTTCCGTCCTAGCCGCGAAGATGGCGGTCGCAGATAGCGGAATGACGGATCGGGTCGAGGTTATGTCCGGCGACACCCAGAACAAGGCCGACATTGGTTTGGCGATCGCGCAACAGTGGTTCGATCAAGGGGTGAGCGCGATCTTTGACGTACCGAATTCGAGCGTCGCCCTTGCCGTCAACAGCGCAGCCGGACGCGCGCATAAACTGGTTTTCTTTTCCACCACGATCAACGACCGGCTCAGCGAGCAGGAATGCAACGGCTACGGTCTTTCATGGGTCTGGGACACCTATTCGGTTGGGCGCGCGGAAGCCGCCGCCCTGATGCGCGACGGCAAGGACACCTGGTTCATCATCACCCCGGATGGCGCCGCCGGTGCCGCGCTCGAACAGACGGCCCGCGAAGCCGCGGAGGCAAATGGCGCCAAGGTCGTCGGCGCCGTGCATCACCCGACCAACAATGCCGATTTTGCCTCGTTCCTGCTGCAGGCGCGCTCCACCAAGGCCAAAGCCATCCTGTTTGGCTCCGGCGGAGCCGATCTTGTGAACGCACTGAAGCAAGCGCGCGAATTCGGGCTGCCTCAGGAAGGCATCGCCATCGGCACGATGTACGCGATCAACACCGACGTGCACTCGCTCGGCCTCGAGGCGATGCAAGGCATGACGGTCGTGACGGCCTTCGACTGGAATCGCAACGAGCAAACCCGACCGTTCGGCGAGCGTTTCTTCGCCACCCACAAGAAGATGCCGACGATGTTCCAGGCGGGCGTCTATTCGGCGGTGCTGCAGTATCTGTCCGCCATCAAGGCCACCGGTGGCGCGGATGCGGACAAGATTCGCGCCCATTTGCTGTCGACCCCGATGAACGACGTATTCCTGCAAAACGGAAAACTTCTTCCCAACGGCAGAATGCTGCACGACATGTTCCTGGCGCGCATCAAGAAGTCCTGCGCAATCGAAAGGCGCCTGGGACTTCTTCGAAATCGTAGGCGAAGTGCCGGGAGCCGATGCGTTCCGCAAACTATCGGAAAGCAAATGCCCGCTGACGAAATAGCCCCGCTTCGCCGCCACGCGGCTTAGGCCTCATTTTTGAAGGACATGGAAGCTCGCATGGCACAGGAACCCGCAAGCGACGTCTGGCATCCCGACCCGCGCACCATGTCCGAAGCCGGCGTGTCGCAGCTGATGCGACATCTCGGGCTCGGCGACTTCGATGCCCTCTATCGCTTCTCGATCGACGAGCCGTCCAAATACTGGGATGGCGTCAACGCCTTTTGCGGCGTCGTTTGGTCGAAGCCCTACGACCGGTTCATGGACTTGGCCGATGGCCCAGAGTTTCCGCGATGGTTTGCCGGCGGCGAGCTGAACTGGGTCAACTCGATCCTGCATCGGGCAAATGACAAGAAGCAGGCCGATCGGCCTGCCGTCATTGCAGAAAACGAGGCGGGCGACATCACGGCCGTCACTTACGCCGAACTGAAGCGTCAGGTGGAAGCATTTGCTTCCGGGCTGATCAAACTCGGCATCCGTCCCGGTGACCGCGTCGGTCTTCTGATGGAATCCGGGATCGAAGCCGTCGTTTCCCTGCTTGCGATTCCCTATATCGGCGCGATCGTCGTGCCGTTGTTTTCCGGCTTCGAAGTCGACGCGGTCTGTTCGCGGCTTTCGGCCGCGGGCGCCCGCGCCATCATCGGCTCGTCCGCCTTCTACCGTCGTGGCCGCGCGGTCGAGACCGGACGCACGCTGCTGGAAGCGACAGCCCGTCTGCCGAACGTTGAATTCCTGATCTTGAAGCCCGCGAAAGATCGTCCCGTGACGGGCTCTAACGTCGTGAACTGGCGAGAGCTGTTGTCGGAGCCGGCGCCGGGAACAACTGCGCGCCGGATGACGGCGAATGATCCCTTCATGATCATTTTCACATCGGGCACGACCGGAAAGCCGAAGGGAATCGTTCATACCCACGGTGGCTTCCCGATCAAGGTCGTGCACGACGCGACCATCTTCTACGACCTTCGCGAAGGCGACCGCTTTCTGTGGCCGGCCGACATGGGATGGGTCGCAGGACCAATCTTCACTGCCGCCGCCCTCATGCGCGGTGCGACGATGGTCTGCTACGACGGTGCGCCGGACGCACCGGACTGGTCGCGCGTGTCGCGGTTGGTGGAGCGTCACACGGTAACCCATCTTGGCGTCTCGCCTACCCTGATCCGCGGCATGGCGGCGCACGAGGCGGAAGCCTGCGCAGGCGACGTGAGTTCGATCCGTCTCATGATTACGAGTGGAGAGGCGATCGCGCCCGAGCACTTCAACTGGCTCAGGCGGACGTTCGGGCATGGCACCGCACCCCTGATCAACTATACCGGCGGCACGGAAGCCTCAGGCGCGCTGCTGGCTAGCGTAATCGTCAAACCGATCAGGCCTGCAGGCTTTAACACCGTCAGCCCGGGCATCTCGGCCTTCGTTGCTTCCGGCGACGGAACGCGTCTTGGCGGCAGCGTCGGTGAACTTGCGGTCGCAGCGCCGTTCCTCGGAATGACCCAGGCGTTCTGGGAAGACCGCGAACGCTATCTCGACACCTATTGGCGTTCGGTGCCCGGCCTGTGGATCCATGGAGACCTCGCTGTCGAGGAAGCGGACGGCCATTTCTTTCTGCTCGGGCGTTCCGACGACACCATCAAGGTTGCCGGCAAGCGCCTCGGACCCGCGGAGGTCGAGGATGTCCTGCTCGAAATGCCCGGCGTCAGCGAAGCCGCGGCGATCGGAATCGAGGACGCCGCGAAGGGTCAGCGCCTCGTCGTGTTCGTCGTTCCTGCGCCACAACATCCGCTCCCGAACAGCTTTCCGGAACAGGTTTCGGACTACGTCGCGCAAAGGCTGGGGCGGGCATTCCGGCCATCCGTCGTTCACACGATCGGTAGCCTGCCAAAGACGCGGAGCTCGAAAGTGATGCGACGAGTCCTTCGTAACGTCTATACGGGATCGCCTCCCGGCGATCTGTCGTCGCTGGATAATCCCGCCTCGATCGATGAAATCGAACGGTTGAGAGCGAGCTGAACACGTCGGTGCCGGCGAGTGCCGCCACCCGAATTCTTACAAAAAGGCGAAGCGCATTGAAAAGAACAAAGGAGAGTTCGGCGAAGACGGCGTCCCGTGTACCGAAGGACGTCGGGGCGGTCGTGAACGCCTTGCGGATACTTCGGTGTCTTTCCGGAAGCTCAAGGCCGCTGGGTGTCGCCGCCGTCACGCGGGCAACCGGGATCAGCGCAAGCACGGCCTTTGGGATCCTGCGTACGCTCGCGCGGCTTCACTATGTCTCGTTCGATGAGACCGACAAAACCTACCGGCTTGGTCTGGCAATGGCAGAAATGGCTGCGAGCTTGCTCGGGACCAGTCATGCCGAACTGATCCGCCCCGAGCTCGAACGTTTGGCGTTCAAGTACGAGACATTGATCCTGCTGTGGCGCGTCACCCAGGACAACCGGCTTGTCCTGATCGATCGAGCACACAGCCAGACCGCCGTCAGGGTGGAGATCAAGTTGGGCTACCGCATGCCGTTGCTTGCGGGCGCAGTCGGACGATGTGTCGCCGCGACGCTTCAGATATCGTCGTCGGAATTACGGCGTCGCTTCGCGGTCGCGCGATGGCAAACTCCGCTCTCATTCAGTGAATTTGAAAAACAGGTGCTGGACGCGCGCGATCGAGGCTGGTCGCTGGACGATGGCTATCTGTTTCGGGGGCTAACGTCGGTTGCCGCCCTGGTGGTCGATGATGAACAGCGGCCGCGGTTCGGCATCAGCGGCGTCTCGATCACCGGCCAGCAATCGCCCCAAGCGTTAAGAGCGCTCGGGCAAGACCTGGCTGCCCTTGCCACCAACATAGGCCACGTACTGTTTCCCGGGCCGAACCTCGTATCCGCAGCGCAATCAAAGACGGAAGTACGAAGCGCACCCCGTTCCAGCGTGGTCCGTGCGTCGGAGAAATCCGCAACCGCCGCCGCCACGCTTGCACCGGAAGAGTGAGGACGCCTCGTCAAGATGCGCCGCCCGACCTGTACGTCGAGCCCGCACCACGCCGTTGTCGCAAGACCGCAATCTGTCTTCGGTTTCCGGCCGCCTTCGCGGCATCGGAAACAAGCCGGAAAATAGCCGCTTGCCTGCCACGAACTTGCCCTGCAACTCGGTGACGCCGTTAAACGCTGGCCCTGGGGAGGATCACAGCGTGAGCGTTCTATGTACAAAGCGTCGAAACGTTACCTCGCTGCAAGCGTCAGCGCATTGGCCCTTGCAACCCTGCTGATGTTGGTCGTGATTGCGGCCTGGAGCATCGCGCCGGAGGTCGTGGCCGATACCTCGGGCATCAAGCTGGAGTTGAGGAAGTCGTTGCCGCCCTAACCTGTAGCACTGGCAAGCCTATCAGTGCCGGACTCGTGAGCATCTTGGGCCGATTGCCAGCGTGCTATGTCTTGTGCCGATATCGCCTCGGATGGCGCCGCGTCGGCTTGATGTGCTCGCGCGCCTCGCTGACGTCGTCCCGGCCTCGCCCCTCCTGGTAGCCCACACGTCCCTCGGATCCCGGTTGGCGCTGCAAGGAGTCCTTGAATGCCATGTCGAGCTGCATCGCGTCTTGCGCCGATGTAGCCGAGGTGAGAACCGGCCCTAACAAGAGGACCGCCGTTGCAAGCCTCAGGGTGGAGGATAGGCGGACGACCACGACCGTCATCTCTTGAAAATGATTTCCGCGCGTGCGTCACCGGGCCGCAGCGTGCGCTCTGGCGATAACCGAAATACGGCAGGCCCACGAAATACGGCAAGCCCGCCCGATTTTCAGACGAGCCTGCCGGCTAACGGTCGCCCGAAAATTACTTCTGCATGCTGTCCTTCTTCATCATGCCGTCGTCTTTCTTCATGCCGTCCTTGGACATGGTGTCTTTCTTCATCATGCCATCGTCTTTCTTCATGCTGTCCTTGGACATCGTGTCCTTCTTCATCCCGTCGTCCTTCTTCATCGAGTCCTGGGCGAAGGCGACCGGGCTAAGCGCCAGGCTGAGCGAGAGCGCCGCAGCAGAAATTCCAAGCGCGATACGGGTATTGATGGTCATTTTGGGATTCCTTTTTGGAAGACCTGAAAAACAGTTGTGGTGCGGCTTCGGCCGCTACCGTTAACGACGCTCCCGTACCGGCCTTCGTTACGCGGTATTGAAAAATGTTTTGCCCTGTGACACGCATTCACCCGCTGACGCCGGCTGTATCTTCTTTAAATTTGAAATAAGCGGACGGCCCCAGCAATTTTGCCACAGTTTGCAGCGCACCAATATGAACGCCTGCTCGTCTCATACTTTTCGACAAGATTCGCCGGGAAAGAGACGGGTTAGGATGCTCTACGCCTTCACTCCGTCCGAAAGATTCCGAGAAATCGCCCCAGCACCGCCCAGGGAGGGTTAACATGTACACGCGTCGCCACATCCTTGCATCCACGCTCGCCGCACCGGCCATCCTTCGCTTCGGGCTCGGAACGGCCCAGGCCGCCACCACCTTGAAGATTTCGCATCAGTTTCCTGGCGGCTCCATCGACAGTGGCGACTTCCGCGACCGGCTGTGCCGGATTTTTGCAGCCCAACTCGCCAAGCGCACCGGCGGCGAAATCACGGCGGACGTCTATCCGAACTCCTCGCTGGTCAAGACCAACGCGCAGTTCTCGGCGATGCGCAAAGGCGCGCTCGACATCAGCCTTTATCCCCTGCCCTATGCCGGCGGCGAACTGCCGGAGACCAATATCGCACTGATGCCGGGCCTGGTCTCGACCTACGACCAGGGCATGAACTGGAAGAAGAATGCTGTCGGTAAGGCGCTCACGGATTTCCTCGCCGACAAGGGCATCATCATCCTGAGCTGGGTCTGGCAGGCCGGCGGCGTCGCCAGCCGTTCGCGGCCGATCGTGGCGCCGGAAGACGCCAAGGGCCTGAAGGTTCGCGGCGGTTCGCGTGAAATGGACATGGTGCTGCAGACGGCGGGCGCGGCCGTGCTGTCGGTGCCGTCGAACGAGCTCTATGCCGCGATGCAGACCGGCGCGTGCGATGCCGGCATCACCTCCTCCACCAGCCTGATCTCGTTCCGGCTCGAAGAGGTCGCCAAATCGCTGACCTCGGGCGCGAAGGCTTCCTACTGGTTCATGCTCGAGCCGCTTTTGATGTCGAAGTCGATCTTCGACGGCCTGCCGAAAAACCATCAAGACACCATCCTGGCGCTGGGCCAGGAGATGGAAGCCTTCGGCCGCAAGGGTGCACAGGACGACGATACGGAAGTGGCGAAGGTCTACGCCAAGGCCGGCGCCAAGGTCAGCGAGCTCGACGCCGCCACGGTGAACAAGTGGCGCGACATCGCCCGCGACACCGCGTGGAAGGACTACGGCGCCAAGACGGCGACCGCCGCCAAATTGCTGAAACTCGCTTCCGACGTCTCAGCATGATGCACGGTCCGCTTCCGGATCGCACCAATCCGACGGTCGCCGCGTCCAGCCCAGCGCTGGTCGCGGCGCTCGAATATGCGCTCGCCTGGTGCAACCGGATCATTCTCTTTCTCGCCGCCATCGCGATGATCGCGGCCTGTGCCATCCTCAGCTACAGCGTGCTCGGGCGGGCGCTCTTTCAATCTCCAAATTACTGGCAGGACGAAGCCGCAGTATTCCTTCTGGTCGGCGCCACCTTCATGACCTCGGCCTTTGTCCAGCACCAGCGCGGTCATATCGGTATCGAGGCCTTTGTCGGGCTGTTGTCGCCGTTCGCCAACCGCGTCCGGCTGTGGCTGGTCGACGTCGCGAGTTTTGCATTTTGTGCCTTTTTTGCCTGGAAGTCGTGGACGCTGACTTACGAGGCTTGGGAAGACGGCCAGGTCTCGAACTCGATGTGGTCGCCGCCACTGGATATCCCCTACGGCCTGATGGCTTTGGGCATGACGCTGCTGTGCGTGCAAATCCTGTTGCAGATCATCGCTCCCCTTGCCGGAGCTGCCCGCCGATGACCGTATTTGGAATCGGCGTCTCCTACGGGCTCGCCACGCTGTTTGCGATGTTTTCCGGCATGCCGATCGCTTTCGCGCTCGGCGCTGTCGCGGTCGTGTTCATGGGCATTTATATGCCGGCGGCCTCGCTCGATACTGTGACGCAAAACGTCTACGAGGAAATGGCCTCGATCACGCTGCTGTCGATCCCGCTCTTCATCCTGAAGGGCGCCGCGATCGGCAAATCCCGCGCTGGTCAGGACCTTTATTCGGCGCTTCATGCGTGGCTGCATCGCGTCCCCGGCGGCCTGGGCGTTGCCAACGTGTTCGCCTGCGCGCTGTTCGCAGCCATGGCCGGTTCTTCGCCCGCGACCTGTTCGGCAATCGGCTCGGCCGGCATTCCCGAAATGCGCAAGCGCGGCTATTCCGGCGGCTTCGCAGCCGGCATCATCGCCGCCGGCGGCACACTCGGCATTCTGCTGCCGCCTTCGATCACCATGATCCTGTTTGCGGTCGCCGCGGAAAAATCGCTCGGACGGCTGTTTCTCGCCGGCATCGGACCCGGCCTGTTGCTGGTGAGCCTGTTCGGCGTCTATGCGGTGATGCGCTTCCGCAAGGAGTATGCGGCTGCCAGCGCGGCCTACGACAAGTCCGGTGTGGAATCGGCGATCCTTGTCCACGAGGAATTCACCATGGCCGAGCGCTTCAGCGCGCTGCCGCGGGTTCTGCCGTTCGTACTGTTGTTGACCGGCGTAATGATCGCGCTTTACGGCGGCTATGCCACGCCGTCGGAAACCGCTGGCCTCGGTGGCCTCCTCGCGCTGGTATTGATCGCGCTCATCTATAGCGTCTGGCGGCCCTCCGACCTCGCGCCGATCCTGAGCTCGACCATCCGGGAATCCACCATGCTGATGATGATCATCGGCATGTCACTGCTCTATTCCTACGTGATGAGCTATCTCCACATCTCGCAATCGGTGGCTGAATCCATCGTGGCCATGCATCTGCCGCGCTGGGAGTTGCTGGCAGCGATCCTGGTCATGGTCGTCGTGCTGGGCTTCTTCCTGCCGCCGGTGTCGATCATCCTGATGACGGCGCCGATCATCCTGCCGCCGCTGCGGGCCGCCAACTTCGACATCATCTGGTTCGGTATCGTCATGACCATCGTCATGGAGATGGGGCTTATTCACCCGCCGGTCGGCTTGAATATCTTCGTCATCCGCAACGTCGCACCGGACATTCCGCTGCGCGACGTCATTTTCGGCACGCTGCCGTTCGTGCTTCTGATGATGCTGGCAGTCCTGATCCTGTGCTTCGTGCCGGAAATCTCGACCTCGCTTCCGAACCTCGTGATGGGACCGGACGGAAGCCGATAAACCAAGCGACTAGCCGGCCTGCCGCTTGGCATTCAACGCGGCGGCGACCCGGCTCACCGGGGGCCGGCCGATCAGCTTGCTGATCTCGTTGGTCGCCCGAACGAGCTTTGTCATGTCGACGCCGGTGGCGATGCCTAGGCCTTCCAGCATGTAGACGACGTCCTCGGTCGCGACATTGCCGGTGGCGCCCGGCGCGTAGGGACATCCGCCGAGACCGCCGGCCGCGGAGTCGATCACGCGCGCGCCTTCTTCCAACCCGGCGTAAAGATTGGCGAGCGCCTGACCGTACGTATCGTGAAAATGCATCGCCAGATGCGCCATCGGTACTTGGCCCGCGACCGCGCGCAGCAACTCGCGGGCCTTCTTCGGCGTTCCGACACCGATGGTGTCGCCAAGCGAGACTTCGTAGCAGCCGAGGTCCCAGAGGATCTTTGCGACGTCGACCACTGCTTGCGGCTTGGTCTCGCCGTCATAGGGGCAGCCGAGAACACAGGAGATATAACCGCGCACCTTCACGCCATCCGATTTCGCGCGTGCGATGACCGGCTTGAAGCGTTCGATGGATTCGGCAACCGAGCAATTGATGTTGGCACGTGAAAAGCCTTCGGAGGCCGAAGCAAACACCGCGATGACCTTGGCACCCGCGGCGCGCGCGGCCTCATAGCCCTTCTCGTTGGGTACCAGCACGTGAAACTCGCCGTCCCCATGGCGGCTGACGCGTCGCAACACCTCATCCGAACCGACCATCTGCGGAATGGCTTTTGGCGAGACAAAGGCGCCGACCTCGACCGTGTGCAATCCTGCACCAAACAGTGCCTCGATGAACGCGACGCGTGCGTCGACGCTGACCTGCGTCTTCTCATTCTGAAGCCCGTCGCGCGGGCCGACTTCGACGATACGCACCTGATCGCTCATGGCAACCTACCCGGCCGGTTCGATCTCGGCGAGTTCGACGCCCTCACCGACGATATCGCCGACCTTGCACTTGATGGCCTTCAAGACGCCGGCAAACGGCGCGCGCAGAGTCTGTTCCATCTTCATCACTTCGAGCGTCAGGATCGGCGCGCCCTTCTCCAGCTTCGCGCCAATCTCCGCCAGGATCGCCACGACCGTTCCCGGCAAGGGCGCGACAATCCTGTCCTCGCCAACGTGCTCCTCGTCGTCACCGCCGAACGGATCGACCCAATGCAGCTCAAAGCGGCCATTGCGCGTCCGCACATAGAGTTCGTGGCCTTCCACGATCGTCACGACACGGGATTTGATCCCGTCCAGCGTCAGATCAAGACTACCGGCGGATGGCACGGCACTAAAGCCGAGTTCGCGACCGCCAACCGAGAGCGTCGCGGGCCCTTTGCCGTAATGCAACCTAACCTTCTGCTCGCCTTCGTGGCCCTGCCGGAACGTAAACGTCCGCTGACGCCGGCCAACCGGCATCCAGCCCGCCGCGCCCCAGGGCGATTTTGCGACATCCGAAGCCACCGTGGCTTCCTCACGAAGGATCGCGGCAACGGCGGCCGCGAACTCAAGATCGCCCGGTGGCTTCGGGCTGCCGGTGAGATGATTGAGTTCACGTTCGATGAAGCCGGTATCGATTGCGTTGGCGCGCACCGCGGGGTGACCAACCAACGCGGCCAGAAACGGAATATTGGTGACGACACCGCGCACGTCGGACTCGGAGAGCGCATGGCTGAGCCGGTCGATCGCAACGTCACGCGTCGGCGCCCAGGCGATCACTTTGGCCAGCATGGCGTCGTAGTGCGGCGAGACCGTATCGCCCTTGCGATAACCGGCATCGATCCGCAGGCCCGCCTGCTGCTCCGACATGTTCCAGCTTCGGATCGTGCCGACCGACGGCATGAAATTCTTGGCCGGGTTTTCCGCATACACCCGCGCCTCGATGGCGTGACCGCGAAGCGTGATCTGTTCCTGAGTCATCGGCAGCTTCTCGCCTGCGGCGATCAGCAACTGCCATTCGACAAGGTCGATGCCTGTGATCAATTCGGTCACGGGATGCTCGACCTGCAGCCGTGTGTTCATTTCGATGAAGAACACATCCTTGCCGTCGGAGACGAACTCGATCGTGCCCGCGCCGACATAGCCGACGGCACCGGCCGCTTTCCGCGCCGCCGCACAGACCGCGTCGCGCTGGGCAGCGTTCAGCGTCGGCGACGGCGCCTCCTCGATCACCTTCTGGTGCCGGCGCTGCAGCGTGCATTCGCGCTCGAACAGCGACAGCAGATTGCCGTGGCTGTCGCCGATCACCTGCACTTCGATATGGCGCGGATTTTGGACAAGCTTTTCGATCAAGACGCGATCGTCGCCGAAAGCCGCCTTGGCTTCGCGCTTGGCGCTTTCGACGGAGGTTGCCAGTTCGCCGGCCTTGCGCACGACGCGCATGCCGCGGCCACCGCCGCCGGCCGACGCCTTCACCAGTACCGGAAAGCCGATCTTTGTCGCCGCCTTGGCGAGCGTCGCGTCGTCCTGCGCCTCGCCATGATATCCGGGCACCAGCGGCACACCGGCCTTTTCCATCAAAAGTTTTGAGCCGGATTTCGAGCCCATCGCCTGCATCATCTCGGCCGTTGGCCCGACAAAAATCAGGCCGGCATCGAGGCAGGCCTTGGCGAAATCCGCATTCTCCGACAAAAATCCGTAGCCGGGATGGATGGCTTCAGCGCCGCTTTTGCGCGCCGCCTCGATCACCCGCTCGATGTTGAGGTAGCTGTCGCGCGCCCGTGACGGTCCGAGCAGCACGGCTTCGTCCGCCATCGCCACATGCAGTGCACCTCGGTCAGCCTCCGAATAGACGGCAACGGTCCGAAGCCCCATCGCTCTCGCCGTGCGGATCACGCGCACCGCGATCTCGCCGCGATTGGCGATCAACAGGGTGTGGAATCGCCGGTAGAGCTTTGACCGGTCCATCGTCACATCCTGAACAGGCCGAACTTCGTCGGCTCGATCGGTGCATTGGTGGCCGCTGAAAGACCGAGACCCAGCACCAGCCTGGTATCGGCAGGATCGATCACGCCATCGTCCCAGAGGCGCGCCGTTGCGTAATAGGGACTACCCTGCTTCTCATATTGCGCGCGGATCGGCGCCTGGAATTTCTCCTCTTCCTCGGCCGACCAGGTCTCGCCCTTGGCCTCGATATTGTCGCGACGGACCTGGCTCAAAACCATCGCCGCCTGCTCGCCACCCATCACCGAGATACGTGCGTTCGGCCACATCCACAGGAAACGCGGGCTATAAGCGCGGCCGCACATGCCGTAATTGCCGGCGCCATAGGAGCCGCCGATCACGACCGTGAATTTCGGAACGCTGGCAGTCGCGACCGCCGTCACCAGCTTGGCGCCGTCGCGCGCGATGCCGCCGGCCTCATATTTCTTGCCGACCATGAAGCCGGTGATGTTTTGCAGAAACACCAGCGGAATATTTCGCTGGCAACACAGCTCGATGAAATGCGCACCTTTCAGCGAACTCTCGCTGAACAGAATGCCGTTGTTGGCGATGATACCGACCGGATAGCCCCAGATATGCGCAAAGCCGCAGACCAGCGTCTGGCCGTAGAGTTTCTTGAACTCGTCGAATTCCGAGCCATCGACCAGACGCGCAATGATATCGCGCACATCAAACGGCTTGCGCCCGTCGGCCGAAACGACGCCGTAGATCTCCTCTGCTGCAAACAACGGTTCGCGCGGCTCGCGCATGTTCAGAGCGGCCCGCGCCGGCGGCTTCAAGGTCGCGACGATTCGCCGTGCGATCCCGATCGCGTGCGAGTCGTTTTGCGCGTAGTGATCGGTCACGCCCGACTGCCGCGAGTGAACGTCGGCGCCGCCGAGTTCCTCCGCCGTGACCACTTCACCGGTGGCAGCCTTCACCAACGGCGGTCCGCCGAGAAAAATGGTGCCCTGATTGCGCACGATGATGCTCTCATCCGACATCGCCGGAACATAGGCGCCGCCGGCCGTACAGGAGCCCATCACGATCGCGATCTGCGGAATGCCAAGCGCCGACATCTGCGCCTGGTTGTAGAAGATGCGGCCGAAATGCCGCTCGTCGGGAAAGATATCGTCCTGTTGCGGCAGAAACGCACCGCCGGAATCGACCATGTAGACGCAGGGGAGATTGTTCTGCCGGGCGACATCCTGCGCCCGCAGATGCTTCTTCACCGTCATCGGATAGTAGGTGCCGCCCTTGATGGTCGCATCGTTGGCGACCACCACGCATTCGCGCCCAGAGATGCGTCCCACGCCCGTGACGATGCTCGCCGAATGCACGTCGCCGCCATAGAGATCGTGGGCCGCAAGCGGCGACAGCTCGAGGAAGGCCGTGCCGGGATCGATCAGGAGGTCGACGCGTTCGCGCGCCAGCATCTTGCCGCGAGCGGTATGGCGCTTCCTCGAGGCTTCTCCGCCGCCGCCGGCCACAGAAGGAGTTTGTCGCGAAGCTCGGTGACCAGCGTCCGCATCACCTCGGCATTGCGAGCAAAGTCGGTTGAAGCGGAATTGATGCTGGACTGGAGCGGCATGGCTTTCGGTAGGTGAAGTGCGGCGCGATTTGCGCCGCAGGAGCCTAGCATCGTGTCATCGCGCTGGCGGCTTGTGCAACCAGCAAAACGGCCTATCCACGGGAATTGCAGGAAAACATCGTTAAATCAGGGATTTATGACCCTGCTTTGATGTGCCTGTTGACGTATGCGCCGACAGAATTCTGTCCGCTCGATCCCGTCGCAAATCCGATCTTCAGTGAGTCCAGGGCTCGCCGCGGCGAAACGCGAAATTGTCGGCATAAGCGACCTGCCGATGAGCGGATTCTTTCGGGTCGAACACCTGATACGGGATGCCCTCGCGCTCGCAATAGGCCACCGCTTCTTCCTTGGTCTCGAAGCGTAGCGTGACCTGCTGCTTCATATCGCCCGAACTGGTCCAGCCCATCAAAGGCTCCACGAAGCGCGGCTGCTCCGGCTCGTAGTCGAGTTGCCAATCCTTGGTCTTGGCCTTGCCGGATTGCATCGCGTTTTTGACGGGCTTAAAAATGCGGGCGGTCATTGACGGTCGGACCCTTTCGCGAACTAGATAGAGCCATCGAGACGGGAATCGCCGATTCTACGGCCTTTGATGCAGCATCTGCCGGAATGGTATATTCATTATGTCGCCCGGTGACAATCTTGCCGGATCATAGATCGATTGGCCGCTAGCTACCCACCCCTCAACGGACGTATCGAAAACGGCACCCATGAAAATCAACGCCACCCTGCCGGAAAAAGGACGCGATCTTCGGCTCGACCTGTTCCGCGGAGTCGCCAACTGGGCGATTTTTCTGGATCACATTCCGGACAACGTCGTGAACTGGATCACGACCCGGAATTACGGCTTCAGCGATGCGGCCGACCTCTTCGTGTTCATTTCAGGCTACACGGCCTCTTTCGTCTATGCGCGGATGATGCTGGAGCGCGGCTTTATCGTCGGCGCCACCCGTTTGACCAAACGAGTTCTGGCAGCTCTACGTCGCCCACATCATCCTGTTTGTGATCTACATCGCCTCGATCAGCTATCTGGCACTGCGGTTCGGCGATTCCGAGATCATCAATGAGTTCAATGTCGCGGGCCTCGTCGATCAGGCGACCGAGACGCTGCGCCAGGGTTTGCTGCTCAAGTTCAAGCCGGTCAACCTGGACGTGCTGCCGCTCTACATCGTCCTCATGGGATTCTTTCCACCAATTCTATGGTTCATGCTGCGGCAACCCAACCTGACGATGATAGCCTCGATCGTTCTGTGGTTGGTCGCGCGCTTTTTTGGCTGGAATTTTCAGGCCTATCCGGCCGGCACCTGGTACTTCAATCCGTATTGCTGGCAGGTGCTTTTCGTGTTCGGCGCCTGGTGCGCGCTCGGCGGCGCCAGGAACAACCGGTGGCTGATCGATTCTCCGATCACGCTCTACGTTTGTATCGCTTATCTGTTGTTTGCGATGGTCATGACGATGGCAGGCCGGTTTCCGGATTTCGGAAACATGTTCCCGCACTGGCTCTACGCAACGTTCAATCCGAACGACAAGACCAACCTTGCGCCCTATCGCTTTATCCATTTTGCGATGATCGTCATTCTCGTCATCCGCTTCGTGCCCAAGGAGTGGCCGGGGCTGGAATGGAAGGTCTTCGATCCCTTGATCGTCTGCGGCCAGCAATCGCTCGCGGTGTTCTGCGTCGGCGTTTTCCTGTCCTTTGTCGGACATTTCGAATTGATGCTGAGTTCGGGCTCGCTGTTCGCACAGCTTTTCGTCAGCGTGACCGGCATCGCGATCATGACGGTCGTCGCTTACTATATTTCATGGTCGAAACGGCAGGATAAGCCGATCAAGACCCCGACGCCGAAACCGGCCTGACGATAAGAGTGAAGCGCATTAGTTTTTCGGCTGAGGCTTTGGCGCAACCATCTGTCCGCGAGAGGAGAAGCCCTGCCACTCCGTGCTCCACCCAACCTTGGTAGCGTTCTTGCGCTTTCCCTGAAGGGCGAATGCCGCTCCCTGCGGGTCGGAGCAGTGGGCGACCCAGAGGCCGCTGGGTAACTGTTCATCGTTACACGAAATCAGGCCGCCTCCCTCCCTCACGCGTTCCGCCGCGGCGTCGAGATCCTCGACATTGAAGTAGAACAGCCAGAACGGGTCCGGTTCTGCCGGGCCTTTCTTGAACGCCCCGGCAATAACGTGTTCGCCGGCGGACAACGCAAGATAAGCGTCCGTGAAATGACTTTGGGTGTCGGCCTTCTGCCAACCGAAGAGCTCGCTGTAAAATGCGACTTCCTTCTTCAGATCGGTTGCGAACAGCTCATGCCAACCGATCCGGCCGGGCTTGCGACCATCGAGGGGTTGTTGTGACGTCGCCTGCTGGCGATCAATCACACCGAACGTCGCGGAATAAGGATCGGCCACAACCGAAATCCGGCCGATATTGGTGTCGGTGGGCGGCACATAAACCGTACCGCCAAGCCGCCTGATCCGATCGGCCGCAGCTTGCACGTCCCTAACGCCGACATAGCCCATCCATCTCGGACTGGCGCCGAGCTTACGGCCCTCTTCGGGCAATTCCATCAGACCGGCCGCAGGGACCTCACCGGCCGTAAATAGCGAATAACGCAGACCTGACGTCGACGCTTCCTTTGTGCCCCATCCGACAACATCGCCGTAGAACACCGCGGCCGCCGCCACGTCAGTCGTGATTAATTCGTACCAGGTGAAATATGCGGGCTCAGTATCCAAATCCGCTGCTCCCTTCGCGCCTGCAAAATCCAGGACGCTTCAGCCGTAATGGCCGCTGAGGTCAGATGCAAGAATGGGATGACCAACGTCCGAAAGTGGACACAGCGGGCTTCGAAGGCTTCTGATGTTGCTCTGCACGCGACGCTGGCTTCCGGGGATTTCCGACAAGGCAGATGATGAACGAAACCTGAATAAACGACGATTCAAGCGCCGTTCATAAATATGAAATCTTCGCCAGAACAGGGACTTTGAGGTTCTCGTGAACCTTCCTCAGCTTGCGGGCGACCAACCCATGCAGTAAAGTTATTCTACTCGAACCGCTAGCGAGAAAATGGAGGATTCGAATAATGGCTCGGAAGATTTCAAATAAGGCTGTTAAGGCCGCTTTGCCCGCTTTGGGCGCAGCTGGCTTGACGTTTTCGATGGTAGGCGGAGCGTCAGCGGCAGCAATGCCGGCTAACGACGCAACGCAAGCGACGAACTATTCCCCCAATCAGCAGGTCACGCTGGGCGAAGAAGAAATCGCCGATGTGAGCCTCGCCACGTTCTACGTCTTCGACAAGGAAGGCACTGCTGCAGCGAAGGACGGCAACGTTCAGCTCGCCCGCGGCTGCGGATGCGGTCGTGGTTGCGGCGGCCGTGGTTGCGGTGGCCGTGGTTGCCGTGGTTGCGGCGGCCGTGGTTGCGGCTGCGGCGTCGGCGTCGGTTGCTGCGCATCCTGGGGTTCCTGCCGCTGGTGCTAAGCGAGGCCACCCGCCTCGCGTGACTAGCGCAAACAACGATGGCCGGGCTCGACATTGTCGACCCGGCCTATTCATGTGTACCTTCGCTGTCGTCGTAAGCGCCCGTCATCGCCTATCAATTGCGATGACGCCGAATTCCCGCCTCGCTGAAAAACGTCCTCACGCCGGCTGGATCAAGGGATATTCCCGATCCGCGAGAAACTCTGCAGCCCGGCCTGGCAGGCAACCTCCGTGTGCTAAATCATGAAATCCAAACGCAAGACCGTTCCATCCAAAGCCAAGCGCAAGCCTGCTTCCACTCGCCGCTCGGCCAAGGATGTCGCGCAGTTCGCACCGAATTTCACGGTCTACGTTTTGCCGCCGGATCAGGTCTGTCTTTATTCTGAAGATCGCAAATTCTTCCTGCACGGCGAGCTGTACTGCGCGCTGGCCACGGCCATCGGCAAGGGTGGAAAGAGCCTGCAACAGCTCGCCGCCGAGCTCGGCAAACGATTTCCAGCCGACAAGGTCGAAGAAGCGCTCAAGCGCCTGATTCAGCGGCAATACATTGTCGAGGCGTCTCCCACATCGAACACCGTTCAGGCCGCCTATTGGGCAAGCCTTGGCCTGCCTCCGGGCATGGCCGAACAGAACCTGGCCAATTGCCGCGTACGGGTCGAAGCCGTCGACGTTCAGGGCGCCAAGGAATTCACCAAAGCACTTGTCGAATTGGGGGTCCGCGTCGTTGCCGGCCGCGGCGCGGCCGACCTGACGATTACGCTCGCCAACGACTATCTCGATCGGCGACTTGCCGAATTGAACAAACAACGTGTCTCCGACGGTACGCCCTGGCTGCTGGTTCAGCCATCCGGCGCCTTTCCCCTTGTCGGACCGGTCCTCAATCCGGGCAAGGGTCCGTGCTGGACATGCATGTTCGACCGCATGATCCGCAACCGCGAGATCAAGGGATTTCTCGATCGCACCGACGCACATGCGGTCGCCTCATCTCCGCTGATGCATAACCCGCTCGGTCATGGCGCGATTCCCTTTGCCGCGCTCGAAGTCGCCAAGGCGATCGCCAGCGGCTTTCGCACCGATCTGAACAATCACATCATCAGCCACGATTTGCTGGGTTCGACCACCGTCAGGCACTATGTCGCGCATCGCCCGCAATGCCCGACCTGCGGCAGCAAGAAGTTGCGGGATCCGCGCCGCCAGCCTGCGCCAATCGAACTAGGTCCCGGGCTCAAGCTGACGATGACGAGCGGAGGTTTTCGTACCGTATCGGCGCGTGCGACCGTGGCGCGTTTCCGCAAGCATGTCAGCCCGCTCACAGGTGTCGTCAAGAAGCTGGACCGGATTGAAGCCGACCTTCCGTTGAATACGAATTTTTTTGCCAATCACAATTTTTCGGGCCCAGCTCTAACCGTCGATGCGCTCCGGCGGGGATTAGAGGGCGGAAGCTTCGGCAAAGGCTCTAACGCCGAACAGGCCGAAGCCAGTGCGCTGATGGAAGCGATCGAACGCTATTCCGGTATCTTTCAGAGCGATGAAATCCGAGTCAGCAAACGCTTTACCGATTTTGAGGCCGGAGAAGCCATCAATCCGGAAGACGTGCTGATCTTCAGCGATGCGCAATACAGCTCACCGGAAGCTGAGCCGGATGAATCCCACCCAGTGCCGCAGCGCTTTGATCCCTCGGCCAGGATGCAGTGGTCGCCGGTCTGGTCGCTGCGCGATCAACGCTTCCGCTACTTGCCGACCAGCCTGCTGTATTTTTTCTACGGTGGAGAAGACGGGATTTACAACGCCGATTCCAACGGTTGTGCCGCCGGCAACACGCTTCAGGAGGCTATTGTCCAGGGTTTCCTTGAGCTCGTGGAGCGCGATGCCTACGCCATCTGGTGGTATAATCGTTCGCCGCGCGAGGGGCTCGACCTCAGCCAGTTCGACGATCCCTACGTGCAGGACCTACGAAACCAGTTGAGCGACCGGGGCCGCAAGCTGTGGGTGCTCGACATCACGAGCGATCTCGGCGTCCCGACCTATGTAGCGATCGTGCACTGGATGCAGAACGGGCACGAAAACATCGAATTCGGTTCCGGCGCGCATTTCGACAGCCGCATCGCACTGCTCCGTACCTTGACTGAGCTCAACCAGTTCATGACAATCGGCTTGATGAACGGCGGAACGGGCGAGAAACCGAGTCTCGATAACGTCACGCCACTTGAATTGAAAAGCTACCCATTCCTGTCGCCGAACGGCCGTCCCGCCGCACCGATCATCAAGGGCTCGAAATTCGGGCTTCTCGACGATACCCGCAAGCAAGTCGACGCCTGCATCGAGGTCGCGCGGCAAGCCGGCCTTGATTTTCTTGTCCTCGACCAGACGAGGCCGGACGTCGAGACATCCGTCGTCCGCGTGATCGTTCCCGGTTTGCGGCACTTCTATCGCCGCTTTGGGCCCGGTCGCCTCTACGACGTTCCCGTCAAGCTTGGCCTCCGCGACACGCCGATAACGGAAAGTGAACTGACGCAATACCTGCCTCATAGTTAGTGTGGTGGATTTGACATTCGCTTCAGTAGCGCCGCGAGTTCTCAAGCGAATGTCAAATCCAAAACCACACTAGAATACAATAATTGCTAGTGTCCCTTCGGTTCTGACATTCGTAAACGAACCCGCCACGACATGATACGAATGTCAGAACCGGGACACTAGTGGAGGCATTCCGCGTGGCCACTCCCAAAAGAAAAACGAGCGGCCGCAAGACGGCGACGCCGGTGCTCGCCGCCCACGTGGTTGACCACATCACGCTGGAAGGACAGGTGGACGGCAACGTCGTCGCGCGTATCGAAGGATACGCGCAAGGCTTGGGGAAGTTCGCACCCGCCATTTCGAAGCGCATCGCCGAGCTTCGCACCGGACTGCCGTTGGCCTCGATTGCAAGCGCCCGCGCCGCCGACAAGGAGATCAACCTCCTGGTTCGGCGACTGGCACGAAGCGGTCTTCTGGAATACCGTCTCGGACCTTCGCGCGGCCAAGCCGGCGTCGTGATCGAGCCGCAGATTGCGGAATACTGGCCGCAAACTTCAAAGATCGCTGACACCGATACAATTGCGTTGTCGCGATTTGCCTATCTGCGGCGGCGCGGCCAGGAGATGGTGCTGGAATCGCCGCGTTCTGGAGCCTTGTTCAGGATAGCCGATCCGAAGATCGCTGCATCGCTTGCCACGCTGTCGCAGCCGCACAAGATCAGCCAATATCGCAAACAACGCGATTTTCCCGGACTGGAGCTTCTGGGACTGCTCGTGGACTCTCAAATCCTGTTCAAGCTGAAGGCGGGCGATACTGGCGGCCTGCGTCCATCGGAAGGCGATCCCAACCTTGTGCTATGGGATTTTCACGACCTCCTGTTTCACACCCGCAGCACCGAGGGGCGGCAGGCCAATCCGCTGGGTAGCGTCTACACCTATTCCCGGCTCATGGCGCCGCTTCCTGCTGTGCGGGCATCCTGGCCCGGACAGACCGTCGATCTGAATGGCTTAAGCCCGCCGTCGTCTTCGCCCTTTGCTGCACTTCTTGGCGCGCGGCAGTCGATACGCGACTTCGACGACGAGCATCCCATTTCGTTGGCTGAGCTGGCCGCTGTTTTGCAATCGACCGCGCGGGTGCGTACGAAGTGGACAGCCGCGGCCGATATGGAGGACGGGCAAGGTCCTGATGTCGCCTACGCTTCTCGCCCCTATCCGTCAGCAGGTGCGGCCTATGAGCTGGAGCTCTATCTCGCGGTCCACAAATGCGAAGGGCTGACGCGCGGATTCTATCACTACGACGCCGAGCGGCATGCATTGGTGGCGATCAAGGTCCGTCCACAGGATCTCGAGGCGCAGCTTTACGACGCGGAATTCGCTATCGGCGCTTCCGCGGCGCCGCAAATCCTGATCGTGATTGCGGCGCGCTTCGGCCGCGTTTCCTGGAAATATAGCTCGGTGGCCTATTCGCTGATCCTCAAGGACGTCGGCGTGCTGACGCAGACGCTGTACTTGGCAATGACAGATATGGGACTCGGCGGATGCGCGATCGGCACCAACAATATCGATCGGTTCGCGCGTATGACTGGATTGGATTTCGCCATCGAAGGTCCGGTCGGCCAATTTGCGCTCGGCCGCCCAGCCAGGCCCGGACCGGATGACGAGGGCTTCGGCCCGGCATAGACATCCCGAAATTTGCTTTGCAGCGCCCTTGCGGTTCCGATTTTCGGTAGCGAAAATAGCCTGAAACAGCCAATGTGACAGCGACTCCACGTCGGTCACATGATAAGGCCGCCATAGACGGCCGACAGGGAGGCGCGCCATGATGAGGATGCGACGAGGCCTGATCTTTGGCGCGACCTTTGCCGCTCTCGTTTTTGCATGCGATGCCCGGGCCGAGCAGATCGTCGTCAGCAACTATGGCATCGCCGCCAACGGCATGCCTTATGCGATCGCGATGGAGAAAGGCTTCTTCAAAGAGGAAGGCGCCGACGTCACCGGTATTCTCTCATCCAATGGCGGCGGCACCACGATCCGCAACCTGCTTGGCGGCAATCTGAACTACGGCGAGGTCGATCTCGCCGGCACTGTGACGGCGATCGAGCAAGGCAACGATCTCCACATCATCAGCGATAACGTTCTGACCGTCGGTGAATTCGTCTGGGCGGTGAAGCCGGATTCCTCTATCAAAGGCCTTGCGGACTTCAAGGGCCACAAGATCGGATACACCAATCCGCGCTCGACCAGCCAGGCGCTCAACGTGTTGCTCGTGCAGACCATCGGCCTCACCCAGGCCGACGTCGTTCCAACCAAAGTCGGCGGCTTTGGCGAACAGGTCGTGGCGCTCGACATCGGCGCGATCGACGTTGCGACGCTTGCCGATCCCGTGTGGTCGAAGAACAGCGCCAAACTGCGCACCGTCGTCCGTGCTGCCGACACGCTTCCGCCATTGTGCAACGTGATTGGCGTCGCAACCGGCAAAGCCATCGCCACGCATGGCGATTTCCTGCGCGCGGTACTGCGGGCCCGGCGCAGGGCCGTCGAGTTCATGTATGCCCATCCCGACGAGGCCGGCGACATCGTCGCCAGGGTCTATGATCTCGACCCAACCATTGCGCGCCAAGCGGTGCATAATCTGACCGCCATGGCGCCGGGCGCGACCCGCCCTTATTGGGGCGCGGGCCGCTTCGACATCAAAGGCATGGACGGCATGATCGCTGCCCAACGCAGCGTCGGCGCCTATTCGGGCACGCCCGACTGGGAAAAGATGATTGACCGCAGCTTCCTCGCCGATGATCTGAAGAAAGACTACTAGTGGTCGCACAGCCGTCAATCCACGTCGCGCTGCATGACGTCACCAAAGTCTTCAAATCCAAGCTCGGTTCGATCGAGGCCCTCGGCCCCCTCGATCTCGAGCTTCGCCAGGGTGAGTTCTTTGCCGTGGTTGGGCCGTCCGGCTGCGGCAAGTCGACCTTGCTCGACATCATGGCCGCCCTCGCCCCGCCCTCCAGCGGCACGGTGACGTTCGAGGGCCGGCCGATCGGAAACAGCGTTCCGGACGGCGTCGGTGTGGTTTTTCAGGAGAACGCCTGCTTTCCGTGGCTCAACGTCGCCGACAACATCACGTTCGGGCTTCGCCGGCAGCAGATCGACGGGGCGGAGATCGAACGCCGGTTGCAATATGCGCTGCAACTGATGGGTTTGAACGATTTTTCGCGCGCGTTTCCTGCGCAGCTCTCCGGCGGCATGCGCCAGCGCGTCTGTATCGCGCGGACGCTGGTGATGCAGCCGCGGCTGATCCTGCTCGATGAACCCTTCGGTGCGCTCGACCAGCAAACCCGGCTTTTGATGGGCGATGAATTGCTCCGGATCTGGCGGGCGACCGGCGCTACGATTCTGTTGATCACCCACGCGCTCGACGAAGCGGCCATGCTGGCAGACCGCGTTGCCGTGATGTCGGCCCGGCCCGGCCGGATCATGGAAGTTATCGAAACCGGCTGGCCCCCAGATCGCGATAGCCGCATCGTCTCGGCTCCGGAATTCGGGGCGATCACCGGCCGATTGTGGACGCTGTTGCGCGCACAATCGCTGCACGCGCTGCGGCCGGATACGACCTGACATGCGTGTTCTCCTCTACAGGATTCTTGCAGTCGTGCTTCCCGTCGCAATGCTCGAAATTCTGTGCCGTGGCCACATCATTCCACCTTTGACGCTGCCGGCCCCAAGCCTGATCGCATTGGGTTTACTGGGAATACTTGAGCATGGCACTTTCAACGCTGCGATCGTCAAGACGCTCGCTAATGTCGGCCTTGCAATCGTACTTGCGGTGACGGTCGGAACCGTCGCCGGTGCCGCGCTTCACCGCGCTCGCACATTACGCGCGTTGCTGGAGCCGCTATTCTCGACTTACTACGCCATCCCGATCTACGCATTCTATCCCCTGTTTATTATCGTGTTCGGCCTCGGTGACGCCCCGCAGGTGACCATCGGCTTCATGTTGGCGGTGGTGTCGATGATCGTCAGCACACTTGCCGGGCTCGACAGTGTTCCGTCCGTGCTCGGCAAAAGCGCGCGAAGTCCTGCAACTTGGTCCCGTGGCGACCATCCGCAGCGTTACGCTGCCCTACGCCGCGCCTTACCTGTTCACCGGCGTAAAGCTGGCGATCGCATACGCGTTTATCGGTGTCATCGGCGCGGAGTTCATCATGTCCAACACCGGCCTGGGCTACGAGATCCGCTTTGCCTACGACAACCTCGACAACAACGTGATGTATCCGCTGATCCTGTTGATCCTTCTGATCGCGGTTGCCGTGAATATGAGCCTTGATCATTGGGAGCGCGTATTGCGAGCCCGCAGGGAGCGCGCCTGATGCGCCGCGCCATCGACAGTTATCCGTCCCTGTTTCTGGTGATCGCGCTGCTGATCCTCTGGCAGGTCGTCTTCTGGCTGGTCGGCCGCAATGCCCTGCTGCCGCCCATAGAAACCGGTCTGTATCTCGGCCGGCTGCTTCAGACCGCCCGCTTCTGGGGCCATATTGCGGAGACCAGCACGGCTTTCATCGTCGCGCTTGGGATTGCCATTTTGGCCGGGCTCGCGATTGGCCTCACGCTCGGGATGAACAGAACTGCGGCGGAGGTGTTCGAGCCGTTCCTGCTTGCCGGCAACTCGATTCCCAAGATCGCGCTCTACCCGATCGTGCTATTGATCTTTGGCATTGGCATGCCAGCCAAGATCGCCTTCGGCGCGATTCATGGCGTGGTGCCGGTCGCGATCTTCACGCTCGCCGCCTGCGGGAACGTACCGCCGATTCTCCTTCGCACCGCCAGTGCGATGCGGCTGACGCGCTGGGATACCATCCGCTCGGTACTGCTGCCGGCCGCCCTGCCCGACATCTTCTCCGGCATCCGTATCGGCTTCTCGCTGACCCTGATCGGCACCATTCTCGGCGAAATGTTCGGCTCACAACGCGGCCTCGGCTATCTCCTGATGACGGCGATCGGCTTGCAAAACATAGAGGTGATCATGTCGGTCACGCTGCTGCTGGTTCTGGTCGCCGCAACGGTCAATACGCTGTTGCTGATACAAGACCGCCGGTTGCGCAATCCGGCTGGCTAAGGTCCGCCACTTGTAGTTTACACGGATCGCAGAAGTTCTACGATCCTCATAGAAAAACGTCGGGGGGTACACATGAGCAGCACAACAGCGTCTGCCGTCGAGGCGCGGAGGTCTCGGGTCAGGCTTTTGATCGTGACGATGCTCTTCCTCGTGACGACCGTGAACTATGCCGACCGCGCCACGCTTTCGATCGCGGGTACCGCGCTCGCCAAGGAATTGAGCCTTGACCCCATTGCGATGGGGTACATTTTCTCCGCCTTCGGCTGGTCCTATGTGGCGGCTCAGGTTCCTGGCGGATGGCTGCTCGATCGCTTCGGATCGAAGTGGGTCTACGCCTTCAGCATCATGATCTGGTCGCTGTTTACGCTGATGCAGGGCCTGATCGGTTTCCTCGCCGGCGGCGCGGCGGTCACGGTGCTGTTTCTGTTACGGCTTCTGGTTGGGCTTGCCGAGGCGCCGTCCTTCCCAGCCAACGCCCGTATCGTGGCCGCCTGGTTTCCCGATAACGAGCGCGGCACAGCGTCAGCTTTCTTCAATTCCGGGCAATACTTTGCGACCGTGATCTTTGCGCCGCTGATGGGCTGGATCGCGCACGATTTCGGCTGGCGCTATGTGTTCTACGTTATGGGGTCGCTCGGCATTCTGGTCGGCTTCGTCTGGATCAAGACGATCTACGGACCGAAGGACCATCCCGGCATCAACGAGGCCGAATTCGACTACATCAGGGAGGGCGGCGCCCTCGTCGAACTCGACGCACCGAAAGACGAGCGTGCGGCCGACAGCGGACCAAAATGGCACTATATCGGCCAGCTCTTGTCGAACCGGATGATGCTAGGCGTCTATATCGGCCAATTCTGCATCAACACGCTGACCTATTTCTTCCTGACGTGGTTTCCAATCTATCTGGTCAAGGAACGCGGCCTGTCGATCTTCCAGGCCGGCTTTGTCGCTACCCTCCCCGCGCTGTGCGGCTTTATCGGCGGCGTGCTCGGCGGCATCATTTCCGATGCCATCCTGCGCAAGACCAATTCGCTGACGCTGGCGCGCAAGATTCCGATCATCGGCGGCATGTTGCTGTCGATGTCCATCATCGCCTGCAACTACGTCGACGGCCAGGCGCTCGTCATCGGCTTCATGGCGCTTGCCTTCTTCGGCAAGGGCATCGGCGCGCTCGGCTGGGCGGTCGTTTCCGACACCTCGCCGAAGGAAGCCGGCGGCGTCTCGGGCGGACTGTTCAACACCTTCGGCAACATCTCCAGCATCACGACCCCGATCATTATCGGCTATATTCTGGCGGCGACCGGTTCATTCGCTGGTGCGCTGGTATTTGTCGGCGCCAACGCGCTGGTGGCGGCCTTCGCCTATCTCGTGATCGTCGGGAAGATCGAGCGAGTGAAGCTGCGGACGGCGTAAAAACCGGATAGAACGGCGTTCACAAACCACCTATGGTTCAGGCCAGATCGGCTCGGCAGGAGTTTCGACGATGGGCAAACGAGAAATCGTCACCGAACAGCCCCGCTACATCAAGCTCAACGAGCGCGACAATGTCGCAATCGTGGTCAACGATTTTGGCTTGCCGGCCGGCTCTCGTTTTCCCTGCGGCCTCGAGCTTCGCGCCTTCGTACCGCAAGGGCACAAGACGGCGCTGGTCGATATCACCGAAGGCGCAGGGATCCTGCGCTATGGCGAGGTCATCGGTTATGCCGCCTCCCCCATCCTTGCCGGCGAATGGGTCGACGAAGCGCGCATTCACATGCCCGACGCGCCTGCACTCGATAAGCTTGAAATCGCAACCGCCGTGCCCGAGCCGCAGCCGCCGCTGGAAGGCTATACGTTCGAGGGTTATCGCAACGCGGATGGCTCCGTCGGCACCAAGAACATTCTCGGCATCTCGACCTCGGTCCAGTGCGTCAAGGGAACGCTGGAATATGCGATCAAACGCATTCGTGCTGAGCTTCTGCCGAAATATCCCAACGTCGATGACGTGGTCCCGGTCACCCATGCCTATGGCTGCGGTGTTGCGATCTCGGCGCCCGACGCCGTGGTGCCGATCCGCACGCTGCAAAACATCGCGCTGAACCCGAATTTCGGCGGCGAGGTCATGGTCGTTGGCCTCGGCTGCGAAAAGCTTTCGCCGGAACGATTGGTGCCGGAAGGTCTGGGCGACGCCATCGTGCGGATGCAGGATGAAGCCTTCGACGGGTTCGGCGCCATTATCGAGCGCATCATGGCCATGGCCGACGCAAGGCTGTCCGTCCTGAACAAACGCCGCCGCGAGACCTGCCCGGCCTCCGATCTCGTCATTGGCTTGCAATGCGGCGGCAGCGACGCGTTTTCCGGCGTCACGGCCAATCCGGCGGTCGGTTTCGCCGCCGATCTCCTGGTGCGCGCCGGCGCGACCGTGATGTTCTCGGAAGTCACGGAAGTGCGTGACGCGATCCAGTTACTGACGCGCCGCGCGGTCAACGAAGACGTCGGCCGGGCGCTGATCCGCGAGATGGACTGGTATGACAGCTATCTGGCGCGCGGCGGCGCCGACCGCAGCGCCAATACGACGCCTGGCAACAAGAAGGGCGGGCTCGCCAATATCGTCGAAAAGGCGCTCGGCTCGATCGTCAAATCAGGTTCCAGCCCGATCGCTGGCGTACTCGCGCCGGGCGAGAAAGCACGTCAGAAAGGCATGCTGTTCGCGGCAACGCCAGCGTCCGATTTTATCTGCGGCACGCTACAGCTCGCCTCAGGCATGACCTTGCAGGTATTCACGACCGGCCGCGGCACGCCTTACGGGCTTGCGGCGGCGCCCGTCATCAAGGTCGCAACCCGCAGTGAATTGGCGCGGCGATGGAAGGACCTCATCGACTTCGACGCCGGCCGCATTGCCACCGGCGAGATGACGATCGAAGAAACCGGCTGGGAATTGTTCCGCCTGATCCTCGACGTCGCCAGCGGCCGCACCAAGGTCTGGTCGGACCATTGGGGCATCCACAACGATCTCACTCTGTTCAATCCGGCGCCCGTGACCTGACGCGGGCGCTCAGGACGGCCGCGCGCCACCTTTTTCATTGATCAACAGCAGAGCTTCGTAGGTCATGTAGGCTGCGAGATACGCCGACATACCGTTGATGTCGTGCGGTGGGCTCACGGTGTTGATGTCGACCGCGACAATATCGAGCCCCGACAGGCCGCGCAGCAGTTGCAGGCCTTCGCGCGCCGTAAAACCGCCCCACGTCGGCGTACAGACGCCGGGCGCCACCGACGGGTCGAAGGAATCCATGTCCCAGGACAAATAGACCGGACGTCCCTTCATGGCGGCGTGCAGTTCTGCCAGCACATCCGCCTCCCCGCGGCGCATGTAGTCGCGCATGGTGATGACGTTGTAGCCGAGGCTCTTGGTATGGGCCGCAACGCCGGAGCGGTAGGTCGGTCCGCGAATTCCCACATGGTACGACGCGCCCGCGGATACGCGCTGTTCCAGCGCCACATGGCTGAACTGGCTGGCGGCGTCATAGGGGTGGTCGGGATTGACCGGATGGCAGTCGGTGTGGCTGTCGACGTGGAGCACGCACAGGTTCGGCCACTTGCGCGCGGCGGCGCGCACCAGCGGCACCGAAATCGAGCCGTCGCCGCCGAAGCCCACCACGGTCGCCTCGTCGGAGGCAATGCGCCAGGCGGCCTCCTCGATCCGTTCGAACGCGACTTCGATGCGGCTCGGCGTGACATCCACGTCGCCGCAGTCGACCAGCTTCAGCGCGGCACGGATATCATAATCAGCACGTTCGGACTCAAAGGCGCGCACCAGCCGCGACTGTTCGCGGATCGAGCGCGGCCCATCGCGCGAGCCGATACGAAATGCGTGCGTTCCGCAATCGAAGGGCACGCCGAGGATTGCCGCCTTCGCGCCCTTGGCCGAGGAGGCCCAGGGCACGCCCATGAAGCCAACACCGGTGTGAAAAAGATCTGCAGTCGAAAGTTCCGAAGCTTTCATTGTTTGATCTTTCTGATTCACGCTTCGCTCAAAAATCCGAATGCCGCAAGCGTATGGACCTTTGCAACTGCGATCAGCTCGTCGACGAGGATGTATTCATCCGGCGCGCCCATGTTGAAGGGCGTGCAGCCGAACACGACGCTCGGCACGCCGAACATGCGATAGAGCCTCGCGTCGGATGCACCGACACGCATATTGGCGACCGGCGCCTTGCCGAACACCTTCGTGGCAGCCGCAACGGTTCGCCTGACAATTTCGTGGTCCGGCGATGTGAAGCTCGGCGGATAGGCGCGCATGATGCGCCAGGTCACGCCCTCGCAGGCGTCGAGTTCGCGATGCAGCGCCGCTTCGATCGCTTCCAGGCTCACGCCAACGGGAAGCCGGATGTCGGCGGCCGCGCGCGCCTGCGCCGGCACCAGATTGGGCGATATCCCGCCTTCGATGGTGCCGATATTTACGGTGACCCGCTGAAGCGTCTCGGCCTCACCCTCGCCGGACAGTTCTTCCGAGACCGACCTGGCAGTGGCGATGGCCGAAGTAACAACCGCGGGAGCCTCCACCGGAAGGCTTTCCAGCCGCTTCAAACCATCCAGCGCTCGCCGCAACCGGTCGATGGCGTTGTGTCCCTTGTGGACATGGGCACCATGGGCTGGATACCCCTCGGCCTCGAGTTCGACCCAGCACAGCCCCTTCTCGCCGAAGCGCACCACCATGGGCGAGCCGACGTCGCCGCACAGCATGGCGTCACCCTTGGCTTCCGGCACGTGCTCGAGCAGCCAGCGCGAGCCGAGCGACCCCATGTTCTCCTCGTCGCCGGCGAGCGTCACGACCAGTTCGCCGCGCCAGCGGTCACGCAGGCGAGCAAGGATTCGAGCCGCCGTGAGCGTGGCCGCAATTCCTGCCTTCATGTCGGAGACGCCGCGGCCATAGATCCGCCCGTCCTTCAAGATGCCTCCCAATGGCGGCACCGTCCAATGGCCCTCGCCGACCGGAAACGTATCGAGATGGCCGTTGAAGATGAGCCTGCGCCCAGGACCTGCGCCCGGTATGACGGCCACCAGATTGACGATCCCGGGTGCGGTTTCGTAGCGCGCGATACGAACCCCCTCGATCGTTTGCAGAAGACTGCTCGCCATTTCAGCGACCGCGGTCACGTCGCCGGGCGGATTGGGCGACGCGACCGCGACCAGCTTTTGCGTGGTCTCGATCAGAAACGCGCGCTGCGCCTCGACCTCGGCTTCAAGCGTTGCAGACAGAGACAGGGCATTGTCAGCGACGGGCAAGGCGGGCTTCCCAGATACGGATCGCCATCGCGAGCGGCCAACAAATGAAGAAATAGACCACCGCGATGAAGGTGAAGATTTCCAGCGGCCTGAAGGTGGAAGAAGACAGTTCCATGCCTCGCCGGGTGATCTCGCTGACCGAGATGACAGCGCCGAGCGAGGAGAACTTGATGAGTTGAACGAAGTTCGACGCCAGCGGCGGCAACGTGAGGCGGATAGCTTGTGGCAGGACGATCCGTACAAAGCTCTGTGCCGGCGTAAGGCCGAGTACTTTTGCAGCCTCACGATGGCCGACGGGCACGGCCTGGATGCCGGCGCGGTACACCTCCGAGATGAAGGCTGCCATATAGAGTGAAAGACCGATCAAGATTCCGGCGAGCGCAGAGATGCGGATGTTGAAGACGATCGGCAGGACGTAATAGACCCACAGAAGCTGCACCAGGATCGGCGTATTGCGGATGATTTCGCCGAGCGCAAGACTGAAGGCCCGCAGCACAGCGAATTTCGATAGATCGAACAAAGCGAGGATGAGACCGCCGATCAGCGCAAATACCAGCGATGTCGCCGAGATGAACAGCGTCATCTGCAGTCCCGACAACAGGAAGTCGAGATTGTTCCAGATAACGTCCCATCGAAATTGATAGGTGACCACGGCGGCTCACCAGTCCTTACGGCGCGACGATCGGGCCAAGCTTGTTCTTCTCGGCATATTTCTTCAGGCGGCCGTCGAGCTTGATGGTGTCGATGAACAGGTTGATGAAGTTGAGCCAGACCTGGTCGCCCTGCGGCACGGCGTAGGCGTAGGGTGTGACGGCCAGTTTCTCCGGCGGCTCGATGCTCTTGGCCCAATCGAACTCGTCCGTCACCTTCACCGCGGTCGGGAAAGTCCGTCATGATGACGTCGACGCGACCGGCGACCAGTTCGCCTTCGCGGGTGTTGGGCGGTGCGACCGATATCAACTCGGCTTTCTTCAGATAGCCCTTCATGAAGGGCTCGATGTAGCTGCCAAGCGTCACGGCCGCCTTGATGCCGGGCTTGTCGACATCGTCCCAGCTCTTGATCGGCCCATCCTTGCGGGTCACGGCGTAGACATTGGTGATGAGATAGGGTTTTGAGAACTCCACCGCCTGCGCACGCTGGAGCGAAGCGCCGAGCGCAAACATCCCGATCTCGCACTTGTTGGCCTGGAGATCGGCGATGAAGGTACCGAAGCTGCTTTCGACGATCTCGAGCTGCGCGCCCAGATCCTTGGCGAGTTCCTTGGCCAGATCGGCGTCGATGCCTTCGATGACGCCTGTCTTCGGATTGCGGAAGGAGATCGAGTAGTACAGCGGAAACTGGCAGACCCGCAGCTTTTTGGACTTCGTGATCTCGTTCAGCCGGGAATTCACCTCGGCGGCGCCGGCAGGCGACGACGCAAGGAACGCTGCGGCAATGGTGAAAACGGCGGCGTGAAGTAAAAATGGGCGCAGACTGGGTTTCATCCTGATGTCCTCTCGCTGGCTTTGATCCCTGAACCTTCGAACTAATTCTGGAGCTGGGAAATAAATCGCTGCGCGCGTTCGCTCGACGGCGCGGTGAAAAACGTCTCGGGCGGCGCCTCTTCGACGATCTCCCCGGCATCCATGAAAACGACACGCGTCCCGACCTGACGCGCAAAGCCCATCTCATGGGTGACGACGAGCATGGTCATGCCCTCGCCCGCGAGCTGCCGCATCACCATCAGGACTTCCTGACGCAATTCCGGGTCGAGCGCGGAAGTCGGTTCATCGAACAGCAGGACCTTGGGCGACATCGCCAGCGCTCGCGCGATCGCCACCCGCTGCTGCTGCCCGCCGGACAGCCGGTTCGGGTAGACGTCGCGCTTATCGGAGAGGCCGACCTTGGCCAACAGCGCATCGGCCATTTGAACGGCTTCGGAGCGCGTCATGCCTTTCACACGCAGCGGCGCCTCGATCAGATTGCCCAGCACCGTCATATGTGGCCAGAGATTGAAATGCTGGAACACCATGCCGATATCGGGCCGCACATCGCGCGCGGCGCGGCGTTGTTCCGAATTGTCGCGCGCGGATGCGATGGCGATGCCGTTCATCGTCACCGTTCCCGCGCTGGGCTGCTCAAGAAGCGCAAGACAACGCAGCAAAGTGGTCTTGCCCGATCCGGATGGGCCAATGACGCAAACCACGTCTTTGGCTGCGACGGCCAGGCTGACATGCCGGAGCACTTCGGTCGGACCGAAGCTCTTGGACACCCCGTCTGCGGCGATCAACGGCACAGCCAAGCACCCTCCGTGGCGGCCACTACAAAAAACTCTGATGCTGCCTTTTGCGAAATCCCGTATTGTCGCTTAAGCTAGAGCAGTTACAGTCGAAATGGCAATAACCAAATTTTATGCAGATCGACCCTCGTCTCCTTGAAGCGTTCCGCAGCGTTCTGGATAGCGGCTCCATCACCCAGGCCGCGGCATCTCTCGGTCTTACCCAGCCCGCGGTGAGCGCGCAGATTGCACGGCTCGAGTCCGACGTTGGATTCGCGCTCTTTGTTCGCTCGGGCAACCGCGTGCGGCCGACGGCGGAGGCGATCGCGTTTCGCGAAGAGGTCGAGCAGACGCTGACCAAGATCAGCGATCTCGGCCGTGTCGCCGAACAAATCCGGGTCGGCGAAGTCGGATCTCTGACGATCGCAAGCCACCCGATGGCCGGCGTGACGTTGCTGCCCCCCGTGGTCGCGGCCTTCACAAAGGAGCGCCCAAACATCAAGGTCGAGCTGTTCGTTCGCAACTCCGACGTGGTGCGCGGCATGTTTCCGTCACGCAGCTACGACATCGGCATCGCGGAGCTGCCCATCGATCCTTCGGGGCTGACGATCACGCGATACCGGATCGGCTGTGTCGCGATCATGCCCAAAAATGATCCGCTGACTGCTTACGATGTCATCACGCCCGAACTGATGTCGGGCCGGCCGTTCGTCAGCATGTCCCGGCTATGGACGGCCTATCATCTGGTCGAGAAGGTATTTTCGGACGCGCATGCCCATCTGAATGTCGTCGCGAGTTCCGAACTGTTTGCAGCCATTTGCGCGATGGTGGCGAGTGGGCTCGGCGTCTCCATCGTCGATCGCGCTTCCGCACTTCAGTTTGCTTCGGCGGGTTTGGAAATCCGGCCGTTCCAGCCGGCGGTTCTCTACGACATCGCCGTGTTCCACGCCGCCGATCCGAACCTCTCAACGATTGCGCGCAGCTTCCTCGATGCATTCGACGCCCACATGCGAACCTTCCTTGCGCCAGCTGGAGAAAACTGATGCGACTACCGCCAGATGTGCTCGGGACGATAGCCAACGACCGCTCACTGCCGGAAGAATTCGCCGCGATTTGCGATTTCGGAGGACGCCTCGCCGGTACCGAAAGCGAGCACCGAGCGATGGAGTACGTCGCGGATCGTGGCAGCCTCGCCAGCGGAGCTCCCTGCAGCAAAATCCCGGTCAACTATGGCGGCTGGCGGTCACTGAAAGCCGAGTTGCGCCTGTCCGACGGGACGCAGGTGCCCTGCCATCCGCTGGTCCGTTCGCTGCCGACGCGTCCTGAAGGTCTCACCGCTGAAGTGATCGATCTTGGCCGCGGCACGCCGGAAGAGTTCGAAGCGCATCGACAGGAGATCGCTGGCCGCATCGTGCTGGTGCGCCATGAATTGATGTTCGTGGCCGGCACCATCCATCGCCGCCGCAAGTACAACATGGCGCTTGAAGCAGGCGCCGTCGGCTTTCTCATTGCCGGTCCCATCGAGGGCGCGCTGGTCGCGGGCTCTTCAGGCCGGAACGAAGGCGATGTCGGCATTCCGGCCGCCGGCATCGCACCCGAGAGCGCCGCGCGTCTTGCTCGAACTGCCCAGGGACGGCCACGTGCAACACTTGTCGTCGCTACGGAAGAATATCCGGCGCAAACCTCGACGCTGCTATTCGACCTCCCCGGCCAGACCGATGAGGTGGTGGTCCTCAGCGCTCATGTCGACGGGCACGACGTCAACGAAAGCGCGATGGACAATGCCTCGGGCGTGGCAACCGCGCTTGCGGTGATCCGCGCCGTCGCCCCGCACGTGCACACATGGAAGCGTGGCGTACGGCTGGCCTTCTTCAGCGCGGAAGAATGGGCGCTCACGGGCTCCGCGCGTTACGTCGCGGGGCTGTCCGAGGACGAACGAAAGCGTATCGCGCTCAACATCAATCTCGACACGGTGGCGGGCGGCAAGCGTCTGACGGCGCTGACCAGTGGTTTTGCCGGCCTGGAACCCTTCCTGCTGCAAACCGCCGAGGCCAACGGACACAAACTGCGCTGCGTGCGCCCGCTGCAGATGAATTCGGATCATGCGAACTTTGCGCTCGCAGGCATTCCCGCTTTTCGGCTGGTGGCAGGATATGACGAGCCCACCGCGAATGTGCGGTTCGTTCTCACGCCCGGCGATCGAAGGGACAAGGTCGACGCGGCCGAACTCGTCAACGCCGCGCAACTTACGGCCGCGCTACTGTCGGCGGCATGCAATGCACCCTCCTCGGAGGCCGAGCGATGGCGGCGTCAGACATAGATCGAGGTTTTTTCGACGGCGTCGAAAATCACGTGCGCGACGAATTGCGAGCGGCCGTGGCGTTCAGCCCTTTAAGATTATGGCATCACGCCTCGTTGACCCCAACGCCCCGGTCGGACAGCGCATTCTCTGCCTTGGGCGTGAGCTTGTAACGGTCGCCGTCCCTGACGACGTACCCCTCGCCCATCAAGCGCTCGATCTCACGCAGCCGATCGCCGGCAAACGTGATTGATTGGGCGATATCGCAGAGAACGGCTACTTGCACGTCGGTCAGCATGGGCGTTTCTCCCGCTCTAGCGTCGAACGCCGCTAGAGATCATAGGTTCCGAACCGCGGGCCGCCATCTCACCCCTTGGACGGGCGCCTTCAGGCCACCGACCACCCGCCGTCGATCGGGACCACCGTGCCCGTAATGTCGCGGCCAGCCGCGCTGCACAGAAAGGCGACCATCGCGCCGACATCCTCCAGACGGACAAAACGGCCGCTGGGCTGCCGCTCCTTCATATATTGACGTGTGGCTTCGTCGCGCGAAATGCCTCGCGACGACGCCATGGCATCGATCCGGCTCATGATCGCGGGCGTCGGCAGCGTTGCCGGACTGACGGCATTGCAGGTGATGCCGGTGCCGACGGTCTCCATCGCCACGGCGCGAGTCAGGCCGATAATGCCGGTCTTGGTCGTCACGTAGTCGACGCGATTGAGTGCGCCGCGTTGTCCGTAATGCGAGGTCAGGTTGATGATGCGGCCGAAATCCTTTGCCCGCATCGCAGGTAAGGCCTGCCGAATGATGCGAAACGGCGCCGTCAGGTTGACGGCCAGCGATTGCTGCCAGTCGGCGTCTGAAAATTGTTCGATCGGTGCGAAATGCCTGGTCACGGCGTTGTTGACGACAACGTCGGGATCGCCGACCATTTGCCGCGTAAACGCCATCAGCCATTCGACACCTTCAGGTTCGGACAAATCGGCCTGGCAATAGGCCGCGGTCGTGCCGTGGCGGCCTTGCAACGCCGATCGCGCCGGCTCGACCTCATCCGGATCATCGATTCCATGCAGCACGATATCGTGCCCGGCGGCTGCGAGAACTCTCGGCGATCGCATATCCGAGGCCACCGCTGGAGCCCGTGACGAGCGCGCAGCGGCGTGGTGAGGCCGTCATCTCGTCCTCACTTTCCGGGCGGATAGGCCGCAATCATGTCAAGCTCGACGCGGGCGCCGGGCGTCGAGAGCTGATTGATGCAGATCGTCGTGCTGGCCGGCGTCCACGATCCGAAATACTCCTTGAGCACGGCGACCATGCCGTCCTGATCGCGAATATCCGTCAGATATTTTGTCACCTTGACGACGTCGGTCCAGGTCAGGCCCTGGTGCTCCAAAATGATCTTGATGGTTTCCATGGCCCGCCGGGTCTGGTCCTCGATCCCGTTTGGATGATTGTGCTCGGCAATCACGTGCGGATGCTTGTGATAAAGCGGCGACGGAGTCGCGCCGGAGATGAACAGCAAGCCGCAGGGACTTTCGACCCGCATTGCGGGTGCATAAGGCATATCGACGCGCCGTTCCGGCTCGGTCTGGATCTCCTGGATATTCGGATTGCTGGGCGAAGCCTGATAGGCAGGTTTTTTGGTCATGAGAGCTCCAACACGTCAAACAGTCCGCGCCGGCGGCACGGCGCCCGATTTCGCAACGCGCGGACGCGGCCGGCCGCCATCCGCAAGCGCCACGATCACCACGATCTCGTCGGGCCTGGGCGCATTGGGAACCATGACGCTGAGCGTGTCAATTTGATCGAATGACCAGACGTCGTCCTTGTGGCCCAAGGGAATATCGATCGCCGATCCGACAGCGCCGATCTTGACGTTCGAGGGAATAATCGCTTGCCCGCCCCCGATGGCCTCGCGCATCGGCTTGCCCATCCGCGGATGCAGGATCGCGGCGGCGTGCTCGATATCGCCCGACGTCCCCACGATTGCGGCCTTGCCGTAGGAAATCGCCGGTCCCGGCAACAGCGCCATCGCTTCCTTGACCAAAAGCTCGCCGAGTTCGGCGCCGAAGGCGATGAGTTCCGACAGATCGTCCTGCGGCTCATCCGCAAACGGATTGGCGATGACCGCGCAGGCCGCAACCCGCGTGACCGGCTTCAAGGCCGGCAGGCCGCCCTCCGCGAAAACGACGTCCTTGCAAGTCCAAACGCGCCTGACATCCATACTAGAGCTCCGATTCCGAAATTCGCAAGCAATTGCGGCAACCTCTGATGCGAACTTCGGAATCAAAGGAGCTCTAGCTATTTATCGTTACTAGTGCGGCTTCGAATTTGAAGTTCCTATGACGAACATCGTTGCAATACTGAGAGGAACTTCAAATTCGCCGCACTAGCCTCCTATCAACCGCTCAAAATTGCTTTCCAGCACAAGTTTCGTCTGCGCCGCCGGTAAGGCATTTTGCACGAACGTCACCGGGTTCGGCTCGCCAAGCGGGAACGGCGCGTCGCTTCCCAGCAGGATCTGCTCGGCCGGTATCACCTCGGTGACGTACCTCAACATTGCTGGCTCGAAACAGATGGAATCGACATAGAGCTGCCGCAGATAGTCGCCGACCGGCCTGGTCAGCGTGCGCTTCAGTGAGGGATTGGTATCGACCTCGCGCTGCATGCGGGCGCGCAGCGCCGGGCTGAAAGCGCCGCCATGGGCACAGACCAGCTTCAGCGTGGGCCAACGGTCGAGAAAGCCCGAACAGATCATTTTCAAAATGTTGATCGTGCTGTCGAACAGATAGCCCGCCACGACCGTCAGTTCATAGTCGCGCGTGCGGTCTTTGCCCAAGGGGTCAGCCGGATGCACGAACAGGGGAACGTCGAGATCGACCGCGGCCTGAATGATCGGGGTGAAGCTGGCGTCATTCAGATAAAGACCACGGACGTTGGAAGCGATATGGCCGCCGATGAAGCCGTGATCGCGGACGCAGCGGCGCAATTCGCTCGCGGCCGCCTCCGCATCCTGCATCGGCAACAACGCCCAGCCGCCAAATCGTGTCCGATCCGGCGCGATCGCCGCCGCCAGTCCATCGTTGAAGGCGATGGCGGCTTCGACAGCGAGTGCAGCGTCCAGATGATAATCGATAAACGGCGTCGCCTGCGACAGCATCGCGCGCTCGACGCCGTCACGCTGCATTCGCTCGAGCTGCTTCTCCATCTGGAAGAAGGTCGTGTTGAGGCCAAAGTGCATGCCGCGGATGTCGAGATCGATAGCGTCACCCTCCTGCCGCTTGATCTCGACAGCGAATTCGGGGCGGGAACGTGCGAACTTGAAAAACTGGTCCGGAACGTAGTGGCAGTGGATGTCTGTGATCATGACTAAAGTCCCAAATAGGCCGTCTTGAGCCTGGCGTCGTTGAGGAGAGCAGAGCCCTCGCCTTCCATGACGATCCGCCCGTTTTCGAGCACGTAAGCGCGGTCTGCCGTTCGCAGCACATGATGGACGTTCTGCTCGACGATCAGGATGGTGAGACCCTTGCGGCGCAGATCGGCGATCAAGTCGAACAAGAGCTTCACATAGATCGGCGCGAGCCCCTCGGTCGGCTCGTCCAGCAACAGCACCTGTGGCCGCGCCATCAACGCCCGGCCGATCGCGAGCATCTGCTGTTCGCCACCACTCATCGAACCCGCAATCTGGTTGCGCCGCTCGGACAAGGTCGGCAACAGCGCAAAGACCTCTTCGAGCGATTGCGAGATCACTGCGCGCGCGGCGGGCGCATAGGCGCCGAGTTCGAGATTTTCGAGCACGCTCATGAACGGAAACAACCGCCGCCGCTCCGGCACCAGCACAAGCCCCCTGGCCGGCCGCTCCCAGGGCGTCAGACTCTGGATTGGAACGCCGTCGAGCAGCACCTCGCCGCGGCATTCGGTTCGCAAACCCGCCAGCGAGAACATCAGCGAGCTCTTCCCGGCCGCGTTGGCGCCGACAAGGCCGACGATCTCACCGGTGCCCACGGCGAGATTGACGCCGTGCAGCACCTGCATGGCCCCATAGAATGCATCGAGGTTTTTGACCTCAAGCAAGCTGCATCTCCTCACCAAGATAGGCTTTGACCACGACGGGATCGCGGGCGACGTCCACTGGCGTACCTTCCGCGATCACGCTGCCGCGGTTGATCACGACCATCCGGGTCGCCGTCTTCATGATCGCGTAGAGCACATGCTCGACCCAGATCACGGTAATGCCGCGTGCCGGCAGGGATGCTACGATCTCCGTCATCGCGCCGACCTCGGTTGGGGTCAGTCCCGCCATGATCTCGTCGAACAGCACGAGTTTAGGCTGCATGGCGAGCGCTCGCGCCACTTCAAGCCGTTTCAAAAGGCCGACCGTCAGCTCACTGGCAGGCCGGTCGCGATATGGCGCCAGCCCGAGATCGCCCAGCGTGCCATCGGCAAGATCCCGTGCCGCCGTCACCGACCGTTCGCGCAAGAATGCGCTGATCATCACGTTCTCGATGACGGACAGTTGCCGGTAAGGCTTCGGAATCTGGAAGGTCCGGGCGACGCCGGCCCGCGCCATCTCGTGGGATTTCCAACCGGTGACTTTGGCTCCGTCGAGAATGATCTGCCCATCGGACGGCGGCATGACGCCGGCGATCAGATTGAACAGCGTACTTTTGCCCGCCCCATTAGGTCCGATCAGCCCAAGCAGTTCGCCGGGCTGCACCGCAAACGACACGTTGTCGACGGCGCGGGTGGCACCGAACGTCCGGCTGACGTTTTGCACCTCCAGGAGCGCGGTCATCGCTGCGGCCTTCGTGACTTGAGCTTTTCGAGCGCACCCGCAATCCCCGACGGGAAATACAGCATCACGACGATCAAGCCGGCGCTGTAGATCACAAGATGCAATCCGGCGACGGCATTGCCGAGATTGGCGCGCAGAAGCTCCGACAGCGGCGTGATCAGGAACGAGCCGAGAATCGGACCAACGGCGGTCCCGAGCCCGCCGACCGCCGGCAATAACGCGAACTGGAACGACAGTTCGGGCGAAATCACATAGGTCGGATCGAGATAGAGGAAATACTGCGCGAACAGCGTACCGCCCATTCCCGTCAGCGCGGCGCTCAGCGCCATGGCGGCGGAACGCACCATCAGGGGATTGATGCCGGCCGCCGCGGCCGCTTCGTCATTGTCCCGGATCGCGAACAGATAAAATCCGAAGCGCGACGCCTCGAGCCAGCGGGTCATCGCATAGGCCGCCAGCAGGTAGACCAGGGTCAACGCCTCATAGGCACTCTTGGACCCCAGCACCATGTTGGCGAGATCAGGCACCGGCGGAATCGACAGGCCTTCCGCACCGCCAGTGACCGATGACCAGTTCAGCGCGATGATCCGCACGACTTCCGCAAACGCCAGCGACGAAAGAATGAAGAACGGTCCCTTGAGCCGCGCGCAGATCAAGGACAGGACCGCGCCGGCGATGGCTGCGGCGACGGCACCGACGAAAATCCCGATCCAGGGCGTGACGTTGTAGTTCAGAAACAGGATGGTCGAGGTATAGGCGCCGATTCCGAAGAAGGCGGCGTGGCCGAACGAAATCAAGCCGGCGCAGCCGCCGGCGATATTCCAGGCGAGCGCCAGCCCGGCGAACAGGAACGAGAGAACGACGACGTCCTGAAAGGTCGGCGCAATGCCGAAGGCCACCCAGGCCACGCAAATCGCAAGCAGGATGATTTCAAACCAGGACATGCGCCCGCGTTGTGGCAGTCCGGAAATCCGCTGCAACAGGCCTGGCTTGGCTGGCATCGCCGTCATCTGGCGCTACTCATTCATACCAAGCGTCGCGGCGCCCTTCTGGCCGAACAACCCGTTGGGCCGAAAGATCATGACCAGCAGGAACAGCAGGAAGAAGAACAACTGCCCGAATGCCGGCGCGACGTAGTACGCGCTCACCGACTGCACGACGCCGACGCAGAAGCCGCCGAGCAACGCGCCCTCGATACTGCCCATGCCGCCCAGCACCACGATGACGAAGGCGATCAGAACGAAGTTCAGGCCGACGGTCGGAAATACCGAGAACAACGGCACCATCACGCAGGCGGCGAGCCCGACCAGCGCCGAGCCCGCGGCAAACGTGATCAGGAAGATTCTCGGAACGGCGATCCCCATCAGCTTGGCGGCTTCGCCATCCTGCACCGTGGCGCGGATGGCCTTGCCGAGAAACGTGCGCTTGATCACCCATTGCAGGATGACGGTGCAGAGGAGCGTAACGATAAATCCGAGCAGCAGTTCACCCTTGATGAAGACGCCGCCGATCGAAATCGAGCGTGCGAAAATCGGCGGCACGTCGCGAAGGTCGGCGGTCATGGCCATCAAGGCAACGTTCTGCAGGAAAATCGACAGGCCCATGGTGGCAAACACCACGACCAGATGCGGCTTCGCCAGCGCAGCGCCGATGACGAGCCGATAGACCAGCGCACCGAACAGGAACATCGCCGGCACGACGGCAATCGCCGCAAAATAGGGATTAAGGCGCAAAAGCCGGCTGAATGCCCATACGCCGTACATCGCGATCATCAGGAATTCGCCGTGTGCGAAGTTGACGACCCGCAGAACGCCGAAGATCAAGGTCAGCCCAATGCTCATCAGCGCGTAGACGCTGCCGATCAGGAGGCCGGAAATAACAAGCTGGAGGATCGTGTTCACGTGCGCCTTCCGCCAGCCGGGTGAGGCACGTCAGCCGCCGGGTGGAAGATCAACGCTTACTCCAATCCGGCAGCGGGACCATGATCGGCGACTGGGTAGCGAGCTCCGGTGGATAGACTTCTTCGTTGCCGGCTTTGGTCCATTGCCAGACGCCGATCGAGGCGCGCAGGTTCTGGCCGGCATCCTTGGGATCGTCAGGCCAATCGAAATTGGTGAACTTGATGCCGCTGCCATTGACCAGCGATCCCTCGGGTAGATCGAGCTTGAGTGCGATCTCGCGCAACTCGTTCGGCTCGAACGTCCTGGCCTTCGGCAAAACTTCCGTAAACAGCGCCCAGACCGCCGAGAAACCGGCGGCGGCATGCCCGGCCGGCGGACGCTTCAGCTTGGCTTCGTAGCGCTTATAGAATTCCTCGGCGACCTTCTTGGTCTCGGGCGTCAGCACCGCGGCATTCACCTTGGGCGGGAAATCGGCAACGCAAATGCCGACGACCGAATCGCCAATCGAATCCCGCAAATCCGGCGACGAATAGCCGGCACTGACGCCGATAAAAGCTGCGACGTTGAAATCCAGTTCCTTGGCCTTGCGCTGGAACAGAATCGCATCGTTGGGGAACGAGATCGCGATCACAATGTCGGGCGCGACGTCCTTTAGTTTCTGAACGATCGGCGTCATGTCGGTCGCAGTCTGGTCGTAACCCTCGTCGTAAACGAGCTTGACGCCCTTGCTCTGCGTATAGGCGCGGATGCCGTCGCCGACCGACTTTCCGAAGGCGCGGTTTTCCCACAGCAAAGCGATTTTCAGTGCGCCGACCGGCTTGTTCAGCCGCTTGGCCAGGTCATTGAGGATAAAATCGACGGCGGCCTGGCCATATTTGCGCGCGGGCGCGCCTACCTGGAAGGTATGCTTGAAACCACGGCGCGTGATAACTTCGGCCGCGCCGGTCGTTTCCCAATGGAATACGCCGTGACGCTCCGCCGCCTGGCTCACCGCAATCGCGATCGGTGAAGCGAACGAGCCGGTCGTGATCTTGATGCCATCCTTGGTGATGAGCCGCTCGGTCTCGCTGATCGCGGCATTCGGCGTGTTGGCGTCTCCTTGCAGGTATTCGACCTTGTGGCCATCGATCCCGCCGCGCTCATTGATCATGTCGCGGGCGATCTGCATGGCCTCCCAGTTCTCGAGGCCGTTTTTGGCGAGCGGCCCGGTCAGCGGCAACAGAACACCGATCCGGATATTCTCCTGCGCATTCGCCGGAAGTTGCGCCGCCAGAAGCAGACACGCAGAGATAATGCCGACTAGCTTGAGGCCCCTCATGATCAACTCCGCTACGCGCCATTGCGAGATAAAAGCCTAACAACCGCGTTTACATGCAGCAATCGAATTTTTACGATACGATCTATTCAACGATCGTATACGTTGTCGCAGGTGAGCGCACGCCATGGACCAGCGGAAAATCAGATATTTCTTTTCAGTGATCGAGCACGGCAATCTCTCGAGCGCTGCGCAATCGCTGCGCGTATCCCAACCGACCTTGAGCCGCCAGATCCAGGCGATCGAACTGGAATTCCAGACGCCGCTGTTCGTGCGCGGCGGCCGCGGCATGCTATTGACCGAAGCCGGCAAGCAGCTTCACGAAGGCCTGCAAAGCATCGAACGCCAGTTGCGCCTGCTCAAGACCGACGTCACCGCCGTCTCCGTCGAACCTTCAGGCGAAGTTGCCTTCGGCATTCCGCCCTCGCCGCGCGGATTGATCGCCGTGCCCCTAGTCAAGCAGTATCAGAGCGCCTACCCGCGCATTGCGATCCGCCTCGTCGAGAAAACCAGTGGTCAGCTACGTGACCTCGTTGCCAACGGCGTCCTCGACCTTGCAATCACCAACACGACCGAGCCTTCGCATGGAACGGTTTCGCAGATTCTCGGCCGTGAGCGGCTGGTGCTGGTGGGTCCGGCCGACGCAAAACTTTCGATGCGCAAGGACACGCATATCGGGACGCTTGGCGACCTGCCGCTGATCCTCACCATGCGACCGAACAGCCTGCGCCTGATGGTCGAAGACCGGCTCGGCGTGCATGGCCTCACCGCGAATGTGCGTTTCGAAGCAAACACCCTCCCCCTGATGACGGACCTTGTCACCGCCGGGCTCGGTTATACTGTGCTGCCGATGTGCGGCGTCCGCGAGCTTCTGAAGCAGGGCCACGTCTCCGCAAGCCCGATTGCGGACCTGTTCGTCACCTGGCTGGTAGCGCGACCCAAATCGCGGCCGCTCGGTGTGGCGGCGGAACGCTTTCACGACATTCTCTGCGAGTTCGGCCGCAAGCTGATCGCCAAGGGTATTTGGCAAGAGGCCTGAAGCCGCCCTTGTCAGAGGTGCGAGAACATCGGCTTGCCCGGTACATCCAGTTGCGCTTTCAGGATCGAGCCGCTGCCGGATTCCGTGATGAACAGGGTTTTATTGTCCGGGCCACCGAACGCCATGTTCGTGGTGTGAGGCTCGGCGCAGGTCCGGATGCGATAGACGGGCTCGCCCAGCGCATCGACGACCCACACCGCGCCCATGCCGACATGCGCAATGAACAGTCGTCCCTGAGCGTCGAGCGCCAGACCATCCGGGCCGCCCCAGCCGCCGGACAGCTGGATATAGATGCCAACCTTGGCAACGCCGCCTTCCGGACTGAGCGGGACGCGCCAGACGCAATTGCCGCGCGTGACCGCGAGATAGACCATATTCTCGGCAAGGTTCATCACGAGACCATTCGGGCTCGGCACATTGTCGAGCAGACATTCGAGCGTGCCACTTGCGGTCAGGCGAAACAGCCGGCCGGTCGGATCGTGTAGACCGGTGAGACCCTGATCGGTGAAATAGAGGTCGCCATTGGCGGCGAAGAAAAGGTCGTTGCAGCCCTTGAACGGCGCAAGGCTCGCGCGAAGCAGATACGGCTTCACCTTGCCGTTGACGGGATCCATTTCCATGATCCCGTTCTTGTAATCCGCAATGAAGATACGGCCGTCGCGGTGGAATTTCAGCCCGTTCGGCCAACCGTCATACTCGGCAGCCACGTGAAACTGGCCGTCCGAGGTAATTTTGTAGATCCTCCCGTTGGGCAGATCGACACACCACAGATTGCCGTCGCGGTCGAAGGACGGTCCCTCGAGCAGCGAGCGCGCGGGACTTCCTTTGGGTTGGAAGCGCGCCCACTCGTTATTGGGATCGGCCTTGCGGAATTCATCCGGCAAGCGCGCAAACACGCGGGTCTCGAGGTCTTTGGGTGGATGAAAAAACAAGATCGTATTCCCCTACGCCGTACGGACCGACAGCGCTGCATCGCTTTCGCTAGGGCCAATCGGTGTCCGCGCCAGCAGGAAAACGGTGAGCGCACCGAGCGCAAGCAGCGCACCCGCGACGACGAACGCCATATTGAAACTGCCGGTCGACTGCACGACGTAGCCGGTCACGATCGGCGCCATGATGCCGAAGATGTTGCCGCCGAGGATAAGCAGACCGGTGGCGCGGCCGGAATCCGCAGGCGTTCGCAGGAGGTCGCCGACCATCGCGATATTGAGCGCAACCGCAGACGCCACGCCACCCAGCGCAATCGTGATCAGCACCAGGATCAGATAGACATTATCGACCAGCGGTGTCAGCAGGATCACCGAGCCCATCAGCATCAACAGCGCACCGAGCCGCCTGCGGCCACCGGTCCGCGCGCTCTCCTCGGTCAGCAGGCTGTCGCTGAGTTTGCCGAGAAATACAGTGAGGATCACTGCCCCGAGGAAAGGCAACGACATCAGCGCGCCGCTCTTGAGCAGCGACATGCCGCGTTCGGTCTGAAGGTAGTTCGGCAGCCAGGTCAGGAAGAAATATTGTGTGTAGACGGCGCAGCCCTGCGTCGCCATGAGACCCAACATCGACGACGAACTCAACAGGCCGCGCAGGCCGATTGAGTGTCCATCGGGAGCTGCATTCCTGGTGTTGCCGTTGCGCTCGCGCAGGATGAAGGCTCGCTCGTCATCGCTGAGCCAACTCACCTCTTCCGGCTTGCGGAACCAGATCATCCAGGCGAGCAGCCAGACAAAGCCGATGGCGGCGCAAATCAGAAACGTCGTGCGCCAGCCGAGCGAACTGACCAGCCCGGCCAGCACGAGACCGCCGACCGCCGGGCCGAAATAGGCGCCGCCGTTGAAGATGGCCGCAAACAGCGCGCGCTCCTTCAGCGGGATCCATTCGCGGATGACGCGGCCGGATGCCGGATATGTCGTGGACTCGCCGACGCCCATGAGCACGCGCGTTGCGATCAGCATGCCGAAGCCGGTCGCCAATCCCGTCAATGCGGTGGCGATTGACCACAGGCCGATTCCCGCCGCGTTGACGGTGCGGGTGCCGAGCTTGTCGACGATCATGCCCATCGGAACCAGGCAGACGACGTAGAGCCACAGGAAGGAAGAAAAGAGATAGCCGAGCTGGACCTTGTCGATGCCGAACTCCTGGGCGATCGGCGCACTGGAAACCGAAAGCACTATCCGGTCGACGTAATTGATCGTCGCCAGCAGGAACATAAGAACGAATATCCAGTACCGGCGATGCCCCATACTCTCCCCCCAATTTTTTGCACCCACTGACGGGGCGCTCGATTATTTGTTGATCAAGCACTACGTCACAGGCCACGGGCAGGCAAGCCGCGCGGCAGTAAGGTGATACTGTTGGGCATGATCGGGCCGCAGCGCTGGACTGCGCCGCTCCGCAGCAAGCCTGCAATGAGGAGAGAGAACTTGGGGCTCTACGATGCAGACCTTGTCTTACGTTCGGTCCTCTGCACCTGATGAACCTGCGATGTAGCGAAGCTGGTGTTGATATCGCCAGCTTCGCTTCGCCTGCGGAAATTCGCTGAACTACTGGATTCCGGTATGGGCGCGCTGTGCCGCGTGTCCGTTCCGGCAAAGGGTCAAATTTACTGAAGCTGTAATCGTGACGGCGGAGTTGGACCAGCCTTGCTCAGAAGAAGCCCGGGCTCAGGTCGAGGCCATAGGTCGCGAACAGGAGAGACACAAACAGGCCGGCGCAGCAAAACAGTGTGACCATCTTCAACACGTCGGTCTCGGTTTCGGTGTGCGATACGCGGTACAAAGCCTGGACAAGTGCAGTCATGGCAACCTCCAAAATTCCACCTCGGCTGAGGCAGATTGGACCATCGCAAGTCTTCGTTTCAGGCGGTTTTCGCGCGGCAGCAAAAATGGTTTCGGGAATGTTTCGTTGAATGACCGGCGGAACAACCGCCGATGCGGTGGCGATCTCCCAACAAGATCGCTGAAGATTGGTCGGGGCAGCTGGATTCGAACCAACGACCTGCAGTACCCAAAACTGCCGCGCTACCAGGCTGCGCTATACCCCGATCTGCCGGAAGGCCCCGTCGATACACGCTTAAATGACCGTCAGCAAGACGGGATGCCCTGGGGCTGGCAGGCCACGGGGCCATCCTAAAATGACAGTCAGAACAACAGCCTAAGCCTAGCGCCTATCGGCCGGCCAATGAATAAGATTGCTGTTCGCTTGACCCTACTTGCCGTTGAACAGCGGATGGGCGACGCGATCGCCCGGGGCGATCCCGTATTTCTGCGCCGTGCCGGCGATCACCTCGAGCACCCCCTTGGCCTGCCCCCGCGACGGGATGATCTTGGTCGACATCGGCTCGGTATTTTCCGCGATACGAAGAATCCTGCCGTCGGCCCTGATGAAAATCATGTCGAGCGAGATGTAGGTATTTTTCATCCACATCGACACTTCCTGTTCGGGCGCGAAATCGAACAGCATGCCTTTGCCCTCTGGAAGTTCCTTCCGGTACATCAACCCGGTGGTCTTCTCGTCTTCGGTCGTTGCCATCTCGACCGAGAACACATGCACGCCGGTCTTGGTCACGATCTCCAGCGGCTGGATCGACGCGGCGCGCGCGGCTTCGCCGGCAAACATCCAAAGCGCGCCGACAAAAGCAAGCGCCATCCAGAATTGGGATTGCGGCCAACGGCTCCGAGCCGCTTGACCAGACTTCATCGACACCATCCGCCCCACCACGCCTCGTTGGTCGCGCCCGCTAGTGGTCCGATCCTGATCCACTCCACTAGCCGGCGCGAGCTAGTGACTGAAACCGCGCGCTTTTAACATTCGCGGCGTCCGGCGGCAGTCACTTTTGCGATTTTACCGGGCTGGTCGGCTCTTCCTGGAGGCCGGATCAACAGCGCCGAGCCCGCGCCATCGGCGTAGTGGCGGGAGATTTGCTGCACAAGGCAAGCTCAGTGCGAGGAAAGTCCGGGCGAACCGGTTTCAGGTTGGATCTCGGCCGCCATCATGCCCTTGGAACCTGGCCCGAAGCGGACCAGCACGTACTGGCCGGGGCGCAATTCGGTCATGCCGTAGCGCCGCAACGTTTCCATGTGGACAAAGATATCGGGAGTTCCCTCCCCGCAGGTCAGGAAGCCGAACCCGCGAAGCCGGTTGAACCACTTCACCTGCGCCCGCTCCAGACCGCTGGTCGGCGTGACGTTGACGTGAGTCCGCGGCGGCAGCATTTGAGCCGGATGGATCGCAGTCGACTCATCCATCGAGACGATGCGGAACGCCTGATAACCTTTGGCGCGCTGCACACATTCGCAAACCACGCGCGCGCCCTCATACGCTGTCTGGTAGCCGTCGCGCCGGAGAACCGTTACGTGGAGAAGAACGTCAGGCCATCCATTGTCGGGGACAATGAAGCCGTAGCCCTTTGATGCATCGAACCATTTGATGATGCCGGCGATCTCGACGAGATTGGCAGCGGCGTCGCCCAGCCCCTGCATGGCGTCGAGCGCTGGGTCTCTCGGACCAGAGGCCGAAAATCCAGAACCGAGCCTTCCCGGTCCAGCCGCCGCCCCTGGCGGCTGACCACCGAGCTTCTTGGACTCAAATCCGTCCGACCCCATGACCCCGGACCCCACACATGATCAACATCCCGCCGGCGAACGCGGCGGTGATTCTATCGCGTCTGTCTCTGCAATTTCGAGGAAGACGCCCCGCAAATCTCTCGAATCAAGATAACACTCTCGGTCGCGGCGCATAGATAAAAAACGAATCTTCCGGAACCTATGAACAGCCTTGCGCATCAGCGAATCAATTAGGCATCAGTTGCCCACAAACGGCCCGAGCGTGTCGCCGATATCATGCCGAATGACGAGATCGGCGATGCCGTCCTGCTCGGTCGGTTCGTTATTGATGATAACGAGTTGAGCGCCCGCGCGTTTCGCCATCAACGGAAAACCGGCCGCCGGCCAGACGACCAGCGACGATCCGATCGCAAGAAACAGATCGCATTGTTCGGCAAGTTCCGCAGCGCGGCGCATGGCGTCTTCGGGCATCGCCTGACCGAAGGATACCGTCGCCGTCTTCACCGGCTCCTGGCACGTTGCACAACCCGGCGCGTGACCTGAAGCCTCAAAACGCTGCTTCACCCAGCCAAGATCGTAAGTCAGGCCGCATCCGATGCAGCGCGCGTACGTGGTATTGCCGTGCAGCTCAATCACGTGATCGTCCGCGAAGCCTGACGCTTGATGTAAATTATCAATATTCTGGGTGACGATCGCGGGGATCTTGCCCGCGCGATAGAGCGAAGCGAGCGCCCGGTGACCGCGTCCTGGCTTTGCGGCCTTCAACGTCGGGTCCATGGCAAAACGCCGCCGCCATGACTCGTCTCGCGCTTCACGGCTTGCGATGAATTCATCGAAGGGGATCGGCCGGTTACGGGTCCATAGTCCGCCGGGCGAGCGGAAATCCGGAATCCCGCACTCGGTCGAAATGCCGGCGCCGGTAAAGGGAACGATCGCGGACGCTTCGGCGATCATCTCACCGAGCCGCTCGACACCGCTACTGATATCCGAAGCAATCACTGCCAACAGCCCGAGGGTTCCTCCATATCGAATACAATATGGAGGTCCCTCTGGCTATTTCGAACTAGTGTGGCGGTTCGGAAGTCCGCATCATTACGGCCGCCGTCTCGTCATGCGGACTTCTGAACCAAAGCCACACTAGATCAAAACGTTGGCTAGTGTCTTTCAATTCCGAAGTTCGAAACGTGGCTCCGCAAAATGAGCCCGAATTTCGGAATCGAGACACTAGTGGAGTGGATTTGACATTCGCTACCCCGTAACCGGGAATGCGTAAAGCGAATGTCAAATCCAAAACCCCACTAGAAACCTATATTTGCTAATGGTCCTTTGATTCTAACATTTGCAAAAGTACCTGCCACACCGGGGTGCAAATGTTAGAATCGGACCACTAGCATCAGGCCGCTTCAGCAACGGCGTCCTTCGTTTCATCGGCTTTGCGAGCGGCTCGCTCGGCTTTCTTTGGCTTGGCAACGGGCGGCGTAACCAGCGCTTTCTTGGTGAGCTTGCCGTATTGCGACAATCTTTCCAGCTCCGCTTCGAGCTCCGCCTGCCGCGCCATGACTTTTTGAGCGAGCTTTTCCGTTGCAGCGTCGCGCAGTGCCGCGAGTTCTTCGATGTTCAGCGAATCCAGATCGACTTTTGCCATACAGGCCTCCTGTTCGCGCTCTCGCTACCGGCAACGGTCGCGCGTCACAAGGAGCGGCAATCCTTATCCACAATCACAATCTCGCAGCGGCTTTATCCAATTCGCGCCTCAATTGCGGACGCCAATGATGACGGGACGCGAATCAAGTTCAAGGGATGGGCATGAGCGAACGGTACGATCGGCTCGCGCGCGAGCGCGAAGAAATCGCAACACGTGTGGCAACATTCAAAGCCACACAGGAAAAATTCAAGCGGGAGCGCGAGGAATATTTCACGACCACATTGGAGAACGCGCGCCACGGTGAGCCATCGAGGGAAATGCTTGAGCGTACCCACGCTTGGCCGTGAGGTGAGCGGGACTATCAGTGGAGATCGAGAAAAAGCCCGGAGATCGCTCCGGGCTTTTCTTTAGTCAGGAAGGCTTGAGTCAGGAAGGCTTGCGCCTACCAGTAGTAACGGTTTTGCCAATAGCGATGCCGCCAGTATGGCCCGCCGTAGGGTCCGCCATAGTAGGCATATCCGGGTCCATAATAGGCCGGCCCGTAATAGGGACCGTACCCATAGTAGCCGGGACCGTAATAGCCGTAGGCGCCGGCTGCACCGGCCGCGATCGCACCAGCGGCCAGACCAAAGGCGAGACCGGGTCCAATGCCACGGAAACCACGCGCTTCAGCCGGGGCAGTAGCCGTGACGGTGGTCGCGCCAACCGCTGCGACCGTCGCCAATACTGCGAGTGTCTTTTTCATGCGCATTCCTCCATTCGCACTACGTTATTAACGCAGAGAGATTGCGACGGGTTGCAGTGGGAACCGCGGATGAAATTTGAAGCTTGCGGGAACCAAAAGAAAAGAGCGGTCCGACTGGACCGCCCTCCTCTTTAGTCACTTATCAGACGTCTTACGGGCAGGGATGCCGCATGCCATCGAAGCCAAGATAAGTACCGCTTGCCGGATCATAGGAGCGGTAACGCTGCGCGCAGTAGGACGCATCGCCGGCGACGGCGACCGGCCCTTCAACCGGAACCTGTTGATCGAACGTCACGAGCGGAATGCCGGTATCATAGGTGGCGCCGGTGTCATAGGCGTAGCTGTCGCCATAATAGCCGGAGTCATAAGCGTAGTTGTCGCCGTAGTAGGACGGGCCGTATCCGTAGCCACCGGCCGCGATCGCCGCACCCGTCGCTACGCCTGCGGCCGCAGCGCCCACAGCAAAGCCGCGACCGCGATAGCCGCGGAATTCGCCGCGTTGTGCAAATTGCGGATTGCTTCGGGCAAATTGCCCGTTGCCGCGGCCAGCAAAGTTTGCGTTGCCGCGAGCAACATTGGCCTGAGCGCCCATGTTGGACTGTGCGCGCGGGCCACCGCCCATCCGGGCGCCACCCATGTTTCCACCTGCCGCGTGCGCGCCAGCTCGGCCGCCGTGGCCCTGCTGCTGCGCCAATACCGGTGTGGCGATTGCGAGTGAAAGCGAAAGAGCCGTAGCTCCCAAAATACCTAATCTTGTCATGCCGTTTCTCCAGGACGTGAAGGGAAAGAAACAGCCCCGCAGCGGGATCGTTCCGATGCAACGCAAAATGATCAGTCAGCGAACCATCATCACAATGACGGCAAGGACGAAGGCCCGATCAGGCCGCTTAGAAAAATGACGCGCCAAAGCGGCGTGTTGAGAATGATCTCACCGCCGCGCGCCTTCTAAGCCGGATATGGCTTTGATCCATCCTGCGGCTCCCTAGATGGTCAAGATTTGAACACCTCGTTGGTTCCGCAAGTCACGACTGCCTGCTATTGAAGTTCCCGAGAGCCGGAAATAACGAACGGTCCATCCTGGGAGAACTGACATGCGTTACCTTCACACCATGCTGCGCGTCCGCAATCTCGATACCGCGCTCAAGTTTTATCGCGACGCGCTGGGACTGAAGGAAGTGCGCCGCGTCGACAACGACAAGGCTAAATTCACTTTGGTGTTCCTGTGCGCTACAGAGGACGAAGGCATCTTGGCGGCTTCGAAGGGACGCGGCGCGCCGCTGGTCGAACTCACCTATAACTGGGATGAAGAAAAATACGGCGAGGATCGCTACTTCGGCCATCTCGCCTATGAGGTCGACGATATCTACGCGACCTGCGATCGCCTGATGAAACTCGGCATCACCATCAACCGGCCGCCACGCGATGGTCAGATGGCATTCGTGCGCTCGCCGGATCTGCACTCGATCGAGCTTCTGCAAAAAGGCGATGCAAAGCCGCCGGCAGAGCCGTGGTCGTCGATGCCCAACACCGGACATTGGTAAACACAGCGCCTGCACTCCTCGTGCAGGGTTCGTGGCGCTCGTAACCGCCGGAACTCCACCCTGCCCCACGCGTTGCTCATCCATCGAGGAACGAGGAGGCAATGATGGGACGAGGAATATTGCTTTGGCTATTGGGTGTGCCGATCCCGGTGATCATTCTGTTGTGGCTGTTCTTCGGCCACTGACAAACAACATCCCGAGCGCCAGATCAGGCTTCGCTGACCGCGAAGCCTGATCTTTTACATTCACATCTCGCAAGCAGCTCTGCATCGAGACGAGAAGGCACCTGCTTTTTTGAGGAAATTGCGCTATCACCCACCAACTGTAAGTGGGAGCGAAAATCGTGTCGAGCAACAATAACAATCAGATCACCATCTGGGGCCGCCCCAACTCCGTCAACGTGCAGAAAGTGCTGTGGTGCCTGCACGAACTCGACCTCGCCTATGAACGCATCGATGCGGGCATGGCGTTCGGCAAAAATCGCGAGCCCGAATATCTGACGATGAATCCCAACGGCCGCGTGCCGACGCTGGTCGACGGCGACTTCGTGCTGTGGGAATCGAATTCCATCATGCGCTATTTCGTTCTCGCCTATCGGCCGCAGTCCTCGCTCTACCCGCAAGCACCGAAACTGCGCGCCAGCGTCGAGCGATGGCTCGACTGGACCCTCTCCACGCTGCAACCAGTCGACCGTCCCGTGTTCTGGGCGCTGGTGCGAACGCCTGTCGAACAGCGCGACATGGTAGCGATCCAGAAAGATGCCGACGCCGAAGCGGCCCAGTGGCAGATTGTCGATGCATATCTCAAGACGCGCCGCTTCATCACCGGCGATGAATTTTCGCTCGCCGACATCGCGCTCGGCGCCTATGCGCGGCGCTGGTTCGGCGTGGAGGGGATCACCAAACCTGTGTTTCCCCATCTCGAGCGCTGGTTCGCGGAACTCAGCACACGGCCGGGCTTCGTGCGGCACATCGCGCCGCCGATGTCGTGAGGATAACGACAGCGCGAACTGACGCGGACCTATTTGACGAATTTGACGCCGAAAGAACGGCCGCGCCGCCAGACCACCTGACATTTGCGGCTCTTGTTGGCATCGCGCGAGAACGCAAGGCGCACCTGGCCCGACAGCACGCTCGCATCCGAGACGGTCAGCTTCGCGCCGGTGGCAGACATGTCGTGTACAAGGCACTCGCGCGCCGCAAAGCCGCCTTCCAGGGTGACCCATGCTGTCTGCTGCACGGACCTGCGCACGTCGCGTTTTGTGGGGGCGGGCACGATCTGCTGTTCCGGTTGAAATGATCCCTTGCCGCCTTCCTATCGGAGGGGGCTTTAAAAACTGTTGCAAATTACTGAAATTAAAAGGGGAACGGGCGCCCGCAAATTGCCGGAGCCTGCGCCAAGCCCTGTGGGAAAACCGGCCCACGCCCGGCTTGCCGGAGGACGCAAACGCCACTATACGTTCGCGCGCCGGTGTTCGCCGCCCCCGCGGCCGGACCGGCAAAGTGAACAAATCCTGTCAAGGCTTTGATTCATTAACAAAATTTCGCTAGTTCAAAGCGAGGCAGCGGCGGGGCCTTCCAGTTCGGGCCATGTTGCGGCAGTCGCCTTGCTCCCTTCGTCTATCGGTTAGGACGCCACCCTTTCACGGTGGAGAGAGCGGTTCGATTCCGCTAGGGAGCGCCATATATTTCAATAACGCTCCGACGTTTGCGTCCAACGCCTGTCCAATAAACGAATATGGACAGCCATGGAGTCGCGCACGCCCGTGATATTGCGGATCAGCGCGTCACAGGAACGCACGGAATCAAGCGCCTTGTCGCCGGAAAGAAACAGTCTGTCGTCGTGTGTTTCGCTGCCGCGGCGCCATGAAACTAATTCTTGGCCGTACGCAGCCGTTTTTTGCGGCCGGTGACATTCTCCCGAAACGAAACGCGCACAACTTTGCGGTCACTGATCAACAACGGGGTTCGATCATGACAAAATCAATTCGCAAGGCCGCGTTGGTTGCAGCGTTAGTCGTTTCCTTTTCGACGCTGTCGACGTCGGGTCACGCCTTCAGCCCAGAGTCGCAGCAAATGTGCACCGGTGACGCGTTTCGGCTTTGCAGCTCGGAAATTCCGGACATTCCCCGGATCACAGCTTGCATGATTAAGAACCGCGCGAGTCTAAGTTCCGGCTGCAGGACCGTGATGGACCGCGAGGCCCAGCAGTCGCCAGCAGTCGCGTCAAAAAATTCGATCACCGTAGCGAAAAAGCCGCCGCTGGGTTGAGAGTCAGCGACGGCTCCTACGCACTATCAGTAACCATAGCCGTAGCGACGCCAATAAGGCCGATAGTAACCGTAACCGTAACCATAGGCCGCCGGGTAGTATCCAGCGGTGTAGCCGTAATACGGATAGCCGTAAGAGGGATAGTCGTAAGAGGTATAGCCGTAGCCAGAATACGGATAGTAGCCGCCGCTATAGTAGTACGGTGAGGCTATCGCCGCGCCGACCAAGGCGCCCGCAGCAAGACCCAAGCCCCAGCCGCCGCCACGCCATCCGCCTCCACGCCATCCGCCACCCCATCCGCCTCCGCGCCATCCCCCGCCCCAGCCGTAACGCACCTGTACCGCGTTGCTTTGTTGAGCATCGGGCTTTGCGGCTGCGGAAAGTGCCGTGAGTGGTGCAGTTTGCGCTGGTCCATAGGAGGCCAGCGATAGCGCACCAACCATTGAAAGCGTTGCAGCAATTTTCGAGACACTCATGCCTTTCCTCCTATCCGCGAATTACTCCGCTCAACCATCAGCCTGCCTAAGGAACCACTTTTGTGGAGGCGGTTAGCTTCGCGATCTGCGTCCGTTCAAAAACGTTAGTTCGGTTCTTGGCTCCTCAGTTCAGGCTCGCGCTGCCTGTGGTGCGGTTGTTGATTTACATCAAAGCGCTGCAGCCGCCCGTGCTTGGAAAGTTCGTAGGGAGGTCGATCTGGAGGCAGGGCGATCCCGCTAAGTACGAACGCATGACATTTAAACTAGGCTGCTCGCCTCACCCGCCGCGACGCGCGTCAACTTGGCGTCGACCAATTGCTGTTTGATCCAGATCAACGGCCTCCGACGGCGATGTGTCGAGTGTCCAAAAAGACAGGATAACCCTGGGAGAAATGCAATGATCAGTGGGGCGGGCATGCACCCCGTGAATGGCGTGTGCATCAGAACAGCGGCCCGACGTGGCACTAGCAGGTGCGTCAGAGGGGTGACGTGCTAAAGCACGCATTGGATTTTCCACACTGGCTTATGATCTGTGGCGCTTTTCTCGTACTCTTCGGATTAGTCGGCGCCGCGCTTCAAAAAAGGCGGCCGGCTGACGCTCCGTCGAGTTTGGAGCAAGCCGAAGTAAGTGACGGGGAACCGACCTCGCAGCCGAAGTTAGGTAAATAACGTGGGCCTCCTGATCGCGGGGGTCGTCGTCGGCAGCGTGGCCGAGGCGACGATCCTGTCGGCGACCGGCTTCTTCCTTGGACCGTCCGACTACTTTGGCCATGAGAAAGCCTGGGAATATCTGGCGGGCGATTCCGCGATCAAAGCCACGCCCGCAAGGGAAATCGCTCTGCTCCCAGCGCCCGGCGAGGCGCTCGGCTAAGCTATTGATTTATCTCGAAAGCGATGTTCCTTTAGCAAACAAACGTCCGCACTCGCAGAGGGATCATCAGTTTGCCGGGGGCTTCCACATCGGCGCGCCGTCTCGATGGTTTCAAGCGCCTGCTCAGTCATATCAACGAGCGTATCCTGCCCGACCTGGGCTTCGTGTTGTGGGACGGATCGACCGTACCTGCCGATCTCGGCTCCGATGCGCTGGCGTTCGTCATCGCCGACGAGGGCGCCGTCGCCGCCATGCTACGGCGGCCGAACATCGACACCTTTCTCAATCTCTGGGTCACGTCACGGTTCGATCTGCGCAATGGATCGTTCTTCGATCTGGCTGAACGCCGGCCGAAGATACGCACCAGCGCGCTGATGAAATCCTTCAACAAGCCGCTCGCGCTTACGACGCTCGCCCGGTTTCTGTTCGTGCCGCGTGGCGGACCGTGGCCGCTCGAAGCCGTCCGCCGCGACAAGGCGAGCATGGATGGCTCCGAGAGCACCAACAAGAAGAACGTTCATTACCACTACGACCTCTCCAATCGGTTTTACGAACTCTTTCTCGATCCGGAGATGGTTTACACCTGCGCCTACTTCAAAGACTGGAACAACGATCTCGCCACAGCGCAGGTCGACAAGCTTGACATCATCTGCCGCAAATTGCGGCTGAAGCCGGGGGAAACCCTGCTCGATATCGGCTGCGGCTGGGGAGCGCTGATTTGTCATGCCGCCAAGCACTATGGCGTTCGCGCTCATGGCGTGACGCTGGCCGAAGAACAATTCGCCTACGCCAAGGAAAGGGTCACGCGGCTCGGGCTTGAAGACAAGGTAACGCTCGAACTGCGCGACTACGCGCTGGTCCAGGGCAGTTTCGACAAGATCGCGTCCATCGGCATGTTCGAGCAGGTCGGGATCGCGAACTATCCGACCTACTTCCAGACGGTCAATCGCCTGCTCAAGCCCGGCGGCCTGTACCTTCACCATTCGATCGCGCTGCGCTCGAAGAGCTTTGAGCGCTTTCGCCGTGGCCGCCGGCGGGATGCGGCCGCCGCGACTGCAATCGGCCGCTATATTTTCCCGGGTGGCGAACTGGATCACCTCGGCATGTCGGTTGCCAATCTCGAGATGTATAACTTTGAGGTGCACGACGTCGAGGCCTGGCGCGAGCATTACATGCGCACCACCCGGCTCTGGCACGATCGATTGTCGGCCAATCGCGAGGCCGCGGAGCGCGAAGTCGGCCGCGAGAAGACGAGATTATGGATTGCCTACCTCGCCGTCGTCTCGATCGCTTTCGCACAAGGCACCATCGGCATTTTCCAGACGCTGGCCTCAAGGCGCGTCCGTGGTCCCTCCGGCCTGCCGCCGACGCGCGCTGATCTGTACGAATGACCGGCGTCTCGGGCGCAGTGCGGCCTACCCCGGCCGTCAAACTGTTCAAATCTATTGACTTCGCGTGGTCTTGCCCTGCTAGAGAAGTCCGCTTGGGGCGAAAGTCGCGGGACGACAAACCAAATGGCAGTTCAACGAAACTTGGCGATCTTCGCGGCGCTGGCCCTCGCCGGATGCGGCGCCATGCCGAACCTCTCTCTGCCCGACGTGAAGCCAAGAAACGATTTCAAAGGCAAGCCACTGAGTGCGGTGACAGCTCAACTCGGCAATCCCGATGGTCAGCAAACCGTCAACAGGCAGAAGATCTATACGTGGCGCAGAGGCCAGGCTACGCAGGACTGCCTGATCTCGGTGGTCATGACCCCGGCGGGCGACGTCGTCGAGGACTACGGTACATCCGGTGACGCGGCGATCTGTTCTCCCTATCTCGCCCCTGCCCAACCCGTTCCCGCTCAGTAACGACAGGCGGACCTGAATCATGAATGGCCCCCACGCAAAAGCCGACGGCGCGCGCGTGCTTGCCGACCTCAATGCACTTCGCACCATGGGTTCCTACAAGACCGGAGTGCATCGGCCGACGTTTTCCGAACCACACATTCATTCGCTGCAATGGCTCCTGCAAAAACTGCCCGAAGCTGGCTTGGCGGGTGAGATCGACGGCATCGGCAACGTACTCGGCACAAGCTCAAAATCGGGACCGAAATTGCTGGCGGGCTCACATCTGGAGAGCCAGAATTTCGCGGGCTGGCTCGACGGGCCGCTCGGCGTCATCTACGCGCTCGAAGCGGCGCGCGTGATCAACCCCGACCCGGGCATCAAGGGGGCTGTGGAAGTCGCGTCCTGGTGCGACGAGGAAGGCCATTTCGGCCATTTCCTCGGCAGCCGCTCCTATGTCGGCGACGTCACCGAACAGGAAATCGATGCGGCGCGCGACCGCACGAATGCCCGAGCGATGCGGGAGGCGCTGCAAGCGGCAGGCCTGGCAGGCCGCTCACGACAGACCGCCGAACGCGGCCGACACATCGGATATCTCGAAGCCCATATCGAACAGGGGCGGACGCTTGAAGGCTCGAACCTCGGCATCGGGGTGGTCACCTCCATCGTCGGCATCTGGCAGTACCGGATCACGTTCATCGGCGAGCAAAACCACGCCGGCACGACGCGGATGAACGATCGAAAAGACGCCGGCCTTGCGGCTGCGCGGTTGTGTGTCGCGATCGACAACCGTTTCCCCGCGGCGGGCGGTTCGCGAACGGTGTGGACCACCGGCCGCATCACGCTCGATCCCGGTGCGCCCAGCATCATTCCCGGCCGCGCCGAAATCCTGTTCCAGGTGCGCGACGATAATCCCGCAGTCGTGGCGCGGCTCGAAGCGCTGCTGCGCGAACTCGCGGCCGAAGTGGGCGCCGTGATCGGGTGCAGCGCCGAGGTCGAGCGCATCCGCACCGGCAAACCCGCCATGATGGACGAAAACTTTCAGCGTGCGATCGAACAGGCCGCTTTGACTTTCGCGGACGGAAAATCCATTCGCATGCCGAGTGGCGCCGGCCACGATGCCCAGGTGCTCGCCACGATCATGCCGGCTGCGATGCTGTTTGTGCCCTCGATCGACGGCATCAGCCATCACTGGAGCGAGAACACCGACGACGCCGATATCGTCAGGGGCGCGGAAGTGTTCGTCGAGACCTGCCGGCGTTTGCTCTCAGACTGAGCCTGCGAGGCGCCTGGCGCCGGCAAAAGCGGACGGCCGCTATTTTCCTTGCCAGCGCGGCGGACGCTTTTCCGCGAAAGCCTTCGGGCCTTCGATGTAATCGGCCGACGCTAACATCTCGCGCACGGCGGGATATTCGCGTTGCGCGACCATGGCTTCCGGCAATGGAACGTTCATCCCTTCCAGCACCGCTTGTTTTGAGGCACGGATCGACATCGGGCTGTTCTTGCAAATCTGGTTCGCCCAACGCTCGGCTGCACCGAGCGCTTCGCCTGCCGGCACCACCTCGTTGACGAAGCCGAGTTCAAACCCCTCCTGCGCGGACACATGCCGGCCGGTCAGGATCATGCCCATTGCCCGCTTCAGCCCGATCTGGCGCGGCAATCGTTGCAAGCCGCCGGCCAGCGCCGCTAGGCCCACGTGCGGTTCGGGCAACGCGAAAGTCGCATTTTCCGAGGCGATGATGAGGTCACAGGCCAACGCGACTTCGAAGCCGCCGCCCATCGCCACGCCGTTGACGGCTGCGATGATCGGCTTGTCGCAATGAAAGCGCAGCGTCAGTCCGCCGAATCCGCTCGAATTCCAGCCACGCTCGCCGCCCGCCGCCTGCCATTTCAAGTCATTGCCGGCGCAAAACGCCTTGTCGCCTGCACCCGTGACAATCGCCACCCATTGATCGGGATCGGCGGCAAAGGCGTTGAACACGTCGTGCAACTCGAAATGAGCGGGCTTGTGCAGGGCGTTCATCACGGCGGGACGATTGAGCGTCACGATCGTGATGTGGCCGCTGTGCTTTACGTCGACAAATTCAAAACTCATGTCAAACCTCCCCTGAAACGTCCTTCTTGTTTGTTATATCTGTATCGAACCCGCCGTTTTTCAGAGGGCGGCGCTTTCAGATATCCCCTGCCGGTGTGCCGGTTGTCAGGGTTGGATCTCATTGCAGTTGGTGCGCCCGGACATCACGCAATCCTGCATCTTGCTGGCTGCTCTTAATTCATGCGCCAGCCACAGCCCGACCACCAAAAGTACGGCCGCAATCGCAAGCCCCGCGACCGCCGGTGTGTTGCTTTCCCGCGATTGCGGGTTTCGTGGCTTGGGATCTGCGGACTTTGGGTTTTCGGCCTTTGAACTTTCAGGCTTGGGGTCGCTCATGACCTTCTTCTCAATTTTTTCATCCGCCCCGAGTTCAATCCATCCGGCGGCGGCCCCAGGGAATTGCCGCCCAAACCCGTTCGTGAAGATAGTACCACGCAATCTTGGTCACGATCTCGAAGGCGGCGATCGAGCCCGCGATTTCGACCCTTCCGGTAAAGAACCAACTGATCGCGAACGTGTCGAGGGTTCCAAGAGTTCGCCAGCTGATAGCCTTGAAAACCGACCTTGAATGCGTTTCTGCCCCGCGGAATAAGACCACCGGCGCACTCCCTCTGTTTTTATTGGCCATGAACCTATCATGCGACATCGGGCATCTGCTCTCCGGTTGTCATGCAGTGGAGGCAAGTGCCCCGGCCGCGAAACGCTTCCAGACAATCTAATAACCAATTGATTTTCATATTATAATTATCACTGGCGGCCCCCTGCCCGCCCTCTCGTTCCGGTTGCGCGTCGCCGGCAGGCGTTGAACGGCCAGCACCAAAAACGATATCAAGGAATAGAACCGCGAGACGGATGCGGCGAAATGCACATCATTTGACGTAGAGAACGCCGGAAAACGGCTTATTTGCCATCCTGACGCCCAATGGCTGCTGATGTGAGATGATTGGAAACCTGAACCTGCTTCTGCCTTTGATTCCAACAACGACTTTTTGCAAATTAGAAAGCTGCCAGAGCGGCAGCGTGCGAATGCTGGGATAGCCGTAAGTCGATGCTTCTCCTCGAATCTCTCCCGACAGTCATCGGAACGGCCGCGGTCGCGCCCGCGCTCCTCATTCTGTGGCTTGTGGTCGCTGCCGACGAACGGCCGGGACCGCCGACCAAGGTGTGGACGGCCTTTTTCCTCGGTGCAGCCAGCATTTCCTTGCTCGGGCTGATACGTGCTCCGTTTGCCGCGCTGTTGTCGGCGCCCGACAATCCCTGGCTCGCGCAAGGACTGCACTCGCTCTTCGGCGTGGCGTTGCCGGAAGAAAGCGTGAAGATCCTCGTCATTGCGATCGTGTCGGTATGGCGAAGGCCATTCAGCGATCCCATGGACACGGTCGTCTACGGCGCCGCCGCCGGTCTTGGTTTCGCGGCTTACGAAAATCTCGCTTACCTCGTTCAGCATGCGGACATGTGGCAATCGCTGGCCGCCTTGCGCAGCGTTCTCACCGTTCCGTTTCATGGCGCGCTCGGAATTATCGCCGGCGCATACCTCGCAATCGCGCGATCCGGCACGGCGCTCGGCGCTCACCGCCACCACCGCGATTGGGCCCGCATCGCGAGCCGCATCCTGGTGCTGGCGGGACCGGTCGGATTGCATGCCGCGTTCGATTTTCCGCTCCTGACGTTGCAGAAAAATCCTGACATCGACAGCACCACCCGCCTTATCCTGGGCGCGGCCAGTGTGCTGATCGGATTCTCCTCAATCGGCTTTGCCGCGCGCTTGGTGCGACGGGTCGGCCGCCACCACGCGCCCCGGACCGAACTCGCCCGCGAACGGCTCAGCCAGCTTCGACGCATGTGGGCTTTGCTGGTGGTGGGCGGCGGCGCAGGTTTTGCCGGCGTCGTCTTCGTCCTGACGTCGGTCCATCACTGGTTGTCTAATCCGGATCGCAACGTCACACTCGTGCTCATTCCGATCGGCTTTCTGTCCATACTGATCGGCTTCGCCTTGCTGGTGGTTACGACGGCGATCTATTTTCTGGGCCGCGAACGCATCCGCGCCCAGGCGTAAGACCGGTCGTTCCGGCCACGGCTGACGTTAAAGGGTGACGCGCTATATTTGCGTCGTCACAGAAGCGCGTCATTCTGAATGGAAGCTGGATCGCCTAACCGGTACGGGAGACTGCGATGACCCATGACAACGCCGAGCTGCCGACGAAAATGCGCGATGCCGTTCGCGAGCACTGGAAGGCATTGCTGATCGAAGGGATTCTGTTGGTGATTTTCGGACTGGCCGCCATGATCGTGCCGCCAGCCGCCAGCCTCGCGGTGACAATCCTGTTGGGCTGGTTGTTCCTGATCAGCGGGATCGTCGGTCTTGCACTGACTTTCTATGCGCGCGAACTGCCGGGTTTCTGGTGGTCGTTGGTCTCGGCTGCGCTTGCGGTTCTTGCGGGCCTCATCCTTCTGGCCCAACCCGCACAGGGTGTTCTTACTTTGACGATCGTCGTCGGCGCCTATTTCCTCGCCGAAGGCGTCGCCACCATCATGTATGCGCTGGAACACCGCCGCGAATTGTCGGACCGCTGGTCCTGGATGCTGATTGCCGGCCTCATGGATATCCTGATTGCAGCGATCATCATCATGGGATTGCCGGGATCGGCCCTGTGGGCGATCGGCCTTCTGGTCGGTATCAACCTGTTGTTCGGCGGCGCCACCTTGATCGGCGTGGCGCTCGCAGCGCGCAATGCCTAGCAGCCGCGGCAGATACTCTTGATCTTGCGGTCGAGTTCGGCGTCTTGGCGTTTCTCGGCCTCAGTCGCGCTGGGATTATTCTTTCCCTCCGGCACCTGGTCGGCCCGGGGCTGGCGGTGACCGACGGGCGCGGGCAATGGTCCGTCCCTCTTCGCGGACGAACCGCCGGTTTGCGCCATCGCCGCCGACCCGATCGTCAGCATCAGGAATGTCGCCGTCATTGCTAGTTTTTGCATCTGTTTCTTCCGTCTTTGACGCGCGGTCGCTCGAAATCCGGGCCCGGCAAGCGGTCAGGGAGCCGGGGGGTAGAGGTGAACGTCGCCGCAATAATCCACGATACGATAGCGGGTTTCGGCGGGCCGTTCACGATCTCCGGAAAAAGAATTTTCCACGGAAAGGTAGTTCGGGCCGGCCGGCGCCTTGCCATGGCCGCCGGGAATATCGATCACGAAATCCGGCTGGCACAGCCCGGAAACCCGCCCACGCAGCGCGCGCATGATTTCCTGGCCTTTCTCCAGTGTCGTTCGCAGATGCGAAGTCCCCGGCGCGAGATCGCCGTGATGCAGGTAATAAGGCTTGATCCGGCACTCGACGAAGCCGCGCATCAGGGCCTCGAGCGTCTCCGGGTCGTCATTGACCCCGCGCAGAAGCACGGTTTGGCTGACCATCGGAATCCCGGCGTCGATGATGGCGGCACAAGCGGCGCGCGCATTCGGAGTGAGTTCGCGGATGTGATTGGCGTGGAGCGACATCCAGGTCGCCGCCCCCTTCACCTTCAGGGCGGCAATCATCTTGTCATTGATGCGCTGGGGCTCGGCGACCGGCACACGGCTGTGAATGCGGATGACCTTGACATGACCGATCTCCGCGAGATCCGCCATCACTTCCGAAAGGCGCCGCGGCGACAACACCAAGGGATCGCCGCCGGTCAGGATCACTTCCCATATCTCCGGATGCGCGCGGATATAGGCCAGTGCGTTTCTGTAGGCGCCTTCCGAAAGCGTGGTCGCCTTGCCCGGACCAATCATCTCGCGGCGAAAACAGAATCGGCAATAGACCGCGCAGACATGCACCAGCTTGAACAAGACCCGGTCCGGGTAGCGATGGACAATCCCGGATACCGGCGAATGCGCGTCGTCGCCGATCGGATCCGGTTTCTCATTGGGTTGAGCCACCAACTCCTCGGCGCTCGGGATGTATTGGCGCGCGATGGGATCAAGCGGATCATCGGGATCCATCAACCCCGCCACCTCGGGCGTCACCGCGATTGCGTAACGCGCTGCGACTTTTTCCAGTGCCGGAAGATCCTCAACCGGCACGAGGCCGCGCGCGACCAGTTCCGCCGGCTCGCGCAGGGTCGTGGTGGGTTGAATAGTGATACTCGTGCTCATGTCTCTCCAGTAGTGTCCCGAGTGTCCCGGTTCTGACATTCGTATTATTTTGCGGCAGTTTCGTTTACGAATGTCAGCACCAAAGGGATACTCGTAAGCTTGTTATCGTAGTGTGGTTCTGGATTTGACATTCGCACCCAGAATCCGCAGAGCCACTGAAGCGAATCTCAAATCCGCCATACTACGGTGGAGTCCACACCACCTGATCGACCGATGTTGCACCGCTTGCCAGCATCACCAGCCTGTCGAAACCAAGCGCCACGCCGCTTGCCTCGGGCATGCAAGCAACCGCGGCAAGGAAATCCTCGTCCAGCGGATAGCGCTCGCCGTATCGGCGCTGCTTTTCGTCCATCGCAAGGGTGAAACGGCGGCGCTGCTCGGCGGCATCAGTCAGTTCACCAAATCCATTCGCCAATTCGACACCGCAGGCATAGACCTCGAAACGCTCGGCAACGCGTGGATCGGATGAAACGGCACGCGCCAGCGCTGCCTCCGGCAGCGGATATTCGTAGAGTAACGTAAGGCGTCCCTGCCCTAGATTTGGTTCAATGTATTCTACCAGTATCTTGCTGAAGATATCGGACCAAGTGTCGTCAGTAGTAATACGGACCTTGGAATCTGCTGCCGCCGCGAGCCTCATTCGATCGCCTTCACCGCCGGCAATCGTGGCCAACACGTCGATACCAGCGAAGCGCTCGAATGCGTGAGCGACTGTCAGCATCTCCGGCTCGGCGAAGGGATTGGCCGTTCGTCCGCGAAACGAAAATTCTCCGATTCCCGTCGCCTGCGCGGCATGGGCAATCAGCACGACCGCATCGGCCATCACGGCGTCGTAGGCGGCATTCGCGCGATACCATTCGAGCATCGTGAATTCCGGCAAATGCAGCCGGCCACGCTCCCGGTCACGAAACACCCGGGCAAACTCGAATATTCGGGTTTCGCCGGCGGCGAGCAGCTTCTTGCAGGCAAATTCGGGCGAGGTCCGCAAATATCGGGGCGTGCGATCGCCGTCGGGGGCCGTCAGTTCCGCGCGCGGCGCGTGCAAATGGGTCTCGTTACCGGGCGAGACCTGGAGAACCGCCGTTTCCACCTCAGTAAAGCCCTGCTCATCGAACCAGGCCCGTGCGGCCCTGGTGATGGCATTTCTGGCGGCCAGAAACGGCTTGATATCGGCGTACCGGGCGGCCGACCACCAGGGCGACGTGCTGTTATCCGCAGTCATCAACCAATCGCCTTATCGGGTCCGCAAAACGCTAGCTTCTAAACACAAAATCAGTATGTTGCAGCCCGAAACCGCCCCCACCGGCCCCCAGGGACGCCCCTGCCAGGCTCGATCCCGGGCCAGAATATCAGGAAAACAGCTTTGAAAGTCATCGCCAGCTCTATTCGCAAAGGCAACATTATCGAGCAAGACGGCAAGCTCTACGTGGTGCTCACGGCCGAAAACATTCATCCCGGCAAGGGAACTCCCGTGAGCCAGATCGAAATGCGCCGTATCGGCGACGGCGTAAAGATCTCCGAACGTTACAAGACCACCGATCAGGTCGAAAAGGCCACCGTCGAGGATACCAATTTCAACTACCTCTACGAGGATGGCGACGGCTTCCACTTCATGAACGCCGAAAACTACGATCAGGTCCAGGTTACCAAGGAAATCGTCGGGTCGTCGGCACCTTATTTGCAAGAGAACATGACCGTGAAGCTGTCGCTTCACGACGGTAATCCGGTGTCGATCCAGTTGCCGCAACGCGCGACGCTGGAAGTCGTGGAAACCGAGCCGGTAACCAAGGGACAAACGGCGTCGTCCTCTTACAAGCCGGCCGTGCTATCCAATGGTGTCCGCACTGCCGTGCCGCCGCACGTCGCCGCCGGCACGCGGATTGTGGTGATGACCGAAGATGGGTCTTACGTCGAGCGCGCAAAGGATTAAGATTAGGACGACGGGTCAAGCGCCGGGGGGCGTTACTGTGGGATCTGGGGCCAGCAGGTTCGCTACGCGTTTGCAGCTAGCTTTGGTTTTGCTGGTTGCCGGCTGTAACGTGCTAGCCGCGGACGAATTCAAAAGCCCGGCTGTCTCTGTCGCGCGCGCGGATTGGCGTGCAGCGCTCGATCAACTCCGTTCCGAAATCGCTAACGAGCCTTCCGTCGTCCCCGCCTTTACGTTCGCCGGCCGACGCCGGCTGGCCGCGTCAGATCCCCGCTCGCTGCCTGCTTTTGTTCTGCTCAACGCAGCAACGTCTCAGCTATTCACGGGCATCACCCGCAGCACGGTGCCGGTCCTGCTGCCCTTCGATACCGCGGCCTATCTCGACGCACGATGGACGGGGACACTTGAGGGCCTGCCGCTGTCGCACTTTCAGGCCGAGTTCCGTCCCGTTGACGTGTTCGATGCAGGTCCCGCCGGATACGACGCGGTGTTCTCGCTCGATCCCGGTGTTGGTCTGCCGCAACGCATTTTTGCCAAACCTGTCGAAGTCCAGATCACCGGCTCGCTGCTGACCTACGATCTCAACGACCCCCTTGGGGGCAAGGGCGAACCGGTCAAGTCGCTGGCAGCGCAATATCCGGACATGCGCCGCTTCATCCGCGAAGGCTATGTGCGCTATGCCTTCACGCGCTTTGGCATTCCCTATGTGGTTTCGATCCAGTGCCTCGACAGCGCACCAAGGCCGCGGCGGCTGGCCTGCCGCGAAGCCTATCCCGTGGCCGAGCGATTCCTGAAGGCGTTGCACGTGGCGGGGGGGCAGCCCGCCCGGCCGCGCATGGACATCGCGCCGGAAACAGTTGAGCGGCCTTTCGATCTCTCACCGGACTTTACCTACCGTGCGCCCGGCGACCTCATCGTCAACAGCACGTCGCGCAAGCAGGGCGGCCGGGCCGATTTCACCGCCTATTCGCAAATTCGCTTTCCTCTCGGCAAGGCGCCTGCGTTCGCCCATTCCCAATCCTTCGGCAAACACAGACCGGCCGACAGGTTTGACGAATTATCGGGCGGACCGACCAGCTATCCCTGGCAGGATAATTTTTGTGAAGCGCGCAGCTTCGGTGTCGGCCAGTGCCCGAGCGGGTTTGGCCATCAAGGCCAGGACATGCGGCCTGCACCCTGCCCCATCCATGACGAAGGGTCGGAACATTGCGACCCCAAGCAGCAACCGGTGGTCGCCGCCCGTGACGCCGTCCTGATCCGATCACCGAAACAGCAGGCGGCAACGCTCCAGGTCAACACCCGCAACGAGCATATTCGTTTCCGCTATATGCACATGAATCCGGCCGCCATGGATGCGGATGACATCCTGAACGGACGCCATGTCGCGGAAGGCGAGAAAATCGGCGTCGTTTCCAACTATCTCGATCACCCCAACGGCACCACGCGTCATCTCCACTTCGACATGCAGGTGTTCACGCGTGATGGCTGGTTGTGGGTCAGTCCCTACGTCACGCTGGTCTCCGCCTATGAGCGCCTGATCCACGCACGCGGACACGAGGTCGGTCCCCGCAGCCTGCCGGCTGCCGCCGACGTGGCTCATGCGCTTCCTGAAGACATGATCCGGCGGGAACCCGAAGAAGGCAGCGAGAACTAGTCCTGCTACTTCGTTTGCTCGGCTTTATTCGATCAGCGTTGTGAGTTGCGCTCCTTCGTCTGCCACGAACACGGCAATCAGTTCGGCAGATTCCGTATTGCTCGCATTGGCCGAAACCAGATGCGTCGATCCCGGCGGCTCGAAGAACGATTGACCCACCGTGAACGTTTCGACCAGCCCACCGCCCAACTGCGAGCGTATTTCGCCTTTCGTGATGTAAGCGGTCACCGTCCCCGCGTGCCGATGCGGGCGGCTAAAGCCTCCCGGGCCATAGAACACGCGCACGATCGTCACGCGTTTGCCGGGCACATTTGGCAGAGCGTGAGACGTGATGACCTCGACCTTGTCGAGCGGCGAACTCGCGGCGGCCGCGCTGGTCATGCAAAGCGGCGCGAGAGCGTCGGATATTGTGTCCATCCCCAACGTCAGCGTTCTTCCGGCGACCAAAGCGCAGGCAAGGCCGGCCATAACCGCAAGCAAAGCCGGCCGCCCGTGGGGCCGCGTCAACAAAGCTGATGTCATCGCCATCGATGTCATGACCGTTCCTCCCGACCGTTATTGATTGACCCGTTCACGACGCTGCTGCGCCAACTTTTGATTGCCGCGCCGGCGGCGTCCAGCGATAGGCGACACCGAACCTGTTCCAGACATTGATCGAGGCAACGGCCGACGTCAGGTACGTCAACTCCTGCTCGGAAAATTCGGCCCGCGCCTGCTCGTACACCTCGTCGCTGACGCCGGAGGTGAGCAACGTCAATGCCTCGGTCCAGGCCAGCGCCGCGCGCTCGCGCGCGGAGAATTGCGGCACCTCACGCCACACCACGACAAGATTGAGCTTGTCTGTGGGTACGCCGAGCTTCTCGGCCTGAAGGATATGGTACTGCACGCAGAAAGCGCAGCCGTTGATTTGCGATGCGCGCAGCTTGATCAGTTCGAGCAACGGCTTTTCGATGCCTGCTTTTGCCGCGAAGCCGCCGAGTGCGAGAACGCCCTCGTACGCGTCCGGAGCCAGCTTCTGAAGGTCACCATATTCTTTCCGGGCATATGACATTTTTTAATTCCCATGTTATCAGTACTCTGATTAATTATAAGAGCACTGATAATATGCGCAAGACGGCAGACCTCACGAAGCGGCGATCACGAAAAGAATCGGTCAAACGGCAAAATCCGCCTACGGCGCCAGAGATCCGCCGCCGCGAAAATGCCGCCGCCCTGCGCGGCGTCCGGCCGCCACCGCCCGGCTCGGGCAAGCGCGGCGAGGATGGCCACATCGCTTACCTGCTGCGACAGGCCCAGGCCGCGACCCGGTTGACGATGGAACGGACGCTCGCCGATCTCGGCGTCACGCCGCCGCAGTTCGCCGTTCTCACGATGCTGAACGCCTATCCCGGCCTTTCCGGCGCCGAGGTGGCCCGTGTGGCGCTGCTGACACCGCAGACCGTTGGCGTGATCATCGGCAATCTGGAGCGCGATGGCGCGATCAAAAAAACGCCGCATCCGGTGCATGGCCGGGTGCTGCAATGGACGCTGACCCGCCACGGTTCCAACCTGCTCGGCAAATGCCGACGCCGCGTCGGTGCCGTGGAACAGCGCCTGGTAACCGGACTTGGCGCCAGGGAAGAGGCCGTCATCCGGCGCTGGTTGTCCAGAATTGCGTTGGATTTGCAGGGGAATGATTGAACAGCCGCCACGTTTTGCCGGGCGGGGCCCGGCGCGGTTAGACTAAATGAATGACGCAGGCTGATTCCCGACGAACGCCTTCACGCCGCGCCCTGCTACGCACCGGCCTCGTGACCGGACTCACAACCGGCCTTGGCGCAAGCGCCCTGCTCGCCAACCCCTTCGCTGCCCTCGCCGCCCCGCATGGCTTCGATCAGTGGCGGGACGGTTTTCGCGGCCACGCGCTGGCGAAGGGAGTTTCGGAATCGACCTGGACGCGCGTGATGGGCCGCATCGAACCGGACATGTCGGTCTTCGCGGAGCTTCGGAGCCAGCCGGAATTCAAGGAAGAACTCTGGCAATACATCAACCGCCGCGTCTCGGACTGGCGCATCATTCATGGGAGGGAGGCGCTCCGAAAAAACGAAGCGCTGTTTGCCCGGATCGAGAAGGATTTTGGCGTCGAGCGCGGCACGCTGCTGGCGCTGTGGGGCGTCGAATCCGCCTATGGCGACCCACTCGTGCAGCAGAACCACATGCGGCCGGTATTCCCCGCGCTTGCGGCTCTCGCCTGGAACGAACCGCGCCGCCGCGCTTACTGGGAATCCGAACTGATCAATGCGTTGCGCATCGTCGATCGCGGCTGGAGCACGCCGGAGGAAATGCAGGGTTCCTGGGCCGGCGCGATGGGTCATACCCAATGGATGCCGGAGGTCTGGCTCAACGTCGGCATCGACTATGACCACGACGGCCGGGTATCGCCATTCGGCAAACCCGACGATGCGCTTGGTTCGACCGCTCGCTACCTCGTCAACCGCGGCAAGTACCATGCCGGCGAACACTGGGGTTATGAGGTGCGGGCCAATGGCGCTTCGGCGCGCGGAAATCGCACCTATGCGGCATGGGCCAGCGCCGACGTGACGCGCGCCGATGGCGCGCCCTTCCCGCAGCCGAACGCTTCCGCCCAACTATGGACGCCCGCGCCGGGCGGGCCGAGTTTTCTGCTGGGGCCGAATTTCTATTCGGTGCGAAGCTACAATCCCGCCATGAGCTATGCGCTCGCGATCTGTCATCTCGGCGACCGTGTCCTGGGCGGGCCACCTTTTATCCAGCCCTTCCCCGGCTCCGAGCGCGCGTTGACGCTTGCCGAAGTGCAGGAGATGCAGACCCGGCTGACCAAGGCTGGCTTTGATACCGGCGGCAACGACGGCCGGGTCGGTAACGATACGATGCAGGCCGTTCGCGACTACCAAACAAAAGTGGGGCTGCCGGCCGACGGCTATGGCGGGCTGAAGGTGCTGGCGCGGCTGCGGCAAGGATCGTGAGATCGACAGGTCAGCCAAAAAGCGCCAAGACTCTTCGCACACGCCCATCCCGCTGGAGACCTCCATGCATTTCGCCCCGGCAACCACCGTTCTTGACTCCGTTCTGTTCCGCGACGCCTTCGGTACGCCGCGCATGCGCGAGGTGTTTTCCGACCGCGCGCTGATCGGCCGTTACGTCGAAGTCGAGATCGCGCTGGCGAAGGCCGAGGCAAAATGCGGCGTCATTCCGCTCGAGGCCGCCGAGGCGATTGCAAGACAAGCCAATGCCGCGACGCTGGACCTCGATCTCCTGCGCGAAGAAACCGACAATGTCGGCTATCCGATCCTGCCGCTGGTGCACCAGATCGCGCGACAATGCGGCGAGGCCGGCCGCTACGTGCATTGGGGCGCGACCACGCAGGACATCATGGACACGGCCGTGGTCTTGCAACTCCGGGAAGCTCTTAGCCTGATCGAGCAAGACGTCTCGGACTTGCGTGAGATTCTTGCCGATCTGTCGCGGCGTCATCGGGATACGCCGATGGCCGGCCGCACCCATCTGCAACAGGCGCTGCCGGTCACCTTCGGCTACAAGACGTCGATCTGGCTTGCGATGTTCGACCGCCACGCCGAACGGCTGCAACAGTTGAAGCCCCGCGTTCTCGTCGGCCAGTTTGCGGGCGCCGCCGGCACACTGGCCTCGCTTGGCGCCAAGGGCTTTGAGGTTCAACAGGCCCTTTGCGAGGAGTTCGGCCTTGGGATTCCCGTATCCACTTGGCACGTCGCCCGCGATGGCTTCGCCGAAGCCGTCAATTTTCTGGCGCTGGTGACGGGATCGCTCGGCAAGATCGCATTCGATATCATGATCATGGCCTCGACGGAATTTGCCGAGGTCTACGAGCCCTTCGTGAAAGGGCGCGGCGCGTCTTCGACCATGCCGCAGAAGCGCAATCCGATTTCCAGCGAGTTGATGCTTGCGGCCGCCAAGGCAGTTCGCCAGCACGCCGGCCTGATGCTCGATGCCACGATCCAGGACTTCGAGCGCGCCACCGGCCCGTGGCACGCCGAATGGATCGCGATCCCCGAGAGTTTCGTGCTCACCGCGGGCGCACTGCATCAGGCCAAATTCGCCCTTGGAGGTTTGATCGTCGACGAAGCGCAGATGGCCAGAAATCTCGATATCAGCCGCGGCCTGATCGTCGCGGAAGCCGTGATGATGGGTCTCGCGCCGCAGCTCGGCCGGCAGGAGGCGCACGATGTCGTCTATGACGCCTGCCGCCGCGCCAATGAGGCGCAGATATCGCTTCGAGACGCGCTGTTGTCCGATCCGAAAATCACCGCACGAATTGATCGCCCAACCATCGAGCGGCTGACCTCGCCAGGCAACTATCTCGGCCTCGCGCCGCAAATGGTCGACCGTGTGCTCGCCTCCGCGCCGCGCAAGGACTGATCATTCTACCTGATCACCGCTGGCCCTTGATCCGGAACGGCGACATCGAGCACGCGCAATTGCACGCGCTCGGTGCCCTGCCAGCGATCGACCGCGAGCGATCCCGCCACATGCAGGACCTGGCCACGGTTCGCCGCCAGCGCGTTACCCAATTTCTGGCCGATCGAGCGAAACGCCACGCCGTTGACGATCGCGCCATCGCCCGACTTGAAACGCAGACGCAAATGCGCCTGCCCGACTTCGTCGGCATACACCAATTGATGCGACGGCAGCGCGAGGACCGGCTCCGGATTGCCGCTGCCGAACGGACCGGCGCGGTTGAGCGTGGCCGTGAGCTCCGTGGTGACGCCGCGCGCGCTGACCGCGCCATCGATAAAGATCTCGTTGACATGGCGCGACTGCGCGACGTCGTGCGCCAGCGCATTCTCCATGTAAGCCCGAAACTCCGCCAGCCGTTCCTTCCGCAAGGTCACGCCCGCGGCCATCGCGTGCCCGCCGCCCTTGATCAGGAGACCATCGTGAACGGCCTGCCGCACGGCCTTGCCGAGATCGACGCCGCCGATCGAGCGGCCCGATCCGGTGCCGATGCCGCCCGGCTCCAGCGCAACGGCGAAGGTCGGCCGCGAAAACTTGTCCTTCAGCCGCGAGGCGACGAGACCGACGATGCCGGGATGCCAGCCTTCCGAGGCCGTGACGATGACCGCGCCCTTGTCCTCGAGCCCGAGCGCGGCCAGCGCCTCGGCCTCGGCCTGCGCTTCGGCGGCCTGTTCGATCACGCGGCGTTCGATGTTCAGCCGGTCTAGCTCGGCGGCAATTCTTGCGGCTTCCGAAATATCGCCTTCGAGCAACAGCCGCACGCCGAGATCGGCGCGTCCGATCCGTCCGCCCGCATTGATGCGCGGTCCCAGCATGAAGCCGAGGTGCCAAGCTTCCGGCGGCCCGTTCAGCCGCGCGATGTCCATCAGCGCCGTGTGGCCGACATGATCGCGGCGGCGCATCGCGATCAATCCCTTGGCGACAAAGGCGCGATTGAGCCCGATCAGCGGCGCGACGTCGGCGACGGTGCCAAGCGCGACGTGATGCAGCATGCCGAGCAGATCCGGCTCCGGCATCTCCGGCGTCCAGAAACCTCGCGCGCGCAGTTCTCTGTTAACCGCGACCAGCGTCACCAGCACGAGCCCGACGGCTGCAAGATGACCGAGCCCGGAGAGATCGTCCGGCCGGTTCGGGTTCACCAGCGCATCGACCTCCGGCAACTCATCGCCGCATTGATGGTGATCGATCACCACCACGGACATGCCGAGCTTGCGCGCTTCGACCAGCGGCTCAAAGCTGGTGGTGCCGCAATCGACCGTCACCAGAAGCGTAGCGCCCTTCCCGGCCAGCGCCCGTACCGCCTCGGTATTGGGCCCGTAGCCCTCGAAGATACGGTCGGGAATGTGGATCAAGGGATCGAGCCCGCAATGGCGCAGATGCCAGGCAAGCAGCGCCGCCGAAGTCGCGCCATCGACGTCGTAGTCGCCGAAGATCGCAACCTTTTCGCCGCGCGCGGCCGCGTCCGCGATGCGCCTGGCCGCCGCCTCCATCTGCGTCACCGTGAAGGGGTCGGGCATCAGCTTGCGGATGGTCGGATCGAGAAAATCCTCGACCGCGTCGATGTCGACGTCGCGTCCGGCAAGCACGCGCGCCAGCATCTCCGGCAACTGATAGCGCTGCGTGATCGCGAGCGCTTTCGCCGCCCCGCGCGCATCCAGCCGGTCGCGCCACAACTTTCCGGTCAGGGAATGGGCGACGCCGAGAAACGCCGGCGGGGCTTCGACAGGCAATGCGGATGCGGGAAGCGTCATGATGCCCAAGGAAGATAGGCTTAAGCGGCATTTCTTCAATGATTCGCAGATGAGCGGTCCACGGCTATTTACTCTCGCGGCGGGAGAACCGCCCGAGCCATGATCGGACTTTTCCGCCCTCCAACGGAGGGCGCAGGGAAAGCCGGGCGCCGGATGCACCCGCAGCCTCGTATGCAAAAGTGAAAAGCATACGAGTAAGTCACCACAGGTTCACCGGATCGGTCCGGCCCTCCCTGCGCAATGGTTTTAACGGCTTCCTTCGTGCTCTCCCTGGTGAGCCGGGCTTTTTGTCACCATCGCCAGCGCAATGCGCAGCATTGTCGCTAACTTGATATCAGCGTCGGGATATCAGGACCACACGACTTCGCCGTCCGCCAAAGGCGCCGTTCGTCTTTCGGCGCCTTCGCGTCCATCGCATCCCGCCCAACGTTCGTGACGATGGCCAACGCCCCTCATTCGGACGAGATGGGCGAAGCTGTAGGACTGATTTGCCCGTCGGCTTAAGCGGAATATTTTTCGAAGCCGGACTGGACAGGTAGCATCAGCTTGAAGCGTCTCGATAAATCAGCGCTTTGGCGCACGCGATATCGAGTTATCTGAGATGCCTCGCAGCGGCGGTAGTCCTCGTTACCGCCTGCCACTTTCGTCATTGGTGAACACCAAAGACACCTTCGATTTGTGTAAGGCTGGCAGCGCCTTTTTGCCGGAAAGTTAGCGTTGCGTGCCTGACAGATCCTGCGCGCACACCAAATATACGAAAGGCTGGGGTCCGCATGCCGCTCGCAAATAGCGCATTAGCTACGATCGCTTTTTTCAAAAAAATAAGCCACAGCGGTTACCAGGAAACCGCAATACCGGCAGCAATCAACCCGTATAAAACGCCGCGTTCTGCAAACGTGAGATAAACAACCGATCCATGTGTGCTTAACGGGTAGATCCTTCCGGTTTCCGGCTCCGCGAGCCGTGTCGCATGAGCATCGAAATACTTCCAGACAATAAAGGATGAGAACCAGAGGCACAGCGCCAATATTCCCGATATGAACTTGAGCACCCTCATCGACCACCAATGATTTTAAAGGTCACCCCAAGCGGTTCTCGGCATCCCAACTATAGTTGCGCTGTCCATCCGAAAGCAAAGTGCCGTTGCTGTCGAAAGTGAGCGACTGCCAGGCCAGGCCAGCAGGCCGTCACATAGCTACGCTTGGTTTCTCAGAAACCAAGCAGCACAGGGGGCTACTTTGTCTCGATCGGCCTGGTCTGTCCTTGTTATTTGTGTCCTAGGTCTATCTTCATGAGGGCTGCCAACTCATCGAACTTTTGAGTTTGGTAGGCCGTCAAAGAGATCTTTTTTCTGAGAACAGCTGAATGCGGCCATTCTAACGCGACGCCAAACTCTCTATTGTCGACAAAATCGCCGACAAGTTCTTGGGTATCGGCATCAAGTAACGGTGCCAACGTCTCCAAAAGCGATATCAAGCCTCCCCTCAATTCAAGCCAATGGTCACGCGAATTCGTCATTATCGAGGAATCTTCGGAAGATTTGTAGGGTAGCCTGTGACGATTCGGCTTCCGTCGTCTATGAGGCGACCGCGGTTACAAAGCTAACTTAATAGCCCCGCCGCCGGATGTCGGCTTTCGGGAAGAGCAAACGTGCCCGTTACGTGAGTCGATATGCGCTTCTGATCCTTAGCGGACATTATTCGAGGAAAAGCACATCCCCGGTTAAGCGCTTGTCCTCTTTCGCGTACTGGCGATCAGCACCAACATGAAGGAGGTCGCTGTCATCAGCGTGCTTATCGCAGCAATCGTCGGATCGATTTCATCACGCAACGCGGTGAACATCCGTTTGGTGAGCGGTTGATACTGGCCGCCGGAAATGAAAATGGCGACGATGGTCTCATCCATCGCCGAGATGAAGGCGAAAATTCCTCCCGCAATCACGCTGGCCTTGATCTGCGGCAGCGTCACCGCGAAAAAGCTCCTCAGGCGATTCATGCCGAGGCTGCGCGCGACCATCTCCTGCGTCATGTCGAAGCTTTGCAAGCCCGCAACGACGGAAATGATGACGTAAGGCAGGCCAAGCATGACATTGGCGAGCACCAGGCCGGACATCGTGGCGATGAGGCCAACCTTCGCATAGACAAAGAAGATGCCGACGGCCGTAATGATAATCGGCACCATCAGCGGCAGCAACAGCGCGGCGTGAATGATGCGCATGATGCGGAGCTTCGACTGGCTGATGGCGTAGGCGGCGGAAACGCCGAGCGGCGTCGCGATCGCAACGGTGCACACCGCGACCGTCAAGGTAACCAGTGTCGCCTGCATCCAGGCCGAACTGTCGATGTATTCGCGGTACCAGCGCAGCGAAAGCGAGGGCGGCGGAAAGGTCAGAAATCGCGCGCTCGAAAACGACATCGGTACGACGATCAGGATCGGCAGCACCAGATAGAGCAAGACCGCCGCGCAAAGCAGCACGAAGACGATCCGGCGCGGCGACAGGCGTTTCATCTCGTCTCCAGCACGCGATCAAGTGAAATGAATCGACTGACGACGAAGAAGATGATCGACACGCTGATGAGCAGGACCACTCCGACGGCGCTCGCGGCGCCCCACTGGTCGTAGAGCTCTACATTGCGGCTTACCAGCATCGACACCATGAGCGTACGGCCTCCGCCCAGCAGTTCGGGTGTGATGTAAAATCCCAGGCACAGCACGAACACCAGGGTCGACCCTGCAAGAACGCCGGGCAGCGACAGCGGCAGGAAGATTCGGCGGAAAGCGTACGCCGGACCGGCGCCCAGGCTCGCTCCGGCCTGCATCAGGTCTGCCGGAATTTTCTGCATTGCGGCGTAGAGCGGCAGAACCATGAAGGGCAACAGGATGTGCACGGTCGCGACGACGGTCCCGAATGTATTGTGGACGAGCGCGAGAGGTTCCTGGACGATGCCGAGATATTGCAGGAGCTGATTGATCACCCCGGTCCTTTGCAGCAGCGCCAGCCATGCATAGGCGCGCACCAGTACGCTGGTCCAGAAAGGCAGAATCACCAGGGCAAGAATGATCACATTCCAGCCTTTCGGGGCGATGTGGGCCGCGTAGGCGATCGGATAACCGAGCATGAGCGCCAATAGGGTGACGAGCAGGCTGACCTCGAAGGTCAAGAGGAAGCTGCGCCAGTAGATATCCTCGCTCAGGATCCTCCGATAGTTCTCGAGCGTAAAGCCGTCATGGTAGATCGATTGCCAGGCAAGCCATCCCACCGGAAGCACGAGCAGGAGCAGCACCACCAGCAGCGCCGGCAATGCCAGCGCCAGCATCATGCCTTGTTCGCGGCGATGATGGCGCAGGGACGGATCCGGGGCGGCGGACATCAACGGCGCCGTTCGATCTGTTCGGGATGTGGCAACGCGGCTGGCATCAAGTTCACTTCTGCATGAACGCAGCCCAGCGCTTTTCGGCCGCTTCTCCTTCGGTAGACGACCACCAGGCATAGGACATCAGCGCCTGCTTGCGAATGTTGTCCGGCGAACTCGGCAGTTGCACGGCACGTTCGGGCTTGATCACGCCGGTATCGAAAGCCTTCGGATTGGCGGGTCCGTAATCGATGTGCAGCGGCAGATTGGCCTGATTTACGGGGTCGACGGCCTCGTTGAGAAAACGGATAGCGGTTGCAAGGTTGGGGGCGCCCTTGAGGATGCAAAGCGAGGTGCTCTGCAGGATGCCCTGGTTGTAGGTAAAGGCGACCTTGGCGCCTTCGCTCGCAAGCGCGCTGACACGGCCGTTCCACGCCATCACCATGTCGACCTCGCCGTCATTCAGCAATTGCGCCGATTGGGCGCCGGAGGTCCACCATACGGTGATGTGCGGCTTGATTTCGTCGAGCTTCCTGAACGCGCGGTCGACATCGAGAGGGTACAGCTTGTCGGGGGCAACGCCGTCCGCCATTAGTGCTGCTTCGAGCGTCGCGATCGGGTGGTTGCGGAGCGCACGACGGCCAGGGAATTTCTTGACGTCCCAGAAATCGGCCCAGCTGTTCGGTGCGGCACCCGCCGCGAATTTCTTCTCGCTATAGGCAAGGACGCTCGAATAGAATTCGTAGGCAACTGAATAATCGCTGCGAAATTCCGCCGGCATCGCAGCCGCGTTAGGTATCTTGGAAAAATCGAGCTTCTCGATCAGCCCCTGCTCGCCGCCGCGCAGGCAATACCCCGTTGGCGTGTCGACGACGTCCCAGGTCGGTTTGCCGCTGGCGACCTGGGTTTTGATCACCGGCCAGGCGTCGGGCGCGCTGTCCTGATTGACGGTAATGCCGAGCTTCTTGGCTGCGGGATCCAGGATCGCCACCGTCTGCGCCTTTTGATACGCGCCGCCTTGCGAGACGAAAGTGACCTGGTCGGCCGCCTCTGCCGCGACGCTCGTGAGAGCAAAGACTGCCAAGCTGGCGCCGAACAGCATGGGTGCGGAAAATGGAGAGCTCGATACGACTGCCATGGCCTGTTCCTCTCGTTGAACGACAAAAATGATTGCTACTTTCCGATCGCGTCCAGAAACTGATACCATCCGGCCACCATTCGTACGGCCGGTTCACGCAGCGGATAAAATGGAATGGCCTTGAGGCGGCTGGCGTCGAGCAGACCGACATCGGGACTTTCGCCGCGGACAAAGGCGGCAAGATACCGCCCCATCAGGCTCGACATCGCGACGCCCGCGCCGTTGTAGCCCATCGAAAACAGCGTCTGCTCGTCGAGGCGGCCGATATGTGGCACGGAATCGAGCGTCATCCCGACCAGCCCGGACCATTTGAAGGCAAGCGGCACCTCGGAGAGTTCAGGGAAAATGCCGGCCATCGCCTTGCGCAACGCGCCAAAGGCGGCTTCCAAGTCGCGCTTGCCGAATGCACCGCGGCCGCCGAAGACGACGCGATTATCGACCATGCGAAACCAGCGCATCATGCGCTTGGTCTCGGTATATGTCCGCCCTGTCGGCATCAGACGGCCGGCGAGATTGCGCGGCAGCACGTCGGTCGCGATAATGGCGCTGCGAAACGGTATCAAGGTTCGCTGCATGTGACGGGTTGCCGGCGTCAAATCGGAATAGCTGTTGGTGGCGATGATCACCTGCCGCGCCCGTACCAACCCCGAAGGGGTCTCGGCGACGACCTTGCCGTTTTCATGCACGAGCTTGAGGACGGGCGTCTCCTGAAAGATCGCCACGCCGCGGCGAGTAAGGCCCCCAGCCAGGCCACGCAGATAGTTCAGCGGGTGGATGCCGCCGGAGCCCGGATTGAGCGCGCCGCCGACGAACGCTTGCGAGCCGGTCTCATCGCGCACCTGATGGGCATTGAGGATACGAACTTCCTCATCGCCGATTTCGCGCTTCATCCAATCGGCTTCGTCAACGGCCGCTTGAAGCGCGGCATGGTTATGCGCGGCCTTGACCTGGCCCGAGCGGGTCAACCGCGCGGCGGTGATGCCGAACTCGGAAACCAGCTCCTCGACGATCTCGACCAACTCATGCGCAATCTCGTACATGCGCCGTGCCATGGTGCGGCCATGGGCGACGTCGATGCCGCGGAACGACAGGCGAAATTTGGCGGTGACCACCCCGCCATTTCGGCCGCTCGCGCCCCAGCCCGGCTGGTTGGCTTCGAGCACGATCGGCTGAAGCCCGCTTTTCGCGATGTGATGGGCTGCGGAAAGCCCGGTATAGCCCGCGCCGATGATAACGACATCGGCCTGACGTTCGTCCGACAGCGATGGAAGTTGTGTCGCGGGCTCCGCCGTATGCGCCCACAGCGATGGCGCCGGCGCCAGCGTGTCTGCCCAAGCCTGTTGCGGGCGTACGAGCATGTTATGCGGCCGCCCCGACGGCTGCATCGGCAAAGGCCTTCATCGTCGGGAAGTGAAAATCGGGCTTGGTGAGATTGGCCACCTCGGGCGTTCCGCCAAATCCCGGCTGACCCTGACGGCGCTCGATCCAGCAAACCTTGTAACCGAGTTTCCGTGCGATCCCGATATCGTGGTACTGGCTCTGGGCCACATGCAGGATGTCGGACTGCTTGTAGCCGAACGCGGATTGCCTGCCCTTGTTGTAGGCGAAAAACTCGGGGTTCGGTTTGGCGACGCCGGTGTCGTCGGCGCAGACGGTGTCGTCGAAGGGATTGCCCAGCGCGTGCGCGTAAGCCGACAGCGCGACGCGATCGGCATTGGTCATCGCGACCAGCCGGAATCTTGTCCGCAAGCGCTTCAGCGCTTCAACGGAATCGGAAAACGGTTGCCATCGCAATACCGCGAGCTGAAAAGCGTCGCAGATTGTATCGTCGGCCGGAAGTCCGAGTTCGCTGGCCAGGAATTTATAGACGTTGAACATGACTTCGCTCGATCGCTCGGGATGGGCGTCACGGCCGCGCTTGTAGGCGGCGAAGATCCGATCGTCGCTGAGGTCTGCAGCCGCCTTGCCGGAGAGCTTGCGGACCGCGTTGAGGACGCCGGCTTCGAAATCGATCAAGGTGCCGACAACGTCAAAGGTGAGAACCTTGAAATGGCTGAATGACGCAGGATTGAAAGACATGGTCGCTTCTTCTCTTTGGTAGGGACTGGATTGACGGTTGTTCATTCGGCGGCCTTCGGCACCACGATCGTGTCCTCGGGATGGAGAACGACAGTGATCGGGCCACCGGATGCAGGGATGCGCCGATACGCATCGTGATGGCTTGGCTGGCGAAGACTGAGCCGCGTGCCGTCTTCCAGCGCGAGAAAGACCCGCAAACTCTCGCCCTGGTAGACGACGTCGGTGACCGTGCCCGTGAAGCGGTTCGATGCGGGATCGCAGCTTCCTTCGTCGATCAGCAGTTTTTCGCTGTGCACCGCCAGTATCAGCGCATCTTCGTTCGGGATGGTCCGCGTGCTGCGCAGGATCGTCGAACCGAGCGCCACGTGAGAAGCATCGATACGACGGACCGGCAGCAGGCTCGCCTCTCCGATGAAACTCGCGACAAAGGAATTCACCGGGGCGTCATGCAGGCGTTTGGGCTGGTCGATCTGAACGAGCTTGCCGTCCTTCAAGATGGCGACGCGGTCGCTCATCGTCAGCGCCTCGCGCTGGTCATGCGTGACGTAGATAATCGTCGCGCCGATGCGCTTGTGCAGTTCGCGCAACTCGATTTGCATGGATTCCCGTAACTGCTTGTCGAGCGCCGAGAGCGGTTCATCCATCAGGATCAGGCGCGGTTCGAAAATGATGGCCCGCGCAAGCGCCACGCGTTGGCGCTGGCCGCCGGATAGCTGGGTTATGCTGCGTTGCTCGTAGCCGCCCAGGCCGACCGTCGCGAGCGCGGCGCGCACCTTATCCGGCCATTGTGACTTGGGCAGGCGCCGCGCGCGCAGCGGGAAAGCGACGTTTTCGCCGACGCTCATGTGTGGAAACAGCGCGTAGTTCTGGAACACGACGCCGATGTCGCGCCGATGCGGCGGCATTAAGGTGACGTCGAGGTCTCCAAAATGAATCGAGCCGGACGAGGGTTGGATGAAGCCGCCGAGGATGCCGAGAAGCGTCGTCTTGCCGGAGCCCGATGGACCCAGAAGCGAGACGAACTCGCCCGGTGCGACGTTCAGCGAGACGTCATCGAGCGCGCGCACCGCGCCGTAATGCTTGCTCGCGCGCCGGATTTCGACGTTTTCCGCCCGCTCGTTCGATGATCGACCCGTCATCCGTCTCCCGCTTTGGGTGAGGCGACACTTCAACCGGCATGATCTCGTCTTATAGACCGGCCAGCCCTGACAATCGCCGGAATGCGATCCGCAATTACCCGGCGCTTTCTCTTTGGCCTTTTCTGCCGAGCTATTTTTCAATGCAATCAGAGTTAGCTAGCTCAGGCAATTGCCAAATTCTTACCGGGGGTATAACCTGATGTTATGAATGACCTTCGCCGGATGTTGCCTTCGGGCAATGCGCTGTTCGTTTTCGACGCCGCCGCACGCAACGGCAGCTTCACGGCTGCCGCGGCGGAATTGAATGTTACACAGCCTGCGGTGAGCAGGATGCTTGGACAATTCGAGGAGCATCTCGGCGTCCGGCTGTTTGACAGGGCCGCGGGCCGCGCTGTTCTGACAGAGGAAGGCGAACTGCTCTATCGGCGGGTCGTCGACGGCTTCCGCAGCATCGAGAGCGGGCTGATCGAGATCGAGCGGCGGCGCCATGGCAGCGAAACTGTCACGCTCTCGGTCTCCTCGGCTTTTACAACGCATTGGTTGATGCCGCGCATCGACCGACTGCAACGGCAATTTCCGAGTATCGATCTTCGATTCCAGCTGATTTCCGGCTCGCTGCGAGGTCCGGTCGAGAATGTCGATATCGGTATGCGTTTCCGCGATCGAGATGAGCCTGATGCCGGCGGGACGCTGGTGATGAAGGAAGTCATGCTGCCGATTTGCAGTCCCGGTTACCGGAACGCGGATGAAATCGATGTGTCGGGCGGAAACACCATCATCGAGCTCGTCGACAGGCCCGGCGACTGGGCGAAAGAATATCCGCGTTTTCTCACCAGGAGGTCCGGTCCGGTAAAAATACTCAGCTTCCCCGACTATGCAGTCGTCGTGCAGGCGGCGCTGCTCGGACAAGGGATCGCGCTCGGCTGGCTGACAGTGGCCTCGCATTGGCTGCTGACCGGCGCGCTCGTTCCGGCCTCCGATGCACTCTCCACGACGCGGCGGGTTTGCGAGTTTCTTCCGCCGCGCAATCGCTCGATGCGGCCGCTCGCCTCCGAGATTAAGGACTGGATCGTCGAGCAGATGAGGAATGAAGTGTCAGCGACCGACCGACTTTATCCGCATTTGGGCTTGATGACGGCCTGCTATTGATGCGGAACGGATACCAGAGCCGATGAAGGTCGCGCGCGGTCGCGGCATCTCGCTTCTCCAGCGCCCATGCCCGCTCGTCCGAGAGTTATTGCCTCGGCACTCATGATGACACGCGCTTCTCCTTGCCGAGGATCGCGCCGGCAACAAGACCGGCAACCGCGCCCGCCGGGCCGACGACGAATGCCGCCGTCATGCTGGCTTCAACGCTGCGGTCGAACTGATTGTTTGAAAGCAAAACGATGGCCCAGTAACCCAGGAACGCAAAGATCGGATAGCCCAGGAGAAACCCGAACAACGCTCCCAGAAAACGGCGCATGCGATCCTCCAAAGTAACGGGCATGAACAAAGAAGCTAGGAATAGATCAGAGATAGGAGTTAGCTTGTTGTCATTGGGGTCGTTACCCAAAGGAGGCTGGTGTGATCAAGTCGAGAAATGCTGACGTCGAGACTGTGGCGGTAAGCGCCGTCGAGGGCAAGCCGGTGTATGGCGGCCATATGCTGGTCAAGCCGCTGATCAAGGGTGACGAGATGACATTCCTGGAGATTCACTATGCGGCGGGAGTCGGCGCGCCGCTTCATACCCACACGCACGAATCGATTGCCTACGTTGTCAAAGGCAAAGTGAAATCGACTGTCGGCTCGGATGAATTCATCATGGGACCTGGTGATGTTTGCCGGCATCCCAAAGGAGTTCTCCACGGATTGGAGGCTATCGAAGACTCTGTCGTGGTCGAGATCAAGTCGCCGGCGCCCGAGATCGGCGCCTTCTTCGCGATGCGAAAATGAGGACCGGCCGCGTCGATGAGCTGATCGAGTGAAGGGCTCCGTTATTGACCCCTGGCCGAAATCTCAGGGGCCGCTCAGTCGCGCCGGTTATGCACATTCATTGACAAACCAGTACCGGGGTTTTCGCGTGCGTCAGCACCTTGTTTGTCACACTGCCGATTAGAAACGCCGAAAGTCCGCTGCGCCCATGCGATGACATAACAATGAGATCGCAGCCCTTGTCCTCGGCTGCTGTGATGATGGCTTGATGGGGTTGGGCGTTTTCCACTTGAAACGTCTTGCAGGAGACACCGGCCTCCTTGGCCGCATTTGCCGCGCGATCCAACGCGCTCGTGGCCTGTTCCTTGCGCAGTTCAGCATATTTTACGAGTGCTTCAAGGAACGGAGGCCCTCTTCTCATTTCTGAAAGCGGTTCCACAACGAAGATTACAGATACCTTGGCTCCAAGGGATTTCGCCAGCGCCATCCCATGCGCCACCCCATGCTCCGCTAGCTCTGACCCATCTGTCGGAATGAGAATATGCCGGTACATGCTTCGCCTCCCGATTGCCTGGGCGTACCACTGCCCTCCGAATGCAAGCTGGGGCCGCGTTTCGGATGCAGTCTTGAGATAAATCAATCCATCGTGCCGCGACCCAGATGTCCGCATTTGGCTGCCAGCTCAACCGGTCGACGCAACACAGGCGTTAAATCTCTCTGCTGGGGTTTCAAATTGCAAGGTCTGCCGTGGCCGTTCGTTGAGCTGACGAGCCACTCTGTTCAGATGGGCTTGCGAGTGCACCGACAAGTCGGTGCCCTTCGGGAAGTATTGTCGCAGCAGGCCGTTGGTGTTCTCATTCGACCCCCGCTGCCACGGGCTTTGCGGATCGCAGAAGTAAACTTCGATGTTGGTCGTCAGGGTAAATCGTCGATGATCCGTGAGTTCCTTGCCCCGGTCCCAGGTCAGCGATTTATAGAGCTCACTCGGCAGCTTCTTTGCCTGCTTGATGAGCGCGGATACGACCGTCTGGGTGTCCTTATTGGCCACCTTTGCCAGCATCACGTAACGGGTATGACGCTCGACCAGGGTCGCGATATAGCTGTTCTTCGACCCGGACAGGAGATCGCCTTCCCAATGGCCAGGCACCGCCCGATCTTCAACCGCTGCCGGCCGCTGACGGATCGAGACGATGTCCTTGATTTGTCCCCGTCCATCATTGATGAGACCCGCCTGTTTCGATCGACGGATCGTGCGCTTCGACCGAAGATGGCAAAGCAGCTCTTTCTTGAGCACCCCGCGGGCTTGAACAAATAGACTGCGATAGATCGTCTCGTGTGACACGTAATAACGCTCGTCTTCAGGATGGGCTCTTTTAAGCCAGCCGGCTATCTGCTCGGGCGCCCAGTTTAATCTCAGCTTGTTGGCCACCGCCTGTCGCAACCAAGCATTGGTCGTCAGCTTACAGTGTTTCGGGCGACGGGTTCGGGCCCAGGCCTTGTCATCCGCCAAAGCCGCTCGGTAGCCATCATAACCGCCGTTCCGACGAATTTCCCGGCTCACCGTCGAGGGCGAGCGGCCGAGCAATCGGGCCATTGAGCGTGCCGATCGATGGATCGCGATGCCTCTCGATATCTCCTCGCGTTCTGAGAGCGTCAGAGCCAATCGCGAGCGACGCCGGGGAGTTGGACGAATTCCTCCGTATGGCGACACCTGGAAATAAATCGACGATGACGGCTTACCAAACGCCCGTCCGATCGCTTTGAGAACTCCCCGCGTTGCCAGCGATCCCATAACTCCGTCTTCTCGGCCGCCGTAAACCCTCGACGAAAGCCTCGATCCATCGCCACACTCCATCTCTTCGCTTTAAGATAAAGTGTTGCGTCGACCGGTTGAGACCGCCGCACATAACGGACATGACCGGGCCCACACCGACGACGTCCGCTTTCGGGAGAAGCGCGGACGTGCTCGTTAAGTGGGTCGATGTCCGCTTGTGACCTTCAGCAGGCGTCGCATGCCTGGACTGAAAAAGATCGACATCGTCGGCACCCATCAAGGATGACTCACCGCACTCTGCGTCCGGTGCATGGCTAGTGTCCCGGTTCTGACATTCGTATCATGTCGCAGCGGGCACTTTTACGAATGTCAGAACCAAAGGGACACTAGCAACCATATGATTCTAGTGTGGCTTTGACTCTGACGTTCCTTCCAAGAACTCGCGGCGGCACTGAAAGGAACGTCAGAGTCGCCACACTAGCGTGAAAAAGCCAAGCTGACATCGCCCTCGACAGGTGTCGGCGTTACGCTAACTTCCACGACTGAAAGACGTGGCGACGGCCAACGGCCGAACGACCCGTCGTTACGGGAGGATTCTCATGAAGGCGATAACGGCTGCGGCCGTGATGGTGATGTTTGGCGGTGCCGCATCGGCACAAACGCTCGACGATCTCAAGAACGACGGCAAGAACCCCGACAACGTGCTGACCTACGGCATGGGCTATAGCCTGAACCGCTATAGCCCGCTCAAGCAGATCGACAAGACGACGGTCAAACGCCTGGTGCCGATCTGGAACCTCAGCCTCGACAATCCATGGGGCGAGCAGGCGCAGCCGCTGGTGCTCGACGGGGTGATGTATGTCACCAACGCCAGGGCGACGGTGGCGATCGACGTCGGCACCGGCAGGCAGATCTGGAAAACGCCGGTCGAATGGTTGCCGGAGACACCGCGTATCGTGTGCTGCGGCGTATCCAACAAGGGCGCCGCCATCCTCAACGGCAAGCTCTACCGCACCACGCTCGACGCCCATGTCATCGCGCTCGACATGAAGACCGGCAAGGAGATCTGGAATCAGAAGGCGGCGGAGTGGAAGGAAGGTTATTCCATGACGGTCGCGCCGCTGATCGCCAACAACGTGCTGATCACCGGCATCTCCGGCGCGGAGTTCGGCATTCGCGGATTTCATCGACGGCTGGGACCCGGAAACCGGCAAACATTTGTGGCGCCACTACACGATTCCGGCGCGCGGCGAACCCGGCAACGAGACCTGGCCGCAGGACACCGACGCCTGGAAGACCGGCGGCGGCTCGAGCTGGATCACCGGCTCCTACGATCCCGACCTTGACCTGACTTATTGGGGCACCGGCAATCCAGCGCCTTGGGCGTCGCAATCGCGGCCCGGCGACAACCTTTTCACCGCCTCGGTGCTGGCGATGCGGCCGAAGACCGGCGAGGTCGTCTGGTACTACCAGTTCACGCCCAACGACCAATACGATTACGACGGCAACTGGGAAATGATCCTCGGCGAACTCAACGTCGCCGGCGCCAAGCGCAAGGTGCTGATGCAGCTCAACCGCAACGGGTTCCTTTATGTGATCGACCGGGCGAGCGGCAAACTGATTTCCGCCAAGCCGTTCGAGCGGGTGAATTGGGCGAGCGGCGTCGATCCGGAAACCGGACGTCCGATCGAGACCGACATCGCCAAGAAACTGCGCGCCGGAGAGCAGGTCGAGATCTGGCCGACACAGCGCGGCGCCAAGAACTGGCCGCATGCCGCGTTCAATCCCGAGACCGGTCTGCTCTATGCCAATACCATGCATTCGGCGCGGCTGTTCAAAGCACTGCCGATCGGACCTTACGTGCCGGGACAGCGCTACCAGTTCATCGAAAATCTGCCGGCCAGGCAGCCCGAGGGCGAGCCGATCGGCCATGTCGACGCGATCGACCCGCTGACCGCCAAACAAGTGTGGCGCGCACCGCTGTGGGATCATCCGCAATGGGCGGCGATCGTGGCGACCGGCGGCGGATTGCTGTTCACCGGCAAGGAAACCGGCGAATTCGTCGCTATCGACGCGACGGACGGCAAGACACTCTGGCAGTTCCAGACCGGCTCCGGCATCAACGCGCAGCCGATTACTTACACGTACAAGGGCCGGCAATACGTCACCGTGTTGTCGGGATTAGGCGGCGTGTACGCGAACCAGGCGCGCGAAGCGCTCAAGGACGTGCCGCCCGGCGGCTCAGTGTGGACCTTCGCCCTGATGCCGGATTGAAGACGCTTCATCCCACCTCACGCTGAGGTGGGATGAGCGCCTTCGCATGATGAGGTTGAATAAGGTTTCAGGAATGACAGGACTGACGACAGGCATAAGTCTCACGGCGGCCGTTGCGCTGTGGTACGCGACAGCCGCCGCCCAAGGCCAGGACCAAGCCCAGAGCTTTCCGCCGCAGCAGATTGCAACCGGAAGCGAAATCTTTTCCCGCAACTGCTCACCGTGTCATGGGCCGCGAATGCAGGACCCGGAAAGCGCGTTCGACCTGCGCAAGTTTCCGCCCGGCGAGCATGACCGCTTCGTGCGTTCCGTGACCAACGGCAAGAACCAGATGCCGCCGTGGGGCGACCTGCTCAAGGGCGGTGATATCGAGGCATTGTGGGCCTATGTCACCATGGGCGAGAAAAAGTAAGCGTCCGCTACCGGTACTGTGGACACATTGCGGCGAGTTCGCGGTCCGGCACGGTCTCGGCCGAGTGCGCTGGCGGCGCGCGGGCCGTGCCACTGTTGGCGCGCCGCGCGACCAGCGATCCTCCGTCAAGCCAGGGTGGTCGGCTCAACCCGAGATTCTGAGCGCCGCATCATGGCACTTGACGTAGTCTTCAGTGCACTTCTTGCATGCGGGGCTGTCACAAGCGGAATTGTTCGTCTTCTTTTTACACTCAAGCTGCTTCGAATCGCACGCCAGCACCGTCTGGCAGATCTTTGCTGAGAGTTTGCAGGTGTCATTGCCCGAACAATACTCGCGGTAACCCGAGACTCTCTCCGGCGCCGTGCAGCAGGATGATCCTTTGGAGAGGCAATAATCGCCCCACTGTTTACCGAACGCTTGCAGAGCAGCAACGGTGGGCACTTTCGGTCCCGTGGCGGCCGGTGCTCCCGATCCTGCGGCGGCCGGTGCTGCCGCTCCCGTAGCGACCGATGCTCCGAGAGAAACAGTTATAGTGCTGTCCCTGGGGTCTATTCGGAAGAAATCACGTGTTCCCCCCGGTCGGATCGATTGCTTGCCCGAATTGGGGTCGTTCTCCGCGGACATGGGGAGCGTTTTCGCCGTCACCGTGGTTGCTTGGCGGGCTCCGCCCAAGACATGCGGATCATTTGCCTCGCGGGCCAGGCACCTTTCGATCCGCTTGGCAACACCACCACCGATCAGGTTTTCGTCGCTGAATGGTATGTCCACACCTGAAAGTTGTTGCAGCATTTTCTTGTTTGCCGCGTCAATTGTCGTTTTGAGAGCAGCGTCGGATTTGTCGGCACTCTTTAATGTATTGCCCCATTCCTTGCAGAGGTCGTCAAGCTTGCCGACCCAAGGACCTCCGCTCGGCATTTGAGCGCGTGACGTCTGAAACGACGCTATGACAAAAAGCGTTGCGAGCGTGATACGCAAAAGGGCTACATTCATATTCATCGCTCCTTTCTTCGGCGATTTGGCGCCGTTCTCTGCTGAAAGATATGGACTGCACCCGTGTCGGGTCACCGACTATGCCGGCAAACCTCGTCGGCAATTTGGGCCAAGCAACGTCTCTCCTTGATTCGTTGCCGAAATTGGTCGCGCCATTCGGTCCATTGGTTCAATGCAGCGATATCGATGCTACTTCAACGTGTTCCCTCGGCTGCCGTGCAGCTGACCGGCGCCGGCAAGATGACAATCAGCAGCGTCATCACCAACTCGACGACCGGCAATCGATTGAGACGGACCACGCCACGCTCCAATCATGATCATTGTCTGAGGTGTCTTGAAACGCGCGTCTCTCTCGCAGCAGCGGTCCCGAAAAGCCAGACATCGCCGCATCGAAAACTGATAGGGATTCTCTCTTGTCCCTATCAGTTGCAGGCGTTCATCGCCGGGGTTGAACTCAAGCGGCAAGACCAACGCGCGACCGCTGATCGGTGGCCAGTCCGCGCAGCACGTCTGCGACCGCCGCGACCTTGGCGGGCTCGAGGTCGCGCAGCGGCAAGCGAACCGAGCCGCCGTCGAAGCCACGCAGATTCATTGCCGCCTTGGTGGTCTGCGGCTGGCCGAACTCGCGCGCCAGCGCGCGGAACGGATACCAGAGCCGATGAAGATCACGCGCGGTCGCGGCATCTCCCTTCTCCAGCGCCCGATACGCACCGAGAATAAGCTCCGGCAGCGCGCAGCTATTGGTCGAAGAGATGCCGTCGAAACCGCACATCATGGGCCCGAGGAATGCGAGATCGGAGGCGCAGAACAGCCTGATGCGTCCACCGATCCGGTTCGCGATCTGGTCGATGGCGGTCGGCGAAAGATCGCCCTGCTTGGCGCCCACGACGCCGGGGACGTCGGCAAGCTGTTCCAGCACGCCGGGTGACAGCGTGATGCCGATGCCCGGCGCGTTGTAGACCAGCACGCCCGTGCGCGAAAGCGGGGCTACGTCGCGGAAGAAGGCGACGATCTGCGCATCGGTCACTTCCGATACGAAGGGAGGCGTCACCATCGGCAACCCACCGAGTTCGCCGGCGAGAACAGTCAATTCGCGCACGACACGAACATCCGATCCCGCCGTACACAGCATCACCGGCACCCGATCGCCGACGATATCCATGACCCGGCGAAACAACGTGGCGCGTTCCTCGGTCGACATCGCCGGAAACTCGCCATAGGTGCCGCCGATCAGGATGCCGTCAAAGCCGAGAGCGATCACCCGCTCCACATTGCGGGCAAGACCAGCAAAATCAAAGCTGCCGTCTGCCTTGAATGGCGTCACCGTAATGTTGAACAGGCCACGCAGCCGCGCCTGACATTCCCGGATATCCTTCATGATCTCTATCCTCGTATTTTCTTGATGGGAGTAATCAGGCGGCAAGCCGCAGCATCGGACGGTCGGTCTTGCCGAGCGCGCGGCATCCCGTCTCCGTGACGACGACAGTCTCGCTGACGCCAACCGTGAACTGGCCGTAGATCCGCACAGCCACCGGAATGTGGAACGTCATGCCCGGGCGCAGTTCGGTGGTGACGCCGGTGTAAAGGCTTAAGATGCCGCCCTCGCCCCAATCGGGCGCAAACGAAATCCCGATGCTGTAGCCGGCACGCTTCTTGAAATTTTCGGTATAGCCGGCGCGATCAATGACGGCCTGACAGGCGAGATGCGGCGCGGCGCATGGCTCGCCGGGTTTGATCGCCTCCATCGCCGCCTGCAAGCCATCCTGGCAGGTTCGCTCCATGTCGATGGCGACCTGTGGCGCGTTACCAAGCCAGGCGCAACGCATCAGCGCTGCATGGTAACGATCGTGACATGCCGCCATTTCCAGGAAGATGGGCTCGTTGGCCGCGATCTTTCCGCGACGCCAGGTGCCATGCGGGACCCCGGAGCGGCGGCCGACGGAAACCAGCGGCTCCATGCCGACATACTCCGAGCCTGCGGCAATCGCCTGGCCCATCATCGCAGCAACGAGATCGTTGTCGCTTCCGCCGAGCTTGATTGCGGCGAGCCCGGCGCGCATCCCGGCATCGACATAGGTTGCGGCGGTCGCGATCTTTTCGAGTTCGGCGGCAGACTTGACGATGCGCAACTGCTCGATGATTCCGGCGGCATCTTTGATATCGCCAAGCTGGTCGCGCAGGGCTTCATAGGTTGCGATCGGCAGAAACCAGCCGCGTTTGTCGATGGCGATGCGTTTGGAAGCCCAGCCGCGTGACTTGATGACATTGACCAGGAAATTCACCGGCTGATCGCCGTCCCCATAAACCTGCGCGCTGGCGATGAAAGTGTTGGCGATGAAATTGAAATATTCGAGCTGACGGACGACGAAGGCCGGCTCGCCGTCCACCGGCAACACCAGCGCCTGGAAGGTGTAATAGCCCGGCGTCTGCTGGCCGGTGAGATAGAAGATGTTTTCCGGCCCGGTCACGATCATCACGTCGATGCCGGCGGCCTGCAGCAACCGGCGCGCCCGCGCAACCCGCCCGTCATACTCTGCCTTCGGAAAAGCCAATTCCGCGCCTTGGGCGACGCCTGCACTATCCATGTCCATAGTCTCCGATGAGGTGTGTGGTGGCGGGATTGAACGTGACGCCCAAGCCTGGCGCGTCGTTCGTCCGCACGGTGCCGGCATCGTAGGAAATGCCGGAAACGGGATCATCGATCAGTCCGTCAGCGCCATAGAGCTCCGCAAAAGCGGGCGACGTCGCGCAGGCGACATGAAGCGTGGCGGCCGTCGCCGCGGCGCCTTCGTTCATCTGTCCGATCATGAAGGGGACATTCGCTTCGGCAAGCTGCCGGGCCGCCTGCATCGTGGGCGCAATGCCGCCGAGCTTGACCAGCTTCAGATGCGCATAGACCTTGCCGCCATAGCCGCAAATCCGTGCGATGTCGTCGGGACCGGTGACACTTTCGTCCAGCATCATCGGCACCGGACTTTGCGCGGCCAGGCGATCGATGACGCTCCAGTCGCCGGCAGCGACGGGCTGTTCGACATAGACGATGCCGAAGAGCTCGAGCGCCTTAAGATTGTCGAGCGCCTCAGATTCTGACCAGCGGCCGTTGGCATCGGCGGCGATCTTGACTTGATCGCCGAACTTCACCCTCAAGGCCGCGATCCGATGCAGATCCTCGGAGAAATGCCCGGCGGCGACGCGCACCTTCAGATCGCGGAAGCCGCGATCGACATAGGCCTGCGCCTGCGCCACAAACGTTTCCTCGGAGGAGAGGAACAGCGTCTGATTGGTCGGCCAGACGACCGGCTTAGCGCGGCTGCCGAGCCAGGCGACAACGCTGACGCCGGCGCGGCGTGCGATGAAATCATGCAGCGCGCAATCGATCAGCGTCCGCACCGGCGCGATCAGGCCTGCGCTCCATTCCGGCATCGTCGCCAGCAGATCGGCCGGATCGCGTGTCCAGTCGATCGCGCTGATGGCCGCGATCGCCGCCTGCGTCACGCTCTGCGGCGCATAGCCGTTGAGATAGGCGATGTTGACCCTGACCTCGCCGATGCCGACGCTCGCGCCATCGTCAAGGCGCAGATAGATCTCGGACAAATGTGAGATGCTGCCGGACGAAGCCGTGTGCAGCATCAGGCCACCGCCATAGTGAAGATCTGCTGCATGAAGGGATGCGCGCAAAGCTCAGGCTCCGTTCTTCAGCATGGCGAGCGCGACGTCACGATAGATGAGGCTTGAGGTGATGAATTCGTCCACCGGCACGAACTCATCCGGCTTATGCGCCACGGCGAGGTCGCCCGGGCCGATCACCGTCCCCTCGGCGCCGACACTGGAGAAATGCACGAGATCGCAGCCGCCCTGGAAACCGTAAGGTCCGGGCTTGGCGACGCCATGGGCGCGGCTTGCCGCGAGGCTCGCCTGCACGATCGGCCGGTCGACCGGCGTCTCGGTCGCGCCGCCCGTCGTCGCCTTGTAGTCGATGATTTCGGCGCGCAAGCCGAAACGCTCATGGGCAAGCCGAAGCAGATCACCGAGCTCGCGCTTGACTGCCTCTTCGTCTTCGCCTGGCACCATCCGGCGGTCGAGCAACAGATCGCAAGCCGCCGGCAATACGTTGTCGGCATGACCGCCATTGATACGCGTCACCGTGAGGCTCGCAGCTCCCACCAGCGGATGGCTGCGATGGCGCACGACCTTCTCGTGCTGCTCGGCGATGAGACCGAGCAGTTCGCCGGCCCGGTAGATCGCATTCTCGCCGAGATGCGGCGTGCCGGAATGCGCTGCCACGCCGTGCACGCGAACGACGGGGCGCAGCGAGCCCTTATGCGCCGAAAACGTCGCATTCGAGGTCGGCTCACCGATAACGGCGGCGTCGATCTTCGGCCGGCCCGCGGCGTAGAACTTGGCGCCTTCGCTGGCGATTTCCTCATCGGCAACGAAGACGCCGAGCAGCGCGCCCGACCATCCCGCGCGATGGGCTTTGAGCATCCGCATGGCTTCCAGCATCGATGCCAGTGGGCCCTTACAATCGCAGGCGCCACGTCCGTAAAGTCGCCCGCCCTCCTCCTTCAGCGAAAATGGATCCGAGGACCAGCCGTCGCCGACGGGTACGACGTCCATATGCGTGTTGAACGCGAAGACCGGGCCGGCGCCGTTCTCCATGCGCGAGACCACATTGATGCGTCCCGGCTTGTACTCCTGGAACGAGACCTCGAACCCCTCGGTCCTCAGCAGATCGCCCACGTAATGCGCGGCCTTGGCTTCATGTCCGGGCGGGTTTTGGGTGTCGATCGCAACCAGGCTTGCGAGCTCCTGCTTCATGCGGGCGACGTCGGGAGAAGTGGACATACTGGATGTTCCCAACGATGTCAGTGAAGGATCTGGTCGAGGAAGCGCCGTGCGCGTTCGTTGACCGTTCCATTGAAAAATTGATCGCTGTCGGCGCTCTCGATGATCTCGCCGCGTTCCATGAACACGATGCGATCCGCCGCGCGGCGCGCAAATCCCATCTCGTGGGTCACCACAATACTGGTCATGCCCTCAGTGCTCAGCGCCGTCATGACATCGAGCACTTCGCGAATCATCTCGGGATCGAGTGCGGAAGTCGGCTCGTCGTACAGCATCAGTTTGGGCTTCATCGCGAGCGCGCGCGCAATCGCAACACGCTGCTGCTGACCGCCGGACAATTCATCCGGAAAGGCATCCGCCTTTTCCGGAATCTGGACCTTGCGGAGAAGGTCAGCCGCGATGTCGTGGGCATCGTTGCGGCTGAGACCCAGAATCTTCACCGGCGCCAGCATGATGTTCTCGAGCGCAGAGAGATGGCCGAACAGTTCAAAATTCTGGAATACCATCCCGATCTCCCGGCGCACGAGATGCGCCGGCTTGCGGCTCTTGGTAACGTTCTCGCCTTCAAAGAAGATGTCGCCGCTGTCGAGCGCTTCCAGCAGATTGATACAACGAAGCAGCGTGGATTTGCCGGAGCCGGACGGTCCGATCACCACGACCGTCTCCGAAGGATCGACCGCGAGGCTGCAATTCTTCAGCACCCGCGTGGCGCCGAAACTCTTGTTCACTCCCACGATGTCGAGCAGATGCGGCATGACCGGCAGTGGTCCCATGTTCCTAGCGGGTTGCGAGCGATTTAGAGATCCCAAGCATCCGCTCGGTCAGGGTGACCCGCCGCATGCGCTGACGCTTCTTCGGGTCGAGCATGGTCTCGATCAGGACCTGGAGGGCCATGAAGACCGTCGTCATCACGAGGTAGTAGATGCCGGCCGCGGTGAGCGCCTCGAAATAGCGGAAGTCGGCGCTCGCCGCCTGGTTGGCGACCAGAAGCAGTTCCTCGACCGCGATCACCGAAACCAGTGCGCTGAGCTTCAACATGCCGATCATCTGATTGCCGATCGGCGGCAACACGATCCGCGCGGCCTGGGGAATAACGACGAGGCGCATCATCTGGCCGGTCGTCATGCCGAGCGCGAGGCCTGCGGTACGTTGCCCCTTCTTGACCGCTTGCAGGCCCGAACGCAGGATTTCCGCCATATAGGCGCCCTCGTTCAACGACAGCGCCAGCACGGCGCAGACAAACGCCGACAGCCTGATTCCGAACGAAGGCAGCACGTTGTAGATGAAGATGATCTGGAACAGGACCGGCGTTCCGCGGAACAGCCAGAGATAAGTGAGCGTGAAGACACGCCCGATCCGCGTCTGGCTTTCCTGGATCAACGCCAGCACGAGGCCGATCAGGACGCCGAAGAAAAGCGACGCTACCGTCAGCAGCAGCGTCATGCCCGCGCCACGGATGAAGTTCGGCGAAACGAGATAGTGCAAGACGAGGTCGGCCGACATGACTAGTGCCCACTTTCCGAAGTTCGTGCTCTCTCGTAGCGCCCACCATCACGAACTTCGGAAAGTCATGGGCACTAGCAAACTTATTAATTCTAGTACCGCCTTATCGATCTGAAGTCCCTGATCGCACTCGCCGCATGTGGCGCAGGGACTTCAGATCGGCGGTACTAGCCCTTTCAGTCGAACAGCGACACCGTCGCAGGGAACTTCCAGGTTTCGATCAGTTTCTTGTAGGAGCCGTCGGCGGCGATTTCCTTCAGCGCCGCTTCCAGCGCGGCCTTCATCGCCGTATCGCCCTTGCGAACCGCCATGCCGATCCGCGTGGTCGTTTCGAACTCCGGACCGGCCACCGCGTAGACACCCGGTACCTTGTCCATCAATTCGATCGCGCCCGGCGTGGAGTTATAGAAGGCGTCGGCACGGCCCTGCCGAACGGTGAGCGCCGAATCCTGCGCGGTCGGCATCGTCATCACGGCGATGCCGGCAAGCCCTCGCTCGCGGCAGCGTTTGTCGTCATCCCGCGCGTAGCTTTCCTGAATGCCGCCGAGCGTGACGGCGACGGTCTTGCCGCAAAGGGTGTCGTCGCGGCCGGTGATCTTCGAAGGATTGGCCGCCTGCACGATGACGAGGCTGCCCAATTTGAGATAGGGAACGAAGTCGACCTGGCTTGCGCGTTGGTCGTTGATATACATCGCCGAGTTGATGATATCGAGGCGGCTGCCTTGCAGCGCGACGATCAGCCCCTTGAACTCCATGTTCATCGGATTGGTCGCAACGCCGAGCTTCTTGCTCAACAGCCCGATCATGTCGATGTCGAAGCCGGCGAGCTTTCCGTCCCTGGTGAATTCGAACGGCGAGAAGGTCGCGGCAACGCCGTAGGTCAGCGTGCCCTTCTCGACCAGGCTGACGGCGGAGAGATCCGCCGCAAGCACGGGGCCAGCCAGAAAAAACGACAGCATTCCGCCAACGGGTGCCGCCCATTTGAAGTTCCTGCGTTCGCGAAAAGTGTGCGCTGACGAGGGGCACGAACTTCGGAAAGTGGGCACTACGCGCAGGCGTGGCATGGACTTCCTCGTCGATTGGATTGTTTTATTATTTACTAATGTGCAATCTTGCAAAGCACCTCGTCAAGCCTTCTTACACGCCATCGACAGGCTAAAGCTTGGTCACTTGGCATTTCTTGCGGCCTTCCAGGCCCCTGCGCTTCAAGCTTTATTGTATTATACGGATATAATTATACGATACAGGTGCACCTTCAGCTTGCAGCCCATGGCTCGATCAACCCAACAAACCCGGTTTCGCCTGGCCAATCAGATCCTCGACGTCATTCGTGACACGCGGATGGAGCCGGGCCACCATCTGCGCGAGCAGCCGCTCGCCGATCTTATCGGCGTCTCGCGAACACCGATCCGTTCGGCGCTGGATCTTCTCGCCGAACGCGGCATCGTGGAAACGCGAAAGAACCAGGGGTTCTTTCTGCGCAAGGCGTTCGACACGCTGCATCGCATCGAGATCGAGATCCCCTCGACGGCCGAGGAAGAGCTTTATTCAAGGCTGGTTCGCGACCGGCTCGCACATCGCATTCCGAATGCCTTTACGCAGACCGAGATTGCGCGCCGCTACGACATCGATCGCGTTGCGGTAACGCGCACCCTGTCGCGGCTGGCGGAGGACGGCCTCGTCATACGCAATCCCGGCCACGGCTGGACGTTTGCGCCGACGCTCGACTCGCTCATCTCGCTGCGGGCGAGCTATGAATTTCGCCTGACTCTCGAACCGGCGGGCTTTCTGCTGCCCACGTTCAAACCGGATCACGCGGCCATCGAGCGGATGCGGCTCCAGCATCTCTATCTCGCCTCGCACCCGAACATCGCATCGGTCAACAACATGCAGTTGTTCGAAACCGATGCGGCGTTTCACGAGATGTGTGCCGAAGCCAGCGGAAACGCATTTTTTTCGCAGGCGATCCAATCTCAGAACCGGCTGCGGCGACTACTGGAGTTCGGAACCTACTTCGACAGCCGCCGCGTGCGCGAATGGTGCCGCGAGCATCTCGGGATCATCGAAGCGATCGCATCGGGCAACCTGGCGCTGGCATCGACGCGCATGCGCGCTCATCTTGAGCAGGCGCTGGCCTCCGCGCAAACCGTCGCGAAACAGCCGGAGGCGGCTTCGACGGGTCAGAAAAGCTGAGGCTCGCTTGACTGCGCACGCCGTCCGTCGAGGGCGCATGGGCTGAACGCATCGCGTGAAAATTGCTGTCATACAGGCCCCCGGTGTGGCATGATTTGCGCATGACCGGCGCTATTCATTTCCTGCTCAACGGCGTCAAGCGTCGCGTTACCGAGGTAACGCCCGCCATGACGGTCCTGCAATATCTTCGCGAACGCGAAAGCATGATCGGCACCAAGGAAGGGTGCGCGGAGGGCGATTGCGGCGCCTGCACGATCGTCGTGTGCCGGGTGGAGGACGGGCGGCCGACTTATCATGCGGTCAACTCCTGCCTGTTGCTGGTTCCGCAGCTTGACGGCGCCGCCGTGTTCACGGTCGAGGGACTGGCCGCGCAAGGCGGTAAACTGCATCCGGTGCAGCGGGCGCTTCTGGAAACCGACGGCACCCAGTGCGGATTCTGCACGCCGGGAATCGTGATGTCGATGGCCGCTTTCCAGCAGGGCGGCGAGCCGGCCACCGACGATCATATCCATGAGATGCTTTCGGGCAATCTGTGTCGCTGCACCGGCTATCGCTCGATCGTTGCGGCCTGCCATCGCGTGGCAGCCGACACGGCCGATGCCGCTCGCGCGCCGCTATTGGAATCGCCTGCCCTGCTCGACTCTTTGCCGCCCTGTGCCGACTACCGGGACGACAAGCTGATTTTCCTGACGCCGCACTCGCTCACGGAACTCGCCGAGGTCGCGGCCAAGTATCCGCAGGCCCAGTTCCTCGCCGGCGGCACCGATCTCGGCCTGCACTTCAGCAAGCACCGCAAGGAGCCGAAGGCTCTCATTTCCACCGCCCGCGTGGTGGAACTGAAGCGGATCGCCGTCGATGCGGACGCGATCGAGTTCGGCGGCGCGGTGACCTATACGGAGGCGCTGCCGTATCTCGACGAACACCTGCCGCAGTTCGCAGACCTGGTGCGGCGTATCGGGTCACGGCAGATACGCAATCTCGGCACCATTGGCGGCAATCTGGCGAATGCCTCGCCGATCGGCGATACGCCACCCTGCCTGATCGCGCTGGAAGCGGTTCTGACATTGCGATCGGCGGCCAGCACGCGCCGCGTGGCAGCCGAAAACTTCTTCACGGGTTATCGCAAGACCGTGTTGCAACCAGGTGAATTCATCGAAAGCATCCGCGTACCGCGCCTGCGCTCCAACCAGCAGTTCTTCGCCTACAAGATCTCGAAGCGCTTCGACCAGGATATCTCGACGACGATTGGCGGGTTCCGGATCGACGTGCAGAATTCCGTCGTTCGCGATTTGCGGGCCGTGTTCGGAGGGATGGCCGCGCAACCGGCCCGCGCGGCCCACGCCGAGAAGGCCGTGATCGGACGTCCTTGGACGGCTGAAGCGCTTGCGAGCATCGATGCGGAGGTCGCGCGCGATTTCTCGCCCATTGACGATCATCGCGGCAGCGCGGCTTACCGGCTGCGTGCCGCGGCCAATCTGTTCCGCCGGCTGCAACTGGAAACCACGGTTGCGAGCCCGGTGCGCCTGGAGCTGCTATGAACGAACCGATTCTGCGATCGATCCGCGGCGGCGCGCATGCGCCGGTTCGCCATGATAGCGCCGTCGGTCATTTGACGGGCCGCGCGCTTTACATCGACGACCTGCCGGTCGTGCCGGGCACGCTGCACGCAGCACTGGTGCTCAGTCCCCACCCCCATGCGCGCATCAGCCGGATCGACCTCTCGCGCGCGCTCGCTTCGCCTGGCGTCGTGGCCGCAATCGTTGCGGGCGATATTCCGGGCAAGAACGATATCGGTCCCATCCGACCCGACGAACCATTGCTGCCCAAGGAGATCGTCGAATATGAGGGCCAGCCCGTCGTCGCTGTCGCAGCCGATACCCTGGACAATGCACGAGCGGCAGCGAACCTTGTGGCGATTGACTACGAGATCCTGCCTGCCGTTCTGTCGCTGACCGAAGCGATCGCGCGCGAACTCTATGTTTCGCCCGTGCAGACGATGAAGCGCGGCGATGTGGATGCTGAACTTGCGCGTGCCCCGCACAGACTGTCGGGCGAATTCGCATGCGGTGGCCAGGATCACTTCTACCTCGAGGGACAAGTTGCCTTGGCGGTGCCCGGCGAAGGGCCCGATATGGCCGTCTATTCGTCGACCCAGCACCCGACCGAAGTGCAGCACGGCGTGTCGCACCTGCTCGGTCTGCCCTTCAACATGGTGACGGTGGAAGTCAGGCGCATGGGCGGCGGCTTCGGCGGCAAAGAGAGCCAGGCCACGATGATCGCCGGCATCGCCGCGGTACTCGCCCGCAAGACCAACCGGCCGGTCAAACTCCGGCTTCCGCGCGACGACGACATGCGCGCCACCGGCAAGCGGCATCCATTTCTCTTCCGCTACGACATAGGCTTCGACGGCGATGGCCGCATCCTGGGGCTCGACCTGATGCTCGCCGCCAATGGCGGCAATGTCGCCGATCACACCCCCGCGGTGGTCACCCGCGCGCTTTGCCACGCCGATAATTGTTACTGGCTGCCGAGTTTGCGGTTCGTCGGCCTGCCGTGCAAGACCAACACCGTCTCGAACACGGCGTTTCGTGGCTATGGCGGGCCGCAGGGAATGTTTGCGATCGAGACCATTCTCGACATCGTGGCCCGCTATCTCGGGCTGCCGCTCGAAGAGCTGCGGCGGCGGAATTTCTACGGCATCGGCGGAAACGACGTGACGCCTTACCAGCATGAAGGTCGAGGATAACATCCTCGGACAAATTACCGACGAACTCGAGCAAAGCATCGATCTTGCAGGCTGGCGCGAGGAAATCTCGGCCTTTAACCGCGCAAGCCCCGTGATCAAGAAGGGGCTCGCGACCCTGCCGATCAAGTTCGGCATCTCCTTCAACCGTCCAACGCTCAACCAGGCCGGCGCGCTGGTCAGCGTCTATACCGACGGCAGCGTGACGCTGAATCACGGCGGCACCGAGATGGGACAGGGCTTGTTCGTCAAGGTCGCGCAGGTCGTCGCCGAAGCTTTTCAGGTCGACCTCGAAAATATCCGTGTTTCGGCAACCACGACAGGCAAGGTCCCGAATACCTCGCCGACGGCGGCCTCATGCGGCTCCGATCTCAACGGCATGGCGGCCCTCAATGCGGCCCAGGAAATCAAGGGACGGATGACCGACGTCGCGGCAAACCATTTCGACGTGCCGCCAAACGAGATCCTGTTCGCGGCAAACCGGATCTATGCCGGCAACCGCAGCCTGTCTTTCAGCGAACTTGCACTGTTGTGCTGGGATCAGCGCGTATCGTTGTCGGCGACGGGCTACTACCGGACGCCGAAGATCAATTGGGACCCCAAGACCAACACGGGACGCCCCTTCTATTACTTCGTTTACGGAGCTGCAGCGGCGGAAGTGGCGATCGACACGCTGACCGGCGAGATGCGGGTCTTGCGCGCCGAACTACTGCAGGATTGCGGCAAGTCGCTCAACCCAGCACTTGATCTCGGTCAGATCGAGGGCGCCTTTGTGCAGGGCATGGGCTGGCTCACCACTGAGGAATTGTGTTGGGATCCGGCCGGACGGCTCAAGACGCACGGCCCGTCGACCTACAAGATTCCCGGCAGCCGCGACGTGCCGCCTCGCTTCAACGTCCGCCTGTTGAGCGATGCGCCGAACAAGGAAGCAACGGTCTTCCGTTCCAAGGCGGTGGGCGAGCCGCCGCTGATGCTGGCCATTTCCGTATGGCTTGCGGTCCGCGACGCGATCGCCAGTCTTGCCGATTACAAGCTCGCGCCCACTCTCGATGCGCCGACAACTCCGGAGCGGATTCTCTCGGCCATCGACGATATCCGTCTGCGGGCCGGCCGGCCCGACGATCGGGGTCACGCTGGCCCTTCAGGTCGCTGAGCCAGCGGAGTGGATTTTCCGAATTGAGAAACCGCGAGACAAACGACCGCCTGACCGTCATTCGCGGCCCTGCCCTGACCTTCACGGGTAATCCGTTCACACATGGGCTCGAACACACCGCGGTCTATGAACCCGATGCCATCGTGGCGATGGCGAACGGCCTGATTACCGACTTCGGTCCTGCCCAGCAGGTTCTGCCGCGACTGCCGGCCGGCGCCGAGATCAAAAACTACGGCAAGGACTCGCTGATTTCCGCCGGCTTCATCGACAGCCACGTCCATTTTCCGCAGACGCCGATGATAGCCGCGTATGGCGAGCAATTGCTGGACTGGCTGACGAACTATACTTATCCGACCGAGCTGAAATACTCCGACAAGGAATTCGCGCGCTCCGTCGCACGGGTTTTCCTGCAGGAAAATCTGCGCAATGGAATCACCAGCGCGTGCGTGTACTGCACGGTATATCCGCAGTCGGTCGATGCGCTTTTCGAGGAAGCTGAAAAGCTTGGCATGCGCATTGCCGCCGGCAAGGTACTGATGGATCGCAACGCGCCGCCCGCGCTGCTCGATACGCCGAAGAGCGGCTACGACGACTCCAAGGCGCTGATCGCGAAGTGGCATAATCGCGGGCGTCTTTTGTACGCCGTCACGCCGAGGTTTGCGCCAACCAGCTCGCATGAGCAACTGGAGGCCGCCGGCGCGCTCTGCCGGGAACATCCCGGCTGCTATATGCAGACCCATGTCTCCGAGAACACGAACGAGATCGCCTGGGTCAAGGAGCTGTTTCCCGAACGCAACGGCTATCTCGACGTCTACGATCACTACTCGCTATGCCGGCCGCGCGCGATTTTCGGCCACGGTATTCACCTGACGGATGACGAGCTGCAGGTCATGCACCGGACCGGCTCGGCAATCGCCCATTGTCCGACCTCCAATTTCTTTCTCGGCAGCGGTACCTTCAATATCAGGCGCGCCCTGCACAGGGATCGCCCGGTGCGCACCGGAATCGGCACAGATATTGGCGCGGGCACTTCATTTTCGATGCTGACCACCCTGAATGCGGCCTACCAGGCCGCCCAGCTCAACGGTTATTCGCTTTCCGCCCATCACGCGTATTATCTGGCCACGCGCGGAACGGCACATGCGATGTACCTCGACGACAAGATCGGCAGCATTGCGCCGGGCATGGAGGCCGACATCGTCGTGCTCGACATGAAATCGACGCCGCTTATCAAATACCGGATGCAGTTCGTCGATGATTTCGAGGAGGCTCTGTTCGTCCAGATGACGCTTGGCGACGACCGGGCCGTGCAGGCGACCTACGTTGCCGGCGAGCTGAAATATGGCCGCGATCCCGCGGAGGTCCCGAGCGGATAGACGTCGGACGTCGAAACCGCCCGACGTCCATCAGCTCGGTCGCATTTTTAGGCCTTGGCGAGGGCTTGTTCCAGATCGGCGATGATGTCGTCGATATGTTCGATGCCGACTGACAGCCGCACATAGCCTTCTGTGACGCCGGTCCGGAGCTGCTCTTCCTTCGTCAGTTGCGAGTGGGTCGTTGTGGCCGGATGGATAGCCAACGAGCGCGCGTCGCCGATATTGGCGACATGGTAGAACATCTTCAGCGCATCGATGAATTTGCGGCCTGAATCCAGACCGCCCTTCAATTCGAAACCCAGCAAGCTGCCATAGCCGCCCTTGAGATACGCGTCCGCGCGCCGCTTCGCTTCGCCCTCCATCTTCGACGGGAAGATCACCTTGGTGACCTTCGAATGTTCGGACAGATAGTTCGCAACCGCGCTCGCATTGGCGCAGTGTTGCCGCATCCGCAGCGCCAGCGTCTCCAGGCCTTGAATGAACATGAAGGCGTTGAACGGCGACATCGCCGCTCCGACGTCGCGCAACAGCGTCACGCGGGCTTTCAGGATATAGGCGATCGGGCCGAGCGGCTTGACCGCCTCCGTCCATACTGCGCCGTGATAGCTCGGATCAGGCTTGTTCAGCATCGGGAAGCGATCGGCGTGCTTCTCCCAGTCGAACTTTCCGCTGTCGACGATGATGCCGCCGATCGAGGTGCCGTGACCGCCGATATATTTGGTGGTGGAATGCATGGTGATCGCAGCGCCATGCTGGATTGGCCGGCACAGCACCGGGCACGCGGTGTTGTCCATGATGAGGGGCACGCCGAGCTGCTGCCCGACTTTTGCGACCTCGGCAATCGGGAAGACGGCAAGCTTCGGGTTCGGCAGCGTTTCGCCGTAGTAACACCGCGTTTTCGCATCGGTCGCGCGACGGAAATTTTCGGGATCGGCGGGGTCTACAAACCGGCACTCGATCCCCATCGTGCTCAGCGTATTCTGGAACAAATTCCAGGTGCCGCCATAGACATCGGTCGAGCAGACGAAATTGTCGCCGGCATGACAGATGTTCTGGACCGCAAACAGCGATGCGGCCTGCCCCGAGGCGAGCGCCAACGCCGCTACCCCTCCCTCCAGCGCGGCGACGCGCTCCTCCAGAACCCCCTGCGTCGGATTCATGATGCGCGTGTAGATGTTCCCGAGTTCCTTGAGCGCGAACAAGTTGCTCGCATGCTCCGCCGAATCGAACTGGTAGGACGTCGTCTGATAGATCGGCACGGCTACCGCATGAGTAGCGGGATCGGCACGATAGCTTCCGGCGTGCAGCACGATGGTCTCTGCGTTATGGCTTTCGGTCGGCATGATTTCTCCGCGTGGCTGAACATTTGAAATGAGAAAAATCGGACGTCTGTTGATTTCAGGTCTGCGCTATTTCGGCGCAGGTACAAGCTCTGGGTCGGAAATCAGATCGCCGGCGTCGCTTCCCGAGGCCAGCGAACAACAGCAAGGTCATTGGCGCGCGAAATATGCGCTGATATCAGTGGGTTCACGAGCTTGGCATGAGTTAGTGGCAACATGTGGCCGGCGGCCGGGAAATGATGCGCTTCCGCTCCCTCGATGAGTGAGGCTAACCGGCCAGCGATGCGCTGGGTCAGGTATGGCGACATGCCCCCCGAAAGCAGCAGTGTCGGCGCCGTAATCGCGGCCGCGGCAGACGTGACATTCTCTTCCGCAAGCACGGCGGCAAAGTCGTAGGCTACCTTCTCGACGCAATCCACCATGCGGAGCCGCGCCTCACCGGAGAGCTGCTCGGCCGGTCCCGATCCATTCCAGTACGAAGTGAAGCGGTCGACTGCTTCCAGATTCATTCCGTCCCAGAGATCGGCGAAGACCTTGTTCGCCAATTGCGCGAACAGATCGTAGAGGCGTCTGTCCGCAGGGCTTTCCTTGAGCAGCGTCGGAAGCACCGGCTCGATCAATGTCAAGCTACGCACGCGGCCGGCGAACCGCGAGGCCGTTGCGATCTTGAAGGCGATGGCGCCGCCGTAGGAATGGCCGACCAGATGGAGCGGCCCCTCCACACTTCCGATGGTGGTGTCCAGATATTCAACTTCCTCTGCGAGTGTCAGCGGCGGGTTCGCCGGAGCTGGCCTGCTGCCATAGCCGGAGATGTCGGGAGCGATCACCCGACAGGAGGAGCCGAGTTCGGCGATCAGCTTTGTCCATTGACGGCCCGAGCCGAGCGAGCAATGCAGAGCAATTACACTTCCGTTCTGATGCTGCGTATTCGAAATGGTCATCGGATTATTCCTAATTGTACCTCGCCGCTCCGGGCGTCGAGGAGCCCGGAGCGGATCCGTCGAATCAATCGAACGAGGGATTATTTTCTGACGATAACGACCTCGAGATATTCGCTGGGCACGACCATCGTGGCGTCGCCCGACTTGTTCGTGCGCACGATCAGAGCGTAGAGGTCGTTATGAAGATCCTGTTGGGCGGCGGCATCGAGCGCGGCAAAGGCCTTCAGCACCGGACCGTAATAGGTCTTGAAGACCTCAAGGAAATGTTCTGCCGACTTGTAGCGGAAGTTGAAGAAGCGCGGCTCGGCCTTGATTGAGCCGGCCTGGCTGCCGAACATCTCGTCGAGCGCGGCGCGGGTGCCCCACAGCGCCGGCGACTTCGCGCCCGCCGGCGGCGGCAGATACTTGCCGAGAGTCTTGAAGACCTGGCCGATAAAGCCCTCCGGAGTCCAGTTCGCGAGACCAATCCGGCCGCCCCGCTTGCAGACGCGCATCAGTTCGGAAGCCGCCTGCGCCTGGTTCGGTGTGAACATCACCCCGAAGGTGGAGACGACCACATCGAAGGAGGCATCATCGAACGGAAGCGATTCCGCATCGGCCTCCATGAACTTGATCGACAGGCCGTTGGCCGCTGCGCGCGCCCGCCCGGATTCGAGCAAAGCCGGCACGTAATCGGTGGATGTCACATCGCACCATCGGCGAGCCGCGGCGAGGCTGACCATGCCGTTGCCTGCGGCGACATCCAGAACTTTCGAGCCCGCGCGGAGATCGAGCGCCTCGCAGAGCTGCTCTCCGACGATTTGCAGCGTGGTGCCTACAACGGCGTAGTTGCCCGAAGACCACGCCACCTGTTGCCGGTTCTTCAGAGCGGCAAGCTCAGGCGTGGCGGTTTGTCGCACAGCGGTCGCGGTCATCATGTGGTCTCTCCTGTGAGGGATTTGCAACGCGGTCATGCCGCGGTGAACCGAGAATGGCGCGGCACGGACCAAAAGACTCTGAGATGAGCTTGAGTTTGCCGCTAGGCGAGCTTGATTTTTTCCTGAGCTGGCCAGGATGGTGCTGTGAGATTTCATTTTGAGAACCAGAAACTTGATGCGGAGCGCCGCGAACTGGTCTGCGCCGGCGAAAGCGTGCCGATCGAGCCCCAGGTTTTCGACGTGTTACTGTATTTGCTCGAGCATCGAGACCGCGTCGTACGAAAGGATGAGTTGTTCGACAATGTGTGGGACGGCCGCATCGTCTCGGAGTCGACGCTGACGAGCCGGATCAACGCCGTTCGCCGCGCCATCAACGATACCGGCAAGGATCAGCGGCTATTGCGCACGGTCGCGCGCAAGGGCTTTCGTTTTGTCGGCGAAGTGACGGTCGAGCAACCAGCCACCGCGTCTGTGCCTTCCCCGGATCACGCTGCAGGTCAAGCCGGAGAGCCGCCACGCCTGGCGCTGCCCGTGCTCGACCGTACCGCTATCGCTGTCCTGCCGTTTTCCAATCTCAGCGACGAGCCGGAGCAGGAGTATTTTTCCGACGGCATCAGCGAAGACATCATCACCGCACTTTCGAAATTGCGATGGTTCTATGTTATCGCGCGCAACTCCTCGTTTGTGTACAAGGGCAAGTCCGTTCACCTCAAGCAGATCGCCGACGATCTCGGCGTCGCTTACGTCATCGAAGGCAGCGTGCGGAAAGACGGCGAGCGGGTTCGGATCGCGGCTCAGCTCAACGAAGTCGCAACCGGCAGCCATATCTGGGCCGAGCGATACGACCGCGATCTGGCCGATGTTTTTGCCGTCCAGGACGAGATTACGGAATTGATCGTCGCCGCGATCGAGCCGCAGCTATACGCGGCGGAAAATTTCAAGGCGCAACGCAAGGCGCCTGACAGCATGGATGCATGGGATCTCGTGATGCGCGCGCTGTCGCACTATTGGCGCGTCACGCGGCAGGACAACACCGTTGCCCAGGCGCTGCTTGAGAAAGCCATCAAGATCGACCCGCAATATGGACAAGCGCTCGGCGTCTTGGCCGCCAGTCATACATTCGGCGCCCATATGGGATGGGAAGACATGGCGGTAGCAATCCCAATTGCCGAGCGGGCGGCTCTTGCGGCCATTCATGCCAACAGCGAAGACGCTTGGGCGCATTCGGCGCTGGCCGGCGTTTATATGCACCGGCGCCGCTTCGATGATTGCCTTGCCGAATTCGAGCTGACGCTTCGATTGAATCCCAGTTTTGCCTCCGCGCGCGGCTATTACGGCGTGGCGCTTGCTTATTGCGGCCGGTGGGAGGAAGGAGATCGTGCTGCGCGCCATGCGCTGCGGCTAAGCCCGCGAGATCCCTTCGCGGCGGTCTACTATGGTGTCGCCTCCTATTGCCAGTTCGTTGGCGGCAACTACGAGGAGGCAATCAGTTTGTCACGCGAATCGCTGCGCCTTCGTTCCGACTTCGTCGGCGGCCATCGTGTGCTCACGGCCGCCGCCGCAATGACCCAACAGCGGGAACTCGCGGCAGCATCCCTCAAAGCCCTGCTTCGCGTACAGCCCGGTTTGTCGCTGAAGTGGCTCGCCACGGAGATGCCCTTCAAGGGCGACAACGAACGCGACCAATATCTAGCAGCGTTCCGATTGGCCGGGCTGGAGTGAGATTGCGTTGCGACGCCAACACTTCGCTAAAAGCAGAGCGCGGCGGGTAATGGGCCTCTCGCTCTCGTCTCACGCACAATCATGCGTTTCTGGAGGAAAAATGATCCGGCTCTGAAAGTCTTCGCCGTCCCTGGTCTGCATGCTGCAAAAAGCAAAGCAGAATATGGAAGGCTGTACCCGATGACCCTGTTAAGCCACAACTCCGGCCATTCCGGAACATCCCACGTCTGGAAGCACGCCAGCTTCATCTATGGATGGTTTTATAATCAGCTCAATGAGCGCGTGGCCGCCTTTCTTGCCCGTCGCGAATACCGGGCGACGTTAGGTATGCTGCACGGTTTGAACGATCGGGAACTGAGAGACATGGGCCTTCATCGCGGTCAGATAGGACCAGCCCTGAAGGATGCCGCGAATTATCGCGCGTCGAGACAGAAACCGAATCCGTGAAGCAGAAACCTTGAGTGGTCGAATGTTGCTTTTCTGAAACGAAAATCAGCAGCCCATCCGCGCGGCCAATTCGCCAAAATCCTTGGCGACGATGTCCCAGTCACCCTTGGCCTCGAAGTCGTATTTCTGCAACGGGCCGTATTCGGTCGGGCGCGCGACGAACGCCGTCTTCAGCCCCAGTTTCTGGGCGGCCTTCAGGTCGTGATTATGCGCCGCCACCATCATCACCTGCTCCGGCGGCAGGCACAATAAGCGCGCGGCGCCGAGATAGGTCTCGGGATCGGGCTTGTAATGCTCGAACAGTTCCGCCGACATCACGAGGTCCCAGGGAAGACCGGCGAATTTCGCCATCTCCGTCAGCAGCGCGACATTGCCGTTCGACAGCGGGCTGATGATGTATTTGGTCTTCAGCCGCGTCAGCCCACCGATGCTGTCGGGCCACGGATAAAGCCGGTGCCAGCCCATCGTGAGGTGATGCAGGTCGGCATCGTTCAGGCCGGTGATCGCCAGTTGCTCGACCAGTTTCTCAAGGGAACGACGGTGCAGCACGTCGAGAATGACGTATCTCCGTTCCGGGTGCTTTCTGACGTCGTCCATCGAGGCCGCATAAACCGCGCGCCAGCCATCGACGAGCGCCGTCCAGTCCGCGTTGATGCCACGCTTCTTGCCCCAGGCGGTGAAGTCATTGATCAGGCTGATGCGCCAATCGACCACCGTGCCGAAGACGTCGAAGATCAGCGCCTTTACGCCGGACAAGTCGGACATGCGGCTTCCTCTCGTTGTCATTCCGGGGCGATGCGTAGCATCGAACTATGGTGCGCAATTGCGCACCTGAGAATCCATTTCTCCCAGTAGCGCTACGGCCTCATGGATTCCCGATAGCCGCTAACGCGGCTTCCGGAATGACGGAACACTAATCCAGATGAAACTTATCGAGTTGGCGATGCTCGGCCTTGATGTAACGCACGGTGCCGGTGACCGAACGCATCACGACCGTCTCGGTCTGGATGACGTCGCCGCGGAATTTGACGCCCGACAGCAGCGAGCCGTCGGTGACGCCGGTGGCGGCGAAGAGGCAGTCGCCCTTTGCCATGTCTTCGATGCCGTAGATCATCTTCGGATCGGAGACGCCCATCTTGCGGGCGCGTTCGCGCTTCTCTTCGCTGTCGAGGATCAGCCGGCACTGCATCTGACCGCCGATACAGCGCAGCGCCACGGCCGCCAGCACGCCCTCCGGCGCGCCGCCGGTGCCAATGTACATGTCGACGCCGGTATCTTCGGGATCGGCGCAGTGGATGACGCCCGCGACGTCGCCGTCGGTGATCAGACGCACCGCTGCACCGGTCGAACGGACGCCGTTGATGATGTCGGCATGGCGGGGACGATCGAGCACCAATACCGTAATGGCCGAGGGGTCGACGCCCTTGGCCTTGGCGAGCCGGCGGACGTTGTCGGCCGGCGGCGCGTCGAGCTCGACCACGCCCTTGGCGTAACCGGGTCCGATGGCGAGCTTCTGCATGTAAACGTCGGGCGCGTGAAGCAACGTGCCACCATCTGCCATCGCCATGGTGGCGATCGCGCCCGGCATGTTCTTGGCGCACAGCGTGGTGCCTTCGAGCGGATCGACCGCGATATCGACCTTCGGTCCGGCCTTGAGCCCGACCGACTCGCCGATGAACAGCATCGGCGCCTCGTCGCGCTCGCCCTCGCCGATCACGACCGTGCCTTCGATCGGCAGCTTGTTGAGTTCGCGGCGCATGGCGTCCACCGCCGCCTGGTCGGCCGCCTTCTCGTTGCCGTGGCCGCGCAGACGCGCGGCCGAAACCGCCGCGCGTTCCGTTACCCGCACGAGTTCCAGCGTCAGGATTCGCTCAAGCAGCAGCTGGGGCGGAACGGAAATATGGGTCGACATTGGCGAATTCCTCCTAAGACTAACCTGCTGGCCTTACGCTCTCACTCGTCGCCGGTTCCAGCATCAATTCTTCTCGATCCGGATCACCTGCGGGCGTCCGCTGATCACCTTGTCACGCTGCACCGCATCGAGCGCACGGTGTACGGCGTCCTCGCTGGTGGCGTAGGTGATCAGGATCACCGGCACCGGCGCAGCTTTCCCCGCAACCTGCACGACGTCAACGCCGTTGGCATGACGCTGGACGATCGATTCAATGGAAATTTTTTGTTCGGCAAGCCGCGTGGCAATGGTGGCGGCGGTGCCCGCCAGATCGCGCGCCATCAGGCGGATGTAATAGCCGCCCTCATGGCGTTCCATCGGCGCCTTCTCGATCGCGCGCAGCCGTTCCACAGGACGGCCGAACGGCAAAGCACGGATCCCGCGCGCCACATCGGCAATATCGGCCACGACGGCGGAGGCCGTCGCCGCCCCGCCCGCCCCCGGACCGACCAGCGTAATCGGAGGAATGCCCTCGCCATCGATGGTCACGGCGTTGGTGACGTCCATGACCTGCGCGATCGAGGAGGTTTTCGGAACCATGGTCGGGTGCACGCGCTGCTCGATGCCCTTGGCGGTCCTGACCGCAACCCCGAGCAGCTTGACGCGGAAACCGAGATCGGCGGCGGCGCGCAAGATCCTCCGGCGCGATCGACGAGATGCCCTCGACATAGACCGCACCTTGCTTGACCTTGGTGCCGAAGGCCAGGCTCGCCAGAATGGCGAGCTTCTGCGCGGTGTCATGGCCGTCGACGTCGAACGACGGATTGGCCTCGGCATAACCGAGACGCTGCGCGTCCTTCAGACACTCGGCAAACGACAGCCCCTCCTGCTCCATCCGTGTCAGGATGTAGTTGCAGGTGCCGTTGAGAATTCCGTAGACGCGATTGACCGAGGTGCCCGCGAGCCCCTCGCGCAACGTCTTGATGATCGGAATTGCGGCGCCGACCGCGGCTTCGAAATTCAGCGCGCCGCCGAATTGCTCGGCGGCCTTCGCCAGTTTGAGACCATGCTTGGCAATCAGCGCCTTGTTGGCGGTGACGACGGACTTGCCGGACTTGAGCGCAGTTTCGATTGCCGACAAAGCGGGCTCGCCCGCGCCGCCCATCAACTCGACGAAACAATCGATGGCGGGATCGCTCGCAAGCGCGAGCGGACTTTTGGCCCAGTCGATCCCTTGCAGGTCGAGCCCACGCTTCTTGACCTTTGAACGCGCGGTAACCGCGACCACGCGCACCGGGCGACCGCAGCGCGACGACAGCGTTCGGCTTTGCTGCTCGATCAGGCGGACCACTTCGGCACCGACGGTGCCGAGCCCCGCGATACCCACTTTCAGGGCTGCGACCATGACGAGAAAAACCTGCCGGAGGGTTGCCCGCGCCAAGCGCGGGCAGCGATGGTTGAAGTCCTACCGCCGGTTGGCGAGAGGAACCACGTTGTGCAACGTTTCGATCCCGCTTTCAAGGAAGCGGCGCACGCCGCGGGCGGCCTGCCGGATGCGTTGCTCGTTTTCCACCATGGCTATTCGAACGTAACCATCGCCGTGCTCGCCAAAGCCGACCCCTGGCGACACGACCACGCCTGATTTTTCGACCATCAAGGTGGCGAACTGCATGCTGCCGAGGCCGCGGAAGGCTTCCGGCAACGGCGCCCAGGCAAACATCGAGGCCTCCGGCGGCGGAATCTCCCAGCCCGCCCGGCCGAAGGATTCGACCAGAGCATCCCTGCGCTTGCGATAGGTGTCGCGCATCTCGCGAATGCAGTCTTGCGGACCATTGAGGGCTGCGGTGGCGGCGACTTGAATCGGCGTAAAGGCGCCGTAGTCGAGATAGGATTTTACCCGCGCCAGCGCCGCAATGATGCGCTCGTTGCCGACGGCAAATCCCATGCGCCAGCCTGCCATCGAGAAGGTCTTCGACATCGAGGTGAATTCCACCGTCACGTCGATCGCGCCGGGCACCTGCAACACCGAAGGCGGCGGGTTTGCGTCGTCGAAATAGACCTCTGCGTAAGCGAGATCGGACAGAATGAAGATCTCATGCTTCTTGGCGAAGGCGACGAGATCCCGGTAAAAATCCAGGCTCGCGACATACGCGGTCGGGTTCGACGGATAACAGACGACGAGCGCGAGCGGCTTAGGGATCGAATGGGTGATCGCCCGCTCGCACGCCTCGAAAAACTGCGGCGTCGGCTCGGACGGCACCGATCGGATCACGCCGCCGGCCATCAAAAAGCCGAAGGCATGAATCGGGTAGCTCGGATTGGGGCAAAGCACCACGTCGCCCGGCGCCGTGATCGCCTGGGCAACGTTGGCAAACCCCTCCTTCGAGCCCAGCGTGGCGACGATCTGGGTCTCCGGATTGAGTTTGACGCCGAAGCGCCGCTCGTAATAAGCGGCCTGCGCGCGCCGAAGACCGGGAATGCCCCGCGACGCCGAGTAGCGATCGGTGCGCGGCTTTCCGAGCGTCTCCTTCAGCTTCTCCAGCACATGAGCCGGCGTGGGAAGGTCCGGATTTCCCATGCCGAGATCGATGATGTCGGCACCGGCATTGCGCGCGGCCGCCTTGGCGCGGTTGACCTGTTCGAAGACGTAAGGCGGCAGACGGCGGATGCGGTAAAAATCTTCCATGGGACCCTTCAACTCCGGCAACCCTCGCCAACAGCAATTTCGAGGGACAGATTCGCCGACGCACCCCTCGCAGGCGCCTTCACCTTTGTCCAATAAACGACACTAAATCAAATACTTAGTGCGGCTTCAGGTCAAAGGGAGTTAAGTTTTGCGCCTACCTTCGGGGTTCAGCGAAGCAATTCTAGCACGCCAAGCGGGGCGCGCCAGCAGCGAGATTATTTCTGGTTCTGCTGATCCTTGGACGGGTCCTTGGTGGCGTTGGCCAAGGCCTGCCGTTCCCGCGCCGCGATCAGCTCTTTCTGAACCTTGGCACGCTCGGCCGGATCCATCGCAGCCTCGTCGCGCGCCGGGGGCGTTTCATTGACCGGCAGATAGGCACCGGCCTCCTTCGGACGCGTGTCCGACGCCGCACTGCCGATGGGGATCTCGGAGATCGAGGTCGAGCAGCCGCCCAGAGCCAGCGCCGCGAGCAGCAGTGCTGCCCCCGCCAATGCTCCGCCTACACGTCTCTCCGACATCCCTCGTCCCTGCGCCGCCCGAGCCAGACAAATACTGACACAATTTTGACCAAACGGTGCCCGGCCATCTGACCATTGTTGCCCGAAACCGTTAAGTCGCAAACAAAGAAATCGGGCGTCTGGGGCCTCAATAAGACCAAGCCTGAATAAATATCGCAGTGCAACAGCAACTTTTTGGGAGTCGATTGCCTATTTACCAGCGACGATCTCTCGCGATGACGAAGTTGAAACGAAGCTATAATGTTGCGCCATGACTGACGTCACCAGAGAGGCCCCGGCCGCACCGAAATTCAACGCCGAAGCTTTCGCGATGAACATCGCCAAAGCGATGGAAAGCGGCGGCCAGGCGCTCGCTGCCTATCTCAAGCCGAGCGCGAACGGCGAAGTGCAGGACAAGCCGCCGGGCGAACTCACGGAACTGGTCAAGACCTTCAGCGCCGTGGCGGAGTATTGGCTGTCAGACCCCGATCGCGCCAACGACATTCAGACCCGGATCGGCAAGGCCTATCTCGACCTCTGGGGCAACTCGGTACGCCGTCTCGCCGGCGAAGAAGCTGCTTCGGTGATCTCGCCCGCGCCGCGTGACAAGCGGTTCGCCGATCCTGAATGGAAATCGAACCAGTTCTACGATTTCATCCTTCAGCTTTATTTGCTCACGACGCGGTGGGCCGACGACCTCGTTCGCGACGCCGAGGGGCTTGATCCGCATACCCGCAAGAAGGCCGCCTTCTACGTCCAGCAAATCACCAATGCGATCGCTCCCACCAATTTCGTTTTGACCAACCCGGAGGTGTTGCGCGAGACGCTGACCTCGAATGGCGACAATCTCGTGCGCGGCATGAAGATGCTGGCCGAGGACATCGAAGCCGGGCACGGCACGCTTCGCATCCGCCAGTCGGACCCGTCCAACCTGCAAGTCGGCGTCAACATGGCGACCACGCCGGGCAAGGTGATCTATCAGAACGAACTGATGCAGCTGATCCAGTATTCGCCGGCGACGGAAAGCGTGCTGCGAACGCCGCTTCTGATCGTGCCGCCCTGGATCAACAAGTTCTACATTCTCGATCTCAAGCCGGAGAAGTCCTTCGTCAAGTGGTGCGTCGATCAGGGCGTCACGGTGTTCGTGATCTCCTGGGTCAATCCGGACAAGAGTCTCGGAGCCAAGACCTGGGAAGACTACATGAAGGAAGGCCCGCTGGCGGCGATGGACGCGATCGAGCGCGTCACCGGCGAGATGAAAGTCCACACCATGGGCTATTGCGTCGGCGGCACGCTGCTGGCGACGACGCTGGCGTGGCTCGCGGAGAAACGCCGCGTCCGCGTGTCGTCGGCGACGTTCCTGGCCGCGCAGGTCGATTTCACCCATGCCGGCGACCTGCTGGTGTTCGTCGACGAAGAGCAGATTTCGGCCATCGAACGCGACATGAAGGCATCGGGCGTGCTCGAAGGCGCCAAGATGGCGATGGCGTTCAACATGTTGCGATCGAACGACCTGATCTGGTCCTACGTGGTCAGCAACTATCTGAAGGGAAAGACGCCGTCGTCCTTCGACCTTCTGCACTGGAATTCGGACGCGACGCGGATGCCGGCCGCAAACCATTCCTATTATCTGCGCCACTGCTACCTGGAAAACCGGCTGTCGGCCGGCACCATGGTGCTCGACAACACCCTGCTCGATCTTTCGAAGGTCAAGGTGCCCGTCTACAATCTCGCCACCCGCGAGGACCACATCGCGCCTGCCGATTCCGTCCTTTACGGCTCGCAGTTCTTTGGCGGCCCAGTGAAATATGTGCTGTCAGGCTCGGGACATATCGCAGGCGTCGTCAATCCGCCGGCTTCAGGAAAATATCAGTACTGGACCAACGACAACATCAAGGACGTCACGCTTAGCGACTGGATCAAAGGCGCCGAGGAACACAAAGGCTCCTGGTGGCCCGACTGGCGGCAATGGCTAGAGACCATCGATCCGGAACAAGTGGCGGCCCGCGACGCCGGCGCCGCCGCGTTGCCAGCGATCGAGGACGCTCCCGGCAGCTATGTCCGGGTGCGTGCATAAGGCCGTAACATCTCGCACTCGCATGGCGTAATGTCATCTGCTCATGTATAGACTGCAATCCCGAAGGGAATTCACGTTTTTAAATCTGGCAGGGGGAAACCATGACGCCTGGACTGATGACGCCTGAACTGTTCTGGCTGACCCTGACGGTCATTTTGACGGGACTGTTGTGGATTCCCTACATTCTCGATCGCATGACGGTTCGGGGCCTGTTCGGCACGATGGCCAATCCGTCGCGCAACGACAAGCCGCATTCGGAATGGGCGAACCGCTTGATGTTCGCGCACGACAATGCGGTCGAAAACCTCGTCGTCTTTGCGCCGCTGGTCTTGATTCTGGCGCAGCTCGACTATTCGACGAAATGGACGGTCTATGCCTGCGCGGTGTATTTCTGGGCGCGCTTCGCGCATCTCATCGTTTACACGCTGGGGCTGCCGGTGTTCCGTACGCTGGCGTTTTGCGTTGGCTTCGCCGCCCAAGTTGTTCTGGCTCTCGCGATCTTCAAAATGGCTTGATTGGCTTCAGGCGACGCCATTAAAAGCGTCGCCGCCCTCGCCTGGCTTCAAGTCTTGCGCATGACGAGATGCAGCAACGTGGCTGGCGTCTCGTCAAAGCTTTTGATCTCGCTTGTATCGAAGCTGACCGTTTGCCACACCCCGGCCGCGGCGTAGGCGGCGCGAAGCCATTCCTCTGAGACATAGTTGTAGTAGCGGCCCAGCGAATCCCGCCCGTCACTGTCGCCCGCCTTGAAGCTCGCATAGAACACGCCGCCGGTTTTCAGCGCACGGTGAATGCGGGTGAGGATTCCGGCGAGTTCTTCTTTCGGCACATGTAAGAGACACGCGCTGGCCCAGACGCCGTCGAACGCTTCTTTCTCTTCCAGTTCATCAAAGCGCATGGTCGCGACGGGGTGATTGAGCCGGCGCGACGCGATCTCCGCCATTTCGGGCGAGCCGTCGGTGGCGCGCAGCGCAAAGCCGCGCGCCAGCATTTCGGCGGCGTGATTGCCGGCGCCGCAACCGAGTTCAAGAATAGAAGCACCGGCCGGCAACAATCCGAGAAAGCCGATCAGCCGCGTCGACGGCCCCTTCGCCCACGCGGCATAGGATTGCGCGTTGGAGCGATAAAATTCTAGTGTCCCCGGATCTGACATTCGTATCCCGTTGCAGCAGTCACTTTTACGAATGTCAGAACCAAAGGGACACTAGCAACTATATTTTTCCAGTGCGGCTTAGACTCTGACGCTCCTTTGAAGAGATAACCGCAAAGCTGAAAGGAGCGTCAGAGTTGCCGCACGGGTGTAGCTTCATCCACAGCCGCCTTCCCTCACACCTCGGGAAGGCCGAGCATCAGCCGCATGTTCTGCACGGCGGCACCCGAAGCGCCCTTGCCAAGATTGTCGAGCCGAGCGACCAGAACCGCCTGACGGTGCTTGTCGCTGGCAAACACGTAAAGCTCGAGCTTATTGGTATCGTTGAGAGCTTCGGGCTCCAGCTTGCCGCTCTTGGCGGCCTCGTTCTCAAGCGGCAGCACCGAAACGTAACGGCTGCCCGCGTAGCGCTGGCTCAAGGCTGCGTGCAGGTCGGCGCCGCCGATCTTTCCGGGCAGCGCATCAAGCTGCAACGGCACCGAGACCAGCATGCCCTGCCGGTAGTTGCTGACCGAGGGCACAAAGATCGGCCGACGCGTGAGCTTCGAATAAAGCTGCATCTCCGGCAAATGCTTGTGTTCGAAGCCGAGCCCGTAGAGCTCGAACGACGGCGCGCTGCCATCCTCAAAGCTTGCGATCATCGATTTGCCGCCGCCCGAATAGCCGCTCACCGCATTGACGGTGACGAGATAGTCCGGAGGCATCAGGCCGGCATCGACGATGGGGCGCAACAGCGCGATCGCGCCGGTCGGATAGCAGCCGGGATTGGCGACCTTTTTTGCTTTTCTGATCTTGTCGGCCTGATCGGCAGCAAGTTCCGGAAAGCCGTAGGCCCAATCTCGCGCAACCCGGAAGGCGGTCGAGGCATCGAGAATCTTGGGCGCGGCCGCGCCCATGCCGTCGATCAGCGCAACGGTTTCTTTCGCTGCCTGGTCCGGCAGGCAGAGGATGACGAGGTCGACCTCTTCCATCAGCGCGCGCTTGGCGGAGGCATCCTTGCGTTTGTCCTCCGCGATGGACTTCACCAGGACGTCGTTCTGCAACCGAAGCCGCTCGTTGATGCCAAGGCCCGTCGTTCCGGACGCGCCATCAACGAACACCGCCGGTTTGGTCGAAGTACCGGACGTCTTGCTTTCTCTGGTATCGGAAAGGCTCATGGCACGTTCCTCTCAAGCTTGGTCTGGTCGGCGAAAGCCTCCGGTCTCGCCTTTCGCAGCAGATCAGCAATCTGTTGCGAACCTGTGTCGTTACGGAAACAGCGCGATCTGTTCCAGTCCGGTCGTCTCGGGCCAATCGAACATCAGATTCATGTTCTGGATAGCCTGGCCGGCCGAACCTTTCACCAGATTATCCAGCGTTACAATGACGATGGCGCGATCTTCGATGCGATCGGCAACCACGCCGATCTGCACATAGTTCGAGCCACGCACGTTCCTGGTTTGCGGCAGCACGCCCTTCTTCGCCACATGTACAAAAGGCTCGCCGCGATAGACGTCTTCGAGCGCCCCGCGCAGATCGTCCGCGCTCGCGCCATTGAGCCGGACATAGCACGTACAGAGTTCGCCGCGCGACATCGGTATCAGATGCGGCGTGAAATTGACCGTCACGGCCATGCCCGCAGCAACCCCGATCTCCTGGTCGATCTCTGCCGTGTGACGATGCGAGGCAACCGAATAGGGTGACAGCCCCTCACCGGCTTCCGAGAACAACGTATTCTGCTTCAACGATCGCCCCGCACCGGTCACGCCGGACTTCGCATCAATGATGAGATCATGGGCGTCGACGAGACCGGCCTTCACCAGCGGTGCCAGCGCGAGCAGCACTGCGGTCGGGTAGCAACCGGGACAGGCCACCAGGCGCGCCCCTGCGATCTTTCGCCGGTAGAGTTCTGTCAATCCATAGACGGCTTCATCCTGCAACTCCAACGCGCGGTGTTCGTGGCCATACCAGTGCGCGTAGGAGGCCTTGTCGCGGAGGCGGAAATCCGCGGACATGTCGAGCACCTTGATCGCCGGATTGGCCTTCAGCACCGCTGCGACGATCTCTTGCGTCGTGCCATGCGGCAACCCGCAGAAGACGGCATCGAGCCTTGTCCAGTCGACCTTTTCCCACTCGGTCAGCAGCGGCAGGTCCAGCATGAAGAAATGCGGAAAGACCTCGGCCATCGCTTTGCCGCTATGGGTGTTGGCGGTAAGCGCGGCGATATCGACGTTGGGATGCCGAGCCAGCAGCCTGACAGCGTCGGCGCCGGTGTAACCGGAGGCGCCGAGCACGCCGATTTTCTTTTTCGACTTCATGGCTTTTCGCCCTCGACGGCTGCTGCGGCAAATGCCTCCGGTCGCGCCTCTCGCATCAGATCAGCAATCTGTTGCGAAGCTGTGTCGGTTCGCTGCTCCAACGCGCCGGCCACCGCCGCGTAATCGGCTTCCGATTTGTGCTGGTTCAGCTTGAAGCTGCCTTCGACTTCTTCCACCGTCATGACGAGCCCGACAATCGCCTTCTTCATCATCTCGAGCCGCGCCGGCGTCATCTTCGTCGAGGTCCAGGGCTTTTTCGGCAACAGCCAATTTTCGAACTTCGCACTGAGCGTATCGATTTGCACCGCCAGTTCGTCGTCCGACAGAACCCGCACCGTCCCGGTCAGATGGACCGACTGGTAAAGCCAGGTCGGCACCTGATCGGGCGAGACATACCAGTCGGGCGATACATAGGCGTCGGGACCGTTGACCGCGAGTAGCCACGACGTCGTGCTGTCCGCGAACTTGATCAGCGGATTATGGCGGGCGAGGTGAAACAGGACCTTCGCCGTACCGTCTGCGGCGTGGCTCAAATAGAACGGCAAGAGCGAGGCGATCGGCCGCGTGCCATTCCAGGCGCAGACGGTGCCAAATCCGCGCTCTTCCGCGAAGCTGAGGCTTGCAGCGCGATCCTGCTTGAAAAAGGGGGGCGTATACATCGTAAGACTCCTGCCTGGCTCGACCTTGAATGAGGCCGCCGGGATCAGATGCGCTGACAGGAGAGAATGCCGCGGATCGAACCCGGCGGCAAAGGCGATGATCTAAACGCGAACGATCGCCCTAACCGCTGAAGAGCGGCGGCGACGGGCAAACAAAGCTGTTGCGGCGTTGATCATGGCGCGGGGCTATAGGGCCGGATCGGCCCAGCGTCAAGTTTTTTGGCGGCTTTTCGTGAATTGATCTTAAACTAGTGCCCACTTTCCGAAGTTCGTTTTACATCTCAGCACGCACCTTTCACGAACTTCGGAAAGTTATGGGGCACTAGCAAATCTATTATTCTAGGGCCGCTTTTCTATTTGAAGTTCCTGGATCGAATTCGCCGCTTGTGGTGCAGGAACTTCAAATAGGCGGCACTAGCCCGAACTCAAACGGCCCGCCACAGCCACTCGACGATCTCCGCAATCACGTCGCCGAACAGTAGCAGCGCGCCGGACCAGACAAACGCGGACACGAAATTGGCGATCTGGAATTGCCAGTACGGCATCTCGAAAATGCCGGCGGCCAGCGGCACGGAAGCGCGCAAGGGGCCGAAAAATCGTCCGATGAAAATACTCGGCACGCCCCAGGATTTCACGAAAGCCTCGCCACGCGGCAGGATCTCGGGGTATCGCGACAGCGGCCAGATCTGCGCGACCTGTTCCTTGTATTTGTAACCGAACCAGTAAGAGACCCAGTCGCCGAGCGCAGCCCCGATGCCGCCTGCGATGCACAGCGGCCAGAAGCTGATGCCGCTGACGCCGATCAGAGCGCCGATCGCCACCAGCGCACCCCAGGCAGGAACCAGGAGCGAAATGAAAGCAAGTGATTCGCCGAACGCCAGCAGTAAGACGATCGGCGCGGCCCAGACCTGATGGTCGCGCACGAAATCAGCCAGCGTGCGCGTATATTCTTCCATTCCAAAAGGCCCTTCTGGCAATTGTTCTGTTTAAGCCGGCTGGTTTAAGCTGGCCGGATCATCAACATCAAGTCACAATGAGGCCTAACGCAAGGGGCAAAAGCCGGCCGCTTTCACTTGCCAGCGAGAAACAGGGACCAAATACATGATCGATTCACGGATGATGCGCGCGGGCGTTATCTTTTTGCTTCTCGGCATGATCTGGGGAATCGAAATGGGTATCCGGCAGGAATTTTCCCTGGCTCCGGCGCATGCGCATTTCAACCTCGTCGGCGGCGTTCTCTTGTTCATGTTCGGTCTCTACTACCGAATGGTCCCCCTCGCCCGCGACAGCGCGCTTGCGAAATGGCAGAGCGGGCTACATATCGCAGGTGCGATCCTGTTTCCCGTCGGCGTCGCCGTGGTCATCAAGAAGGGCGAATCTTTCATCGTGCTGCCGATCGTCGGCTCGCTGATCGTGGTGGTGGCGGTCGCCCTGTTTGCGCTGATCGTTTTCCGCACCTCGCGCGCGTAACACAGCACGGTCGCCGCCCATAGCGCCGTCACTTTTCGAGCCCATCCGTGGCATAGTCGTCCAAAGCGATTCGTCGCGCCATCCCCCCGCATCACCTGAAGAACTATGTCCAAGCCATTGAAATCAAACGCTAAAGCAAAGCCGTCCGACGATCTCTTTGAAGCCGCGCCGAAAGGCCGCTCGGCGGCAAAGGCCGCCGCGCGCCCGAGTAGTGCCGAGGCCGGCTATACCGCGCGCGACATCGAGGTGCTCGAGGGGCTCGAGCCGGTCCGGCGGCGGCCGGGCATGTATATCGGCGGCACCGACGAGAAAGCGCTCCATCATCTGTTCGCCGAAGTCATCGACAACTCGATGGACGAGGCGCTCGCGGGCCATGCCACCTTCATCGAAGTCGAACTCGAACCAGACGGATTTCTGAGCGTCACCGACAACGGCCGCGGCATTCCGATCGATCCGCATCCGAAATTTCCGAAAAAGTCCGCGCTCGAAATCATCATGTGCACGCTGCATGCGGGCGGCAAATTCGACTCGAAAGTTTACGAAACCTCAGGCGGCCTGCACGGCGTCGGCGTATCCGTGGTCAACGCGCTGTCGTCGCGGCTCGAAGTCGAGGTCGCGCGCAGTCAGAAGCTTTACCGCATGACGTTCGAGCGCGGTCAGCCGAAGGGCAAGCTCGAAGATCTCGGCAAGATCAACAACCGCCGCGGCACCAAAATCCGCTTCAAACCGGACAACGATATTTTCGGCGCCAAGGCGGCGTTCAAGCCGCAGCGGCTGTTCAAGATGGCGCGCTCGAAAGCCTATCTGTTCGGCGGCGTCGAGATTCGCTGGCGTTGCGATCCCTCTTTGCTCAAAGGCGTCGAGGACGTTCCGGCCGAGGACAGCTTTCACTTTCCCGGCGGCCTGAAGGATTATCTCGCGGCCGCAATCCACGCCGACACGCTGGTGCATCCGGATATTTTCTCCGGCAAATCCGGCCGCACCGGCGCGCATGGCGCGTGCGAATGGGCGGTGGCATGGACCGCCGACGCCGACGGCTTTCTCTCCTCCTACTGCAACACGATTCCGACGCAGGACGGCGGCACGCACGAATCCGGCATGCGCAGCGCGCTTCTGCGCGGGCTTGAAGGATCACGCCGAACGCGTCGGCCAGGGCAAGCGCGCGGCCTCCGATCACCTCGGAAGACGTGATGGTCGGCGCTGCGGTGATGCTATCCGTATTCGTTCGCGAGCCGGAATTTCAGGGCCAGACCAAGGATCGGCTCGCCACCGCCGAAGCGCAGCGTATCGTCGAACAGGCCATCAAGGATCCGTTCGACCACTGGCTCTCCGGCAATCCGGTACAGGCCAACAAGCTGCTCGATTTCGTCGTCGAGCGCGCCGAGGAACGGCTGCGCCGCCGCGCCGAGAAGGAGATTTCGCGCAAGACGGCGGTGAAGAAGCTGCGCCTGCCGGGCAAGCTCGCCGATTGCACCGACACCGCGGCCGATGGCTCCGAGCTTTTCATCGTCGAGGGTGACTCGGCCGGCGGCAGCGCCAAGCAGGCGCGCGATCGCCGCAATCAGGCAATCCTTCCGCTTCGCGGCAAGATCCTCAACGTCGCTTCCGCGACCAAGGACAAACTCGTAGCCAATGCACAACTCGCCGACCTGATTCAGGCGATCGGCTGTGGCACCCTTGCGCATTATCGCGAAGAGGACCTGCGCTACTCACGCATCATCATCATGACCGACGCCGACGTCGACGGCGCCCATATCGCCTCGCTGCTGATCACCTTCTTCTACCGGCAGATGCCGCGCCTGATCGACGAGGGCCATCTTTATCTCGCGGTGCCCCCGCTCTTCCGCCTCACCCATGGCAGCAAGACGTTCTACGCCCGCGACGAGGCCCACCGCGACGCCCTGCTCAAGAGCGAGTTCAACGCCAACGCCAAGGTCGACGTCAGCCGCTTCAAGGGCCTTGGCGAGATGATGCCCGCCCAGCTCAAGGAAACCACCATGGACCCCGCCAAGCGCACCTTGCTGCGGGTGGTGCTTCTGGCCGACGACCGGGAGGGCACGGCGGACTCCGTCGAACGGCTGATGGGAACCAAGGCTGAAGCGCGATTTGCCTTTATCTCCGACAAGGCGGAATTTGCCAGCGAAGAGCTTCTGGACGTCTAATTTGAGGGGATTCCGCGGCGTCCTGTCGCGCTGCGGGCATGGAAGGTAAAATCCTGCTCTTTCCTGCTGATTCTGAAGGATTTTTTAACCCTCAAAGCCCGTGCGGATCTGGTCGTTTCCGGCCAAGTGTGCCCCCCCGGTCACAGCTTTTTAGGCGGAAACGTTTATACATGAGGGCAGAATTGAGATTGCGTCGACGGCGGCGCTAAACGTTGAGGGACTGAAAATGAAGAAGTTGGTGTTGGCATTGACCGCGTTGGCGGCATTCACCGGATCGGCTCTCGCGGCCGACCTTCCGGCGCGCACCTACACCAAGGCTCCCGTGATGCCCGAACCGGTCTACAACTGGACCGGCTTCTACATCTTCGGCGGCGCCGGCGGCGGCATCTGGGATGCCGATACGTATACGTTCAACTCGGCCACGGGTAATTGCCACCTTTGCGCCCATCAAAGGCAGGGTGGTGACGGCTGGTTCGGCACGGTCGGTGCCGGTTACGACTGGCAGTTCAGTCACTCTTGGGTGGCTGGCATCTTTGCGGACGGCCAGTTTGGCAGCCTCAAGGGTACGATCCAGGACCAGCAACCGTTCTTCGCCGGTACAGAGAAGCTGAAGGACACTTGGGCGGTCGGCGTTCGCTTGGGCTACTTGGTCGCGCCGAATGTGTACTCCTACGTCAACGGCGGTTTTACCGAGTCTTACTGGTCCGGTACGACGATGGTCGACACGCGAACCATCACGACGACGACATTCGGAACTCCCTCATTTAACCGCGCTGGCTGGTTTGTCGGTGGTGGCGTTGAGAACAATCTGAATATCTTCGGCATCACGGCGCCGGGCTGGTTCATGAAGACCGAGTACCGTGCTGCCTATTTCAACGGAATTGACTTGGCTGATACGGCACCAGGTTTCCCCTTGACCGCCGCCGACACCATCCACTTCAAGCCGTTCGTGCAGACGATCTCGACCTCGCTGGTCTACCGCTTCAACTGGGGTGGTCCGGTGGTCGCCAAGTACTGAGACAAGCACTGATCTGACTGAAATCTGAATTCGAAAAGCCCCGGCATCGTCCGGGGCTTTTTTGTTGCTCACGCTAAAGTCTCTTGTGACGAAGCCACTGGCCGTCTTTAAATACCGCCAGGCTTGAAAAACACGTCACCAGAGGAAACCCCATGCGTAACTTGCTGCTTGTGCTTGGCTTGCTCGCGCTCGCCATTGGCGTCCTGTGGATCGGCCAGGGCACCGGCATGATCACCTGGCCGGCATCGAGCTTCATGATCCGGCAACTCGAATGGGCCGGCTACGGGGCCGGGCTGGCTGGCCTTGGACTGGTGCTGATCTGGCAGAGCAAGCGCTAAAATCAAATAACGACCAAAGGCGCGCCAACAGGAGCACCACATGACAACAAAACTGTTCGACCTCGCAGGCAAGGTCGCGATCGTCACCGGCGGCAATGGCGGCATTGGCCTCGGTATGGCGCGGGGGATGGCGGCTGCCGGCGCCACCATCGCTATCGTCGGCCGAAACCGGGCGAAATCGGCCGAGGCCGTCGCTGGGCTCGCGAAAGACGGCCACACGGCCATTGCGGTTGCGGCCGACGTCACCGACGAGACGGCGGTCAACGCCATGGTGACGCGCGTTCGCGGCGAGTTGGGGCGAATTGACATTCTCATCAACAATGCCGGCATCAACATCCGCAAACCGCCGGAGTCGCTCGATCCCGCCGAATGGGACAGCGTCATCCGGACCAATCTCACCAGCGCGTTCCTGTGCTCGCGTGCCGTTCATCCGGCGATGAAAGATGCCGGTGGTGGCAAGATCATCAATATCGGTTCGATGATGTCGATCTTCGGCGCCAGCTTTGCGCCCGCTTATGCCGCCAGCAAAGGCGGGATCGTGCAGTTCACCCGCTCCTGCGCGGTCGCATGGGCTGCCGACAATATTCAGGTCAACGCCGTGCTGCCCGGATGGATCGACACCGATCTGACAAAGCGTGCCCGCGAACAGATCGCAGGCCTGCACGACAAGGTTCTGGCGCGCACGCCGGCAGCGCGCTGGGGCGTGGCTGACGATTTCTCCGGCATCGCGACATTCCTCGCCTCGCCGGCGTCGGATTTCGTCACCGGCACCGCGATCCCGGTCGACGGCGGCTATTCGATTATGGGTTAGCAAAGCGTTTTCGAGCGAAGTGGGTACCGGTTCGCGTGAAGAAAACGCGTCAAAACAAAAACCTTTGGGCCTGCCTGCTTCAATCCAATCCGGTCTGAAGGAAGCCTACGCCGCTGGCGAGTGCACGTGTTCGGGGCGCACGCCAATCGCCATCAGGCGGCCGGCCAGCGTCTGGAGCGGGGGTACGGAGCTGATGATGCGCAGGAACATCGGCACCCGAATTGGCTTCTCGCCGGGCGCGATCACGCGGCTGATGAGGTTGTTCTGAACCATCACCTGCATGGCCTGCGTCATCCGAACCGGGAAGGTGCGCCGCTCTTGCACGGCATCGAGTTCTTCTTCGGAGGGACATGCATGGCTGTTCTTCAACGCCACCAATTTCCCCGCAAGCAGATTGGCGGTCGCAACCGCATCCTGAATGGCGAGGTTGACGCCGACGCCGCCGATCGGCGACATCGCATGTGCGGCGTCGCCAATGCAAAGCAATCCGGGCAGCGTCCACCGCTTCAGGCGATTGATCGCAACCGTCAGCAATTTGACGTCGTCCCATGTCTTTACATCCGACATGCCTGCACCCAGGACCGGCGCCATGCCCGCGACGTCGTTGCGGAAGGCCTCTAACCCCCTCGCCTTCACGGCATCGAACTGGCCTTTTGCGATCACATAGGCGCACTGCCAGTAATCGCCGCGATCGAAAGTGACGAGCATCTTGCCGGTTTGAATGCGCGCAAACAGATTTTCGGTCTCATTCGGCCGCCTGCCGGCATGAAACCACAGCACGTCCATCGGCGCGCCGATTTCTTCCACTTCAAGCCGCGCACGCTCGCGCACCACCGAGTGGCGTCCGTCACATCCGACGGTCAGGCCCGCGCGGATTTCGATCGGCCCTTCCGGCGTTTCGGCGTTGACCCCGACGACCCTGTCACCGGACCAGATGAGGTCGGTGGCGTTGGCATTCATCATCACCTGAAGCGACGAAAACCGCTTGCCGCTTTCACGCAGGAAATTGAGGAAGTCCCATTGCGGCATCATCGCAATGAAGGGGTATTTGACGTTCAGGCGGCTGAGATCGGCAACGCGGACGGATTCGTCGCCGAAGCGGCCGTCCATCTTCTGCAATTGCTGATGCGGCACTTTCAAAAAGCCGTCGATCAGCCCCAGTTCATCCATCACCTGCAAGGTCGATGGGTGGACGGTGTCGCCGCGGAAATCCCGGAAGAAATCCGCATGTTTTTCCAAGACCACCGTCTCGATGCCGGCGCGGCCCAACAGATAGCCCAGCATCATGCCGGCCGGGCCGCCCCCGACGATGCAACAATGGATATGAATGGTTCGGGACATCGACCCCCCGCCTTCTGGCTAGAGCAGGCAGTTATATCGCGACATCCCGTCGGAGTGTTAGCGGCGGAAGCTCTTGATTTCCGACACGCTGCCGTCGCGATACGTCAGTTCGACCGAGACGAATTTGCTCGACGGCGGAAGCTTCAAATAAGGTTTGGCTTCATAGGGAATCGCGCTCGGATCCTTCATGTCGCACGGCGGCATCTTGACCACTTGATCCGGCACGGCCGTGTCGATGCCGATTTTTACCTCGCGAATGGCGCAGCGGTACGACATCAGGTGGGTGTAATAGACCAGAAGCCCGTTGAATTCGCGAAACGATAGCCAGCTCGTCGCAGTCAAATCGAGGATTTTCCGCTGGTCACGGATCAGGGCCGCTTCCGGATCGAACTTGATCGGATACGGCCCTTGCATGTTGCCGGACACGTCGATGTAGCGCACCTCGATCGTCGCGGCCTGTGTATCGGCGGCCAACTCGACGGAAGGGTTGGGCATCCGCTTGCGGGTTCGGGAATCGAGCGTGTCGAGGAATCCGGTTTCGCGGAAATCGCCGGCATTTCCCATCCGCCAGGAAATGCCGAGCGTGGGATCGGCGATCGAAAACACCACCGTCCAGCCGCCATTGTGGCGGGAGAACAGTGCGATCGGCGCATTGACGGAGTCTTCTTTGGGCGGGCGCGGGATCGCCGCCGGAGATAGCGCGGCAACCTTCGGCGTTGCCTCAACCGCAGTGGCGGCATCCTTCGTGGCGTCGGCCTGCGCCTTGTCCACGCCGTTCAGGAACACATCGTCGACCATCTGGTCGAAATAGACCGGAATCTGCTTGTGGCTCACGGTCTCGGCCATTTCGCTGACGATGCGGCGCGTGCGCTGGGCGACCTGCACGAGATTTTCGCCCGGCTGCAGCAATTCCTTGGCGAAGGTGCGCGTGAACACCGAGTTGGGATTGCTGTCGTTGTTGGAGAGGCGATCGAGCGCGGTCTGCCGGGGGCCTGCCGAGAACACCGAGAACACGCCCTCCGGCAATTGCGTCATCGGTGCAAGGCCGCCGCCGCCCGCCACCGCGCGGGTCCCCGCCCGTTCGAAGGGATTGTTGCGGCAGGCATCGAACACCAGGATGGCGGTACGCACTTTACGGTTCTGCAAGCGCTCGATGACGCGATCTGCGAGCACCGATGCATCGCGCACCAGTTCTTCCTGACCTTCGGTGGCGGCCGGCACGTCGGTCGGCAGCAGGAAGTTCTGGCCCGCGATCTCAAAGCCGTGGCCGGCGTAGAAGAAAAACGCGGTATCGCCCGGCTCAACCGCCCTGTCGAAAGCAAGCAGCGTTTCGCTGAACGCCTGCCTTGTCTGGTTCTCCGCCAGCATCACGGAAAAGCCGAGCTGCTTCAGCGTGTCGCCCATCGTGCGGGCATCGTTGACCGCCTTCTGCAGCTTCGGCACGTTTTTGTAGTCGTTGTTGCCGATCACGAGCGCGATGCGCTTGGCCGCCTCCGCCGGAACGGCGAGCATGACAAGCGCCATGGCCAGGCCAAGCACCGCCGTTGCAAATCTCAACGAAAGCCGGCCGTTCATGCTTAAATCCCCTGCATTCCCTGGCAGCCCTAGTGGTCCGATTCTAACATTCGCATCCCTACGCGCGGTCAGATGGGTAGCGAATGTCAAATCCACTCCACTAGCGGGCCGTCTCGCGGTTATAGTCGGCGGGCTGAAACCAGAGGTTCAACCGGCTGTCATACAAACCGCCGAAGTACGTGATTAATCCGCTTTTGTGTCAAAAGATTAAGCTTTTTCAAGGCTAACAGCCTCGTTTCCATTGACTTTGCCGGATGCGTGCCTATGTTCCGGCTTCGAGCGGCCCGATATCGAAACGCGATGTCTTGATCAAGCCGCCTGTCCGCGTTCGGCGTGTCCGAAAATCCCGTGCAAATCTGCGTGCCGTTCCGGGGTTGAGCGTGACAGTTTTTTTCGAGATTCCAGACGGCGGTATCTGCCAGAGGCTCAATGTCTTTTTCTCATCTCGGCTTGTCCGAAAAGGTGCTCGCAGCCGTTGCGGCCACCGGTTACACGACCCCCACCCCCATTCAGGAACAGGCGATTCCTCACGTTCTGGCCCGCCGCGACGTTCTCGGCATTGCCCAGACCGGCACCGGCAAGACCGCTGCCTTCGTCCTTCCGATGCTCACGATCCTGGAAAAAGGCCGCGCCCGCGCCAGGATGCCCCGTACGCTGATTCTGGAACCGACGCGCGAGCTCGCCGCCCAGGTGAAGGAGAACTTCGACCGTTACGGCGCCGGCCAGAAACTCAACGTCGCGCTCCTGATCGGCGGTGTTTCCTTCGGCGATCAGGATTCCAAGCTCACCCGCGGCGTCGACGTGCTGATCGCAACACCGGGACGGCTGCTTGACCACACCGAACGCGGCGGCCTGCTGCTCACCGGCGTCGAACTGCTTGTGATCGACGAAGCCGACCGCATGCTGGACATGGGCTTCATTCCCGATATCGAGCGCATCTGCAAACTGGTGCCGTTTACCCGCCAGACACTGTTCTTCACCGCGACGATGCCGCCGGAGATCCGGCGCATCACCGAGACCTTCCTGCACAATCCGGAAAAGGTGGAAGTCTCAAAGCCCGCGACGACCGTCGCCACCATCACCCAGTTGCAGGTGCCCTCGGGCCGCGATGCGCACCAGAAGCGCGAAATCCTCCGCCACCTGCTCCGCGAAGCCAAGGATCTCAACAACGCGATCATCTTCTGCAACCGCAAGCGCGAAGTCGCCGTTCTCTACAAATCGCTGCAAAAGCACGGCTTCAGCGTCGGCGCCCTGCACGGCGATATGGATCAATCCGCACGCACGGCGGCGCTTGATCAATTCCGCAAGGGTGAAATTCCGCTTCTGGTCGCCTCCGACGTCGCCGCCCGCGGCCTCGATATTCCCGCCGTCAGCCACGTATTCAATTTTGACGTTCCCCATCACGCCGACGATTATGTGCACCGGATCGGCCGCACCGGGCGTGCCGGCCGCGCCGGAACGGCGGTGTCCATCGTCACATCGCTCGACCACAAATCGATGGCGGCGATTGAAAAGCTGATCGGACAGAGCATTCCTCGCGCCGAAGGCAGCCCACAGGCCGAATTGCAGGAAGAAGCGAGCGCCCACGAACACAAGCGTTCACGGGGCGGCGAAAGAGAGGGCTCGCGCCGTGGCGGCCGCAAGCCGCGCCGCGACCGTGACGCCGGCAATACGGGAGGTCGCAACCCCGCACCGCCAGAACAATCTCAGATTGCGGAAGCGGCGACTGCGCCGGTCACTCCGTCGTCCGCCTCGCGCGGCGCTTCGAGCAGGCCTCGACCGGCATCTCAAGGTTCTTCTTCCTCGTCAGAACCAGCAGATCACTCGCATCTTCCGGCATTTTTGTTGCGACCGATCCGCGCCCGCGTTTAATCGCCGCATCGATCACTACGCAGGTACGGTTCCCCGTTTACGGCTCGTTCATCAACCTCCAGTAGCTTGAATTCCATTGTTTAATTGATTAGCGCGCCTGCGAGCGGCGCTGACGATTGCCGGGGACCTGGTTCAGTGCTGGACGAGTACGAACGGACAATGGCCTTTGCCGAATTGGCGCTGGGCCAGATCAGGTCGCTGCGGCAAACCGCAATCCCCCGCAATTATGAGATCTGGTACGTCTACGCGACCGGCTACAATTCGCAGCTCAACAAGGTCATCAACGAAACGCTGGCCCGCAGCGGCAAGCTGACCGAGGCCGACCTCGAGCAGATCTACGAAACCTACCTTTCTCACATCAAGACCACCGATCGCATCGACACGGTCGGCGCCCGCGTCATCGGCGAGATCGACGACGTGATGCTGCTGATCGGCGAAGCGCTTACGATGTCAGCGACCTACAGCGAGAGCCTTTCGAGCGTCGGCGAAAAGCTCGCAACGGTCGTCAACAACGAACAGGTGAGAAAGCTCGTCGACTCGCTCGTCAAGACGACCCACGATATGCGCGACACGACGAAGGCGCTGGAAGAACGGCTGGCGCTGTCCAAGGCGGAAATCAGCAACCTTCAACAAAGTCTCGAGGCGATCCGGGCGGAGAGCCTGACCGATCCCTTGACCGGTCTCGGCAACCGCAAATACTTCGACCGCTCGCTTGAAACGGCAGTGGCGACTGCGGTGGAGACCGGCGAGCCGCTCTCGCTCCTGATGTTCGATATCGACTACTTCAAGTCATTCAATGACTCCTATGGCCATCTCACCGGTGACCAGGTGTTACGCCTGGTCGGGATGTCGCTGAAGCAGTCGATCAAGGGACAAGACATCACCGCCCGCTATGGCGGCGAGGAATTCGCCGTGGTGCTGCCCAATACGGCGCTGCGCCAGGCCCTGACGGTCGCCGATCACATCCGCCGCGCCGTGATGTCGAAGGAATTGAAGAAGAAGTCCACCGGCGAGATCCTGGGCCGCGTCACGATTTCGGTCGGGGTCTCGATGCTCAAGCCGGGCGACGATATGGACTCCCTGATCGAGCGGGCGGATGCATGCCTCTATGCCGCCAAGCGCGCCGGGCGCAACCGCGTGGTCTGTGAGGCAGACCCCGAATATGTCGCTGAGTCCCGCAGTCACGTCGCCTGAGCGCCGGATATCGCGGCGCTAGGCGCGCTTCCGTCGCGTCTTCCTCGTTGCCGTTGGCTTCTTCAGCGCCGTCTTCTTTGAAAGCCGTTTGGCGGCAGTCTTCTTGACGGTCGGCTTCTTGACCGCAGCACGTTTCCGACGCGGCCGTTTGCTCAACGCCGCGCGCTGCGCCGCCGCCAACGCTGACCTCGCCCAGCCGGCTAATTCCTCCGAATCGTCAAACAGCCGCGCCGGCAGTTCCCAGTACGAATTGACGATGACGACCTTCCCCGTCGATTTCTGTTGATACTGAAACGGCTTCGATCCTTCCGCCTCGAATTGCGGAATGGTCGCCTCATCCGCGCGGAAATAAACGCCCGCACGCAGCGAGAGCGCGAAGTTGGTGCCGTCAACGGAAATGCCATAACCGGAGAACATCCGGCGCAGCGTCACCGGGCCGAAATCGGAAAACAACTCGATCAGGAAATCGCGATCCATCGCCCCCACCCGTTCCCCGAGCCGGTTCGGACGAAGTGTGACGCGAGTGAAGCGTCAGCCTTCGATTTCAGCCGGCTTGAGCTGTACCGATTCCCCACAGCCGCAGGCGCCAATCTGGTTCGGGTTGTTGAAGATGAACTGGGCCTGCATCTTGTCGGCCTTGTAGTCCATCTCGGTGCCGAGCAGGAACAGGACCGCCTTCGGATCGACCAGGATCTTCACGCCCTTGTCCTGGACGACCTCGTCGGTCGGGCGGACCTCATGGGCATATTCGACCGTATAGGATTGTCCGGCACAGCCGCCGTTCTTGACGCCGACCCGAAGGCCGACGATCTCGGAGTCGGCGCGCTTGGTCAGTTCGGCAATGCGCATCGCTGCGGCTTCCGTCAGCTTCATTACCTGCGGACGGGGACGCTTGGCCTTGGGAGCTGGTGAAGTCGGGGTCATCTCATTCATGTGGTCAATCCCAAAGCCAGTTCAATAAGGTCGCTTCGTGTTTGCCGACAACGCTCACCACATATTGAGGACGAGACGCGCCTCGTCCGACATGCGGTCCGGCGTCCAGGCCGGATCCCACACCAAATTCACATTGACGACGCCAACGCCGGGCACGCTCGCGACCGCGTTCTCGACCATCTGGGGCAACTCGCCTGCCGCAGGACAATTCGGCGTGGTCAACGTCATCATCAGATCGACGGAGCGGTCGTCCTTGAGTTCGACCTTGTAGATCAGGCCGAGCTCGTAGATATCGGCGGGTATTTCCGGATCGAACACGGTCTTCAGCGCGGCCACGATGTCGCCGCTCAGCCGCTCGGTTTCCTCCGGCGGCAGCGCCGATTGGGTTTCCATATTGGAAGTTTTCACTTCCACGTCCTTTTCAGGACTTCTTGTTTTCAGGACTCTTGGCTTCAACTGTGTCGGTCATGCGAACAATTCCCGCGCCTTGATCAGCGCCTGTGCCAGATGGTCGACTTCCTCGCGCGTATTATACATCCCAAACGAAGCCCGGCATGTCGCGGTGACATTGAACCGCTCTAAAAGCGGCATCACGCAATGGGTCCCGGCGCGTACCGCAATTCCCTGCCGGTCGATCACGGTCGCGACATCGTGGGGATGCGCGCCCTTCATCTCGAAGGAGATCACGGGCCCCTTGCCTTTGGCGGTGCCGATCATGCGCAGCGAATTGATTTCGCGCAAACGTGCCTCCGCATAGGTCAGAAGATCGTGCTCGTGCGCGGCGATGCGCTCCTTGCCGATCGAGTTGACGTAATCGATCGCAGCTCCAAGCCCGATCGCCTCCACGATTGCGGGCGTACCGGCCTCGAATTTGTGCGGCGGATCGCCATAGGTGACGAGATCGCGCGCGACTTCGCGGATCATCTCGCCGCCACCGTTATAGGGCCGCATGCTTACGAGAAGATCGTATTTGGCATGGAGCACGCCGATGCCGGAGGGCCCATACAGCTTGTGGCCGGTAAAGACGTAGAAGTCCGCGCCGATATCCTGCACGTCGACAGCCAGATGCACCGCACCCTGGCTGCCGTCGACCAGCACCGGAATGCCCTTGGCGTGGGCGATTCTCACGACCTCTTTCACCGGCACGATGGTGCCGAGCGCATTCGACATCTGCGTGATCGCGACAAGCTTGGTGCGCGGCGAAAGCTGCTTTTCGAATTCCTCGATCAGGAAGCTGCCGTCGTCGTCGACGTCGACCCATTTGAGGACGGCGCCCTGACGCTCCCGCAGGAAATGCCAGGGCACGATGTTCGAGTGGTGCTCCATGATCGAAAGCACGATCTCGTCGCCCTCGCCGATATTCGGTGCGCCCCAGGAGGACGCAACCAAATTGATCGCTTCGGTCGCATTGCGGGTGAAGATGATCTCCTCCGTCCGCGGTGCGTTCAGAAATTTTGCGACCTTCTCGCGCGCACCCTCATAGGCTTCGGTGGCTGCATTGGCCAGGTAATGCAGCCCGCGATGCACGTTGGCGTATTCGCTCTTGTAGGCCTCGGTCATGCGATCGAGCACGGCATACGGCTTCTGCGCGGAAGCGGCGTTGTCGAGATAGACAAGCGGCTTGCCATAGACCTTCGTCGCCAGCGCGGGAAAATCCTGACGCAAACGGGCGACGTCATAGGAGCCATTTGAGACCGCCGGGTGCATGGTCATCCCCGTGCCTCCAGCCAGCGCTGCGCGGTTACGATCGCCAATTCGCGCAAGTCGTCGCTGGCGATGGATTCAATGGCCTCGCCGACGAAGGCCTGGATCAGAAGCGCCTGGGCTTCCTTCTCGGAAAGGCCGCGGGCCCGCAGATAGAACAAGAGGCTCTCGTCGAGCGCGCCGGTGGTGGCGCCATGACCGCAGGTCACGTCGTCGGCAAAGATTTCAAGCTCCGGCTTGTTGTCGGCCTCGGCCTCGTCGGACAGCAGCAGCGCCCGCGTCATCATCTTGGCGTCGGTCTTCTGCGCCTTGGGCTGAACGATGATGCGGCCCTGAAACACCGAATGCGCCCGATCGTCGACCACCGCGCGGAAGACTTCCCGGCTCGCGCAATGCGGCACCGCATGGTCCAGGAACAAGGTGGTGTCGGCATGTTGCCGGCCGTTGAGAAGGTTGACGCCGTTGGCGCTCACCTCAGAACCCTCGCCCGCAAACGTCAGGTAGCCCTGATAACGGCTGAGGCCGCCCCCGCTCGTCATGTTGAAGGTCGCGAGGCGCGCTTTGGCGCCGATCGTGAAGATTGCGGTCGTGATGTTGGTGGCATCGGCGCCATCTGCCATCAGCCGCACATGCTGCAAATTGGCGTCGTCGCCGAGCCAGACCGTGACGGCGTCATTGGTCTGGTAAGACTTGGCATCGCCGGCCGCAACAAAGCTCTCGACAAGCGTCGCGTGCGCCGCCTGCCCGAGTTTCAGGAACGAGCGGGTATAGGTTGCCGCCGATGAGCGCGTTGCGACATGCACAATGTGAATCGGCTTCGCGAGCACCGTGCCATTTGCCACCGTGATCACGACGCCATCGGTCGCCAAGGCCGCATTCAGCGCAATCATGGCGCCGGAGGCCGCGCCGTTTTCGAGCAGATCGGCGCGAGCAGCATTGGCGTTGTCTTCGAGAATCTCCCGCAGCGTCTGGACGCGAACGCCGGCTTCCAGGGCGCTCAAATCGGACAGTGCCGACGCAATGACGCCATCGACCAGCACCAAACGATGAGCATCCGGCGTCGCAAACGATGCCAGTGCGGCCTTGGCGCGGTCGATCGCGCTTGAGTCGGGTGCGGCGGCGAGCGGCAGCACTTCCCGCATCAGCGCCCGCAGGTCGGTATACTTCCAGTCTTCCAACCGGCGGTGCGGCAGGCCGGCGCGCGCACAGGCTTCAAACGCCTGCTGACGCACTTCGGCAACCTTGCCGCTGCCGGGCAGCCGATCGCACGCGCTGGCGAAGATGTCGCCAGGCTCTCGCCGCGTATCGGTCTTTGCCAAAGCAATATTCATCACAATATCCGTATCCGTCGTATCCGTCAGGCCGCGTCTTCGAACTGCGCGTAGCCGGACGCCTCAAGCTCAAGCGCCAGTTCCTTGCCGCCGCTTTTGACGACCTTGCCTTTCGACATCACGTGAACGAAATCGGGAATGATGTAGTTCAGAAGCCGCTGATAGTGCGTGATCACGACCATCGCCCGTCCCGGCGAGCGCAATGCGTTGACGCCGTCGGCTGCAACGCGCAGCGCGTCGATGTCGAGGCCGGAGTCCATTTCGTCCAGGATGCACAGGCTCGGCTCGAACAGCGCCATCTGAAGAATTTCGTTGCGCTTCTTTTCGCCGCCGGAGAAGCCGACATTGACGCCGCGCTTGAGCATGTCCTGCGGGATGTTGAGATTCTTGGCGACCTCGCGGACTTTTTTCAGGAATTCCGGCGCCATCAGCTCGCTCTCGCCGCGCGCCTTGCGCTGGGCGTTGTAGGCCGTGCGCAGGAAATTCATGGTGATCACGCCGGGGATTTCGACCGGATACTGGAACGCGAGAAACACGCCCTTGGCAGCGCGCTCGTCCGGGGCCATCTCGAGCAGGTCTTCACCCCTGAACAGGATTTCACCGCCGGTGACTTCATAGCCCGGCTTGCCGGCAATGACGTGCGAGAGCGTCGACTTGCCAGAGCCATTCGGCCCCATGATCGCGTGAACCTCGCCCTCGTTCACGGTGAGCGAAAGCCCGTGGAGGATTTCGCGCTCCTCGACACGCACCTGCAAATCTTTGACTTCGAGTAATGGCATCACGTTGTTCCGTCTTTTCCATTCATCCCTCGTGCCTCGGGAGCGCCGAAGGCGCGTCTCGAAGGACGTGGCCGACAATCTTTGATCTCATCCTTCGAGACGGACGCTCAGGCGACCTCCTCAGGATGAGAAACTACCCGACTGATCCCTCGAGCGAGATCGAGATCAGTTTTTGCGCTTCCACCGCGAACTCCATCGGCAGTTGCTGCAGCACGTCCTTGACGAAGCCGTTGACGACGAGGCCAACCGCCTCTTCCTGGCTCAACCCGCGCTGCACGCAATAAAACAGCACGTCCTCGGAAATCTTCGAGGTCGTCGCTTCGTGCTCGAACAGCGCAGAGGAATTCTTCGCTTCCACATATGGCACGGTGTGCGCGCCGCATTTGTCGCCGATCAAAAGCGAATCGCAGGCGGTGAAGTTGCGCGCGCCGGTGGCTTTCCGATGCGCCGTGACAAGACCGCGATAGGTGTTCTGCGACACGCCGGCCGCAATGCCTTTGGAGATGATGCGGCTCGTGGTGTTCTTGCCGAGATGAATCATCTTGGTGCCGGAATCGACCTGCTGGTGGCCGTTCGAGATCGCGATCGAATAAAACTCGCCGCGCGAATTGTCGCCGCGCAGGATGCAGCTCGGATATTTCCAGGTGATGGCTGAGCCGGTCTCGACCTGGGTCCAGGAAATCTTGGAATTGTCGCCGCTGCAAAGGCCACGCTTGGTGACGAAATTGTAGATGCCGCCCTTGCCTTCGGAATTGCCGGGGTACCAGTTCTGCACGGTCGAGTACTTGATCTCCGCGTCATCAAGCGTGACGAGTTCGACGACGGCGGCGTGAAGCTGGTTTTCATCGCGCTGCGGCGCGGTGCAGCCTTCGAGATAGCTGACGTAAGAGCCCTTGTCGGCGATGATCAGCGTGCGCTCGAACTGGCCGGTGTTGCGCTCGTTGATGCGGAAATAGGTCGACAGCTCCATCGGGCAGCGCACGCCCGGCGGCACATAGACGAACGAACCGTCGGAGAACACGGCCGAGTTCAGCGTGGCGAAGAAATTGTCCGAGGTCGGCACTACCGTGCCGAGATACTTCTTCACGATCTCAGGATGCTCGCGAATCGCTTCCGAGATCGGCATGAAGATCACGCCGGCCTTTTTCAGCTCTTCCTTGAAGGTGGTCGCAACCGACACGGAGTCGAATACGGCATCGACCGCGATCTTGCGCCCGCTCGGCGCCGCCTCGCCTTCGGGCCGCACGACGCCTTCAAGCACCGCAACTTCGCGCAGGGGAATGCCGAGCTTCTCGTAGGTCTTGAGAATTTCCGGATCGATCTCGTCGATCGACGTGAGCGTCTTCTTCGGCTTCGGCGCGGAGTAGTAATAGAGATCCTGATAATCGATCTTTGGATAGTTGACGCGCGCCCAGGTCGGCTCGGTCATGGTCAGCCAGCGCCGATAGGCCTCCAGGCGCCATTCCAGCATCCAGGCCGGTTCGTTCTTCTTTGCGGAAATGAAGCGGACGGTATCTTCCGACAGACCCTTCGGAGCCTTCTCGGACTCGATAAGCGTCTCAAATCCATATCGGTACTGGTCGACGTCGATCTGGCGAACCCGATCGACCGTCTCTTGTACGGCAGCCATTCATTCCTCCGCTCGCGGTTTCAAGGACCGCGGTGGAACCCAATTTGGGTGGTCTCTTACGATGTTTCCCGGACGAAATCACCATGCTTAGAATGGTTCAAGCTGTGTTTCGTCGCTGACCCTTAAGTAAGGTACCGGAGAGCCTTCGCCAAGCCTCCAGACACCGATCTATGTCCGCATCTCGCGTGGACCAGCCCATACTGAGCCGCACTGCGCCTTGGGCGATTTCGCGGTCGAATCCCATGGCTTCCAGTACGTGAGACGGCTGCACCTTGCCGGACGAGCAGGCCGACCCCGACGACACGGCGATCCCGGCGAGGTCGAAGCCGATGACGGCGGTTTCAGCCCTCAGGCCCGGAACCGTAAACAGGGTGGTATTCGGTAACCGCTGAGCCGAATCCGAGAATATGATGGCATCGGTCTGCCGCAGCCCGTTTTCGAGACGAGCTCGCAAATCCCTAAGCCGGGGGCTGTCAGCCGCCAGATCGGCCATGACGGCGGTCGCAGCGGCGCCGAACCCGGCAATGCCAGCGACATTCTCGGTTCCCGCGCGGCGACTCAATTCCTGCCCGCCACCGCGCAACAGCGGCTCCAGCCCGCTCAATCCCTCCGACAGGACCAGCGCGCCGACGCCCTTCGGACCACCGATCTTGTGCGCGGAAAGCGTCAGGAGGTCGGCGCCCAATTCACCCATATCCAGCGGAATTTTGCCGAAGGCCTGGATGGCATCGACATGCACGAGCCCGCCGGCCTCATGCACGATCTCGGCCGCCGCAGCCACCGGTTGGATGGCGCCGGTCTCGTTGTTTGCCAGCATGATCGACACCAGCGAAGGCGCACGGTCGCGAAGCAATTCGCGCAAGTGATCGAGGTCGACCACGCCTGCGGGCGTCACGCGGACCGTTTCGATTGCGTTCTGCGAAAACCGTCCGCCCGACAGCACGGAGGCATGTTCGATCGCCGAGACCACCAGGCGCTCGACAGCCGAACCTGACCCGCGTCTCAATCCGGGCGTCAACGCGAGCACGTTGGCTTCGGTCCCGCCTGATGTGAACACCACGTTTCTCGGCGCTCCGCCTGCGGCCGCAGCGATCGCAGCTCGCGCGCCTTCGATCCATTTGCGGGCTTCCCGCCCCTCGGCGTGGACCGAGGATGCGTTGCCGGGAAGATCGAGTGCGTGTGTGATCGCGCGCCGCGCTTCGTCGCGAAGCGGCGTGGTCGCATTCCAGTCGAGATAGACGCGATCGGTCATCTTAAGTATAATAATACCTTCACTTGCGGCGCGTTCGTTCGGCGCGCTTCGCGTTATGGCAGTTGGCGGTGCTCGCGTCTCCGCGCAATGCCCGAGCGTCATCTAACACTTTGAACACACGGACGGATGTTCAAAACCCTTGCTTTTTGCCCCTCGCTCTATGTTAGAAGGCGGCCTCCATCGCCAGTCGTCGTCGCGCTGTCCGCGCTTGAGACGTCTGCTCCCGATTTTCCGTACGCAGGGTCTTGTCTGCCAAAGCGCCAGATGAAGCCAGCGATAAACCGGTCGATTTTGCCAAGGACTGTCCATGCCTGAAGTCATTTTCACCGGCCCCGCAGGCCGCCTCGAAGGCCGCTACCACCCCGCCAAGCAGAAGAACGCGCCGATCGCGATGATCCTGCATCCGCACCCGCAGTTTCATGGGACGATAAATCATCAGATCGTCTACCAGTGCTATTATGCCTTTGCTCATCGCGGCTTCTCGGTGCTGCGCTTCAACTTCCGCGGCGTCGGACGCAGCCAGGGTTCGTTCGATCACGGCACCGGCGAATTGTCGGATGCGGCGTCCGCGCTCGACTGGGCGCAAACCATCAATCCCGAAGCGCGTGCCTGCTGGGTTGCAGGCTTTTCGTTCGGCGCCTGGATCGGCATGCAGCTTCTGATGCGCCGGCCGGAGGTCGAAGGTTTCATCTCGATCGCGCCGCCCGCCAACCTCTACGACTTCTCGTTCCTCGCGCCCTGCCCGTCCTCGGGCCTGATCGTGCATGGCGAGAGGGATGCCGTGGTGCCGCCGAAAGACGTCAATACGCTGGTCGAGAAGCTCAAGACGCAAAAGGGCATCGTGATCGATCAGCAGGTCATCCCCGGCGCCAACCACTTCTTCGACGGCAAGCTCGAGCCGTTGATGCAGTCGGTGACGGCCTATCTCGACATGCGTCTGGCGAACGTGCGGTAGCGTTTTCAAGCGAAGTGTGAAGCGGTTCGCGTGAAGAAAACGCGTCAGGAGAAGACCTTCAAAAGATGACCGCGTGGGTCGCATTGCTGCGTGCGGTCAATGTCGGTGGCACCGGCAAGCTTGCGATGAGCGAGCTGAAGGCGATGTGCGACGAACTCGGCTTCGCCTCGCCCAAGACCTACATCGCCAGCGGCAACGTCGTCTTCGCATCCCCGAAATCCGAGACGGCGATCAAGGCTGCGCTTGAGAAGCGACTTGAGGCCTATGCCGGCAAGCCGGTCGGCGTTCTCATCCGCACAGCCGCGGAAATGGCGCAGGTCGCCGCCGACAATCCGTTTGCAAAGCTGGCGCCGAACCGCACGGTCGCGCTTTTCCTGGATAAAGCGCCTCCGGCCGACGCTCTCGAGGGTGCCCGCGGCCAGAAGGACGAAAAAATCCGCCTCGGTCGACGCGAGATTTACATCCACTACGGCGACGGGATGGGGTCATCCAAACTCGTCATTCCTGCCGGCAAGGCCGGCACCGCGCGCAACATGAACACGGTCGCGACGCTCGCCAAGATGGCCGCTGAACTCTAGGAGAGCCGTCACGCGGCTGCGCGGCTTTGGAGCTGCGAAATCCAGGAATTCCGCCGGTTCAGGAAGTCACGCAATAACGCGGGATAATCCGCGCTGACCGCCGATTTCACCGACGGCCGCGCCGCGAGCGACCGGCGCCAGCGCAATAGCTTCGGCTTGCCGGCCAAAATGCCGAAGTCGCCGATTTCGTCGAACACGTCGAAATAGCGCAACACCGGACCGAACACGGCGTCAACGAGTGAGAACGCTTCACCATCGAACCACGGCGCAGCCACGACACGCGCCTCAAGCCGCGCAAAGCGCGCCTCCAACTGGGTTCCCTTGGCCTTGAACGCGGCTTCGTCCGCCGCGGAATAGAGACCGGCGATATCGCTCAGCACCGCTGAGCCGAATTCGATCCAGCCGCGATGCTCGGCGCGGCGCAGCGGATCCGATGGATGCAACGGTTTCGGTTGGGTTTCCTCGAGATATTCGAGAATGACCGCGGATTCGAAAATCGCGGTATCGCCGACCTGAAGCACCGGCGTGCGGCCCAGCGGCGAGATCGCAAGGAACCAGTCCGGCTTGTTGGCGAGATCGACGTCGACGCGCTCGAACGCCACGCCCTTCTCGGTCAGCGCGATCACCGCCCGCTGCACATAGGGGCAAAGCTTGTGGCTGATGAGCCGGAGGCGGTCGGACATGGCATGGCCCTGGATCAATGCAGATGCATCAGATTACATGCATCTGCATTAAACCGTCAAGTCACGGCCGCGCGACAATGCCGCCGGTCATCGGGATCGGTACGCCGGTCGTGGCGGGGTAGCTGAGCGGCAGGCCTTTCAACCCCCGCGCCGCGAGAAAGCCGAAGGCCTGCGCCTCGATGGCATCCGTCGACCAGCCGAGCGCATCGGCTGGCTCCACGATCGCCGGATGCAACCTCTCCCGCAGCATCCGCATCATGGTGAGGTTGCGCGCCCCGCCACCGGCGACGACCCAGCTTCTCGGACGCTTCGGCAACTGCGGCACGATCTTGGCAATCGCCGCGACGGTAAAAGCGGTCAACGTCGCCGCGCCATCGGTGGGAGATGCATCGCGAAGGATACGCTTGGCGAAATCATTGCGGTCGAGTGATTTTGGCGGCGGCAGCGAAAAGAACGAATCGTTCAGGGCCTCTGCGACCCACGCCGTATCCACGCTGCCTTGCGCGGCCATGCGGCCGTCGCAGTCGAAGCGCTGGCCTGTCGTACGCTGCATGAAATCGTCGATCAGCGCGTTGCCGGGTCCGGTGTCGCAGGCAATCAGGGTGTCGCCGTCGATATAGGTGACGTTGGCAACGCCGCCGATATTGAGCACGACAATCGGTCCCTCGCGCTCCAGCGATTGCGCGAGCGCCCGATGATAGACCGGAACGAGCGGCGCGCCCTGCCCGCCGGCGGCGACGTCGGCGGCGCGGAAATCGTGCATGACGGGGATATGGATCGCCCTGGCGAGCGCAGACGCATCGCCGATCTGCACCGTCATCTTGTCGGCGGGACGGTGCAGCACCGTCTGGCCATGAAAACCGACGATGTCGATGTCCTCGCTCGCAATGTGGTTCTGGGCCTTGAAGCTGGCGATGGCTTCGGCATGCGCCGTGGTGACGATCCGCTCGGCCTCCAGAAGGATGCCCGGCCGCGCCTCGCGCGCCTCCAGGTGAACGGCCTCCGTCAGCGCCTGGAGCAGCAGGCGGCGTTCGAAATCGGTATAGGGCCGATAACCCGACGGGCCGAAGGCTTTAACCTTTTTGCCGTCAGTTTCGATCATGGCGACGTCGACGCCGTCCAGGGACGTGCCGCTCATCAGACCTATGGCTGTCAACATCATGGTATTCTAGCCTCAGCCCTACCCCGGGGATCAGCTTGTCCGTTTACCTTGTGCCAAACGGACACATCTTATAATGGCACAGCGCGCCCACTCGCAGCAGTCCACTATGGTTAAGTTCCAGCAATTTGCTGCAAATACCGTAAAACAAAAATGATTAGGTTCGAAGAAAGATGACCGCTTTCAAGTCGGATTTCCTAAACGTCCTGCAGGAACGCGGCTTTATCCACCAGGCCTCGGACTTCGAAGGCCTGGACGCGCTTGCCGCCAAGGGCGAGGCGACCGCCTATGTCGGCTACGACTGCACGGCCCCCTCGCTGCACATCGGCAACTTCCTGACCATGATGATGCTGCATTGGCTGCAGCAAAGCGGCAACAAGCCGATCACGCTGATGGGCGGCGGCACCACCATGGTCGGCGACCCCTCCGGCAAGGACGAGACGCGCGCCATCCGCACCGTTGCAGAGATCGAAGCTAACAAGGCTTCGATTCGTGGCGTTTTTGCGAAGGTGCTGCGCTATGGATCGGGCGCGAGCGATGCGGTCATGCTCGACAACGCTGAATGGCTGACCAAGCTCAACTGGATCGAGATGCTGCGCGATGTCGGCAAGCATTTTTCGGTCAACCGCATGCTGACCATGGATTCGGTACGGCTCCGCCTCGAGCGCGAGCAGGAGATGAGCTTCATCGAGTTCAACTACATGGTCTGCCAGGCCTACGACTTTGTCGAACTCGCGCGCCGCACCGGCTGCCGTTTGCAAATGGGCGGCTCGGACCAGTGGGGCAACATCGTAATGGGCGTCGATCTCGGCCGGCGCATGGGCACGCCGCAACTGTTCGCGCTGACGACACCGCTGCTCACGACTTCCTCAGGCGCCAAGATGGGCAAGACCGCGCAAGGCGCGGTGTGGCTCAACGCCGATCAGTTCTCGCCTTACGACTTCTGGCAATACTGGCGCAACACCGAGGATGCCGACGTCGTTCGGTTCCTGAAGCTGTTCACGATTCTGCCGATGAGCGAGATCGACAAGCTCGCCAAGCTGCAAGGAGCGGAGATCAACGAGGCCAAGAAAGCGCTGGCGGACGCCGCAACCACGCTCCTTCACGGTGCGGAAGCGGCGCGGCAGGCGGCGGAAACCGCGCGGCAAACCTTTGAAGAAGGCACGATCGCGGAAAATCTTCCGACTGTGGAAGTGTCGCGCGGCGAACTCGAAGCCGGCATCGGCGTGCTCGCCTCCTTCGTCAAGGCAGGCCTCGTGGCCTCGAATGGCGAAGCGCGGCGTCAGATCAAAGGCGGCGGCTTGCGCGTGAACGACATCGCCGTCACCGACGAAAAGATGATGCTCAAGCCGTCCGAACTGACGCCGGAGGGCGTGATCAAGCTGTCGTTCGGCAAGAAGCGCCACGTGCTGCTCAAGCCTGCATAAGCGCATTCCGGAAAGCACGGTTGCGCTTTCGGTTCAAAACGGGCTCCCTCCCGTCTCGATGGATCAAGAAACGCCGCGGGAGGGAACTGTCACCGCGCCGGTGAAGCCGGTGCGTACCGCGCTCGGCGTGCTCGCCATCTGCTTTGCGCTCTCGGTTTTCGGGCGCGGCCTTGGCGAGAGTTTTTCGGTCTTCCTGCTGCCGATCTCCGAAAGTTTCGGCTGGGATCGCGCCGACGTCGTCTCGGTCTATTCGCTGAGCGCACTGGCGGGCGGCCTCGCCTCCCCCTTGATCGGCCGGCTGTTCGACTATTCCGGACCGCGCAGCGTCTATTCGCTCGGGCTGTTGTTATTTGGCGGCGCGTTTTTGTTCGCCGCCAACGCCCATCGTCTCTGGCAAATCCAGTTCAGCATTGGCCTTTGCGTCGGCCTCGGCATCGCGCTGATCGGCAACGTACCGAATTCGATTTTGCTCGGCCGCTGGTTTGGCCCAAAGCTGCCGACCGCGATGGCGGTGGTCTATTCCGCGACCGGCGCCGGCGTGCTGGCGCTGTTGCCGACTTCGCAAGTCCTGATCGACCATTTCGGCTGGCGTGGCGCTTACGAGATCTTCGGCACAGCCGCGCTCGTGCTGCTGCTTCCGCTTCTGGTGCTGCCGTGGCGGCTGTTCTCCGAGGGCCAGCCCCATCTGACCAGGTTGGCCACGACTGAGGTCGCCGACGAAGGCTGGACGCTTGCGCGCGCGATGCGCCATCACGCCTTCTGGGCGCTGTTCTGGACGTTCTTTTTCACTGCGATCGGCATGTATGCGATTACGCCTCAGATCGTCGCTTATCTGATCCAAGCCGGGTTTCCGCCCTTGCAGGCGGCAACGGCCTGGGGCTTTTCCGGCGTCGTGCTGCTGTTCGGCATGCTGGGGGTCTCCTGGCTCGACGGCATCATCGGACGCCGGCCGTCGGTGCTGTTGTCCTACGCTCTCTCGATCTTCGGAATTTCTCTGCTCTGGCTGTTGCAGTGGTACCCGAACATCTGGGTCCTCACCGGCTTTGTCGTCTGCTTCGGCAGCATGATCGGCTCGCGCGGCCCTTTGCTGACGGCAACCGCGATGAAGCTGTTCAAGGGAAAACGCGTCGGAACGATCTATGGAAGCATTTCGATCGGCAGCGGGCTCGGATCGGCCTTCGGTTCATGGAGCGGTGGCCTGATCCACGACATCAGTCACAGCTATAATCCGCTGATCCTCTATGCGCTGATCGCCGTGATCCTCGGCATGATCCCGTTTCTGGTGGTGCCGGCGCTGCGGAGTTGAAATAGCGGCGGAACTTCAGTTCGCAGGGAATTCAGCGCTACCGTTCTGCTTGCCGGTGTTGAAGTCCATGATCTTCCGGGTAACCCCAGGCAACATCGCGGAAATCGGATTGACGCGCAGCGTCGGCTTGTCCGGCGTGCCGACAACCTCGTAGGTGAGACCGAAGAGCCCCTCATTGCTGCCGCCGAACAGCAATCCGACGGCCGGGATCTGACCGAGCAAGTTGTTCAGCCCATACACCGGAACGAATGTGCCGCTCATGCGGACCTGATTGCCGGGATAATCGATGCTGCCTTCGATCGTGCCGCCGATGCTCGGACCCTTGAGCACGCCTTCCTTGATCGTGAGCTGGCCGCTCTGCCGGACAAATTCGGCGCGCAGTCGCGTGAAGCCGATTCCGCCCGGTGCACCGGCCGTACCGCCGGCCGCCAGCTTATCGAGCGACGCCTCGCCCTTGACCGTGAAATCCCTGACGTTGAGCAATCCTTCCTTGGCGCTCGGCTCCGCGGTCGGCGGATCCAGCGCCAATTGAAGCTGGCCGCCAATCACCTTGGAGTAGGTGTCGGTAAAGCGCAGCAGCGCGCCGGCATCGTTGGTTTCGAGATAGATCAACTCGCGGCCTTGTCCGCGGCGCAAATCGGCCGTGACCGGCGTGTCGCGTCCGAGTTTGCTGTTGAACGAAAAGCTTCTGACCGCCCCATTACGGCGGGACATCTTGGCATCAACACTTCGCAACGCCTCGCCGAAGTAACCAGCGACCGCGCCGAGCTTCACGTCGACGTCGAGATCAAGGGTCTTGGCCTTGCTCTTTGACTCGGCCTCCCGGCCTGAGATCGCGGTCTTGAGAAAACCGCGGCCGTCGAAGACGTCGCCACGCATGGTGACCTTGATCACGCCGTCCGGTCCGCGATCGGCCCGCAGCGAGGTCTTGTCACCTTCGGAAGGCGCGTAGGTCGGGAAGTTTGCGTTCAGGAGATCGCCGTTCTGATCGACCTCGAGCGATCCCTTGATGGAGGCGCCGCCGCCCTCGATCACGATGTCTTCCAGACGGGTCGATTGCGGCTTCTGAACCACGTTGAAGGTGGCGCGCGTCGATTTACCCTGCGCTTTGACCCAACCGGGAAGAATGTTGTCGAGCTTGAGCTGAGTGAGGTCGGCGTCGATGCCAAGACGCGAATTATCGCCGCCGATCTTGCCGCTCAGCTTGACCGGGATATTGCCGCTCACCGCGGGCCCGAGATCGAAGCCGAACCGGGCGCGGCTTGCCTCGTCGAGCGTCGCCTGCAATTTGATGTCGGCATCGCCTTCATTCGGTTTGCGATAGTCGAGCGAAGCCGCCTGCCCGTTGATCTTCACGTCGCCCTTGACCTGATAGCCCTGATTGTTGGCGACCACCTTCAGCGAATTGGCTTCCAGCTTCTGATTCATCACCAGCCGGTCGGCGGCAAAGCCGCCGAGATCGGCGGTGACGGTGTAGCTCGTGTCGGCTCGCGTGAGGTCGTGCTTGATCGGCAGCGCAAGCGTGACGATGGCGGACGCCGTGCCTTTGCTGGCATTGGGGTCGACCAGGGTCGCGGACAAATCGCTGAGCTTGTCGGAGGCCAGAATCTCTGCGGCCGCCGGCACCGGACCTTCGATCCGGAACTTCACCTTGGCTTGTACCGGCTTCGGGAACGTATCGGCCACTTCGAATGCCGCATCGGAAACACTGAGCTTGCGGCCCGCCGGCGTGTCGGCCGCGCCCTGGCCCACCGTGACGCTGGCGGTTCGGCCGGTGATATGCGCTTTCAGATCGGCGTCACGAATGGACGGCAAGCCGTCCACCGGCCGCAGCGTCACCCCATTGGCAATGATGTTGACGTTGAGCCCCTCGTCGGGGATCGGCGGTCCTTTGCGGGAGAGGTTTCGAACCGGAGAATTGACCCCGATCTCGACGCGCTGAACGGCACCGCGTTCGATCCGGTCGACCACCCACTGCCGAACGTCGGCAACGACCAGCGAAGGCCAAACCCGCTTGAGTGCGGACACCGACATCGGCGTGCCTGCAAACCCCAGCATCAAACGGGGTTCGCCTGAATAGTCGATGGTGCCGGTGCCTGCGACGCCGATTTCGCCATTGCTGAAATCGGCCTGCGCGAGCACCACCCGCTTTTTGGCGGTGTCGAAGCGCAGACCGATGGCGACGCGATTGAAGATGACCGGCGGGTCGCTGTCATTGCCGGCAAGCACGATGGTGCCGCCGGAAAAACCCAACTGCCAGTCGTTCACGCTGCCGTTGGGGGGCTCAAGATGCGCCAGCAGCGTGATCCGGTTTTCACCGGAAATGATCTTGAACGGCGCGATCAGTACCCGCTTGTTTGCATCCCATTCGAGATTCACTTCGGCCGAATCGATCGCCATCGGATATTCCGGCGTATCGCTGTCGACGATCTCTCCGGCGCCCGAGGTGATCTTGCCGCGGAAATAGGTGGGCAGGCCATCGCGGCCGAGTTCGCCCTTCACCTCACCGCTCAAAGGCAGGTTCGCGCTGTAGTTCAGATCTTTCAGACGCATCGCCAGAAGGATGTTGGACGTCGAGACCTTGTCGGCCTTGATATCGACCGATCGCACGCCGTTGGTGGGCGGCCCCACCGTCACCCGCAGCGACCAGCCGGGCGAAGTCTCCTCGGCGACACTGAGCGCTACCCCGCCGCTGCTTGGCCGGCGAAGGCTGAGCGAGATGTTCTGGAAATTCCATTTGTTGCCGCGCTGCTGGTCATCGACGATGAGGCTGCCGTTCTTCAAACCGATCTCGTTGAGATTTTGTCCGTCAAGACCGGTCAGGCTGAGGCTGTCGAGCCAGTCCAGGCCTGCCAGCAGTCCCGCTTGCGCGCTATCGGCCGCCGGCGCCGGTTGATCCGGCGAAGGCTGTGGCTGTGCCGCCGGCGCGGCCGGGCGCGGGAAGGTCGGCGGAAGCCCCGCTTCCTTTTTCGAGGCGACGCCGGTTGCAAGCGGCCGAGCATTGTCGCCGGTGGACACTGTGACGTAGCCGTCAGGGGTAATGCGGACGCTGAGCTCGGCGTCGACCAGATTCAGGCTTTCCGCCCGCAGGCGGCCCATCAACAGCGCGTAGCCTGAGAGTCTCACTTCGGCCTTCGGCGCGCTCGCGACGATGGCGTGATCGCGATCGCGCACGATGATGTCGCGGATGCGCACGGCGATGCGGATCCGGCCCGCCCGTTCGATCTGCGTGCCGCCGACCTCAACCGTGTTGCCGTGGCCGATATTGTCTTCGATGGCGGCGGCGAGCCACGGCGTCGCCATGTCGAGATTGATTGGGCCTGCACCGAGCCGCCACCACAGTCCGCCGAAGCAGCCTGCAAAAATCACCAGCAGCGAGGCAAGGACGATGGCGAGCCGCCAGACCCAGCGCTCGCCGGCAACCGCGCGTCGCAACGCGCCGAAGCGATCGGTCCATGAGTAAAAGCGGGAATTAGATCGCGACAACAGCCGACGCGCACGACGCCCTGCCGCTTCATCTTGCTCCCCCCAGTCGGCGCCGTCCCATTGGTGGGCCTGGGCGTCAACGGACGGGCTGGGGTTCTGGGTCGACTTGTGTCCTACCATTGCCTCTCGTTGCCGACGCCGATGGATGGATCTGGATGGGCTACGAAGGCTCTTCGTACCAGCATTTTACCCCTCCTCTTCCCAGTGGGACCGATCCGACGCTCCCCACCCATTCTACAACAGGCCACGAAACGAACCTCAAATCCCGCAATCCATTAAAACCTATATTTGCAAATAGTCCCTCGATTCCCGCATTCGCAAAAGCGTCCGCATCCCCCAATGTTGAAGCGGACCGATTGGCTCCGCCTGTGATCCGGCGAAAGCCTCGCCAGCGGGCGGGTGGCGTGTCGAAATCCTTTTGAGCATAATCCGAAAAGGCCAAATTGACCGGCCGGCAATCGACCTGCTCCATTTTGCCTCAATACCTCAATGATTGATCCGCGGAAAGCGACGAAAGGAAGGCGTATGTCCAAGAAAACGCGCAAGAAATCCGGCAACCTTTCCGCTCCGAAGCGAAAGGCCTCAGGCTCAAAGGCATCCGCCAAACGGGCGAGCCCGAAATCGGGGCGATCGGCGGCAACGAAATCCAGCAAGGACTCAAAAAATAGGCAGACCAAAGCGTCGCCAAAGGCGACTGCCGCAAAACCGAATCGAAAGACCGCCGCAAGGTCGGCCCTGGCGGAAGGTGTCAAAGCACCCTCGTTCCACTTGCCCCGGGACGGTGGAGAAGCGGTTTCGCTCGCGGACTATGCCGGCCGAAAGCTCGTCGTGTTCTTCTACCCCCGCGCCGACACGCCGGGATGCACAAGGGAGGCGATCGACTTCACCCGACTGAAGGACGCCTTCGCCGCCGCAGGAACCGCCGTAATCGGGGTGTCGGGCGATCCCCTGAAGGCGCAGGAGGCGTTTCGGAACAAGCATCAGCTTTCGGTTCCTCTCGCATCGGATGAGAAGCACGAGATGCTTCAGGCCTATGGGGCATGGGGCGAAAAATCGATGTACGGCAGGACGTTCGAAGGCATCCTTCGCACCACGGTTCTGATCGGCGCCGATGGCCGGGTCGTCAGGATCTGGCGCAATGTCAGGGTCGATGGACACGCCGATGACGTGCTCGCCACGGCTAAAGCGGTTTGACCGGGAAAAGCCGCCGTTCGCGAAAAATTAACCATGACTGGGCCAAATTCATCGCGCAATTTGCGCCGTAAGGAACCTTCCTCCGACCGGCACGGGAGTGCCGATGTCGTACCGTTCCGGTCATCAGTCCGAGTTTCAAAAGTCGCATGATCCAGCCCGGCAGGCGGCCCGCCAGCCGGTCAATCCGTCTCCCGCCAAGCCGAAGGAAAACGGCTACACGCTGCTTCACGCCGGCAAGCAGGTTCGCTTCGGGCCGGTGGCGTTCTGGATTGTCGTCGGCACCGTCACCACACTTGGGATGTGGTCGGCTGCGACCGCGACCTATTTCGCATTTCGTGACGACGTGCTGACGCGGCTGATCGCGCGCCAGGCAGAAATGCAATACGCCTACGAGGACCGAATTGCGGATCTTCGCGCCAAGGTAGACCGGGCAACGAGCCGGCAACTTCTGGATCAGGAACAGTTCGACCAGAAGCTCGAGCAGATCATGCGCCGGCAGACGGCGCTTGAATCGCGCGCCTCTGCGATCGGCGGCATTCCCGATGTCACGGGATCGATCCGGGCGCCGTCGCGCGGCGCGGCTGCGGCCGAGCCTGCGACCTCCGGTACGCCAAAACCTTCTCCGATCAGTGACACGGCGGTGTTCGTCGCGCCGCCCGATCGCGAGGCGCGGCTGGAATCGCGCGCGCCGGTCCTCGCCAATGCACCGGCGACGAAGGCTGCAAAGATTCAGGGCGTCGACAATGTGATCGTCCGTTTGCAGAATTCACTCGATCAGGTCGAGCGGCGCCAACTCGCTTCCCTCACCTCGCTTGAAGACGGCCTCGAATCGCGCGCGCGGCGCATGCGCGGCGTGTTCTCCGATCTTGGCCTCGACATCGGCCAGTTGGAGGCCGCCACACCGCGCGCCGCCGTGGGCGGGCCCTATGTGCCTGTGAAACTGACCGCCGACGCCGGCGCCTTTGAGCGTCAGCTCTATCGCATCAACATCAGCCGCGGGCAGGTCGATCGTCTGAATCGCACGCTGGCGCTGGTGCCTTATCGGAAGCCGGTGATCGGCGAAGTCGAATTCACGTCCGGATTTGGTGTGCGCTCCGATCCGTTCCTTGGCCGCCCGGCGATGCACACCGGGCTCGACTTCCGTGCCGCGACCGGCGATCCCGTGCGGGCGACCGCCAACGGCAAGGTCGCATCCTCCGGATGGGCTGGCGGCTATGGGCGGATGGTGGAGATTGATCACGGCAATGGACTGTCCACTCGTTATGGACATCTCTCCGAGATCAACGTGAAGGTCGGCGACGTCATCAAGATCGGGCAAGTGATCGGCGCCGTCGGCTCAACCGGCCGCTCGACCGGACCGCATCTGCATTACGAAACCCGCATCGATGGCGAAGCCGTCGATCCGCAGAAGTTCTTGCGCGCAGGCGTCAGGTTGAGCTCAGGCTGACGCTTCAAGTTAGTCCACATCCTCGACCGCACCGGGTTCCGTGCCGAACGCGCGCTGCGCCAATGTTGCCGCCATGAATTCGTCGAGGTCGCCGTCGAGCACGCCTGACGTGTCCGAGGTCTGCACGCCGGTGCGAAGGTCCTTGACCATTTGATAGGGCTGCAAGACGTAAGACCTGATTTGATGGCCCCAGCCGATGTCGGTCTTGGCGGCCTGATCGGCGGCGGCCTGCGCCTCGCGCTTCTTCAGCTCAATTTCGTACAGCCGGGCGCGCAGCATGTCCCACGCCTGTGCGCGGTTCTTGTGCTGCGATCGGCCGGCCTGACAGACCACCGCAACACCGGTCGGAATATGCGTGAGCCGGACTGCGGATTCGGTCTTGTTGACGTGCTGGCCGCCCGCACCGCCCGAGCGCATCGTATCGGTGCGCACGTCGGATTCCTTGATGTCAATCTTGATGCTGTCGTCGATGACCGGAAAAATCGCGACGCTCGAAAACGACGTGTGGCGGCGCGCATTCGAATCGAACGGCGATATCCGCACCAGGCGATGCACGCCGGCTTCCGTCTTCAGCCAGCCATAGGCGTTGTGGCCTGAGATCTGGATGGTGGCCGACTTGATGCCGGCTTCTTCGCCCTGCGACTCTTCCAGATATTCAATCTTGAAGCCGTGCTTTTCGGCCCAGCGGGTGTACATCCGAAGCAGCATCTGCGCCCAATCCTGGCTCTCGGTGCCGCCGGCGCCGGCGTGGACTTCGAGATAGGAATCGAAGCGGTCGGCTTCGCCCGAAAGGAGCGCTTCAAGCTCGCGGCGCGCGACTTCCTTCTTGAGCTCTTTCAGCGCGGCTTCGGCCTCGGCGACAACACCGGCATCGTTCTCGGCCTCGCCGAGTTCGATCATGCCGATATTGTCTTCGAGTTCGCGCTCGACCTTGCCGATGCCGGACAGCGAATCCTCCAGCGAGGTGCGCTCCTGCATCAGCTTCTGCGCTTTTTGGGGATCGTTCCAGAGATTGGGGTCTTCGGCGAGCTTGTTCAGCTCCGCCAGCCGCGCAGTGGATGTTTCGACGTCAAAGATGCCTCCTCAGCAGCCCGACTGACTGCTTGATCTCTTCGACAAGACGTTCGACTTCGGCGCGCATGACGTTCTCTGATTGTTTGGCAAGGGCGTAACCCGACTTCCGCCCGATGTAGCGGCGGAAGTCGCAAAGCGCAACTAGCGTCCCGGTTCTGACACTCGCGTCCCATCGCGGCGGGCTTGTTCGCGAATGTCAGAACCAAAGGGACACTAGCAAATATGAAATTCTAGTGCGGCTTTGGATTTGACATTCGCTGTTCGAACTCGCGGCCACACTGGAGCGAATGTTAAATCCACCGCACTAGCGCTCATTAATACAGACTGCCGGTGCCGGGCCGGAACAGGCCCTGTTCGGCGGCGGGTTGCTGCTGCGGCAAAAGCTGACGCCCTTCGGAATCGACCCCGATGGCGGCGTAGTTATCCGGCGGCGCCGTACCCGGCTTGAAGGCTTCCAGGATGGTCCGGCCGCCGTCGCCGGGACCGGCACGCATGCCGCTCTTGGCGTCGACGCGGACGAGCTTGATACCGGCGGGGACCTTGAACGGGATCGCCGGCTTGTCGGCGAGCGCCAGTTTGAGGAAGTCGCGCGCGATCGGCGCGGCCAGGTGACCGCCGGTCGCGGCGTTGCCTTTGCCCAGCGGACGGGGCTTGTCGTAGCCGAGATAGATGCCGACCACGATGTCCGGCGAGAAGCCGATGAACCAGGCGTCCTTGGCCTCGTTGGTCGTACCGGTCTTGCCGGCGATCGGCTTGCCGACTTCCTTCACGGCGGTCGCCGTGCCGGCCTGCACCACGCCCTCCAACATGGAGGTCATCTGGTAGGCGGTCATGGTGTCGAGCACCTGTTCGCGACGGTCGATCAATTGCGGCTCGGTCTGGTTCTTCCAGCCTGTCGGCGCATCGCAGCCCCGGCACTCGCGGGCATCGTGCTTGAAGATGGTGTGGCCGTAACGGTCCTGGATGCGATCGATCAAGGTCGGCTTCACGCGCCGTCCGCCATTGGCGATCATCGAATAGGCCGTGACCATGCGCATGACCGTGGTTTCGCCGGCGCCGAGCGCATAGGACAGGTAGTTCGGCAATTCGTCATAGACGCCGAAGCGGCGGGCATATTCGCCGATCAGCGGCATGCCGATATCCTGCGCCAGCCGCACCGTGACGGTGTTGAGCGACATGCGTAGCGCGTTACGCAGCGTCGTCGGCCCTTGGTACTTGCCGGACGAGAAATTGTCCGGGCGCCAGACGCCGCCACCCTGCCCCTGGTCGATTTCGATCGGCGCGTCGACCACCTGGGTCGAGGGCGTGTAACCGTTATCGAGCGCGGCCGAATAGACGATCGGCTTGAACGAAGAACCCGGCTGCCGATAGGCCTGCGTGGCGCGGTTGAACTGGCTCTGGTCGAACGAGAAGCCGCCGACCATCGCGAGCACGCGGCCGGTCCACGGATCCATCACGACCATCGCACCGGACACTTCAGGCAATTGCCGCAGCCGGTACTGGCCTTCGACCGGATTGCCGTCCCTGAACAGCGGATCGGCGTAGATCACGTCGCCCGGCGACAGCACCTGCGACATCGCGGTCGGCGTCCGGCCTTTCGTCGCACCGGTCGTCGGCTTCGCCCATTTCACACCCTCAAGCGTGATGATTCCGGTCTGCCGTTCCTTGCTGACGGCGCCGCCGAGTTCGCGCGCCGGCTGAAAACCAATCCGCGCGGACTGGTCGCTGACGTCCAGCACCACCGCAAGCCGCCACGGCGAAATGTCCGACAGCGCTTTCACGTCGGCGAGCTTGACGCCCCAATCGCCGGAACTATCGAGCTTGCTGGTCGCGCCGCGCCAACCTTGCGCCTCGTCGTAATTGACGATGCCGGCGGCCATGGTCTTGCGCGCCATCACCTGGATTTTCGGATCCAGCGTCGCGCGAACCGACAGGCCGCCTTCGTAAAGCTTCTTCTCGCCGTATCGCTCGAAGATGTCGCGGCGGACTTCTTCGGCGAAATACTCGCCCGCGAATGTATGCGCGGCGTTGGAGCGGTTGTTGACGGTCAGGGGATCCTTGCGGGCCTTGTCGGCATCGGCCTGCCTGATCCAGCCGTTTTCGAGCAGACGATCGACCACGTAGTTGCGGCGCTCGATCGCGCGATCGCGGTTACGAACCGGATGCAGCGCGGCCGGCGCCTTCGGCAGCGCTGCGAGGTAGGAGGCCTCCGCGACCGTGAGTTCGTTGACCGACTTGTCGAAATAGACGAGCGAGGCTGCGGCGACGCCATAGGCGCCGAGCCCGAGGTAGATTTCATTGAGATAGAGTTCGAGGATCTTGTCCTTTGAATAGGTGCGCTCGATCCGCATCGCGAGCAGCGCTTCCTTGATCTTGCGGGTGAAGGAGACCTCGTTGGTCAGAAGGAAATTCTTGGCGACCTGCTGGGTGATCGTGGAGGCGCCCTGCGGCCTGCGGTTCGATCCGATATTTTGCGCATAGAGCACCGCGGCGCGCGCCATGCCCGAGAAATCGATGCCGCCATGTTCGTAGAAGTTCTTGTCTTCGGCGGCCAGGAACGCATTGATGACGAGCTTCGGCACCGCCTGAATCGGCAGATAGAGACGCCGCTCCTTGGAATATTCACCAAGCAGCGCCCCGTCCGCCGCGTGAACGCGCGTCATGACGGGCGGCTCGTAGTCCTGAAGCTGGGAGTAGTCCGGCAAATCCTTGGAAAAATGCCAGATCGCCCCGGCGACGGCGGCTACGCCCACAAGGAACACCACGGTTCCCGCGGCGAACAAGAAACCCAAGAACCGCACCAGCAAGCGCATAATATGAATTCCGTTCAGTCCCCGCGCCGAATGACCGGCGCTCCTGTCGAGGTGTTTTCCGCTACGCGACCATTCTCTGGCCGCTGCCGGCTTATATCATACGCCGCCGCGGGGGCGAATAACGCCAATTCCTCAATGCTCCGCGCCGTTTATAAGGCCGTCGCTGTGGCCAAACTAGGGCTCTAGCGGTCCCAATTCTAGCGTTCGCATCCTTTCTCGGCGGGCGCTTTTGCGAATGTTACAATCGAACGGGCCACTAGCAGACATCGGTTTCTAGTGGAGTTTAGGATTTGACATTCGCCTTGGGAATTTGCGGATAGACCGCTGGCGAATGTCAAATCCACTCCACGAGTGCGGCGGTTTGACGCCCCTCTAATTCCCGCTTCCTGCCGTTGCCAGCCGTTTGGCGAAGAACGTGTCGATCGCGTGCGCCACCGATCCGACGGTCCGGGAACGCCAATTATCCGATTGCAGGTGTTCGAGGTCATCCTTGTTGGAGACATAGCCGAGTTCTACGAGGACCGACGGCACATCCGGCGCCTTGAGCACCCGGAAGCCGGCCGACTTCAGCGGATTCTTGTGCATTCGCGTGACCGTCTTCATGTCGCCCATCAGCAGCCGCGCAAAACGATTCGAAAAGGTGCGGGTTTCGCGCTGGGCAAGATCGATCAGGATATCGGCAACTTCCGTAGGCTCTTCGGTCAGATTGACGCCGCCAATGGCATCGGCCCTGTTTTCCGCTTCGGCGAGCTTTTCGGCCTCCGCGTCCGAAGCACGATCGGACAGCGTGTAGATCGTCGCTCCTTGCGCATCGCCTTCATGGCGCGGCAAGGCATCGGCATGAATGGATACGAACAGCGAGGCCGAATGGCTGCGTGCAAACTTCACGCGATCGTCGAGCGGAATGAACGTATCGTCGGTGCGGGTCATCACGACGTGGTACTTGCCGCTTTTCTCGATGCGGTCGCGGAGCGCAGCCGCGAAAGCCAGCACGATCGTCTTTTCACTGGCGCCGTCCCACTGCGTGCCATTGTCGGGGCCGCCATGGCCGGGATCGATCACGATCACCGGACGTGTGTCTGAGGGAGAAGACTGAGAGGCAGGCGCCTCCAGCTTCGCAGGCGCAGTCGATGCCACCGCTTCTTTGGTGTCGGCGATCGCGGGCCGAAGTTCAGGCCGGCTTTCCGGCGCCAGCGACTGAACGAAGGTCGTCCGATCGACCTCTTCCAGTTCGAGCACGAGCCGGGCCGGTTGGCCGTTGACCGCCTGAAGCACCGAAGCATTGGTGATCTTGGCAGGTCCCGTGAGATCAAAGACGATCCGTGAGCCGCCGGGCATCACGAGGCCATAGCGGAATGCCTTGATCAGGCCCCGCCCCGTACCACCGATCCCGGACGGGAGTTGAAAGGTGATCTGCGGCAGATCCATCACCACCCGATAGGGATCGGCCAACGCGAACGCATGCACCGAAATCGGCTGGTCGAGATCGAGGATGAAACGGGTCTGCTTGCCGTCGCCGGCCAGCCGCGCTTCCGAAGCGGCCGGCAACCGGACCGCCGAAGCCGGCTTCGGCGGCTGGGTTTCGACAGCAGCGACCCTGGCGAGCGGAAGCCACAGCAATGCTGCGGCGCACAACAGCGCCAAACCCGGTAATACGAGGTGTTTTTCGCGGCCCGCCACCTAATCCGTGCCTCCGAGCAGCTTTCATACCGCAATAGAACCACAGGGTTAATCGTGGCTTAAACATTATCCGCTGAAAAGATACGGAGTGTTGCCGCCCAATATGGCGGATTTGACGTTCGTATCGGTATCACGGTGAGTTCCAACTACGAATGTCAGAACCGGGACACCGGTCGACGCCTCCCTTGCGCGAAAAGGCCGATCCACGTATGTAGGTAATGCTGACGGCCAAAATTTACGGTTGTGTCGCGTTCAGCCTCCCGGTGCAGCGCGGGAACCTCCCAAGCGGAGATTCCAGCGTCTTTCCGACCCCTCCGGAGCCAGCGCAGCGCGCGGCTGACAGGAGGGACGGTTTCAAGCCCGAGCGGCGTCCGCTCCCAGGTCACAGCTTGTTCCAGGGACGGTTTGAAATTCGACCTGACCGATATCGGGCCTCAAGGCCCCGGTATCCGATCGAGGCGTGCGCTTTGGCGCAAGGCCAGGTCTTCAGCGACCGACCAGGCGGCCTGCTTGCCGCCCCAAATTTACTCAGACGGGCCGACGCTTGATGCGCCAGACTGTGTTGCCGGAACTCCAGGGAAAAATATCGCCGATGCGGGGCGCAAGCCGCGCACGTCGTTATCGATCCCGGGAAACATGTTCGGCGTGGCGCTCGACGATGCGTTTCGGCCTTCCCCTCACCCCCGAATCAGGTGGACCGTTGCGCCATCCGGCCGTGCGATTTGCGCGCGCCGTACTGCGTGCCCGCCGCCGTCAAGAGTCCCAAAATGCCCAACAAGATGCTTATCGATGCCACCCACCCGGAGGAGACCCGGGTTGTCGTGGTCCGCGGCAATCGCGTCGAAGAATTTGATTTCGAGACCGCGCAACGCAAACAACTGCGCGGCAACATCTATCTGGCGAAGGTCACCCGCGTTGAACCGTCGCTGCAGGCCGCCTTCATCGAATATGGCGGCAACCGTCACGGCTTTCTCGCCTTCAGCGAAATTCATCCCGACTATTACCAGATCCCGGTCGCCGACCGTCAGGCGCTGATCGAGGCGGATGAGCGCGCCCATCGCGAAGCGGAAGAGGAAACGGAAAACCGCGCCAGCCGCCGTCGTTCGCGCCATCGTTCCTCGCGCCGCCGCGGCCATGGCGAGCGGGTTCAGAGCGAGGTCGTCGAGACCTCCAGCCCGGATGCCTCGGCCGAAGGATTGCCCTCCGAGGCTCACGCCGGGCAAGACCATCACGACGACCACTTCCACGATACCGAACATCATCACGATCACGCCGAACATCACGACGGCGCGGCGCATGATCACGACCATGGCGATCATGAACATGCGTCCGACCACGAACATCATGATGAACATCATCATGACGATGCCCAAGCCGAGACGCCTGCTCTATCCGCTCACGCGCACGAGCCGGTAACCGAGCCGGAAACGACCGTCGATATTTCGGACGCCCTGCGGGAGGCTCCTGAAGAGGGCGCGCACGAAGACGACGCTTCCGAAAACCATGCCGGCGACGAGGCCACCGCGGATGAGGTTGCGGCCGAAAACGCCGCCCATGCCGGATATGCGAGCGAACAGCACGCCGCACATGAAGAACGTGCCGCCGCGTCTGACGAAGCGCATGCAGCCGCCGATGGCGAAGAAGGCCACGACGACGAAGGCGATGAAGTCGAGGAAGAGGTCGTCGAGTCCGTCGGCGGCGACGACGTGCTGGAAGAGGTGCCGGAGCGTCCGTTCCGTCCGCGCCGCCAGTACAAGATCCAGGAAGTCATCAAGCGGCGCCAGGTCATGCTGGTGCAGGTCGTCAAGGAAGAGCGCGGCAGCAAGGGCGCGGCGCTCACGACATACCTCTCGCTCGCCGGCCGCTACGCGGTCTTGATGCCCAACACCGCGCGCGGCGGCGGCATCAGCCGCAAGATTACATCCGCCCAGGACCGTTCGCGGCTGAAAGAGGTGGTCCAGGACCTCGACGTGCCCGAGGGCATGGGGATCATCCTGCGCACCGCAGGCGCATCCCGCACCAAACCCGAGATCAAGCGCGACTTCGAATACCTGATCCGGATGTGGGAGACGGTGCGCGACATGACGCTGAAGTCGCAGGCGCCGACGCTGGTCTATGAAGAAGGCTCGCTGATCAAGCGTTCGCTGCGCGATCTCTACAACAAGGAAATCGACGAGATTCTGGTGGCGGGCGAAGCCGGCTACCACGAAGCGCGCGACTTCATGAAAATGCTGATGCCGTCCAACGTGCGCGCGGTGAAACAATATCGCGACGGCCAGCCGCTATTCTCGCGCATGGGCGTGGAAAGCCAGCTCGATGCGATGTTCTCGCCGACCGTGCAACTGCGGTCGGGCGGATACATCGTCATCAACCAGACCGAAGCCCTGGTTTCGATCGACGTCAACTCCGGCCGGTCGACGCGCGAACATCACATCGAGGACACCGCGCTTAAGACCAATCTCGAGGCGGCGGAAGAAGTCGCAAGACAACTCCGCTTGCGCGACCTCGCCGGCCTGATCGTGATCGACTTCATCGACATGGACGAGAAGCGCAACAACCGCTCCGTCGAACGCAAGCTGTCCGACTGCCTGCGCCAGGACCGGGCGCGGATTCAGGTCGGGCGCATCTCGCATTTCGGTCTGCTCGAAATGTCGCGCCAGCGCATCCGCGCCAGCGTGCTCGAAAGCTCCACCGAACCCTGCCCGCAATGTGGCGGCAGCGGCCACGTTCGTTCGGTCTCCTCGGTGGCGCTGCAATTGCTGCGCGGGCTTGAGGAAGTCCTGATGAAGGGCGCGACCCACAATCTGGTGGTGCGTACCCGGACCGATGTCGCGCTCTATGTTCTCAACCACAAGCGCGGCCACCTGCGCGACCTCGAAAACTCCTTCAAGGTCACGCTCGCCGTGATCGCCGATCCGACCGTGAGCGGGCAGCAGTCGTATGTGATCGATCGCGGCGAACAGGTACACACGCTCGAGGCCGCAAAGGCGCTGCTGGTGGCGCAAGCGGCCGCCGCTCCCCCGACAACAGAAGAAGTCCTCGACGACGAAGAATTTCTCGACGCCGAATTGGAATCGGAAGTTGAGACGGACGAGACCGAGGGACTTTCGGACGATCCTGCCGCCGGTGGCGAAGCAGGTTCGGAGACGGCAGCCGACGGTTCGCGTCGGCGGCGACGCCGGCGGCGGCGCGGCCGCGGTGGCGAAGCGCGCGAAAACGGCGCGCCGCGCGAGGACAATGCTTTTGCGCAAGAGGCCTCCGCTCCGCCGGATGCCGGGCTCGCTGACGACGAGGCCGATGACGAGGAAGGTGGCGAACAGCCGAGCCAGGCGCGCGCAGATCAAGGCTCCGGCGAACGGCGGCCGAGACGCCGTGGGCGTCGCGGCGGACGCCGCCGGCGTGGCGGACCCGAAGAGGGTCTTGCCGGATCGATCACCGACGAGATGGGACCCGTCGCGGAGCCGGAAGCAGCCGGCGCTGTCGCCGACTTCGATGGGGCTTTTTCGCAGCCATCGCCTTCGTCGGCCGAATACGCTCCCGAGGCGCATCCCGTTGCGCCGCCGGTAGCCGTACAATCACCCGCACCGGCCCCCGAGGAAGCTGACGCGCAGGCGCAGGAGTCCGAGAGGGCCGCGCGGCGGCGCTCGACCGTACGCGAGAAGGTGAGCTTTGCGCCTCAAGCCCCGACCGAGCCGGCATCGGCTGGGTACGGCCAGGCTGAACCGACCGCTCCTGCCGAAACACCGGCTAAATCCGCGCCCGACGCGGCCTCGGACACGTCGCCCCGCCGCGCCGGTTGGTGGTCGCGGCGCTTCGGCGGCGGCGAATAGGCCGCGAGTAGAGGCAAGAAAATCATTCAACGAAAAAACCGCCCGGCGAAAGCCGGGCGGTTTTTTTGTTCTGCCGCAAGGGGCGATCTCGTCTGGCTGGAGCCATCAAACGTCCGGTCAAAATCAGTCGATGATGGAACGTATAAATCCCTTCAGCCGCTCGCTCCTGGGGTGGTCGAAGATCTGGTCGGGGCTGCCTGATTCCTCAATGACGCCGGATGATATGAAATGAACCTGGTCCGCGAGGCGGCGGGCGAATTTCATTTCGTGGCTGACGACGATCATCGTCCGGCCTTCTTCCGCCAGCGCCCTGATGCTGTCGAGAACGCCAGCGACGAGTTCGGGGTCGAGCGCGGATGTCGGTTCGTCGAACAAGATGACCCGGGGGCGCATCGCAAGGGCGCGTGCAATCGCGATCCGCTGTTTCTGCCCTCCCGAAAGCTCGGCGGGATACGAACCGCTCTTGTCGCCAAGGCCTACGCGCTGCAGCAGTGCATGCGCCTCTGCTTCAGCCTCCGCGCGCGGCCTTTTCTGCACCACGACCGGGCCTTCGATGATGTTTTCGAGCACGGTGCGATGACTGAAAAGGTTGAAATGCTGAAACACCATGGGCATTTGCGCTCGCGCCGTGCGAATGACCTTTTCCGGGGCCTGCGTGAAGATTCCGCCGTCCTGATGGCAAAGCCGCTCGCCGCCGAACACAATCTCGCCGCTGGTGGGTGTTTCAAGAAAATTGATGCATCGAAGCAGCGTCGACTTGCCGCCACCGCTGGGCCCGATCAGGAATGTCACCTCGCCGGGAACGACGGTGAGATCGACGCCGCGCAGCACAGCGTTTTCGCCAAAGGTTTTGCGTAGAGCGCGGATGCGGAGCAGAGGCTCGACAGCAGTAGAAGGAACCAGTGGGGTTGCCTGCGGATCAAGAGGCGCGTTCATATGGGTGTCACTTCGACGGCGCTGATCGGTTGTTTCGCCCCCTTCGAGGCGATGCGAAGGTAGCGCGGTGTCAGGATGCGTTCGATCTGACGCACGAGGCGCGCCGCGACAAAGCTAATGACGAAATAGATGATCGCGACCATGAAGTAGATCTCCATGCTGCGGAACGTGTTGGAGATCAGGATCGTGCCTTGCCGCATCAATTCATTGACGGCGATGAACGACACCAGCGACAAGTCCTTGAGCAGGGCGATGAAATAGCCCCCGACCGTGGGCACCGCGATGCGCATGGCCTGCGGTAGGGTCACCCGCCGGAAAACGGTAAAGCGCGACATGCCGATCGAAAGGCCCGCTTCCTTCTCGCCCTTGTCGACGGAACCGAGTGCGGCGCGGAACACCTCGGACAGATAGGCGCCCACGTTGAGGCTCAATCCCAGCACGCCGGCCCAGAAGCCCGGCAGCGAAATGCCGATCTGCGGGAGGGTGAAATAAATCACAAGAAGAACAACGAGAAGCGGCACATCGCGAATGATTTCGACATAGACCGCAACCAGCCCATAGGCGATCGGGTTGCCCGACGTCCGGCCCAGCGCACACACGAAGCCGATGATGGTCGCAAGGACCATGCTCAAGATGGAGATCTCCATCGTGACCACCGCACCCTGCAGCAAGAAGGGGAAGTATTTCGGAATCAGAACGAAGAGAAAATCATACACGCACAACTCCTGACGACGCGGCAGTCCGGGGCGGCCAACCTGAAGCGGTCTTACGAAAACGGAGTGGAATCAATGTCACTCGCATCTCGCCAGGAAGACGGAATCCGGCGCCTCTCCGGTCGGGCGGTCCCCGACGCGGCCGTCAAAAGCCCGCCTTGAGTGTATCCTAGCGTAGGTCGGGCCGCGGTTGTCCCGGCTTATTTCATCATCTTGATCTGCTGAGGCGACCAGGCGCCGTATTTTTCGATGATGGTCTTGCGGGTGCCATCAGCGTCCATGTCGGCCAGGGCCTTGTTGATAGCGAGCTTCAGATCCGTGCATTCCTTGCGAACGCCGACCGCGGTGCCGCCGAAGATATAAGCTGCGCCCTTCTCGGCTTCGACCCAATCGGGTTTTGGCGTATAGGGGATCGGCTCGCCGACCGTGCGCAGATCCTTCATTTCTTCCTTGGTGCCGAGATAGGTCGCCTGGTCGATGACAACAGCGTCGACCTGCTTGTTGGCAAGCGCCAGGAAGGGTTCGTTGAAGGTGTTGAACGTCATGAGCTTGCCGGCTTTGCCGGCGTCGACGAGCATCTGGGCGTTCTGCGCGTCCAGGGTGCCGAGCGGCGACGCGAGGGTCTTGCCCTTGAGGTCGTCCATGTTTTTGATCGGGCTGTCGTTGCGCACGATCACCTGATCGTAGAGCATGAAATAAGGGGTTGAGTAGTCGATCCCCGCGCCCTGAATACGCTCTTGCGTCACGCTCATGGCTGAAAAAATGATATCCCAGCGCTCGGCCTTCAGGCCCGGGATCATCGTCGTCCATTCAGTGATGACGTAATCCCACTTCGGCACGTTAATGCGTTTGGCGACTTCGGCGAGGAGTTCCGCCTCGAAACCTTCGTATTTTCCGGTTGCTTCGTTCTTCCAAACGATAGGCTTCGTGCCCATCAGGCCTACGGCCGAGAGAAGCACGCCTTTCTTCTGGATGGCGGGCAGGCACTGCGCGGACGCCGCCTCAACTCCACCAAGAGCAGTGATTGCGATGGCCGCAACCATAACGGTCGCCTTCAGTGCGGATTTCCCCAGAACGTGAACCATATCCACTTGCTCCCTTTGGTGCCGCAGACCACAGCGGCTGTGCATGCGCATGCAAAACAGGTGCCAGAGTATGGTCACCGATAGCAGGGCCCGAGCGTCTAGCCGTTACTGAGGCCCCGGTGCGTCGTTAGTCTGCTCATCGGACGCTGCGACCGCTCCAGGGGCAGCCGCCTAAAAAACTGCCACTATTTCTGCCTGGCGCGTGCGACGCATTCGATCTCGATCTGTCCTCCGGCGAGAAGGCGCGAAACACCGACGCAGGTACGCGCCGGACGATGTGGATCCGCGAAATATGTTCGATAGACGGCGTTCATGGCCTCGAAGCCATCGAGGTCAGTCATGAAAATGCCGACGCGCACGGCGTCTTCAAAAGAGCTTCCGGCAACGGCAAGGATGCGGCCGATACGATCAAGGGCCATCCTTGTTTCGCTTTCGATATCGCCGGTCGACGGAACAAACGCTGGATCATCAGCAGCAAGCTGGCCAGCGACAAAGATAAGGTCGCCCGAGCGAGCCGCCTGACTATACGAAATCCGTTCGTCGCGCTCTTCGGGGAGATCAAAATATTGCATCATTCACCATGGGGCGTTGTCGCGTGTACCTGGATCGTCGCAGGTAAGCATGGCGGATGGCATGCATTGTGCTAACCCCATCATGCCAGTCGTCGTCGTGCTAGTCGTCCTCCACCAATCAACTCAACGGCCATTTTATGCAATCGTCCGACCTCTTCATCCGCAATTGTAACGTCGTGCTTGAAAGGCCGGGCCATAGCATCGACGGTCCCGTCGACATCCTTGTCCGGGCGGGCATGATCACCGAAGTGGGCCGAAACCTTGCGGCGGTGCCGGGCGTCGAGGTGATTGACGCCACGGGCAGGCTTGTCGCACCGGGCCTTGTCAACGCACATTGGCATTCGCCGATGCAACTCTCGCACGGCACGTCCGACCGGACCAACCACAAGGTCTTCATGTGGGAAAACCAGGTCGATACCGCAAACCGTACCCCGCATGAGATTTATGTCAGCGCAGTGGTCGGCTGCCTGCAGATGTTGAAGACCGGGACCACGTCCGTACTCGATCATTTCCCTGAACAGGGATTTACGGTGGAGGACGTTGCTACCGTCGTGCGCGCTTTCGAGGATTGCGGGATGCGGGCCGTGGTGGCTTTGCGTATCTTCGATGAGCCTTATTCCGATATCCTGCCTCCTCCTGATCTCCGCTCACCGGCGCTGCTTGCAGCACTTCAATCGGGTAACACGCTCGTGCCGCGTCCGACGGAAGACAGCCTGGAGATTGTACGCGAGGCGATCAGCCGGTTTGACCGCCATGCGGGGCGCATTCGCATCTTCCCTGCCCCGTCCAACCCGGTCCGCTGCTCGGATAAGCTGCTGCTCGGGTGCGAGGAGATCGCGCGAGCACACAACACCGGCGTTCATTGCCACATGCTGGAGACCCGCGCCCAAGTGGAAATCGCCCAGGCGCGATACAACACCACCGTCATCGAGCATATGGACCGCATTGGGGCCTACAGCGGCCGCTGGAGCAACGCGCATTGCAACTGGGTGTCGGATGCCGAGATCGCCATCATGGCGCGCCTTGGCGCCGTGGCGGTCCTGAATCCGGAGAGCAACCTGAAAATCGGCTCTGGCGTGCCCCCTATTCCGAAATTGGTTGCGGCAGGCGTGCCCTGTGCGCTCGGCACCGACGGTGCGAGCACAAATGACAATCTTGTTTTGCAGGATGCAATGCAGCTTGCCGCCATGCTGCATCGGCCAATGGAGCCGGATCGTCAGCGCTGGATTACCGTCAAGGACGTTATGTCCATGGCAACGGCAGGTGGCGCGAAAGCGATGCTCGAGCCCGATCTCGGCCGCATCACACCCGGCGCCAAGGCGGATCTGGTGCTCTACGATCTCGCCGAAGCCTGGTGGATGCCCCTCAACGACCCTGAGCAGCAGTTCGTTTTTGGCGAACGTGGCGGTTCGGTCGATACCGCCGTGGTCGCCGGTCGCGTTGTTCTCAAGAATGGCCGCTCGACACTGGTCGACGAGAATGCGCTGTTGCTGGAAACCCGCGATATGCTGGGCCAGATCCGCAGCAGAAACGCTGGCGTTGCTGCTATCGCCCACGCAGTCGCCGCGAGCGAGTGAACCAGGGCTGTCGCTAAATCAGCCCTGTCGCGTGGACCGGCTGCAAAAACGGCGCCGGCCTTACGGCCGACGCCGGGGAAGCCGCACAAATGTGCGACCTCAGACTAGCTCGTCGTGACTGCGGTCTCGATATCGGTCGGATCGACCTGCTTGTTGAGATTGGCCTCCAGCCGGCCGCGATCGAGTTCGCCTTCCCACCACGACACGACGACGCAGGCGATGCCGTTGCCGCACAGGTTGGTCAGCGCGCGGCACTCACTCATGAACTTGTCGATGCCGAGCACGATCGCCATGCCCGGCACCAGGCGGGGATCGACCACGGCCAGCGTTGCAGCAAGCGTGATGAATCCCGCTCCCGTGATGCCCGAAGCGCCTTTCGAGGTGAGCATGGCAACGACGAGGATCGTGACCTGCTGCCCGAGCGTGAGATCGAAGCCGAGCGCCTGGGCGATGAAGAGCGTCGCCAGCGTCATGTAGATATTGGTGCCGTCCAGATTGAACGAATACCCGGTCGGCACCACAAGACCGACCACCGACTTCGAACAACCGAGCCGTTCAAGCTTCTCCATCAACGACGGCAGCGCGCTTTCCGACGACGAGGTGCCGAGCACGATCAAGAGCTCGTCCTTGATGTAGGCCAGGAACTTGAAGATCGAGAAACCGACAATGCGCGCGATGATGCCGAGCACCACGATCACGAACAGCCCGGCGGTGAGGTAGAACGTGGCGATCAGGCCGACCAGATTGAGGATGGCGCCGGTGCCGAATTTGCCGATGGTATAGGCCATCGCGCCGAACGCACCGATCGGCGCTGCCCGCATGACGATCGCGATCACGCCGAATACGCCTTGCGCCGCATCGTCGATGAAGGAACGCAGCGTGTGGCCGCGTTCGCCGAGCGTCATCAGCGAAAAGCCGAACAGGATCGAAAACAGCAGGACCTGCAAAATCTCGCCGTTTGCGAACGCACCGACCACCGTGTCCGGAATGATGTGCAGGAAGAAGTCGACGCTCTTTTGAGCTTCCGCCTGCTTGGCGTAGTTGGCCACCGCCTGCGCATTGGCCATCGCGCCGCCAAAGCCAGCACCCGGCCGAACCAGATTTCCAACGACGAGCCCGATGACGAGCGCGAAGGTCGAGACGACTTCGAAATATACCAGCGCCTTGATGCCGATGCGGCCGACTTTCTTGGCGTCCTGGATGTGCGAAATACCCGACACCACCGTGCAGAAGATGATCGGGGCGATCACCATCTTGATCAGCTTGATGAAGCCGTCACCGAGCGCTTTGACCCAGTCGCTGGTTGCGAAATCCTGAAACTTCCAACCCACCAGCGCACCAAGCACGATGGCGATCAGCACCTGGATATAGAGAATCTTGTACCAGGGTTTCGCAGCGCGGACCGGCGCTGGCGTGGTTACTGTCGTTGGCGCCATCGGCCCCTCCCCATCCTCAATTTCTTGGTTCAAGCCAAAATCAATTGCGCCGACGAAGTCAATGGCGCTACCCCAGTTTCGCCCGCGTCACTTCAGCCAATGAGCGATACGCTCGACCGCCTCACGCATTTCCTGCGCCGACCGCGCGTAGGAGAAGCGGATGAACTGCCGGCCGTGAACGGGGTCGAAGTCGACCCCGGGGGTCGCTGCGACATGGGCCTTTTCCAGCATCTCGCCTGCGAATTTGAGGCTGTCGGACGTGAAGTCCGAAACATCGGCATAAAGATAGAACGCGCCGTCGGCAGGCAGGAATTTGGTGAGACCGGCGCGCGGCAATCCCTCGATGAGAATGCGCCGGTTTTCCAGATAGCCCCGCTTCACCTCCTCCATCTCGGCGGCGCCGTCAAAGGCGGCTTCGGCCGCGATCTGCGACAGCGTCGGCACCGAAATGGAGAGGTTCTGCTGCAGCCGTTCGATCGGCCGCACCAGCGGCTCGGGCACCACCATCCAGCCGACGCGCCATCCGGTCATGCAGAAATATTTTGAGAAGGAATTGATCACGAGCGCGTCGGCAGAGAGTTCCGCTGCCGTCACCGCCGGGAACGCGTAATCGAGGCCGTGATAGATCTCGTCCGAAATAAACCGGATGCCGGCGCCTTCGGCAGCCGCAATCAGGCTGCTCAACGCCTCCCGCGACATCATCGTGCCGGTCGGATTGGCCGGACTTGCAACCAGGACACCTTTGAGCGGCGCCTTGCGGTGCGCGGCGAGCAAGGCTTCGCCCGTCAGCGCGTGCCGGGTCTCGCTCGATGTCTCGATCAGCACCGGCTCGCAGCCGAGCGCGGTGAGAATATGCCGGTAAGGCGGGTAACCGGGAATCGTCACCGCGACCCGGTCGCCAGGCTCGAACATCGCCATGAACGCCAAAATGAAGGCCGCCGACGAGCCGGTGGTGATCACGACCCGTCCGGAATCGACGGCAAAGCCGTAGGTTTCGCGGTAGTGGCGGGCGATCCGTTGCCGCAAGCTCGGAGTTCCAAGCGCGGCCGTATAGTCGATCCGCATCGAATCCAGCGCGGCATGGGCCGCCTGGATCGCGGTTTTCGGCGCGGAGGCGGCCGGTTGCCCCACCTCCATATGGATCACATGGCCGCCGGCCGCCTCTATGCGGGCGGCAGCCGCCATCACGTCCATCACCATGAACGGCGGGACGTCGCTGCGTCCGGAAGCTGCGGTCAAGACGGTTTTGGCACGTTCGCTCAGTGTCGCTTCAAGCATCAATATCTGCTACAGGTTTCATGTTCCGGTTTTGACATCTTCTCGTGTCGCGGCGAGAGCTTACGCCCCAGACTAGCCTTAATCCGCGGATTGTTAGGGCATATCGCGGATCAAACCCGCCGCCAATCCATAAAGACAGCTTGATGCTATTGCGCTTCGCCCTTCTCCGGAAAACGATCAAATTGACCGCGGTCGCGACCGCGATCGCCGTTGTCGCCGCCCCGATGGCCGCCCTCGCCCAAGAGGAAAGGCTCGCGCTCCTGCGCGACACCGAGACCGAACAGTTGCTGCGCGACTATACGAAGCCGATCCTTCGCGTTGCCGGCCTCGAGAAGCAGAATATCCAGGTTACCATCATCAATCAGCCGGTGTTCAACGCATTCGTCGCCGATGGCCGTCGCATTTTCGTGAACAGCGGCGCATTGATGCAATCGGAGACGCCGAACCAGATCATCGGCGTGCTGGCGCACGAAACCGGCCACTTGGCCGGCGGTCACCTCGCCCGCCTGCGCGAGCAACTGGCCGCTGCGCAGACACAGATGATCATCGCGATGCTGCTTGGCGCCGGCGCGCTCGCGGCGGGCGCGCGCGGCAACGGCAATGTCGGCCTGGCGGACGCCGGCGCGGCCGTGCTTTCGGGACCGCAAAACATGATCATGCGCAACCTGCTCTCTTACCAGCGCCAGCAGGAAGAAAGCGCCGACCGCGCCGGGGTCAAGTTCCTGACCGCGACCGGTCAGTCCGCCAGAGGCATGTACGAGACCTTCAAGCGCTTCAGCAACGACATCCTGTTCTCGGCTCACGGCGCCGACCCCTACTATCAGTCGCACCCGATGCCGGCCGAGCGCGTCGCCGCGCTCGAAGAGCTCGCCCGCTCCAGCCCCTATTGGGACAAGAAGGACGATCCCGCGCTGCAACTGCGCCATGACATGATGCGCGCCAAGATTTCCGGCTTTCTGGAACGCCCCGATACCATCTATCGGCGCTACCCGCTGTCCAATACCAGCCTGCCGGCACGCTACGCGCATGCGATCGCGACCTATCTTCATGGCGACTTGAGCAACGCGCTCGGCCAGATCGATTCGTTGATCCAGGCCCAGCCCAACAACCCCTATTTCTACGAATTGCGCGGTCAGGCGCTGCTGGAAGGCGGCAAGCCTGCGGAAGCCATTCCCGCTCTGCGCAAGGCGGTGGCGCTGTCCAATAACGCGCCGCTCATCGAGATTTTACTTGGACAGGCGCTCGTGGGGGCCGACAACAAGGCGTATACTGAGGAGGCCATCAACATTTTGCGCAATGCAATGGCGCGTGAAACCGAGCAGCCGATCGGCTACACGCAGTTGGCGATGGCTTTCGCGCGAAAGGGCGACCTTGCCGAAGCCGATCTCGCCTCAGCGCAGGCGGCGTTCTTGCGCGGCGACAACAAGACCGCGAAAGACCTCGCCTCGCGTGCCAAAACGCGCTTTGCCATCGGCACGCCGGGATGGGTCAAGGCCGACGATATCGTGCAAGCCAAGCTCACCGGCGGGAAGAAAGACGGACCTAAATTTCAGTTGCAGACAGGATCATCTCAGGATCGAACAGGTCGCTTTTTAGGCCCCGGGCGCCAACCCGATTCTGATGCGAACCAATAACGCCCCCCGAATTAGAGAAAACCCGAGGAATTATCCAATGTCCCCGCTCCGCCTGCTCTCTCCAGCTTTACTCGCGCTTGCGCTCTGCGCGGCACCGGCCTCGGCGCAGACCTTCTCCGACGGTCAGCGTGGCGAGATCGAGACGATCGTGAAGAACTACCTCATCTCGCATCCGGAAGTGCTCGAAGAGGCCATGAATGAGTTGAACAAGCGCCAGGCTGCCGCTGAAGAAGAAAAGCATCTGGCGAGCATCGCGCAGAACTCCGAGGCGATCTTCAATTCGCCACGCAACGTCACGCTCGGCAACAAGAACGGCGACGTCACCTTCGTCGAGTTCTTCGACTACAACTGCGGCTACTGCAAACGCGCGATGACCGACATGCTCGACCTCATGAAGGCCGATCCAAAGCTCAAGGTGGTGCTGAAGGAGTTTCCGGTGCTGAGCGAAGGCTCGGTGGACGCGGCGAAGGTCGCCGTCGCGGTGCGGATGCAGGATCCCGGCGGCGCCAAATATCTCGACTTCCATCAGAGGCTGCTCGGCGGCCGCGGCCAGGCCGATAAGGCACGCGCGCTGGCAGCCGCGAAGGAAGCCGGTCTCGACGTCGCCCGGCTCGAAAAGGACATGGCAAGCCCTGAGGCACGCGCCACCATCGACGAGAACTTCAAGCTCGCTGAATCCATGGGCATGAACGGCACACCGAGCTACGTGATCGGCAAACAGGTTGTGGTCGGCGCCATCGGCGTCGAAGGCCTGAGAGAGAAGATCGGCATCGCCCGCTGCGGCAAGGCGACCTGTTAATCGCTCAGCGGCACTCGGTCGCACTTCGAGCGAACGTCTTTAGCGAGAGGCCGGCGAAATCGCCGGCCTCTTTCGTTTGACGGGCGCCCTTCTTTTGCAGGCTTTTTGCGACGCGCCGCGTTTATCCACCGTTCATCAAACAAAAGCGATGGAACCAGCAAAACGACGGAACATCGCCAATCTCCTTTCGTTGTCGGGCGGGCAGTGCAAACTTCGTGAGGAGGAATTTCGATGAGTAATCGTTTGATGATCACGGTCGCGACCGCGGCACTGATCGCAGGAGCCGGTCTCGCCAACGCACAAGGCACCGGCGGCGGACGTGAAGGCGGAGCAGCCGGCGGCGCCGGCATGCAGCAGAGCGCACCGTCGTCACCTGCCGCTTCGCCTTCCAGTGGCGCAGCCAGCCATGAGGGCTCACCGGGCGCCATGAAGTCGAGCCAGTCCGAACCAAAGGGCGGCGCACCCAGCCATAGCGCGCAGCAGGACATGAAGTCCGGCTCCATGGGTGAAAAGTCGACCAATGAAAAGTCCGCGCAGACCGGCGAGAAGTCGCAGGCTCAGGAGAAGTCGGCCCAAGATACCAAAGGCGATACCAAAGGCGGCGAGCGCTCCAAGAGCATGAGCACGCAGAATGAGAAGGGTGCGACCGGCAAGGACATGAAGGCCGAGGACCGTAACCGGGCCGAAGGCCGCGAAAACCGCGACAACAACACGGCCGCGAAGGAAGGCGAACGTTCGCAAACGACCGGACAGGCCGGCGCGGGCGCCAAGCTCAACACCGAACAGCGCACCAAAATCACGACCGTGATCCGCAATCAACACGTGTCGCCGGTGACCAACGTCAACTTCTCGATTTCGATCGGCACCCGCGTTCCGCGCGAGGTGGGCTTCCACCCGCTCCCGACTGAAATCGTGACGATCTATCCGGACTGGCGAGGCTATGAGTTCTTCCTCGTCCGCGACCAAATCGTGGTGGTAGATCCGCGAACCCTTGAGATCGTGGCCGTGCTTGACGCCTGATCTTAAGTCCCAACATCGCGAATCCGGGGCGGGTCCTTGAGGCCCGCCCTGTTCGTTCGAGGCCGACTGCGGCCCGTTGCACCGCCGCGCCCATCGACCATCCATTATGGTAAATGAATGGTTTACGCTGATTCTTTCACGGTTTTTGCGAGATAGATGAGGCATTTGAGAGCCGCGCGGTCCGGGCTTAAGGCTTCCCTCCTGCCGCTTTGTTACCTATAACCGCGCCATCACCGCCACGTGACTGGTACCTGGATGGCTAGAACCGCTGCCGACACGATTTATGTGCTCAACGGCCCCAACCTCAACCTCTTGGGAACGCGCGAGCCCGAAACCTACGGCCACGCCACGCTCGCCGATGTCGAGAAGCTGTGCGCAGAAACCTGCGCCAAATACGGCTTCAAGGCCGATTGCCGGCAGTCGAACCGGGAGGGCGAATTGATCGATTTCATTCACGACGCCCACGCCAGGAAGGCGGCCGGCATCGTCATCAATCCCGGCGGCTATTCGCACACCTCGATAGCGCTCCACGACGCGTTGATTGCGGTGAAAATTCCGGCGGTCGAGGTCCACGTCAGCAACATCCACGCCCGCGAGAGCTTCCGTCATCACTCGTTCACCGCGAAGGCCGCCTTCGCGACGCTTGCAGGTTTCGGCATTGACGGCTACCGCCTTGCGATCAGCGGCCTTGCAGCCAAGCTTGGCGTCAAAGCCAAGACTTAAAAGCCAAGACCTGAAACCAAGGCCTGACGGCTCCTTCAAAACCACGAGATAGAAAGTTCTGGATCAAGATCATGGCGCGCCAGCCTGAGGACAAAGCAGCCGCAAAGTTCGCAACCAGCGACGGAGCGCTCATTCGCGAACTCGCTTTGTTGCTCGACGAAACCAGCCTGACCGAAATCGAGATCGAACGCGCAGGCCTTCGGGTGCGCGTGGCGCGCAACGTCAGTATTGCCGCGTCGGTGTCGGCCGCAGCCCCTGTCGTTACCGCAGCGACGGCGCCTGCGCCGATGTCCGCGAGCGCGCCCGCAGCCGCTGACTTCAGCAAGCATCCAGGCGCTGTTCCCTCGCCGATGGTCGGCACCGCCTACTGGTCGCCCGAACCCGGCGCAAAGCCCTTTATCGAGGTTGGCAGCAAAGTATCGGCCGGACAGACGCTCCTGATCATCGAAGCCATGAAGACGATGAATCAGATTCCTTCCCCGCGCGCCGGCACCGTCACGCAGATTCTGGTCGAGGACGGCCAGCCCGTGGAATTCGGCGAGCCGCTGGTGATCATTGAATAGCGAATGGCGGAAGTGAGTAGCGAGTAGCGTTCTATTCGCCATTCCCTGTTCGCTATTCGCCCGAAGGGCACGATGTTCGACAAGATCCTGATAGCCAACCGTGGCGAAATCGCACTGCGCATCTTGCGCGCGTGCAAGGAGCTCGGCATCTCGACGGTCGCGGTGCATTCGACGGCAGACGCCGACGCCATGCATGTGCGGCTTGCGGATGAGAGCGTCTGCATCGGGCCGCCGCCGTCAAAGGACAGCTACCTCAACGTGCCGGCGCTGCTTGCGGCCTGCGAGATCACTGGCGCAGACGCCGTGCATCCCGGCTATGGCTTCCTGTCGGAAAACGCACGCTTTGCCGAAATTCTCGCCGATCACAACCTGCATTTCATCGGCCCCAAGGCCGAGCACATCCGCCTGATGGGCGACAAGATCGAGGCCAAGAAGACCGCCAAGCGTCTCGGCATTCCCGTGGTGCCGGGCTCGGACGGTGCGGTCAGCGCCAACGATGACGCGATGGGAATCGCGAAAGCGATCGGCTTTCCGGTACTGGTGAAGGCGGCCGCGGGCGGCGGCGGGCGCGGCATGAAGGTGGCGCAGACCGCACAGGACCTGGCGCTCGCGCTCTCGACTGCGGCGAACGAAGCCAGGTCGGCCTTTGGGGACGCGTCCGTCTATCTCGAAAAATATTTGCAGAGGCCGCGCCACATCGAAATCCAGGTGCTTGGCGATGGCCGCGGCGGCGCCATCCATCTCGGTGAGCGCGATTGCTCGCTGCAACGCCGGCACCAGAAGGTGTGGGAGGAAGGCCCCTCGCCGGCGCTCGATGCCGCCGCACGCGACAGGATCGGCGGGGTCGTGGCAAAGGCGATGCAGGAGATGAAATATCTCGGCGTCGGCACCGTCGAATTCTTGTACGAGGATGGCGATTTCTACTTCATCGAAATGAACACCCGCATCCAGGTCGAACATCCCGTGACCGAGATGATCACGGGGATCGATCTGGTGCTCGAGCAGATCCGTATCGCTGCGGGCGGCGATCTGCCGGCCACACAGGATCAGGTGCAGGTCAACGGCCACGCCATCGAATGCCGGGTCAATGCCGAAAACCCCGTGACCTTCCGTCCCTCGCCCGGCAAGATCCTGCAATACCATCCGCCGGGCGGCCTCGGCGTGCGGATCGATTCCGCCGTGTACCAGGGCTATGTGATCCCGCCCTACTATGACTCGCTCGTCGGCAAGCTGATCGTGCACGGCAAGACCCGGGCCGAATGCCTGATGCGGCTGCGCCGGGCGCTGGACGAGATGGTGGTGGAAGGCATCGAAACGACGCTCCCGCTGTTCCGCGCTTTGGTGCGCGAGACCGACATTATCGACGGCGACTACCATATTCACTGGCTGGAGCAGTATCTCGCCGGCCAAACGGCGAGCTGAGCCGCCAGCCCATTCGACAGAGTTCCAGGCTATGGAACCAAAAAGCAGCCTCGGGCGTTTCGCTCGGGCCTGGAGCTCCGATTCCCGCACCAGGTTTTTCCCGTTAGGGGGTTTTGATTTCGTCTAGCGCGACAACTGCATTGCCGGGTGCGAAAGGCGGACGCGCCGTCGGGCAAACGCTGCTGCTTGCGGCAGGATTTCTGGTGCTGGTCGCCGTCAGCGCGCTATCGGTCATTCTGGTCGACCGTGCGCGCGAAGACAACGATTGGGTCGTGCACACGGTCGAGGTTGAAAATCAGATTTCAACCCTGCTGTTGCGCATTCGTATGACCGAAAGCGCAGCGCGCGGTTACCTGCTGACGGAAGAACAGCGCTTCCTCGACGAATACTCGGCCTCGGCCGCTAAGGTCCATTCCGATATCGACCAACTGATCAAACTGGCCGGCGACAACCCGGTCCAGATCGATAATTCCAGTCGGTTGCGGGAGCCGGTTCAGGCACGGCTCGACGAATTCGAGCGGGCGATCGACTTTGCCAGGCGGCACGACACCGGAGGCGGCATCCAGATGTTGCGCTCCTCCGATACCGGCGAGACGAGCCAACGCATCGACGATGTTGCCGGCCGGTTGCGGGTGGAAGAAGACCGGCTGTTCGCGCAGCGTACCGAGACCGCGGACCGCACGGAGCAGCTCGCCTCTATCGTAACCGTCGTAGGCTCCGGCCTCGTGGTCTTGCTCGCCGGCATTTCGGTTTTCCTGGTGCGGCGCTCGACCCGCGCACGCGACGAAGCCGAAGCCGCGTTGCGCGACAACAACCTCAACCTCGAAGCTACCGTCGACGAGCGGACTTCCGACCTTCGCGAGGCCAACAACGAAATCCAGCGCTTCGCCTATATCGTGAGCCACGACCTTCGCTCGCCGCTCGTCAACATCATGGGATTTACCAGCGAGCTCGAGGAATTGCGCGGCGATATCTTCAGGCGGATCGCAGGGCTGCACCTCGCCGCGACATCAAGCCCGGTTACGCCTGATGCGGACGGCAACATCGAATCTGCGCTGGACGCTGGAGACAAACAGCTGCTCGAAGGCTTCTCCGAAGCGCTCGAATTCATCAAATCGTCGATTGCGAAGATGGACCGGCTGATTTCGGCGATCCTCAATCTCACCCGCGAGGGACGGCGCGATTTTGATCCGGTCAGGATCGAGGTGAGAGAACTGATCGAGGCGATCGTGACCACGGTCGCGCATCAGGCCGCGGCAGCCGAAGCCGAGATACGCATCGAACCTCTGCCCGATATTGTCAGCGACCGTCTCGCCATCGAGCAGATTTTCTCCAACCTGATCGACAACGCACTCAAATACCTCAAGCCCGGCGTCCCCGGCGTGATTTCGGTACGCAGCCGTACCAAGCTCGGTTACGCGATCTTCGACGTCGCGGACAACGGCCGCGGCATCGATCCGAAAGACCATCAGCGCATTTTCGATCTTTTCAGGCGGGCGGGCCAGCAGGACAAACCCGGCCAGGGAATTGGCCTTGCCCATGTCCGCACCCTTGTGCGGCGGCTGGGCGGCACCATGTCGGTGGCATCGGAACTTGATAAGGGAAGCACCTTCACAGTAACCCTTCCCATCAACTGGAACGCCAACAGACGGAACAGGGGTTCATGAGCAAGCCGGTCACCATCATCATGATCGAGGATGACGAGGGTCACGCTCGTCTGATCGAGCGCAATATCAGGCGCTCCGGTGTCAATAACGAAATCGTGCCGTTTACAGACGGGACGACCGCTGTACGCTACCTGTTCGGAAGCGATGGCTCCGGTCTTGATCACAAAGGAGAAGCACTCCTGATCCTGCTCGACCTGAACCTGCCCGACATGGGCGGGATCGAGATCCTGCAACGGGTCAAGGAAAACAAGCATCTCAAGTCGACGCCGGTCGTGGTGCTGACCACCACCGACGACTCCCAGGAAATCAAGCGCTGCTACGAACTCGGCTGCAACGTCTACATCACCAAGCCCGTCAATTACGAAAGCTTTGCCAACGCCATTCGCCAGCTGGGATTGTTCTTCTCTGTCATTCAGGTGCCCCCTGCCGCCCTATGAACGCTGAGACGCCCACCCTGCTCTATATCGACGACGACAAGGCGCTGGCGCGTCTGGTCGATCGCGGTCTGACGCGGCTTGGACTGAAAGTCGTGCATGCCAATGGCGGAACGGAAGGGCTGGAGCGCCTGGCCCAGGGCGGCATCGATGTGATCGCGCTCGATCAGTACATGCCGGGTCTGGACGGTCTGGAAACGCTCGAGCGGATCATGGCGATTGCGAATGCCCCGCCGGTGGTGTTCGTCACCGCCTCGCAGGATTCCAAGATCGCGGTCACGGCGCTCAAGGCCGGCGCGGCCGATTATCTGGTCAAGGACGTGCAAGGCGATTTCGTCCCCCTGCTCCAGGTCGCCGTCGACGGCGCGCTGCGCCAGGCCCGGCTGCAAAAGGCCCGTGACGACGCCGAAGCCGAGGTGCATGCCTCGCGCGATCGCTTTGCGGCGCTCGCCGCCGAGCGCGAGGTGTTGCTGCGCGAGGTCAATCACCGCGTCGGCAACAGTCTGCAGATCATCGCCTCGCTGTTGCATCTGCAAGCGACGTCGGCCGTGGAAGACGACGTCAAGGCTGCGCTGACCAATGCGATGGGACGCGTCGCGGCCGTGGCGCAGGTCCATCGCCGGCTGTACACCTCCCATGACCTGAAAAGCGTGGTGTTGAACCAATATCTCGAAGCTCTGCTGGAGGATCTCCGGCGATCGGCCGAAGGCAACAGGATGTCGCGGCTGACGCTGAAGGCCGAGCCGATCGAAATCGATCCGGACCGCGCGGTTGCGATCGGCATCATCGTCAATGAGCTGGTGATGAACGCCGTGAAATATGCCTATCCGGACGGCGCGGGTCCCATTCACGTCGACCTCGCCGGATCCGGTTCCGACATCAAACTATCGATCGCGGATAACGGCGTCGGCCTGAGCGCCAAGACAGATCCACGCTCGACCGGCATGGGTCAGCGCATCGTGACCGCGATGGCGGCAAAGCTTTACGCCAACGTCGAGCGTGACCCGACCCATTCGGGCACAAGGATCGTGCTTCGCTTTCCGATCAACGGAAAACCGCCCGCCAAGGCCGGCGCCGAGGCAAGCCAGGCCTCGTAATGTTTTGCCGCGCAAGTCGCGGAAGCCTGCTAACCTTTTGAGCCATGACGTCGCGCGACGCTGCCAATTCAGAAATCACACCCGAAGTGCTGCTGCGCGCCTATGCCTGCGGCATTTTCCCGATGGCCGAGAGCGCCGACGATCCAAGCCTGTTCTGGGTCGAGCCGGAAATCCGCGGCGTGATCCCGCTCGATGGTTTTCGCATCGCCTCGCGTCTTGCCCGTACCGTGCGCTCCGATGCCTTTACGGTCACGGTCGATCGCGCCTTCAAGGCCGTCATCGCCGGCTGTGCCGCGCCGCAAGCAGGCCGCAACGATACCTGGATCAACCAACGGATCCGCGATCTCTACATCGGACTGCATGGATTGGGACACGCGCACAGCGTCGAAGTCTGGCAAGACGACGATCTCGTGGGCGGTCTCTACGGCGTCAATCTCGGCCGCGCCTTCTTCGGCGAAAGCATGTTTCACCGCGCCCGTGACGCCTCGAAGGTCGCGCTCGTGCATCTGGTCGCGCGCCTGATCGCCGGCGGCTTTGAATTGCTCGACACGCAATATGTGACCGAGCATCTGCGCAGCTTCGGTGCGGTCGAAATCCCGCGCCGCCGCTACACCGTGCTTCTCGACAAGGCGCTCAAGGGGGAAGGCGATTTTTACAGGCTTCCGGCCGACGCGCCGCTCGGTGGCGCACGCGCGCTGGAGATCATCGCCGCGCGCGGATAGCGGTTGAAGTTATTGCCGGAAAATCCCGAACAGACCGCCGGATTGCGGCGGAGGTTGCGGCTGGGGCGGCGGCGGTTGCTGATATTGCGCCTGGGGTGGCGGCGGTAACGGCCGCGGGGCCTGCTGTTGCACCTGCTTCGGCGGCGCCGGTTGCCGTTTTTGCGCGGGCGGAGGTGGCGGTCTCGGCGCATCCGGCTGCACGCTGACGACCGTGGTGTCCGGTGCTTTGCAGTCGGTCAGCCAGATATCGTAGATCGGATGCTCGACGCCGTGCAGGCCGGGGCTTGCCGCAAACATCCAGCCCGAGAAAATCCGTTTCACCTCACCCTGCAAGGTGATCTCGTCGACCTCGACAAAAGCGTCGGTGTTGGCCGCTTCCGTCGCCGGCCGCGTGTAACAGGCGTCGGTCTTCACGCGCAGCGCGCCGAACTGAACGGTCTCGCCGATATCTTCGTCGAAATTGATGATGCGGCCGGTAATCTTGTCCAGTCCGGAGAAGCTCGCCTTCTTGTTCACGATCTTCTGCGCGGGCGGCTCGGTCACGACCTCGTCGCCCGGCTGCAAGGTCGGAGGCGTCTGCGGCACGCCCTTTTGTCCAGGACGCGGCGCAACGTTGGTGCCGGGCGGCGCAACCGCGACATTTTGATTGGGCTGCGGCGCCCCCGCCGCGGGCGCTTGCGGATTTTGCGGAACGACAGTGGTGCCGGGCGGCGGAGCCAGCGGCTGCGAGGTCACGGCTCCCGGCGCCGGCACGCCCTGACCCGGCGGCGGACGGTTGGGCGTCGGCAACAGACGTCCCCTCGGCAGTTCCGGTACTTCTTCTTCGTCGTCGGGGATTGCCTGCTGCTGCTGACCACCACGGGGAACATTGCCCGGCGGCCGCGGCTGATCGGAAAAGATGTTGCCGATCTGCGCCCGCGCGGGCGGCGCAAACGAGATGCTGGCAACGGCGACGAGTGCCGCAAAACCGGTCAAGAGGAGTGTTCGGAGCATCTCGCGGATATAACAAGCGAATCGGGCGTGCGACACTGAAAAGCTGACCCTCGTGCCCATCGGCTTCGGGTTAACACGCCGAATACGGCGGGGAAAGGGCGGCTTTAAGCCGCGTCAGACGCTAGTGGAGTGGGATTTGGCATTCGCCACCCGCCCGGCCGCGAGTTCGCGAAGCGAATGTCAAAGCCCAAACTCCACTAGAAACATATGTTTTCTAGTGATCCTTTGATTCTAACATTCGCAAAAGTGCCCGCTGAGAAGGGACACGAATGTTAGAATCGGACCACTAGTCTCGCCAGGTTGGGCGGTCGATGGAATAGTCGGCCGCCGCCCAAGGTTCCCTCTTCATGTCCGTCATCCTCGATCCCGATGCAGCCCTCGTCTACCAGGCTTTCCAGGATGCCGGCCGGCCGGCTTACGAAACGCTGACGCCGACCGAAGCGCGCGAATATTACCGTCAGGCCCGTCTCGTCACCAATCCCGACCCGCCGCTCCTGAAATCGGTCGAACCACTCGCGATCAGGGCACCCGGCGGGACGATCCCCGCACGGATCTACCGGCCGAGGACGCTGAGACAGGCGAACGGCCTCGCACCGTGCCTTGTGTTCTTTCACGGCGGCGGCTGGGTGATCGGCGACCTCGACACCCATGATGTGGTTTGCCGAAAACTCGCCGACGAAGGCCAGCTCATCGTCATCTCCGTCGATTACCGCCGCGCCCCGGAATACAAATTTCCCGCCGCCGTCGACGATGCCATCAGCGCGACGGCATGGATCGCAAGCCATGCGAACGAACTCGGCATCGACGCTGCACAGATGATTGTCGGCGGCGACAGCGCCGGCGGCAACCTTGCCGCGGTTGTTGCGATCTCGGCGCGCGATGGCAATGGCCCGCCGATTTCTGGCCAGGTTCTGATTTACCCCGCAACAGACTTTGCGATGACGCATTCTTCGCATCGCGAGCTTGATACCAGCATCCTGCTCACGCACACCGTGATCCGCTGGTTTCGCGATCACTATCTCAATGGTGAGAACGATATCGGGAATTGGCGCGCCTCACCTGCCCGTGCCGAAACACTCGCCGGCCTGCCTCCCGCCTATGTCTTGACCGCGGGTGCCGATCCGCTGCGGGACGAAGGCGAGGCGTACGCCAATCGGCTGAGGGATGCCGGGGTCGCCGTCACCTACCGGACGTTTCCGGGGCAATTCCACGGCTTCTTCACCATGGGCAAGCTACTCGATCAGGCCAACGTCGCGGCGCGTGACATCGGCGTGTGGCTGCGCGCGCCAGGTTAGGGATCGCACTACACAGCCGTGTTCTTCGCGATTCTTCTGTGTCCGTTTGTAAAGCAGCTCGGCATTCCGCAATGACGAGAGCATCGAGACGGCATCGGCCGGCGCCTTGCAAAGCGTCTTTTTGCTCTTTGGGCGGATGCACCGCCGGAAACCGTCAGCAACAAATCTCCTCCAAACGGGTGATGGTTCATTAACCATGCCCGTTCAAGCATGATCTCGTTTCAGGCAGGAGATTCTTTGATGTCGTCGATCTCATCGCTCGGATCAGGCCAGGTCTACAGCAGTCCGCTTCAACAGCTGGAAGCAGAGCTTCAATCCGAAGTGTCGGCCGGCACCGTCAGCTCATCCGACGAGTTGGCGCTGTCTTCTGCGCTAACGAGCATCGACAGTTCGCTGACCGCCAGCCAATCCTCGCAAGCCGCAGGCTCTACCGGCAGCGGCGATACCGGTCCCGGCGACATCAAATCCAAGATCAACAGTCTCATCCAGGCCCAGGTCTCCAGCGGAGCCTTGACGAGCGATCAAGCCACCGAGCTGCAAAATCTTTTCAGCAACACATTCGGCGATGGCTCCGGCGGTCCGGGTGGTCCCGGCGGTCCGCAAGGTGGCCCTCCTCCCGGCCCGCCACCGGGACCGCCCCCGTCCGGAGGCGGTTCGAGCGGATCAACTTCGGCGATCGCGCAGTTGCTCGATAGCGCATCTTCAGCTTCGACCGACAGCTCGGGCGATAGTTCGTCGACCGACAGCTCATCATCGAGCAACGTCTTGCAGGACTTCCTGAAGCTGCTTCAGGATGCGCAATCCTTCGCATACGGTGCGAACGGAACGACAGCGTCGAACGCCGCTGCATCCACGCTGGTCAATTATCAGGCCTGAGAAGGCTCAACGACATTCGCTTTCCGAACCTGCGGCTAGGTGGGTGGCGAATGTCAAATCCACTCCACTAGCGGGGCTTCTCGTGTTGGTCGGCCACGGGCGTCCGAAAATGAGGGAAATACGCCGTTGCCACGCGAGACCACGATGCCAGACTGGCCAGGTCAAAACTGGCCGCGTCAAACGTCGAGGGTCATCCCATGCCGAACCCGCTTCAGATTGGAATCGTCGTATTTCCGAAAGTGACTCAGCTCGACTTCACCGGCCCCTTGCAGGTGTTCTCGGGCCTGCCCGATGCCAACGTGCATCTGATCTGGAAACGGATCGAGCCGGTCGCAAGCGACACCGCGCTGACGATCTTGCCGACCAAAAGCTTCTCCGATTGCCCGCCACTCGACGTGATCTGCGTGCCCGGCGGCGCCGGCACCGACGACATGGTCATTGACGAGGAGATGCTCGATTTTCTGCGCGCGCAGGCGAAGACCGCAAAGTACGTCACTTCGGTGTGTACGGGATCGCTCGTGCTCGGCGCGGCCGGCCTGCTTGGGGGGTACAAGGCCACCACGCACTGGACGGCGATGGGATATCTCGATGGTTACGGCGCATTGCCGACGAAGACGCGCGTCTGCGTCGATCGCAACCGCATCACCGGCGGCGGCGTTACCGCCGGAATCGATTTTGCACTGACGGTGGTCTCGATCCTGGTTGACCGCCCGACCGCGGAAATGATCCAGCTTCGGCTGGAGTACAATCCCGCGCCGCCCTTTACGTCGGGCTCGCCCGACACGGCTCCGCCGGAAGTCATCGCGCGCTTGCGGCAGATGAATCCGGCAGGCCAGGAACGCCGCAAAGTCAACAATGCGACCGCTGCGAAACGGCTCGGCGTGAAGGTTTAAGTTCGCCGGCCGCCCCCGCGCCACTCTAAGATTTTGCGCGGCAATGAAGGCGTGATCATCGACACCACAGGCATTTACGCCGGATGACTGGCCTTGCCCGTTGAATCCGTATCGATATCGGTTCGCTTCAACAGGTAATCCAGCCCGCCTACGCGGTACCAGCGGTATCCGTAGGCTTCCAGCATCAGATGGTGCTTGCCGTCTGCATCGGCGTGGCTGTGGTCTTCCGCCAGCAAATTGACCAGAAGCTTTCCCGCTTCGCCCGGAAGTCCGCTCGCGAATGAAACTTCACGCGGCTTCTCGTCGAGATTATGCACGAACAACACCGAATTGTTGCGCCAGTCATAGCGCAGGATCAACACAGCAGGATCGCGGCTACTGACCACCTGAAAGTCTCCCCAACCGACCTCGGGGACTTCCTTTCGCATTCGAAAGATGCGCTCGGTCCAGTTCAGAAGCGAGTTGGGATCGCGGCGCTGCACGGCGACATTGACGTGTTCGTACCCGTAAGGGCCTTTGTCGATGACCGGCAAAACCGGTTTGTCGCTTTCGGTGAAGCCGGCATGCGGCTCGGTCGACCATTGCATCGGTGTGCGCGCGCAATTGCGCTCGGGCAGATCGAGATTGTCGCCCATGCCGATCTCGTCGCCATAGCGGATCACCGGCGTGCCCGGCAAGGTACAGAGCAGGCTGTAGGCCAGTTCGAGCCGGCGCCGGTCGCCGCCGAGCATCGGAGCCAGCCGGCGCCTGATGCCTCTGTTGTAGAGCTGCATGTTCTTGTCGGGACCGAATTCCTCGAACACCAACTCGCGTTGCACCTTGGTCAGCCGGCCGAGGTCGAGCTCATCATGGTTGCGCAGGAATAATCCCCATTGCGCTGTGGCGGGCCGGGTCCTGGTCGCCTTGAGGGCAGCCGCGAGCGGGCGGGTGTCACCGGACGCCATGGCATAGAACAGATGCTGGTTGGCGTGGAAGTTGAACATCATGTGCATGCGGTCGCCGTCCCCGCCGAAATACTCCATGTCGGTTTTCGGCTTCACATTGGCTTCGCCCAGAATGATGGCGTTGCCCTGCCGCCATTGCAGGAATTCACGCAGCGAGCGCAGCATGTCGTATTGCTCGACCGGCGTTTTGACCTTCGCTCCCTTGGTGGCGATCACGAACGGGACCGCATCCATGCGGAAGCCGGATACGCCGAGTTGAATCCAGAATCCCATGACCTTGAGAATTTCGGCCTGCACTTCCGGGTTCGAGGTGTTGAGGTCAGGCTGGAAGTCATAGAACCGATGGAAGTACCAGGCCTTGGCCTTTTTATCGTGAGTCCATGTGGATTTCTGCACGCCGGGAAACACCATTCCCTTGTCGGCATTGGCCGGCTTCTTGTCGGACCAGATATACCAATCGCGGTAAGGCGAATCCTTCGCGCCTCTGGCGTGGCGAAACCACGGATGGACATCGGAGGTATGGTTGACGACGAGATCGATGATCACGCGAATGCCGCGTTGCCGGCAGCCATGGGTGAATTCGACGAAGTCGCCAAGCGTGCCGTAGCGCGGGTTCACGCCATAATAGTCGGAGATGTCATAGCCGTCGTCCTTGCCGGGCGACGGCTGAAACGGCATCAGCCAGATCGTCGTGACGCCGAGACCCTGCAAATAATCCAGCCGGCGCAGCAGTCCTTTGAAATCGCCGATCCCGTCCCCGTTGGCGTCCATGTAAGTGCCGACGGACAGGCAATAGATTATGGCGTTCTTGTACCAGAGATCGTCGATCATCCGCGGCTAACTCTCGTTCGGGCTCGAAACGCAACCCAATCAAGCCGCGGTCACAGGTAGAGTTCCATGGCGTGGGCTGTTCAACGCACTTCTGCGACAGGCCAGCGCAGGCTCGTCATCGTTGTATCGATGGTCAGGCTTTCCCCGCCGGCGCGATCAATATCGCAGCGCTCGCCGCTGCTACCGAGCAGATGACCGCGCCGATCGTTGCGGCTACTCCAAACGCTGAAAGCAAAGCAGGTCCGGATGACGCAACCACCGGTCCAATAAGGGCCGTCGCAACCAGTCCGCCGGTACGCGCCACCGCGCTGTTCAGCCCGGATGCCGCACCCGTGTGGCTGCTGTCGACGGACATCAGCACCGCTGTCGTGAGCGGGGCGACCGCACACGCCATTCCCAAAGCAATCACGACCATCGCGGGAAACACCCCAAGCCAATAGCTTGTGGCCGACCCGATCCGCAGCATCAGGAGAAGGCCGGCCGCGACGATGACCGGTCCTGTGATCAGCAACCACCGTGGGCCAACCTTCGCCGCCAGCGCACCGGCGGCAGGCGATGCCACGGCGATGACCAGCGGCAGGGGCAGCAGCGCGGCGCCGGCCTGCGTCGCGGTGTATCCGTTCGCTTGAATCAATACATAGGGCACCAGCACGAACATCCCGCCGAGCGCGCCGTACAGCAGGAATGTCAGGAGCGTGAGGCCGATGAAGCTGCGGGACCCGAACAGCGAGAGCGGCATCATGGCCATATCGCCCAGCCGTCGCTCCGCAGACAGGAACAGCAGCGACAAGATCAAGCCCGCTCCAAGGACGACGAAGGCGGAAGGCGACCAGGCCCGACCGGATCCTTCAGTCAACGCCCAGGTCGCAAGGCCCAAAGCAGCCGTGATCAGTGCTCCACCCAACCAGTCGAGACTGCCGGCGGTATCGTCGACGTCCGTGTCGACATAACGCGACGCCAGCGCGACCGCGGCTATGGACAATGGAACGTTGATCAGAAAGGCAAGGCGCCAACTGCCGGCATCGATGAGCCAGCCGCCGAGAACGGGTCCGACCGCAGCTGCCGCCGCTCCAGTCGCCGCCCATATGCCGATCGCGCGGCCTTTCGCCTCGCCAGCGAAACTCTGGCCCAGGATCGCGAGACTGTTTGGCATCAGCATGGCGGCGCTCGCACCCTGCACGAAGCGAGCAAGCAGCAACAAGATAAGGCTCGGCGCCATCGCGCAAGCCAGAGAAGCGATGCCGAACAAAAGAACGCCCACGATCAAGAGACGACGGCGCCCGTATCGGTCTCCTGCTGCTCCTCCCAGCAAAAGCAGCGCGCTCAAGGGCAGCAAATAGGCATTGACGACCCACTGCAGGCCGCTGGCGTCCGCGTGGAAACTCCGACCAATCGCCGGTAGCCCAACATTCACGACCGAACCATCGATGAACGCCAAACTCGATGCCAGGATCGTCGTCGCGATAACGAGGCGAGGGTACGCGGGCGACCGCGTCCCTTCGGCTGTTCGGGCGGTCGCAGCGTCGAAGGGGACGTGAATTGCGTTGCTCATTTGCGGTCAATGTAGGGCGCACACGCTGTGAGAACCAGCGGGAACAGGCGGAGCCGCCCTGGCGCTAACGGTTGGATTCCCTATCCAGATCACGGCATCAATACCCCTGCCCAACAAGAACGTGTTTCGTGCTTGACGGCCGATGCGCTGTGACCAAAATTTCCACGGATCAACTGGTCAGGGAGAAAGTGCATGACATCTTCTCTAAAAGCCGTGAGCGCAGGATTTGGGCTGGGCATCAGCCTCCTATCGTTTGCTACGGTCGCTTCGGCCGGACCGAAGGAGGACGTGGCGGCGGCGGCCTCGACATGGGCGAGCGCCCTTGGCGAGGACGACCCCGACAAAGTATTGCCGCTCTATTCCGACGACGCCGTACTCTGGGGAACACTGTCGCCGAAAGTGCGAGCCGACCGATCGGCACTACGGGATTATTTCGTGTCTGCCTTCAAGGCTCTTCCCGGCCTCAAGGTTACGTTCGGCGATCAACTGATCCGCATATACGGCAATACCGCCGTGAATTCCGGCTATTACACTTTCTCTTACGTCAAGGACGGAGAGAACAAGATTTTCCCAGCACGCTACAGCTTCACTTATGTAAACAGCGGCGGAAATTGGCTCATTGTGGACCATCATTCTTCGGCCTTGCCACAACCGCCGAAGTAATTTCCGTCGCTGGCGAAAGCGGAACATGCCAAGCTAATCCGATGTCGTGGCAGCACGTTCGCATATCCCAGTTTGGTGGCCCCGAGGTCCTGGAGCTCGCGGAAGAGACAACGATTCCCGATCCAGGCCCGGGCGAGGTGCGGATCAAGGTTCTCGCAGCCGGGACCGGTTTCACCGATAGCTTTATCCGGCGCGGCCGCTATCCGGATTTCAAGGGACCGCTGCCGTTCACGCCGGGCTACGATCTGGTGGGCGTTGTCGAGAAGACCGGTGCCGGTGTGAGCGCGCCACGCGAAGGACAGACGGTTGCCGATCTCTGCGTCGTCGGCGGCTACGCACAATATGCGATCCGGCCCGCGCGCTTTCTCGTGCCCGTCCCGGATGGCGTCGATTTGTCGGAAGCCGTTTGCATCCCCCTCGCCTACCTGACAGCCTTCCAGATGCTCACGCGCTATCGTCGCTTCTCGCCCGGCGAGACGATCCTCGTTATCGGCGCGTCGGGTACGGTCGGCACCGCCCTGCTCGATCTGGCGCGTCATTTCGGCCTCAAAGCGATAGGTACCTGCTCGGCGGCCAACTTTGCCGCCGTTGAGAAATTTGGTGCTGTCGCGATCGACTATCGCGCCGGCGATTTCGTTGCTGCCGTGCGCAAGCTCACGGCTGGACGAATGGGCGGCCCCGGCGTCGATGCGGCATTCGATGCGATGGGCGGCTCGCACTTCGCGCGGTCGTTCGCCTGTCTTGCGCCGGGCGGCATCCTCATCGGTTACGGCTCGCAGACCATGGCAATCGGGCACGAAAACATTATCGCCGCGGGGCTTGGATTGGCGCGGTTGAAGTTGTGGGGCGCGTTGAGTTTCCTGTTTAGCGGCCGTCATGCTGTTTGGTACAGCATCACCGATCGCCGCCGGTCGCACCCTGAAGAGTTCACGGCCGACATGGCCGCCTTGTTCGACTTACTGCGCGACGGCGCGATTCATCCCGTCGTCGTCGGCCGCGAAGGATTGGCCGCGGCAAAAGACGTTCACGCGCGCATCGACGCCGGCGGGTTCGGCGGCAAGATCGTGCTGCTGCCGTGGCAGGGGGAACAATCCCGCTGACGTGGAACACGAGATAGTTTCCCGAAAACTCAAAAAGAATCCCCTGTTGTTCCGGCAACAACGTCGCTCCACGCAGGTTGGTCTTGCGAGGAAAGGAGAGAAATGATGCGAAAAATCATCCTGACACTTGCAGCCGTTGCGGCTGTTGGAACAGCTGCCGTTGCACCGGCAGAGGCCCGCGGCTTTGGCAGAGGCGCTGCGATTGGTGTAGGTATCGGCGCAGCCGCATTAGGTGCCGCGGTGGCAGCGGGCGCCTACAATAATGGCTACTACGGCCCCGGTTACGGCTATGCCCCTGGCGACGGGTACTACGATAACCCTGGCTACTACGATGATGGCCCGCGGGTGTATCAGCGGCGCGTCTACCGTTATTACGATAACTGGTAAGACAGAAGAGCCCGGCTCAGGCCGGGCTCTTTCTTTGTTCAGCGAAGCGACACGGTCGCGAACTGCAATCATTGAAATACGCCAACAACGAAAAAGGCCGCCCGGTTTCCCGAGCGGCCTTCCTGTCTTACGGTAGCCTCACATTTAAACGGGCGATCTCAGGACGTCGTATCCGGGGGCCTATCTCCCGGCTCATCCTGATCGGAAGCCGCTGCTTATCGGGTCAGTCGCGATCTGGTGCCCGATCCGTCCGCGGTGGTTTCCCATCTCCGTAAGATGACCTTAGTAAGCCACCGCCCTCCGCGAGGCGCAACAGCGGCGTTTTCGATGTCCCCGTTGATCCCGTTGTTCACAGGCACGCGGGCAGCGCAACACCGCGCATCAATGACTTAACTCTCACGACGCAGCAGCGGGCGGATGATCCGATCAAGCTCCGCGAACGACGCCGCGACGTGATCGGCGCCGGCTTGCCGCAGCTTCGCGTCGAAGCCCGGCTGGATATGGCTTGCCGCGGTTAGCCCGATCGAGGTTGCGCCGGCGGCGCGCGCGGCTGTGATGCCGCCAATGCTATCCTCGATCACGATGCAATCGGCAGGCGCAACGCCGAGCTGCGTCGCGGCATGAAGGAAGATGTCGGGATGCGGCTTGCCGCGCGCCACGTTGGAGGCACTGAACACGCGTCCTTCGAACAATGCGGTCATGTTCAAGACTTCAAGGCTCAACACCAGCCGCTCCGGGGACGAAGACGAGGCAATGCAATTCGGCACCTCGCGCCAGGCGGTGACGAATTCGCGCGCACCGTCGACCGGTGTCAGCCGCGCGCGGAACGTATCGAAGGTGCGGCGCTGATAGCTGTCCGCAAAATCATCCGGCAGCTTGCGGCCGATCACGCGCTCGATGGTCTCGATCACGTCGCTCAGCCGCTTGCCCATATAAATGCGGTAGGCGTCGTCGACCGTCGTCGGCACGCCGAGTTCGGTCACGATCTCGGCGATCACGGAATTGGACAGCACCTCGCTGTCCGCGAGGACGCCGTCAAAGTCGAAGATGATGGCGCGGTGTCGAGCGTTCAGCGGCCCGCTCAGCTTCCCGGAGTCCACGGCTGGTAATCGCCGGTGGCCTGGGGCCGGCGGCCGCTCGCGAGCGTGGAGCCGGACGGACGATAGGCATTGGGAGTGCCGGTCATGTTCGGCACGTGCGGCTTTTCCCACTCCCGCGACGTGTAGGTTTCTTCGGTCGGGGCGAGGTCGACCGTGTGATGCAGCCAGCCGTGCCAGGACGGCGGCACGCGGCTCGCCTCGGCATAGCCATTATAGACCACCCAGCGGCGTTCGAATCCAAGCGTCTGATCGATCTTGCGGCCCTTGGTGCGGTAGTAACGGTTGCCCTGTTCGTCCTCGCCGACCAGTTCGCCGAACCGCCAGGTCCACAGCTGCGTGCCGAAGGTCTGGCCGTTCCACCAGGTGAATACTTTGAGGAAGAACTGCTTCATAACGACAGGCGCCATCGTTGTGGGACGATGCGGTCCTGATGCCATTTGCGGGCTGAATTGTCCAGATAAGTGAACAACAAAAGGCCGTGCGAAGCCGAGGAATTGGGCCGAACGGACGCTTAAGTCCTCGGCGTGGTGGCTTCCTTGACGATGGCCGCGATCGAATTGCCGGACTTCCTGATAGCGTCGGCAAACTGCGCTTCCGATAGCCTGAGGCGCTTACGCAGGACCTTCACCTGCACTTTGTCTCTCAGATCCAACGAATTGCGAAAATAGGCAACCTTCCGCTTGATCATGGTGTTCACTCGCGATCGAGGAAGCGCTGGATCGCGACCAGGCGGGCGTTACACCGCCCGGTCGCGATGGTGACGGTCCCGCTCCTCACGAGGATTCTGTCTCCGCCAAGCCAACCTGCGGCATGGGGCAAACGTTCCTGCGCAACTGGAAATATCGAACCTTGAGGCCAGTTTGTCGCAGAGCTCTGCGCGGCTTCAGGATTGCGTGGCGAGCGCGACGCCGGCCAGCGTAAACAAAAGCGCCGCGATCTGGCCGATGCCGAGCGGCTCGTGCAAGACCACGGCTGACGTCACCACGCCGATCACCGGAACGGCCATGGTGCCGATCGCCGCCACGGAGGCCGGCAACCGCGCCAGCGCGGCAAACCAGGCGACATAGGCGACGCAGAACTGCACGACGGTCGAATAGCCGAACAACAGCCAGCCATTGCTGGTGAGTCCGGCAAAGTTGGAATGCTCGAACAGAAGGCCCGCAATCGATACCGGCAAGCATCCGACCCCGATCTGCCAGGCCGCGGACGAAACCGGCGGCAAATGCAGCGGCCACTTTTTGGCGAGCACCGTGCCGAACGCAAAGCCGATGGCGCCGCCGAGTGCCATCAGGATTCCCGGCAATTTCGAGAGGCTCGCGGCAAAGCCGTCGCCGCCGAGGATTGCGGTGAGCCCCGCAAACGCCATCACCAGCGACAGCACACGCAGCAGATTCGGCCGCTCGCCGAGGATCGGCCAGGCGAGCGCCGAGGCCCATACCGGCATGGTGTAGGCAACCAGCGCTGCTTCGCTGGCGGGAAGATAGACCAGCGCAAAGCCCATCAGCACCATCCAGCAGCCGACATTGAGGATGGCGGCGACCACCACGCGTGGCCAGAGCGCGCGCGGAACCCTCAAGCTTTGGCCCCACATCAGCGCCATGATCGCAAGCAGGCTCGCGCCAATGACGCCGGTCGTGCCGCGCAGCGTCAGCGGCGGAAGAATACCGATCAGGTACTTGGTGATGGGCCAGTTGAATCCCCAGCCGATCGAGGTGATGGCGAGGAAGGCAAGCCCTGCGGGCGCGAGGCGCGCTTTGGCGCCCGGCTGTTTTTCAGATGTCATGGAGGATGATCCGATTCTAACACCACTGGTAGAATCGAAGGCCACATTGGCCCCGATCGGAGGCCCAAGCCATGGCCTGCGCGGTATAGCTGACGTGAGTTCCCCGTAGGCTCACGTGAGTCTCCGCAAGGCAAGCCGCAGCCCACAAAAATACTTCGCCTGTGAAGAACGGGGTGAAGTCTGCCGGCACCTCCCGATCACAAATTTTTTCCCTTGGGAATCCCTCAGGACTCACTGATACTTGGGTCTACCGGGCGCGGGCTGGACCCCCTGGTTTCCCCCGGTTTCCACCATATTTAGTATTTGATTCAGGAACTCGTACTACTCCTTGACGGGCGCGTTGGAGTCGTCCTAGCTTCTTTCTGTTCGGCGCGAGTGTGTTTGGGTCCCCGCCGGTCGCTCCCTGAAGGGTTCCAAAATGACCACTCCGTCGGCCGGTTGAGGCAGCGGATGCGGGCTGTTTTGTCCCTCGTTCCAGGACCTCAGGGGCGCGCAAAACGGCCGAATGGCCGGAAGCAAAACGGCCGAATGGCCGAAAGAGAAAGCGGCCGAACGGCCGGAAGAATAATCGGCCGAACGGCCGAAAAGTGAGTGTTGGGGCGTTGAGTACATGGACTGAAAGCGGCGCAGGGGTGCGCTGGTGTCGGGCCATGGACCGGCTTCTCCCGCGGTGTTCGCACAACGGGTGAGCCGTCAGAGAACAAGGGCCGGATCCACCGGCTCGGAAAACTGCGAGCTTCGAGACCAGCTTTCCGGTTGGAAGGTTGGTCGGGAGGGTTCGCTTAAGGGCAATAACATCCGGCAGCCGCGGCGGCGGCCGGCTCAAGAAAACGGGGCACGACCATGCGAATCGAACGGCGCCACACCAAAACCGGCCAGTCACCCTACGCACAGATTGATTTCAGATTGACGACATCTGAGATCCGCAATCCCGACGGCTCGGTGGTGTTCCGGCTTGAAAACGTCGAAGTGCCCGAGTTCTGGTCGCAGGTCGCCTCCGACGTCCTGGCGCAGAAGTATTTCCGCAAAGCCGGCGTCGCCGCGCGCCTGAAGAAGGTCGAGGAAGAGACCGTTCCGTCCTGGCTGTGGCGTTCGGTGCCGGACACCGAGGCGCTGACGCTGCTGCCGGAGAACGAGCGCTTTGTCAGCGAACTCTCGGCCAAGCAGGTGTTCGACCGCCTTGCCGGCTGCTGGACCTATTGGGGCTGGAAGGGCAGCTATTTCAGTAGCGAAGAAGACGCCAGCGCCTTCTATGACGAACTGCGCTTCATGCTGGCCAAGCAGATGGTCGCGCCGAACTCGCCGCAATGGTTCAACACCGGGCTTCACTGGGCCTACGGCGTCGATGGCCCCGGCCAGGGCCACTATTATGTCGACTGGAAGACCGGCAAGCTGACCAAGTCCAAGTCGGCTTACGAACATCCGCAGCCGCACGCCTGCTTCATCCAGGGCATCGAGGACGACCTCGTCAACGAGGGCGGCATTATGGATCTGTGGGTGCGCGAGGCGCGCCTGTTCAAATATGGCTCCGGCACCGGCTCGAACTTCTCCCGCCTGCGCGGCGAAGGCGAGCGCCTCTCCGGCGGCGGCCGCTCGTCCGGCCTGATGAGCTTCCTCAAGATCGGCGACCGGGCCGCGGGCGCGATCAAGTCGGGCGGCACCACGCGCCGCGCCGCCAAGATGGTGGTGGTCGACGCCGATCACCCCGACATCGAGACCTATATCGACTGGAAGGTGAAGGAGGAGCAGAAGGTCGCCGCGCTCGTCACCGGCTCCAAGATCAACCAGAAGCACCTGAAGGCCGTGATGAAGGCCTGCGTGAACTGCGAAGGTTCAGGCGACGACTGCTTCGATCCCGAGAAGAACCCGGCGCTTCGCCGCGAGATCAAGCTCGCACGCCGCTCGCTCGTGCCTGACAACTACATCAAGCGTGTGATCCAGTTCGCCAAGCAGGGCTACAAGGACATCAGCTTCGACATCTACGACACCGACTGGGATTCCGAAGCCTACCTGACGGTCTCCGGCCAGAACTCCAACAACTCGGTGTCGCTGAAGGACGACTTCCTGCGCGCGGTCGAGACCGACGGCGAATGGAAGCTGATCGGCCGCACCAACAAGAAGGTGACGAAGACGCTGCGCGCCCGCGATCTCTGGGAAAAGATCGGCTACGCCGCCTGGGCGTCGGCCGATCCGGGCCTGCACTTCAACACCACGATGAACGACTGGCACACCTGCAAGGCGTCCGGCGACATCCGCGCCTCCAATCCGTGCTCGGAATACATGTTCCTGGACGACACGGCGTGCAACCTCGCCTCCGCCAACCTGCTGACGTTCTTCAACACCGAAACCAAGACTTTCGATACGTCATCCTATGAGCACCTCTGCCGGCTCTGGACCGTCGTGCTCGAAATCTCCGTGATGATGGCGCAATTCCCCTCCAAGGCGATCGCCGAACTCTCCTACGAGTTCCGCACGCTGGGCCTGGGCTTTGCCAACATCGGCGGCCTGCTGATGACCATGGGTCTTCCGTACGACAGCAAGGAAGGCCGTTCGCTCTGCGGCGCGCTGACAGCGGTCATGACCGGCATCGCCTACAAGACTTCGGCGGAGATGGCGGGCGAGCTCGGCACCTTCCCCGGCTACAAGAAGAACGCCGCGCACATGCTGCGGGTGATCCGCAACCACCGCCGCGCCGCGCACGGCAACGCCTCCGGCTATGAGGCGCTGTCGGTCAACCCGGTGCCGCTCGACCATGCGTCGTGCCCGCAAGCCGACATCGTCGCGCATGCGACCAAAGCCTGGGACGATGCGCTTTCGCTTGGCGAAGTCAACGGCTTCCGCAACGCGCAGACCACCGTGGTCGCGCCGACCGGCACCATTGGCCTCGTCATGGATTGCGACACCACCGGCATCGAGCCTGATTTCGCGCTGGTGAAATTCAAGAAGCTCGCCGGCGGCGGCTACTGGAAGATCATCAACCAGGCGGTGCCGGCCGCACTCCGCGTGCTCGGCTATCGCGAAAGCGAGATCGCCGAGATCGAGGCTTACGCTGTCGGTCACGGCTCGCTCTCGAATGCGCCCGGCATCAACGCCTCAACCCTGAAGACCAAGGGCTTCACCGACGAAGCGCTGGCCAAGGTGGAAAAGGCGCTGCCGACCGCGTTCGACATCAAGTTCGCCTTCAACAAGTGGACCTTTGGCGAGGACTTCATTCGCGACCAGCTCGGCATCGGGCCGGAGGCGATTGCCGCGCCGAATTTCGACCTGCTCGCCGCGCTCGGCTTTTCCAAGCGCGAGATCGAGGCTGCGAACGTGCACATCTGCGGCGCGATGACCGTGGAAGGCGCCCCTCACCTCAAGGCCGAACATTATGCGGTGTTCGACTGCGCCAATCCCTGCGGCAAGATCGGCAAGCGCTACCTCTCGGTCGAGAGCCACATCCGCATGATGGCGGCTTCGCAGCCGTTCATTTCGGGCGCGATCTCCAAGACCATCAACATGCCGAACGACGCCACCGTCGAGGACTGCAAGTCGGCGTACCTGCTCTCCTGGAAACTGGCGCTCAAGGCCAACGCGCTCTACCGCGACGGCTCGAAGCTGAGCCAGCCGCTCAACTCGCAGCTCATCAGCGACGATGAGGACGAGGACGATGCGATCGAGGCGCTCTACGAGAAGCCGATGGCGGCGCGCACCGCGCAGGTGTCGGAAAAGATCGTCGAGAAACTCGTCGAACGCATCATCGTGATGCGCGAGCGCGAGAAGATGCCGGATCGCCGCAAGGGCTACACCCAGAAGGCGGTCGTCGGCGGCCACAAGGTTTATCTCCGGACCGGCGAATATGACGACGGCCGTATCGGCGAGATCTTCATCGACATGCACAAGGAAGGCGCCGCGCTTCGCTCCTTCATCAACAATTTTGCGATCGCGGTTTCACTGGGACTTCAGTACGGCGTGCCGCTGGAAGAATATGTCGATGCCTTCACCTTCACCCGCTTCGAGCCGGCGGGCCCCGTGCAGGGCAACGACAGCATCAAGTACGCGACCTCGATCCTCGACTATGTCTTCCGCGAACTCGCGGTCAGCTACATGTCGCGCTTCGACCTCGCCCATGTCGATCCGAGCGAGAGCGGTTTCGATGCGCTCGGCAAGGGCGTCGGGGAAGGCAAGGAGCCCGAGGACGCCCATCACCAGCAGGCGACCAAGTATCTCTCCAAGGGCCTGACACGCTCGCGCACCGACAACCTCGTGGTGATGCGCGGCGGTTCGGCAGCGGTCAGCCAGGGTTCGGACTCCGCGCCTTCGGGCGGCAGCAAGGTGACGGCGCTGTCACCGGGCGGCGGCCACGGCCGCGTCTCCGATACGCTTGAGGGCGCGGTCGCGCTCAAGCAGGAGGCGCAGCACGACCTCTCGCCGACGGAAAAGCTCGAGGCGCTGCAATGGAGCAAGGCGGGCGCGGCCGCAGCCGCGGCGCCGTCCAAGGCCGAACGTCGCGCGGAAGCCAAGGCAAAAGGCTACGAAGGCGAGATGTGCTCGGAGTGCGGCAACTTCACCCTCGTGCGTAACGGCACCTGCATGAAGTGCGACACGTGCGGGTCCACGACGGGGTGTTCGTGAGCTCGCGCTAGCGTCATGGCCGGGCTAGACCCGGCCATCTACGGACAAACAAAGGGCGGCCGAAAGCCGCCCTTTCCTCATTGACGGCGCTTTTTAAAGCGGCCAAGACTTAAGGCGTACGGGGAGCCAAATTCAACCTACCATTGCGGTCGAGAAGCATCAGGAGGTGATGCTCACATGAAGCTGATTAGCGCACACATCACAAATTTCAGGTCTGCGGAAGACACGGGCAAGTTTTCAATTGATCAGGTAGCCTGCCTAGTAGGCAAAAACGAGTCGGGAAAGAGCGCCATCCTTCAAGCGCTCGCTTGCTTGAACCCGCATCCAAGTACACCGGTGGCGCTCGACAGAGAGCGCGACTACCCTAGGCGGTTTTTAACAGCCTATCCAAAACACGAAAAAGCATTTTGAACCTAACGATCAGGATGCCTTTAGCGAGGCGCGTCTCACCCTTTCCGAACGAGCGCTTGAGCTAGTGATGTTGACCATGGCTAGGAAGTTTCCACGTCCCGACCATAGCTTCGTCGAAGATTTTGTATTGCCTTGGAACCCGCATTTCGAACAATAGCAGATCTACGGGCTCCAACGCCGCTCGCCACACACCTGTCAACCCTGCTCGGAACTAACAAAAAGTTGCTGCGGCACATATGACCGCACGATCCTCCCAAGCTACATGCCCCCAAAACCCAACCGCCTCCTCCCTCGCCTGCGCCGCTGGCGCCGGGCCGTACGCCGGGCGCGGCTGAAGTTCGCGAGCGCGCCGAGGATCGTTCGTATCGCGGCCGGCGCGGTGATCCTGCTGGCGGTCGTGACGCTCGCAAACCTCGTCTATCATGTGATCCACAAGCCGACCGAGTTGTTCGCCTTCATCGGTCACCGGCTCGACAAGGAGCCGCCGGAGACGTGGCGGCAATACGGACCGCTGTTTCGCACCTACTCCACCAGCGCGATCGCGCCGGAATTGCTCGCCGCGCTGGCGCAAATCGAGAGTTCGGGCAATCCGGTGGACCGCACCTACTGGCGCTGGCGATGGAGTTTCAACCCTTTCGCGATCTACCAGCCCGCCTCCAGCGCCGTCGGCCTCTATCAGATGATCGATGGCGCCTTCGCCGAGGCCGCGCGGTTCTGCATCCGGGATCATGCGGTCGTGGAGTCCGGCTGCGGTTCGACCTTCCTCTACATCCGCACGATCCCGAGCCATGCCGTCGAACTCGCATCGATCTATCTCGACCGAAACGTCGCCGCGGTGCTTGCCCGCGCGGGCGATGTGAAGCCAAACGCGAGCGAGAGGCAGGATCTCGCGGCCTTCATCCATCTCTGCGGCGGGGGTCCCGCGACCGCCTTCGCGCGCCGCCATTTTCAGATGATCGCAAGTGAGCGCTGCGGCGATCACCTCGTCTCGGCCTATGTCGCCAGGGTCAACACGATGAAGCGTCAGTTCCTGCGGCTTGCGGCCGACGACACGAACTAGCACTTGGGAAGCACGTCGATCTCATCGCGTGCGTCATGCGATGGGTATCGCTTCCGCCTTCGCTCGTTGAGCTACGGCGGACGGGACGCTCCACCCATGCTACGAACTACGAACCACGAACTAACGGAGAATAGGGAAATGACCGCCAGACCCGCCACGCCAAAGACTGAAGATTATTCCGTCGTCGCCGGCTCGTTGGGTCCTCGCCGTGATTTTCGCATCAGCGTGGGCTTGCGCGAGGGTTGGGACGCCGATGGCCGTGTCTTCGACGTCTCGGAAGCGGTTCGCACTGCGCGTGCCTGGATGAAACGCCGCGTCGAAGCTGGCCAGCCTGCTTTGTCCGGCATGTTCACCCGCGCGGAAGTGACCTATGCGTGGCCTCGCGGCGATGGCACCGTCGGGTCCGACCGCGAACCGGTCGCGCTGTTCACCGGCGAAGCCGTCCACGCCTACCTCGGCCATCTGCCGGATGAGGCGATCGCTGCGATGTTGAACGAACTGTCGATCGAGCTTGGTGTCGCGCTTGGGCAGGAACGGATTTACGTCGCCTTCGCTGACCGAACGTGGATCCTGGATGCCGGAGAACGTTGATCCCTTGCCGACGCTGTCGACGCCGGCCATCGCGTGATCCGCGCAGAAATCACACACCGGGAACCGGCCACGCGGCCGACCTCTGGGGAACAAGCTTCAACGCGAAATTCTGCGGCTTGCGCGCAACACTCCGGCGATTTCGTGTCGGTGCGACATGAGGTTCCTGTGAACGCCGCCACTCTGCCGCATTCTGAACCCATTCCGACGCTTCACCGTACTCTCGCAACTATCGGTAGGGAATCAGCAATACGCTGCCTGTTCCTGCCAACGATGAAGGAGAACTTTCGTGGTGAAAATGCTGATCGCAACTGTTGCAACGCTTAGCTTCGTGACTGCGGCCTTCGCAGCCGACCTTCCGCGCCGGCAACCCCCGCCCGCCTATACCGAGGCTCCCGTCGTCGGCAAGATGCCGATCGGCAAATCCCCGATCGGCAAGCAGCCGTATAGCCAGGGACCGGTCGCCGCGCGCTACTGAGCTTTATAAGTCAAAGCCTGAACGGCCCCAGTCATGACCAACAGACTGAGCCACATGGCGCTGTGCTTGCTTGCGGGCTTCGCATTGTCTGGCGCGGCTCAAGCCGCGCCGGCCGGCGAGAGCCAGGCGCGTAACCGTGACACCAAGGTCGCCTCGATCGAGACGCCCGCTGACGCGACGGCCGCCCGGCCCGCGCGCAAGCCGGCTGCCTCCTCCGCCAAAGGCCCCTACTACGTTGACTTCCGCGCGCGCACCGCGGCGAGCTGGGGACACTCCTTTGTCTGGTACGGCAAGTCGAGCGAGCGCGCCGTCGAAGTGGCCGGCCTGACGCCGAAGGGCGATGTCGCCGAGTATGTCCTCGGTTACATCACCTGGGTGCCGTCGGAGACCGGCGCGAGCTACGGCGATCTCGATCCCGACTACCTTCTCGCGCACTACAAGGTGTATCTGAACGAAGCCGACGCCAGGCGCGTCTTCGCCTACATCAAGAAGCTCAAGGAGTCTTCGCCGGTGTGGAACGCGGAAACCACCAACTGCAACGGCTTCATCGGCGACATCGCCGCCTTCATGGGATTGAAGACGCCACCGCGGTGGATACGGCCTGAGAACTACGTCAACGAACTCAAGGCGCTCAACAGCGGCCGGCCGATCGTTCGTCTCACCGAGCAGTAGCGGAGCCGCTTTCCCCGGATGCTATGCAGCGCGAAGGCTCCCTCCCCGTCATTCCGGGACGCGCCTCTTGGCGCGGGCTATGGTGCGCAATTGCGCACCTGAGAATCCATTTCTCCCAGCATTCGTGACGCACCATGGATTCCGGGCTCAACGCTTCGCGTCGCCCCGGAATGACAGGTTAGAGTTGCGCTAGGCTCGCGCCCCGGAATGACGGCGGAGAGGCCGGTTGCCGCCTGCCGCGATCGGTGCCAGTTTGCCGCCCATGCATACCGTTTTCGCGATCGCCGGCTCCGTCATCAATTTCCTCGCCTGCCTCAATTACGTTCGCGCCATCCTGAAGGGCGAAGCGACGCCGAACCGCGTCACCTGGTTCCTCTGGGCGCTCGTGCCGCTGATCGCCGCTGCCGCGCAGTTGCAATCCGGCGTCGGGATTTCGACGCTGGTGGTGCTGTCGGTCGGGGCCGGTCCGGCCTGCATCGTGCTGGCCTCCTTCATCGGGGGAAAAGGCTCGTGGAGCCTCGGGCCATTCGATTACGTCTGCGGCGCGTGCGCGCTGGCGGCGCTTGCGCTCTGGGCCATCACCGGCGATCCCGTCACCGCCATCGTGTTGTCCATCCTGGGTGATGTGGCCGCGGCGCTTCCGACCCTTCGGAAGGCGTGGCTGGCGCCTGCGACCGAGAACCGGTCGACGTATCTGATCTCGTTCGTCGGCATGGTGCTCGGCATCTTCTCGGTGCAGGAGACGACATTCGCCGCCTACGCCTTCAATGCGTATCTGGTGGCGGCGAGCGGCGCGCTCGTGCTGGTGCTCTATTGGCCGCGCAGGCGCCCTCTCACCGATCCGCTTTCGGCGGAGTAATTCTCCAAGAGTCCCCTCACCGAGCCCCGACATGTCCGCCCTGAAGCCGCAAGTGACCTACGACGACTTCGCCAAGCTCGATATCCGCATCGGCAAGGTGGTCGAGGTGCAGCCGTTTCCCCGCGCCCGCAATCCGTCTTACAAGGTCGGTGTCGATGTCGGGGCAGAACGCATCATGTGGTCGAGCGCACAGATCACCAATTACGAACCAGCCGCGCTGGTCGGCTCGCTCGTGGTCTGCGTTTGTAATTTCGCGCCGAAGAACATCGCCGGCTTCACCTCCGAATTATTGATCCTCGGCGCGAAGAACAGCGAGGGGCAAGTGATTGTGCTCAGTCCGCGCAGCGATGTCGCAGCCGGCCAACCGGTTTATTGAAGGCGAGCAGTTCATGAGCGAACGCGAAACCGCACAACAGGTCCTCGACGCGCTCAAGCTCGCAGCAGAGAAGCCACCGTCGGAGGCGCTGCCGATTCTGAATGGGCTCGTCGGCCTTTTGCAGGGAAGCGGCGAAGCGCCGCTTGAAGTGGAAGAAGCCCGCGCCAGCGCCTTCCTCGCGATTTGCGAAGTCGGCAAGGCCTTGCACCGCGGGCAGCCCGTTGACGGTCCGTATGCCACGGCGATCAGCGCGACCGAGCGGTGGGTGGCGTTGGCGAGGTGATTGGCCGGACCGCGCCGCCTGGTGGGCAGGGCTATCGCGTATGCATACGCGGAGCGCCTTCTTCTCCCTCCCCCTTGTGGGGAGGGTCGGCGAGCTCAGGAGCGCTACTGCGCTCCGAAGCGAGCCGGGGTGGGGGTTCTCGCGAAAGCACCATCGATGCGGGACTTTTCGATATGTCGGCCCCCACCCGACCGTCGCTGCGCGACGGCCACCCTCCCCGCGCTCTCGCGGGGGAGGGATAAGAAAGATGCACCGCTGTAGGCGATACGATTTGTAAGAAATCCGCCTGCACCAAAAATCCAATTTCCGAAGCCCGATCAACGCTGAGTCTACTGTCCAGTCCGGCTCGCAAAAATATTTCGCTCACCCCGTCGGGCAAATCATCTTTATGAACTCGGCCCGTCCCGCCCCCACAAGAGGGGCGTATCGCGATCGTCACGGACGTTGGGCGCGGGATGCGATGGACGCTTTGGCGACGCAAGACGAGCGGCGCGAAAGCGGACGGAGAAGTCGTGTGGGCCTGATATCCCGACGCTGATATCAACTCCTTAAGAAGCTAACGCTTCTCAGGGGGGACGGAGACAACCAAGCCCGGTCTCCGGGGCGAGCACGAAGGAAACCGTTAAAACCATTGCGCAGGGAAGGCCGGATGCTCCGGCGAACCTGTGGTGACTAACTCATGTGCTTTTTATTTTTGCGCATGAGGCTGCGGGTGCAACGGACACCCGGCTTTCCCTGCGCCCTCTATTTTTGGGCGAGTGATACTTTGATGAACTCGGACCACATCGGCCGCGGGAATGTACCGTTGTGACCTCTACCGATGCAGTCATCATTCGAGACGCCGCTGCGCGGCTCCTCAGGATGAGGTCGAGATACGCGGAAAAAATGTGAACCTCGTGGTGAGGAGGCGCAGCACCCGAGCAGGCCAAGCGTAGCGAGGCCGTCGCGAACGGTGCAAAAAGAAAACGCGCCGTTCCGGACGATGCTTCGCATCGCCGGGAGAACCATGAGGCCCGCGAGCGGCTCTTTGACATGTGAATGCGAGCGGGAGCCGCCCTGACCGTGCTTGCGCAAGCGCGATTGGCGACGGAAAATGGCAGGGATTTTTGGCAAGAGGTCTCACGAGGTCTTCAGCATGAGCGCTCCTTCATACCGCGCATCTCTTCTCGCCGGCCTCCTCGCCCTCGCCTCCGCCACCAGCGCATCGGCCCAGACCACCGCGCGCCCGCCGGTCGGCGGCGTCAACTCGTCGCCCGATGCGATGATCTTCTATGTCGCGCATGGCGCGGAGGGCTCGTGCGGTCCCGGCTGCTCCGACTGGGTCGCCGCCGAAGGCGCCGTGCAGTGGGACACGTACAAGCGGCTGATCAACATCCTCGACCGGCAGCAGGGTCGCAAATTGCCGCTCGTCATCCACGCTTACGGCGAATCCAATCTCAATGTCGCGGTCGGCCTCGGGCGCATCCTGCGCGAGCGCGGCATCGACACCATGGAAGGCGCAACCGACGTGGCCGCCTGCGCCGGCAAGAGCAACGACGAGTGCTTCGCGCTCAAGCGTCCGGGCGGGCCACTGGAGGCCACACTCACCACCAGGAACGCGTATTGCGACATCGCCTGCGTGCTGATCCTCGCCGGCGGCGTTCATCGCACGCTTCATGCGGGCACGCGCGTGATCCTCACAAGCATGGCGATCCGCAACCGCGTGGCGCCCAACGTCTCCGACGAGCACCGCGAAAACCTGACCGCGATCTTCGGCGAACAATTCCGCGTCTACCTGCGCGAGATGGGCGTCGACACCGAACTGCTCGATATCGTCGACCGCAACGTGGCGCAGCAGCACCCCACCGAAGTGCCGGCCTCCGACTGGACACGGCTGCGCCTCGTGACGTCGGCGCCGCAGTGATCGGGCCACAGGCACAAAGTGAACAAACCGCTGCTGCGCCGCACGCTTGCCGATCAAAACCCGCCTCGCGGCTATGGATGGCGCGGCCCGCTTCCGCTAGGATATGGCTCGCGTCAGGGGGAGTCCTCAGGCATGACCGACTTCAGCCAGCTGTCCGATCCCGAGATTTCCAACCGCATCGCGATCCTGCGCGACAACCTTCGCCAGCTCACCGAACAGGCGGCAGCGCAATCCGGCGCCGCGAACGAGGAGCGGCTGGCGAACCGGATCGAGACCCAGAGCCAGGAGCTCGACGACCTCCTGAAAGAGCAGGGACGCCGCGCGCGGAAATAGAAATTCCGCACTGCTTCGCGCCCCCGAAACGCCCCGCTAACTTTCGCGCCTTATGATTCCGGCCCATTAAGCGCGTTAACGCGCGATTTACGTTATTGCGGGGGCAGGATGCTCAGACTTTTGGTGATAGCCGCAGCGCTTTTGCTGTCGGCCGGCGAAGCGTTCGCGCATGGTGAAGAGCCCGCGCCGCCGCCGAAAAAGGAAGCGCCGCTGTTTCCGGTGAAGGTGGTACAGAGCCGCAAGGGCCAGGTCTTCGTCGATCTCAACGGCATGACGCTCTACACCTACGAGCGCGATACGTCCGGCAACAAATCGACCTGCGAGGGCAAATGCACCGAGCGCTGGACGCCGCTTGCCGCAGACAAGGACGCCGAAGCCAAGGGCGATTTCACCGTGATCACCCGCAGCGACGGCAGCAAGATGTGGGCCTATCGCTATCGCCCGCTCTACACCTCGCAGTCGGACAAGACGCCCGGCGACACCAACGGGTTATTCGACGCGACCAATCTCTGGCACGTCGCCCGCCCGGCGTTCTGAGCCGTAACAGCAACAGCGACCACGCGCGCGTTTGGCGCCCGGTGGTTCGTCGTATCGATGTCAGGGAAAATCAACGCCTGGAAAATCGGTTGAGGGAACACGAGACCCGGCGAGCCTAGGAGGCCGGGTCTCGAGAACATCCCCCCACCCCAATGGCCTCAGCCGACAGGGTTAGTGGGCGTCTCGATACGCAAATTACCTGCTGCGCACTAGACCGTACCACTACGGTGGGGAATCGCCGCGATACGCGCCACTTATTTCCCGTCATTGCGAGGAGCGCGAATTCCTGAGTCAATCGAATCGGTTATTGATCACAGAAGTCACACGCAAGCGACTTTGAAGAAAATTGTCTTTATTCCCCGTAGTTTCACTCACCGCGTTCATCCGGATTCTCCAACTCAGCAACTGCTGCTATCAAAACCATGCATCACGTTTTCTCCCCGAGGAGACGACCATGGCTCAGCTCTTTTTTCACTGCTCCAACGACGCGGGCATCTGGATCGATCGGCGGTTAGCCCCGCTCGGCAGCCTGAGTGAAGCCATGGCGCAAGCGGCAGGCGTCGTGCGCGAGCTGGTGATGGTGCCTTCCGACGAAGACTGGCGCGGCTGGACGCTGCACGCCAGCGACGATTTCGGCCACGAAGTTTTCGCGGTGCCTTTCGCTTCCGTTCTCGGCAAAGCTCATTGAGAAGTCCCATGCTGGTCAGCCTCGCCTCCTCGCTTCCGTTCCGCCACCGCTTCATCGCCCTCGTCGAGGGCTGGCAGCGTCTGTTTCAGATGGCGAGCGATCCCTATCGGCCCGAGCGTCACTACATGCGCGGCCCCGGCCCCGCCTACCGCGCCAAGCAGCGCGGGCAACACCCAATCTGAAGTTTCTCCCAGGCTGGTAAAGCCCACCTCGGGCGCCGTCCGCAAAGTCAGCGACGGCGCCATTTTCTTTTCGTTAAGCACGCGTCTTAGCCGAAAGGATTAAAGCCACCCCTCTGGCCAAAAATCGCCAAATTATTTTTATTTGAGTGTGGTCATCACAATCCATTTTTCGGAGAGTTCCATGCGGATCGCGCAATCGATCTTCGTTGGTTCGGTCGCCCTTGCGGCCGCCCTTGCCTCGCCCGCCTCGGCGAAAGATGCGAGCCCGAATTCCCACGCCAACGCCAATGCGCAAGCGGTGGAGGAAGCGCCGGGCCCGCAGGGCTGTCACGCCTATCAGAAGAATTCAGACGGCAACTGGGTCGAGATGGCCTGCCACGAAGGCATCGAGACCGCGCCGGTGGCGGTGCATGGCAAGTCCGCCAGCCGTCATCACGCCGATCAGAGCACCACGCGCTAAAGCGATCAGCTTTCGGCCGTAGCGCCTGTTTTGGTCCAGGCGCGCAACAGTGTCCGGTCCAGCGCCAGCGGACCGGAGCCACCGAGCACCAGCGCGACGATGCCGCACAGATACAGCAGATCGGTCTCATAGCCGGGCTGGCCGAAATGCGCGCCCGCTGATGTCACCGACAACAGCTTGATCGAGCTGAAGCCGTTCGGCAGATGGACGGTGAAGATCGCAACCAGCAACACGATCACCATCGGCACGCTGACAAGTGGAATGAACAGGCCGGCGATCACGGCCACGCCGCAGGCGATTTCGACCGCGATGGTCGCCCAGGCAAGTAGTGCCGGATCGAACACCCCGAGCGCATCGAGGATCTGGGTGAAGTTTTCGGGCCCCCGCGCGAGCTTGGCGTAGCCGTGCTGGAGAAAACCGCCGCCGACAATCAGGCGAAGCGGGATCGCATACCAGCACGGCGGGAGCTTGGGGGCGAGCCTGATGGAGCGGGCGATCAGCGTATTCATGCGGAACCTCTTTCCGGGGTCTTGACGTGCCGCCGTCAACGGGCGTGCTGATGAGGTTCGTTTCGTGCACTCCGTTTGTTACGCGGCCGGCTAAACGACTGCCGGCGTCGATGCCGCCAACCGCAATGCCCTAATGGACCGCCGCAGCGCCTTCGGCTGCCCGAAAACGCAAAGGCGGTCTCGACATCGTGAGAAAAACCGGGATTATCGGATGGCCTATAGCGGTTTTAGGAGACTACATGCTTTCCAACAGCGACGTTCACCTCGTCAGCCATCCCCTCGTCCAGCACAAGCTGTCGCTGATGCGCGAGACCGACCGCTCCACCAAAGGCTTTCGCGAGCTTTTGAACGAAATCGGCATGCTGCTCTGCTACGAGGTGACGCGCGACCTGCCGCTCGAGATGGTCGATATCGAGACGCCGCTGATGGCGATGAAGGCCCCGAAGATCGCCGGCAAGAAATTGACGTTTGCGCCGATCCTGCGCGCCGGCGTCGGCTTTCTCGACGGCATGCTGGCGCTGGTGCCTTCCGCGCGCGTCGCCCATATCGGCCTCTACCGCGATCCGCAGACGCTTCAGGCCGTCGAATATTATTTCAAGGCGCCGCACGATCTGTCGGACCGCACCGTGATCCTGATGGATCCGATGCTCGCAACCGGCAATTCGGCCTCGGCCGCCGCCTCACTGCTGCGGACGCGCGGCGCGCAGGACATGCGCTTCGTGTGCCTGTTGGCCGCGCCCGAAGGCATCAATCATTTCCAGGCCGAACATCCGGACATTCCGATCTGGACGGCGGCGATCGACGAGAAGCTGAACGATCACGGCTATATCCTGCCGGGCCTTGGCGACGCTGGCGACCGGATGTACGGCACGAAATAGCGAAGCGTGTCTAGTGCCGCTTGAAATACTGCACCGCGCGTTCGTGCCTTGCGGCCGCCGCGCGCGATTTGAAGGTGCCGAGATTGCGGCGACGGCCGGTCTTCGGACTGGGCTTTCGCGAATAGAGCCGGTACTCGCCGGACTTGAGTTTGCGGATCATCGGGCGAACTTGATTTGGTGGATCATCCGCTATCAATGACGCGGGCGACCGGTCGGTTCCTCACTGCGTTACGTCAGCCGCTCCAGGCCGGACTCGATCAGCGCAGGCGTCGCCGCAGGAGAAGCGAGAAATTTCAACAAGAGATCGGCCACTGCAACCTGCTTCGAACCCGTCATCGTGCCTGCGGAAAACACCGCCGGCGTCTGCAAGTGATGCGGCAAGGGCCCGACGATCTCGACACCTTTGACCTGCTTCAATTCGCTGAGCTGTTGGATCGCAACGTCAGCCTCACCCGTAACCACGCGCTCGGCCGTAAAACCCATGGGCGAGATGGTCGCACGCGCGTTGATCTCCTTTTCGATGCCCATCTTCGCGATCAACTGCGCGAAGAAAATTCCGCTCGCGCCGAGCCTTGAATAGGCGACCGAACGCGCGGTCAGGAGCGTCGCGCGCAAGTTCGCTTCGGTCGAAATATCCGGATGCGGTTCGCCTGCTTTGACTGCAAGCCCCACCCAGGACCGGGCGAGATCGACGCGGCTTTCGGCGACCACACTCCCTGCCGCGATCAGGCCTGCAAGCCCCTCATCGGTCAGGATCAGGACATCGGCGGTCTCGCCTTCCATCAAGCGGTCGAGCAGCCTCACGGTCGGTGCGAAATCGGCATCGATACGCGCGCCGCTTTTCGACTGGTATTTTTCCGCCAGCGCCCGAACCGCCCCGGCCAGAGCAAGCGTCGACAACACGCGTACCGAATTTTCCATTTCACCGAACTCCCGCAGAAGCAGCGGCAGCTTCTAGCACGGCGATCGCGCTCTCAAAACGCAATGATCCGCCAGAGCAGGCACTCTGGCGGATCATATGGGAGGTCGGCTTGACGGCGCAGAGCGCCGCAGGCGCGCCCTACGTGACTTATGCCGCGGCCTTGGCCCCGGTCGGAACCGAAGCCACCGTCTTCAGAATCTGCGAAGCGATCTGGTAGGGGTCGCCTTGCGAGTTCGGACGGCGGTCTTCGAGATAACCCTTGTAGCCGTTGTTGACGAAGGAGTGCGGCACGCGGATCGAGGCGCCGCGATCGGCAACGCCCCAGCTGAACTGATTAATCGAGGCGGTCTCGTGCTTACCGGTGAGGCGCAGATGGTTGTCGGGGCCATAAACCGCGATGTGAGCTTCACGGTTCGTTTCGAATGCCTTCATCAGGCTCTCGAAATATTCCTTGCCGCCGACTTCGCGCAGGTACTTGGTGGAGAAGTTGGCGTGCATGCCGGAGCCGTTCCAGTCGGTATCGCCGAGCGGCTTGCAGTGGTACTCGATATCGATGCCGTACTTTTCGGTCAGGCGCTGCATCAGGTAGCGGGCCATCCACATCTCGTCGGCGGCTTTCTTGGAGCCCTTGCCGAAGATCTGGAATTCCCACTGGCCCTTGGCGACCTCAGCGTTGATGCCCTCGTGGTTGATGCCGGCCGCGAGGCAAAGATCGAGATGCTCTTCCACGATCTTGCGGGCGACGTCGCCGACATTCGAGTAACCGACGCCCGTGTAGTACGGGCCCTGCGGCGCCGGATAACCTGACGTTGGGAAGCCGAGCGGGCGGCCGTCCTTGTAAAAGAAATATTCCTGTTCGAAGCCGAACCAGGCGCCCTCGTCGTCAAGAATGGTAGCGCGCTTGTTGGATGCATGCGGCGTCTTGCCATCGGGCATCATGACTTCGCACATCACGAGTACGCCGTTGGTACGCGCGGCGTCGGGGAAAACGGCGACCGGCTTGAGCACGCAATCCGAGCTGTGGCCTTCGGCCTGCATGGTCGAGCTTCCATCGAAGCCCCAGAGCGGCAATTGCTCCAGCGTCGGGAACGACGCGAATTCCTTGATCTGCGTTTTGCCGCGCAGATTCGGCGTCGGCGTATAGCCGTCGAGCCAAATATACTCGAGCTTGTATTTGGTCATTGAGCCTCTCAAGTGTTGATGATGCGAAAGGCGTGAGATCGAACCTGAGGATCTACCCACACACGTACCCGGCCACGTTGGGCCAGTCATGAATAAGCAATAAAAGTGCCAATTATTGCAGCGCGGTAATGCTGGGTCGGAGGCCGGGTGCGCAGATTTCTACACAGCCGCAGGTGCGGCAAAGGCGCGCGGCCGAATCGGCTGACGATGTCAATGTGGACCGCGCTCGCGCGGCTCTAACGCCCGTTTCTGCAGCATTCGCTGCAAGGCACATCAGGACAGGCCAACAATGTGGCAGGTATGCGCAACAATCGCCAAGAAAAGCCGGGGACTTTCGTCACCCCGCGCGAGACGGCAGGCGTAGCCACCCGGAGCCTGCTCTGCACGGTGCAAAGGCAAAACTGCATACCTTTTGGTCAATCAATGAATTCATTTTAATCAGGTTGCGACTCCCGCGAGCAGGACCGATATCGGCTTTCCAGTAACCGCACACGAACGAGTCGGGCGCAGCATGCGTTGAAGGCGTCCCGGCCGAATGGAGATATCGATGAATAACCGTAGTCAGGAGTCCGCGCGCATCTATCAATTTCCTGCCGGGGGCCGCGCAGCTCTCGGCGGAAAGCGATACGAGGAGTCCAAGTCCGTCACCGCTCCGACCTTTGAACGCGTCAATGAAGCCGCTTGCAGCGGCAGCTGGTACCATGAAGCCGCCATTCGCGAAGCCGCCGAGCGCGGACGCGATCACTAGTGTGGCGGTTCAGAAGTCCGTATGAGAAATGATGCGGATGTGTCGGGATGTTCGGCTTGCGAGGCTTTTTACGAGAGCTCGCACGCCGTCGCCGGCCGCCGCACATGTTTGATCATTGCACCGGTTGCGGTCACCGCAATGCTCACGCCGCTGCCTGAATACCGCCTGCCGGATACAGCGAGGCTTTTCTTCAGCGTTATCGCGCGACCGTCGATTTGCAGATAGGCGCGCTTGTCGCTGGGGTAAAATGCCAGGATGAAATGCGTGCCATCGGTGCAGCGATAGGAATCGAACGTCTGTGCCGATGCGGAAGACACCAGGGCAATAGTGCCCGCCGCCAAAATCACCGCCCAGCCGATAGCGGCCTTGTGCCTTCTCATCGTCGCCCCCGAAGCCCCATCCCGTTGAAAGGATATGGCCTGCAATAACGTCGGGAGCGGCAGGTGTACAGGTCCAGGAAGAATAGTCTTACGCCGCCGCTTCCATTTCCATTTCGGCGTCCAGATCGGCGATGACGTCCTCGAATGCGGAAATCGCCTGCTGAATCGCAGCGATCTGCATCAACTCCCAGCCGTTGACCGGGCCAGTGCGGTTTTGCAGAGCGACCACCAGGTCTCGCCGCTGCTCCTTGAGCTGGACGAGCGGCAAACCGTGGTCAGGCAAGTGTTTCAACATGATGCTTCACCCCTCCATTGAGCGAACCCCACCCATAGCGCAACGATTCTGCGTTTCGCTTACAAAACTCCCGCAAATTTTAGCGATCGCCAATAAGCGCTGGAATTTCAGACGCGGACACGTGTTTCTACGGAGAGAGTTGCGGCTGCATTTCCGACGGATTTACCTTGCAATAATGTCGTTTTCTGCGGTTTTGCGTCCCGCTTTGGAGACTTCTCATGGAAGGTAAGATCGTCGTCGTGACCGGCGCGTCCGGCGCGCTCGGCAAGGTGGTCGCGTCTTCTGCGCTGTCGAAAGGCGCAAAGGTCGGCGCCATCGACCACGCGGCATCGACGGCGAAGGCGACATCCGAGCGGATCGAACTTGGCGGCGTCGATTTGACCGACGCGATCGCGGCCAAGAAAGCCATCGACGCTGTGGCTTCGCATTTCGGCCGGCTCGATGCCCTGATCAATATCGCCGGCGGCTTTGCGTTTGAGACCGTCGTCGAGGGCGATCCGAAGACCTGGCAGCGAATGTACGCGCTCAATGTCCTGACGGCGCTTAACGCCTCGCGATCGGCGATCCCTCACCTTGCCGCCTCCCGCGCAGGGCGGATCGTCAATGTCGGCGCGATGGGTGCAATCCAGGCCGGCGCCGGCATGGGTGCTTATGCGGCGTCCAAGGCCGGCGTGCACCGTCTCACCGAAGCGCTCGCCGCCGAATGGAAGGGCAAGATCACCGTGAACGCGGTGCTGCCTTCGACCATCGATACCGCGGCCAACCGCGCCAGCTTGCCGGATGCAGACTTTTCGAAGTGGGTCAGGCCGGAAGAACTGGCCGATGTCATCCTGTTTTTGGCAAGCGACGCGGCAAGTGCAGTCACGGGCGCTTTGCTTCCTGTCGCGGGCCGTGTCTAATTAGTCGCCGCTTATCAAGGCAAACGGCCTCAACGATTGGAAGTGTCAGACATGGCCATCAGTCCGATCGGCTGCCGGTCACGGGCAGTCCCTCGGCCAAAGTTTCGCGCACGATCTCCGCAAGGGATGCCACCGCGGAGCCGACGGAGCGGCCGGCGTCATGCAGACAGACATCGAGATCCGGGGCCGGCGGAAGCCCGTCCAGCACGCGCAGCGTCCGAGGCAAGGCCACTTCGGTGCGAAGGGTAATTCCGAGGCCCGCCTCCACCGCCGCCCACAGGCCGTGCAGGCTCGCGCTCGTGAAAGCGATGCGCCAAGGCACGCCTGCGCGATTCAACGCCTCGATGCCGGCGGCGCGGAAGAAACACGGGGCCTCGAAAACGGCGAGTGGGAGAGGCTCGTCCTCGTCCCGCACCGGCCTGTCCGCTGCGCCGATCCACACCCGTTGAACCACGGCGAGCCGTTGGGCGTCGGGCCGTGCGCCGTTGCCGAATGCAACCACGAGATCGAGCGCGCCGGCATCCAACCGCTCTAGCAACAGGCGGTTACGATCGACCACCGCCTCGATCCACACTTTGGGATGGGCCCGCTTGAAGCGGCCGAGCACCGCGGCGAGCCAAGGATCGGCTAAATCGCCGGGAAGCCCGATGCGCACCGCGCCGCTCAGAGCAGCACCGCGCACCGCAGACACCGCCTCGTCGTTCAGATCGAGGATTTGCTTTGCATAGGCCAGCAGCGACTCTCCGGCCTCGGTCGGCACAAGGCTGCGTCCCTGCCTGCGGAACAGCGGCAGGCCAAGCTGAGCCTCAAGCTTCGCAATCTGCTGGCTGATGGCGGATTGCGAGCGTCCTAGCGCTTCCGCGGCGCGGTTGAAGCCGCCAAGCCGCTGTGCGGTAACGATGGTCTGGAGAATGTCGATGTCTAGGTACACGCGCATGTAACTTAAGAAACCTCGAAGTGTTGGTTTAATTATATCGATTAGTCTTAACTATCAAGCGCGACTAATGCTCTGTCTAGGAGGTCGCTGGAGACCTCACCTCGGAGCCCATTCAATGATGCTGTCTCGCCGATCCATCACCTACGCCTTCGTAGCCGTGCTTGTCGCATTCGCGCCCGCCCTGACAGGCGCGCGTGCCGTAGCCGCCGCGCCGAGCCTCAACCTGGCCGGCAGCTGGATCCTCGTGGAGTGCGACAACATCTCGCCGGACGGGACGCGCGTGCATCTCTACGGCGACGACCCGCAAGGCTTGCTGATCTTGCAGCAGGATGGCCGCTACGCGATGCAGATCGTACGCCGCGACCGACCGAAGTTCGCCGCCGGCGACAAGGCGAAAGGGACGCCCGACGAATACCGGGCGGCCGTCCTCGGCTATAATGCTCACTACGGCCGATACAAATTCGACCTGGAGGCGCAGACGGTAGAATTCGTGATCGAACGGGCGAATTTTCCGAACTGGGAGGGCCGCCCCTCTCGACCCAACCCCGCCGAGCTGAAGGACGACACCCTCACCTATCGCGTCGACGCGCCGACGACCGGCGGTCCCGGGGTCGTTAGCGAGGTCATCTGGCGGCGGTTAAAATAAGCCGCATACCCGGCCATCGATAGTGGAGAGGCGATAAGCCGGACGACACTCCCGGACGCATTCATCGCGCTTGCATCTGTCTTCGGATCTTTATCACCGCGCGCTGACGGCGATCCGCGCTAAACTGAGGCGATTTGAGTCGCAGGGCGACACAAAACCCCTTCAGGAAGCAACGTTGGAAACCGCGCTCTATCTGCCCGTCAAAAAGTTTCTTGAGAAGCTCGGCTTTACGGTCAAGGGCGAGATTGGCGGCTGCGATCTCGTGGCGCTTTCCGCCGACGACCCTCCGATTGTGGTCATCGGTGAGTTGAAACTCGCCTTCAACCTCGAACTAATTTTGCAGGCGGTCGATCGCGCCGCGGCCAGCGACGAAGTCTGGCTTGCCGCCAAATTCTCCGAGCGCGGCAAGGGACGGGAGAGCGACGCGCGTTATCGCAATCTTTGCCGCCGCCTCGGCTTCGGCATGCTCGCGGTCACCAGTTCGGGTGCTGTCGAGGTGATCGTCTCGCCGACCACGGTTCCACGCCGAGATTTGAAGCGCCGCTCGCGCCTGATCACCGAGCATCGCAAGCGCCAGGGCGACCCGGCGCTCGGCGGCAGCACCCGCGCGCCGATCATGACGGCGTACCGTCAGCAGGCACTGGCCTGCGCGTCGGCGCTGTCGCAAGGCCCCCGCAAGGTGCGCGAACTCAAGCCGGCTATTCCGGATGCACCAAAAATCCTGCTGCACAACGTCTACGGCTGGTTCGAACGCGTCGAACGCGGCGTGTATGTCCTGACCGACTCAGGGCACGCCGCGCTCAAGCGATGGCCGCAACCGCAAATCGAACTTATCGGCGTCGAGATCGCGGCGCCGTGAACGAAAAGGCGCGTCAGCAGTTCAAGAGTGCATAGCTGGATTGCCACACCAGTTTCATATTGCAATGCAACATACTGATCTCTAGATATCGGCCGCGACAATAAGGGGTCGGCGATGAGCCAGGACTGGAATACGAAATATGGACCGCGGCGCGTTCGGCGTGACCCGCCCACGCTGGAAGAGGCCATCTTCGCCGCGGCCGGCATCACCGAGGACCTGAGCGAGCAGGCGGAAATCGCGGCCTCGCTCATGGGCATGCCGATCGAGACCGTCACTGCAGAGGTGAAGAAAACGAGTCGCGTCCAGTCGCGGTCGGCCACCCGCGTGATCGCCGGTGAACAAGGCGCGCAGCGCTCTATCGTGGTTGAACGCCGCGTGGTGAGGCGGTTCGGTAACGACAAGCGGACCGGTACCTGACGCTGGCGGTGGCTGCCAGGCGCCTTATTCAGGCGACCTGCTTCCAGCCGTACAACCGCAACCAGAATTTCCAGTAGGCGCGATTGAACTGAATGGCTGCCCGCGCGGCGTCGACCGGCGTGACGATCGCAGATCTTGCGGGTTCAGGTCGCGGCTGTTGCTTGACTTCAATCGTTCCCGTGGATTCGCCATGGCGAAACGTCAGGTGAGCGCCAAACTTGTTGGCGAGCGCGCGCATCGCATCGTTTTGCGCGCCGGTCGTAATCCGCAACCGGCGATAGCCCTTGGCGCGCGCTTCTTCGATCAGTTTTCGGAACAACAGACTTCCAACACCTTTGCGCCGCAGACCGGCCTCCACGCTGAAAGCGATCTCAGGCAGCAAATCCGGTGACGTCTCCGGCGGATGAAGTTCCGCCGCTCCCCGAACCATGCCGTCTTCGAGATAGGCGATGACAACGGTTCCGTCGTTCGCGCACTTTTCCGCGTAACGATCAATGAAACTGTCGTCCATGAAGCCGTGGAAACGGTCATGGCGGCTCTCATGATCGAGCCGCAGCAGATGATCGCGCAGCAGCGATAACTCTTCCTGCTGGCTCAGCGTCCGAACGATGCCCTTGGCAACGGTCGAAATCGGCCTGTTCTGGTAGCTCAATTTCAATCTCCTCGTGGCGGCCCTCGAGGAGGCGTCGAATCCCTAGATCACCTCATATTGTGCATCGCAGCATGAAATTCAAGGCCATTTTCAGCCGTCAACAGCGGTGGTTAACCCACGGGCCGTCCCCGTTCAGAGCACTATCTGGGTCTGCGTGACGATCGCAACCAGTCTGCCCTCTTCGGTTTCAAGCCGGGTTTGCCAGACCTGCGTACGACGTCCGCGATGGATGGGCGTTGCTGTGGCAACGACGATGGTGCCCTCCTTCGCGCCGCCAACGAAATTGGTCTTGCTTTCAATCGTTGTGGTGCCCTTGGCGTCTTCCGGCAGATTGATCACCGTTGCCGCTGCGCCGACGGAATCCGCGAAAGCCATGATGGCGCCGCCGTGAATGCTGTGACTGACCGTGCAGAGATCAGGCCGGACCAGCATCTTCGCCACGACGCGGTCCTTGTCCGCTTCGACGAACGTCACTCCCTTCAACTCTGCGAAAGGCATCTTCATCGCACGGATTTTTTCAAGCGGCGTCATGGTTCTTTCCTCCCGCGCGGTCATTCCCGGACAGCAAGATTTTCAACTGATGCCGGTCGTGACAAGGGATCTTTTGTTCTGCATATCACTGCCATGCGCCAATTCCCGCCTCGCCGCATCGTTTGCCTGACCGAAGAAACGGTCGAGACCCTCTATTTGCTCGGCGAACAGGACCGAATCGTCGGCGTTTCCGGTTATGCGGTGCGGCCGCCACAGGTCCGACGTGAGAAACCGCGCGTTTCCGCCTTCATCTCCGCCGACATTCCGAAAATCCTGGACCTCAAACCCGACCTCGTTCTCGCCTTCTCCGACCTGCAAGCCGATATCGTCGCCGATCTGGTTCGGGCCGGTGTCGCGATCCACGTCTTCAACCAACGCGACATCGCCGGCATTTTCGCGATGATCCGAACGCTGGGCGCACTGGTCGGCGCCAGCGAACGCGCGGAGCAGTTAGCGGCCGGCTACGAGCGGCGGTTGGCTGAGGTCGCCTCAATTGCGCGGCCCTCGCCCAAGCCGAAGGTCTATTTCGAGGAGTGGGACGATCCGCTGATCAGCGGCATCGGCTGGGTGTCCGAATTGATCGAGATCGCGGGCGGCGAGGATATCCTGCCCGATCTGCGATTTCATCAATCAGCGAAGGATCGGATCATTTCGCCGGATCTGGTTCGGACTTTGGCGCCCGATGTCATCCTGGCGTCCTGGTGCGGCAAGAAAGTCGTTCCGGACAAAATCAAGCGGCGGATAGGATGGGACAGCGTTCCGGCGGTCCGCAACGACCGGGTCATCGAAATCAAGTCGCCGCTGATCCTGCAGCCGGGGCCTGCGGCGCTCACCGACGGATTGGATGCCATCCTTACCGCGTTATGGCGTAATGCCTAGGAATCGCCACCGCCGCAACAAGCCCTCCGGCAGAAACGGAAATCTCCAATGGAACTCGATTTCTCTTTGAGAGAGATTTTCGGCAAGCGTCTTCGTTTGAAGACTTTCTGTTTTCTGGCCGCGTTCGGCTGGCTTGCGGCTGGATTGACGCCAAGCGCGCAGGCGACGACGTTTTCCCGCGAACAGGATGTTGTCGATCTGAAACTCGGGCAACGCGTTAAAGTCGACGACGGAACCTGCCCCGCAGGCCAGGTCAAGGAACTATCCGGCGCCAAAATGACGGAGACCGGCGTGGCGCGCGCACGAAAGTGCGTCCCTCGGGTCGGCATCAAGTCAAAGTAAAAGCCAACGATTTCAATCGCCCTGTCGGCCATTGAGCGAGAAAGGGTCGTCGTTGAACGACCGCGAGCGCCGGGAGCCGTGCGGTCGATTTATTCTCGGAGCATTCTCGTTTCCTGCAACCTTCCGCAGGACCGCGCGTTATCGTGGAAATTTACCGGGGAAACGTCATGGGCAACGGCAGCACCGCCGGTGTCGGCAGCCTCGCCTCTTCGAAGACCGATGCCAAAAAGATTTGTGGCGCCATGGTTGAGCAGCGCCGGCATGACGGCTGCGACGACAATGAATCGGCGCCGCAACAATTCGTGCATCTGGTTGGTTGCCGGGATCCCAACTCCCGCCGTGCGCAAGGCATGCATCCGTGGCCGCCCTCTCCGAAGTCCTGACCGACGAAGTCCTGACCAACTCTGCCCTATTCGATAAACTCGCCGCATTTCTGGATCGTCGCGTCGCCCTGCCCCCACGGCATGATCGGCACCGACGAGGTCGAGTTTTTCGGCGAGCCCTCGATCAACCTGTCCGAGTAGACCATATAAACCAGCACGTTTCGCTTGGCGTCGCAGCCGCGCACAATTTGCATCTTCTTGAAGAAAAGCGATCGCCGCTGCCGGAACATGTCCTCGCCTTGCGCCGTCTTTCCCTTGAAGTGAATGGGACCGATTTGCCGGCATGCGAGCGAAATGTCCGAGACTTCCTCGGCTACTCCGAGCCAGCCCTTGACGCCACCCCGCTCCGGCACGGTGAAATGACAGGCCACGCCCTCAACCACCGGATCGTCAATCCCATAGGTCGCAAGCTTGTCGTTGGGGCTGAGCCATTTGAACACCGTCGAACGGCGAAAGATCAGATCCGGTTCGTCGGCAGCCAGCACCGGCGCTCCGACCGATGCCAACAGCAAGATCAGCAACGACAGACTGATTCTAAATCCTCCGCCAAAGAAGCGGCGTACGGCGCGTGCCATGAAGGTCTCCAGATACCCGATTGTGAAATTGGTGTGAAAGCGGCGCTTATTCGTTCCTCAGCCTCGAAGCCAAGGAGCGACCGCAAGCCGTTGATCCCTCATAGCTTTGACTTAAATCACGGCGATGGGCGCCACGTGACGATATGTGGTGCGGAATTCGAACTAGCAAACCCCAGCGGATTGCCCCGATGTAGGCACCGGCAATGACGAGGGAAAGGCTCGCGTATCCGGTCGTTAATATTAGGTGAGGCTTTTTTGTTACTCTTGAAGCCGAAAACGCAGGCCTTTGAAGCGTTACGCTGGTGAACGTGAATCTCGTCTGCAACACTTAAATCGGAAGTTGGACGATGGAAGGCATACGCGTGAGCCGACAAGGATTTGGTTTGGGAAGCGGGCGGTTTTGGCGGCTTGCCATTTTTGCAGCAACTGGAACGCTCGGCATCTCGTCTCAGACGGAAGCCGCCATCTACTACTGGCAAGATTCGGCACCCGCCGCGTCCGAACCTGCGCCAGCAGCGAGGCCCTCGGCACGACGCGCCAAAACCCAACGCCAGGGCGACAAGAAATCCGCGGTCGTCGCAAAGGAAGCCAAGCCGCAGGGGCCGCTGATCATCTCGGTTTCCATCGCCCAGCAAAGGCTGCGCATCTACGACGCCAACGGGCTGTTCGCGGAGTCACCGGTCTCGACAGGCATGCCCGGTCATTCGACGCCGATGGGCGTTTTCAGCGTCATCCAAAAGCAAAAATTCCACCAGTCGAACATCTATAGCGGCGCGCCGATGCCATTCATGCAGCGGATCACCTGGTCCGGTATTGCCATGCATGCCGGTGTGCTCCCGGGACACCCGGCCTCGCACGGTTGCATCCGCATGCCGATGGCCTTCGCCGTCAAGATGTATGGCTGGACCAGGATGGGTGCGCGTGTGGTGGTCACGCCGGGCGACGTTACGCCAGCGAGTTTCTCGCATCCCCTGCTCGCGTCGGTGAAGGCCGCTCCCCAACCGATCTCCGCCGAAGAAACGAAGGCGGATGCTGCGGCAGTTCGCGCGCCTGAAAAGCCCGAAGCCAAAGCAGCCGATGCCGGGATCGAACTGCGCCCGACCGTCGGCCATGTCGACGACACGAAGGCCGCGAGCGACGCCGCGACCAAGGTGAAGACCGCCGACGCGAGCGGCGCGCTGCCCGCAGCGACCAGCAGAATGTCAGACGCCGCACCAGCTACCGAGCGCGCGTCACCCCCAACCGAGGCCTTGGTTTCCGTGGCCGAGACGGACGCTCCGAAACCGAAAGCGGATCTGAGCGCGACAAGACATGACGAGGCGGCTTCTCGAGAGGCGAAGCCGGCGAATGACGGCCCGGCCGAAACACAACCGGCCAAGGTTGCCGACGGCGAGACGAGGCCGGCCGACCCAGTGAGCGCTCAGCCCGCAAATGTTGCGACGACGGCGAGCGAAACCGCCAAACCCGGCGACAGGGCTACGGATGCCGTTACGCCTTCCGACACCGTCAAAGCGGCAACCGTGCCTCCTGCAGCGCCCGCCGCAACGAGTGAAGCTCCGCTCAAGGGCGATCTGAAGAGCGATTTCGCAAAAGCGCCGCTCAAGAAAGCAGAACAGGTTGCGGTCTTCGTGAGCCGCAAGGATTCCAAGCTTTACGTTCGCCAGAATTTCGCGCCGTTGTTCGACGTGCCGGTGACTATCGCTGCCGATGAAAGGCCGCTCGGCACGCATATTTTCACCGCGCAGGTCGATAGAAACGATGCCAACGTCCTGCATTGGTCGGTTGTATCGCTTCCTGCTCCCGCCAAGGCTACTAATCGTCGTGCCGAAGAAGCGCGCGTTTCACACGGCCGCAAGGTCGCTATGGCTCCCGTCGAGGCAAAGTCGGGGCCCGCGCCCGATAGCCCTGCCGAAGCGCTGGACCGCCTCAACCTGCCCGCGGAAGTCATGGCAAAAATCTACGAGGCCGTCTCGACCGGCGGATCCATCATCATCTCCGATCAGGGTATCGCCGGCGGCGAGACCGGCGAAGGCACGGACTTCATCGTTTCGCTGCGTTAGCCGTCTCAGAGAAACCGGTTTCCAATCCCGCTAGCCGTGCTTAAAAGACGGCCGGCATGGACCGACCGTCGAACTCAGCATCTGCAACCGCATCCCGCGTTCGCCTTGACGCGCTCGCGCCACTGACCTTTCTCGGCTGGCGATGGGGATTGGCGGCGATCGTCTTCGGCCTTGCGGCATCGTTTTTTCTTTTCGGTTACGCCGTGGCCTACTGGCGCAACGCCGATATGGACTTCATGGTGATCTACAATGCCTTTGCTCTCAATGATGGCAAGGCGCAGCAGTTCTTCGACCACACCGGCTACCTCACCATCGTCTCGGTCAAAGTCTGGTTCGAGATGCTGCATCGACTCGGCCTGCTGAATTCCTATTCGCTGTCGAGCATGCCCCAGGCCTCCAACCCTGAAGCCTTCGATGCTGCCATGACGAGCGCGGTTCGCGCCGGCCGCCTGCTCGCCTGGTTGATTGCAACCGGCTCCGTGCTGATCTTTGCGGGCCTCATCCGGGCGGTCGTTCGCGACTGGCGTGTTGCGTTGATCGCCACCTTTGCATTTGCATTCTCGGGCGGGCTTGCCGTGCATGCGCGCATCTTGCGCACCGAGCTTGTTGCGGCATGCCCCGTCCTGTTCGCGCTGATGATCCTGATCATGATCGGGCACCGAGCGAGCCTCACCCGTCCGCTCTGGATCGCGCTTGCGGCCGCACTTTGCGTGCTGGGCCTGGAAAACAAGGTGCAGGCAATCCTGCTGATCGCGGCAGTGCCGGTGCTCATCTTGCCTTTTGGAAACGCCGAGAGCGCCAGCGTCGCCTTTTGGCGCAACCGCCGATCCGCCTTCATGGTTGCCATCGTCTTGGTTATCGCAGCGGCTGCTGCGCTGTACGTCGCTTGGCCGCTGATCGCCACCGGCTTTGATCGTACGCTCCTCGATGCGGCCGGCTTTCGTCCACTGCTGCTCGGCCACTACGGAACCTATCAGGTAGCGCTGCTGCTCCTGACGGTTGCCTGCATGCTGATTTACGCCGCGACCTGGCGCGTCAGCGCGGCAGAAACGTTCGCATCGATGGCTGCGGCCACCGCGGGCGCAGCGATGTCGTTGCGGGCGCTCAACCTCGACTACAACACAAGCAATGTGATTGCGGTGTTCAATCCGCTCGAAAAGATGCTGAAGTTTGTCGACGCAGGAACGGCAGCGGCAGCCAACCAGTCGGGGCTCGCGGAAATTTTCTGGCTGTTGCTCGACGGCATCACCTCAGTCGCTGCGCGTTATTCCTTTGTCCTGCATTCCTCGCCGCGCCCTACCGTTTTCCTGACCTGGCTGATCGTGCCCGGCATTATCGTTGCGTGGAGGCGAGGCGAAAGGCAGGTCGCGATCCAGGCCTTGCTCCTGATGGCAGCGGCGATCGGCATCGACGCCTTGGGCGTGCGGCGCGGACTGAAGTCGGAGTATTTCATTTTCACCGACCCGCTCATTATCCTCGCGGGCGCCCTCCTGCTCGATCGTTTGAGCGATCTGCGCTTCCACAAACGGGCCTTTCCGATCGCCGCGGTCCTCTTCGCATTACAGATCGTGATCAGCCAAGCCGAACCGATCAAATACGCGCTGCAGCACCGCGGGCCGGACTCGATATGCGAGTGGAACCAGCATTACATGCCGCTGATGCCGCTGCCCTGGTGCCCCGGCGCGCGGTCCTGAAGCCTCATCGCGCTCGGTGGAACCAACACCGGAGAATCCCGGACTGTGCCAAAGCCGATATAGCGTTACGCCGTAACTCGGCTATGATGGATCAAGGTGGGGAAATCGCGCGGCAGGCCACGAGAAAGCCAAAGCATTGCGCGCGGTCGGTAAACAAGGAAACCAACATGCGAATTGCGGCAGGACTGATCTTTGCAGGCGCGATTTCACTCTACGCGACCCCGGCGGCATGGTCACAAACCCCGCCTGCCAAGTCTGGTGCCGCACCAGCCGCCACCGCAGCACCGGCTCCCGCCGCCACGCCTGCCCCGGCCAAAATGCCCTGTAGCAATACCGATGCGCTCGGGATCGGCCGCGTTGTCGAGATCGACACGACCGGCGGACCCGGATTCGGCTTCGAACACTTCAAGCAACTGGATTTTCTGCGCGACAAGGAAGTCGTGCTGACCTTTGACGACGGCCCGTGGCCGGAGAACACGCCCTCCGTCCTCAAGTCGCTTGCCAACGAATGCACGACCGGGATTTTCTTTTCGATCGGCAAGCACGCCACGTATTACCCCGAAATCCTGAAGCAGGTTGCCGCGGCCGGACACACCATCGGCACCCACACCTGGTCGCACGCCACGCTCACCAACAAGAAGCTAACCGAAGACCAGCGCAAGGAAGAAATCGAGAAGGGCTTTTCCGCCGTCAAATGGGCGCTCGGCGCGCCGCCCGCCCCGTTCTTCCGTTTCCCGGCGCTGCAGCATCCGCCGGAAATGGTGACCTATCTCGGCACACGGAATGTCGGGATCTTCTCCTGCGACCTCGATTCCTTTGACTTCAAGGCGCGCAATGCGCAGCAGGTCATCGACGTCACGATGAAGAAACTCGACAAGCTCGGCAAAGGCATCATCCTGATGCACGATTTTCACAAGCACACCGCGGAGGCCTTGCCGGAATTGCTGCGCAAGCTGAAGGCAGGCGGCTACAAGGTGGTGCAGGTGAAGGCCAAGATGCCCGTTCAGACCATTGCGCAATATGATGAGGAAGTCTTGAAGGACGCCAAGCTGCCGACGGTCAGTTCGCGACCGGTGTCGAGCGTGGTGCAGACGATTTCGGAATAGTCTTCGCGATCGCGACAGCGCTGTGCCGGCCTTCCGCATCGACGGTTATGTCATCGTGTCCGCCGACGGCATGTTGGCGGATGCGAGCGGCGTGATGCCGGAGGCGTTGAAATTCGAGGGCGACAAGCAATTCTTCACGGCGGCGCTCGATCAAGTCGACCTGATCGTTCACGGCCGGCACTCGCATGAGGGCCAGCCGAACTCGCCGCGCCGGAAGCGGATCGTTGTGACGCGAAACGTCGAACGCGTCGCCGACGACCCGAGCAGCCCCAAAACGACGTTATGGAATCCGTCCGGCGCGCCTTTCGACGCCGCCTGCGACCACGCCGGCGTTCACGCCGGCACGATTGCGATCATCGGCGGGCCCAACGTCTTCGACACGTTCATGGATCGCTACGACACGTTCTGGCTCTCGCAGGCCCCGAAGGTCAGATTGCCCGACGGCGAGCCGGTGTTCTCCGGCGTACCGCGCCATACGCCGCAGGAAATTCTCTCACACCACGGCCTCAAACCCGGCCGAAGCCAGCTCCTCGACGCCAACAACGGCGTCACCGTCACGCCGTGGCGACGGCTTCCCTAGTGGTCTAATTCTGACATTCGTATCCCTTCTCAGCGGGCACTTTGCGAATGTCAGAATTTCAAGACCACTAGCAAATATCGGTTTCTAGTGGAGTTTTGGATTTGACATTCGTTTACCAGGTCGCGACGCATGGGTAGCGAATGTCAAATCTACTCCACTAGACGTCGTAGGCAGGCTCCTGGGCCCTGCCGACGCGACTCGACCCGGCAATCATCAACAAGGCGCCGACCAGCGACAGGTTCTTCAGCGCATGTATCATGTTGCTTGTAGCCTCGGCCCCTGTCTGATTCCAGAAATCGTGGAAATAGAAGGTCGCCGCCGCCACGAACAGGATCAGAATGATCGCGAAGAAACGCGCGCCGAAGTTCAGCGCGATCATCAGACCGCAGACCACCTCGAGGGTGCCAGATGCAATCGCGAGAAGTTGCGCCATCGGCATCCCCGTGATGGTTTCAAGCTGTGCGGTATAGGGCGCCACGACCGCTGGAAGGATGATCTTTCCGGTCATCTGGGCCGTCGCCGACACATTCATAAGCTTCAGGACTCCGGACAACACGAACAGCACGGAGAACAAAATTCGTCCAAGGGTAACAAACGCTGGCATTGTCGGCCTCTCAGGAACTTCAAATAGGCGGGACTAGGTCGCGAGCTCAGGAAGGGTGGAACGATTATGCGTGTTCCGGGCGGGCTTTTCAAACAATCCGTCGATCTCCGGCTGGCCATCCGCCGGCCGGCCTTCTCACCACCACTTAGGCAAACAGCGAAGGCTGTTGGCGCCCGGTCGGCTCCTGCGCCTCGACAGCGGCAATCGCCGTCATGTTGAGGATGCCGCGCGCGGTCACCGACGGCGTCAGGATATGGGCAGGTCGTGACGTTCCTATGAGGATCGGACCGACCGGCAGAGCGTCGGCCAAAGCCTTGATCATCTGATAGGCGACATTGGCGGTATCCAGATTGGGCATAATCAGCACATTGGCCACGCCTTCGAGATGCGAATGCGGCAGGACCAGCTTGCGCGCCGCCTCCAGAATGGCGGTATCGGCCTGCATTTCGCCATCCGCCTCGATTTCCGGATGCTTCTCGCGCAACAGTGCGGTGGCGCGGCGCATTTTCCGTGAAGATTCCGTGTCATAACTGCCAAAATCGGAATGCGACACGAAGGCGATTTTGGGCTTGATGTTGAAGCGCTGAACGTGAACCGCGGCCAGCGCCGCCATTTCGGCAATCTCTTCGGCGGTTGGATTCGGCCGCACCTGGGTATCGGCAATGAAGTAGGCGCCCTTGGTCGTGATCATCAGCGCGAGTGCCGCGAAATCACTGGCGCCGGCCCGGAAGCCGATGATCTCCCGAACATGACGAAGATGGCTCATGAAGCCGCCTTCGACGCCGCAGATCATGGCATCGGCCTCGCCCCGGCTGACCGCCAATGCGGCAATCACCGTGGCGTTGGTGCGTACCGCCGTCCGCGCGGCATCCGGCGTCACGCCGTGCCGGCCGGCAATGTCGATGTAGGATTGAACGTAGGAGCGATAACGGGGATCGTCCTCGGGATTGATGAGGTCGAAATCCTTGCCGGCCTTGATGGCGAGGCCAAACCGCTTGATCCGCGCCTCGACCACTGACGGGCGTCCGACCAGGATCGGCCGGGCCACGTTTTCTTCCAATACCACCTGCGTTGCATGTAGCACGCGTTCGTCTTCGCCCTCGGCGTAGATGACCCTGACCGGCTGCGTCTTCGCCTTGGCGAAGAGCGGCTTCATAATGAGCCCGGAGCGGAACGCAAAGCGCTGGAGCTCCGTGCAATAGTCCTCGAACTTCGCAATGGGGCGCGTCGCCACGCCGGAATCCATCGCTGCCTTCGCCACCGCCGGCGAGATCCGCAGGATCAGCCGCGGATCGAACGGACCCGGGATCAACGAACCCGGTCCAAAACCCTGAGCCTGCCCGCTGTCGAAACCGGGCGCGAGCGAATCGACCGGCGGATCACGCGCGAGCTGTGCGATGGCATCGACGGCTGCTTTCTTCATCTCCTCATTGATCGCCGTCGCACCGACGTCGAGCGCGCCGCGGAAGATGAACGGAAAACACAGGACGTTGTTGACCTGGTTGGGGAAGTCGGACCGGCCGGTGCAGATCATGGCGTCGGGGCGCGCCTTACGCGCCTCGTCCGGCATGATCTCCGGATTGGGATTAGCGAGCGCCATCACCAGCGGCTGGTCCGCCATCTGCTTGACCATTTCGGGCTTCAGCACGTTGGGCGCGGAAAGGCCGAGGAAAATGTCGGCGCCGGGAATTGCGTCGGCCAGCACGCGCTTGTCGGTCTTCTGCGCGTAGACCGACTTCCAGCGGTCCATCAATTTCTCGCGGCCTTCATAGACCACGCCCTCGATATCGCAGACCCAGATGTTCTCGCGTTTGGCGCCCATCGACACCAGAAGATTGAGACAGGCGAGCGCCGCCGCACCTGCCCCCGAGCAGACGATCTTGACGTCGGATAGCTTCTTTCCATTCAGGAACAGCGCGTTGGTGATGGCCGCGCCGACGATGATGGCCGTGCCATGCTGGTCGTCGTGAAATACCGGGATTTTCATCCGCGCCTTGAGTTGCGCCTCGATCTCAAAGCAGTCCGGCCCCTTGATGTCTTCCAGGTTGATGCCGCCGAAAGTCGGCTCAAGCGCGGCTACGGTTTCGACCACGCGCTCGATGGTGTCGGCGGCAATCTCGATATCGAAGACATCGATGCCCGCGAACTTCTTGAAGAGAACCGCCTTGCCTTCCATTACCGGCTTGGAAGCCAGAGGTCCGATGTTGCCGAGACCGAGCACGGCGGTGCCGTTGCTGACCACGGCCACCAGATTGGCGCGCGAGGTGAGCGTGGCGGCTTCGGCCGGGTTATTGGCGATCTCGGTGCAGGCGGAAGCCACGCCCGGCGAATAGGCCAAAGCGAGGTCGCGCTGGTTGGCGAGCGGCTTGGTCGCCTGGATCTCGAGTTTGCCGGGCCGCGGCAGCCGGTGATAGGCGAGCGCAGCGGCGTGAAGGTCATCGGAATAGGACATTCGCTTCCCCACGAGGGGCTTATCCCAGCCCCCAAACAATCGGCCCCGAGGTATTGGTATTGGCTGTCAGTTTTGCGGCAGATTGAGCCGGATGTGAAGCTCGCGCAACTGTTTCGGCGTGACCTCGGAAGGGGCGCCCATCATCAGGTCCTCGGCCCGCTGGTTCATCGGGAACAGGACCACCTCGCGCAGGTTTTCCTCGCCACACAACAGCATGACGATCCGGTCGATGCCCGGCGCGATGCCACCGTGCGGCGGGGCGCCGAGCGACAGCGCGCGCAGCATGCCGCCGAACTTCGCCTCCAGCACGTCTTCAGGATAACCCGCGATCGCAAAGGCCTTCTTCATCACGTCGGGACGGTGATTACGGATCGCACCCGACGACAATTCGGTGCCGTTGCACACAATATCGTACTGAATGGCCTTGAGGCTGAGCAGCTTCTCGTGATCGGCTGGGTCGAGCTTCAAGAACTCCTCCGGCTCGATGTTCGGCATCGAGAACGGGTTGTGCGAGAAGTCGATCTTCTTTTCTTCCTCGTTCCATTCGAACATCGGGAAGTCGACGATCCAGCAGAACTTGAACTGGCCCTTTTCGACCAGGTTCAATTCCTCGCCGAGCCTGGTGCGGGCAAGGCCTGAGAACTTCCAGAACTTGTCGGGATCGCCCGCGACGAAGAACGCCGCGTCGCCCTCCTTCAGTCCGAGCTGTGCGCGGATCGCTTCGGTCCGCTCCGGCCCGATATTGTTGGCAAGCGGACCTGCGCCCTCACCACCTTCGCGCCACATGATGTAGCCGAGCCCCGGCTGGCCCTCGCCTTGCGCCCAGGAGTTCATCCGGTCGCAGAAGGCCCGCGAGCCGCCGCCCTTGCCCGGGATCGCCCACACCTGGTTCTTCGGATCTTCAAGCAATCGCGCGAACACCTTGAAGCCCGAGCCGCGGAAATGCTCCGAGACGACCTGCATCTCGATCGGGTTGCGCAAGTCCGGCTTGTCGGTGCCGTATTTGCTCACCGCCGTTGCATACGGGATCATCGGGAATTTGGCGGTGACGGATTTTCCTTCCGCGAACTCCTCGAACACGCCGCGCATGACCGGCTCAACCGCGTTGAACACGTCTTCCTGGGTGACGAAGCTCATTTCAATATCGAGCTGATAGAATTCGCCGGGCGAGCGATCGGCGCGCGCGTCTTCGTCGCGGAAACACGGCGCGATCTGGAAATAGCGGTCGAAGCCCGCCACCATCGTGAGCTGCTTGAACTGCTGCGGGGCCTGCGGCAGCGCATAGAACTTGCCCGGATGGAGCCGCGACGGCACCAGGAAGTCGCGGGCGCCTTCCGGCGAGGAAGCGGTCAGGATCGGGGTCTGGAACTCGAAGAACCCCTGCTCTTTCATCCGTTTGCGGATCGAATCGATGATCTGGCCGCGCTTGATGATGTTCTGGTGCAGCTTGTCGCGGCGGAGGTCGAGGAAACGGTACTTAAGCCTGATGTCTTCAGGATATTCCTGTTCGCCGAATACCGGCATCGGCAGTTCCGCCGCCGGCCCCAGCACTTCGATCTCGGTGGCGTAGACTTCGACCAGACCCGTCGCCAGTTCCAGGTTATCGGTGCCCTCAGGTCGACGCCGCACCTTGCCGTCGATCCGGACCACCCATTCCGAGCGCAGCTTTTCGGCCACCTTGAAGGCCGGCGAATCCGGGTCGGCGACGCATTGCGTCAGGCCATAATGGTCGCGCAGGTCGATGAACAGAACACCGCCATGGTCGCGAATGCGATGGCACCAGCCGGACAAACGAACGTTCTGGCCGATATCGCTCTCACGGAGCGCGCCGCAGGTATGGGACCGGTAACGATGCATCGAATTTCCATCAGTCAAATGTCGGAGAATCGAGAGGCCAAGCGGCCCGCCCGAAGAGGTTGAGGGTTTACCCGAGGCTTTCGGACGCGGCAACCGACCAAAGCCCTTCTGGAGGCAACGAAAGCCGGGAAACTTTGCCCTTTCGTGGCCGGCCGATTGCCTAACGACAACATATGCCTATCTTGATGGCATGACGGTGCATTTCCCCTTCCAGAACACCTATGCGGCGCTTCCTGACGGCTTCTTCGCGCGCGTGGCGCCGACACCAGTGACCGCGCCCAGGCTGATCAAATTGAACCGGCCGCTCGCGGTCAGGCTGGGGCTCGATCCCGATCGCCTGGAGAGCCCCGAGGGCGCCGAAATCCTCTCCGGGAAACGCCTCCCCGACGGGGCCGACCCGATCGCCATGGCCTATGCCGGCCATCAGTTCGGCCATTTCGTGCCGCAGCTCGGCGACGGCCGCGCCATCCTGCTCGGCGAGGTCATCGACCTCGACGGCGTCCGCCGCGACATCCAGCTCAAGGGCTCCGGGCCGACGCCATTTTCCCGCCGCGGCGACGGCCGCGCAGCGCTGGGCCCGGTGTTGCGCGAATACATCGTCAGCGAGGCGATGGCAGCGCTTGGAATTCCGACGACCCGATCGCTCGCCGCCACCATCACCGGCGAAAGCGTCATGCGCGAGACGGCACTCCCCGGCGCAGTGCTGACCCGTGTGGCCTCCAGCCACATCCGCGTCGGCACGTTCCAGTATTTTGCCGCCCGCGGCGACACCGAGGGTGTCAAGCACCTCGCCGATCACGCGATCGCCAGGCACTACCCACAGGCCGCAGAGGCCGAGCGGCCCTATCACGCTTTGCTGGAAGGGGTCATCGCCCGCCAGGCCGAACTGGTGGCGCGCTGGCTTTTGGTCGGCTTCATCCATGGCGTCATGAACACCGACAACACCTCGATCTCGGGCGAGACGATCGACTACGGACCCTGCGCGTTCCTGGATCACTATGATCCTGCGGCGGTGTTCTCCTCGATCGACGAGCAAGGCCGCTACGCTTACGCCAACCAGCCGCGGATCATGCTCTGGAATCTGACGCGGCTCGCCGAATGTCTGTTGCCGCTGTTTTCCGACGACAAAGACAAGGCCATTGAGCAGGCTCAAACCATTCTCGGTGAGTTTCCGGGGAAGTTCACGACGGCGTATCAATCCGGCCTGCGCCAGAAGATTGGCCTCTTCACATCGCGCGAGGGCGACGAACCTCTCGTGCAGGATCTGTTGGACGCCATGGCCAGGAACCAGGCCGACTTCACCCTCACCTTCCGGCGTCTTTGCGACGCCGCCGAGGACGCTGCAGGGGATTCCGAGGTCCGTCCGCTATTCGCCGAGCCCACCGCCTATGACGCGTGGGCGGCCCGGTGGCGGCAACGCCTCGGCGAGGAACCGCAACTGCCGGCGGAGCGCGCAAGGATGATGCGAAGCGTCAATCCCGCTTTCATTCCTCGCAATCATCGGATCGAGGCGGTCATCCAGGCCGCCGTCAGCCGTGACGACTACGGACCGTTCGAGCAGCTTCTTGCCGTGCTGGCTAAACCCTACGAGGAGCAGCCAACATTTGCGGATTACGCCAATCCGCCCGAGCCGGATCAGCGCGTGCTTCAGACCTTCTGCGGAACATAAACCGTTAACCTTCCGCCGAACATTGGACCGGCCGCACGCGCGAAGCGCTCGAAATTTAAGAAGCGTTCAATTGCTTCCCGGCAAGCCTATCGGTTTGTTTGGGGGATTTCTCGTGGACGCTTTGGTTTTCGAATTCATGGGTCTGGCCGTCGTCGGACTGTGCGTCATCGTGCTGTGCACGCCCGCCAGCCGGCGGCCGTCGGGACGGCACGCACGCGACACCTGATCGATTTTGCATCCTGAAAATCCGGTGGGAGCGGCCTCGACAAGGCCCGCGGCCGTTTGCCTTGAATGCGTTTGTTGGCCTTAAATGACGGCTAAAGCGTAGATTCGGGTCTCGAATTCGCCGCAAGGCCCTTGACATATCAGCGCTTTCAGCCGAACGCCCTTCGGGGAAAGCGTCATGGACCGTTCATGGATCTGATTACCACCACGGCGGAACTCGCCGCCTTCTGCGACCGCCTCGCCAAACACCGGGTCATTACCGTCGATACCGAATTCCTCCGCGAGACCACCTATTACCCGCTGCTGTGCGTGGTGCAGATGGCGAGCGCCGAGGAAGCGGCGGTGATCGACTCGCTGGCCGAAGGCATCGACCTCAAGCCCTTCTTCGAGTTGATGGCCGACGAAAAAGTGCTGAAGGTCTTCCATGCCGCGCGCCAAGATATCGAGATCGTCTGGCACCGCGCCGGCATCGTTCCACACCCGATCTTCGACACCCAGGTCGCGGCGATGGCGCTCGGTTATGGCGACTCGATCGCCTACGATCAATTGGTCGAGCGCGTCACCGGCCATCGGCCGGACAAGACCCATCGCTTCACCGACTGGTCGCGCCGCCCGCTGACGGAAGACCAGATGCACTATGCGCTGGCTGACGTGACCCACCTGCGCGACGTGTTCGCAGCGCTCGATGCCGATCTCAAGAAGCGCGGCCGCAGCGACTGGGTCAGCGAGGAAATGGAAGTTCTGACGAGTCCGAGGACCTACGATTTCCATCCTGAGCGCGCGTGGGAGCGCCTGAAAACACGGGTGCGCAAGCCCAAGGAATTGGCGGTGCTGATTGAAGTCGCCGCCTGGCGTGAGCAGGAAGCGCAGGGCCGCGACGTGCCCCGCGGCCGCGTTCTGAAAGACGACGTCGTTGGCGATATCGCAACTCACGCGCCGACGAGCCTCGAGAAACTTGCCCATCTGCGCTCGCTGCCGAAAGGTTTTGACCGATCGAAATGGGGCTCCGATATCGTCGCCGCCGTGCAGCGCGGTTTAGCGCGCGATATGGCGACGCTGCCGAAAATCGAGAAGCCGCGCGGCAACAGCAACGGTGCGGCGATTGTCGAACTGCTCAAGGTGTTGCTGCGCATGACGTCGGAACGACACGCGGTCGCGAGCAAGGTGATCGCAACGGTCGATGACCTCGAACAGATCGCAGCCGACGACAATGCCGATGTCGGTGCGTTGCACGGTTGGCGCCGCGAATTATTCGGCGAGGCCGCACTGGCGCTGAAGCACGGTCAACTCGCGCTCGCGATCGAAAAAGGCAGAGTTGTAAAAGTGGAACGGACCTGACGAAAGCGAGCGCCTGAACCAGTGTGGCGGTTCAGAACTACGAACTTCGGAATCGGGACACTAGCGCTTTTTACCGCCATTGGGCTTGTTGGGGGCAGCTTTCGCCGCCTTCGATACTTCCGCGAGAGCCATCGATAGAATATAAGCGCTTGTATGCATGTTTAACTGGCGTGCCTTCTCGATTGCGGCCGAGATCATGTCAGCCAGTTCGTCGAGGTCGTTTTTAGGACTCGCCATTTTTACGGTCTTCCGGAGCGCATACGGTGAACATCGACGATCCCGATCACCCCGGGGACAGATTGCTGCAACTGCTTCGCGACAATGAGATCGACCTGAACGTTGTCGAAGGGTTGCGGCTGGTCGTCGCCTTCAGAAAAATCAAGGACCCTGCGGATCGGCGTATTCTGATCGAATTCGCCGAGCGTCTCGCAAAGTAGAAACCGGCCGGCCCTAACATCGTTTTGCGGAGATCAACGCGCTTTGATTGCGTCAGGCGCGAAAGGACGCGCGGAGTTGTTTCGACTTCCGCGCGCTGCAACGACCCGCCGCCCGACAGGCATTGCGCACCACCCCATTCCCGCATTGAAAGTAGCTCCTGCCGCAGGAGCTACTTTAGCGGGCATGATATCGGTTTTTCAACCTGTTTCCGTCACACGGTCCGGCATGGAAGCCGTGCGGGCGCGGCAGCGCAAGCTACCATCTCACTTCGATGCCAGCGGTTGCCTGATGGGATTGCAAGGCGGAGCGAAACTTGCCGTCATAGTTGAGATAAAGCCGCATGGCGTTGCTCAGGCTCAGTGACAGCGCGGCACCAGCATCCGCGCCATACCGGCTTTCGCCGATCCCCTGCACCAGGATGCTCTGGGGCCCAAGACTGACGGTGACCAGACCGAGATTTTGCTCGAAATTATCGACGAACTTGCCGTAGGCCGAGAGGTCGACGATCTTTTGATCCACCACCCAGTAGTGGCCAATTTCCGCACCGAGCAATATTCGCGCGCGCTCGAGCGTCGCACCGCTTGCCGAAACCGGGTCGAGGCCTCCCATCTCCTGGAACGATCCGGTCGATGCGCGAACATATTCAAGCGCAGCTTTCGGTACGAACCGGCTCTGATCCACCGTCCAGTAGTAGCTGAGCTCCGTCAGCGCACCGTCGATCTGCCCGTTGTAGCCGGCACTCGCGATCCCCAGTCCGGTATCGCGGCTGGAGTTGATCTTTCCAAAACCGTGAACCAGTGCGACCGCCCAGGTCCACGGCCCCTTGTCGATCGAGGCGTTGAAACCGAGTTGGGTCAGGTCAAGATTCGCCGACTGCAACGCCAGCGGCACGTCGATGCCGGTCCGGCTTTGGTCGATCGAGAACCCGACATTCACGCCCGGCGCGACCCGTGCGCCGAACCCGGCTATACCGCCCGCCGTGCTGCGCTTGTCGCCAAAGAAACCGCCTTGCGCGCTGGTCGTGCTCGAGATGCCGTAGGCCTCGCCCCAGGTCCGAAAGGCCTGGCCATCGAGGGCTTCCGACGCGCCGCCACCTCCCGGATTGCTTCGCGACGCACGACCGAACCCGCCGGTCGCCTGGTCGCCAAGACGCTCCAGGAAATTGCTGCCAAGATTGGCAATCCCCGCGCCTGCGGAAAAGTCAGACGCGGTCGTCGACACCGCCGGCACCGGGGGTGGCGGGGGCGGCACGAACACTTGCGCTTGAGCCTCGTGCTCCGCCGCAATGACGAGCGCGAACACGACGAAAAAAGACCTTGCCGGCCAAAAGCCCATCGACGCCGTTCCAATGATGGGCAGTCCAGCCCGAAAATACCAAATCGCCCCTAATTGAAGGATTTGGTCGCAGTTCGGCATTGGCGTCAATTGCTTGTAGCCGAACTGCAACGGTAATTGGCGAGCCCTGTTGTTCCCGGGCCACAGGCTCCCGGTAGCGGTTTCGGCGCTTCTTGCGATTTTCCCAAGGCGCCCAGAGGCTTGCTAAGGCGCAAATTTCGTGTTGCAATCCTTGTCACAACCGGAATTAGGCCGATCGGCTGTGCGTTTCGCGACTAGGAAATTCAGCAGACATCCTCAAAGCCCGCTTGTGGCGTGGCACGCAATTGGCGCGTGGCCGCGTCTTCTTTACGTCTAGACCAGGAGACAGGCGATGCAAAAAGGCACCGTCAAGTGGTTCAACCCGACCAAGGGTTATGGGTTCATCAAGCCGATGGTCGGCGATAAGGACGTGTTCGTCCATATCTCGGCGGTCGAGCGCGCTGGGCTCTCAACCCTCAACGAAAATCAGGTTGTCGAATATGACCTCGTGGAAAACCGCGGCAAGAGTTCCGCGGAAAACCTCAAGGTCTCCTAAACTTCGTCACGATCCGCGTAAGCAATCCTGATGTAGCCCCCGGCCTCGCCGGGGGATTTGTTTTTTGATTTACCCATTGCCTGCAAGCCTCGGCGATATCAGCGAGCCGCACGCGCCGGCTTCACTGACGAGCCGACAGATCTCCCCATCGAGACGAAGCTTGCCGCTCGCTAAAAGGCGCAAGGCCTCCGGGTAAATCCGGTGCTCGATTTCGAGGATCCGCGCCGACAGCGTCTCCGGCGTGTCGTCATCGCGAACCTCAACCGCCCCCTGCATGACGATCGGCCCCGCGTCAGTTTCCGGCGTCACGAAATGAACGGTCGCCCCGGATACTTTTACGCCGGCCTGCAACGCTTGTTCATGCGGATCGAGGCCCGGGAAAGACGGCAGCAGCGACGGATGGATATTGAGCATCTTCCCATACCATCGCTGCACGAATTCCGCCGTGAACAGCCGCATGAACCCGCCCAGGCAAATCAGTTCGATCCGGTGATCCTCAAGCGTCGACTGCAACTTTGCTTCGAACGCGGCGCGATCCTTTCCGAACGGCATGCTCTCGATCGTGACCGTCGGCACGCCCTCCGCCTCCGCCAATGCCAGGCCGCCCGCGTCCGCGCGGTTCGAAATCACAACCGCAATCTCGGCCGGAAAACCGTCGGCCTTGGCCGCCTTGATCAGTGCGGCCATGTTGGAGCCGCGTCCTGAAATCAGGATCGCGACACGGGGCCTGGATGCGCCCTCATGGGGAGCGGGCTTCACCATGAAAGGTCGAGGTGGCCGTTATAGACCACGCGATGTTCGCCATGCGCCGGAACCACTTCGCCAAGCAACGCCACGGTCTCGCCGGCCTCGGTGAGAACGCTGCTCACGGCTTCGACGGCGTCCGCCTCGACGATCGCAACCATGCCGATTCCGCAGTTGAACGTACGCAGCAGCTCAAGCTCGGCGATGTTGCCCTGCCCGGCCAGCCACTTGAAGACCGGCAATACCGGCAACCGCGCAAGATCGATCCCCACGCCTAGCTGCTTCGGTAGCACGCGCGGGATGTTGTCGGTGAATCCGCCGCCGGTGATATGGGCGAGCGCCTTGACCGCGCCGGTCTCGCGGATCGCACGCAGGCATGAGCGGACATAGAGCTTGGTCGGGGTCAGCAAAGCACCGCCCAGCGTCATGACCGGCGAAAACGGCGCCGGCGCGTCAAACGCGAGGCCTGATGCTTCGACAATTCTTCGCACCAGTGAAAAGCCGTTGGAGTGAACGCCCGACGAGGCCAAACCGATCACAGCGTCGCCGGCGCGAATATCCGCGCGCGGCAATAGCGTGCCACGTTCGGCGGCGCCGACCGCAAATCCCGCAAGGTCGTAGTCGCCGTCCTTGTAGAGGCCGGGCATTTCGGCGGTCTCACCTCCGATCAGCGCGCAGCCGGATTCGCGGCAACCTTCGGCGATGCCGGCAACGATCGATGCAGTGGCCTCGGGATCGAGCTTGCCGCAGGCAAAATAGTCCAGAAAAAATAGCGGCTCGGCGCCCTGCACCACGAGGTCGTTGACCGACATCGCCACGAGGTCGATCCCGATCCCGCCATGCAGGGCAGTGTCGATGGCGATCTTGACCTTGGTGCCGACCCCGTCGGTGGCCGCCACCAGAACCGGGTCCTTAAAACCCGCGGCCTTCAGATCGAACAGCCCGCCGAAACCGCCGATTTCGGCCGCGGTGCCGGGACGCGCCGTGGCGCGGACCATCGGCTTGATCAGGTCGACCAGGCGGTTGCCCGCATCGATATCGACGCCCGAATCCGCGTAAGTGAGCCCGTTTTTGCGCTCGCTCATGACCTGTTCCAAATGCCGTTACGGCGGATTTCTTGTCTGCGCCTGCGACTTGCGGGCTGGTTACGTCGGATTTCGTCTTTGTGCAATGGTGACAGGCGCTTACTATGTAGACAACAGCCGAACCGCCCCGCAGAAAGGGGATAACTTTGGCCGATAGCCGGGAAACGACCGAGTTGAGTATTCCTAATATCATTACGCTGGGACGCATTATCCTGGTGCCCGTCATTATCTGGGCGATCGCTTCCAACGAGATGGAGATTGCGTTTGCGATCTTCGTGATCGCGGGCGTCAGCGACGCCGTCGACGGATTTCTGGCGAAGCGGTTCAACATGGCGAGCGAGCTGGGCGCCCTGCTCGATCCCCTCGCCGACAAGGCGCTTCTGGTCTCGATCTATGTGGCGCTCGGCATCTGGGGCGCGATGCCGCGCTGGATCGTCATCCTCGTCGTCTCGCGCGACATTATGATCGTTTCGGCCGTGATCGTGTCGTGGCTGTTCGACAAGCCGGTTGAGATGAAACCGCTGATGGTTTCCAAGCTTAATACCGCAGCACAGGTCGCGCTCGCCGCATTGATTTTGGCCTCGCTTGGTTTCGGTTTCAAACCGATGCCCTATGATGCGGTGCTGATGGGATTGGTAACGGTCTTTACTTTGGTTTCCGTATCCCTCTATCTCGTCGAGTGGGTACGGCATATGAGCACGATCGAAACACACTAAACCTGATCGCTCGTGTATGAAGACCTGAGCTCCGTTGATTTACGAAGTTCGCATCAAGGGGCCGCGATCGTATGCGAACTTCGAAATCGGAGCTCTAGGTGGCAGGTCGCGTCCACCCTCGTCAGCTGGCATTCGCGCTTCCGCACGGCGAAAGCCTGACGCGCGATAATTTTCTGGAGGGGCCGGCTAACGCTGCCGGCCTTGCCTTGATCGATAGCTGGCCTGACTGGCCAAACCGCGTGATGCTCCTGGTTGGCCCGGAAGGCTCCGGCAAAAGCCATCTCGCCGCGATCTGGGCGGACGAGTCAGGCGCGCGCTCGATCTCGGCGCATGCCTTGACAGCCGCGGACGTTCCGGGCGCGCTGGCGACGGGCGCGCTCGTGATCGAGGATTTGAAATCCGCCGATATCGATGAACGTGCGCTGTTCCATTTGCTGAACCTGGCGCGCGAAGACAGCGCCTTTGTCCTGATGACGGCGCGCGTGCCGCCGGCGGAAGCAGAGCTTCGCGATTTGCGCTCGCGGCTACGCGCAGTGCCGACGGTGAGGCTACTGCCGCCCGACGATCACCTGTTTCGCGCCTTGATCGTCAAATTCTGCGCCGATCGGCAACTTGTCGTCGATGAGAGCGTCGTCAGCTATCTCACGACCCGTCTGGAGCGCTCCTATGCAGCCGTGCGCCAGACCGTGGAGCTCCTGGACACCGAAGCCCTGCGGCTTGGGCGGCCGGTTACGCGGGCCCTGGCCGCTGAATTGCTGCGCGATAATGCCTGATGGAGCCGTGCTTGCCATCTTGACGGAACTCACGGCGGGAACATCATTGTCATTGAAGCGTCACCGCGAAATTCCATGGTCTTACCCACCCCCCGTCGCGGCTTGACATGAAATGGATCGAAACTTCATGGATTCCGCCCAAGCCGTTACAACGAAAGAAGAAAACTCCGATATCGGCGGCCTGCCGGCGATCGGCAGCTCGCCTGAGCGCTTCATCAACCGGGAACTTTCCTGGCTGCATTTCAATCGCCGGGTGCTGGAGGAATTGGTCAACCCGAGGCATCCCGCCCTGGAGCGGGTCAGGTTCCTGTCGATTTCCGCCAACAACCTTGACGAATTCTTCATGGTCCGCGTCGCCGGTCTGAAGGCTCAGGTGCGTGAAGGCATCAGCGAGCGCAGCCCCGATGGCCTTACTCCAGCCGAACAGTTGGTGCGGATCAACGAGACGGTCTCGCGGCTTGCGAAAGACCAGCAAGCGATCTGGCGCGACCTGCACAAGATTCTCGCCGAAGTCGGTATCGTGCTCGTCGAAGGCCGCGATGTCACCAAGACCGAACGGACCTGGATCGAGGATCACTTCCTCCACAACATCTTCCCGCTGCTGACGCCGCTCGCGATCGACCCGGCTCACCCCTTCCCGTTCATTCCGAGTCTCGGCTTTACCGTTGCCCTTCAACTAGCGCGGATCGCTGACGGCAAGGCGATGAACGCGTTGATCCGCATGCCCGGCAAGATCGACCGCTTCATTCGCTTGCCGGCGGGCAAGGACGCGACCGTGCGGCTGATCACGCTCGAGCAAGCGACCGGTCTCTTCATCGGCCGGCTCTTTCCCGGCTACACCGTCAAGGGCCAGGGCGCATTCCGCATCATCCGCGACTCCGAACTCGAAATCGAGGAAGAGGCCGAAGATCTCGTTCGTCTGTTCGAGACTGCGCTGAAACGGCGTCGCCGCGGATCGGTGATCCATCTCGAAATGGAAGCCAAGATGCCTGAGGAGTTGCGCGCCTTCGTGCAGCGCGCGCTTTCGACGGCCGACGACGAAGTGCTTCTGGTCGACGGCGTGCTCGCCATGAACGAGCTGTCGCAACTGACGCGGCTCGACCGGCCCGATCTCGAATTCACGCCCTACGTGCCGCGCTATCCAGAGCGCGTGCGCGACCACGGTGGCGACATCTTTGCCGCCATCCGGCAGAAAGACCTCATCGTCCACCATCCTTACGAATCCTTCGACGTCGTCGTCCAGTTCCTGCAGCAGGCCGCGCGCGATCCCGACGTCGTCGCCATCAAGCAGACGCTCTATCGCACCTCGAACAACTCCCCGATCGTGCGGGCGCTCGCGGAGGCTGCCGAAGCCGGAAAATCGGTCACCGCGCTGATCGAGCTCAAGGCGCGTTTCGATGAAGAGGCCAATATCCGCTGGGCGCGCGACCTCGAGCGCGCCGGCGTGCAGGTCGTCTACGGATTTATCGAACTCAAGACCCACGCCAAGCTGTCGATGGTCGTCCGACGCGAGGGCGGCAATCTCACCACTTACGTCCACACCGGCACCGGCAATTACCATCCGGTGACCGCGCGCATCTACACCGACCTCTCCTACTTCACGTCGGATCCGATCATCGGCCGCGACGCGGCGCGCGTGTTCAACTACATCACGGGCTATGCGGAGCCGAGCGATATCGAAAAGATGGCGGTGTCGCCGCTGACCTTGCGCAAGCGGATGATCGAACACATTCGCGGCGAGACCAACCATGCCCGGCACGGCAAGCCCGCGGCGATCTGGCTCAAAATGAATTCGCTGGTCGATCCCGACATCATCGATGCGCTTTACGAGGCCTCGCAGGCCGGCGTTTCGATCGAACTGGTGGTGCGCGGCATCTGCTGTCTGCGCCCTGGCATTCCCGGCCTTTCGGAGAATATTCGCGTCAAATCGATCATCGGTCGCTTCCTCGAGCACGGCCGAATCTATTGCTTCGGGATGGGACAGGGCCTGCCGAGCGCGAAAGCGGCTGTGTATATCTCCTCCGCCGACATGATGCCGCGCAACCTCGACCGCCGCGTCGAGATCCTGTGTCCGCTGCAAAATCCCACGGTGCATCAGCAGGTTCTCGAGCAGATCATGGTCGCTAATCTGAAGGATACCGAGCAAAGCTGGCAATTGTTGCCGGACGGTTCTTCAACGCGTATGAAGGCCGCGAAGGGCGAGGAATCCTTCAATCTGCACAACTATTTCATGACGAATCCGAGTTTGTCCGGCCGTGGAAAGTCACTTAAAGAATCATCGCCGCGCCGCCTTACCCGGCGCACCGAGCGTCAACCATCGTCATAAGGGGACCGGCCTGTGAAGCGGGCGCGCAAGCGCGCGTCAAGCGTCGCAGTCATCGACATCGGCTCGAATTCGGTACGTCTCGTCGTCTACGAGGCGATGGCCCGAAGCCTGATCACGATCTTCAACGAGAAGGCGCTGTGCGGCCTCGGCCGCGAGGTGCAGTCCACCGGACTGCTCGCGCCCGACGCGGTCACCAAGGCCCTCACCGCGCTCAGGCGTTTTCGCGCGTTATGCAAGGTGATGCAGGTCGGCCGCGTTCATGCGATCGCGACCGCTGCCTGCCGCGACGCCAGCAACGGTCCGGATTTCATCGCCAAGGCCGAGCGCATTTGCGGGACGAAAATCGAAATCCTGTCAGGCCCGCGCGAGGCGAAGTTGTCGGCGCTCGGCGTCGTGTCGGGTGTGCATCGTCCGGACGGCATCGTCGGCGATCTCGGCGGCGGCTCACTGGAACTGATCGACGTGCACGGCAATCGTGTGCGCGGCGGGCTGACGCTTCCGCTTGGAAGCCTGGCGTTGCAGGATTTGTCGCACAAATCGCTCAAGCGCGCCGAACGCATCGTCAAGGCCGCGCTTTCCGATGTCTCGCAGATCAAGAGCGGCCGCGGCCGCACGTTTTATGCGGTCGGCGGCACGTGGCGCGCTTTGGCGCGTATCCACATCATTCAGAGCGAATACCCGCTCGGCGTGATGCACGGCTATTCGATACCGGCCCAGGACGCACTCGACTTCGCCCAACGACTCCGCCGTCTGGTCGTGGCCAACATGCTGGCCAATATCGAAGTCATCGCCGATGCCCGGCGACCGCTGCTTGCCTACGCCGCGCTCGTCCTCGAATACATCATCCGGGTCGTCCGGCCGAAAACCATCGTGTTCTCGACCTTCGGCGTGCGCGAAGGGCTGCTCTACGAAATGCTTCCCGAAGGCGAGCGCGCCAAGGACGGCTTTCTCTGCGCCGCCCAAAAACTCAACGAATTGCTGTCGCGATCGGCGCGTCACGCGCAGGAATTGATCGAGTGGACGGATCGTTTTGTACGTGTCGTGAAGTTGCGAGAGACCGAGGAGGATCGCCGGCTGCGCCACGCCGCGTGCCTGCTGTCGGACATCGGGTGGCGTGTGCATCCGGATCACCGCGGCGAAGAAACGCTCAACCTCATCACCAACGGGAATTTCGGTTCGATCAGCCATCAGGGCCGAGCCTTTGTGGCGCTGTCGGTTTTCTACCGTTATGCGGGCCTGAGCGAAGAGAACGAACCGCCGGAAACCATGCGGGCGCTGATACCGCCCGCAATGCTCGAGCGCGCGCGCATGCTCGGCGCCGCGTTCCGTGTCGCCCATCTGATATCGGCGGCGCGCCCCGGCGTGTTGCCGGCAACGCATTTCCGCAGCCACGGCCGCAAGCTGACGCTGGTGTTCGAGCACAAGCTCGTCGATCTCGTGGCCGACCGCGTCGGCAGCCGCTTCAAGCAGCTCGCCCGGCTCGCCGGCCGCTCCGGATCGATTGTGAGGCGCTGATTGCGGCGCCGATCGGCGGCGCCGCCGGTCAAGCGGCGTCGACCGGCTCTTCAAGCTGCCGCAGCCTTCGGCTCCGCCAGATCGATCCGGCCACCAGCACGATGATCGCGCCAAGAACCGACGCCAGATATTCGTCGAGTTCCCCTACCAGATCGAAATGCGGCGTCACACCGAAAGCGATTGATTTCGCGTCGAGATGAAGCGAGATCGTACCGTCCAGCAGATGGTGCAGCCACGGCTCGACGGCTGGATCGGTTTCCATGACATCGCCTGCGATCCAGCCCAACAAGAGCGCACCGATCCATACCAGGATCGGAAAACGATCGAGCACCATCATGATCAAGGCCGCGCCCGCGATGATCATGGGAATGCTGATGGCGAGCCCCAGGATGAGAAGCGGAAGCTGACCGTTGGCGGCAGCCGCAACCGCGATCACGTTGTCGAGGCTCATGATGATATCGGCAATGACGACGATGCGGATCGCGTGCCAGAGTGTGGCGCCGGCGGCGACCTCGTTATCTTCATCTTCCGGCACCAGCAGTTTCGCTGCGATCGCAAGTAGCGCGAGACCACCGGCCAGCTTCAGATAAGGCAGAGCCATCAGCGTGGCGACGACGCCGGTAAAGGCAATCAGCAGCACTACCGCAATGCCGGCGCCGATGATCATGCCCCACAGCCGGTGCCGGCCATGCAGGCCGCGGCAAGCCATCGCGATCACGAGCGCATTGTCGCCGGACAACAGCACGTTGATCCAGATGATCTTGCCGACCGCAATCCAGAATGCGGCCGTGTGCATGTCGATTTGAACTTGTGCGAAGAACGCGCCGATCGTGGCGGGATCGATCGCTAGCAACAGCGAACTCACAGCCTGCCCCCATAAGCTGCGGACCGTTGCCGTCCGCGGCTACGGTCCAGACAACGCGCCAAATCAGCCGACGATTTCGTTGCCGGAAAAGAATTGGGCGATCTCGATCGCCGCGGTTTCCTGGGCGTCCGAACCGTGCACCGAGTTCTCGCCGATCGATTTCGCATGAACCTTGCGGATGGTGCCGTCGGCGGCCTTCGACGGGTCGGTCGCACCCATCACGTCGCGGTATTTGAGAACGGCGTTTTCGCCCTCGAGCACCTGAACGACCACCGGACCGGAGGTCATGAAATCCACCAGTTCGCCGAAGAACGGCCGCGCCTTGTGAACGGCATAGAAGGTCTCCGCCTGTTCGCGTGTCATGCGGATGCGCTTCTGGGCAACGACGCGGAGGCCAGCTTTCTCGATCAGCGCATTGACGGCGCCGGTCAGATTGCGAGCCGTCGCGTCCGGCTTGATGATGGAAAAGGTGCGTTCGATCGCCATGATTTCATCCTTGAAAAAGCGCCGATGGAGGTTGCGGGCTTATATCGGTGCGGCCGGGACACGGCAAGCGATGCGATGGCCTGAAAACGGGCCGTTTCGGCCGATGACCGGAATTAAGGATTACGACGATTTCACCTAAATGAACCCTTTCTGAAACGATCGTCCCACTTTCATTCACGCGCGCAAGCGTAGGTTTTCGTCATCCGGACGTCACTCCATTCGGAAACGGCGTTCAGGAAAAGTGCGTTTCACCGATGGCGCGTTGTGCGCCTGAGCTTGAGGAGACGACGATGTTTCGCAAACTTTCACTCGCATTGGTTGCCGCGGTTTCACTCGGCGCGGCAGCGCTCGCCCCCACCTCCGCCTCGGCCTGGGGCGGCTGGCACGGTGGATGGCATGGCGGATGGCACCACGGCTTTGGCGGCCCGCGCTTCGTTGTCGGCGGTCCCGTCTATTACGGCTACGGCTATGACGGATATGGCGGTTGCTATGTCCGGCGACTGGTCCCGACCCCGTTTGGGCCTCGCTGGCGTCTGATCAATCGCTGCTACTGAAACCTGCGCCCAAAGGCAGCATCTGGGACCCCGAACCCCTGTGGGTCGGGGTCTCCGATTGTTCCCGCTGGAAACCCCTCTTTTCATCGAAAATTTGCCAAAACGATCGGCAATCCACAGGTTTGCGGAAACAAATTCGCGTTCGATGACTTGGTATGCCGTCACCTGACCTAACAATTGTCAGGGCACGGAACGGGTCATGAAAAGTTCACATGCAGACGACATCGAACCTCTCGATCACAGGTCCAGCCGATCCATCTGCGATGCCGTGGGCGAGCGTCTCCAACAGATCTTTCGTCCGGACCCGACCGGCATGTCGCCCCATCTGCAGCATCTTGTCGAAGAGCTGCGCAGACGCGACGAAGCCGACGGGGTGAAGTCGCGCTAGTGGTCCGATTCTAACATTCGCATCCCTTCTCAGCGGGCACTTTTGCGAATGTGAGAATCAAAGGACCACTAGCAAATTCAAGTTTCTGGTGGAGTTTCGGATTTGACATTCGCCTTGCGCATTTGCGGCTAGCTGGGTAGCGAATGTCAAATCCACTCCACCAGGACGAATGCGCGGCAAGCATTGGTCATATTTTCCGAGCTGCCGGACCAACATACAGGTTGCGTTTTGAAGCGGCTTTCGGTGAAAAGCCCGCATGCTTGCCTTCACCGATATTTCGGTCCGGATTGCCGGGCGTCTTCTGATCGACAGCAGTTCGGTACAGATTGTACCTGGCGCACGCGTGGGCTTCGTCGGCCGCAACGGCGTCGGCAAATCGACGCTGTTTCACGCCATTCGCGGTGACCTGCCGACCGAAACCGGCACCATCGCCATTCCTCCACGCTGGCGTATAGGTAGCCTCGCGCAGGAGGCGCCGGACGGACCGGAAAAGCTGATCGAAGTCGTCTTGAAAGCCGATCGCGAGCGCGAAGCATTGATGCGCGAGGCGGAGGTTGCGAGCGATCCGACCCGCATTGCTGAAATTCAAACCCGGCTCGTCGACATCGAGGCGCATTCCGCGCCCGCGCGTGCGGCAGCGATCCTGAGCGGCCTTGGATTCTCCGCTGAAGACCAGAACCGGCCATGCGCGGAATTTTCCGGTGGCTGGCGCATGCGCGTGGCGCTGGCGGCGACGCTATTTGCTGCGCCGGACCTGTTGTTGCTGGACGAGCCGACGAACTACCTCGACCTCGAAGGCACGCTGTGGCTGGAGGATCACCTCGCCAATTATCCGCGCACCGTCATCGTCATCAGCCACGATCGCGACCTGCTCGAGACGTCAGTCGATCAGATCCTGCATCTCGATCGCGGCAGGCTTACCCTCTACAAGGGCAGCTATTCCTCGTTCGAGGAACAGCGCGCCACACGCGAACTGCTCGATGCCAAGCACGCCAGAAGGCAGGCCGAGGAACGCAAACGCCTGCAAGCCTTTGTCGATCGCTTCAAGGCCAAGGCCTCGAAAGCTCGCCAGGCGCAATCCCGCGTCAAGATGCTGGAGCGAATGAAGCCGGTGACCGCGCTCGTCACCCAGGACGTGCACGAGATCACCTTCCCGCAGCCTGAAAAAATGCTCTCCCCGCCGATCATCGCCGTCGACGACGTGTCGGTAGGGTATGACCCGAAACAACCGGTCCTCGACCGCGTGACGCTGCGGATCGATACCGACGACCGCATCGCGCTGTTAGGGGCCAACGGCAACGGCAAGTCGACGCTGGTCAAGCTGCTCGCCGGCAGGCTTTCGCCGTTTTCCGGAAAGATCACCCGGGCTGATAAGCTTTCGGTCGGATACTTTGCCCAGCATCAGGTCGACGAACTCAACGTCGATGCTTCGCCTTATGATCATATTCGCAGGCTGTTGCCTGATGCCCCCGAGAGCAAGGTACGCGGACGCACCGGCGCGATCGGCTTCTCCGGCAAAGCCGGCGACACGCTGGTGAAAAATCTCTCCGGGGGTGAGAAAGCCCGGCTGCTGCTGGGGCTTGCGACATTCTTCGGCCCCAACATGATCATCCTGGACGAACCCACCAACCATCTGGACATCGACAGCCGTGCGGCGCTCGCGGAAGCCATCAACGATTTCCCCGGCGCCGTCATCATGGTCTCCCACGACCGCTACCTGATCGAATCCTGCGCCGATCAGCTATGGGTGGTCGCGAACCACGCCGTGACAAACTATGACGGCGATCTCGACGATTACCGGCGAACCGTGCTGTCGGCACGTGGCGCCAGGGTCGCTCCGCGTGAACGCGAGCCGGAACCGGGCGGTCAAGGCAGCGCCAATGCGCGCCGGCCAAGGGAAAAACGCATCCCGCTCAAACAACGGATTTCGGAAGCCGAAACGGAAATGGCGCGGATCAGCGGCATCATTGAAAAGATCGATGCGGCACTTGCCCTGCCTGATCTGTTTACGCGCGATCCAAAGCAGGCCGCCCAACTCAGCAAGGCGCGCGCGAGCGCCGCGGATGCCCTGACAAAGGTCGAGGAGGAATGGCTAGCGGCAAGTTCGGAATTGGACTAGTGCCCAGCTCGTGGCGCAGGAGTTTCAAATGGGCGGCACGAAACCGCCCGTCAGGCGTAGCCGGGATCAAACGCGATCAGGTCGGCGCCTGCGCCGGCTTTTTCTTTTTCGGCTTGGTGGCTTTCGGCTCAGCTACCGGCTCCGCCCCACGCTCGACCGAGGTCAGCCTCCCCGCGGTGAAGGTATAGATTCCCGCGCGCGCACCTTGCGAGAAGTTGACCACCGTGAGGCGTTCGCCGCGTTCGTTATTCGAGATACTGACGTTGGCAGGAGCGCCGATCCCGCGGACGACGTCGCATTCGGTGTGGCCAAGCGCGACCGTACCGCTGCTTGCAGGCACAGGCGCCGGCGCGCCGTCCGACAGGGCGTTGGCATTGGTCGGAAGATTGGCGGCCGCCATGCCTGGGCAGGCACCCTCGGCGCTGACGAGATCCTCGGCCGTGACCGGCTTCTCTGGTGAGAGCGGCGGCGTCTCGATCGCGACGCTCTTGATGAAGAGCCGGCCGCTACGCGAGAACCATTCGGCATCCTTCGACATGAGGTCGGAAGAGAAAATATCGGAAGCCGTCGCTCCGCAGCCTGTCAGCACAGGAGCGACCAGAAGCAGTGCCAGCACTGATTTGCGATGAAGGTATTGGTTTCGCACGACGACCTAGATTCCCACCCTTGCCCTTAAGCGATTGTCCAACCATCATTTTGCGGCACGACCATGGCCTTATACAGGCCTGCGGCCTAAAACCATAGATTATCATTAATAGCGGAACTGTTAATCGCGCTTTTGCCAGCGGCCACGTTCGTCGGCTTGCCAATAGGTTACGTCGAATCCCTGCCCCTTGCAGTCGGTCCAGGCTTGACGCGCTGCGGTAAGCGCATCCGCGTCATCGCCGTTGAACAGCAGGACGACGCGGTCGTAGATGTCCGTATTGGCCGGCAAAGGCGCGTTGTCGACCAGAAATCTCACATTGGCCCGATTCGGATTGCTGTCCTCGACGACGAGGACAATCGGGTGATCCTCAACGTCACTGACACGCCAGGTCGCGTGCGGCAGGAATGAGTCTTCGCGATAGGTCCACAGGTGCGCGTCCAGCGCCTCGGTGCGCTCTTCCGACGTCGACTGCACGACGACCCGCCAGCCGCGCTCGAGGGATTTTTCGAGCAGCGGCGGCAGCACGTTCTCCAGCGAGACATCTTGCAGATGATAGAAAAGAATTTCCGTCATCGCTTCGCTTCGTAGTGCTCCGCAACCAGCCGGTCGAGCAGACGAACGCCAAAGCCGGAACCCCAGCTCTGGTTGATCTCGGTCTTTGGCGCCCCCATCGCAGTACCCGCAATGTCGAGGTGAGCCCAGGGCGTGCCGTCGACGAAGCGTTGCAGGAATTGCGCCGCGGTAATCGAGCCGCCGTTGCGTGTGCCGGTGTTCTTCATGTCGGCAAACTGCGAATCGATCTGCTTGTCGTATTCCGGGCCAAGCGGCATGCGCCAGACGCGCTCGCCCGTCACAAGTCCCACTTTGACGAGACGCTCGGACAGTTCGTCATTGTTGGAGAACAGGCCCGCATATTCGGTGCCGAGCGCCACCATGATAGCGCCTGTCAGCGTGGCAAGGTCGACCATGAATTTCGGCTTGTACTTCTTGGCCACGTACCAAAGCACGTCCGCGAGCACCAGCCGTCCTTCGGCGTCGGTATTGATGATTTCGATGGTCTGACCGGACATTGAAGTCACGATATCGCCCGGACGCTGGGCATTGCCGTCCGGCATGTTTTCGACGACGCCGATCGCACCGATCACATTGGCTTTGGCCTTGCGCGCCGCCAATGCCTGCATCAGCCCGACGACACAGGCAGCCCCGCCCATATCGCCCTTCATGTCTTCCATGCTGCCGGCGGGCTTGATCGAAATGCCGCCGGTATCGAAACAAACGCCTTTGCCGATAAAAGCAACCGGCTGCTCGCCCCGCTTTCCGCCATTCCAGCGCATGATCACGGTGCGGCCGGGTTGAGTCGAGCCTTGCGCCACGCCGAGCAGCGCGCCCATCCCGAGTTTCTTCATCGCGTTGACATCGAGGACGTCGACCGCAACGCCAAGTTTGCGCAACTGGCCGGCACGGCGCGCGAATTCGACCGGAAACAGCACGTTCGGCGGCTCGTTGACGAGATCGCGGGCCGTGATCACGCCGTCGACAACGTGCGCGCTTGGGGCAAACGCCTTTTTCGCAGCGGCGACATCGCCGACCGCGACCGATACATCGGCCTTCAACTTTGTGTCCTCGCCGTCCTTTTTCTTGGTCTTGTAGCGATCGAAGACGTAGCCGCGCAGCCGAATGCCCGAAGCGACTGCGGCGGCCTGATCGGCGCTCATCGGGCCCTTGGGCAATTCGGCGATCACCCCGACGGCCTCGCGTCCCGCCTTCAGCTTGCCGGCAACGGTGCCGCCGAGTTTGAGAAAGTCGTGCTCCTTGAGTTCGGAAAGCTTGCCCGTCCCCACCACAAGCAGACGCTTCGCCTTGAGACCCTGCGGAGCCAAAATATCGAGAACCGAGCCGTTTTTTCCCTTGAACCGATTGGTTTCGGCCGCCTGCTTGATCAAACCGGCCGCTGTCCCCAGCAGCTTTCGGGTTGAGGGGCCGAACTCGAGCGCATCGTCGCAAAACACCGCCAGAATTCCGCTTGGGGCGGCAGAAAACGAGACAAAGCCGACCTTGACGGCGTCGGTCATAAGTAAATCCTCCAAGAATCAGGGCTGTCGCTGGTGACAAGGCGGCCTGCCTGCCGGCGAAGATTCTCTTCCCGGCTGCATAAGGCACCCGTCAAGAGCGTGTATCGGCCCACTATGGCCCGCGAGACGCCGCGCTGCCAAGCGCCGCCACCAGCCGTCTGAAGTTCCTGCAATGCAAGCGGGTGCATCGATCGCCGATGGCGCGACCTGATTCTCACCTTGGCGCCCTCCCCGGTACCACCGCTTTTGCGGATATAGCGGTCATAGACCCACCTCAGATTGCCGGATTTTAATGGTGCTCGGGATTGACATTTGCGCACGGGAATGCCGCGCCGCCGCGTGACGGCCGAATCCACCCATTACCGTGGCGGCCACGCCACATTGCCTAAATTATTAACCATGTCCTAAGCCCGCCACGGCCAAGCCATTTTGTTGACGGATCAAAGGGATGGTAGTGAGAGAATACAGCAGCCTGAGCAACGGCGGAGCGACCAAAGGGGATCCCCATCCGGGGTTGGTCGGCAACCGCTTTTAGGCGCGCCAAGGTGGGATCGTGCGATAACGATGGGGTCGATCGACAGGTATATCTTTCGCACGACGCTGGCGTCGTTTGCGCTTGTCCTGATCAGCCTCACCGGCGTGATCTGGATTACGCAGGCATTGCGCGGCATCGACCTCATGACCAGTCAGGGCCAGACCATCCTGACCTTCCTCGGCATCACCAGCCTGGTCATTCCGGCGCTGGTCCTGATCATCTCCCCGATCGCACTGATGATCTCGATCTCGCACACGCTGAACAAGCTCGCGACCGATTCGGAAATCATCGTAATGAACGCGGCCGGCTTCTCCCCGATCCGCCTGTTCCGCCCCTTCATCTTTGCCACCTGCGTGGTCGCGATGCTGGTCGCCTTTATCGCCGCCTTTCTGGCGCCGGACGGCCTTCGCCGAATCAAGCAATGGGACGCCGAGATCACCGCCGACGTGCTGACCAACGTCTTGCAACCCGGCCGCTTCGCCCAGCTCGATCAGAATTTGACCATCCGCATCCGCGAACGCCAACCGGGCGGCTTGCTCAAGGGCATCTTCATCGATGACCGACGCGATCCGAAGGAGCGCGTCAGCATCGTCGCCGACCACGGCACTGTCGTGAAAAACGAAGGCGGCTCGTTCCTGATTCTCGAAGACGGAAATCTCGAACGCTTCGAAGCCGGCAAGCGCGATCCCGCGCTGGTCGCATTCGGCCGCTACGGCTTCGACATGTCGAAATTCAACAAGGGCCACGACGTCACGCTCGGCATTCGCGAGCGCTACCTCTGGGAATTGCTCGCCCCCGAAGAGGCTGACCCGATCTATCAGCAGTTGCCCGGACAATTCCGCGCCGAACTGCACGACCGCTTCATGTCGCCGATCTATCCCTTTGCATTCGCCGCGCTCACCTTTGCCTTTCTGGGCGCACCGCGCACCACGCGCCAGAGCCGAAACTTTTCGATCGGCGGCGCGATCCTCGCGGTGTTCGGACTGCGGATGGCGGGATTCGCCTGCTCGGTGCTGACCGTGAAATCGCCATACGCAACTGTCGTACAGTACCTGATGCTGGCTACGGCCATCGGCGCCAGCTTCTGGATCATCATTGACGGCGTCGTCATCGAACCGCCAGCGATGCTGATGGAAGCCATCAATCGGTCGAACGAGCGAATCCTGCGGCTCTTTGGACGTCCGGCCGCCGCATGAGCATGGTCACCAATACGCTTGGACGCTATTTCGCTGGCCGCTTCGTGGTGTCGGCGCTCGGCGTCTTTGCCGCCATCTTCGTGCTGCTGGTGCTCGTCGACTACATCGAAATGGTGCGGAAGACCTCGGGCCTCGCCGACGTTTCAGCGATCGCGGTCGCGGAGACCTCGCTATTCCGAGTGCCGCAACTGCTCGAAAAGATGATGCCGTTCTGCATCCTGATCGGAGCCATGACCTGCTACCTCGCGCTTTCCCGGCGGCTGGAACTCGTGGTGGCACGGGCGGCAGGGGTATCGGCCTGGCAATTCATTGCGCCGGCGCTGGCCAGCGCGATGGTGCTCGGGTTGCTTGCCACCATCGCCTACAATCCGATGTCGGCCAACCTGCGCGAGCTCTCCAAACGGATGGAAGCCGAGCTATTCGGCAACGCGCCCGGCGGCGGCGTGCAGGATGCCGCCGGATTCTGGATCAATCAGGTCAACAGCGACGGGCAAGCCATCATCAACGCCGCCCGCAGCGAGCAGCAGGGCGCGCGACTGACAGGTCTCACGGTGTTTCGCTTCGACAACAACGATCAGTTCAAGGAGCGGATCGAAGCGCAACAGGCCACCCTCGAGGAAGGGCAATGGCTGTTCAAATCGGTCCGCCGATACACCTTGGACGGCCCTCCGGCCGATCAGGATAGCTTTGCGCTTGCCACCAGCCTCACGCCCGCCCAGGTCCGGAATAGCTTTTCGACCCCGGAGACTGTGTCTTTTTGGCAACTGCCGGGCTACATCCGTTCTTCCGAGAGCTCCGGCTTCGCCACGGCCGGCTACCGGCTGCAATACCACAAGTTGATTGCACAGCCTTTTTTGCTGGCCGCCATGGTCATGCTCGCTGCCAGTGTAAGTCTGCGTTTCTTCCGCATGGGCGGCGTACAGAAGATGGTTTTGAGTGGCGTGGGCGCAGGCTTTCTGCTCTATGTTTTGTCCAAAGTAACCGAGGACTTGAGCAAGGCTGAGTTGATGCATCCGATCGCTTCGGCGTGGCTGCCCGTATGCGTTGGCGGCCTCACCGGCTTTTTGGCCTTGTTGTACCAGGAGGACGGGTAGTGGCCGTGGTTGCCGCCCTCCATAAAAGATCGTTTGCGTTGCGGCAGAACGCTGCCCTGCGCCGCGCTGGCGTACGCCTCGCGTCAATCGCGTTCAGCTTGCTGCTGTCGGGCCTCTTCGCGCTCGCCACCGCGCACGCGCAAAGCTTCAGCTACAATCCGCGGCCGCCCAAGCCGGTCACGCAGCGTCCGGCCAATGACGGACAGATGCTCGTGCAGGCCAATGAGGTGGATTACGACTACAACAATTCGCGGGTGTCGGCGGTCGGCAATGTGCAGCTGTTCTACAACGGAACGAGCGTCGAGGCGGACAAGGTCATCTACGATCAGAAGACCAAGCGGTTGCACGCCGAAGGCAACATCCGCATGACCGATCTGGATGGCAAGATCACCTACGCCAACATCCTCGACCTCAGCGACGACTATCGCGACGGCTTCGTGGATTCGCTCCACGTTGACACTGCCGACGCCACGCACATGGCTGCGACCCGGGCCGACCGATCCAGCGGCAACTACACGGTTTTCGAAAACGGCGTCTATACCGCCTGCGCACCCTGTAAGGACGATCCGAGAAAGCCGCCGCTGTGGCAGGTCAAGGGGGTGCGCATCATCCATGACCAGATCGACAAGATGCTCTACTTCGAGAACGCGCAGTTGGAGTTCTTCGGCGTTCCGATGGCATATCTGCCGTATTTCTCGACGCCAGATCCGACCGTGAAGCGCAAGAGCGGTTTCCTGATGCCCTCTTACTCCACCAATTCGACCTACGGATTCGGTATCGAAACGCCCTACTACTGGGCGATTGCGCCGGATTATGACGCAACCTTCAACCCGCGCTTTATGACCGAACAGGGCGTGTTGTTGCAGGGTGAATTCCGCCAGCGCCTGATGGACGGCGCCTATCAAATTCGCGCTTATGGAATCGACCAACTCGATCCCGGCGCCTTCGCCGGCCAGCCCGGTGATCGCCAATTCCGCGGTGGTATCGAGACCAAGGGCGAATTCGCCCTGAGCGACAAGTGGGTCTGGGGCTGGGAAGGCATCGCACTATCCGACTACATGCTGCTGTCGGACTATCGGCTGTCCGCCTACAAGGACGCGTTTAATTCATTCCTCGCACTACCGACGGAAGCGCCGTCGCAGCTTTACCTGACCGGCGTCGGCAACCGCAGCTACTTCGACGCGCGGACGATCTACTACCTCAGCCTTTCGGGCAATCAGTCGCAGGTGCCGGTGGTCTGGCCGGTGATCGACTACGCCAACGTAATCAACCACCCGGTGCTGGGTGGTGAGGTCAGCTACAAGACGAACTTTACCAATCTTACCCGCGACAGCGCCGTGTTCGATGCCATCAACCCGGCCGCTGCCGCTACCGGGGCGTGCCTGAACGCTACCGCCGACACGGCCCAGAGCATCAACCGCCAGAACTGCCTGCTTCGCGGCATGCCGGGCACCTACACGCGCTTCTCGGCCGAGGTCGATTGGCGGCGCTCGTTCACCGATTCGGCCGGTGAAATCTGGACACCGTTTGCCAGCCTGCGCGCTGATGCCATCAACGCCGACATTTCGAATCAGCCGGGTGTCTCGAGCTTCCTGCCTACAGGCGACACCCAGGCGCTGCGCGTGATGCCGACGATCGGGCTCGAGTACCGATATCCCTTCATCAACGTTCAGCCGTGGGGCTCTACCACCATCGAGCCGATCGCGCAGGTCATCATCCGCCCGAACGAAACCTATGCGGGTAAACTGCCCAACGAAGACTCGCAGAGCATGACCTTCGACACCTCGAACCTGTTCAGTGTCGACAAATTCTCCGGCTATGACCGCGTCGAAGGCGGCGGGCGAGCCAACGCGGGCGTTCAGGCAACCACCCAGTTCGACCGCGGTGGATCGGTCACCGCGGTGTTTGGCCAATCCTATCAGCTATTCGGCATGAACTCCTTCGCGGTGCAGGACGTCACCAACACCGCGGTCGATTCAGGCCTTCAGACGCCGAAATCGGACTACGTCGCCAGCCTGAGCTACTCGCCGAACCGAACCTACACGATCGCAACGCGCGCGCGCTTTGATCAGGCGACCGGTGAAGTGGAGCGCTTCGAGGCTGAAGCCAAGGCCAACTTCGACCGCTGGTCGGTCAGCGTCCTTTACGGCGATTACGCCGCACAGCCCGACATCGGATATCTGACGCGCCGCGAGGGCGTTCTGGTCTCCGGTTCGGTCAAGCTCGCGACCAACTGGGTCGCGACCGGCGCTGCGCGCTGGGATCTGGTCGCCAACCAGATCAACCAATACGTCGTCGGCGCGGGCTACGTGGACGACTGCTTCGTGCTCGCCGCCAACTATGTCACCTCGTATTCCTATGCGACGGCGACCTCGCCGCCGATTCTCGGCCACGCTTTCATGCTGCAACTCGGCCTGCGCACCATTGCCAATTCGGGCACGACGGGACAATAGGCTCGGCCCCCGGGAGGACCTCGCGGACGATATTATTGATGCGGTATGATCCTGGGCCTAGGCCCGGCTTTCCGACAAAGGTCTTCTTGACTGGGATCAAAGGCAGCCGGCAAGTATAGGATTTCAGCAGGTTTGTGCTGTCGCCTGTGAAGCGCGAAATGACGTCAACCCTGCTTAACGGACTCGGACTAACATAGCCAAGATGACGACCATGACCGTTGCCCTCCTTAACCGGCTTTCAACGCTCATTCTAGGCTGCGGCGTGGCCCTCGCTTTGATCGTGGGATCGTCGCTACCTGCCCGCGCGCAAGTCGTCGTGATGGTCAACGGCGAGCCCATCACCAATTACGATATTGAACAGCGCTCCAAGCTGCTCATGCTGAGCACCCACAAAATGCCGGACCGCAAGGACGTGCTCAGCGAACTGATCGACGAGAAAGTGAAGCTCAAGGAAGGAAAGAAATTTGGCATCGATCCTTCGGCAAGCGACGTCGATCAATCCTACACCGGCATGGCCGGGCGGATGCGAATCACTCCGGACGCGTTGACGAAGTCGTTGGAGAGCCAGGGTATTCGCCCGGATACACTCAAGGCCCGCATCAAGACCGACATGGTCTGGAGCAACTTGATTCGCGGCCGATATAAAGAAAGCCTCCAGGTCGGCGAAAAGGACATAGAGGAGAAAGCCAAGGAACAAGGCGAGGACCCAAAAGGCGAATCTCAGGGTGTCGAATACAAGATGCAGCCGATCGTGCTGGTGGTTCCGCGCGGCTCCGCAATAGAAGTCGTCGAGACTCGCAAGAAGGAAGCAGAGGCGCTGCGCGCCCGCATTCAGTCATGCACGGAGGCGAACGCCTTCTTCAAGGCGATGCCGAACGCCGCGATTCGCGAGTCCGTAACCAAGACCTCGGCCGATATCCCGGCTTCGCTCCGCGAAATACTCGACGGAATGCAAATCGGTCACCTGACCCCGCCTGAGGTGACCAAACAGGGCATCGAAATGGTCGTGTTGTGCGCAAGAGAGCCAACCAAGGTCGATACGCCCAAAAAGAAGGAAATCCGGGACAAGATGTTTGCCGAGAAATACGAGGCAAAGTCCAAGTCGTATTTACGAGAAGTGCGCGCAGCCGCAATGATCGAATATCCGAAGTCGCAATAATCGAACATTTTGACATATGGCAAAGCCTCTCGCGCTGACATCGGGCGAACCCGCGGGGATCGGCCCCGACATCACGCTCAACGCTTGGCTTCGCCGCGCCGATCTCAAGTTACCCGCCTTCTATTGGCTCGGGGATGCCGCTTCTCTCCATCGCCGGGCAAAGACGCTGGGGCTAACCGTCCGGATCGCCGAAGTCGGTCCTGAGGAAGCGAACGACACTTTCGCGCACGCATTGCCGGTCGTTCCTACGGGTCATGTTGCGTCCGCAGCACCCGGCCGGCCCGACGATAGCAGTGCCGGCGCCGCACTCGCCTCGATCCGCAAGGCGGTGAAAGATGTAATAGCCGGCCGCGCGAGCGCGGTTGTGACCAACCCGATCGCCAAAAACGTGCTTTACCGCGCCGGTTTCCGTCACCCTGGTCATACTGAATATCTCGCCGAACTCGCAGCGACGGATACATCGTCGCCACAACCCGTCATGATGCTGTGGTCGCCTACGCTTGCCGTCGTCCCCGTCACCATCCATGTCTCCTTACGCGAGGCACTGGCGCAGCTTTCGAGCGAGTTGATTGCTTCGACATCGCGTATCGTGGTGGCGGATCTAAAATCCTATTTCGGACTTGCGCGCCCGCGTCTCGCCGTGTCCGGCCTCAATCCGCATGCGGGCGAGGATGGCTCGCTGGGGACCGAGGACAAGACCATAGTTGCGCCGGCCGTAGAGCTGCTGCGTGGCGAGGGTCTGGATATCCGCGGACCGCTGCCGGCGGATACGATGTTTCACGATGCCGCGCGGCGAACCTATGACTGCGCCATCTGCATGTATCACGACCAGGCACTGATCCCGATCAAGACGCTGGCGTTCGAAGACGCCGTCAATGTCACCCTCGGGCTACCCTTCATCCGCACGTCGCCCGACCACGGCACAGCCTTCGACATTGCCGGGTCAGGCAAGGCCAATCCGTCAAGCCTGATTGCGGCGCTGCGACTTGCCGCCCGCATGGCGGCCGCCCGGCCAGTGCGGTGACTATTAGAATCGTGGGTTTTCTAGTGCCCATGACTTTCCGAAGTTCGCGAAGGTGGGCGCTGAGGTCGAACACGAACTTCGAAAAGTGGGCACTGGCATGAGCGCGATCGACGACCTTCCGCCGCTTCGCGAGGTCATTCGCCGGCACTCGCTCTCTGCCCGCAAATCGCTCGGGCAGAATTTCCTTTTGGACCTTAATCTCACCGCCCGGATCGCGCGCGCCGCAGGCCCGCTCGAAGATGCCACGGTGATCGAGATCGGTCCCGGTCCGGGGGGATTGACGCGCGCCTTGCTGGCCATGGGAGCGCGCCACGTGATCGCGGTGGAGCGCGACGAACGCGTCCTTCCCGCGCTCGAAGAGATCGCGCAGCGATATCCGGGACGGCTGGAGGTCGTATGTGCCGACGCCCAGCATTTCGATCCGCGTCCGTGGCTCGGGTCCACGCGCGCAAAAATCGTCGCCAACCTGCCCTATAATATTGCGACCGCGCTTCTGATCGATTGGCTGTCGATCGAGCCGTGGCCGCCCTGGTACGACACGATGGTGCTGATGTTTCAGCGTGAAGTCGCCGAACGCATCGTGGCACACGAGAACGATGAAGCTTACGGGCGGCTTGGCGTGCTTGCGAATTGGCGCGCCGAGACGAAGATACTGTTCGATATTTCGCCCGCAGCGTTCGTACCGCAGCCCAAGGTGACTTCCTCTGTCGTGCGGTTGATACCGCGCAGCGCGCCGGAGCCCTGCGACCGCCGCGCGTTGGAACAGGTATCCGCGGCAGCTTTCGGTCAGCGCCGCAAAATGCTTCGCCAAAGCCTAAAATCATTGGGGATCGAGCCGGCGCGGCTGGTCGCTGCGGCTGAGATTGACGAGACGCGGCGTCCCGAAACCGTTTCCGTCGGCGGCTTTGTTGCCATGGCGCGGGAATTGACCCATATACGCAACCATAGCTGAATATCCTTCCGGAGACGCTTCATGCCGCTCATGCGCCGTCAATCCCTCGTCAAATTTGATGCGCCGCTGTGCGAAACCATCGTCGAGGCGCCGAAGCCTGCAGGACGAGAGGTGTTGGTTCGGATCGAGCGCTGTGGGCTTTGCCATTCCGACCTTCACATTCAGGACGGTTATGCCGATCTCGGCGGCGGCAAGAAGCTCGACACCACGCGCGGCATGGCGCTCCCCTTCACGCTCGGTCACGAGATCGCCGGCCTCGTCGAGGAGGTCGGCCCCGACGTGCCGAAGGATCTGATCGGCGCCAAGCGCGCCGTGTTTCCATGGATCGGCTGCGGTCAGTGCCGCGAATGCCTGGCAGGCGATGAAAATCTCTGCGCCAAGCAGCGGTTTCTCGGCGTCACCATCGATGGCGGTTTCGCCAGCCACGTGCTGGTGCCCGACGCAAAATATCTGCTTGAATACGATCCACTGCCGGTCAATCAGGCTGCCACGCTGATGTGCTCCGGCGTCACCGCCTATGGCGCCTTGAAGCGGCTCGTCGGTCGCCCGCGACGGCGTAACCTGCTACTGATCGGTCTCGGCGGCGTCGGCATGATGGGGCTTTCATTCGCGCAAGCCATGTTCAAGCAGCCGATCACGGTCGCGGATCTGAGCGCGGCGGCCCGCGAAACAGCGCTCAAGAACGGCGCGGCTTTCGCCTACGATCCATCGGAGCCGGAGATCAGCCGGCGCATTCTCAAGGAAACCGAAGGCGGATTCGACGAGATCGTCGATTTCGCGGGTAACGAAAAATCGATGGCATTTGCCGTTTCGGTGCTGGCACGCGGCGGCAAGATCGTCGTGTCAGGCCTGATGGGCGGCAATTTCAGCCTGCCCACGGTGCAATGGGTCTACAAGCGGATGACGATCGAGGGCTTCATGGTGGGCACGCTCGCCGAGGGGCATGAACTGATGTCGCTCGCGCGGGCTGGCAAGATCAAGCCAACCCCGATGCGGGAAGAGCCGATGGCGGATGTCCAGAAATGGATCGATGCGCTGCGCGCAGGCCAAGTCGTCGGGCGCATTATGCTGAAAAACTAGTGTCCTGATTCCGAAGTTCGCATTATCTCGCGGAGCCACGTTTGCGAACTTCGGAATCGAAAGGACACTAGCCAAGTTATTAACCTAGTGTGGCTTTGGGTCAGAAGTCCGCATGAAGGACTCGCGGCACAAATAATGCGGACTTCTGAACCGCCACACTAGGGGGTCAACTGAAAAATTAAAGCCTCAAAACCCTCATCCGCAGCGTGTCCTGGGAGCCCGGGCGTCAGCCCGAATTAAGCCCAATGCTGTCCGGATTTGCGGCTCATTGCGACCCTATTTTTTGGTGAGTTTGGGCAGGTGAAAAGTATCGCGTTCACCGGAGAATCCGTATGCCAAGACGAGCCGCAAGAATTGCGTCCGCCATTTTCGTCAACATTCTCGCTAGCATTCCGCTTGTGACGATGGCGCGCGGTGAGACGGCAACGGCCGAGAACTGTCTTCTGAGCCCGAAAAACGAAACGCCCGCGGGCAGCCATTGGCGTTATCGGGTCGACCACCTCAACAAGCGTAATTGCTGGTATCTGCGCCGCGAGGGCGGCGAAGTCGCACAGGCCTTGCCGGAAACGAGCCCGCCAGCGCCGGCGCCCGCGCCTGTTGCGAAGCCGTCGTTTGTCGATGCCCGCGCCGAACTCCGGCCGCAAGCCGCCATCCGCGAGGATACCGTGGCAACCAACCCGCCTGCGGCCACCAGCAACCCTACCAACACCGCCGGCAATGTCGCCAATTCTGCAAACGCTCCCGTCTGGAATACGGCCGCAGCCGTAGCCACGCGATGGCCGGAATCGGTCCCCGCAAGCTCGGTGCCGAAGGCGGCACCGGTCGTGGCTGATCTGACCAGCAACGCTACTCAGCCCGCGGCCGCCGCACCAGCGGCGGCGGCATCGGTTGCGGATTTGCCCGCATCCGTGCAGCCCGAAATGATCCCGACATTGATCGCTGCCGCGATCGGCGCGCTGGCGTTCGCCGGCGCCGCGGCACTCATCTTGCGGCGCCATCGCAGGCGCGTGCGTCGCCGCAAGGCGACTTCTGCGCGAGGGCCGATCTGGGAGACGACGGATGACGACCGCATCGTGCTGTCGGATTCTCCAGCGATGGACGATCGGGACTTTCGGCCACGATTTGCCCGCGGCGTTGCCAGCGCGACGTCCCGCCATCAGCGCGCGCCGGAATTTGCCCCGCGTATGCCCCGGCGCGCGCGGAGATAAAAGCGGCTACTTCTCCAACTGCCGCTGCAATTCGCGCACGAACGTCGTCAGACCGGTGCGGCGTTCGCGCTTGAGCCGCTCGGCCTTCAGGATCGATTGCACTTCGGCGAAAGCGTCGTCGACGTCGTGGTTGATGACGATATAGTCGTACTCCGCCCAATGGCTCAGTTCGTGCGTGGCGCGGCTCATACGGGAGCGGATGACCGCATCGCTGTCCTGGGCGCGACTATGCAGCCGCTTTTCCAGATCGGCAGCCGACGGCGGCAGAATGAACACGCTGACCACGTCGGCGCGCGCTTTCTCGCGCAATTGCTGCGTACCCTGCCAGTCGATATCGAACAGTACATCCCGCCCGGCCGACAGCGCCGCTTCGACCGGCGCCCGCGGCGTACCGTAGCTGTTGTCGAAGACGGTGGCCCATTCCAGCAGTTCGTTGCGCTGAACCATTTCCTTGAAGCGCGATTGATCGACGAACAGGTAGTCGCGGCCGTCGACTTCGCCCGGCCGCATCGCTCGGGTCGTCGCCGAGACTGACATTCTCAGACCGGGCATTCGCTCGATCAAGAGACGCGACAACGTGGTCTTGCCCGCGCCCGACGGCGAAGACAACACGAACATCAATCCGCGCCGTTCAACCGACATCGCCTCGCCCTCCATCCGTCGTCCGTCACTCCAGGTTCTGAACCTGCTCGCGGAATTGCTCCACCACGTTCTTCATTTCAAGGCCGGTATTCGTCAGTTCGATATCGTTGGACTTGGAACAGCAGGTATTGACTTCGCGATTGAATTCCTGGGCGAGGAAGTCGAGACGCCGTCCGACTGCGCCGCCCTTTGCGATCATGTCACGCGCCTGCGCGACGTGGGACGCGATGCGATCGAGTTCTTCGCGTATGTCTGCTTTGGTTGCGATCAGAAGCGCTTCCTGGCTGAGGCGGTCGGGGTCGAAGCGATCGGACGTCTCCATGAGCATGGCGATCTGTTCAGCAAGCCGCGCTTTGATCGCTTCCGGCTTGCGTCCCGGTGCGGCCTCAGCCCTCTTCGCCAGCCGCTCGATCTCGTCCATGCGCTGCGACAGAATCAGCCCCAGCGCGGCGCCTTCGCGTCGGCGCATCTCGACGAGACTGGCAAGCGCCTGATCGAAGGCGGTGGCAGCGGCATCTTTGGCAGCCTTGTCTTCCGCCTCGTCGGATTCCGGCTCGACCACTTCGATGACGCCCTTGATGCTCAGGAGTCCATCGATGCTGGGCGCTACCGCGTCGATCTTATTGGCAAGCGTCCCCGCGACACGCAGGATCGACGCCAGAACGTCTTCGTTGACGCGAACGGTCGATTGAGCGTTGGCGCGCTTGACGTTGAAATTCACGTAGATCGTGCCCCGTGACAGCACCTCGGCCGCACGCTTCTTGGCGTAGGCCTCCAGTTCCTCCCAACCGGGCGGCAGGCGCAAGCGCAGGTCGGAACCCTTGGCATTGACGGACTTCAGTTCCCATTCGAACGTATAGGGCCCGCTGGAGCCGTGGCTACGGGCAAAGCCGGTCATGCTCGACAGGACCATTGCGTGGGGTTCTCCGGACGTAACGAAGGCCAGAGATTCGCTGGCCAAAATGCAAGTCTAGCGCGTCTCAGGCTAAAGTGGAATTTGCGCGCCTGCCGGCACCCGCTTCGACGCCAGCAGGCCGTGGTCACACGCTTGTGCTACTGCTGGACCACCGGAGACGAGGCTGCTGCGCCTTGCCGGGGTGAAGGCGCCGGGCGCGCCGGCTTCTTGGCCGGAGCCGGCTTCGCCGCCGCCGCAGGCGCGCCAGTGTCCGAAGCCGAGGCGTTTGCTGCCGCCGGCGGCGCAGGATCGTCGGCGGGCTCGACCGTATCGTTCTGGGTCTGCTTTTCCATCGCTCTCAGCTTGGCCACGTTTTTCGAGTGCTGATCGTAGGAGTCGCTGAAAGCATGACCGCCGGTGCCGTCAGCAACGAAAAACAGATCGCGCGTCCTCGCCGGGTTGGCGGCGGCCTCGAGCGACGCGCGGCCAGGATTGGCGATTGGCCCGGGCGGCAATCCATCCACCACATAGGTGTTGTACGGCGAAGGCTGCTGGATTTCGCTGCGCTTGATCGGCCGGCCTAAGGTTCCCTTGCCGCCGACCAGTCCGTAAATGATCGTCGGGTCCGACTGCAGCTTTATCTTCTGCCGCAGACGGTTGACGAACACGGCGGCGACCCGGCTGCGCTCATCCGCCCTTCCGGTTTCCTTCTCGATAATCGAGGCCAGCGTGACAAGCTGTTCGGCCGACTTGACCGGAATGTCCGGATTGCGGCGCTCCCAGATCTCGGCAAGCACGCGCTTCTGCGCTTGCTGCATGCGCGCGATCACCTGCTCTCTCGGAGTGCCGCGCGGAAACTTGTAGGTTTCGGGCAGCAGCGTGCCTTCGCGCGGCAACTCGCGCACCGAACCCGAGAAAATATCGTTCTCGGAAAGCCGCGCCACGATCTGTTCGGAAGTCAGCCCTTCGGGAACCGTGATGGAATGCTGAACCACCTTGCCTTCGACAATCGTGCCGATGACGTCCCTCAAGCTCGCATTCTTCTGAAACTGGTATTCGCCGGGCTTGAGTTCGGAGCGCGCTTTCAGCGCAAACACGCTGCCGATGAATGCCCAGCGATTGTTGTCGATTACCCCTTCACGCTGCAGAACGTCGGCAATGTCGGTCACCCCCGCCCGCGACGGAATGTTGACAATCTTGTCCTCCTGCAAAGGACCTGCCGCCTCGATCTTCTGCTTGCCGTAGATATAAATGCCGCCGACGGCGATCATCACGAACAGAATGAAGGTGATGATGGCGTTGCCGACCACGATGAACGGATTGCGGGCGCGTTCGGAACGCTTGGGTGGCGGTGGAACCTGCTCGGGCTCCAGCGCGGCACGCGGGCTCCTTGGCGAAATGGGCGGCCTCTCACTCATCGATGCAACCTGAATCCTGTCGGTTCAATCGTGGCCCAAAAACACGGCCGGTAGTCTCGCCCACGTCTAGGAATCATCACCGAATGCGGCGAAACGGTGAATTTTCATGCAATCAGACACGCGCCATCAGACAGATTCCACACTCGCATTGGATTGCGGGCATGTGGTGACCGGGCAGATTAACAACTGTCAATCTACCAATCGGCGGACACGCGACGCAGAATCACAGACGCGTTTGTACCTCCGAAACCGAATGAATTCGACAGGACGATATTAATTTCGCGTTCGCGCGATACTTTCGGCACCAGATCGATCGCAGTTTCGACCGACGGATTGTCGAGATTGATCGTCGGCGGGGCGATGTTATCGCGAATCGCAAGAATACTGAAGATCGCCTCGATTGCGCCTGCCGCACCGAGCAGATGGCCGGTGCATGACTTGGTCGAGGACATCGACACCCGGGAGGCTGCATTGCCCAGGAGACGTTCGACCGCTCCCAATTCGATCTCGTCGCCGACCTGCGTCGATGTCCCGTGGGCGTTGATGTAGTCGATATCGGAAGCGGAAATATCCGCACGTTTGAGCGCGGCGCTCATGCTGCGAAACCCGCCATCGCCATCCGGCGACGGCGAGGTGATGTGGTAGGCATCGCCTGACAGACCATAACCCACCACTTCGGCGTAGATCTTCGCACCGCGTTTTTTCGCGTGCTCGAATTCCTCGAGCACCACAATGCCGGCGCCCTCGCCCATCACAAAGCCGTCACGATCCTTGTCGTAAGGGCGCGATGCCTTTTCCGGGGCTTCGTTGAAGCCGGTCGACAACGCGCGTGCGGCACAGAAGCCCGCCATGCCCAACCGGCAAATCGGCGATTCGGTGCCGCCGGCGACCATGACATCCGCATCGCCCAGCGCAATCAGCCGGCTCGCGTCGCCGATCGCGTGCGCGCCGGTCGAGCATGCCGTAACCACGGAGTGATTGGGACCCTTGAGACCGTGCTCGATCGAGACATAGCCGGAAGCGAGGTTGATGAGACGGCCTGGGATGAAGAACGGCGACACCTTGCGCGGCCCGCGCTCCTTCAGAAGTATGGAGGTGTCGGCAATCCCCGACAGCCCGCCGATGCCGGAACCGATCATGGTTCCGGTGGCGCATTTGTCTTCTTCGCTTTCAGGGTGCCAATTGGCATCCTCAAGCGCCTGCCGCGCCGCACACATCGCAAAGATAATGAAGTCATCGACCTTGCGCTGGTCTTTCGGCTCCATCCACTGATCGGCGTTGAACGTGGCGTCGCTGCCGTCGCCGCGGGGCACCACGCAAGCGATCTGGCTGGAAAGATCGGCGACTTCGAACGTTTCGATCTTCCGGGCGCCGCTCTGGCCGTTCAGGAGACGCTTCCAGATGGGCTCGATGCCACAGCCAAGCGGCGAAACCATGCCAAGGCCCGTGACGACAACCCGCCTCATCTAGATCACTCCAGCGCGCGATTCGCGGTTTCCAACAACAAGCGGCGGGACCGCGGGGCCGCGATCCCTTCCGCCTCTGTCGGCTCCACGCGAGCGCGTCAGCTCTTCGCGTTCTTTTCCAGAAATTTCGTCGCGTCGCCGACGGTCAAAATGGTTTCCGCGGCATCGTCAGGAATTTCACAACCGAATTCTTCTTCAAAAGCCATCACGAGCTCGACCGTATCGAGACTGTCGGCGCCGAGGTCATCAATAAAGCTCGCGTTGTCGACCACCTTCTCGGGTTCGACACCAAGGTGTTCGACCACGATCTTCTTAACCCGCTCGCCAATCTCACTCATCGCTCAACCTCGTGCTGTTCCCATTGGACCGACCCAAGACGTACGAGCCATCGTGGTCGTGAATTTCTGTGGTCGTGAATTTCTCTTCGCGCATAATCTGAATGAGGCCTGTCACGGCCGACACGGACCCGGTGCACGATGACCGGCTCCGCACCGCCAATTATACAGGGTTTCAACGTCCTGCAATGGTGTTCTTTTGCGCCCATCCGGGGTCCGGTTATCATACTTCCAAGGCCTTGACTATAAGCCCCGGCCGCCCCGCGCCGGGGGCCCGAACCGGTGGTCCTATTCCAACATTTACGTCGCATCGCGGCAGGCCGTTTGGCAAATATTGGAATCAAAAGCCCCCCGGCAAATACACCTTTCCAGTGGAGTTTTGCATTGACATTGAGCTTGCGGATAACAGCTTGGCGTCAAATCCGATCCACCAGCCTTTAGATCATGGCCATTCCGCCATTCACGTGAATGGTCTGCCCGGTCACATAGGCGGCTTCGTTCGAGGAGAGATAAACCGCGGCTGCGGCGATATCGTCAGGCGTGCCCAGACGCGCCGCCGGAACTTTCGACAAAATGGCTTCGCGCTGTTTGTCGTTCAGTGCGTCGGTCATCGGCGTGGCGATGAAGCCGGGAGCGATGCAATTGGCGGTGACATTGCGCCGGGCATATTCCGCGCCCAGCGTCTTGATCATGCCGATCAGACCGGCCTTTGAAGCCGTGTAATTGCCCTGGCCGGGATTGCCGGTGACGCCAACGACCGACGTGATCGCGATGATCCGGCCGAAGCGTTTGCGCATCATCAGCTTGGTCGCGGCGCGCGCGAGGCGGAAGGTCGAAGTCAGGTTGACATTGATCACCTGCTCCCAATCCTCATCACGCAGCTGCACAAAAAGATTGTCGCGGGTGATGCCCGCATTGGCGACGAGAATGTCGACTTGTCCCATGGCCTTTTCGGCGGATGGCACGAGCGCCTCGACCTCGGCCGCGTCGGTGAGGTTGCAAAGCAGCACATGGACCCGCTCGCCGAGCTGGGCGGCCAGCGCATCCAGCGCGTCACGCCTCGTGCCTGATATGGCCACCTTCGCGCCCTGCTTGTGCAGGGCTTGCGCGATTGCGCCACCGATGCCCCCGCTTGCGCCTGTGACCAGCGCGGTCCTGCCAGTGAGATCGAACATCATTGCTTCCCCATTCAGGATGACCGCGCTGCTGCGAGCGCGTCCTTCGCCGCACCGATATCGCCCGGCCCGCTGACCGAAACGCCGACAGCGCCTTCTGCGATACGCTTGACCAAACCGCTCAGCACCTTGCCGGCGCCGATTTCGAAAAACCTGCTAACACCGTGACCCGCCATATAGGCAACTGACTCGCGCCAGCGCACTGTCCCGGTGACCTGCTCGACCAATCGGCGGCGGATATCGTCGGGGTCTGTGATGGGTGCAGCCAGGACGTTCGACACTACGGGAGCCGCCGGCGGCTTGATGGCGACACCGGCAAGCGCTTCGGCCATCGCGTCCGCCGCCGGCTGCATCAGCCGGCAATGAAACGGTGCGGAGACCGGCAACATCATCGCCCGCTTGGCGCCTTTCGTTTTGGCAATCTCGACCGCGCGCTCGACGGCCGCCTTGTCGCCCGAAATAACCACCTGGCCGCCGCCATTGTCGTTGGCGGCCTGGCAAACCTGCCCCTGCGCGGCTTCATCCGCAACGGCGACTGCCGTCTCGTAGTCAAGGCCCAGCAGGGCTGCCATGGCGCCGACACCCACCGGCACGGCCTTCTGCATCGCAAGGCCGCGAACGCGAAGCAGACGCGCGGTGTCGCTGATGGCAAGGCTTCCGGCGGCGGCCAAGGCGGAATATTCGCCCAGCGAGTGACCGGCAACGAAAGCTGCGTGCTTGGCAACGGAGAACCCGGCCTCGCTTTCCAGCACCCGCAGGGTCGCCAACGAGACCGCCATCAGCGCCGGCTGGGCATTTTCGGTGAGTTGCAATGTCTCGCCCGGACCTTCCCAGATGATGGTCGTCAATTTTTCGCCGAGCGCAGCATCGACTTCGTCAAACACCGCTCGTGCGGCCGGAAAAGCCTCCGCCAGCGCCTTGCCCATACCGACCGCCTGGGAACCCTGGCCCGGAAAGGTGAATGCTGCCGTCATGAGCGTCCTCGAACGTTCCTCCCGTGGCCCTTCCTTCAGGCGGGCGACACGGAATATATTTATTTTTCAATTACTTGCGGGATGAACTCGAAACCAAAATGGCGCGCTGGGCCGCCGATCGCACCCACAAGCCCGGCCGAAAGACACCGCGGGAGCCTTCCATGTCAAGCAGATAGGCTTGATCGGGTTCGTTCGTATTGCCGGCCCGTGCGGCGGCTTTCCCTTGCCAGTGCGCTCAAAATGCTTATAACGCCGCACATCCGTGGATCCCGGCCGGGAGCTGAACGGACGGTCTCAGCAATTTCACCTCTGGTGTTTTGATGTGGCAGGGCCAGTCGGCCCGTCGTCCCGTGCTTCCGCCTTCTTGAGCTTATCCCGAGTCCTTTCCGAAGGTCTCGAAGGGCTTGCCGCCGGCATCCGCGCCAACACTGAAAGGACATCAATGCCTCTTTATGAGCATGTTTTTCTCGCGCGCCAGGACGCGACCACCCAACAGGTCGAAGAACTGACCACCCAGATGACCGGCATCGTCGAACAGGCGGGCGGCAAGGTCACCAAGACCGAGGGCTGGGGCGTGCGTTCGCTGACCTATCGCATGAACAAGAATCGCAAGGCGCATTTCGTGCTGCTCAACATCGATGCGCCGTCGGCGGCCGTCGCTGAAATCGAGCGCCAGGAGCGGATCAGCGAAGACGTGATCCGTTACCTCACGGTTCGCGTCGAAGAGCTTGAAGAAGGCCCCTCGGCCATGATGCGCAAGGCCGATCGCGACCGTGAACGCGACGACCGCGGCGGCGGTTTCCGCGGCGATCGTGATGGCGGTTTCCGTGGCGACCGTGACGGCGGCTTCCGCGGCGATCGCGGCCCGCGCCGTCCGCGCGAAGACGTCGAAGCCAGCGAAGAGGAGTAAGAACCATGGCCGAAGCTGGTGCACGCCGTCCGTTTTTCCGCCGCCGCAAGACCTGCCCGTTCACGGGTCCGAATGCGCCGAAGATCGACTACAAGGATTCCAAGCTGTTGATGCGTTACGTTTCCGAGCGCGGCAAGATCGTGCCGAGCCGCATCACCGCGGTTTCCGCCAAGAAGCAGCGTGAGCTCGCGCGCGCCATCAAGCGCTCGCGTTTCCTCGGTCTGCTTCCCTACGTCATTCGCTAACGACAATCTTTGGTCCGCGGCGCAAACGCCGCGGACCGAATTACTCATTCATAAGGCTTCCGGGTCGTCCGGTTGCCGATGGTTGGGGTCAAAGAGACCTCTAACCGCTCGAAAGGAGCGGGACAGCTGATGATCGCGACCATAGCAATAGCGCTGGCAGCCGGCCTCGCGTCGGCCTTGATGTTCGCCTCGATCACTTCGGGCGCGGCAATCTCGCTGCTATTGATCAATCTCGCTCCGCTGCCGCTGATGGTGGTGGGACTAGGATGGGGCGCCATCAGCGCAGCCATCGGCGGTGTCGCGGCGACAGTCGTCATCGCCGCTCTGTTCGGCCTTCCCTATTCCATTGCGTTCGCCCTGGTGAATGTGCTGCCGGCCTGGTGGCTGGCTCATCTCGTCCTGCTTGCGCGTCCACGGGACAGCGTCGACGCCGCCAGCCCGGACGACGCACTGGAATGGTATCCGGTCGGGCGCATCCTGCTCTGGATCGTGGTTTTTGGGACCATCCTGACCGCAGCCACGCTGCTCACGATGGGCACCGATGCTGCGACCATCCAGAAGACAATCCGGACCGGCTGGACCGAGCTTGTGGAAGCGACCGGTCTTACCCTGAACAATTCCACGCTCGACGCGCTGGTGCTGGTAGCGCCGATCGGCGCCGAGATTGCAGCCGTCATGATGCTGACCCTCAACCTGTGGCTGGCTGCGAAAATTGCAGCGACGTCGGGACGATTGCATCGCCCATGGCCGGATCTGAAAAGCACCGCACTGCCGATGACGACGATTGCCGTCCTCTTTGCGGCGATCGTCTGCTGTTTTTCCGGTGGCCTACTGGCGATCCTGGCGCAGGTGCTGACCACCGGCCTGTCGATCGCCTATGCCATGACGGGTTTCGCCGTGCTGCACACGCTTACGCTCGCCATGAAGAGCCGCGCGCTATGGCTCGGTTGCATCTACGCGGTGGTCGCAGGCTTCGCCTGGGCGCTGTTGGCAATAGCTCTGCTCGGATTGGCGGACGCCGTCTTCGGGCTTCGCCAGCGCTACTTGCGCTCCAGGCCTCCGCCGCTTCCCAAATCCTGAAACTGAAACCTCAATCCCGAACAACCCGAAAGGAAACGAAAATGGAAGTCATCTTGTTGGAACGCGTCGCCAAACTCGGCCAGATGGGCGAGGTCGTTCGCGTCAAGGACGGGTACGCCCGCAACTTTTTGCTCAAGCGCGGCAAGGCGCTGCGCGCTACCGCGGACAATCGCGCCAAGTTCGACGGCATGAAGGCCGAACTCGAGGCCAACAACGTCCAGGCCAAGGGCGAAGCGAGCAAGGTCGCCGAGAAGATCGAGGGGCGCGAAATCGTCATCATCCGCCAGGCTTCCGAATCCGGCCAGCTGTTCGGCTCGGTCTCGGTGCGTGATATCGTGGACGCGCTCGCCACCGACGGCATCACCGTCTCCCGGCCGCAGGTCTGGCTCGATGCACCGATCAAGACGATCGGCCAGCAGAAGGTGGCGATCGCGGTGCATCCCGAGATCGAAGCCACGATCTCCGTAACGGTGGCGCGCAACGCCGACGAGGCCGCGCGGATCAAGCGCGGCGAGGACATCTCGACGCGTCAGGAAGATCGGGATGCAGCCGCCGAGGCTATCGCCGCGGCCGGCGAATTCTTCGATCCCGAAGCCGTTCCGACCGAGCTGGCGCCGCAGCCTGCGCCTGCGGCCGAGGAGTAAGCTCTCTCCGCATCGTCAGCGGATACGACAAAGCCCGGCCAATCGGCCGGGCTTTTATCTTGGTAGGCAGCTCAACGACTCTACTGGGAGATCGGCGGCGTCGGCGGTCCGGCCTGCGGAGACCGAGGCGGCGGGCCTGAAGCCGTCACGGCCGGCGGTTCGGAAGCTATTGGCGCCTTCGGCTGAGGCGCGGCCGGTTCAGACGACCCACCTGAGGCGGCGGCAGGCGCAGGCATGGAAGCCGCGGGCGGCGGCGCGGGTGTAACGGCCGGCGCCGGATCGCGGCGAACCGCGGGCTTGTCGCTTGCTCCCGCATCCTTGGGCGCTTCGATCTTGGCTTCGTTGGATTTGACGTCCGCATCGGGTTTGGCTCGCTCGGCCGTGCCGGTCTCTCCCTTGGGTGTCTCGGCCTTTGCCTTGTCGTCGGCGCTCGGCTCCGCCTTGGCCAATTCCGCTTTGGGCGGCTCCATCTTGGCCGGCTCCGTCTTGGCCGGCTCGTTAGACACCGAAGGCTCCTCAGTACCCGGCTGGCCCGGCCTGCCGGACCGCTTGAGCCTGCGGCCATCGGGGCCGCGCTCAATCGCCGCCTGGGCCGGAGCCCTTGCGTCCTCCGGCGGCTCTCCCGGGCGCGCCTGGCGCTTTCGGGACTGCCGCATGCCGTCGCCCGGCGCGGCTCCGTCATCCGGTCGCGCAGCTTCCTGCGCCGGCGCATTTCGATTTTTTCGGCCCTGCCGATCGGCCTGATCGTTGCCGCCCTGCCCTTGTTTGTCTGCACCCGGCTTGTCCGCACCCGGCTTGGCCTGCCGGGTGTCGCTGGCGCCATTGGAAATCAGATAGGACGAGAGCTGCGAAGCCATGTCGCCGCTCGTCGTATAGTGCTCGCGCAAGAAGCCCGGCAGCGACCCGGGCGAGACCGTTTTCAAGAGACCGCGCGGAGACTTGTGACAGGCGTTACAGGTGCCCGCAAAGAGCTGGGAAGCGCTTTTGCCCGCCTCGAGATTCTGCACCTGCGCCCACGCGGCCGGACCCGCGAGGCAACTGGCCAAAAACGTGACCGCCGCAAGGATGCGCGCTCCGCTCAACATTCCCTCTATTCTCCAGACGCGGAAAACGCTTCCAGTGCTCTCTCAAAGGGCACCGGAGGCGTCACCTTGTAGCCGATTATCCCGTGAATGGAAGCGCACTTGTGACGAAACCACACGGCCGTGACTTCTCGGAATATCTGCTTTGTATACAACGCACTAGCGCACCGATTTTGACCGCCCATATGATCCTCCGAACGACGGAGGGAACCACTCGGTTGCCGACGCGTCGAATGTGACGACCAAGTTTGGTTTTCTGCGGGATCGCTCGTTCTGGTGGTTTCGATGGACCGTTTGTTGCGTTACTTCCTGAAGAAGTTCATCCGCCGCGGTGCGATAACCTTCACCACCGCCAGCGGAGAAAAATTCACCTGCGGCGACGGCACCGGACCGCGTATCTTTGCTCGCTTCCTGACCGCTAACGCAGAACGGCGGATTTTGTTTAACCCCGAACTCGCGCTCGGCGAAATCTACATGGAAGGCGATTTCGTCGTCGAAAACGGTTCGATCGCGGATGTGCTCGCCATCCTGATGGATCAGCCCGAAGTCGTGCCCGGCTGGGCCAAGCCGCAATGGTGGCTCCGCTATCTGGCAAGACATCTGCGCCAGTTCAATCCGCGCGGCCGCGCCAGGAATAATGTCGCCCATCACTACGATCTGGACGGCAGGCTCTATTCGCTCTTTCTCGATTCCGACAAGCAATACAGCTGCGCCTATTTCGAGCAGCCGGGCATGACGCTGGACGATGCCCAACTCGCCAAGAAACGTCACATCGCCGCGAAACTTCTGATCCGGCCGCGCGACCGTATCCTCGATATCGGCTCGGGCTGGGGCGGCCTCGGGCTCTATCTCGCCGAGATGGCCGGCGCCAACGTGACAGGCGTAACGCTATCGACCGAGCAACTGGAGGTCTCCAACGCCCGCGCCGCGGAAAAGGATCTCGCCGGGTCCGCGAAATTCATGCTCGAAGACTACCGGGACATTCCGGGTCCCTTCGATCGCATCGCCTCCATTGGCATGTTCGAACATGTCGGCGTCGACTTCTACGACACTTATTTCAAACGCTGCGCCGAACTGCTCACCGACGACGGCATCATGCTGCTTCACTCGATCGGCCGGTCGGAAGGTCCCGACGTCACCAATCCCTGGATTGCGAAATACATCTTCCCGGGCGGCTACATCCCGGCGCTGTCCGAGGTGCTGCCCTCGATCGAGCGCGCCGGATTGCTGGTTTGCGATATCGAGATCCTCCGCCTGCATTACGCGGAAACGCTGAAGGCGTGGCGCGAACGCTTCATGGCGCGCCGGGAGGACGCGGTGCAACTCTATGACGAACGCTTCGCGCGCATGTGGGAGTTCTACCTCGCCTGTTCGGAAATGGCTTTCCGCAAGCAGAACCTGATGAACTTCCAGATCCAGCTCACCAGACGTCAGGGCGTCGTGCCGATTACCCGCGACTACGTGACACGCGAGGAAGCAAAGCTGCGGCGCTTTGAAATGGGGAACAAGCCGCGCCTGCAGATTGCCGGCGAATAGATTGAGCTAGTTTCTCAGGCTGAAACGGGAACCATAGGCGGGAAGCAGGATCGCGGGCTGCGCCAGCCGGGCTCGCATGGCACGAAGTTCCCGTGGGTCAACCGGCCGCGCGCGCCATTCGGGGCGGGAAAACTTGTCCATGGCGCCAATCAGCCGCGACAGCCATGCGGTCTGGCCATCTGCAGTTCGCCATGTCGGAAGTTGTTGGCTCATAGCCTTCCCTGTCCGCTTCCCGAAAACCTCTGCAAAACAACTCGCAACGCTACGAACTCGTTCCCGGCGGCTGTACCTAAAAGAAATCGCCGGGATGTGATCTGCTTCACAAAGGACTTCGACGCCCTGCCCTAAATCATCAAAATGGCTCAGAAAACCGCTCAATCATTGCCGACAGCGCATTCGGATTTCCGCACCGATTATGCCGTGATCGCCATGGCCATCGGCGGTGCGATCCTCGCACTGGTCTATCTCATCCTGATCTGACGGCCCTTTTGGCCGAACGCCCGCTCGCGAACATTCAGTATCGGCCGCGCCGCGAAGGTTCATCCCAATCTCGAAGTTTTTGGGGCGCCGGCCGCCCCTGCGGCAACAAACCGCGTCAAGCGCCGGCGCGACACACTTTGCAAATTCCCCAACTCCGATTGTGTGAATCGTGCATAAGGCTGTTTGCCGCTTCCGCTTGCCTCAGGAGAGGCGCTTTATCGCTGCCCCTTATCGGCCAAACTTTCGCGAACACTGACCGCTCATGCCCCCGATTGATTCGAACGTTCTGAAACTCGCCCCCGAGGCGGGAACTCCCGCTTTCCGCACCGCTCCCCACAACATCGAGGCGGAGCAGAGCCTTTTGGGCGCGATTCTGGTCAATAACGACGCGTTCTATCGGGTTTCGGACTTTCTCGAGCCCAAGCACTTCTTTGAGCCGATCCACCAGACGATCTTCGAGACCCTCGGCAGCCTGATCCGAATGGGCAAGGTGGCGACCCCCGTCACCTTGAAGACCTTCCTGCCGGCCGACACCGACCTTGGCGGCATGACCGTCAGCCAATATCTGGCTCGGCTGGCGGCCGAAGCCACCACCATCATCAACGCGCAGGACTACGGACGCACCATCTATGAGTTGTCGCTGCGCCGCGATCTGATCGGGATCGGCGAGGACATGGTCAATGTCGCCTTCGATGCGCCGGTGGATTTCGCGCCCGCGCGCCCAGATCGAGGACGCCGAGCGACGGCTGTACGAACTGGCGGAATCCGGCCGCTATGACGGCGGGTTCCAGCGCTTCGCGCAGGCGATGAAAGTCGCGCTCGATATGGCGGCCAACGCCTATCAGCGCGACGGAAAATTGTCCGGCATTGCCACGGGCTTACGCGATCTCGACGTAAAGATGGGTGGTTTGCAGCGGTCCGACTTGATCATCGTCGCGGGCCGCCCCGGCATGGGCAAGACCGCGCTTGCCACCAACATCGCCTACAACATCGCGCGCGCCCACGAAGAGGACGTCCAGGTCGACGGCACGAAGAAGTCGATCAATGGCGGTATTGTCGGCTTTTTCTCCTGCGAAATGTCTGCCGAGCAACTGGCCACCCGTATTCTCGCCGAGCAAACCCGAATTGCGTCGAGCATGATACGCCGCGGCGGGATCAAACAGGACGAGTTCGACCGGATTCGCGACTACACGATCGAACTCGAACATTTGCCGCTCTTTGTCGACGAGACCGGCGGCCTGTCGATTTCGCAGCTGACGGCGCGGGCGCGCAGGCTCAAGCGGCAAAAGGGTCTCGACGTGATCGTGGTCGACTACATCCAGCTGCTGCAGGGATCGGGCAAGCGTGGCAACGAAAACCGCGTGCAGGAAGTGACCGAAATCACCACCAGCCTCAAGGCGCTGGCCAAGGAGCTCAACGTTCCCGTGATCGCGCTGTCGCAGTTGTCGCGTCAGGTCGAAAACCGCGACGACAAGCATCCGCAATTGTCGGACCTGCGCGAATCCGGCTCGATCGAGCAGGACGCCGACGTCGTGCTGTTCGTCTACCGCGAGGAATATTATCTGCAGAACAAGGAGCCCAAGCCCGGCACTCCCGAACATGAAAAATGGCAACTCGAGATGGAGCTTGCCCTCGGCAAGGCCGAAGTCATCATCGCCAAGCAGCGCCACGGACCGACCGGCACCGTCAAATTGCAGTTCGAAGGCAATACACCCGCTTCAGCGACTTCGTGGAAGAGGACAATCTGCCCTACCGGGCGTCGTAGTCCGCTTTCTGCGCGGTTGAACGGCGGCGGCCGCACGCGTAAAATACGGCATGAACATCGCTTCCGACCCAAGGTCGCTTCCGGCCGATTCCATCCTTTCGCCGGAAGCCAACAAGGCGGCGGCGCTGGCTGCCGCCAGTGGCATTCTGACGGTCGATCTCGACGCGCTGGTCGCCAACTGGCGCAAGCTCGAGAAGACTGCGGTTCCCGCCGAATGCTCCGCCGTCATCAAGGCCAACGCCTATGGCTGCGGCATAGAACCGGTCGCGCGAGCGCTCGCCAAGGCCGGCTGCAAGACCTTCTTCGTCGCTACCCTCGATGAAGCAATTATCGCGCGAGCCGCGCTGCCTTCCGCTGCGCTTTACGTGCTCAATGGGTTCACCCAGAACACCGGCGACACCTACGCCAAGATCGATGCGAGGCCCGTGATCGGCGAGCTCAACGAACTCGCCGAGTGGGACGTCTTTTGCCGCCGCACCGGCTGGGCCGGCGGTGCCGCCATTCATATCGACACCGGCATGCAGCGGCTCGGCCTCACCATCGCGGAGGCGCAAGGTCTCATTCCGAGGATCAATGCCGGCGATCACGGCATCTCGCTTGTCATGAGCCACCTCGCCTGCGCCGAAAGCCTTAATCATCCGATGAACGCCAGGCAGCTCGCCAGCTTCCGCGAGGCGGCCAGCGCATTTTCCGGCGTGCCCGCCTCGCTTTCGAACTCTTCCGGCATCTTCCTGGGAGGCCCGTTCCATTTTGACATGGTACGGCCCGGCGCGGCGCTCTACGGCGTCAACCCAACGCCGGAGGCCGACAATCCGATGCTAGCCGGTCGTCGATTTGAAGGCCCGCATCGTGCAAATCCGCGACGTCGAGCGCGGCGAAAGCGTCGGTTACGGCGGAAACTGGACGGCCCGGCGGCCCACCAGGCTGGCGATCGTTTCCACCGGATATGCCGACGGCTACTTCCGCGCCGGCAGCAGCAATGACGGCACCCGCGGCGCCGAGGTGATGGTGGCCGGCAAGCGTTGTCCGGTTGCAGGCCGTATCTCGATGGACCTGACGGCCGTCGACATCACCGATCTCGACAAGAATGCCGTGCGGCGCGGCCATCTGGTCACGCTGATCGGCGAAGGCATCACCGTCGACGAACTGGCCCACCATTTCGGCACGATCGGCTACGAGGTTCTCACGAGCCTCGGCTCGCGTTACGCGCGCGTCTACAAGGGTGAAGTCGCCGACGGCTAACCGGCGGCCTTGCGCTACTGTTTCGTGCGCGCATCGAGCGCCTTCTGACAGGCCTCGCTGAGGGAGTCGTGCTGCTTGTTGAGACATTCGACGATACGACCACCGCCTCGTTGGACATCCGAACAATATTTTTCAAAATCCGGCTTGCACGCCTCCCGCATCGCTCCTCTCTGATTCTGCGCGAATGCCGCGGTTGAGAATCCAACGACACAGGCGACAACAGCGATCGAGACTTTAAACATGCAAGCTCCTTTTGTGATCGATGATCCCTAGCGGAACGGTCGATGAAAGTCGCAACCTTCAACATCAACAATATCAACCGCCGCCTGCCCAATCTTTTGGCCTGGCTCAAGCGAGCCAAGCCCGACATCGTCGCCTTGCAGGAATTGAAGTCGACCGACAACGACTTCCCGCAAAGAGCCCTCGCGAAGGCCGGCTATGGCGCAGTATGGCGCGGACAAAAGACCTGGAACGGCGTGGCGATCCTGGCGCGAAACGCCGATCCGGTATTGATCCGCACTGCACTGCCCCGCAACAGCAAGGACGACGAAGCGCGCTACATCGAAGCCGCGATCAACGGCGTTATTGTGACGAGCATCTACTTGCCGAACGGCAATCCGCAGCCGGGACCGAAATTCGATTACAAACTCGATTGGTTCAGAAAACTTCGGACACACGCCGCAACATTCATCAAGCAAGACGTGCCCGTGGTGCTCGCCGGCGACTACAATGTCGCGCCGACCGCACTCGATATCTATCCGACCAAATCCTGGGACAAGGACGCGTTGATCCAGCCGAAAAGCCGCGCGGCTTTCCAATCATTGATCGAGCAAGGCTGGACGGACTCGCTCCGGAAGCTTCATCCTTCAAAGCCGATGTTCACGTTCTGGGACTACAAGCGCAATCGCTGGCCGCGCGATGCCGGTCTCAGGCTCGATCATCTGCTGTTGAGTCCGGCGCTCGCGCCACGCCTGAAGAAGGCGGGCGTCGACCGCCTGGTGCGCGGCGAGGACGGCGCAAGCGACCATGCGCCGGCATGGATTACCATCGACTAGCCGGATTCCCTACTTTGTGCCCTGTAACGGCCCCATCCGTTTAATCTTTACTAATGAAATCTACCTAGGCTGAAGGCCTAAGATAATTTTTTTGCATCTGAAATGAGCGCTCGCAAGCTCCCAATTTTAGCGGGACTACATGCTCGTTTGTTATCTCACCGATGAGCCGTCCAAGATTCCGGCGATCCGCGCCCTGCTGGAGCCGCATCATCATGTCGTTCCCGGAGTATTGGGCGACAAGGTGCCCTTCGGCTCGGACGGCGTACTCATGGTCGATGCCGACCTGCGCGTCATGGCCCGGGTCGAGCAAATCAAGGAAACTCTGAGCGACCTGCAGGCGGTTTCAGAAAAGCTGTTTGTCGTTCAGAAGCACCTTCACCACATGGTCGCCCAAGCCTTTGCGTTGGGTGCGACGTCGGTCGTTCGCAGTACCCGCGAAATCGCCCCCAAGCTCGCCCAGATCGAAGCTGCGGCGAGAACCTCGGGAACAACGAGCGGAACCGTCCGGTCCGAAATCGTCGATTGCGCCAGAGCTTTCGCTTCGATGTTTTCCGCAATCAACCACGACCAGTCGATCGACCTCTCGGAGGCCGAACGCGCGACCGCGCGTGTCATTGTCGGCATCGAGCGCGATGGACTCGGCGCTTGGCTCGACGACGTTCGGCGCTATCACGAGGGAACCTTCCAGCACTGTCTGCTGGTCACCGGCATCGCGGTGGGCTTTGCGCTCGAAATCGGGTTTACCGATCTCGACATCAAGCGGCTGGGAATGGCGGCGACGCTGCACGACATCGGAAAGGCCAAAATTCCACTATCCATTCTCGACAAGCCGGATCGACTCAATCCGAACGAGAATGAGATCATGAAGCGTCACCCGGCGATCGGCCATGAGTTGTTGAAGGACATGCCGGAGATCAGCGCGGAGATACTCGATGGGGTGCGGCACCATCACGAATATCTCGACGGCACCGGTTATCCGGACGGGCTTCAGGCAGGACATATTTCCGATCTCGTGAGATTGCTCACCATCTCGGATATCTTTGCCGCGCTCATTGAATCGCGGCCGTACAGGCCACCGATGGCGCGGCAGGACGCCTACAAGATCCTATGCGACATGGACGGCAAGCTCGAGAAGCCGCTTGTGAAGGCGTTTCGCAACGTCGCGCTGGTGGCGTAACGCGAAGACTGTTCGGAACGCCCCCTAAATCCGGTCAGGGAAGCGAATGATGAAGTTGTCGCGGTTGGGCATCTTCACCTTCGGCAGCGTTTCCGCATTCATGGTCTCCTTGGCGTCAATCAGCTTGTTTTCCGCCAGAATATAGGCCGTCAGCGCATAGACCTCGTCATCTGAGAGCGAGCGCGGCGCGGTGAACGGCATGGCGCGACGGATGAAATCGAAAATCGTCGTGGCATAGGGCCAGAAGTTCTTGATGGTCTTCTGCGACGCCGAAATGCCGACGATCTTGTGCTCCTCCACCAGTGCCGCCGCAGGGCCGCCCCCCTTGCCGTTGTCGCCGTGACAGGCCGCACATTTCTCGGCAAAGATCACGGCTCCTTGCGCGGACGTACCGCTGCCCTTCGGCAAGCCCGTCCCGTCCGGCAGGATGCTGATGTCCCAACTGGCGATCGCGGCCTCATCGAGCGGCTTGCCGAGATGCGGCGTCTCGGCCTTCGACAGGTTGGCGGTTGTTGCGAGCAGGAACGCCGCCGCAAATAGCATGAGCCTAGGCGTAGACATGCTTCACCTCGCCGCTCGTTCCAACGCCCCAGCTTGTGATCGAGTTGTAGTGCTGATTGGGGAAGCCCAATATCGGCGGCGGCTTGGTGAGTTCGCCGCGCACGGAGACGAATTCGGCGCGGGTCGGCTGCACGTTGCCGGCTTCGTCCCACGCTCTGCTCTGCAACGTAGCCGGGCCGCCGTCCCAACGCCAAGGCATGCGGAAGCGCGTGAAAGCCTTGCTCAGGACCGGCTCCTGAAGCGCGGCCTGGCCCCAGCTTTTCCCGCCATCGGCCGAAACCATCACCTTCTCGATCCGCCCGGTGCCCGAATAGGCGATCCCGGAAATTTCGTAGAGACCGGGTCCCTTCAGGGCCATGCCGTGTGATGGATTGGTGATGAAGGATTTGACCTCCTGGAGAAAGTAGAAGCGGTAGGCTTTGCCGTCGGGCAGGATCTGCGAATAGGTCCGCGATTCATACATGGTCATCGCGGGCTGCTCGATGAGCTTGATGCGGCGCAGGAACTTGACGTTCATGTTGCCCTCGTAGCCAGGCAACAATAGGCGCATCGGATATCCGTTTCCGGGCATCAGGCGTTCGCCGTTCTGGTAGAGCGCGATCATCGCGTCATCCAGCGCCTTCTTCACCGGAACGCTGCGGGTCAAGTGCGGTGAATCCGCGCCTTCGGCGACCAGCCATTTCGCCTTGGGATCGATGCCGGTTTCCTCCAGCAGCGTCGAAAGCTTCACGCCGGTCCACTCGGCGCAGGAGACGAGCCCATGCAGTGCCTGCACCGTTTCCTGCATCGGTTCCGGAGAGAACATCGGCGCGCTGTTGCCGCCGCATTCGAGGAAGGTTATGCGAGAAACCTGCGGATAGCGCGACAACGTCTCGCGCGAGAACTCCAGCGGCTGCTTCACCAGGCCGTGGATCACGAGACGATGCTTGTCCGGATCGATGACCGGGATGCCGCCGTGATTGATGGTGAAGTGAAATCCGTTCGGGGTCGTCGTTCCCTCGAGCAGGTGATGCGGCGTGCGCGCGTGCGAATTGCGCGGCTCGTTGTCTGGATTGCTCAGCGTGCGCACGACCTTGGCTTCGAACTTCGAGCGGGTCTGATAGGGCGGCGTCGGCTCGCCGATCTCCAAACTCCACGGATCGTCCGCGAGCGGCTCGGCGCCAGCGGCAGATGAGGCAACGCCCGTCCCCATCGCTCCCGCCAATATCACGCCGCGTCCAAGCAATGCGCGGCGGTCGATCAATCCGTTTCCGGCAACGAACGGCAAATCCTGATTGCGTTTGCCTTTATTGCGATCGGCGGACTTGTTCATCGCATAGTCCTCCCCAGTGCGGTGGATTTGGCATTCGCTCCCGTATCGCAGCGAGTCCTCAGAGCGAATGCCAAATCCGAAACCGCCCTGGAATCTTATTATCTGCCAGTGTCCCTTTGGTTCTGACATTCGTAAACGCACTCGCTGCGACACGATACGAATGTCAGAACCGGGACACTGGTCATTGGGTGTTTTCAACCACCCATTGCTTGGGACGCACGCTAGCCCCTCGCATTGCAGCCGTCTATATCCCCCACTCATGACGCGGCGCGAAGAAACGCCGTTGTCGGGTAAATCGGCGGCGGCCGATTTGTAGGAGCACAGACCGTTGAGCTTTCTTTTCGTCCTTGCGGTCGGCCTCGTTGCGGGCACGATCTCCGGTATCGTCGGCACCGGCTCCTCGATCATGCTGATGCCGGTCCTGATCTATCAATACGGGCCGAAACAAGCCGTCCCGATCATGGCGGTGGCGGCCGTGATGTCCAACCTCTCCCGTATCCTCGCCTGGTATCGCGAGGTCGACTGGCGTGCCTGCGCCGCCTATTCCGTCCCGGCCATCCCGGCCGCCGCGCTTGGTGCCCGCACCTTGCTGGTGTTGCCGTCACGTACCGTCGACATTTCCATCGGATTGTTTCTGATCGCGATGGTGCCGGTCCGGCATTGGCTTGCCAGCCATCAATTCAAACTATCGCTGTGGCATCTGGCGATCGGGGGCGCCGTGATCGGCTATCTCACCGGCATCGTGGTCTCGACCGGCCCACTGAGCGTGCCGCTGTTTCTGTTTTACGGCCTCACCAAAGGCGCGTTTCTGGCCACCGAAGCGGCCAGCTCGCTCGGCATGTATGTGAGCAAGTCCGTGACCTTCCAGCGCTTTGGCGCGCTGACGCCGGAAATCGCCCTGCAGGGTTTGATCGCGGGCTCGTCGCTGATGTTCGGCGCCTTCATCGCCAAGCGTTTTGTGCTGCACCTCGAGCCCGAGATGTTCCGCCGCATCATGGACGGCATCATGATCGCGGCCGGTCTTTCGATGGTTTGGGCGGCATTTTCGTAAATCGTCGGCCGGTCGTTCCATGCTATGGAAAGGCTGAAGCTTACGAATCTGTCGTCAAACGAGGCCCATGGCCAAATCGTCCCTCTCTTTCGTCTGCCAGAATTGCGGCGCGGCCTATAACCGCTGGCAGGGCAAGTGCAAGTCCTGCGGCGCGTGGAACACGCTGGTCGAGGAGGACATCACCGGCGCCACCACGATGCCGGTATCGATCCGCTCCAAGCGCAAGGGCCGGCAATTCGCGCTGGAGAGTCTTACCGGCAAGAGTCAGGACGCCCCTCGCCTCGCCTCCGGCATGCCCGAACTCGACCGCGTCACCGGCGGCGGCTTTGTGCGCGGTTCGGTGCTTCTGGTCGGCGGCGATCCCGGCATCGGCAAATCGACGCTTCTTACACAGGCCACAAGCATGCTGGCGCGCGCCGGTCACCGTGCGGTCTACATTTCCGGTGAAGAGGCCGTCGCCCAGGTGCGGCTGCGCGCCGAGCGGCTTGGGCTTGCCGATGCGCCGGTCCAGCTGGCGGCGGAGACTTCGGTTGAGGATATCGTCTCAACCCTTTCCGAAGGCGCCACCCCGCGCCTGATCGTGATCGATTCGATCCAGACCATGTGGACCGACACCGTCGAATCCGCGCCAGGCACCGTGACCCAGGTGCGTGCTTCGGCGCAGGCGCTCATTCGCTTTGCCAAGAAATCCGGTGCTGCGATCATTCTGGTCGGCCATGTCACCAAGGACGGCCAGATCGCCGGGCCTCGCGTGGTCGAGCACATGGTGGACGCAGTGCTGTCGTTCGAGGGCGAGGGCTCGCAGCAATTCCGCATCCTGCGAGCGGTGAAGAACCGCTTTGGTCCGACCGATGAGATCGGCGTGTTTGAAATGACGGGCCTGGGCCTGCGCGAAGTCTCCAACCCGTCCGAACTCTTCCTGTCCGAGCGCGACCTCGGCAGCCCCGGAACCGCGGTATTCGCAGGTATCGAGGGCACGCGCCCGGTGCTGGTGGAACTACAGGCACTGGTAGCGCCGACCTCGCTCGGCACGCCACGCCGCGCCGTGGTGGGCTGGGACCCCAGCCGGCTCTCGATGGTGCTGGCGGTGCTGGAGGCCCATTGCGGGGTCAAGCTGTCCGGCCACGACGTCTATCTCAATGTCGCCGGCGGTTTGCGGATCCAGGAGCCCGCCGCCGATCTTGCAGCAGCGGCCGCGCTGGTATCCTCACTGGTCAATGCGCCGCTGCCGGCCGATGCGGTCTATTTCGGCGAAATTTCGTTGTCCGGCGCGATTCGCCCGGTGGCTCAGACCTCAGCCAGGCTCAAGGAAGCGGTCAAACTCGGCTTTGGCCGTGCGGTACTGCCCGAATCGGCCCGCGGCGAGGCCGGTAGCGATTCGGGCCTTTCGCTGAACCCGGTCGGAGGACTGACCAGCCTGGTGGCCGAAATCGCCGCTCGAGGAACCCCCAGAGGCAACAGGGACAATTCGCCTGCGGAAAAAAATGCCACACCTGCGAGATTCCGACGTCAGGAAGGCTAGGTGGGCGTGACGTCACCGGCCCTCGCCGCTATACATCCCGCGCACGCGGCGGGATGGCTACTTCCGGTCTTGCCGAGCACCATGCCGGGCCGTCAGCTTCAGACGGTGATTCGCAAGTTTGAACCTTGATGCGGACCTGACTAGCCGATGCCAATCACCATTCTCGATCTCGTCCTGCTCGCTGTGATGCTGATCTCCGGCCTGCTTGCGATGGTTCGCGGCTTCATGCGCGAAATCCTCTCGATCGCCGCCTGGGGCACCGCCGCACTGGTGACGCTTTATTCCTTCTCCAAGCTGCTGCCGACCGCCAAGACCTATTTCAACAACGATACGGTGGCGAGCCTCGTGGTCGTCGCCGGCGTCTTCGTTGGCACCTTGATCGTGGTTTCCGTGATCACGGTGCGGATTTCCGACATGATCCTGGATTCCCGGATCGGGGCGCTCGACCGCACCCTCGGCTTCCTGTTTGGACTGGCACGCGGCTTGCTGATCGTCGTGGTGGCCTTCCTGTTCTTCACCTGGCTGGTTCCCGACAAGCAGCGGCCGGACTGGGTAACGACCGCGAAATCCCGGGTCGTCCTGCAAGGAACCGGGGATTGGCTGATGGCACTCTTGCCGGACGACCCCGAGAACACCATCTTGAAGAGATTCAAGAAGAATAAACCAGAAGATGAACAAACTGACGCCGACCAGGGCGCGCCGGCGTCGGGTGATGGTTATAGTAAACCAGCCCGCGACAGCCTTAAAAAGCTGATCGAAAAGCCTGCGGCGAAGTGATAGCCGGTCAAAAGAGAGGCGCGATGGACAGCGAACAAAGCCCTTCCGACGACGCCAAAGCTCAGGAGCCGACGACCGGCCCGCTCTATCTGGAAGACCCCGACCTGGAAGGCGATACGCTGCGCGAAGAATGCGGCGTATTCGGCATCTTCGGCCACCCCGAGGCCGCCGCCATCACGGCGCTGGGACTGCACGCGCTTCAGCATCGTGGCCAGGAAGCTGCCGGCATCGTCTCGTTTGACGGGACCCGGTTTCATTCCGAACGACGCCTCGGTCTGGTCGGCGATACCTTTTCCCGCCGCGAGGTGATCGAGCGCCTGCCCGGCAACGCCGCCATCGGCCATGTGCGCTATTCCACCACCGGCGAGACCATCCTGCGCAACGTGCAACCGCTGTTTGCCGAGCTCAATGCCGGCGGCTTCGCGGTCGGTCATAACGGTAACCTCACCAACGGCCTGACGCTGCGCCGCGAGCTCGTTCGCGGCGGCGCGATGATGCAGTCCACCACCGATACCGAAGTCATCCTTCATCTGGTGGCGCGATCCAAACGCAATCATTTCATCGACCGCTTCATCGACGCGCTGCGGGACATCGAGGGCGCTTACTCGCTGGTCTCGCTGACCAACAAGAAGCTGGTCGGCGCTCGCGACCCTCTCGGTATCCGCCCACTGGTGCTCGGCGATTTCGAGGGCTGCCCGGTTCTAGCGTCGGAGACCTGCGCACTCGACATCATCGGCGCCAAATATGTCCGCGACGTCGAGCCGGGCGAGATCGTCGTGTTCGACGAGCGCGGCGCGCAAAGCCATAAGCCGTTCCCGCCCAGACCACCGCGTCCCTGCATTTTCGAATACATCTATTTTTCTCGGCCGGATTCCATCGTTGGTGGCCGGTCGGTTTATGACGTGCGCAAGGCCTTTGGCGCCGAGCTTGCTCGCGAAAGCCACGTGCCGGTCGATGTCGTGGTGCCGGTGCCGGACTCCGGCGTGCCGGCCGCTGTCGGCTATAGCCAGCACTCCGGCGTGCCGTTCGAGCTTGGCATCATCCGCAATCACTATGTCGGCCGCACGTTCATCCAGCCAACTCAGAGCATTCGCGAATCCGGCGTGAAGATGAAGCACAACGCCAATCGCGCCGCGATCGAAGGCAAGCGCATCATCCTGATCGACGATTCACTGGTGCGCGGCACCACTTCGAAGAAGATCGTCCGCATGATGCGCGACGCCGGCGCCCGCGAGGTGCACTTCCGTCTGGCTTCCCCGCCGATCCTCTATCCCGACTATTACGGCATCGACCTGCCCGACCGTGGCGGCTTGCTGGCGGCAACGCATAATCTGGAAGAAATGCGCGAACTGATCGGCGCCGACACGCTCGCCTTCCTGTCGGTCGACGGCATGTACCGCGCGATGGGTTATCCCGGGCGCGATCCCGCCAATCCGAAATTCTCCGACCATTGCTTTACCGGAGCGTACCCGACGAACCTCACCGACCGGGACCACGTCGAACCGCAACCGCGGCAGCTATCTCTGCTCGCTGAAGCGAGCTGACGCGAAGCGAATGGCGGCGGAGGCGATGCCTGAGCCGTTCTTACGGTGGTCGTCCCTGCGAAAGCAGGGACCCATAACCACTGACATTCGTTGTCCAGACAATATTGGACACGAGCTTCGTCTCCCATCATAACCGTCACGGTGTATGGGTCCCCGCGTCCGCGGGGACGACGTTGATAGAGTGTCCTGAATGACCCTTCCCCTCGCCGACCGCATCGCTCTCGTCACCGGCGCCTCGCGCGGCATCGGCTATGCCACCGCGCGCGCGCTTGCGAAGGCCGGCGCACATATTGTGGCGGTAGCGCGCACGCAAGGCGGGCTGGAAGAACTCGACGACGAGATCCGAAAGGATGGCGGCAGCGCCACGCTGGTGCCGCTCAGCCTGACCGATTTCGAAGGCATTGCGCGGCTCGGCGCAGCGCTGCACGAGCGCCACGGCAAACTCGATATTCTCGTCGGCAATGCCGGCGTCGCCGGCCCCTCTTCGCCGCTGGGCCATATCGACATGAAGCCGTGGAACGACGTGATCGCGACTAACCTGTCGGCCAATTTCCAGTTAATCCGCTGCATGGAGCCGCTGTTGAAAAAGTCCGACGCCGGCCGCGCGGTGTTCATCACGTCAGGCGCAGCCAACAAGGCGACCGGCTATCTCGGCCCCTACGCGGCCTCCAAAGCCGCGCTCGAAACGCTGGCGCGGGTCTGGGCCCACGAGACGGCATCGACGTCGCTTCGGGTCAATCTGTTCAACCCCGGCCCGATCCGTACCCGCATGCGCGCCGCCGTTTTCCCCGGCGAAGACCCGATGACGCTTGATACACCCGAACAGGCGGCCGAATTGATCGTGCCGATGTGCCTGCCGTCGTGGAACGAGAGCGGCAGGTTTTTCGACTATCCGACACGAACGCTTCTGAGTTTTCATCCGCCGGCATAGCAGGTCGGCCCCGCGAAAGAGGCCTGCTCAGTTGACTAGCTTTCGGCGCGGCTATTCACTCGCGGCCGGTCAAGAATAAAAAGCTGGGAGGATGTCGTGATGCCGATCGAGAACCGCGGCCGCCTGCTCTGCGCCGTCACCGGTCTTTCGAGGGCGGCGGTCGCCATCGCCACTTTGCTCGCCGGCGCGGCCGGGCCATCGCGCGCCAACGAAATTCCGGCCTTTGCCGTCGAGGCCACCTGGCCAAAGCCGCTGCCGAACAACTGGATTCTCGGTCAGGTCGGCGGCATCACGGTCGATTCGCACGGGCATATCTGGATGATCCATCGCCCACGTTCGCTGACCGACGACGAGAAAGGCGCAACACTGACGCCGCCTCGCTCGAAATGCTGCATCCCGGCGCCGCCGGTTCTGGAGTTCGACGCCGACGGCAATCTCCTGCGCGCCTGGGGCGGACCCGGTGACGGCTATGAATGGGTCGGCCGCGAGCATGGCATCGAGGTCGACGAGCGAGGGTTCGTCTGGGTCGGCGGCAATGCCGAGTACGACAATGCCATTCTCAAATTCACGCTCGACGGCAAGTTCGTGATGCAGATTGGCAAGATTGCCCCGAGTAAAGGCAGCAACGACATCGCCCAGCTTGGCAAGCCCGCGGAAACCGCGATCGACAAGGAAGCGGACGAAATCTATGTCGCCGACGGCTATGGCAATCGCCGCATCATTGTTTTCGATGCCACCACCGGCGCCTATAAGCGGCACTGGGGCGCCTACGGCAATCCGCCCAACGACGACAAGCTGCCGCCCTATGATCCCAAGGCTCCGGCCCCCCAGCAATTCGCCAACCCCGTGCATTGCGTGAAGATCGCCAATGACGGGCTTGTCTATGTCTGCGATCGCATCAACAACCGCATCCAGGTGTTCCGCAAGGACGGCAGCTTCGTGAAGGAATGGTTCTACGAAAAGAACACGCTCGGCAACGGCGCCGTATGGGACATCGCGATCTGGCCGGACCCAAAACAGACCTATCTCCTGAGCGCCGACGGTGAGAACAACGAAATCAGGATCCTCAACCGCCAGGACGGAACGGTCGTCGGCAGCTTCGGACGCAGCGGACGCAACGCCGGCCAATTCCACTGGGTTCACGCCATGGCTGTCGATGCCAAGGGCAACGTTTATACGGCCGAGGTCGATAACGCCAAGCGGATCCAGAAATTCCGCCTGACTTCAGACGCGTTACACTGAGCGCGGCGCCGTGCGGCGGGAGAGCGTGACAGCTGCGACTGCGCAAGCCAGCAAAACGAGCACGGACGCCAGGAAGAAAGGCGCGCCCGGCAGCTTCATCGGCGCCTGCTCGCCGATGAAGTAGGCGAAGGTCAGCGTAAACAGGAACGGTCCCAGCAATTGCGAAATGCTCTGAACGCTCGCCGTTGCCCCTTGCAACTGACCTTGCTGGTCGGGCGCGACCCGCTTCGTCATCAACGACTGGATCGCCGCACCCGCAACGCCCCATAGCGACATCACGGGAATTCCGAGCCACGATAGCGGCCCGGTGGGCGCGATGGCGAAGATCAGGAAGCCCGCGGCCCCGCAAACGAGCGCCAGCAGCAGCGCCAGGCGTTCGCCGAATATCCGCACGATCGGCCCGATGAAGACGCCCTGTACCAGCATCGCGCAGATGCCGACCATCGCAAGCGTCACGCCGACAGTCTTCGAGTCCCAGCCATATCGGTAGGTCGCATAGAGCACGAAGATCGAAGGCAGCACCGCGTGCGCGAGTTGGGCAAAGAAGTTCGACACCGACAACCCCGCAAGAAGCCGGTCGGACCGCAACAGATGCAGCGCACCGATCGGATTGGCGCTTTTCCAGCGGAACGGTGCGCGGCGATTACGCGGCAGCAACTCCGGCAAGATCAGGAAACCATACATCGTATTCGCAAAGCTCAACCCCGCTGCAACCCAGAACGGCAGCCGCGGATCGACATCGCCGAGCAACCCGCCGACGGCCGGACCGACGATGAATCCGGCACCAAACGCCGCGCCTACCTTGCCGAACACCGCGGCGCGCCGCTCCGCCGGCGTGATGTCGGCGATATAGGCGAAGGCGGTAGAAATGCTCGCCGATGTGATGCCGGAGATCACCCGGCCGACGAAGAGCCAGATCAGGGAGGGCGCGAGCGCCATCAGCACATAGTCGAGCCCGAGCCCGAAATTCGACAGCAGCACGACCGGCCTGCGGCCAAAGCGGTCCGACAGGCTGCCCAGGATCGGCGAGAAGAAAAATTGCATCAGCGCCCAGGCTGTTCCGAACACGCCGAAGATGCGGGCCGCGCGCGCCGTGTCATCGTCGACAAAACTTTCGACCAGCTTCGGCAGGATCGGCATGATCAGTCCAAGCGCGAGCATGTCGAGCAGGATCGTGATAAAGATGAAGGCGACCGCGGCGCCCCGCGCAGGCGATGATGCGGGCGGCGTGCCGACGGCGCTTGTGTCGCTCATGAGGGCCGCTTTCGCTTATGCGCGAAAGGATTGGCCTTCTCGCGCAGCGAAATCCGCACCGGCGTACCCGGCAATTCGAATTCTTCGCGCAGCGAATTGACGAGATAGCGCAAATAGGATTGCGGCACGGCATCGGCGCGCGAACAGAACAGGATAAAGCTCGGCGGCCGCGCCTTGGCCTGGGTGATGTAGTTCAGCTTCAACCGGCGGCCGGAGACCGCCGGCGGCGGGTTGGCGTCCACCGCCTGCTCGAACCAGCGATTGAGCGCCGCGGTCGAGACCCGCCGATTCCAGACTGCATAAGCCTCTTCGATCGCGCGCATCAGCCGATCGATGCCCTCGCCCATCAGGCCCGATACGGCAACCAGAGGCGCTCCCCTGACTTGCGGCAACAGATGATCGGCCTCGGTGCGCAAAGCGGAGATCGCGCCGCCTTTGGTTTCCATCAGATCCCATTTATTGACGGTGATCACGAGCGCGCGGCCCTCGCGTTCGATCAGGTCGGCAATACGCAAATCCTGCTCTTCGAACTTGTTTTGCGCGTCCAGCATCAGCACGACGACCTCGGCAAAGCGCACCGCGCGCAAGGCGTCGGCCACCGAGAGCTTTTCGAGCTTTTCCTCGATACGCGAGCGCCGGCGCAGACCTGCGGTATCGAAGACGCGAAAGTCGCGGCCATTCCAGTTGATTTCCACGGCGATGGAATCGCGCGTGGTGCCGGCCTCGGCGCTGGTCAACAGCCGATCTTCGCCGAGCAGGCGGTTGATCAGCGTCGATTTGCCGGCGTTGGGACGGCCGACGACCGCGACCCGGATCGGCCGGCGCGCCAACTCTTCGTCGGTTTCGGCGATCTCTTCATCGCCTTCTTCGTCGTCTTCCACGGGCTCAGGCATCAAGGCGCGCAGGGAGTCGTAGAGGTCGCTCATGCCCTCGCCATGTTCGGCCGAAACCTGGATCGGATCGCCGAGACCGAGCGCGTAGGATTCCATCGCGCCGATTTCGCCGTGCTTGCCTTCGCTCTTGTTGGCAAGGAGGATGACAGGCTTGTTGGCGCGACGCGCATAGTCCGCAAAGGTACGGTCGCTCGGCGTCAGTCCGGCTCGCGCGTCGATCACGAACATCAGCGCGTCCGCAAGCCCGATCGCGGTTTCCGTCTGCTCCTGCATCCGCGCGGTGAGCGATCCCTTCGCGCCTTCGTCGAGCCCTGCCGTGTCGATTACGGTAAAATGGAGATCGCCGAGCCGCGCTTCGCCTTCGCGCCGGTCACGCGTCACGCCTGGCGCGTCGTCGACCAGCGCGAGCTTCTGTCCGACCAGACGGTTGAACAGCGTCGACTTCCCGACATTCGGCCGGCCGATAATGGCGATCGTAAAGGACATCAGGGATCCGGGCGCGCGGGAAAATCGAACGAGACTTGGCTACTAACCAAACCGGTCTTAGCCGAACGCCCGCATCAAGCGCTAGCGCGTAAATGTACCGCCCGGAATTGGCGCCGGGAACGGCGCGGCGGATTGCTGGGTGGATTGCCCCTGCGGCGCGCCGGATTGCGCGTCGGCTGGCTGATCGGCCGGCGGCGCAGTGGTGCGCTGGCGAACGATTTTCTTCTTGGGCGCCGGCGGAGCCGCCGCTGTCGCGTCTTCTTCGGGTACTGCCGAAGGATCGGTGCTGGCCGTTGCTGCCGCGGGCTGCTTGCTCTTCCTGGCATTCTTCTTGGTTTCAGGCGGCGGGGGTGGTGGAGGAACCGCTGCCTGGGCATTCGGATCCGGCTGGTCTTGAGCTCCCTTGTAAAGGGATTTCGGAACGCCCTGTTCAAGACCCGGCACCCCCTCGGGGAATACCGGCTTACGATCGCCCGCCACCTTCTTCTTGGTGTCGATCCAATCGAACCAATCCATCGGATCAAAACTGTTGACGCTGCTGCCGCAGCCGGCAAGAGCGCCGGACAGCGCGACGAGGACAGAAGCGGCGATCAGACGTTGCAGGCGACGCATGGTCGATTTCTCGTTCAACGTTTTGCCGTCGTCAGCTTTTGGCCGCCGGCGGAAGCAACGCTTGGAGCGCCTCCGCCCGCTGACGCATGGCCGACGGCGTCTCGCCATCGTTGGCAATCATATCCAGCCACTGTCGAGCTGCGGTGGTGTCATTGGCGCGCCAGGCCGACAGGGCCAGCAACTCGCGCGCCGTATGACGGAAGGTCGCATCCGGTTTGGCCGCAGCCTCGAGTCGCTGCAGAATGTTGGGATAAATTTCGGTGTCCAACAACAGTCCGGCCGCGCGAATCCGCGCCAGATCCTGCTGTTCGGTGCCGATGCTACGATCGGCCGCAAGCTCGTCGTACATTTTCGCGGCCGCCTTCGGATCACGGGCTGCGACCTCGCCGGCTGCGCGCAACCGCGCCAGCATGCGGTAACCGGCAGGAGCCGTGGTCGCGACCTTGTCGAAGGCTGCTTCGGCCTCCGTGCTCTTGTTCTGCTCGGCGAGCTCGATTGCGGCGTCAAAAGCAGCGCCGGCCTCGGCCGCTTTCTGGGCTTCCAGATATTCATAGCCACGCCAGCCGCCCACGGCAGCGACGACCAGGATCGCGGCGGCAATGATAAAGATCGAGTACTTGTCCCAGAGCTTTTTGAGCTGCTCCCGGCGGACTTCCTCGTCAACTTCGTCAAATAATTCAGACACTTAGAGATACCCCATCCCGGCCTGGCGCGCTGGGAACCGACCGGCGCTGTTCATCTGCCCCTTGATGGCGGCCGCGTTACCCTAGCGATATGGCGGTGGCAAGGCAAAGCGAGCCCGGTCAAAGCGTTAACAGTGCTGCCCCGAGCGGTTGTCCACCCTTCATCACCGGCCAAGGCTGTGCTTACGCCTTTGCCTTCATGCCGTAAACATGCTCCGGCCCCGGGAAAGCACGGGAGCGAACATCGGCCGCATAGCCCTGGATCGCCGCCTCGATCATCGGACCGAGGTTGCCGTAGCGGCGGACAAATTTCGGTGCCCGCGGCGACAGTCCCAACATGTCCTCCAACACCAGAACCTGGCCGTCGCAGGCAGCACTCGCGCCGATCCCGATCGTCGGAATCTCGATGTCCTGCGTGATCTTGCGCGCCAAGGGCTCGGCGACCGCCTCGACCACGACCGAGAAGGCGCCGGCTTGCGCCACCGCAAGCGCATCGTTTTCGATCGGCGCCCAGCTTTGCTCCTCGCGTCCCTGGGCGCGGAACGAACCCAGCGTGTTGATCGACTGCGGCGTCAGGCCGATATGACCCATCACGGGTATGCCGCGCTCGACCAGGAATGCGATCGTCTCCGCCATCCGCGCGCCGCCCTCGAGCTTGACCGCGCCGCAATGGGTCTCCTTCAAAATCCGCACCGCCGAATGAAAGGCCTGCTCCTTGGAAGCCTCATAGGAGCCGAAGGGCATATCGACGACGACAAGCGCATGCTGCGAGCCGCGCATCACGGCTTGGCCCTGGAGGATCATCATGTCGAGCGTCACCGGCACGGTGGTCTCGAATCCGTGCATGACGTTGCCGAGGGAGTCACCGACCAGGATGACGTCGCAATAGCGGTCGACGAGCGCTGCCGTATGAGCGTGGTACGACGTCAGCATCACGATCGGCTCGCCATTTTTGCGTGAGCGGATCTCGGGCGCCGTTTTGCGCTTGATCGCGGCCTGCACCGACATGTTTTTTAAACTCCTACGACCGGGACGCCGATCACGACGGGATGGAACGCGAAAGCGAGTGCGACATAGACGACGACTCCGACCGCAACCGCGATCGCATCATTGCCCCAGCCGCCGACCGGAATCGGCGGGCCGCCGGCATCGGCGCGCCGCTTGAGCGAAATGCGGTCGAACACCGCCCAGCCCAGGAACGAGCCGAACAGGATGATCGAGCCGAGATCGCCGTTGGCAAGCAAATGCGCCGCCGCCCATAATTTAACACCCGCCAGCATCGGGTGCTTGAGTGTCGTGTAGATGTGCCCACGCAGATAAGACGCCACAACCAGGATCACCGCAGGCAACATCAAGGCGAGCGCGATGTGTTTGAGAATGACGAGCGTCCTCGGAGACACCGATCCCTGCCATACGTCGATCATCCCGGCGGCGCGGTAATGGCCGAAGCCCCACGCAATGAGCGCGATCCCCAACACAGACACCAGCGCGTAAACGAGCTTGTAGCCGCCCTCGCCCATGGCCGAGACGATGCGGCCACGCTGTTCGCGCTGGGCCGGCAACGTATGGACGCCGAGGAACAGGGCAAGGCCCACAATCATCACCGCCAGTCCCATCGCATCCCCTCCGCACGCCCTTTTGCGGGCTATCCGGTACACCGTCGCAAGTTGCACGGCAATGCGGGAGATGGTGACGCGAGCCGGCGCCGGCAAGTCGAGGGGGTTACGGCGTGGCCTTCTGCTTCTCGGTATCGCGGTTATCGACGTACCGGATGGCGATCGGCCGGCCGGCCAGCGCCCCGCCGAGATTGCCGGTGAATTTGAGCGGCACGCAAGCCCCGATGGAATCGTTGATTGCCTTGAAATAGGTCTCGCGGACGTCTGCAGGCACGCCAGCGGTGGCAAACGTCAGGCGCGGCGGGCCGATCAGATCGCCCGATCGCTTGAAGCTGAAACGCACCGTCATCTGCATGCCCTCTTTCGCTGCATCGCCTTGCGGCGGCGTCCAGCAAGAGCGCAAGGCGGCAAAGAGATCGCCGATATTATCGAGATCGTGGTCGGGCTTTTGGTATTTCGACGCGTCTTCCTCCGGCGGCTTGCTCTCGACCGTCAGCTGAAGGTTCTCGCCGTAGGGATAATCGATTTCGGGAATGCAGGGGCCATGATTGAACACGCTGCAAAAATACGGCGTGCACGGATGATGAGACAACACGCTGCACGGCTCATGAGAAAACGGTATGGGATTGATGCGATGCCAGCGTCGGGCCTCGGCACTTCCCGCTGACGCCAATCCCGCAATAGCAACGACGAAACAGATAGCAAAACGAGGGAGCATGCGTTGCGTCCTCGGAAGCAGAATTTGGAGGGAGTATAACGCGAAAATGGGAGGAAGGGTCGAGGTTGCCGGGAGCTAGCCGTTCACATCCTCGCGTGCACCGGCATGGCCGAGGCGTCACGCCTTCTTTTTCACGTCCTTGATGCTGGAGAAGACGATGCCCTCGGCACGCTCCTTGGTGTAGCCGAGATAAAACTCGTTCTTGGCGAGGAACACCGGATCGCCATCGACGTCGTCGGCTACGCCCGAGCCATTGGCCGCAATGAATGCATCCAGCTTCTTGCGGTCATCCGAGGAAATCCAGCGCGCCAGCTGGAATTCGGAAACCTCGAACTCGACGGGAAGCGAATACTCCGCATCCAGGCGTGCCTTGAGCACGTCGAGCTGAAGCGGACCGACCACGCCAACCAGCGCTGGCGCGCCGTCACGGGGCCGGAATACCTGAACCACGCCCTCCTCCGACATCTGCTGCAAGGCTTCCTTGAGTTTCTTGGCCTTCATCGCGTCGGTGAGCCGCACGCGGCGGACGATTTCCGGCGCAAAACTCGGCACGCCGACAAAGGTGATGTCTTCGCCTTCGGTGAGCGTGTCACCGATACGCAAGGAGCCGTGATTGGGAATACCGACGACGTCGCCGGCAAAGGCCTCGTCCGCAACCGAACGGTCCTGAGCAAAGAAGAATTGCGGGCTCGACAGCGGCATGGTCTTGCCGGTGCGCACGAGCTTCGCCTTCATGCCCCGGGTCAATTTGCCGGAGCACAGCCTCGCGAACGCGATGCGATCGCGGTGATTGGGATCCATGTTGGCCTGGATCTTGAAAACGAAGGCGCTCATGCGCGGCTCTGCGGCCTCGACCTTGCGCAGGTTGCCCTCTTGTGCCCGCGGCGGAGGGGCAAAGCGGCCGAGGCCATCGAGCAAATCGCCAACGCCAAAGTTGCGCAGCGCGCTGCCAAAATAGACCGGCGTCAAATGGCCCTCGCGAAACGCCTCAAGCTCGAACGGCTTGCAGGCTTCGGAGACGAGTGCGAGTTCTTCCTTGACCTGGGCGACGTCGAGATTGGCGTTGTGGCCGGCCAGTTCGGCAATATCGATCTGTTGCGCCGCACCGGTCTTGGCGCCGCCGCCTTCCAGAAGGCGCACGCCGCCGGTGGCAAGATCGTACGTCCCCAGAAAATCGCGGCCGCGGCCGACCGGCCAGGTCATCGGCGTGGTGTCGAGCGCCAGCGTCTTCTCGATCTCGTCGAGGAGTTCGAACGTGTCCCGGCTCTCGCGGTCCATCTTGTTGATGAAAGTGATGATGGGAATGTCGCGAAGACGGCAGACCTCGAACAGCTTGCGGGTGCGCGCCTCGATGCCCTTGGCGGCGTCGATCACCATGACCGCGGAGTCGACAGCGGTCAGCGTGCGATAGGTGTCCTCGGAAAAGTCCTCGTGGCCCGGCGTATCGAGCAGATTGAAAACGAGACCATCGAATTCGAACGTCATCACCGAGGTGACCACGGAAATCCCGCGCTCGCGTTCGATCTTCATCCAGTCGGAACGGGTGTTGCGCCGTTCGCCCTTGGCCTTGACCTGTCCGGCGAGATTGATCGCGCCGCCGAACAAAAGAAGCTTTTCGGTCAGCGTGGTCTTGCCGGCGTCCGGGTGGGAGATGATGGCAAAGGTGCGCCGGCGCGCCACTTCGTTTGCGAGCGGCGATGAGGGCGACGAATCGGTGTTGAGGGCGAGATCGGACATCGGCGATGCGTTTGGCAGGGAAACCGGGCTGGATCAAGGAGGTCTGGTGTGGCGGTTCAGAAGTTCGCATCATTAGGCCGCACGTTCGTCATGCGAACGTCTGAACCAAAGCCACACCAGATCAATATGTTTGCTAGTGTCCTATCGATTCCGAAGTTCGTGAAGGTGGGGCCGCAACATAGTACGAACTTCGGAATCGGGACACTAGCGTCCCTCCATATAGGCAATGCGCTAACTGCCTCCAACCGCTGTCGTCAACCTACTTCAACCATATTACCAGCCAGTAGGCCACGGCTGCGACGCCGGCGGCGGCCGGAATGGTGATCACCCAGGCATAGACGATCGAACTCGCCACGTTCCAGCGCACCGCCGAGACGCGACGCGCAGCGCCTACGCCCACAATAGCCCCGGTAATGGTGTGCGTGGTTGAAACCGGAACTCCGAGGAACGTCGCAAGGAACAACGTCGCCGCGCCGCCGGTCTCGGCGCAAAATCCCTGCATCGGCGTCAGTTTGGTAATTCTCAGCCCCATGGTGCGGACGATCCGCCAGCCGCCCATCAGCGTGCCCAGCGCCATCGCCAACTGGCAGGCGATCACGACCCAGAACGGGACGTGAAACTCGGCGCCGAGCTTGCCTTGCGAATACAGAAGAACGGCGATGATCCCCATGGTCTTTTGCGCATCGTTGCCGCCATGGCCGAGCGAATAAAGCGAGGCCGAGATGAACTGCAGAATCCGAAAGGCGCGGTCGACCGCGAATGGCGTCGAACGAACCGAAGCCCATGACACGATCGCGACCAACAGGAGCGCCAATATAAAGCCGACCAACGGCGACAGGACGATCGCCAGCAACGTTTTGGTCAATCCGCTCCAGACCGCGGCCGAAAGCCCGGCCTTCGCCATGCCCGCTCCGACCAGGCCGCCGATCAGCGCATGCGAACTGGAGGACGGAATACCCAACGCCCAGGTGATCAGATTCCACACGATGGCGCCGACAACCGCTGCAAAGATCACGGACACGTCGATGATGCTGGGCTCGATGATGCCGGTGCCGATCGTTTGCGCAACGTTCAACCCGAACACCAGGAAGGCTACGAAATTGAAGAATGCCGCCCAGAACACCGCGTATTGCGGCCGCAGCACGCGGGTCGATACGATCGTCGCAATCGAATTGGCGGCGTCGTGCAGTCCGTTGAGGAAATCAAACAGCAACGCGACGGCAATCAATCCGACCAGAACAGGAAAACCCAGCACGGCGTCCACTTCGTTGGCCCCGCCCTATACCTGTTCGATCACGATACTGCTGATCTCGTTGGCCACGTCGTCGAAACGATCGGCCACTTTCTCAAGATGATCGTAAATCTCGGCCCCGACGATGAAATCCATCGCGCTGGCGTCGCGGTGCTTCAGGAACAGCTCCTTCAGACCGATGTCGTGGAGATCGTCGACGCGACCCTCCAGCTTGGTGAGCTCTTCTGTGATGGTTGTCAGCAATGCCACGTTACTTCCGATCGCTTGCAACAATGGTAGTGCGCGGCCGACGAGTTCTGAACACTGGACGAGAAGCGTTCCGATCTCGCGCATCGGCGGCTCGAATGTGCGAACCTCGAACAGCATCACGGCCTTCGCCGTCTGCTGCATCTGATCGATGGCGTCATCCATTGCCGTGATCAGGTTCTTGATATCGCCCCGGTCGAAGGGCGTGATGAACGTGCGCCGCACCGCCGTCAGCACCTCGCGCGTAACATTGTCAGCATCGTTCTCGAACTGATTGACCCGTTGGCAGAACACCGGCGTTTCCTCGCCACCCTGAAGCATGCCCTGCAGCGCGAGCGCGCCCTCGCGCACGGCCTGGGAGTGTTTGGCAAAGAGATCGAAAAAACGCTCTTCCTTGGGAAGGAAGGCGCGAAACCAACGCATCAGCATGGCGATGTCCAAATTGCAGAAAAGGGCGGGTAGAACAACCCGTCATAAATCTGTCATAGACCAATTAGGACAGGATGGCATGCGGCAACCGGTGGAATTGCCCCTCATCCACGGCTTTATGGGGTCGCAAAAACCGATCCGGACCACCGCCCCGCTTACAGCGAACGGCGGAAAAAATGGGCTATTTCGCCGACGATACCGCGGCGGAACGTCAGCACGCAGGCCACGAAAATCGAGCCCTGGATCACAGTCACCCAGGAACCAAATCCGGCCAGATATTGCTGCGTGGCGACGATGATGAAAGCGCCGACTACCGGGCCGAAGACGGTGCCGAGCCCCCCGACCAGCGTCATCAGCACGATCAGGCCGGACATGCTGACCTCGACATCCGACAACGAAGCGTTCTGGACGACGAACACTTTCAGCGAGCCGGCAAATCCCGCCAGAGTTCCCGACAGGATGAAGGCCAGCAATTTATACTGGTCGGTCTTGTAGCCCAGCGAGATCGCGCGCTGCTCGTTTTCACGGATCGATTTCAGCACCTCGCCGAACGGCGAGTTGATGGCGCGGAAGATCACGAGGAACCCGAACAGGAACCCTGCAACGATGACGTAATAAAGCACCGTGGGCTTCGAGAGGTCGAGGATTCCAAACAACCGGCCCTGCGGGATACCCTGAATGCCATCTTCGCCATGCGTGAACGGCGCTTGCAGATAGATGAAGTAGATGAGCTGCGACAGCGCCAGCGTGATCATCGCGAAGTAGATGCCCTGACGTCGGATCGCGACGAGGCCGGTGATGATCCCGAGCGCTGCGGATGCTGCGACCCCGATCAGAATGCCAAGCTCGGGCGGCACGCCCCACACCTTCGCGGCATGGGCGGTCACGTAGCCCCCCGTACCCAAAAACATTGCGTGACCGAACGACAGCAAGCCGCCATAGCCGATCAGGAGATTGAAGGCGCAGGCGAGCAGCGCAAAGCACAGCCCCTGCATGACGAAGAACGGATAGAGGCCTGTCAGCGGCACGATCAAGAGCAACACGGTCATGATCGCGAACGCGATCATTTCATCACGGATCGCGCGCGGGGTTACCGGTATGGTGTCGTCGGTCATCGCCGTCATGACTAGTGCCCACTTTCCGAAGTTCGTTTCCGTCCCAGCACCCACTTTCCACGAACTTCGGAAAGTTATGGGCACTAGCAAAATTTGATTCTAGTGCCGCTTTTCTATTTGAAGTTCCTGGTTCGAACTCGCCGCTTGTGGTTCAGGAACTTCAAATAGGCGGCACTAGGCCGCCCGTCCAGTCAATCCCGTTGGTTTCACCAGCAGCACCAGCACCATCAGAACGAACACGACGGTGTTGGAAGCTTCCGGATAGAAGTATTTGGTCAGGCCCTCGATCAGGCCCAATGCAAAGCCGGTGATGATCGATCCCATGATCGACCCCATGCCGCCGATCACCACCACCGCGAACACCACGATGATGATGTTCTCGCCCATCAGCGGCCGGACCTGATTGATCGGCGCCGACAACACGCCGGCCAGCGCAGCGAGACCGACGCCAAGACCGTAGGTCAGCGTGATCATTCGCGGCACGTTGATGCCGAAAGCGCGCACCAGCGTCGGATTTTCGGTCGCCGCACGCAAGTATGCGCCAAGCCGCGTCCGCTCGATCAGGTACCAGGTCGCCAGACACACGATCAGCGAGAACACCACGACCCAGCCGCGATAGATCGGCAGAAACATGAAGCCGAGATTCATGCCTCCCTTCAGCTCATCGGGAATGGCGTAGGGCAAACCTGACGAACCGAAATAGTTCTGGAAGACGCCCTGAATAATCAGCGCAAGTCCGAACGTCAGAAGCAGACCATAGAGGTGATCGAGGCCGGAAAGCCATTGCAGCATGGTCCGTTCCAGGATCATGCCGAAAATGCCGACCGCGATCGGCGCGATCAGCAGCGCCCACCAATATCCGATGCCCAGGAGATTGAGCAGGAAATAGGCGCAGAACGCCCCCATCATATAAAGCGCACCGTGCGCGAAATTGATGATGTTGAGCATGCCGAAGATCACGGCAAGCCCGAGGCTGAGCAGTGCGTAGAACGAGCCGTTGATCAATCCAACGAGGAGCTGTGCATAGAGAGCTTGCATATCGGTCGATCTTTCAACTCACGCTGCCGTTGACGTATGCCAATGTTGGAACCAAGCCCGCCTACTTCTTGAGAAGCGCACACTTGCTTTCGGCAAGCGGCGTGAAGGCCTGATCGCCAGGAACCGTGCCGACCAGCTTGTAGAAATCCCACGGCGCCTTCGATTCCGACGGCTTCTTGACCTCGAACAGGTAGGCCGGGTGGATGGCACGGCCATTCGGCTGCACCTCGCCCTTGCCGAACAGGGGATCATCGGTCGGCATCGACTTCATCTTCTCCACGACCTTGACGCCGTCATGCGGATTGCCGCCAAGCGCATCGAGCGCCTTGAAGTAATGCATCAAGCCTGCGTAGACGCCGGCCTGCACCATGGTCGGCGGTGCGCTATTCTTCATCCGCGCGGCGAATTTCTTGGAAAACTCACGGGTCTTGTCGTTCATGTCCCAATAGAATGTCTCGGTGAAGTTCAGCCCCTGTGCCGTTTCAAGTCCGATCGCCTTGACGTCGGTGATGAACAGAAGTAGCGCGGCGAGCTTCTGGCCGCCCTTGACGATGCCGAACTCGGCGGCCTGCTTGATCGTGTTGGTGGTGTCGCCGCCTGCATTGGCAAGGCCGATGACCTTGGCCTTCGAAGCCTGCGCTTGCAGCAGGAAAGACGAAAAGTCCGCCGTGTTCAGGGGGTGCTTGACCCCGCCAAGCACCTTGCCTCCATTCGCCAGGATCACGGCCGTGGTATCGCGCTCAAGCGCTGCGCCGAATGCGTAGTCCGCGGTCAGGAAAAACCAGGTATCGCCGCCGGCCTTCACCAGGGCTTGGCCCGTGCCGTGAGCAAGCGTGTAGGTGTCGTAAGTCCAGTGCACGGTATTGGGAGAGCACTGCGCGTTGGTGAGGTCCGAGGTCGCCGCGCCGGAGTTAATGAAAACGCCGTTCTTTTCCTTGACGACGTTGTTGACGGCAAGCGCGACGCCCGAATTCGGAACGTCGACGATGACGTCGACCTTCTCGACATCGAACCACTGCCGGGCGATGGCGGTGCCGATATCCGGCTTGTTCTGGTGGTCGCCGGAGATGACGTCGATCTTCCAGCCCTTTCCGGTCAGGCCGGAATCCTCGATCGCCATCTGCGCGGCGAGCGTCGAGCCGGGGCCGCCGAGGTCGGCATAAAGGCCGGATTGATCGGACAGCGCACCGATCTTGACGGTCTTGTCCTGGGCATTGGCCAGACTCGCAACTGAAAGGCTCAAGGCCGTACTGAGCAACAGGCTGGCGAAAACTTTGGTCTTCATGACGGTTCCTCCGGATATCAGCGTTCTTTTTTCAGACACCAAGATAGGTGTGAAGCTTGTCCATGTTGGCTTGCAGCTCCGCATTCGCGAAGCCGTCGATGATCTTGCCGTGTTCGACGATGTAGTAGCGATCGGCGACGGTGGCAGCGAACCGGAAATTCTGTTCGACGAGCAGGATGGTGAAACCCTCGCTCTTGAGGCGTTTGATGGTTTGGCCGATCTGCTGGATGATGACGGGAGCAAGTCCCTCGGTCGGTTCGTCCAGCATCAGGAAGCGCGCGCCGGTGCGCAGGATTCGTCCGATCGCCAGCATCTGCTGTTCGCCACCCGACAATTTGGTGCCCTGGCTGCCCAACCGTTCCTTGAGGTTGGGAAACAGCTCGAAAATCTGATCCATCGTCAATCCGCCGCTGCGGACCGTCGGCGGCAACAGCAGGTTCTCGCGAACGTCAAGGCTTGCGAAAATCCCGCGTTCCTCGGGGCAAAACGCGATCCCCATGCGCGCGATCCTGTCCGATGCGGCGCGGATGATCTCCTTGCCGTCGAAGCGGACCGAACCGGTGCGCTTGCCGATAATTCCCATCACCGATTTCAGCGTACTGGTCTTGCCCGCTCCGTTGCGGCCGAGCAGCGTGACCACCTCGCCCGGATTCACCTGGAAATTGACACCGTGCAGGATGTGGGATTCGCCGTACCAGGCTTCGAGATTCTGAACCGTCAGGATGGGCGCGACGGACGCCGAGGGCGCGGTGGTGGCGTCGGCCATTTTCACGTCAACCATGGCCGGCCCCCAGATAGGCTTCCTTCACGCGCTCGTCTTTCGACAGTTCGGCGTAGTTGCCCTCCGCCAGCACATGACCGCGCGTCAGCACGGTGATGATATCGGACAGGTTGGCGACGACGGAAAGATTATGTTCGACCATCAGGATGGTGTACTTCGCGGAAATCCGCTTGATCAGTGCGGCGATCTTGTCGATGTCCTCATGGCCCATCCCGGCCATCGGTTCGTCGAGCAACATCATCTCGGGATCGAGCGCGAGCGTGGTTGCAATTTCAAGCGCGCGCTTGCGGCCATAGGGCATCTCGACGGCGGGCGTCTTGGCAAACTCGCTCAAACCGACATCGTTCAGCAATTCATGAGCGCGCGCATTGAAGCGGTCGAGCACGGTCTTGGAGCGCCAGAAATCGAAGGAATGTCCGTGCTGACGTTGCAGCGCGACGCGCACGTTTTCCAGCGCCGTCAGATGCGGAAACACAGCCGAAATTTGGAACGAGCGCACCAGGCCGAGCCGGGCGACGTCGGCCGGCGCCATCGCCGTGATGTCCTGCCCTTTGTAAAGGATCTGGCCCGCCGAGGGTTTTAGAAACTTGGTCAGCAGGTTGAAACAGGTCGTCTTGCCGGCGCCGTTCGGGCCGATCAACGCATGAATACTGCCGCGCCGTATCTTGAGGGAAACGTCGCGTACGGCAAAGAAACCCGCGAATTCCTTGGTCAATCCGTGGGTTTCGAGAATAAACTCATCCGACAATCAAATTCCCCCGCAGACCATCACCGCGACGTCTTGCGCCACGCGTGGCTTGTGTTTTCCTTACAGCGAGTTCCCCCGGGGCGCTGAAATACCGCGTTGTTCGCGTGTTAAAATTCGTCCCGGGACCCGCCGCCTCCGGCCGGACTATGCCGTCATCGCCCCCGCTTGTGCAAGGCGGAAAGCGGCTTGAACCGCGCTTCGCCATTAGTCGTAGAGCCGTTCCGTCACCCCTCGGCCGCAAGCCCCGCGTGCACATTTGGAAAGCAGTCGTTAACGCTGCCGTGCGAGGCTCTTCGCCAAATCTTTTCGCCTTGGGGCGAATATCTAGCATTTTATTCGGGCAGGACATTTCAGTCGTGGAATTTGAAAGCGCGAACCCGACGGTCATCAAATCGATCAAGCAGCGTGATCTCCTGAACACGTGGCTGCGGCTTTTTGCCCCCGCGCAGCGCCTGCCGCGCATCGCCGAATTTCAGCCCGAGCGGATGGAGGACGAACTGCAGGACCTCGTCTTCATGACCGTGGAGAAGGCCGATCCCTTGCAGATCGTCATCGACAGCGATGGGACCCGTTTGTCGGTTGCCTATGGCTATACCGGCAGGGGCCGGTATCTCGACGAATATCTCGGCGTACGGCTGGCGCCGCTGGTCATGCCGATCTACCGGCAATGCGTCACCCGCGCCCTTCCCGCCTATTCCATCTCCCATGTCGACGACGCCCGTGGCCGCGTCGTCGCCTATGAACGCCTGTTGCTGCCGTTTTCGGAAAATGACGGCGTGACCCAGATCATCGCCTCGTTCAAGACCATCAGCGAAGATGGCAGCTTCGAGATCATCAATCTGATGCGTGGCAACGACACGCTACCGACACCCAAGCTTCACGCGGTGATCGACCGCGAGCTGTTCCACCGCGCGCCGGGCCGCATTCCCTCCGCCGACATGATCGAGTTCAGCTGATCTAGTGTCCTGATTCCCGAAGTTCACATCGTCGCACCCTGGCGTCACGCCTTGGCGCGCCGGGCCGCTGCGCCCGCCTTCACTTCCTTTGCATAGATGTCCGGTTTGAAGCCGACGAGCAGCTTTCCGCCGACCTCGAGCACCGGCCGCTTGATCATCGACGGCTGCTCCAGCATCAGTGCCAGTGCCTTGCGTTCGTTCAGGCCCGCCTTGTCGGCCTCCGGCAATTTCCGAAACGTGGTGCCGGCGCGATTGAGCAGGGTTTCCCAGCCGAGTTCGTCGCACCAGGCCTTGAGCTTTTCCTTCGGCGCGCCCGCCGTCTTGTAATCGTGGAACTCATAAGCGACGCCATGACCGTCGAGCCAGGCGCGCGCCTTCTTCATGGTGTCGCAGTTCTTGATGCCGTAGATCGTCGTCGTCATTTTCCCCTCGCATACTGGTCGAAGGCGCTCAGCACCGCGAGCGTCATCGCCTCGACACCGGTTTCGATCGTCGGCTTAGGCACCGGCGCAAACTGCGGCGAATGATTGGGCGGCAATTGCGGCCCCGTGCCGTTGAAAGCCGCGGCTACTCGCTCTGGCTCGTAAACGCCGATGTTGAAGAACATCGAGGGCACGCCGGCCTCGATGAATTCGGAAAAATCCTCGCTCGCCGTCACCGGCGGCGATGTACCGAGCTTGTCGCCGAAGGCGGCCTTGAGCACCTTGGCCGCCGTTTCGACCACCGCGGTATCGTTCATGACGGCCTTGGCGCCTTCGGAGAAGATGATCTCAGGCTCCGGAGCGCCCGACATCGCAGCCGCCGCTTTCGCCGTCCGCTCGATTCCCGCCAGCATCCTGGCACGCACTTCCGGCTTGAAGGTGCGGATGGTCCCGCGCAGCACCACCTGATCGGGAATGATGTTGTGAGCCGTGCCGGCGTGGATCGCGCCGACGCTGAAGACACCAAATTCGGTCGGGTCTTTCTCGCGGCTGATCACGCTTTGCACGTCCACGATGAAGCGCGCGGCGATCAGCACGGGATCGATGGTCCGCTGCGGTGCCGCGCCGTGACCGCCCCGGCCACGAAATGTCAGATCGAGGCTGTCCGAATTCGACGATCCGACGCCGATGCGATAAGTCAGCGTGCCGTAAGCGAACGGACCGTCGTGCAGGGCAAAGCCGAAGTCAGGCTTCTTGAATCGCGTGAACAACCCGTCGGCGATCATCGCCTTGGCGCCCGACACCGTTTCCTCCGCAGGCTGCGCGATGAACATCAGCGTGCCGTGCCAACGGTCTTTCAGGCCGACCAGCGTCTTGGCCGTGCCGACCCAGCTCGCCATGTGAATGTCGTGGCCGCAGCTATGATCGACGAAGGTCTCCTGCCCGTTCCAGTCGGTCTTGTCGCGACTGGCATAGGGAAGTCCGGTCTTCTCCTCCATCGGCAGCGCATCGAGTTCGGTCCGCACCAGAATGGTGGGGCCCTCGCCGTTCCTGTAGATCGCGACCAGCCCGGTCTTGCCGACCTTCTCCGTCACCTCGAAACCGAGCGCGCGCATCTCGGTGGCGAGCTTGGCCGCGGTCTTCACTTCCTGGAACGCCACTTCGGGATGGGCGTGGATATCCTTGTAGAGCGCCTCCAGCTTCGGATAGTCAACCTCGACCGAGGTCTCGATCGAGGTTTTCAGCTTAGCAACGTCGAGCTCGGCGTTCGCCTGCGACATCGCCGCCAGACACAACGCCGCAGACATCATCATCGGCCCGAGCACGATCCTGGCAATTGCGTTCATGGCAGCGAGGCTCCCCTGTTCTTGTGCCGCGCGAGTATGCGCATTCGTTTCCGCGGCGCAAGACGCCCGGATCGAGAGCAGCATTGCCCCTTGAAGAGATCAGAGGGCGCAGGGAAAGCCGGGCGAAGGCTGCGCCCGCAGCCTCATGTGCAAAATAAAAAGCACACGAGTTAGTCACCACAGGTTCATCCGGGTCGTCCGGCTTTCCCCGCGCGATCGGTTTTAACGGCTCCTTCACGCTCTCCCCGGGGATCGGGCTTTCTTGCCCCCGTCGCCGGCGAAGATAGCGAAAGCATCCTCGCCAACTTGACATCAGCGTCGAGATGTCAGGACCACACGACTTCGCCGTCCGCGAGCCATGCCGTTCGTCTCTCGGCACGGCCCACGTCCATCGCATCCCGCACCAACGTCCGTGACGATCGCGAAACGCCCCTCAGGTCGGGCGGGACGGCGTTACTCATAAGGTTGATTTTAGCGGCAGCAGAAGCAGAATCTTTTTTGAGTGCCCGCTGGACTTTTCAAAGGCATGGCCGCCGCGTGATTTGCCCGACGGGCAAAACGGGGCGGCAGCGAAACGGACGGCAGCACCTCACGGCCGCTTTGGAATATCCAGCCCACGTTTGACCGCCGGCCGCGCCAGGCCGCGATCGAGCCAGGCCGCGACATTGACGAAGCCGTCGAACGCGACCAGTTCACGCGCGCCGTAAAAGCCAATCAGGTTGCGTACCCAGCCGAGCATCGAGATGTCGGCGATGGTGTATTCGTCGTCCATGATCCATTGCCGTCCGGCAAGACGGGATTCCATAACGCCGAGCAAGCGCTTTGACTCATTTACATACCGCTCGAGCGGCCGCTTGTCGGCGATCTCCTTGCCGGCGAACTTATGGAAGAAGCCGACCTGGCCGAATATCGGCCCGATACCGCCCATCTGGAAGTGCAGCCACTGAATGGTCTGGTAGCGGCGCGCCGCATCGGCCGGCAGCAGCTTGCCGGTTTTGTCGGCGAGATATTGCAGGATCGCGCCGGACTCGAACAGGCCAAGCGGTTTGCCGCCGGGTCCATTCGGGTCGACGATCGCCGGAATTTTGCCGTTCGGATTGAGCGAGAGAAACTCCGGTGTCTTCTGGTCGTCCTTGTTGAAGTCGACGAGATGCACCTCATAAGGCAATCCGGTCTCTTCCAGCATGATCGAAACCTTGACGCCGTTCGGCGTCGGCAGCGAATAAAGCTGAAGCAGGTCGGGGTGTTGTGCAGGCCAGCGCTTGGTGATCGGAAAGGCGGAAAGATCTGACATTACGGCTCTCGATGTTCGGATTTAACTAGCCGGTCTTCCCGTCGTCGAAGCTGACGATCACGGCGGCGTTCGCAATCAGGATGGGATCGTTGCCGATGTCGGAAGGAATCTCCAGGCCGCCTTTGACCGCGGTCACCTTCTTTGTCCCGTAAGGCAATTCCTTCGCCACCGCTTCGGTATCGACGGCTTCCGGATTGGGCACGGCGATCGTGACGTCGACGAACATGTCGTTGGCGGTCTTGCCGAGCATCCGGAAGAAGCCGAGGCTGGAATGGCGGATCGCATCCGACACCGCGCGCTTTGCCGCCTTGGTTGCGTCCCTGCCATGGACGTCGACGCCCATGCCCATTTCAGTCACACAGCGCACACGTGTCATCGGTTCCTGCCTTTGTTGATTGCATTCCCACCCGCTGGATATTTTGCGGGCGCGGTGCATGTCAACCGTAGGGAACCAGCAAATGTCCGTTAGTGCTTGTCTTTATCAGCTGGGGCTTCGCTATCGAGTGCCAGCATGAGCTTTGCGTCATCCGCGATATAGCGCGCGTAGCGATAGTCGCGGATGAAGCTGATAAGGCCATCGCGCCACTCGAGCCACATGAAGTAGCTCGGTGTGGTGCCCGCGCCTGGCTCGAACACGGCGATGACTTCCCTGCCCTCCACCCAGGCCGGCTGAAGACGAACGCCTTTGAATGTGGCGTAGATCGTAAAGAACCGGCCGACATCGGAGGGGCCAACGCGAACAGGATAAGTCGACTGATGGAGCTTGACGTCGTCGGCGAGTAGCGCCCGCAGGCCGTCCCAGTTCTGCGCGTTGAACAGCGCGACATATCGCGCCACCGCCTCCGAGACCGGTTTCACTGGGGTAAGCGTGACGGCTTGGGCGTTGACCTCGCGAAGCCGCGTCCGTCCGCGCGCCAGATGGGCTTTCACCGCATCGACGGTGAGGTCGAGCAGACCGGCGATATCTTTCAGCGGTTCATCGAGCACGTCCTTGAGGATGACGACGCTGCGCTGCATGAGCGGAAGCTCTGCAAAGCGCGAAACCGCCGTCTCGACCGCTTCCTGACGCATCAAGGTCTCCATGGGGTCTACGCTCGCTTCGTCGGCGACGCCGGAAGCGGCTTCGATCGGCTCGGCCTTGCGCACCGCGCGGCTGCGCAGGAGATCGAGCGCGCGGTTATGCGCGATCCGAAACAGCCACGGCCGAAGCTGTGGCATATCGGCGATTTCGTCGAGCGCCGCGAGCGCCCGAGCCATCGTGTCCTGTACGACATCCTCACCGTCGATCACCGATCCCATCAGCCGCGCGCAGTAACGATGCAGTTCGGGGCGAAGCTCCGCCGTCAGCGCCAGAAGCTCCGCCCTTGGATCGCGGTCCGACGACGATGGGCTCGGGTTCAAGCCGCCTCTCCCTCCAGCATGGTTATCCCGGTGTCGCCCTTGAGGCCGAACACCACGCCGTCAGCGTATTTCGGGTCTTCGAGCACGGAAACGATTTTCTCTCCGAACTCCCGCGGCGGCATCGGCGCGCCGAAGCGTGCCAAGAACTCCTCGCGTCCGATGCCCGCGGCGCGCGCATAGGCGCTGGCGCCGGCGTCGCCGACCCCGGTATTGCCGATGATCTGCTGCGGCAGGATCGCCTGGAAACGAATTCCAAGCTTGCTCTGCATCGAGACGCCGTTGGCGTATTTCGCCATCAACCACAGCATACGCTTGGCGCCGGCATAACCGCCCGACAGCGGCGATCCGTTCTGGGCCGCGCCGCTCGATCCAACCAGCACGCGGCTGCCGGGCTTGAGCGGCGTCTTCAGCGCCGCCTGCATCCAGTAGAGGCCTGCCTTGACGTCGGTCTCCCAGGTCGCGCTGAAGTCCTGCCAACTCAACTGATCCAACCGTCCCATCGGTGGTTTTGCGCCGGCGTTCAGCACCAGCACCTCCGGATTGACCTCCGACAGAATGCGATGGGCCTCGCGCTCGTCGGTGATGTCGGCGGCGATCACGGCAACTCCAAGCCTCTCATGGACCGTGGCCAACGCATCAACGTCGCGGGCAACCACTGTCACTTTGGCGCCACGTGCGGCCAACGCCTCGACCAGTCCCAGGCCCAGCCCACGGCTTCCGCCGGTCACGACGACATTTGTGTCTTTCAGGTTCATGACTCTGCTCCGTTGTTCTGATGTACCCACAACGATCTAAACTCCAGAAAAGAGTCACGGTGGCATTCGTTCACGAACGCCGCGACATTAGCTTCAGCCATGGCGCCAGATGAAAGAGCGCCATCAGGAGATACATCGACGCCATTGCGCTGAGAGCGGAGCCGCCGGCGCCTGCGCAGAACGCGTTCGGCGGGCCGCTATCGAGAACAAGCGTCGACAGCGCCATGACCGCAAACGTCGGCGTTGCCGCGAGATGCAGCCATCTGGCGATGACGGCGGTGGCGACGCTTTCATCGTCACCGCGGGTGATGCCGCTCGCGCTCGTCCCGATCATGCTTTCGCGCCGGCGTCACGTTTGCGGAAGGCGGCCTCGCCTGCGTCGGACACCGCCACCCACTTGGGATCAGGCGCGGTATTCGGCACGTAGCTCTCGTTCCAGTTCCACCACTTGTAGGGCCGATCCTTCGGATAGCCTTCAGGCGAATCCTCCCAGATCTCCTGACGTCCGAGCGCCGTCATGTCGAGGTAACTCCAGACGGTGCCCATCGCCTCGTCGCCGCGGCTGTTGATCAGATAGGTGCGGAAAATGCGCTCACCGTCGCGGATGAAGGCATTATGGCCGTGCCATTCGTCCACGCCGAAATCGGCGTCGAAGCTGTCGGTGATGGTGTACCAAGGGATACTCTCCCACCCCATGTGCGCCTTGAGGCGCGCGATGTCGGCCTGCGGTGCGCGCGAGGCGTAGACAAGCGTGGTGTCGCGTGCGTTCAAATGCGCCAGGTTGGAGACCTGGTCGGCTCCCAGCGAACAGCCGATACAGGCGTGGTCCGGCCAGCCATGAACGCCGGGCTCGAAGAAGGCGCGGTAGACGATCAACTGGCGGCGGCCCTCGAACAGGTCGAGCAGGCTCACTTTTCCCGCCGGTCCATCGAATGTGTAGGTCTTCTCGACCGCCATCCACGGCATCCGCCGCCGTTCGGCCGCCAGCGCATCACGGGCCCGGGTCAAGGCCTTTTCTTTTGCGAGCATCTCTTCGCGTGCGGCCTCCCATTCCTTGGCCGACACGATCGGCGGCATATTGATGGTGGGCGGTGCGGCCTTCTGATTGGGTGATGTCGACATGGTCAATCTCCTGTTGATGGAGCAAAGACGTCTGACGGGCCGAAAAGGAGTCAGGCCGTCTCCAAAAAAATCGCCGCCGGTGCTTTCCCACCGGCGGCGATTGGGGTTCCCGATTGCGGCGCCGCCAGTTATGCCGGAACGGCAACGGGTTGCGCGTCGACCTTGGGAAACGGCCTGAAGGTCAGGATGATGAAGAACGCACCGAGACCGACGGCCCAGGAACCGATATAGAGCCAGGCGTAGCTTCCAAACGCATCGTAGATCATGCCGCCGGCGATCGGACCGGTCGCCATGCCGAGGCTTCCCGCCATCGACAGGCCGCCGATCACGGTGCCCAGCATCTTGATCGGGAAATTCTCGCGCACCAGCACCGAATAGAGCGGCATGGTGCCGGCATAGATGAAGCCGAACAGCGCACCGGCCGCGTAGAATTCGGCGAGGTGCTGCGCGAAAACATAACCCAGCGCGCCGAACGCTTGCAGCAACAGGCCCGTCACCAGCACGCGCTTGGCGCCGAAGCGGTCGCCGAGCAGACCGAAGACAAGGCGGCCGCCCATCCCGGCGAGACCCTCGATGCTGTAGATCGTCACGGCCGCGATCATTGGAATGCCGCAAGAGACGGCGTAGCTCACGGTATGAATGATCGGGCCGGAATGCGTCGCGCAGCAGAAGAAATTGGTCGCAAGCAGAATGATGAATTGCGGCGACCGGATCGCCTCGGACAGCGAGATGTCAGCCGGCGGCGCCTCGCCATTTGTTGGCGCGGCGGCCGCATCGAGCGCCGGCGGGCGGCGGACCAGAAGCGATACCGGAATCATGATCGCGGCAACGACCACGGCCAGTATCTGCATCGAGGTGCGCCAGTCATGGTTGGAGACAAGCCAGGCGGCGAGCGGGGCCATCGTCATCGGCGCCATGCCCATGCCGGCCGATACCAGCGAAACCGCAAGGCTGCGGTGAGTGTCGAACCAGCCGGTGACGGTTGCCATCATCGGCGCGAAGATCGCGGCGGTGGCCGCGCCCACCATCACGCCGAAAAGAAACTGAAACGCGAGCAGCGAGGTCGCGAGGCTTGCGAGCGCGAGAGACGCCGCAATCACCACCGAACCCGTCAGCACCACCGGCAACGGCCCGAACCGGTCGGATAAAGTGCCCCAGATCATGCTGGTGAGCGCCATCGCAAGAAAGCCGATGGTCATGGCGCTGGACACGCCGGTCACGGACCAGCCGGTGTCGCGCGCAATCGGCTGAAGCAGCACCGGCAGCGAAAACATGCCGCCGATCGCCACACAGCCGAGCAGGCCTCCGGCCGCGACAATCACCCAGCGATAGCGAGAATTTTCCATTTTTGACTCCATTAAGCGTCGTGCTGGATGGAAGACGAATGAAATGGTCCGAAGCCGACAGACCCTGTCAATTTTTTTTGGCACAGTTCCCGGATGATGCACCCGATGTGCCGCGTTCGCTGTGGCCCCTCTGCCACGCTTCAGCGGATGTTTTCAGTCTTGACCGTTTCTCGCTGTTGACATCGGCAACCACAAGGCGTATTTCCCGCGCCCTCGCGAACAATCAGGTTCGCGAACCAATACGAGCTAGTCATGCACGAAGCATGTGGAAAATCGATGCGGCTACCGAATGGCTTTCTGCCAAGAGGCGACGCATGCCTGGCTTATGGGAACGATCTTGCGTGAAGCGAGATCGACAGTCCGCTGAATGTGGACCCTCCCGAGCCAAACGCTCCGGAGGGTTTTTTGTTGCCCGGAGCCGGCTCATCGAACAATTGCCCGGCGTGACGCCGGAACGGGAGACCCGGATCCCGGGGCTCGCGCGTGAGAACGCGCGCGCCCAAGCGCGCGGGGCCTGCCGGAGGGAACGAGGCGATGAGCCGGATACCGATGGCAGAGCGAATTCTTCGGAGTTCGCAATCAGCGGCGCATCTGCGCTGCACAACAATTATTCTGTAATTCGGTTTGCCGCGTATTTGCGGCTCGACCAACGCTGGTGGTGAAGATCTCGGATACTTCGCACTGGTAAAGCGGGTTCGAATCCCGCCTTTGACGCACGCACTGTGGAGGCGCCTCGCGAGGGTAGCCACGCGCTACAGCGCAGATCTTCTGAAAGGAAAATCTGTGTTGCCGTCACTGACGCCGATATCGCCTGTTCCCCAGCGTGCCTGTCAGCCGATGTGCAAACATCGGCACGGCGGTGGTGAAGATGCCTGTTACTTCGTGGTAAAGGCGCAAAAGCGCCGAGCGGGTTCGAACCCCGCACGCCGAAAGGCGGTTCGCCCGCAAGGGCAGCAACAGCATCGCTCGTTCCCCGCCGTTACCCCTACACGATCCGTGGTGAAGATCGCTGTTACTTCGTTTTCAACACGAGAGGTCGCGGGTTCGAATCCCGCCCGGCGTTCCATGCGCCGGTAGCTCAGCGGATAGAGCGCTACCTGGCCGGCGCAAGCCGGCCGGGGTCTCAGCAATCGCCTGTTCCCGGACCGTGTACTCAAATTGATCTGTCGTGCAGATCGCACTCGACGCCGGTGGTGAAGAGAACCGTTACTTCGGGATCATAATGTCGGAGGTTCGAATCCTCCCGGGCAATTTGCCCGTAGCTCAGCGGTAGAGCGTATGACGGCCCTTAAGTGGGCAGTTACGGCCTCGCTTGTTCCCCGGCGCCTTTTATTCAACAATCAACCCAAGAGGAGGCCGTCATGGTCAGGCTCAACAAGATCATCCGTGCGCTCACGCATGAGGGCGCCCGGGCAAAGCGCTTCACGCCCGAAATGGAGTTGAAGCGTTCGCTGATGAACTGCCTCCTCTGGGAGGACCAGTTCTACGAGGACGGCGTTGCCATTGCCGAGCGCATCAAGGCGCTGGTGCCCAAGGTCGATCCCAGGCGGGTCGCAGCGCTGGCGATCGAGGCGCGCGAGGTCATGAAACTGCGCCACGCTCCCCTCCTCGTCATCCGCGAGATGGCGCGGCACGAGAAGCACCGCGCGCTTGTCGCCGATACGCTGGAGCGCGTGATCCAGCGTCCCGACGAAATGACGGAACTGCTTGCGATCTACTGGGCCGATGCGCTCGGCCCGCAGCAGCAGCGCAAGCGGCAGCCCGTCTCGGCGCAGGTCAAGAAGGGCCTCGCCCGTGCGCTCACCAAGTTCGACGCCTATCAGCTCGCAAAATACGACCGCGACGGCGCGGTGCGGATCAAGGACGTGTTGTTCCTGGTCCACGCCAAGCCGAAGGACAAGGCTCAGGAGAAGGTTTGGAAAGAGCTCGTCGATGGCGAACTCGCTTCACCCGACACCTGGGAGGTCTCGCTCTCGTCCGGCAAGGACAAGCGGGAGACCTTCGAGCGGCTGATGGCCGAGAACAGGCTCGGCGGGCTGGCGCTGCTCCGCAACCTGCGTTTGATGCAGAAGGCGGAAGTGCCTCGCGAGACCATCGCTCACGCGATCGAGGCGATGCGGACGGATCGCGTCCTTCCCTATCGCTTCATCACCGCGGCGCGCTATGCGCCCGATTTCGAGCCCGAGCTCGAGTCTGCGATGCTCAAGTCGATCAAGGGTTACGCGCGGCTTCCCGGCCGCACGCGGCTGTTGATCGACGTATCGGGATCGATGTTCACGCAGCTCTCCGCGCAGTCCGAGATGACGCGGGCGGAGGCGGCCTGCGGTCTCGCAATCCTCGCCCGCGAGGTTTGCGAGGAGGTGGAAATCTTCACCTTCAGCAACGAGGTGGTGAAGGTCCCGCCCCGTCGTGGCTTCGCGCTGCGCGACGCCGTGATCGGCTCGCAGGCGCATGGTGGCACTTATCTCGGCAAGGCTGTCGGCCAGATCGACCGCAAGGGCGATCGCCTGATCGTCTTCACCGACGAGCAGAGCCATGACACGGTGCCTGAGCCGAAGGCTCGCGGCACCGTCGTCAACGTCGCTTCCTACCAGCATGGCGTCGGCAACGGCGCCTGGACGCGCGTCAGTGGTTTCTCGGAGGCCGTGATCGCCTGGATCGCGGCGCTGGAAGAAACGATGCACTGATGCGTATCCTCAAGAACGCGGGCCCGGACGTGCGCAAGCGCGCCCGGGCCTGGCAATCTGCCCCTGACCACGTTATCGCTTCCTGGCCCTCTTTGCCGTTGCGGCTTTGGCTTTTTTCGCTGGCGCCTTCTTCGATCTCTTGGCCTGATTGTACTCAATGGCGGCGCGGATGAGATCCTTCAGCGCGCGCGCATTGACCTTGTCGCCCTCGAAAAAATCGATCGCGCGCCGTTCGTTTCCTTCAAAGCCGGCGTTGAAGAGCTTGCCGGGATCGGCGAGCTTGGCGCCATACATGAAGGTGAGCTTCACCTTGCCCTTGTGCGCGTTGCCGACCGCGACGATGCCATCGCGCGACCACACCGGGCTTCCCATCCACTTCCATTCCTCGACGATCTCTTTGTCGGCCTCGAGGATGGTCTTGCGAACGCTGGCGAGCGTGTTGCCGCGCCAGTCCGCAATTCCCGCGATCAGCCGATCGATTTGTTCCGATGCATTCACGTGAAGCGTCCCTCAGCCGGTTTTCCCGACATCATCTGCCGAACAAGATGGCCCTTCCACATCCATAACCCCGACAACAGCATGACCGGAAAGAACACGAACCGCGTCGGCGTCGCATAATCCGGCAGATTTGCGAATGGACTATAGATATACCCGACGATCGGGATCGCACAGACAACATGAATCCAGCGAATAAACGTCCGCATCATTTGATCCCCCTGTGTAGTTCGCTCGCTAGCCACGAAGGCTCCTCGCCCCTTCAATCGTTCCGCGCCAATACCTGCCCGAGGCTCTCGAGGAACTTTTGCCAGCCGAACCTCGCGCCACCAAAGGCCTGCGGCTGATCTTTGCGGAATCCGGCCTGCTCCACGCGCAAATGCGTGCCTGTGCCGGTCGCCGTCAGCGTAAACGTCACCACGCTTTCCAGATTGTAGGCGGCATCGGCATGCGCATGGTTCCAGGTGTAAGACAGCGTCTTGTTCGGTTCGATGGTGAGAACCTCACAGTCGAGCACGCCGCCCCAGTCGCCGCGGAGATTGAAACGATGCCCGACATCAGGCTTGAAATCGTTCTTCATCAGCCACTCCTCGATCAGATGCGGCTGGGTGAGCGCGCGCCACAGCCGCTCCAGGGGAAAAGGGAACTCCCGTTCGACAACGACGGAAACTGTTTCGGTAGCTTGCTTGCTCATTGATCCATCCTCTTCAGCAAATTTTCGAGCTGATCGAACCGGCCCTGCCAGAAGCCGGTCATCTGGCTGGTCCAGTCGATCAAGGGCGCGAGCGCGTTGAGCTGTGCGCTGTAATGCGTCTGGCGGCCTTCATGGCGATCGCGCACCAGCTTTGCGCGCTTCAGCACGCCGAGATGCTTTGAGACGGCCGGCTGCGAAACGCCGGAACGCGCGGTAAGTGCCGCGACCGTCTGTTCCCCTTCCCGGCACAAGCGTTCGAAGATCGCCCGGCGCGTCGGATCGGCCAGCGTTCGAAACAGCATATCGTGAGTGTTCGGCATCTCAATCAATAACTCGGTGGTTATTGATTGACGTATAACCAGACAGCTATGGATTAGTCAAGCACCTCAATCGGAAATCGAAGCGGAACTGGAATTGGCGAGACAGCCCCGCGCATGGCCATGGCCACCTCGAAGAAATCGGCGGCGACTATGTTTCCGTGCGCCTGTCGGCGCTGGATCATGTCGATCCGGCCGAACTTGCCGCCGCGCCCGTCAAATACTTCAACGGCCGCGACAATGATTGGTGGCACGAGCCGGCGGAGACGCGCCATCTCTGATGGCTCTGTTCAGGAGTAGGCGCGAACCCGGCAAAGCGAGATATAATGGATCACGCCCGCGGCTCATCCGCGCTACGATCTCTGGTATCTCCGAGGAGACATCCAATGCCGGTTCCCATCTGCAAGACGTGCGGTACGTCATTCCCGGAGGCGCCAACGCCCCCGGCGCATTGTCCGATCTGCGAGGACGAGCGGCAGTTCGTCCCCCGGCGGCGTCAGCAATGGACGACGCTGCAAGACCTCGCGGAAGATCATGTGAACGGCTGGGCCCGGCTCGAACCGGACCTGTTCCAGATCCAGACCCATCCCAACTTCGCGATCGGGCAACGCGCGCTGTTGGTGCGCACGCCGAAAGGAAACATCCTGTGGGACTGCGTGGCGTTGATCGACGACGCGACCATTGAACTGGTGCGCGGCCTGGGCGGGCTCAAGGCCATCGCGATCTCGCATCCGCACTACTACACGACCTGCCAGGACTGGGCCCGCGCGTTCAACTGCCAGGTCCACCTCCATGCCGCCGACCGTGAGTGGCTGATGCGACCCGATCCGGCTGTTCACTTCTGGGAGGGGGAATTGTCGGTGTTGGCGGATGGCGTGACGCTGGTTCGCCTCGGCGGCCATTATCCGGGCGGCACCGTCCTGCACTGGGCAGCCGGGGCCGACGGACAAGGCGCATTGCTCACCGGCGACATCCTCCAGGTCGCACAGGACACCAGGCGTGTGTCGTTCATGTGGAGTTATCCCAACATGATCCCGCTCTCCGAACGGGTCGTGCGGCGTATAGCCGATACGGCGGCCGCGTGGCGCTTCGAACGCATCTACGGCGCCTTTCCCGGCCGCAACGTGATGGCGGACGGCAACGCCGCGGTCGAGCGATCGGCGAAGCGTTATATCGAGCTGCTGAACGACCGCTGAGGTGCGAGCGTCGGGGCGCAAGTTGAATGCGGGTGCGGGCCCGGTCACGATTTTTTTGGATCCAATTGCGGCCTCGACAGGAGTGTGAAGGCGAGCGCGTGGCTGATGAGCAGTATCGGAACATACACGGTCGGAATGTAGATTCCGGCCCCGAAGAGTCCCGGGTCTGAAATTTGCGTGACGCCCTTGAAGTAGGCGTTCAATAGATCGGCCGTCCCCACCAGATTGAAAATCCAGACGATCGGAAGGGCGAACGTCCAGCGCCAGGTGAGTGCCGCCATGGAAAGAAGCGCCAGGACTGCCGCTGTGAAGTCGCCCCATCCGACTTGGCTACCGAACCAGGAGGGAAGTTGGGGAGATACGAATCCAACCACCATAAAGTTCATTCCTTCAAACCGAAACGCACTCAGGGCGGCAAGGACTCGCAGCGCGTCGTATCGCGGCATTGAACGAAGCAATGGCCAGACATAGAGCCTCGCCATGACGGTGCTGGCGACGAAGGCGCCGAAAACGCTCAGAACGAAGGGAAAGTTAAAATCAGGGGGCACTTGGGAGATCCTTATCCTGGCCTTGAGGCTGTTGTCGCGGCTTCCTCGCCTACAGGCTCCGAAGGAAGTCGATCATGGCGGCGCTGACCTCTGGAGCACGTTCCTGCTGGGTCCAATGTCCGCAACCCGGCAGCATGATCGCCGGCCGAAGCTTGGGAACCAGTGCCGACTGCTTCGCGATGTCCTGGGAATAAACGGCGGCGACAAAATCGCGGTCGCCCGCCATGTAGAGCGCGGGAACGCTCACCGCCGCACCGGCGAAGGGAGCCAGCAGCTCCCAGCCGCGATCGACGTTGCGCCACCAGGCCAGCGGTCCATGGAATCCGCTCCGCGTGAATTCCGCGACGTAAACATCGATGTCGGACTCCGTGACCCAGGCCGGCAAGGACGGTGGATCGGCCAAGAGAGCACCCTTCCGGGGCACCATCCCGGCAGCGAACCCTCCACCCGCGGACGGCGGCCTGTCGCCCGAGAGCGAGAAGAACTGGGAACGGAACACGCGACGGATGTCGCGCCCGAGCCCCGCCTCCGCCTCGGGGGTCTGAAAGAAGAGCTGGTAGAACACCGCATTCTCGTTCCGCGGCATGAGCGTCGTCGGCGGCCCCTGGTCGCCAAACCCCCGCGAGCGGAACGGCGGGCTGAGCGCGATGACGGCCCGGAAGATGTCGGGGCGCAGAAGCGCCGACTGCCATGCGATCGCAGCGCCAATGTCGTGTCCGGCGATCACCGCTTGCCTGGCACCAAGAGCGCCGACGAGACCCACGATGTCGCCGATGTCATCGAGAATGGTATACTTCTCCACGTCCTCCGGACGGTCGCTTAGCCCATAACCACGCAAATCGGGAGCCACCGCACGGAAGCCAGCCTTCGCGAGTGCCCGCAACTGATGCCGCCAGGAATACCAGCACTCGGGAAAGCCGTGGCAGAGGATGACGAGCGGGCCCTCACCCTGCTCGGCCACATGCAGGCGGATGCCGTTCGTCTCGATCATCCGATGCGTGACCTCGGGCATCGCCGGATCCGCCCAGGATGTCGGCTCTGAGCCTGCCCCGCCGGGTTCGGCAGCAACAGTCTTGGGTAGTGCAGCGAAGGCCGCGCCGATGGTAAGCGCGCTGACCGCCGAGAGCATGTCGCGTCGGGAAAATGTCGCGTCTTGCATGACATTGCCCCTTGATGGTCGAACATCTGTCGTCATCGGCAGGCGCTACGGATTGCGTTCATTGGTCTGGTTGCTCCGATCGTGGCGATCGCCTTTGTTCTTCGAGATGGCCTCGATGCCGCGAACACTCGATGTCGCGAACGTCGCGGCTCGGCATCAGCGTCGCTTCTGTCTGCAGGCCCGATGTAAAGCGCCTTTCCGCGAGCGACTATCCGCGATAATATGGATGGGCTATGAAGCAGAACTTCACAGTCAGGCAGGGCGCGCTCGACGGCCTTGAGGCGTTTTTGAGCGTTGCCCGGCACCGCAGTTTTCGAAAGGCCTCCGCGGAACTCGGGGTGACACCGTCGGCGATGAGTCAGGCGGTACGCGCGCTCGAGGCGCGCGTCGGCGCGGCGCTGTTCATCCGTACGACTCGCAGTGTCGGGCTGACCGAAGCCGGTGAGCGATTTCTCTTGCGCGCAAGGCCCGCCTTCGAGGAGCTCGTCGCCGCAACCGAGGACGCGCGCGACCTCGGACAGCGGCCGGCCGGACTGTTGCGCCTTACAGCGCCGCGCGCGGTGGTGCCGACCCTGCTGGAGTCGCTGATTGCACCGTTCTGCCAGGCCTATCCCGATATCGAGGTGGAGATCGCCGCAAGCCCGGATCTGGTCGATATCGCGGCCGAAGGATTTGACGCCGGCATCCGGCTCGGCCAGTTCATCGAGGCCGATATGATCGCGGTGCGTCTGAAACCGTCGCACCCGCTGGCTGTTGTCGGCAGCCCCGACTATCTGCGTCGGCGGCAGCGGCCGGAACTCATCGACGATCTGCGCCGGCACGCCTGCCTGCGGATGCGCCGCTCGAACGGGTCGATCGCGCCCTGGTCCTTTGTCAACGGCAACGAGGCCGTCGAAGTCATCGTTTCAGGACCTTTTATCGCCAACGACGTGCCCACGGTGCTTGGCGCGGCCGTCGAAGGATTGGGCTTGGCGCAGGTGCCCGGGCCGATCGCTGCCGGCGCGGTGAAAGCGGGGAAACTCGTGCACGTGCTGGAACGCTTCGCGCCGATGGCGCCGGGTCTGTTTCTCTACTATCCCGGCAACCGGCAAATGACGCCGAAGCTGCGCGCCTTCATCGATCACGTGAAGAACCGCTCGGGCGCTGCCAGCAAAACCCGAAAGTCGCATCGGTGACAAGCCAGCACGCGGGATGAAAATGTTGAGGCCCTTGCGAGTCGCGGCCGGTCCAGCAGACTGTTCAACCTTTACTGTTTGAAACAGTGCTGGCGATGCCAGTCCAGGAAATGCGGATGGGGTCGTTCCGAAATCCGCCTAGGCGGAAATGCATATCCAGACCGGTTGACAAATGCCCGCACGGAATCGAGGTCGTTCACCTGTCGAGAAATTAGTATCTGCAAATCGTTCGACAAGCTGATTAGCCCGCGGTCGAACATCCAATGCGCCGTTCCCGAAAGCGCAATCCCATTATTCACAATATCAGGGCCGCTCGCCTCAACCGGACGAATATGGGCTGCGGCAACCTCCGCCCGTCCACCGCCGTTGATTAGCTTCAGTCCTGTAATTGCACAACGTTGGTCATATGCGCGCAAGACAATCCGCCGGAAGACACGATCTCGCACAATTCTCGATACAGTAAAGCTTAAGCGCTCGCGTTGTTCGTCGAATTGGAAAGGCGCCTGTTCTTCGTTTAATCCAGCGTACGAAGGAGGCTCGGCTAGGCGGGGCAGTAGCGGAGCGTTTTCTTCAAGGCCCAGCTCGACGATACGCTTGAAGTCATCTGGCGAAAGCGGACGAACGGCCGATTGAGCACGACCAGAGATACGCCCTTCTTGGTTCAAAACGCCACGCTCGATAGGCCCGGTCGCATCATTGAATGGTACATGATTGGCAAAGTCGAGATAGCTTCCCGGCTCAATCAAGGCTACGTACATCTCAGCCGCGACAGGATCGGGAATAACCCGCTGAACTTTGGCAACCGCAAAGTATCCTCGCGTGTCGGCGACTTTCCTGGGCTCATAGTAGATGACCCAGTCACCGACGCAGGCTTCAACGCGACCCAAGTATTGACGGGGAAACTGATAACGTTCAGCTAGGGTATCTTCGTAGATTGAGTCTGATCGATGAATGAAAACACCGAATCCCATCGATTAGCCCGCCTATTCCGGAATATCCCTTACCCAATCGAGATCGTCACTGCCATGTTGAAAGCGGCCCCAGGCTCTACGATCAGGTCGTAACCCGTTTCGCCTTGATCTGAACATGGATCTCAGGCGGACGCTCATCAAAATAGCGAAGAAGGGCGGGACAGAGCCAGCCCTCGGCGTCAAGCTCGGACGAGTAATAGATGTTTCCGCTCCCGTCCTCTCTTCTCCACGCGAGTTTGAACTGGCTTCCGGGAAACGAAAATGCCGAGAAAACCATGACGAAGCCTTTGTCGGCGTTCCGCAGATCGACGGTCGCGCGATCGATCATCGTATCCGCGCCGCCGACAAAGGGTTCCTGCGACAGGCCCACACGGGGATCATCGAACACCCACATTTCCAGGTGGCGGTACGGTTCGATGACGTTGATCACGTTCACGGAGAACCTCTCACGTGGCGGTACCCGTCCACTCTTTCGAAGGGCCCCTCACTCCCACTCGATCGTGCCCGGCGGCTTCGACGTCACGTCGTAGACCACGCGGTTGACGCCCTTGACCTCGTTGATGATGCGGGTTGCGGTCTCGCCCAAAAATTTCATGTCGAACTGGTAGAAGTCGGCGGTCATGCCGTCGGTCGAGGTCACTGCGCGCAGGCCGACGACATATTCGTAAGTTCTGCCGTCGCCCATCACGCCGACGGTCTTCACCGGCAACAGCACCGCAAAGGCCTGCCAGATCTTGTCGTAAAGTCCGGCTTTGCGAATTTGATCGATGTACACCGCATCCGCGTTGCGCAGGATATCGAGCTTCTCTTTCGTGATGTCGCCGGGGCAGCGGATCGCAAGGCCTGGTCCGGGGAACGGATGCCGGCCGACGAAGATTTCGGGCAGACCGAGTTCGCGCCCGAGCACGCGCACCTCGTCCTTGAACAATTCGCGCAAGGGTTCGACCAGCTTCATGTTCATGCGCGCCGGAAGCCCGCCGACATTGTGATGGCTCTTGATCGTCACCGACGGACCGCCGGTGAACGAGACGCTCTCGATCACGTCGGGATAGAGCGTGCCCTGTGCGAGAAACTCTGCGCCGCCGATCTTCTTCGCTTCGGCGTCGAACACGTCGATGAAGAGCCTTCCGATGGTCTTGCGCTTCACTTCGGGGTCGGTGACGCCTTCGAGTTCGCCCAAAAATTGCTTCGACGCATCCACGTGAACGAGCGGAATGTTGTAGTGGTGGCGGAACAGGTCGACGACGGTCTCGGCTTCCTTCAGGCGCAGCAGTCCGTGATCGACGAACACGCAGGTGAGCTGATCGCCGATCGCTTCATGGATCAGCACGGCTGCTACCGCGGAGTTGACGCCGCCGGACAACCCGCAGATCACCCTGCCCTTGCCCACCTGCGCGCGGATCTTCTCGATCGCCTCCTCGCGGAAGGCGCGCATGGTCCAGTCGCCCGTCAGCCCTGCGACCTTGCGCACGAAATTGCGCAACAGTTTGGCGCCATCGGGCGTATGCACCACTTCGGGGTGGAACATCAGGCCGTAGTATCCGCGCTTCTCGTCCTGGATCACCGCAAACGGCGCGTTCGCCGAAGTACCCGCGACGGTAAAGCCCGGCGGCATCTTCGTGATGCGGTCGCCATGGCTCATCCACACCTGATGTTTCTCGCCGGCGCCCCAGGCACCCTCAAACAACTGGCTTGGGGCCTTCACCTCGACATCGGCGCGGCCGAACTCACGATGATGGCCGCCCTCGACCTCGCCGCCGAGCTGGGCCGCCATGGTCATCTGGCCGTAGCAGATGCCGAGCACGGGAACGCCGGAATCGAAGATCGCCTGCGGGGCGCGGGGCGAGCCCTTCTCGTGCACCGATTCCGGACCGCCCGAGAGGATCACCGCTTTCGGCCGCATCTCGCGGAAGGCGTCTTCGGCCTTCTGGAACGGGACGATTTCGGAATAGACGCCCTCCTCGCGAACGCGGCGGGCGATCAGTTGCGTCACCTGACTGCCGAAATCGACAATCAGAATCTTGTCATGCGCCGCTGCCTGTTCGGGCAGTTGCTCCTGGGTTTTCGGTGCGGAGGTCATCCAAAGCAAATACGCGACAGGCGACAGCGTCGCAACCCTGCCGGACTACCTGTCCCCACCCTCCCTGTCATTCCGGGGCTTGTCTGCGGTACGTCGTCATTCCGGGGCGCGAGTTAAACGAGCGAGCCCGGAATCCATTTCTCCAAGCATTCTTGCGGCTCTATGGATTCCGGGTTCGCATCTTCGATGCGCCCCGGAATGACGAAGTGGAGGTATGGACAAACCCATATAGGTCAGTAATACTGACCTATATAACAGAGCTTTGGAGGAACTCATGCAAGGCCAAGCTTACAAGCCGGTGGATCTGGCCGCGTTGGGGCGGGAGTGGATTGCGTCCTGGAATTCCCGCGATCTGGAGCGGGTTCTCGCGCTCTATTCGGATGACTTCGAGATGACGTCCGACGTTATCCAGCGGCTCGGCTTTGAGGCCAGCGGAACCCTGCGCGGCAAGGCCAACGTTCGGGCGTATTGGGCAAAGGCGCTGACGCTGGTGCCCGATCTGCATTTCGAGCTGATCGACACCTATGTCAGCCCCGACAGCGTCGTGGTGTTTTATCAGAACGAACGCGGCAAGAAGATTTGCGAATATCTGCGGCTCGATGCGGCGGGCAAGATCGGCCAAGGCTCGGCCAATCATCTGGTGCGAGCCTAGCTCGAACTCGATCATTGCTTCGTTGCGGCTGTGAATATCTCTCCAGGCCAGTGCGCGGCCGCAAAGCTGACAAGGCGTATTCACAGTTTTGCCGCGACTCGCCACGAGCCTCGCAGTGGGGAGAACTCAATGCGCGCGCCGGTGTACGACGTCTATCAGATGAAGGTGAGGCATTTGCCCGACGGCGTGAAATCGGCATGGCTGCGTACATTGCCGGGTGAGAAGCCCGACCGCGATCGATGGATCTTCTTTGGACGCGAGCGGCACCCCAGCAAGCTGACGGTCAAGCAGATGGATGCGCACGGCATCTCGTACAGCGAAACCTCGAAGTGGCCCGCGATGGCGAGGTAGCGCTACGTCTTCCGCAACACCGACACGAAAAAGCCGTCGGTTCCCGTCCGCCGCGGCGTCATCAGAAGCCCCTCGGCGGATTGCAGCGTGGCGGCGGCGAAGTCTTCTGATTTGTCCCACAGCGCAGCCACCGTCTCCGAAGGCGGCACAACCGCAAAACCCGGATGGCGCGCGAGAAACTGGCGAATCTGGCCGCCGTTTTCGGACTTGAGCACCGAGCACGTGACATAGGCGATGCGGCCGCCCGGCTTGACCAGACCCGCCGCGCGATCAAGCACTTCACTCTGACTTTTTAGACGGACCTCGAGCGCGCCCGGACGTACCCGCCATTTGGCGTCCGGATTGCGCCGCCAGGTGCCGGTTCCCGTGCAGGGCGCATCGATGACAACGAGATCGGCCGAGCTGCGGATATCGGAAAGCGCATCGCTTTCGCCCTTCGGCGTGCGCACGTCGCAATTGTGCACGCCCGCGCGCGACAGCCGCTCGTGGATCGGCGCGAGCTGGCGCTTGTCGCTGTCGGTGGCAATGAGTCGTCCCTTGCCCTGCATCAGTGCTGCAAGCGCCAGCGTCTTGCCGCCGGCGCCGGCGCAGAGATCGATCACCTGCTCGCCGGGCTTTGCCGCCGACAACAGCGCCGCGAGTTGCGAGCCTTCGTCCTGAACTTCGATCTGCCCCTTGATGAAGGCTTCCTCGGCCTGAATGCCGGGATTCCTGGCATCGGCCGACATCTCGATGCGAAGCCCGTTCGGCGACCACCGCGTCGGCGTCGTGCCGAGATGCGCGGTCGAAGCCTGCACCTTCTCGCGCTTGGCTTTGAGCGTATTGACGCGCAGATCGAGCGGCGCGCGGCTCGCCATGGCGGCGGCCTCAAGCCCGCGATCCTCGCCGAACACTTCCGAGAAATACGGATCGAGCCATTCCGGATAATCGCCGGCAATGTGCGCGGGCGCGCCATCGAGCGAATTCTCCGACAGCGCCTTGCGCTCGGTGTCGCTGAGCGGCGACGGCGCGAAGCGGCTGCCGTCGCACAGCGCGGCGATGGCGTCCGCATCGAGCCCACGCTCGAGCTTCAACATGCCGAGCAGACGCGCGCGCGCGGTATCCTCGCCCATGATCCAGGCGCTCGAGGCGCGCCGGCGCAGCACGTCCCAGACGAGGCCGGAGATCGCCGCACGGTCGCCGGAACCCGCAAAGCGATGCGCGGTGCCCCACTCTTTTAAAGCGCCGGCCGCGGGAACACGATTGCTATCAATGGTCTGAATCAGCTCGATGGCCGCCGAAAGGCGCGCTGCGGGGGTCATTTAAATCTTTCGATTGGGGGTCGCTTCAGATCAGAAGCAGGATCTTCAGTGCGAAATAGACCCACATCGCGAGCAGCACAAGCGCGCTGGCAAGCCACGCCATCGAACGCTGGCCGAGGTCGTTGGAACTGACGAAAATGCCCGCGTGGACCAGGCGGCAGACCACGAAAACCCATGACAGCATCACGATCACGAGGTCGGCATGACGGGTCGGAAGCGCAATCGCGATCAGCACGTAAAACAGCACCGGCAGTTCGAACTGGTTCCGGTAGCAGTTGCCGACCTGGGTGGCGCGGACCGGCCAGTTCGGCTGTCCGAGCGCGATATCCTTGATCCTGGTCTGTTTGGTCACCAGCGCCGAACGGCGGGCGCCGACCATGCTGATCATCAGCGCGAAAGTGAGCCCGATCATGACAAAGACCGGCAGCAGCACCGATTGAACCGACATTGAAAGCCCCCGATTCCCGTAACTAGCGCCTCCCCCGCTATAGCGGCGGGTTGCTCTCCTGACAATAAATCCCCACCCACCGCTTGAACCCCGTTTCCGGACGAGGCGACCAACGGTCAGTCCAAAGCGTTCGTCTCCCTCTCGCCGACCTAAGGGATACTGCGATGACCCTCGAACCCCTCCATAACGCCGTCACCGGAATGACCAGCCTGTTCTCGAATGCGGCAGGGGTCTGGCCCGACGCCGGCCCCGATGACGGAACCGGCCTGCTGATGCCGGCGCTGGCGGGCATCGCGGCGGCCACGACGGTCGCACTGGCAGTGACCATCTACTTCCAGACCGGTTATCGCAGCTACCGCGACATGATCCGTCACGGGCTGGTGGCAGCGATCGGACTGGCGCTCTTGGCTTTCGCCATCCTCGACATGCGCAACGTCGCGCTCGCCCATCTCGCCGCCAGGACGGTTGGCCCCTCCACCCAATTCGAATTGCAGTGGCAGCAGACGACCGAACGCGCCAAGGCGCTGGCCGCCGAAATGAACCGGCATACCGCCTCCACGACCCGCGGCCTCTCTGACGCACATCAGGGCTGACAACCCCGAAATAGCCTCCCCACCGTGCTTCCGCTAAGCTCCCGGCAACAATCAACTGTTCCGGGAGTGAAACGACATGCGGCTGAAAGATCGGATCGCCATCGTGGTCGGCGCGGGCCAGAGCCCGGGCGAAGGCATGGGCAACGGCCGCGCCACCGCGATCACCTTTGCGCGCGAAGGCGCGCATGTGTTGTGCGTCGACCGCAATCTTGCCTCCGCGCAGGAAACCGTCGGCCTGATCGAGGCGAAGGGTGGCAAGGCGGCAGCCTTCGAGGCCGACGTCACCAAGGAGCGCGACCTCAAGGCGATGGTGGAGGAAGCGCCAAAACGCTGGGGCCGCCTCGACATCCTTCACAACAATGTCGGCGTCAGTCTTGCCGGCGGCGATGCCGAATTGCTTCAGATCACCGAAGCAAGCGATCGACAATTGCGTCGCGATCAATCTGAAGAGCTGCATTCTGGCGGCGAAATACGCGATCCCGATCATGCGGCAACAAAAGAGCGGCGCCATCATCAACATCTCCTCGATGGCGGCGATCACGGTCTATCCCTATGTGGCCTACAAGGCGACCAAAGCGGCAATGATCGCCTTCACCGAACAGCTCGCCTATCAGAATGCCGAATACGGCATCCGCGCCAACGTGATTCTGCCGGGGCTGATGGATACGCCGATGGCGGTCGATACCCGCGCCAAGGCGTTCAACAAGAGCCGCGCGGAGGTCGCCGCCGCGCGCGATGCGCAAGTTCCGTTGCGTCACAAGATGGGCACCGCCTGGGACGTCGCCAATGCCGCGCTGTTTCTGGCGTCCGATGAGGCCGGCTTCATCACCGGCGTGACGCTGCCGGTCGATGGCGGCGCCAGCGTGCAGCGCGGATAAATCCGTCACACTGCACGGGTAGCTTCGCCCCAGCGGAGTTACGGGATCGGGCGGTGACGCCCGCGATTGCCTTGGGAATATCGCGATGGCCGAATTTCGTCTGACCCAGATTTCGGATACTCACCTCACCCGCAATTTCGCAAAACTGACCGAGAATTTTCATCGCATCAGCGATCACATCGACGCCAGCCGGCCCGACCTCGTCATCAATACCGGCGACGTGTCATGGGATGGCCCGACCAGCCGCGCCGATATGGAATTCGCTTTGGGATTGCATGCCGCGCTGCCGGCGGATTGCCGCTACCTCCCCGGCAACCACGACATCGGAGACAATCCGACCGCCGTCGGCGTGGCCCCGTCGTGTCCCGCGACCGAGGAACTTCGCGACGCCTTTGTCGCGGTTTTCAGGGAAGATCGCTGGCAGTTCGAAGCCGCGAACTGGCGTTTTATCGGGTTGAACTCGTTGATCATGAACACGGGAATCCCGAGCGAAGCGGAACAGGAGGACTGGCTGACCTCGCAGCTTGAGGGCGCAAGGGGAAAGCCGATCGCGCTGTTTCTGCACAAGCCGCTATTTCTGAACACGCCGGGCGATCCGGAGGAAGCGGCTACCTCGATCCGTTTTGTTCCCCAGCCTGTGCGGGCGCGATTGGCCACATTGCTCGCTGCCTACAATGTCCGGCTTGTCGCAAGCGGGCACGTCCATCAGCGTCGCGACTTCACCTACGCACACACCCGGCACATCTGGGCGCCGTCTGTCGGATTTATCGTCCCGGATCGGATGCAGGATGTGATCGGCAAGAAGGAGACCGGGCTCGTGGAGTATCGCTTTCGCCCCGACAGTTTCGAGGTCCGGCACGTCCGCGCGTCCGGTCAGATCGATATCAGCCTGGACGATCTCATCTCGAGGAGATGAACGCCGGGCGGCGCGGCTAATCGTCAGGGTTTCGGCGTTTGCACCGTCAGCCGCAGAAAGCTCATCACGCTGCCGACCGCGGCAAACCCTGCGCCCAGCGCCAGCGCGACCGTGGCGCCTTCGCGCCCCGCCATCGCAAAGCAAAGTGCGGCGAGTGCCGCGCCCGTCGTCTGTCCGGTCAGACGCGCGGTCGCGACAATGCCGCTGGCGCCGCCGCTTCGGCCGGGCGGCGCGCTCGACATGATTGCGCGCAGGTTCGGCGTCTGGAAGAAGCCGAAGCCGACCCCACAGATCACCATACGCCACACGATGTTGAGGATGCCCGGCGACGGTGGAAGCGTCGCCAGCAGAGTCATGCCGATCGCAAGAATTACGAGCCCGATACCGCCGAGCAACCCCACCTTATGACGATCGCTCAAACGGCCAGCGACCGGCGCCATGATGGCTACCACCAGCGGCCACGGCGTCATGAAGAAACCGGTCTCGACCTGCGTTCGGTGCAGGATGTCCTCGAAGTAGAACGGCAATGAGACGAAACCGATCCCCTGGACCGCAAACGAGCAAACGGATGTCGCCGCCGAGAGCGCAAACATGGGCGTGCGAAACAGATCGATCGGCAGCATTGGCGCCGGATGATCGGCCTGTCGGCGGATCACCGTCAGACCGAGCACGATTCCGACGACAAGTTCGGCCGCGACCACGCCCGTTGCAGCCTTGTGCGCCGCGCTGCCGATGCCGAGAACCACAAGCCCGACGCACATCGCCGCCAGCAATGCGCCGAGAAAGTCGAAGCCATGTGCGGCGCGCGGCGTCGGCGGCAGCGTCCGCGTGCCGATCGCGATCGCCAGGAGACCAAAGGGAATATTGACCGCAAACAGCCACGGCCAGGGCCCGAAGGCGAGAATGGCGGACGCTACCGTCGGCCCCAACGTGAACGCGGTGCCGACCACCATCGCGTTGTAGCCAAAACCGCGGCCGAGCAACCGGTTCGGATAGGCAAAACGTATCAGCGCCGAATTCACAGCCATGAGACCGCTGGCGCCGAGGCCTTGCAACGCGCGCGCGATCAACAGGCTTTCCAGCGACCAGGCGCAGGCGCATCCGAGCGAGGCGATCGTGAACAGCAAGAGACCGCCGAGATAAATCCGCTTGTAGCCGACGATCTCCCCTAACGCGCCGAGCGGCAACAGCGTCGCCACCAGCGCGATCTGATAGACGTTGACGACCCAGACGACGTCGGCCGGGCTGACCTTCAGGTCAGCGGCGATCGACGGCAGCGCGATGTTGGCAATCGCGGTGTCGAGCGAGGCCAATCCCACCGCGAGCGAAATCGCAAGGACCGCCCAGATCCGGCGTTCGGGCGGCAAGCCGTCGCTGATGGGCGGCGATGACGCGCTGGTTTGCGATCGATCCAACATCCGGCCGGGTTCTTAACTGCGGGCGAAAGCGCCCGCATTCAGGCTGGATGTACTATGGATGGTCACTGCACCCCATACGCCATGTTGCATGATGCGTATGCGGCGGGCTTGAGGAACGCAGGCGGGATCAGGCCCCGCCCGGATAATTCGGCGCCTCGCGCGTAATCGTCACGTCATGGACGTGGCTTTCGCGCAAGCCCGCGCCGGTGATGCGCACGAACTGCGCTTTCTGGTGGAATTCGCCGATGTTGCGCGCACCGACATAGCCCATCGCGGCACGCAGGCCGCCGGCGAGTTGATGCATGACATTGGCGACCGGTCCCTTGTAAGGCACCTGGCCCTCGATGCCCTCGGGCACCAGCTTGAGCGTGTCCTTGATGTCCTGCTGGAAGTAGCGATCGGCCGAGCCGCGCGCCATCGCGCCGACCGAGCCCATGCCGCGATAGGCCTTGTAGGAACGGCCCTGCCACAGAAACACCTCGCCCGGCGTCTCGTCGGTGCCGGCGAGCAGCGAGCCGACCATCGCGATGTCGGCGCCGGCCGCGAGCGCTTTCGCAAGATCGCCGGAGAACTTGATGCCGCCATCGGCGATCACGGGCACATCGGCCTTTTTCGCGGCCTCCACTGCATCCATGATCGCGGTGAGTTGCGGCACGCCGACACCGGCGACAATGCGCGTGGTGCAGATCGAGCCCGGGCCGATGCCGACCTTGATCGAGTCGGCGCCCGCATCGATCAGCGCCTGCGCCCCCTCTTTCGTCGCGATATTGCCGGCGATGACCTGCACGGCGTTCGACATCCGCTTGATGCGATTGACCGCTTCCAGCACCCGCGCGGAATGGCCGTGCGCGGTATCCACCACGATCAGATCGACGCCGGCATCGATCAGCCGCTCGGTGCGTTCGAAACCGCCCTCGCCCACCGTCGTCGCCGCCGCAACGCGCAAGCGGCCCTGCGCATCCTTGCACGCGAGCGGATGGGCGACCGCCTTCTCCATGTCCTTCACGGTGATCAGGCCGACGCAGCGATATTGCTCGTCGACGACCAGGAGCTTTTCGATGCGATGCTTGTGCAGCATCCGCTTGGCTTCGTCCTGGCTGACGCCCTCGCGCACGGTCACGAGGTTTTCGTGCGTCATCAGTTCGGAGATCTTCTGCTTCGGATCGGTGGCGAAGCGCACGTCGCGGTTGGTGAGAATGCCGACCAGTTTTCCTGGCCTGCCGTCGCTGCCGCCGGTGACGACGGGAATGCCGGAAAAGCCGTGCGCGCTCATCAGCGCCAGCGCGTCCGACAGCATTGCATCCGGGCCGATGGTGAGCGGATTGACCACCATTCCGGATTCGTACTTCTTGACCTGCCGCACCTGCGCGGCCTGCGCCTCGGGATCGAAATTACGATGGATCACGCCGACCCCGCCCGCCTGCGCCATCGCAATCGCCATGCGCGCTTCGGTGACGGTGTCCATGGCGGATGCCATGATCGGAATGTTGAGCGGGATCGAGCGGGTGACGCGGGAGCGGATATCGGCGTCTGAAGGCAGGATGTCGGAAAGGCCAGGCTTGAGCAGCACGTCGTCGAACGTGAAGGCTTCGCTGATAGCCTGAATTCCCTGCGGCTGCGCCATTACCAACTCCATCCGGCGGCCCCGGGGGCCGCATAATAGTTTAGATAAGCCAAAACGCCGGCGAAGCGGACTTCGTCGTCGAATCAGGCCCATCAGTAGGGTTGGCGGTGGTCGATAGCACGCCACCATGATGAATCAAAGGGGCGAATCCCGCATTGGTGCGAGGGCCCCACAACCACCGGGATGTCGGCGGCAAAAAAAGAACCGCGGGTGCGTCCTGGACGCAGCCCGCGGCTTCACATTTGGCTTATCAGCGAATGGCTATTAGCGCATGTCCTGCGCCGTGCGAACGCGCGATCCGCCATCAAGGCAACGTCGGGCGGCTTCAATTTCCGCCTCGGTCGCGCCCTTGCTGCGGGCGTAGGCTTCCGCCATCGAGGCACTGTACTTTGCCACATAGTAGCGAACGACGGAGCATGACGCGCGATGGAGAATGCCCTCGGCGGAAGCACTCACAGGAGCCAGACCGAGAACGATCGCGACAACAAACAGCAAACGAAGCCCCATTCCGGGTTTTCCTTCTCTATAAAATACTGACAGGGAAATGAGCACCACGGCTCGGCTGAGGCCTAGCTCCCACAATGTTTCCGGAGACGCAACCCCATATCGGTCATATCGCGCAGATTAGCTATGCGCACACCGGCGCGTTAAGGTTTGTGCACAAAATCGCCACAAATAAAGTCCGCAACCAACTCGCAGCATCTTGCGAGAAACCACTGAAAACAAAGGCTATCTGATGGTGAATCCTGGAGCTTCGCGCCATTCACCATGCCACATATAACTGGAACTTCCCGTTCGAGTTCCCCTCATCACAAAAAATCACAATGAATAAACAGCGCCTGATTCCGCTCATCGTGGCCACAGCTCTCTTCATGGAAAACATGGATTCGACGGTCATTGCGACGTCGTTGCCGGCGATCGCAAGTGACATCGGCACGAGTCCGCTGACGCTCAAACTCGCGATCACCTCCTATCTGCTGTCGCTCGCCGTTTTCATTCCGGCGAGCGGCTGGACCGCCGATCGCTTCGGCGCACGGCTGGTGTTTTCGACCGCCATCGCAGTGTTCATGGCCGGCTCGATCGGCTGCGCGCTGTCGGAATCGGTGACGCATTTCGTGATCGCGCGCACGCTGCAAGGCATCGGCGGCGCGATGATGACGCCGGTCGGCCGTCTCGTGCTGTTACGCTCGATCGACAAGAGCGCGCTGGTGAACGCGATGGCCTGGGTCACCGTGCCGGCGCTGGTCGGCCCCGTGATCGGGCCGCCGCTCGGCGGATTTATCACGACCTATTTCTCCTGGCACTGGATCTTCCTGATCAATATCCCGATCGGGCTGCTCGGCATCTTTATGGCGCAGCGCTTCATCGACCCTATCAGGAACGAAAATCCCGAACGGTTCGATCTCTATGGCATGGTGCTGGCCGGCATTGGGCTCGCCGGCATTGCCTTCGGCCTTTCGGTTGCTGGCCTCAACCTGTTGCCATGGAGCGTCGTCGCCGCGCTGGTGGCGATCGGTTCGATCTCGATGACGCTCTATGTCATCCATGCCCGGCGCAGCGCCTCGCCCGTGCTCGATTTCGGATTGCTTCGGCTGCCGACCATGCGCGCCAGCATCCTCGGCGGCTTCCTGTTCCGGCTCGGCATCGGCTCGCTGCCGTTTCTGCTGCCGCTGTTGATGCAGGTGGGCTTCGGCCTGTCGCCGTTCCGCTCGGGCCTCGTCACCTTTGGCACCGCCGCCGGCGCGATGGGCATGAAGACGCTGGCCGCCCGCGTCATCCGCACCTTCGGCTTCCGCAACCTGATGACGGTCAACGCCGTCATCAGTTCGATCTTCCTCGGCGCCTGCGCGCTGTTCACCGTCACGACACCATTGCTTCTGATCGTGATCATTCTCGTCGTCGGCGGCTTCTTCCGCTCGCTGGAGTTCACCGCGATCAACACGGTCGCCTACGCCGAGATCGAGCCGCCGCAGATGAGCCGCGCCACGACACTCGTCAGCGTCAACCAGCAATTGGCGGTCTCGGCCGGCGTCGCAGTCGGCGCGTTCTGCGTCGAGACTACGCTGTGGACACGTCACATGACCGAGTTGACCGCCGACGTGTTCGCGCCGGCTTTTCTCGTGGTGTCCGTGATCTCGATGGTGTCGGCCTTCTTCTTCTGGCGGATGCCTGACGATGCCGGCCACGAAATCTCCGGCCGCAAGGCGGTCGAGATTTCGAGCCGCAAGGGCGCGGCCAAGGAGGCTGACAAGGCCGCAAGCCAGGGCACGCAAGACGCGCGCGATCAGCGGCTGGGATAGCCGCTTTCCGGACCTTGCACCGCAGCAACGGCGACCCCGCCCTCTATCCCGGTGTAATGACGTCCGGCGCAGATTCGCAAAATTTGCTATAGATCGCTGGACGCTCGCCTGAAGCGTTTACGTCTTGAGCGGATCGATCACTGTTCGTCAGTTCGACGGCCTCTCAGCAGGCGGACACGCCATAACTCGTTCGCGCCGAACAAGGTCAATGCATCGATATGAGCCGAACTTCACGAAGTGCCCGCAATCTCACGACCCGCCCAACGACCAAGCCGGCGACCCCAGCGCCGGTTGCCGGGGTCCATAAAGAGCGCAAGATGAAATCCGGACCAAAGCGATCGGTGCCGGCGTCCCACACCACGTTGGCCGGCAGAATTGCATTTTTGCGCCGGCAGCATGGAATGACCCTCGATCAACTGGCCGACGCGGCCGGGCTCACAAAGAGCTATATTTCAAAGGTCGAGCGCGGCCTGTCGATTCCCTCGATTTCAACCGCTCTGAAAATTGCCACGACCTTCGACCTGTCCGTAGGACAATTGCTCGGCGAAACGCAGTACGACGATGCGATTTCGGTCGTCAGGCGAGGTGAACGACCGTCTTTCATGCGTGGCGGAAGTTCGTCAGGCTACGACTATGAAATGCTCGCTCCCGGCAAGCGATTCAAGACGATGGAGCCGTTCATCATGCGGCCGCCTCTCAAATTTCAGGACGATCGGCGGTTCGAGCACGGCGGGCAGGAGATGATCTTTGTGCTTTCGGGCGCGATCGAACTCGACTTCGGCAGCCATAGTTACACGCTCAATAGCGGCGACTGCGCCTATTTCGATTCGCATGTTCCGCATCGATCTCGTTCATTGAACGGCAAAGTTGCCCAAGCCCTTGTGGTTGTTACGGTCTAGCATGGACAGGCCGGGCCTCCCGGCTTGTGTCAGATTTGCTGCCGTATTTCCTTCGTGACACCGTGTGTCATTTGTGATTTATTGTATCCTGCACCCTGCGCATGGTGAGGATAATCATGAACGTCATCACGAGAGACAAGGATACATATCACCACCAGACCACCGAGCGAATGAAGCAGCACTTCGTTTTGCCCGAGTGGTCGGCGCGCCAGAAGCTCGCCCTCACCTGTCGCATACTCGCCGCCGAAGGACACGATTCCGGACTTGCCGGCCAGGCGACCACCCGAGGCGACGCACCGGGCACCTATTACATGCTGCGCTTCGGTCTCGGCTTCGACGAGATCAGCGCGGACAATCTTCTGCTGGTGGATGACGATCTCAACGTGCTGGAAGGCGATGGGATGCCGAATCCGTCCAATCGCTTTCATCTGTGGATTTATCGCGCGCGGCCGCAGGTCAAGGCCATCGTGCATACGCACGCACCGCACGTTTCGGCGTTGTCCATGATTGGCGTGCCGCTCGTCGTCTCCCACATGGATACCACGTTGTTCCATGAAGACTGCGCCTGGCTGCGTGAGTGGCCGGGGACGCCGATCGGTGACGAAGAGGGGCGGATAATCTCCGACGCGCTCGGGGACAAGCGTGCCATTCTTCTCGCCCACCATGGCCAGCTTGCGGCCTGCGAAACGATCGAGGAAGCGGCGATCCTCGCCATGTTCATCGAGCGGGCCGCCAAACTCCAACTGCTGGCGATGTCCGCGGGCACCATCCTTCCAATCGATCCTGCGCTCGCACAGGAAGCCCACGATTATCGGCTAAAGCGCAGCGCGATAGCTGCGACCTTCGCATACTACGCGCGTCGAATTCTCCGGCATGACCAAAACGTAATCGATTGAACTGCCGCCTACCCCGTATTGGGGCAAGTTCGTCTCGTTCCAGCTGATGGAGGGTCGGATGGCCGATGCCTTGCACGGATCGTTGAACGCTGTCGTCGACAATCAAGCGGGACTGGCGCCACCGGCCAGGAAGGTCGTGCTGGCAAGCGCGTTCGGCACGATCATCGAATGGTACGACTTTTTCATTTACGGGACGGCGGCCGCTCTGGTTTTCGGCAAGACGTTCTTTCCGGCCGAAGATCCCGTCGTCAGTACGCTTGCCGCATTCAGCGTCTTCGCCATCGGATATCTTGCCCGCCCGCTCGGCGGCATCGTGTTCGGCCACTTTGGCGATCGTATCGGCCGACGATCCATGCTCGTGATCTCGATCATGTTGATGGGGGGTGGAACGTTCCTTGTCGGCCTTTTGCCGAGTTACGAACAAATCGGCATCCTGGCGCCGATCTGCCTCATCGTGTTGCGGCTGATACAGGCGATTGGACTGGGCGGTGAATGGGGCGGAGCCGTGTTGATGGTCGCCGAGACCGCGCCGCCAAATCGACGGGGCTTGTTCGGCAGCATCGTCCAGATGGGCAACCCGCTTGGCCGGCTGATTGCGACCGGCGTATTCGCGCTTGCCACGCGCCTGCCGGAACCGGAATTCCTGAGCTGGGGCTGGCGGCTGCCGTTTCTCGCAAGCGTCCTGCTGATCATGGTCGGCGTGTTCATCCGCATGAATTTGGACGAAACGCCGGCCTTCGAACGGATGCGCGCCACCAAGAAGACGGCACGCATCCCGCTCATTGAGGTGCTCTCGACCTACCGGCGTGAAACACTGATTGCGATCGGCATCAAGGTGACGGAGGTTGCCTGGGTCAACATCCTCTCGGTATTCGCTGTCGCCTATCTGACGACACAACTTGGAATGAGCCAGGCGTTCATTCTTGACGCCGTGACGCTGGCAACGTTGTGCGAACTTATTGTCATGCCGTTAACGGGCTGGCTGTCAGACCGCCTCGGGCGCCGGCCCATCTACCTGTTTGGGACCATCTTTGGAATCTTGTTCGCATTCCCGCTTTTCTGGCTGCTCGAAACACGTAACCCGACACTGGTTCTGCTGGCCATCGTGATTGGAATCAGCATCTGCCAGGGCACCGTGTTCGCGCTCCACGCCAGCTTCATGCCGGAGCTGTTCGGAACGAAGGTGCGATACTCCGGAATATCGCTCGGCTTTCAGATTGGCGCGGCGGTTGGCGGCGGGCTGACGCCGCTTGTCGCGGCGGCCGTGGTGGGCTGGAGCGGAGGCGCAACATGGCCGATCTCGGTTTTTCTGGTCGTGCTTGGATCAATCACCACGCTTGCGGTCATCATCAGCCGGGAGACATCGGGTAAAGGCATCGATACCTAGCGTGAACCCGCGGCGATGCCCGCGAGCGACCAAATCCCGGAGCGTTGACGCAGACCGCGTCCAGAGCGAACCAAAGCCTGCGTCAATTCCTGCGGCTTCGAACCCTACTCGCCCTTCATGTCGGCGGCTTTGACAATCGGCCACCATTTCTCGATCTCGGCTTTCTGATAGGCTGCCAACGCCTCAGGCGTCTGCTGGTCGCGCGGCGGGATCACCTGACCGAGCTCGGTGAGCTGCTTCTGTACCTTCGGATCGGCCAGTGTTTCCACGACAGCGGCGTTGAGCCTGGCCTTGACCTCCGCCGGTGTGCCCTTTGGGACCCAGAGGCCGTACCAGATGTTGATGTAAAGGCCAGCCAGGCCGGCCTCGTCGACCGTCGGGATTTCAGGCGCGGTCGGTGAACGGGTGTTGGCGGTGACCGCAAAAGCCTTGACCTTGCCCTCCCTGACCTGCGGCAGCGCATTCGGCAGATGATCGAACAGCAAATCGATGCGTCCGCCCATCAGATCCTGCAAAGCGGGCCCAGCGCCGCGATACGGCACGAACTGAAATTTCAAGCCCGCAAGATGCTCATAATATACGGCAGCGACATGCGCGGCGCTTCCGACCCCGATGGTGCCGACAGAGACCTTGTCCTGGTTCGCCTTCAGCCAGGACGTCAGTTCCGTGAGGTTCTTCGCCGGCACGTCGTTCCGGGTGAGGAGCAGCATCGGATAGCTGGTGAGCAACGCGATCGGCTCCAGATCTTTGAGCAGATCATACGGAAGCGAGTACAGCGCACCGTTGATGACATGGGTGCTCCAATGACCGACGCTGATCGTGTAGCCGTCGGGAGCCGCGCGTGCGACGCGCCCGACCCCGATCGACCCGGCCGCGCCGGTGACGTTTTCCACGATCAGCGGCTGACCAAGCGATGCCCGCATTCGTTCACTCAAGGTGCGCACGAGCGCATCCGTTGGGCCACCTGCAGAGAAGGGATTCACGATCACGATCGGTCGCGTCGGATAGGCTTGTGCCCATGCCGCCTGCGATACGGCCAGCAGCGCAGCCAAGCCCAAGGCCAGGTTCGCGGTTAGACACAACAAGCCGCGGCGGGGACGTTTCAACACGTCCCGCGCCAAGGTTTCTGAAATGCACATCTTAAAGCCCCCAAAAATATGACGGGAGCGTTTGCTAAACTGACGGGAGAAGCAAGAGGTATTCGCGCTTAGGGCGACTGCCCGCCCCGAAAACCCGTCGCCAGCACGTAGCGCTCCGACGAATCCTGCCGGCTCGCAGCCGGTTTCACATGGCGAACGCTCGAAAAATCGCGTTTGAGCTGAACCATCAGTTCGGCATCGGCGCCGCTCTGAAAGGCCTTCGCGAGGAACGTGCCGCCCGGCTTCAACACCTCGGCCGCAAAAGCCGCCGCGGTTTCCACCAGCCCAATCATGCGCAACTGGTCGGTCTTGCGGTGGCCCGTGGTGTTGGCCGCCATATCGGACATCACGACGTCGGCGCGGCCTTCCATCATCGCGATCAGGCGCTGTGGCGCATCGTTGCCGAGAAAATCGAGCTGGGCAAAGATGACGCCCGCAATCTCGGGCATTTCCAGCAGATCGATCGCGACCACCCTGCCCCTGCCGTTTGCGAGGCCGATCCGCTTGGCGGCGACCTGGCTCCAGCCGCCGGGCGCGGCGCCGAGATCGACCACCGTCATGCCGGCTTTAAGCAGATGATATTTGTCGTCGATCTCGGTGAGTTTGAAGGCCGCACGCGAGCGAAAGCCCTCGCGTTTGGCGCGCGCGACATAGGGATCGTTGAGCTGACGCTCCAGCCAGAGTTTTGAAGAGAGCTTGCGCTTGCCGCCGCTCTTGACGGTGACGTGCAGCCGCCCGGTCGTGTCTTTCGCCATTTTATCCTATTGGTGTCGTTCCGGGGCGCATCGAAGATGCGAACCCGGAACCTCGAGATTCCGGGTCTGGTGCTGGCGCACCATCCCGGAATGACATTAACGCGAGCTCAGCGCGCCGTCCTCGCGCATCATTTCCACCAGCATGCCCTCGCGCAGACCCCGATCGGCGACACGCAGCCGCGGCAAGGGGAAGGCGTTGCGGATCGCATCGAGAATGGCGCAACCGGCGAGCACGAGGTCGGCGCGTTCGATGCTGATACACTGGTTGGCGGCGCGTTCCCGATAACTCATGCGCAACAGGCGCGCGATGGTTGCGGTGATTTCCGCATCGTTCATCCAGATGCCATCGACCCTGCGCCGGTCGTAGCGGTACAGGTTGAGATGGATGCCGGCGAGCGTGGTCACCGTGCCGGAAGTGCCGAGCAGATGCATGCCCGTGAGTTCCTGGCTGTGTTCGGCGGCGAACGGCTCGATATGCTTGGCGACCTCGTCGGTCATTGCGGCATAGGACTGTGGGGTGACGTCGCGGCCGCCGAAATGCTCGGCCAGCGTGACCACGCCAAGCGGGATCGACATCCAGGCCTTGATGCGCGGCGTTGGGTCCGCTCCTTCCGGGTCGCGTTCGATCCTGACCAGTTCGGTCGACCCGCCGCCGATATCGAACAGGATGGCGCCGCGTCCATACGGATCGATCAGCGGCGAACAACCGATCACCGCCAGCGCCGCCTCGGTCTCGCGGTCGATGACTTCAAGCCGTATGCCGGTCTCGGCGGCGACGCGGTTGCGAAAACCTTCCGCGTTCGAGGCGGCACGGCAGGCTTCGGTCGCAATCAGCCGCAGCCGTCTGGCCTTGCGCGATTTGATCTTGTCGCGGCAAACGCTCAAGGCGGCAATCGCACGTTCGATCGCCGCCTCGCTGATGTAGCCGGTGGCCGAGACGCCTTCGCCAAGGCGAACGATCCGCGAAAACGAATCGACCACGCGGAAGCCGTCTTCCGTGGGGCATGCGATCAACAGGCGGCAGTTATTGGTGCCAAGATCCAGCGCCGCATAGACCTCGGAGCCCGGTACCAGCTTCGCCTCCGCGGCATCGGCCGCGACCGGTATCACCGAGCCTCCTCGCGACGCCGCGTCGTCGCGAGGGCGCGTATCGTCCTTCATTCAATGTCTTTCCCGGGGCTAGGTGCCCGCCAAGGAATTTCTGTTTCGGGGACGACTCTAGCAGTGACGAGGCTAGTGGCAAGGGCGGTGCAGCAACCTACATGGGACCATGTCCAATCAGACATTGTCCCCGCAAGAGGCGTGGTCTATCTGGGATACAACGGCAAACCTCCGAAAAATCGGCGATTTCGGGAAATTTCGATGCAAGATCACACGTCTCCCACCTCCTTGGAAAACGCTATTGCACTGCAAAAATTCGGCGTGGGCCAGCCCATCCGCCGAAAAGAAGACGACACGCTGGTCCGCGGCAAAGGGAAATATACCGACGATTTCCAGCTTCCCGGACAGGTCTATGCCTGGATTGTACGATCCTCCCACGCCCACGGGGTGATCCGCGGCATCGACGCCTCGGCCGCCAAGGCCATGCCTGGCGTGCTCGGGGTATGGACCGGCGCCGATCTGGTGGCCGCGGGCTATGGCCCCTTCACCTGCGCGCTGCCGCTGAAAAGCCGGGACGGAACTCCGCTCCGTCAGACCAATCGCACCGCGTTGATGACCGACAAGGTGCGCTATGTCGGCGATCCCGTGGCCTTCGTGGTCGCCGAAACGCTGGTGCAGGCCCGCGATGCCGCGGAAGCCGTCGAGGTCGATATCGATCCGCTGCCCTCGGTCACGGACCCTGAGGATGCCGCTCAACCCGGCGCACCGCAGCTTTACGACCACATCCCCAGCAACGTCGCGCTCGACTATCACTTCGGCGATGCCGAGAAGGTGGACGCCGCCTTCAAGAGCGCCGCGCACATCACCAAGCTCGACATTCTCAACAACCGCGTTGCGGTCGTGGCGATGGAGCCGCGTGCGGCCCTCGCCTCCTATGACAAGGCGAGCGAACGCTTCACGATTCAGGTGCCGACGCAGGGCGTCGCCGCCAACCGCGCCAATCTCGCCAAGAACATCCTGAAGGTGCCGAACGACAAGGTGCATCTGTTGACCGCCAATGTCGGCGGCTCGTTCGGCATGAAGAACACCAGCTACCCCGAATATGTCTGCATCCTGCATGCCGCGAAGGCGCTGGGACGGCCGGTGAAGTGGACCGACGAACGCTCGACGAGCTTCCTGTCCGACAGCCACGGCCGGGCCCAGAAAATCCATTGCGAGCTCGCGCTCGCTGCCGACGGCAAATTTCTGGCCGTGAAGGTTTCCGGCTACGGCAATCTCGGCTCCTACATCACCGGCGTCGCGCCGCAGCCGCTATCGCTGAACATCGGCAAGAACCTGTCCAGCGTCTACCAGACGCCCGTCATGGCCATCGATATCAAGACGGTGCTGACCAATACCTCGCACATGGGTGCCTATCGCGGCGCCGGACGGCCCGAGGCCAACTATTTCATGGAGCGGCTGATCGATCGCGCCGCCGACGAGATGGGCATCAACCGCCTGACCTTGCGCAAGCGCAATTTCATCAAGGCATCCCAGATCCCGTTCAACGCCTCGTCCGGCATGGTCTATGACAGCGGCGACTTTCAGGGCGTCTTCAACAAGGCGCTCGAAATCTCCGATCACGCCAATTTTGCCAGGCGCAAGAAGGAGAGCCGCAAGCGCGGCAAGCTGCGCGGCATCGCGGTCGGTTCGTATCTCGAGGTAACCGCGCCGCCCAGCGTCGAACTCGGCAAGATCCTGTTCGAGGACGACGGTTCGGTGAAAATCGTCACCGGTACGCTCGACTACGGCCAGGGCCACGCCACGCCATTTGCGCAGGTGCTGACCGACCAGCTTGGCGTTCCCTTCGATCGGATCACGCTCGAACAGGGCGACAGCGACCTCGTGCACACCGGCAACGGCACCGGCGGCTCGCGCTCGATCACCGCGAGCGGCATGGCGATCGTCGAGGCTTCAAAACTCGTCATCGAAAAAGGCAAGCGCGCCGCCGCGCATCTGATGGAAGCCGCTGAAGGCGACATCGAATTTGCCAACGGCCAGTTCACCATCGCCGGCACCGACCGTTCGATCGACATCATGGAACTGTCGCGGCGCCTGCGCGACGGCAAGATGCCGGAAGACGTGCCCTCCTCGCTCGACGTCGACCATACGTCAGGACCGGTGCCCTCCACCTTCCCCAACGGCTGCCACGTCGCCGAGGTCGAGGTCGATCCGGACACCGGCGTCATCGAGATCGTGCGCTATACCGGCGTCAATGATTTCGGCACCGTCGTTAATCCGATGCTGGTCGCAGGCCAGCTCCATGGCGGCGTCGCGCAGGGCATCGGACAGGCGTTCATGGAGCATGTCAGCTACGACAGCAACGGCCAGCCGATCACCGGTTCCTTCATGGACTATGCGTTGCCGCGCGCCGAGGACATTCCCTTGATGCAGATCGGCGATCATCCGTCGCCCGCCAAATCCAATCCGCTCGGCACCAAGGGCTGCGGCGAAGCCGGCTGCGCCGGTTCGCTCTCGGCGCTGATCAATGCCGTGCTCGACGCGCTGTTGGAGGTCGGCGTCACCCAAATCGACATGCCGCTGACGCCTGAGCGGGTCTGGCGCGCGATTCAGGACGGCAAAGCGAAGGTGGCGTAGGCCTAACATTGATTCGTCGTACGCGGGCTTGACCCGCGTATCCATCAACCAGGGAAGAGTCTTACGAACATGATGGATGGCCGGGTCAAGCCCGGCCATGACGGAAGAGAAAACGCTGGATAAGCCGGTTACGCCGCCGCCTGCTCGCGCGGCTGATAGATCGCGACATGCCGGCAATGGGCAAGCTGTGTCGTGCCGTTGCCGACGACCAGCGCGTCGAGTTCGACAAAGCGATGCCCCTTCTTCTCGTAATTGTCCGTGACTTTCGCGCGCACGGTCAATTCGTCGCCGCGGCGCGCGGGGCTTAAGATCTGCATCCGGCTGCCGACGTGAATCCACGGACCCAGGATGGCGTTATCGACCAGCACCTTGTTCATCACCCGCTGCAACAGCCCGGGATGGCCCAGACCCTCGCGAATGTAGATCCCATCGCGCTCCCGCACTTCGTCGAGATATTCGTCTGCCGCGTCGCCAGCCCAGGTGCGCGGCATCGAGCCCAGCCATTGGCCCAACGCATAAGAAGCTGCGCTGACAGGCTTGCGCTCCGAGACCGGCGCGGTCGCCGGATAGTCGCCAATCGCGCGATCCGGCACGGACGAGGGAAGCGAAGCGGTCCCGGTGGCGCAAAGTTCGCCCCGGCTTTCGACTTCGATCGAAATTATCCCGTCTGTTTCATGGCCCCTGATGTCGGTGATCTCGCCGTCATAGACCGGCTTGACGAAGCGCGCCTCAATCAAGCCGCGATCGAGAAAGCCGCGGCCCCATTTCGCGATCGGCACATGCATCATGTAGGCCATGACATCGACACCGGGAACGAGACCGCCGCCAAAGCCGAAGCGGCGCGCGACGGCGTCGTCGTGCATCTTATTTTCGGACTGTTTGGCGGTGTTGTAGGCCTTGACGCGGTAGGTTTCGATCACGGTCGTCATGGGCCTGTTCCCTGCCTTTGATTAGCCGATGGTACGCCAAGGGAATGGGCTGGCAAGGGTCGGTAAGGGTCGCATTTTGGCGCCCAATGAGCTACCACGCACATCGCAAACCCGATGACCGGTACCTATCTGCTCGATAGATCGATGACAGCACCCCCAAATCCCATCCGCATCTATGTCGATGCCGATGCCTGCCCGGTAAAGGATGAGATTTACCGCGTCGCGTCGCGCCACGGTCTTGCCGTCAGCGTGGTCGCCGGCCAGTTCATCCGGGTGCCGCAGGATCCCCTGATCGAACGGATCGCGGCTGGGTCGGCGATGGATGCGGCGGACGACTGGATCGCGGAGCGCGCCGGGTCAGGCGACATCGTCATCACATCGGATATTCCGCTGGCCAGCCGCTGCGTAAAAGCCGGCGCCGAGGTGATCGCGCCCAACGGCAAGCCGTTCACCGAGCAATCGATCGGGATGACGCTCGCGGTCCGCAATCTCATGACCGACCTGCGTTCGTCGGGCGAGGTCACCGGCGGTCCGAAATCGTTTGCCGCCCGTGACCGCTCGACCTTTCTGTCCACACTCGACCAGACCATCCGCCGTATCCAGCGCCGCCGGGCTGATGCGCCCGCACCTTCTCAAGGCTGAACTGAAAAACATGGCTCCACCGCTGATCCAGCTCAAAGACATCCGCCTGACTTTCGGCGGCACGCCGTTGTTGGCCAGTGTCGAACTCTCGGTGTCGGCGGCGGAACGCGTGTGCCTGATCGGCCGCAACGGCTCCGGCAAGTCAACGCTGCTGAAGATTGCGGCCGGCCTCGTCGAGCCCGACCAGGGCAGCCGCTTCGTTCAACCGGGCGCAACCATCCGATACCTGCCGCAGGAGCCGGATTTTGCTGGCCACGCCACCACGCTCGCTTATGTCGAAGCGGGATTGGGCCCCGGCGACGACCATTATCAAGCCCGTTACGTACTGGAGCAGCTTGGCTTGCACGGCGACGAAGACCCCGCTTCTCTCTCTGGCGGCGAAGCCCGGCGTACGGCGCTGGCGCGCGTGCTGGCGCCCTCGCCCGACATCCTGCTGCTCGACGAACCGACCAACCATCTCGACCTCACCACCATCGAGTGGCTGGAAAGCGAGCTCGATGGCCGCCGCAGCGCGCTGGTCATCATCAGCCACGACCGGCGCTTTCTGTCGAACCTGTCGCGTTCGACCGCCTGGCTCGACCGCGGCAAGATCAAGCAGATCGATCGAGGCTTTGCCGCGTTCGAGGGTTGGCGCGACGAGGTGCTCGCCGAAGAAGAGCGCGAACAGCACAAGCTCGACCGCAAGATCGTCGACGAAGAACACTGGCTGCGTTATGGCGTTTCCGGCCGCCGCAAACGCAACGTCAAGCGGCTCGGCAATCTGCACGCACTGCGCCAGCAGCGGCGCGACTATCGCGGCACCGCGGGCAACGCCAACCTCACCGCTGCGGAATCCGAAAAGTCCGGCAAGCTCGTCATCGAAGCCAAGAACATCAGCCGGAGCTATGGCGACCGCAAAATCGTCGATAACTTCTCGATCCGCGTCCAGCGCGGCGACCGCATCGGCATCGTCGGGCCGAACGGCGCCGGCAAGACGACCCTGATCGAGATGCTCACGCAGGCCAACCCGCCCGATGCGGGAACCATCCGGTTCGGCGCCAACATCGAGATGGCGACGCTCGACCAGCACCGCGAAAGCCTCGATCCGAAATCGACATTGGCCGAGGCGCTAACCGGCGGTCGCGGCGATCATGTCATGGTCGGCGGCAAGCCGAAGCATGTCGTCAGTTATATGAAGGATTTCCTGTTTGCGCAGGAGCAGATGCGCACGCCGCTTGAGGTGCTTTCCGGCGGCGAGCGTGGCCGGCTGATGCTGGCGCGCGCGCTGGCCAAACCCTCCAACCTTTTGGTGCTGGACGAGCCGACCAACGACCTCGATCTCGAAACTCTCGACGTGCTGGAGGAAATGCTCGGCGATTACGACGGGACCGTGATCCTGATCAGCCATGACCGCGATTTCCTCGATCGGGTGGTCACCTCAGTCATCGCACCCGAGGGCGACGGCAAGTGGATCGAATATGCCGGCGGTTATACCGACATGCTGGCGCAGCGCGGCGCCGACTTGAAGCGCGAGGCGGCGAAGGCGGCATCGGTCGAACGCGAGAAGAACGCCGCAGCCGGCATGAATTCGGCCGCGCCCAAGCGCCGGCTCAATTTCAACGAGAAGCACGCGCTGGAAACCCTGCCGAAAACCATTGCGAAATTACAGGCCGAAATCGCCAAACAGCAGCGGCATCTTGACGATCCCGACCTCTACAAGAAGGATCGGAAGAAATTCGACCAGGCTTCCGATGCACTGACCAAGGCGCAGAAGGAATTGCAGGAAGCCGAGGACAAGTGGCTCGAACTTGAAGTGTTACGTGAAGAAATAGAACAGGCTTAAAAAGAGAAACGCACCATGACCACACCCCTCGCCGCCAAAATCGCCCGCGAATACGGCACGCCGGTTGCCGTGATCGACATGGACAAGGTCGAACGCAACATCGCACGCGTGCAGAAGACTTGTGACGCGGCCGGCGTCGCCAATCGCCCGCATATCAAGACGCACAAGAGCCCGATGCTGGCGAACATGCAGATAGCGGCCGGCGCCAAAGGCGTGACCTGTCAGAAGATCGGCGAGGCCGAGGTGATGGCTGACGCCGGCATCGACAATATCCTGATCACTTACAACCTGCTCGGCGAAGAGAAGATGGCGCGCCTCGGCGCGTTGCAGGGCAAAGCCCACATGACGGTCGCGGCCGACAATCCGACCGTGGTCGCGTCGCTGACGCAAGCCGCCGCCGCTTCGGGCCGCCCGCTCTCGGTCGTGGTCGAATGCGATACGGGCCGCAAGCGCGCCGGGGTCGAGACGCCAGCGGAAGCGATTGCGCTCGCGCGCAAGATCGCGGACTCCAAGGGCCTCATCTTTGCGGGCTTCATGCTCTACCCCACCGAAACCGGTTGGGCGGACGCGCAAAAATTCTACGACGAAGCGCTCGCCGGCGTGCGCGCGCACGGGCTCGACGCGGCGATGGTCTCAACCGGCGGCTCGCCGAATTTGGTGAATCTCGGCAAGCTCAAGGGCGCGACCGAACATCGGCCCGGCACCTACATCTATAACGACCGCATGCAGGTCGGCGCGGGCGTGGCGACCTGGGATGATTGCGCGCTTCATATCTATTCCACCGTGGTCAGCCGCGCCGGTGCGGATCGCGGCATTCTCGATGCCGGGTCGAAGACGCTGACGTCGGATACCGGCAGCGGGCTCGACGGCCACGGGCTGATCCTCGAGCATCCCGAGGCGAGAATCGCAAAGTTTGCCGAGGAGCACGGCTTCCTCGACCTCACTCGCAGCAACACAAGGCCGGAAGTCGGCGACGTCGTTCGCATCGTGCCCAATCACGTCTGCGTCGTTGTCAACATGATGGACGAAGTGGTGATGGTGCGCGGCGACGAAATTTTGGGCACGCTGCCGGTCGCAGCCCGCGGGAAATTGCGTTGAACCTCATCCTGAGGAGCCGCGCTATCGCGCGGCGTCTCGAAGGATAGGAAACAGATTGGCCCTATGGTTCTCCTGGCGACGCAAAGCGTCGTCCGGAGACGCGCGTCAGTTTTTGCGCCGTTCCCTAACGCCCTCGCTGTCGCTCGGCCTGCTCGGGCGAGCTGCGCTCCTCACCATGAGGGTTCAGCCACCTCAAGGCGCCCCTGCCAGCGGCAACCCCGGTCGCAAAGCAGGCCTGCAACAGATAGCCGCCGGTCGGTGCTTCCCAATCGAGCATCTCGCCGGCGGCAAACACGCCCGGCAACCGCCGCAGCATGAAACCGGCATCGAGTTCGTCGAAGGCGATGCCGCCCGCGCTCGAAATGGCGCGGGCGATAGGGGCCACGCCGGTGAGTTTTAGCGGCACCGCGTTGATCAACGCCGCAAGCTTTTCCGCCGGTAACGATGCCAGCGAGATGGAAGACGCGTGGGCCACTTCCTGCAACAGGCCGATGGCGACCGGCGATATCTGCGCGGCCTTGCGAAGCCAGTTCGAAATGGTTTGCTTCCCCCGTGGCGCCGACAAACGCCTGACGAGATCGCCTGTCGCGATATCCGGCCGCAGCGCGACATGCAGTGTGGACTGTCCTGATACCAAAATCGCTTCGCGCAGTTCCGCCGACAACGCATAGACCGCGCCGCCCTCAATGCCGTCGCGCGTGATGACAGCTTCGCCGCGAACGCTGCGATCGGCAAACGACAGCGCAATTCCCTTGAGCGGTTCGCCCTCAAAGCGTTCGCGAAAGATATCGGACCAGTTGACGGCAAATCCGCAATTGGAAGGCTTGAGTTGAGAGACGTGCACGCCCTTCGCCTGGAGCGTTTCGACCCAACTGCCATCCGATCCCAACCGCGGCCAGCTCGCGCCACCCAGCGCCAGCACCGTAGCCTTCGCATCGATCACGCGCGGCCCGTCCGGCGTCACGAATGACAGCCGCCCGCTGTCGTCCCAACCGGTCCAGCGATGACGCAGCGAAAATGCAACGCCCATGCTGTCGAGCCGGCGAAGCCAGGCCCGCAGTAGCGGCGACGCTTTCAGGACCTTGGGAAAGACGCGGCCACTCGTTCCGACGAACGTGGGCTGCCCCCGCGCCTCGCACCACGCCCGCAACCGGTCAGGCGGGAAAGCGTCGATGCTGGAGGTAAGTTTCGGTGCGGCCTCGCGATAGCGGGTCAGTAACGCGTCCAGCGGCTCGCTGTGCGTGAGGTTGAGCCCGCCGCGGCCCGCCATCAGGAATTTGCGCCCCGCCGACGGCATCGCATCGAAAATCGCGACGCGGCTGCCGCTTTGCGCCAGCGTCTCCGCCGCCATCAATCCGGCGGGACCCGCGCCGATGATGGCGACCTCTGTATGCGAGGGCACTATAACTTCACACCCGCCCGCGCGGCCGCCTGACCGACATATTTGTTGGTCTGCTGGAATGCATTTTCCAGGGCTTTCGCTGTCGACATGTCGGCAATCTCTGCGAAATGTGCGGCAATCGTCTCGGGCGTCCAATCAGAAGCTGCGAAATTGACGCCTTCGGTCTCCATGACCTTAATCACGGCAAACGAACCGGCGCCCGCGCCCATGATGGTGCGGGTCGGCGCATCCTCAGCCAGCAGGTAAAGCACCGCCGGCGTAATCGCTTCCGGTCTCATCAGCGCCAGCGCCTGCGACGGCAACAATTCTTCGGTCATCCGCGTCGCCGCCGTCGGCGAAATCGTGTTGACGCGGATGTCGTTCTTGCGGCCCTCGTCCGCCAGCACATTCATCAGGCCGACGATACCGGCTTTCGCCGCACCGTAATTGGCCTGGCCGAAATTGCCGAACAGGCCCGACGACGACGTCGTGACAACGATGCGGCCGTAATTGCGTTCGCGCATGCCGCTCCACACCGCCTTGCAACAATAGAATGTGCCATTGAGGTGCACGTCGATCACCTTGGCGAAATCCGCGACCTCCATCTTGGCAAACGACTTGTCGCGCAGGATGCCGGCATTGGCACACAGCAAATCGACGCTGCCCCATTCACTGGTGACGCGATCGACCATCGCCTGAACCTGTTCGAAATTGGAAACGTCGGCACCATCCGCCATCGCCACGCCGCCGGCCTTGCGGATCTCCTCGACCACGGCCTCCGCCGGCGTCAGCGAACCGCCGCTTCCGTCGCGCGCGCCACCGAAATCGTTGACCACGACCTTGGCGCCGCGGCTTGCAAGCCCCAGCGCATGCGCGCGGCCAAGACCGTTGCCCGCGCCGGTCACGATGGCGACACGACCGTCAAACCTGATTGTCATGAGTGCATTTCCTGGACTTATTTCTCTTGTCATGCCCGGGCTCGACCCGGGCATCCAGCAAAAAATTAGAGTCGTTTTTGACCAACGATGGATTGCCGGGTCAAGCCCGGCAATGACAGCGGACGGTTAAGAAAAGTAAATCAGGCCGATCCAGTCGGCCACCAGAGCGGGCTTGTCCTCGCCCTCGATTTCGACCGTGACGTTGGTGTGCGATTGCAATTCCTTCGGCTTGCGCAGCTTCGCTTCCATCAGCCTGAAGCGCCCGCGCACCCGCGAGCCGGAGCGTACCGGCGAGATGAACCGCAGCTTGTCGAACCCGTAGTTGACGCCCATGGTCGTGCCTTCGATGACCGGCATCACCTCATAGGACATGATGCTGAGCAGCGACATGGTCAAAAAGCCGTGGGCAACCGTCGCGCCGTAAGAGGTCTCGCGTTTGGCGCGTTCGGGATCAACATGGATGAACTGGTGATCCTCGATCACGTCGGCATAGTCATCGATCCGGCTTTGATCGACCCGATGCCAGGACGACACGCCGATCTCCTGCCCTACCAGGCCCAGATACGTCTCAAGCGAAACCGGCGGCTTCTTCCAGACTTCGTTCATTCCATCACCGCACTAGTCGGAGCGCACCTTTTGCAGCTCCGGAAAATCCTCTTCGCGGAATTCCTCGCCGCGGAGCGAATCGCTCCGGTTATTATCATGCTCGAGGCGGCGCAATTGCACGCGGCGGATCTTGCCCGAAATCGTCTTCGGCAACTCGGTGACAAGTTCGATCCGCCGGATACGCTTGAACGGTGCCAGCCGTTCGTGCAGATGCAGGAAGATCGAGCGCGCGGTGTCCGCGGAGCGCTCGGTGCCGGCGAGCAGCAGAACATAGGCTTTCGGGATCGCAAGCCGGATCGGATCGGGGCTCGGCACGACCGCGGCTTCAGCCACGAGATCGTGCTCGAGCAGCACACTTTCAAGTTCGAACGGGCTGATGCGGTAGTCGGACGACTTGAACACGTCGTCGGAACGGCCGACGAAGGTGAAATAACCGTCTTCATCGACGAATACGACGTCGCCGCTGCGGTAGAAGTCGCCATCTGCGCCGGAGAGCGTGCCGTCGTCGCCCTGATAACCCTGCATCAGACCTGCGGGGCGATCGGCGCCGAGCCGAAGCGTGATTTCGCCCTCCTGCGTGGTGTTGCCATCGGCATCGGTGACCTCGACGCGATAGCCGGGCAACGGCCGCCCCATCGAGCCGATCTTCACTTTCTGGCCCGGCGAGTTGCCCGCGAGCGCCGTTGTTTCGGTCTGACCGTAGCCATCGCGAATCGTAAGTCCCCAGGCCGCGCGCACCTGGTCGATTACCTCGGGGTTGAGCGGCTCGCCCGCGCCACAAACCTCGCGCAACGACACCTTGAAGTCGGCCAATCGCTCCTGAATGAATAGCCGCCACACCGTCGGCGGCGCGCAGAGCGTGGTGACGCCGCATCGCGCGATCGTGGCGAGCAGGCCCTTGGCGTCGAAGCGCGGTTGATTGACCACGAACACGGTCGCGCCGGCATTCCAGGGTGCAAAAAAGCAGCTCCAGGCGTGCTTGGCCCAGCCCGGCGAGGAAATGTTCAAGTGAACACCGCCCGGCTGCAAACCGAGCCAATACATGGTCGAGAGATGACCGACGGGATAGCTGCGCTGGCTGTGCCGCACCAGTTTCGGCTTCGCGGTGGTGCCGGACGTGAAATAAAGCAGCATCGGGTCGTCGGCTTGCGTCGGCCCGTCAGGCGTAAAGTCCTCGGGAAAATCCGCGGATTTCTCGAACGGAAGCCAGCCTTCCTGCGGTGCGGTGGCGTTGACGACGATGCGCACCAGTTTCTCGGCTCCGAGACCAGCGAACTTGCCGATCTGGTCCTGCGTCGAGACCACCACGCGCGCGCGGCCGCGGTCGAGCCGGTCGCGCAATTCGTCCGGGGTGAGCAGCGTCGTGGCCGGGATCACGACCACGCCGAGCTTCATCGCCGCCAGCATGGTTTCCCAGAGCGGCACGACGTTGCCGAGCAGCAGCAACAGATGATCGCCGCGCTTCAGACCCTGCGCGCGCAGGAAGTTCGCGACCTGGTTCGAGCGCCGCGACATCACTGCGAAAGAGAGCTTGGCCTCGCGGTGGCTGCCGGCATCGACGATCCAGAGCGCGGAGCGATCCCGGCTTTGCGGATCGCGCGCCAGTTCCGCATCGAACCAGTCGATCGCCCAGTTGAACGGAGCGGCATCGGGCCAGCGGAAACCGGCGACGGCCTTGTCGTAATCCGTCCGATGCTTCAGGAGAAAGGCGCGCGCTTCCTGAAAGGTGGTCATTGTCGTTCTACTTGGTGGCCAGTTTTCTGACGTGCTGGATGATCCCCGAAAAATCGACCCCACCATTTCCGGAGGCGTCGAACGCCTTGTAGATTTCCTGCGCGTGCTGACCCAACGGCGTTGCCGCGCCGGCCGCCCTCGCCGCATCCTGCGCCAAGGTCAGGTCCTTCACCATCAATGCCGAGGCAAAGCCCGGCTTGTAGTCATTGTTGGCGGGCGAGGCCGGGACCGGGCCCGGCACCGGGCAATAGGACGTCAGCGACCAGCACTGTCCAGACGAGGTCGAGGAGACATCGAACAGCGCCTGATGCGACAATCCCAGCTTTTCCGCAAGCGCAAACGCTTCGCTCACCGCGATCATGGAAATGCCGAGGATCATGTTGTTACAGATCTTGGCCGCCTGCCCCGCGCCTGCGCCGCCACAATGGACGATCTTCTTGCCCATTTTCTCCAGGACCGGCTTGGCGGATGCGAACGCCTTGTCGTCGCCGCCGCACATGAAGGTCAACGTCGCGCCGTTCGCCCCGCCGGTGCCGCCCGAGACCGGCGCATCGATCGAGCCGACGCCGTGCTTTGCGGCGAGCGCATGCGCCTGCTTGGCGCTTTCGACGTCGATCGTCGAACAATCAATGATGAGCGCTCCCTTGGTCATCGCCGGCACGACTTCCTGCCAGACCGAGAGCACGTGCTTGCCCGCCGGCAGCATGGTGATGACAACTTCCGCGCCCTTGACGGAAGCGACCGAACTCTCGGCGATATCAGCACCGTCGGCCTTGGCCTGATCGCGCGAGGCGGCGACGAGATCGAAGGCCGTCACCTTGTGGCCAGCCTTGACGAGATTGGCGGCCATCGGGCCACCCATGTTGCCGAGACCAATGAATGCAATGCTGGCCATCTCAAATCCTCCGCATCGTTTCTTGTGTTTTAGAATACCAGTTCGTCGGCGCCGATCTCCCGAAAATACGGTACCAGCATTTCCGCCGTCACGTCTTCGACTGATGGTGGCGACCATTTGGGATTGCGGTCCTTGTCGATCACCGCCGCGCGCACGCCTTCGCGAAAATCGTCGCTGCGAAAGACTTCGAGCGCGGCGCGATATTCCCGCACCAGGCATTGCTCCAGCGACGACGCGTTGCGGGCAAGCCGCAATAATTTCAGCGTGACGACCATGCCGCGCGGCGATTTCTCCTTCAGCGTCCTCAGCGTCGATTGCGCAAATTCCGACTGGTCGTGTTGAAGCGCCGCAAAAATATCTTCCATCCGGTCGTGCGCAAACCAGCGGTCGATCGATGCCCGCATGGCCGCAACCGGCCCCACATGCTCACCGCTCGCAAAGCCCGCGATGATCTTGTCGACTTCGCTTGAAGTAACGCCGGGCTTCGCTACCGTCAAAGCCTCACGCAGCGCCGGCAGTTTTGCCGATGGCACGACCGCATCGGCAAAACGCGCAAAGATCGCGTCCGGCCCGTTCATGGTCTGGCCGGTCAGGCCAAAGAACGTGCCGATCTCGCCTGGGATGCGCGTCAGCAGCCACGTCCCGCCGACATCGGGAAAGAATCCGAGACCGACCTCGGGCATCGCGAGCTTCGTCTTCTCGGTGACGACGCGGTGGCGCGCGTGGCCGGAGAGCCCGACGCCGCCTCCCATCACCAGACCGTCCATGAAGGCAACATAAGGCTTCGGATACTTCGCGATCCGCGCATTCATGACGTATTCCTGACGCCAGAACCGCTTGCCGAGATCGCCGCCGGCCTTCGAACTTTCATAAAGCCCGCGGATATCACCGCCCGCGCACAGGCCGCGTTCACCCGCGCCTTCCAGGATCACGACGGCGACGGCCGGATCGGCTTCAAAGCGGTCGAGCGCGGCGTCGATGCCGAGCGACATTTCATACGTCATGGCGTTGATCGCCTTCGGCCGGTTCAGCCTGACGATACCGGCCGCGCCTTCGCACCGGACGATCAGATCGCCTTCGACGTCCGCAACCACCGCAGGCGCCGTCATCGCGCGCCCTCGATCATCTTGCGCGCCACGATCAGCCGCATGATCTCGTTGGTGCCTTCCAAAATCTGATGCACGCGCAGGTCGCGCACGATTTTCTCGATGCCGTATTCGCTCAGGTAGCCATAACCGCCATGGAGTTGCAGCGCCTGATTGGCGACCTCGAAGCCGACATCGGTGCCGAAACGCTTGGCCATGGCGCAGAGCATCGTGGCGTCGGCATCCTTGCGGTCGAGCGCCGCGGCGGCGCGCCACACGAAGGTCCGCGCCGCCTCGAGCTCGGTCGCCATATCGGCGATACGGAACTGCAACGCCTGAAATTCGTCGAGACGTTTTCCAAAGGCCTTGCGCTCTCTCATGTAGGAAAGCGTGCGGTCGAGTGCGTTCTGCGCGCCGCCGAGCGAACAGGCCGCTATGTTGATGCGGCCGCCGTCGAGGCCCGCCATCGCGATCTTGAAACCGATGCCTTCTTCACCGAGACGGTTCGCAACCGGCACGCGCGCATTCTCGAAAATCACCGCGCGCGTCGGCTGCGCGTTCCACCCCATCTTGCGCTCGTTGGCGCCAAGCGAAAGGCCGGGCGTATCGCCTTCGACCACCAGCGTGGAGATCCCCGCAGGACCGCCCTCACCCGTCCGCACCATCACGACATAGAGGTCGCCGCTGCCCGCGCCGGAAATGAACTGCTTCTGACCGTTGAGAACGTAATGATCCCCATCGCGCACCGCGCGCGTGCGAAGCGCGGCGGCATCCGAGCCCGAACCCGGCTCCGTCAGGCAATAGCTCGCCAGATAGTCCATCGTGCAGAGTTTCGGCAGCCATTGCCTGCGCTGGGCATCGTTGCCGAAGGCATCGATCATCCAAGCCGCCATGTTGTGGATCGAGATGAAGGCCGCAACCGTCGGGCAACCCTGCGCCAGAGCCTCGAAGATCAGCGCCGCGTCGAAACGCGTCAGCGCCGAACCGCCGACGTCATCGCGAATATAGACGCCGCCGATGCCGAGCTTGGCGGCCTCGCGCATCACGTCGACCGGGAAATGCTTCTCCTCATCCCAGCGGATTGCATGCGGCGCGATTTTCTCCGCGGCGAATTCCCGCGCCATATCGCGAACCGCAATCTGGTCCTCGGTGAGTGCGAATTGCATTTCTTCCCGGCGCTCTCCTTGAAAAGCGTTTGTGTCAGTTCATCGTCGGGATCGAAAACTCCGCACCCTCCTTGACGCCAGACGGCCAGCGCGAGGTCACCGTCTTGGTCTTGGTGTAGAAGCGGATCGAATCCGGCCCGTGCTGGTTCAGATCGCCGAAGCCCGATTTCTTCCAGCCGCCGAAGGTGTAATACGCAATCGGCACCGGGATCGGCACGTTGATGCCGACCATGCCGACATTGACCTTGGCGGCAAAGTCGCGCGCGGCATCGCCGTCGCGGGTGAAGATCGCAACGCCATTGCCGTAGTCATGATCCGACGGCAGTGCGAGCGCCTCCGCATAATCCTTGGCGCGAACCACCGACAGCACCGGGCCGAAAATCTCTTCCTTGTAGATGCGCATGTCCTTGGTGACGTTGTCGAACAGACAGCCACCCATGTAGAAGCCTTTTTCGTAGCCCTGCATCTTGAAGCCACGGCCATCGACGGCGAGCGTCGCACCTTCCTTGATGCCGATCTCGACGTAATTCTTGACGCGTTCGACGGCTTCCTTCGTCACCAGCGGACCGTAGTCGGCCGAGGGATCGATCGAGGTGCCGATCTTCAGGCTTTCCACGCGCGGGATCAGCTTTTCCATCAACCGATCGGCGGTGGTCTTGCCGACGGGCACGGCAACCGAGACGGCCATGCAGCGTTCGCCGGCCGAGCCATAGCCGGCGCCGATCAAGGCGTCGACGGCCTGGTCCATGTCCGCGTCCGGCATGACGATGGCGTGGTTCTTGGCGCCGCCGAAACACTGACAGCGCTTGCCGCTCGCAGCCGCGCGCTCGTAGATATACTGCGCGATCGGCGAGGAGCCGACGAAGCCGACCGCCTTGATGTCGGGATCATCGAGGATCGCGTCGACTGCTTCCTTGTCGCCGTTGACGACATTGAGAATCCCTGCCGGCAGGCCGGCCTCGATCATCAGTTGCGCCAGCATCATCGGCACGCCGGGATCGCGCTCGGAAGGCTTCAAGATGAACGCGTTGCCGCAGGCGATCGCAGGCGCGAACTTCCACATCGGAATCATGGCCGGGAAGTTGAACGGCGTAATGCCGGCGACCACGCCCAGGGCCTGGCGAAGCGAATAGATGTCGATGCCGGGACCTGCGCCTTCGGTATATTCGCCCTTCATCAGGTGCGGAATGCCGCAGGCGAATTCGACCACCTCAAGGCCGCGCTGAATGTCGCCTTTGGCATCCGGAACGGTCTTGCCATGTTCTCGCGCCAGTACATCGGCGAGCTTGTCGTAGTCGCGCTGCGCGAGTTCGAGGAACTTCATCATCACGCGCGCCCGGCGCTGCGGATTGGTTGCGGCCCACTCGCTCTGGGCGGCACGGGCATTTTCGACGGCGGCGCGAACTTCGGCCTTCGAGGCCAGCGCGACCTTGGCCTGGACGTCGCCGGTCATCGGCTCGAAGACATCCGCAGACCTGCCCGATGTGCCCGCGACCTCACGGCCGCCGATGAAATGCCCGATCGTACGCATGCGCTCCTCCAGGAATCCTTGACGATTGGTCCGCTTTTAGCACCCGATTTCAGGCTCGGCGACGAGGCGGACCCGCGTGCCGACTTTGGTTATCATCTTGCAGGCTTTGCCGCCTTTGGAAAGGTGTTTTCGGCGCACCAGTGTCCCGGTTCTGCAATGCGCGAAAACAACGACATAGCGCCCTTTTCGGCCGTCATACGACCAACGTCGAATGCGCTGGTGCCCCGTCGCCACACGAGTTGCGGCTCAGGCCGACTTGGCTGCCCGCCTGGCCGGCTTTTTCGTCGTCGGGCCTACCGCACTCAACACCGCGTCACGGCCCGACTTCAAAATCTCGTCCGAAAGCTCGCCATTGCCGGTGACCCGGGCCATCACCAGCGACCCCATCATGGTGGCGAGCGCGGCCGTCGCCTGCTTTCGGGCAGCCTTGCGCGGCAATCCCTGATACTGATCGGCGAGCATGTCGATCAGTTGTTCCATCCGACCCGCGAAAACCCGCCGGGTCTTGGCGCTCTCCCGGGCAATCTCGGCCGCCAGCGCCGGCACCGCACAGCCGTTACCGGGATTGTCGCGATGATCGGGCGCGAGATAGCTATTGACGATTTTCGACAGCCGCTTGTCGGGGGTGGTTTCTTCCGTCAGCTTCCGCCATCTCTCGGTGGACCGGTCCATCGCATGCGTCACGGCTTCGATCACCAGCGCATCGCGCGAATCGAAATGCGCATAGAACCCGCCATGGGTAAGGCCGGCCTCTTTCATGAGATCGGCAACGCCGATGCCATGAGCGCCCTTTTCGCGAAGTTTGATTGCCGCCCGCTTTACAATTTTGGCGTGCGTCTGAAATTTGTGCTCTTTGGAATAGCGCATGGAGGTCCCATGATATGTTTCAAATCATATAATGATGCCGGACCTCTTCTATCATCGAGCACGGCGAATTGCTGCAACTTATTTGTCTCGCGTTGGGGCCTTGACAAGAACGGCTTTTGTTCCGGAACTGGAGTTTCGGAATTCTGCCTTGGGAGGCCTCCATGCAGATGCTCAATTCCCATTGTGGCGTCGATCGCGATTCTCGCGGCGTCGTGCGCTTGACGATCTGCAATGCCGGCCCCCTGAATATCATGGGGTCGGAAGCGATAAACGCCGTCCGGGAGGGATTGGAAGCGCTGGCGCCGGACCGTCAAATCCGGGCGCTTGTTGTCGCCGGCGAAAGCCAGAAGAGCATGATCGGCGGCGCCGACATCAAGGAAATGTCGCGCCTTGACCAGAAGTCGGCGGAAAAATTCATCAGCGGTTTACGCGAGCTCTGCGAGGCGGCACGAACCTTCCCAGCCCCTACCATCGCGCGCCTACCCGGCTGGTGCCTGGGTGGCGGGCTGGAATTTGCCGCGGCCTGCGATTTCCGTGTCGCAGCAAATGATGCGAAATTCGGCATGCCAGAGGTGCGCGTCGGCATTCCCAGCGTGATTCACGCGGCCCTGCTGCCGCGCCTGATCGGATTTGCCCGCGCGCGCTGGCTGGTGATGACAGCCGAGAATATCGATGCCGCGACCGCACTTGCCTGGGGATTGGTCGACGTCGTCGCTTCCGAAGGTGGCCTCGATGAGGCCATCGAAAAGTTGATCGAAACGTTGTTGAAGTGCGGCCCCGAAGCGTTGCGCGCGCAAAAAACCCTGCTCCGGCAATGGGAAGAATTGCCGCTGACAGAGGCGATCGATTTGAGCGTCGGCACGTTCGGCCGCGCATTCCTCACCGACGAGCCGAAACGGCTGATGCAGGCCTTTATCGACCGGAAGCGGTGACCGTCCGGCCAACGGCCGGCCCCGCACGAAACGAATCGCGCTTCAAGACATTTTGTCATCGAACACGTACGGAATTGTCATCCGTTGCAATTTCCGCAGTGCATCATATGATATTTGTAATCCAATCAGCTCTTGCCACACCGAGGCTTCACATGGCCACACCCTCCGATCCCGTCGTCATCGTTTCCGCCGCCCGCACGCCGCTTGGCCGCTTCATGGGCGAGTTGTCGCCGTTTTCCGCCCACCAGCTTGGCTCCCACGTGATTGCCGCTTCGCTTGAACGCGCGAAATTGTCGCCGGAGCGAATCGACGAAGTCTTCATGGGCTGTGTGCTGCCGGCGGGACAAGGCCAGGCCCCGGCGAGACAGGCCGCGCGCGGCGCGGGACTGCCGGATGCCACCGGCGCCACCACCATCAACAAGGTCTGTGGCTCCGGCATGAAGGCGACGATGCTCGCCCACGATATCATCCGTGCCGGCTCGGCCGACATCGTGGTGTCCGGCGGCATGGAGAGCATGACGAATGCGCCGTATCTGCTCGCAAAAGCGCGCGGCGGATATCGCGTCGGTCACGACCGCATCGTCGATCACATGCTGCTCGACGGACTCGAGGATGCCTATGAGGCCGGCCGCTCGATGGGCGATTTCGGCGAAGCGACGGCCGAGGCCTATCAGTTTACGCGCAGCGATCAGGACGCTTATGCGATGGAAACGCTGACCCGTGCCCGCAAGGCGGTCGAAGGCGGCGCGTTCAAGGCCGAAATCGTTCCGCTGACGGTGAAGGAAAAGGCTGGCCCGCGCACCGTCGGTAATGACGAAATTCCGCTGAAGGTCGATCCTGCCAAGATTCCCGGATTGAAGGCGGCGTTCCGCGCCAACGGCACGATTACGCCGGCGGCCTCCTCGGCCAATGCGGACGGCGCCGCAGCGCTCGTACTCGCCAGGCGCTCGCTTGCCGATCGGGACGGCCTTCCTGCGCTCGCCGAGATCAAGGCCCACGCCACCCATAGCCAGGAGCCGCAATGGTTCACCACGGCGCCGATCCCCGCGATCCGCAAGGTGCTCGACAAGGCCGGCTGGAGCGTCGGCGATGTCGACCTGTTCGAGATCAACGAGGCCTTTGCGGTGGTGGCGATGGCCGCGCAGCGCGATCTTGGCATCCCGCGCGAGAAGCTGAACGTCAACGGTGGCGCCTGCGCGCTCGGTCATCCCATCGGGGCCACGGGCGCGCGCCTGATCGTCACGCTGCTGCACGCGCTTGAAGCACGAAATCTCAAGCGCGGCGTTGCCGCGTTGTGCATCGGCGGCGGCGAGGCAACGGCGGTCGCCGTCGAGCGCCTCGCTCACTGATATTCGACAAGATCTCTACTATATTCGTTGTGCGATGATCGCGCCTTGACAGGGCGCGATCATGTTCACCCCGTCCGGACTCGAACAGGAACCTGCCCGTGATCTCCAATTGGCTGTCCTCTGCGCTTGCGCGTCATAACATTCACTATGGCTGGGTGATGGTCGGCGTCACCTTTTTCACTGCGCTGGTCACGGCCGGCGCCGTCGGCGCACCCGGCGTCTTTATCGTGCCGCTGCAACGCGAGTTCGGCTGGAGCACCGCGGAGATTTCCTCGGCGCTCTCGATCCGCTTCATCCTGTTCGGGCTGATGGCACCGTTCGCCGCGGCGTTGATGAACCGTTACGGCCTGCGCAACGTCGCGCTGTCGGCGCTTCTGATCGTGACCTCCGCGCTGATGGCTTCGCTCGCTATGACGAAGGTCTGGCATCTGTTGCTGTTGTGGGGCGTTGTGATCGGCATCGGCACCGGGATGACCGCGCTGGTGCTGGGCGCGACGGTCGCCGCGCGCTGGTTCAATGCGAGGCGCGGCCTCGTGGTCGGAATTCTCACCGCCAGCGTCGCCACAGGCCAGTTGGTGTTCCTGCCGATGCTCGCCAGCGTCACTGAACGAATGGGCTGGCGCGTCGCGCTATCGATCGTTTGCGTCATGCTCGGCGTCGCCGCTTTGGCCGTGCTGATGGTGATGCGCGACCGGCCAAGCGACGTCGGCTTGCGTCCATTCGGCGATCAGGGCACCGAGCCATTGCCGGCACCGCCGTCCAACAACGCGCCGATCATGGCAGCCGCTCTCGGCACACTGCGCGATGCCGCCCAGACGCGTGCCTTCTGGGTCCTGTTTGCGACCTTCTTTATCTGCGGCGCCTCTACCAACGGCCTGATCCAGGTTCACCTGATCCCGATGTGCCTCGATTTCGGCATTCCGCAGGTCCAGGCGGCGAGCCTGCTCGCCGCAATGGGCATCTTCGACTTCTTCGGCACCATCGCTTCCGGCTGGCTGTCGGACCGTTACGACAACCGCTGGCTTTTGTTCTGGTATTACGGCCTGCGCGGACTGTCGCTGCTGATGCTGCCGTTCACGGACTTCTCGTTCTACGGATTGTCGCTATTCGCAATGTTTTACGGCCTCGACTGGATCGCAACGGTCCCACCGACCGTTCGCCTGACCGCGCAGCGCTTCGGCGCCGAGCGGGCCAATCTCGTGTTCGGCTGGATTTTTGCCGGACACCAGATCGGCGCGGCCTTTGCGGCGTTCGGTGCCGGGCTGTCGCGCACGGTACTCGCGACATACCTGCCGGCCTTCTTCTTTGCCGGGGCGCTGTGCGTGGTGGCCTCGCTGATCGTGCTTTCGATCTCGCGCCCGCCGAAGCCGGTTATCGCTCAGGCTTAAAGCGCGATGACGTTTGGCTGTCTCGTCATCGTGCCTTGGCTTGTCGTTTGCGCATGATCTTGTCGGAAAACCGCTTCACACTTTTCCGGATCATGCGCTACGGCCTGATCGCCATGTTCGTCGCCGGGCCCGGCGTTCGCAGGGGCTCGGCGAGCCTGGCAAATTCACACAGCAGCGAGCGGGTCTTGCGCGGATCGATGATCTCCTCGACCCAGAACTTCTCTGCCGTGCGAAACGGCGAGCGCAACCGGTTAAGCCGATCCTCGATCTCTTCAAGCTTGGCTTGCGGATCCTCGGCCGCGTCGATGTCGGCGCGATAGGCGGCCTCGATTCCGCCTTCCAGCGGCAGCGAGCCCCAATAGGCCGACGGCCACGCATAGCGCATCGAGAAACGGCCCGCCGGCTGATGCACGACGCCGGCAACCCCGAACGAGTTGCGGACAATCACCGTGCACCAGGGCACGGTGGTCTGGTTGACGGCGGCCATCGCCCGCACGCCGTGGCGGATGGTGGCGGCTCTCTCCGCCTCAAGCCCGATCATGAAGCCCGGGCAATCCATCAGATAGACCACCGGCAAATGGAAGGTCTCGGCGAAGTCGACCCAGCGCACGATCTTCTGGCAGGCGTCCGCTGTCCACGATCCGCCGTAGTGGAAGGGATCGCTTGCCAATACGAATACGGCCCTGCCTTCCAGACGCGCCAACCCGGTGATGACCGGGCGGCCGAAATTCGCCGCCACCTCGAAAAATGAATCCCTGTCGACAACGGCGTTGATGATGGGGCGCATCTTGTAGACCTGACGGCGCTCGCGCGGCACCGCCGTCAGCAAGGATTCTTCCGATCGCCGCGGATCGTCGTCGCACTTGATCGTCGGCGGCAGCTCGTAGACCGACTGCGGCAGATACGACAGGAAGCGCCGCGCATAGACGAACGCCTCTTCCTCGGTCTCCACGGCCTGATCGATGCTGCCGGCGCGGGTCTGAATGTCAGCGCCGCCGAGTTCCTGCTTGCCGAGGTCCTGACCCAACCGTTTCACCACGGGGGGACCTGCGACAAACATCGCGGAGTTCTTGGTCATGACAGAATAATGGCTGGCGGCCAATCGTGCAGCACCGAGACCGGCGACCGAGCCGAGCCCGAGCCCGACCACCGGCACACGCGCCAGATTTGCGGTCGTGTACTCGTACCAGCGCGTGCCCCCGATGCCGCCCGGCAAATTGGCAGCGCCCTTGGTCTCGATGGTTTTCACCGAGCCGCCGCCGCCCGAGCCCTCGATCAGGCGAATGATCGGTAGCCGAAAATCATGCGCCATTTCTTCGGCCATCAACGGCTTGGCTGCGATCGATGCGTCCGCCGAGCCGCCGCGCACGGTGAAGTCGTCGCCAACCACGACCACGGTGCGGCCATCGACCTGACCGCGGCCAAAGACGCAATTGGCCGGGGTGACGCTTTTCAGTTCGCCCTTGTCGTCATATTCGGCGGTGCCCGACACGGCGCCGATCTCGTGGAAGCTGTCGCGGTCAAGCAAACCGTCGATGCGCTCGCGAACGGTAAGCCGGCCCTGCTCGCGCTGGCGTTTGACCTTGTCGGCGCCGCCCATCTGGCGGGCGAAGGCTTCGCGCCGGGCCAGTTCGTCGAGCTCCGGCTTCCAGTTCATCAGGGGTCTCCAGGCTCGCTAATGCGGTACGGTGGGCGCGTGCTGGGCAAACAGCGCGCTTTCGCCATCCTCTAGCATAGCCCGAATGGAGACGCTCAATTCCAGAATTTTTGGCGAGACATCCCTGTGCAGACGCATCTCGTCATAGATGTTGGAAAGCAGACCGATCGTGACGACCACAAAAGTCTGGTATTGCGGCGACCACAGCGGAACGGCAAGGCCATTGATGTGGGGGCTCCACAGCCCGCACACCGTGACATAGCCCCGCTCGCGCAAGGAATGGCGATCGGCGTCGAGCCGCGGCCGCAGCAGCTTGGCGCTTTCGGGAATTTCGCGTTCCATATCCGCAAGCAACGCTTCGGCGGCCTCCGGCGCCAGCGCCGCCGCATAGGCATGGCCTGCGGCGGTCGACGCGATCGCGATGCGCGAGCCCGACGTCGATGAAAGACCGATGGCATTGGCGGCACGGCCGACCTCGAGATAGACGAGATGGAAACGGTCCGGGATCACGAAGCCCACCGTGCCCGGCAGGTGCTCGGCCACTTCCTGCAAACGCATGCGGATGAGGTGGCGCAACTGCAAGCCACGCATCATCGAAGTGCTCATCGCCACCGCGCTCGGACCGATGCGGTATTTCTGATCGCGCGGCAGATAAACGAGCTGGCCCATCCGCGTCAGCGTGTGGGTCAGGCGCGAAACGGTCGAGCGCGGCAAGCCGCAGCGGCTTGAGATTTCAAGATTGCCAAGCCGTGCTTCGTGGCCTTCGAAGCAGCGCAAAACATCGAAGGCACGCGACACAACCTGAATGACGTCGCCCTCGCCGGTAGCTTCATGCGCAAGCGCTCCCTGCTTGCTCAGCCGCTCCGAGCGTCGCCCCATGCCGTCCTCCCCGCATTCCGCATAGCGGAACTAAATTCCGCTTTGTAGGACAAGCTAGCTCAGGGAAATTGAGGCCACAACTGCGCCTCGGCAACACCGGTCTTTTTAAAACGCGCAGGTCGTTCGCATAGCGAAACATGGAACTCATGATGACGTCGATACGTGATCGCGATTCGAAGCAGCGAAACGCGCTTCGCAAGCCACCCGCGCGGGCGCGAACTCACATCAGCGAAGGCGCGAGCCGCGTGCTTACACCACCTCCTCGACCGGCTGAATGTCGACATCGAAGGTTTCGAGAAACTTCGACGTCATGATGTAGAAGCCAACTGCGAGCTGCAATTCGACCAACGCGGCCGGTGTGAGCTTTACAGCGATTGCGGCGAACGTCGCATCGGTCGGACGGCGGAGACGGATGATCTCGTCGGTGAAGGCAAGCGCCGCCCGCTGCACCTCGTTGAAGCACGTCGCGCCCTCCCAGTTCTCGAGCGCTTCGTTCTGCTCGTCGGTGACGCCGACATTCTTGCCGATGCGTTTGTGCGCCACGATTTCATAAGGCGACTCGCACAGAATTCCGGTTCGCGTGATCGCGAGCTCGCGCACGATCGGATCGAGTTCGCCGCGATGACGGATCGCACCGCCGAGCCGGCAATACTGTTCGAAATAGCTCGGCGAATGCGCCATCATGCGAAAGATGTTGGCGTTGCGGTTCTTGTTGAGAATCTCCTTCGTGCGCTCGTTCGATTTCGACGTATCGCAATATTCAATGCGGGCCATGGGTCACCTCCGGGTTCGGGTCTCTTTATTGGCGCGCTCAAACAGCGCGCTGTCGCTGATTAACGAATGGTACCTGCGCGGGAGCCGCCAACAAGCCAGTTCGGAAAATTCCTCAGCTTCCGCATAAACCCGCTACAGGCGGGCCAAATTGCCGCCTCAATGCTAAACGATTTTACACCTGTCGATGTTCGCTGAGTGGGGACTCAATCAAAGCGAATACTCGTCGTGGGGTGTTCCGAGTAAATCCAGTCGGTCGTCGGGCCTTTCCGGGCCACGATGAAACGCGCCCAAATCCGGGTCACCCAGGCCCGAGTTTAGGGAGAAAGGCATGAAGGACGCCACCAAAAGGGCGACCTCGGAGGCATTCGCGCAGATGATGGCAGTGACGGCCATGCTCGTCATTGCCAGCGTCGTCCTCTACGTGCGGTGATCACCCACCGCAAGCGCGCGAGGTTACGCGAATGCGGCGAAGCAATCCGGGGCAATAGTTCGGCGTCGCCTGGGGGATTGCTTCGTTGCGTTCGCGACCACCGATCAGGTCATCCTTGAAATACGCTATCCCTGAAAGACGTTATCCCTGAAAGACAACCGCGTCCACGACCACACACCCCTTGCCCGCGCTGTCGAGCAGCACCGGGTTGAGGTCCAGGCTCACCACTCTGGCGGTTGAGTTCAGCATCAGGTCTCCGATCTTCATCACGGCGTCGCAGAGCGCGTCGACGTCCATCGGCGGTTCGCCGCGCACGCCCGCAAAGAGTGGCGCGACCTTAAGCCTGTGAAGCGCCGCCCTCGCCTCGTCTTTCGAGAACGGCGGCAACAGCAGCGCGGTATCGCGGAAGATCTCGACATACTTGCCGCCATCGCCGACCGCCACCACGGGGCCGAAAACGGGATCGCGATGCGCGCCGATCATGATTTCGCGCCGCCCACCCGCCATCGCCGCCACGATGACGCCGTCGAATCGCGCGCCGTGCTTGCGGATGATCGCTTCCATCTGGGCCCAGACCTCGCCCGCCTCCTCGCGGCTCGAAACCCTGAGCTTGACCAACCCCAATTCGGATTTATGGGCGATGTCGGCCGAGCAGCCCTTGACCACGACTGGGCCCCCGATGGTCTCGAACGCCGCGATCGCCTCCGCGCGCGACCGGCAGAGCCGATGCGCCACCACGGGAATGCCGCGCTCGGCGAGCAAAGCAAGACTGTCGGCCTCGTTGAGCATCGTGGTCGCGGGCGCCGCCACCCATGGCGCGCGAGCGGCAGCAGCTTTCGTCTGCCGCGCCCTGATGCGTGCCATCAATTCGCGATGCGCCAGGAATTGATGCAGCGCCGTAACCGCCTCGGTCTCGGTCGGAAACACGGAAGAGCCTTCGGCCGCGAATTGATCGGCGACGCTCTTCTGGGTCGCGGCAATCACCAGCGGCTTGCCGGTTTGCTTGCCGAACGCAGCCGCATCGCGCGCGAAGGCCTCGACATCGTAGCCCGGACCCGCAACGGGAACGCCGATCAGGAAAGCGTCGGCGGCCGGGATCCTCGGCGATGACGGGCAGGATGTCGCCGAACAGGCGGCTGTTCGATAGCAGCGCCGCGGTCAAATCGATCGGGTTTGTGGTGGTGGCAAAGCTCGGCAAGATGCCCTTGAGCTTCTTGTCGGTCTCGGCAGAAAGCTTGGCCATCGGCATGCCGACGTTGGTGGCTGCATCCGCGGTCATCACGCAGACCGCGCCGGAATTGGAGATGGCGACCAACCGCCTGCCTTTCGGCTTCCAGCCTTTCAGGTAAAGCTCGGTTGCTTCCACCAGCCCGCGCATGTCGGGCGCGCGCCAGATGCCGTGCTGCTCGAAGAAGGCATCGACGACGCGATCTTCATTGGCGAGCGCACCGGTGTGCGATTGCGCCGCCTGACGGCCGGCTTCGGAGCGGCCGGACTTCAGCGCGACGATCGGCAGATCCCGCTGCAACGCCACCGAAGCGAGTTCTTCCAGATATTTCGTCTCGGGAATGCTTTCGAGATAAAGCAGCAGCAGCTTGACTTCGGGGTCTTCGGCGACCGCGATCGCGAGTTCGCCAACCGTGATGTCGGCATCGTTGCCGGTCGCGTGCGTGTGGCGGACGCCGATGCCGCGCTGGCTCAGGAATCCGACCGGGACGGAAGACAGCGCGCCGCTCTGGCTCAGCATCGCGACATGGCCCTGCCCTTGGGATGGCTCCATCTCCATGAACATGGTGGAAAAGCTTGCAATCGTGCCGGTGCCGAAATTGGCGAGGCCTTGCGAATTCGGACCGATGATGCGCATGCCCGCCTTGTGAGCGGCTTCGACCATACGGCGCTCTTTCGCCTTGCCGGCAACCGCATCGACCTCACCGAAGCCTGACGCCATCACGACCGCGCATTTGACGCCATGGGCGGCGCAATCTTCCACGGTGCCGATGGCGTTGTCGCCGGCGACGGCGACGATCACCATCTCGGGCGCTTCCGGGAGGTCGCCCAAACTCTTGTAGCACTTGTGGCCCTGCACCTCGGGGCGGGACGGATTGATCGGGAAAATCTTGCCCTTGAATCCGAACTTGTCGAGGTAATGCACCGGCCGGCCACCGACCTTGTTGGGATTTTCCGAGGCGCCGATGACGGCGACGGAGCGCGGGTCGAGCGCGGCCTTCAGACGAGTCATGATCTATCCTTAGCGTGCACGGTGTCTTTCCAGGGGAGATAGCCGCCTCAATACGATTTCGGCAAGCCCAGCACCTTTTCGGCGATGAAACTGAGAATGAGCTGCGGGCTGATCGGGGCGATGCGCGGGATCAGCAATTCGCGAAGGTAACGCTCGACGTGAAACTCCTTGGCGTAGCCGAAGCCGCCATGGGTCATGACAGCCTGTTCGCAGGCGTGAAACCCGGCTTCGGCCGCGAGATATTTCGCCGCGTTGGCCGCCGGCCCACAAGCCTCGCCCTGATCGTATTGCCACGCAGCCTTGAGCGTCATCAGCCAGGCCGCTTCCAGTTCCATCCAGTTTTCCGCCAGCGGATGCTGGATCGCCTGGTTCTTGCCGATGGGACGGTTGAAGACGTTGCGCTCCTTGGCGTAGGCGGCGGCGCGCGACAGCGCGAGCTGGCCGAGCCCGACCGCTTCGGCCGCAATCAGGATGCGCTCCGGATTCATGCCGTGCAGGATGTACTCGAAGCCACGCCCCTCTTCGCCGAGACGATCCTCAACCGGAATTTCAAAATCCTCGATGAAGAGCTCGTTGGAATCGACCGCCTTGCGGCCCATCTTCTCGATCTCTCGCGCAGAGATGCGTTTGCGATCGAAGTCCGTGTAGAACAGGCTTAGGCCGTGGGTCGGGTTTTTCACTTCCTCCAGCGGCGTGGTGCGCGCGAGCAGGAGAATTTTTTCAGCGACCTGCGCGGTCGAAATCCAGACCTTCTGGCCGTTGACGATATATTTGTCGCCGGATCGCACCGCGCGGGTCTTCAACTGCGTGGTGTTAAGCCCCGTGTTCGGTTCGGTCACGGCGAAGCAGGACCGGTGCTCGCCCGAGACGATCGGCGGCAGCATCCGCTGGCATTGCTCCTTCGTGCCGAACACGACGACAGGATTGAGCCCGAACACGTTCATATGCACAGCGGACGCGCCCGACATGCCGGCGCCTGATCTCGCGATCGTATGCATCATGATCGCGGCGTCCATGATGCCCAGACCAGAACCGCCATATTCCTCGGGAATGCAGATGCCAAGCCAGCCGGCGTCCGCCAGCGCGCGGTGGAAGTCTGCCGGGATATCCGCCTTCCTTGTCCTTCTTCAGCCAGTAGGCGTCGTCAAAGCGCGCACAGATTTTCGCAACCGCGTCGCGGATCGATTCCTGGTTGGCTGTCAGCGCGAAATCCATGGCCTTACCTCGCAACCGTGTCGGGCGCAGCCAAGGTAGCGCCCTCGCGCACCAGCGTCGCGATCTCCGCTTCCGAGAAACCGGCTTCTTTGAGGATTTCGCTGCCGTGCTCGTTCAGGCGCGGCGCCAGCCGGGACGGTTCGACAGCGGTTTCCGACCATCGCGCGGACGCCTTCATGCTGCGGATTTTGCCTTCGCTGGGATGATCGACCACCGGGAAGAAACCGGTCGCGGCAAGATGCGGGTCCTGCAAGATGCTTTCGAGATCGTGCATCGGCATGACCGGGACATCGGCCTTGGTGAGCAGGTCGATCCATTCCGCCGTCGTCCGCGTCTCGAAGATGCGGGCGAGTTCGGCATAGACGGTGTTGATGTTGTTGGCGCGGCCGGCAAAGGTCGAAAACACGGGATCCGCGCGCAGGTCGTCGCGGCCGGTCGCCTCGAAGAAGCTCGCCCACTGCTTGTCGTTATAGACGATCACGCAGATATGGCCGTCGGCGGTCTTGTAGGGACGTCGGTCGCGCGACAGATGCCGTGCGTAGCCGCCTTTGTCGAGCGGCGGCTCGTAGGTCAGGCCGCCCATGTGGTCGCCCATGACGAAGCCCGCCATGGTCTCGAACATCGGAATGTCCAGCCGCTGGCCGCGTCCGGTGCGGTCGCGATGCACGAGGCTTGCGCAAATCGCGCCGACCGCCGTGAGACCGACGATGCGATCGACCAGCGCGTTCGGAACGTAGCGCGGCACGCCATCGCCGGTCTGCGCCATCAGCGCAGGCAGCGCGGTCGCACCCTGGATCAGGTCGTCATAGGCAGGCTTGGTGGCGTAAGGGCCATCCTGGCCGAAGCCGAACACCCCGGCATAGATCAGCCGCGGATTGACATCAGCGACGACCTCGTAGCCGAGTTGCAGGCGCATCATCGCCTGCGGCCGCACGTTGTAGATCAGAACATCCGCCGCCTTGAGCAGCCGCAGTACCGCGTCGCGTCCGCCGGGCTTTTTCAGATCGAGCGCGATTGAGCGCTTGCTGCGGTTGGTATTGAGAAACACCGGCCCCATGCCGTGATGCCGCGCAGGTCCAATCAGCCGCGTCACGTCACCTTCGAGGCTCTCGACCTTGATGACGTCGGCGCCGTAATCGCCGAGCATCTGGGCGGCGTAAGGCCCCATCAGCACGGTCGTCATGTCGACGATCTTGACGCCCTCAAGCGGCCCCATAACTGGCATTTCTCCCGGCAATATTTGTGTAGCGATCCTTGCCGGTCACGTAACGCCAGCCTACGGGCGAGATCAAGGCCGGCCGGCGTATGGCCGTATGCACGTGAGCAGCGCTACTTCCGCATCATCTGGCGCAATTCGGTCTTCAGCACCTTGCCGTAGTTATTTTTCGGCAATGCATCGAGATAGACGTAGCGCTTCGGCCGCTTGAAGCGCGCGATCGACGCCAGACAATGCGCATCGAGCTTGGCATCGTCGGCGGCTGCGCCGTCTTCCAGCACCACGCAGGCAACGACGATCTCGCCCCAGTCGGCATCCGCCACGCCGATCGCCGAGACCTCGCGCACATCCGCATGCGTCAGCAGCGCCTCCTCCACCTCGCGCGGATAGATGTTGGTGCCGCCGGAAATGATCACGTCCTTGGAGCGGTCGGACAGCGTCAGAAAACCATCCTCATCGAGGCGGCCGACGTCGCCGGTGCGCAGCCAGCCGTCTTTCAGCGTCTCGGCATTGGCCTTTGGATTGTTCCAGTAACCGAGCATCACGGCCGTGCCCTTGGCCTCGACCTCGCCGGTTTCGCCGGCCGGCAACACCTCGCCGTCCTTGTCCGTGATGCGGACCGACATCACGCTCTGCGCGGTGCCGACCGAGGCCAGCCGCTCCAGATAACGCGGATGTTCCGTCTTCATGTGCCATTCGCGGCCGAGCGCCGTGATCGTCATCGGCAATTCACCCTGGCCGTAGATCTGCACAAAGCGCTGGCCCATGACCGCGATGGCCTCGCGGATATCGGCGAGATACATCGGCCCGCCGCCATAGATGATGGTGCGGATGCCCTCGCCATTTTCGCCGCGGCGTTTGGCGGCATCGACCAGCCGTCGCACCATGGTCGGCGCACCGAACATCACGACATTTTCGAGATTGCGGGCAAGATTGAGTACCTCGTCCGGATCGAAGCCGCCGGATTCCGGCACCACGTGCCGGCCGCCCATGCGCGTATGCGGGAAATTATAAAGGCCGGCGCCATGCGAGATCGGCGCGGCATAGAGCGAGGCATCCTTCGGCGTCGCCGGATCGACATCGGTGAGATAGCACATCGAGGCCGCGACCAGATTGCCGTGGCTGAGCATCACGCCTTTCGGCCGCCCCGTGGTGCCGGATGTATAGAACAGCCAGGCGAGGTCATCGATCTCGCGCGCCAGCGGTGCTGGGTCGCCCTCGCCTTCGCGCATTTTTCGGTAGGCGTCACTGTCGAGCGACAGCATCTGCATCGACGGCGGCAGATCGGCTTTTGCCTCCATCAACGCTCCGACCGTATCGTCGGAAACGAAAGCCAGTTTCGCGCCGGCATCGCTGCATATCCAGGCGGCCTCGCGGCCATGCAGTTTGGCATTGATCGGGATCGCTGCCGCGCCCATCCACCAGATGCCGTAGAGACATTCGAGATATTGCGTGCAGTTGGAGGCAAAGACCGCGACACGATCGCCGGGTGCAATTCCATGGTCACGCGCCAGCGCGGCACCGATCGCCGAAGCCCGGCGCGCAAAGGTCTGGTAGTCCGCGTCGAGATCGAAGCCGGTCAGAAGCGCCGGTGCTTCCGGGCGAAGCTTGGCGGTTGCGGCGAGCCATTCGGCGATGTTCATCGCGCATCGCCTCGCTTACTTCGCAGGCTCCAGGATCGAAACGTAATTGGCGACCGCAGCCCCACCCATGTTGAAGATGCCGCCGAGCTTGGGGTCTTTCAGCTGCATGCCTTCCGGCGCCTGCCCCGTGAGCTGCATCGCGGTCATCACATGCATGGAGACACCGGTCGCGCCGATCGGATGGCCCTTGGCCTTCAAGCCGCCGGAGGGATTGACCGGCAGCTTGCCGTCCTTCTGCGTCCAGCCTTCCTTGATGGCGCGCGCACCCTGCCCGCGCGGCGTCAATCCCATCGCCTCATACTCGATCAACTCGGCGACCGTGAAGCAATCGTGGGTCTCGACAAACGAAAGATCGGAAAGCTCGATGCCCGCTTTCTCCAGCGCACGAGCCCAGGCGACCGAGCAGCCCTCGAATTGCAGGATGTCGCGCTTGGACATCGGCAGGAAATCCTGCGCATGCGCGACGCTGCGGAAGTTCACCGCCTTGCCCATCTTCTTCGCGGTCTCGGCGTCGGTGAGGACCAGCGCGGCGGCGCCGTCCGACACCAGCGAACAATCGGTGCGCTTCAGCGGCCCCGCGACATAAGGATTCTTCTCGCTCTCGGAGCGGCAGAACTCAAAGCCGAAATCCTTGCGCATCTGTGCGTAAGGGTTAGCGACGCCGTTCTTGTGGTTCTTCGCCGCGATCATCGCGAGCGCATCGGACTGATCGCCGTACTTCTGGAAATAGCCCTGCGCGATCTTGCCGAACACGCCGGCGAAGCCGCCGGGGGTGTCGCCGTCTTCCGGCAAATAAGACGCGCGCAACAGGTTGCGGCCGATCTCGGGGCCCGGCGTCCGCGTCATCTGCTCGACGCCGACGACCAGCACGATCTTCGCTGCACCCGAGGCGATGGCGCGGATGCCCTGATGCACCGCGGCTGATCCCGTCGCGCAGGCGTTCTCGACGCGGGTGGCCGGCTTGAAGCGCAGATTTGGATCGGCCTGCAACACCAGAGCTGCCGTGAAGTCCTGCGGCGAAAATCCGGCGTTGAAATGCCCGAGCACGATTTCATCGACATCGGCGGCGGCAATGCCGGCATCGCCAAGTGCCTCATTGGCGACCCGGACGACCAGGCTCTCGACGGTCTCGGCGTCGAATTTGCCAAAGGGCGTATGCGCCCATCCGACGATGCTGGCTGTCATGGCGGTCCTCCCGCAAAATTTCGAAAAGATCAGGCGACGAACTTACCACCCAATTCGTCGTCGATGTGAATCCGGATAATATCGTCGAACGATTTTTCGGCCGTCGTGAAGCCGAGTTCAAGCGACCGCTTCGGATCGAAATTGCGCGGCCAGCCTGCGACAATGCCGACAATAAAGGGATCCGGCTCGCGCTTGATCCGCGCCGCCACCTTGTCGCCTGCCACACGCTTGAGCGCGGCGATCTGTTCGCCGACGGTTGCGGAAATGCCGGGCATGGTCAGATTGCGCCGCGGACCGATCTTCGCAGTGTCCATGCTTCCGGCATGGACCAGGAAGCCGACCGCCGAGCGTGGCGAGGCATGCCAGTGCCGCACATCCTCCGATACCGGCAAAATGGCTTCCTTGCCCGCGAGCGGCTCGCGCAGGATGCCGGAGAAGAAGCCGGACGCGGCCTTGTTCGGAAGCCCGGGGCGAATGTTGATTGTCGGAAGGCGAATGCCGACGCCGTCCATGAAGCCGCGCCTTGTATAGTCGGCGAGCAGAAGCTCTCCGATCGCCTTCTGGGTGCCGTAGCTGAGCAGTGGCGTATTGAAGAATTCGTCGCCGATGGCGTCCGGGAACGGCGCGCCGAACACCGCGATCGACGAGGTAAACACCACGCGCGGCTTGTAGCCGCCGCCGACCAGCCGGATGGCGTCGAACAGCATCCGCGTGCCGTCGAGGTTGATGCGATAGCCCTTGTCGAAATCGAGTTCGGCCTCGCCCGAGACGATCGCCGCGAGATGAAAGATCACGTCCGGGCGACCCGCGATCAGTTTTTCGGGCACGCCTGATATCGCGAAGTCGCCGGACAGCACCTCGACGGGAAAGCTCGCCTTTTCAGGCTGCTTCGCCGCCACCACGTCATGCAGCGTCATTTTGCTGATGGCGTTCTTGCCAAGCCGGCCGTCAGTGACGAGGCGATCCACCAATTTGCGGCCGACCATGCCGGCCGCGCCCAGAACCAGAATATGCAAAACCCACTCCCGTTTTTTCTAGAGCGTTTTGGAGCGATCGGAGGACGAACTACAGAGGATCACTCTTTGACGGCACCAGTCATCGCCGACACGTAGTGTTCGACGAAGAAAGCATAGAGGATCACGAGCGGCAACGAGCCGACCAGCGCGCCCGCCATCAGCGATCCCCACTTGTAGATGTCGCCGTCGACGAATTCGTTCACGATCGCCACCGGCACGGTCTTGTTCGGCGTCGATTGCAGGAACGTCAGCGCGTAGATGAACTCGTTCCAGCACAGCGTGAAGGAGAAGATGAAGGCCGAGATCAGGCCCGGGATCGCGAGCGGCACCACGATGCGGGTCAGGATCTGCCAGCGCGAGGCGCCGTCGATCAGCGCGCATTCCTCAAGTTCGAACGGGATAGTCTTGAAGTATCCCATCAGCAGCCAGGTCGAGAACGGGATCAGCAGCGTCGGATAGACCAGGATCAGCGACAGCGGCGAGTCGAACAGCCCATAGGCCTGGATCACGGACGCCAGCGGAATGAACAGGATCGACGGCGGCACCAGATAGGCAAAGAAGATCAGGACGCCGACGGTGTCCGCGCCCTTGAAGCGCAGGCGGACGATGGCATAGGCCGCGAGCACGCTCGCGATGATCGACAGCGTCGTGGCGCCGACCGCGACATACATCGTGTTCCACAGCCAGCGCGGATACTGCGTCTCGAACAGCAACTTGCTGATGTGCTTGAAGGTCGGATGAACCACCCAGAACGGGTTATAGGTGTTCATGTCGATCAGCTGCTCGTCGGGTTTGATCGACGTCAAGACCATCCAGTAGAACGGAAACAGCAGCACGATCAGGATCAGCGCGAGCGGGATATAGAGCGTCACCACGCGGCGCGGCAGCGATTCCAGATAGCTCATGCCCTCGTTGTCGTCGGTCACGCCGACGGGCGCGGCTGCGGTCACGCCGCCGGGCGGGCCTTTGGTCGGAAGCACGGAATCAGTCATTGCTCGATCCTTGCTGCCATTTGCGACGCTGCATGCCGAACCAGGAAATCGCGATCGCGGCCAGCAGGAACGGGATCATGGCGGTCGCAATCGCCGCACCCTCGCCGAGCCGCCCAGAGATGATGCCGCGCTGATAACTCAACGTCGCCATCAGATGCGTGGCATTGACCGGCCCGCCGCGTGTCAACGCCCAGATCAACTGGAAGTCGGTGAAGGTGAACAGCACCGAAAACGTCATCACGACCGCGATGATCGGGGTCAACAACGGATAGGTGATGAAACGGAACCGCTGCCAATTGGTGGCGCCGTCGAGGGTCGCTGCCTCATAGAGCGAAGGCGACACGGTCTGCAGGCCGGCGAGCAGCGTAATCGCCACGAAGGGAACACCGCGCCAGATATTGGCGAAGATCACGCTGGCGCGCGCCCAGCTGGAATCGCCGAGGAAGTTGATGTTGTGGTCGATGAGGCCAAGCTTGATCAGCGACCAGGAGATGATCGAGAACTGGGAATCGTAGATCCACCAGAACGCGATCGCCGACAGCACTGTCGGCACGATGAAGGGAATCAGCACGATCGAGCGGACCAGCGCCTTGATCGGCATGTTCCGGTTCAACAGCAGTGCGAGATAAAGACCGATCCCGAATTTGATCGCACTCGCCACGATCGTGTAGAGCAGCGTGTTGAATACCGAGAGCCAGAAGATGGAGTCGTCCCAGAGCCACTCATAGTTCTCAAGGCCGACGAAAATGCCGCCGCGGCCGATGCGTTCGTCGGTAAAGCTCATCCAGACGCCAAGCCCGAGCGGATAGGCGAGAAACAGAATCAGGAACGCCGCCGCCGGCAGCATGAACCACAGCGCCATGAAGTTGCGGTTGAACTTCATCCGTGACCACAGCGACGGGGTGTCGATGCGGACCGTCCGGACGGGCGCAGATGTCTGAAGTGTCGTCATCTCGTTCCAGTTCTATTCCGAAAGCGGCCGGCGCGGCCAGGAACACTGGCCACGCCGGTAACATATCCTAGCGGAAGATGCGTTTGGCAGAACGCTCTGCCGACGACATCGCCGTCTTCACATCCTCGCGACCGGTGCAGTAGTTCGCGAACATGTCGACCAGCACGAAGTCGGCAATCGCGGCGGCCGCGTTCTCGCCCATCTTGCCGATGCCGGCCGGGGTCAGCGAAACCTCGGCGACATTGCGATACGGCGTGTTCTTCGGGTCGGCGGTCCAGATCGGGTTCTTGCTGTAGCCTGCGAGGAACGGCGACAGATAGCCTTGTGCCGCCTCGACCCAGGGATTGAACTGTTCCGGCTCCATCATGAAGGCGGTGAACGCCTTACAGGCTTGCGGGAACTTGGTGAAGTTGAACACCAGGATTGGAAAGCCCAGGTTCATTTCTCGTACCTTGCCATCGACGCCCGCCGGCAGATCGGAGTGATTCATGTCTTCGGCGATCTGCGGGTTTTCCTTTTTCGCCGTAACGTAAATCGAGATGCCGTTCACGGTCAGATAGAGCTGACCGGCCAGGAAGGCCTTGTTGTTGGAACTGTCGTTCCAGGATGCGGTGCCCGGAATGAAGTTGTCATAGAGGCCCTTGACGTATTCGAGCGCTTTGGCCGTCTCCGGCGAGTTGATCACGACCTTGTTGTTGGCGTCGATCAGGTTGCCACCATGCGCCCATAGCGCCCAGTGCAACCAGGTGTTGGCGTCGCCCGAGGCGTGTCCGACCGCCATGCCGGCCGGCGTGCCGTTCTTGTTGAGGCCCTTGACCAGGTCGGCAAAGCCGCCGAGGTCTTTCGGAAACTCCTTGTGGCCGGCCTTTTCCATGGCCGCGACACGGTAATTCATCAGCGCGCCGGTGGCGGCGACGGGAATGCCGATCCACTTGCCGTCGAATTTGCCGTAGGCCTCACCGGATTTGGTCCAGCCGCCACCCTTCTGGCCGAGGTAATCGGCGACGTCGGTCATGTCGGTGCACTTGTTCGGAAACAGGAACGGCAGTGAATAAAGGCCCCACACGATGTCGAGGCCCTGGCCGGTGTTGGCGGCTACCGATGCCTTGGGCTGAAGGTCGTCGTAGGATTCGTTGGAGACGTTGACGGTGACGCCGGTCGCCTTCTGGAAGGCGTCGACGATCTTCATGAACGCGACGTCTTCGGACTCGACGAAGCGCTTCCAGCGCAACAGGTTGATCTTGGCGCCGGCTTCCGGCTTCCACGGCGCGGCCTGCGCCCACGCTTTGGCATAGCCGAGCAATTGTTCGGCCGACATGGTGGCCGCAGCCGCCAGCAGGCCGCCGCCCGCTTTCAGCAGAGAGCGCCGATCCGGTGTGAAATTATTCATTGTCCGTCTTCTCCCTTTTAATTGGCTCTTTCATTGGCCACGTTATGCCGGCCTCAAAGTCGCTTGCCGGTAGCCTCGTCAAACAAATGCACCACGGCGGGATCCGGTTTCAGCCGGACCTTGTCGCCGGGGTTGAACTGGTGGCGCTCGCGGAAAACGGCGACGACCTGCTCGCCGCCAAGCTTGGCGAACACCTGCGTTTCAGATCCGGTGGGCTCGACCACCACGATCTCGGCTTCCGCGCCGTCGTCGGCAATGGTGAAATGTTCCGGCCGCACGCCATAGACCACAGGTTTGCCGTCGGAATTGGCTGGCGCCGTGGCGAGAGGCAATTTCACGCCGTTCGGCCCCTCGAAAACGGCGCTGCCGTTCGCCTTGACCTTGCCTTTGAGGAAATTCATCGCCGGCGAGCCGATGAAGCTCGCGACGAACTGATTGTCCGGCCGGTCGTAGAGTTCGAGCGGCGAGCCGATCTGCTCGACGATGCCGTCATGCATCACCACGATCTTGTCGGCCATGGTCATGGCCTCGATCTGGTCGTGGGTCACATAGACGGTCGTGGTCTTCAGGCGCTGGTGCAGTTCCTTGATTTCGGTGCGCATCGCCACGCGCAGCTTGGCGTCGAGGTTCGACAGCGGTTCGTCGAACAGAAACACCTGCGGATCGCGCACGATGGCGCGTCCCATCGCCACGCGCTGGCGCTGGCCGCCGGACAACTGCCGCGGATAGCGGTCAAGCAGCGGCGTGAGCGCCAGAATTTCGGCGGCGCGCGCAACGCCCTTCTTGATCTCGTCCGGGTTGGCGCCGCGAAGTTTCAGCGAGAAGCCCATATTGTCGGCAACCGTCATATGCGGATAGAGCGCATAGTTCTGGAACACCATCGCGATGTCGCGCTCTTTGGGCTGCACGTTGTTGACGACGCGGTCGCCGATCGAGATCGTGCCGGAAGTGATGTTTTCGAGGCCCGCGAGCATCCGCAGCAAGGTCGATTTGCCACAGCCGGAAGGGCCGACCAGCACGACAAAGGCGCCGTCCTCGATCGGGATCGTGACGCCGTGCAAGACCTCAAAGCCGCCAAACGATTTCCGCACGTCGCGGATCTGCACAGACGACATCAATTTCCTCCCAAACAGGCTCTATCACCCACGGTACATACCCGACGGGCCGGATTTAAGGGCGTCATATCAGACTTTTGCTGATGTGTCCTTGGATCAAAGTCGTAGACGAACGCCGCCAGTGGAGTGGATTTGACATTCTAGTCCCGCCGTTGCGAAGCGAACCTCGACATGCGAAATTGAGTGCTCAGATTAAGATAGCGCACAAAAATAAGGCGTGTGCGCTGCGGGAGAAAACATGAACAAGCCGCTAACCGGCGTCACCAGGCGCAAGCTCCGTTCCAGCGAATGGTTCAACAACCCTCATAACCCCGGAATGACCGCGCTCTACCTCGAGCGCTATCTCAACTACGGCCTGACGCGGGAAGAATTGCAGTCCGGCAAGCCCATTATCGGGATTGCCCAGACCGGAAACGACCTCTCGCCCTGTAACCGGCATCACATCGAGCTCGCGCATCGGGTACGCGAGGGCATCAGGGCCGCCGGCGGCATCGCGATGGAATTTCCGATGCACCCGATCCAGGAAACCGGAAAACGTCCGACTGCGGCATTGGACCGCAACCTCGCTTACCTCGGTCTGGTCGAAGTCCTGTTCGGCTACCCGCTGGACGGCGTCGTGCTGACCACGGGCTGCGACAAAACCACGCCGGCCTGCCTGATGGCCGCCGCCACCGTCAATCTGCCGGCCATCGTCCTTTCCGGCGGACCGATGCTCAACGGCTGGCACAAGGGCCAGCGCACCGGATCAGGCACGGTGGTCTGGAAGGCGCGCGAGGAGCTCGCCGCCGGCGAGATCGACTACGAGCAGTTCATGACCATCGTGGCCTCCTCCGCGCCATCGGTCGGCCACTGCAACACCATGGGCACGGCATCGACGATGAATGCGCTGGCCGAAGCGCTCGGCATGTCCCTGCCCGGCTGCGCCGCCATCCCCGCGCCCTATCGCGAGCGCGGCCAGATCGCCTATGAGACGGGAAAACGCATCGTCGGCATGGTCTGGGAGGATCTCAAACCCTCCGACATCCTGACCCGCAAGGCGTTCGAGAACTGCATCGTCGTCAATTCGGCGATCGGCGGCTCGACCAACGCGCCGATCCACATCAATGCGCTGGCCCGTCACATCGGCGTGGAACTGTCGATCGACGACTGGCAGAAATTCGGCCATGACGTTCCGCTGCTCGTCAACATGCAGCCGGCCGGCTTCTATCTCGGCGAGGAATTCCATCGCGCCGGCGGCGTGCCTGCGGTGGTGCGCGAATTGATGGGCGCAAAACGCATTCACGAAGACGCGGTTACCGTCAACGGTCACGCCATGGGCGACAATTGCCGCGAGGCGGCCAAGCCCGATGGCGACGTGATCTTTGGCTACGACAAGCCGCTGGTGAAGGATGCAGGCTTCATCGTGCTGCGCGGCAATCTCTTCGATTCCGCAATCATGAAGACCAGCGTCATCTCAAAGGAATTCCGCGAGCGCTATCTGATAAACCCGAAGGACCTGAACGCCTTCGAAGGCCGCGCCATCGTGTTCGAGGGTCCGGAGGATTATCACGAGCGCATCGACGACCCCAAACTCGAGATCGACGAGCACTGCATCCTGTTCGTGCGCGGCACCGGGCCGATCGGATATCCCGGCGGCGCCGAGGTCGTGAACATGCAGCCGCCGGCAGCCCTGATCAAACGTGGCATCCTGTCCCTGCCCTGTATCGGCGACGGCCGGCAGTCCGGCACATCAGGTTCGCCATCGATCCTCAACGCCTCGCCGGAAGCTGCGGCCGATGGTGGTCTTGCGATCCTCAAGACCGGCGACAAGGTCCGCGTCGACCTCAACAAGGGCAGCGCCAATATCCTGATCTCCGACGAGGAGTTGAAAAAGCGGCGCGCGGAGTTGAAGGCCAAAGGCGGCTTCCCCTATCCGCCCAACCAGACGCCCTGGCAGGAAATCTATCGCTCGACGGTCGGCCAGCAATCGACCGGCGCCTGCATGGAACTCGCCACGCGTTACCACAACATCGCCGGCACGTTCGGCGTCGCCAGAGATAATCACTGAACAAGTTCGTCATTCCGGGATGGTCCGAAGGACCAGACCCGGAATCTCGAGATTCCGGATTCGATGCTGCGCATCGCTCCGGAATGACGAACAGATCAAAAGGGAGAACACCATGTCAGACCGCCTGAAGGGCAAGCGCGCTTTCGTCACGGCGGCTGCGGCCGGCATCGGCCGCGCCTCGGCGATTGCCTTCGCGCGCGAGGGCGCGAGCGTTTTTGCCACCGATATTGACGAAAAGGGATTAGCTGCGCTCGCCGCCGAAGGCGTCAAGGACGTTGCGCGCCTCGATGCGCGCGACAGTGCCGCCGTCGCCGCCATGGCCAAACGCGTCGGGCCTGTCGATATTCTCCTGAATGCGGCGGGCTTCGTGCATCACGGCACCGTGCTCGATTGCTCGGATGAGGACTGGGATTTCTCCTTCGACCTCAACGTCAAAACGATGCACCGGACCATCCGCAATTTCCTGCCGCTGATGTTGGAGCGCGGCGGCGGCTCGATCGTCAACATCTCCTCTGCGGCCGGCGTCTTCAAGGCCGCGCCCAACCGCTACGTCTACGGCGCCACCAAAGCCGCGGTCGCCGCGTTGACGCGCGCGGTGGCGGCCGATTTCATCACCAAGGGCATCCGCTGCAATTGCATTTGTCCCGGCACGATCGAGACGCCCTCGATGCTTAACCGCGCCGCGGCCGCCGGACCTGGCGGGCGTGACATGTTCATCGCGCGGCAACCGATGGGGCGGCTCGGCACCGCCGAAGAAATTGCTTCGCTTGCCATCTATCTCGCCAGCGACGAAAGCGCCTTCACCACCGGCGTCGCTCACATCATCGATGGTGGCTGGACGCTGTACACGTCATTCCGGGGCGCGAAACGAGCCCGAATAATTCTGGTCCTTCGGACCATCCCGGAATGACAACCGAGATTTTGGAAACTGCCATGAACAAGATCGATCTGAATGGCCGCTGCGCCATCGTCACCGGCGGCGCGCAAGGCTTCGGCCGCGCGATTACCGAACGTTTCGTCGCCTCCGGCGCCAAGGTCGCGATCTGGGATCACGATCAGCCATTGGCCGAGAAGACGGCCAAGGAAGTGGGCCACGGCGTCATCGCCGTCAAGGTCGACGTGACTGATCTTGCGGCGGTTGAGAAAGCACGCGAGGAAACGCTGAAAGCGTTCAGCAAGATCGACATTTTCGTCAACAATGCCGGCATCGCCGGCGTCAACAAGACGGTCTGGGAGACCGATTTCGAGGAGTGGCGCAAGGTGTTGCGCATCAATCTCGATGGCCCCTTCGTCTGCTGCAAGGCCATCGTGCCCACGATGATCAAGCAAAACTACGGTCGCATCGTCAACATCGCCTCGATTGCCGGCAAGGAAGGCAATCCGAACGCCGCACATTACTCGGCCTCAAAGGCCGGCCTGATTGCGCTGACGAAGTCGCTCGGCAAGGAGCTCGCGAAATACGACATCATGGTCAATGCGGTGACGCCGGCCGCGGCCAAGACCGCGATCTTCGACCAGATGACCCAGCAGCATATCGATTTCATGCTGTCGAAGATTCCGAAGAACCGCTTCGTGCTGGTCGAAGAGCTCGCCGCGCTCGCGGCATGGCTCGCCTCCGAAGACTGCTCGTTCTCGACCGGCGCGGTATTCGACATTTCCGGCGGCCGGGCGACCTACTAGGAAAAGGCGATGACGCGAGAAGGTGGATGCCTCTGTGGCGCGGTGCGTTTCACATGCGAGGGCGAGCCGATCAACGTGCGCATCTGCCACTGCCGCAACTGCCAGAAGGCGATGGGCTCGCCTTTTTACGCCCGCGCGCTCTACGACCAGCGGGCCATCACGGTGAAAGGCGATACCGGCCGTTATCCGTCCTCGGATCACCTCGAACGGGTCTTCTGCAAACAATGCGGCACCCGGCTGTTTTCCTGGCGCCGCAATGGCACCGCGGCCGGCGTTGCACTCGCGACCTTTGACGACCGCAACGCCTTTGCGCCGACCGAGCACATCTGGGTTTCGGAAAAGATCGCCTGGGTCCGGCTGGATGACGGCCTGCCGCAATATCCGGAAGGGCCCGTTTAAGCGCCAATTCCGCAGGGACGTGGTAGCGTGAAGCGGAATCAGTCCGCTTTTTCGGAAACCGAAGCCGTGAACATCAGCCTCTACGACTTCTCCGTGTGGGTCTTGCCGCTCGTGATCGCGATCACCTTTCACGAGGCTGCGCACGGCTATGTCGCCCATCGCCTCGGCGACAACACCGCCTACGATCTTGGCCGCGTCAGCTTCAACCCGATCCGGCACATCGATCCCTTCGGCACGCTGATGATGCCGGCGATCCTGTTGATGGCGCATTCGCCGTTTCTGTTCGGCTACGCCAAACCGGTCCCGGTGAACTTTCGGGCGCTTCGAAACCCGCGAACCGACATGGTCCTGGTGGCGCTCGCAGGTCCGGCCACCAACATTGCGCTGGCGTTGCTGGCTGCCGCGGCCCTCCACGTCGTGGACCTCCTGCCCGCCAATGCGGCGCGATGGACGTTCGACAACCTGAAGAACGCGCTTTTGATCAACGTGGTCCTGGCGATCTTCAACATGATGCCGATCCCGCCACTCGACGGCGGCCGGGTGGCGGTCGGCTTGTTGCCGAACGCGCTGGCGCGGCCGTTGTCGCGGCTGGAACCGTTCGGAATGCTGATCCTGATTTCGCTCTTGATCCTGCTTCCCTTGGCCGGTTCGCAGTTCGGTCTAAATCTTGATGTTATTTCAGCGATATTGCGAAAGACGACCGGCTATGTGCTTGCGGTGATTCTCATCGTCACCGGCAACCCCTAAGCTAAATCCTTAAACGCTCCGAAAGAGCAGAGGCCATTTTGATCAAAGCAGCCGACATGATGATCGCGCGACGCGCCGATACCAGGGCAAGGGCCGATTTCGCGACCTGGACCATGATGGCAAAGCTGAACGGAACCTCTTCCCTACCCCCGGCGGCGCAAGCGTTCCTCGAGCGTTACAAGGCATTGCTGAAGGAAAAGAGCAGCGACGAAGCCTCCGAGGCCGTCATCCAGCTCATCTATCAGGGCTATTACGAGGAGATGGGCGGTGCGGGCCAGGCGCCGGACGTCAAACCCCGCTCGGCAACAGGACCGGGCGAGCGGCAACGTCACGGCTTTCAAGCGCCCGCCGGCCCAGCGGCCGAAGGCGTCCGGCGGACCGCAGCAAAAGTCAAAGCTACCGGTTGCGCTTATTTTTGCCTGCCTGGTCGTCGTCTATACCGGGTTCCGGTATTACTTCCGCTGAAACGATTTTGGCGGTCTAAACAACAATGCCGGCGAAGGCCGGCATTTTCATTTTCTGTCCTTGAAGTGCACGTCGATGCTGCGGCTGAAAGTGTCGTCGGTGAGCGCGGCCGGCGGACGCGGCACAGGATCGGAGCGGCGGACCATGTCCAGCGCGGCTTCGTCAAACACCGGATCACCTGAGGTCCCTGCGACCTCGACCGATAACACGTGACCGAGGCGGTTGATGACCATGCTGAGCGTGACCTTGGCGGCCTTGAACTTCTCGGTCTTCGGATAGCGCTTGTGTAGCTCGAAATAGGCGCTGATCTGCTGTCCCCAGGCGGCGGCGAGCCTCTGAGTGTCCTTGCCGATCCCGAGATTTGGCGCCGCGGCTATGTTGGCCTCGCGCGCGCCTTCGATGTGCTGCCGGGCGCTTGCTTCCTGCGCGACCGATTCCTGCGAGGCCGCGGTCTGCACGGTCTCGACCTTTGGATCGTCGTCGGTCGGCTTCTTCTGCTCGTTCTGTGTCACGACGCGATCGGGGTCGTCGCTTTCCTTCGGCATCTCCTTCGGCAGATCGGTCGGCTTGACTTCGGCCTTCTGTTCGGCGAGCGCGGGCGACGCCACCGAGGCATCGGCATCGGGGCCCGGAGGTAGTTCGGTCTCCTCGGCGGAGGGCGATGTCAGTTCGATGCCGATCTCGGTGACATTGGCGCCAAGCCCGTCGGAACCGCCATCGGGACTGAGATGCGCGAGCGCCAGCGCCGCACCGGCAACGTGCAGGGAGAGAGCGGCCACTGCCGCCAGTCCCCAGAGCCGCCAGGGCGGCCGCTGCTCGTGCATCGGCTCGGTCATCGCATCAAGGCCTCGCCGCTCCCGACGCCGGCGATGGAGAAGCCTGGTCGGGAACACCTTCCAGCGTCACCAGCTTCATCCGGTAATTTCCCCGCCGCAACAGTTCGAGCACGTCCATCAGATCGCCATAGGCCACGCCGCGGTCGGCCCGCACGAAAACCAGACGTTCCGGATTGGACTGGGCGGCGGCATCGAGCGCCGCGATCAAATCGGCGCGCTTGACCTGTTTTTCGCCGATCGCAAGCGTCAGGTCCGGCTTGATGCTGACGTAGGTCGGCTTGTCCGGCTTCTTCTGCGGCGTCGCGGTCGAGGACGGCAGATCGATCGGCAGATCGACCGTCGATAACGGCGCGGCCACCATGAAGATGATCAAGAGAACGAGCATGACGTCGATGAACGGCGTGACGTTGATGTCATGCGTCTCCGAGAAGTCGGAGTCGTCATCGAAATCGTTATCGGCGAGTGAGACGCCCATGCCCTACTCCGCAGCGTGGGAACTGACGCGGCCGTTCGAACTGACGTGGGTACGGTCGAGATCGCGCGACAACAGCCGTCCCGCCGCACCCGACGAGCGGCTGACCAGTTCGAGATAGGCCTTCGTCAGGCGCGCGAAGTGGTTGTAGATGATGACGGCCGGAATGGCCGCGACAAGACCGATCGCGGTCGCCAGCAGCGCTTCGGCAATGCCGGGCGCAACGACCGCAAGATTGGTCGTCTGCGACTTCGAAATGCCGATGAAGCTGTTCATGATGCCCCACACCGTGCCGAACAACCCGACAAAGGGCGACGTTGCACCGATGGTGGCGAGCACGCCCATGCCGAGCCGGATGCGGCGCGATTCCGCCCGCAAGATCTCGGCAAAGCTCGATGCCGCCCGCTCCTTCACCCCGGCATCGCTCGAAATACCCGCCGACAGCCGCGCCTCGCGCATCGCCGCCGCCAGAAAGCGGGACAGGATGGTGCCGCTCGAGCCCAGCGCAAATTGCGCCTCCGCCAGCGACCTTGAATTGGCGATCTTGCGAAGCGCGCCACGCAGGCGGCGCTGCACAAAGGTCAGCTCGACCATTTTTGCGATGAAGACCGTCCACGTCACCAGCGAGGCAAAGGCCAGGCCGATCATGACGGCCTTTACGATGATGTCGGCCGACAGAAACATCGACCAGGGCGACAACTCGTGCAAAATGGGCTTCGAGGTTTTTGCATCTGCCATCGCATTGTCGGCAGCGACCAACGTCGCCGGCGCTGCGGCTGGCTGAACGGATGGCGCCGCTGGTGCAGCCGACACTTTCGGATCGGATCCGGCGGTATTCTGCTGGGCGAACGTAACCGGCCCCATCGACACGAATGTCAGCACAACTGCGATTTTAAGAATGGTTCTAAACATTCGCGCGACTTCCCGGATTCCACGCTGGCCCGTTGCATCAAAAGCATTTCCCACGCGACGTCGAGTAGCTAACGCGTGAGTTAGACGAATTCCATTTGGCGTTTGCGGCCTCGTGCGGTGAAGCGCAGCTCCACCTCGGAAAAACCGAGAAACATCCTCGCCACGCAACGGCCATTGCCGTCACTGATATCGGCCGTCACTTGGCGGCGATACCGCCCGCAGGCTCACCTAACGTCTTGATCCGGTCCTTGACGTCGCGCAAGGCCTTCAGGCTGGTCTCGACCGTGGCGGCCGGCACCCCCTGCAACACGTCGGTTGCGATGGCGTCGCGCAGGCTATCGAGGTCGTTGGCGAGCTGACGCCCGGATACCGTCAGGAACAGGCGGTTGGCGCGGCGGTCCCGAGGGTCGCTGCGGCGCTCGACCAGACCATGTTCGACCAGCCGGTCGAGCAGGCGCACCAGCGAAATCGGCTGCAATTCGAGCACTTCTGCCAGATCGACCTGGGACAGCCCCTCCTGCTCGCGCAAACGGAACAGCACAATCCATTGCGCGCGCGTGGTGCCGCGGGATTTCGCGCGGTGATCGACGTAGTTGCGAAGAAATCGCGAACTTTCGATCAGCTGGGTAATGAACTGTTTTTTGAGGTCGAGAGACATCTACCTAAGGCTTGCGAAGATTGCGAATAGTTTAGGAAAATCAAGCTATAGTGTGTTTACACATTAAGTGCACGCATATTATATATGAAGTCTCTATGAACCCTAGGGAAGACTCGCTACTTATATTTTTTTGAATCTGAAGGCCGACATGAAAAAATCGCGGGTAACGCGTTGGATTTTGATGGCCTTGGTACTCGCTGGGGCAGGCTATTACGGCTGGCAGCGATTCCATGGCGAAAGTCACGAAGCAGCGGCTAACAATGCGCAAAAGGGCGCCCCCCGGAACCCGGTGCGGGTCAATATTGCGACCGTCGAGAAGACGGATTTCCCGGTCTATCTGACCAGTCTTGGAACGGTTCAGGCCTTCAACACGGTTCTGGTTCGATCCCGCGTTGACGGCCAGATCGACAAGATTGGCTTCAAGGAAGGCCAATTGGTGCAACAAGGTGACCTGCTGGCCGAGATCGATCCCCGGCCCTACCAGGCGGCACTCGATCAGGCGAAAGCCAAGAAGGAGCAGGACGAGGCCAACCTCGCCAACATCAACCTGGATTTGCAGCGCTTCATCAAGCTCGGCGAGTTCGCGACCCGCCAGCAGCTCGATACCCAGCGCTCGAGCGTCTCGCAATTGACAGCCCAGATCGCGGCTGACGTCGCCGCCATCGCCAATGCGCAAACTCAACTCGACTATACGACCATCAAGGCGCCGATCTCCGGCGTTGTCGGCTTACGCCAGGTCGATATCGGCAACATCGTCAATTCATCTACCCAGACCGGGATCGTCACGATCACTCAGATCGAACCGATCGCCGTTATTTTCACGGCGCCGGAAAACCAGTTGCCCGATATCAAGGACGCGCAGGGCGCCACGCCGCTCAAAACCATTGCAATCACTACCGACGGCAAGCGGCCGCTGGCGGAGGGAACGCTGGCGGTGGTGAACAACCAGGTCGATTCGACCAGCGGCACCATTCGCCTCAAGGCCGTCTTCGACAACAAGGACCACGCGTTGTGGCCCGGCCAATCGGTCTCGACCCGCCTTCTGGTCCGGACTCAGAGGGATGCAAGCGTGGTCCCGGACGAGGCGGTCCAGCATGGCACCAGCGGCCTTTATTCCTATGTCGTCGGTCAGGACAACAAGGCCGAGTTGCGGCAGGTCAAGGTCAGCCAGTCGATCGACGGCCGCTCGGTGATCGAGCAAGGCCTGTCGCCCGGAGAAAAAGTTATTGTCTCCGGCCAGTTCAAAGTCGCCCCCGGCACGCTCGTCAGCACTGCCGTGGCAAGTTCCGATCCGGCGCAACCGAAGGTTCGGCAAGAATGAGCGAACAGGGAATTTCCGCACCCTTCATTCGCTATCCCATCGGCACCTCGCTGATGATGGCCGGCATCCTGTTCGTCGGCCTCGTGGCCTATCCCCTGCTCCCGGTCGCTCCGCTACCGCAGGTCGACTTCCCGACCATCCAGATCACTGCGCAGCTGCCCGGCGCGAGCCCGGAAACCATGGCATCGTCGGTGGCGCAGCCGCTGGAGCGGCAGTTCGCGCAGATTCCGGGCATCGCCCAGATGACGTCGACGAGTTATCTCGGCACCGCCTCGATCACCATCCAGTTTGACCTCAACCGCAACATCGACGGCGCGGCCAATGACGTGCTGGCCGGCATCAACGGCGCCGGCGGCCAGTTGCCGAAAAACCTTCCGACCCCGCCGACCTATCGCAAGGTCAACCCGGCGGATTCGCCGATCCTGCTATTGTCGGCGACGTCGGACTCCCTGCCGCTGACCACCGTCAGCGACGCCGTCGACGCCCAGCTGGCGCAGCAGATCAGCCAGATTTCCGGCGTGGCGCAGGTCACGATCGGCGGCCAGCAGAAGCCCTCGGTCCGCGTTCAGGTCGATCCGGCGAAGCTCGTCGCCAAGGGCCTCTCGCTCGAGGACGTCCGCAACCAGATTTCGATCGTCACGGTCGATAGTCCCAAGGGCAACATCGACGGCGAAAAACGCGCCTTTACGATCTATGCCAACGACCAGATGCAAGACGCCAAGGACTGGAACGATGTCATCATTGCCTATCGCAATGGTGGCCCGTTGCGGGTTCGCGACATCGGTCAGGCGGTGACCGGTCCGGAAGACGCCAAGCAGGCGGCCTGGGCCGACGGCAAGCGCGGCGTGTTCCTGGTGGTCTACAAGCAGCCCGGCGCCAACGTCATCGACACCGTCGACAAGATCAAGGCGCTGTTGCCGCGGCTCGTGGCCGGCATTCCGGCCGCGATCAAGATCGGCATCCTCAGCGACCGGACCCAAACCATTCGTGCCGCGGTCGAGGACGTTCAATTCACGTTGCTGTTGACCATCTTCCTCGTCGTGATGGTCATCTTCGTCTTCCTGCGCAGTTTCTGGGCAACGGTGATCCCGGCCGTGACGGTTCCTCTCGGCCTGCTCGGCGCCTGCGCGCTGATGTGGGTGTTCGGCTATACGCTGGACAACCTGTCGCTGATGGCACTCACCATTGCGGTCGGCTTCGTCGTCGACGACGCGATCGTCGTGCTGGAAAACATCACGCGCTATATCGAGGAAGGCGAAAAACCGCTCGCCGCCGCCTTCAAGGGCTCCGCTGAAATCGGATTCACGATTCTGTCGATCAGTATCTCGCTGGTCGCCGTGCTCATTCCACTTTTGCTGATGGGCGGCATCATCGGCCGCCTGTTCCGCGAATTCGCGGTGACGCTGGCGATGACGATTTTCGTGTCGCTTGTCGTGTCGCTGACGCTCACGCCCATGATGTGCTCGCGCTTCCTGCGGCCGCACACCGGGCACGAACAGCACGGCAAGTTCTACCAGTGGAGCGAGCGCGGCTTCGACGCCATGCTGCGCGCCTATGAGCGTGGGCTCGATCTCGCGCTGAGCTGGCGGCGGACCACATTGGCGATCTTCTTCTTGACCCTCGGCCTGTCGGTCTATCTGTTTGCGGTCATTCCGAAAGGCTTTTTCCCGCAGCAGGACATCGGCCTGATCAGCGGAACGACCGAAGCCTCCCAGGATGTTTCCTTTGCCGAGATGATGCGGCAGCAGGAAGCACTTCAAGCCATCGTCCGGGCCGACCCGGCTGTGGCGACGGTAGGCGCGGTGATCGGCGGCAACGGCCGGGCCGGCAACAACGGCAGCATGTTCATCACGCTGAAGCCGCTCGACGAACGCGACGCCAGCGCCATGCAGGTTATCGCGCGCTTGCGTCCCCAGCTCGAGAAGGTCCAGGGCGCCCGGCTCTATATGCAGGCGGCGCAGGACGTGCGCCTGGGCGGCCGGCCGACCCGTACACAGTTTGAATTCACGCTTCAGGACGCCAATCTCGACGAACTGAGCGAGTGGGCGCCCAAGATCCTCGCCAAGATGAAGACCCTGCCCGAGCTGCGCGACGTCGCCACCGACCAGCAGTCGGAAGGCACGACGCTGCAGCTTAAGATCAACCGCGACACCGCCTCGCGCTACGGCATCCAGCCGCAACTGATCGACGACACGCTGTATGACGCCTTTGGGCAGCGGCAGGTGACGCAGTATTTTACCCAGCTCAACAGCTATCACGTGATCCTGGAGATCCTGCCGGAGCTGCAAGGAAACTTCGATACGCTCGACAAGCTCTACGTCAAATCGCCGTTGACCGGCGATCAGGTCCCGTTGTCGGCATTTGCAAGCTGGAGCAGCGTCCCGGTACGGCCGCTCTCGATCAGCCATCAGGGCCAGTTCCCGGCCATCACCATCAGTTTCAACCTCGCCCCGAACGCGGCGCTTGGGCAGGCGACGAACGCCGTGCAGGCAGCGATGGCCGAACTTGGTACGCCGTCGACGCTCAATTCAAGCTTCCAGGGCACCGCGCAGGCGTTCCAGCAGTCGCTCGGAACCGTCCCGCTGCTGATCCTGGCGGCGCTCGTGGTCGTTTACCTGATCCTCGGTATTCTCTACGAAAGCTACATTCATCCGCTCACGATTCTGTCGACGCTTCCCTCGGCTGGCGTCGGCGCGCTCGCGATCCTGATGGCCTTCGGCTACGACTTCAGCCTGATCGCGCTGATCGGCATCATTCTGCTGATCGGCATTGTCAAGAAGAACGGCATCATGATGGTCGACTTCGCGATCGCGGCCGAGCGCGACCAGCATCTGTCGCCCGAACAATCGATCAAGCAGGCGGCCCTGCTGCGTTTCCGCCCCATCATGATGACCACGATGGCGGCGCTGCTTGGCGGCGTGCCGCTGATGCTCGGCACCGGCACGGGATCGGAAATTCGCCAGCCGCTCGGCTACGCGATGGTCGGCGGCCTCGCCGTCAGCCAGGCGCTGACGCTGTTTACGACGCCGATCGTCTATCTCTACCTCGACAAGCTCTCCAACGCATTTTCCAACTGGGGCCGTTCGGGACGTGACGACGCGCAGGACGTCTCAGAGCCCGGCGCCGTCAAGGAAGCCGCCGAGTAGTTGCATCCAGAATGGCTCGCCGATCGGCGTGGCTTTAAGCTTTTTACGGAGATCGATCGGTGAAAATCGCAAGCCTCGCGATGGTCATTGTCCTTGCCACAGTCTCGACCGGCGGGACTTCCCTCGCCCAGCAAGCGGCCCCCAAGGCCAAAGGATCGGCGCAGAGCCAGGCGGCGCCGGCGCCCTCACCGCCTACCGCTTCCACGCCACCGCAGCCCGCTTGGGCCGCGCGCTGCAGCAGTCCGAGCCGCGACGCCCCGATCGAATGCGCGATGGAGCAGAATGCGATCCTCACCAAGACCGGGCAGCTGGTCGTGCTGGTCAACATTCGCGTGCCCGGCGACACCCGGACACCGATCGCGCTCGTGCAGTTGCCGCTCGGGCTGAACTTGCAGGCTGGCGCGAAGTTTCAGGTCGATGACGGCAAGAGCATCGATCTGCCGATCCAGACTTGCGAGAACCGTGGCTGCTACGCGAGCTTTCCAATCGGCGCGGAAACCTTGAACGCGCTCCGGGCGGGCAAGCAGCTGAAAATCATTTTCCAGGACCTCGCGAAGGAAAACATCGCGATCCCGCTGTCGCTCAACGACTTTTCCGCAGCCTACGACAAGATCAAATAGGCCGGCTCACGGCTGGATTGCAACTCCGCTCTTTGATCGCGTTTCTCACGCGAACCGGTTCCCACTTCGCTCGAAAACGCTATGTCACCCGAGATAGGCCTTCTGGACCTGGGGGTCGTTGGCAAGATCGGCGGCCGCTCCCGACAACACGCTCTTGCCGACTTGCAGGACGGTTGCGAAGTCGGCGACTTCAAGGGCGAGTTCGACCGATTGCTCGGCGAGCAGAATGGTCAGTCCCTCCTGGTGCAGCCGGCCGAAGGTCTCGTACATGGTCTCGACGACGGCCGGCGCCAAGCCTAGCGACGGCTCATCCAGCATCAGAAGCTTCGGATCGCTCATCAGCGCGCGGCCGACCGCCAGCATCTGGCGCTCGCCGCCGGACATGGTGCCGGCCCGCTGATGGCGTCGCTCCGCCAATTTCGGAAAGATGCCGTAGACGCGATCGAGCAGCGTTGCCGTGCGCCGCTTGTCGTTTAACGGCGTCGCGCCGAGCTTCAGATTATTCTCGACGCTTTGCTGCACGAACAGCCGCCAGCCTTCCGGCGACAGTGCGAGCCCCTCGCGAACGATCGCAAACGCGCTCCGGCCGCCGATGGCCTGCCCGCGAAATTCGATCGAGCCTGCGTACAACGGGATCAAGCCGGCGACGGCGTTGAGGACGGTGGTCTTGCCGCCTCCGTTCGAGCCCAGCAGCGCCACCACGCTGCCCTCGGGCACGTCGAGGGAAACGTCGGACACCCCGATCAGGTCGCCGTAGCGAACTTCGAGATGCTCGATCCGGAGTAACGGAGCCGTCATAGTGGAGGCCCGCCCATCAGCTCGACCGGCGTATGCGATGCGGCGGCCTTCGCGGCGCGCTTGCCAAGATAGGCTTCGATGACGGCAGGATTAGCCGTGACGTCCCGCGGGCTGCCGCGCGCGATTTCGCGGCCCTGATGGAAGACCAGTACGCGCGTCGCCAGCGACATGATCACTTCCATAATGTGCTCGACGATCACGAGCGTCACGCCGGAACGATGGATGTCACGCACGAGGTCGATCGCCACCTGCACCTCGCGTTGGGTCAGGCCGGCCATCGCCTCATCCAGCAGCAGCACCTTCGGCTCGGTCGCGAGCGCACGCGCGATTTCGAGCCGCTTGCGGCCTGGCGTCCCGAGCGAGCGCGCCGGCGTCTCCGCCAGCTGGTCCATGCCGACCCGCTCCAGGACCGCGCGGGCGCGGGCTTCGGCTTCCGACGTGCGGGAGGTTCGAAGGAACGCGCCGATCATCACGTTTTCCAGAACCGACATGCCTTCGAAAGTCTGTGGCACCTGAAAGGTGCGTGCGAGGCCGAGCCGGGCGCGCGCCTCCGGCGCCAACGCCGTGATGTCCTGGCCTTCGAAAAGCACCTGGCCCGATGTCGAGACGAGATCACCGGTCAGGCAATTGAAGAAAGTGGACTTGCCGGCGCCGTTCGGTCCGATCAGGCCGAGAATGTCGCCCTCGCCGACCGTGACGGATGCGCGATCGACGGCCCTGAAGCTGCCGAATGTCTTGCAGATGTCGCGCGCCTCAAGGAGCATGGGCGATCTCCTTGCCTCGCGATCGCTCCGACCAACGGTGGATCAGGGTCAAGAGGCCGCCGGGCTGAAAACGCGCGAGCAGGACGATGATCGCACCATAGACGACGAAGGTCAGGCCGGCGCCCTTCCCGCCCAACAGATTGTTGGAGATCTCTTCCAGCGGGACCAGGATCGCTGCCCCCACCAATGGCCCGAACAGAAGGCCGGCACCGCCAAGCGCCGCCATGATCAGCATCTTCACCGAGATCAGAAGGCCGAGCCCGGATTCGGGGTCGACAAAGCCGAACATCATCGCATAGAGCGCGCCGGCCACGCTGGTGAGGCCGGCGCTCAACATGAAGGCGTAGAGCTTGGTGCGGCTCGCGGGTGCACCGAGCGAACGCGCCGCACGCTCGGAATCGCGGATCGCGCGCAGATAAAATCCCATCCGGCTGCGCGCCATCCACCAGGTGATGAGCAACGTCACCACCAGCACCGCCAGGAACAGGTAGTAATAGGGCAACGCCGAGATGAAGGAGAGATCGAACACGTTGCGTGGCACCGTCGGGCCGCTCAATCCGACGGCCGCGCCGAGAAACGGCGTGTTGGTGACGATCAGCCTGACAAGTTCGGCGACCGCGATCGTCGCCATGCTGAAATAGTGGCCCGAGAGCCGCAGCGTCGGCACGCCAATAACGGCGGCAATGGCAACGCTGGCCACGATGCCGATCGGGATTCCCAATAGCGGCGACCATCCCAAATGCGTGTAGGCGCCCATGGCGGCGTAAGCGCCGCAGCCGAAAAACACGACGTGGCCGACCGACACCTGCCCGGCATAGCCGCCGACCACGTTCCAGGCCGAGGCGGCAATCGCATAGAGCAGCACCAGCGCGCCGAGCCGCTGCTGAAACGGAGTCGAGAACACCAGCGGATAGGCAATGACCAGCGCAATCAGGACCGAAAGCCAGACGAGGCGGCGCCGCATCAGGCCCTGCCCATCAGGCCCTGCGGCCGGAACCAGAGGAAGCCGAGAAACAGCGAATAGACGACCATGTCCTTGTAGACGGCGCCGATCAGATAGGCCGACAAGGATTCGATCACGCCGATCAGAAGCCCCGCGACGAGCGCGCCGGGGATGCTGCCGAAACCGCCGAGCGACACCGTCACGAAGGCAACGATACCCAAGGTCTCGCCGACCGTCGGCACGATGTAAAAGAACGTCGCGATCAGCGCGCCGGCGAGCCCGGTGGCGCCGGCCGCGATCGCCCAGGCGATCGCCTGCATGGTGTCGGGGCGAATTCCCATCAATTGCGCGGCGGTGGAATCTTCCGCAACCGCCAGCATTTTCGAGCCGAGTTGCGTTCGCGTCAGTAGAAAATGCAGACCGAGCGTCACTAACAATGCAACGACGCCTGCCAATAATCGCGAGGCCTGGATGCGAAGGCCCATGAACTCCAGCGTGCCGCCGACGAGATTTTCGGGCAGCGACGAAAAGTTCGCGCCGAACCACCAGAACACCGCATAACGCAGCAGCAACGCCAGTCCGAAGGTGCCGAGAATCTGCGCGAGCATCGGCCCCTTCATGATGTCGCGGATCAGGGCGAAATAGACCACGACGCCCAGTGTCGCCAGCACCAGCACCGCGAGCGGCGCGCCGACCGCGGGCCCCGCGCCGAACAGCGTCCAGACCACGAACGCCACATACATCCCGAGCATGACGAAATCGCCGTGCGCGAAATTCACGATGTTCATCATGCCCCACACCAGCGTGAGGCCGGAGGAAAACAACGCATAGACCGCGCCCAGCAACAGGCCGCCTGCGATCACCTGGAGAAGCGTGGAAGACATGCCGTCGGTCGGGCTTTGCGAAAATGGATTTCGGCGACGATCAACGAAGATTGAGGGAGCGGCATAGATGCTGCTCCCTCAAAAAACTCACCAGCCTTTGTAGGGCAAAGCCGGCGCCTTCGCAGCGCTGGCTTTCGGCCACACCGCCTCGTAATTTTCGCCGTCCTGCAACTGGATGACCAGGCTCGACGCCAGGACATTCTGGCCTTTCTCGTCGAACTTGACGCCCTTGTAGCCCATCATCAGCTGGTCGGGCTTCAGGTCAGTTGCCTTGAGCGCCGTCTGGATTTTGGCAGGCTCGGTCGAGCCGGCGCGATCGATGGCGTCGACCAGCACGAAGAACGCCTGCATCGCGCGAGCGGTGGTGTCGTCCATGTCGTAGCCGGTCTTCTTCTTGTACATGTCCGCGATCAACGCGGTCGGCGAACCGGCAGGCCCGATGCTCCAGGACGAACGGTTGAGAACGCCCTGCGAAATCTTGCCCACCGCCTTGACGAAGGACGGATCGGAATAACCGGAGTCGTCGGCGATCAGGACGGTCGGCTTGTAGTCGAGCGCCTGCATCGTCTTCTGATAGAGAATGGCGTCGGTCGTGTAGGCGATCATGATCACGACGTCGGGCTTCTTCTCCTTGAGCTGCAAGATCTGCCCCTGCACGTCGGTGGCGTTGATCGCGTAGGGAATATCGAGCGCAATCGCCTGCCCCTTCTCCTTGAAGGTGTTGGTGATGACGCTCGCAACGGAGACGCCGTATTCGGTCGTGTCGTGGACGATCGCGACGCTGTCGGTCTTGATGCCTGCCGCCTTCATGTCGGACAGGAAGTCGTAGTCGATCCTGGCGATGTCGGAGGCGATCGGCGTGGTGCGGAAAAACCATTTGAAGCCGCGCTCGGTGAGATTGGCGGCGACCGACTCGCCGTTGACGAACGGGATTCCATATTTCTCCGCGATCGCACTTGCCGTCAGCGTAATGCCGGATTGGTAGGCGCCGGTCACCGCCACCACCTTCTCTTCCGTGATCAGGCGCAGCGTCTGGTTCTGCCCGGTTGCCGGGCTGCCCTGGCTGTCGCCAAAAACCACTTCCACCTTGGCGCCGCCGAGGCCCGCAAGGCCTGCGTTCTTGGCGAGCGGAAAATTGCCGAACTCGGGATGGGCGTTGTTGATGATGTCGACGGCGACCTCGATCGCGGCCTTGGTATGTTCGCCGGCACTGGCGGCGCCGCCGCTCAGCGGCAATACCGAGCCGATCTTGATGGTCTTCTCTTGCGCAATTGCAGCATCAGTCGACAAAACGAAAATCGAGGCCGCGCAAAGCAGCCCCACGGTACGCATCAATCTCATGTCTGAACGCCTCCGAGAAGGTTTCGCCGCGGCCCGGCTCTTGAGAGGCCGGATTGCGGTGCGGCGATAACCGTCTACATCCCCCTGTTTATTGGTGTGCGAAGCATGGCATGGCCCGCTTGGCGGGGGCAATGCTGCTACCGTCTAACGGCCGCGCGCTGCTTGCCAAAACCGGGACGAAGCGAGTAGAAGGTCTCGCCAGCCTGACCGGATCGCGCGGCTTCATCCGCGGCCGTCAGTTTATCCGATATATAATTGATATTTCAGGATAATTTGGGGAATGGTGTAACGGTAGCACAACAAACTCTGACTCTGTTTGTCTAGGTTCGAATCCTAGTTCCCCAGCCAGCCCAGCGACTGCAATCCAAATCCGAAGCCTATCGCCCGACCGGCTATTGCGGCACGCCCGACTTTCTCAAGATCCTGATCGATGCGGCCGTGGCCGCCGATCGCGACGTGTCGTCCGTCAAGCGCGCGGTAGTTTCCGGCGCGGGCGTTTCCGCCGTCGCTGCAGAAGGAGATCAAATCGCATGGCAGTCGAGAGCCTGCCGAATCACGGCAGGTGATTGCGGTCACCGCCGATTCCTCGGCCTGATCGCCTGGTGCGAATTGGCTTCGTTTTGGCAAACATTACTACCGATGAAAGTCGCGCTTGTCCGGCGCGCGATGGCGTTTGCGTGGTCGGCCGCGAAACAATACCTGCGAATACAAGCCGTTGTATCTACGCATTAATATTGGCTTCGTTTTGCAAAAAAGAGAACTTTATCTACTTAAGATTGTGACTTTTTTCAATACTTCTTCTGGTAATTTCGCGGATAGCGCGGTCCCGCCGAGCGATGGCACGGCCCTCGTATCGATCTAACTTCCATAACTCTGGCAGCGCCCTTCGTATGGCTTCGGCTGTACGTTCAGGCTCACGGGTCGGCATTGTCGCCAGGGGGTCGGCGGGTTCTGGCAGGATGGGTGGCGCTCTGCCCGACAAAATGGATTTAAGATATCGTATTTCTTCGGCCGATGAGCCAAAAACCTGCGGGGCGTCGAGTGCCCCGAGCGCGGATACGCGTTGGATCAGAGCTACTTTGACGTGCCGAACGCGTGCGAGATCGAATTCGGCTTGCGCCGCGGTGCGGGCTTGCTCGAGCACGATTGCATTCTTGCTATTGCCCGCGATTTTACGCGCGAACGCGTCGAGCCATTTTGCGATTGCGGCGCTTGATGGAAGGCTCGAGGTAAGGCCATGGCGATAGGCATTCCGACTCGAGCGCTTTTTAGCGGCGTTCGAACGGGGCCCGGTACTCTTGCCGGCGTTACGTCGGTTCGCTGCAATCTGCCGCTCGGTTGCCATTCTCAAGCCGAGCTATTGGCGGTTCGATTTCAGCCGAATTACCGGTTCGCCCTCAATGACCCGGTTTGAAGCTTCACGCACGCTCTTCGCAAAGCCGTCCGAGTATTCCGCAATGGACCGAAGGGCCTTGTTACGTCGCGATTCCAGCAATGTTATCATCCTGTCGAGCATCTCGACCTCCGAAAAACTAATTCGGATCGCTTCCGCTTCAATGGCGGCTTCATCTAGGTGAAATTGCCCGAGCAGTTGCAAGACTTCTTTCCTGGCCTCTGGCTTCGAAAACCAGTCATTGGTGACAGCGTCTACCCATTCTCGCTTGGGTGTGCCCATTTCGGGCTCACCTGCAAGGCGATAGACAATTTCGGACAGCGCGTCCCTGAAGGCAGTCTTGACGATGGCAACTTTGCAGCGCTGGAATTGTGAAATCTCCCAAACGCGCGTGACAAAATCAGTTAAGTAGAGTTGCTGAACGATGCCGCGCGGTTTGATCTCCTGCATCAAAGCTGCGGATAAGTCGGAGAAATCTTGCTCCGATTCAGTGACGAGCAACGGCGTTTTGGAGAACAGCTGTAATTCGATGTTTTGCGACAGTCCGGCCATGGTTTACTCCTCTACTCATTAACACCGGGACAGGTAGTCATTCTTGGACGGCATCTGACAGGAAACCCTGTTGGTCAGCCGCCCTCGCAGATTCATGTCCGGCAGCCTCGATATCTCGGTCCGAAACGGCGGCAAATGAATCGCGGGCTGGAATCGTAATCTTTTAATGTCAGATGTGGTTCCCCCCGATCGATAGCGGCTCGGTGGGGGACTTGTGGCTGGTTGTTAAAGCTCTCTCAAGCGAAACAGGCTTGATTGGCCAAGCCATCGTTGACGGCGAGAACCCCGGGATTTATTCTTGCAATAGATTGAGAGCAGAAATGCCCTCGTTGATGGGGACGAGCCTCATCGATTTTGATCGGCCGATGGCCGGCAGTTTCTGGCGGCGCCAGAGTATCCTCATACGACCTGACAAAAGTGCTCGTCGGCCGCTCCGTATTGGCGCCGCCGGGCGTCACGGGCAGTAATCACGCAACAAATGGAGTGCGAACCATGAGGTTTTCCCGCAAGGCTGATCGCAACACACGGGGAGCAACAAATGGACGAATCCTGCGCCGGAGTTACCATATAGCAGCAACGGCGATGGATGCAGGCGGCCCGTCGATACCGATTGAAAAAATGAACATGCTCCAGCGACTTCGATACGCCAGCGATTATTTTTTTGCGCTGGCCGAACGCGAACGCAAAAAAGGTGACCGCGCCAACGCTGCGGTCATCGTCGCACGGATGCAGGATGGTGCGATGTTTGCGGCAAAAGCTGCGCCGTACCTCCATCCTAAACTCGCCGCGATGCCGTTCGAGGTTAGTCAGCCACAGCCACAGCCGCAGCAGGAGGGAAAGATCAATCTTGACAAGCTGACCATCGATGAGCATGAGGCTTTCGTCAGGCTTTTGAAGAAAGCGAAAGTGACTGCATCAGACGAAGCGCAGGATCCTATCCCCTCGGACGAATATCTGCCCTCCGATCGGCCCACTGCTAGGACAAGGCCTTCACGAGCATCGGGGAGCTAACTCGACAGACCGACCAACCCCAATTTGATAGGATGACGAACCTGCGATTTGCGAATGAAAGCGATTTTGTTCGAAGATGACCGGCTCGATATGTCCGAAGCATCTAAGGACTTTTCCACCTTCGGGATCGTTGATGCGACTGGCCTGGCTTTGCCGTCGGATCCGCCAACTCGGCCAAACGCGAGCCTCACCTAAGCACCCGCCTTTGTCGAACTCCGTCGAGCGCACTTACGCCGCTGGATCGGCTACCCCGCGAGGATTTTCGTTTCCCAACATTCGAAGCGGCCATCAAGACCGCCATTGGCTCTCGTTGATACCTCGCCGCCAGCGGCTTCCAACGCGGTTCGAATTATCCTTGGAGGTTGGGATCTCATCACCGTTTTTGTCTGGCCGGCTTCCGAAGTCGGAGGCCCGGTGCGCCGCCGTTCTCGTCGATGAACTCGATGCCAACGTAGCTCAAAAATGCCGTATCCTACCTACTTGGTATGGCCACTTCCTTGGATTCTATTGCAGAAATCGGGTTCGTTTCGCAAAAAGCATGTATTCACCGATGCCCACTGGTATCATCCATCGCTACGTCGCGGCTGCACTTAGCTCGCGACGACAATCTGCCAACTTTCGCAACGCCGTTTGTTTCGCGCTGAAGGCCCGTTTCTCAGTACCGATCCAGCTTGCGCAGCTCGGGCAGCAGTCGCCGAATTGCTTCCGCCGCCCTCTCCTCCTCGTCGTCCGGCATTGTTTCAGGTGCGGCAGACGCACGCGTGGCTCGCCCAACCGACGTAAAACATATCTAATCTCCGCCAACGGACGAGAGCGCGGCGCCGGGTCGAGGACACCGAACTGATAAATTCGATCGAACACATCGGCCTTGACCTCACGGACGCGGACGAGATTGAGGTGCGCATGTGCGACGTTCCGCGCTGCTTCAACGAGATCCGGTTCGGAATCGCGGTCGACCAGAACGCAAACAAGCGCCTCAACATCGGCCGATCCGCTGACGGCGAGGTGACTGCTTAGTCCATGCCGAAACGCATTGCGTGAGCTGCGTCGCTTGCCGGACCTCGTCGTGGGGCCCGTGCTGCTGCGAGCGTTGCGGTGGTTGGCGGCAATTTGACGTTCCGTCGCCATCAGCCGTCCTCGGGTTCGGAACCCGCCGGCTGCGTCAGAACTTTCGACTGACGAAATCTGACGGGCGCAGCCACCCCGGCCCGGTAGTCTTCGATGAGCCGAACAATTTCGTCTCGCCGTTCGGCCAACTCGGTCAACCGGCGATCGATCTGGACGATTTCGGCAAGCACCAGGCGGTAGGCCTCGGCATCAATCGCCGATTCATCGAGGCCAGCCTCCTCCAGCATCGCGGCAACTTTCTTTTTCGCGCTCTTTTGGGAAAACCAACGGAACGAAAGCTCGTCGATGCCTTCAGGATCCGTGTTGTCGGTGATCGATCCCAGCAGATTGCGCAATGCCGCTGGCTTAGCTGAGTTGAGAATTTGCCGCTTGAATAGCTGCAAGCGATTAGTTTCCCATGTAGTTTCCAGGATCTCGGCACACCACATCTCGTCGAGCAGGTTGCGCGGGCCGAAATGGTTTCGAATCGCCTCCTCCAAAAGCCCATGATCACGTTGAGACTCGAACGACAACAAATTCGATCGATGAACAAGAATAGAGCTTGCGTGGCCTTCTGTCGTTGCACTCATGGCACTGGCCTCATAATAATTTGGTCAACGCGCATCGCCGCTCTCAATTGCAACGCGGGATCGCGTTCGATTTGATTCTTTTGCGGCACTGAGGCGAAATATTGTTATACTCAATAAAAATTGTAACAGCAAAGTGAGGCCAGGCATGCGCACTGGAAGAAGATCAACGAAACGGTCGAAGCGAGCCTCAACAACTGATCGATGGTCCAACAGCATCGAGGTCAAGCCGCTGCAATATCTGCTCGAGGCACTGAACGACGACAGCGTCCCCGCGAAGCTGGGCGATGCCATAGCTAAAAAGCTTTTGCCTCGCTTCCATGAAAAGCTCAGGCCGATTTCGCATGAGGAGGTGTTGGAGGCGGCCATTTGCGAGGCTGAGGCGGAAGAAGCTGACACGGCCGCTGAGCGCCGTGCGTACATCCGGAGAGTGGCCTTCAGGAGCTATTGATCGAGCAAGAGACGCCTCGACAGTGAGAGTGTCGCAGCCGATCTGATCTCGTTGCTCGGGCGCAAATCGCCACTTGGGCCGATGGCTAGCGCGATGTCAGTCTTCGACAAGCCGCAGGTGGCGCGACCGGTGATGCGTCGGCCTTGGCGGCTGCGGCGGTGGTTCTGGCTGAGAGGCTAAGCCGGCTTGCCTGAGGATAGCCCAAATTTCTTGTCGCAGGATGCTGCGAACTCTCGCCGTCGCGAGATCCTGCGCTAATAGCTCCATCGGGCCGCGATACTTGCGGATCAGGTAAGCGCGCTGCCTGCACGTTCGGGGACACGGCCTCTGGCGTTCACCGTGATCGGCCGCTTACAACCTCGGCACCGCACAGATTTAGGCCGACGTTTCCTTGGTTTGAATGCCATTTCGTCATCATAATTCGTCACTGACGAATGGGCGAGGTTCTCTGGTGGGCGTTACTGTACGTCTCTTCCCGTTTTTGGTTCGGCACCTTCCGAAGGCGTACGCCTGGCCCGCCACCGTTCTCGTCGATGAAGTCGACGCCCGCGGACACCAAAGTGGCTCTAAGCGCCGCCTCGTTCACGGCAGTGACCGGGATTTCCCCCTCGATGGTTTCTACCCGACGAATAGCCACTTTCGAGGCTCAGGTCGCACGGCCTGTTCGCGAAGGAGGCAATCGAGGCACCGAACCAAGTTGAAGGTCCGTGGGTCGCGGAAGTTGCGGCGGGACATCAAATGATGGTCGATGAAAACTGCGCAAACTTGTTTAAGCAGCCTTTGCGGTGACCCGATAAGGTTGCACGAGAAGATCGGCCGGGATCTTCCAGATTGCATTGATCTTTTGGATCATCTCAAGTGTAAGGGGCCGGCGCCGAGCCAAGACCTCGGAGGCGCGCGACCGAGAGCCCAGAATGTCCGCGAGCTCCGCCTGCGTGTGACCGAGTTCGTCGATCGCGTAGTGCAGCACATCGACCGGGTCAAACCGCCGACGGCTCTTAAGTGACCAACGCCGCTCTTCGTACGTCTCCACCAGCGTCACGAGAATATCGAGCTTATCGCCCTCTGGTGTTCCACTGGACGCGCCCCAAAGCTTCTCAATCTCGGCGAGTGCGGCGCGGTGGTCTTTGTCGGTGCGGATCGGGCGGATTTGCATGGCGGTCCTCATCAAAATCGAGCGACAGTCAGAGCGTCAATGGCATCGCATTCAGCGTGCGTGCCGATAAACTTCACGAATGCAATTTGCCGACGGAAGTCGAACGCAGCGATCAGCCGGTGACTTCCCCCAGCGACTTCGAAGCGAACTCGATCACGATTGAGCACCTTCGATTTCGGAGCAGCGCGACGAACATCGTCCATCGAAGTCCAATTCGCCGCTTGACCAGGATCCAGACGTTCGTGTCCGCGCCATTGGGAACATGTCCCATGAGAAATCCAGCGAGAGGCGTAGGCTCTAAATGCCGGAAGCTTCGAGATAACGTCGGCGTTCGGCCGGTCGTGCGGCGGAACGAACTATCTGCGAGGCTTTTCTTTCGTCGATTTTCGAAGCCGAACACCGGGGCCGCCACCGTTCTCGTCGATGAACTCGACGCCTGCGGCTTCCAAAGTCCTACGGATTGCAAGCTCATTTGCAGCCGTAAGCGAAGTGCCCTCCTCCGCTACTTCGGCCCGCCGAACTGTATTGGCTCCCAACGCGGATTCTCGAGCGAGATCTGCTGCGCTCCATCTCAAGAGTGCTCGCGCCGCTCGAATTTGCGCACTCGAAAGTGCCGCCGCCTTTCTCATATTGACAATCTCACCATTTGGTGTAATCTAACCCATATGGTTAGGCAACGATTCTCAACCATATCATCGCGGAGGCCTGGAATGAACTCAGCTGCGGGGACGTTAACAAACACAGAGCGCCGAGGCTTCATTGGCGGCTCCGACGCACGGGTCATCATGGGCGACGACGAGCCCGCCCTGCTTCGGCTCTGGCAGGAAAAGCGTGGCGAGGTCGCGCCGGAGGATCTTTCTGGCAACCTGATCGTCCAACTCGGGACCGTGACCGAGGACCTCAACCGGCGCTGGTACGAGCGCAACACCGGCCAAACGATCAAGCACGTGCAGCGCCGGATGCAGCATCCCGTCCACAAGTGGATGGCCGCGACCCTCGATGGCCTGGTTGATCCCGGCGGCGCCGTGTTCGAGGCCAAATTCATGCTGCCATGGACGTTCTCGGAAGAAGCTGCCGCCGAAAAGCATATGGCGCAGCTGCAGCATAATATGTGGGTGACCGCCTCCCGAAGCGCCGTGCTTTCCATCATCACCGGCGGCGGCAAATGGGTAGAGATGACTATTCCGGCTGACCCGCTATACCAGCACCTGCTCCTGACCGCAGAACGGAAGTTCTGGCGCTGTGTCGAGTCCGGCGAGCCCCCTCACCTCTTCGGCATCGAGCCACCGAGGCCACGGGTGGAAGCAATTAGAACCGTCGATATGAGCGCCTCCAACGCTTGGGCGGAGTTCGCAAGCCTCTATCGGCTGACCAAGCCCGCCGCGCTCGACCATGATCGGGCCAAGACCGAACTGAAGGCGCTTGTACCTGAGGATGCCAAGGAGGCGTCAGGTCACGGGGTGCGAGCGAAGCGTTCGAAATCCGGAGCCATCAGCTTCGAACTTCTAGATCTGGAGGGCGACCTTGCAGAATCCAGCACTAGCGTCGCGCGCTTGGCGCGGCGCTCGCCGAGGCCCAAACCGCAATCGCCAATCCGGAAAAATCCCTGACCGCGACCTTCATCTCGCCCTTCCCGCGCGAAGGCACGCGGACATTCCGCTACGCCCCACTGTCGTCGGGCCTCGATCTGGTACGCAAGTGCCTCGGCCGACACGAGATCGCGACCATACAAACAACCGTAATTGATCGCGACAGCGGTCTCATCCGCCTGACCACCACGCTCGTCCATGCCTCCGGCGAATGGGTGTCTTCGGACTGGCCGGTTTGCCCGATCAGCGAGACGGAGGCACCACACCGGCTCGGAGCCGCCCTCACCTATGCCCGCCGCTATGCCCTGTTCACACTTGTTGGGATCGCAGGCGAGGATGACCTCGATGCACCTGATCTTCCGTCCGGGAATATTCCTTCCCTTTCGCAACCTGATCCTCCGAAGACTGACGACCACATCGGTGCGATGCAGGGCGCCGTAGGACGCGGCTCAGATTCGGCGCGACGGCAGCTCCGCTCTAAACAACTTCGACCAGCAACGTTGTCGCCGCATGAATCCGATAGTCTGCGCGGTCAACTGGTCTCTGAGCTCGCACAGCAAAATGACGCTGGTGCTCTCGCGAAGTGGGCACACCGAATCCTTCCCCTGAAGAACAGGCTCTCAGCGAGCGATGCCCAGGTAGTTGAGGAAGCCTTCTCCGCAAAATTGAGCCAACTCGAGAACGTTGAGGAATCCGCGGTAAACCGCGATGAAAACAACCGTGACGGCCAATCGCAGCACATTGGTTTGGGCGAACAGCAGGTTACCGTCATCAGTAAACCAGTCCGCGAACGCGATCGAAACCACGTGAGGTTTGTTGCATCTCAAGGCTGCCTCGTTTGTGGCAGAACCCCATCAGATGCACATCATATCAAGCTTGCAGAGCCGCGCGCGATGGGCCGAAAAGTCAGCGATAAGTTCACCGTTCCAATTTGCCGGCTTCACCATCGAGAGCTTCATCGGCGCGGCGATGAACGTATTTGGTGGGAGAAGCAGGGAATCGATCCTTTGCCCGTTGCAGCAAGGCTGTGGAAGACGACGCATGCCGTCGATTCAACTAAGGCTGTGCTTGCTGGCGACTTAACCGGCCCCACAAGGCTGGATGGTAAGCACCTCATGAGCGGATTAGGCGCCGTCATTCCAGGTCAGGATAGCAAAACGAAGCCAATTGTTCGTACGGAGCTGAAATGAGCTCGTTCCGGCAAATTGAAGCCAACCGCCGCAACGCGCGATTGAGCAAGGGTCCAGTGACCGAGGAGGGAAAGAGAAGGTCCCGCCAAAATGCGGTGCGACATGGGCTTACCGCAGAGACGGTCATCAATGCCCTCGAAGATGCCAACGATTACGCGGCATTTGAACTGGCTGTGACGGCGGACTTCGATGCGCAATCGGCTGTCGAAAGAGAACTGGTGCTTAGATTGGCAAGCCTGTTGTGGCGCCTACGCCGCGCCTCAGCAATTGAAGCGGGACTGTTCAATATCCAGGTCCGTCAACTCCTGCAGGGTCGACAACGGCGGCGAGCTTATCAGAGGCGGCAAAGGGTCATCGACAACAATTACCGAGGCGCCATCGCATGCGGAGAGGACGGGCAGCAGGATCAAGCCGAGCGCGCTCAAAATTTCGAAGCCTCGAAAGCGATCGACGACGCCGACGTCAGCGCCAACGACCGGTCCGACGATCTCACGCGTTCCTTCCTCCGCGTAAACAATCTACGGTGTTCTCCCTTTGACCGACTCGGCCGGTATGAGGCCTCGCTTTGGCGGCAGGCTTGTCAGATTTTATGGACCCTGCACGTCCTTAACCGTCGCAAGCCGTGGGAACGGCTTTGGCCGCGCCCGACAACGACGATCCTGGATAGTGGGTAGAACACCCATGGCTTGTGTGTGCCCAACGGTATTCTGCGCCTTGATCTTGCGATCAGTAGAAACCGTAGCAGCGCAGATCCATCCAGGGACCACCCCAGTGCTCTTTTTGGAATTGGCACGGTTAGCCTAGGTAATTTCCGGCGGAAGGTCCACGGGCATATGTTCGGAATGCGCCAGCGACGGACATTCGACGTAGCGACAACTCCGTGGCGGTCTGATCGTGTCGTCGATTTGAGAAAATACGCCTCTCAGATACTGTGCGACCGCTAACCCGTCAGGCGGGTGAACCAACGACTCGTGCGTCCCGTTGAACTTAACAATTTCAACCGCGGGCGCGATTTTGCGCCAGGTAGCCTCGACTTGGAAGAGATACGTGAAAGGCTGCGTTTTGGCGGCGCAGACGACCACCCGGCCGAGATATTCTTTGGGAACATAACTAAACTGGCTCTCAAACAACGTGTCGACAAAAGCGGCATGGTCAGTCGTCATTCCTTCAACCAGACCGCCAGTTCGTTTACCGGTCAACATCGCAATTGCGGATTTGGTCCTTGCAACTACTTTGCGGGGAATACTTCTATAGAACCTATGTATCCATGCTGGAACGTTCGATGCAAGTTTGATCCAATAGGCAAGGTTCGACACTCTGAGTTCGGCTCCAGTATTGTAAAGCTCTCCATCGAATACAATAAGTAAACGCACATCGCGCTCCAACGCGCGCAATTGTTGAGCCATCTCAAGAGCAATGGCCGCACCTGTAGAATGGCCGCCGAGTATCAGAGGGCCCGTGGGTTGAAATTCGTTCAATCTGTTTGCGTAGAATTGGCTCAGGTGCTCGATCGAAGCCGCAAACGCTGCGTTACGTTTAGCTGTCGGAGCCTGAATGCCATAGAATTTGCAACTTTGGCCGAGCATTTCCGCCATGGAACTAAAATCCGTGGCGCCCCCCGTAACGCTGTGGACACAATAGAATGATGGTCCGCTCCCGACATCGTTCAACGGCAAAATAGCATCGACGACTTTGCGTGTAACCTCTCGGCTAAACGCGATGTTCGCCAATTCTCTGACGCGGGACGGTCCTGCAATTACGCTGCTTCTTCCGAAAGAGCCCATCGAACCCTGCGCATTATTTATTGAGCGAGGCTAGCCTTTGCGAAAGCCGGAACGTCCGCTGGCGCTCTCGGAAAGGAAATTCGTCTGTTGGCGCGTACTAGGTCGCCGGCATGCTCGCAACAAATGCCAGGGATTAAGCTAAATCCTCAACCTTAATAGCCAAGCTTGCGATGGGCTCGACGGCGGTGCGTTTTCGCAATACGCCGCAGGCTAAACCAACGTCAAGAACACGGACACGAAGCTCTGCCTCGGGTTCTTGATGCGAGATTAAACTTACGCATCAAGCTTAATGCGATCACCCACTTGCTGCAGCGATTGTTCGGTGCGCAAAATTTGTTAGTCGTGCGAAAATAGACCCACCCCCCTTTGCGCGATGAGAGGCCGCCGCGACCCCCGAAGCGGCGGCCTCGCCTAACAAGAGGGTATCGTTCGATGTCAACTGGAAGCACGCTAAAGCGTCTGATTGGGCTAGGAACGTGGCTAACCCTGGTCGCCGCCGCCTTGGCGTTCTTGCTCCGACGGCGCGGCGGTGCAACCTCGCGGACGACGGGAGGCGATGATCCGACAGCCCGTTGAGCTTCCGCCTTGTGATGCGCGGCTTACGATTGTCATTGTCGTCGCCAACCAGATGCGGAGCTAAAGGCATGCTGGTTAGAACGTCTTTGAGCGCTCTGATGGTTGCGTGCTTGTTCGCGACGGCCTCACAAGCTCAGTCGAAGGAAGACGGCCTATGGGCCATCAACGAGCTATCCTCCGAACTGCAACAGTGCAGCCAGTATCTCGTGATTTCTTCGGCATGCATGAAACACTTCCCCAACTCGAAGGCACCAGCGTTGGCGGCGGATTACCTCGGCGCTGCGAACACGGTCGGCGAGATTGCCTTCGCGCTGGCAAAGTCAGCTGGAATTTCGTTGGAGGCGTTCAAGGTCCGTATGCGCTTGATCAATCACCACATGATGAAGACTGTCGACAACAATTGCGGCAATGTCAGCATCTTGATCGAATGGTATGGCTCCTTCTGCAAGGCGATCCTTCAAGACCCAACCAATCGCTTGAAAGAGCTGACGCGATGTGCCGCCGACAATCGGACTTTGCCTTGCGGCGACAACTAATTGGGAGCAGCGGCCCGCGTCCTGACGAATTCAAGCTCAGCATCCCACGCGGTGAAATTCATCAGATTCACCAGGACTGTCGGGTCGTGTGGCGCAAGGAAGCACTGATCGGATTGGTATTTGAGCCGACAGCCTGATCAATCTCGAGAGCAAAGTTCCTTGCCGTTCGCCCGATCACGCGCTTGGCTGCTAGAACTTCCGCCCGCCGGATGATAGCGGTCGGCTGACATCGACGATAATCGCGTTCTCAATATCGATCAGGTAGTTCGTGGAGTACGCAAAGAACGCCTGTCCGCCATGGGCACCCGTCCAGCGTGCTGCTGGATCGGCCGGAGAGATGAACTTGGGAACGATCTCGGTCGCGGCTCCTGCATCGTCCAGTACAGCGAGATACCCATCAATGGCACGGCTCGCGGCTTCCGGGGGCAGTCCCTTCTGGCCTTCAACGCCATTCTGCCGAGGCATCGGCGGCAATCAGGCTGGCATCGACCGCAAAACCTTCTCCACCAACCAGTCCCTGATTGATGCAGTGGCGCAAGATGTTCTCAAACAGTCGTCGCAGCAGATCGCTGTCCCGGAAACGACCATGGCGGTTCTTCGAGAAGGTCGAGTGGTCGGGGACATCGCCATCAAGCCCGAGGCGGCAAAACCAGCGATACGCCAGGTTCAGGTGGACTTCTTCGCCCAGCCGCCGCTCGGATCGGATCCCGAAGCAGTATCCGACCAACAGCATCCGGATCATCAATTCCGGGGCGATCGAAGGACGCCCGATCGTGCTGTAAAACGCAGACAGCTCCCGTCTCAGTTCGCCAAGCTCTACGAACCGATCGATCGACCGCAAAAGATGATTGGCCGGAACGTGCCGCTCAAGCGAAAACTCATAGAACAAAGCAGCCTGTTCAACCTGCTGATGCCCCATCATGATTCAGTCCTCTCATGACGACTGAATCAGCGAACTTCTTCCCGCGCAACCGACGAGTTTTTCAACACAATCGGCCCTTTTCGGACGTGCGTAATCAGCCTATCGATGTCCGCATTAGGGGTGAAGCTGACTTCCGCAAACAACTCCGGGGATGTCGCCTTTTGACCCAGGCCGTGTGGAAACGTTTTTCGTACCACAATAGCTGCAAGCAACCGGGCGCGATGGACCTCGACGCGATCGGCTGAGCCTATTTTTGCTGCATCGAGTTTGGAATCAATCCGAGCGCAACCTTGGGCCATCCGGAGCGATGTCTCACAGCGCGCACCATGACACACTCCTCAAGCCCGGATCGCTGCGAGGAACGGTTTGATACCGAAGATGTTCATCACGCGCGTGAGGTTGTAGGCGAGCACGTGCAGCGCCATCTCAGTCGCCACTTTGGGCAGCGTCTTCATCGAAAAGTGCGTCGCCCCCATCCGCATCTTCAGCGTGCCGAACGGATGCTCGACTGTCTCGCGGCGAGTACGCATCGCATCCGGATTCTTGTCCAGACGCGCCTGCACGGCATCGACAACGTGCTCGTGTTCCCAACGCGTGATGCGGCGTTGCGGTCCCTTAGTGCACTGAGCCTTCAGCGCGCAGGTCCGGCACGCGTTGCTCCAGTAGCGGTGCAGGACCAATCCATTTTCCTCGTTCGCGAAGCGGTGGATGAGCTTCTCACCGGCTGGACAAATGTAAATGTCCTCTTCGGCAACATAGCGGAAATCCTGCTTGCCGAAGCGGCCTTCCGACTTCGCCTCCGAAGTCTGGGGTTTTGGCAGCGTGACCGTGATGCCAGCCTCATCGCATGCGAGGATCTCCTCGCCTTTGAAGTAGCCGCGATCGGCGAAGGCTTCGACGTTTTCGGTCTCCAATGCCGCCTTCGCTTGGTTGGCCATGTTCGCAAGATGCGACTTGTCGGTGCCGACGTTGGTCACCTCATGCGCGACGATCAGATGGTTCGTCGTATCGACGGCCGCTTGCACGTTATAGCCGACCATCCCAGAACCGCGCCCGCTGGTCGCCATCGAGCGGGAATCAGGATCGGTGAAGGAGACCTGCTGATCGGGCGCAGCAAGCATCACCTTCTCAATCGCTTTGAGGCGCTTCACCTCTTCTTTGAGCATGATCAGCTTCTCCTTGAGCCGGGTGGTCCTGGCTAGAAGCTCCTCCGACGGCGCCTCACCGGAAGCTGTCTGGCGATCGGCTGTGTCAAGCTGGCTCAGATAGCGCGCAACGCTCTCCTCGATCTGCGCCAGGCGTCGCTCCATCTTTCCCTTCGTGAAGTTGTTGTCGCGCGAGTTAACCGCTTTGAACTTGCTGCCGTCAAGCTGACACGATCAGCAGCGGGATCAACGTCGTCTTCCAAGAATGAAAGCGGACCTGAGAATTAATGATGCGGGTATGGTTGTGTGCGGAGCTTTCGCGGCCCCGATCAACGTCAGCTACACCTTCGAAAAAAATTGAGCTGATCCGCGTCGGATACGAACAACAAAGGCCGCGTAAGACCAGAGTGGGCTGCCGGTGCGTTGGTTTGCCGCCCTGCACCACGAAGAGGACGCGGGGAATGCCGGATGCGGGGCGCGCCTATGGCCCGCATCCGGCTCTCCTTGCGCGATGGTCTACGGCTTATGCGTGCGCTCGCCGACGTCGGGCCGCGCGCTGGCGACAGCGCTGGTTGCCAGCCTTGTTAGTCCCAGGGCGCCCCGATCGGAACGAGACTCCTCGACCCAGGGTTCGTGCCATTTCGGGCGAGACCGCGTTGGATTTCGGTCGTTTGATTGCCTTGAGTTGAAGATGCGAGGGAACTTGCTCGCCGTTTTCAATATCCGCCAGCTTCTCACGGCGACGGATCACATGAACAGAACCATCAACGCCGATAAGAACGACCGCAGGTCTCAAGCTAATGAACTGCATTGACTGGGTTATATTGTAAGCTCCAACCGGATGAAGCACCAATTTGTCATGGACCTCAAGCGGCGGAAGTTCGACCTCTGCTCGAATGACATCGATGTTCATACACAGACAACCATAGAGTTTGACGGCGTTGGTGTGCAGCGGATGACACGGCGTGGTGGGCATCACGCCGACCCTAAACCACGTCGACGTGTAGAGAAGGTTCACCCCGGCATCGACGATATAGCCGCCGCGGCTCTGCTTTCCTGAATTGAGCTTGGCCTGGTTGCGCTCGGCTCCTTTGACGGCGACAACGGAGGTAATCAAGTAGCCCGCATCATCGATCAGGTGGCGACCGGTTTCGAGTCGCAACTGGGGACGCTGTGCGCGCGGGAGCGCATTCAGGACGTCAGCAATTGCCCCGGCATACGCTTCAATCGGTGGCACTTTGGTGCCCTCAGGCATTTCGTGCAGCAAGCCGTTGGAGGGGAAACCTCCACCGAGATTGATGCAAGGCACCAGGTGGCCGGTCTTGCGAAAAACTGCCTCTCGCAAGATAACGAGTCTTTCCGCAGCAACAGCATAGGCTTTCGGCTCCAGAACATAGGTGCCGATATGGCTGTGCAGAGTGTGCAAATTCAGATGTGGATTTGCGATAACACGCAACACAGCCCGAGCTGCCTCGCCCGAGGCCAGGGCAAATCCAAACTTGGACCAGGCCGGAGTCAGACCGGTGTCCATCCAGATACGGACGCCGACATTGACGCGGTGATCCATTGTAGACGCAATGTCTTCGACAACTTGAAGCTCGTCCCAATTGTCGATTTGCACCAAGGAGCCTTGATGCAGGGCGTGCTCGAGACTCTCACGCGACTTGCAGGGGCCGTTATAAATGATGTCCTTGCCCGGAATGCCGGCTTGCTCGGCTTTCTGATATTCAAAATCAGAAACCACTTCGGCGATCCATCCTTCTTTGTGGAAGATGTTGCAGATCGCCTTGAGATAGTTGGTCTTGTAAGACCAGCCGAACGTCGTATTCGGATAGACGTCGGCGAAAGCCTTCTTGGCGCGCCGCGCCGTCTCGATCACAGTGCGTTCAGAGAAGACGAAAAGCGGCGATCCGAATTGGCTGACAAGGTCGTCGATGCTGACCCCGTCGATTTGATCACAGAATGGTACGTTTGCGTTCCGATTATGAGAGTTACGGGCGACGACGGCGTCGTTGCGACCCAACTCTCCCGTTATGGTCGGCGGCGAATACGTTTTTGATTGCGGGGCACGCATTAGTTTACAGGCTCCATGGACTGCAACAGCTTCGGTTGTGCGTCGTTAATCAGGGCGCCACTGGACAAGTCCGCCAACTGCGAAATGTCTCCTACGAGATCAAGGTTGTGGCGAATGAACATTCGTCCTGGTTCACACACACGGGCGGGGGCCACCGGCCGAGAAAGAAGCATGTCAACCAGCATGGCGGGGAGGTTGCATCCGATCTGAGACGGAAAATCAGTCCACGCCGGAAATCGCGGGTTCATTTCGATCAGCTCGTGACCCTGCTTGCCCTTGACAAACTCAAGCTCGAAGGGGCCCCACCATTTCAGTTTCTTGATGATTTTTTCCACGCTCTCTTGGAGAGCCGGGTCGGCCACAACGATGCCACCGAACGCTTTGCCGTTGCTGGTCAACATCATCTTGCGAATAGCGCAGGACCCGAGCAGACCGCCCCGCCCATCGCCAAGACCGACCACATCGTATTCGTCACCGCTTCCACCGACTGCGGATTGTGCGATCACAGGCCCACCCCATGCAGCCATCAGCGAATGGAACATATGGGTGACTTCGGCTGGCGATGTTACCAGTCCTGCACCATATTGCTTGCCCTTCAGGAACAAGGGAAACCCGATTTCCTCCGCTGCCTTGTGGGCAGCTATTAGATCGGAGACGACAATGGTGCGCGGCACACGAACGCCGGCAGCTTTTCCGAGCTGGAATAGATTGTCTTTGCTGCGTTGATCAAAAGATTTCTTGGTCAATAGCGGCGTCTTGATTTCGCGAGATTTGAACTCATCGGACAATTCGATGTAGTTTGGAATCTCGGAATCCAGGCACGGAATGACCATGTCGAGCGGATAGATTTCGGAGATTTCATCCAAACGTTCGATAAGGGAATCGGGGCCCTTGTTTGGAAACGGCATCAAAAAAGCCGCGTCTACACCGTCGTCCGATTTGCTGAAGAGCCCGCTCTCGAGCAGATCGTATGACAGGCCGATTATTTTGGCGGACGGATATCGCCGCCGAATGCTCCGGATAACTGCAGGGCCGGGTTGTGGATTGTCGCCACGGTGCAAGCCACTGACAGCAATGCATAGCTGCTTGGTCATCGTATCACCGACATGTCATTCATGAAAAGTTCTATGTCCCGCGCCGCAATGGCGGGCGATATTCCGTAGCACTGCGCATAGGAGGTTATGAGTGCGCCGAGAGGCGTCTGTCGTTTAAGCTCGCCAATGACAAACGCTGCACTCGCGCTAATGCGATGAAATTTACCCGAACAAACATCAAACGCGACACAGCCATTAACTATCTTCAAATTGGAAAGATGAACGGCGTTGCCGCCGTTCATCCCTTCCTTGCGTATGCGATTGGCACTCATACGGCACCAGCACCTTTACCCAAGAACCGACGGGTGCGCGCTGGAATGGAGTGGCTGTGGCCGTTGTTCCAACCGACGAAAGTAACTTCAGCGTCGTCAGACAGAACGATCTGACTGATTGGCTGAGCCGAAATATCCGCCCCCATTGCTGTTCCCATCACTGAAAACAACCCCGCAGTGGCGACTGCACCAAGAAACGGTGCGGTTTTGCGGATCGCCTTTCTCTTCCTAGTCGACATTCCATACTTCCTCTTCTTTACACGTTGGTCAGCGAGATCGAGCCGGAGAAGGTGCCGCGCGAAAGCACGGCCCACTCGCCCGGGACCCGGCTGGTCTGTGGCCGCGACGCCAGCGTGTAGTTCTGGTACATCGGCGCGGCTGTCGCCGTCTGCCTTGCCCCGAAACGGGACAAGACAGGGGCGTTACCAAGTGCGTAGCCAGAACCATACCAAGACGGCCGCGTCCGATGTCTCAGGCTCACGAGACGCGCGGCAAGAGCGTATTAAGATTAACGCGCTGGCGCCGATCGCGGGCGGCAAGAGGGGCGCGGGGGGCTGTTGGGTCCGTGTACAACGTCACCGATGCGGAGTTCGCTCGCATCGGATCCGGTGACATCCATCAAATTCTTTATCGGCGCTGCGATCGCGATGTGGCTGATGCGACGCATGGCACCACGTGGCCGGCGCGGATTCTTGCTTAATGGCGGCGGAGCCGTTCCCACCCAAAGCGAGGCCCAGTGCCGCGTAGCGCGTTTTTGGCGGCGACGGCGGCCAACGGTTTATTTATTGAGGCGGAGGAGTTTTCAAAATTCAACGCCGGCCAGGCATTTGCCAGGCCATTTTTTTCCGGGTGCGGATCGTAATATCGCGGGCGACATACCTTGAATCTAAGTGCTGGGACGAATTGTTTTCACCTTGGTTTCGCGAAACCCCGCAGCCTTTGAGGTTTCCCACGGCTTGCCACGCGGGTCTCGCCACCAAGAAGCACTGCCTCCAATCGATATGTTGGTTACGGACGACAGGCAAAACGCGCCCGCCGCGTGCCTCAATTCCTCGCCCGGAATTGAGGGGCGGCGGAGCTGGGAAGATTTGTCGAAGCCTCACGACTGGATGAAGGCCTCAAAAGCATTATTATCTCCCGCGAACCAAAATCCCTGCATTGGCGAGGCATTCCTCGTCCGTAAATGGCTTGATCCGTCGACCAAACTTCGAATTAATCGGATCGATGAAAATGTAATTTGCCAATAAGCACTGAATAACGGTGCCGCTATGCTCATCGTCGGATAGCATCACGTGATGCGGCTCGTCCTCCGGGGTGGCGAATGAAATTTGTTCGCGGCCAACGGTGACCGTGGCGCGAGCGAGATTGATGCGCGATTTATATTTTGGGGAGTCAATGTAGTTGTAGAGATCGACAAGCGCCACGTTCCGCCGCGTCCGGACCAGATTGTCTATTCCGGCATTGACCGCAAGTATGGCGTTCGTCACGGTCTGCCGCTTGGCCGGATCGGGAAAGCGCGCAATAAAACCAGACATCTGGCTTCGGTCCATGAGGTTGGTAACGATGATGTTGACCGTTCCGGTGGCACGTACCGTGTCTATCGCGGTTGCGATGCTGGACACAATTTTATCGATGTATTCCTTCAATGAATCCCCAGCGAGGACACCGTTGTAAATGTTAGCGTAGGTATCGTTCCAGATCGCAAAATCATTGGCGCCAACGTAAAGGACGACTGTATTGATTTTGTCGGCAGCCACTTGTCGGGCCAGGCCCGTCGCCTGACCGGTTCTGACAACATCTTCCGCAGTCGCACCGGAAAGCGCCCAATTGTATTCGTACCCGCTGCGGCGCGTGTCGCTCCGGCTGCCCCATGAGCCTATGTCAACGCCGCGATAGCGCTGCAGTTGTTCGTTCCAGTTGAGGGTCGTCGCGGCATATTTGCCACCTCGATTGTTTTCGTCGGCACGGTACTCGTCCGAGTTGCTGTCGCCCATTATGCCCAAACGGATTTGCGCGCCGGCCGGTGAACCGCCAAACGCGATGACCGTCCAACAGAGTACAAATGTGACGATGAAAAAGCGGCTGCATGACATTCGTCAGTACCGTGATTGAATCCTTTTAAGAGCCCGCCAGAATAGTGTCGGTGGTCTCAAATGGCCAGACCGATAGCAAGAACAGAGAAAGTAACGTATGCCCCAATCTGCAAGGCAAAAGAACAAAATACGACGAAGCTCAGGACTGGCTGATTCAAGTACCTCGTGCGCTGACGAAACGGTTCGCCCAAATGGCCCGACGGGGAATCTCTAAATATTCCCAACCGAAAAATAGTGCCATCCAACGCCGACACCTGCGATGATGAATGTGCAAGCGATAAACGCATTCTCGAGTTTATTGAGAGCGCTCATTCTCTATCTAGCGCCTGACCGCACGGCACAATTCAGCTCAAAATATCTGCATTTCACCGCTTGCGCTGCACGAATAGCGCCCCTGATTTTCAACTGAGTGAAGCTGAAGGATAGTGATTGGCCCGTAGCGGACCAAATTGCAGGCCTGTGCAGATGTCAGCGTGTGACCCGTAGCGGACCTCTCTTCACAAAGGATGGGCAAGGTAGAACTTGTCAACAAACAGCAAAGCGTCGATTTCCTCTCGACTTAGGCAAGGGTCGTCGCCGCTGCCATACCTCCGGTAGAGCTGAAGTAGAACTTCATGAACATCGGCAGGCAACGGCGCAAGCGAGTTGATTGCGCAGACCGCTAAGTCGTCGCCAATTTCGGCTGTACCTGTCACGCGATCAAAGACAAACTTCTCCTGTGTCGTGATCCGCGTTGCCCGGATTTCATTGTCAGTAATCGAATTGACCAAACAAATGCAGCTGGCTCCGTTGGGTGTCGTAGCGTGAAAGATGCTCCCTTCCGCGAGTGCCGACAGCGCTTTACCGCGATCCATTTCATCACCAAGGCAGCACTGCCAACGGCTGCGACCATGCCTAATCCAAACTTACTTTCTTATGGCAACATATCTGCTTTCGCTGATGCCGCCGGCATACGTCAAGCCTTATGTGAAGCGCGGGAAGACCGACGCTGCCGACGCGGAAGCGGTTTGCGAAGCGGTGATGCGGCCGACGATGCGGTTCGTGCCCGTAAAGTCGCCCGAGCAGCAGGCAGCGCTGTCGATGCATCGGACGCGCGATATCCAACTTTCATTAACAGGTGAAGGCACGAAAGTGTTGCGTTCATGCAGGTAGCCTCCCGAGATCGTCAGGCTCAAGCAACGGTATCGACGTCAGTAGCTCGATACGGCTTATGGAGAGCGACATCTGCGATATCGAGGCCGGGTTGTCGAAACTCCAATAGTGCGCGGAAGGACCGCGCTATTCTCGACTGGTTCACGGTTGCTATTGGTGAACAAAAGCGAATGCGAGTCGCCAAGAAAGGCGATCATCGCAGCAATGCACTATTTGGTTCGCTATGGGCGAACAAAAGGCATTTTGACTTTAAAATGGAATCGTCTTGCGCGGACGCATTGTGATAATGAGCCAAGCTAGCGCTCACGGATCTACAAGTTAATCGACTAATACACGCCCGGCACCAAACGGGCCGTCCGCGCCATGTAGTCTCCGTATTCCGGAAAGCTTTGGATAAGCACTTGCTCCTCGTATTTCATGCGCCGAAGTTGCAATGACCATGTTAGTCCTAGCAACAGTAGCGCCCATACCGACAGGTGCTGCAGCGCAATTCCAGCGAGGGCGACCATCTCGCCGAGATAAAGCGGATGGCGGACGAGGGCATACGGTCCGCTGGTTACGAGTCGTCGCGCCTCCGGCAGCAGGCTGATCGAACGACCGAGAACAAGCACCGCATAAATTGCGAAACCCGTGCCGCCGATCAGCAAGAGCAGTGATGCGAAGTAAAGCACATACGAAAGTTCTTGCGGCGGCAGCAGCACGAAGCTGAGGCTCAAAAAGGTGCCGATTACGGCAACAAAGCGCGGATAGAACCCTGGCGCGCCCCGCCGTGGAATGCAACGAACCGTAAACATCACAACCAACAGCGTGAAAAAAGCCAGCGTGATGACCTCCGAAACGACACGCAAGATGAGAGTCTCGGGGAGCACAGACGGATCAGTCCGAACGAACAGCATAACCAGCGCTACCTGTTGAGCCAACGAAGGCAGCATTTGCGCCGCGCTAAATGCAAACCAAGCTATAACCGGAGCGGCAGCGACTAGGTCATAGAGCTTGGTCCGCCGAAGCGACTTGAGACGCCCCATCCCCATCGGATTATCCCTTTATCCAGCTTCTACTGGGAAAATCGTATCATCATCCACTCAGCTAAGATGTACGGGCCCTCCTTATGCTTTGGTCAGCTCCCTCATGGCTAGCTCCCTGCCCCGTGATCGCAGCGAGTTTGAGCCCGCCGGCACACGCCCGGTCAATGTTATAACGCGCCGAGCCGGCCGGCGAAATCGGAGTCCCGAAATTTGAGTTTTTGGCATATCGGCACAGGTGTAGCGGTCGAATACACCCGCTCGCGTGGCTCGCCTTGGGAGGCCGCGCTTATCGTGCGATGGGATGTTTGCCGATGACAGCCTAAGCAGTGTTTGTTCAAAACCAGCGATTTGGCATTCATGGGCGCGGCGAAATTGCCGACTGCGAGGCGGGCGCGACCTCTGTGGTCTGATAGAGGGATAGCCCGTGACCTGCTCCCCTGTTTGCCCTCGTTTATAAGGAGAGTGTGTTCTGGTTCTGCCCCTGAGTGGAGCGGGTTGCAAACTCGGTCGGTGTGAGCCCGTTGAGGCTCGTGTGCGGTCGATTGGTGTTGTAGTCGATCCTCCATTCTTCGATCAGCTGGCGGGCCTCGTTGAGGTTGGCGAACAAGTGCTCATTCAGCCATTCGTCCCGAAGTCGGCCGTTGAAGCTTTCGACAAAGCCATTCTGCATCGGTTTGCCGGGCGCAATATAGTGCCAATCCCGTTCCCTTCCTGCCACGCCAGTACTGCGTTCGAGGTGAACTCGGTGCCGTTGTCGCTGACGATCATGCGAGGGCGGCCGCGGGTCTCGGTGACACGGTCGAGTTCGCGCACGACACGCAGACTGGTGAGCGAGGTATCGACGACCAGGGTCAGGCATTCCCGCGTGAAGTCATCGACCAGCGTCAGGATACGGAAGCGCCGGCCACTGACCAGCGTGTCCATCACGAAGTCGAGCGACCAGCGCAGATTCTGGTCCTGCGGGATCGCCATCGGCACCCGGGTGCCCAAGGCCCGCTTGCGACCGCTGCGCTTGCACACAGACAGCCGCTCCTCCCTGTAGAGGCGGTATAGCTTCTTGTGATTGATCCGAACCCCTTGGCAGTAGCTTGGCGATAGGTCTTCAGCCAAGCGCAACCGGGGGCGAGCCGCGACAAGGGCATGGTCCCCTAAGCCCCTTCGCCCCGCCGTGTCGCCGGTCCCGCCCCCACCGAATGTCATAAAGCCTGGGTATGCTGATCGTGCCCGTTCGACCCCCGTCCCGGGCGCAGAAGCAAGATTCCGCCAGCACGCGCTGGTGTGACTGGCCGGACGCGCCCGCCGCGTGTCCGGCCCTTTTGTGTGGCCGGTGAGCCTTTTTCACCCGGCCGATACATCCTTCTGAGACATCTTTTCCGTCTCAATAGGGTTGACAGGAGTATTTTGAGACGGCAGTGTCTCGTGATCTAGAGCCAAACGAGACAATGGAGTGCCCCATGACCATCATCGGCTACGCCCGCGTCAGCACCACAGACCAGGATCTCGATATTCAGGAGGCGGCACTGAAGGCCGCCGGTTGCGAGGTTATCCGCTCTGAGAAGCGCAGCGGCACCACAACCGCCGACCGCGATGAGCTGCGCACCGTGCTGGAGTTCTTGCGCCAGGGCGACGTGCTGATGGTGACGCGGATCGATCGCCTCGCTCGCAGCATCGGCGACCTGCAGGACATCGTCCGTTCCGTGAAGGCCAAAGGCGCCGCGCTGAAGGCCACCGAGCAGCCGATCGATACCAGCACCGCCGCCGGCAAATGCTTCCTCGATATGCTTGGCGTGTTCGCTGAGTTCGAAACCAACCTTCGCCGCGAGCGCCAGTTAGAAGGCATCGCCAAGGCAAAACAGGCTGGCGTCTACAAGGGCCGCCCCGCATCCATAGATGCCACGCGGGTGCGTCAACTGAAGGCGGAGGGTGTGGGTCCCTCTGACATCGCGCGTGGCCTCGGTATCAGCCGGGCGTCGGTCTATCGCGCGCTCGCCTAGGAACAAACGAACGGCGGTTCGATTGGAGCTTCGCTACACGCGGAGACCCAAATGGCTGCGATCGATGATCCCCGAAAGGCATTAGACAAGGCGACCGCAGCTGTGCGCGGCGCCGCAGAGACGGTTCAGTCGACCACCGAGAGCATCGCTGGGGCCATCGAGGACAGCCGCCGTTACGGCGGCGTGCTGGATCATGTAAGCCAAGTAACACGCGAGGCGCCACTACGCGCTCTCGCTCTCGCCTTCATCGTTGGTTGGATCGTCGCGCGCCGGCGCTAGATCCCCCGGCGGGAAGCAAAGCCAGAAACTGAGGGACCGCCCATGAGGCGCCCAGGGGCACCGAATTTCAGAACGGCCGCCTTGGCCTCGGCGAAGTTGGCGTAGTTGCCGATCTTGACCGTGTCGATCCACCCCTCGATCCTACCAAACCTCTCGGCCACGTAGAGGCGCTTGTCATCGATGGTGAGCGAGGCGCATTTGTGGCCCCCGATCTCGCTATCTTTCCAGATGATGGTCATGGGGCAATGTAGCACGAAAAGTCTGATTCGCACTGGCCCGCCCGCGCGGGTCAGGCGATTGGACTGCAACGCAGGTCATGCGCATGCTAGACCGTTTGGAATGAAAAAGCCTCGCCCGATCGAGCGTCCGTGCCCGGCGTGCAACGGGACTGGTCTTGCGCCAACGCGACCGGGCGTCCGGATCTTTCCGCCTCAGTGCAAAGCATGCCTGGGCAAGGGACGAGTTCAAACACCACTCCGTGACGGTCAAACGAATGCTGGCGCGGCTTGACCTCACGCGCCTCGAGAGCGCCTATGCAAAGCTCAGGGATCGGCTCGGCCCAGAAAGGTCGGAGTGCTTCGAGGCCGCTCTTGTCGTTGAGCAACTGAGGTCGATGTGGCGTCCCGATCGAGTTCGGATCGTTTTGCTGGCGGAATCGCACGTCTGGACGTCGCGAGATGAGGCAGCAAGCCAAGTGCATCACCCTGATGGGGATGTGACAGGCTTCGCCCGGTTCATCTATTGCCTGGGCGGTGGCGAACCAACACTGGTCACCCCCGCGGTTTTTCCTAATTATGGCGCCACGCAGTACTGGAAACTACTTCACGACACAGTGCGCGGGCCCCACCAGTCGCACGCCGGCCTAATGAAAGGCGGTGAGACCAACGCCGCCAAGCGAATTGAGAACAAGCTCGAATTGCTCAAGAGCGTTCGACAAGCCGGGATTTGGCTGGTCGATGCCAGCATTTCAGCGCTCTACCAGGCCGGCGCCAGACTGGCCGCCGGTAGCGTCTACGATCGCCTCCTGCATGAGTGCTGGACATCATATGTCGGGGAGATCATCTGCGCTTCCGCCCCAAGCCGGGTTGTTGTGATGGGGAATCAGGTCGACGCCGCAATCGGAGAAGCGCTCCGCCGCGACCTTGGGGCTGGCGTCGAGGTCGAAGTGGTCCACCAGCCAAACGCTCACATGTCGGCAATGGAATTAGTCCGGTATCGCCAGCAGATCTTCGATCTTTGCCAGCCTAGCGACGCCGCCGATACTTCCGTCTAGCCTGAGAATCAGCGCATCATAGCCGTGCGTAAGGAACCATTAGGACTGGCCCCGCCCCTAAAGGCGGGGTCTTTTCGTTTATCCCATCACGCTGATCCAAGTCCCAGCGCCAGCCATGATCAGGACCAAGCTGAGGAAGATGATTGCGCCAGTCGTTGAAAGGGTGCCAGGACTACACATCGCGTGTTGCCACCTGTGGATAAAGCCCGCCCCAACTCAAAATAGCTACGTTATTTGAAGAATTTGCGACAGCAAGGCCTTTCATCGGCCTGTGGACAACCATTCGCCTTCCGTCGCGAGTTGGTCGCCAAGATCCCCGCTAAGCAGCAACGCCGTCCACCGGTGAAAATGATAGGGAAACAACATAGAATTGCTCCGTGCGAAAATCTGACCTCGGCTGTCCCAACTGCGGCGGCTATCGGCGACTCGAGCTCGAGACAACGTCAGGCGCGAAGGGTGAGTTTCGTTGCCTGACCTGCGGCGAATTGCTGGAGGTCTTCGATCGTTCGCGCAACGTCGCCATCCGCCTCAACAACCAACCTGTGAAGCAAAAGCGCGTCGGCGCACGGCCTTCGCCGCCGTCTGCGTCGCAGCGGCTTGCGCCTGAAGGTTAGCGGTCACCATCCGCGGTTGCCTCGGGCGCGACAAGGTGAACCGTCACAGCCGATGCGTCAGCAGTGATTTCGGGCGCTATGCTCCGAATAGCGATCGCGACCCACAGAAAGAGGATCGCAAGAGCCAGTGAACTGACGCTTGCGACAATGTACCGTTTCGGCGCTTCGTACACGGCCCGCTCCGCGGTCATCGGTTCAGCATTCGCCTCGCCGAGTCGCGGGGCGACTTGATGACTACCAAGGGACAAATCGATGGCAGGTGGCTACGCCGCGACCGCCATCTCGCACATGATCTCTGTGTAGCGTGGCTGCTGACGCCCGCAGACGGCGGTTCACGCGCGATATGTCGACGATCATATGATCAGACGTGACCACCAATCGGCGAGGAATCTGCGAAGGTTCGCCTTGCGCCGCCCTGCCCCCCGCGGGATCGCGCTACCCCAGAAGGCCCCGCACCGCAACCTTCTCGGTGACAGGGCCCGCCTGTGGGGCCCCATCGGAAGAACGTTCGCGCGAGCTCATGATGGACGAAAGAAGAGCTTTTCTTTTACGTGTCCATGAACGGAACATTGATAGGTATCAGCGCCTACTCAAAACAAAGCTTAGCGATGCTGAAGTAGACTATTTCACAAAACGTCTATCCGCCCATGTCGGGCCGGGACCGACGCCATTACACTGCCGCGTCATGTCCTCGCGGTCGAAGGATGGCTCGGCCGACACCTGTTCCAGGTTTAACCTCTTGTGACGGCATCAAGCTTAATTCGCGATGAGCGTTGCCAGCGTTCGCAACCGCTCTAACGTGGGGACACCGGACATTATCCCTCGTTCGGGACCAGCGTGGCGAAGTCGTCGTGCGATCATATTCCGCCCGGCGGCTTCGTTTTAAGAACGCAAAGCGTACTGCGACGAAAACAGCCTGCGAGCGATGAAGCCAGACGATTTTAAAGAAATGATCAATCGATGCCGCCTTATGGCAGGCACGGCGGACGCTTTCACAAGAAGACGACTGCTCGATCTAGCCTTGAAATACGAAGCGCGGCTTGAAAGCCGATCGCCACCCACCAAGAAAGCTCATCCTGATCACCAGCGCGGTGACGACAATCCAGACTAGATGTCAGGGCCCGGATGACCGCAGTGAACGATACTTCCCTCGAGGATGAGTTCGAGCGTAGAGCATCGGAACGGACGCCGCGCAATCGTGGCGCGCTGCTCCGCATTTCTGGATTAAACAGCCTCTTCGCTTTAACGGTGCGGGATACTTCGGACCACGGCATCGGGATGCGCTTACATGTCGACCTACCGTTGCTTCCAGTCGACTTCGAACTATCCGACAACGGCTTTCGAACAATCCGGAGATGTCGACTGGTCTGGCGCGAGAGCAATTTCCTCGGCGCCGAGTTCATCGATCGATAGGGGCGAGATATTTTCGAGCTATTGTTGCGCTAGGGGACTAGGCGTTGAGCTTTGCCGAAACTTCAATCCCGTCAAAATGACGGCATTGAAAGTCCACCGTATTTTCAATCTGAGAGTGCGGAAGTGGCGACAGGAACGGTGAAGTGGTTTAACGCGACCAAGGGATTTGGATTTATTCAAACCTTAGATCGACGGCGGGGAGCGCGGCAATAGAAAAAGCCGCCGCTGGGGTAGGATCAGCGACGGCTCTACTCAGGTATCGTGACCACCAGAAGGTCGCAGACGATGGTGGGCTTCAGCGGTTAATCTCGGGTTACCGCCCTCAACCTTCTGGCGTGTGCGGCCAACCGTTGCCGGTTGCGCTTTCTGATCGATCGGCGCCGGCGCTTCACGAGGTGCCCCGCTTCGCTCGCGTCGGATGCGCAGCGAGAAACGCGACATCGTCGGCGATCGCCCGTTCAACCCGTTCTCTTTTGATGGGCAGGTGAGGAAAATCGCTGCTCTTAAGTTTCGTGCGTTTCCAAGTGATCGCCGCGAGATCGGGCGCCGGCGTAAGCAGCTTCTTCGCAACAGCCTCGCGCCATTTATCGACCAGTCCAAATCGGCTTTCATTCTCAGCCGATGGGGAGGCGCTGTCGGCGATCCCGCATTGTTGGGCGATCCCAAGCGCGCTGCACCAGTCAAGGCGCGCCCGCCAATAATCCGTCACCCGATCGGCAAGCCACCAAGCGTCGCGGCGCACGATCCGGATCAGGGAATTTTTGGCGGTTTCTGTTGCCGGTGGCGGAAGCTCCGGCCTTCCTTCGCGCCGTCGCTGTCTCGCCGTAAGGACGCGGTTGCTAATCGCAGTCACTCCCGCGCCCGCTTGCTTGACGGTTACCGGGCGGCCGGGGAGCGCGGCGGCGGAAAACTGCATGATCTCGCAGCTCATTGCCGCACCTCCACCGGCTGAAGTTGCGATCGGCGAAGCGTCTGCCCGCCGAGACGTGTCCCGAGGAACCCTTAGCGCCCGATTAACGCGCCGTTCACCATAACCGTTCATCATCGCGTTATTGATGGAGTCCCAAGGATTTTTAAATGACGCAGCACATTCGAAAGGCCAAACTAGCCCGAGAAAACGTCCTCAGCTTCGTTCGCCCACCGGAGCCAGATCTAGGAGCCAGCGCTCTTGATCTGGTCTACCAAGCTGCCGAGGTCTTCAGCGACATGGAAGCTCGCGCGCGCGAAGCCGAAGCTCGAGCTCAGTCAATGTGCAAGGCTGCTACAGAAAGAGTGCTTTCTGCTGAGGCGCGGAGTGAGGCCGCTGACCACGCAAGGCGACACATCATCACTGAAGCCGAATACAAGCTCCAGGATGCATCGCGCGCTTTGAGGCAAGCCGAAATGCGGATTACCGCCGCGGAGGATCGGGCAACGGCCGCCGAACTGCGTGCGCAGCTGGCCGAAGTGAAAGCGCGCGATGCGTTCGAAGCGCTTGCGCTCGTGGAAGAGGCCATCCGCAAACGTTTCTGTGCGGGTTCCTCGACCGAAAAAGCACTGAACGCAGTAGCCTAGCGCTCTCGTCGCAGCGCGATGAAGAATAGGCAACCTTCGCATGCACGAGATCCTGCCCAACGCGAAACCCGCTGGCTGGTTGAGACCGGATTGAAGGAGAAAGGGAAGTGATAGCCTTTTTCCGCGCGGTTCTTTACCGATGCTGTATGGCGATAGCTCTTATGTGCGGGATAGCGGCGGTTACGATCGCGGTGGCAATCGTAGCAAACAAGCTTCCAGATTCGCAGGCTTGGATGGCGGGGGTGTTCTTTGCGGCGGTCGGCGTCGCTACGTGGATAGCCGGTCGCGCGGCAGCACCGCCGCCATGAAAGAGGCCGCCAACTGAGGCGGTCTCACTTCGGATGAAATGGCTCAGGACACACTACTTTTCCGGAAGAGTTCTCGACGGCATCCGCCCTCGGCGATATGGCCTTGCAAGGACCACTCCAACCACCCGACGATGAGGGCGGTTGCTGCGAGCAAGATCAATAATATCGATATTCCCCGTTTCATGGCGGTCCCTGAAATTCAAATTAGGACATTACTAACTTTAAACTAGGACACCGGGGGTCAAATACGGACAGTACCCCAAATCGGGTAGTGGCCCCTTTCCATTCAATCACTTGGTTAGTGGTCCCTTTTGATTTTAGGAGTGGTCCCTTTTCGGATTAACGCCGTCGTAACTTTTTCCCGATCCTAATACTCAAGCTGGGCCGAGTGCAGCCGATGGACCGCGACGACCGGGAAATCAATCGATACTTTGAAACTGGTCTGCTCATTGCCGCCCTCGCCGGGCTTGGCATGATGGCGTATTGGGGCTTGAGGTAAGGCCGCGTTTATCGTGCGATGTGATGTTTGCCGATTACAGCCTAAGCAGTATTTGTTCGAAACCAGCGATTTGGCACTCATGGGCGCGGCGAAATTGCCGACTGCGAGGCGGGGCGACCTATGTCGTCTGATAGAGGGATAGCCCGCTAGTCAACGCGCTCGTGCTCCCTCCGTACCTGCATGAGGTGGCCATCGATTTCGTCGATGTTTTCCTCAAAAGATCTTACCGCTGCTCGGGTCTTTGGTCCTCTCGGAAGTAAGAAAACCAACCCGCTACAAGCGAACGCGGCGCCACAGACGGATTAGTCCCATAGCCAAGTGGTCCAGGTCAGGCAGGGAAAGCTGTGGCATTGCCGCCAACCTTTAACAGCCGGAATAACGTGGATCGGGGTCTAGAACCTCGTCGAGATAGGCACGGCCCAGAGTAAAAAGCTGCTCGTCGGACATGCCCGTCGATGCCAGCAAAGAAAGGTAATTTCGAACTTTTCCAATGGCCACGTCACCAACGTCCCGGCCATAGGATCGAATAACATCCTCTAAAATATCGCCCATAAACGTCAGCCAACAACGCACGCACTGCAACTTCTGCAGTGCAGCATTTGAGTGTGCTGGGGTCAATATGCTGGACGTCGGGGCTGTCCATCCCTTGCGATGCGGCCCCTAGGGGGTACCGCCTAGTAGTGCCACCCGAAGGGTCGATAGCCGTAGCTCCCAGGCCAGGCGTCGTATGTGTAGCCAAAGTAGGAACCGCCGTAATACTGGGGGGGTGCGCTCGATACTCCAAAACCCGCGCGCCCATGCCAGCCCCGCCTCCAACGCACCTGCACTTCGTTTTGTTCAACACCAGGCTTTGTTAGAGCCAGACCAATAAGCGGCGCAGATTGTGCCGGTCCGTAGGAAACCAGCGACGACAACAGAGCACTAACAAGTGAAAGCGTTGCAGCGATTTTCGGGGTCATGCCGGGCTCCTGTTTGCTAGAAACTAGGACACTTCACGGCCCACCCACAAGTCTTGAGTTCCAACGGAATGTGAGTAAGCGACGGGCGCCAGCTAAATCAGCAGCCGGAACGATCGCTCCAGAGGAGCGTTGTCCGATCGAGTTTATCTTAACCTGATACCGTGTTTATGGGTATTGGTGCCGCCTGCTGGGCATCTCTTTAGGCGAACCGAGGTTCTCTCTTGGACGAAAATACAGTCCTCTGATCATGTCAGAAGCCGTGCCCATCTTGCTCATTGGTGTTTTCCTCATTGGTATTTTCGCCGTCGGATTTTTGTTAGGCTACGGCCTGAGGGCAGTTATATCTCGGCGCCGGCGGAGACGCTCACGCTCTCCCATCGCCAATACTGAAACGCGATTTCCGTCCCGGATGAGTGATTTCCAAATACCGGAGCACGAGGAGAATGGGGGACGGCGACCCGCCGCCTAATATGGCTCGAAAGTGCAGCACCTGTCAGCATATAAAACGCGCTGAGATTGACCGGCGGTTGGCCGCGGGCGAGCCCGGCAATCAAATCGCGGCTGATTATGATTTAAACCCCTCCAGCCTGCACCGACACCGGTCGAATTGTCTCAGGTTATCCTCCTCCAATGCGATCATGAAAGAGGTGTCGCGCGGCACCGCGGCGGTGGCCTGTCTGCCGTCGAAAGCGGACCTTGAGCGGCGCCTATTTTCGAGTTGCGCAGTCGCATCGATCAGATCGTCAGCCAGGCGGAACAACAAGGTTCGCTGCAGGTCGCGCTGTCCGGTCTCAATTCGATCCGCCATACCCTCGATAGCCTGTCGCGGCTCGCCGGATTTGAGCGCCAAGGTGCCGCAGGTCAATGTCGCCGTACAAACCAACGTCCATGTCGATGGCGCAGAGATCGCTGAACGCATCATCCAAAAATTTGATCATGAACCGGAGCTGAAGGCGCGGATCGCGCAAGCCTTGCTGGAGGTCGATGATGAGCAAGCTGCGTAACGTCGCCCATTACATCGATCCTGTGCTGTGGGTACGCCATGAACTTGGGCGTCGAACCCGCTGACTGGCAAAAGCAATTCCTGCGCGCCCGCAAAGGGCGCCTCAATGATTGCGTTGACGGCGCGCCAGGTGGGTAAGACCACGACGGCGGCGTGGGCGATTGCGCATTACATGCTGTTTTCACCAGGCGGGCTATCTGTCATCGCCTGTCCCGCCGCACCGGCAGAGCTCGGAAGCGGTGCGGCGGGTACGCGAATTTTTGATCAAGGTCGGCGCCGAGTTTAGGACCGACAACGTCTATGCGCTCGAGCTTAAGAACGGATCGCGAGTGCTGGCGCTACCGGGTAGCGATGATTCAATTCGGGGACTGACGGTGGACGGGTTTATCATCGCCGATGAGGCTGCCCAGCTTTCCAATGATCTGATCGCCGCATTGAGCCCGATGAGGGCGCGCCGCCCGGACGCGCGATTTGCGATGTTGTCGACTGCCTGGAGCCGCACCGACCCATTCTGGACGGTGTGGTCCGACGACGACCCGACCTGGATGCGGCTGAAAGCCACCGCTGACACCGTGAGCTTTTTCACGCCAGCATTCCTCGAGCAGCAGCGGCGTTTGCTGGGTGAGCATAATTTTCAGCGAGAATACTTCGGTATCCCTGGAGGCGGCGAGGCCAGCCCGTTCACCTGGGAGCTTTATGAGCGCGCCATCCAGAGCCACGTGCCCCTCGTGCGACCTGGTCGGGCGTTTGGTCCCGTGCTCGAGGATGTTGGCAGTTGGCCGGCGCTTCAAGCCGCTGATCATTGCCCATGATGTCGGGCGCAGCCGCGATCGTTCAACCGCGGTGGTCGGGGGAAATAGCCCCTACGGGCAGACGGTTGCTCGGAATTCGGCGAAGCCGAAGAGCTGCCCCAGAACCAGTTTGGCAGCGCGCGCGCCAGCGCCTTGGCAATGATCGACCGCCGCCACCGTTCTGACGCGCTGATTGTTGCGGACCTCAGCTTCGACCCGACCTATGCCGAGGTCCTGTTCGAGACGTTTGGCGCCCGTGTGATCGGTCTTCAGATCAGTCGCGCTGGCGACGGCATGACATTTGAGCGACGTCCCGTGAAGAACAGCGCGATGTTGGTCTACACCATCGGGAGAAGCTATCTGCTCGAACTGTTGCACACTGAATTGCAGTCTAATTCGGTTCGATTTGCCGATGGACCAGGCCTGCGCCGCGCCTACGAGCAGCTGGCCAATCTAGAGACCGAGTTTCGTGAAAACGGAGTGATCTATAGCTGTCCGGCCGGGCAACACGATGACCTCGGCATCTCCTGTGCGATGCTGGCATGGGCCGCGCGACATCCGCATCTGGAATTGTGGTTGAGAAATCTGCGGACCTGCCTTGCGGCCGCGCCGGTCCCGCGAAAAATTCAATTGGGGGCTCGCATGCACCTGATAGTGGTTCATCGCCTGCCCGACCGTTACGAACCACGATGAGCTTAGCATCCTTTACGATGACGGTGCTTGCGCAACTGGCATCCTGCGGCGATTTAACGTTCTGAACTCCGGTCCGGCTACGGCCCTGCAGAGCATCCGAATCCAAATTTATCTGTTCCACATCCTGCCCGACGCGGCTGACTTGCCCCGCACAACGCGCGGGTGAGTGGCAATCGGGAGATGTAGATGTCGCAATTGCTTAATCGGAGATGCTTTCATCGGCGGCTCGGATGCCCGCATCATCATGGGCGACGACGAAGCCGGTCTCATTCGGCTGTGGCGCGAGAAGCGCGGCGACGTCGAGCCCGAAGATCTCTCCAACAATCTGATCGTTCAATTGGGCTCGATCACCGAGGAGCTCAACCGGCGCTGGTACGAGCGCAATACCGGTCATACCGTCAAGGACGTGCAGCGGCGCGTCCAGCATCCGGTCCACCAATGGATGGCGGCCACCCTCGACGGTCTGGTCGAACAGACCTCCGCGGTATTCGAGGCCAAGTTCATGCTGCCCTGGTCGTTCAGCGAAGAAGTCGCCGCCGAAAGACACATGGCGCAGCTGCAGCACAATATGTGGGTCTGCAACGCACGCTCTGCCGTGCTGTCGATCATCACGGGCGGCGGCAAGTGGGTCGAAATCGCGGTTCACGCCGATCCGCTGTACCAGCACTTGCTGCTCACCGCAGAGAAAAAGTTCTGGCGTTGTGTCAGGAGCGGCGAACAACCCCATTTGTTCGGGATCGAGCCGCCACGGCCGAGGCTAGAGGCGGTGCGGATGGTCGACATGAGTTCATCGAACAGCTGGGCGGAATTCGCGGCCACCTATCGCCGGACCCGGCCGGCCTATCAGCAACATGAGGGGGCCAAGGCCGACCTCAAGAAGTTGGTGCCGGAGGACGCCAAGGAGGCGACCGGCCATGGGCTGAGGGCTAAGCGCTCAAGATCCGGAGCCATTAGCTTCGAATTGGTGGAGATGGAGCCAGTCCATGCAGCGCTCCAGTGAATCCATTGGCGCGCTGGCCTCCGCGCTCGCCAAGGCCCAGGCCGAGATCGCAAATCCGCAGAAGTCACTGACGGCGACTATCGTCTCGCCCTTTCCGCACGAAGGCAGCCGAACCTTCCGTTATGCGCCGCTTTGCACCGGGCTTGACCTCGTCCGCAAGTGCCTGGGCCAGCATGAGATTGCGATCGTTCAAACCACGGCCATCGAGGGCGAGAGCGGCCTGATCAAGCTCACCACCGCGCTACGATCCTGCATAGTGCAAAGCTATGCTGCATCTCGATAGGCTGTGACCCAGGAGCAGCAATTACCCAACAGCCAAGCGGGCACGGCACTCAGCCGAACGGTTCCGAAGCGCCGAACATAGACCCCTGCTAAGGGTGTCTGCCAGCTCAGTGCCGCGTGGAAACGATCAGCCCCGAAGACCGTGGCCGGCGCGTTAGTGGGGCTCGCTCCAGGATGCGGACTTAACCGTCTGCGATCTCAAGAACCGAAGCGCCAACCGCACTGCAACAAAGCCGTTGAATGCCAACCATACGCCCAGGCACACCCATATAAGTGAGCTCAAGGTCATCTCCCCGTATTCCGTGCCCCACAATCGATCTCTTGCTTATTTATTCTAAGCAAATACTGGGATGCGATTCGTACAAATTCAAGGACATTTATGGGCGGTGATCATACGTGCAGAAAATCCGGCGCGGGCGGATGGCCGCGAATGGGCGGCGAGCGAAGGCGGCGCATGACCCGCTTCGCTTTCCGAAACTCAAGATTTTCGCCGGCGCCGATCAGGAGGGCACAAGCTGCCAAATCCGGATCGGTGCGCAGGATTGTAAGCCAGGTTGCTGCAGCCCTCGCCTTCGCGACGCCCCAGCAGCCGCCAAGAGAGGGCACAAAGTCCAACCCACGCCCGGCGAGCAAGACCTGCAAATCTCTTAGCCGATACCTCAGGTTTTGGCGGCGTCGAATAACTCGGCAAAGATCGCTGCATTATCGCTGCATTTAGGGGATCGCGGGCAGCTTCAACAGCTGCCTGCGCATTCGAACTTCGTGGCGAGATCGGCATCGTCGATCGGATCTTCCGCGCATACCCGGCGCGGCCGGAAGTCGACGGCGTCTTCGGAGGCCGAGAACGGCGTTACCGCCCTGGTCTGCCGGTCGCGCAGCTCGGCCGCCCGCATGGCATCGGCCAGGCGCTCATGCACCGACGGATCGCACGGGTGGTGAAATTGACGCCTTGCGTCGCCGGCGGACCCGCTCGATCGCGATCTTGATCGCGTCGTCGCTGGACCCTGGCGGAAACGCGATCCTGGCGATGCTGACGGCGCCGGGGCCATCGAGCGTCGACGAAAAATCAGCGGGATCAGAGCCAGTCAGCGTCAAAATAGCCGACAGTGACGTGACCTGCGGTTAATGCCGAAAACCCCAGGGTGAACAGAGTTTCGGCGCCGGTGTAGACCAACTCGGCATAGGAGGCTTCGATTGCGACCGTCTCGGCGGGTAAGGTAGGCTTGGGACGGCCCGGTCAACCGCTGGAACGGCGCAACCAAAGCGGCTCACAATTTAGGTTAAATATCTACCGTTTCAACCTTTTCTGCAGGGCCGCAACAGTCCCCAACTTGCTGCCCACTATGACCAAAGCTAGTGTGCGCCGCGATGACGCAGCCGCAAATTCCCCTCTTCACGTCGATCCCGCCGAATTGTTCTCGACCGGCCGCTGGGCGCAACTTCGGGCCAGCTTGGCTGCAACTCTGCATCGCCTCGTGGAAGGCATCGGGGTTTCGACCGATCAGCCTCAACTCGGCTCAAGAAATCGAAGGCTTTCAAGATGTTGCCGATCGAGTTTCAGCCGGTCGCGCGCTCTCGGCCGCTGATCATCGACCTCCTCGACGCAGCAAAGAAGACCGGCAGCCGGATCGCGGGGATCGTAAACGCCGACTGCATGACGATCCCGCTGCTCAACCTGGGCACGGCGCTTGAGAATCTTCTCGACAACGGCGTTGTCATCGTCGAGCGACTCAACCTTTCCCAACAAGACCTGCGCCCTACCGGACAGCATTGTTTCGGATTCGACGCTTTCTTCTTCACGATCGATTCACTCGAAAAAATTCGCTGGTCGGAGGATTGGAAGATCGGGTCGGTGTGGTGGGATTACTGTTTCCCGCTCGCGTTCCTTGCCGCCTCCCAAAAGATACGCACGCTTCCGTCGCCCGGGCTGATCCACCTCAATCACGAGAAGCGGTGGGGAATGGATGAATGGCGTTCCGCGCTGCCCAAGCTCATCAGCGCCGTAGGGCAAAATGCCACTTTGTACGAACAGGCAAAGCCGTACCTGACCGCCAACCCCGAACGCGACGAAGACTTTCTCCCCTTTATCAAATTCGTATTCCACTGGCTACGCAATCGCGAGAGCCTT
>CAWBIR010000001.1:0-180450 GCA_963788885.1 uncultured Alphaproteobacteria bacterium | reverse complement strand
GCAAAATCAAAGATCTCGTCGACGCTCGTCGACGCGAGGCTGTGCATATCGCGGTGACATTGAGAAAAGCGAAGCGGAAAAGGCCGAGGTTTTCGCTTATTTCGGTGTTGAGACACTTACCACTGCGGCCGAAAGGCTCGAGCAAGCCAAGGTCAAGACCAACCTCCTGAAGCGCCGCGCGGATGAGGAGCGGTTGATTACGCAGGCGCTTGGCGTCGAAACGATAGAGGAGGCTGAAGCTATCCTCAAGGACGTCGATCCCGCGGTACTTTCGACGGAGAAGGCCAAAGCTGACAATCTATTCAGCGATGCAGACACACGACAGCGGGATCATTACCTGGCGATGAGCAAGGCGAGCGACCAGATCGACGCGATCGGAGGCGATGAGGCCGTGGCGCTGATCGATGAGCAGCGCCGTACGGTGTGCCTCGAGATCGAGGACAAAGCGCGTCAGTGGTTGCGCATGGGGGCGGGCTTGATAGCCGCCGAGCAGGCGCTTCGAGCCTCTCGCGAGAAGCGCACTTCGATGATGGCCAACGCATCCGAGGCGTTCAGCACGATCAGCCGCGGCGCCTACAGGAAGTTGGCGACGCAGCCCGAGGGTGATGGCGAGATCCTCGTCGGTATAGGCGCTGACGGGAAATCCAAAAAAGCGTCCGAACTATCAAAGGGAACTCGGTTTCAGCTCTATCTCGCCCTCAAAGTCGCGGGCTATCAAGAATACGCCATGTCGCGCCAGCCGCCATCGACTGTTCCGTTCGTCGCCGACGACGTCGTGGAAACATTTGACGATTTCCGGGCCGAAGAGGCGTTCCGGTTGCTATCGAAAATGGCTGAGGTCGGGCAGGTGATCTACATGACGCATCATGAGCATCTGTGCGGCATCGCCCGCAAAGTATGTGCGGACGTGAGGAATTCATAGGCTGTAAATCCTCGGTGCCCGAGAGTGATGGCGTTGGTGGGTGTCTTGCTATTAATTCCGACGATCCAGACACGCATCGCTGTCGCGGCCGGCCCAGTTGGCAATTGGGTTGATCAGCGGTTTGGCGGCTTTTCGACACAAGGTCTTTCGGGGCAATTCGCAGTGGGATTGCTTCTCGGCGTCGTGTGGGCGCCATGCGTCGGCCCAACCTTGGGAGCGGCCTCGGTATTGGCGGCGCGAGGCGAGGATTTGGGGGCGGTAGCGGCGACGATGGCCGTCTTCGGAATTGGAAGCGCCATCCCGTTAATCGCCCTCGGCCTGCTTTCGCGCGAGACGATTTCTCGTTTGCGCTCAGGTCTTGTCGGGACGGGAAAGAACGCCAAGGTAGCGATGGGCCTGCTCCTCATTCTCATGGGCGTCGGCATCCTGAGCGGTGTCGACAAGCATTTGGAGGCTGTCCTTGTCGAGTGGTCGCCATCCTGGCTGACGGTTGCCACGACGCGGTTCTAACTAAGGCAACATCGCGAAATTATCGAATGTCGAAATCGGTGAAAGCCGTGCGGCCGACGTAGCGATCGCTATAAATCGAAGCGTTAATTTACCGACGCTTCCTGAGAGCGGAACCCGAAAACACGATCGACCTCGCGTGGCTTGATTCTCCAGTAATTGCAAAAGCTTTTGGCGATTCGTGATGCCATGCTGCGAGGCCGATCCTAAAATATGATATGATCCAGCTATCGACCGATTTGTCGGATGCGGAATTCGCGTTGATTTCTCCGCTGCTTCGAGCACGCAAGCGGCGAGGACGCAATTCGTCGCTTGGGTCTGAGCTGACGGTGGCGAAAAAATTCCTACCACCTTCCTCTTCGACGCCCGGTCCGAACGCGGCGAGCGCCGGCAATCAGACAGCCCGCGATGATCGCGAACGTCAGGTCCTTATCAGCGTCAGTCCAAAAGTCGCGAGGAGCACAGCTGCTCCCCGCCAACCGCCGAGCAGCCGAACTACAGCCCTCTCAGCAGCCAGCCACTCGCGGCCTCTTTTCACGTACGGACTTTACGGATGTTAGGACCTGGCGACACTTGCCGCGGTCTGGCCGAACAGCAGCTTCTCTGCCTTCTTCCGTCACGGCGGGTTGGGCGGATACGGTTCGCCCTTGGCATAGGCGCGCTGCGTAGCCGGTCGTTCACGGATGATGTCAAACCAGCGGCGCAAATTCACGAAGTCGTCGAGGTTCTGCTGCTGGCGCTTCCAAGGCACGACCCACGGATAGGCCGCCATGTCGGCGATGCTGTAGTCGTCTCCGGCGAGGAACGGGCGATCGGCGAGGCGACGGTCCATGACGCCGTAGAGGCGGTTGGTCTCGTTGACGTAGCGATTGATGGCGTAGGGGATCTTCTCCGGCGCATAGATCCCGAAATGGTGGTTCTGGCCCGCCATCGGCCCAAGGCCGCCCATCTGCCAGAACAGCCATTCCGTGACGGCCTTGCGGCCGCGCAGGTCGATCGGAATGAAGCGCCCCGTCTTGTCGGCGAGATAGAGCAGGATCGCGCCGGATTCGAACACGGTGACCGGCTCGCCGCCGTCGGCCGGATCGCGGTCGATGATGGCGGGCATCCGGTTGTTCGGCGAGAACGCCAGAAATTCCGGCTTGAACTGGTCGCCGGCGCTGATGTTGACCGGGTGGATCGTATAGTCCAGCCCCGCCTCTTCAAGAAACATCGTGATCTTGTGGCCGTTCGGCGTCGGCCAGTAGTAGAGTTCAATCATCTTGTTCGCTCCGTCCGTTTGATTGGTCATTCGCTCGCTACCGCTGCGCACCGAGTGATCCTTCACAACCTCTTCGACAGCCCCTTCAGTCCCAGAGCCACTCGTCCACTGCGATTGGATCGTCGCGATCGAGAGCGATCATCGTGACGCGTCTCCTCACGCGGCCGGGGGATAATTGGACGGGAACAGCGCGCGCCTGGTCTCCTCGTCATTGACCTTCTTGAAGTCATGCTCCTTGCCGACCGCGCGGGCGCGAGCGACGGCAGGGCGCGCATCGACGGTCTCGAACAGTCGCTTGAGGTTGGGAAAGGCGGCGAGCGGATCGGCCTCGCCCTTGCGCACGCGCGAGGCCCGGTCGAGCCAGCCCCAGGCCGACATGTCGGCGATGGTGTAGGTGTCGCCGACGATGAAGTCGCGGCCTTCCAGATGGTCGTTCAGCACCTGGTAGTGCCGCTCCGCCTCGCGGCGGTAGCGATTGACGGCGTAGTCGAGGCCCGCCGGCGCCGCGAACTGGAAATGCACGGCCTGGCCGGAGAAGGGGCCGAGGCCGGAGGCGATGAACAGGAGCCAGGACAGCAGCTCCGGCCGGTCTTCGGGCGCGCCGAGGAATTTTCCGGTCTTTTCGGCGAGATAGATCAGGATGGCGGTCGAAGTCGAAGACCCGCGCTTCCTTGCCGCCAGGCCCGTCGGTGTCGACGATTGCAGGCACCTTGCCGTTCGGGTTGATGGCCCGGAAGGCGGACGTGTGCTGCTCGCCCTTGCTGGTGTCGACGGGGATCGCCTCGTAGGGCAGGCCCGTCTCCTCCAGGAAAAGGGCGATTTTTGCGGGATTCGGCGTCGGGTGGAAATAGAAGCGGATCATGGCGTCTCCTTCGGATCAAATGTGGTGGCGGATCCCGAGTGGCGGCATCGGGTTGAGGTCAGGCGGGGCGCAGCGATTTCAGTGCGGCCAGGATGGCCTCGGGTTCGAGGCGGTTTCGGTAATCGACGTCGATGGCGGCGAGCGCTACGCGGCGGTCCCGGCCGATGACGTAGGTCGCCGGAACCGGCAGCTCCCAGCTCTCGTCGCCGTTGACGCCCGGCAACGCCTTGTTGTTGGACCGCAGCGCCGCGCGCAGCTCCTCGGGCAGTGCGTAGACAAGGCCGAAGCGGCGCGCGACCGAGTTGCCGACATCGCTGAGGACATCGAAGGTCAGATCGTTCGCCTCCGCGGTGGACAGCGAGCCGTCCGGCAGTTGCGGCGAGATCGCGACCAGCTGCGCGCCGAGCGCGGTCATCTCCGGCAGGGCGGCCTGGTAGGCCCGCAGCTGGAGGTTGCAGTAGGGACACCAGCCGCCGCGATAGAAGGTCACGACTGCGGGGCCGCGCCGCAGCATGTCCGCGAGGGAGACGGGTCTTGCCCTGTGCGTCCGGCAGCGCTGAAATCCGGCGCCTGGTCGTCGATCCCGATCGCCGCTTTCATGGCGAAGCTGGCCCGCAGTTCCTCGATCTTAGCCTCGTAAAGGGCTTGTCTGCCCGCCGGCGCGGTCCGCGCGAACTCCGCTTTGAATGCGGCGAGCTGCTGTTCGAGTCCCATCGCACTCCTCCTTTTCAGACCGGATTGCCGCCGGCCGGGAAGGCCAGAGCGGTCGTCGGCGTAAACCCCTGGCGCTCCGCGCCTTGAGTTTTAGTATGATCATTCTAGAATGCACTCCGGCGGCGCGGATGGCAAGATGGCCGAGGCATCGACGGTGAGCGGGCGACAGGATGGCGAGACCCAGGGAATTCGATGAAGGCGTCGTGCTGGACGCGGCTGTTCTCTGCTTCTGGAACCGGGGCTACGAAGCCACGTCGGTAAAGGACCTTGTGGAGCGGACAGGCATCACCGCCGCCAGCCTCTACAATGCGTTCGGCGATAAGCGCGCGATCTACGAGAGGGCGCTGGACCGCTATGTCGAAGGAAGCGTCGCCAGCCGGATTCGACGCTGTGAGGCGTTGGCGCCGCGCGAAGCGATCGGCGCCTTCTTCGAGGAGATCCTGAAGCGTTCGCTTGGCGATCGCGAGCGCAAGGGCTGCATGCTGGTCAACGCAGCGCTCGACGTGGCGCCGCACGATCCGGACTTTAGGAAGATCGTCACCGAGGTTCTTGCGGACATCGAGGGGTTCTTCCTCAGTTGCGTGAAGGCCGGGCAGGGCGACGGTTCGATCACGCGGTCACTGCCGGCGGAGACGCTTTCCCATCATCTTCTCGGGGTGCTCATGGGGATTCGCGTCCTCGCCCGCGTCCGGCCTGAACGGGCGCTGCTGGAAGGGGTTATCGCACCCTCCCTCGCGCTGCTCGACCGTCCTTGAAAACCAAGGGGCGTCGCGGTGAGATGTTTCATCGAGATCTTCGCCGTGGCGGCCGACCGCAAGGGCGGCGTGGCTGCGCTCGAGGACATTTTGGCCAAGACCGCACCGTTGTCCGCCGGCGCAGATCGCCGTGACGCCCGATGACCGCATCCTCGCCGAGATGACGCGGCGCATCTTCCGCGCCGGCCTCTCGTCGACCCACTGCGCGCGGCGTGACCGATCGTCAGCTCGGCTTTAGTTCATTCTTCAGGCCAAGCACTTCGATCGGCTCGATCGACGGCGGGCTGGCGAGCAGTTCGGGCGCGTTCGCCATCAGCGCCTGAGCGATGGGCCCGGCAAGATGGGCCTGGCGGCCCGCCTCGTCATAGAAGGCGTCGAACACGCCGAACGTCGTCGGCGCCAGGCGCAGGGCGAACCAGATCGGGGTCGTCGGCCTCCTGGCGCGCAAGGCCGAGGCCGGCCTGCAAGAATTTCTCTACGTCAGCCTCCTTGCCGGGTTTGGCTTCGAGCCGAGCGAACAGGGCGAGCTTTGGCATGGCGAAGTCTCCAATCTGGGCTGCCGGGAAGTTCCGGTCGGCGATCTGATTAGCGCCCCCTTCCGTGCCGCTCCATTGTCGAGAATGACATCTATGATATCGTTCTTGCCATGAAGATTCATGTCCTTGCGCTTGACGGCGCGTTCGATACGGGCCTTGCCGCCATCCTCGACACCTTCGCGACCGCCAACGAGCTGACCGAAATGCAAGGGCGGCGCTCGCCTCGTTTCGACGTCTCGGTGGTCGGGATGCGCCGAAAGGTGAGAACGTCTCAAGGGCTGAACGTGCCGGTCCTCGTCCCCAATCCGGACGCGCGGCCGGACTGGGTCGTCGTGCCGGCGATCGGGTTCAAGACGCCGGATCCGCTGCGTTCGGCCCTGGATCGGCCCGACGTCGTTGACGCCGCCCGCGCCCTGCGGCGCTGGTCGGGCGCGGGCGCGCGCATGGCCGCGGCGTGTATCGGCACCTTTGTGTTGGCGGAATCCGGCTTGCTCGACCATCACATCGCCACGACGACCTGGTGGCTGGCGCCGCTGTTTCATCAGCGCTATCCGAACGTGCGGCTGGAGGCGAGCCGGATGGTGGTCGCCTCAGGGCGGGTGCTCACGGCGGGGCGCCGCCCTCAGCCATTTCGATCTCGCGCTATGGCTGGTGAGGCAGGCGAGCCCGGACCTGGCGGCCCTCATCGCGCGTTATCTCATCGTCGATTCCCGCCCAGCCCAGTCGGCCTATGTGATCACCGACCATCTCGCCCATGATGACCCGCTGGTGACCAAGTTCGAACGCTGGTCTCGCGCGCGCATGCGCGACGGCTTCTCCCTCGACGAGGCGTCCCGCGCGCTCGCCACGAGCAAGCGCACCTTGGCGCGGCATATCGGCGATGCGCTCGGCAAGACTCCGCTGGCCTATTTCCAGGATCTCCGCGTCGAGCAGGCCGTGCATATGCTCAAGACGAGCAGCGCCTCCGTCGATGAAATCGCCGCGGCCGTCGGCTATGCCGAGGGCGTGACGTTGCGCGCTCTTCTTCGCCGCCGCCTCGGCCGCGGCGTTCGCGAAATCAGAGGCGTCGCGTAGCGCCATCCCCACCAGCCAAGCGCGAGCACCAATTGCCGAATCGAAGGGGGGCGTTGCGGCCCCGTTCGCAGCGATAGACGCTTTTGGCCCGAGGCCACCCATCTGCCAGAACAGCCATTCCGTCACGGCCTTGCGGCCGCGCAGGTCGGTCGGAAGAAAGCGGCCCGTCTTCTCCGCAGGATAGAGCAGGATCGCGCCGGATTCGTTGACGGTGACGGGCTCGCCGCCGTCGGCCGAAGCCAAAGTTTGGAACTGCTAACAACTCGGGATTCGGGAGAGACCCCAGTCAAATCATGCTGGCGATGTTTTCAGCCCGCGATCTGCGGCGGTTTCACCGAACTCGGCGACTTTCGAAGCTCGTGGTAGGAGGATCGGCCTTCGAACATGGAATAACTAGGAATTATGTGCAGCGACTGCCGGTTGATTGGGCGGCGAGGTAGTTTGCTCTGCGCGACCCAAGGAGGTGCGCTATGCAGATCAAAGAGCTCGAAGGGTCCTCCGCAGAGGACGAACGCCGTCCAGCCGCCATCGGGGGCTCCCGCCGACGCGCTCCAAGTCGCCGATTTCGACCCCATTAGGGTTCACGGAACAAGAGGACCTGCCGCATTATAGGATAGACCTTGGCGGCGAATTGCACCAGAGACTGTATGGCTCGTTGGTGGTCAGCATCCTCATATTCGTGATGGCTTACTGGCTCGCCTTTGGCAGGGATGGCGAGACGGACTATGTTTTACTGATTGTGGGCTTCTGGAAGCTGCGTGAAAAGGGCGGCGCTGCAGAATACGGAAACAAGATCGTCACCCTGAGGCCCGGGTGGTTGTCGTCAAGCGAAATGCGGGCGCCGTGGAGATCGGCGACCGCAGCGACGAGCGCAAGGCCGAGCCCGCTCCCCGGCGTAGTCCGAACTCGACTCCAGTCGATAGAACCGTCGGAAAACCTTCCCGTATTCACTCTCCGGAATTCCCGGACCACGGTCGGAGAAAACCGCGGCCGCGCCGTCCGCCTCTCGGTGGAGATCGATCTTGATGCGGGATCCCGCAGGGGTATGACGGATGGCGTTTTCCACAAGATTGGCGCCGAGCTGCATCAGCAATTCCCGATCTCCGGATATGTCTATGCTCGGCGCGATCTGCGCGATCAGTTCGTGCCCCGCGTCCTCGGCGACGGCCACATAAGTCTCGAATATCGTTTCGAACAGCGTCGAAAGATCGAACTCGATTGAATCCCGCCTTACGAGAGCCTGATTCAATTTGGGATATTCGCAACAGCGCCGAGAAGGTCTCGAGGATGTCATCAGCCTCATTGATCGCCGCCTCGGTGCCCGCCCGAAATTCCTCCACGTTCGTCGAGGTCCTCCGGGCGAGTTCCAGGGTTTGGCGCAGCCGTGAGAGAGGGGTGCGCAGATCGTGAGCGACATCGCTCGATATTTGCGCGAGACTTTCCATCAGGCTTTCCACGCGGTCGAACGTCGCATTCAGGTTTATGGCGAGCCGATCGAGTTCGTCATCGCGATGAAGCACAGGAATGCGCGCGTCGAAGCGCCCTGACATGATCTCGCGCGAGGTTCGATTGACGACCTCGAGCCGTCTCAGGAAACCGCGGCCAAGCACAAATCCACCGGAAACGGCCAACAGCAGCGAGACGCCGCCGCCGATGACGAAGGCGGTGAGAATCGCCTTTTCCACCTGCGTTATTCGCTCCGCGTCGCTGGCCACAAATGCGAAGGTCCCGTCGGATAGCCTGACGCCGTAGCCAATGGCGTTGTGGATTTCCGCGCGATCTTCGGCGTCGCCGGCGGCTGGTTCACGAAGTTGCTGTCGCACGGCAAGATCACGCAGACCGGGCTCAGGAGAGATCGGCGCTATGTTGCCGGATATGCGCCGACCGTTTGCGTCCTGCAGCAGGAAATACGACAGCGCGCCGCGCCGCAGCCGTAGTTCGATCAGTTCCGGCGCTCGCGAACCGCGCGTGGCGTCGTATTCGTCCGCCAGCGTCGTTGCCTCCCTCTGCACGGCGGCGGCGATCTGCGCGTGCATCGAGCTTCTGGCGACGTAGCCGACGACCGCAAAAAGAATACTGACCGAGAAAGTGAAAATAATGACGTAAAGGGCGGTCAGCCGAAAGATCGACGTCTTGAAGAATGGAGCGTCAAGATGCTTCATCGCATGGGCATATCATGTAGCCCGCCCCCCGGACGGTATGGATCAATTCGCCTGCGCCATATTTGTTGAGCTTGGTTCGCAGGCGGCTGATATGAGTTTCCACCACACTGGTCTTCGGATCGAAATGGAATCCCCATACGCCTTCGAGAATCATTGTCCGCGTCGTGACGCGCCCGGCGTTCCGCATCAAATATTCCAGCAGCTTGAATTCCTGTGGCTGAAGCTCAACGGCATTACCCGCCCGCGATGCTTTTCGCTGCAGGAGGTTGAGTTCGAGGTCGCCGACCTGCAGCTTGGATTCGAAGGGACTGGAGGGGCGACGACGGGTGAGCGCGCTGACCCGCGCTTGCAATTCTGCGAAGGCGAACGGCTTGACGAGATAATCGTCCCCTCCAGCTTCGAGTCCGCTGACGCGATCGTCGATGCCGCCCATCGTCGTGAGGAAAATTGCGAGCGTCTGCACGCCGACGTTGCGCAGGCTCCTGACGAGTTCGAGTCCGTCAAGCCCGGGCAGCCTGCGATCCACGATCAGCACATCATAGGTTTCGTTCGCCGCCATCGAAAATCCGTCACGACCGTCGGGAGCGACGTCAACCACGTGACAAGCCTCCCGAAGCCCTTTGGCGACGTAGTCGGCAGTTTGGCGATCATCTTCGATGACAAGTATTTTCATCGTGTTTCCGCCTCCAAGGATATGCCCGGACGGAGGCGCCGGCAACTCCGCCGGTGTCCGAGGCGGCCGCGGGGGTCACCTCCCGATCTCTCCCCGCGGCCGCCCTATCCCCGTCGAGATTGAAACGCGCCGCGCTAGCTGGGGACAATCGCGCCGCCTGGTCTCAACCCTTACGCGACGGGCACAGCTACGAAGCGCGTCTGATCGCCCGACTGGAGGCGCATCAATGCCGCCGACTTGTGGTCCGCCTTGGCGGACCGCAGGGCTCCCTGCACATCGGTGGGCGTCATAACTTTCTTGCCGTTGACGTCGAGAATCACGTCGCCGGCCTTGATGCCATGATCTGACGCTACGCTGTCGGGAGCGACCTGCGTAACCACCACGCCGGACGAAGTCGCGTCCGGCACATCGGAGGAGGGCGCCAGCGCCATGCCGAGGCGCGGCAAGCCATTGTCGTCCGGGTCAGCTTGCGCCACCGTATTGCCGGGGAGGGTTGCGAGCACAATCTCCGCCGTTTTTGAGTTCCCGTCGTGCAAGTAAGCCAGGGAGACTTTCGTGCCTGGCTGCATCATGCTGATGCGTCTTGCCAGTTCATGGGCGTCCGTCACCGTCTTTCCGTCAACGGCGGTAATCACGTCGCCGGGCGCCAAGCCAGCCTTTGCGGCGGGGCCGTCCGGCTCAGCGCGGTCGACCAGGGCCCCGTGTGCCTCGGTCATGCCGAGCGCGCTGGCGATCTCTTGCGTCACGGGCTGGATCCGCACGCCGATCGCGCCGCGCGTGACATGCCCTTTGTCTTTCAGCTCCGAGTAGATCGACGTGACGATGTCGGCGGGAATGGCGAAACCAATGCCGACGCTTCCGCCGGAAGGCGAGTAGATCGCGGTATTGACGCCGACAACTTCTCCTTGGGCGTTGAAGGTCGGCCCGCCCGAATTGCCGCGGTTTACCGGGGCGTCGATCTGGAGGAAATTGTCATAAGTCCCCTCGCCGATATCGCGGCCGTGGGCGGATACGATGCCGGCCGTCGCGGTCTCACCGAGACCAAACGGGTTTCCCATGGCTATGACCCAGTCCCCGACCCGAGGCTCTTGGCTCGCGAACTTGACATAGGGGAAGTTCGCGCCTTCGACCTTGAGGAGCGCCAGATCCGTCGCGGGGTCGACGCCGACGATCTTGGCGGCGAGCGTCTTGCCGTCGCTCGTGACGACGTCGACCTTGGCCGCGTGATCGACCACGTGATTGTTGGTGACGACATAGCCGTCCGACGAGACGAAGAATCCGGACCCCTCCGCCCGCACCGCGCCGCGCGATTGGCTATCTGGCAAGCCGTCGCCGAATTGCTTGAAGAAGAAACGCTCGAATGGCGCGAGTTGCTGCATATTGTCATTGTCGGATGACGTGATTTGCGCCACTTGCTTCTCCCGCACCTTTACCGAAACCACTGCCGGCGTGACCTTTTGGATAATGTCGGCGAACGAAGGCGGGGCCGCTAGGTTCTCGCTCGCTGCGGGGACCGCGGCGGCGAGCGCATGAATAGGCAGGACGAGGTTGCCGCCCACCGCCGCGGTCATGAGGGCCAAGCCTGCGACGCCCGTCATCAGGGCCTTGGAGCCGCGGCGCACCATAGTCGCGCGGCGAGAGCGGGCGCATTCGTTAGCATCGGACATCGATCTCTCCATAGGTTCGCGCCGAGCAGGCGGCGCCTTTACCTCGAGACATAGGCGCTCGCCGATTGCCTGGAGCAGGCGGATCGCATAACTTTTCGTAAGATTTGGAGCGCGCTTGTCGTTTTCGAGCGACCAAGAGCCGAGCCTTTTCGTGAAGGCGAGCCCCTGCCCGAGAAGGCGCGCTACTTCGAAATTTTGCGTTTGGCGACCCCGTCGAAGCGCAAGGTTGATATTGCACGCGAGCTTTTGCAGTTCGGCTTGCGTCAGACGAGGGCAAATCGTGCGCATTCAATCCGCCCTTGAGCTCGCACGCTGCCGATCCGGAGAGCGACCGAAGCCGGGAAAATTGAGTTCATCATCTGGCGCGGAAGGCTTTCCTTACAAATTGTTCATGGTCCCGAAAAGCCGTCCCAAAGTCCTTTGTGCTGTAATTCCAATCGCGCTTCGGGAGCATGGAGTTGAAACCTCCAGCCTCTGCGAATCGCAAACGGTTCGGAATTGGAGAAGTCAAGATGAAGAAATTGGTTATTCCGGCGGTGGCGGCCGCGCTTGTTGCTTTCGTTTCCAGCGCCAATGCAGCGAGCGCGACGGGGACGATCAAGAGCATCGACACCGCGAAAGATACGGTCGTCCTGAGCGACGGGTCGGTCTATTCGGTGCCGTCGACCGTGAAGCTCGTCCAGTTCAAGGTTGGAGAAAAGGTCACGGTGACCTATCAAAGTCAGAACGGAAAGATGGAAGCGTCTGGGCTCGTCCCTGCCACCTGAGACGCTCTCACGGGAGATGCATCATTGATCAGGATGGCGCGGCGTTCGTCGCCTCGCCTGGCCTGACGTTGATCAGCAAGCAGATCCTACGCTCTCCATAACTTGGAGGCCGGGTCGCGGCAGTCGGTGAGGAGCGCGCGAAACGGCGCCGAATGGCCCGAACGCACCGCTCGGCGCATCGTGCGCGCCTTGCCGACGCCTTTGAACCGAAATCAAAGTATCCGCTCTTCGGGAGGTCCAGCATGTTTGGGCGCGCCGCGGCGTTGACGTCCGCCATTTTCTTTACCGCAACAGTCTCCGCCTTTGCCCTAGAGGCAAATGCGCCTCCGCCGATCAAGGGCCTCTGGCTTGCGACGGATTTTCCCGCGCTGACCCTTCACGCGGGTGGCGATACGACCCTTCCTCTCACGCTTCACAGCTACGGTCTGGCGCCTCAACGCACGAGCCTTTCCATTGAAGGCGCGCCGGCCGGCTGGAAAGCGGAGATCGACGGTGAGGGCAAACCCGTCAGGGCGGCCTTCGTTGATTATGACAATAAGGCGAACCTTTCGCTGAAGCTTGTCATCCCAGCGGCTGCGACGCCTGGGCCGTACAATATCGTCGTTAAGGCGACGGGCGAGGACGCAAGCTCGGATCTGCCGATCGCCATCGATCTTGCCGCGCCGCTCGCAGCGAAGCTCGACGGCAACGCCGCAACTACCTGTGCTCAAGGGCACGCCGCGTTCGTCCTTCGACTTCAAAGTCTCGGTCAAGAACGAAAGTCCCGCCGATATGTTGCTCAATCTCAGCGCGGGAACGCCGACGGGTTTCGAGGCGACCTTCAAGGAAGGATATGGCTCGCAGGAACTCACGAGCCTGCCGTTCAAGGCTGGCGAAAGCAAGGACGTGACCGTCTCGATCAAACCATCGCCCGATGTGAAGGCGGGTCGATACCCGGTTCCGATCGAATTCATTGGCGACAAGGCCAAGACCGAGACTGTGCTGACCCTCGATGTCGCTGGCCAACCCGAACTGTCGCTCGCCGGCGAGAACGATCTCCTCAGCGGCGCCGCCTATGCCGGCGATCAGACGAGCTTCCCGCTGATCCTGCGCAACACCGGCAGCGCGCCAGCGCGCAATATCTCGGTCAACGCCTCCGAGCCGAACGGTTGGAAGGTCAGCTTCGAACCAAAGGACATTCCCGAAATCTCTGCGAATGGCGAACAGAAACTCACGGCGCTGTTGACGCCGCCACCAAAGGCGATCGATGGCGACTATATGATCTCGATGACCGCCTCAGGTGGAGGTCTCTCGCAATCGGTGAACTATCGGGTCACCGTTTTGACCTCCACGAGATGGGGGATCGCCGGAGTTGGCGTCATCGGCATAGCGCTTCTTGTGCTCGTCGGCGGCGTGCGCAAGTTTGGTCGGCGATGAGCGGGCCGATCGTCAGCGCCGCGGCGCTCACCAAGCGATACGGGTCGACGATTGCAGTCGACCAGCTTGATCTTGCCATCGAGGAGGGCGAGGTCTTCGGGCTGCTCGGCCCAAACGGGGCCGGCAAGACGACGACGATCCTCATGCTGCTCGGCCTGACCGAACCGACCTCTGGCGCCGCCCGTGTCGCGGGCTTCGACCCCCTGCGTCAGCCGCTCGAGGTGAAACGACGAACCGGCTACATGCCGGATCAACTCGGCTTCTACGATGATCTCTCCGGCGCATCGAATCTGCGCTACACGGCGCGGCTTGCCGGTCTCCCGAGCGGCGAGATCGACTCGCGAATCGCTGGCGCACTTGAGCGTGTGCGGCTCTCCGAGGCGGCCGAGAAGACGGTGCGGACCTACTCGCGCGGCATGCGTCAACGTCTGGCCGTGGCGGAAATTCTGATGAAACGGGCCAGTCTTGCCATTCTCGACGAGCCGACCAGCGGACTCGATCCGCAATCGACCCGTGAATTCCTCGACCTGATCCGTTCCCTCAAGCATGAGGGCGTCACAATCATGCTCTCCTCCCATCTGCTCGACCAGGTGCAATCGATATGCGATCGGGTTGCACTCTTCAGCCGGGGCAAGATCGGCCTGATGGGGCGCGTCAGCGAACTTTTGAGCGATGTCCTTGGGGGATCGCATGTGATCCGTGTCGAAGCACAAGGACAGGGTCTCGCCGAAGTGGTGGGCCGTATCTCCGGCGTGACGCGGGTGACGAGAGAAGAGGATCAACTCGTGGTCGAGGCCCGCGGCGATCTGCGCGGCGATATCGCGCGGGCGGTTGTCAGCGCCGGTGGAAATCTGACGACGATCGCCGCTGGCCACGCCAGCCTTGGCGACGTCTACGCGCGTTACTTCGAGGAGGCGCGAAATGCAGCGTGAAGGCTCGGCTTTCGCCGGTCTCGGCGCGGTCACGATGAAGGAGCTTGCTGACAATTTATCGAGCGCGCGCATGCGACTCCTCGAGCTTCTCGTCTTCATTGCAGGCGCGGGGGCGGTCTATGCGACGATCGGCGGCGTCCGGGACACGGTCAGCGAGGATCCGTTCGTATTCCTGCGCCTGTTCACCACCGCGCATGCACCACTCCCATCCTTTGTCGCTTTTCTCGGCTTTCTCATCCCGATCGTTGCGATCGCGCTGGGCTTCGATTCGATCTCCAGCGAGTTCAATCGCCGGACCATGAGCCGCATTCTTGCCCAGCCGATCTATCGGGACGCGCTGCTCTTCGGGAAATTTCTCGCCGGGCTTGTCACTCTGGCCCTCATGCTGGTCGCCCTATGGCTGCTGCTGGTCGGCCTCGGCATCGTCCTGCTCGGCGTGCCCCCGAGCGGCGAGGAGGTCATGCGCGGCCTCGCCTTTCTCGCCGCCGCGATCGCCTATGGTGGGGTTTGGTTGGCGCTCGCCCTGCTGCTCTCTGTGATCTTCCGTTCTGCGTCGACCGCTGCTCTCTGCTGTCTCGCCATATGGTTGCTCTTCGCCTTCTTCTGGCAGATGCTGGTTCCGCTGGTTGCTCTTTGGATCGCGCCGGTCAATCCTTTCGATCCCTATTCGCAGCTCCATGCGATAAATGTCGGCATGGACATCTCGCGTCTGTCGCCGAACCGGCTCTTCGCCGAGACGACGGTGGCGATCCTCGATCCCTTCCACGAGAGCGCTCGGTCCGGTTCTGTCGTCACAAGTCGAAGGCGCGGTAACCGGGGCGCCCCTGCCGCTCGGGCAAAGCGTGCTTCTCATCTGGCCACAATTCACGGGGCTGATCGCTGTGATGGTTCTCCTATTCACGCTCGCTTATGTCTCGTTCCAACGGCAGGAGGTCAGAGCGTGAAGGAATGGAGAGACGCCGGGTGGCGGAGCCTGACGGCCCGACTGGCGCGAGGCTGCAGAGGGCGAAATCGTGACAAGACCAAACGGCCAAATCGAAGAGGAGCGTCAGTCGGCGATGACGTTTTACCTTGTCATTGCCGTAATCGTGCTTGCCGCCCTTGTTCTCTCCATTCTGGCCGAGCGCTACTTGTGAGGTCGCCCGCGTGGCCCGGGTCATGAAAGCCAATCAGCCAAATTACATGACGAAAGCGGGCAGTCCGGATCGCTCATCCGCTTTGACGCTGGAGATCCGGTTCCCTTTGAGCCTCTGCCCCCCGCGCTAATCACGGAAGGAGATTTGAGAAATGATCGCATATCTGCTGCCGGCCGTCGCTTGGTTGGTCGTCCTGGCGATGATCCTTCGAGACGCCCGGCGTTATGAAAGAGCGCATCCGCTGAATGAGCCGCACTTTGAGTTCGATAGCTGGAAGTGACGCGCTCCATATCGCGCCGCATCCATTTCCCAGCAATCGATCCCCGCTACCGATCGAGCGGCTCGCCGCTGCCGACCTAAGCCCTGTCATGATTTTCGCAGTTCGCGTTGCGTGCGCACCTCCCGCGCAGCCGATATCCGCCGATGTATGGGCGAAATGTCGAGAATGCCGCGCTTGACTCAGCGCTTTCAGCGCCCCTCCCGGCGGGTTGGCCTTCTTCGTTCCCCAGTTCGCGCCCCCCGATCACCGCCGCGCAAGGAGGAATATCCTCGGAAAGCGCAGAAGCACTTTTCCGTCAGGTTGCGCCGGATAGGCTCGGGCCAATTCCGCCGAGTAACGTTCGAGAAACTTCCTGCGCGAACTATCGCCGAGCGGCCTTAAGAAAGGCTCCAGGCTTGTGTCCCGCATCCAATCAATAATGGCCGCCACGTTTTCCATCGGGAGTATGTAGGTCGTCTCCCAAACTTCGAGGGAAGCGCACGATGCATGGAAAAGGTCATAGAGACCTTCGGCTGTTTCGTTGAAGGGTCGGGTCTTTGCGACCGGAACAAGTTGCTTCGCCCAGGGCCCTTCGGCGGCGACCATCCGGGCCAGCGCGCGATTTGGCTCTTGCGCATCATTTGGAATGTGAGCCGCGAGGCGCCCCTCCGTCGCAATCCGCGACAACAGCCGAGTCAATAGTCGACGAAGGGACGGCAGCATCTCCAATGTTCCGTTCACGCAGATCAAGTCGAACTCGCTTTCCTGACGCGGCAAGTCAACTTCGGAGTTGTGCGCATCAAAATGGATCCGACGCGTTTTCGAAAGGTCGAGCGCGACCTGCGAATACTCGATGCCAACGACTTCCGCATTGGGAAAGCGCCGAACCAACAATTCCGCCGTGGGCTCCGCTCCGTGACGGAGATAAGCGACGCGGCGTGGCGTCGAGTTTGGAACGTGGCGCAGCAGGTCGACCGCCGCCTTCATCCGCTGCTCTTGCACCGAAGATGGGAAGGAGTTTTCGCATTGAAATGCGCTCGTCGGAAACGACTCGAACTGGGTTCTGAATGCGCCAAACTCAATCTCTAAAGCGCCGGAAATACGACCAGAAGTGGACTGCGAAAGGTCGGTCGGCGTGCAAAAAGCGAATTGAGTGTCGGAGACATCCAACAGGCAGACCGAGCTAGTGCGCGGCGTCGTTACAATGACTTCTTTCCGAGCCCGGGAGGCGGGGCGGCGCAGACTCAACGCCATTTGAAATTCCGTCATGCGGCGTGGGGTCCTGGTCCGAATGACCAGATGAACGATTGTTAAAAATCCCGCAAAGCCTGCCAAAGGTCGAATGTGGTTCTCTACAGGGCGCTGCAGCACGGTCGATCTTGGCGGCTCGCGTTGAGGCGAGGTTGTTGCTTCCGCCAAGTGACGCAGCGAGGACGCGGCCACGAGACACAGGAGCGGACTATGGAACATCGAAGGAGCCTGGCGGCACGGTGGGAGGGATATCGCCCCTCGAAGGCGGTGTGGTTTTGGTCATGCGCGGCGGGTGTCGCGGCGACCATAGTGATCGGGTTTACTTGGGGCGGCTGGATCACCCGTGGAACGGCCGCCACCATGTCGGCCGAGGCTGCGCAGCAGGCGAAGGCTCAACTTGTCGCCGCCTACTGCGTTGACCGGTTCGACGCCGCGCCGGATGCTTCCGCCAAACTCGCCGCATTGAAGGGCGCCGATAGCTGGCGACGCGCGGACTTCATCGGGAAGGGCGGATGGGCGAAGATGCCGGGTGTTGAAGAGGACATCGCGGGCGCCGCAGACCTCTGCGCTCAGCGGCTCGTGAGCGCATCGGCGGCAACGGCGAAGCCTGGCGCCTCTTCGAGCTAGTTGCGAAAGCATCTGCAAGATAATGGAAGCGCGGCGCGACCGCTGACGAAGCAAGCGCCATCTGGTCCGCTCTGCGCGGGTAGGCGGCGGTCGTGTCCGCTATCCCTGTTGAATTTTCGCGCGGTGGAAGGAGCGATGTGAGTGCGTCGATTGCGCTTTCCGCTTCTCTTTTCAAGCTGCGGATCCGTCGGGTGAAGTCGACTCATCGAATATTGTAAGTGGGCAACTCCAGCGGATCGCTGATCAGACGGCCCATGGCCAGGTTCGCGACAAACGGCAGGGACGCGAGCCGCGTCACCTGGTTGCGAGCGAAGATTCCAAACCGCGTCCTCGGTGCGAATGAGCGAGAAAACCGCTTCGCGGCGCGCTGCTTGCGGATGATGAAAGGCCAGAACAGATTCTCGTAATTGCGGAACGCCGTTTGGTAGTCGCCGTCTGCCTCCTTCAATTCTCCGGCCAGAATGTAGGCGGCCGTCATCGCAAGTGCCGAGCCCTGACCGGCGAGGAGCGATGGGCAGAAGCATGCATCTCCGGTTAAAGCAACCCGTCGATGGGACCACACATCCATGCGGATCTGGCTCACCGGGTCGAAATAGAGATCGGAAACGGAATCCAGAGCCTCGAGAATGCCCGCACACTCCCACTTGTCCCGCCCAAACACATCGCGCAGGATTTGCTTCTGCGCGCCGATGTCGTGACGATCCGCCAGCAGCCTGATCCGTTCTGAAAAAACGAGAAAGAAGACGGTGCGGTCGTCGCGGAGCGAGTAGCGGGAAATCTGGCGGCCTGGCGCGGCGTAGGCGACATAGGCCTGTGGGTCCCTATGCGGATAGCCGTCGACGGTGAATGAAGCGGCATAGTAGCCCAAATACTTTTCATAGTGAGCTTCAGGTCCAAAAACCAGTTCGCGGACCGGTGAGTGAAGGCCGCCGGCGCCAATCACGAGATCGAAACACTCGGGCGCCGAGCGCTTGAACGTCACGCGCACCTCATCGTCGTTCTGTGCGATCGCCGTGATGGTGTCGTCGAAAATCGTGCGCGCCCTACCGCGCAGGGACTCGTAAACAAGCCGAGAGAGATCGCTACGCAATATGCTGAGGTAGCGCTTTCCGACCAACGCTTGAAACGCGCGGGACGTAAGACCGCCGATGCGTTCTCCCTGCTCGTTTACGAACCTGACTTCATCGATTGCATAGCCGCATGCTTTCAAGCTCTTCAGGAGGCCCATTTTCTCTGCGACATCGAAACCCCGTCCCCAGAAGTCGATAATGTATCCGCCTTCGCGCAAATGCGGCGCGCGCTCCACAAGCGTTGGTTCGAAGCCATGTTGTAGGAGCCAGTACGCGAGCGTAGGTCCGGCAATTCCGGAGCCGGAAATGAGAATTTTGCGGTTGTTCATGTGGTCCTCCAGGGGAGGTCTTGTCGTGCGTACGGTGGATGTCGGCTTCTGCGGCGCTCTGATCCGCCAAAGGCCGAGCGGTCATCCTCGTCTTGATCGAGGGTCAGCGATAGGTTCCTCGCTTTCTCACAACTGTTTCGGGCGATGACCTGGCTGAGACGTCATTGAGAAATTGACCTCCGCCAGAATCAATTCGGATAGAGTCTTATGCCGCTGGCCACGGAGTCGGCGACGTGCTCCTTGGTTATGACGCCCACAACGTCCTCGCCGCGAGGCACCCCGCGACCGCGCACAACGACCGCCATGAAGGCCTTTTTCCGCCACATCCTGTCGATCACATCGAAAGCGACCAAATCCTCGCCGACGATCGTATAGTCGCGGCTGGCGACGTCACCGAGAGTGATGCCCGTGCGGGCGCCCTCAAGACCGCGCCGCAGGCCGGTGTTGACGCGGATGACGCCATAGAGATGGCCCTTCTGGGTCACCACGACGTGCCGCAGCCGACCCTCGGCCTCATGCTGTCGCAAAAACGCATCGAAGCTGTCCTCAGCCGGCAGGACGAGCACGTCGGAATCCATGACTTCACGAGCGTGGCGCACCAGAAACATATTGGCATGGCGCGCTTTGGGGATGGTCCGTCCACGACGAACCAGCTTAAGCGTATAGATGTTCTCGCGCGAGAGCAGTCGACGCACGCCGACGCTGGCGGCGACGGCGAGGATCATCGGCATGACGATGTCGTAGTCGCGGGTCATTTCGAAAGTCATCGTGACGGCGGTCATCACCGCGCCGGTGCCGCCCCCGACCATCGCGCCCATACCCACCATGGCGAATGCCGGGATGCTCAATGGCATGGCGAGGCCCGCCGCAGACAGCAGGGCCGCGAAGCCGCCGCCCAGGGTCGCTCCCATGAACAGCGACGGCGAGAAAATTCCGCCCGACGAGCCTGATCCAAGGCTCGTTGACGTCGCTAACGCCTTGCAAACGAGCAATAAGCCCAGCAGCCAGGCCGCCGAGGTGTGGCCAACGAGTATGCTCTCGATGGTGGCGTATCCGACTCCGTCGACATAATATTGTCCGAGGGTTCGATAAAGGACGAACATCAGGACGCCAACGAACAGCATGCCCAGCATGTGGCGCGCATAGCGCCAGGGAATATGGTCGAACAAGTCCTCGGCCGCGTGAAGGCCGCGGATAAAGCCTGCAGCGGCAATGCCGGTGACGGCCCCCAAGGCCGCATACAGGATAAGGAGCGCCGCTGTATTGGCGTGCGGCGTCATCGCTTCGATTTGGGGGACGAGAAAAGCCGGTTGATCGCCGAAGAACCAGCGTCCGACGAAGGTCGCCGCGCCGGTCGCGACAGCCACTGGCAGGAATGTATCGACGCTCACCTCCGGCATCATCAGTTCGATGGCGAACATCACGCCGCCGATTGGGGTATTGAAGGTTGCGGCAATGCCGGCGCCAGCGCCGGCGGCGACCAAGGCGATCCGCTGACCTGGCGGCATGGCGACGATCTGGCCCAAGGTGGAGCCTAGCGCCGAGCCGATCTGAATGATTGGACCTTCGCGGCCGACCGATGATCCGCTGCCGATAGCGACGGCGGAGGCGAGGGATTTCACGAGGGCCACGATAGGCCGGATCACTCCTTCCTTATAGTAGATCGCGTCCATGACCTCGGGGACGCCATGTCCCTTGGCTTCCGGGGCGAAATTGCTCACGAGGAATGTGACGATCACCCCGCCGACGACCGGCGCCAGGATGATGAACGCTCCCCAGCGGCTTGGCGCGGTGAATTCGTTGGCGTCATAGTGCAGCGCGAGCTGCCCCGCGAAGAAGAGATTGTGGAGCACATTGATCAGATCGCGGAATAGGACTGCGCCAAGGCCGGTCACGATTCCGAGGAGCAGCGCGAGGATCGAAAGGTAGAGCAGGCTTAGGCTGCGCCTCTCATCGTCGATCACCTTGCTCGAACTCGCCGCGCGCTCATGGATGTGGGGAAAAATCTTGTTCATAGTGGCTTTCGGCTAGATCGTTTCGTTTTTCCCTGGCGATCCCTCCAATACCCATTGTCGATGAGCGGAGCGCGGTCGTTGTGATTCCTCCGCCGCCAAGCTTCCTGCCCGGCCAAACCAGCCCAAACGGAACGGGACTCGCTGGGTCGCCTGGAGATCACGCGACTGTGATCGAGGACCGCCCCTCTTCTCTTTCCCTTCGTGCCGAACCGGCCGAGATGCGATGCCTGAAAGTTGACGCGGCCAGAAAGCATGGGAATTATATATCATGTCATGACATAAATTATTCGGGACGAGAAGGGGGTAAATTCTCTAGTCTTAATGCTTCGAGGAGGCCTGTTCGCATTGGCCAGGCCCAGAAGTTAGTCAGCCTTTTGACCGGTGACAATCGAAGTGGGAGAGTTGCCCGACTATCGGCGGGGTGGAACGGTGGCGCTCGATGCGAGCATCTACGAAGGGCTGGCAGCGTTTCGATTAGCGCTGCGCAAGGTTTTTGGCTTTCAGCGAGACAGCTACCGGGGTCGCGGGGATAACGGCGCAGCAGTATCAGGCATTGCTGGTGATCCGGACCACCCCAGAGCGCGAGATCATGATCGGGGAGTTCGCCGATCAGATGCTGCTCAAGCCCAACGGGGCTGTGCAAATGATCAATCGGCTTGCTAACGCGGGACTGGTCAAACGGAGGCACTCACCACTCGATCGCCGAAGCGTGCTCGTTTCTATGACGGCGAAGGGCATGATCCTGCTCGAGCGACTGGCGTCTCAACACGTAGAGGAATTGCTGCAGCAAGAGCCATTGTTGGCCGAATTGCTTCGAAAAGAGAACGAATAGGAGACTTTTCCTTTCAGGACATTCCGCTTGGATGCTCGAGAGGAAGGGAAAGCCGTCGTTTGATTAGGAAATCGGGCTGGGGCAGGCGGGTTTTACCTGCGTGCCTCGATCCTGTCCAAGACTGCGGGCGCCCGCGATAAACGAAAGTTTTTCAACGGCTTAATCGTATGGCCTGCATAGACGGGTGAAGACCAGATTTCGCTCCGAGCCGCAAGGCTTCTTGGCTGTTCGGAGATTTGGTTCGAACCTCGACACCCCTTGAGCCCGCAAGGCTTTTGGGAGGGCAGGCGTTTCAATGTCGTTCTGCCCGACGGGTCCTTAAGGCGCAAAGTCTTTCAGGTCTGTTTGTGAGGGCGGGACGATGGGTGCAACCCGGCGGTCCTGCCTCTGGCCGAAAGACCGCCAACCGGAGAGAGCTTGCTGTGGAAAGAGCGGCAAAAAAGGGCGCTGTCGAGGAGCTGAATGGTCTGTTCAAGGCCACCAGCGTCGCGATCGTTGCTCATTATTCCGGCCTTACCGTTGCCCAGATGCAGAAGCTGCGCATGCAGATGAAGCAGGCTGGCGCCTCGGTGAAGGTCTCGAAGAACCGTCTCGCCAAAATTGCTCTTGAAGGCACTGACGTCGTTGCCATCGGTCCCCTGCTGAAGGGGCCGACCGTGATCGCGACTTCCAACGATCCGGTAGCAGCGCCGAAGGTTGCCGTCGAATTCGCCAAGACGAACGAGCAGTTCGTCATTCTTGGCGGCTCGATGGGTAAAACCGTCCTGGATGTGAACGGCGTGAAGGCACTTGCCTCGCTGCCGTCGCTGGACGAACTGCGCGGCAAGATTGTCGGCCTGCTCGTGGCGCCGGCGACCAAGATCGCTCAGCTCTCCACCGCGCCCGCGGCCAAGCTCGCGCGCGTCATTCAGGCTCATGCCTCTAAGAGCGAAGCGGCCTGACCCTTCGCTAAACAGTAACAACCTGGTTCGAACCAATACGTTTAAGGAAACAGATCAATGGCTGACCTACAGAAAATCGTCGACGACCTCTCGAGCCTGACGGTGCTCGAAGCTGCCGAGCTCGCGAAGCTCCTCGAAGAGAAGTGGGGCGTGTCCGCCGCAGCCGCCGTGGCGGTTGCCGGTCCGGCCGGTGGCGGTGCTGCCGCTGCCCCCGCTGAAGAAAAGACCGAGTTCACGGTCGTGCTTGCCGCCGCCGGCGACAAGAAGATCGAGGTCATCAAGGAAGTCCGCGCCATCACCGGTCTTGGCCTCAAGGAAGCCAAGGACCTCGTCGAAGGCGCTCCGAAGCCGGTCAAGGAAGGCGTCAACAAGGATGAAGCCGACAAGATCAAGGCCCAGCTCGAGAAGGCTGGCGCCAAGGTCGAGCTCAAGTAACCGCAGGTTACTCGAGCGAGATCCCGGACGAGCGAAGCGCGATCCGGGATCTGGCAGAACGCTAACAGCGGTCCGAGTGGCTGCTGCAGACCCCCGCCGGGTTCCACCCGGCGGGCGTCCTACACGAGAAAGTGTGGGGATTGGTGGGGAAACCCCTCGAATTTCCACGATAGCCATCCCATATCGGGACGGCAGCACGAAAACACGGCAGGCAAAAGGAACCGCAAGGTTTCGCCGCAAGCCGTTGGGAGATAGGCAATTTCGGGCTTTGCAGTCCGTAACGAATCGGTTTTTGACGTGCGGGTGCGTTAGGGCGCCCCGTGCGTCGCTTTGCGTTCTTTGAAGCGGATACTTCGATTCAGGATTTGAAAGTCCTGGCGAGAGGCGAACCGTCCAGAGGACGAAAACGAAATTCAACTCCGAAGGCGATTTCGACAATCGCGGTTTCGGAAAGGTTCGCTCTTCAGGGGCGACGATAACGAGAGGCCACGATGGCGCAACAGACGTTCACCGGTCGCAAACGCGTACGCAAGTTTTTCGGGCACATCAAGGAAGTCGCGGAAATGCCGAACCTCATCGAGGTTCAGAAGGCATCCTACGACCAGTTCCTGATGGTGGACGAACCGCCGGGCGGCCGGCTCGACGAAGGCCTGCAGGCAGTTTTCCGTTCGGTATTTCCGATCTCGGATTTCTCCGGCACCTCGATGCTGGAATTCGTCCGCTACGAATTCGAGCCGCCGAAATATGACGTCGACGAGTGCCGCCAGCGCGGCATGACCTTTGCCGCGCCGCTGAAGGTGACGCTGCGCCTCATCGTGTTCGATATCGACGAGGAAACCGGCGCGAAGTCCGTGAAGGACATCAAGGAGCAGGACGTCTACATGGGCGACATCCCGCTCATGACGATGAACGGCACCTTCATCGTCAACGGCACCGAGCGCGTCATCGTCTCCCAGATGCACCGGTCGCCCGGCGTGTTCTTCGACCACGACAAGGGCAAGACCCACTCCTCGGGCAAGCTCCTGTTCGCGGCACGCGTGATTCCGTATCGCGGCTCCTGGCTCGACATCGAGTTCGACGCCAAGGACATCGTCTATGCGCGTATCGACCGCCGCCGCAAGATTCCCGTGACGTCGCTGATGTTCGCCCTCGGCCTGGACGGTGAGCAGATCCTTTCGACCTTCTACAAGAAGATCAGCTACAAGCGCGCCAAGGAAGGCTGGCGCGTGCCGTTCGACGCCACCCGTTTCCGCGGCTACTCCACCATCAACGACCTGATCGATGCCGACACCGGCAAGGTGGTGCTGGAAGCCGGCAAGAAACTCACCGTGCGCGCCGCACGCCAGTTCCAGGAAAAGGGGCTGAAGGCGCTGCGGATGTCGGATGAGGAACTGGTCGGCAACTACCTCGCCGAGGACCTCGTCAATCCGAAGACTGGCGAAATCTATGCGGAAGCCGGTGAGGAACTCACCGAAAAGCTTCTGAAGGCACTGAACGAGCACGGCTACAAGGAACTGCCGATTCTCGACATCGACCACGTCAATGTCGGCGCCTATGTCCGCAACACGCTGCATGCCGACAAGAACATGACGCGTGAAGACGCGCTGTTCGACATCTATCGCGTGATGCGTCCCGGCGAGCCGCCGACGCTGGACTCGGCGCAGGCCATGTTCCAGTCGCTGTTCTTCGATTCCGAGCGCTACGACCTCTCGGCCGTCGGCCGCGTCAAGATGAACATGCGCCTCGATCTCGATGCGCCGGACACGCAGCGCACGCTGCGCAAGGAAGACATCCTTTCGGTCATCAAGACGCTGGTCGACCTGCGCGACGGCAAGGGCGAGATCGACGACATCGACCACCTCGGCAATCGCCGGGTGCGCTCGGTCGGCGAGCTCATGGAGAACCAGTACCGCATCGGTCTGCTCCGCATGGAGCGTGCGATCAAGGAGCGCATGTCGAGTGTCGATATCGACACCGTGATGCCGCAGGACCTGATCAACGCGAAGCCGGCGGCTGCCGCCGTGCGCGAGTTCTTCGGCTCCTCGCAGCTCTCGCAGTTCATGGACCAGACCAACCCGCTGTCGGAGATCACCCACAAGCGGCGCCTGTCGGCGCTCGGCCCGGGCGGTCTGACCCGCGAGCGCGCCGGCTTCGAGGTGCGCGACGTGCATCCGACGCATTACGGCCGTATCTGCCCGATCGAAACGCCGGAAGGTCCGAACATCGGTCTGATCAATTCGCTCGCGACATTCGCGCGCGTCAACAAATACGGCTTCGTCGAAACGCCGTATCGCAAAGTGAAGGACGGCCGCGTCACCGACGAGGTGGTCTACCTCTCGGCAATGGAAGAGGGCCGTCATCACGTCGCGCAAGCCAACGTCGCGCTCGATAACCGCGGCCGCTTCACCGACGATCTCGTGGTCTGCCGCCATGCCGGCGAAAACGTCATGCTCGCGCCCGACAAGGTCGACTACATGGACGTGTCGCCGAAGCAGCTCGTCTCGGTCGCCGCGGCGTTGATTCCGTTCCTCGAGAACGACGACGCCAACCGCGCGCTGATGGGCTCGAACATGCAGCGTCAGGCCGTGCCTTTGGTGCGCGCCGAAGCGCCGTTCGTCGGCACCGGCATGGAAGGCGTGGTCGCACGCGACTCGGGCGCTGCGATCGCAGCCCGCCGTACCGGCGTGATCGACCAGATCGATGCCACCCGTATCGTGATCCGCGCCACCGAAGATCTCGATCCGACCAAGTCGGGCGTCGATATCTACCGACTGATGAAGTACCAGCGCTCCAACCAGTCGACCTGCATCAACCAGCGTCCGCTGGTGAAGGTCGGTGACGTCGTCAAGAAGGGCGACATCATTGCCGACGGTCCTTCGACCGATCTCGGGGAGCTCGCGCTCGGCCGTAACGTGTTGGTCGCGTTCATGCCGTGGAACGGCTACAACTTCGAAGACTCGATCCTGCTCTCCGAGCGGATCGTGAAGGACGACGTCTTCACCTCGATCCACATCGAGGAGTTCGAGGTGATGGCCCGCGACACCAAGCTGGGGCCTGAGGAAATCACCCGCGACATTCCGAACGTCTCGGAAGAAGCGCTGAAAAACCTCGACGAAGCCGGCATCGTCTATATCGGCGCGGAAGTTCGCGCCGGCGACATCCTGGTCGGCAAGATCACGCCGAAGGGCGAAAGCCCGATGACGCCGGAAGAAAAGCTCCTGCGCGCCATCTTCGGCGAAAAGGCCTCCGACGTCCGCGACACCTCGCTCCGTGTGCCTCCGGGCGTGCAGGGCACGATCGTGGAAGTGCGCGTCTTCAACCGTCACGGCGTCGACAAGGACGAGCGTGCGCTGGCGATCGAGCGGGAAGAGATCGAGCGTCTGGCCAAGGACCGCGACGACGAACAGGCGATCCTGGACCGCAACGTCTACAGCCGTCTGGCCGAGCTCCTGGAAAACCGCCAGGGCATCGCCGGTCCGAAGGGCTTCAAGAAGGACACCAAGATCACGCGCGCCGTGCTCGAAGAGCATCCGCGGTCGCAGTGGTGGATGTTTGCGTCGCCCAACGACAAGCTGATGGCCGAAATCGAGGCCATGCGGAAGCAATACGACGAGTCGAAGAAGGGGCTTGAACAGCGCTTCCTCGACAAGGTCGAGAAGCTGCAGCGTGGCGACGAGTTGCCGCCCGGCGTGATGAAGATGGTCAAGGTCTTCGTCGCGGTGAAGCGCAAGATCCAGCCCGGCGACAAGATGGCCGGCCGTCACGGCAACAAGGGTGTGGTGTCCAAGATCGTGCCGATCGAGGACATGCCGTTCCTCGAGGACGGTACCCATGCCGACATCGTGCTCAATCCGCTCGGCGTGCCTTCGCGCATGAACGTCGGGCAGATTCTCGAAACCCATCTCGGCTGGGCCTGCGCGGGCCTCGGCAAGCGCATCGGCCAGACCATCGACGCCTATTACAGCAAGCAGGACCTCAAGCCGCTGAAGGAGACCTTGAAGAAGGTTTACGGCGATGAGGAGACGATCAAGTCGCTCAACGACAGCGAACTGCTCGAACTCGGCCGTAACCTGAGTCACGGCGTGCCGATTGCGACGCCGGTGTTCGATGGCGCCAAGGAAAGCGACATCGAAGAGATGCTGAAGATGGCAGGGCTCGACGCTTCCGGCCAGTCGACCGTCTATGACGGCCGCACCGGCGATCCCTTCGACCGCAAGGTGACGGTGGGCTACATCTATATGCTCAAGCTGCACCACCTCGTGGACGACAAGATCCACGCGCGTTCGATCGGTCCGTACTCGCTCGTCACCCAGCAACCGCTGGGCGGCAAGGCGCAGTTCGGCGGCCAGCGTTTCGGCGAAATGGAGGTCTGGGCGCTCGAGGCTTACGGCGCCGCCTACACCTTGCAGGAGATGCTGACGGTGAAGTCGGACGACGTCGCCGGCCGTACCAAGGTGTACGAGGCGATCGTTCGCGGCGACGACACGTTCGAGGCGGGTATCCCCGAGTCCTTCAACGTGCTGGTCAAGGAAATGCGTTCGCTCGGTCTCAACGTCGACCTGCACAACTCGAAGGTCGGGCCTGGCTCGACCTCGGAGGCAGCCGAGTAAGCAAAGCTATCGTACCCGGCGCGAGAAGCGCGCCGGGTATTCGCAGTCCGCGCTTTCGGGTGCGTGCGGCTGAACAGGAATTTCGAATTTGCTGCCGGTGACGATCGGCACGCGAGGAGAAGACGATGAACCAAGAAATTATGAATCTGTTCAACCCGACGACGCCGGCTCAGGTCTTTGACCAGATCCGGATTTCGATCGCGTCGCCGGAAAAGATTCTGTCGTGGTCGTATGGCGAAATCAAGAAGCCGGAGACCATCAACTACCGCACCTTCAAGCCGGAGCGCGACGGCCTGTTCTGCGCGCGCATCTTCGGGCCGATCAAGGACTACGAGTGTCTGTGCGGCAAGTACAAGCGGATGAAGTACAAGGGCATCATCTGCGAAAAGTGCTCGGTCGAGGTCACGCTGTCGCGCGTCCGGCGCGAGCGCATGGGCCATATCGAGCTCGCAGCGCCGGTCGCCCACATCTGGTTCCTGAAGTCGTTGCCGTCGCGCATCGGCCTTCTGCTCGACATGACGCTTAAGGATCTCGAGCGGATTCTGTATTTCGAATACTACGTCGTGCTTGAGCCGGGCCTGACCTCGCTCAAGGACCGCCAGTTGCTATCGGAAGACGAGTATCTGAAGGCGCAGGACGAGTTCGGCCAGGATTCCTTCACCGCCATGATTGGCGCGGAAGCGATCCGCGAGCTGTTGAAGGGGCTCGACCTCGAGAAGCTCGAGACCACCTTGCGCGCCGAGATGCAGGAGACCGACTCCGACATCAAGCACAAGAAGCTCGCCAAGCGCTTGAAGATCGTCGAGGCCTTCCGCTATTCCGGCAACAAGCCGGAGTGGATGATTCTGACTGTGGTGCCGGTGATTCCGCCGGACCTGCGGCCGCTGGTGCCGCTCGATGGCGGCCGCTTTGCGACCTCGGACCTCAACGACCTCTATCGCCGTGTCATCAACCGCAACAACCGCTTGAAGCGGCTGATGGAGCTGCGTGCGCCCGACATCATCATCCGCAACGAAAAGCGCATGTTGCAGGAGGCGGTCGACGCCCTGTTCGACAACGGCCGCCGCGGCCGCGTCATCACCGGTGCCAACAAGAGGCCTTTGAAGTCGCTCGCCGACATGCTCAAGGGCAAGCAGGGCCGTTTCCGTCAGAACCTGCTCGGCAAGCGCGTCGACTATTCCGGCCGTTCGGTGATCGTGGTCGGTCCCGAGCTGCGCCTGCATCAGTGCGGCCTGCCGAAGAAGATGGCGCTCGAACTGTTCAAGCCGTTCATCTATTCGCGGCTCGACGCCAAGGGTTTGTCGACCACGGTGAAGCAGGCCAAGAAGCTGGTTGAGAAAGAGCGCCCCGAAGTCTGGGATATCCTCGATGAGGTGATCCGCGAGCATCCGGTGCTGCTCAACCGCGCGCCGACGCTGCATCGCCTCGGCATTCAGGCGTTCGAGCCGGTCCTGATCGAGGGCAAGGCGATCCAGCTTCACCCGCTGGTCTGCGCCGCGTTCAACGCCGACTTCGACGGCGACCAGATGGCCGTGCACGTTCCGCTGTCGCTCGAAGCGCAGCTGGAAGCGCGTGTCCTGATGATGTCGACCAACAACATCCTGCATCCCGCGAACGGTCAGCCGATCATCGTGCCGTCGCAGGACATCGTGCTCGGCCTCTATTATCTCTCGATCATGCGCGAAGGGCTGCCCGGCGAGGGCAAGCTCTACGGCGAGATGGCCGAGATCGAGCACGCGCTGCACTCGAAGGTCATCCACCTGCATACCAAGATCAAGTATCGCTGGGAGGGTCTCGACGAGGAGGGCAAGCAGGTCAAGCGCTGGATCGAAACCACCGCCGGCCGCGTCATGCTCGGCAATGTGCTGCCGAAGTCGACGAAGATCTCGTACGACGTCATCAACAAGCTGATGACCAAGCGCGAAATCTCCGGCGTGATCGATCAGGTCTATCGCCACTGCGGCCAGAAGGAGACGGTGATCTTCTGCGACCGCATCATGGCGCTCGGCTTCTACAATGCGTTCAAGGCCGGCATTTCGTTCGGCAAGGACGACATGGTGGTGCCGCACGGCAAGTGGAAGATCGTGGAGACCACGCGTACGCTGGCGAAGGATTTCGAGCAGCAGTACAACGACGGTCTGATCACCCATGGCGAGAAGTACAACAAGGTCGTCGACGCCTGGTCGAAGGCGACCGAAGAAATCGCCAAGGAGATGATGAAGGAAATCTCCGCGACCAAGAAGAACTCCAAGGGCGTGGAAGCCGACATCAACTCGATCTACATGATGGCCCACTCCGGCGCGCGTGGTTCGCCCGCGCAGATGCGTCAGCTCGCCGGTATGCGCGGTCTGATGGCCAAGCCGTCGGGCGAAATCATCGAGACGCCGATCATTTCCAACTTCAAGGAAGGCCTGTCGGTGCTCGAATACTTCAACTCGACCCATGGCGCCCGCAAGGGCCTCGCGGACACCGCGTTGAAGACCGCCAACTCCGGTTACCTGACCCGCCGTCTCGTCGACGTCGCGCAGGACTGCATCATCAATGCCGATGACTGCGGCACCAAGCTCGGCATCAAGATGCGCGCCATCGTCGATGCCGGCACCGTGGTGGCCTCGCTCGGCTCCCGCATCCTCGGTCGCACCGCGGGCGAGGACGTGCGCGACGCTGCGTCCAACAAGGTGGTCGTCAAGCGCGGCACGCTGATGGAAGAAAGCCACGTGGAAGCCATCCATCAGGCTGGCATCCAGGAGGTGAAGATCCGTTCGGCGCTGACCTGCGAACTCGTCAACGGCATCTGCGCCAAGTGCTACGGGCGCGATCTGGCCCGCGGCACGCCGGTCAACCATGGTGAGGCGGTCGGCGTCATCGCGGCGCAGTCGATCGGCGAGCCGGGCACCCAGCTCACGATGCGTACGTTCCACATCGGCGGCGCGGCGCAGATCAACGAACAGTCGTTCGTTGAATCGAACTTCGACGGCAAGGTGACGATCAAGAACAGGGCGATCGCCAGGAACAGCGAAGGCCACGCGGCAGCGATGGTCCGCAACATGGTCGTTGCGATCACGGACGCCGACGGTACGGAGCGTGCGACCCACCGCATTCAGTACGGCGCGCGCATGCACGTCGATGACGGCGACATGGTCAAGCGCGGCCAGCGCATTGCCGAGTGGGATCCTTATACCCGCCCGGTGCTGACCGAAGTCGAAGGCACGATCGGGTTCGAGGATCTGGTCGAGGGTCAGTCGATCTCGGAGACGCTCGATGAATTGACCGGTATCGCCAAGCGTGTCGTCATCGACTGGCGCACGACGCGAGGCGGAGCCGACCTGCGGCCCGCGATCGTCATCAAGGGCAAGGACGGCAAGATTCTCAAGCTCGCGCGTGGCGGCGATGCCCGCTACATGCTGTCGGTCGACGCCATTCTGTCGGTGGACATCGGCTCCAAGGTCAAGCCGGGCGACATTCTCGCCCGTATCTCGACCGAAAGCGCCAAGACCCGCGACATCACGGGCGGTCTGCCGCGCGTGGCCGAACTGTTCGAAGCGCGCAAGCCGAAGGATGCGGCGATCATCGCCGAGATCGCCGGCACCATCCGCTTCGGCCGGGACTACAAGAACAAGCGCCGCCTCTCGATCGAGCCGATGGACAAGAGCGAGGAGACGCGCGAGTACCTGATCCCGAAGGGCAAGCACATCCACCTGCAGGACGGCGACATCGTCGAAAAGGGCGATTTCATCGTCGAGGGCAATCCCGCCCCGCACGACATCCTGGCGATCAAGGGCATCGAGGAACTCGCGGCCTATCTGGTCAACGAAATCCAGGAGGTCTACCGGCTGCAAGGCGTGCTCATCAACGACAAGCACATCGAGGTGATTGTCCGTCAGATGCTCCAGAAGGTGGAGATCACCGACCAGGGCGAAACCGACATGATCTCAGGCGAGCAGATCGACAAGATCGAGTTCGACCAGATCAACGCCAAGGCGAAGGAAGAGGGCAAGAAGATCGCGACGGGAACGCCGGTTCTGCTCGGCATTACCAAGGCGAGCTTGCAGACCCGTTCGTTCTTCTCGGCAGCCTCGTTCCAGGAGACCACCCGTGTGCTCACCGAAGCCGCCGTCAACGGCAAGGTGGACCCGCTGGAAGGCCTCAAGGAGAACGTCATTGTCGGCCGCCTGATCCCGGCCGGTACCGGCGCCTCGATGGCGAAGATCCGCGAAGTCGCCGTCAAGCGCGACAAGCTGATCCTCGACGAGCGCGAAAAGCAGGCTGCGATCGTGCCGGCTGCGCCGGAAGTCGAGCCCTTGGCACTGCCGCCGGCCGAATAGGCCTAAAAGCACCCCCGCAAGACTACGGAAAGACCGGCGAAAGCCGGTCTTTTTGCTATTTTTCGACTATTCTGCTTCATTAAGCGGGGTTCGTTCATCTTCCCTTCAGGGAAAAAAGCGCTTCATCTCAAACAACTTAGTTCGGCGCCTCTGGGGTGGCAGCCGACGACGGCGGGGGCCGGAAATAGCCGGAAACAAATGTTGGATCTAGCGATTGTAGGTGGCGGGCCTGGCGGCCTGATGAGTGCGTGGTACCTGAAGAAGAAACTGGGGAACCTCTGCCGCGTCACCATCTTTGAGGCGTCCGATCGGCTGGGGGGCAAGGTCCTCACCGGCCGTTTCGATTCTGCGCCGGCGATTTACGAAGCCGGCGTTGCCGAAATCTACGACTACTCGATGACGGGCCCCGATCCGCTGCGCGAGTTGATCCAGCATTTCGGCCTGCAAACGATTCCGATGAATGCCGAGCAGGTTCAGCTTGACGGCGAGCTGCTCGACGACGTCGCGGGCATGCGCCGCAAATACGGGGCCAAGACGGCGGACGCCATCGAGGCGTTCCGCAAGCGTTGCAGCCGGATGGTGTCGCCGATCGAGTATTATGAGGGCATCGGCTCCCACGACAACGAACATCCCTGGGCCTACATCACGGCGGAAGAGCTGCTCGACCGCGAGGTCGACGACGCGACCGCCAGGCGTTTTTTCAAGGTGATGTCACGCTCGGATATTGCGACCGAAAGCCACAACACCAACGGTCTCAATGCGCTGAAGAACTACGTGATGGATGTCGATGGCTATATCGGCCTCTATTCGATCCAGAACGGGAACGAACAGCTGATCGATTGCCTCCAGTCGGAGGTCGATGCCGACATCCAGCTCAACCATCGCGTTCTCAAGGTCGGCAAAACCGCGGGCGGCCGTTACCGGCTCAACATGATGAACGGCAAGGGGCCGGAGACGCGGGATTTCGATCTCCTGTTGATGTGCCTGCCGCATTCCTGGCTCGCCACCATGGGCTGGGACGGCGAAGTCTTGCGCAAGTCGATGGGCAAGCACGTCGCTTACTTCGACCGGCCTGCGCACTATCTGCGCGTTTCGATCCTGTTCGACGAGCCGTTCTGGGGCGACAAGATCCCGGGTGCCTGGTTCATGTCGGAAGCCTTTGGCGGCTGCTGCGTCTATAACGAAGGCTCACGCCACAATGTCGGCCGTCACGGCGTTCTCAACTGGCTGATCGCGGGCTCCGACGCGCTCGCCTTCGCCAATCTGGACGACCAGGCGCTGATCGATGCGGCGCTGAAGTCGCTGCCGGCTTCGCTGGGCGACGCGCGTGCGCATTTTGTCGAAGGCAAGACCCATCGCTGGCTGTCGTCGGTCAACGCGCTGCCCGGCGGTCTGCCGGCGCGCGACGTGATGACCAATCATCGGCCGGACCCCAAGCAGCATCCCGGGCTGGTCGTGGTCGGCGACTATCTGTTCGATTCGACGCTGAATGGTCTGCTCGATTCCTCGGATGCGGCGACCGATATCATCCTGACCGAGATGATGCGGCTCCGCCGCGAGCGCGTTGCGAATGGCAAGCCGCTGTCGGACAAGATCGATCGCGACTACTTCGAGAACTATCGCGGGGTTGGGCCGTATCGCGAGGTCTGGCGCCAGTTCACCGATCCTGCCTTTCTGACCGACCTCATCAAAATCGTCTGGAACAGGGCAAAGGGCTACAAGCTCCTGATCGCGGGATCGGCCAGCGGCGAACTCGTCGGCGCGCTGCGCGCGCGCGGGATCGATGCCTGGGGTGTCGAGAATAACCGCGCCGCTCACGCGAAGACGCCGAAGGAATTGAAGAAGTTCAACAAGCTCGGATCGATTGTGGATCTGCCGTTCAAGGACGGCGAATTCGATTTCGTGTTCGAAACCAGCCTTTGCCACGTCACCGAAAGCCGCGTGGTAAAAGCCATTCGCGAGCTCAACCGTGTCGTCAAAAGCGGCCTGGTGTTCGGCTCGGTGACGTCGGACATGCCGGCTGCCTTGATCGATCGTTACGATCTGCTGCGGGGCGTGAAGAAGCTCGGCACCTGGTGGGAATGGTCGGAGTTGTTCTTCAGCAACGGTTTCGACCTTTCGATGCATCGCCACGACTGCACGGACGCGCTGTGGGCGGCAACGCTTGCCGCCAACAAGGGCCCCGGCGAGTGGTATGCCGACTCCGAAAGCCTGCGTTATTCGTTCTTCGACAAGGTCGAAGAGGACGACTAATTGCCGCTGATCTGAAGTGCTTGCGCCGCAAGCGGAAAGTAGTCGTCAGCGGTAAGGTTACCCGCGCCAAAATTTTTGCTGAATGCAATCTGATCGCCTAGGATAGATGCATAGCAGGCTCCCCTTAATTCTCTGCGGTCATGCCGGCCGCGCAGCTTCGGTTGGTGTTTCGGTAGTTTCATGGCTTCCAGGCCTTCCTCGTCGGGTGAACCTGTCGCAGCGTCCGCGGATGCTTCCGACGCCGTGGCGACTGAGAAGAAATTGGCGGCCGGCCTCGAATCCAAGCTCCCACCGGACGAGGATCACGAGGACGATGAGCTTGAGCTCGATGACGAGGACGACGAGGAACTCGTCGTCTATACGGCCAAGGAAGCCGCCGGCGCGCTCGCGACGATCTACGGTTTCGTCAAACCCTTTCTGGGCAAGTACAAAAAGCTGATCGCATGTGTCGGTCTCGGCGTCCTGGTCGAGACGCTGTTCAATGTGATCATGCCGCTGAGCTTGAAATTCCTGATCGACGACGCGCTCGGCGAGGAAGACTTCGAGGCTTTGATCAGGATTCTCTCGGTGCTGGCGGTGGCCGGCGTCGTCACCTCGATCGTCGCGATCTGGTATGAGCGGTTGGATGCGCGACTTGCCGCTTCGCTGATTTCCGACGTGCGGACGCGGCTATTCGATCACGTGCAGAATTTGCCCGCCGCCTTTTTCCAGCGCACCAAGCGCGGCGAAATCCTGTCACGGTTCTCGGTCGACATGTCGGCCATCGAGGGAACGGTCAAGGGCTTTGCCAACACGGCCGCGCTGCCGTTCTTCGAATTGATCGCCGGCATCATCCTGATGCTGTTTCTGAACTGGCAGCTGGCTGCGATCGCGCTTCTGGTGTTTCCGATCACGCTGATCGGCCCGCGCATTATCACGCCCAAGGCCGTGCAAGCCAATTACGAGCAGAAGCTCAATGAAGCCTCGCTGCTCGGCATGGTGCAGGAAAACATCGCGACGCAAGCGGTCGTCAAAGCCTTTATGCTGCAACGCAAGACGCTCGGCTGGTTTACGCTGCGCAACGACGAAGCGCGGCGGAAAATTGCCTCCGCAGCGTTCCTGTCGACCATGGTCGAGCGCACCGTGGCGATCTCGGTGCTGCTGTTGCACCTCGTGGTGCTCGCGATCGGCGCCTATCTTGCCACCAAGGGCCAGATCACCGTCGGAACTTTCGTGACGTTCGAGAGCGCGTTCTGGGAGGTGTCCTACAACATCGCCCATATCATGCATTTCGTTCCGGTCTCGATCTCGTCGGCGGCGGCCGTGCGTCATATTCAGGAATTGCTGGATGAACCGACCCGCGGCGCCGACCGTCCCGGCGCGCCGGACTTGCCGCGCATCAGCCACGACATCTCTTTTGAGCGTGTGACCTTTCAGTATGAAAGTAGCGAGACGCCCGTTCTCGATGGCCTCAGCCTCAAGCTCGATGTCGGCAAGACCATCGCCATTGTCGGTCCGAGCGGCTCGGGCAAGAGCACGCTGCTCAATCTGATCCTGCGTCTTTATGTGCCGGACGAGGGACGCGTCGCGATCGACGGCGTCGATATCCGTAAAGTGACGAGGGACTCCTTGCGCCGCAGCATGGCGGTGGTGTTCCAGGAGAACATGCTCTTCAACATGTCGATCCGCGAGAACATTCGCCTGGGCAAGGAAGGCGCGACCGACAAGGAAGTAGAGGAGGCGGCCCGCAAGGCCGAGATCCACCGCTACATCATGAGCCTGCCGCAGAAATACGACACGCAGGTCGGCGAGCGCGGCGATACCCTGTCGGGCGGCCAGCGCCAGCGCATTGCGATCGCACGCGCCATCGTGCGCGATCCCTCGATCCTGCTCCTGGACGAGGCGACTTCGGCGCTCGATCAGACCACGGAAGCGGCCATCAACAAGACCCTGATGAAGCTCGCCAAAGGGCGGACCATGCTGTTTTCGACTCACCGCCTGACCTCGGTGGTCGATATGGACGAGATCATCGTGATTTCAGGCGGCAAGGCGATCGAACGCGGCACGCATGACGAACTGCTCGAAAAGGGCGGCATGTACCGTCAACTCTGGGATGACCAGAGCCTCAAGCCGCACGAGGCGCCCGGAGGCGACGAGGAGGACGACTGAGTCGTCGTCCGGGAGGATACTTAGATTGTGGTTTAGCAGGAGCACAATCTTCAGATGCCGTTTCCTGAAATAATATCCGGGTAAAAATGAGGCCGCGGCGCCTTTGCCGGCTGACCGGGGGCTACCCGGAGCGCAAACGGGGCAGGGGGTGAGGCGGGATTTCTGCCGATGGCAGAAGCGCTTCTTAGGGGCATCTCACCCGACGTTTCGCCTTGACTTGGCCATTCCGCACCGATAGAACCCGCGCACTCAACGACAGGCGGTGAGCTTCGCTTGCGTCGGAACGGACCACCCTCTCGGCCCTCCTTATTTTAAGGGGTTCGGGACGGGCACCAACCTCGACGAATGTCGCTCAAACGCTGTCGAATATAGCTAGGCAATGCCGTAACGATCTCAGTTTTCGTGGGTACGTCCCCACGGGATTGATCGGGTGCATGATCTCAAGCGCAGCTTGATCGGGTTGACTTCGATCGAAGCGATACTTGCGGTCCTCTGTGGCGTCGAAGCGCTTTCTGCTCAGGGATGAGCGGTTGGCGCGATTTCGCTTTGTGCGGATGTTTTGCGCAAGGCGCAGGGTGGGACTTCAATCCAGGGTCCCGAACGAATTTTGCGAAGCCGTTTTCGGTTTCGTGTGAACTGAAGGGTGAAGGCTGACATGCCGACGATCAACCAGCTGATCGCAAAACCGCGCGTCGTCCAGAAGTCGCGCAAGAAGGTGCCCGCGCTGCAGCAGTCGCCGCAGAAGCGTGGCGTCTGCACGCGCGTCTACACCACGACGCCGAAGAAGCCGAACTCCGCGCTCCGCAAGGTCGCCAAGGTGCGCCTGACCAACGGCTTCGAGGTGATCGGCTACATCCCGGGCGAGGGCCATAACCTTCAAGAGCACTCGGTGGTCATGATCCGTGGCGGCCGCGTCAAGGACTTGCCCGGCGTGCGCTACCACATTCTCCGCGGCGTCCTCGATACGCAGGGCGTCAAGAACCGTAAGCAGCGCCGTTCGAAGTACGGCGCCAAGCGTCCGAAATAATCGGGAACAGATTAGATGTCGCGCCGCCATTCCGCTGAAAAACGTGAAGTGCTTCCGGACCCGAAGTTCGGAAACATCGTCATTACGAAGTTCATGAACTCGGTGATGTACGCCGGGAAGAAGTCGGTCGCCGAAGGCATCGTCTACGGCGCACTCGGCATGATCGAGGCCAAGACCAAGCAGAGCCCGCTCACGGTATTCGAGCAGGCGCTGGAAAACGTGATGCCGACCATCGAGGTCCGCTCGCGGCGCGTCGGCGGCGCCACCTATCAGGTGCCGGTCGAGGTTCGTTCGGTCCGCCGGCAGGCGCTGGGGATTCGCTGGCTGATCACGGCTGCGCGCGAGCGCAATGAAAAGACGATGACGGAGCGGCTCTCGGCCGAGCTGCTCGACGCGTCGAATAATCGGGGGAACGCCGTCAAGAAGCGTGAAGACGTGCACCGGATGGCGGAAGCCAACCGCGCTTTCTCGCACTACCGCTGGTAACGGCGGAACGTCAGGACCCCAAAGGAACAATCCATGCCCCGCCAACATGCCATCGAGGACTACCGCAACTTCGGTATCATGGCGCACATCGACGCCGGCAAAACCACGACCACCGAACGCATCCTCTATTACACTGGCAAGAGCCACAAGATCGGCGAAGTGCACGAAGGTGCCGCGACGATGGACTGGATGGAGCAGGAGCAGGAGCGCGGCATCACCATCACGTCGGCGGCGACCACCGCGTTCTGGAACGGCAAGCGTTTGAACATCATCGACACCCCCGGCCACGTCGACTTCACCATTGAAGTCGAGCGTTCGCTGCGCGTGCTCGACGGCGCGGTCTGCGTGCTCGACTTCAACCAGGGCGTCGAGCCCCAGACCGAAACCGTCTGGCGCCAGGGCGACAAGTACAAGGTTCCGCGCATCGTCTTCGCCAACAAGATGGACAAGACCGGCGCCGACTTCTTCAAGTGTCTGGCCGATATCGTCGACCGCCTCGGCGCCAAGCCGATCGCGATCCAGTTGCCGATTGGCGCCGAGAACAACTTCAAGGGTCTCATCGACCTCGTGAAGATGAAGGGCATCGTCTGGAACGACGAATCGCTCGGTGCGAAATTCGACTATGTCGACATTCCCGCGGACCTCCTCGATCAGGCCAAGGAATATCGCGAGAAGATGGTGGAAGCCGCCGTCGAACTCGATGACGACGCTCTCGCAGCATTCCTCGACGGCAACGAGCCGGACGAAGCGACGCTGAAGCGGCTGATCCGAAAGGCGGTGCTTACCGGCGCCTTCTATCCCGTGCTGTGCGGCTCGGCCTTCAAGAACAAGGGCGTGCAGCCGCTGCTCGACGCCGTCGTCGACTATCTGCCGTCGCCGATCGACGTGCCTTCGATCAAGGGCACCGACGAGGACGGCAACGAAATCATCCGCAAGGCCGACGACAAGGAGCCGCTCGCGCTGCTTGCGTTCAAGATCATGGACGACCCCTTCGTCGGCACCATCACCTTCTGCCGCATCTATTCCGGCACGCTTGTGTCGGGCACCGGCGTCATCAATTCGACGCGTGACCGCAAGGAACGTATCGGCCGCATGTTGCTGATGCATGCCAACAACCGCGAAGACATCAAGGAAGCCTATGCCGGCGACATCGTCGCGCTGGCGGGCCTGAAGGAAGCGCGCACCGGCGACACGCTGTGCGATGCGAACAAGCCGGTGATTCTGGAAAAGATGGAATTTCCGGAGCCGGTCATCGAGATCGCGATCGAGCCGAAGTCGAAGGCCGACCAGGAAAAGCTCGGCATCGCGCTCGCAAAGTTGGCCGCGGAAGATCCTTCGTTCCGGGTGTCGACCGATCAGGAGTCCGGCCAGACCATTCTCAAGGGCATGGGCGAACTCCATCTCGACATCAAGGTCGATATCTTGAGGCGTACCTACAAGGTCGATGCCAATATCGGCGCGCCGCAGGTGGCGTTCCGCGAGCGTGTCACCCAGCGCGTCGAGCACAGCTACACGCACAAGAAGCAGACCGGCGGTACCGGCCAGTTCGCAGCCGTGACGATCATTGTCGAGCCCAATGAACCGGGCAAAGGCTACGAGTTCGAATCCAAGGTCGTCGGCGGCGCGGTGCCGAAGGAATATATCCCGGGCGTCGAAAAAGGCCTGGAGAGCGTTCTTTCTTCGGGCGTGGTTGCCGGCTTCCCGATCGTGGATATCAAGGTACAGCTGATCGACGGCAAGTATCACGACGTCGACTCGTCGGCGCTCGCCTTCGAAATCGCGACCCGCGCCTGCTTCCGCGAAGCGCTACAGCGCGGCAAGTCGGTCCTGCTCGAGCCGATCATGAAGGTCGAGGTGGTGACGCCGGAAGATTACACCGGTTCGGTCATCGGCGATCTGAATTCGCGGCGCGGCCAGATCCAGGGTCAAGACATGCGCGGCAATGCCAACGTCATCAACGCGATGGTGCCGCTCATGAACATGTTCGGTTACGTCAATAACCTGCGCTCGATGAGCCAGGGTCGTGCCACCTTTACGATGCAGTTCGACCACTACGCGGAAGCGCCGGCGAATGTGTCGGCGGAAGTCCAGAAGAAGTTTGCCTGATTGTCGTTGGCGGCAGCTAACGATTGAACGGAGAGTCAAATGGCCAAAGCAAAATTTGAACGTAATAAACCGCACTGCAACATCGGAACCATCGGTCACGTCGACCATGGCAAGACGTCGCTGACGGCAGCGATCACCAAGGTCCTGGCCGAAACCGGCGGTGCGACGTTCACGGCGTACGACCAGATCGACAAGGCGCCGGAAGAGAAGGCGCGCGGCATCACGATCTCGACCGCGCACGTCGAATACGAGACGAAGAACCGTCACTATGCCCACGTCGATTGCCCCGGCCACGCCGACTATGTGAAGAACATGATCACCGGTGCGGCCCAGATGGACGGCGCGATCCTCGTCGTGTCTGCCGCTGACGGCCCGATGCCGCAGACCCGCGAGCACATCCTGCTCGCCAAGCAGGTCGGCGTGCCGGCGATGGTGGTGTTCCTCAACAAGTGCGACATGGTCGACGATCCGGAACTGCTCGAGCTCGTCGAGCTCGAAGTTCGCGAATTGCTCTCGAAGTACGACTTCCCGGGCGACAAGATCCCGATCATCAAGGGTTCGGCTCTCGCCGCCCTCGAAGACAAGGACAAGAAGCTCGGCCACGAGGCGATCCTCGAGCTGATGAAGCATGTCGACGAGTACATTCCGCAGCCGGAGCGTCCGATCGATCAGCCGTTCCTGATGCCGGTGGAAGACGTGTTCTCGATCTCCGGCCGCGGCACCGTGGTGACCGGTCGTGTCGAGCGCGGCATCATCAAGGTCGGCGAGGAAATCGAGATCGTCGGTCTGCGCGCGACGCAGAAGACCATCGTCACCGGCGTTGAAATGTTCCGCAAGCTGCTCGATCAGGGTCAGGCGGGCGACAACATCGGTGCGCTGCTCCGCGGCACCAAGCGCGAGGAAGTCGAGCGTGGCCAGGTGCTGTGCAAGCCGGGTTCGGTCAAGCCGCACACCAAGTTCAAGGCCGAGGCCTACATCCTCACCAAGGAAGAGGGCGGACGTCACACCCCGTTCTTCACCAACTATCGGCCGCAGTTCTACTTCCGCACCACCGACGTGACCGGTGTCGTGCATCTGCCCGAAGGCACCGAAATGGTGATGCCGGGCGACAACATCGCGATGGAAGTGCACCTGATCGTGCCGATCGCGATGGAAGAAAAGCTCCGCTTTGCGATCCGCGAAGGTGGCCGCACCGTCGGCGCCGGCGTTGTCGCAAGCATCATCGAGTAAGAAGCGAATAGGGAATGGCGGGTAGCGAGTGGACTGATCCATTCGCTGTTCGCTACTCGCCACTCACCAAGAAAGACAACGGCAATGAACGGCCAGAATATCCGCATCCGCCTCAAGGCGTTCGACCATCGAATTCTCGATACGTCGACGCGTGAGATCGTGAATACGGCGAAACGGACCGGCGCCCAGGTTCGCGGACCCATTCCGCTGCCGACGCGGCTGGAGAAGTTCACCGTCAACCGTTCGCCGCACGTTGACAAGAAGAGCCGCGAGCAATTCGAGATGCGCACGCACAAGCGCCTTCTCGACATTGTCGACCCGACCCCGCAGACCGTAGACGCGCTGATGAAGCTCGATCTGGCGGCCGGTGTCGACGTCGAAATCAAGCTCTAACCCTTTAGGCCCGTCCGCAACGTTTGGCGGACAGAAAGAACAGGAAGCACGCCGATGCGCTCCGGAGTGATCGCACAAAAGGTCGGGATGACGCGGGTCTTTACAGAGGCCGGCGAGCATATCCCTGTGACCGTGCTCAAGCTGGGAAATTGCCAGGTGCTCGGTCACCGCACGACCGAGAAGAACGGTTATGTCGCGCTTCAGCTCGGTTCGGGCGAACGCAAGACCGTCTATATGCCGAAGGCCGAACGCGGTCAGTTCGCGGTCGCCAAGGTCGAGCCCAAGCGTAAGCTCGCCGAATTCCGCGTGTCGGAAGACGCGCTGATCCCGGTCGGCGCGGAAATCCAGGCCGACCATTTCGTCGTCGGCCAGTTCGTCGACGTCACCGGCACCTCGATCGGCAAGGGTTTTGCTGGCGGCATGAAGCGCTGGAATTTCGGCGGTCTGCGCGCCACCCACGGCGTGTCGGTCTCGCACCGTTCGATCGGTTCGACCGGTGGCCGTCAGGACCCCGGCAAGACCTGGAAGAACAAGAAGATGCCCGGCCACATGGGCGTCGATCGCATCACCACGCTCAACCTTCGCGTCGTTCAGACCGATGTCGAGCGCGGCCTGATCCTGGTCGAAGGCGCCGTTCCCGGCTCCAAGGGCGGATGGATCGCGGTGCGCGATGCTGTCAAGAAGCCGCTGCCGAAGGAAGCTCCGAAGCCCGGCAAGTTCAAGGTCGCAGGCGGCGAACAGGCTGCTGAAGCGCCGGCCCAAGGGGAGGGCGCGTGATGGAATTGAAAGTTACAACGCTTGAGGGCAAAGCGGCCGGTTCGGTCCAGCTCTCCGACGGCATCTTCGGCCTCGAGCCGCGCAAGGATATCATCCAGCGCTGCGTGCAGTGGCAGCTCAACAAGCGCCAGGCCGGCACCCACAAGGCCAAGGGCCGCGCCGAGATCTGGCGCACCGGCAAGAAGATGTACAAGCAGAAGGGCACCGGTAGCGCCCGTCACGGCTCGGCCCGCGTGCCGCAGTTCCGCGGCGGTGGGCGAGCGTTCGGTCCGGTGGTGCGTTCGCATGCGACCGATCTGCCCAAGAAGGTCCGCGCGCTCGCGCTTCGCCACGCGCTCTCGGCCAAGGCCAAGGACGGCAGCCTGATCGTGATTGAAAAGGCAGCGCTTGAGGCCGCCAAGACCAAGGCGCTGATCACGCACTTCTCCGGCCTCGGCGTCACCAACGCGCTGATCATCGACGGTGCCGAGCTCCATTCCGGTTTCGCGACCGCTGCCCGCAACATTCCCAATATCGACGTGCTGCCGATCCAGGGCATCAACGTCTACGACATTCTCCGCCGCGAGAAGCTGGTGCTGACCAAGGCGGCGCTCGATGCGTTGGAGGCGCGCTTCAAATGAAGAATATCGATCCGCGCCACTACGACATCATCGTCTCGCCCGTCGTCACCGAAAAGGCGACGATGGCCTCCGAGCACAACAAGGTTGTGTTCAAGGTCGCGAGCAAGGCTACCAAGCCGCAGATCAAGGAAGCCGTCGAGAAGCTGTTCGACGTCAAGGTCAAGCGCGTCAACACGCTGGTGCGCAAGGGCAAGACCAAGGTCTTCCGCGGCAGTTTCGGTTCGCAGTCGGACGTGAAGCGGGCGGTCGTGACCCTCGAAGAGGGCCACCGCATCGACGTCACCACCGGACTATAAGGCACAGTCATGGCACTGAAAAAATTCAACCCCACGACGCCAGGCCAGCGCCAGCTGGTGATGGTCGATCGTTCGGCCCTCTACAAGGGCAAGCCGGTCAAGGCGCTGACCGAGGGCAAGCATTCCTCGGGCGGCCGCAACGCGACCGGCCGCATCACCGTGCGCTTCCGCGGCGGCGGCCACAAGAAGGCCTACCGCGTCGTCGACTTCAAGCGCACCAAGGTCGATATGCCCGCAACCGTGGAGCGGCTGGAATACGATCCGAACCGCACCGCCTTCATTGCGCTGGTGAAGTACACCGACGGCACCCAGGCCTACATCCTGGCGCCGCAGCGTCTGGCAGTTGGCGATACCGTCGTCGCCGGCAACTATGTCGACGTGAAGCCGGGCAATGTCATGCCGCTCGGCAACATGCCGGTCGGCACCATCGTCCACAATGTCGAGCTGAAGATCGGCAAGGGCGGCCAGCTCGCGCGCTCGGCCGGCACCTATGCGCAGGTGGTCGGTCGCGACCAGGATTACGTCATCGTTCGCTTGAACTCCGGCGAGCAGCGCCTGGTTCACGGCCGCTGCACCGGTACCATCGGTGCGGTCTCGAACCCGGATCACATGAACATTTCGATCGGCAAGGCCGGCCGCAACCGTTGGCTTGGCCGCAAACCGCACAATCGCGGTGTTTCGATGAACCCGATCGACCACCCGCACGGCGGCGGCGAAGGCCGCACCTCGGGCGGCCGCCACCCGGTAACTCCGTGGGGCAAGCCGACCAAGGGCAAGAAGACGCGGTCGAACAAGTCGACCAACCGATTCATTCTCATCAGCCGCCACAAGCGGAAGAAGTAAGGAACGCCGGACAATGGTTCGTTCAGTCTGGAAAGGCCCGTTTGTTGAGGGATCGCTGCTCAAGAAGGCGGACACCGCGCGTGCGTCCGGCCGTCATGACGTGATCAAGATCTGGAGCCGTCGCTCGACCATCCTGCCGCAGTTCGTCGGCCTGGTGTTCGGCGTCTACAACGGCCAGAAGCACGTGCCGGTCTCGGTGAACGAGGAAATGGTCGGTCACAAGTTCGGCGAATTCTCGCCGACGCGGACCTTCCACGGCCATTCGGGCGACAAGAAAGCCAAGAAGGCTTGAGGATTAAGCTATGAGCAAATCAAAGCGCGAACGGAGCCTCGCCGATAACGAGGCCAAGGCGGTCGCCAGGATGCTGCGGGTGAGCCCGCAGAAGCTCAATCTTGTTGCGCAGTTGATCCGCGGCAGGAAGGCATCGGCGGCACTTGCAGACCTGCAGTTCTCGCGCAAGCGGATCGCGGTCGACGTCAAGAAGTGCCTGGAATCGGCAATCGCCAATGCCGAAAACAACCATGACCTCGAGGTCGACGATCTCGTCGTCGCCGAGGCGCATGTCGGCAATGGCATCGTGATGAAGCGTTTTGCCCCGCGCGGCCGTGGCCGTTCGGGACGGGTTTTCAAACCGTTCTCGCAGCTGACGATCGTGGTTCGTCAGGTCGAGGCGAGCGCTTAAGGGCGCGGGAGAATACGATGGGTCAAAAAATCAATCCGATCGGCTTGCGTCTCGGCATCAACCGGACCTGGGATTCCCGCTGGTTTGCCGGCAAGAACGAGTACGGCAAGCTGTTGCACGAGGACGTCAAGATCCGCGAGATCCTGCACAAGGAACTCAAGCAGGCGGCCGTCGCCAAGATCGTGATCGAGCGCCCGCACAAGAAGTGCCGCGTCACCATTCACTCGGCGCGTCCGGGCGTGGTGATCGGCAAGAAGGGCGCCGACATCGACAAGCTGCGCAAGCGCGTTGCCGACATCACGGCTTCCGACGTCGTCATCAACATCGTCGAAATCCGCAAGCCGGAACTCGATGCGACCCTGGTCGCCGAATTGATCGCGCAGCAGCTCGAGCGCCGCGTCGCGTTCCGCCGTGCCATGAAGCGCGCCGTGCAGTCGGCGATGCGTCTGGGCGCCGAAGGCATCCGCATCAACTGCTCGGGCCGTCTGGGCGGCGCCGAAATCGCGCGCATGGAGTGGTACCGCGAAGGCCGCGTGCCGCTGCACACGCTGCGCGCCGACATCGACTACGGCGTTGCGACCGCGTTCACGACCTTCGGCACCTGCGGCGTCAAGGTCTGGATCTTCAAGGGCGAGATCCTCGAGCACGATCCGATGGCCCAGGACAAGAAGATGGCCGAAGGCGACACCGGGCGTCCCCGCCGCGATGCTGCGTGAAGCAAATAGGATTGAGGGCTTAACGCCATGATGCAACCAAAGAAAACGAAGTTCCGGAAGGCGCATAAGGGCCGTATCCACGGCACCGCGACTTCGGGCGCGACGTTGTCGTTCGGCCAGTACGGCCTGAAAGCGATGGCGCCCGAGCGCGTCACCGCGCGTCAGATCGAGGCCGCCCGCCGCGCGCTGACCCGTCACATGAAGCGCGCCGGCCGCGTCTGGATCCGTGTATTCCCGGACGTTCCGGTGTCGAAGAAGCCCGCCGAAGTGCGCATGGGCTCCGGCAAGGGTACGCCTGAATTGTGGGTGGCGCGGGTCAAGCCCGGCCGCGTGCTGTTCGAGATCGATGGTGTGTCGGTGCAGACCGCCAAGGAAGCGCTGTTGCTCGCCGCTGCCAAACTGCCGATCAAGACGCGCTTCGTTGCGCGCATTGCGGAATAGGGAAGTTCGCCATGGCCGAGATGAAAACTGCCGATATCCGCGCGATGAGCCCCGATCAGATGGACGACGCCGTCCTCAATCTGAAGAAGGAGCGCTTCAACCTGCGCTTCCAGCGCGCCACCGGGCAGCTCGAAAACACCTCGCGGATGCGCGAAGCGCGCCGCGACATCGCCCGCATCAAGACCGTAGCCGCGCAAGCTCGCGCGAAGAAGAAGTAAGGATAGACCAATGCCGAAACGTCAGCTTCAAGGCGTGGTCGTCAGCGACAAGCAAGCCAAGACGGTTGTGGTGCGCGTCGATCGCCGCTTCACCCATCCGATCTATAAGAAGACGATCCGCCGCTCCAAGAACTATCACGCGCACGACGAGAGCAATGCGTTCAAGCCGGGCGACACCGTGTGGATCGAGGAGAGCAAGCCGATCTCGAAATTGAAGCGCTGGACCGTGGTCCGGGGCGAGCATCAGAAAACGGCCTGAGAAGTTTGAGCCCGGCCAGGCCGGGTAACGACTTTCGGGAAGAAATTTTAAGCGCAACTTTGCGCAAGCTAGATGAGAGGACGAGGTGCATCAATGATTCAGATGCAGACCAACCTCGACGTGGCCGACAATTCAGGCGCACGCCGTGTCATGTGTATCAAGGTGCTCGGGGGCTCCAAGCGCCGTTACGCCACCGTGGGCGACATCATTGTCGTTTCGATCAAGGAAGCGATCCCGCGCGGCAAGGTGAAGAAGGGCGACGTGATGAAGGCCGTGGTGGTGCGGGTCCGCAAGGACATCCGCCGTCCCGACGGTTCCGTCATCCGCTTCGACCGCAACGCCGCCGTGCTGATCAACAACCAGGCCGAGCCGGTCGGCACCCGTATCTTCGGGCCGGTGCCGCGCGAACTGCGCGCCAAGAACCACATGAAGATCATCTCGCTCGCCCCGGAGGTGCTGTGATGGCTGCCAAGATCCGGAAAGGCGACAAGGTCGTCGTGCTCTCGGGCCGCGACAAGGGCCGCACTGGCGAAGTGTTCGAGGTGCGTCCCGACGCTAACAAGGCGCTGGTGCGCGGCGTCAATCTCGTCAAGCGCCACCAGAAGCAGACCCAGAACCAGGAGGGCGGCATCATCTCGAAAGAGGCGCCGATCCACCTGTCCAACATCGCAATCGTCGGCAAGGACGGCAAGCCGACCCGCGTAGGTTTCAAGATTCAGGCGGATGGCACCAAGGTACGCATCGCCAAGCGCTCGGGAGCAGAGATCGATGGCTGAGACCGCATACATTCCGCGCCTGCGCGCTGAATTTGACCAGCGCATTCGCGGCAAGATGACCGAGCAGTTCGGCTATGCCAACTCGATGCAGGTGCCTCGGCTGGACAAGGTCGTGCTCAACATGGGCGTGGGCGAAGCCGTCAATGACCGCAAGAAGGCGGAACTTGCAGCCGCCGACCTGTCGCTGATCGCCGGTCAGAAGGCGGTCGTGACCTATTCGCGCATCGCGATTTCGACCTTCAAGCTGCGCGAGAACCAGCCGATCGGCTGCAAGGTCACGCTGCGCAAGGCCAAGATGTACGAATTCGTCGATCGGCTGGTGAACGTGGCGCTGCCGCGCGTGCGCGACTTCCGTGGCCTCAATCCGAAGAGCTTTGATGGCCGCGGCAACTATTCGCTCGGCATCAAGGAGCACATCATTTTCCCCGAAATCGACTTCGACAAGTCGGGTGAATCGTGGGGCATGGACATCACGGTGTGCACCACGGCGTCCAACGATGAAGAAGCAAGGGCGTTGTTGACCGCATTCAATTTCCCGTTCCGGCAGTGAGACGCTGAAACAGCCTCTCAAACGCGGAACCAGAAGGAGCCAGGCATGGCAAAGAAGAGTTCGATCGAGAAGAACAACCGGCGCAAGCGGATGTCGAAGAACGCCGCTCCACGGCGTGCGAAGCTGAAGGCGATCATCGCCGACAAGACCAAGCCGATGGAAGAGCGGTTTGCGGCGACGCTGAAGCTCGCCGAGATGCCGCGCAATTCGTCGCCGACCCGGATTCGCAACCGCTGCGAACTGACGGGGCGTCCGCGCTCGACCTATCGCAAGAATAAGCTTTCCCGCATCGCGCTGCGCGAACTCGGCTCCAAGGGCCTGGTTCCCGGGCTCGTGAAGTCGAGCTGGTAAGGAGGGGCGGTCCATGTCAACGCACGATCCGATCAGCGATCTCATCACCCGCATCCGCAACGCGCAGATGCGCGCGAAGTCCAAGGTCTCGAGCCCCGGCTCGAAGATGCGCGCCAACGTGCTCGAAGTGCTGAAGACGGAAGGCTATATCCGTGGCTACGCCAGCGTCGAGCATCCGTCGGGGCGCAACGAGCTCGAGATCGAGCTGAAATATTTTGATGGCGAGCCCGTGATCCGTGAGATCGAGCGGGTGTCGAAGCCCGGGCGTCGCGTTTACGCCTCGGTGAAGAACCTGCCGCGCGTCAACAACGGGCTCGGCATTTCGGTGTTGTCGACACCGAAGGGAATCATGGCTGACCACGAAGCGCGTGACGCGAACGTGGGCGGCGAGATTCTCTTTACGGTGTTCTAAGGAGATTCAAGATGTCACGTATCGGCAAAAGGCCTGTGACGATCCCCTCGGGCGTTACCGCGACCGTCGAGGGACAGACCGTGAAGATGAAGGGGCCGAAGGGCCAGCTTTCCTTCATCGTGCACGACGACGTCGAGGTGAAGTTCGAGAACGGCCAGGTGAAGGTGGCTCCGCGCCACGAGACCAACCGCGCCGTCGCGCTGTATGGCACGGCGCGCGCGCAGGTCGCCAACCTCGTGCTCGGCGTCACCAAGGGTTTCGAGAAGAAGCTTGAGATCAACGGCGTCGGCTACCGCGCCGCGCTGCAGGGCAAGAACCTGCAGCTCGCGCTCGGCTACAGCCACGACGTGGTCTATGCGATCCCGGAAGGCATCACGATCGTCGTGCCGAAGCCGACCGAGATCACCATCACCGGCAACGACAGCCAGCGCGTCGGCCAGGTCGCTGCCGAAATCCGCAGCTACCGTCCGCCGGAGCCCTACAAGGGCAAGGGTGTGAAGTACGCCGACGAATTCATCTTCCGCAAGGAAGGCAAGAAGAAGTAACGGAGCCGGTCATGTCGAGATTGAAAGCCACGAATGCCCGGCGCCAGCAGCGCGTGCGGCTGGCGTTGCGCCGTTCGGCGAACGGCCGTCCGCGTCTGTCGGTGTTCCGTTCTTCGAAGCACATCTACGCCCAGGTCATCGACGACCAGAAGGGCGAGACGCTGGCTTCGGCCTCCTCTCTGGAAAAGGCGATGCGCGACAGCGGCAAGACCGGTGCGAACATCGACGCGGCGAAGGCCGTCGGCAAGCTGCTCGCCGAGCGCGCCGTGAAGAACGGCGTCAAGGAGGTCGTATTCGACCGCAGCGGCTATCTCTATCACGGCCGCGTCAAGGCGCTCGCGGATGCCGCGCGCGAAAGCGGATTGAGCTTCTAGGATTTACACGAGGACAGGGGCGGGAAGCCCCTTAAGGATTGGAAAACACCATGGCAGGTGAACGTGAACGAGGCGGACGGAGCAGGGATCGCGAAGAGCGCGACAGCGAGTTCGTCGACAAGCTCGTCCACATCAACCGTGTGGCGAAGGTGGTCAAGGGCGGCAAGCGCTTCGGCTTTGCCGCGCTGGTCGTGATCGGCGACCAGAAGGGCCGGGCCGGGTTCGGCCACGGCAAGGCACGCGAAGTGCCGGAGGCGATCCGGAAAGCGACCGACGCCGCCAAGCGGAACCTGACGCGTGTGGCGCTGCGCGAAGGCCGCACGCTGCATCACGATATCGCCGGCCGTCATGGCGCGGGCCGTGTCTACCTGCGTGCAGCACCGGCCGGTACCGGCATCATCGCCGGCGGTCCGATGCGCGCCGTGTTCGAGACGCTCGGCGTCCAGGACGTGGTGGCGAAGTCGATCGGCTCGTCGAACCCCTACAACATGGTTCGGGCGACCTTCGATGCGCTGAAGCACCAGGATTCGCCGCGTTCGGTTGCGGCTCGCCGCAACATCAAGGTGTCGACCTTGCAGTCGCGCCGGGTCGGCGGTGACGCCGAAGCGACCGCGGATTAACAACACCAGCGCTTTACCGGCGCGCTACGGAGTTCAAGACGATGGCCAAGGCCGCAAAGACGATCAAGGTCGAGCAGACCGGCAGCCCGATCCGCCGCCACCATTCGCAGCGCGAGACGCTGATCGGATTAAATCTCAACAAGATCGGCCGCGTGACCGAGCTTCAGGACACGCCCGCAATCCGCGGTATGATCGCCAAGGTTCAGCATCTCGTTCGCGTCGTCGGCGAGAAGTAAAAAGGAATCGTACGATGAAGCTCAGCGATATCGCCGACAACGCCGGCTCGCGCAAAAAGCGGATGCGCGTCGGCCGTGGCATCGGCTCGGGCAAGGGCAAGACCGCAGGCCGCGGCGGCAAGGGCCAGACCGCGCGTTCGGGCGTGCGCATCAAGGGCTTTGAAGGCGGCCAGATGCCGCTGCATCGGCGGCTGCCGAAGCGCGGCTTCAACAACATCTTCCGTCTGGAGTTTGCCGAGATCAATCTCGACCGCCTTCAGCAAGCCATCGATTCCAAACTTGTCGATGTCAAGGAAACGGTCACGGCTGAATTGCTGGTGAAAGCCGGCGTGCTGCGGCGCTCCAGGGACGGCGTGCGGCTGCTCGGCCGCGGCGAACTCAAAGCCAAGCTCAATATCGAAGTCCACGGTGCCTCCAAACCCGCGATCGCTGCGGTCGAGAAGGCCGGCGGCTCGGTCAAGATCCTGGCCCCGGCGGCCAAGGATGAAGGCGAGGCGGCGTAACATCTGCGTCATCGGTTCGGCCGGCGTGGCCAAATCGCCGGCCAAACGATGGACTTATCGCCGCGGAGCACCAAATAATGCCGCGCGTCCAGCCTTGCGGGGCTGGTGCGGGGTGAGGGGCGGCGGGAGAAAGCCTTAAAGATGGTTTCAGCAGCAGAACAATTAGCCGCCAATATCAATTTCGGCGCCTTCGCCAAGGCCGACGAGCTGAAGAAGCGAATCTGGTTCACGCTCGGCGCGCTGCTGGTCTACCGTCTCGGCACCTACATTCCGCTGCCCGGCATCGATCCCAACATCTGGGAACAGGTTTTCCGCTCCCAGGCGGGCGGCATTCTCGGCATGTTCAACATGTTCGCCGGCGGTGGAATCCACCGCATGGCGATCTTTGCGCTGAACATCATGCCGTACATTTCGGCCTCGATCATCATTCAGCTCCTGACCACGGTGTCGCCGCAGCTCGAGGCGCTGAAGAAGGAAGGCGAGGCGGGCCGCAAGACGCTGAACCAGTATACGCGCTATCTCACCGTGATCCTGGCCGCGTTTCAGTCTTATGGCATCGCGGTCGGGCTTGAAGGCGCCGGCAATGTCGTCAGCGACCCCGGAATGTTCTTCCGTCTTTCGACCGCGATCACGCTGACCGGCGGCACCATGTTCCTGATGTGGCTCGGCGAGCAGATCACCTCGCGCGGCATCGGCAACGGCATCTCGCTCATCATTTTGTCCGGCATCGTCGCGGAGCTGCCGTCTGCGCTCGCCAATATGCTGGAACTCGGCCGTCAGGGCGCGCTGTCCACCGGCCTCATCCTGATCGTGATCATCATGGCGGTCGCCGTGATCGCCTTCATCGTGTTCATGGAGCGCGCGCAGCGGCGGCTCCTGATCCAGTATCCGAAGCGTCAGGTCGGCAATAAGATGTTCGAGGGCCAGTCCTCGCATCTGCCGCTCAAGTTGAATACGTCGGGCGTGATTCCGCCGATCTTTGCCTCGTCGCTGTTGCTGCTGCCGACTACGGTCGCCAACTTCAATGCCGGTCACGGGCCGGAATGGTTCCAATGGGTGACCACGCAGCTCGGTCACGGCCGTCCACTGTTCCTCATTCTCTATCTCGCGCTGATCGTGTTCTTCGCGTTCTTCTACACCGCGATCGTGTTCAACCCGACCGAGACCGCCGACAACCTCAAGAAGCATGGCGGCTTCATTCCGGGCATCCGGCCGGGCGAGCGCACCGCCGAATATATCGATTACGTGCTGTCGCGGATCACGGTGCTGGGCGCGGTCTACCTTGCGATCGTGTGTCTGATTCCGGAAATCCTGATTTCCTACGCCTCGGTGCCGTTCTACTTCGGCGGAACGTCGCTTCTGATCGTGGTCAGCGTGACCATGGATACGGTGGCGCAAATCCAGGGGTATCTGCTCGCTCATCAATATGAGGGGCTGATCCGAAAGTCGAAGCTGCGCGGACGCCGGCGCTGATTTTTGCGCTTTTTTTGCGCTGCGTTGCGATGACGCGGGCCTTGCGTGATTGATTTTGAATCGCGGGTGTGCCGTGATGCACGGCGGAAAAGCATGATCCGTCGTTGAAGGCTTGTGCTTTCGCAAGCTGGACGCCGGATTCTCCTGCAACAGATGCTAAAGACGTTTGGGCAGAATCATGCTCGAACAAAGACTGGGCGCGACGCGCGATTTGATTCGTCGGGCTTGAGTGGGGGCGAAACGAACGATGAGAATAATTCTTCTTGGCCCGCCGGGTTCGGGCAAGGGAACGCAGGCCCAGCGGCTGATTAACCGTTATGGCATCGTTCAACTCTCTACCGGAGAGATGCTGCGTGCCGCGGTGGCCGCGCAGACGCCGGTCGGCCTGAAGGCGAAAGACATCATGGCGGGCGGGGGGCTCGTACCCGACGAACTCGTCATCGGCATTATTTCCGACCGGCTGGACCAGCCGGACGCCGCCAAAGGCTTCATCCTTGACGGTTTCCCGCGCACCGAGCCACAGGCCGAAGCGCTGGACGATCTGCTGCGGAAAAAGCGCCTCAAGCTCGACGCCGTGATCGAGTTGCGGGTCAATGAAAGCGCGTTGTTGCAACGGGTCGAAACCCGGGTTGCCGAGATGCGCGCGCGTGGTGAGGAAGTTCGGGTCGACGACACCGCTGAAGTACTGGTCAAGCGGCTGGCGAGCTACCGGACGCAGACCGAGCCCCTGATCCACTATTATTCCGAGCGGCGCAAATTGCTGACGGTCGATGGCATGATGACCATCGAGCACGTCACCCACGAAATCGACCGGATCTTGCGCGCCATCGGGGCGGTGGAACCCAAAACGGACCCAAAGGCCGCCAAAAAGCCGGCCAAGCCGGCGGCGAAGGCAGCCAGCCGGACGTCAAAATCGGCCAAAAAGGCGCCCGCCGGGGCCAGGAAGGCCGCCAAGACGGGCTCCAAAGCCTCCAAGAAGGCCAGTGCCAAAAAACCGGCCAAAAAGCGGCCCGTCAGGGCGGTCGCGGCTACCCGGAAACGGCCGGCCAAGGGTGCGCGCAAGGCTGCCAGGAAAATGCCGAAAAAGGCCGGGAAACGGTGGGCTTAAGGCTTGGAGGCGGTTGACGAAACCCGCTTCAATCCTTTAATAAGCCCGCATCCAAGTCGGATAGTCCTTAACGATGCCGGGCCCCAATCGTCGCGGGGGAGGGCGTCGTGTTCGCGTTTGTGAACACCTGCCCGAGACGGAGCATGATTGGCGAAAACGGCAATCCGGTTTTTCGCGAACGAGATTATGCACCAACGAAGACATAGTGCGCTGAAGACATAGTGCGCTGAAGACATGGCGCGATCGCGCTTGAAAAGAGAAATGGCCGCTTCCGCTTTGAAGGAAAGTGGCGACAGGAGAGAAGTTCGTGGCCCGTATTGCCGGTGTGAATATCCCGACCAACAAGCGCGTGCTGATCGCGCTTCAATACATCCATGGCATCGGCCAGAAGAACGCGGCCGAGATCATTGAGAAGGTCAAGATTCCCGTTGACCGCCGTGTCAGCCAGTTGACCGACCAGGAAGTGCTGCAGATCCGCGAAGTGATCGACCGCGATTACATGGTCGAGGGCGATCTTCGTCGCGAAGTCGGCATGAACATCAAGCGTCTGATGGACCTCGGCTGCTATCGCGGCCTGCGTCATCGTCGCGGGCTGCCGGTGCGCGGTCAGCGCACCCACACCAACGCCCGCACGCGCAAGGGGCCGGCCAAGTCGATCGCCGGCAAGAAGAAGTAAGTTTGCAAATTGCAGGGAGCGGACGGCGAATAGATCTATTCGCGCTTCGCTTCTTGAGGTGTAGCCGCTGGCATTACGGCGGCGTTGATATCGTCAGGAAAGGTTTGAGGTAAATGGGCAAGGAAGCCACCCGCGTACGTCGCCGCGAGCGCAAGAACATCGCTTCGGGCGTGGCGCACGTGAATTCGTCTTTCAATAACACCACCATCACCATCACCGACGCGCAGGGCAACACCATTGCCTGGTCGTCGGCGGGCACGATGGGTTTCAAGGGTTCGCGCAAGTCGACCCCGTATGCCGCGCAGGTTGCCGCCGAAGACGTCTCGAAGAAGGCGCAGGAACACGGCATGCGCACGCTGGAAGTTGAAGTGGCCGGCCCCGGTTCGGGCCGCGAATCGGCGCTTCGTGCGCTGCAGGCGGCGGGCTTCACCGTCACGTCGATCCGCGACGTCACGACGATCCCGCACAATGGTTGCCGGCCGCGCAAGCGTCGGCGGGTTTGATGCTTTGAAGGCGCGGGCGTTTTTACGCCCGCGAGGTTTTTGAGAAGATTGCAAACCGCGGGATTGGTCCCGCGAGGTCTCCAACGCCAGTGACTTCGTCCCCCAGTCGACTGGCCCATGGGTGAAAACAGTGACGATCCAGAAAAATTGGCAAGAACTGATCCGGCCGAACAAGCTCCAGGTAGTTGCCGGCCATGACGCGACCCGCTTTGCGACGCTGGTCGCCGAGCCGCTCGAGCGCGGCTTCGGCCAGACGCTCGGCAACGCGCTCCGCCGCATCCTGCTCTCCTCGCTGCAGGGTGCTGCGGTGCAGTCGGTGCACATCGACGGCGTGCTGCACGAGTTCTCCTCGATCGCAGGCGTCCGCGAAGACGTCACCGACATCGTGCTGAACATCAAGGACATCTCGATCAAGATGCAGGGCGAAGGCCCCAAGCGCATGGTCGTGAAGAAGCAGGGCCCGGGCGCCGTGACCGCCGGCGACATCCAGACGGTCGGCGACGTCACCGTGCTCAACCCCGACCTTCAGATCTGCACGCTCGATGACGGCGCGGAAATCCGCATGGAGTTCACGGTCTCGTCGGGCAAGGGCTACGTCGCCGCCGAGCGTAACCGCCCCGAGGACGCGCCGATCGGCCTGATCCCGGTCGACGCCCTGTACTCGCCGGTGCGCAAGGTCTCCTACAAGGTCGAGAACACCCGCGAGGGCCAGATCCTCGACTACGACAAGCTCACCATGACGATCGAGACCAACGGCGCGATCTCGCCGGAAGACGCGGTGGCCTATGCCGCGCGTATCCTGCAAGATCAGCTCAACGTGTTCGTCAACTTCGAAGAGCCGCGCAAGGAAGTCACGCAGGAGATCATTCCGGATCTCGCCTTCAACCCGGCCTTCCTCAAGAAGGTGGACGAGCTCGAACTGTCGGTGCGTTCGGCCAACTGCTTGAAGAACGACAACATCGTCTATATCGGCGACCTCGTGCAGAAGTCGGAAGCCGAGATGCTCCGCACGCCGAACTTCGGCCGCAAGTCGCTCAACGAAATCAAGGAAGTGCTGGCCCAGATGGGTCTGCACCTCGGCATGGAAGTGCCGGGCTGGCCGCCGGAAAACATCGACGAGCTCGCCAAGCGCTTCGAGGATCATTACTGAGTAAGACAAGCGCGGTCTGACGGCCGCGCTTTTTAACGGGCGAACGCAGGCAGCCCACCTGAGCACATGTCGGACGAACCGTCGCGACAACTGAAGAGAAGGAATTAGTTTCATGCGTCACGGCAAGGTTCACCGCAAGCTCAACCGCACCGCCGAGCATCGCCGCGCGATGTTCGCCAATATGGCGGCCGCGCTGATCAAGCACGAGCAGATCGTCACCACGCTGCCGAAGGCCAAGGAATTGCGCCCGATCGTCGAGAAGCTCGTCACGCTCGGCAAGAAGGGCGGGCTTTCCATGCGGCGGCAAGCGATCTCCGAAATGCGCGACCTCGATCAGGTCAAGAAGCTGTTCGACGTGCTGGCGAAGCGTTACGCGGATCGTCATGGCGGCTATACCCGCATCATCAAGGCTGGCTTTCGTTACGGCGACAACGCCCCGATGGCCGTGATCGAGTTCGTCGACCGCGACGTCGATGCCAAGGGCCAGGATTCCGGCCCGGTGCAGGAAAAGGAAGCCGAAGCGGCGTAACGCCTTCGGGTTTGGGTCTTATTCAAAACGGCGCCGCGAGGCGCCGTTTTTTGTTGGGCAGCCATGCCTCCGATTGTCGTCTGAGCCCGCACGCCCAATATCTCCATCTATATTGGATGGAGATACGGCATGAAAATCGATCTTTCCGGAAAGACGGCGCTGATCACGGGCTCGACGGCCGGCATCGGCTACGCCATCGCCAAGGGGCTTGCGGCGGCCGGTAGCGAGGTCGTCCTCAATGGGCGGGGCAAAGCGAGGGTCGACGAGGCCGTTGCGAAGCTGACCAAAGCCGTGCCGGGAGCCAAGGTCCGGGGCATCGCTGCTGACGTCTCGACGTCGAGCGGCGGCAAGCAACTCCTGGCAGCGCTCCCCGACGTCGACATCCTCATCAACAATGCCGGCATCTTCGAGCCGAAGGACTTCTTCGAGATTCCCGACGAGGACTGGAGCCGCTTTTTCGAGGTCAATGTGATGTCGGGCGTGCGGCTGTCGCGCGCTTATCTCGCAGGCATGCTGAAGCGGAACTGGGGCCGCATCGTCTTCATCTCTTCCGAATCCGCGCTGAACATCCCTACCGAGATGATCCACTACGGCACCACCAAGACCGCGCAGCTTGCGATCTCGCGCGGGCTCGCCAAGCTCACACGTGGCACCGGCGTGACCGTCAATTCTGTCTTGCCGGGCCCGACGATGTCGGAGGGCGTGGAAACCTTCGTGAAGGACCTGGCCAAACAGAACGGTCAGTCCGAGGCGGAGGCGGCCGCGCAGTTCGTCAAGCAGCATCGGCCAGCTTCGTTGTTGCAACGCTTCGCGAGCACGGACGAGATCGCCAATATGGTGGTCTATGTCAGCTCCAAGGAGGCGTCGGCGACCAATGGCGCAGCACTTCGCGCCGAGGGCGGTATCGTCGACACCATCGCCTGACGCACCTCCTTACCTCCCATTCGAAAGCGGTGCCTCAGTCGCCGCTTTTCGCGCAGCCGCCGTCTTTTCCGGTTCGCGATCGGCAGCTATGGTGCCGGAAAAGGCGAGGGGGAGAGAGCCATGGCGAAGTCGCGCTTCATCATCTTTTCATTGTTGCTGGCGCTGCCGGTGCTGTGGGCAGCGGCTCCCGCGCGGGCCGATCAGGCGTTTCAGCGCCTGATGCCGCTCCTGGTCGACCTCGATGGCTGGCAGGGCAAGAAGCCCGACGGCATGTCGATGGAGATGCCCGGCGGCGGCATGACCACCGCGACGCGTGAGTATCAAAAGGGTTCGGCGAAAGCGAACGCCGCCGTGATGACGGGGCAGGCTGCCGCCGGCGCGCTCTCGCCGATGCAGGCCGGGATGAACGTCACGACCTCCGAGGGCCACATGATCACCGACACCATGCAAGGCATGAAGGTGATGAAGACCTACACCACGTCGCAGAAATCCGGCGCGCTTCTGGTCGCGCTCGACAAGGACGCGATGTTCAGCTTTTCCTATACCGGCCTTGCCGAGGACGAAGCGCTGGCGCTCGCCCAAAAGTTCGATTGGAAGGCGATCCAGGCGGCTGCGAAAGCCAAATAGCGCGGAACAGCTAACCAGGCGTCGTCCCGGCGTACGCCGGGACCCATACCGCGTGATGCATCAATAAGGCAGCCTGGTTGACTACCTTTCGAGGCTATTAGGTCCGGTGGGTATGGGTCCCCGCTTGCCGCCTTCGCTAAAGCTTCGGCGTCCCACCGACCCAGCCCCGGCGAAGCCTTGGCGGAGACGGGTCGCGGGGACGACGGAAGGTGTGCCGAACTTACCACCCCTCCAGCACGATCTTGCCGCGCGACTTGCCGCTTTCCAGCAGCGCATGCGCGCGCTTGAGGTTGGCCGCATTGATCGTCCCGAAACTCTCGCCGAGCGTGGTCCGAAGCACGCCCTTGTCGACGAGGTCGGCGACGTCATTGAGCAGGTTGTGCTGGCCGATTATGTCAGGTGTCTGGAACGAGGAGCGGGTGAACATCGATTCCCAGTGGACCGAGATCGATTTGCCTTTGAAGACCGCAACGTTGAATTCGGCGGGATCGTCGATCAGGCCATAGCGGCCCTGCGGCGCCATGATGTCGGCGAGTTGCTTGTAGTACTGGTCGGTGTTGGTGAGGCTTGCGACCAAAGCGAGCGGCGGAAATTTCAGTTTCTCGATCTGCCCTTTCAACGGCTGCGCATGATCGATCACGGCGTGCGCCCCGAGGTCGAGGCACCATTTCTGCGATTCCGGCCGCGAGGCGGTGGCAACGACCGTGAGCCCGGTCAGGCGGCGCGCGAGCTGGACCATGATCGAGCCGACGCCGCCGGCGCCACCGATCACAAGCAGCGTGCGCGGATCGACGCTCTTGCCTGGGATCGCCCCGAGCCGATCGAACAGCAGCTCCCAGGCGGTGAGAGAGGTCAGCGGCAGCGCGGCGGCTTGCGCAAACGAGAGCGTCTTCGGCTTAGCCCCGACGATCCGTTCATCGACCAGATGAAATTCCGAATTGGTTCCCTGGCGCTGGATCGAACCGGCGTAAAAGACCTCGTCGCCCGGCTTGAACAGCGTCACCTCGGGCCCGACCGCATCGACGACGCCGGAGGCATCATAGCCCAGGATCTTGTATTCGCCTTCCGGCGGCGCGGCGCGCTTGCGGACCTTGTAGTCGACGGGATTGGCGGAGATCGCCTTCACCGCGACGCGGATGTCGCGGCCCTTCGGCTCGGGCTTCGCGGCCTCGAAATCGATCAGGGCGTCCGCGGCGTCGACGGGGAGGGACTTTTTGTATCCGACGGCTTTCATGTTCAGGTGCTCCTTGGCGTGCTCGTGAGTTTACATGTCCGGCTAGCGCATTCTTGGCAAGTACTGTAATTTCAGGGATATAGTCCCTGTTTGGATACTATTGGAACAATCCCATGAAACGACGCAATTTTGGCCGCCGGCCGGGGTGTGCGGTCGAAGCGACCCTCGACCTGATCGACGGCAAATGGAAAGGCGTGATCCTCTTTCATCTGCAGAACGGCACACAACGTTTTGGCGAGTTGCGGCGGCGGATGCCGGGGATTACCCAGCGGATGCTAACCAAACAGCTCCGCGCGCTCGAGGATGACGGGCTGATTATCCGCAAAGTCTATGCCGAAGTGCCGCCGCGCGTTGACTACCGGCTGTCGGAGATCGGGGAGAGCTTGCGGCCCGTGATCGATACGCTGAAAGCCTGGGGCGAGAGCCACCAGAACCGGCTGTCCTGCGCGCCGGAGCCCGAGATGGCGGAAGCTGCCGCCTAACGGCATCAGCCGCTTCTTTCGAAACCCACCACTTGCTGCTCAGAATCTTGGGAATCTTACATGCTCTCGACCCGTCTACTCGCCGCTTTCTTGATCTCCGCATTGTTCGCAACGTCGGCGCTGGCGCAGGAGCGGCGCGTACCGTCCTCGGCGGCGGAGTTGAGGCTCTCTTACGCGCCGATCGTGCAGCGGGTGCAACCGGCGGTCGTCAACGTCTATGCCGCCAAGGTCGTCCAGAATCATAACCCGCTGCTGGACGATCCGATCTTCCGCCGCTTCTTCGGCGTGCCCGGCCAGCAGCCGGAGCAGATGCAGCGTTCGCTCGGCTCGGGCGTGATGGTGGATTCGTCCGGTCTCGTCGTCACCAATAACCACGTCATCGAGGGCGCCGATCAGGTGAAGGTCTCGCTGTCGGACAAGCGCGAGTTCGAGGCCGAGATCGTGCTGAAGGATTCCCGCAGCGATCTCGCGGTGTTGCACCTGAAAGACGTCCACGAAAAATTCCCGACGCTCGACTTCGCCAATTCCGACGAATTGCAGGTCGGCGACGTCGTGCTGGCGATCGGCAATCCCTTCGGCGTCGGGCAGACCGTGACCCACGGCATCATTTCGGCCTTGGCGCGCACGCAGGTCGGCATCACCGACTATCAGTTCTTCATCCAGACCGATGCGGCGATCAATCCCGGCAATTCCGGCGGCGCGCTGGTCGACATGACCGGCAAGCTTGCCGGCATCAACACCGCAATCTTCTCGCGCTCCGGCGGGTCGCAAGGCATCGGCTTTGCGATTCCCGCCAATATGGTGCGTGTCGTGGTGGCCTCGGCGAGGAGCGGCGGCAAGGCTGTGAAGCGGCCGTGGCTCGGTGCACGGCTGCAGGCCGTGACGCCGGAGATCGCCGAGACGCTGGGTCTGAAGCGGCCGAGCGGCGCGCTCGTCGCCAATGTCGTCTCCGGAAGTCCCGCAGCGCGCGCCGGGCTAAAGCTCTCCGATCTGATCGTCGCCATCGAAGGGCAGGCGGTCGATGACCCCAATGCGTTCGATTACCGCTTTGCGACTCGTCCCCTCGGCGGTGCGGCCGAGATCGAGGTCCAGCGCGCCGGCCGGCCGGTCAAGCTGTCGGTGCCACTCGAAATCGCGCCCGACGGCGGCCGCGACGAGATCGTGCTGACGACCCGTTCGCCGTTCCAGGGTGCAAAGGTCGCCAATATCTCGCCGGCGGTCGCCGACGAGTTGCATCTCGACTCTGATACCGAAGGCGTGGTCGTCACCGAGATTGCCGACGACTCTACCGCGGCCAGCGTCGGTTTCCAGAAGGGCGACATCATCCTCGGCGTGAACAGCCAGAAGATTGCCAGGACCGGCGATCTCGAAAAGGTGACGCGCGGCGGCTCGCGACTCTGGCGTATCCAGTTGGTGCGCGGCGGCCAGCAGATCAACGTCACGCTCGGCGGATGAGCCGCAAACCAAGACAAGAAGGCGTAAACCTCTTCGCTGCCGCGGGGCTGTCGCAGGATGCGCCGCATCCTCTGCCGGACCGGATGCGGCCGCGCACGCTCGCCGACGTTGTCGGTCAGGATCATATTCTGGGACCGGACGGCGCGCTGACGCGAATGCTGGAGACGCGCACGCTCGGCTCGCTGATCTTCTGGGGACCGCCGGGGACCGGCAAGACGACAGTGGCGCGGCTGCTGGCGGATGCGACCGAACTGCATTTCGAGCAGATCTCGGCGGTGTTTTCCGGCGTCGCCGACCTGAAGAAGGTCTTCGATGCTGCGCGGGCGCGGCGCGAGACCGGCAAGGGAACGCTGCTCTTTGTCGACGAGGTGCATCGCTTCAACCGCGCCCAGCAGGACTCGTTTCTCCCGGTAATGGAAGACGGCACCGTCGTGCTGGTCGGCGCCACCACTGAAAATCCGTCGTTCGAACTCAACGCGGCGTTGCTGTCGCGCGCGCGCGTGCTGGTGTTTCATTCGCTCGATGCGGCCGCTATCGAAAAGCTGTTCATTCATGCCGAAAAGATCGAGGGGCGGAAGCTGCCGCTCGATGCCGAGGCGCGCGCCGTGCTGGTGCGGATGGCCGACGGCGACGGCCGCGCCGCGCTGACTTTGGCCGAGGAGGTCTGGCGTTCGGCGCGTGGCGGTGAGGTGTTCGACTCGACGCAACTGCAAACGATCCTGCAACGCCGGGCGCCGATCTACGACAAATCCGCCGACGGCCATTACAACCTGATCTCGGCGCTGCATAAGTCCGTGCGCGGCTCCGATCCAGATGCTGCGCTGTATTATCTCGCACGCATGCTGGATGCCGGCGAGGACCCGCTGTTCCTGGCGCGGAGGGTGGTGCGGATGGCGGTGGAAGACATCGGGCTTGCCGATCCACAGGCGCTCGTGATCTGCAACGCGGCCAAAGACACCTATGATTTTCTCGGGTCTCCGGAAGGCGAACTCGCAATCGCGCAAGCCGTGATCTATCTCGCCACTGCGCCGAAATCGAACGCCGCCTACAGGGCCTTTGGGGCGGCGATGCGAACGGCGAAAGAGGGCGGTTCACTGTTGCCGCCAAAGCACATTCTGAATTCGCCGACCAAGCTGATGAAACAGGAAGGTTACGGCGAAGGTTATGAATACGACCACGACGCGCCGGACTCATTCTCCGGACAGGATTATTTCCCCGACGCACTAGGGCGACAGACCTTTTACGATCCGCCCGAGCGTGGCTTCGAGCGCGAAATTCGCAAGCGGCTGGACTACTGGGCGAAGCTGCGGCGCGAGCGAGGAAACGGCTGACATCTTTTTCGGATAGTCCTATGGTGTGTCATCAACCTTGGGGGGCATCCCATGGACAACGTATGGCTGACGACCGCTATTGTCGTGGTCCCGCTTATCGCCGGGCTCTGTCTGATCGGCGTGCTGGCGCGGGGAATCTACAATAATCCCAACGTCCCCAACGGCGCTGCGATCGTGCTTGGCGTCGCCGCCTTGCTCTGCGTCGCCCCGACCATCGTCAACTTGACGATAAAAAAGGGCGATACGGAAATCAGCTTCGTCAAGGAGCAGTTGCAGACGCAGACCCAGCAGATCAAGAGCGATTTCGGCGCACAGGGTGGAAGGCTCAACGGACAGATCGAGGAATTGCGCCGACGCGTGGCGGCGCTCGAAAAGGCAGGCGGAGCGGCCGCGGCGCCGGCAGCCGCGCCAAGCCCGAACAGCAGCAAGGTCGTCGTCCTGCTCTATGTCGAGGACCGCAAGGATCTCGCCTTGCAGATGCAAAGCTATCTGCTTCAGCAGGGCTATAGTGCCAACGCGGTCTATACCGACTTCACGGAATTGAGCGATGCCAGCCACCTTGCGGCAGGCGCAGTGGCGGTCGTATCGCCTGACAGCAGCGCCTCGCTACGCAAGGAAGTCGAAAACATATTGAAAGCAAAATTTCCGCAGCAGATGCAGAATTTCGTCGACAATGGTTCGACGAAACTGGTCGGAACCACGATTCAAGTGCGGCTGTTCTAGGGCCGCTATTTCCCGGCCTTCATAAATTCCAGAATTTGATCGGTGAGACGCGTATCCGCCGTGTTGATCGAATAGACTTCCGACATGTGGTTGTGTTGCGGCAGCATCACCGTGCGCGCGCACCCCGTCGGTCGTTTGCAGCTTGCTTCCTTGAAAAGATCAAGCTGCTTCACAAAGCCTTGCAGGTCGAGCTCCGAGCTCACCGCCATCAGGGGGATATTCGTCTTCAGAAGGCCCGGCAGCGAGGACTCCGCGGCATAGCGGGATGCGTCGCTGCCGAAATAGGCTTTCTCGGGATCGGTAAGCGGCGCTGCGGTCAGGTCGTAAATCGCCGACACCATGATCGCGCCCTTCAGGCCGCCGTTTTTCACCTTGTAGAATTCCGGATGCGACACGTAGCTTGCGACATGGATGGCGCCCGCTGAGTGACCCATCAGATAGATGCGCGAGGGATCGCCGCCGCGTTCACTGATCCCGTCGGAAACCCATTTGATGGCGGATGCGACATCCTCGGCGCCCGCAGGCCAGGGAAATTGCGGCGCCAGCCGATAGGTGATGTTGACACCGATAAAGCCGTTCTTCACCGCCCACAGCATGATGTTGTCGTAGAAGGGGCTGTCGGGTATCCGCTTGTTGCCGCCGATGAATGCGCCGCCATGAACGAAGACCAGCACCGGCCGGCCGGAGGTCACGTTCTGCGGCATGAAGACATCGAGCAGGTTGCGCTCGGCGGGGCCATATTTGAGGTCGCGCTCGATCCGGACGCCGAAATAAGGCTCGGTGGGCTGTAGGGGCGCATAAAGCTTGCGGGTCGCCGGAGGGTCTATGACGCGGCCGAGCTCGGCAAGCTTTTTGGTGATTTCCGGCGGCATCGAGCTTTCGGCCGCCCACGCCGACATGGCGGCGAGCGCGGCAACCACGGTCAGAGGCCATCTCGCTCGTCGCATCCAAAACACTCCTGGTCTCCAAGCCGCGCAAGATGGCCTAGCCTGCCCGGGATTAGTATTCATTTCGCCGTGACGATCCGTCCCTTTTACGCTACCCAAGGCTTCTCTTTGGAGCCGCCACCATCATGAGCCGCCGTACCCGAAAACCGCTGCCGAAACGCCATGCTGCCGATCGTCCGAACGGCGAGCGGCCGTTTCGTGGGAGCGAGGCACGGCCGCATGGGCATCGGCCCGGCAGCAAGCCCGCTAAACGTATTGTGGCGTCCGCGCCGAAGCCTGTGGCCGCTGCGCAGCCGAGGGAACAGACTAAGGATGAATCCGCGCTGCTGCCCACCAAGGTGCAGACCGTGACCGTGACGGCGGACGAGAACAATATGCGCGTCGATCGTTTTCTCGAGGCGCGTTTTCCCGGCCTGTCGTTCTCGCACATCCAGCGCATCGTTCGCAAAGGTGAGCTGCGCGTCAACGGCAAGCGCGCCGACAGCAAGGACCGTCTCGAAGAAGGGCAGAGCGTTCGCATTCCGCCGCTGAAGCTCGATACGCCGCGCCAGACCGCGCACCTGTCGGAAGCGGGCGCCAAGACGCTCGCCGCACTGAAGGAGATGACGCTTTACGAGGATGACGACGTGCTGGTGCTGAACAAGCCGGCGGGATTAGCGGTGCAGGGCGGTTCCGGCATGACGCGGCACGTCGATCAGATGCTGGAAGTGATGCGGGATGCCAAAGGGCAGAAGCCGCGCCTGGTACACCGGCTCGACAGGGAAACCTCGGGTTGTCTTCTGATTGCGAAGACGCGCTTTGCCGCCAGCGCGCTCACCGGCTCGTTCCGCCATCGCTCGGCGCGCAAGATCTATTGGGCGCTGGTCGCCGGCGTGCCGAAGCCCAAGCAAGGCCGTATCTCGACCTTCCTCGCCAAGGAAGAGAGCGAGGACGATTCGATCATGCGGATCGCCGAACACGGCGATGAGGGCGCAAGCCACGCCGTCACCTACTATGCGGTCGTGGAGACGTCGGCGCAAAAGCTCGCCTGGGTCTCCCTGAAACCGGTGACGGGGCGAACGCACCAGTTGCGCGCGCACATGGCCCACATCGATCACGCCATCGTCGGCGATCCCAAATACTTCAACAAGGAAAACTGGGAACTGCCCGGCGGTTTGCAGAAACGGCTGCATCTTCTGGCGCGCCGGATCGTGATCCCGCATCCGCGCGGCGGCGTGATCGATGCGACCGCGCCGTTGCCGCCGCACATGCTGCAATCATGGAACCTGCTCGGCCTTGAGGCCGACCGGTTCGACCCGATCGAGCACGCGCCGGAGGAGTAGCTACGGCGATAGGACGGCAAGCGCGAGAAAAAGCAGCCAGCCGACGATGACCAGCGCGGTAACGACGCCGGCCGTGATCTTGAGCTTCTCTTTCAGACTATAGCCGCGCATTGAGCTAGGGCGTGTACTCATAAATCCGTTATGTCTGCTTTGCCCGCCAAAGCGGACATATCCGGGCGAACACGGGGTGTCCGCTTTGGGCCAGAAGCGGAAGTTCAATTATTCTTCTGTTGGGATTCCAAAAAAGGCGACGCGGGTCGAATGGCTGTCCAGATCGTATTTCTGCTTCTCGTGCCCTATGTGCTGCCCCTGGTGATGCCAACGTGGCGCTGGCTGTTCGCGTATGCGGTCGCTGCCGCCGTCCTCCTCACGTTCTGGTTCTACGGTGTCATGACACAACAAACGCGGACCGGATTGGAGGCTATCGGTGCCGTTCTTGTCCTATGCGCCGCGACTTCGACTGTAGCAGGCACGATGGTGCGAACGATTACCCTCATCGTAAGAACGCGCTCCGCTGTCGTCGCCATCAGCGTTCTCGGAGCGATACTTCCGTTCGCAACTATTGGAGTTTTCGTCTGGGCGAATAAGTAGACACGCTCGCCACCAAAGCCGACATTGCGAGCGCGGCCGGACATGTCGGCTAAGTGCCACAAACGGAAGTGGCCAGACCAATTCTATTATCCGCACGGGCGTTTGCCTGTCGTTATGGCTACCGGGTCTGCGACGCGAGGCCCGTCCAAAAGTCAGGTCAAAAAATGCGTCAAACGCTGCTGGCGGTTCGCCAATCCCTATTTAATGGTGATCGTAATTTTCTCTGAAACAACCGGAGGGTTGAACGGATAATGCTTGGCATCGCCCAACACAAGTTGAAGCGTATGCTTGCCGGGCGGCAATTCGATCCGTGCCTCGGTCTGCCCCGCTCCAAAATGAAGATGGGATTTGTCTGATGCAATCGGCTCGCTGGAATTAAGGGGTTCGTTGACGTCGATCAGCAGGTGATGGTGCCCGCTGTTCTGAAAATCGTCACCGGCGTGGGTCACGCCCATGTTGCGCAAGCCGAAACGGCACCAGAACCCACCTTTGATCGTCGCGCCGTTCTGCGGCCAGACGAAATATAGCATGGCATCCTTACCTGCAGGCTTGTCCTGGCCTTGGGCTGCAAAGGACAGCAATGTTAGCATCGCGGACAGTATCACGAGCCGGGTGACGTTCATGGACGTCCTCTTCTTCGATCAGATTACAGGGACAACGCGACACGGAATCCATGGGTCGGATACCGAACGTTGGTATCGTAATTGCCGCGGTTCGCCGGGCGAACATACGTCGCGTCGTTCTTCCATGAGCCGGATCGAATGACGTGGGAGCTGCAATCTCCTGCACTCCATGGCGAACCATCCGATGGCACACCCTGATACGTTTTGTGCCAGCAATCCTCTACCCATTGATCGACACCGCCGCCCATGTCGTAAAGGCCGAAGGGATTCGGCTTGAAGCTGCCCACCTTAACCGGTTGCTCGGCGCTCGCTGTGTCAGTGCAATTCTTGCAGTTGGCCATACCTGGCTTTAACTGGTCACCCCACCAGTATTTGGTCTGTGTGTCGCCCCGCGCCGCATACTCCCATTCAGCCTCGCTCGGAAGCCGATAGGGTTTCTGCGTCGCGCCTGCAAGCCAGGCGACAAACTGCTTGGCATCGCTCCAGCTTACATTCGTGATCGGAGCATCATCCTTTCCCGTCGCCGCGAACGTGCACGCCTTCGCCGCGGCACATTCATTCCATTCGCGTACGGTGATCGGATACTTGCTGATGGCGAAAGGCTTGATCGTGACCTGGTGAACGGGCTTCTCCGAAATATCCTCGTTGCTGCCCATGGCGAAGGTGCCCCCTCGCAACGGAATCATATCGGGCTCTTGGATCGCCGACGCCCGCTGGGCACCAGGCGTGACGGGAGAAACCGGTGTGGGAGAAACCTGTGGGGCGATTGGCGCTGCTGGAGACACGGGTTGAACATTGGGCGCGGCCTGCTGCGTGGCAGGCGCCCCTGAGGGAGCAGTCTGAGGTTGCGGTGCGGGTTGTGTTGCGGCCGGTTTCGGCTGTGTTTGGGACGAAGCCGGAGCCGACGCCCCATCCGCCACCCTGGTGGAGGGTTGCCAGAGCAAATACCAAAGGACGCTGCCCGCGATGATCAGCAATGTGAGGCTTAGCAAAAAGATCAGAACGGTTTCGCGTCGCTTCCGCGTCATGTTGTAAGCAGCTGCGTCGGGAAGAACGCGATAGACCCTCACGGGATCGGTGATATTCTTGACTTTGCGATCTCCGAGCGACTCATATCCGCAAACCAGCTTGTGCTTGACCTGCTCGTAGATGCCGGCAGAGATATAGACCTCACCAGGTTCGGCAATACCCTCAAGGCGCGTAGCGATATTGACGCCATCACCGTATACGTCATCTGCCTCGATGATGACGTCGCCCAGATTGACGCCAATCCGATATTCGATCCAATGATGTTTCGGCAGCGATGCATTACGTCCGACCATGTTTTGCTGGATGACGATTCCGCATCGCACAGCTTCGACCGGGCTGTCGAAAATTGCGAGAAAGCCATCTCCGGTGGTTTTGACGAGCTTGCCGTGGTGCTCGACAATGCTGGGCTCTATGAGGTCGCGCTCGATCCGTTTCACACGGCCGTGCGTTCCGTCTTCATCGATTTGCATGAGACGGCTGTAGCCCGCGATATCGCCGGCGACAATCGCGGCAAGACGGCGCGGCGTCGACCCGCGCGGGGGCTCATCGCGAAGCCTGCCCGGCTTGATATTGCGAATTTCAGCCACGGGTCAGATCGGTCTCCTTGCACTGCAAAACGCTGCGTAGGCATCCAACCAACAATCCATGAAACTGTGGGAGCGTGTCGCCGTTTTCCGGGCGGCTCTCGAACGCGTAGTTACGCCCATTTTATCGGGGTGTCGCTAGGGCCGAATGTCTCAGTTGGGTCACTAGGCGACATCGCGACGCGACGATGGGGGTGTCCGCTTCACCCCCGATTACGCGTCCGCATTGGATTAGCTGTCACTATGTAGCGCACGGATAGGCTGATGACCGATGAATTACACCTTCGAATGTTTAAGCAGTTGACGTCAGCAATGGGTCATTCGACCGATTCAACGTGGCCTTGCGATGTCAGATTGTCCTCCGGAAGCGGATGTCAGGTTCACTGGCATTTATGAGTCCACGCCCTAATTCCGGTACTGCGCGAGGAACGCGCGCAATGAATCGTGCGGGCTTTCGACGTCGTAAATCACCCAGCCTTCGGGACCGTTGACCAGGATGAAGTTCATCGTCACCCGTCGTCCCTGATTGTCAAAGCCCACCGCGACATAGGTCTTGTCGAACTGCTTGCGCTGGATGGAAATCGAGATCACGCCGAGTTTCCACCTCGCGCTCTGCACCAGAAAATCGTAAGGCGCGTTATTCACTGCGCGCCAGGCATCTCGCAGGCTTGGATCAAAGAATTGCTGCGCGGCGTCGGCGTCACGCGGCAGTCCGCTGGAGAGCGCGGAGGTGCGGTCGCCATAATGGGCGTAGACGTTGCGCACCAGCGATTCCGGCGAGCGGAAACCGGCTTGTGCGTCCGGAATGCCAACGCAGGCCGAGAGAATGAGGCCGAGGAGGGGAAGCCAAACGGATGCGGCCGGTTTCACCCTGATGTTCGCTTTCATTAAGGCCATCGCTGTCGTAAAATTGCGCCTCAATCATACACCGGAAGCCGACACGAACATGCGTGAGTTATTCGACGAAGTCGCGGGCCAATCCGCAGCCGACCCGATGGAATCCGCGCGGCGGTCGTCTCGTGCAGTCCTGCGCAAACGCTTCTATACCAGCGCTGGTATCGGCGAGACCGACGGCGGGTTTACTGTCACGCTTGATGGCAAGCCGATCAAGACGCCCTCGGGGCGGATCGTCATCGTGCCCGCGCGTTCGCTCGCAGAGATGATCGCGGCGGAGTGGAACGCGCAGGGCGAGAACATCGAACCCCTGACCATGCCGCTGACGCGCTTTGCCAACAGCGTCGTGCAGGGCGTGACCGACAACGTCCCAGCCGTGATTGATGACGTCGCGAAATATTTCGGCTCCGATCTGCTGTTTTATCGCGCCGGCCATCCGGAAGGGCTGGTCGCGCGCGAGGCCCAGCATTGGGACCCGATCCTGTTCTGGGCCGCGGAGACGCTTGGCGCGCACTTCATGCTCGCCGAGGGCGTGATGCATGTCCGCCAGCCGGATCAGGCGATATCAGCGGCGCGCGGAGCGCTGCCCGAAGATCCCTGGCGCATCGCCGCCTTGCACGTGATCACGACGCTGACGGGTTCCGCGCTATTGGCGCTTGCGCTGTTCCATGGGGCGATCGACCCCGAACAGACCTGGGCCGCCGCCCATGTCGATGAGGACTGGAACGCCGAAAAATGGGGCGTGGACGAGGAAGTCGCGGCGCGAAAGGCCGCGAAGCTGGTCGATTTCAACGCGGTCACGGCTGTTCTTAAGGCGCTTCATCAGGACGGCTGATCGTTTGAAGGCGCGCGTCGGTTAACGCCAGGTTTACGACACGAAGCTAGCCTCTCGCCGGGCTCATTCTGGTGAACCATGGCGATCACGATCACTCCAAATCTTCAGTCGGTGGCGGCGACCGCGCCAAGCGCACCGGCGTCGGGAATCGCGCTGCAAGCGGGGCAGGTGATCACGGCCGAGGTTTTGCAGGTCCTCGGTAACGACCAGGTACAAATCGCCATCGGCAACCAGACCATCGTGGCGACCACGCAAGTGCCGCTTCAGGTCGGCGAAACCCTGCAATTGCAGGTGTCGCAAACTTCAAGCGGAATTGGACTTGCGATCGTCAACCAGCCGAGCACAGGCCAGGCGGGCGCAGCCGTTGCGGCATCTTCCGATCCCGTCATCACGTTGTCGCCTTCGCTTGCCGCGAGCCTCGCGACCAACTTGACGACGGATGCGGTAACGCCCGCCAATCCGCTGACGCCGCTCGAGGCACTGGCGGTGTCGGTCGCGGCGCAGACCGCCGTGACGCAACAGACCTCGCTCGCGCCGCTGTTTGCCGACCTCAACGTCGCGAGCGGCTTGCCGAGCCTGCCGCCGCAGGTCCAACAGGCGGTCGCGCAGGTCCTGGCCCAGCAAACCCCGCTCGATCCAAGTCTCACCGGCGAAGCCGTCCAGCAGGCGTTTCAATCTTCCGGGATTCTCCTCGAAGCCTCGCTCGCGTCAGGATCGACGGTAACGCCGAGCGTCATTCCCGATCTGAAAGCAGCCCTGATCGTGCTGCGTCAGGCACTGACGTCGGCGCTTCCGGACGGAACCGCGACATCAGGTGCAACTACGTCAACCTCCGCGCCAGCGGCCGCATCGACGCCGCAGGCCGCTGCCTCGCAAGCTGCTGCGACCACGGAAGCGACGACGTCCTCTGGCACGTCGACTTCCGGCGCAACGCCGTCGGAGCCTGCCTTATCAGGTTCGGTCCCAACGCGGGCAGCGGCCAACACGGCTCAGCTAGCGACTGTGCTCACCGCGGCCGTTCTGGCAGAGACCAGCGAACTGCTGGCGCAGGCCGGCGCGTCGCCCGCAGCGGCCGTGGCGCAAGGCGCGCCGCAAGAAGTTCTCTCGGCACTATTGGCGGCGTCGCCAACTGCAACGGTCGCGCCGACAGCATCGGTGTCATCCTCCGCACCTGCAATCGCGCAGCAGATTCTCGAACTTGCCGCCGGCAGCGCGACGCTGGCGCCGACCGCGACTTCAGCGGATGCAGCGGCACGCGCAGCCGCCTCCAGTGCTGCGCTCAACCTGTTGCAGGAAGTGTTGCAAGCCTCGCCCGTTACTGCGGGCAGTGTGTCGAATATGGCTTTGCAAAGCAGCCAACTGTTGTCGCTGCTCCCGGCCGTGACCGGCACGCGTACGGCAGCCAGCATCGACGATGCGGACTTCGCCCGCACGAACATTCCGCCGCCGCCGATCAATGGCGCGCTGCCGTCGGCGCAACCAGTGGCGCCGGCGACGCTGGCGGCGCATGTGCCGGTCGAGGCGGCGATGCAGCATCTGCTCGACGATACCGACGGCGCTATCGCGCGACAAACCCTGTTGCAGATTGCATCGCTCCCAGGCCAGGTCGATCCGTCCGCCTCGCGCATCGACACGTCCGGGCCGCGCTGGAATTTCGAAATTCCGTTTCTGACGCCGCAGGGTACCGCGATGGCGCAATTCGAGATTTCGCGCGATGGAGCGGGACGCGAGGCGACCTCTGCCAATGCCATCTGGCGCGCGCGCTTCTCGCTGAATGTCGAGCCCGCAGGCCCCGTGCATGCGCTGGTGTCGCTGAACGGCGATCGCACGTCAGTGAAGATGTGGGCCGAGCGGCCTTCGACCGCCACGCAATTGAGGGCAGGGGTTTCGCAGCTCACGCAAGCCCTGAGCCGTGCGGAGTTGACGCCGGGCGATATCGTGATCCGTGATGGTGCGCCACAGCAACCGGCGGCCGCACCTGCCGGGCATTTCCTGGATCGCGCGTCATGAGCGAGAGCCGGAAAAACCAGCTCGCCGTCGCGCTGCATTACGATCGCACCGGCGCACCGCGCGTCGTCGCCAAGGGCAAGGGCACGCTCGGCGAGAAGATCATCGAGGTCGCCAAGGCCAACAACATTCCGATCGAGGAAAACGAAGTGCTGGCCGGCGCCTTGTCGAACGTCGAACTCGGCGAGGAAATCCCGGCCGAGCTCTACAAGGCGGTCGCCGAAGTCCTGATCTTCGTGCTGCGGCTGTCGGGCCGCGTTCGCTAGAAAGCGCCTCTGGAACTCCGGCTGGTCTCGCGATGCTGAACTAGAGCTCCGATTCCGAAGTTCGTAGCGTATTGCGGCCCCACGTTGACGAACTTCGGAATCAAAGGAGCTCTAGCAACCTATTGTTTCTAGTGCGGTTTGGAATTTGAAGTTCCTATGATGGGATACCCGAGAAACTGATAGGAACTTCAAATTCACCGCACTAGACTTCGGCGTCTTTTCCACGAGAACAAGAAAACAAGCCGGAGGAAATCATGAAGTCTGCCCTTCTCATGTCGTCGATGATGCTGGCCGCGGCCGGCGGCTGGATCGCCGCGACGATGTTCGCGCCGCCTGCCACCGGCAAGGAGCCGCGCTTTCCGCAGCTCACCATGGATCAGCTCAGCGAGGCGCAAAAGCCGCTCGGCGAGCAGATCATGAAGATCTCGAGCGTCGGGATCGGCGGGCCCTACAATCCCTTGATGCGCAGCCCCGTGCTCGGCCAGCGCCTGTTCGATCTCTTCCATTATCTGCGCTGGGAAACTTCCGTTCCGACCAAGCTCAATGAGTTTGCGATCATCATCATCGGGCGGCAATGGCGATCGCAGGTCGAATGGTTCGCGCACGCGCCGCTCGCCGCAAAGGCAGGACTGTCTAACGACATCATCGCCGAGGTGAAGGAAGGCAAGCGGCCGTCGAAAATGGCCGAGGATGAAGCTGTCGTCTACGACTTCGTCACCGAACTGACCACGACGCAAAAGGTCTCTGACGAGACCTATGCGCGGGCGAAGAAAGTCTTCAACGATCAGCAGATCGTAGATCTCACGGCCGTCTCCGGCAACTACGTCATGGTGGCGATGATGCTGGCGATGGCGGAACAGACCGTGCCGCCGGATAAGGAGCCGCCGTTCAAGGTCGGGGAGAAATGACGCGAGCGTAGCGAGCGTCATCCCGGGATGCGCGCAGCGCAGACCCGGGATCTCGAGGTTGTGGCGCGAGATTCCGGGTTCGATGCTTTCGCATCGCCCCGGAATGACGGACCCGAAGGGTCTGTCACCCCAGCTTGAACAAATCAGCGAGAAACTCGCTCACGGCCTTGCGCGCCGCTTCCGCGGTTTCCGGATTGCCGCCGACATGCGGGTTCAATTCGACGCAAGCGTCCTTGTAGGTGAAGGGCGTTTGCGTCTCCGCATTCATCAGCATGCCGTCGTCGCCTTCCTTGATGTGGCAATGACGCACGGTCTGCGCGTTGGCGGACACCACCTTGCTGGAAACGCCGAGCAGGCCGATGTCGAAGGCATGCTCTGAATCCGGATATTCGGTGATCACGACGTCGCGCTTGGCTTCCAACAGGCGCGCGACATAGGCCTTGCAGCTTGCGACCGGGTTATAGTCGTCCGGCGTGCCATGAAAGATGCGGATCGGCTTGTCAGCGATTTCGGTATCGCCGACATAGCTGGTCGAGCAGTCCGGGTAGAAGGGAATATAGGCAGAGAAGTGAATGCCGGATTTGTTCCAGAGTTTGTTGAAGCGATCGAGGCTCGCAAACAGCGTGGCCTGTCCGCCGCGGGAAAATCCCATCAATGCAATACGGTCCGGATCGACCCGCGGATGATGGCTGAGAATTTCGAGCGAGCGATAGATATCGACGATCAGGTTGAGGCGGCCGAGCAGGGCCTGGTTCGGGCCGACCACGGTGAGGCCGCGGCCGGTAAAGCCGTCGATCACGAAGGTCGAAATGCCCATCGCATTGAAGCTGTGAACCCAGGGCTCCATCGCAGGCCCGACGCCGCTCGATCCGTGCATCAGCACGACGACCGGCAATCGTCCGGTGCCTTGGGCCAGACGAAACTCCCCGCTGACGGTAACGGGCGTGCCTTCGCTGGAGCCAGTGAGGAATTGCCGGTCGGATAGCGTGAGCGTCGGGATCGGGTACAGCTCGACGCGGGCGGCGGATTCTTTCGGTAGCGATTGCGCGTTTGCGCCGGACACGGCCATGCCGCCACACGCCACAGCAGCGATCAGCGCCATCAGCAGGGCGTTGCGCATCGTCTCCCCCTAATGTTCTTTTGGCCCGGACCGGGCGAGCGCAAATAGAACAATCGGAGGAGCTGCCTGTCAAACTTCAGGCGTTTTTGGCTTCCTTGCCGATGCGGCCGAGATGGGTGAAGCCGAAGCCGGCGGAGTATTTCAGGCCATAGCCCAGCGCGCGGTCGAAGCCGATATGCGCCAGCCAGATCAAAGCGAGCGACAGGACAAGCGGCGGGGCGAAGCCGAATCCGACCGTCAGCAGGCCCAAGGGAATGACGGTGCTGTGCATGGTATTATAGGCCCATGCGCCGATTTTTGGGCCTGCCAGATAGCCGAGAAAGCTGAGATCGGGTGCCAGGAACAGCACCACGTAAAGCCACCACGGACCGCCCCAGAGGAAATAAAGCAGCGTCGTCCCGGCAAATAGCGCCAGCCCTTCCAGGCGGAGCAGCGTTTTGACCCCGCCCGATGCCGAGCCCGTTGTCCCAACGTTTGCGGTATCTGTCATCGGCTCACCCCCTTCGGAACCAGCGGTATAACGGATCGGCGATCACGCTGCCAATCGGCGGCGATAAGCTCCCCCAATGGGTGGAGATAAGCCCGGCCGGGGCGTTTCCTGCCGGCCGGGGGCCATGTTAGAAACCCGTCATATCGGGCTTTAAGCATGGAAGTGGGCTGGAAACGGTGATGAAGGACATTCTGGACACCCTCGAAGAACGGCGTGCGGGCGCTCGCGTCGGCGGTGGCGAAAAGCGCATCGCGGCCCAGCACGCCCGCGGCAAGCTGACCGCGCGGGAGCGCATCGAGCTTCTGCTCGACAAGGGCAGCTTCGAAGAGTTCGACATGTTCGTCGAACACCGCTCGACCGAATTCGGCATGGAAAAGACCAAGGTGCCGGGCGACGGCGTCGTCACCGGCTGGGGCACCGTCAACGGCCGCAAGACCTTCGTTTTCGCCAAGGATTTTACCGTGTTCGGCGGCTCGCTGTCGGAGACGCATGCGCTGAAGATCACAAAACTTCAGGACATGGCGATGAAGGCGAGGGCGCCGATCATCGGGCTTTACGATGCCGGCGGCGCGCGCATCCAGGAAGGTGTCGCCGCACTCGCGGGCTATTCCTATGTGTTCCGCCGCAACGTCATTGCCTCGGGCGTGATCCCGCAGATCTCCGTCATCATGGGCCCGTGCGCCGGAGGCGACGTCTATTCGCCGGCCATGACCGACTTCATCTTCATGGTGAAGAACACGAGCTACATGTTCGTCACCGGCCCCGACGTGGTGAAGACCGTCACCAACGAGGTCGTCACTGCCGAAGAACTCGGCGGCGCGTCGGTGCATGCGACGCGCTCCTCGATCGCGGACGGCGCGTTCGAGAACGACGTCGAGACGCTGTTGCAGATGCGGCGGCTGATCGATTTCCTTCCCGCCAACAACAGCGACGGCGTGCCGGAATGGCCGAGTTTCGACGACATCGAGCGCGTCGATCTCTCGCTCGATACGCTGATCCCCGACAATCCCAACAAGCCCTACGACATGAAGGAACTGATCCTGAAGGTCGTGGACGAGGGGGATTTCTTCGAAATCTCGGAAGCGTTTGCGAAAAACATCGTCACCGGTTTCGGCCGCATTGCGGGCCGCACGGTCGGCTTTGTCGCCAACCAGCCGATGGTGCTCGCAGGCGTGCTCGACAGCGACGCCTCGCGCAAGGCGGCGCGGTTTGTGCGGTTCTGCGATGCCTTCAACATCCCAATCGTGACGTTCGTGGACGTGCCCGGATTTCTGCCCGGCACGGCGCAGGAATATGGCGGGCTGATCAAGCACGGCGCAAAACTCTTGTTTGCCTACTCGCAATGCACGGTACCGCTGGTGACTGTCATCACGCGCAAGGCCTATGGCGGCGCGTTCGACGTAATGGCATCCAAGGAAATCGGCGCCGACATGAATTACGCCTGGCCGACGGCGCAGATCGCGGTCATGGGCGCCAAGGGCGCGGTCGAGATCATCTTCCGTGCCGACCTGAACGACGCGAGCAAGATCGCCGAGCGCACGAAAGAGTACGAGGATCGTTTCCTGTCGCCGTTCATCGCCGCCGAGCGCGGCTATATCGACGACGTCATCATGCCGCATTCGACCCGCCGCCGCATCGCCCGCGCACTCGCGATGCTGCGCAACAAGCACGTCGAGATGCCCGTGAAGAAGCACGACAATCTGCCGTTATAGAGATGTTGTAGGGTGGGTTAGCGAAAGCGTAACCCACCACCTTCGTTCCGCACTCCGCGGTGGGTTGCGGCTTTGCGATCCTGTCCTCCTCAATCCTGAATCCGATGACCGACGACGAAGAAGAGACCGACGAAATTTCAGCCATCGAAGATCGGATCGAGGCGCTTGCCAAGACCGCGGAGCGATGCCGGAAATTCATTCTGGCCTCAAAAATCGCGATCGCCGGCGGTGCGGTCTTGCTGCTCGTCGTCATCCTTGGGCTATTTGGAACGGGTCAGGCCGCGCTCGGATCGATTGCCCTGGTGCTGGGCGGAATCGTATCGCTTGGATCGAACATCAGTACGCTGCAACAAACCGAAGCCGCCATCAGCGACGCCGGGGCCATCCGACGAAACCTGATTGGCGTGATCGATCTCCGGCTGGTTCGCGATGCCCCGGCGAAGCTGATGTGACGCGCCGCCCGCATGGCACTCGCAAAACACGCGACGAAAGGCGATCTTGCCGTGGCCGAATTGCCCCCGATTTGCGAAACTGGAACCCGCGCGTAGCGCATGAGCTGTGGTGTCACTGGCGTCCCATTCTCACTCCAAGCAGAGGGAAGCGACCATGTCGGACCAGACGGGTTCACCAACCTTGGCCAGGCCGGCGTTCTGGCGCCGCGGTTTGGCGGGTTTCCTTGATTTCCTGACCGTGTTTTTCATCGGCGGTTATGTGATCGGCTCGCTCACCGGCGAGACCACGGCCGACGGCTTCAAGCTGAGTGGATTGCCGGCGCTCGTGCTGCTCGTCCTGATCGTGGCCTACTTCTATTTCGGCTGGAAGGTGCTGGGCGGCACGATCTGGCAGCGCATTTTCAGCGCGCGACCGGTGGCCTGAGATCCTGCGTCTGGGCGGAACAGCACTTAGTGCTTGATGGGCCTCAAAATCAACGTTGATACATATATCGGCCGAGCTCCCGGCAACTTACCGATGAGACGATGCCATTGGCATTGTCTCATAAAATCGCGTGGTATTGCCTGTGCGATTCACCTATATTGGCCCTATGACTGACGCCCTGAAAAAACTTATCGAAGCCGCCAAGACGACCAAGCCGACGCCTGAGCAGCAGGAACAGCAGCGACGGAGCTTTGCCTATGGAAATACCCATTTCGAAAATCCGCTGATTACACGCGAAATGGTCGATCGCGAGGCTGAGAAGCTGGCCAAGGACGAAAAATGACGGGGAAAGAGCGCGAGAGGCGGGATAGCCGCGCGCTTGAACCAGAACTAATCACTGATCCGCAAGAAAGGGCTGTTGCAGAGGCTCGAAACGGCCTTCGGCAATATGATGCGGCCGTTGGCGCAATCCAGGCAGCGCTAGAACGTGGATCGTTCAAACTTCGGCCTTCCTTGGTCCTAGGCCTCCAGCGGGAGGCGCTAGCGGGAATTAGTTCCTACGCAGGAAACTATCGACCGGGAGGAGTTTCCATCCAGGGAAGTGAGCACGAACCAGTAGGAGCGCATCTGGTCCCGGAACTTGTGGAGGACATGTGTGACTACGTCAACGATCACTGGAGCGAAAGCACTCCCATCCATCTAGCTGCATATGTGATGTGGCGTTTGAACTGGATTCATCCATTTGCCGATGGCAATGGCCGGACGTCGCGAATGGCCTCCTACGTTGTTCTGTCCATTCGAGCGGGCGCGCTTTTGCCGGGCACCCCAACGATACCAGATCAGATTGTTGACAATCGCGAGCCGTATTTCGCGGCATTAGATGCAGCAGATTCCGCCTTTAAGGACGATAGGATCGACGTCACTAAAATGGAAGATTTGCTCGCGTCACTGCTCGCAAATCAACTTGCCGAATTTTACAAGTCCGTTGGTGGAAAACTCCCAAATTGAGCAGATAAATTTGAATGTCCACGCTCTTTGCCTTCCTGCATCACCTCTGTGCGTTCACGCTCGTCGCGGCGCTTGCGATCGAGTTCGCATTGATCCGGCAGGAGCTGACGCTCGCTTCCGCGCGACGGCTTCAGGTCACCGACCTCGTGCTCGGCATCGCGGCCGGCGCGTTGTTGATCGTCGGGCTGTTGCGGGTGTTCTTCTTCGAGAAGGGTGCGGCGTATTACTGGCACAGCCACGCGTTCCTGACCAAGTTCAGCCTGTTCGTGATCATCGGCCTGCTGTCGATCATTCCGACCAGGGAGTTTCTGTCGTGGAGCGGCGCGATCAGGGCTGGCGAGGTGCCTGCGATGGAGGCGTCGCGGCGCAAGCGCGTCACGATGGTTATCCATATCGAGCTTGCTGCCGTTGTCATCATCTTGTTGTGCGCTGCGATCATGGCGCGCGGCGGCTGGGCTTAACGCCAATTTTTCATCGCGCTGTCACGTGAGGGCGGCCGGCGTTCGGAAAGCCGGTCGAGCCGGCGCTTGAACCATTTTGCGCGTTCGTCGACTTAACCCCTCAATGAGTTCAGCGAACATTCATCTTGAAGCGGCGAAAATGTTTGCCCTCTCTCCATTATCCAAGAAAGGGACTGAAGTCATGGAACGTCGGGACTTTCTAAAGATAGCGATGGGTTTTGTGGCGGGCGGCGCCGCGCTTGCTGCAACTGCGCAGGCCGCTCCGCTGCCGCCGGTGTCCGGAGAAGTGAAGGCTACTCCTGCGCCTGCCAGTGCCGAGCCCGCTGTCGTCTCGCAAGACGATGTCGATCACATCAAGCCGGAAGAAGTGCGCTGGCATCACCACGGCCACTGGCATCGGCGTTGGCATCACCGTCACTGGCACCGCCGCTGGCATCACCGTCGCTGGCACCATCGCCACTGGCGCCATCACCGCCATTGGTGAGACCTGAGTTCATTTGAAATCCTTTTTCATCGCGTACCAACAGAAAGGAATGAACATGAAGGTTCTTGTTGCATCCCTGTTCGCGATCGGCATCGGTCTTGCGTCGATGTCGGCCTCCAACGCCATGCCAGTAGCGCCGCTCGATCAGGCGGCAGCTGCCGACACCGCAACCATCCCCGTGGCGGGCGGCTGCGGACCGGGCTGGCACCGCGGGCCCTATGGCGGTTGCCGTCCGATGTACAATTGCCCTCCCGGCTGGCACCCAGGACCGTTCGGCCGCCGCTGCTTCCGTAACTGGTGAGCTGAATGAAAGAGGGGCAGGAAATTTTCCCGCCCCTTTTTGTTTTGCGGCGATTTCGCTTCACGAAATACACCCAACAAAAAACCCCGCTTCGTGTGGTTGATTTGGGACACCAGGTAGCGGGGTTTTCGTTTCGCTAAAGATGAGGCGATCAGATCGGGCGGCAACGCCCGTAGCGCCACACGAAACCGAGCGGGCAGCCGCGGCCGGGAACGACCACCACCGGCCGCTCGACCACGACGGCGCCGGGTTCCACCACCACGGCGGGACCGCGGTTGGGACGGCATTCGCCATAGGGATTGGGATGCCAGCCGGGGCCGCAGCCGCCTGCGGCGCTCGCGCCGCCGACCCCTGCAACCGTTGCTGCAACCAGTACAGCCGCGAAAAGATACTTCATGTTTATATTCCCTTCTGAACGCCGCCATGCGGCGCATGACCAAAATCGATCAAGCAAATCGACGCGCGAGGATTTGCCATCGTTTGCCGTACGCGACAAGGTCACTTCGCCAGGAAAGGCAGCATCAGCGCGTTGAACTTGTCCGGTGCATCGAGGAACACCAGATGCCCGGCGTTTTCGATCACCTCGGCGCTGCCATGAGCCATCTTCGCCGCCAGCGCTTTGGCGAGCTCGGCATTCTGCCCCATCTTCGGCCGCAGCGCCTCCGGCGCGTTCGGCCTGCCGGGCGCGTTGTGATCGTCCGCCCCCATGATGAACAGCGTCGGAACCGTGATGAGCGGAATCTCGTGCACGACAGGCTCGCGGTATATCATCTGACCGGAGGATACGAAGGCGCGCAGCCAGCGCGCATAGTCCGCGGCACCCTTGATGTTGAAGCGGGCGTCGATGAAGGGCGTGATCGCTTCGGGGGGAATCTTCGGCGAGTAGTTGGTCTCGAGCTGCTTGCGATAGCCGTCCGCGGTGAGCTTGTCCTCGTTTTCGAGGATTTTTTCCGTCGGCGTCGGCGGCACATACATCCGGTAATCTTCCAGGCCGATCGGGGCGGCCAGCACCAGATGATTGAGGCGGTCCGGGTAGGCGCGCGCGATCCGCACCGCGAGCATGCCGCCCAGCGAATGCGCGACGATGTCGGCTTTCGCAATTCCGAGATGATCGAGCAGCGTCATCGTGTTGCGGGCGAGATTGTCGAAATGAAGCTCGCCCATAGGCTTGGACGATTTTCCGAAGCCGATCTGGTCGGGCACCACCACGCGATAGCCCGCTTCCGTGAGCACCTTGATTTCCGGAGCCCAATAGCTCGCCGGAAAATTGCGCCCGTGCAACAGCACCACGACACGGCCGTTGGCCTGCGCGGGCGCGATATCCATGTAAGCCATCCTGAGCTGCTCGCCGTCATTGACGAGCGGCAACAGGTTGACGGGATAGGGATAAGCGAATCCTTCAAGCCCGATACCATACGGCTCGCGCTGAGCGATGCCGGGCTCGCGGGTGTCGGCGGCCTGCGCCGGCGCAACAGACAAAGCGAGCAGGGCGGCAAGGGACGCCGTCACGACGAGACGTTTCATCGAATTCTCCGAAATCTTATTGAGCATCCCCGAACAGGGCCGCAAAGCGTTTCTCGCCCTGCCGGGTGAACTGGACGATGCGGCTGCCGGCTTCGCGATCGCACGAGGCCCACTTCAGGTCGGTAAAACGCTGCATCAAGGCCGCGCCCAGCGTGCCCGCGAGATGATGGCGCCGCTCGCTCCAGTCGAGGCAAGCCTTGCAGACCGGGCGGCGAGGATGGGCGAGGGACTGCGGATCGATCTGGAGCGCCTTTTCGAGAAAGCGCTCGCCCTCTGCCGTCAATTCGATGTCGTGCTTGTGCTGGCGCACCAATTTCCGCTGCCGCAGGCTGTCGAGCATCTGCACGCCGAGGTCGCCGGCGAGGTGGTCGTAGCAGATCCGGGCGCGGCGCAGCGCCGGGTCTTTCGGTCCGGTACGCACCCGCAAATGGCCGGCGCGGGCGGCGAGCGCCGCAAGGCCCTCCAGCACGCCGCCGACATCGGGATCGGCGAGGCGATAGTAGCGGTGGCGGCCTTGCTTTTCCTGCTCGATCAGGCCGCCGGTTTCGAGCTTCGACAGATGCGAGCTTGCGGTCTGCGGCGTGATGCCGGCCTCGTGCGACAATTCGCTTGCCGTGAGTGCCCGGCCGCTCAACAGCGCGGTCAGCATGTTGGCGCGGGCGGGGTCGCCGACGAGGGAGGCGACCATGGCGATATCGGGTCCTGCTTTCATTGTTCGATGATAGCCGAAGCATCGACGCCGATCAAGCGGCTATTGTCGGGGGGCATCAAGACCGAGTGAGGTTCCCATGACGATCACCGTTTTCATTCGCTATCAGATCGACCCGTTCAAACGCGCCATGTTCGAGGAATATGCCAAGCGCTGGCTCACCATCATTCCGAAATGCGGCGGCGACCTTCTCGGCTACTGGATGCCGCATGAAGGCACCAACAACATCGCCTTCGCCTTGATCTCCTTCGAAAGCCTTACCGCCTACGAGCAATACCGCGCGCGGCTGCGTGGCGACAAAGAGGGGATGGAAAATTTCGGCTTTGCCGAGGAAAACAAGTTCATCCTCGCGGAGGAGCGCACGTTCCTGCGGAAGGTGACCGCATAGTGTGATTCGTCTTACTGGCGCGGCCTGTCGCAGAGGGATAGTCTCGCGGCAGGCTGAGACCAGCAATACAGCGAAAGGAGACGCCGATGCCGATTTCATTGGCCGACAAACGCGCGACATTCCGCAAGCTGCATGACAGCGGCTGCTTTCCGATCCCCAATCCTTTTGACGTCGGCTCCGCGAAAGCGCTGGCGCAAATGGGCTTCAAGGCGTTGGCCTCGACCAGCGCCGGCTTCGCCTGGACGATCGGCAAGGCTGACAACAAGGTGACGGTCGACGAGGTCTGCGATCATCTCACGACGCTGTGCGCGGCCGTCGATCTTCCCGTCAATGCCGATTTCGAGGGAGGGTTCGCGCATGAGGCCGAGAAGGTCGCGGACAATGTGGCGCGCGGCGTCAAGACCGGCGTGGCTGGACTGTCGATCGAGGATTCAACCGGCGACGCCGCAAAACCGCTCTATGAGCGGGCGCATGCAATCGAGCGGATCAAGGCGGCGCGCGCGGCGATCGATGCCGACAAGAGCGGTGTCTTGCTGACCGGCCGCTGCGAAGCATTCCTGTGGGGGCAGGACGATCTTGCCATGGTGATCGACCGGCTCTGCGCCTATGCGGAGGCCGGCTCCGACTGCCTTTATGCGCCGGGCATCAAGACCAAAGAGCAGATCACCGCGATCGTGAAGGCGGTCGCGCCAAAGCCGGTCAACCTCCTGATCGGAGCGTCGGGCCTTTCGGTCAAGGAAGCCGCCGATCTCGGCGTACGCCGGATCAGCGTCGGCGGATCGCTGGCGCGTACTGCCTGGGCCGGCTTCATGCGCGCGGCAAAGGAAACCGCCGAGCAGGGCACCTTCACCGAACTTGCCAAGGGTTATCCCGGCGTCGAGTTGAACAAGATGTTCCGCTGAACGCGCCAATCACGCGGGTACAATGAAACGAGGCGGCCACTGCTTATTGGGCCGCCTCATTGCATCAGGTTATTTGCTGTTCGCCGGCGCAGCCGCATTGTTGGCGGGCGCGCTCGCGGGATTCTGCATCGGCGCCGAGCCCGTGGTCGTGCCCGGCTGGCTGTTGGTGCGCGGGGTCACGTCACGCATGCCCGGAGGAGCCGCGGGCGGCGAGGTCTCGGCTGACTTCTGCGAGTTGGCAGGCGTTGGCTTCGTTGCGGCGTTCTGCTGGTTCGTCGAGGTAGTGTTCATTCCGTAGAACACGAGCCCGAGCACGATCGCGATACCCACGGCAAACATCGCAATCCTGCCGTTGGACGGGCCTTCCGCGAGTTCGGGGTCGGCCTGGAAGTTGCTATCGAATTCGACCGGCGAGCGCCGCTCGCCGATATTGGTCCTGATCGGGTCCTTGAGACGATCGCGATCGTAAGGGTCGTTGGGGTTCGGTTCGGTGGCCATGGCGGATCCTCCATTGTCTTCCCATGACAACGGCAAGCCAACGGCGTCGGTTCCGGGAACTTTCGAGGTTTCGAAGCCGCCTGCCGGGTTTTCAGGCTTGGCGGGACCTCCGTCGTCCAGCTACGTCAGGGGACCAATCTCCTGATGCAAGCTTCATAGTACGTAAAAGCCGGGCCCTTGTTGCATGTATCTTCACATGCCTTGTTCCCTTTGGGACATTTTTCGAGGCAGTCGGTGTACGATTTTCGGCAGAGATATTTCTTGTGGTCGAAGTCCTTTTGTTTCGCTTCCGCTTCCTTCTTTTGCTCTTCGTCTGCCTTCTTCCTTTCCTCGTCCGCCTTTTTCTGTTTGTCTTTGTCTTCGGCGTCCTTCTTGCGCTGGACGCAAGTTGTGAAGACGTTGTCGCAACCTGCCTGACAGCCGGGAATCTCCTGCGGCTTCTTCTCTTTCTGGTAGGCCTCTATGCAGGTCTTCTTGCAGCTTTCTCTATCGCTCTGGAGCTGCGGTTCGCTTTTAGTGACGGTACACGCGATTTGCGCCGAAGCCTCCGAGCTGAACGCACATAACCCAGCCGGGCCAGCAACGACGAGGGTGAGTACATAGCGAAGCTTGCGCATCGGGACGATCCAAGTGTTCAGGGGGTGAGGGCTACTGCGAATGGCCGCGAGCGAATGCTTCCGCTGACTTCATTTTCCGTTGAATTTTTTCTGGATTTCCTTGCGCCGGTCGTCGCACTTCCCGAAGTCGCTGTTGCAACGATCCTGGCATCGTTTGAACTTGCCTTTGTCCTTGTCGACGATGTGGCAACTTTGCAGGCAGACACCATGCCAACTGACCAGCCGATCAATCGAGAGCACGGGGCATGGGTACTCTTCAGCATGAGCCTGCGGGACAAATGCTCCGAGAGACACGGGGCCGGCGATGACGAAGGCGAGAAGAAAGGATAATTTGCGCATACGGAATTTCTTTGGGTGCGGGAGGCCACAGGCGAGCGTCGCCAAATCAGCTGAGATGGCCGACCATGCCAAATGACCACAGTCGGAGCCTCATCCGTTCGTAGGAGGCTGTGAATGCGGTACGAGACGTCGCACCGAACGTGACTTGCGAGGGGAAGATGTGGGGCCTGCCTCCGAGCGATACTGTGTTGCACATCCTTTCGCTGGTGGCGCTGGCGGCGCAGGCGATGACCGCGGCGCTGGCGGCGGGACGGCGCAGCATGGACTGGGTGGGCGTTTGCCTGCTCGGCTGCCTCACCGCGCTGGGCGGCGGCACCATCCGCGATGTCGTGCTCGGGCACTATCCGCTGCCGTGGGTGGAAAATCCGTCCTATCTCGCGATCACGGCGATCGCGGCCTTTGCGACCGTGCTGATCGCCCGCACGGTGCACCGGCTCAATCTCGCCTTTCTGGTGCTGGACGCGATCGGGCTCGTGGTGTTCACCATGGCCGGCTGCGACGTGGCGTGGAAGATGAACGAGCCGTTCGCGATCGTGATCGTTGCCGGCATGATCACCGGCTGTGCGGGTGGCGTGCTGCGCGACATTCTCTGCAACGACGTGCCGCTTCTGTTTCGCTCCGAACTCTACGCCAGCGTCTCCGTGGTCACCGGGTTGTTTTACGCCACCGCCTTCGGCTTGAAGCTGAACGACGAACTCTGGACGGCGCTGACCTTCATGCTGGGCCTGACGCTCCGGCTGCTTGCGATCCGCTACAAATGGGAAATGCCGAAATTCGTGTTTACGGGCGAGGATCGCGGCTAACCACGCCTAGCTTGCTGTCATTCCGGGGCGCGGCGAAGACGCGAACTACGATGTGCAATTGCACATCGGAGAATCTCGAGAGTCCGGGTCTGGTCCTTCGGACCATCCCGGAATGACGTTCATCGTCTCGCCTTCGCCACATCCGCCGCCGTGACCGCAGGCGCGGCATTGCCCCAGGCGTTGCGGATATAGGTGACGACATCGGCGACTTCCTGATCCGACATCTTGGCGTAGCCCGGCATCGAGCCGGTATTGGGCGCGCGCGGCGTCGTGATCGTCTCGGCCCCATCGAGCACGATCCGGATGGTGCTCAAGGGATCGGCCGATTGAAGGTTGGCGTTGCCGGGCAGCGGCGGATAGATGCGCGGTGCGCCGGAGCCGTCGAGCTCGTGACAGGCCACACATGACCCCTTGTAGAGCTTTTCACCGCTCGCCATCTGCGCGGGCGAGGGCGGTGCCGTGGCGGCTTCGGGCAGACCAGCCGCAATATCCTTCAGGTACACCGCGATGGCGTGAACATCGGCATCGCTCAAACGCGAGGTGGAATTGAGCACCACCTGCGCCATCGGCCCGCCGGCATGGCTGTGCACATTGCGCCCGCTCCCGAGATATTCGGCGATGTCATCCACGCTCCACGACTTCAAGCCGCCGCGCTCGGCGCCATCGAGGCGCGGTGCAAACCAGCCGTCGACCCGGCTGCCGGTGAACCGCGCTTTTTGCCTTTCGGCGCCGAGCACGTTTTTCGGCGTGTGGCACGCGCCGCAATGACTGATGCCTTCGACCAGATAACCGCCGCGATTCCATTCCGTACTCTTGTTCTGGTCGGGCTCGAAGATGCCCGGCTTGAAGAACAGGTAATTCCAGGTGCGCATCAACACGCGATAGTTCAATGGCCAAGGCAGCTCGGAGGGCGGCGGCGTGTTGATCACCGGCGCAAGCGTATTGAGGTAGGCGCGGATCGCGAACACGTCGTCGCGGACGATCTTGGTGAAGTGCGGATAGGGGAAGGCCGGATAATAGAGCGCGCCGTCAGGCCTAACGCCGAGGCGCATGGCGAGCCGGAAATCTTCATCGGTCCAGCGGCCGATCCCGGTGTTGAGGTCCGGAGTCAGGTTGGCGGAATAGACGCCACCGAACGGCGTATCGATCCGTTTTCCCCCCGCGAACGGTTTTGAGGGATCGGCGGTATGGCAGCTTCCGCAGTCGCCGGCTTCCGTCAGCGCCTTGCCCTTGGCGATGGTTTCCGGTGACGGCGGCGCGGGGAGCTGGGCCCGGGCGACGTTCGATGCAGTGCACAAAGTAGCCGCGACCAGAATCGCAGCCGCGTTATGATGCCAGTGGCGTGTGGAACGATGCCCCATGGCGGCCAGTATAGCGCGAAATTGCGTCTGCGCGCCTCACGTCGTTTCGTCATGGCATTCCCGCGCGACACAAGGCGAATACGGGACGGGGCCGGACGGGCAGGAAATTGCGTTTTTGATCCAGCCGTTAGCGGGTGGCAGATTTGTGGTGCGGCGGGCTTAAAATCCGACATACACTGGCTTTTGTCGGCCGCGCGACTAGCTAAAGCCTAAAGAAAAGTCGGGGCGTTGAGAGGGTGGAATGGGAATAAACCAGGGTCCGATCAGTCTCGATCAAAAATACACGCAAGGGTCCGGCCACGTCTTCCTGACAGGTATCCAGGCGCTGGTCCGCCTGCCGATGGCGCAGATCCGCCGGGATCGCGCCAATGGGCTGAACACCGCCGGCTTCATCAGCGGCTATCGCGGCTCGCCGCTTGGCGGGTACGACCAGCAGCTTTTTGCCGCCCGAAAGCACCTCGAACAGTACAACATCAAATTCCAGCCCGGCGTGAACGAAGACCTTGCCGCCACCGCGATCTGGGGCTCGCAACAGCTCAATCTCTCCAAGGGAGCCAATTACGACGGCGTCGTCGGCATCTGGTACGGCAAGGGCCCGGGCGTCGATCGCTGCGGCGACGTGTTCCGCCACGGCAATGCGGCCGGTTCGGCCAAAAACGGCGGCGTGCTTTGTCTCGCCGGCGACGACCACGGCGCAAAGTCTTCCACCGTTCCGCATCAGTCAGACCACGCCTTCGTCTCCGCGCTGATGCCTTATCTCTACCCCTCCAGCATCCATGAAATGATCGAGATGGGCCTGCTCGGGATCGCGATGTCGCGCTATTCCGGCTGCTGGGTCGGCATGAAGGTGATTACCGAGACGGTGGAGACCACCGCCGAGATCGACCTCACCGACGAGATGAAGCCTTTCATCATCCCGTCGGACTTCGAGATGCCGCCGGGGGGCCTGAATTTGCGCTGGCCCGACGACCGCTTCGATCAGGACCGGCGGTTGCAGGACTATAAAGGCTTTGCGGCCATCGCCTTTGCCCGCGCCAACAAGGTCAACCGTATCACCATGGATTCGCCGAATGCGCGCTTCGGCATCATGGCCTCCGGCAAGAGCTACGAAGACATCCGCCAGGCCTTGCGCGAACTCGGCATCACGCCGGAAGTCGCGGCCAAGATCGGCCTTCGGCTTTACAAGATCGGCATGCCCTGGCCGCTGGAGCCGCAGGGTGTGCGCGAATTCGCAGTCGGTCTCGAAGAGATCTTTATCATCGAGGAACGCCGCGAGATCGTCGAGAACCAGGTCAAGCAGGAGCTGTTCAACTGGCGCGACGACGTGCGTCCGCGCATCGTCGGCAAGATGGACGAGCACGACAAGCGCTTCCTGCCCTTTGCCGAGGAATTGAGCGTTGCGTCGCTGGCGAGTTCGCTGACCGAGCGGCTGCTCCGGCTCAACCTCAATCCCGAAATCGCCGAAATGCTGCGCGCCAAGGCCGACTGGTTCAACGGCCGGCAAGCGACCCAGATGCAGGCGGTCTCGCCGGTCACCCGCACGCCGTATTTCTGTTCGGGCTGCCCGCACAACACCTCGACCAAGGTGCCCGAAGGCAGCCGCGCCTTTGCCGGCATCGGCTGCCACTTCATGGCGCTATGGATGGACCGCAATACCGAAACCTTCACCCATATGGGCGGCGAGGGTGTGCCGTGGGTGGGGGTTGCGCCTTTCACCAATGAAGAACATGTCTTCGCCAACCTCGGCGATGGCACCTATTTCCATTCCGGCAGTCTTGCGATCCGCCAGGCGGTGGCCTCGGGCGCGAACATCACCTACAAGATCCTCTATAACGACGCGACCGCCATGACCGGCGGCCAGCATGTCGACGGCGAATTGTCGCCGCAGCAGATCACCTTCCAGCTTCACGCCGAAGGCATCCGCGAAATCTATCTGGTCTCGGAAAATCCGCATCTCTACCCGGCCGCAGAGATCGCGCCGGGCGTCAAGCTCGCCCATCGCGACGAACTCGATCGTGTGATGAGGGCTTGCCGGGAGGTCAAAGGCGCCTCGGCCATCGTTTTCGTGCAGACCTGCGCGGCCGAAAAACGCCGCCGCCGCAAACGCGGGACCATGGAAGATCCGCAGCGGCGTCTCCTGATCAATCCGGCCGTCTGCGAGGGCTGCGGCGACTGCTCGGTGCAGTCCAACTGCATCTCCGTCGAGCCGCTGGAGACCGAATTCGGGCGCAAGCGCATCATCAACCAGTCGGCCTGCAACAAGGACTATTCCTGCCTGAAAGGCTTTTGCCCGTCCTTCGTCACTGTCGACGGCGGGGCGTTGCGCCGCCGCGCGCCTGCGGGGCTCGGCGATCTCGGCGATCTGCCGGAGCCAGTGTCCAAGCCGTCGCTGGAGCGGCCTTATAATGTCGCGGTCGGCGGTGTCGGCGGCACCGGTGTTCTGACCATCGGCGCGCTGCTCGGCATGGCCGCGCACATCGAAGGCAAGGCCAGCATGATCCTCGATATGTCGGGGCTGGCGCAAAAGGGCGGGGCGGTATTGAGCCACGTCCGGCTTTCCGAGCATACCGCCGACGTCACCTGTTCGCGCATCGTCACCGGCACCGCCGATCTCGTGATTGCGGCCGATGAGGTTGTGGCGGCATCAAAAGAAACCATGACGCTGTGCGAGAGCAGCCGCACGGCCGGCATCATCAACAGCCATATCATTCCGACCGCCGACTTCGTCCTCAACCGCGATTTCAATTTCCAGGCCCGCAAGGTCAACCACGTGTTGGAAACCGCGCTGCGCAAGGATTCCGCGTTCCTCGATTTCACCAAGCCCGCGGAGACGCTGCTGGGTGACGCCATCGCCACCAACATGATGATGATGGGTTATGCCTATCAGCGGGGCTTGTTGCCGCTGACGGCGCAAGCGATCGAGCAGGCCATTGAAGTCAATGGCGTTGCGATCAAGATGAACACGCAGGCCTTCCGGCTCGGGCGTCTCGCTGCCGCCGATCCCTCGCGGATGTCGGCAATGATGAAGGGGCACGATGAGGACGATGCGCCAAAGGCGCTGGATGCGATGTCGCTCGACGAAATCATCGCCCATCGATCCGCGCATCTGACCAACTATCAAAACGAAAAGCTCGCCGCGCGCTACCAGTCGCTGGTCGGCCAGGTCCGCGACGCCGCCCGCGATCGCGGCTTCGGTGAGGAGCTGCCGCGCGCGGTCGCCATCAACTACGCCAAGCTGCTCGCCTACAAGGACGAGTATGAAGTGGCACGTCTTTTCACGGATGGCCACTTTGAACAGCAGCTCCGCGACCAGTTCGACGGCGATTTCAAGATCAGCTTCAATCTGGCGCCGCCGATTCTCGGCGGTGCAAAGGACGCGCTGGGGCGGCCGAAGAAGCGCGCTTTCGGCGCCTGGATGCTGCCGGTGTTCCGGACGCTCGCCAAAATGAAAGGCTTGCGCGGCTCGGTGCTCGACGTCTTCGGTTACAGCGTCGATCGCAGGCTCGAACGCGATCTGATCGCAGGTTACGAGAAAGACGTCGCAACCGTGCTGGGCCTGTTGTCGCCTGCCACGCATGACACCGCCGTCGAACTTCTGTCGCTGCCGGATCGCATTCGCGGCTACGGGCCGGTGAAGGAGAAAGCGGTCGCGGATGCCAAGGTGCGTTACGCGCAACTGGCGGCCGATCTCGCCAATCCGCCGGCCGCACCTCGACAGATCGCGGCGGAGTAGGGCGCCGGCGGTGGATTTGCGTAAGGCATTTCTGCTCCTTGCGAGCCTCACTGCTTATCTTGCCACTCAGCGTCCGGCGATAGCCGACGAGCCTGTTCGCGTGTTGGCGACAGGCGTTTTTGCGACGACCTTGCAGTCGCTGGCGCAGCCCTTCGAGGCGGCAAGTGGCGATAAAATTCAGGTATCGATCGCCAACGCCGGTGAAGTCGCCGCGCGCGTCGTTGCGGGCGAGGCCGCCGATCTCGTGATGACGTCTTCCGCTGGCGTCAAGACGCTCGCACAACAAAACGCGCTGGTCTCAAATGAGGTCGTGATCGGCAAGATGCGGCTTGGCGCCGCCGTCAAGTCCGGCACCACCATGCCGGACCTCACCTCGACCGAGGCGTTCCTGACGCTTCTGTTGTCCGCGGCGACGGTTGCCTATATCGATCCAAACGGAGGCGGGACCTCGGGACCGTTTTTCGAGAAGATGTTTGGCTCTCTTGGTGTTGCAGATGCCGTGCATGCCAAGGCCGTGCTCTGCAAGACCGGATCGGAGATCGTCAGCGCGGTTGCGGAGGGAAGGGCAACCATCGGCATGACGCAGGCTAGCGAGATTGTCGGTGCAAGCGGAATTGCCTTTGCGGGCTATCTACCCAACTCGCTGAATCTCACGACGGTTTACTCGGCCTCGATTGCGACCCGAGCGAAGAACCTGAAAGGGGCTTCCGCATTTCTGGAGTTTATCGCCGGCCCGACCGGATCCGATCATCTTCGCCGGGCGGGCTGGGATATCGACCGATAGCTGGCTAGAGGAGATCGCCTCCGCTAGCGCTCCGACGCAGCTCGCTACGGAGAAGTCCTGAGGAGCGTTTTCAAAACCGAAGTCGTGTCGTCGATCAAGGATTGCTGGTATCGATAGAACATCTCATCGCCCATCGGTGTGGCGAACGAGTTGGCTCGGCGCGCGCAGCGAGTGCGTAACATCGCAAGGCGGCTCAGGATATCTTGAGCCGCGGCGCGCGCCTCATGGTCAACCAGCCGCTCATTTGTCGAAAAATTGCTTATAGGGCCATGACTCACGACATCGCCCGCCACCTGTCTGATTTCGGCCTCGAGCTTCTCACGCGCGGCGTCGAGGCGCCAGAGCCAAAAACGACTTAGCCCCTTTAGCGCATTGAAGATGGCGGTCACTGCCATAACGAGATAGAGCCAATAGGCAGGCGACATGATGTTGACCAGCCATGGGAAGTATCGGTCCGCAAATTCTGGCTCGCCGGTCAGAAAGAATTGCCTGGCCTCCGACGAGAGTGGGAGCTTGGTCGCAGAACTTGTGGAGCCGGGCGGATTGCTCCGAACAAACTTGGGAAGCTCTTCGCCCAGCAGCGCAAGTAGCCCGATACGGTTGGCTCGCTTGGCGCATGGGCTGGTCACGATAAGCGTATTGACTTGCGCAACGACTTTGTCATGGGGCGGAATTGGCTGCACCAAATCGTAGCGACCCTGCGGAACGCGCCCCAGGCTGAGCCACGGATGACGACCTACGAGCCCCTGAAGGTCTTGCAGATCGATGATGTCTAACTGGTATTGGCGAATGATCGAACGGAGGAACTCAGCGTCGTCCCGCATAACGTAGGCTGCATAATCAAGCGAGCCTTTGGCGACGAGTTGCGCTTGCTCCTCGAGCTCGTGATAGGACGTCCGAATGTTCAGTCCTGCCAGATCGGCGTCGCCGAGAAGGAGGCGCGCAAGGTATGCCGTGCCCGAGCCCTCCGGGCCTATTCCAATGGAAGCGCCGCGCAGATCGGCGAAGCTGACGGGTGGGCGATTGTTCCGGCCCAATAACAGAAGCGACTCCGGCTCGGGAAGGCGCCCGAGCAGTTCGAGGCCCGAACCAGGCGGGACCGGGGTGCCGTCCTGAACGAACGCAAACTGTTCGGCACACCTGTTGCGATCAGCAATCAATCGACTGACATTTTCGACTGAGCCCGCGGTCGCGACGATGTCGAGCCGGCTTCGGTCTCCCTTTGCTCGTTCGGCAAGTTGCGAACCAAGGGTGTAGTAGGCTCCGCCCGGAGATCCCGCAAGCAGTGACGCATGCAAGGTGCTATAGTCGCGTATCACGCCGAACGACGAAATGACGGCTGCGATGATTGCGGATACGGCTAGGATCGATATTGCGCGCAATACCCCCCTGCGCCGCCATGCTGGAGGAGCATCTGCAGCCATTCTTCCTTCATTGCTGAACCAACGACGACGCATTGAAACTTTGCAAAAGTCCCGAAATGCTGTGCGACTAATTTCCGGTCAAAAAGACAAAACAAGCAGCCATCGCCGCTCTTGCCGTTGGCAGACCTTATGCTCAATGACGCAAAAAGACTATTGCAACACATAGATCGAGACTGATGAGCCTTGGCTGGTCATGTCCGCTTTCGCCCGAAAGGCCGTGCTCTGCAAGACCGGATCAGAGATCGTCAGCGCGGTTGCGGAGGGAAGGGCGGTCATCGGCATGGCCCGACCGGATCCGACCATCTTCGCCGGGCGGGCTGGGATATCGACCGATAGCGCCCGCGCTTATTTGTATTCCATATGCCATGAACCGTCCCAATTCTCGGGCGGCGGAGTTCTGATTAAAAGTGGCGACGCGAGCGAGCAATGCGATCGAAGGGCCGTCGCCGGGCGCAGCCTCAAGCGCTGCGGCAAACGCTGCGCGGGCCTCGTCCCAGCGCCGCGCCCGATAGGCCGTCAGTCCCGCAGCATAGCGCGCGCACGCCAGCGTTTGTTGGGATGAGAGAGCGTCTTTCCTGCCCATGATCTCATAGACGGTCTGCGGCTGGCTCTGGCCGGTAACCACCACACGATCAATCTCGCGGATTTCAAAATCGGCCCCGCACAGATTCGCGGTCGCCTCCGAGATCAGGCAGCGGCTGCCATAGACTTTATTGGCAGTCTCCAGCCTTGCAGCCAGGTTCACGGTGTCACCCATCACCGTGAAGCTCATCATGTATTCCGAACCGATGCTGCCGACCAGCGTCTCGCCCGTTGCGATCCCGATCCTGAGATCGCAATCGGTCGGGATGATACGCACGCCAAGCAATTCCGGCAGTTCCTTACGCAAGCCGGCGAGGCGGCCGATCATGTCGATCGCGGCAGAGCAGGCGCATTTTGCCTGCTCCGCCTCGTCAACGAAGGGCGGGCCCCAATAGGCCATGATGCCATCGCCGATATATTTATCGATCACGCCACGGTACGCATGGATAGGTTCGGACATGGTCGACAGATACCGGTTCATGATCTTGACCAGGCCCTGCGGCGTGACGCCTTCGCTCAGCGCCGTGAAGCCTTTCATGTCGCAGAACATCACCGTCATCACCCGCCGCTGACCCTCGGCGCCGGCAACCGCGGTTTCGCCGAGCAGGCTTTCGGCAATCCTGGAGTCGATATAGCGGCCGAACGTCTCCCGAACGCGCTGGTTCTGGCGCAGCCGCTCGATCATGCGGTTGAATGCCGCCGAGAGCTGGCCGATTTCGTCGTGCGTCGTCACGCTGATCGACCCGTCGAGCCGGCCCGCCTCGACCTCGCGGGTCCCTGCCAACAGACGCAGAACCGGGCCGGTGATGCCGCTGCCCACCATCATCGCGAACACGAAGCCGAGCACCGCCGCGATGCCCGTCACGGCTGCCGATATCCAAATCGCCTGCTGTTGTTCGCGAATGACGGTGGCGGCGCTCGCATGGACCTGATTCCACATGTCGGAGCGGATGCTGTCGATCTTGCGATCGAACTCCGCGCGTAGGGCATCGGAAGCGTCGAGCGCCGATTTCGCTTCGTCGAAATTGCGCGCCTCGAGCTGCTTCAGCAGCGTTGCGTCCTGTTCGTCCAGGCGTGCGCGGAGATCGCTGACGGCCGTGTCGATGCGGTCATCGAGACGACCGAGCGCGGCGTTGTCGGATGGGGTCGACGTGTCATCGATGATCGCGGCGATGTGCTTGCGTGCGGCTTGCGCCTCGCGGTCGATCTCGGGATTGACGGATTGGAAGGTCTTCAGATGGGCCGCATAGCTCGCCTCGTCCGGCGGGTTTTCCATCTTGGCGATAATCATCTGCCGTACTGCCAGCTCGCGCTCGAGCGACCGCACATTGGCCCGTGCGAGGTCGCCATAAGCCGGGACGTAACGACTGGTCAGTTCGTCGAGCAGATGGCCCACGCGTGCAGCCATGATCATCGATAGCGCCGACGTGATCACGGCCAGCACGATCAGTCCGGCGGCGATGCCGACAATCTTCTGCTTGATGGATCTTCGAAACATGCGCCCCTAGTGGTCCGATTCTAACATTCGCATCCCTTCGCAGAATGACGAGTTTTGGCGCCGCATGAAAGCTGTTTGGCGCTCGTGTCCCGGCCATAGATTGTGAAATGGCTGGCCGTAACGAGGGTTTGGCAAGATCGGACGTGGTGATGCGACCCCTGTGAGGCGTCGTCCGCGTGTCCCGCGATAGGCGCAAGCCGGGTAGTTGCGGCGAACATCGTCACGCGGTGCCCTGCGTCGCGAAGTCGCAATGACGCACCTTTTTGGAAAGCGCGCGGCATGGACCAATGCCAGCCAGCCGCCCCGGCACAAGCTGCAATTCTGCGGATGCCGCAGTGTTCGTTGTCAGACCATCTTGCCGACAATCGTCATCATGTCCGCTGCCGAAAAAGCTCGCAACGATTCGGTGCGGACATTGCCGAGCCCGCCAAGGCTCAAGTTGAGCGACAAGGCGGAAGTCTCATCCGGCGCTTCGACGATTGTCACAATATCATACCGTCCCTGCGTCCAGAAAATGTCCTTCACGGTCGCTCCATACGTCTTCGCCAATTGCTTGAAGGCTTCTGCCCGTTTCGGAGAGTCCTTGGCGCTGCGGATTCCTTGATCGGTGAACTTCGCAAGAACAACATAAGTTACCATCGTCATCCTCCCTGGTTAGCCCCCCTTCCTATCGCCGGACTTCGTCTAGCAACACGCTTCCCGCCGATGGTCGAAGTCGCGTCTGATTGAGGTCATTTCGTCGCCTCCGTTGGCAGGGCGAGGTGAGCGAGCAGATCCGTCGGCAGCGGAAAAACAATGGTTGAAGACCGCTCGCTCGCGATGTCGTGCAGCGCTGCGAAATAGCGCAACTGCATCGCCTGCGGTTCCCGGGCCAGAAGCCGGCCAGCCTCGACGAGCTTCTCCGCGGCCTGCTGCTCGCCTTCCGAATTAATCACCTTTGCACGCCGCAACCGCTCGGCCTCGGCCTGCTTGGCGATCGCGCGGATCATGTTTTCGTTGAGATCGACATGTTTGATCTCGACATTGGTCACCTTGATGCCCCAGGCATCGGTTTGCTGATCGAGGATTTCCTGAATGTCGGCGTTGAGCCGATCCCGCTCCGCCAGCAGTTCGTCGAGCTCGTGTTTGCCGAGGACGGAGCGCAGCGTGGTTTGCGCCAACTGGCTGGTCGCGGCCAAAAAGTCCGCGACCTTGATGATCGCCCGCTCCGGGTCGACGATGCGGAAGTAGAGGACGGCGTTGACTTTGACCGTGACATTGTCGCGTGTGATCACGTCCTGCGGCGGCACGTCCTGCACCACAACCCGTAGATCGACCTTCACCATCTGCTGCGCGAACGGAATGAGAATGATGAGACCGGGGCCCTTCACGCCGGTGAAGCGACCCAGCGTGAAGACGATGCCGCGTTCATATTCCCTCAAGATGCGAATCGCCGTCGCGAAAAACGTGGCGAGGACGACGACGAGAAGAAGGTAGCTCAGATAGTCGAACATCATCGCACACCTCTTTCACTGACGATTCCAGCCATTCGCCGCCGCACCACAAGCGTCAGATCCTTGATGCCGGCCACCTCGACCATCTCCCCGGGTGTTAAGGCTTCCAACCCGTGGGCTTGCCAGCGCTCACCATGAGTGAAGACGTGACCTTCGCTGCCGGACCAGTCGAGAACTTCAGCCGGCAGGCCACGCATGGCCTGTCCCCCGACCCGGGCCGGGTTTCCGCGGGCGCGCCAGAGCGAGCCGAGTACGACGACGGTCAGGCTGACGATCATCGCCATCGCGATGATGACGACCGTCCATGACAGCCGGTATCCCGGGGCCTCGATCCTGAACAGCATGGCGGCCCCGAGAAGAAACGCGGCAACGCCGCCAAGGCCGAGAACCACGGTTGGGTTGAAGGTTTCGACGACCAGGAAGGCGATCCCCAGCAGCATCAAGGCGAGGCCGGCGTAGTTGATCGGCAGCATGTTGAGGGCATAGAGGCCGAGCAGCAGACAGATCGTCCCGACCACTCCGGGCGCGATCGCGCCCGGGCTGGAGAACTCGAAGATCAAACCGTAGATGCCGACCATCAGCAGAATGAAAGCGACGTTGGGATCGGTGATGACGGACAGCAGGCGGATTAACCAGCCGGGATCGATTAGCTCGACTGTCAGGTCCTTGGTCGCCAACTGCCGCGTATCGCCGCCTGCGAGTTCCACCGTGCGGCCGTCGATCAGGTGAAGCAGTTCGGTCGGGTTGCGCGCGACGAGATCGATGACCTTCGCCTCCAACGCGGCGCTGGCGGAAAGACTGGCGGCTTCGCGCACCGCTTTCTCGGCCCAATCGGCGTTGCGCCCGCGAAGTTCGGCGAGGCTGCGGATCAGCGCGACCGCGTCGTTCGTCGCCTTCGCCGTCATGGCATCCTTCAACGCAGCCGGCTGCGCATCGTCCTTCTTATCCTTGCCGTCCTTGTCCGGGGCGCTGCCTGGCTGGCCCGGCAGCGGGCTGCCGATCTGCACTGGCGTCGCGGCGCCCAGATTGGTGCCTGGCGCCATCGCCGCGATATGCGTTGCGTAGAGAATGTAGGTGCCCGCGCTCGCCGCATGGGCTCCGGATGGAGCGACATAGCCGATGACGGGAACAGTGGACCCGAGCACGTCGGCGATAATCTCGCGCATGCTGGTGGCGAGGCCGCCGGGTGTGTTCAGACGCAAGATAACGACGTCGGCCCGCCGCTCGCCCGCCGTTGTCAGTGCTTCCTTCACATATCTGACGGTTGCAGGACCAATTGCCCTGTCGATCTCGATCATCAGCGCGGATCTGCCGCCTTCCTCCGCTGACAGGGACGTGGGAGAGGCAAACTGGACAACGGCAGCAATTGCCGCAACAAGGGCCGCCTGCACCATTTTCACGGCAAGACTCCCTGATAACTAAAACGGTATATGGGGGTCGTCTTCCTGCGCCTCAATAGGACCGACGCGCGCATCCATCTGCGCTGCGAGGGGTAGGCGATCCCCGGCCTCGAAATCCGACAACCCGTCCTGCGGCGCTGCGCCACGGGTTCCGCAACGATGTGACGCCTCCCGCGCCCAAGCGTTTCTTGGTAAAGTTCGTCGACCTAGGCGAGCATATAACGCTGCCGCGGCTGTGATCTTTGTTTCCCGGTGCAAATTGCCAAGGGAAACAAAATGGTTGCGCAGCGGCGATTTTTAGAAAGCCGGATCAAGCGGCGAACAATCGGCCGCACTACATCCGGATACGCCGTCCTAGGAGATAATCACCGGACCGGGCCCCTCTGGCAGCCAGCAGGCTGCGATGTCGGACTGGAGATAAGTTGGAGTGGCCCCGGTTTGATATTGCGGCACGTATCGGTGAACCCTGTTACACACCTACGCATTGCAAAAACCTCGCCTCGAATGAGGGGCCACTCTCCCGGCAAGAAGGGGGAGCATGACCCATGTTTGAATTTCTCGGCACAGGTGTCACGGCCGCACTTTTACAGGTCGTTCTGATCGACCTCGTGCTCGCTGGCGACAACGCTATTGTCATCGGCCTCGCTGCCGCGGGCCTGCCCGAGGCGCAACGGGGCAAAGCGATTCTGATCGGCATCGTCGCCGCGACGCTGCTGCGTATTCTGTTCGCCGGGTTGACGATGCAAATTCTGCAGGTCTTCGGCCTCCTGTTCGCGGGCGGGGTTCTGTTGTTGTGGGTATGCTGGAAAATGTGGCGAGAGCTGCGTGCCTCCTCGGCAGAGTCGATCAAAGCGAGCGCCGCAGCCGGAGCAGTTGCAGAAACAAATCCCGAAGGCGGACCCCGGAAAACGCTCGCCCAAGCGACCTTGCAGATCATCGTGGCTGACATTTCCATGTCGCTCGACAACGTCCTGGCCGTCGCCGGGGCAGCGCGCGAGCATCCCTGGGTTCTGGTTTTCGGCCTGATACTTTCGGTTGCCATGATGGGCGCGGCCGCCTCTTTCATTGCGCGCCTTCTGCAAAATCATCGCTGGATTGCTTACGCCGGACTGATCGTCATTCTCTACGTCGCCGTCGAGATGACCTATCGCGGAACCCTGGAAATCATGAAGGCTGCGCCAATATGACATGACGCGTTGCCGCGCGCCTTCTTCCTGATGCGATCTATCAGTGCGTCAATTGCCGTAAAGATAATTCGGCAGCCATAGTGTCATGCCGGGCCAGAGATACATGAATACCATGCAGACGATGACGATCAGCATGTAGGGCATCATGCCGGAGAAGATCTGGTTGAGGGTAACATGGGGCGGTGACACGCCCTTCAGGTAGAACGCCGACATTGCGACAGGTGGCGACAGGAATGCCGCCTGCAAATTGACAAAGACGAGCACGCCCCACAGCACCGGATCGATGCCGAAGTGTTTCAGCATCGGCAGAAAGATCGGCACGAAGATCACGATGATCTCGGTCCACTCGAGCGGCCAGCCCAGGATGAAGATGATCGCCTGCGACAGGATCATGAACTGGACCGGCGTCAGATTGAGGGAAAGCACCCAGCTTTCCAGTAGCGCCTGACCTCCCAGAATCGCGAACACCGCCGAGAACAGTGCCGAACCGACGAACAGCCAGCACACCATCGAAGTGGTCTTCGCGGTAAGGAACACCGCTTCCTTGGTGCGTTTCCAGTCGAGTGTCCGCGCCTGGAATGCGAGCAGGAACGCGCCCGCCGCCCCAACCGCCGCGGATTCGGTCGCGGTCGTAATCCCGAGCAGGATCACAGCGAGCACCACCACCGTCAGGATGCCGAGCGGCATGACGGAAGAAATCAAGAGCAGCAGCACCTCGAACTGTTCGGCCTCCATGGTCCAGTAGTAATAGAGAAGCATCAGTGCAAGGATGGCCGCTGCAATCGCGAAGTAGGTATAGAATTCAGGCGGCGGACCGGCTTCCGCAGGCGCGGCCACGATCTGCTTGCGCCATTCGGCACTGCCCATTTGCTGCAGGGTTTCCGGCTCGCCGGCTCTTGCGGCCGTATCAGATTGCTGGACTGATCCGCCGAGCTCCTGGAGTGGCTCTTCCGCGGGTTCGGCGCCGGTCGCCTGCGGCTTGCCGGTGGTCTGCACGCGCTCCACCGCGACAGCCGCTTGGGTGTCCGGTTGCTGGTGAATCACGACGTACCACCACGCCCCCCACAGCGTGACCAGTGTCAGCACCAGGGGAACCAGCGCAAAGCCGAGATTTTTAAGCAACGTGCCATAACTCGGGCGCGTGCGGTCATCGGTCTTGATATTCAGCGCCCTTGCCGGGGCGACGACAGCCGCCACCAGTGCGGGCAACATCTTGCGTGAATAAGCCTGCTGCAACTGCCGCACCCACGGCCTCACCGGAACACGGGTCTCGCTCTCGGGTAGTTTTGGCGCGATCTTCGGATTGATGAGCGCCCAGCCAATGATGTAGACGAGATACAGGAACGCCAGGAAGAAGCCCGGAAACATGGCCGCGGCGTAAAGCTTGACGACCGATTGTCCGGCGACCGCGGCGTAGACGATGATCATCACCGATGGCGGAATCAGAATACCCAGCGTGCCGCCGGCCGTGATGACGCCGGAGGCGAGCTTCACGTCATAACCCGCCTTCAACATCGGATTGAACGCGATCACGCCCATTAACACCACGACGGCTCCGACCAGGCCGCTGGCGATGCCCCAGAATGTGCACACGATGAGCGTCGCGACCGCCAGCGAAGCGGGCACGCGCCGGAATGCGAGCTGGATGCTGTAGAACATCTTGTCCACCAGCGCGCCGCGCTCCATCACGTATCCCATGAGCACGAACAGGGGAATGGAGATCAGAACGTCGTTGGTCATCGCGCCGTAGGTGCGTTGGACCATGAGATCGAAAATGTGATTGTCAGTCCACGCCTGACCGGGCCTATGGTAGGCAAAGAAGCCGAAAAACATCCCAAGGCCCATCAGCGTAAAGGCGGTCGGGAAGCCCATCATGATGACGGCTACGATGAGCCCAAGCATCAACAGACCAAGGGCCGGATCGCTCATGGATTTGAATCTCCGCCTCTGCCGCGTTGGCGCGCGCTCTCGTCGATCGCCTGCGCGCGCTCGATCGCCAGCTTGCGCGCCGCGTCATCGACGTACTCGCTGTGTGCCAGCTGCTCCTCGACGACGTCGATCTCGGTGACGTCCTTCAAGCGGGCCGGCCATGCGCCGGTCTTGAGACAGACGATGCAGCGCGCGATCTCCGCAGCGCCCTGCAGCATCACCAACGCGCCGGCCAGCGGAATCATGGCCTTGAAGTGGTAAACCGGCGGTCCATCCGCGGTGACGTTCGAATGCTCCCTGATGTGCCAGGAATTGGCGGCGTAGTCATAACCCGCGTAAATTAGCGCGGCGATTCCGGGGATGAAAAAAATCACGTAGAGCGCGAGATCGAGGCTCGCCTGCATCCGTGGCCGCATCGAACTGTAGAGAAAGTCGCCGCGGACGTGACCGTTCTGCGCCAACGTGTACGCGCCGCAGATCATGAACAACGTGCCATACAGCATGTTCGAGGCGTCGAAGATCCACGCCGTCGGCATATTCAGGATGTAGCGCTTGAAGACCTCGACGCAGACAAGACTCATCAGCCCGACAATCAGCCATGCCGCGGCCTTGCCGGTCCACATGCTGATGCCGTCGATCATATACAGGAAACGCTGGGCGTTCATGTGCGGCCGCGAGCAATATTTTGCGATACGATATAATTTAATGCAGGGCATCATCCGGGATTGTTCCGGACGATGCCTTACTTAATCAGGCGTCGTCAGATCTTCTTCGCGTTCGGCCCGAAGTAATGATTATACGCCATGCGGCGGCTGACGACCGTGTCCTGCTCCCACTGCGTCGCCCGTTTGGCAAAGGCCATCTGAGATTCGACGATTTCCTTGAACAGCGGATTTTCCGCAGACTTCTTCGTCACGACGTCGTCGTAGACCTCGAGTTGTTTCTGCAGTATCGAATCCGGCGTTTTGTAGAACCTGACCTTATCCTTGGTCTGCATCTCGATATAGTCTTTCGAGTAGCGGTCGATCGCCTTCCATTGCATGTCCGCGCTTGCGGCGTCGACTGCATTGGCGACGATCGCCTTCATCTTTTCCGGCAGCTCGTTGTACTTCGTCTTGTTGAACATGATTTCGAACTGCTCGGCATTCTGATGGTAGCTCTGCAGCATGCAGGTCTTGGAGACATCCGGGAAGCCCAGGACGCGGTCCGACGTGGCATTGTTGAACTCTGCAGCGTCCAGCAGGCCGCGGTCCATCGCCGAGACGATCTCGCCGCCGGGCAGGGCGTTGACTGCGGCGCCAAGGCCAGTGAACACGTCGATGGAAATGCCAACGGTCCGGAACTTGATGCCCTTGAGGTCGTCAACCTTGGTGACCGGATTCTTGAACCAGCCCAGCGGCTGCGTAGGCATCGGCCCGTACGGAAACGAGACAACGTTCGCACCGATCGACGCGTACAACTTCGCGAGGAGCTCTTTTCCGCCGCCGTACTTGTGCCATGCGAGCAGCATGTTGGCGTCCATTGCATAGCCCGGCCCCGAACCCCACAATGCCAGGGCGGTCTGCTTGCCGTAGTGATAGACCAGCACGCCATGTCCGCCATCAAGCGTACCTTTCGACACCGCATCGAGCAGGCCGAAAGCCGGAACCACAGCGCCTGCGGGAAGAACCTCGATCTTGAGGTCGCCTCCGGTCATGTCGTTGACCTTCTTTGCGTAGTCGAGCGCGTATTCGTGGAAAATATCCTTCGCCGGCCACGTGCTTTGAAAGCGCATGCTGACCGGGCCTTGCGCATTGACGATACTCGGCGCGGCGACTGTAGCGGCGGACCCCGCCGCAGCCACTTTCAAAAAGTGGCGACGAGTCGAGGCCTCGTTTCCGGTTGATGTGGTCATGGAATTCCTCCTCCCTGTGAACTGCGCCTCCCTGCCGAGCCAGTCCTTAGGTGGACCAGTCTTCACCGATCAGTTGTAAACGAAAGGCTTGCGGGCAAGGTTGGGACGCGATGATGCGACCCTAGGACGCGCCATCCGTACGTCTGCAGCCGGCCCTTGCGAAGAAAATTTAGCGACGCGCACAACGGCGGTTATGCTCACCTGCGTCGCAAAGCCGCAATGACAAGCACAGGTCGATTGCAGCAGTCGCGCGTTGAAAGTCACGGGCGACTAAGACTAAAGAGCTAGCAGGTAGCAACGATCATGTTCGCGCCCGGCCTTCGCCTTACAGCATTTCTTTTCGGCGTCTCGGTGATCGCGGCGAGCGTGGGCTCGTCTGCTCAAGAGCACAGAAGGCCCGGACCGCCTGCGGCACCGCCGCCTGCCATGGCGCGACCCGCGCCACCTCCGGCCATGGCGCGACCTGCGGCACCGCCTATGGCACGTCCTGCACCTCCTCCTGCAATGGCGCGGCCCGCCGCACCGGCCTTCCGGCCGGCTCCGCCACCACAGCGTCCAGCCATGGCGCCGCGTCCGATGCCGCAAATCGCTGCACCGCCGCGCCCAGTCACGCCGAGAATCGCCACACCATCGCGTCCGAGCGCACCGCCCACTCTGTCCGCGCGTCCCTCGCACCAGGAGCGGATCGGCCAGCCCGAACAGCGCATTCTGCAACCACGGCAGGCCTTGCAGGAGCGGCAGCACGACGCACCTGCACGCCAGGACGTGCAGCGCCAGGAGCGCATCAATCAGATGCAGCAGCGCGTGCAGGAACTGAAGTCGCAACGGCCGGAAAGCGCGCCCGCGCAACGCGAGCAGCAACGGCTGCTGCAGACAGAACAGCGCCAGCTCCAGCGTGAGCAGCGCGTACAGCAACTCCAGCAAACCACACAAGAACGGCAGCGTGACATGCTTTCGCGGCAGAGCACGCAACGCCAGGACCGCATCGACCGGTTGCAGCGACGCGTACAGCAGTTGCAGTCAGAACAGCCGCAAGGCCTGCGGGCGCAACGCGCGCAGCAACGGTTGCTGCAGACGCAACAGCGCTTGCTGCGCGATGAAGAGCGCTTGCAACAACGTAATCTGGCGCGGCAGGAGCAGTTGGGAATCCGACCTCTGGCGACGCGCCCAGCCGACGCCGCCGCGGCACGAGCCGCCGCGCGCGGGCGATTTGCCGCGCGCTACGCCAGTGTCGAGCCACAGGCCGCCGAAGCAACTCGGTGGCACGGCTGGGCTCCCCGCCACGCCTGGCGGCGCGGGCTGCACGCAACGTTTGTTCCGTGGGCCGGCCACGTATTCTGGCCCTATGCCTATTCCGACATTTTCCAATATACGTTCTGGCCCAACGCCTACGACCCCGGCTATTGGGCCTACGCTTATGATGACTTCGTCGATACCGTATTCTGGGGTGCGAGCACTCCGTATGCCGCCTATGCCCGGCTGGGCCCGGCCGAAGCTCGGGAGAGCGGCGGAGCAACCACCGGCTCTGGCGCGCGCGAATCCTCAAGCGAGAGCCCGCAGGCGCTCAAGCAACTATGCACCGAACCGGAAAATGGCATCACCGCCTGGCCGATCGCTTCCATCGACAAGGCGGTACAGCCGACGCCCGAGCAGCGCGCATTGCTCGACGAGTTGAAGGGCGCGGCCGCAAGGGCTGCCGCTGCCTTCAAGGAGTCTTGCGGCGACTCGTATGCGATGACACCGCCTGGCCGGCTGAGGGTGATGACAAGCCGCATCAACGCCACGCTTGAGGCAGTACGGATCGTGCGGCCCGCGCTGGAGAAGTTCTATGGCTCCCTCAGCGACGAACAACAGGCCCGTTTCAATGCGCTCGGGCCCGATCTCAGCGCGAGTTCGCAACCGCAGCCGCAGCAGGAGGCGAACGCGCGATCCGATACCTGCGGCGAGCCGAAGTCCGGCCTGACGCAACTGCCGATCGAGCGGATTGAAGCCGTGGTACGCCCGGCCGGGACACAAAAGGAAGCGCTCGACCGCCTGAGCGGGGCCACGGAGAAGGCCGTTCAAGGGCTGCAAGCTGCTTGCCCGGACGACGTGCCGCTTACGCCAGTCGGACGACTCGAGGCGATGGAGAAACGGCTCGAGGCCATGATGCAGGCAGCCAACCTGATGCGGCCGGCATTGGATGAGTTCTACGCCACGCTGAGCAGCGAGCAGAAGGCACGCTTCAATACGCTCGGACAGTTTGCGAGCCGCTGATCGCGACGTCGCAGAGCAAATTGGGGACCAAATTGGGAGGACTTGGGTCGCTTATTTTGTTTCTGTTCGCGAGCAACTCAATTCCGCCCGTCGATCCGTTCTCCGGTGGCGTCGTTGGCGATCGAATGAAGCCGCCCTGCCATCCGGCTGCGCCCTCATTCTCACGAGTTCCAGCCACCACGACAATTCAGCGCAGGTTCCGGGGCCGTCACAGAAGCGCTCAGGGCCGGGAATATGCCTCACGGCCTGCCGCCTGCGCCGCCGAGGCATTCAGTCGCATACACGCCCCGGGTTCCGTAAGCGACAATTCAGCTTCGCGTGGCCCAGTGGGCGTCCGCATTGTTGACCAACCGACCGACGGTCCGTTTGACGTCGCTGGGAACGCCGCCCAATCGTTTTGGCGGCTCGGAATTGAGGTCCTGGAGAAAACGCGGGCATCGTCCATTCCAGCGAAAAGGAGCCGCGCGAGCCGCAGCACGAACGGTTTCAGCATAACTCGATCTTGATGCTCGGCCATTTCGGGTCGGTTTAACGCCTCAGAGGGTCATGTGTTCGCTTTTGCGAATTTTCCGATCCCGCGCAAGCTTATGGCCGCATTTGCCGCCGTGGTCGTGGTCATATGTGCGAGCAGCGCTGTCGTATATAGCAGACTAAGCGTGATCGAATGGGCCCGAGACATGCGTGTCCAAGCCACCGATGTGTTGGATACGCTACAGTCGGCCATGGATGCGATGGTGGATCAGGAAACCGGCGTGCGCGGCTATTTGCTCAGCGGCGACGAGAAGTTTTTGGGGCCCTATCATAAAGGCGGCGATACCTACGCCGCGGCGATCCAGAAATTAAAAGTCCTCATCGCGTACGACCCGGCCCAGCAGAGACGCCTTGATGAACTGGACGAGTTGGCGAAGAAGTGGCGTTCCGAGATTGCCGAGCGGGAGATCGCGCTGATGGCGAAGCCGGAGACGCAAGAGGATGCGCGCGCCCTGGGAGGCTCGATAGCCGGCAAAGCCGCCATGGATCAGATCCGCGCCAAAGAAGACGAACTCGAAGAGGCTGAGCGCGATCTGCTGGCAGAGCGCGACGCCGTGCAGAAACAGGCGTTCGTGGCTGCATACACGGTGACGATCCTCGGTGGCGCGGCCTCGCTGGTCATTGCGATCCTGATGGGCGCTCTACTCACGCGCGGCATCGCCCTGCCGATCACTCGCATGACTGGCGCCATGACGGCGCTCGCCAAGGGCGATAGCGCCGTCGCAGTGCCCGCGGTTGGTCGCAACGATGAGATCGGCGAGATGGCAGCGGCCGTCCAGGTTTTCAAAGACAACATGATCGAACGCCAGAAGGCCCAGGCGGAACTCGCGCGCGTTGGCCGGTTGACGACGATGGGCGAGCTCGTTGCCTCCATTGCTCATGAGGTCAACCAGCCCCTGGCCGGCATTGTGACCCACAGCGACGCCTGCCGGCGCTGGCTTGACCGGGACGAGCCCAATCTCGATGAAGTGCGGAACGCAATATCGTACATCAACCGGGACGGCAGGCGCGCGGGGCAAATTATCGAAAACCTGCGCGCACTGACAAAGAAAAACGCGCCCAAATTCGTATGGCTCGATATCAATGGCGCCATTCAGGAAATTCTGGCACTCACCCGCAGCGAGTTGATTCAGCACCAGCTTGAACTTCGCATTGACCTGTCTAGCGGCGATCGGACGGTCTTCGGGGATCGGGTGCAGCTGCAGCAGGTTGTGCTCAATCTGATCATGAACGGCATTGAAGCCATGAGCGCGGTCATGGATCGTACCAAGCAATTGACGATATCTTCGGAACGCCTCGAAACGGGCGAGGTGCTTGTTGCAGTCAAGGATACGGGCTTGGGAATAGATCCGGCGACCGCCGATCGCATCTTCGAATCATTCTTCACGACGAAGCCCAACGGGATGGGCATGGGGCTCTCGATCTGCCGATCGATCATCGAAGCCCACGGCGGTCTTTTCTGGGCGTCGCCTAACAGGCCGCACGGCGCCGTCTTTCAGTTCACGCTGCCAACCGACGGAACCGACCCGCCAGCCTCGGAGCAGGCGGTAACCTCTTTGTAGCGATGGCAGATGGTCCCAATGGGTGCTGCAGATGCGTAACGCGGTGGAGTTGATCGTCAACGATTGCAGTCGGGGCTCAAGGAGGACGATTGGCAGGCTCCGGCAGTTCCGGGAGGATGACAAGCCGTGATCGGGCGCCCAATATCGAACCGCGATCTCGCGCATGCCGAGGACCCGATCGTCTTCGTCATCGACGACGACGCATCAATGCGCGAAGCGCTCAGGGGTCTCTTCCGGTCGGTGGGCCTGCGGGTCGAGGTGTTCGGCTCGGCGTCCGAATTTCTGCAGAGCAAGCTTCCGGATGTTACCAGTTGCCTGCTCCTCGATATCAGATTGCCTCGACTGAGCGGCCTCGATTTTCAGGCTGAATTGGCGAAGGCTGGCATTCACATCCCGATCATCTTCATGACGGGCCATGGCGACATTCCGATGTCGGTCAAGGCCATGAAAGCCGGAGCCGTCGACTTCCTGAGCAAGCCGTTTCGTGATCAGGACATGCTCGACGCCGTGGCAAGGGCAATCGAGAACGATCGAAAGAGACGCGTTGACGCAAAAGCAGTCTCGGACGTGCAGGCTCGTTTCGCGATCCTGACTCCTCGGGAACGGGAAGTGCTGACCTTGGTCGCTGCCGGACTGATGAATAAACAAATAGCAGCCGAGATCGGAATTGCCGAGATTACCGTGAAGATACACCGCGGACACGTTATGAAGAAAATGGGCGCTAGATCGTTGGCCGATTTGGTGAGGATGGCCGAAACGCTCGGAATTCGTCACGAGTCCTAGTGGCGGCAGCGCCTTGTCGTTTTTGTTTGACGTGTTTTTCCGCGGTCCGGTATGCCCTCGCATCTACAAACCTAAGTATGATTTTCCGGGCCCGATTTACCAAGCACTCTTTAGTCAGCGGCTGTGCTGCATAGGCTCCCCGTTCGTGCCATCAGGAAAGACCGCTGTGACCGCGCCTCCGGTAATCTCGATCATCGACGATGATAAATCCGTTCGTACCGCGACCTGCAACCTCGTGAGGTCGTTGGGGTATATCGTCCGTCCATTTTCGTCGGCCGTAGAGTTTTTGCAGTCGGGTTATCTGCATGAAACGTCGTGCGTGATTGTAGACGTTCAAATGCCGGCGATGACCGGTGTCGAACTGCAAGCCCGCTTGCGCGCCCAGGGACATCGCGTGCCGTTCATTTTCATCACGGCTTTTCCCGTTGAGATCAGTCGCGCGCGAGCGCTGAAGGCGGGAGCAATCTGTTTCCTGACCAAGCCCTTCGATGGCGACGTTTTGATCAAATGCCTCGAATCCGCTCTCTCGGGCATTGGGGTGGGATGAGCAAATGAGACGATTTGGCTTGCTCGCCAGTATGTTCCACAAGCGCACAAGGTCCCGAGCGCGGATTATACCCAAGGATGAGTGCGCCAAACATTTGGAGGAATTGATACCGGAGCGCGGGAAGCCGAGACTGCAAACAGTCATCGTCTTCCGAGAGCGTGAGGGCGAGGTGAAGCAGCGGTTATTCCTCAGAAGGAGGTCGCCATGCGTATCGTCCCTCGTTGCTCGGCGTGCGACGACGAAGAGCCTAAAATCATCTCCTTGCGAAACCCCGCACGTAGGCATTATTGCGGACGCACTTGCCTCTACCTGGGTCGGGAGAACTTCGTTCGCGCAATAAGCCGGATGAAGGCGGAAGCCGAGACGAACGTAGAGGCCGTATCATGAAGAATTGTTGTGGCAATCCAGACTGCGGTCGTCCCTTCGGGTTGATCCGATGGAGCTGGCGTTTCGAGCAATTTTGCTCGGCCAAGTGCCGCGATAGCTGCGCGCGCCGGTCGGCACGCAACAAAGCTTACTGGAGATGGCTCTATAACTACCCTAACTCCTCGCTGGCCGCAGACCAGAAATAATCCGGTGTTGCTCCTCCCTGGCATTGGATAACTGACCTCCCTCTTTGGGAGGTTTTTTTTGACGGCGCCAATTGTTGGACCGTACCGGAAGAAGAACAGACTGGCGCGATGCCATTTCCGAAAGATCGCGGGGCCGCGTCGGCATGTCGCCCGTCGAGAACTCGCGTGACTTTGAACAGTCGCCGGATGGCCTCTCAATTCCCCACGACGACCGCGTCTTTTCGGATGCATGGTCATCAGTGCATCACCATATAGAGAGAAGGAAGGGAGGTGAGCGTCATGCGCATTCGACATTGGCAGGACGTCGCCAGCCTGTCGTTGGGTGTGTGGCTGGTCTTGTCGCCGTTCGCCCTGGGCTTCGCCGGCGCGGCGGTCTGGATAACCATCCTGCTTGGGTTGTCCGTCATTCTGTTTGCCGTGGAGGGATTCGTCATTCCGTCCTATCTGGAGGAATGGGGAGAGCTTCTCCTCGGTCTGGCTCTGGTGGTGGTACCTTGGACGGTCGGCTACGAGTCGGTATCGGCCACGGTAAGCAGTATGGTGTCGGGCATATTGGTGATTTCGTTTGGAACCTGGGAATTGGTGACCGATCGCGATTTCATCGCCTGGTGGCACGATCGCTGGCATCACCCAGCCAGCTAAGAAGGGCAGTTCCCTGAACCCCTCAGCCCGACCGTTATCTGCTTGCGGTCGGAGGAGAGGCATTGCCTCGGAGACGTGGGATTTCCAGAGGTGGCGCGAGCGAAGGTTTGACCTCTCCCTGCCGAGCGGTGAAAAAAAAAGAGCAGGGCCCGGCGGCCCTGCTCATGGTCAACTTCGTTATGATGCGGTTCTAGGCTCGATCGGTTCCCAGATGCTGATTTTACGGGTCTCCGGCATTAGGAAGAGCGCGAGCACGAAGCACACCGCGGGAACCGCGATCGGGTAGATCAGCGCGTAGCCGATGCTGCCGGTAGCCGCGAAAGCTGCCGAAGTGATGAACGGCACCAATCCGCCGCCCCAGCCGTTGCCGATGTGATACGGCACCGACACTGACGTGTATCGAATCCTGCCGGGGAAGTATTCCGCCAGAAACGCTCCGACCGGCCCATACACCATCCCGACGTAGCACACGAGGATGAAAATGATGAAGATCGCGGTCGGATAGTTGATGTTGCCGGGCTGTGTGACCGTTCCCAGCCACAGATACAACGGATAGTACGTGATCGAGGCGAGCAACATGCCTCCCAGGATCACCGGCTTGCGGCCGATTTGATCCGAGAGCCAGCCAAAAAAGATCAAGCTCGGCGTTGCAATGAGCAACGCAGCGCCCACGATGTAGGCCGAAGTCAGCGCGTCCACCTTGGACACCTGCTGCAGAAAGTACAACGCCCAGAACTGACCGCTGTACCAGACAACTCCCTGGCCGATCAGCACGATGGTGGCGATCAATATGTATTTGACGTTCGAACTGAGGAACGCCTCCCTCCAGGGATTCCTGGTCATCTGCCCCCTGGCCTTGATCTCCTGGAAGATCGGTGTCTCCTGGAGCTGAAGCCGTATGTAGATTGCGATGGCCACCAGCAGGAACGAAACCAGGAACGGAACGCGCCAGGCCCATTCGTCGAATACTTTATTACCGAAATACGTCCGCGTCGCGATGATGACGGCCAACGATACCACGATCCCGAAAGTCGGAGAGGTCTGTAGCCAGCCGGTGTAGTAGCCGCGGCTGTCATCCGGCACATGCTCGGCAACGTAGGTGATGGCGCCGCCATACTCGCCGCCCAGGCACAGGCCCTGGATCATCCGCAAGCCGAAGAGAAGGAACGCGGCGGTCAGACCGATCAACTCGTAGGTCGGGATCAACCCGATCGCCCCCGTACCCAGTCCCATTCCGCTTAGCGTAACCAGGAACGTATACTTGCGGCCGACCCGATCGCCCATCCATCCGAAGAGGAACGCGCCCAGTGGACGGATCAGGAATCCTGCGGTGAACAGCGCAATCGTACTCAACAAGGCTGCGACCGGATGGGATTGTTCAAAGAACTTGACCGACAGAACTGCGGCCAAGCTGCCGAAGATGTAGAAATCATACCATTCGATGACGTTTCCCACCGACGCGGCGACAATCACGCGGCGGAAATCTACCGGAACTTGAATTGCCATGTGTGTCTCCTGATGTTTCAAAGCATTGACTCCACTTTTCAGCGCTTTGTTTTCTCACGGAGGAAGGTTCGTGCGCGACGTTTACAGGCGCGAGTTGCAAGTACGCCCGCCTGGCCTCAGGGGACCCTTTGACCCCTGAGGCGAACTCCAACGGCCATCGGCACCGCGAGCCACCAGCTGCCTCCCGTCTGTCCGGGAGCGAAAAGCGCGGAAAGCAGTGTAGTCCCTAATAGGAGTGCCGCCTTATGAGACTTTTGGCTCAATCGAACTGCGAGCTACGCGCAAGGGATCATCGCTGAAGCCCGCAGATTAGCTGCTCGGGATTCGACGATGGTGACCTGCTGGCCTCGGCGGCGTGATTCACAAGCGATGCCGGTCGTCGACTTCTCCGAGATCTTTCCCGATTCCGATCGGTGCCGCGCGGCAATCCGAATCCGTGCGCGTATCGTTGTGCGAAATCGTCGCGCGACAAACATGCAGCTGTCGAAGCATCCAGCGCGGTAGTACAGACCACCCAAACGAGTGGGCTCGCCGGACATCGCTGCCTTTGCAGCGGCAACAAAACGGTTGCGCCCATCATCGCATCCTCGGTGCAACGACCCTGGGTGCAACAGCAACGGGGGGCGCAACAGCGAGGACTCCGATGCGCTATCTCCTGCCGACAATTTGCTCTGCCGCAGCTGTCGTGTTCGCTGCCCAAGCGGCCAATGCGAGCGAAGAACTCATCAAGATGTCGCAGAACCCCAAAGAGTGGGTGATGCCGACCGGCAATTACGCCAATCACCGCTATTCCAAACTCAACCAGGTCACTGCCGAGAACGCCGCCAAATTGCAGGTGGCGTGGACGTTTTCGACCGGCGTCTTGCGCGGCCACGAAGGCGGGCCGTTGGTGATCGGCAACGTCATGTACGTCCATGGTCCGTTCCCCAATCCGATCTTTGCGCTCGACCTGAACAATGAGGGCAAGATTCTCTGGAAATACGAACCCAAGCAGGATCCCGACGTGATCCCGATCATGTGCTGTGACACGGTCAATCGCGGCCTGGCCTACGGTGACGGCAAGATCTTCCTGCATCAGGCTGACACCACGGTGGTCGCTCTCGACGCCAAGACGGGCAACGTCGTCTGGTCAGTCAAGAACGGCGATCCGGCGAAGGGCGAGACCGGCACCTCGGCTCCGATGGTGATCAAGGACAAGGTGTTCATCGGCATCTCCGGCGGCGAGTTTGCGGTTCGCGGTTCGATGACTGCCTACGACGTGAAAACCGGCAAGCAGGCATGGCGCGCTTATTCGGTCGGTCCGGACGATGAAATGCTGATCGATCCGCAGAAGACGACAGAACTGGGTAAGCCGGTCGGCAAGGATTCGAGCCTGAAGACCTGGCAAGGCGACCAGTGGAAGCTCGGCGGGTCCACGACCTGGGGATGGTACTCCTACGATCCCGAACTCAACCTGGTCTATTACGGCTCTGCCAATCCCGGCACCTGGAACCCGAGCCAGCGGCCGGGCGACAACAAATGGTCCATGACCATCTTCGCGCGCGACGTCGATACCGGAAACGCCAGATGGGTTTACCAGATGACGCCTCACGACGAGTGGGACTACGACGGCGTCAATGAAATGATCCTCGCCGACCAGAGCATCGGCGGGACACCGCGAAAGCTTCTCGTTCATTTCGACCGAAACGGGTTCGCCTATACACTCGACCGAACCAATGGCGAACTGCTTGTTGCGGAAAAATACGATCCGGCCGTCAACTGGGCCACCAAGGTCGATATGGACAAGAACTCCAAGACCTATGGCCGTCCCCTTGTCGATCCCAGGTACTCGACGCAGAAAGAGGACTTCAATGCGAAGGGGATCTGCCCGGCTGCGCTGGGAACCAAGGACCAGCAGCCTGCGGCATTCTCGCCTGACACCGGCTTGTTTTACGTGCCGACAAATCATGTCTGCATGGACTACGAACCGTTCAAGGTGAGCTACACGGCCGGACAGCCCTATGTCGGGGCAACGCTGTCGATGTATCCGCCTTCCGGTGAAACCCACATGGGGAATTTCATCGCCTGGGATGCTCGCACCGGCAAGATCGCCTGGTCGAACAAGGAACAGTTCTCGGTCTGGTCGGGCGTATTGGCGACCGCAGGGAACGTCGTGTTCTATGGGACGCTCGAAGGCTACCTCAAGGCCGCTGACGCCAAGACCGGCAAAGAACTCTTCAAGTTCAAAACGCCCTCGGGCATCATCGGAAACGTGACGACTTACGAGCACGGCGGCAGGCAGTATATTGCTGTTCTGTCGGGCGTGGGCGGTTGGGCCGGCATCGGCCTTGCTGCCGGACTGACCGAGCCCACCGCCGGACTCGGCGCCGTTGGCGGCTATGCCGCCTTGCGCGATTACACGTCACTGGGCGGTCAGCTCACCGTGTTCGCGTTACCGAGCAACTAAGCGATGGCAATTCCTGTCTCACTTCGCACGGAGACCGCTCGGATTCATGGGTGCACGCCCTTATTCGAGTGATGCCCGGTTCTGGGTCAAAAACGGAAGTGACGGCCCAGTGCGGCGATGTCCGCTTTACCTCCCGGTGGGCGGACGTCGTCAGCGTTGGCGGATCATGTCCGTTACGTGCCCAAGTACGGAAGTCTCGGGCCCTTTCGGGAGCACGAAAAAAGGCGTAATCTTCAATCGCTAAGCTCCAACGGGCGTGCCGAAATCCTGAATGGAGCGCACCGCACGCCGTCGGTGGTGAAAGCATTTCATTGGAAGTTGGTTTTGCGGACGCGATTTGGCGTCGGATCGATGCGCATGTCCGCATCCTAATGCGGCTTTGCCGGACAACTGGCAGCAACCAAACTGGAGAAGGAGGGGTAGACGGAGACCTGACCGATAAATGGAGCTCACGGATCATCCCTCGCAAGGCTGAAGGAAACTCACGATGAACAAGCAATCGGGACGAACCTTGTTTGCTGCCGGCCTGATCACAGCGGCGCTTGCAAGCAGCGCAATCGGCCAGCAAGACGAAAAGCTCGGTAAGGTAATCTTCCCTACCTCCTGCGACCCTAATGTGCAGGCCGAGTTCGACCAGGGTGTCGCCATGCTGCATTCGTACTGGTTCCTGATCGCCCGCCGGAAGTTCGAAGGGATCCTGCAGCAGGACCCCACCTGCGCTATGGCCTATTGGGGTGTGGCGATGGACTTCCTCGGCAATACCCTTGCAACCACGCCGACCCGGGCCGAGGCGCAGGCAGCCTGGGACGCACTCGAGAAGGCGCGGGCCGCCGGGCCCAAAACTCAACGCGAGCGTGACTGGATCGAGGCGCTGAGCTCCTATTTCCGCGACCATGACAAGGTCCCTGTGGGTGCCCGACTGGCAGCCTACAATGCCGCGATGGAGCGGATGACGCAAAACTATCCGGACGACTATGAGGTACAGGCCTATTATGGGCTGACGCTTCAGGCGTCGGCGCCGAAAGGCGACCTCACCTATGCCAACCAGATCAAATCCGCGGCGCTGTTGGAGAAACTCTTTGAGCAGAACCCGCAGCATCCGGGCGTGACGCACTACCTCATTCACGCTTACGACTTTGCGCCGCTTGCCGAGAAGGGAATCGCGTCAGCGCGGCGCTATGCCGGCATTGCGCCGGCCGTGCCGCACGCGCGGCACATGCCGTCGCACATCTACTCCATGGTCGGGCTTTGGGATGAATCCATTGCCTCAAACGCGTCGGCGCTGGAGATCCAGCCCGATTACTATCACGCGGCGGATTTTACGGTCTACGCCCACCTGCAGCTCGCGCAGGATGCCAAAGCCGATGCGATGATCAGGAAGTCGCTCGCGACCGCTGACCGCGGCGATCGTCCGATAAATTTCGTCAATTTCACTGCCAAGGCCGCTATGCCGGCGCGCTATGTCCTGGAACGGGCTGACTGGGCTAACGCTGCCGCGCTGCCGATGACCCCCACCCAATATCCCATGGCGGATTCGCTGATCCGCTTCACGCGCGGCCTCGGCATGGCGCGCACCGGTAATCTCGCGGGCGCTAAAGAAGAGATCGAAGCGATGAAGGTTTTGCGAACGACCCTTCAGCGCGCCGACCAGTCCTACTGGGCCGACCGCACCGATGAGCAAATGCTTGCCATTTCGGCATGGGTGGCCCTTAAGGAAGGTGCGCCCGATCAAGCCCTGCGGTTCATGCGCGCAGCCGCCGACAGCGAAGACGGTAGCCTCAAGCATGTAGCGATGGAGAATTGCCTTTATCCGTTGCGCGAATTGCTGGGGGAATTGCTGTTTGAGATGGGACAGCCCGCAGCGGCCATGAACGAATTCGAGACCGCGCTCAAGGCGAGTCCTAACCGCTTCCGCGCGTTCTGGGGAGCCGCTCGTGCTGCCGACCGCGCCGGTGACCGCCAGAAGGCATCCGAGTACTTCGGCAAGCTGGTGAATTTGGCTAAGAACGCTGATTCTGAGCGGCAGGAAATCCGAGAGGCCAAGGCATACTCACGCCGCGATGATACTGTAGGTGCAGGAAAATAACTCCTCTGCTGTCTGGCCCACGCCCGACAGCAGTCAATTCCGAGAAAACAACGATGATCCGCGCGATCGCATTGGCTGCAATGCTTGGTGCGCTGGTCGCCAGCGTGGCCGCCTACACCATACGGCCGCTTGGGTGGTGGAACGGGAATACGCCGCTGTTCGCTGCGCTCGACCGCGGCGCTAAGACAACCACCAAGCCTGAAGACTGGCCGATCTGCACCACCATGGCATTGGTCGCATCGGATGCCGAATGGGCGCAGCTCGACCCCGATTTCAAGGCCGGCAAGAGGGCACTGGGCGCGGAGGATTGGAATGGTGCAATCGCAGCGTTCGAACTCGCCGCACTGCGTGACCCGCTTAATGCTGATATCCAGAATTACATCGGTTACGCCTATCGGCGACTGCGTCGGCTGGGGCCGGCTATTGGCCACTACCAGCAGGCGCTGATACTGAATCCCCGCCACCGCGGCGCACATGAGCATCTCGGCGAGGCCTATCTGGTGCTTGGCGAGCCCGCCAAGGCCGAGCAACTCCTGGCGGCGCTTGAAAATCTCTGCCTCATTCCCTGCGAGGAATACGACGACCTCAAGCGGGCCATTGCGGCGTACAAGAGGCTGGCCAATCGCTGAGATCGGCTCGGGCGCTGCGTCGCGGAGTCCCCGATTGCCATTGCAATGCGTTGATGTCAGTTGTGGGTCCCAAAGCGAACATTATGAAACGCTCATGCCATTTCTGTTTTAGTCCCCATAACGGACGTCGAAGGGCTCAGCCACGCAGGACATCTCATCTCTCGCTCATGACTCCACGCCCAAAAAATAAAGGCCCCCAGTGATGGGGGCCTTTGACGTCGAGGTCCGAGCTTTCCCTAGACTGCGTCCTTGGCGGCTTTGACCGGCCGTGCGCGCACGATCTTGCGGGCAGGCTTCGCCTTGAACATCATTTCTTCACCCGTGAACGGGTTGGTGCCCTTGCGTGCCTTGGTGGCGGGCTTCTTGACCACGACGAACTTCGCCCAGCCCGGCAGCAGGAATACGCCAGACTTCTTCAGTTCCTTGTGGCCGACGTCAGTCAGCGTATCCATGACGTTCTTCACGTCACGCTTGGAGAGTTCGGTTGTCGTCGCGATTTTCTCGACGAGCTGTGACTTCGACATTTGGGTGGCCATTGTGTCTCCTTTGATTCGGACCGCTTCGACTATAACGCTCCTTGCGCGGAGCAAGAGGCTTCTACACAGGTTTTCTCGGGGTTTTTTGCGATTTTTTACGTTTGACCCCGGTTTTTCCAGTGTTTTTGCGCGATTGGGGCAGGAAAATCACACTTGATCTGCGCGTCGTTCCCGTCATGGCCCTTTACGCCTGTGATTCCAGGGCTGAGCCGTCGGGCAGAAAACCCCTAAAATTACAGCCTCTGGAGCCCACCGCGGTGCGGAAGCGATCCGGAATCTCTGACGCTGCGTGATGGCAATGACGATGGATCATTGACATCCCTTGTCTTTGGTTCGTTGGCAAACGACTGATTTGCCCGTCGTGCCAATCGGTCGCAGGCGCGCATCCTTGTGACGTCGGGCAAATCACGGGCACTTCTTCCCGCGTCCTGTGCCCATGAAGAGGGGCGTATCGCGATCGTCACGGACGTTGGGCGCGGGATGCGATGGACGCTTAGGCGCGACGGACGAGCGCGTCTTAAGCGGACGGAGAAGTCGTGTGGTCCTGACGCCCCGACGCTGGCGTCAACTGGCGATGATGTGGCGATGTCGGCCCTTCGGCCCGACACGCCGGCATCACGCTGGGATGGTGGCAAGAAAGCCCGGTTCACCAGGGAGAGCACGAAAGAACCCGTTAAAACCAATCGCGCAGGGAGTGCCGGCGTTATCCGGCGAACCTGTGGTGACTACGCTCGTGTGCTTTCTTTATTTGCACGCGGGGCTGCGGGTGCGCCTGACGCGCCCGGCATTCCCTGCGCCCTCTGTTTTTCCGAGGGACATGATGAGGCAAAACCCGGACATGAAATGCCGCGGGAAGGCGAAGCCGCGTCTGATTGATCGACGTCGTCCCGGACAAGCCAACGGGTCGCGCGAATGCGCGCCCGAAGACAGGCTCCGCGCGATCCGGGACCCATAACCACCGGCGCTTATTGTTATGCAGGATGTCTGCCACTCGGGCTTTACTTGATAGATTCCGCGGTATGGGTCCCCGCGTTCGCGGGGACGACGACAGGGGAGTGACGGGCCGCCGACATTGTATCATTGCGCTATGCGATAGCGCCTCGCCGCATGGAATATTCGCCGCTTGCCAAGGCGGTCCGGGCAGGCCAAGAAAATCCTCTAGGGAGAAACGTCAGCGGAGAAGGACGTGACCATCAAAGGCAAGGCCTATATCGCCGGTATCTACGAACATCCGACCCGGCACGCGCCCGACAAGTCTACCCCCCAGCTTCACGCCGAAATCGCCAAGGGAGTGCTGGAGGATGCGGGCCTGACCAAGGCCGATATCGACGGCTATTTCTGCGCCGGCGACGCGCCGGGCGGGGTGATGGCGATGGTCGACTATCTCGGCCTGAAGGTTCGCCATTTCGATTCCACCGATACCGGCGGCTGCTCCTATCTCGTCCATCTCGGCCACGCCGCCGAGGCGATTGCCGCGGGCAAGTGCTCGATCGCGCTGATCACGCTGGCCGGCAAGCCGCGCACCGGGGTGATGCCGGCGCGTGCGACCGGCGCCGAGGTCGACTTCGAGGCCGCGTATGGCGGCACCACACATAATGTCTATGGCATGTGCGCCATGCGGCACATGCATGAGTTTGGCACCACCAGCGAGCAACTCGCCTGGATCAAGGTCGCGGCCTCCCACCACGCGCAATACAATCCGCACGCGATGTTGCCCGACGTCGTGACGGTCGAAGACGTACTCAACTCGCCGATGATATCAGATCCGCTGCACCGGATGGATTGCTGCGTCGTCACCGATGGCGGCGGCGGCATGATCGTGACGACGGAAGCGATCGCGAAGAGCCTGAAGAAGCCGCTGGTGCGCATGATCGGCCACGGCGAGGCGTTGAAGGGACCGCGCGGCGGGCATGCGCTCAACCTCACTTATTCCGCCGGCGTGTGGTCCGGACCGAGGGCGTTCGAGGAAGCCGGCATCACGCCAAAGGACATCAAATACGCCTCGATCTACGACAGCTTCACCATCACGGTTTTGATGCAGCTCGAGGACCTCGGCTTCTGCAAGAAAGGCGAGGGCGGCAAGTTCGTCGCCGACGGCAATCTCATCTCGGGCGTCGGCAAGCTGCCGTTCAACACCGACGGCGGCGGGTTGTGCAGCAACCATCCGGTCAATCGCGGCGGCATGACCAAGGTTCTCGAAGCGGTACGGCAGTTGCGCGGGGAGGCGCACCCCAAGGTGCAGGTGCCGAACTGTGACCTCGCCATCGCGCATGGGACCGGCGGTTTGCTCGGTATCCGCCACGCTGCCTCAACCTGCATTCTGGAGCGCGTGTGATGGCCGATACGAAGTATCCGAAACCCGTGACCAATCCCGAGACGGCTCATTTCTGGGAACAGACCGCCAAGGGGAAATTGATGATCAAGCGCTGCACCGCGTGCGGCGAGGCGCATTACTTTCCGCGCTCGATCTGCCCGTTCTGCTTCTCCGATAAGACCGTGTGGGAAGAGAGTTCAGGCGAGGGCGAGATCTACACCTTCAGCCGGATGCGCAAATCCGCGGCCGGTCCTTACGCGATCGGCTATGTGACCTTGAAGGAGGGGCCGTCGCTGCTGACGAACTTTGTCGACTGCGACATGGAAAAATTGAAGATCGGCACGAAGGTGAAGGTCGTGTTCAAGGCCACCGACGGCGCGCCGCTGCCGTTCTTTACGCCGGTGTAGTCCTCATCCTGAGGAGCGCGCTCTTCGCGCGCGTCTCGAAGGATGAGTATGAGAGATAAGAGGCCGTGGCCTCATGGTTCGAGACGGCGCTTCGCGCCTCCTCACCATGAGGATCAGGAGTTTGAGGAAAGCGCGTCGATGCCGGTCAACTACGATGAGCTGATGGCGCTGAAGAATCTCGATCAGCGTTTTTCTTACGGCGACCGCGAGGTGATGCTGTACGCCTACGGCATCGGCATGGGCGCCGATCCCATGGACGAGAAGGAACTGGCCTTCGTCAACGAAGCCGCTGCAATCCCGCGTTCGCTGAAGGTGGTGCCGACCTTTGCTTCCGTGGCGGCCTGGGGCGCAAGCCCCGGCGAAATGAACCTCAACCGCGTGATGGTAGTGGACGGTGAGCGCGACATCACCTTCCATCGTCCGCTACCGGTTTCGGAAAAACTGCTGGTCGATTCACGCGTGCTTGCCGTGTTCGACAAGGGCAAGGACAAGGGCGCGGTGATCCGGCATCAGACCGTGCTGAAGAACGAGAAGGGCGAACAACTCGCCACGCTCGTTGCTTCACGCTTTGCCCGCGGTGACGGTGGCTTTGGCGGACCGTCGGAAGGCCAGCCCGAGCCGCACAAGGTGCCCTCGCGCGCGCCGGACCGCTCCGTCGATATTTCGACGCGTCCCGATCAGGCCCTGATCTATCGTCTCTGCGGCGATCGCAATCCCTTGCACTCCGACCCCGAATTTGCTCGGCGCGCCGGCTTCTCGCGCCCGATCCTGCACGGCATGTGCACGTTCGGCATTACCTGCCGCGGCATCTTGCAGACTTACGCCGATTTCGATCCCGCTGCTTTCAGGCAGCACGCCGCGCGGTTTTCTTCGCCGGTCTATCCGGGCGAGACCGTGACGATCGACATGTGGAAGGACGGTAATGTGATTTCGTTCGAGGCGCGGGTGAAGGCGCGCGAGGCCGTCGTGATCCGCAGCGGCAAGACGGTGTTGGGATAAAACAGTTTCGTCATTCCGGGATGGTCCGAAGGACCAGACCCGGAATCTCGAGATTCCGGGTTCAGCCCTGCGGGCCGCCCCGGAATGACGGAAGAGGAACGGGAGGAAAAAATGGGATTACTCGACGGCAAGGTGGCGCTGATCACCGGCGCGGGCGGCGGATTGGGCGAAGCCTACGCCAAACTGTTTGCGCGCGAGGGCGCGGCAATCGTCGTCAATGACCTCGGCGGCCCCCGCGACGGCACCGGGTCCGATCTGTCGATGGCGCAAAAGGTCGTCAACGCGATCAAGGCCGAAGGCGGCCGCGCGGTTGCCAACGGTGCCGATATCTCGACGATTACGGGCGGACAATCGGTGCTCGATGATGCGATCAAGCATTTCGGCCGGGCGGACATCCTCGTCAACAATGCCGGCATCCTGCTCGACCAGAGCTTTGCCAAGGCGACCGAAGCCGCGTTTGACAAGGTGCTCAAGGTGCATCTGAAGGGCACCTTCTGCACGACGCTCCCTGTGTTCAAGTGGATGCGTGAGAACGGCGGTGGCGTCATTGTCAACACGTCCTCGACCTCCGGCCTGATCGGCAATTTCGGACAGTATAATTACGGCGCGGCCAAGGGCGGGATCTGGGGTCTGTCGAACGTGCTCACGATCGAGGGACGCAAGTACAACATCCGGGTCTGGACGCTGGCGCCGGCGGCGATGACCCGCATGACCGAGGACCTGGCGCGCTACAAGGAAAACCCGGGCGCGGCGCTGACGCCTGATGGCGTGGCCCCCACCGTGCTATACATGGTCAGCGATCTCTCGGGCGACCAGACCGGCAAGACGCTTGGCGTATCCGGTGCGCGCGGGGTGCGCGAAATGCGGATGATGGAAATGGAAGGCTGGAAGCCGCCGTTCACGGGCTGGAAGGCTGAGGATATTGTGACCCACGCCAAGGATATTTTCTTCTCCGAGGAAGAATTGAAGAAATCGCTGCGGCGAACTTGAACACAAGGAAGTAGGCAAGATGACAAAACTCACCCACGAAGCCAAAGGCACCTTCGCGATCGCGCCGACGCCGTTTCACGACGATGGCCGGATCGACGAGAAATCGATCGACCGGATGACGGACTTTTACGCCGAGATTGGCTGCGAGGGCGTCACCGTGCTCGGCATCATGGGCGAGGCGCCGAAGCTCGAGGGAACGGAGTCCGGGGAAGTTGCAAAACGCTTCATCAAGCGCGCGAAGAACATGCAGGTCATCGTCGGCGTTTCCGCTCCGGGATTTGCCGCGATGCGCTCGCTGGCACGCGCTTCGATGGATGCAGGCGCGGCTGGCGTGATGATCGCGCCGCCGCCGACCTTGCGCACGGATGACCAGATCACCGGCTACTTCAAGCAGGCGGTGGAAGCTGTTGGGTCAGACATTCCCTGGTGTTTACAGGACTATCCGCTGACGCTGAACGTGATCTTCACGCCGGGTGTGATCCGCAAGATCGTGATGGACAATCCCTCCTGCGTGATGCTCAAGCATGAGGACTGGCCGGGGCTGGAGAAGATTTCCACGCTGCGCGGTTTCCAGAAGGATGGTTCGTTGCGGCCGCTGTCGATTCTGACCGGTAACGGCGCGACGTTCCTTGATTTCGAGATGGAGCGCGGCGCTGATGGTGCCATGACCGGCTACGCCTTCCCGGAAATGCTCATCGATGTGGTCCGCCTGTCGAAGGAGGGCAAGCGCGACGCCGCGCACGATCTGTTCGATGCGCATCTGCCGCTGATCCGATACGAGCAGCAGCCCGCCATCGGGCTCGCGGTGCGGAAATACGTGCTGCAAAAGCGCGGCATTATTGCTTCCAGCGCGCAGCGCAAGCCGGGTTCGAGCATTAGCGCAATCGCGAAGTCGGAAGTGGATTACCTGCTGTCGCGCGTCGCCCGGGTCGATCGGCGCGCTCAACTGCAGCCGCAATCGAGCGCCGCAGGCTGATTTCGTGGCTGAAGGCACCACCGCGCGGCCGGCATCGACCATCCTCTTGCTGCGCGACGGCGCGCAGCGAGAAATCGAGGTCTTCATGATGGTGCGCCATCATGAGATCGAGTTCTCGTCCGGCGCGCTGGTGTTTCCCGGTGGCAGCGTCGATGCCAGCGATCGTGACATCATCGCGCAGCCTGCGCTCTATGCCGGCGGCGAGGGATGTGACATCGACGCGTTGAGTTTCCGGATCGCGGCGATCCGCGAGACCTTTGAGGAGAGCGGCATTCTGCTGGCGCGTCCGCGTGGTTCAACGAGGCTTGTTGAGGCGAAGCGGGCCGCCGAAATCGCAGGCCGCCACCGCGTGGCGCTCACCGAGCAAAAAACGGTGTTTCTCGATGTGCTGACCGAAAGCGGCATGGTGCTCGCACTCGATGAACTCGTGCCTTATGCGCGCTGGATCACGCCGGAAGGCATGCCAAAGCGGTACGATACCTGGTTCTTCCTGGCGGCCGCGCCGCCGGACCAGCTCGGCGCGCATGACGGCCGTGAATCGACCAACTCGCTCTGGCTGTCGGCGCGCGAGGCAGTCGCGGGCGGCGAGAGCGGACGGTTCAAGCTGCCGTTTCCGACCACGCGCAACCTGATCAAGCTCGGCAAGCAGCCGAACGTAAAGGCGGCGATCGAAGACGCGAGAGGGAAGCCCGTCGTTACCGTCATGCCCGAGCTGGTGCGGTTGAACGGCGGCCGCCAGCTACGCATTCCGCTTGAAGCCGGCTACGACGGCGAACTGTTCGAGATGTGGAGCGCGGACAGGTAATATCACAATTCGACCGCCGCCGAAGCATTGGATCGCTCCGCTCGGCTACGGCATTGCTCTGACATCGAGCGGAGCTCTCGCCATGGCAGAGGCAACAACGATCAAGACAGGCGCGCGCGAGCCGGCGCTCGGGTTCGAGCTGGTGCTGTTGCTGGTGCTCGCAACCCTCTGGGGCGGCTCGTACACCTTCATCAAGCTCGGCGTCGCCACCATTCCGCCGATTACGCTGATTGCGGGACGGACGCTGATCGCGGGCTTGTTGCTGCTGCTCATCATGCATTGGCGGGGGGTACAATTGCCTGGTGATGCCGCGACCTGGCGGCGCTTCCTGTTTCAGGCCGGCCTCAACAGTGTCGTCCCGTGGACCTTGATTGCCTGGGCCGAGCGTTCGGTCGATGCGGGGTTGGCGACGATCCTCAATTCGACGTCGCCGATCTTCACGTTTTTCCTGACGCTGGCGATCGCGCATCAGGACAAACCGTCCTGGCGCAAGCTCTTCGGCGTAGCGGCGGGCATGGCGGGCATCTGCCTGATTATCGGCACGCAAGCCTTGCACGATCTTGGCGAACAGCTCGTTGCGCAAGTCGCGATTGTCACTGCGACCGTCTGCTACGCCGGCGGCGCGGTGTTCAGCCGCGGCTTCAAGGGGCTCGATCCGATGGCGCCGGCCGCGGGCTCCCTGCTGTGTGGTGCGGCAATCCTGGTGCCGATTAGTGCTATCGTGGAGCGGCCGTGGACGATAATGCCGTCGTCCACATCGGTGCTGGCGTTGCTGGGACTTGCGATATTTTCGACCGCGATCGCCTTCGTGATCTACTTCCGCCTGATCCAGACGCTCGGTTCCGTCGGCACGACGGCGCAGGCCTACTTGCGTGTCCCAATCGGCGTGGCGCTCGGTGTGCTGTTGCTCGGCGAAAACCTGTCGCCGACCGCCTGGATCGGGCTTGCTTGCGTTGTGATCGGCGTCGCCGCGATGACCATTCCTCAGCGGAAGCCTGCCGGTTCCGCCTGAAGCGAAGCTTGCCCGGCAAACGGATTGTCGGCATCCTGACCACAAGCGGCAGTTTTCAACGCCGCGAGCAGGGCAGGACGCGCGACCGCGATGACGAAACGCTTCGGCGCAATGATGGCGGCATGGCTATTGGCCGTGTTCCCGTTCGCGCCAGTCAACGCGCAAGAAGGTTTTCCCAATCGGCCGATCCGCGTCGTCAATCCCTATTCGGTCGGCAGCGTCGCCGATGTGTTCGGCCGTATCGTCACCCAGCACATGGCCGAACGGTGGAAGGCCTCGATCATTCTGGAATCGAAATCCGGGGCCAACGGCTCGATCGCGGCCGAAGACGTCGCCCGCGCGGAGCCGGATGGATATACGTGGCTGTTGGTGACGACGTTTTTCACGACGAGCCCGTCACTCAATCTTGTGATGCGCTGGGACCCGGTCCGCGATTTTACGCCGATCGGAATGATCTGCCAGGCGCCGAACGTCTTCATCGTTCCGGCATCCTCGCCGGTGAAGAACGTCGCCGAGTTTATCGCCCTCGCCAAGTCCAAGCCGGGCATTCTGAACTACGGTCATCCCGGCAAGGGTTCGACCGGCCATCTCGGCTTCGAGCTGTTCAAGCGGTTGGCCGGGATCGAGGTCAATCCGATCGGCTATCGTGGTTATCCGCAGATGGTGGCCGATATCGCCACCGGCCTGCTCAACTCCTCGTTTTTCTCCACCAACCAGGCGTTGTCGCTGACGCAGAGCGGCAACGTCCGGATCATTGCGTCGATCAGCGACGGACGCTCGAAATACTTTCCGGACGTGCCGACCATGGCCGAGCAGGGGTTCGCCGAAGCGCAGGTAACGCCATGGTTTGGCATTGTGGTACCATCGAAGACCCCGCAGCTGATTGTTGCCAAAATCAGCCAGGCGTTAGAGGCGGCGGTGGCCGCGTCCGAGGTGCGCGAAAAGCTGGATTTGGCCGGCTGCTCGGCGAAAAGCGCACCGCTTGGTGAATTCGCCGCCATCATCAAGTCCGACATCGCCCTTTGGGCCAAGGTCGTGAAGGATGCAGGCATTCCTGCGGACTGAGTTTCGCAGGCCTAACGAGACCTGGCCGGTTTCCCTCGGGGGACAAAATCGTCGTATAATTGGACGTTTACCCGGCCATGTTGTCGGTAGTTAAGAGCTTTTGCCTCTATGGTTAGACGTATCAAGTCGGTTTCGTTTTCGATCGGGCAGCTGACCTTCGGCAGTTTCGCGGTGTTGCTCGCGATGATCGCGATGACAAGCATCGCGAGCGTCGTCGCCATCCGCCATATCGATACGACCTTCGCCGAACTGCAACATCTGCAAAGCCTGGGCGAAGCCGCAGAGGAGATCGACCGCCGCACCAAGGAATTGCGGCTGGCGGCGCGCGATTTTGTCACCGATCCGGCGGCGCCGTCCGGCCGCGTCAAGGAGGCGGCCACCTCGCTGAGCACGCTGCTGAAGAACACCCGGCTCCAGCTCGCGCCTGAACAGCGGGAGATGATCGATGGCGTCTCGCAGCGACTTGTGAACTACGAGGAGGGCATCGAGCGGATCACCGCGCTGATTTCCCGCCGCGCGGAACTTGTCGTGGCCTTGCCGGCGGCCCGCGCGCGGTTCGAACAGGCGATCTCCGATATTCCGGAACGGGCCACCGCACGCCAGCTTTTTCGTGCGCAAAATCAGGTTACGGCCGCTTTGTTGGCGCACGACACCGCCGCAACGGACCAGGCGGCCCGCGCCATGAAGGCGCTGACCATCGACGATACCGCGCTTCGCGCCGCCACCGACGCCTATGCTGACGCCGTGCTTTCAATCTCCGGCACCGAGGGCCAGATCGCCCAGCTCGACCGGGACGTGCTGGGCACCGAGGGGCAGATGATCAGCCGGGTCACCGATTTGCTGCGCGACCTCGGCGACAGGCGAGGGCGGGTGCTGTCGCGTGACTTCGCCCGCACACTCGCCAGCGACAAATGGCAAAGCATTCTGCTCGGGTTGGCCGGTGTGCTGATTGGGCTTGCGGCCGCCTTGTTCGTGGTGCGGCAGACGGTCCGCCCGCTCAAGGCGATTGCCACTGCGATCCGTGCCTTGGCCGGCGGCGAAAAAGACACTTCCATTCCGGCGACCGGAGTGAAGAACGAAATTGGCGACATTGCGCGCGCGGCGGAAGTATTTCGCCGCTCGCTGGTCGATGCGGATGCGGCACGTGAAGCGGCCATCCGCGCGCTCGCCGAGCAGCGCCTCGCCGAGGAAAGCTATCGCAAGCTGTTCGAAGGCTCCGTCGAAGGGATTTACGTGACGACGCCGGGAGGAGAAATTCTCAACGCCAATCCGGCACTGGCGCGCATGATGGCTTATGGCTCGCCGGAAGAGCTCATTCGCGGCATCAACGACATTTCCCACGGCGTTTACCTCGATCCGGAAGTACGCACGCAATATCAGCAACTGATGCAGCGCGACGGCATGGTGCGCGATTTCGAATATCAGGTACGGCGGCGCGACGGATCGATCCTGTGGCTTTCGGACAGCGCAGGTGCGGTTCGCGACGAGAGCGGCGAGATCGTCCGTTACGAAGGAACCGTACGCGACATCACCGACCAGAAGCGCGCGGAGGAAGCGATCGCGGAAGGACGGCGGCTGTTGCAACTCGTGATTGATACCGTTCCCGCGGTCATCAACGTCAAGGACAAGGAGCTGCGTTACGTCCTGATGAACCGCTATATGGCCGGCATTTTCGCGATCGAGCCCCAAGAGGCCCTCGGCCAAACGACGACGAACCTGATGTCGCGCTATGGCGCACAGAAGACCGACGAAAACGACAGGCGGGTATTGGCGACGGGCAAGGAGCTTGGCTTTTACGAAGACGAATACCGGGATTCTTTCGGTAACCTCCGCTATTGGCTCGTTAACAAGTTGCCGCTGCTCGATGCCGAGGGGCACGTCGAGAGCATCGTGACGGTTGCGCTCGACATCGGGGAACGCAAGCGCGGCGAGCAGGAGATGCGCGAGGCCAAGGACGCCGCGGAAGCCGCGTTGCGCAATCTGCGCGAAACCCAGAATTCGCTGATCGAAGCCGAAAAGCTCGCCGCGCTCGGCCGTCTCGTGGCCGGCGTCGCGCATGAGGTCAACAATCCCGTCGGCATCAGCCTGACCGTGGCTTCTTCGCTGGAGCGCAAGACCGCGTCCTTCACGGCGGAGGTCGCGCGCGGCGATCTCCGCCGCTCAAGCCTGACCGATTTCCTGGACGCGGCCCGCGACGCATCGGGTCAGCTTGTCGCCAATCTCAATCGAGCGGCAGAGCTGATTGCGTCCTTCAAACAGGTCGCCGCCGACCGCAATTATTCGGACCAGCGGTCGTTCGACCTCGGCGATCTCACCGAGCAGGTTGTGATGAGCTTGCGGCCCGGCCTGCGCAAGCATCGGCTTTCGCTCAATGTGGAATGCGAACCCAACCTCGTCATGAACTCCTATCCCGGTCCCTATGGGCAGGTGCTCACCAATCTGTTTCTCAATTCGGTGGCGCACGCCTTTCCGGATGGCCGGGCGGGGACGGTCGACATCAAGGTGAGAGCGGCGGGGCCGGACCATGTCGAAGTCATTTTTGCCGACGACGGTTGCGGTATGAGCCTGGATGTTCGGCGGCGCGCCTTCGATCCGTTTTTCACGACCCGCCGCGATCAGGGCGGCACGGGGCTCGGTCTCCACATCGTCTACAGCATCGTCACCAATCGCCTCGGCGGCCGGCTCGACCTCGATTCCGAGCCGGGACGCGGCACGCGCGTTCAAATGGTCTTGCCGCGCATAGCGCCGCTGGAGCAGGCTAAAGAAAAAGCGTCGGTCGCCTGAGGTCGGTGGCCTGAAAGGGCTCAGTCGGTGTCGACCAGCTTGCGCAGCGTGGCGGTGAAGATCTGGCTGGCTTTGCCCACCAACGCCGTGCCGCTCATGTCGGCGGCCTTGTCGGTGAACGTGCCGGAGACGCCGATGCCGACCGGGTCCGGCCCGCCGAACAGCGGGGTGACGTCGGGGCTCGGCGTGTGGCGCTGGACCAGAATTTCGCCCTTGAAGGTATTTTCCTTCACGGTGTAGCTGCCGACATAGAACAGGAATGCGTCGCCGCCGAGGATCTTGCCGTCGCGAAACAGCACGACGCCGCTGCCCTTGCCGGCGCGGCCGTCCTGAAGGACGACATGGATCGAATACAGCCCATTCTTCATGGCTTGTTGGCGCCAGACCCCACTATTGCCGGTTCGTTATGCCAAAGCCCGGCGTCCGCCGCAACGCGGCAGGTTGACCGCCAGCATCGCCATTTTGCCCAAGCTTTATGCGTATTTCTTGTCACGCTCGAGCAATTCGATCGAAATACCCTGCGGCCCGCGGATGAAGCAGATGCGCACGCCAGGCCGAATGGTGTGGGGCTCCTTGGTGAATTCGACGCCCTTGGCCTTGATCTCGGCGGCGACCGCGTCGATGTCCTTGACCGTCAGTCCGAAGTGATCGAGTCCCTGATAGGGGGTGGCCGGTGGCGAATTGACGCCGTCGCCTGATGTGACGGGCGCAATAAAGACCATGGCGCCACCGAGTTTGACGTCGATGCGGCCGGGGCCGCGAATGATCTCGCCACCAAGAACATCTTCGAGCCAGGCGGCGGTTGCCTCCGGATCGGGACTGCGCAGATGAACGTGGTCCCAGGTCACTACCGGCATACTGTTTTCTCCAAACGATGATTTTTTGCGCCGCCCGGGGCGGTGGAAAGAATTGCGATACGCCGAAGACTTTAGCCGTGAGGCCGCGGCGTGGCTATCCCCGCGGCTGGTGGTCCGATTCTAACATTCGCATCCCTTCTCAGCGGTCGAACCGTGTTCGATATGTCACGCTTTGATGCAACTAATTTCGGCTTTGTGAGTTGTGACCTCGGCGAGGAAGTTGGTCCCACTTGGCCCAGGTGGCGCGAATGACCGATGGATTTCTCAACATTGATTCGACCGGAATCACCGGGCGTGTCAGTCTGGCTTGGGGACATCATTCAGATCGCGCTGACGATATGTCTGCGGATAATGTCAGGACAGCAGTCGGGTGGTTGCCGCTCGTCGTGATTTTCGCTGCGGCCGGTTGGCTACTGTTTCTGAATCACACCCGGGAGCGGACACCAGCTTCACCGGTGCATCTGGCCGCTTCGGCGAAGCCGGCTCCAGCGCCGACGGTGGGCTTGGCGAAAGAACCCGCTTTCAATCCCGCAACCTCCGAAGCCATCGTGCCAGGGCAGCCGGCACCGGTCGATCGCCTGAAGATAGCGTCGCAGTCGTGGCGCAGGGGCGGTCTCGGCTCCAATGCGCTGGTGACGATGACGCTGCGCAATGACAATAGTTTTGCCGTCAAGAACGTCGAACTTTCGTGCGCTTTCCTCCGGCCGGACGGCAGCCGTCTGACCGACCGCTCGCGGGTGATCACGGACGTCATCAACATGAAGAGCCGAAAGACCTTCGCGCGACTGCATGTCGGTTTCGTCAACGTTAACGCCGCCAAGGCGAAGTGCTCGCTGGTTGCCGCCAGCCCCGTCTAGATCGCCGCTCCCTTCCAGCCACATCTTAAAGCGAAGCCTGGGTCTGGAATCGTCGAACCTTTTGCTTACATCAGGAACAAATAAAGTAACCGCCGGTTGAGTCTGGAACCGCGTTGCCGTGCGGGATGGAGCACAAGCTGATGCCGCTGATGCGTTATTTTGTATTCGTCGGTGGCGCCTTGCTTGCGCTTCTGCTGATCGCGAATGCCTTTATGCCGGCCTTGCCGGCGACAGACGCCGCCCCTTCAACCGCCATGGCTGATCGTTCCGTCATACGGATTCATTCCGACCGGAAATGGCCGGATCGCGTGGTTTTCGACACGTCGCGTCCCACGATCACACCGGTTCCCGCGCCAGCGCCTGTGGTAGCGGAAGCCACCGCTCCGCCGGCGAAAGCGGCGACGCCTGCGCTGAGAGCCGGGGTGCGAGAGGCTTTTGCCGAATTGACAGCCAATCCGGCCCGTGCGGACCCAAAACGGAAACGAAAATCGGTGGCCAGGAATTACGCCGGACAGCGACGGATTCTGGTTGCCCAGCAGCCGCCTGGCGCGTTTTTCGGCAACAATCTCTGGTGAAGCAGGGTTCCAGATTCTTGTTTTGACGCGTTTTCTTCACGCGAACCGGTATCCACTTCGCTCGAAAACGCTCTGGCCTAGCGGCGCTGTCGTTGCTTGACCCCGATCCAGGTACCCGAACACCCGTCGGATCGGTCATACGTCCCAGAGCCTGAATCCCCTGATAAGCGCCCCTCGGCCGTGAGCGTCATTCCATTGCCGGCGCCGACGGTGTGGATGATGCCGTCCGGTGTCACGTTTCCGCCGCCGCCGCGGACGATCACTTTGCCACCCTTGATCACCGCCGACACCGGGCCCGCGCCTCGGCATCCAGCGCCCGTGAATATCCATCTTCCGTCATAGGGGTTGGCTTCCGCAGGTGCAGGAAGCGTGGGGACATCCACGATCGTGCGGGCCTGCTCCTTCTCCGAGTTGGAGAGAAAAGCCAACCGGGTCTCGCTGGCGCGAGAGGCCGTCGCACTGAGCAGAACAGGAGCGGAGAGGAGGAGCGCCGCCAACCATGCAGATCGCGTCGCGATGGAAGTCCGTCGGCCCATTCGATTTTGCCCCGAAAGTCGCCCGATCTATAGCATGGGACCGGAGGCCGAAACCAAGGCAGAATCGAATGTCCCCGAGAAGGTCAGGCTGAAGGGATCTGCGGCCCTCCAACTTGCTGGTCTCGAAGAAATGCAGACGGACGCAGAACGCTAGAGGAGCGGTGCCCCAAACAACGACTGACCCTGCGCATTGAAGCCGCACTCTCCCGGCACAAAGCCTGGATTGTGGAAGCAGGCGTTATCAAGGGAGCTGTCCCAGCCGCCTCGCTGGCGCCATTTGCTCCAGGCGATGTAGTCGCAATACTTGCTGTGGGGATTTCCTGGCTCCCGGGTTGCACAAAAGAGGCTCTGGCCCGGATGCGGGGGGCCGGAGACGACGGGCCGGGCGATCGCGGGAGCTGCGAGCGTGGAAAGAAAAACGGCGGCAGCGCCGAGAAGTCCAAATTTTGTCATGCGTTCCTCGCTGGGTTTCGGTCAAACATGAAAACCACAGGGTACCCGCGAAATTCCTTTCGCTGACCCTAAAAGATATTTGATTCAGCGCGCGGCTACCGTCAAAGCGCATCGCGGCTCGCTCATTCCTTCAAGCTTGTCATTTTCCGCTCCGTCACAGGGTGCCAAAGCCGGTTGCCCGGCGCAATGCCGTCGCGCTAACCGGGAATTAACCCCGCAAACCTATGATGCAAGTCAGTTTTGAGTGAGTAGTCGCGCAAAGGGGCCGCCGCTGATCACTCACGCGGCGGCTTTTCTGTTTCTAATCTAGCTGGGGCTGATGCACGTGACCAACGTACCGGAAACGCAACCTGAGGCCGAGACGCTAGACAAAGCGAAGCAGCTAGAGCTGCAAAGCGGGCCATCCAGCCGCAAGTCGATCTTGATGCTGTCGCTGTTCGCTCTGCTGCTGAATGGTGCGGCAGCCGTATACACGATGCCGTCTTTCGACGTGGCCTTGCCGAATTTGGCGAGCCTCGCCGAACTGCTTCCCCACGAGAAAGCTTCCGTGCCAATACCGGATCCGATCGTTACCTCGGCATTGAAGGATATTCAGTCGACGCAGCAGCAATATCTGGTCGCGCTGCAGGAAAACGAATCCTCGCTTCAGCAAAATACAGTCCTGTTGCTGCGGGGTACAACGACCCTCGATTCCCTCAAGCAGGGCTTGGCATCTCAGCAAACCGACGTGAAAAAACTCTCTGCTCAGCTTTCGACACTGGCGGCGAAGGTTGACGCACTACAGAGTTCCCTGACGCCGGAGACGACTTCCTCGATCTCGCAGATGCGAGGGCGTGCCCGCATGTCCGCGATGGCGCGCAAGAAGATGTCCCGGCTGTCCAAGCCGGCCGGACCGGTCTCGGTTGGGGGCGCACCGCTCGGTTCAATTTCGCCGCCAACATGGACTGCAGCGCAAACCCCGGACGGCTAGCGCGCCATTCCGCTGGCGGGCTTGGAAAAGAGTTCGAACCATCCTTAGTGATGGTCCTCGGCCTCGTCCGTCTCGTCCAGCTCTTCGTCCAATTCGGCTTGCTCGAGCTCTTCGATCGCGAAGTCAATCACTTCGATCGCCCGCTGAACCTCAACGATAGATCGGATCGCGTTATCGGGGGCATCGCCCGGAGCTGCGATGGTTTGGGCGCAAGTGAGACGCCTTTGGACGAGAACTTCGCGCGCGTTCATCAGATGTTTGAGATCTTCATCGGCCATGGCGCTGCTCCGGGCTTTCTCGCTGGAGTTAGCAACGGCTGATGTCGCCAGTATGTCCCAGGGCCAAAAATATTGGCGATGTCCCGTTCGGATAAATCCTTGCGCGCCCGGACAAGGATTCGACCCTCGGAACCGAAATCCATCTGGGTGCCAATCCAACCCCGATGATAAGCCGCTACGGATAGCGGTGGCACGCGAGCAGGCTACCGCGCGCGGGCAATATGCCGATGTCGCTTGGCCGTCGCTTACGGCCTGTATGACAGCTTCCGGACAATTTGATGGGGGACATGATGCAACGCGTTCTTGGTGGCCTGGCATTGATGATCGGCACGGCGGCTTTTAGTTCGGCCTAGGCCTTATGCGTGTATGCCGACCGGCAATATTCCGAAGGCGCCACGCTCTGCATTTCGCCAACCGGGACCCAAACATGCACGAGCACCGGTAGCTGGACCAAACTTGAACTGCCGCAGACGCAGCCCAATGCCTGCGAAAGGGCATATCCACCGCCGAACTCCATCACCTTTGCTGTCTCGCCGGACAAGCGGCGCGACAACTGATGATGTAAGGCTGGGTTGATGTTGGCGCGCTCGGAGATGCGCGCGCCATGGGATGAAGCGAAGGCGCTGCAGCGGCCATTGCCCGATGACGCTCTCAAGATCGTTCGGCGTGGCGCCGACAAAGAAGGCAAGGCTGCCGCATGAAGTTCGTCACCAGCAGTCCGTCTGCTGATCTTGCTGATCATGACGCGCAATCAAGGGCTGAATAGCGACAACAGGCGCAAGCAGCGGCGTGATGGCTGCTCGCGGCTGGAACGGCTATTCGAAGACCCCGATCACACTGATTGCGTAGGATGCTCCATCTTCTTTCGCATCTCGTCGCAGACCGATTTGACCTCGGCAGTCATCACCGATGCCTGTTCGATGCGGTCGAAGATCAGCTTTGCCTCTTCGCGATACTGTTTTGCGGTGTCTCGGACAAAGGCGAACGTATCCTTGCACCCGGCGGCCATGCTTTCCGCGCGCTTGACACAATCGATCAGCGTTGCGCCCATCTCTTCAAGTGCTTTAACCGCGCCCTCATATTGTGCGATCATCGCTTCGGCACTGAGTTTGCCGATCTGATCGACATTTGCGTGATGTTCAACATATGGAGGCATCGGCTGTGCCGGCGTTCTGACTCTGGACGGCGCAAAACCGCTTGTAACGTGATCCCGTTGCGGCGGGCTTATCGTCAGCGCTTGGGCGATGTCACGTTCCACATCGACCAACTCCAAATTTTTACTGTTAGTAGCGGAATGTAACATTACTAAGTACTCCCTTAGCTATGGACTACTTACGCACTACTTCAGAAACGCGACCGATGAAAACCTTCCGGGCCCGATCAAGACTCCGATGCTACGACGCATGCGAGATCGTGTAGGGCTGATTCGTGGCGAAAACCCGGCTGCTGGCGATCTGCATGCAACGCCTCGTAGAGACCGAACGACCTGAATGCCGAAGCGCTGCTCCATTGCGGCCGCGACATCTTCGCTATCGCCGATTATTGCCAGGACTTCATTTCAATGTTGTGCCCCCGCGTGCAGCAAGAAAGACGACTCCGCCCGTGCTTCGGCGATGATCTGCGCCTTCGATCCATCACTTCGAACATGAACGGCTCTTTCTCGATTTCTTTGAAATTGAATTCTAGCCTGCTCATGCTCGCCTCCTGAGTGGACGAATCTTAGCAAGGCTGGAATCGCGCTGCCTAGAGTCGATGGTCCGCAGGGGAGAAGTTGAGGAGATGCCTGCAAGCTATTGACGCGACTCTGCATCAACTCTCTGTCGCTTTACGCTGCAACAATTCGTGAATCGCTAGCAGGGAACATTATTCAAGAATTGATTGGAATTTCTGGAACCGGCGCAAGCACGGAGCGATTGATCTGCGTTGTTGAGGAGAATGCAGATGAGAATGAAACTGTTCAGCGCGATGGTAATTCTGTCCGCCTCGATCGCTACCCCGGCTCTTGCGCAGGGATATCGATATTACGGTGGCGCACCGTATCCGTATGGACCGCCGGTCTACTACAGGTCTTACAGCTTGCCTCCAGGAAGCTATCCGCCTCAGGACATCGAGCAATTTTGGAACCAGGCGAACTTCGGCTTCAGTGGCCGAGACCCATCTCGCGTGGGCGGGGTAAGTCCGAACCTTAAACCTTCGGGCAACTAAAACTCCGCAGCGAACCGGTCCAGCTACCACGCCTTGGTGCCCATTCGCGCCGGCGAAAAGCCGCCGGGCAGCTACCTAATCTTGGCCAAGCATTCCTTCAGGCGTTCAAGCTCCGAACGAACTTGCGTTTCCATGGCGTCTTGTAATGCGAGAGCGCCCCTGCTGGATAATTCTGCGGAGGCCTTTCTGTCCAGATTCTGCTTCCAATCCCGGATCGCCTGCTTAGTGGCGCTTTGGGCCTCGGACGTAGCTTTAAAGTATGCCTTTGTGCAGGCATCGGCCATTGAGCAAGTCTTGCACTCTTGAGCGGCGGCAGCACTTAAAACCAGCAAGGTAGGTATCGCGGCAAGGACCCTCATTGTTTCCCCCCGGTACAAGCCCCAGACCTGAGCGCAAAGCCAAATCCTGAGTCACGGCGCAGTTGTGGCGCTTTCCCGAAAGGGGAAGGATTTTTAATGCAAATCAGTTGACGCTGTTCGTGGGCGTAGCAACCCGGACCAGTGATAAGCCGTGCTATCCTTGGTCAGGATGCTCTCGATTGGCGTCAAGAGTTGCAGCTGATTGACGGACGAGCTTGGTGGCTCGGCTCCGAACCCTGGGCACGCTTGCCTGACGTTCACGCTGGCGCGCCATTCAGAATAAAGCTACGAACTCTTACATCATTGAAATATCTATATAATTTTTAGCGGCCGCTCATCACCGAATGACTTAAGCGCCGTCTGCGTCTCGCCGCTGCAGCCACGCCAAATCCACCCGAATGACCCCCAAACGGACTTCAACCTGACCCATTTATCCCTCGCCACTCCTCAAAGTGCTGCCACTCTCTTTTGACGGAGGCCCATTCTGATTGCCGGATTGCCTTACGGCGCGCGTCATCCCGAAAGCCCTTTGAAGCACCGTGCCGCCGGTTCGGCCAAGAACAATGAAGTAGCCTATAATCAGCGCGATGTGCAGCCAACGGGGCCAGCCGGTTAGACTTAGAACTTCGAGGTGGTTCTCCGCCAAGTAAGTTCCCGGCTGCGGAGTGGAGTTCGTTGCAAACAGCATAAAGAGCGGAACGCCGAAGACGGCCGCCGCAAACAAGAAATCAAGTATCCCGGCCGTATTTCGTTTCCACAATGGCTGTGGTGGATCCCAATTTGCCATACATCGCCTGCCTCCCATGATCCAAGTAACGCTATGGCGGAGCATCCCGATCTGGAAAATCATCTCGAGGAAATTGAACGTCGCCATGGGAAGTCGGCTCTGGCCTTCAAGTGGGCACTGCCGCACGCTGGCCAAGATGCTCCGGTTCATCCTGCCGGCGACGAGGCGCGCTTCATACCGAACAGCCTCTGAAATACGGTACCCCCGGTACGCCCAAGCACCACAAAATAAACAATGACCAGCACGATTGTTAGGAGCGCCGGCCAGCCGTCCAAGCCGAATACCTCGGTAGTCGTGACTGTGGAATTGATAACCGGCGGGTGCGGCTGATGACCCAGTAGCTTGTTAAACAGAAAGCCGAAAACGACGAGGGCCAGCAAGAAATCCAGCACCCCGGCCACGTTGCGCTTCCACAGTGGCTGCGGCGGATCATAGGTCGCCATCTGATTCTCCAAATTAATAATTAAAAATAGCTTGGAATGCTGGATCCGGCGAAAGGGATTGTCAACGGCGATCCCGCCCGTTAATTCACCCTCACTCCAAAGGCTTATTTCCGGCTAACATTCGAAGGCCAACCAAAACTAACACGAAAGCTACAGACGCTTCCCAATGGGTCATTCCGGCCCGTTCAGCGACCCATCCGACTGCTGTACTCACCAAAGCAGCACCAAATCCGCGAAAAGCCGCATCCGCTTTCATAGTGTTTTGCATTCGGTTTTGCCCATCGTCTTTGTTTGGGCCTTAGCCTTCTTCGGAGTCATGCCTGACCGACCGGGCCGTCACCAAGATTTGGCGATAGCTCCTTCCGAACGCCGCGCGCATGGGCGCATGCCGACCTAAATGCACACCGTCTTTTGCACAGTCTGACATCCCGCGTGATGGCGGTGACACACCGCCACATACTCGGTGGAGCATTTTTTGTGTGGCATGCCGGTGCAATGCTGACCGGCGCTGCAAGTCTCGAGCGCCTGCTTGATCTTGGTGTTTGTGGTCGGGGTGCCGGTCGTTCCGTGGCCGGCCTTTGCGGCCTGTGCCGCAACAAGGCTGAATGACAATGCTACGCCGACAATAATCGGAAGGACGTGACGAGAAGCGTTGACGATCATGTTAGACTCCGTTGGAGGCTGCGAGGGAGCGTCGGTTCAATGTCTATCGCGGGAATGCTTACGCCACGTTCGAGAATTGTATTATTGTTCGTGGGCGTCGTGGTGACTGGCTTATCGCGCACCGGGTTATGCAGAATTGGTCTAATCGGGTGACGATCGGGCATTATATAAATAGGATGCTTTGGCGGCTTGAGGACCTTCTCATAGTTCGGAGGGCTGTCCGGTTGGGGTCCTTGGTATTCGTATTTTCTTGGGCGAAAGCGGGCAGGCTAAACACCATAAAGGATTATTTGCGAGGCAGAGCCTAATTGGTCCGATGCTTCCAGCTCGCCTGCTTTAGCGCTTGCCGCCTCTCTCACCGCCACTGCGTTCGAGAATGCTTTGTTCTGGCTGAGCAGGCGTGGGGGGCGTTCCTCGCTCGGGGCCATGATAGATGGGCGCCGTTGGTTTTCCCGTCGATATCGTCGGCGGTCCGTTCTTGCCGTTGCTCGCCGGCGATGCGCCGCCGCCTTGACTGCACCAATATTTTCGACATTGGGCAGCGCATTTCTCCAAGCTATAAACAGTTTCATTGTGAGACCCACACCATTCCAGACAATCTGCATTGCCGCCGGCGTTTTTGCATGAATTTCCTGCGCCACCTCCATTATTTTGGGCCGCCCAACTGATTGGCATGTTTGCTAACGATCCAGCAACCGCGAGGGCGAACGAGGCAGCAACCATCCAAGATTTTTTCACGATCAACCTCCAATATGGCGCGTGCGTAAGCACCTACGTTGTGCGCAAATCAAGTTTGAACCGAAGCGGGCATCGACTGGCCGGCTTCCAAAGTTGGGCTGGCAGCGTGTGTCCTGCTAAGTCGCGACGGTAACTCGCAGGAATGTCGCAGGAATCGAGGTGGCATCCTTGTTTGGGCTTTTGTTCTGGCTGTTGAACAGAGCCTCTAGTTCCTTTTGTAGATCATTGGCTCGGCCGTTCTTTTCGGCTGCTTCGAAGGCATTCATGGTTGGCCCGTAATATTTTCTAAAAGCCTCGAGGAGCACAACCGGAGCCCCGGGAAGGTTGAAGGTATACGTGTCTCTAACAGCCGATATGCTTGCTTTCGAAACTCCCGCGCGTTCAAATCGCTCCATCACGTTATTCTCGATTCCCCATGTCACCGGGCTGATGAAACCTTCCGGCGGTGGTGGCGAATAGGAGGCGCTGATTTTCAAGATTTGCGCCACCAATGTCGGATCGCCGGGGATCCAGTTTCCCATAACTATTCGTCCTCCCGGACGAGTCACGCGCACCATCTCTTTGGCGACATCAAAGGGCTTCGGCGCGAACATGGCGCCAAACATGCTGACGACGAGATCAAAAGTATGATCCTTCAGCTCGTGCCATGACCGTCGAAGGTCGCCAAAATACCGTTCACCCGCCAGGCTAAGTTCGGACAAGAATTTCCTCCGCGGATGTCTACTTGTACCTGTTATTTGGTTTCGACGATTGCTCACGACTGCAGACCGACTTCATGGAGACGACGTTCAGACACACTTTAGTGCGATCGGCAGATCACCGATGATCATCGAGAAAAACAGTCTTGGTCGCGCCACCGACCGGGGACTATCGACCTCTTCACGGACGGGCGATTAGATACCGGAACGTGTTGTTCAGCGAATACCCGGACGCCGTTCGGTAGGATTCGATTGCGGCAGCGACCGCGTCACGGGCACGTTCGAAGCTCGAGGTCCGGATCGCGCGCTCGGCCGGTCCCGCGGACATCATGCCTCTGAGCGCGGTGTCCAGATCGGGATAGACCCAGGGACACGAGACGTCGACGACTGCACCTGGTTTCAGGCCAGCTTCGCTCGCAAGCGCTTTGAGCTTGATTTCATCCGAGAGCGCAAATGGGCCGGGAGCACCGGATGGTGGTGGGGGCATCAGTGATCCCAACGCTTTCAGGTGGCCTGCCGCCTCGCAGGTTTCCGGCAAGCCCCAGACCGCGATGATGATGACACCATCGGTCCTGACGACACGCCGTGCTTCACGCAACGCTTGCACGGGTGACGCTGCATATTGAAATGAGTTGAAGCCGGTCACGATGTCGAATGAGTTGTCATCGTAAGTTAGGGCTTCCATTTCCGCAACGCGGAAGTCTCCGGTGGGGACGCGGCGTCGCGCAATCTCAATGAAAGGCGCGGTCGCGTCGATACCTGCAACATGGCCGATTGTCTTTGAAAAGAACTGCGCTGCGAGGCCAGCTCCGCACCCGACGTCAAGGATCGACCCTGCCTTCGCCACTTCGGGGCGCGCCAGCACGCTCTGATAAAGGGGAAGGAAAGTGGGCTCTTGTACCTCCGCATAATCTTGGGCCCGCACGCCCCACAAGTCTCCCTGCACTGAGGCAGAGCCGGCTGGTGCGATAATTGTCACGCTCATTGCTTCCTCCCTAAAACGTGGCTGATGGCGCGATGCGCCATGTGCTGCATGATGAGGAATGCTGAGCGTTCGTCTTGAGGCGCCGGACCCAGACGGTTACACAATTGAGGCTAAACCGATGAAAAGATTTGGGACCCAGGACCCAGGTCCGGTTAGCCTCTGAGGACAGTCCGAGCTCCCAGCCCTGCTTCGCGCGCACGCACGATCGCCTGCGCGCGGTTGGGCGTGCCAAGCTTGCCGAAAATGCTGTTGATGTGATTGCGGACGGTTTTCTCGCTCAGTGTCAGCGACTTCGCGATGTGCGAATTGTCCAGACCGCGCGCGATCAGATCGAGCACCTCGCGTTCGCGCACCGTCAGTTCGAGAAACTTCGTTTCTGCAAATTCCGCGCCCCTATCGGCGCGGACAAACCGCGCCACCTCGTCAAGGAACTGGCGCCACGCAGGCTGCTGTTCGAGCAGAAGATGATTGTTGCTTTCCAAAGGCACGAACTCGGCATTCGGAATTGACTGGGCCACCAGATGGCCCTCGGCGAACGGCACTCGCTTGTCGTTGCGCGCGTGCATGACGAGCGTCGGGCAGCGGATATTGGCATGCCGCTAACATCAACGCGGCTATGCGCCCGCATCAGACGGACCACGTTTTGTGGCGAAACCGTCATGCGCTGCATATCCATGAACCAGCTGTATTGCTCCGGCCTGCTGTCGGGTATCAGCAGCGCGATGAAGACCTGGCGGAAGGCCGGATTGTCACGCCCCCACCCAAGCTCGACCAGCTTGAGCATGGTCTCGGCTTCGTCGATGTCCTGCGGCGACGGGTTGTGAGCGAGCTTTCCGCGTGCATAGGCGCCGTAGAGAACCAAATGACTGACGCGCTCAGGATACCGGGCCGCGTAAACCATTGCCACCGGCGCTCCTTGGCAACAACCAAGAAGAATGAACTGCTTCAGCCCGGATGCGTTGACGACGGCTTCGAGGTCGGCAACGAGATCATCGAATGTCAGGTGCTGGGGATTTTTTTCAGATAGGCCACAGCCGCGACCGTCATAGCGTGTTAGTGCGTAATTCTTCGTCAGCTCGGCAAGCCGCGCATTCCAGATCGGGCTCTCCCAGTCGTATTCCACGTGATTGAGCCAAGTCGCCACCTCGATCATCGCCGGCCCGCGGCCACTCTGGGTATGAGCGATACGGACACCGTCGGAGGATTTGCAGAAATGGATCTGGGTCATGTCCAAGATTTTGAATGGTTCAGGTTATTGTAGGTGCAAACGTAGACGCTCGCTAGGTCGCCTTCTGGTGCGTCAGCGCCCGTTAGGAATTCGCCGCGGGTCCCAACGCCGATCGGCACGGTGAGCCATTGCTACAATTGAGGATACAATTGATCTGGAAGGGGCCTTCCGTCACTCTGATCACGGCAAAGGGAAGAAATGCGCCCGAGTACTACTTCTTGCGCAACGTCCGCTTGAAGAAATAGACGACGTCACTGACGCACCAACATCGAGGGATGTTCGGGGTTTTATTCCGGATGGTGGCAGTTTGGCGCGCTCGGAGAGATTCGAACTCCCGACCCTCGGAATCGAAATCCGATGCTCTATCCAGCTGAGCTACGAGCGCGTGCGTGTCCGATTATCAGACTTGGACGTGCGGGGCCAGCGGCCCCGGCACGTGCTGCAATTTCGAGATCGACGTCTGCGGCGTGATCAGAAGCAGGGATAGCGGCCGCCCTGCGCGTTGTAGGTCGCCGAGCCCTGAATGCAGAAATTGTTCGACGGGCCGTCGTAATAGGCGAAGCTGCCGGGCTCCGGTCCCGGGCCGTAATTGTGGCTGTAGCTGATCGGGTACGGCAAGCCATAGGCATGGCCATGCCAATGGTGGTGATGGTGATGGTGACGGCGCGCCTGCGCGGGGCTTGCGAGCATGGCCAAAGCGGCAAGGGCGGCCGCGGCGAGGGCGAATTTGCGGGAACTCATCAGGGGGGTCTCCGAACGAAGCGAACTACAACATTTTAGGCCAAACCGCCTTCCTATCCTAGAGCGGGCTTCTGGACCGCCGCACCGGTGGAAATCCGGCAAAACCCGTCAAAAACGGGCGTCAGGGGTGGAATTTCGGCGTTTTCGACATGCTTAACGGTTTTCAAACACAGTCTCGCCAGAGTCGTAACCTCTGATCCTGCTGATATTTTCAGCCCACGATTCTGCGGCTCGACTGTTTATGCGCATCACGCTTCTAGTCCTGGCTCTGATCTCGCTGCTGGCAGCCCCGGCGCGCGCGGATTTGCACATCACGCGTGATCACGGCGGCTATGTCGAGGAATACAAGGCGAAGTACACCCGCATTCGCGACAACCGCGAACGGGTGATCATCGATGGCATCTGCAATTCCGCCTGCACGCTCGTGTTCGGCATCGTGCCGATGAACAAGATTTGCGTGACGCCGCGCGCCAGCGTCGGTTTCCATCAGGCCTACTACGACAAGGCCTTCACCTTCGGCATCAAGGTTACGAGCGCCGAAGGGACCTCGGACCTGATGTCCTATTATCCTGATACGGTGAAGGACTGGATTCGCCGTAACGGCGGGCTGACGACCGAGATGAAGAAGATCAAGAACGGCCTCGATCTCTGGAAGATCGTCGATCCCTGTCCGGAAGAATGGTGATCGCCTTTTTCGGCCAATTACCTCAAAGAAAATCGATCGTTCCCGACATCACGGGTACGCAGCGGCCGCCGATATAGGTCGCGGTCACGACGCCGTCTTTCTTTTCGGCTTCGGCTTTCAGGAGACTGGGCCGGCCCATCTCGACGCCTTGCGCGATCGTCTTTGACATCATCAGCTCGCGCTCCGGCCGCAGCTTTGCGAGCAATCCGATTAGCGCGACATTCGCGCTGCCGGTTGCGGGATCTTCGGCGATGCCGTGATGCGGCGCGAACATGCGCGCGCGGATGGCCAGTCCGTCTTCGGCAACGTGCGTATAGATGAAAATGCTGGTGGCGGGCTGCTTTGCCACCTCGCGCATATAAACGTCAGTGCGTGCAGTGGCCGCTGCTAGCTTCTCGCGTCCTTTCAGCTCGGCGACGATGAACGGCGCACCGCAGGAAGCGATGCACGGCTGATGGTTCGCCGTTTCGATGTCATCCACCGACAGCGAGCAGGCCGACGCGATCAGTTCGGGAGAGATTTCCGCGCCGACTGACAGGCGCTGCGGGGAGGCGACGCGGGCGCCGGTCACCGTCGCGCCGTCCTTGAGGATCGAGATCGGAACGAGGCCGGCCTTTTCCTCGAAGACAACGCTATTGCCCTCGATGGCGCGGCCGTAAGTCTTGCCGGCGCAAGCGAGCGCAAACGCCGTGCCGACATTGGGATGGCCGGCGAATGGCATTTCATAGCGCGGTGTAAAAATGCGAACCTCAGCCGTATTGGCGGGGTCCTTCGGCGGCAGCACGAAGGTCGTCTCCGCGAGATTGAACTCGGCGGCGATGGTCTGCATTTGTCCGCCGGACAGTCCCTCCGCATTGAGAACGACGCCGAGCGGATTGCCGGCGAATTGCGTTCCCGTGAAGACATCGACAGTGACGAAATGCAGTTTCATTTGCCTTGCTCAGATTTTCCTGGGACATCGCTCAATCCGACGCGACGTTATCTCATACCGCGCGGACAAGTTCACGAAAAACGCCCGTGATCGGCCGTGTCAGCCGTCAGTTTCCGCGCACTTTCTCATAGGCCTTCAGGGCGCGCGCGCGACCCTTGCGGTGATCGACGATCGGGTGCGGGTAGGTCTTGTCGAGGGTGATGCCTGCGCTGGCGAGCTCGAGCGGTGCGGCTTCCCACGGCTGATGGATGAGCTTTTTCGGCAGTTGCGCCAGCTCCGGCACCCAATGCTTCACATAGGTCCCGTCTGGATCGAATTTCTCGCCCTGAAGCACAGGATTGAAGATGCGAAAATACGGCGCGGCATCCGCGCCGCAGCCCGCGACCCATTGCCAGTTGGCGGGATTACTCCCGGCATCCGCATCGACCAGCGTATCCCAAAACCATTTTTCGCCTTCGCGCCAATCGATCAAGAGGTGCTTGACCAGGAACGAAGCCACGACCATCCGCACGCGGTTGTGCATCACGCCGGTGTGCCAAAGCTGGCGCATGCCGGCGTCCACCACGGGGTAACCGGTTTGCCCGCGCTGCCAGGCTTTCAACCCTGTCTCATCATGCCGCCACGGAAAGCCATCGAATGAGGATTGCAGATTGCGTGTGGCAAGATTAGGCACGTCGAACAACAGATGCCGGCAGAATTCGCGCCAGCCGAGTTCGCTCAAGAACTTATCGGCATCGCTGGCGAGCGCGTGGCGCTCGGCAGCCGCGAATTGCGCAGCATGCCAGATCTGGCGCGGGCTGATCTGGCCGAAGCGCAAGTGAGGCGACAGGCCGGAAGTGCCGTCGCGATCGGGCCGGTCGCGGTCGCCGGTGTAGCCGGCAAGACCATCTTTAAGAAAATGCTTGAGCCGCTTTTGCGCGGCGCTTTCGCCAAATGTCCCGGTCTCGTGTGTCCAGGTTTCGCGCAAGCCGCCCGCCCAGTCCGGCCGGGTCGGCTCAAGACCAAAGATTTCGACGGCGTCGCTCTCAAGGCTTGGGCCGGGACGCAAATGGCGCGGCGCGGGCAGGGGATCGGGTGGCGCGCCCATCGCCTGAATACGCCGCCAGAACGGCGTGAACACCCGCAAGCCCCGACCTTCCTTGGTGCGTACGGTCTCCGGCGCGGCCAGGAGGTCGCCGGCACAGCTTTGCACATTGACGTCGAGATCGCGCAGCGCCGAGGCGACCTCGCGCTCGGCGGCCTGATGCGGCGCTTGCGCAATCGCGTTCCAGAATACCTCGCGGGCGCTGCTATCGCGCGCGACTTCCGCAATGACTTTGGCGGCCGGTCCCTTGCGCAAGAGCAGCGGCACGCCCTGCGCGGCGAGGCTCTTCTGCAAACTCCGCAATGACTGCGCCAGCCACCAGCGTGCCGCCCCGCCGATCGGCCGCTGCGAGGTTTCGTCGAGGATATAGAGGCAGATCATCGGCCGCTTGGTCGCGGCGGCGGCATGCAGTGCGGGATGGTCGGAAAGGCGAAGGTCGTCGCGAAACCAGACAATACAGGGGGCGTCGGATCGATCGGCCATCAAGCCTTTAACTCGCCTAGTGTCCCGGTTCTGACATTCGTATCTTGTCGCGGCGGCCACGTTTACGAATGTCAGAACCAAAGGGACACTAGCAAATATGGTTCTCCAGTGTGGCTTTAACTCTGACGTTCCTTTGGAGAGGTCGCTGCAAAACTGTAAGGAACGTCAGAGTTGCCACACTAGTGTGTGCCGGGTTCACAGCAAACGTTGCAACCTCGCCCTTCCTGATGCGTACTACATCAGAGGGATTAAGGGAAAAGCGTGAGGAGAGGCCGAGTTGCAGCGGTATGCGGTTCTTTATCTGGCGACACTGATCGTGCTGATCCCGGTCGATTTCCTGTTCTTAGGCGTGGTCGCCAAGGGATTCTTCACGTCGCAAGTCGGCGACATGCTGGGCGAGATCAGGCTTGCACCGGCCATCCTGTTTTATCTGCTTTATGTCGCCGGCGTTCTCATCTTCGTCAGTGCGCCAGCGAATGCGACCTGGCACTCGACACTGCTTTACGGCGCGCTGTTCGGGCTATTTTGTTACGCGACGTTCGACCTGACGTCGCTGTCGCTGCTCAAACACTGGACCTGGCCGGTTGCGATCGTCGATGTCAGCTGGGGTGCGTTTGTGACGGCGATCTCGTCCACGGCCGGCCTCCTGATCGCCAATCAGATCGCTCCCAAAATCTGACGGAAACAAAAATGCCCGGCCGATCTAACGCGAAGACGCGCTTCGCGCTATTGGCCGGGCATTTTTTCGAGGCGGTCGTGCGCCGGTTACTTCGGCTGCGGCACGATCCGGATGTAGGGCTTCGGCGCCTTCCAGCCGCCGGGATAGATGGTCTTGGCTTCGTCGTCGGAAACGGAGCCGGCGATGATGACGTCCTCGCCCTGTTTCCAGTCGGCCGGCGTCGCGACGCGATGCTTGGAGGTCATCTGAAGCGAGTCGATGACGCGCAGAATCTCCTGGAAGTTGCGTCCCGTCGTCATCGGGTAGACCAGCACCAGCTTGATCTTCTTGTCGGGGCCGATGATGAAGACGTTGCGGACGGTCTGATTGTCGGCGGCGGTGCGGGCGGCGGCGTCGCCGGAGGTCGAGGCCGGCAGCATGTCGTAGAGCTTGGAGACGTTATAGTCGGTGTCGCCGATCATCGGATAGTTCGGCGCCGCGCCTTGCGTCTCGCGGATGTCCTCCGACCACTTGGCGTGCTTGTCGACGGGATCGACAGAAAGACCCATCAGCTTGACGCCGCGCTTGTCGAATTCCGGCTTCAGCTTCGCGAGCGCGCCGAGTTCCGTGGTGCAGACGGGGGTGAAATCCTTCGGATGGGAGAACAGCAGCGCCCAGCTATTGCCGATCCAGTCGTGGAACTTGATTTTGCCTTCAGTGGTTTGGGCCTCGAAATCCGGGGCCACGGCGCCAATTTGTAGTGCCATAGTCGACCTCATGTCGTTTTAAAACTGGGGGGTAATCTCTCACATCGAGTATAGGAGCCGGCATCCGTCAAGTGAATGACTGCCTGCGAAAAGGGCAGTTTCTTCTCCGCGGCGGATCGTCCCTGGCAACTTCTTGTGATAACCCGCTGCTTTAGAAAAGGTCTCTATCTCAGGAACAGGGTACCGTTACCAGGGTCGTTGCCGCTTGGATGCCACAATCAGGTCCGAACGCCTAGCAGCCACCGAACCCCGACCAAGGTCACCGCGACAAATCGGCAACCCGGTAAAATTTGAGCCTGCCGGGTTTCGAATCATTAACTACTCGTTTACGGCCACTAGCCCAGAACCAAGAAACTGAGACTTCAAAAGAGTAACTCCCATGTCTGCCCCGTTGGCCACGTCGGCCGAAACTGCTGCCACCCTCGAACCCTCCAAAATTTCCTGCCGTGACACCGCCGCCCGTGCGCTGACAGTCGTCCGCGACGGCGTGATTACCGGCGAAGGCCCGACCACCAAGGGCCGTGTCCATTTCTCCCGTGAACTCGACGCCCATGACGTCGCCTGGTGCGAGCGCATCCTCACCGCCTCGGCGGTCGTGCATCAGCCGGTCAGCCGGGCGGAAGCCGAAGCCTTGTTCGAGATCGACGGCGCTGCGACCGAGCGCAGCGACTCCGGACGCTTCGACGATCTGATCGCCAAGGCCGTCGTTCATCATGCCGCCTCTGCCTCCGGTTTGCCGGTGCCGCCGCGGACGGTGGCGCTCTCGCCGGAAACGGCGATCGAGAGCTGGGCTCCCGCCCACGCCGCCAAAGTCGATGTTGAAGTGCTGAACTGGATCGCGACCCAGATGAAGGGCAACCGCCGTCGCAATCGCACGCTCGCGGCACTCATTGCCACGATCGTCGGTGCAGCGGTGCCGCTGGCACAGTTGCCCAACATGTTCGATATCGGGATGTAAATCCGGCAGAGAGCTCTTGGCGAAACGGCGGGGTTACTTCCCCGCCGTTTTTTGTTTTCCGGTCTCGACGTCAAGGCCAACGGTGCGGCCCGGGAAGCCGGCGACGTCGAAATAGCGCTGCGACAGCACGCGCTGGAATTTGACGACGGTTTGCAAGCCGTTGGCGGCTGGCTTCGACGTGACCGTGCCATCGGCGGATTTGGGGACGATCCCGTTCGGCAGCGCCTCCGACATTACACGGCCTTCCAGGCCGCCCGAGCTGGGCGCGCGCAGGCCCATGAGCTGCGCGATGGTGATGCCGACATCGGCGTTGTTGACCGGCAGCGCATCGACGTAACCGGTTTTGAAATCCGGACCGATCGCCGCCATGAAGTTCAAGGTATCGCCACGGCCGAAGCTGCCGTGCATGCCCTGACCCTGACGCAACACCGTATCGGCGATTTCCACCGAGCAATTGCTCGGCTCGTCGCATCCTTGCGCGTAGGAGCGGAAGTTGACCACGATCGAGGGCGTCGGCGTCACCGCTTTGCCCTTCAGGCCGACCTGCGACAGCGGCAGAGCGCCGCGAAAACGTCCGAGCTTGTCGTCGACAAAGATGCCGCTGACGTAGTCCTGCTCAAGCAAGGCTTTGATGGTCTTGTCGGCGAGCTTCTTGTCACCCTTCGGCAGATAGATCAGGTCCGATCCACCGTTGGTGGCGACGACGAGATCGGGCTTTGAGGGATCCTGACCCAGCAGGCCGTTGCCGGCTTTGGGATGTGCGCCATCGGCCAGCTTGGCGTTGTTATCGTTGGGATCGAACAGCGGCAGGTCGAGCGCCTTGGCGAGATCGAGCGCCAGAAAGCCCATGGGAAGAAAATCCTTGGGCGTATCTTCGTAAGAAGCCTTCGCCGACGGGCTGGTCTTGCTTTCCTTGGAAATCGTCGAGAAGCCATGGTCGGAAGCGATGATGATGTTGGTGTCGGCGGCAAGACCAAGCTCGTCGAGCGCCTTGCGCAAGCTCGCGAGATTATTGTCGGCGTTCTTGATACCGGCAAGTGAAGTCGGCCCGTTGATGCCCGGCGTCACCGTGTTGAGGCTGTCGCCGGTGTTGTGCTGGCTGCCGTCGGGGTCGCGTGACCAGAACACCAGGACGAACGGCTTGCTGCGTGCCTTGAACAGCGGCAGCACCACTTTGGTCGCGACGTCGACAAAGTAAGCCTGCTGGCCTGTGTTCGGAACCAGCGTGCCGGGCGTCTTGGCATCGCCGGCCTTGCCGTTTTCGCCGCGCGGCGGTGTCGCCAGTGGTAGCCCGGCCTTGGTCAGCGCGGCTTTCATCTCTTCAGAGAGCGGTACGCCGTTTTTGCCGCCGGTGGCATCATCGAACACGATCGAATGATTGCCTTCGGCGCCGATCTTGTCGGTGTGGTCGAAAATCAGGGTAGGGCCGACCTTGCCGAGCGCGGCTGTGCTGAAGCCCTTGAGGCGCGCCATCTTCAGGATGGTCTCTTCGTTCAGATAGTCGCCGCCAAAATGCTCATCGACATCTGCGATGACGCTATCTACTTCCAGGAACGGGGTCACCGTTCCGCCCGCAGGCCCGACCGGATAGCCGGTGTAGATCGTGTTGGAGAAGTCGCCGGTATCGCCGAGGTAATGGCCCGTCGCCATCGCTGAGGCATTGGCTGTGGTGAAGGTCGGAAACATCGAGTGCGAATTCTTGAAGTTGACGCCGCGATCGCGCACCTCCGCCATGGCGGGTGCCGTTTCTGCACTGACGATCCGACCGCGCAAGCCATCCGGCACGAACAGGATGACGTTATGGGGCCGGCTGTTTTGCGAGAAAGCGGCGTTGGCCGGCAGCCAAATCAATCCAATCGACAGCAACATCACCGCGCGGCGCATTTTTAGAAATTCTCCCTGGATTGGAAATTCTCAAGAATTCGAAGCGAGGGCCGGCAGGCGGCCCTTTGATCTTGTCTAGATTTGTCACATGACAGAATTGTTACAGATATTTGACGGTGCTGAATTGTCTGTGAAGCACGAACTTCGCAAAGCGCCACACTAGTGTCCCGGTTCTGACATTCGTATCCTGTCGCGGCGGCACTTTTACGAATGTCAGAACCAAAGGGACACTAGCAAAAATTGGTCTTCTAGTGTGGCTTTGACTCTGGCGTTCCTTTGAAGAGGCCGCCGCAAAACTGTAAGGAACGCCAGAGTTGCCACGCTAGCCGAAGGTCTTGTTCGTCATCCTCAAGCGCTGGGCGAGCACCCGCATGACCTTGAGGGCGAAGTAGGGGGTCTGGCTGACCAGAAACAGGAATTGCTTTTCCGAAACCGGTACCAGCTCGACATCGGTGATGGCGGTCGCGGTGGCACTGCGCGGCTCGCTGTCGATCAGGGCCATCTCGCCGAAAATGCTTTCCTGACCGAGTTCGGTGACGGTGCGGTTGCCGATCTGGATCCGGACTTGTCCGCTCTTGACCACGAAAAGCTCATTGGCTTCGTCGCCTTCGCGAAAAATGACGCTGCCCGCCTTGAAAGACCGCGCCTCGATATCTTTACCGGTCAGTACGCCAAAACTTGTATCGTGCTTCATCACGACGCCCCCTTTGATCGGACCGGCACCTTAGGAGCAGGCGACAGGTCGAGCAAGAACGGGAGACACGCATCACCGCAAGTTGTGGCAGCTCAGCTGCGCTGGCGCGTGAAGGGCCTGCAGTTATAAGCCTTGCGGAAGCCAGACGCCTTGGCGTCATCCTCCGAGCAGAACCAGCGGTCCGGTCGCGTCAGCGCCGGATAGCTCGAGCAGGCCTGAAGATGATAGATGCCGACATTGCCGGTGACGCGGGCGCGCAACGCGTACTTGCCCTTGATGCCGCAACCTGACGGCATAGTGAGTTCCTGCGGAAACAATGCCTCGCGTATTTCACGATCCTTGTCAGACCGGCAGGCACCGCCGAGCAGCGCGCCGTCTTTTCGGCCGGTACGGAATTCGTGCGGGGCGATGAAGCAGCCTTTCCAAAGACCGCGGCGATTGTTCTTGGCGTCGGTTTCGTCTTCGCCGAACCGGCTCTTTCCCGCGGCAGCGGAATTCATCGCAAAGCCACGCTTGACCATGAGCTCGTTCAGGCTCGTACCCTCGTCCTTCACCGTGCAGGTGCCGAGGTGCCAGTTCTTGTATGCGGTATCCTGCCCTAAGTCCTCGCAGTGGACCTCGTGATCGCCGATCAGCTTGATCAGATGGTCTCGTGCCTCGACGCCGCAGGCCCAGCTATCGGCATGGTCGTCAATGCAGAACTGGTCGTAGGCCGGCGCGTCGATGCCATCGAGACGATAGGTGATGCCTCCGACGCTGACGGTGCCGCCGTCCCGCACCGTCGGGTTGGCGGCCAAGCTCGGGCTAGTGGCTGATATCGCCAGGATCAGAATAAACCAACGCATGATTGAACAGTATAAATGAACGCGCGTGACTTCGACCACGCCTAACACATCTTGCTGGCTAATGCTTTGGACTTGTCGTCGCGGCGACCGCCGGACGTCAGGTGATCGGCTGATCCTTGGTGCTTCGCTCCACCGTGACCGTGCGGACGCCGTCGAGCTCCTTCAGTTTCTCCGGATAGGCAGCGATATCCTGCGACGAGACCTTGCCCAGCAGGATCAGAAGCTCGTCGGTACCGTTCTGGTTTCTGTTTTCCACTAGGAAACGCTTGATTTGGCCGGTACGCAGACCGAGCGTTTCCTTCAGCACTTCGGGCGTCAGACTGCCATTATCGACCTCGATCTTGAGCTGGCAGCTTTGATTCCTCGACCGGTAGGCTTCCTCGAGCGGTTTGATGCCGGCCAGGATGATCAGGATGATGACCGTTGAGGTGCTGGCGGCAAGGTAGAGACCGCCTCCGACCGCAAGGCCGACCGCGGCCACCGTCCAGATGCTGGCTGCCGTCGTCAGCCCCTTGACGATCTCGCCCCGGGCCAGGATAGCGCCGGCGCCCAGAAACCCGATCCCCGACACCACCTGGGCCGCGATACGCGAGGGGTCGAGGACGACGTTCTTCTCGGTCAGGATGCTGGAAAATCCGTACTGGGAAACGATCATGATCAGGCAGGAGCCGACGCAGACCAGCATGTGGGTACGGATGCCCGCTGCCCACAGCAGGCGCTCGCGCTCAAATCCAATCAGGCTTCCCAGCGCTGCTGCGGTCACCAAACGCAGCAGCATTTCCACGTTGGACATCATAACCTCCGGGCCCGATAATCAATTTTTATAGCGAAAGCAAAACCCGGCCTATTTGCAAGGCTAGTGGTCCGATTCTAGCATTCGCATCCCGTCGCAGCGGCCGCTTTTGCGAATGCTAGAATCAAAGGGACCACTAGGAAATATAAGTTTCCAGTGGAGTTTTGGATTTGACATTCGCTTTGCGGACTTGCGGCCGGATGAGTAGCGAATGTCAAATCCACTCCACTGGTTGCTTCGCTGCAGCGCAAGCGCCAACCTATGCCAGCGCAGCAGGATTGCGGGCCGGGAGGTCTTTTCGGATAGACAAGCCATTGCCTCCGCACGGTTTTGCTGTACGACGAATTGAGACAGCCGCCGCCGCATGGCAAGGTGGGAACGAGGTTACGCCCCAAAGGTTCGCAAGCAAGCCCCGCAAATGTTCAAACGAATTCTGATCGCTAACCGCGGCGAGATCGCCTGCCGCATCATCAAGACGGCCCGCCGGATGGGAATCGAGACGGTCGCCGTTTATTCGGAGGCCGACCGCGACGCCCTTCATGTCGAGATGGCCGACGATGCGGTCTTTATCGGCCCGCCCGCGGCGGCCGAAAGCTATCTCCTGATCGACAAGATCGTCGAAGCTTGCCGCTCTAGCGGTGCGCAAGCCGTTCATCCCGGCTACGGGTTCTTGTCGGAGCGCGAAGCATTCCCGCGCGCGCTGGAGAAAGCGGGCATCGTCTTTATCGGTCCCAATCCGGGCGCGATCGCCGCGATGGGCGACAAAATCGAATCCAAGAAGGCGGCCGCGGCCGCCAAGGTGTCGACCGTCCCCGGCCATCTCGGCGTCATCGAGGACGACAAGCACGCGGTGAAGATCGCCGATCAGATCGGCTACCCCGTGATGATCAAGGCTTCCGCCGGCGGCGGCGGCAAGGGCATGCGGATCGCCCGTGCCAAGGCGGAAGTCGCCGAGGGCTTCAACCTGGCCAAGGCGGAAGCGAAATCCTCCTTCGGTGACGATCGCGTCTTCATCGAGAAATTCATCGTCGATCCCCGCCACATCGAAATTCAGGTGCTCGGCGACAAGCATGGCAACGTGATCTATCTCGGCGAACGCGAATGTTCGATCCAGCGCCGCAACCAGAAGGTTATCGAAGAGGCACCGTCGCCGCTGCTCGACGAGACCACGCGGCGAAAGATGGGCGAGCAGGCGGTCGCGCTTGCGAAGGCTGTGAAATACGATTCGGCCGGCACGGTCGAATTCGTCGCCGGTCAGGACAAGAGCTTTTACTTCCTCGAAATGAATACCCGCCTGCAGGTCGAGCATCCCGTGACCGAACTCGTCACCGGGATCGATCTCGTCGAGCAGATGATCCGCGTTGCCGCCGGCGAGAAGCTCAAGCTCGCGCAGAAAGATGTGACGCTGACGGGATGGGCGGTGGAGTCCCGCGTCTATGCGGAAGATCCGTTCCGCAATTTCCTGCCTTCGGTCGGGCGGCTCGTCAAATATCGCCCGCCGGCCGAACGCGAGTCGGGCGGCATTACGGTGCGCAATGATACCGGCGTGCAGGAGGGCGGCGAAATCCCGATCTATTACGATCCGATGATCGCCAAGCTCGTGACGCACGCGCCGTCGCGTGCGGCCGCGATCGAGGCGCAGTCGACGGCGCTGGATTCATTTTACATCGACGGCATCAGGCACAACATTCCGTTCCTGTCCGCACTGATGAACCATCCGCGGTGGCGCGAGGGCAAGCTCTCCACTGGCTTCATCGCAGAAGAGTTTCCGCGCGGGTTTTCGGCGCGCGCGCCGGAAGGCGAAGTGGGGCGAAGGCTCGCGGCCGCCGCGGCGGCGATCGATCATGTGCTCGGCGAGCGCAAGCGGCAGATTTCCGGCCAGATGATCGGCCGGCCGGTACGGCGCGAAAGCCGCCGCGCGGTCTGGCTCAATCGCGAGGAGATCCCGCTTGAGATCGTGCGCGAGGCCGACGATCTCGTGATCCGATTCGTTGATGCCCACGGCACGACGAGCCAGCCGCACCGCGTGGCGTCGTCCTGGAAGCCGGGCGAACCGGTCTGGCATGGCGCGATCGATGGCGTGGACGTCGTGATGCAGGTGCGGCCCGTTCTCAACGGCTTCCGCCTCGCGCATCAGGGCTTTGAAGCCGCCATTCAAGTTTTCACCGAGACTGAGGCGACGGCCGCGCGGCTGATGCCGGTGACATCGGCTTCCGATTCCGGCAAGAAATTGCTGTGCCCGATGCCGGGCCTCGTGATCTCGATTGCGGTCAGCGAGGGTCAGGAGGTCAAGGCGGGTGAAGCGCTCGCGGTCATCGAGGCGATGAAGATGCAGAACGTGCTGCGCGCCGAGCAGGACGGCACGGTGAAGAAGATTTACGCGACCGCCGGCGCCACGCTGGCGGTGGATGCGTTGATCCTGGAGTTTGCATAAAGCAATAAGAGAAGTCTGCGATGACTTACCAAAAACGGCGTGAAGCGCTGCGCGCGATCCTGTCGGGATCTGACTGCATCCATCCCGGCTCGGTCTATGACGCGATTTCGATCCGGATCGCCGAGGATCTCGGCTTCGAAATTGGCATGTTTGGCGGCTCGGTGGCGTCGCTTGCGGTGCTCGGCGATCCCGATGTTGCCCTGATCACGCTCACCGAACTCGCCGAGCAGATGCGGCGCATGTCGCGCGCAGCAAGCTTGCCCGTCGTGGTCGATGCCGATCACGGTTATGGCAACGCGCTGAACGTGCGCCGCACGATCGAGGAACTGGAGGCCGCGGGCGCCGCCGGCCTCACGATCGAGGATACGCTGTTGCCGCCGGCCTTCGGCGAAACGAAGACGCAACTGATCCCGCTGGAGGAGGGCGTCGGCAAGATGAAGGCGGCGCTGGATGCGCGACGCGACCCGTCGCTCGTCATCATCGGGCGCACGGGTGCGGTGTCGATCTCCTCGCTGGACGATGCGATCGCGCGCGCGAGGGCCTATGAGGCCACGGGCGTGGATGCGCTGTTCTTCACCGGCATCAAGGCAAAGGCAGAACTGGAAGCGATATCCAAAGCAGCACGGCTGCCGATCATTCTCGGTGGTGCGCCGGAGGCGATGTCCGATCTCGTCTATCTTAGGGAGCAACGGGTCAAAATCGCGCTACAAGGCCATGCGCCGATCTCGGCCGCAACGCAGGCGGTTTACGCGACGCTTAAAGCGTTGCGTGAGGGAACCCCTCCAAAGGCTCTGACCGGCCTCGCATCCGCCGATTTGAGCGCGCGGGTGACGCGCGAGGCTGAAGTGAATACCCGCCTGGCCGAATTTCTAAGGGCGCCGCGGTGAGCGTCGCCGCCCGCCGGGTCGTGATCCGCGGCAGGGTGCAGGGTGTGGGCTACCGCGCCTGGGTCGACCATGAGGCGAGGCGGCTCGGGCTGCAAGGATGGGTGCGAAACCGGCGTGACGGCAGCGTTGAAGCCGTATTCGCTGGGGACGAGGGCGTCGTCGCCGGGATGATTGCATCCTGTCGGAAGGGGCCGTTCTCGGCGCGGGTTGACGAGGTTGCGGACGAGCCCGCACATGAAGATGCCATGGGACTACGACATCCGGGCGAGACGTTCTCGGTGCTGTCGACGATTTAAAAAACGGGGTCAAGGGAGACGTCAATGACAAGAAAATTCGCATGGACATCGCCAAGGTTTGCCGCAGGGTGGCGGTTGGTATGTTTTGGCTTCGTGGTTGCGTTGTCGCTTTTGGCGGGTCGTCTCGACGCGTCGGCGCAGACGCCATCCGCTTCATTGCCCGGTGTCGATCCGGCCTTGCTTGAAGATATCGTCGTTGGCAGCCGCATCCTGGCCGATTTCGGAGTCGTTGACGGTTTCGGTCACGTTAGTGCGCGCCATCCCACCAATCCGAACCATTTTTTGATGTCGCGTTCGCTCGCGCCGGCGCTCGTCACCGCCGACGACATCATGGAGTTCGATCTCGACGGCAATGCCGTCGACGCGCGCGGGCGAAACGTGTTTCTCGAGCGCTTCATTCATGCCGAAATCTACCGGGCTCGGCCCGACGTGATGTCGGTGGTTCATACCCATTCGCCCGGCGTGATTCCTTTTTCAGTAAGCAATGTGCCGCTGCGGCCGATGTATCATAACCCGTCGTTCCTCGCGGTCGGCGTGCCGGTCTGGGATATCCGCAAGGATTTCGGCGACACCAGCATGCTGGTCAGCAACGCCGCGATCGGCAAATCGCTGGCCGCTGCGCTCGGCGACAAACCAGTGGCGTTGATGCGTGGACATGGCGACGTCACGGTGGGGCCGACGGTGAAGATGGCGGTGTTCCGCGCCTATTACACCGACGTCAACGCCAAGCTCCAGGCCCAGGCGCTCGCGCTCGGCGGCGAACCGAACTACCTGACGCCGGGCGAGGGCGCAAAAGCCGATCAGACCAATTTCGCTGTAATGGACCGTATCTGGAACCTGTGGCGAATGAAGATTCTGCCGACGCTCGCCAAATAGTTCGGGTACCGGCACGCGCCGCTAGCCGTCAGAATATCGAGAGACAAAAGCCCCGCCTTGCGCCGGGCTTTTTATCTAAGTCATATCTTTGCAGCCACACTCCGAAACGCCGCCGATAGTGTCCGAAGCGCTGCATGCTTCACCGGATCGCTGATCTTGGAATGCAGCATTACTTTCGATTTGGGCATCGCCGGCAAGCTCCAGGTCGCGCCGCAAAGCAAGGCGGCGTGAACCGGCCCTAGATCGTCTCCGGTAGGCGTTCGAACACGTCCTCGAACGCTTGCCGGAGCGCGATATCGACATCCGCCATCGTGAGCGTGAGGCCAAGGTCGGCAAGGCTGGTGACGCCGTAACGCGGGTCGGTCACACCGCAGGCAATAATGTCCTGGAAATGGCCGAGCTCCGGTTCGACATTGATCGAGATGCCATGGAACGACACCCATCGCCGCAATCGCACACCGATTGCGGCGATCTTGTCTTCAAAGCCCTTGCCTTTGTCCGGCCGGGCCACCCAGACGCCGACACGGTCTTCGCGCCGCTCGCCCCGGACATTGAACGCCGCCAGCGTCCGGATGATCCACTCCTCGAGGCTTGCGACATAGGCACGAACATCGGGCCGGCGCCGCTTCAAATCGAGCATGACATAGCCGACGCGCTGGCCGGGGCCATGATAGGTGAGTTGCCCGCCGCGGCCGCTCTGAAAAATCGGAAAGCGGGGATCGAGCAGGTCGGTCGGCTTGCCGCTGGTGCCCGACGTGTAGAGGGGAGGATGCTCCAGAAGCCAGACCATCTCCGGCGCGCGGCCTGCGGCGATATCGGCCACGCGCGCTTCCATCGTGGCCACGGCCTCAGGGTAGGGAATCGCATGGTCCGAGATCAGCCATTCCACCGCAGCCCCGTCGGGGGCGCGCGAGAAGGCCGATAAATCGAGGTTTTGGCGGTCGTTAACCATCGGCTAACCATAACGTGGTGATCTCGACTTACGCAATTTTGCGTTTGTCTGTGCGGTAGCTTGCCCGGTGCCAACTCTCGATAAAGTCAGCGTCGACCTCATGGTGGTTCTGGGAACCACGACAATGCCGATTCATCAGGTCATGCGCCTCAGCCGGGGCGCCATCATCGAACTCGACGCCACCGAGGCGGACGAAGTCAAGATCCTCGCCAACACCTTGCCGGTGGCATCCGGCGTCGTGCTTGTCGATCGCAACCGTATCGCGGTCGAAGTCAAGCAAATGCTGCCGAAATCTGTCGGCACGCGCTGATTCGAAAGCCTGGCAAAATCGTCAAATCGCCCGGCTTGCGGCCTTGTCCCCTTATGGCTGATTTGTTACATCGGCGCCGTCGGCGCGGGTTCGTGGCGGCATTACGCCCTGTCTTTTAGCGCTCGTGGCGGAATTGGTAGACGCGCTGCCTTGAGGTGGCAGTGAGTAAAATCGTGGGGGTTCGAGTCCCTCCGAGCGCACCACCCCCACATTTTGCATTGAAATCTCAGGGTTTTTTCCGCCGGTTACTCTCGAAAGTTACTATTCTGTTCTGGTCGGTCGGCATCGCCAGATCGGCAACGTTCTCCATTTGATCGTAAGCCTCGATCTTTTCCATCCCACTGATCGCAAGCTTGTCCCGGTTCGCTTTGGCGATGTAGAGCGCCGGCATCTTGTTATCGCGCCAGCCGAACATCGCCATCATCTGCGCCTCCGTGCAGTCCGAATAAGCCGCGACTTCGGCGCGCGCCTTGCGCACGCCGTGACAGTTCTTTTTGGGCTCGTTGACGCCGGCCAGCCGTGCAAACTTCTTGAACTTCGCAGCCCATGCTTTCTTGTTCATCGGCACAATCTCGCCCTTAACGAGCTTGCCGGTGAAGACCTCGCCGGTTCCCAAGATGCCGGCATTCCGCGCTGCCGCCAGCGAGACCGCGAAATCACGATGCACCGGCACGGTCGCCGTGGTGCGGCCCTGGCTCTTTTCGGTCGCGACCTTGACCATCATTGTCTTCAACGTCCGCTGCAGGTGCGCAGCTCCAAAGCGAGCGGCATCGCCGAGCCGCAGGTGTGTGTAGTGCAGGATATCGAACATCAGCCGCGCCTCGGTACCGAGTTGCCAGCGCGCGCGATATTTCGCCATGTTCTCCTCTGTCCACGGCACCCAACCGCCGCTCTCGCGCGAGGCCTTCGCCTTACCGCTCTTCAGCCCAATCGTCGGATCATCATCTGGTGCAATGTGCTCCTCGTCGATCATCCAGCCGATCAAGTGGCGCAGCGCCGATAAGAGATTGCCAGCCTGGACCGGCGTACGCGCTTTCAACTCCTCGCGCAGGACCCTGCGCGTCAGCGTGGCAAACGGTCGTTCGCCGTTGTTGCCAAGTAGCGACTCGACCAGTCCGGTCCGCGCGTCTCGCGTGCTTTGGGCCAGGCCTTCTTCGCCGATCGCCAGATTGCCAAGCCAGCGGTCGCTCTGTTTGTAGAGCGTCCAGTAATAACGCAGGCTGCCCGGAGCGGGTGGGGTGGTTGGCAGTGGCTTGCGCTTTTCGCGCCTCTGCTTCTCGGCGCGGACCCAGTCAGTAGCGTCGCCAAATTTGCCAATCTGGTCGACGATCGCAGCATCGACCGCGCGATTGAATGCGTCGCTGCCGAACGCCTCATAGATTCTGATCTTCGGCAGCTTGTCGCGCAACTGCACGTACCAACGCAACTGACCCTTGTCTGAGACGTCGCTGATCAGGTAGCGGCGCGTGGTAACGGGAGTCTGATCGGGACTGGCGCGGCGCATCCGTGGCACTCCTCCCAACGCACGGACCGCTGCCTCCCACGCCTGATGGAAGTCGCTTCGCTCATCCGTGCTGTAGTTTTCCGTGATGTCGATGCGGCGACCCGTTTTGCTGACCTTGACGTACCAGCGCAGACGTCCACGAAAGTTGTCGTGGTACAGGTTCATCCGACAGTCCTCGGGCGCGCGAGGAGGACGGCGTTTGGTTTCAAGCATTGGCTGTCTCCGAGGACCAATGCTTGGAGTCTAGCGATGCGGTGACTCCGCATCAATTGGATAAGGTGCGTTTCAGCCGCTTTCGGTGCGTTTCAAGAAGCGTTGCAACGCTTCGGATGGCGTCCATTCCGGGTCGTGACAGTTTGTGGCCTTGATCGGCGCCGCACCTGGCACCAATGCGATCCGAATAATGCCTTCGCTATCGACCGTAACTTCACCTGCGCCGGCTGCCTTGGCTGCGCGGATCGCGCGGGCAATCTCTGCTTGTGTGACCTTGGCCGGACGCCGGGGCATCGGGCTGCTCCTATATTCGCATGACTTCGCGGCAATCGACGATGGGCCTCGAAACTACTTCTAGGCAGTTCGTGCTGGTCGAGCTGTTTACCGGGTTCCTTCGAAGCTCACCTCAAGGATGGAAAACCCAGAACAGCGAGGACGAAAGAGTAACAAGGCCTTCGTCGGCCAGTCGGTTAGCTTGGCGTGCAAATGGGAGGGTATTCATGGAATATATCGACCGCTTGCGGGCCGCTCAATCGCAGATAAACAAATGGCTAATTCGAGCGTTAGCGCCGCAAATCTACGATCGACAGCGAGAGACGAAGATCACAGGTTCAAACTCTGTCCGCGCTAACACCATTTGTTTTGACCTCTCATCAGGTCTCATCGAACTCGCGTTTCGGACGCCACGAGACTGGATCGGCGATCCAGCAGTTGATGTCCGATTCATGCCAACCGGCCCCGTTGGCACTGATTTTGAGCTGAGCCGGAAACGTGCCCTCGGCGATCTTGCGGTAGATGGTGGACCGGGACAGCCCGGTCCTTGCGAGAACGGTCTTCAAGCGAATGATACGCTCTGGTTCGCGCATGGCCGCGCTGCCTCCTGCTGGCTGTTTGTGACGGCTCCTGAGACCAGACAGGACGGGCGGCTGCAGGCGCGCAAGAGAGTTTTCCCGTCGCTGCATTGTGGGGTAGAGCCGGCGGGAAATCGGACGGGTCAAATTCCGAGACCCCGGCCTCTGTCGAGGTCGATGCCGAGGCTGAACGCGAGTTCGAGACCGAGCCGGCGGCCTGTTTCGAAGGTGATGCCGAGCTCGTGCTTGCGGTTTTCGAGGATGGATTCCAGTTGCGGATCGCGTTCGAGGCTTCTCGCCATATCGCCCATCGCCGAGCGCGTCGCTCTGTAGCCGGAGAAATCGCCTGCCTGATACTGGCGGAGGCTGGCCTGGTCGAGCTTCTGCCAGTGCTCGACGAAGCGGTCGGCGTAGCGATCCGGATTGATACGCAGTTCGGTTTCGAGCTGGAGGGCGCGGATGGCGCGGTTGATCCGGCCGCCAGCCACTTCGCGGGCAAGCTCCGGGTTCTTCTTGTAGGCGGCTTCGGCGTCGTGCGAGCCATAGGGCCGCACCTCCTCGAAGACCTTCCGCGCCTTTTGTAGTTCTTTCACCTGCTCGGGACTTGCCTCGCCGCCCATCTCCTGCGCCTCGAAGATCGCATCCACAGCGCGGGCATGGCGCACGAGCGCTCGGGTACGCACGCGACGCAATTCCTTTTCCGCCTCTTCCGCCACCTTCCTTTCCGGCGCTTCGGCTTCGCGCCGCTCGGCTCCCGTACCGCTCCTTTCCCTTTCCGGCGTTTCCCGCTCCAGCCTCCGTCCGACTTCCGGGTCGGGCACATCTTCAGGAGAGCGAAGGCCGTCGAACATATTGCGTACCTTCTCTGGCACGCCCCTGCGCACGATCTCGGCCATGCGCTCGCGGAAGGTGATCCCCCGACGCTCGGCATAGCTCTGCACCGGATCGGCCCGCTCGTAGTCCGATGCCATGTCCTTCGCCCGATCACGCGACAGGGTGCGGACAAGCCGGTCCTGATTGGCAAAATCGTCGCGGCCGTAATGCAGCTCCATGCCGTCGCGGTGCCGCGACAGGGCGACATAGCTGCCATGGGCATCCATCCCCGGCGTCGCCAGCACATGGGTGCGGTCTACCGTCATGCCCTGAGCCTTGTGGATGGTCGCGGCATAGCCATGGTCGATCCGGTTATAATCCTTGAGCTCGAAGCGAACGGATCGGGCATCGTCGGTCTGCACCGTCATAGATTGCGCGCTGACCTGTTCGACGGTCCCGAGCGTGCCGTTCTTCACGCCAAGGCCGCGCTCATTTTGCAGGAACATGACGCGATCCCCGCTGGCGAAGCTGCGTTCGCCGCGCTCGACCGCGACACGCACTTGATTGCCCAGATCACCCGCAGCCCGCATCCGGTCGCGCGCAGCCTCGTTGAGCGCGCGCACCTCGTCATTGGTATGGGTAAGAATGATCCGACTTCGATCCGGTGATGCCTGTCGGTCGCGGTCCCAGCGGTCGATCAGATCGCCGCGCGCCTGCTCGCGGGTTTGGGCTTCATGCACCATGCCACGGGAGCGGTAGGCTTCCATCGCATCGCCGGTTTTGCCGGTCGCTAGGTCGCGCGTCGCGTCCCGCTGCCAGTCCTCCCGCTGGCGGCGCACCTCGGCGATTTCCGCCCCGCCATGGCGCTCATGAATCGACCGGAGCGCCGCACCTGCCTCGATAGCTTGCAGTTGTTGCGGATCGCCGACCACCACGACCTTGGCGCCGGCCTCTGCTGCATGGGACAGCACGCGCTCGAGCTGGCGCGTACCGACCATGCCCGCCTCGTCGATTACCAGGACATCGCGCGACGTGAGCAGGTCGCGGCCTTGTTCCCAGCCATGATCCATGCTGGCAATGGTGCGGGACGCAATGCCCGATCCGCTTTCGAGGTTTTCCGCCGCGATGCCGGACAGAGCCACGCCCCGGACCTCGTAGCCGGCCGCTTCCCAGGCCTCCCGCGCGACGCCCAGCATCGCGCTCTTTCCCGTTCCGGCATGGCCGACCACGATGCCCAAATCGCGTCCGTCCGTGACATGCGCCAGCGCACCGGCTTGCTGGCCCGACAGGACAAGGCCGCGCGCTTCCGCTCGCGCCAGCGCCGCTTCGCGATCCGCGTCAAGCACCTCATGGCGTTCCCGTTCTGCCATCAGTTCGGCGGCCCGATGCAGGCGCTGTTCCGCCTCGATCATGGCGCGGGTCGTGAAGCGGTCTTCGCCGCGGGCGTCCTTGCCGAGGTCGACCAGATCAGGCGCCTTGCGCATCGCGCCCATCACCTCGTTGAACTGCTCGATACCTTCGCTGTGACGATGCGCGAACTTCGCCAGGTCGCGCCGCGTGAAGGTCGATCGTTGCTGGGTAATCGCGTCCAGTGCGACGGAAGGATCGGCAATGATCCGCGCGCCATTGCCGCGCGCGATCTCGCGGTGCATCTCGGCGCGGTCGGCTTCGAGCCCGTCGCCTTCGATGCCGCGAACCTCGATGCGTTTGGCGGGCGCGCCGATCTGGGTTTGTGGCTCGAGCGCGATACCTTGCGCTTCCAGGCTGCGGTGGTCGATCGTCGCGTCGATGTCGAGTTCAGCGAGGCGCGCATTGGCAAGCTCCGCCCAACGTTCGCGCCAGCGCTTGACCATCTCCGTGCGGTTCCAATCTCGGACCTTCTGGCCGAAACCGTCTTCATTCACCGCGCGCATGGTCAGCATGACATGGGCATGGGGTTTGGGCATACCGTCCTCGGCCATGTCCCAATGCACATTGAGATCGGCGATCATGCCGCGATCGACGAATTCACCCCGAATGAAGTCGCGGGCGAGTTCGATGCCCTGTGCTTGCGTCATCTCGCGGGGAATAGCGAACTCCACCTCGCGAGCAAGCTGGGCATCTTTCCGGATTTCGAATGCCTCGACATCGTTCCAGAGCCGTTCGCGGTCGCTCCACGCTTCCGGCGCGTTCTCCGGCAGAATCACCTCGGAATGGGCGACGCCGCGCTTTCCGGAAAAATCGTGGCTGCGATCAAGCCGCTTGTCGCGCAGCCGCGAGGCCGAGCGGTAGGCTGCCGACGCCACCGCGCTAGAACCACATTTGCGGCCAATGACCTTGACGTGAAGATGATAGATCGCCATCGCGACCGGATCAGTGGCACAGCGAAGCGCACGTCGGCACGACGTATAAGCGCGCCCTCCCTCGAAAAATTCTCGGGCGGGACTACCCCGTCCCAGCCCGTCCTGACGACCTCAAGGCGTTCTGCCGAGTGCTGGACTATCATTTCTCCATCAACATTGACGGAGATGACGATGCGTAAACCACGGGACTTTGATGCCGAGCTGAAAGCGCTTGGGGATAAGGCGCGTGACCTCAAGAGCCGCAAAGTGCAGCAGCTCGGCGAACTTGTCATCGCCACCGGAGCAGATGCGCTTAATGCCAACGAACTGGCCGGCGCGCTGATCGTGCTGGCGGAGACAAAAGAGGCGGGAAAGAGGGAGGCATGGGCCAGGCGCGGGGCCGCGTTCTTTCAAGGCCGGGCGCGACGAAATGCGCCGGCAGCTGAGCGCAACCCGGACGGCCCTCCTGCGCAACCGAGCGGCGCGCAACCGGCATCTAGCCGCAAGAGCTCGACATGACATGCGCGCATGGCAGATCGAACGCCGTAAGCGCACGCGGCACCTCATCGAACTCGGTGGGCTCGTCCTTAAAGCTGGGATCGTGGACCTGGCCGGTGACGACCGCGTCATGATCTATGGCGCGTTGCTCTGGATGGCGGACAAGCTCCAAAGCGATCAGGGCGAGCGAGCACGAGTGCTGTGGGCCGCAAAGGGGAAACAGGCGTTCGAGGCGGACCGCAACGGAAAAGTCGAAGTTCTCGAAAGTCCAGCATGATTCAGCGCGAGCAGTCGCGCGCGTTAGCGATGCGCATAATGGGCGGTTATGGGGATCTGGCTTCCGATGCTTGCCGTTGTGCTGAAGTAGCGTCAACAACTGGTTCGACTGATTGGAAAATTGGCAGAATGGAGTCAGTTCGCGGACTGATAAGGTTTCGACTGAAAGCTTATCAGTGCCAGGCGGTGGGGCCGGATCGCAACCCCGGTGCCCCGCGAGATATCCGCTCCTTGAGTTAAAGCAGACAGCGATGCGATCGCGGACCAGCCAGTGATCGCCGCGCAATGCGAGCAATTCAGACGATCGCGCAGAAATTTATTCCGCCCGCGTGATGGACGCGCATTTTCACCATGCGAAAGTAACGACAGTAACATCTGCTTCGGAAGCTGACGGCATTCACTCCGCATGCTAACGAACGGCATGCGCCGGATCCTTTTTGCACTCGTCATTGCCATCACAACATTTGTTTGGCTCGCGCCTGCCTCGGCTGCGGACTATCCCACGCGGCCGGTCAACTTGGTTGTCGCGTTCACGCCAGGCGGCCCGAGCGATGTACTCGCGCGTATCATCGGCAAGAAGCTCAGCGAACTCCTCGGCCAGCCGTTCGTAATCGAGAACAAGCCGGGCGCTGGCGGCAATATCGCGGCGGAAACCGTCGCCCGCACCACGCCCGACGGCTACACGCTACTGATGGGCAACAACTCCATTCTTGCCACCAATGCGAGTCTCTACAAAAACATTGGATACGATGCCGAGAAGGATTTCGCGCCAATCAGCCTGATCGGCTCGCAAGCCAATATCCTGGTGGTCAATCCCACGCTGCCCGTCAACACAATGGCTGAATTGATCGCGCTCGCGAAAGCAAAGCCCGGCCAGCTCGACTTTGCGTCCTCGGGTTACGGCGCCGCCGCACATCTCTCCGGCGAATTGTTCAAGACGCAAGCGCATGTCGACATCGTGCATGTCGCCTACAAGGGCGCGGCGCCCGCGCTGCAGGATGTAATTGCCGGTCATGTGCAGATGATGTTTGCGACCTCGGCGTCCGTAGTCGGACATATCAAAGACGGGCTGGTTCGTCCGCTCGCCGTGACGACGCCAAAGCGCACCGCGATATTGCCCGATATCCCGACTGTTGCCGAACTCGGCATTCCGGGTTTCGACGCGACCACGTGGCACGGCCTGGTCGCGCCGGCTGGTACCCCGAGAGATATCATCGAGGTACTCAATCGCGCGACCGTCGCGGCGCTGAACGATGCTGCAACGCGCAAGGCTCTAAGCGATCTCGGGGTCGACGTGCAGAGTTCGTCGCCCGCCGAATTTTCCGACTATATCAAGGCCGAGATTCCGAAATGGCGTGCGGTCGTGCAGGAGGCCGGAGGGCAGCTCAACTAATGTCGAAAACAGACACCGGCGCGCTCGCGCATAAGGTTCGCCGCCTCGCGCATCTCGACATTCCGGGCGCCGGACAGATCACGGTCGCGGGCCGTCACGCTTACATCGGGCACATCCCCAACAAGGAACAGCTCGGCACGACCATTGTCGACATCGCGGACCCCTACAATCCGCGCGTGGTTGCGACCGTCACGCTCGACGATCCGTCCTCGCACAGTCACAAGGTTCGCGTTGTCGGCGACGTGATGATCGTCAATCACGAGCGCAACATGACCAAGATCGGACGTCGCGCCGAGCAGGTGCCGACCGCCCGGGCCGCGCTGGCCGCAACGCTCGGACGTGAGCCGAGCGCGAGCGAAATGGCGGCAAAGCTCGCCATCAGCGAAGCGGACTATCGCGAGGTCGAGGCCACGCGCGCGAAGCCCTACGAGAACGGCGGCTTCAAGGTCTACGACGTGTCGGACCCGACGAAGCCGAAGCTGATCGCCTACCATAAGACCGGCGGCATCGGTGTGCATCGCTTCGCGATGGATGCGCGCTATGCCTACATCTCGACCGAGATGGATGGCTACATCGGCAACATTCTAGTGACCTACGACATCGCCGATCCGCGGCGTCCGCAAGAAGTCTCGCGCTGGTGGATGCCGGGGCAGCACGTCGCGGGCGGTGAAACTCCGACTTGGTCGGGCAAGCGGCACCGGCTGCACCACGCGCTACGCTTTGGCGACGAGTTCTGGGCGAGTTGCTGGCACGGCGGCTTCCGTGTGGTCGACTGCGCCGACATCGCAAAGCCGCGCACGCTTGGTGCCTATAATTATCATCCGCCGTTTCCCGAGCCGACACATACCGTGATGCCCGTGCCGGAGCGCATCGGTGGTAAACGCATCGCGATCACGATCGACGAAGAGGATCAGGCGCAAAGCGCGAGCGAAGAAAATGCACGCCGCGGGCGGTTGCATGCGGGGATCGCGACCTTTGACGTGAGTGACTTGTCGGCAATCAAGCCGATTGGCTTGTTCGAGGTGAGCGAATTGGACTCGCCGTTCAGCCGTGTCGAGGGCGCCCGCTTCGGCGCGCATCAGTATCACGAGGCCATGACCGGCACGCTGGTCTACGCCGTATGGTTTTCGGCGGGCCTGCGCATCATCGATGTTGCCGATCCGGCCGCGCCGCGCGAGGTTGGATTTTTCATTCCAGATCCCGTGGCCGGACGCAGCGCGCCGCAAAGCAACGACGTGATCCTGGATGAGCGCGGTTTGGTCTGTATGGTCGACCGGCTTGTTGGCTTCGACATTCTGGAATCCAGCGTCTGATCGGCGCGCGTTGTCGGGGTGGCTGACCCGAAATGCGGCCGTGCGAACTGGATAGATTTTGGCAGAAAGCCTATCAGTCGCTGAGACGGAGGCCCGGCGAAGAGATGCTGATGCCGATCGTCGGTAAGTAGCGCGTGAAGGAAGCTGCCACGAAGAAGCTGTTAGCAAAGCCGCATAGGAAATCTGTTTCACAGACGATCTTTCGGCGCGAACCGGATCGACATCAAACCGTTCGGCCGCTGCTTCGAAGGTCCGGGCGAGACGATATCCGGACATTCATCCGGGGGAGCTCCGTCTCAGAGTCGTCGGAAGCAGCAGGTCAAGCTCCTTGTCCGAAAAGGTGAGGTCCTCCTTATTTTTTAACCGGTCCTGTGCTTCGATGTAGGCTCTACCGTCCGTGTGCGGCGCGGTCCTGTATACCTTGTGGAGGTGGTCCTGCAGAACGTCTCGGCGGTCTTTGAGCTCTGATAGCGGAGCTCCTTGGCGGATGTCGGTCAGCAAACTTAAATAGGATTCGCGGATGTTCCAAAGGTCGGCAGCAGTCTCCCGATGCTTCTGGGCAGCCTCGCCCGGGTCCAGATCCTTCATGTACGAATTCAATACCAAGCTAGCGAACGAAAGACCGACCGTAGCGTAGGCATAATAGGTGCCGTCTTTGGCGAAAACGACACCCAGTGCTCCACAGGTCGTCAGAGCGGCCAGGATAATCTGTACCCACTTGATCGAGCGCAGCCGTGCCGCCTGCCTATCCGCCATGCGTTCGTGCGTCTTGTGGGAATAAGCGCACCGTCCGTAACACTCGCGGATCTGCAACTCTAGCGCGGTGCGATCATCATCCTGGGAAGGTTGGGCCAAAGACCTCTCTCCATTTCTGGCGCCGAGACCATTCGCGACCGGCTTGATCGTCGATCACGGCCTCGTGCGCCCGTAGCTCGCCGCTCCTCGCCTTGAATTCGAAGGCTCCAGTCCGATAGACGTGAGATGCGCTTCCCGGAGCTCGCCAAACCGTTTGCTTTTGATCTTGTCCTGCGACGTAAGCGAAGAAGTCCCGAAAGATGTAATCGTAATATGTGAAGCTCTTCTCGCGATATTCGTACTTCTCTATGAACTGGCAGGTCGCGCTCCTCGTTTCGCCGTTGCATCGAGAGCGGTCGACGGTGCAGTTCGCTAACTAAAATGCTTGGGTCGCAAACGGAGTCAGTTCTGGACTGATAAGGAAATACGCAAAACGGAGTCAGTTCGCGAACTGATAAGGTTTTCGACAAAGCCTTATCAGTTGGTCCTGTGTAGCCTCGAGCGACCAATTCGTCATTGCGGGCGCCTTAAAGAGTAAGGCAGCGTTCATGTTTGACGCGCGCTCTTCCCGCCGTGATGCTCGATCCTGGAGCCAGCCGCGAGATTCGGATTTTCGCCGTTATACCGGGCTTTGCTATTTGCCGGTCTTCTGAAACTAGAGAGAGAACGCGATGTTGGATCAGATCAAGAACAATGAGACGTCGTCTTTCCGGCTGGAGGAAGCGACCATTGTCGATCTGCACGAGGCGATCCGCGCTGGCAAGATCACCCTTGTCGAGGTGGTTCAGCGATACATCGATCGCGCGCGTGCGTATAACGGTGTTGCCTGCCTTTTGCTGACGGAAAATGGCGCCAATGTCCCGAAGGCGAAAGGTGCGGTTCGCGCCCTTGCACCGCTGCAATTTCCGACCGAGACGGTGAAGGCATCGACGATCCTTCCCGATCTCGACAAGTACAAGGGGCCGCCGCTTGAGTTCGGCCGCATGGAGCCGACGGCTTCGGACCCCGCCGTGTACCAGCAATATGGGATGATCGTCGGCAAGCCCAATGCGGGGCAAGTAAACGCGATCGGAACCTTCAACATTCGCGGCGAACGCTCAGTCACCTGCAAGGGAGAGTACGATCTTCATCCTTCGAAAGGACCGTTGCCGAAGGGTGCTCCGCCGGTCTGTGAGTTCTTCCGCCAGCAACCGGACGCATTGGAGCGGGCCGCCGAGCTTGATGAGCAGTACGGGCGAAATCCCGACCTCGAGAGGATGCCGATGTACGGCGTTGTATTCTCGTTCAAGGACTCGTTCGACACGGCCGATATGCGCTCAACCGGCGCAGGTGATGCCGCCTATGATATCGACTTCCCGGCACGGGATCATCTGCTTGTCCAGCAATTGCGCAGCAAGGGCGCGATTATTTTCGCCAAGGCGATCAACACCGAGTACAACGGCCGCGCCGGCGATCCTGGCGGGAAAAATCATCCGGAGAAAGTGCTCGCCTCGACGCTCGGGTATCAGCGCGGCAGTTGGGGAGGCAACGCGGTCAATCCCTATGACACCACGCGCGCCGCCTCATTGGGTTCAAGTTCGGGGTCGGCGCTATCGGTCAGCACCAATCTCGTGATGGCGAGCCTCGGCGAAGAAACCCGCGCCTCCTGTCGCGGTCCGTCAAACCACAACGCAATCGCGCTTATTCTACCGCACAAGGCGATGCTTGGTTTTAATGGCGGTGCGATCGGTGCCGACGTGCATTGCGACCGCACGGGCATTCATGCCCGGACGCTTGTCGACTGTGCCAAAATCCTCGATGCCTTGAAGGACGCGGACAACGGCTATTACGATGCGCGCGATCCCTTTACGACAGTGCCGCGGTCCTCAGTGCTCAAGGGACCTTACGCCAGTTATGCCAGGATGCCGGGCAACACCGGCGCCCTGGCCGGCATGCGGATCGGTGTTATTCGCGAATCCATGGTCTATCCGAAGGGCTCAAAAACCGAACAGCCGATCGTGACGGCAGCGGCGCGCGAGATCAAGGAAATGCTCGGCGGGAAACTCGGCGCGACGCTGGTTGAATCCAGTCATGCCCTGTGGGAGCGGGATCCTGGTCTGGAGGTTATGGCGGTCGACTACACCCGTGCCTTGGCGCAGCTTGTTCCGCTGATCATGCCGGACATCCTGTTCCGGCTCGACAGCAAAGGCCAACCGCTCTTCAAGGATTTTGCCGATGCGATCGTGCCGACTGAGTTCCTGCCTGGCAAAGTCTTTGGCAGCGGCATCATGCAACCGATCGATTACTGCGTGGCGATGGCCGAAGGCCGCATCCGGCCTCCGTTCAATCTCGACATCCGTACGATTCAGCAGCAGGAGCTGTCGAACACATTCAGATACCATCTATCGCAATATTTGATGCGCCGCGCGGACGATTGGAGGGAGAAGGGCTTTCAGGAAACGCTGTCGGACTGGAAGGCTCTCAATGCAAGATCAAAGTTCTGGGGTGACGATCAGCGCGCGGCATTCAAGAATTGGGAAGAGGTTGGGGATCCGCGTAACAAGCTCGACGGTCGGCAGGGCGTTAACGAACGCATCATGCTCCGCGAATTGCTGCGCCGCGCTGACATGATGGTGATATTGGAGAACAAGCTTGACGCACTGGTGCGCTTGCACACGCCTTGGGCGCCGGGGTTGATCGGACATCCGCATCAATATGATATCCCGTCGAACCTGACGCCGGAATCGCTGATGGGGCCGAACGCCGGCTTGACCGAAGTTCTGGTCCCGGCCGGCTATGTGAAGGTGACCTACGATCCGGTGTTCAAGCTCAGCGACGACGGCAAGCGCTACGTATCGGCAGCATCGGATGTACCCACAGAACTTGCGGAGCCCGGGCTGCCATTCTCGCTCGTATTCCGCTGCGAGCCCGGCAAGGAGGATATCATTCTGAAAGTCGCATCGGCCTATGAGGCCGCTTCGAAGCGGCGCATTCCCCCGCCAGCCTTCGGACCAATTCCGGCCTGATCATCGGCTGACACAAGAATCTTTTCGGGGAACGCAAATTTGCAATCTGGCAGGTCCAAGGGGCGAATTGAAGCCAAAAGGCCGGTTCTTCAGCCCTCGGCCGCTCGAATCACAAAGCCGACGCAGCAGCCGGCTCGAGCGATGTCCGCCGTCGGAGGCAGTCAGATTACTGCTTTGGCTACAAATGAGTCAGTTCGTGCACTGATAAGGTTTTCAGCAAAATGGAGTCAGTTCGCTAACTGATAAGGATTTCACATGGGGGTGGGTCTCGTAATGCCACTGCGGGTGCGAGTGTTTGCCCGATCGTCTCACCTCGGGCGCGTTCGTGGCGATGTGGCGGGACCGCGTCGACATCCTCCATGCCCGCTACCCAGCGCCAACGCTGCAGCGGCCGAACGCTTGAGATGGAATAATTTGCGACTGCCCACACGCACTTAGCGAAAAGCCACTGGATACTGCCACGGGAGGGTAAGCGGAGCACTCGGCGACACCGCTGAGCTACTCCAACCCCTGCACGGCAGGCATGTCCTGGGTTGGAAGGATCTGCGGCGTTGGCGGGTTAGCTTTACCGACGGTGCCGGTGCTCTGATTCGGAGGGCCACTTGTCGCGTCAGTCGTTTTTGTCTGGGCCGCGGGTTCGGCCGGCCCAGCGGCGACTTCCGTGGGCTCCGGTGGTGGCAACGGGACGCTGCGCCCGGCAACGTGCGACATCGAGGCCTGCGGCCGCAACAGGTGCCGAAGCATGGTCTGTAGCGACATTACGAAATAGGGTCTGTTGGAATTAGACGCCGCTTGGTGGTGCGACTTTCCAGCATCGTGGCGCGCCGATGTCTGGGCATTTGCGACGGGGATCGCAACAATCAGTCCGACCGTGACGGCCAACCCTGCGAACGCTTTCATTGCCAGCGCTCCTGTTACCCCTTAAGCCCGTTTTCGAAGGTCGGCGCTGATTTCGGCGGTCCTTGGGCCGGATCGCGGCACCCATGCTTCGATCCCGGGGCGCTCCAGGTCATAAATAAGGCCATGTGATCAGGCTTCGCGACCGGAACGGGATAGATCGCTAGTTCCGCCACCGCGTCACCGCATATCGATCTGCTCTTTGATCGGGGTTACATTTCGTTTGAAGATAATGGGACCTTGCTTCGCTCCACTCATGATGCCGCAGATTTCGGAAGGCTTGGACTAGCGAACGATCAGGGATTGTGGCCGACGCTTAGCTGGGCCGACGAGATCGCCGAAAGGCTAAATAAGGCCGCGTGATTATCGCTAAGCCCATCGCAAAACCGGTCCACGTTGATAACTAGAGATAGCCATCCAGGTGAAGCCCAGCAGCACCGATTCGGCAGCGCGCATCTGTATGGCCAGTGAGCGGGCAGTCAACGAACTAACAAAGAAAGGCGGAAAACGGAGTCAGTCTGCTAATTGATAAGCAAATTAGCAAAATGGAGTCAGTTCGCGGACTGATAAGGTTTTCGCACAAAGCTTATTGAGGGCAGGGGCGTCCATTTGCGTAATGAGCAGTTGTGCGACGGCTCAGTGAGGCAGTTAGCCATTGACTGCGAACACAAACCATACGACTTGGCGTCTGTGCCGCGCGGGATGGAAGACTGCCTCGGCGAAAAGGAACCTCTTCTCTAGAGCCCGCAGCTTTCGTTGGCCACCTCGACGCCGCCTGGATCGCTCGGTGCTGTCGTCCAGGCTGGTTCGACCAGTGTCACTGTTCTTCGGCCCATGCCGTCGAGCTGAGAAACCAGAAGTCCGTGTTCTTCGATGTAAGCCAACGCGCGTCGTGCACGGCGAATTGAGTGCGTGCCGTAAACACGAGCAATTGTCATATCGCTCGGACACGGCAAGTTCTCCCGCGCAGCATGCGCAATCATCAGGAATACGCCCTGCATGTCTTCCGGAAGAAGGTCGGCGCGACCCGAGACTTCCTTCCAGGGACCGTCCGCTTCAGTATTGGCGGAAAGACCGGCTTTGGCGCATGTCAGCATGCGCCGGAACATATTGAGATTGGGGGCCGCCGAGCCGAGACCCTCGATCCGGCAGCGGACAGCAAACTCCTGATAAAGAATGCCGACAGGTCTGAAATCGGCGTCGGGCTCTGCCAGAATTGCGCCGAGAATGCGGTCCAATTGCTGACGCAGCTCCAGCTGTTGTTCGGCGGTGAGCTGCTCGACCGTTTCAGGAGTTGTCTCCTTTGCCGCCATCAGTTGGCTGGCAATGTCTGTGGAGGGACGCCGGGCAGGCCGGATTATCTCCGGTGGCGGCGCGGCCAGGATGATGTCGCGCGCGCCGTCCATTCTGGCTTCCGGCAGCGGCATCAGTCGCGGAGAGGCATGTTGCGAGTGCGTCTCCGTCGGACCAATACGCACATTCATCGGCCGTCGCGAAAGGGCGGATCCGAGTGCCATGAACTGTCCACGATCCAAATCGCGAAAGACGTCCGCCTGGCGGCGTTCCATGCCGAGGAGATCGGCGGCTCGCGCCATGTCGATATCAAGGAACGTCCGGCCCATCAGGAAGTTGGCTGCCTCGGCGGCTACGTTCTTGGCAAGCTTCGCAAGCCGTTGTGTCGCTATGAGCCCGGCAAGTCCGCGCTTGCGGCCGCGGCACATCAAGTTCGTCATGGCAGCAAGGGACAGCTTGCGCGCTTCGTCCGAGACCTCGCCGGCCACCGCCGGTGCAAACAACTGAGCCTCGTCGACAACCACCAGCATCGGATACCAGTGGTCCCGTGCAACTTCGAACAAGCCGCCAAGAAAAGCCGCGGCACGCCGCATTTGGTTTTCGGCGTCGAGTCCTTCCAGATTTAGAATGGTGGAGACCCGATGGACGCGGGCACGCTCAGCCGCCACCTGTAGGCCGCGCTCGGTGTGTTCCTCCGCGTCAATGACGACGTGACCGTACTGCTCCGCCAGCGAAGCGAAGTCGCCTTCGGGATCAATGACCGCTTGCTGTACCCACGGTACGCTTTGTTCAAGCAGCCGGCGCAACAGATGGGACTTGCCGGACCCGGAATTGCCTTGCACAAGCAGACGTGTCGCAAGAAGTTCCTCAAGGTCTAATGACGCCGACTCTCCCGTTGCGGTCCGACCAATCTCGATGGCAACGGTCATATTCCGACTCAAATCTCACCTTGGAAAGCGGGTCTATCAATCTGCTTGCATCGGGTCGAGCGCGGTAATCCAAGGAAGCGTAGAAAGTGGACAACTTGTATTTTGCCGGCGATTCGCAGCGCCTAGGTTATCGTATGACGATGGAAGTCTCGTGAAGAAAAGCAAGAAGGTCAGCGCCCCCGGTGCGACCAGGAAAAGCGCGACCAAGAAAGGCAGAAAATCCGCGGGTTCCGTGATCTCGGCGTCCTCGCCCCTCGGCATGTTGGCGCTCCATCTTCGCGAGCAGTGGAAAAAGTCCGGTCGCGATGGGTTGGTGTTTCTCGCTGAAGACGAGAACAGGGCCGAGCGGCTCGGCGGCATCGTCCATGCACTCGATCCATCGCTCGATGTTCTCGTATTCCCCAGATTGAATACGTTGCCGTTCGATGGGCTGGAACCGTCGCGCGAGATCGCCGGCAGGCGGAGTTCGGTCTTGCGCCGTCTTGCCAGAAGAAAGAAGCCAATCTTGCTCGTCTCGACGGCAGAGGCGATCATGGAGCGGCTGCCTTTGCCGGCGAGTTGGTCGCGCATCAGCCTAAGCCTCAGGGTGCAAGCGCCGTATGCCGAGCAGGACCTCGAGGGCCGCATGGAGGAATTGGGCTACGATCTTGACGAAGAGGCAGAATATCCGGGCACCGCGCTCTTTCACGGCAAGACATTCGAGATCTTCCCGGCGGGCGCTCTCGGGCCGTACCGGATCGAGCATTCCGGCGGTGCGATCCGCAGAATTGTTGCCGTCGACCCGGATGAGCATGACGTCATATCCGATTTCAAGGAACTGATTGTCGATCCGATGTCGGAACGCCTCGCGTTGGGCGGCAACCGGGCGCAGCGAGCGACCTTCCCGGACTATTGCGATCGGGCACGATGGATCGCAGATGCAAAAGTGCCAGCCCACGCTGACAGCTGGCTGAGCACGATCGAGGAGGCGGCCGGCCGCAGGGATTCCGAACGCGAGTATCTGGGGCGAGGTGACTGGAAGAAACTGAAGAAGCGCATCAGTGTGCTGCCTGCCAAGGCGGCGTTTGCTGCCACTCCCGACTTCTCGAAGGTCGCGGCGCCGAGGAAAGCACTTCGCGCGTTCGTCGCCGACGCGGAACGCGCCGGATCTCGTTTGCTGTTCGTCGCCGCGGTCGAAGACGACCTGCGCGCGATGGAGCGCATGAGCGGGGTAAGGACGGAGCGTTTCGCCAATTGGGACGAGGCGGCGGAGGCCAGGAGTCGCGAGGGCGCGCTGTTGGCCGACTTCGACGCCGGCTTCGTCGCTCCCGGCAAAAAGCCGACCCTGGTTGTGACCGCGTCTGACGTGCTCGGTAGCCGCGCCCATCATCCGCAACCGATGGCCAGGGCGTGGACAGGCGCCTTCGATCATCCGGATATTCCCGAGTGCGGCGCGGCGGTCGTTCATCTCCAGCGTGGCCTGGCTTTGCTTGATCGTTTGCAGACCCTCGACATGGGCAACGGCACAAGTCGCGAGATGATCAGGCTCGAATTCGCCGGGGATGATGCGGCGCTTGTTCCGCCTGCCGATCTCGCCTTGATCTGGCCCTACGCTGTAGAGCCCGGCAAGCTGACATTAGACAAGGCCGACGGCAGCACGTGGTGGAATAGACGTGGCGAGGCTGAGCAGGAAATCGAAGCTGCGGCCAAGCAGCTTGCGAGACATATCGCGCAAAGACGGCGCCGGCGTGCTCCCAAGCTGGTCGCTCCGGGGCCGGCCTATGAAAGATTCGTCGCGCGCTTTCCCTATTTCACGACGGTTGATCAGGCCAAGGCGATCCGGGATGTGCTGGACGATCTGGCGGCTGGTCACCCGATGGACCGGGTGGTCTGCGGTGACGTCGGCTTCGGCAAGACTGAGGTCGCCTTGCGGGCGGCGGCGGCTGTCGCGCTGTCAGGAAAACAGGTCGCTGTTGCGGTTCCAACCACCGTCTTGGCCAGACAGCATGTCGAGACGTTTCGCAAGCGGTTCGGCCCGCACGGAATCGAAGTCGCAAACTTGTCGCGGGCTTCGTCGGCAGCGGAGATAAGAGATACGAAAGAAAAGCTCCGTCGCGCCAAACTGAAAGTCGTTGTTGGCACACAAGCTCTCGCCTCGACTGACGTGAGGTTTGCCGACCTCGGCCTCGTCATCATCGATGAGGAGCAGCACTTTGGTGCGGCGGAGAAGGTGAAACTTTCAGGCCTTGCGAAGGGCGTTCATACCCTTTGGATGAGCGCCACGCCGATACCGCGCACGCTGGCGGCGGGTCTTGCAGGATTCAGGGACCTGAGCGTTATTGCTACGCCGCCGGTTCATCGGCTTCCTATCGTCACCAAGGTTGCTCCGCTATCGGACGCCGCGATCGCCGCGGCTTTGCTGCGTGAGCAGAGGCGCCACGGGCAGAGCTTCCTCATTTGCCCCCGTATCCAGGATTTGGAGCCGATGCTGGCAAGGGTGAAGTTGACGGCTCCGGACCTTCGCATCGTATGTCTCCATGGTCGGTTGCCTGCCGAAGATATCGACGATCGAATGATGAGCTTCGTCGAAGGTGAGGCGGACGTGCTCCTCGCGACTAATATCGTGGAAAGCGGCCTCGATATTCCCCGGGCGAACACCATCGTCGTCTGCTGGCCGGAGAAGTTTGGTCTTTCGCAGCTTCATCAGCTAAGGGGGCGCGTCGGACGGGGCGGCACGCGTGCTTTCGCGTATTTGTTGACCGAGTCGAACTCCGAACAATCCGAAAAGCGTTTGGCCGTGCTGGAAGAGTTCAGCAAGCCCGGCGCCGGCTTTGCCATCAGCGAGCGTGATCTGGATCTCCGAGGCGCCGGGGACCTATTCTCTGAACAGCAGTCTGGCCATCTGCAGGTATTCGGGCCAATGCTCTATAGCCATCTTCTCAAGCGGACGTCGGAGAAGGGCGCCGACGGTGGCGCCGATCTGTGGGTGCCTGATCTGAACCTGCCGATCGCCGATATGCTGCCCACGGGCTACGTACAGTCGGACGCTGTTCGCTTGGAAATCTATGGCCGTATTGCCAGATGCCGCACCGAGGATGATCTGGAGGATTTGGAGGACGAAACCGCACGTCGTTTCGGCAGGCTGCCGCCGGCCGCGCGCGAGTTTTTCGCGGCGGCGAGGCTTAGGCTCGATTGCAAGCGGCGCGGCATTATGAGGCTCGACGTCGGCCCCGAGGCTGTTGCAGCGACGTTCCTCCCTGGTCGGCTTCGCAAGTCGAGAGCGAAGTCGCTGGAGCGCGATGGCGATCGCGTGGTCTATATTGGCAATCGGAATGCGAAGCCGTTCGAACGAATAAGCGACTTCCTTGAGTTGTTGGACGAGTAGTTCACTAGAGCCGTTCCATAACATCCGAAGTGCGCACGCCATGTCCGTTGTTGAGGCAAAGGCTGACCTCACTCGCGCCAAACTGAGTTTCTTCATTTTCTTTGCTTGAGCATCGCTTCGAGTTCTTCTTCGAGCGGTCGCGGCGAAATGCCGAGCACACGAAACCCCGGCAAGTTGTCCGAGGCTATGGTGTCGATCTGCATAAGCTGGACCTGGTTGCGGGTGAGGGGTGGGTGCGGCAACATCTCAGCGACGCCGGCAAGTGTATCCCACAAGGCAAACGGCATCCGCATCAGCACAGGCCGCAAACCTGCGCTACGGGCAATGGTCCGCAACAATTCCTCGTATGAATAGACGCGTGGGCCGGCCAGTTCGTAGATAGGATACGGCTTTTTGCTCTGCCGCAGAACTTGTGCAATCGCCACAGCAACATCATCCGCGTACGCCGGCTGGAGCCTCGTCCTGCCGTCGCCGAATATTGGATAAGCCGGCAGGCCCCGAAGCAGCCTGAAAATTGTAGTGAGAAAGCTGTCGTCGGACGCAAACATCACCCCCGGACGGATGATGGTCACGCCAGGGAATGCGGCCTGAACGACAGCCTCGCCTTCGCCGCGACTGCGAATATACGGCGAAGGCGAGGCCGCGTCAGCACCGATTCCTGATAGGTGAACTAGTCGTTTGGCCCCGACCCGCCGCGCTATGCTCGCGATCCTAGCGGCCGCTTCGACGTGCACCGAATGGAATGTATCGCTTCCGTGCTCGACGTATAGGCTAATCGCGTTGACCACGCCATCGGCGCTCGCAACGGCGTCTTCAACGGAACGTTCGTCATGTGCGTCGGCGGCGATCTGTTCGACGTGGTCGCCCTCAGCCCGCCTAGGATGCCGCGATGCGACGCGCACCGTGGCGCCGGACTCGGACAAATAGCGCACGATGCGACGGCCAACAAAGCCAGTTCCTCCAAACACGGTTACGCGGCTCATTTGCTGATCGATCCAATGATCCCGAGCGACGCTCTTGATTGAGCCGTTAAGCGCCGTGCGGACTGCCTCAGCAGCCTCTGCCGGCGAACCACCTTTGTTGACATGATGCCCGATAACATCGATCAAAATTTGCACCGCGGGGCCAACAGTCTGCAACTCTTTCATTGCTTCATCGATCAGCGGTTCAGCTTCTGCGTAAAGCTTTTGTGCCTGTTCGATCATCGGCTCGGCCCTATTGAGAAGATCGATCAGCGCCTTGCTCGCCGGCAACGATTTCTCAATTTGTCTAAGTTGTGCATCGCTGAGACCAGAAACGTGACCAATGAGGTCAAAGAGCCAGTGCTTCAACATAGTCCACCTTGCTATTGGCTTTACCGCTGGCCAATTAACCCTTGTAACCGCACAGATAGCCCTGCCTCTCAGGTATCCTTTACACCAAATGGCCCGCGAAGGCTGCTGTTGGCACTTAACCGACGTAATCGGCCGATCTGACGAGGTCCGCTCGCCGGGGTAAGGCGGACATCGCGCGCTGGCGCTCATCCGATCCCGCCTGCAGGATCGTCGCGGTGACCTTGCCGCCCGCGCTGCTCTGCGCGCTCATGGTCAACCTGATTGCGGCAACCGGCGTCGTGAAAGCGCCATAGGTCGCAGTCGAGCTACCGCTCATGCTGGAGAACACGGTAGGAGCCGATGCATCGAGCGTCGGGTTTGGAAAGCTGCCGGTCGGATCGTCGGCTGTGCCATGCGCTGGTCGAATTGCCAACGACGCTGACGTCCGCGCACTCCACCTTTTCCGCGCGCCGATATCGTGGTGTCAGTTACGTCGAGCTGATGTTTCGGCGTGTGCGTTATTTTTCCAAGGGGAGCCGTCCGGCTGGATGGGGGCAGCTAATGGGTCGAACGTCTCTAAGTCTTATCCCCCCGACCTTCAAACGGGGGCGGCCCATAATTTTTGGCAGATTGTTTTTAGGGACCCGCATCTGGCGCCGGGTCCTCTCGCCATGAGCCCGCACAGCTGAGTTCACTTTTGCAATCACGACGCCGGAACGCAGTCGTGAGCGCGGCGCGCGCCCCCCGCGAACAACTCGTTCACTAAATCTAAATTTAATCAGGCGTGGCTCGCGCGGAGTTGAGCAACAGTGATGTCGAAGCCAGTAGCGTTTCTCTGGAGCGATTGCCACCTGCGATGGGCGTCGAGGTTGGGAGCGAGAGTTCAAGGAGGATGGTTATGTTGCGGAAAACGGTTATCGCATTATTGGCAGTCGCGTCTGTTGGGCTGGCTTCTCCAACGATGGCGTTGGCTCGCGGTGGTGGCGGCGGAGGCCACGGCGGTGGTGGAGGTGGCATGGGCGGAGGCCATGGCGGTGGCTTCGGTGGTGGAGGTTTTCATAGCGGCGGCTTTGGCGGTGGTAGCATCAATAGCGGCTTCCGCGGTGGTGGCATGGCATTCCATGATGGTGGTTTCCGCGGCGGTGAATTTCGTGGTGGTAGATTTGGCGAATTTCGTGGTCGTGGATTCCATGATCGCGATTTCGGACGCCGCCGCTTCGGCTTCGGGTTCGGGTACCCCTATGATGACTACTATGACGACTATGCTTACGACTACCCGGATGGCTATTATCCGTATGCTTCCAACGATTCATATGCTGACAACGGCAGTTGCTATGTGGTCCAGCGACGGGTGCACACTACGCATGGCTGGCGCCTGCAACCCCGTCGGGTGTGCGGTTGATGGATTGTCGTAGATCGATGTTGATCGCGATCTGGAACGGTCAGCTGACAGATTGAGTATCGGTGGCCGCGAGATGACCTCGGCGCACGAGAGCGCCGAGGCGCTCTGGAAAAATCTTCGGGATTTCCGGCCCACAAGTGCATGGCATGATCGTCGACCGCAAGGAGAGCGGCGCGCCGGGCGAGTTCGCAGCACTCGGTACAGAGGCAGCTCAATGAAAGACCCCGAAAGACCTTGCTCTATCAGACCCCAGCTGAGAAGTTTGCAGAATGTGTTGCAGCGATCGGTTGAACCCGCCGGGTGAAGCCGACATTCGGTCCGAGGGCAATCCTCATTTCCGATCTGTTCCGATGACCGCCAGCGTGGCGCCTCACCCTAAGCGCAGCTAGCTCGTGGCGTTAACCGACATCTCCGGCCGCGCTCGCGATGTCGGCTGCTGGGGTGAAAGCGGACATGACACTCCCGCCGAACCACTTCCGCTAATGACCCGGAGCGGACTCCGGCTCATTCCGTGGCATTGCGGATGGGTTGCCATGTTACGCAGCGATACCCTGCGGGTCATCACCAAGCCAAGAATACGCTCGCAATGTGGTGGTCAGAAATGTCCTGCGGCCGAGAATGCGGCTATTTTTCTCGCTCCCACACGATCCTGCGGAAATCGATCTTGCCCGGGAACACGATACTGGGTGCCGGTTCCGATTCGATGAACAGCTTATTGCCTTCGAGCCTGAAGTGGCGTCTCTGCTCGGTGCCGTTCCAGTCTTCATTCCATGAGATATCGACGACTGTGATAAAATCGCTGCCCTCGATGCGATATTTCCCGGTGTAGGCGAGCATCGACTTGTGCAGGGACGCCCGTTCGGTGTCCCCCATTCCGCCTTTGCGGTTGTCGGCTGTCGTGAGCGCCATGCTGCGCCCTTCGCTCGTCAGTATCAGGTAGCCTTTCGGATTTGGTCCAAACACGTTCTGCGGCGGCTCGTTTTCGACAATCACCTGCCACGAAATGAGCTTCCAGTTGCCGATAAGACCATCGGAATCCACCGCGAAGGCAGGATTTGAAATTGCCAAAAGAATTGCGAGCAAGGCACGCATGACATTCCTCCCAGTATCAGGCGAATGCATAAGCTGCGAGCATAACAGTTTGCGCTACCTTCGGCCATCGGAAGGCTCGCCGTCGCCGACGACGTTATCGAATAAGGTTTGGATACTTAAACCCTGAGAAAGTGCGCTAAT